>CAVZHN010000001.1:0-1479004 GCA_963775095.1 uncultured Alphaproteobacteria bacterium
CAAGGATGAGGCTGGGCGGCCAGGCGCGGGCCAACAGTTCCAGAACGGTTTCGCCAGGGCTTTGAAACGGCACGCCAAAGTCAAAATGCAGCACGCCCCACATGTACTTGAAGTACTGAACGTAGAGGGGCTTGTCCAAACCGAGGTTGGCATTCAGTTTTTCTTTGACGGCATCTGAAACCGGCATGTCGTTGCCGTCGAAGGGACCGCCGGGCACGGCGTGCATCATCAGGAAAATGATGACCGACACCACAAGAAATGTAAGGATGATGGCGAGTAATCGGCCTGCGATGTATCTGATCATGTGACAATCGCCTCCACATGGTGATTGGTTCCGATGGCGACCAGTTGCGGCTCAGGTTTGGGCTCCGTCGTTGCCGCAAGATCTTGTACCCGCAACCGCGGTATCGCGCTGTTGATTTGCTCGCGGCTCAGGAATGTTCTCGTCCGGCGAAGCCGCGGGTTTAGCACCGGGATCGCCTCAAGCAAAGCCTGCGTGTAGGGGTGCCGGGGGTCTGTGAAAATCGACTCAGTGGCGGCGCGTTCGACGATGCGGCCATCGCACATGACAGCGACTTCATCGGTCAACGCCCGCACGACGCTGAGATCATGGCTGATGAACAGGATCGACAGGCCGCGCTCCTTTTGCAGGTCGAGCAGAAGATTGATGATCTGGGCTTTGACTGAAACATCGAGTGCCGAGGTAGGCTCGTCCGCCACCAGAACCGTGGGCTTCAGGATCAGGGCCCGCGCAATGGCAACACGCTGGCGCTGGCCGCCCGACAGTTCATGTGAATAACGCCCGCCATAGCGGCGGTCGAGCCCCACGCGTTCGAGCATCGCGAGGGCCGCCGGACTCTGCTCCGAGGATGTTCCGATACCGCGGATGTGCAAAGGCTCGGCGACGATTCGCGACAAGGTCATCATCGGATCGAGGGCGGCAGAACTGTCCTGAAACACCACCTGCATCTTCCGGCGAAAAGGTTTCAGGGCAGCGTGATCGAGTTTCGTGATGTCGGCGCCATCGACGATGATCTGACCTGCCGTTGGCTCCAGCAACCGCATGGCCAGCATTCCGGTTGTCGATTTGCCGGAAGCTGACTCGCCCACCAGGCCCACGATGCTGTTTTTGGGAAGCACAAGATTGACATCCCGTACGGCGTTGATCGCCGTGAAACTCGGAAACAACCCGCCCTTGGTTTTCAGGTAAAACGACTTGTTGAGGCCGCGCAGTTCCAACGCCGCGGTCATTGCAGGCTCCAGCACGCAGCGTTGCGATTGTTGCCAATGGACGTGAATTCCGGAGTCTCCGGCATTTTGCGTCGGCCAGCCCGCAGCGCGGGTGAAAGGGGCATCCGGATGGTGGATGGACAGGGCTGGGCGAGGCACCGCTGATCTCCGTCAACCGATGGCGTCCTGGCGTCTGCCCGGGAATGGAGCGGAGCAGTGCCTTGGTGTAGGGGTGAGCTGGCTCATCGAAAATCGCCTGTACCGGGCCATCTTCCATCACCCGGCCGCCATACATCACCACCACGCGATCAACTGTTTCGGCGATGACGCCGAGATCATGGGTGATCATCACCAGCCCCATGCCGAATTCCGTTTGCAGGTTTTTGATCAGCTGCAGAATTTGCGCCTGAATGGTGACGTCAAGAGCCGTTGTCGGTTCATCGGCAACCAGCACCTGCGGACGGCACGACAGTGCCATGGCAATCATCGCCCGCTGCAACATGCCGCCGGAGAGTTGGTGAGGGTAGCTTTCGAGTATGGCGGCGGGATTTTTGATTTCAACTTTAGCCAGCAGTGAGATGGCTTCCACCTTTGCGTCAGCCTTCGGCATGGCGCGGTGGGCGAGGATGGTTTCGATGATTTGATGTCCGATGGTGAACACCGGATCAAATGCCGTCATCGGATCCTGAAACACCATGGCCGCCACACGGCCCCGGAGCGATGCGAGTTTCCGGCGGTCGGCCTTCAACATGTCCTCGCCGGCGAGATTATTTTTTCCGCGGTGATCTTGGCAGGCGGCTCCCGCAGCAGGCGCAGCAGGGCCATGCATGTCACGGACTTTCCGGAACCGGACTCCCCGACGATGCCCAGGCTTTCGCCCTCATTGAGATGCAGCGTTACACCGCGCACTGCCTGCACGATGCCTTCATCTTGGGGGAAATGGACAGAGAGATTGTGAATGTCGACGAGCCGCATGGGCGATCTCAGGTTCAGGCGTCGCGGTGCGCGAAGCGAATACGCCCCCCGGCATGTGCCGGGAGGCGCAAGTGTCTCGTCATTTCTTTTCGACGTGCGTGTAGAAATACAGGCCCAACTGGCGCAGTGGCGTGAAGCCAAGCTTGTTGGGCGTCGTTCCCTCGCCCGTCAGTGACTTGCCCACTACGGCAACGGTGATCGGATGAACAAGTGGAACAAACGACACGTTGTCGATCAGCACCTGTTCGGCTTGCTGATAGAGTTTCGAGCGTTCTTCCCACGTCGCACCCTTGTCAGCGGCCGCGACGAGATCGTCATAGGCTTTCACCTTGTGATGGTGGCGGCCGCCATTGAAGAAGATGCCATAGAAATTCGACGGATCGATATAGTCATACTCGTATGGCGCAAGGAACAGGTTGTTCTTGCGCTCCAAGAGTCCGGCCATCCAGTCCTTGGTTGGCATCACCTTGATGTTCATGGTGATGCCGAGGTTCTGTTTGAACTGGGCCTGCAGATACTGCAGCATCGGCGCGGTGATCGCACCGTTGTAGCCACCTTGGTCGCGATACCAGATCTCGACTTCCGGAAAGCCCTTGCCATCAGGATAACCCGCCTTCGCCAGATGTTCCTTGGCCTTGGCCAAATCCAAAACGGCTTGGCTGGTGATGGCTTCGCTGTACCCAGGGTAGCCCGGTGGCAGCAACGACTTGCCGGGGATCGCCAGATCCTTGAGCACCGTTGACGTCATTTCATCGCGGTTGATCGCATAGAACAGCGCCTTGCGGACATCGAGATTGTCGAAGGGCGCCTTCTCTAGATCAAACGACAGGTAAGACGTTGCAAAAACCGCGTTCTTGCTGATTTGTCCAGGGAAGCGCTTGTCGACAAAAGGCACCTGTCCGGTATTCAGGAACGAGAAGTCAGCTTCGCCGGCCATGAACGCAGGCAGGCCAACTTCGGGTGCCCCGAGCGATGGGTCAATCACCAACTTGTCGACCTTGGGCTGCCACGGACCCTTGTAGGTTGGGCTCTTCACCAGCACCATGGAGTTGTTCGATTTCTCCCAGCTCTCGACCATGAAGGGGCCGGAAGTAACCAGTGTCTCGACCTTGGCTGCATATTCGTCGCCATACTTGTCGAAGGCATGTTTCGGAACTGGATACCAGAGACTGACAACGCCGGGCAGATAGGGCTTCGGTGTTTCGGTCGTCACTTCAAGGGTGTTGTCGTCAATTGCCTTAATGCCGAGCGTTGACACATCAGCCTTGCCTTCGGTGACCGGGCCCCAGTTTTTGATGGCGCCGGCATAACCCCAATACCAGGCAAAGTCATAGCCGGTCGTTGCGGCGCGTTGCATGGCGAACAGGTAGTCGCTGGCCTTCAGCGGCTGGCCGTCGCTCCACACCAGGTCTTTTTGCAGCTTGAAGGTCCAGACCAAGCCGTCGGCGGACTGGGTCCAGCTCTCGGCTGCCATCGGGTGCAATTCAAAATTCTTGTCGAAGCTTGTAAGTGGCAGCTGGGCGATTTCAGGATTGCCAGCCCGCGCATAGACTGTCTTCATGTAATCAAAGTAAGTGCCCGAGGTGCTGTCACCCGCAGCGTACACTGTCGATTGAGCCAAGGCACTTGTCAGCGTCAAGCCCATCCAGGCCACCAGCGCCACAGCAAACTTCATCAAAGTCCGCATTCAATCCTCCCGATATGCTTTCCGGCAGTGGCACACTATCGAGCCATTCCAACCGATAATTGAGGGTGACAAAGCTTTGTGAGATTTGCAAGCCCCTTCATTCGCATGACAGCTGGACACTCATACGCTCAAAATTTTGATCGCATTTGCCCGCTGGACACTTGCAGTATCGTTCGCACGGCATTGCAGAACGCATCCATCATGAGCGTAACGGCAAGCACTTTGCTACTTCGCCATTTGGAAATCGTCTGAAACCGGGTGACAAACGATGCAACCCGGTGAGTTGCCATACCAGCCAATTCTTGCCAGAAGAACCCATGCAACAGCTGCGTTCGATACTCGATGCCTTGCCGATACCGGCACTTCTGGCCGATGGTGCCGGCGCCGTGTTCCATGGCAACCAATTTGCGCGCCAGTCGTTCGCGGCGGATCCGGCCGGCGAAAACATTGTGATGTTCTTGCGCGCCCCCGCCATTGGCCAGGCCATTCGCGACGCTTCGCGAAACCAAGAGATTTCCACCGTCAGTCAGACTCTGCATGGCAGCAATCCACGCACCTATGAAGTGCATGTAGCGCCGGTCGCCGGCACTGAATTCGTTCTCATCACATTCTGGGACAAAACGCGCGAACAGCAGATTGAGCGCATGCGGTCGGACTTCGTGGCCAATGCCAGTCACGAACTCCGCACGCCATTGGCGACGCTTTCTGGTTTCATTGAAACCATGCAAGGCTCGGCGAGGGATGATGTGGCTGCCCGCGACAAGTTCCTTGGAGTGATGAAGGTCCAGGCCGAGCGCATGTCGCGGCTTATTGACGATCTTCTGTCCCTGAGCCGGATCGAGATCAGCGAACATGTCCTGCCAGCCAGCCATGCCGACCTTGCCGATGTGGCGCGCCAGGCGGCGGCACTGCTGTCGCCCATAGCAAAGGAAACGGGCTGCTTGATCGAGCTGGACTTGCGGCAGCCGCTGCCGGTGAATGGTGATCCTGCGGAGTTGCTGCAAGTCATGCACAACCTCATTGAAAACGCCATGAAGTATGGTGCAAGCGGCAAACGCGTTGAAGTCGAAGGCCGCAGAGAAGGCGATAGGGCGGTGGTGGAAGTTCGCGACTTCGGACCCGGCATCGCTGCCCATCATATTCCCCGGCTCACCGAGCGTTTCTACCGAGTTAATGTCCAGGACAGCCGGATGCGCGGCGGCACAGGTCTTGGGCTGGCGATCGTCAAGCATATCGTCAACCGCCACCGTGGCAAGTTGTCGATTTCCTCTGATCTCGGCCAGGGCAGCTGTTTCGCCGTCAGCCTACCGGTCGAAAAATAGCGATATTTCAATATCTTGTATTGTCATACGGTTGTAACCGAGGTGTCGCAAAAGTGTTGCGTGCCCGCCATAGAAGCGGCTCCGTCACAAGGACAGGAGATATTTGAAAATGAAACGAGCCCTCATCGCCGCCAGCCTTCTGGCGATTGCCTCAAGTGAAGCGATTGCCGCCCGCGACACTATCCGCATCGTCGGTTCTTCGACCGTCTATCCCTTCACCACGGCGGTCGCCGAAGCCTTCGGAAAGACCTCGGGCAAGACGCCAGTCGTCGAATCGACAGGCACCGGCGGTGGCTTCAAGCTGTTCTGCTCCGGACTGGGCGAGGACAAGCCTGATTTCACCAACGCCTCTCGCGCCATCAAGAAGAGCGAGTTCGACGCCTGCAAGGAAAATGGCGTGACCGACATTGTCGAAGTGAAGATCGGCTTCGATGGCCTGTCACTGGCCCATGCCAAGGGCGCCAAGGACTTCGGCCTGACCAAGCAGCAGGTGTTCCTCGCCCTGGCCAAGGACATTCCGGGGCCGGATGGCAAGCTGATGGCCAACCCCAACAAGATGTGGAGCGACATCGACCCGTCGCTGCCTGCAACCAAGATCGAAGTTCTGGGACCGCCGCCAACCTCGGGCACCCGCGACAGCTTCGCCGAGCTCGTGCTTGAGAAGGGCGCGGAGTCGTTCGACAGCCTGAAGGCCCTCAAGAAGGCCGATCCCAAGGCCTTTGAAGCCGTTTGGAAGGCGGTGCGCGAAGATGGCGCCTATGTCGAAGCCGGCGAGAACGACAATCTGATCGTTCAGAAGCTGCAGGCCAACCCGGATGCCGTCGGCATCTTCGGCTTCTCCTTCCTTGAGCAGAATGCCGATACCGTCAAGGACATCGCCATTGATGGCGTTCAAGCCACCTACGAGGCTGTCGCTGATGGCAGCTACAAGGTGGCAAGGCCTTTGTTTGTTTACATGAAGAAGCAGCACGTCGCTTCAATCCCCGGCATGAAGGAATTCATCGCCGAGTTTGTATCCGAAGCGGCGATCGGCGAAGACGGCTATCTGGCCGACAAGGGCCTGGTGACGCTGCCAGCCGAGGAAGCCGAAAAGGCCCGCGATGCCGCGCACAATCTGGACGTCATTTCCGGCGAAGGCCTGAAGTGACCGCATGAGAGATGGGGGTGGACCACGGATGAACTGGCCGTCCCCAGACCTCTCAGCCTTGAGTAGAGCGTCGTTGGAGCTGATCCGAACATGATTGCTGCAAGCCTCCTGGCACTGGTTATTGCTGCCGGCATTGCCCACTTCATGGGTCGCGCCCGCGCCCGCCAGCTTGCCGGAACAGGTATCCGTTTGCAGTCAACTGCCAACTACTACGGCATGCTGCCGGCAAGCCTTGGTTTGATCGTTGGCCTTGCAGCACTTCTTGCCATCACTGCGGCGCGGACATCTTCGCCTTTCGCCGCAGCGATACCGGCAGTCTTGACCGCCGCCATCGCCGCCCTGGTGATTGCTTCCGGGAAATTCACCCATCCGCGCCCGGCTTTCGAAAAGCTGGTGACCGTCCTGCTGGTCGCCGCTTCGACCGTAGCAATCCTGACGACTGCCGGAATATTTGCCTCCGTTGCGGTCGAATCATGGCTGTTCTTCCGCGAGGTGGGTGTTTCCGGCTTTCTGTTCGGCACCAAATGGGCACCGACCGGAACGCCGCCAAGTTTCGGCGTCCTGCCATTGTTGGCCGGAACTCTGCTCATCACCTTGATCGCCGTCGCCGTTGCCACGCCCCTCGGGCTGCTGTCGGCAATCTACATGGCGGAGTATGCCAGCCCACGAACCCGCGCCATTCTGAAGCCGATGTTGGAAATGCTGGCCGGAATCCCCACCGTCGTTCTGGGTTTCTTTGCCGCTCTTACGGCTGCTCCCGCCATACGGGCATTGGGTCAGGCGATTGGCCTCGACGTCGCTTCCGAATCGGCACTCGCCGCCGGTTTGGTCATGGGCATGATGATCGTGCCGCTCGTGTCCTCGCTCTCCGACGACATCATCAATGCCGTGCCGCAATCGCTGCGCGACGGGTCCTATGCCATGGGTGCCACCAAGTCCGAGACGATCAAGCGCGTGGTCTTCCCGGCGGCCCTTCCCGGGATCGTTGCGGCCATCATGCTGGCAATCTCCCGGGCCGTCGGCGAAACCATGATCGTTGTCATGGCGGCGGGTCTTGCAGCCAATCTCAGCCTTAATCCGCTGGCTGCCGTCTCGACCATTACCGTGCAGATCGCCACCCTGCTGGTGGGCGATCAGGAATTCGATTCAGCCAAGACCTTGTCGGCCTTCGCACTGGGGCTTCTTCTGTTCCTCATAACCCTTGCCCTCAACTTCGCAGCACTTCGCGTCGTCAAGAAATACCGTGAACAATATGACTGATTCTCGCCACCGTGCCCGCCGCAACTCCGCCGAGCGCCGCTTCCGGTTCTATGGTGCGGCAGCCCTTGTCGTCACCGCCGCGTTCCTGGCTTTCCTGCTTGCCGACATCGTCGCAAAGGCGCTCCCCGCCTTTTATCAGCACCGCGCCGTCATCAATGTCACGGTGCCAGCCAGCGCCGAAGATACCGGCGCCGCCCTGAAGGAAAGTCTGCGGGCCTTGTTTCCCGAGGTGACATCGCGCGCCGATAAGAAAAAATTGAATACCCTCATCTCCAATGGCGCCGGCGACGAGCTGCGCGCCCTTTTGCAGGCCAAACCGGAAATGGCCGGCAAGACCATTCCCGTCGCCGTGCTGCTCTCCGATACCGCCGACCTTTCTATCAAGGGCTATCGAAGCATCCGGCGCCGATCCGGACTTGATGAAGGCCCTCGCCCAACGCGCCCCGATCGAAGCGGAGTTCGCCTGGCGCTTCTTCGCCAATGGCGACAGCCGTGAACCGGAGCTCGCGGGCCTCCGCGGAGCCCTGATCGGTTCGCTATACGCCGCTGCCATTGCCATGCTGATTGGCCTGCCGGTCGGTGTCGGCGCCGCAATCTATCTCGAGCAGTTCGCGCCCAAGAACCGCTGGACCGAGCTTATCGAAATCAACATCAACAACCTCGCCGCCGTGCCATCGATCATCTTCGGCCTTCTCGGCCTGGCGATCTTTCTCAACCTCTTCGGCATGCCGCGTTCGGCCCCGCTGGTCGGCGGCATCGTCTTGTCGCTGCTGGTTCTGCCGACCATCATCATTGCAACCCGTGCCGCCGTGCGTGCCGTGCCGCCATCCATCAAGGAAGCAGCCCTTGGCGTCGGCGCCTCCGAACAGCAGGCGGTCTTTCACCACATCCTGCCGGTCGCCCTGCCGGGCATTCTGACAGGCGCAATTCTGGCCCTGGCCCGCGCCTTCGGCGAGACCGCGCCGCTCCTGATGATCGGCATGGTGGCTTTCATCGCCGACATTCCCAAAGGCCTGACCGACGCCGCAACCGCACTTCCCGTGCAGATCTACCTCTGGTCCGATCTCCCGGAGATCACCTATCAGTCAAAAACCGCGGGCGCCATTGTCGTGCTCATTGCCGTGCTTTTTGCACTCAATGGCGTAGCCATCTACCTTCGCAAGCGATTTGAAAGACGCTGGTAAAAAAATGAACGACATGAATTCGCTCAACCTCTCCCGCCAGGACTTGGATATCTGCGTGCAGGCACGCAACGTGAATATCTACTATGGCGACAAGCACGCCATCAACGACCTGTCGATCGACATTCCGCATCGCATGGTGTCGGCCTTCATCGGGCCGTCAGGCTGCGGTAAGTCTACGTTCCTGCGCGCCATCAACCGGATGAACGACACGATCTCATCCTGCCGGCTGACCGGCGAGGTGTTGCTCGACGGCAAGAACATCTATGATCGCGATGTCGACGTCGTCGGCCTGCGTTCGCGAGTAGGCATGGTATTCCAGAAGCCGAACCCGTTTCCGAAATCCATCTTCGAAAATGTCGCCTATGGCCCCCGCATTCACGGCCTTGCCGACAGCAAGACGGATCTCGCCGAAATCGTCGAGAAGAGCCTGCGCAAGGCCGGCCTCTTCGAGGAAGTGAAAGACCGGTTGAACCATTCCGGCACCAGCCTGTCGGGCGGCCAGCAGCAGCGCCTGTGCATCGCCCGGGCCATCGCCGTGAACCCGGAAGTCATATTGATGGACGAGCCATGCTCGGCTCTTGATCCCATCGCCACCGCCAGGATCGAGGAATTGATCGACGAGCTGCGCTCCAACTACTGCATCGTCATTGTCACCCATTCCATGCAGCAGGCCGCGCGCGTGTCGCAGCGCACCGCATTCTTTCACTTGGGCGTACTGGTGGAAGCCGGCACCACCGATGATATGTTCACAAGCCCAACCGACAAGCGTACCCAGGACTACATTACCGGCCGCTTTGGCTGAGCAAGGACAACGACATGACCGACCACATCGTCAAAGCCTACGACCAGGATATATCGAGCCTGCGCACCACGCTGGCGGAAATGGCTGGGATCGCCGAGGATCAGCTCGCCAAGGCCGTGCAGGCCCTGTCGACCCGTGATCTCCACCTTGCGGACGAAGTGATCCGCAACGATGAGGTGCTCGATAACCTGGAGCGCGACGTCGGCGAAAAGGCCATTCTCACCATCGCCAAGCGCCAGCCCATGGCTTCTGACCTCAGGGAGATCATGGTGGCGATCCGCATCGCGTCCGACATCGAGCGCGTCGGCGATCTTGCCAAGAACACCGCCAAGCGCACCCACGCGATTTCCGAGCCGCTGCCCCGCCGCCTCTCGACCGGCCTGTCCCGCATGGGTAGCCTGGCGATGAGCGAGCTGAGTCATGTTCTTGATGCCTATGCCCGCCGTGACGCTGCCGCCGCCATGGAAGTGTGGAAGTCCGACGAGGACCTTGACGCTCTTTACAACTCGATCTTCCGCGAACTCCTGACCTACATGATGGAGGACCCCCGCAACATCGGCCTGTGTACCCATCTTTTGTTCGGCGCCAAGAACCTCGAGCGCATCGGTGACCACGCCACCAACATTGCCGAGAACATTTACTACCTCGTGCACGGCAGGACCGTGCGCGAAGGCCGGCCGAAGAAGGACATCACCAGCATGATGGACCCGCAGGAGAGATAGCGCCGTGGCCGCGACCATACTGGTAATCGAAGACGAGGAACCAATCCGGCTTCTGCTCCGTTACAATCTCGAGGCCGAGGGCTATCGGGTGATGGAGACCGAACTGGGTGAAGATGCTTTGCGCATCGTCGACGAGGATCAACCCGCGCTCATCATTCTCGACTGGATGCTGCCCGGCCTCTCGGGTGTCGAGGTTTGCCGCATCCTGCGCAGCCGCGAGGAAACCCGCTCCATCCCGATCATCATGTTGACCGCCCGCAGCGAGGAGAGCGAGCGGGTGCGCGGCCTTTCAACCGGCGCCGACGACTACATGGTCAAACCTTTCTCGGTTCAGGAGCTGCTGGCCCGCATCAAGACGATTTTGCGGCGGCTCAATCCCGCCGCCGTGGCCGAGCAGCTGTCGGCTGGCGATCTGGTCCTGGACAGGCTGAAGATGCGCGCCCATCGCGGCCAGCGCGAACTCAACCTCTCGCCCACCGAGTTTCGCTTGCTTGAGCAACTCATGACCCACCCCGGCAGAGTCTACACCCGTGGCCAGCTTCTTGACCAGGTGTGGGGCGGCAACAGCGAAATTGACGAACGCACCGTCGATGTCCACGTCGGCCGCCTGCGCAAGTCGCTGGTGCGCGGCCGCGAAAGCGACCCCATCCGCACCGTGCGGGCAACGGGTTACGCGTTTGACGAAAGGTTTGGAAAATAGGGCCAGCCTTCTCGATGGTGCGCCTTTCGACATGTCCTGAATTGCCTGCCAAATAAAAACCCCGGCATCGCTGCCGGGGTTCTGTCTGTTCAGCCTGTGCTGAGCGTTGGACCTAGAAGTCCATGCCGCCCATGCCGCCGCCCATGCCGCCGGGGGGCATGCCCATCGGGGCCTTGTCCTTGGGCTTCTCGGCGATCATCGCTTCGGTGGTGATGAGGAGCGAGGCAACCGAGGCCGCGTCCTGCAGCGCCACGCGCACGACCTTGGTCGGGTCGATGATGCCGGCGCTGTTAGTCAAGATTTTCACTTATGGTCTTCAAGACCCATAGAATGCGCCGGTCGTGTTCATTTCGGCGATGCCGGAGTGCGGAAACAGTGAAACTGCGCAATTCGAGTGGGGGATCTTGTATTGAAAGGCCAAGGATTGTTGCATAGCGCTTGGCCAGTCCGTGCGGCAGCGTTGTAATGCAATCGGTTTCCGCCACAGCCGCGAGGGCAGGGAAGAACTGGGGAACCGAAGCAACCACGCGCCTGCTGAGGCCGAGGGCTCCCAAAGCGTCATCGACAACTCCAGTCAAGTCGCCTGCGGGGGATACCAGAATGTGGGTAAGGCTCGTGTAGCGCTCCAGGGTGACCGGCGTCTTCCCTAACACCTCCGGGCGACCGACCACAGCAAATCCTTGTTGGTGTAACGGCACTGAAATCAGGCTTTCGGGGACATTCCAAAAAAATCCGACGGCGAGGTCGACTTCGCCAGCCGACAGTGCGTCCATTGCTTGTCGGCGCGAAAGCGGAAGCATCGACAGTTGCAATCCTGGCGCCGTTGCGATCAGCTGACGCACTAGAACTGGTAAGATGCTGGCCTGCTCAACATCTAGAGCAGCCAGTCGAATGGTTCCAGTTGCTTTTGCCGGATCAAAAGTCTTGGACTGACCAAGTGCACCCCGGACTGCTTCCACCGCAGCGGCCACCGGTGCCTCAAGACCCAAGGCAATGGCTGTTGGTTCCATGCCGTGTGGGCGGCGCAAAAACAGATCATCATCGAAGATGTCGCGCAGCCGTTTCAGCGCCTGACTGACACCGGATTGCGTGAGCCCAAGTTCTTTCGCCACGTCTGTCGCTTTGCGATGTCGCAGTAGCCCAAGGAAAACCAATAACACAGTGAGGTCGAGGCGGCGGAGTTCGGAATTACTGAAATCAGTCATTTTAAGTTATCATTTTGGTTCCTGACGAATACGGCATATCTCATGAAAAGTGAAACAATGAAATAGAAATTCATAGAATGAAGCTGGCCGCCATCGGCATCTGGGCCTCTGCAGCACTGAAACAAGATCAGACTCTCGGAGGACGCCAATGAGTGAACTACCGACGGAACGCAGCTATGGCATCAGCATCCATTCCCGTGTGCCTACCAACTCAGCCCGCGTGATTGCCCGCCATAGCGAAGTCTGTCGGAAGATTCATGGCAATTTCAACGCTTTCGTTGCAGCACCGATCGCCAATGTCGCCCTTGATGTTGCCGAAAATCTGGTTTGGTATCAATCCTCTCCAGCCTCGCGCCGCGTCTCTTGCGGAACCTGCGGGAGGCGTGTTCTCGAGGAAGTTACCCCTGCTGGGCGTTGGCTTTTTCCGGCTGGGCTGGTCGACGGGCCGGTCGGCAAGCGGATCATCAGGTACCTTTGGCAACAGTCAAGAACAGATTGGTATAGATTGCCGGTGGCGAACGCATGAGCGCACCTGTTACGGTAATCGTTCGCCGCAGGGTCAAGTCCGGACGCGAGGCTGATTATGAAGCATGGCTTTCGCGCTTGACCGCGGCGGCACATGAACTTCCCGGATATCTAGGCGCGGATTTTCAGCGTCCGGCGACGGGAAATCCCGAATACCTTTCGATATTCCGCTTCGCAACACCCGCTGACCTCCAAAACTTCGAAGGCTCTGAACTTCGCGCCCGCGCGCTGGCTGACGTCGCAGAGATAGTCGAGGGTGATGCCGTGTGGGACCGGCTAACAGGACTCGAGTTCTGGTTCGATCCACCCAAGGGAACCAGGGTTCCGCAACCTTCGCCCCACCGCATGGCACTCGTGCTGATTGCCGTGGTTTTTGTGCTGGTGCTGCTGCTGAACATTACACTCGGACCGTTGATGGAGGGCTGGCCCATGGTCTTGCGCTTGCTCCTCACCGTCACTTTGCAAGTTCTGCTGATGACCTACTTGATCATGCCGCGCCTGACCCGCGCGCTCGCACGTTTCATCTATCCCTCAATGAAAACCACTTGAAAGGAGGCATACAATGACCGCATCTATTGATACCTACTCCAAAAAGAAAGTCCTGATGATTGCCGCCAACCCCGGCACATCCAGCACCACTGACTGGCCGGTTGGCTTCTGGTGGGCAGAGTTGACCCATCCCTACTGGGTATTCACCGAAGCCGGATACGAAGTGACGATCATCAGCCCTAAGGGTGGTGATCTTGAAGCAGACGGCTTTTCGGATCCGGAACATGAAAGCGGTTATTCCGCCCATGACATACTTTCGCTCGGCTTCAAGAAATCCGCAACCCACGCAGCACTGCTGAAAGGCACAAAGTCCATCGCCAAAGTGAATGTTGCCGACTATGACGCTGTGTTTCTGGCTGGCGGACAGTCGCCGATGATGACCATGATCGATGACAGCGCACTCCATCGCTTTGTTGCCGGAGCCTATGAAGCGGGCAAAGTGGTTGCGGTTGTTTGCCACGGTACGTGTATCCTCTTGAAAACCAAACTGTCCAACGGTGATCTTTTGGTTAAAGGCAAGACATGGACTGGGTTTGCCGATTCTGAAGAGGCCTACGCCGACCAGTGGGTTGGCAAGAAAATCCAACCCTTCTGGATTGAAGAAGAGGCCCGCAAGATTGAAGGCACGAACTTTGTTGTGAATTCGATGTTCAAAGCCTTTGCACTGCGCGATGGTAACCTCATCACAGGCCAGCAACAATTCTCAGGTGCTGCAGCAGCCGAACTGGTTGTTTCAACACTTGGCCACTAAATTCATATTTGTTCCATTCAACCAAAAAACCCCGGGGCTTCCCCCGGGGTTCTGCATTTCAGCCTGTGCTGAGCGTTGGACTTAGAAGTCCATGCCGCCCATGCCGCCGCCCATGCCGCCGCCGCCGGGCATGCCGCCCATCGGGGCCTTGTCCTTGGGCTTCTCGGCGATCATCGCTTCGGTGGTGATGAGCAGCGAGGCGACCGACGCCGCGTCCTGCAGCGCCACACGCACGACCTTGGTCGGGTCGATGATGCCGGCGTCCACCATGTCGCAATACTCTTCGGTCTGGGCGTTGAAGCCGTAGTTGCCGCTCTTCTCGAGGAGCTTGCCGACCACGATCGAGCCTTCGACACCGGCGTTCTCGACGATCTGGCGGATCGGCGCTTCCAGGGCCTTCGACACGATGTTGATGCCGGCCTGCACGTCGGCGTTATCCGACTTGAGGTTGGCCACCGCCTTCTTGGCGCGGAGAAGCGCCACGCCGCCACCGGCGACCACACCTTCCTCAACCGCCGCACGCGTCGCGTTCAGCGCGTCGTCGACACGGTCCTTGCGTTCCTTCACCTCGATTTCCGTCGAGCCGCCGACCTTGATGACGGCAACGCCGCCAGCGAGCTTGGCGAGACGCTCCTGCAGCTTCTCCTTGTCGTAGTCCGAGGTGGTTTCCTCGATCTGCGCCTTGATCTGGCCGCAGCGGCCCTGGATGTCGGCCTTCTTGCCGGCGCCGTCGACGATCGTGGTGTTTTCCTTCTCGATGCGAACCCGCTTGGCGCGGCCCAGCATGTCGAGCGTCACGTTCTCAAGCTTGATGCCGAGATCTTCCGAGATCACCTGGCCACCCGACAGGATGGCGATGTCCTCGAGCATGGCCTTGCGGCGGTCGCCGAAGCCCGGAGCCTTGACGGCCGCAACCTTGAGGCCGCCGCGCAGCTTGTTGACGACGAGGGTGGCGAGCGCTTCGCCTTCGATGTCCTCGGCGATGATCACCAAGGGCTTCGAAGTCTGGACGATCGCTTCAAGCACCGGCAGCATGGCCTGGAGGCTCGACAGCTTCTTCTCGTGCAGCAGGATGTACACGTCCTCGAGCTCGGCCACCATCTTGTCGGCGTTGGTGATGAAGTACGGCGAGAGATAGCCGCGGTCGAACTGCATGCCTTCGACGACTTCAAGCTCGGACTCGGCGGTCTTGGCTTCTTCAACCGTGATGACGCCTTCGTTGCCGACCTTCTGCATCGCCTTGGCGATCATGTCGCCAATCGACTTTTCGCCGTTGGCGGCAATGGCGCCGACCTGGCCCACTTCTTCCGACGACTTGATCTTCTTGGAACGCTTCTTGAGGTCCTCGATGACCACCGCGACGGCCAAGTCGATGCCGCGCTTCAGATCCATCGGGTTCATGCCGGCGGCCACGTTCTTCGCACCTTCGCGCACGATGGCCTGGGCCAGAACCGTTGCCGTGGTGGTGCCGTCACCGGCCAGATCGTTGGTCTTCGAGGCGACTTCGCGCACCATCTGGGCGCCCATGTTCTCGAACTTGTCTTCGAGCTCGATTTCCTTGGCGACGGTGACGCCGTCCTTCGTCGTGCGCGGCGCGCCAAACGACTTGTCGATGACGACGTTGCGGCCCTTCGGGCCGAGGGTGACTTTTACCGCGTTGGCGAGAATGTCGACGCCGCGCAGCATGCGTTCGCGGGCTTCGCCGCCGAACCGGACTTCTTTAGCAGCCATTTCTGGACTCCTTTAACGGTTGAAACTTGATTTCGATGGCAGGCGTAGGATTACGCTGCCTTCTTGGAGGCCGCGGGCTTTCCCTGGAGAACGCCCATGATGTCGCTTTCCTTCATGATCAGGAACTCGGTGCCGTCGATCTTGACTTCGGTGCCCGACCATTTGCCGAACAACACGAAATCACCGGCCTTGACGTCCATGGGGACAAGCTTTCCAGCTTCATCGCGGCCGCCCGGGCCCACGGCGATCACTTCGCCCTGCATCGGCTTCTCCTGAGCCGTGTCAGGAATGATGATGCCACCCTTGGTCTTGGTGTCTTCGTCGACCCGTTTGACGACCACACGATCGTGCAGAGGACGGAATTTCATGCGCTAACTCCTCGATTTATCTCTGTTTTTGCGAAACAGGCGGAGAACCTTCAAGGTTCCTCCAGCCCCTGTTGGCACTCAATAAGATAGAGTGCTAACAGTTGGCTCAGGAGATAGGTCGAGCGCGCGCTTTCGTCAAGGGGATTTGGACAAGAAACAGTTAACGGGCCGCGCCAAATGGGTTAGGAGGTCCACCCCTTCGCCACAGGTGCCCTCATGACAACACCCCAAACCTGCGCCTGCGGCCTCGATTTTGGCACGTCGAACTCCACCCTTGGTGTGGCCGATGCTGAAAGCCCCCAATTACTGCCCCTGGAAGACGATAATCTCACAATTCCCAGCGCCATCTTCTTCGGTGCCGAAAAGGAAGAAGCCCGCCGCCGCTACGGCTGATGCCGGGCCTCAGCTATCGAGGCCGTATAGCTTCCGGTACTTGGCAATCGGCGCCACGTCCTGCGGGGTCAACGGCCGCTTGAATGACGAAACCAGCCTTTCGGTGCGCTTCGGGCCGCTGATCAGCTTGGCCGACAGTTTTGCGCCGGCGCTGCCCGGGAAGACGATATCGTCGAGGATGCTCTGTGGCACGCCAATGTGCTGGTTGAGAATCGACTTGAACACGGCGCGGAAATCCGTTGCCGGGTACAGCGCATCTTCAAGAAGAGCTGCAGGCGCCAGCGTCGGCCAATCGCCGATCATTCCAGGTTGAACGGCGCCACCCACCAGGATACTGGCGGTGCCGATGCCATGGTCGGTGCCCCTGCTGCCATTGGTCTCCACCGTGCGGCCGAATTCGGTGACGCAGATCGCCACCGTGTTCTCCCACACGGACCCCAATTCGTTCTTGAGATCGCCGATCGCCTCATTGAGTTCAGTCATGCGGTCGGCCATATCGCCCACCAGGGGATTGGCATCATCGGCCTGATCCGAGTGAGTGTCCCAGCCGTCAACCGAAAGCACGGCGATGCGTGGTCCCGTAGCGGCGCGCAACAACCGCGCAGCACCAATGAAACCTTTCCGCAGGACGCTGACGTCGCTATTTCCTGCGCCTTGGGCAAGCGCCAAAGCGTCGGCTTGCAATCCGTTGGACAACGAGTTCCACAGCTGCGAATCCATTTGCGTGTAGACGGCTTCGAGGCGCGCGATATTCTCTGGAGTACCCTTGTTGAACCAGGTCGGCGACCAGCCGAGCACCGGCTCCGGTCCTGACAGGATCAGCGGCGCCTCGCCAATTTCAAGGCCACGCGCCACGCGAATGGGATCGCCGGCGGGAAGAGAACCGAGCAGCCGGTTGAGCCAACCCGTCTGGTTCACCTTGTTGCCGGGCAAGCCGTTTTCGAGGTTGTCCTGGCATTCGAAATGCGAACGGTTGCGCAATGGAATGCCGACCGCCGGAACAAACGCCATATCACCGGCCTGATACATTGCATGCACGCCGGCAAGTGCTGGGTGCAGGCCGAAATCGCCGTTCAGATCCAAGGTCAACTCGGGCGCAATGGCCAGTCCCTGGCGCGCCGCCACGTAGTCGGGATCGGTCTTCGGCACGATCATGCCGATGCCATCCATGCCGCCGCGCAACACCACCACGAGGAATCGCGCATCGGCATTGGTGGCGCCACTGGCGAAGTTCGGCAGGAACGCCGAAGAAAACAGCGCCGCGCTGACCCCAAGCATTGCCCGCCGCGACATCAGCAGGCGCGACTCGGCGCAGCCCTCGTTGGCAGCACCGACAATGCGGGGGTCGATGGCCGGCAGGCCATGATGATGATCTGACATTTCTACCTCCGCTGGAATTCAGGAACCATGAAGATCATGGTCAGGCCATCATCGAAATCATCGGGCGCGGCGATAGCGGTTTTCGAAGCCTTGGACAGCGCCTTGCCGAACAGTTTGCTGGCGAGCTGCGGCGCGGTATCGCTAACCGTTCCCAGGTCTTCCAGCTGCCGGGCATTCATCTGCGCGGTTTCCAGCCGGATGCGCATGGCGTCCGGTCCCATCCAATACACGTTCTCGTCACTGTAGCCATCTGGTGTTCCCCGCTCCCAAGGCCGGTGGCGAAGCGCGTCAAGCGTGGCGACAAAGCTCCAGCGGTCATCTTCCGGATAGGTCCGCTTCATGGCCCGGAATTCGGCAATTTGCAGTTCATAGGGCGTACGCAGTTTCCTGAGTGGCATGGTCCATGCCTTGTCGAGTTTGACCAATGCCTTCGCCACGGTCTTGAGATCGCCGCCGCTCGTCCGGAAGGCTTTCGCAATGGGTTTCACCATCGCCGGCTTTGGCTTGTCGGTGATGAAGTGGCGCACCAGCTTGAAGGCAATGTATTGCGCCGTCGACTTGTGCGCGGCAAGGTGCTTGAGGACCGCGATACACTGCTTCATCCCGCTCTGGCCAAACGTCTTGCCCAGAATGCGCTTTGATCCCGGCTCATGCCAATCGGCACGGTAGATGAACTTGCCACGATTGCTGGAGGTTCCGCCGTTGTAGCCCTCTTCCGCCTCCCAGCCGCGAACATACGACCAGCCGGTCAGAACCTTGGCCAAATTGTCGACGTCGAGTTCCGTATATCCGCCGCCCACGCCCATCGTGTGCAGTTCCAGTATCTCACGCGCCAGGTTCTGATTATGGCCTGCGCCCCACTGAATGCCGATCGGCGAATTGGCCCCGATCGATTCGGTATTGTCGAGATAGCAAATCATTGCCGGGTGTTTGACTACACCAATCAGCATGTCTTCGAATTTGCCCAGCACATGCTTGCGTATGACATCGCGCTCCAACTGGCCGATGGTGGCGCGAATAGAGCTGTCCTTGTTGATCGACATCGAGAAGTGATTCGAGAAGAACAGCACCAGCCGTTCGACGAATCCGACATTGACGCTCATGTGTTTCTTGATGCGCGCCGTAAGCTCTCGCTCCTTGATGCCGTCATAGACATCGAAATCCGTATCAACCGCTTGGCAAGCATCGTGGTAGGTCGGCAAGCTGCCGCGCGTGATGCTGGCAATGCCGCGTTTGCTCAATTCCGCGAGCACCGCGCCCTTCGCGTTCTTTGCGATCTTGTTGATGACCCCTGGTTTTGCGCCAAGGCCAAATCGATTGAGTGCAATGTGCGCACGGCGGACTTGATCTTTTGTGAGACCCATGATCACCCCTCTGCCGTCAATCCGAATTACCAAAATGTTTAAGGCATTATTAGGGCACAACATACCAAGCGACTATGAATGGATTGCTGTCACTTTGTGCTAGGTTTTCAATCAAATTTGCACTGCATTTTAGGCCTTCATCAACGTTTCGATGTGGTTGAAAATGACCGCGTAAGCACTAGGAAACATTGCCGGAAAGCACGCTCGCCCAGTGGTATTGAATTACTCCACGCGGCGCTCGTCAAGCAGGGCGTCAATGCCTGCCATCGCATCCTGCAACCGCCGGTGGGAGGTGGCGCCGCCAAAATAATTCTCGCTTCTGCGCAAGTTTCGGCCAAGGAATTGGCGCAAAGAGTTTGCAACAGATAACTCGCCGGCGCATCACTTCGAGCGTCTCCGTGCGGCCGGCGACTGGCTCGGGGTGATTTACTCGGTCAGCGTGAAATCGAGCGTGAACTCGCCGGTCTTCTCGGAGTTCTTGTCTTTCAGGATCGTTGTGACCGAATAGACGCCTGCCGGCAGGCCCGAGAAGTCGTAATTCAGCTTGGCCATGAATTCCTTGTTGGCCACCCGGCTGCGCATCGTCAGGCTACCGAAGTTATCCTGCCGCGCCACTTCCTTGCCATCCGCCGACTTGATGATGAAATCGAGTCCGAGATCAATCACATACAACTCGCCATCCCGGCCATAGCCAAAGCCCAATGGCTCCGCATAAATGATCAGCGGTTCGCTGCGCTTGAAGGTGCTGCCCTCGCGCATGTCGAAGATGCCGAAACCACCCGGATCAGCGGCGACAAAAAGTGCCCGCTGCACCGTCAATGGTGCCGCATCCCAAATGATCTGTTGCGCGTCACCCGCTGCTGCAAGCGCCGCCGCATAACTTTTTTCGGCCAACAGGGCTTCGGCCCTGGCCGCGGCATCAACGGCTTCGCCGGACTGCGCCATGGCGGGTGCGAAAACCATGAATGCGGCGGTTAAGGCGGAGCGGGCGTTTTTCATGGGGGATTCCTTTTCGATCAGCTTGAACCCAAATCTGGCTCCCGGCAATGGCTGAAGGTGGTTATCGCCCCTGCCGCGGCGGTCTGCTACAAGTCTCCATCCACCGGAGGAGAATCCCGACATGAACAAGCAGGCCGCACTTTGGGAACCATCACCCAACAACCTTGAGCCGTTCTGGATGGGTTTTACGCCCAACCGCGCTTTCAAGAAGCGCCCGCGCATGATCGCCAGAGCCAAGGACATGCACTACTACGACATGGGCGGGAGGGCCATTCTGGATGGCTCCGCCGGTCTGTGGTGCTCGAATGCCGGCCACTGCCGCGACCATATCGTCAGCGCCATTCAGAAATCCGCCGCCGAACTCGATTTTGCTCCGACCTTCCAGTATGGCCACCCCAAGGTGTTCGAACTGGCTTCTCGCCTCGCCACCATGGCGCCCGGCGATTTGAACTACGCGTTCTTCTGCAACTCGGGCTCCGAGGCCGCCGATACGGCCCTGAAGATCGCGCTGGCCTATCATCGCGCCAATGGCGAGGCGAGCCGTACGCGGCTGATCGGCCGTGAGCGCGGCTACCATGGCGTGAACTTCGGCGGCATTTCGGTGGGCGGCATGGTCGCCAACCGCAAGTGGTTCGGCGCCATGCTGGCTGGCGTCGATCACCTGCCGCACACCTACAATCGCAAGGAGCAGGCCTATACCAAGGGCGAGCCCGACTGGGGCATTCATCTCGCCGACGATCTCGAACGCCTCGTGGCGCTGCACGATGCCTCAACCATCGCCGCCGTCATCGTCGAGCCGATGGCGGGGTCCACCGGCGTGTTGCCACCGCCCAAGGGCTATCTCAAGCGCCTGCGCGAAATCTGCACCAAGCACGGCATCCTGTTGATCTTCGACGAAGTGATCACCGGCTTCGGCCGCCTGGGCCACGCCTTCGCCGCCGAACGCTTCGGCGTCATCCCCGATCTCCTGACCTTCGCCAAGGGCGTCACCTCCGGCACCGTGCCGATGGGTGGCGTCATGGCCAGGCAGCACATCTACGACAAGTTCATGACCGGCCCCGACCATGTGATCGAACTGTTCCACGGCTATACCTACACCGGTCACCCGATTGCCGCTGCGGCCGGTGTGGCCACCATGGATGTCTATCGCGACGAAAACCTGTTCGAGAGGGCGAAGAAGCTTGAAAACGTTTGGGCCGATGCCGCTTTCACGCTGAAGGGCAACCCGATGGTCGAGGATATCCGCACCATTGGTCTCGTGGCCGCCATCGACATTAAGCCGGTGGAAGGTTCGCCCGGTTTGCGCGCCTACAAGGCCATGGAAAACGCCTTCCACGATTTCGGCTTCATGATCCGCATTTCCGGCGATACCATTGCGCTTTCGCCGCCGCTGATCGTCAGCGAAAACCAGATCGACGAAATGTTCAGTGACAAGCTGCCAAAGGTCCTGAAATCGGTCGCCTGACCGATAAGCACTTGACCAGACACCCCAAAAGGCCGGAAACAGACAAGGTTTCCGGCCTTGCCGATTCGAGGGGGCCTAAACCGGGGCAAATGTGATGCGTCATGGGGAATGGCCGCGATTGGCAGGGCTGGCAAGCTTCGCCCTGTTGTCGGTTGGCTGCGCGGCTTTTCTGATTGCCTCTGGCGACGTCGCCAAGTCGGTGACGGGTGCCGCCATCTTGCTCCTGGCCGTGGGCCAGATCATCTACATTGCCGGGGGCTCAATGCGCCTGGCGCGCGTGAAGGAACGCCAGGCCGTGCATGGCAAGGCACTGCGCGATTTGGCCGACAGCGCCAAGGCCGCCGCCGACCGTCTGCAGGATTTCGAGATGCGCCTTGCCGACGCCGAGGCCCGGCCAGCCCCTCAACCCGTGCTGCAGCCGGCACCACCGCCTCCAGCGCAAAACACCACGCTGGCGGAAATGCAGCTGCTGCGTGAACAGCTGCGCAATCTCGCCGATGAAATTGCCAAGCCTTTGGCGTCCCAGGCAGCACCCGCGCTGCCGCAGCCAGCGCCTGATCCCATTGCCGCAAACGAACGCCTCGACCTGCTCCTCGAACCGGTCATCGAACTGGCAACCGGCGACACCAGCCACTATCGCGCCTTGCTCAACATGGTGAGCGACGGCAATGCCGAAATCGTCCACGATGATCTGATGCGCCGCGCCGCCCAGAATGGCGCCCGCGGCAAGCTTGACCTTCACCTCATGGAGCAATCCCTGCCGGTGCTGCGCCGCCTGCGCCAAAAGAATGGCGGCATCCGTTTCTTCGTGCCCGTCGGGGCATCGACGCTGATGAGCCCCGCCGACCTCCACGAGATGATCGGGCTATTGGAAGAATCGCGCGATGTGGCAACCGGTGTGGTGCTCGAAATCGTCCACGGCGAACTGGCGAAGCTTACCGACGATGGCGTCGAAGGACTGGCCCAATTGGCCCGTCTCGGCGTGAACATGGCCCTGACGCGCGTCGCCCTCAGCGGACTTGACCTGATGTCGTTGCGCCAGCTCGGAGTGCGCTTCCTCGATATCGACGCCCGCTCCATTGACGCCGGATTCGGCCTCGCCCCCGCCTGGAACGATTTTGCGCAGTTCGCCCGCTCCATGCAGTTCCAATTCGTCGCCGGCCACATCGAGACAACCTCGCAATCGCAGGCCGCCGCCAGCCTTGCGCGCTTTGGTTATGGTCCCTACTTCGCCCCGCCGCGCCGCGTGCGCCCGGGGGCTGGCCAGAGTGAAGCGGGATCGCGGTATCAGGCGGCCTGATTGCCGGATATCCCCGAGCTTTCCAGCCTGTACCCTGTCTGGTTTTGCGATATCTGGGGCGTCATCCATGATGGCTACCGGCCGGTTGCCGCCACCATTGCTGGCCTCGCCCGTCATCGTGCCCGCGGCGGCATTGTCGTCCTCGTCAGCAACGCACCGCGCACCGCCGCAGGGAGTGGAACGCCAGCTTGCGGAAATCGGCGTTGATCGCGCCTCCCACGATGCCGTCGTCACATCCGGCGATGTCACCCGGCGGTTGATCGTCGATCACGGCGGCGACAATGTCTACCACCTCGGTCCGGCGCGCGACCTGTCGATCTTCGATGGCCTGCATGTCAATCGTGTGCCCTTGCAACAGGCCGACGCCGTTCTTTGCACCGGGCTCTTTGACGAGATGAACGAAACGCCGGAAGACTATGCCGCAACTCTGGTGGAGATGAAGGCCCATGGCCTCGCCATGATCTGCGCCAACCCCGACAAGGTTGTGAAGAAGGGCACCCGCATACTCTATTGCGCCGGCGCCCTGGCCGAAGCCTATGCCGGATTGGGTGGCACCGTGCTGATGGCCGGCAAACCCTACCCGCCGATTTACGACCTGGCCCTGCAAATGGCAGAATCCATAGCTGGCCACGCCATTTCGCGCGACGGCATCCTGGCCATCGGCGATGGCCCCGAAACCGATATCCGCGGTGCCGCCGCCTATGGCATATCCGCCGTACTTGTGGCAGATGGCGTCACCGATGCGAGCCACGGTCTCGAAGCCGTGGCGCAACAAGTTCAGCGAATGGTGCCCGAGGCGAACATTGTCGCCACGGTCCACGACCTGCGATGGGGCGGAAGCGAAACGTGATGCGTTTGATAACGGATGGCGGCACCATGCCTTCGGACCTGCGCGGTGGCGTCGTCGCCATCGGCAATTTCGATGGCCTGCATCGCGGCCATCAGAAGCTTCTCGAGGTGGCCGAAGCCGAGGCCCGCCGCCGCAACGTGCCCTGGGGGGTCGTTACGTTCGAGCCGCATCCCCGCACCTATTTCAAACCGAGCGAGCCCATATTCCGCCTGACGCCACGGGCCCTGAAGGCCCGGCTGCTGTCTGCCGTTGGCGTGCCGTTCCTGATCGAGATGGAGTTCAACGAGGCTCTGTCGTCGCTCGAACCCGAGGCCTTCGTCCAGCAGCATCTGGTTGAACGTCTGGGCGTGTCCCATGTCGTCAGCGGCTATGATTTTCATTTCGGCAAGGGCCGCCGCGGCAGCCCCGGCGTAATGCGCCAGCTGGGCGCCAGCCATGGCTTCGGGGTGACGATTGTCGATCAGGTCACCGACGAGGGCGATGCCCATTCGCCGTTTTCGTCAAGCTCCATTCGCCAGGCGCTGCGCCATGGCCACATGCTGGATGCCAGCCACGAGCTTGGCTACCACTGGACGGTGATGGGCGAAGTGGTGCGTGGCGACCAGCGCGGGCGGCAGATCGGTTTCCCCACGCTTAACATCATCGTCGAACCTGGCACCGAACCCTTCCGTGGCATCTACGCCGTGCGCGTGCGCGATGCTGAGGCCCGGCTTGCAGCACCCTGGATGGGTGCCGGCTACTTCGGCGACCGCCCGACATTTGATACCGGCCGCACGTTTCTTGAGGTCTATCTCATCGGTTTCGATGGCGACCTCTACGGCCGCACCATGCTCGTCGAACTCGTCGACCTCATCAGGCCCGACAAGCGCTTCAACTCAATCGGTGAACTTGTAAAACAGATGCGCGACGATTGCGGCGTCGCCGAGCGCCGCCTCAAGGCCCTTGAAGACGGCAATGGCTTGACCGCCTACCGCCTCGGCCAGTTGCAGCAGCAGGGATTGGTGTGAGGGGTTTCGGGCTGCCGCTCCGAAACCGGGCTGAACCACCGAAAACTACTTTCGAGCAGTTTTGGGCAGCGGTTTTGCCCAATCTAGGAAATTTTTCACGCGAAACATCAATTCCTATCGGCGCTTAACACCGCCATTTGCCCCGGTTTTGCGTGCGAGTCAGCCGCGAAAACCGTCGCTTTTACCCCCGAAAACCGTCGACTCCACGCCGTTTTCGCGCCGCCCCGCCACCAGATTCATTGGGGAATTTCGCCTATTTCAGTGACAGTGTATTTAACTGCCAACGGGACGACGGGAACGCCCTTCAACGTCCTCCCACCCGCTTGCGGGGGAGGAAGGGGCCCATTGCGCAGCAATGGGATAGGAGAGGGGCGGTTCAGCAAGGGAATTAAATGCGGCTAGATCGCAGTCCACTTGCCACAACCCCTCTCCTATCCCACCGCTATGCGGCGGGCCCCTTTCCTCTCCCCCGCGATTCGCGGGGGCGAGGACGTCAGGGAGCGTTCCCCTTTGGCCTCCGGTCTCGGCAAGGAAGCGATGCGGGCCATGGCGGGTCCTTGTCGGGTGAGTGGCGATGTGGGAGACTAGCATGGGATGAGGTTATGTGCACTGGCACCGTAACCTTGTAGAAGGAAACACCACAATTTTGCGAGCCTTGACCAGATCGGAACGAGGGCGCAGCTTCTTCACGTGGAGAACCTCCCCACGCTGCGATAACGTGCCCAATGAATAACTGCATTTATCTCAGGAGAACTCATGGACTTATCGACTGTCGTTTCCCTCACCCAAATCATCGGTGCAGTTGGCGGCGTGGCTTCATTGATATTCGTTGGCCTGCAAATTATGGATAATTCCAACGCGGTCCGCGCTGCCACGGCGCAGGCTGTGCACGACAACTACGCAAGCTGGTACATGACTTTGGCGGCCGACGACAAAGCTCTTGCAGCATGTACGAAAGGAAGCCTCGATCTAAATTCACTCACTCCGTCAGATAAGGCGCAATTTACTTGCGTCTTTATGGCTTTTCTTTTCCACACGCAAAATGCCTACCATCAATGGAAAGAAGGGCAATTGTCTGACGGTCTTTGGATTGGCTGGGAAGCACTAATGATGAATTTGGTCAATACGCCAGGTGGCGCAGCTTTTTGGAATGAGCGCGGCATAATGATTTTCGGAAAGGACTTCCAAAGTCATGTTGTCTGAGATCATGAAACATACTCCAGACCCACGTGCCAAGTCGTTCGGTGTCCTACCCGTGACACATGTTAACTCATGGAACGACGGATTACGGTGACAGTGCACGAAACATGAAGCCGTGAAGGCAGCCACCGCGCCTCCCCCCGGCGCGTGTCCTCGCCACCTCCCCCGAAATGCAGGGCAATCGCTATATGTCTTCATATTCTCCCCTCTCCACCGCGAATGCGGGGGAGAGGGCAGGGTGAGGGGGTGGTTGTCGCGCAGAGATTGCTCGCAAATTCGCGCGCTGAACGACCCCCTCACCCCAACCCTCTCCCCCACATGCGCGGGGGCGAGGGGGCATATGTGATTACACTGCTCCGAAATGGGGGAGGATAGGAGAGGGCAATCCCTACTTCTTCTTCGCCGGCTTCTTCTTCGCCGCATCCGTCGCCGGATCGAGCAGGCGGTGCAAATGCACGATGAAATAGCGCATCTGGGCGTTGTCGATGGTTTCGCGCGCCTTGCCGAGCCAGGCTTTCTGGGCTTCGGCGAAATTGGGATAGAAACCGACGACGTCGAGCTTTGTGAGGTCCTTGAATTCGGCCTTCTTGAGGTCGGTCAGTTCTCCGCCCACCACCATGTGGACGAGTTGTTTTGAAGGCTTGGCGGGCGCTTTGCTCATATCGTCTGCAGTCTCTCAAGGATGAGGCCGTGGCGCAACTTGCCGCCGGCGGCCATGCCATTTTGCCAGGTGTGCTGGCGGTTGAACTTGAAGCGGGCCCCGTCCAAATCGGTGACAAGGCCACCCGCTTCGTGCACCAGAAGATCGCCCGCCGCAAGATCCCAATCATTCTTGGGGCCAACCGATACAGCCGCCGCCACTTGCCCCGATGCCACATGCGCAAGGCGCAGCAGCAGCGGAAGATCGCCCGATTGATCGGCGGCAACGCCGGCGGCGAGCAGGGGCGAAATCGACTTGCGATTGCCGATCACCTTGGCGCCGTTGAGTGACGCGCCGTCCTCGGCCATGATCGCCTTGCCGTTGAGCTTGGCGCCATCACCAAGCTTGGCGGCAAAGAACAACTCCGGCACGGGCTGATAAATTGCCGACAGCACCGGCCTGCCGCGCAACACCAGCGCTGCCGCAATGCACCACTGGCTGCGGCCCAGCGAAAACGCCCGCGTGCCGTCGATCGGATCGACAATCCAGCAGTAGTCACGCGCTGTGCGGGTCTGGTCATCCTGGGACTCTTCCGACAGCCAGCCATAGGTTGGCCGCCTTGCGCGGAGCATTCCCGCCAGCAGCGCATCGACCTTGATATCGGCTTCGGTCACTGGCGTGCCGTCGGGTTTTGACCAGCGCCGCACGTCCTGCCGCAGCATGGTCATCGCGAGCGAACCCGCCTGGTGCACGGCATCGAAGAGGAGTTCTGCGTCGGCTGCGAGGCGTTCAGGTTCCGGCAATCGTCAAACCCTCCACACGGCACGTCGGGGCATTGACGGCGGTGCGGAATTCCAGGTCGTTGCAGGGGGTAATCCGGGGGAACATGTCCTTGAGATTTCCGGCAATGGTAATCTCGCTCACCGCGTGGGTCAGCTCGCCGTTCTCGATCCAGAACCCCGATGCGCCCCGGCTATAATCGCCCGTTACCATGTTGACACTCGAACCAATCAATTCCGTCACATAGAGACCCTTGTGAAACTTCTCTCAGGAGCTCCTGGGGAGTGTTTGTGCCTTCCCGAAGGTAAAGATTCGATGAACTGGGTGACGGTGGCGAGTTGAGGCCACGCGATGCTTGCCCCGTAGGCTTAAGGCCGAGTTGCCGGGCCGAGCGCAAATCGAGCAACCAGCCGGTGAGCATGCCGTTATCGATAATATTCCGTTTGGCGCCCGCCAGTCCTTCGCCATCGAACGGGCGCGAGGCGTGACCGCGCGTGATGAACGGATCTTCGACGATGGTGACCGCGTCATTGAAAATCATCTCGCCCATGCGCTCCTTGAGGAAGCTGGTGCCACGGGCGATGGCCGCGCCATTGATGGCGCCGAGCAGGTGGCCGATGAGCGACGTCGAAACCCGCTTGTCGAAGAACACCGGCACCTGTTGCGACTTCACCTTGCGCGGGTTGAGCCGCTGGACGGCGCGGCGCCCGGCCTCGGCGCCAACTTCCGCAGGCGAGCGCAAGTCGCTGAAATGCAACGTGCTGGAATAATCGTAATCGCGTTCCATGGCCGTGCCGTCTCCGGCGATGACCGAGGCGCTGACGCCGCTGCCTGTCTTGCGATAGCCATGCGCAAAACCGTTGCTGGCCGCCAGCACGAAAACCCGGTCGGAACATGATGCCCCTGCGCCATTGGTCTTGGTAACACCGGTGATGCTGCGCGCCGCATCTTCCGCCTCCCGCGCCATGGCTTCCAGCGTTCTGGCATCGGGAAGCGTTGGCGATACGAGGTCGAGATCGGGAAAGCTTTTGGCCAATTGGTCAGGCTCGGCAATGCCGGCATAGGGGTCGGGCGGCGCCAGCCTTGCCACCGCCATGGCGTTTTCGATGATGCGCGTGATGGCTTCCACGGTGAGAACGCTGGACGAGATCATCGCCGAACTCTTGCCGGCAAACACTCGGATGCCGATCTCGCGGGCGTCGGCCTGTTCCAGTTCTTCGATGGTGCCATCACGAATGGTGATCGACGTGCCGCGCCCGTCGACGATCATGGCTTCAGCGGCATCGGCACCCATCGCCTTGGCTTTCTTCACGGTGTCGCTGGCGAGGTTCAGGAGTTCGTCAATCATGGAATCATGCAGTCCAACAGGAGGAAGAACACGAGGATCAGCCCGAAGTTGCGGTTTGACCTGAAGAGTTCAAGGCAGCGCTGCGCATCATCGGCCTTGAAGCGCGCCAGCTGCCACGCCGCGTGCATCGCCGCTGCCGCCACCCCCATATGGGAAAGCAGCGTTCCGCCCGCAAGCCAGATGGCCCAGTCAATGAGGCCAAGCGCAATCGCCAGGAAACCCGCCAGCCAGAAGATCGACCGGCTGCCGAACTTGAGCGCCGTGGATTTGACGCCGATCAGCAGATCGTCGTCCTTGTCCTGGTGCGCGTAGATCGTGTCATAGGCCAGTGTCCAGGCAATGCCGCCGAGATAAAGAAGCAATGCCGGCCAGGCGAGGTCTCCCGTGACCGCACTCCAGCCGACCAGCGCCCCCCAGTTGAAGGCAAGCCCCAGCACCGCCTGTGGCCAATAGGTGATGCGCTTCATAAAGGGATAAGCAGCGACAATCGCCAGCGACGCGCAAGCAATCACCACCGTGAACCAGTTGAACTGCGTGACCACCACCAGGCCCGCGAGGCAGAGCAGCGCCAGAAACGCACCCGCCGCCCGTACGCTGACCTGGCCCGATGGGATAGGCCGCTGCGCCGTGCGCTCAACCCTGGCGTCGATATCCCGGTCGACAATGTCATTGAGCGTGCAGCCCGCGCCGCGCATGACAATGGCCCCCACCAGAAACAGCAGCGCGTACCACGGGCTCGGCAACCCGCCGCCCAGTGAGATTTGGGCGAGGATCAGCCCCCACCAGCACGGCAGCAGCAGCAGCCACCAGCCGATCGGCCGTTCCAACCGCATGAGACGTGCATAGGGACGCAGAATGCCAGGCAACATGGTGTCGACCCAGTGGCCCGTGAGGGCATCCTTCACCGGCTGATCTTGCTTGCTGGCATCGCTCATGGGCGCGGTGTACATCAGGAGGCCCATGAAAACCACTCCCCGTATCCACCTGTCGGAAAAGCTCGCGCCAGCCCGCGAAATCGAACTTGAGCGCGAGCAGGGGCACTATCTCACGGGCGTGCTGCGCCTGGCGCCGGGCGATCCGGTGCATGCCTTCAATGCCAGCGATGGCGAATGGCTGTGTTACCTCGCCACCGTATCGAAGAAGCACGTGAGCCTGCGTTGCGAACGCAAGGTGAGTGACGTGCGCCAGCCGCCGGATGTCGATTATGTATTTGCCCCGCTCAAACATGCGCGCCTCGACTACGTGGTGCAGAAGGCAACCGAACTCGGTGTCCGCCGCCTGCGCCCGGTCATCACCCATCGCACTATTGCCGAGCGCGTGAATCTCGCACGCATGAAAGCCAACGTCATCGAAGCTGCCGAGCAATGCAATCTCGTCTTCGTTCCCGAGGTGGCCGAACCCGAGAAACTCGAAAAACTCCTGGCCACCTGGGACCCGGCTCGCGCCCTCGTCTATTGCGATGAAACCGCCGCCATCGCCAATCCCCTCGAAGCCCTGAAACGCCTGAAAACCCCCGCCGCCGTCTTGATCGGCCCCGAAGGCGGCTTCACCGATGACGAGAAGAGACTGCTCAAATCCCTCCCCTTTGTCACCGCCATTTCGCTCGGCCCCCGCATCATGCGCGCCGACACGGCAGCGGTTGCAGCACTCACGCTGATTCAAGCCGTTCTCGGCGATTGGCATCAGGAATTGTAATCGATCCCCCAACAATTCTTGACTTGCCGGAGCCGTTGCCCGGCCCTACATCCCTGACCTCAGGCAACCAGGACTTTCCATCGTGAGCGGACCCACCCCCGACAGTGCAGAGGCGCGTGCGCCCATCGAATCAAAGACCCAGCTGATTGCATCGCTTTCCAATGGCTGCAAGCCAAAGCACGACTGGCGCATCGGTACGGAGCACGAAAAGTTTCCCTTCCTCACCGATACCCTCGGCCCCGTGCCCTATGATGGTCCGCGGTCGATCAAGGCGCTGCTGGAAGGTCTGGCGAAACGCTTCGGCTGGAAACCGGTTCTCGAAAACGGCAACATCATTGCGCTCACCGACCCCCAGGGCCTCGGCAACATTTCGTTGGAACCCGGCGGCCAGTTCGAACTTTCCGGAGCACCCCCTCAAAACCGTGCATGACACCTGCGAGGAAGTGAACGAACACTTGCAGCAGGTGCGCGAAGTGGGAGATGCCCTGGGCATCGGCTTCCTCGGTCTCGGGGCTTCGCCGGTGTGGACAAGAGCCGAAACCCCGGTCATGCCCAAGGGCCGCTACGCCATCATGGCGCCCTATATGGACAAGGTTGGAAATTACGGCCGCGACATGATGTTCAGAACCTGCACCGTGCAGGTGAACCTCGATTTCGCCTCGGAAGCCGACATGGTGAAGAAGCTCCGCGTGTCGCTGGCGCTGCAACCCATCGCCACCGCGCTATTCGCCAACTCGCCGTTCCTTGAAGGCAAGCCCAACGGCTTCCTGTCATTCCGCTCGCAAGTCTGGCGCGACACCGACAATGCTCGGGCCGGCATGCTGCCATTCGTGTTCGAAGACGGCATGAGCTTCGAGCGCTATGTCGATTATGCTCTCGACGTGCCGATGTATTTCATCATGCGCGATGGCAAATTTCTCAATACCGCGGGCGAAAGCTTCCGGGCGTTTCTCGAAGGCAAGTTGCCCCAGCTCCCCGGTGAAAAGCCGGCGCTGAAGGATTGGAACGACCACATCACCACGATATTCCCGGAAGTGCGCCTCAAGAGATATCTCGAGATGCGCGGCTGCGATTCCGGCCCGTGGCGCAGACTTTGCGCCATGCCTGCATTGTTCGTGGGCCTGCTCTATGATGACCGGGCCCTTGATGCGGCGTGGCAACTGGTGAAGGACTGGACATCAGCCGAGCGTCAAGCACTGCGCGATGCCGTTCCGGCCCAGGGCTTCAAGGCAATGATCCGTGGACGGACGGTTGGAAAAGTGGCCGGGGATGTGCTGAAAATCGCCCGCGCCGGGCTCGAATCTCGCGATGAGCACGGCTGCAAGGGCAAGACCGAAGCCTCCTTCCTCGACGTGCTCGACGAGGCCGTAGCCACTGGCAAAACCGCCGCCGAAAACCTGCTCGACCTCTACAACGGCCCCTGGAACCGCGACATCACCAGGGTATTCCGGGATTATGCCTACTGATTACTCCGCCGCCTGCAGCGCTGAGGGGATGTTGGCCAGGCTTTCGCACACGTGCCGTGCGAAGGCTTGAACCGCGGTGTTTGGTTTTCCCGCCTTCATGGCAAGGCCAATTTCAAAAGAGCCAATGGCTGGAAAACCGTCACGCTCGCCCAGCACCCGCATGCCGGGCCGCAGGCACAACTCTGGAATGGCGCCGACCGCCAGTCCGGTTTGCACCACCGCACTGATGGCATTTGAATTCGAACTCGAATAGGCCACGCGATATTTGCGCTTGTGGTTGTCGAGCGCCGAAAGCGCCAGCCGCCGCCACTCGCAATCGGGCGAAGCCAACGGCAAGGTTTCAAGCAAATGCGGGCTGTGCTTGGCGGAGGACACCCACACCAGCGGCTCGCGCCGCAGCGGCTCACCACTGACAGTTTCGATCCCCAGCGTCACCAGCGCCAGATCCATCTGACCGCGCCGGATGTGTTCGGCAAGCTTGATACTGGGCAGGCACTCGACATCAACACTCACCAAGGGATGAGTGCGGGCAAAACGCGCCAGGATTTCCGGCAGGAACCGGTCGGCATAGTCGTCGGGCGTGCCGAAATGCACCGTGCCCGAAATCTCCGGACGGGTGAAGGAGGCAACCGCCTCGTCGTTCATCGCCACCATGCGCCGGGCATACTCGATCATCCGCTCGCCATCGCCGGTGAAGCGCACATTGCGCCCATCGCGGGCAAAAAGCGGGCGTCCCAGCAGTTCCTCCAACCGCTTCATCTGCATCGAAACCGCCGACTGGGTCTTGTGCACATCTTCCGCAGCCTTCGTGAAACTGCCGGTATCGGCAATCGACAGGAAGGTTTTGAGCAAGTCGATATCGAGGTTCGGGATCATGTCATTCATCACTGTTGATGATGGGTTTCATAACATACATTCGTTAGACTGATCAATAGAAATCAGCGATAAACGGTCATCAGCCAAGCAAATGGCACCGCCCGTAACGGCGGAATGATGCGGAAAGAATGGTCTTTCCGCAGACGGAGGAGCTTTCACCATGCGCGACTATGCTTTGAACCAGGCCGTTTTCCGCGGTGAAATCGGCAGCCCCACGTTGGTCCGCCTGTGGCGGAACTGGCGGGCCCGCCGGGCGGTCGCCCGGCTTGAGGATCTCGACGATCACATCCTGCGCGACATCGGCGTCACCCGCGCCGAAATTCGTTGGGCCCAGGGCCTTCCCCTGTCGGCCAATTCCGCCCTGGCGCTGGAAGAGCGGAGCCAGAAGCTCCGCTTCCATCCCGAGAGGATTTACCGTTGACGCAGGGCCCGCTCGACACCTGCCAGCAAATCATCGGCGGCCGACACCCGTTGGCCGCCGCTTCCCCCGCCCAGAATTTGACCAAGAATATCGCCAATGCCGCCACCCTGTTGTGGCTGCCGTTGGCCTTGGCCGGTTGTGGCATTGCCAAGCAGATCACCGAGAATATCGCCGAGGCCGCCGCCAGGCGCCGTCTGCGGCTGCTGTTGCTGTCTCTGGCCACCACCCAGTATATCGCCGAGAATATCGCCCAGCCCGCCGCCGCCCGGAGATGTTTGCGGTTGCTGCCGCTGCCCCGCCGCCGCCGCCCAGAATATCGCCAAGAATATCGCCCAACCCGCCACCGCCATGCCGGTCGAAGCTCCGCCGCGTCGCGCCAGCATCTGGGTGATGATGAACGTCGCGATGATCGGCAACAGCTTCTTGAGGATCGCCGCCGGAATGCCCGACGTATCAGCCACTTGCTGAGCCACACCACGGCTCACATCCTTTGAGCCAAAAACCTGCCCGAGCACCACGTTGCCGGCGTCCGCCGCTGACCCGAAGCCTGAGCCCTGTTGGCCCTGCTGCAGGGCTTCGAAGATCGATTCGAGCCCGCCGCCCGAAGCCTGGCGCTTCATGCCGGCGGCAATCACCGGGGCCAGCCCGCCGATGGCCGCTTCCATCTGTTCCGGCGAAAGGCCGAATTGCTGGCCGAGTTCTGAAAGGTCCATGATTTATCTCCTCTGTTATCTGCGGCGCGTGCCGAGAATTTCGCCAAAAATTTCTTCAAGCGGCGTCCGCCTTGTGCGCCGCCGCGTTGTCGTGCGCCGTGCTGCGGCGGCGGCTGTAGTAGCTGCCATAACTCCGCCTGCGCCTGCGCCGCGGCGCAATCGAGCGCTTGGCGCTTTGCATGAAACCCTTGAGAAGCGCCTGCAGGATGATGGAAATAATCCCGCCGCTCGCGGCTCCGCCTGCCGCGGTTTGCACACTCGTCAGACCCTGAGCCGCGTTGCGCCCCTGGGCGATGGCCGAAAGCACGGCCGTGGCGCTGATCGCCCCAAGCTTCGGCAGCGCCTGCTCGTCCACGCCGGGCGCCAACTGCCGGAACGCAGCTCACCGCCGCGTTGCGCGACCCATAAATGTCCTCGAGAATGGCTTGCCCGTCGGAAACCGCTTCCGCGTCGGTCATCGCCTCGGCATCATCAAGGCCGCTGTCGCTTTCGTTGTCTTCAAGAAGATCAAGCAGCGAGTTCGTAGAGGTCCTCGTCGCTTTCCGCCTTGGCGCGCATCTGCTCGGCAATCGCCGGGCAGAGCTTGGCCATGGCTGTCGCGCGCCTGGGCTTCATCAAGGCCCGTAGCCGTGGCGACATTGGCGAACAGGGCGCCGCCCTGGGCGGCTTCCAGCATGGACATCAGCGACATTAGTTACCCCGGTCGATCTGCACTCGCAGCAATTTGTCCGGCAATCCTATAGGCTGCCACCGTGGACGCAATGCCGAAAATCGCCGAACCAAGCGCCGTGCCGATCATCACGCCTTCGGGGCCTCCAAGGCTTGCCCCGGCAATGGCAAAGGGAATGGTGCCGACGGTCGCCCGGCCCCAGTTGAACCATGTCGACAGATTGGGCCGCCCGAGGTTGTTGAAGGCGGCGTTGGCCACGAACTGCCCGCCGGCAAACGCCCAGCTTACTGCGATGTAGGTGCAGAAGAACACCACCAGGTCGACGGTGCGCCCACTCGCGTTGAAGGCTTCGGCAATCTGCTGGCGGAACAGGAACAGCAGCAATGATGTCAGCAATGTGTAGATTACCGCGAATTTCAATCCGTCGCCCAGCGCCTGTTGCACCCGGTCGAACTTCCGCGCGCCGTAGTTCTGGCCGATGATCGGCCCCACCGATCCCGCCAACGAGAAGATGATGCCGAAAGCCACCGGCACAACGCGCCCGATGATCGCCGAGGCAGCCACCGCCTCATCGCCGAACGGCGCCACCGCCCGTGTCATGTAGGCATTGGCAAATGGTACGGCGAGCTGCGTAAGGATCACCGGAAAGGCAATTGCCATGATCGGTTTCAGGTCGCGCAGCAAACCGCTGATGCGATAGGGATTGAGAAACCGATGCACCCGGGCCAGCGCATGGTATCCGATTGCGAACGACACGATATCCGCCACTACATTTGCCGCCGCCGCCCCTTGAATGCCCCAGCCGAAACCGAAAATGAAAATCGGATCGACGATGACCGTCACCACCGCTGCCGACAGCGTAATGTACATGGCGCGGCGCGGATCGCCCAATCCGCGCAAGATGAACGAGCACGTCACCGCCGCGGCCAGCAGGATGAACCCCGGTGTCAACGTCCAGATGAACAACTGCGCCTGCCATTTGGCTTCTCCCGCAGCTCCCAGCAGATCGAGCAGCCACGGTGCCGTTGCGGCCACCAGCAAGGTGAATAGTGCCGACAACCCGAATGAAAACATCAGGCTGCTGGTGGCGAAGTCCCGTGCGCGCTCGCTGTTGCCGGCCCCCAGATTACGCGCCACCAGCGCCGCCGCCGCGATCCCGACGCCAAGGCTCACTGAAAGATTGGCGAAGGCAATGGTGCCGGCATAACCGATGGCCGCCGTTACTTCCGTCCTGTTCAGCAGGCTGAGGAAATACAGGTCAAGCAGATCGACCATGAACATGGCCATCAGGCCGAGTGCGCTGGTGAAGGTCATGACCACCACGTGGCGCATGATCGAGCCGGAAACGAACCGCGCCTCGGTCAAACGTCGAACCCCAGGTGCCGCGCCTCGTCGAGCAGTGGACCGAACTGCCGGTAGTGATGGCTGCGAATCCCCGCCATGCGCGCGCCTTGCACATTGGAGCGCTTATCGTCGATGAACCAGCATTGCGAAGCCTCAACCCCCATGCGCTCCAGCAGATTGCCAAAGCTCGCCGGGTCGGGCTTCTTGGTGGCGAACTCAAAGGAACAGTATCGCTCGCTGAACAGCGCCGCCGCCTCCGGAAACAGCTTGTCCAGATGATGTTTCACCAATGGCCCATTGTTGGTGTAGATCGCCAGCCGCGAAACCCTGCCGATCGCCCGCGCCAATTCGAGCACTTCGGGCGTCGGCACCATTGACTTCGCGCCGCGCCGCAAGCCATTCGCTGCGGCTGATCGCGTATCCGAGCCTCCGGCCAAATTCCTCAAGATAGCGCTCGGCATCGGGATATTCGCCCGCGTCGCTGTCACCCTCGAAGCCGGAATCCCAGATGGCGGCGCGAATGTCGCGTGGGCGTTGGCCGGAAAGGCGTGAGAGCGCACGCAGCCTCCGCCCCAAATCATAGTGGCACAGCACGTCGTCCATATCGAAAATCACCGTGGCGGGCGGCATGATCAGGCCGCCGTGCCCCCAACCGTCAGGCGATCGATGCGGAGCGTTGGCTGGCCCACGCCCACCGGAACCCCTTGCCCCTGCTTGCCGCAGGTGCCGATGCCGGGATCGAGCGCCATGTCATTGCCCACCATCGAAATGCGCTTGAGCGCCTCGGCGCCAGCACCGATGAGTGTGGCACCTTTCACCGGCGTGGTGATCCTGCCATCTTCGATGAGGTAAGCCTCGGTGCACGAGAACACGAACTTGCCGGACGTGATGTCGACCTGGCCGCCGCCGAACGATTTGGCATAGAGGCCGCGTCTGATCGAACTACGGATTTCATCGGGCGTCTTGTCGCCATTCAGCATGTAGGTATTGGTCATGCGCGGCATCGGCGCGTGCGAATGCGATTGCCGCCGGCCATTGCCGGTTGGTTTGACACCCATCAGCCGCGCGTTCAGGCGGTCTTGCATGAAGCCGACGAGCACGCCGTCTTCAATGAGCGTCGTGCAATTCGAAGCCGTCCCCTCGTCATCGACGGTAATCGATCCCCGCCGGTTGGGTATTGTGCCGTCATCGACCACGGTAACGCCCTTGGCGGCAATGCGCTGGCCCATCAGCCCGGCAAACGCCGACGTTTTCTTGCGGTTGAAGTCGCCTTCCAGGCCATGCCCAATTGCTTCGTGCAGGAGAATTCCCGGCCATCCCGGCCCCAGCAGCACATCCATTTCCCCGGCTGGCGACGGTTTGGCCTCCAGTGACACCAGGCTCTGCCGCAGAGCTTCGCGCGCCGCCGCTTGCCAGGCTTCGTCGGTGAGATAGCCGAGGGGTTCGCCGCGGCCGCCAAACCCATGGCTTCCCGCGCCCTGGTCCTTGCCATTGCCGCTGACCACCGAAATGTTGAAACGCACCAGGGGCCGGATGTCACGATAGACCGAGCCGTCACCGCGAATAATCTCCACCGATTGCCAATCGGCGGCGAGCGAAACCGAAACCTGCTGCACCCGGGGATCGAGACCGCGCGCGAAGCCATCAGCTTTCTGCAGCAGCGCCACTTTTTCGGCGAAGCCCAGAGCCAGCGCCGGATTGGTGGCGGTGTAGAGCTGCCGGTTGGTGCGTTCCGGCGAAACCGCCAAGCTAGCGCTGCGCCCGGTGGTCACCGTTCGGCACACCTCAGCCGCACGTTTGAGGGCTGCCGGCGTGAGTTCGGTGCCGTGGGCAAAGGCTGCGGTTTCGCCGCTCACCGCCCTGAGCCCAAAGCCTTGGGATTCGTCGAAGCTCGCTGCCTTGAGCTTGCCGTCATCGAACACCAGGCTTTCGCTCTGGCGCTTTTCGATGAACAACTCGCCGTCGTCAGCACCCTTCAGGGTGTTTGCAACCAGGTCAGCGGCGAAGCCTTGGGTGAGTTCGGTGCCCTCAAGAAGGGAAAGTGGGGGTGAAGCGGCCAAGGCCAAGTCCTTTCGGGGGATGATTCACCCGAAGATAGGCGCAGGCCCCGGCTTTCGCCAGTGCTGGCCGGTTACAACTTGTCGAGATTGGCCAGCGCGTCCGAAAATCCCTTCAGCGAGATCGCCATGGGCAGGCCGACGCCAGGGGCCTCGTAGATGATGAAATTGGCGGCTTTGCCCTTCTTGAGCTTCACCAGTGTTTCCGGCGAGGCTTCGGCAATGGCCATGCAAAGCTGCGGCGCGCAGCGCGTGAACGGCACCCGGCCAACCGCCGCCCCGTCGATTTCAAGGGCAACGCCCGTCGGCAGGAACACCCCGATCGGCGCCATGACCCGCATCATGGTCACGTCCTTGTCGCCCTGTTTCATCTTGCCGATGATCAGCGACAGCACGGCCTTGGCATTCTTCTCGCTCTTGGTCGATTGCACCATGCCGCACTGGCGCCCGCCGGCTGGGTCGTCGCCCTTGCCGCACTGGATGGTCCAGTCGCCATGGGTCGCCACGGTTTCGGTCGGTGGGATCTGCTGCTGTGCCTGGCCCTGCTGGGCCCGCGGACCGAATTGCTTGGTCTGGTTGTCGGATTTCTGCGCTACAGCAACCTCGGACGCCGGGCCCACAGCGATCAGGCTCAGGACAGCAAAAGCAGCAAGCCGGGCATGTTTCGTATTGATTCGCACAGGAATTCCCTTTTGCTTCGGATTTGGGCGGCTCTTAGCGCCCCTGTTTCCAATAGACAACCTTGTTTCCCGGTGGCCGTCACGGATGCCGGGAGGAGAGCAGGGGCCGGTTTCACCGTCAAATTGGGCGGAATTCCGGTCGCCCCGGCGCTTCCACCTGCAATGACGTTTTGCCGCGGTGGGTTTGGTTGCCCGGGACCCCCGAATGTGGTTTTGATCCCACCTTGAATTGCGGTCCCAGCTGGAGTGGCCGCGGTCGGGCTATGGAAGCGGCAAAGCCTGCAGGAACGAGTTGAAAAGGGGGCGACGATGAAGATCGCGAACGTATTGAAATTGCTTGTGGCATCGGCCGCCGGAGTAGCCCTCGCGGGAGGTGCCGCATGGGCCGACGCCGGCGCGCCTGTTCCGTGGCAGATGAACCTGCAGGAAGCCGCAACGCCGGTTTCCGAGTTCATCCACACCTTCCACAACTGGCTGCTGGTGCTGATCACTGTCATCAGCTTGTTCGTGCTGGGACTTCTCGCCTACGTGACGGTGAAGTTCAACGCCAAGGCCAACCCGGTTCCCTCCAAGACCACGCACAACACCACCGTTGAAGTGCTGTGGACGGTGATCCCGATCATCATTCTGGTGGTCATCGCCATCCCGTCGCTGCGCTTAGTCTATTACCAGCGCAACATTCCCGCCGCCGACATGACGCTGAAGGTCATCGGCAATCCCAGCTGGAACTGGACCTATGAATATCCCGACCTCGGCCTCAATGACGATGGCTCGGCCAAGGTTAGCTTCACCGCCTATCTCAAGGACAAAGCCACCGCCGACGCCGAAGGCGTGCCCTGGCTGCTGGCAACTGATGTACCGGTGGTCGTTCCGGTCAACAAGACCGTCAAACTCATTGTCACCTCCGACCCCGAAGGCATCATCCACGCCTGGACCGTGCAGTCCTTCGGCTTCAAGATCGACGCCGTGCCCGGCCGCCTCAACGAGGACTGGTTCCATGCCACGGCGGAAGGCGTCTATTATGGTCAGTGCTCGGAACTCTGCGGTAAGGACCACGCCTACATGCCGATCGAGGTATGGGTGGTGGCCGAGGACAAGTTCAAGGCCTGGAGCGAGCTTCGGGTCGCCGGCGCCGACGATGCCAAGATCAACGAATTCCTGAAGACCATCCGGCCTGTCCACCAGGTCGCGCAGAACTGAGTTTGGGGAAAAGGCAATAACAATGGCACACGCTGCAGCCTATCACGACGATCACGGCCACCCCACCGGGTGGAAGCGCTACGTCTACTCCACCAACCACAAGGACATCGGCACGATGTATCTGTGGTTCGCCATTTTCGCAGGATTAATCGGCGGCCTCCTGTCGGTTGCCATGCGTATCGAATTGGCCGAACCCGGCATCCAGCTGTTCCATGGCCTTGCCGCGATGGCCTATGGCTCGGAAGGCGAAGCTGCCCTTGACCAGGCCAAGCACATGTTCAATGTTTTTGTGACCGGCCACGGCCTCCTGATGATCTTCTTCATGGTCATGCCGGCGATGATCGGCGGCTTCGGCAACTGGTTCGTGCCGCTGATGATCGGCGCCCCCGACATGGCGTTCCCGCGCATGAACAACATTTCATTCTGGCTGCTTCCCGCTGCTCTTGCACTGTTGCTGATCTCCATGTTCGTGCCGGGTGCCGGCGACTACATGGGTGCGGGAACCGGCTGGACAATCTACGCACCGCTGTCGACCACCGGGCATCCCGGCATGTCGGTCGACTTCGCCATCCTGTCCATCCATTTGGCCGGTGCTTCCTCGATCCTTGGCGCCATCAACTTCATCACCACCATCTTCAACATGCGCGCCCCGGGCATGACGTTGCACAAGATGCCGCTGTTCGTGTGGTCAATTCTGGTCACCGTGTTTCTGTTGCTGCTGTCGCTGCCGGTGTTGGCTGGCGGCATCACCATGCTGTTGACCGATCGCAATTTCGGAACCAGCTTTTTCGTTGCCTCCAAGGGCGGTGACCCGATCCTCTACCAGCATCTGTTCTGGTTCTTCGGCCATCCGGAAGTTTACATCCTCATTCTTCCCGGCTTCGGCATCATCTCGCAGATCGTCTCGACGTTCTCGAAGAAGCCGGTGTTCGGCTACCTCGGCATGGCCTACGCCATGGTGGCGATCGGCGTCGTCGGCTTCATCGTCTGGGCCCACCACATGTACACGGTGGGCATGGATGCCGACACCCAGGCCTACTTCGTGGCCGCGACGATGATTATCGCCGTGCCCACCGGGGTGAAGATATTCTCGTGGATCGCCACCATGTGGGGCGGCTCCATCGAGTTCAAGGCGCCCATGCTTTGGGCCTTTGGCTTCATCTTCCTGTTCACCGTCGGCGGCGTTACCGGTGTGGTGTTGGCCAACGCCGGCGTCGACCGTTCGCTGCACGACACCTATTACGTGGTGGCGCATTTCCACTATGTGCTGTCGCTGGGCGCGGTGTTTGCGATCTTCGGCGCCTGGTACTACTGGTTCCCGAAGATGTTCGGCTACGTGTTCTCGGACTTCATCGCCAAGCTGCACTTCTGGGTCACCTTCATCGGCGTCAACCTGGTGTTCTTCCCGCAGCACTTCCTCGGCCTTGCCGGCATGCCGCGCCGCTATATCGACTATCCGGAAGCCTTCGCCGGTTGGAACATGGTGTCGTCATATGGCTCTTATCTCTCGGCCTTCGGCGTGCTGATTTTCCTCTATGGCGTCATCCAGGCATTCTCCCGCAAGGTGCCGGCCGCTGACAATCCGTGGGGTGTTGGCGCCACCACGCTGGAGTGGACGCTGTCTTCGCCGCCGCCATTCCACCAGTTCTCAACGTTGCCGGTGATCAAGTAGGGCAATGAGCGACATCAACGCCGAACACGTCAGCCGCGACCTTGCCCTGGGCGGGCAGGGTACGGCCGGCGATTTCTTCGCCCTGCTGAAGCCCAGGGTGATGACGCTCGTTGTGTTTACGGCCCTCGTCGGAATTCTCGCGGCTCCCGGTACCATCCATCCTTGGATTGCCGCCGTAGCACTACTGGCCATCGCCGTGGGTGGCGGAGCTTCGGGTGCTCTCAACATGTGGTACGAGGCCGACATCGATGCGCAGATGAAGCGCACCGCCTCGCGTCCCATTCCGCGCGGAGCGGTATTGCCGGGCGAAGCCCTGGGCTTCGGCCTGGTGCTGGCCGTGGGCTCGGTGTTGCTGCTTGGCCTTCTGGTCAATCCGGTGGCGGCCGCCCTGCTGGCTTTCACCATCTTCTTCTATGTGGTGATCTACACCATCTGGCTGAAACGCCGCACGCCGCAGAACATCGTGATCGGCGGCGCCGCCGGAGCCTTTCCGCCGATGATCGGCTGGGCGGCGGTAACCGGTTCCATCGACCTTGGCGCCATTGCGCTCTTTCTCATCATCTTCATGTGGACCCCGCCGCACTTCTGGGCGCTGGCCATGTGGAAGAACATCAATGCCGACTATGCGAGAGCCGGCGTCCCGATGCTGCCGGTGGTGGCTGGCGCTGATGAAACCCGCCGCCAGATCCTGATCTATTCGCTGATCCTCGTGCCGCTCACCGCTTTGCCGTCGCTGCTTGGCGTCACCGGAATGCTCTACTCGGTGGCTGCCGCCGTCCTCGGGGTCCGCTTCCTCCAGTGCGCGCTGAACGTCTATCGACTGCGTGAAGGTGCCGTCGCGGAGACGGCCCTCAAAAAGCTGTTCAAGTATTCACTCACCTGGCTGTTCCTGATTTTCGCTGCCATCCTCATCGAACGCCTTCTGGGGCTTACCCCCTTCGCGCCGGTGCTGTGATGAGCAAGCCGGTGCCAACTCCCTTCGGTCCAGAGGACATGTCGCGGCGCAGGAAGCGCGCCATCGTCATGGCATTGGTGCTGTTGGGACTCGTGGCGCTATTCTTCATCACGACAATCGTCCGCCTCGGCGGCGCTGCTTTGGACCGCATCTGACATGGCAGGGACAAACCACGGAAAGAACCGCCGCGTTGCCTTCGCCGCTGCCACGGGCGCGGCTGCTATGCTCGGCCTCGCCTATGCCTCGGTGCCGCTCTACCGCCTGTTCTGCCAAGCCACCGGTTTTGCCGGCACGCCGCAAGTGGCCGAAGTGGCACCACAAGATGTGAACAGCCGTACGATCAAGATAAGATTCGACGCCAATGTCGCCGCCAGCATGGGGTGGGAGTTCCACCCCGGCCAGCTAGAGATGACCGTGAAGCTTGGCGAGCCGGCGCTTGCCTTCTATCGGGCGAAGAACAACACCGCGGGAACTGTCACCGGCACCGCTGCCTTCAACGTAACACCGGAGCAGGCCGGCGCCTTCTTCAACAAGATTGAATGCTTCTGCTTCACCGAGCAAACGCTGCAGGCTGGCGAGAGCGCCGAAATGCCGGTAACATTTTTCGTCGACCCGGCAATTCTCGAAGACGCCGATGCCGCCACAATCGACGCGATCACACTGTCATACAGTTTCTATCCGGCTGACAAGCCGGAATCGGTTTCGCGGGTCCTCGCGCCCGTAACAACAACTGCGAACTAAACGGAGTAGGGGAAATGGCCGACAGTCACGCAAAGAACCACGACTACCATCTCGTCGATCCGAGCCCCTGGCCCATCGTCGGCTCGATTGCCGCCTTCATCCTGGCGGTGGGTGCCGTGGTCTTCATGCACAACCATGCCAACCCCTGGGTGATGATCCTCGGTTTCGCCCTCGTTCTCTACACCATGTTCATGTGGTGGCGTGACGTGATCAACGAGGCCCACAAGGGTGATCACACGCCGGTGGTCAGCATTCACCTGCGCTACGGCATGATCATGTTCATCGCTTCCGAAGTGATGTTCTTCGTTGCCTGGTTCTGGGCCTTCTTCGACGCCAGCCTGTTCACCGGCGAACCTATTCTCGCCTCGCGCGTCGCCGAAACCGGTGGCATCTGGCCGCCCAAGGGTGTCGAAGTTTTCGACCCCTGGCATCTGCCGCTGGTCAACACCCTGATCCTGCTCACTTCCGGCACCACCGTGACCTGGGCACATCATGCCCTCCTGAACAACGACCGCCAGGGCCTGAAGTGGGGCCTGATCTGCACCGTTGTCCTCGGCGCCCTGTTCACCGCCATTCAGGCCTATGAATACGCCCACGCCGCCTTTGCTTTCAGCCGCGACAGTGGTGGTAACATCTACAGTTCCACCTTCTTCATGGCCACCGGCTTCCACGGTTTCCACGTGCTGATCGGTACGCTGTTCCTGATTGTCTGTCTGTTCCGTGCCGTGGCCGGCCACTTCACGCCCAAGCAGCACTTCGGCTTTGAAGCCGCCGCCTGGTACTGGCATTTCGTCGACGTGGTCTGGCTGTTTCTGTTTGCCTGCATCTATATTTGGGGTTCGGCCGGCGCCGTTATCCCGGAACATTGATGCCCAATTGAGCTATAAGGGGCCGCGTGGAACCTTCCGCGCGGCCCCTTTCGTTTGCGAGACGCCATGACCGAAAATTACTACGCCGATCTTTCGCCCATCACGACAGGGCTTGCCGGCAAATGCCCGCGTTGCGGCCGTGGCCGGCTGTTCGAAGGCTACCTCAAAGTCGCCAAATCCTGTTCCAGCTGCAGCCTGTCGTTCAGCTTTGCCGACAGTGGCGATGGTGCCGCCTGGTTCGTCATGCTGTTCGTCTGCGTGGTGGGCGTGGGTTCCATTCTGGGCGTCGAGATTGCTTACTCTCCGCCCTTTTGGGTCCACGCCCTGATCGCCATTCCGGTTCTGATCCTGCTGCCGCTGGCCATGCTTCGCCCCATGAAAGGCATTCTGCTTGCCCAGCAGTGGAAAACCGGTGCGCGCGAAGGCCGCGAGGTGAAATGACACCCCGTGCAACAATGCTCTCGGCGGCCATCGCGGCGGTCCTCGGGATAGTTGTTCTGTGCGGACTGGGAGCTTGGCAGCTGCAACGGCTGCAATGGAAAGAAGCATTGCTGGCAGACATCGCCGGCAAACTTGCCCGGCCCGCCATTCCATTCACCTCCGTGCCGCCCGGCAATGCGGCCGATTTCACCAAGGTGACCGCTGCCGGAACTTATCTTCCCGGCGAGAGCCGCTTTGTCATGGCAACGTCCGAAGGTGGAGCGGGCTGGCAGGTCGTCACACCACTGGTGATGGACAACAATCATGTGCTGCTGGTGGATCGCGGCACGATTCCCGACAAGGACCTCCCAGTATTCCGATCTGAAAACCCGGCCGGCCCGGTCGAAATCACCGGCATTCTGCGGCTGCGGCGCGACGGCCCCGGCGCATTCACTCCCGCCAACGATGTTTCGGGCAACCGCTGGTACTGGTGGGATGTGCCGGCCATGCTGGCATCGATTGAATTGCCGCAAGGCGCAAATCCGGTTGCGGTCGTCATCCAGCTCTTGCCGGATCCATCGGGCCCGCCACTTCCGAAACCCCGGCCGCCGTCCGCCAATCTCGCCAACAACCATTTGGGTTACGCTTTGACTTGGTTTGGCTTCGCCGCAATTCTGGCGGTTATTGCGATGCTCTTCATCCGCCAACAGATGAATAAATCCGGCGCTTGATCGGAGCCTTCGCCCCCGTTAAGGCAGGGCGCAATCAGAAGGACACCGCCATTGCGCTACATATCGACCCGCGGCGAAGCCCCCGAACTCGGTTTCGAGGATGTACTGCTAACCGGCCTGGCCCGCGATGGCGGCCTTTACGTTCCGGCCCGCTGGCCCGAGCAATCGACGGCCACCCTGCGGGCCATGCGCGGCAAAACCTACGAAGAGGCGGCCTTTTCCATTCTGTCACCCTTCGTGGGAGCCGATGTTCCCGCCGCGGCCCTGAAGTCGATGATCGCCGAAGCCTATGCCGGTTTCGGCCACCCGGCGGTGGCTCCGCTCAAGCAGCTCGATGACAATCACTTTCTGCTCGAACTCTTTCCACGGGCCGACCCTGGCCTTCAAGGATGTGGCGATGCAACTCCTCGCCCGGCTGATGGATTGGGCGCTGGCCCGGCGCAAGACCAGGGCAACCATCGTCGGCGCCACCTCGGGCGATACCGGGGGTGCGGCAATCGAGGCCTTCAAGGCCAGCCAGTATGCCTCGGTGTTCATACTCTACCCCAATGGTCGGGTCAGCGACGTGCAGCGCCGCCAGATGACCACCGTCGCCTCGCCAACCGTCCACTGCCTGGCGATTGACGGCACGTTTGATGATTGCCAGGCCATCGTGAAAGCCCTGTTCAACGATCACCGCTTCCGCGATGGCGTCGGCCTTGCCGGTGTTAATTCCATCAATTGGGCCCGCATCATGGCCCAGGTCGTTTACTATGTGACCGCTGCCACAAGCCTTGGCAGTCCAGACCGGCCGGTGAGCTTTTGTGTTCCCACCGGCAATTTCGGCGACGTCTTCGCAGGCCTCGTCGCCAAGCGCATGGGCGCCTCCATCGACCGCCTGGTCATCGCCACCAACGTTAACGATATCCTCGACCGCACCCTCAAGACCGGCCACTACGAAACCCGCGGTGTTGCGGCCTCAACCAGCCCATCCATGGACATCCAGGTCTCCAGTAATTTCGAGCGCTTGCTCTTTGAGGTTCATGGCCGTGACGCCAACGCCGTGCGCCACCTGATGGCCAGCCTGTCGCAATCGGGCTCGTTCACCATCGGTGACCGCGAATTGCAGGCAATCCGCAATGAATTCGACTCCGGCGCCGCCGGCGAAGCCCTGACCGAAGCCACGATTCGCGAAACCCTTGCCGCCACCGGCGAGCTTCTCGATCCCCATACCGCCGTGGGCTATGCGGTGGCCCGCCAGCAGCGCCATTCCACTTCCCCCATGGTCACCCTGGCCACCGCCCACCCCGCCAAGTTCCCCGATGCGGTCGAAAAGGCCTCGGGCATCCGCCCCCGCCTGCCAGCGCGGCTTGAGCACTTGCTGAAAGCCGAAGAACGCTTCACACTGCTGCCCAACGACGTGGGGCAGGTTCGCGAGTTCATAATGTCCCGCCATGGTGCCTGAATGGGAGTGTTATGAGCGTTGAGATTACCCGCCTAGCCAACGGCATACACGTCGTCAGCCACCATATGCCCCATCTTGAAACGGTGGCCCTGGGCATTTGGGTCAAGGCCGGCGCTCGCGACGAGAGCCCCGAAGAAAACGGCATTGCCCATTTTCTCGAACACATGGCATTCAAGGGAACCACCCGCCGCACCGCCCAAGGAATTGCCGAGGAAATTGAATCCGCCGGCGGCGACATCAACGCCGCCACCGGAATGGAAACCACGACCTATTATGCCCGTGTATTGAAAAACGATTGGCAGCTGGCTCTCGACATTCTTGCCGATATCTTCACCAACTCGGTACTCGACCCCGAGGAGCTGGAGCGTGAGCGCGATGTGATCCTGCAGGAAATCCACGCCTCCCATGACCAGCCCGACGACTTGGTATTCGACCTGGCGCAAGCCGCCAGTTACGGTGAGCACCCGCTGGGCCGGCCAATCCTCGGAACACTCGACCTGATCGGCAATGTCACCCGCGAGCAAATCATCGCCTGGCGTGGCCGCAACTACTGGGGCTCGCGCATGGTGGTGGCAGCGGCCGGCAACATCGATCATCAGGCCTTTGCCGCCGAGACCGAAAAGCTTCTCGGCAAAATCGAAATTGGCCAGCAGCCGCAGCGTGAACCGCCGAGCTTTGTACCCACCCAGCAACTTGCCGAAAAGCCGTTGGACCAGGCCCATGTTGTCATGTCGTTTGCCGCACCCGGTTATCGCGATCCCGAAATCTATGTGTTGCAAGTCCTCTCGAATATTCTTGGCGGCGGCATGTCGTCCCGCCTGTTCCAGGAGGTGCGTGAGAAACGCGGCCTCTGCTACAGCGTATTTTCCTATGGCTCGGCCTATGAAGATGGCGGCCAGCTCGGCGTCTACGCCGCGACATCCCCTGAGCATTCGCCCGACCTGTTGAATGTCACGTCCGATGTCATGCTGTCGGTTGCCGAAAACGTGACCGAGGCCGAAATTGCCAGGGCCAAGGCGCAGCTCAAGGCAAGCCTGGTGATGAGTCTCGAAAGCGCATCGTCTCGCGCCGACCAGATTGCCCGCCAATTCCTGGCGTTCGGCATGGTGCCGTCGATTGCAACACTCACCGCCAAGATCGACGCTGTAACAGCGGAACAGGTGCGTGCTATGGCCCAGCGCCTGTTCCGCGCCCAGGCTCCAGCCATGAGCGCGGTGGGCAACCTTGAGGGCATGCCGGGATATGAAGCCGTGCAGGCACACTTCACGTGAGTTGAGCGATGGCCTTCCTGCGCTCGCCATTCGGTCCCGAACTTCCACCAGCCCTGCGCGGGGTTACCATCACGCTGCGCACCCCGGAAATGCCCGATCACCAGGGCTGGGCCACCATGCGCCTGAGAAGCCGCGAGTTCCTGACGCCCTGGGAGCCGCTGTGGCCCTCCAACGATTTGACCCGGGCCGCCTTCCGTTCGCGCATCAAGCGTTATTGGCGGGATATTGAGGACGACCTGTCATATCCATTCTTCATTTTCGCCAACGACACGGGCGACTTGATGGGCGCCATCACCATATCCAACATTCGCCGTGGCGTGGCGCAGATGGGAACGCTTGGCTACTGGATCGGGGAACCCTATGCCCGCGCCGGCCACATGACGGCGGCTGTTGGCCTGATCAAGTCCTTTGCTTTCCAACACCTGCAACTGCATCGCCTGGAAGCCGCCTGCCTCCCCTCCAATGTGGCCTCGATTGCTCTGCTGAAACGCTGTGGGTTTGAGCAAGAAGGCATGGCCCGCAGTTACTTGAAGATCAATGGACTGTGGCAGGACCACCACCTGTTTGCCTGTTTGTCCGCCGATCAGCACGGGACAACAGGCCCATAATTCTTGCTCAATGTGGTGACACGCGGTACCTAGTGAGTCATGACTCTCGGGAGCGACATGACCAGGCCTTGCGGGCACCTGATCGCGATTCTTTTTTTGCTTTTGGCAGCGCTTCTGCCGGTACCTGCCGCCCAGGCGGTTGAACCGGTCGACATCGCCCTGGGCGAGCCGAACATCGATGTCGCTTCCTTCCTCGCTGGTCTTGAAACCGACCAGACTTCGGTGACCATCGAGCGGCCCGACCAGCAGTCCGGCGCCAAGGAATTTATGACTCTGAAAGCCAGCGGGGCGGGGCCAACCTATTATTGGGTCGCCGTCGGGTTCAAGAACTCGGCCAAAGAGGCGCACACCGTAACGCTGGTAATTCCGGAGTCGGGTTTCGTGGGCTCGGGCCTGGTCTGGCCCAGGCAGCCGGGCACCAATGTTATCGGCGTAACCTCGGTCGGAAGTATCAAGCTCGAAACCGAGAATGCCCCCGACGGTCATGCCTTCGCCTTCACGTTGGCGCCAGGAGAAACCGGCGCCGTGGCGTTTGAGACGCAGCGCCCGGGCCTCGAAGTTATCAAGCTTTGGCGTCAGGAGGCTTTCGCCGGTCAGAAGGATTACTTCGCGTTCTTTCGCGGCGCCATATTGGGCATCACCGTTCTGCTCACGCTTGCGCTGTTTGCGCTCTATGGCTTCCGGGCCAAGGCGATATTTCTGGCCGCCGGTGGGCTGGCGCTTTCCTGCGTGGGTTTCATTGCCCTGGAATCGGGCCACGTCGCAAGGTTACTCGGATATTTCGGTGAGATGCCGTTTGGACTTGCCGAAACACGCACCCTGATAGAAGGACTTATGGCGGCATTCCTGCTGTTGTTCCTTGGCACGCACGCTGAACTGCGCCGCCTGTCGCCGCTCGCCGCCAACCTGGTCCTGTTGATTGGCGGCTTGTCGCTCGGTATTCCCGTCTATGGTTTCGTCGAACCGGCCATTGCCGCCGCTGCCGCGCGGGGACTGTTCGCGGCGACCGCGGTCGTGGGATTTCTATTGTATTTTTTCCTGTGGCGGCGCGGCGAGCTCAATGTTGAACCAGCCTTGGTCACTTGGGCCACAATTCTGCTGTGGACGTTTTTTGCCACGGTAGCGATGCTCGACAATCCCCGCACCAGCACGCTTGAACCGCTGCTGCTCGCCGGCCTTGGCGCCGTCCTGGTGGTCATGACCTTTACGTTGGCCCACTATGCTTTCAGTCAGGGTTACCTGTCCCGCACCTTCTTCCGCGAAGCCGGCCGCCGCGCCCTCGCACTGGCCGGCGCCCGTGCATTCGTCTGGGACTGGCAGTCGGAGGGCGGCGATCTTTTCGTAGGCGACGAACTTGAAGGCGCCCTCAGCCTGCCGCCGGGCTCGCTTGTTCAGGGCGGCTATGAAGCCTTCATGGACATCATGCACCCCTCGGACCGCAATTCCTATCTTGCTGCCGTTGAAGCCGCCGAAAGTCAGGGCCGCGGCATCATCGAGCGCGAGTTCCGGCTGCGCCATGGCGACGGCACCTGGCGCTGGTTCATGCTCCGCGCCCGGGCGATGGCCGGCCAGGGCAGCCGGGCCGTGCGTTGCATCGGCACCTTGACCGATGTGACTGACGTCAAGCGCACCGAAGAGCGCTTGCTCAACGATGCCGTTTATGATGCGGTGACCGGCTTGCCCAATCGCGCCCTGTTCATGGACCGCTTGAACCGCGCCCTGCAAGTGGAATCGCCGGTCGCGCGCAGCGATGTCCATGTGGCGATCATCGATATCGACCGCTTCAAGATGATGAATGACGCCCTGGGGCATGAGGCCGGCGACAGTTTGCTGTCGGTAATCGGCCGCCGCCTGTCTTCAACCATCGGTCCAAACGACACCGTTGCCCGTCTGCCTGGCGATCAGTTCGCAATTCTTGTTTGCCGGCAGTGCCAGCCGCGACCCTGTCGAGTTCACCGAGAACCTGCGCCGCGCCGTGGCCCGGCCAATCATGCTCGACGACCAGGAAATCTTCATGACCGGCAGCATGGGCGTGGCCCGGCATCAGGAAGATGCGACATCAGCCGAGCAGATGATGAAGGATGCCGCGATCGCGCTCTATGAGGCAAAGCGCCAGGGTGCCAACTCGATCATGGTCTTCCGATCCTCCATGCGCGATGACCGCGCCGAACTGGTGGTGCTGGAATCTGAGCTGCGGCGCGCCATCGAACGCAATGAGATCGAAGTCCACTACCAGCCCATCGCCCGCCTTGCCGACATGAATCTTGCCGGCTTCGAGGCCCTGGTCCGATGGCGTCATCCCGTGCTGGGGCTGCTGGCGCCCGAGAGCTTTATTGGCCTTGCCGAGCAAACCGGCATGATTCACGACATAGGCCGCACCGTGATCAATGAGGCAGCCCGCCAACTCGGCATCTGGCAGCGCTCGTTTCGCCCGGCCGAGCCGGTGTTCGTGGCCGTCAATGTATCTTCGGCCCAGCTGATCGATACCGACATCATCAATGACATCAAACAGGTTTTGCATCGCGAGGGCGTGCATCGCCAGAGCCTGAAAATCGAAATCACCGAAAGCCTGGTGATGCAATTTCCGGAGCGCGCGGCGCAAATCCTGGCGCGCTTCAAGGAAATGGGAGTTGGTCTTGCATGTGACGATTTCGGCACCGGCTATTCTTCGCTCTCGACCCTGCGCAAACTGCCGTTTGACACGCTGAAAGTCGATCGCAGTTTCATCGAGGCCGATGCCGAGGATGAGCGCGCCTCAATCATCCTCCAGGCGATCCTGGCCATGGCCCATTCCCTGGGACTTACCGTCGTGGCCGAAGGCATCGAAAATCAGGATCAGGTCGACCGGCTTGGCGAGCTCAATTGCGATCTGGGGCAGGGGTTCTTCATTGGCCCTCCAATGACCGCCCGGCAGGTCAACGAGGCGCTGGCGGGCCTGCCCTATGCCACCTCAACGGGCCGTACGGCGATCACCTGGCTGTGGGAACGCGCCGCCCGTGACCCAACTCCGCAGCCTAACACCATTGACGTCACAGCAGCAGGCATTGCCCAGGCTCGCGCCCAGCAGGATGCGGCAGAAGCACCGCGCCGCGATCCTCCGGTACTGGCCGAGCTGCGTGAGCGCGTTGTTGCGACACTGGAGGCCAATAGCGAGCCAGAGCTTGAAGAAGAGCCGAAACGGGCTGTCGCGCCGATGGCGCCGAGGACCAAGAAGAAGGTTGTAGCGGAGGCGAGGCCCGAAGAGCCGGTTGTGGCCATCAACCGGCCGAAGACAAAACGCCGCCGCCGCAAGAAGCCTGAACCCGAGACCCCCGCTCAGGCGTGACCGGCGTCACGCGACAACATCAGCGGATCGATGCCGATCTTGCGGAGCGCCTGGTCGTATTTGATGTCATGTTGGCCGCCAAACAGCACCGTCTCGTCCGGTTCGCCGTGGAGCCAGCCGTTGCGCTGGATCTCGTCCTCAAGCTGGCCCGGCGCCCAGCCAGAATAGCCCAGCGCCAGCGTTGACCGCCGCGGACCCTTGCCCGAGGCGATGTCGCGCAGGATATCCAGCGTAGCGGTTAGCGCCAGTTCCTTGCCGACCGGCATACTGGCTTCTTCAGCCAGATAGTCGGACGTATGCAGCACAAATCCCCGGTTGGGCTCGACCGGCCCGCCGAACAGCACCGCCGATCCGCGAAGTTCCGGCGGAATGGCGTCGTATTCGCTGGTCGAGAAGAGTTCGAGCTGGGAGGTCAGCTCCCCGAAACTCAGCATCGGCGTGATCTTGTTAACGATGATGCCCATGGCGCCGTTTTCCGAGTGCGCGCACATGAAGATCAGTGACCGGTCGAAACGCGGATCGCTCATGCCCGGCATGGCGATCAGCATTTTCCCGCTCAAATGGCTCAAGGCTTTCAAGAGTTGTCTCGCCTTTTCAGGACCATGTCAGGTTAACTCCAATCTTGGCGCCATTCCAGCACCACAATCTGACGGGAACGTGATTGCCGCGTCAGCCAACAATCGACATATAGGAGTCCATGCGCCGCAGACAAATCATACAGGCAGGCCTTGCCCTGCCACTGTTCACCCGGCCCACCTGGGCCAATACACACAACTATGCCGTTGAACTTCTCGATGGCGGCTGGCTTGGTGCCCGGCGGGCGGCTGCCCTGCGCATTGACCTTGATGACGGCTGGAAAACCTATTGGCGCATGCCCGGCACCGCCGGCATCCCGCCGGACTTCAATTGGAGCAAATCGGCAAACGCCGGCAACATCGACGTCCTGTTTCCGCTGCCCAAACGCTACCACGATGCCTCCGGCGACACCGTGGGCTACATGGACCAAGTGACCCTTCCAATTCTCATCGATCCCGCCGACAGCTCGAAACCCGTCACCCTGCGACTCGAGCTGTTCTTTGCCGTCTGCGAAATCATCTGCATACCGGCCAAGACCACGGCCAGCCTTGACCTCGATACCGGCAGCAACGGCAACGAAACCCACATGTTTCAGGAGTGGATTGCCAGGGTGCCGGTGCCGGCCACTGACCCTCAACCGGTTTCCGCCTCCACCCTGGCCATGGAGGGAAGCCAGCCGGTGTTGATCCTGTCGCTGGCCGAGCCAGTCTCGGACATATTCGTCGAGGCCGAAGGCGGGGCCTATTTCCGCAAGCCGGACTTCGCTGCCGACGGGCTTTCGGCGCGGCTGGTTATCGACAATCTCAAGGATGGCGCCAAGCTCATCGGCAAGCCCCTGAAGCTCACCATTGATCGCCTTGGCGCCGGGCTTGAACAAACAATCGTTCTCGCTTAACTCCGGGCCACGACCAAATCCAGGGGGGTATCCAATGACCATCAAGCCAGGCGACAAAATTCCAGCCGCCGAGTTCTCGACCATGACCGCCGACGGTCTGCAAAAGCTTTCGACCGATGTTGTCTTCGCCGGCCGCAGGGTTGTGCTGTTCGCAGTACCCGGCGCCTTTACCCCCACCTGCTCGATGAACCATCTGCCGGGCTTCCTCAAGGCCATGGACGCCATCAAGGCCAAGGGTGTCGACACCATCGCCTGCACCGCTGTGAACGACGTCGATGTGATGAACGCCTGGGGGCAGGCTACCGGCGCCAACGGCAAGATCATGATGCTTGCCGACGGCAACGGCGATTTCGCCAGGAAGCTTGGCCTCGACAGGGACCTCACCGCATCCGGCATGGGCCGGCGCTCTAGGCGTTATTCGATGATCGTCGAGAATGGCGTGGTGAAAACCTTGAATGTCGAGGACAAGTCCGGCGTGAACGTTTCCGGCGCCGACACCATCCTCACCCAACTCTAGGCTTTCCCCCGCCGCTTGAACGGCGCCATGCCTTGGCGGGCAAGCTCGTCGGCGCGCTCGTTGCCGTCATGGCCAGCGTGGCCGCGCACCCAGTGCCACGACACCTGATGCTTGCCCAATGCCGCGTCGAGGCGCTGCCACAATTCGGCGTTCTTGACCGGTTTCTTCCCGGCGGTTTTCCAGCCATTCTTTTTCCAGGCGTGAATCCACGTGCTGATGCCGTCCTTCACATATTGCGAATCGACATGCATCTCGACGGGGCAGGGGCGGGTGAGCGATTCGAGCGCCATGATCGCCGCCATCAATTCCATGCGGTTGTTGGTGGTGTCCGCTTCGCCACCCGACAGTTCCTTGCGCGTACCGTTGTACTCAAGAATGACGCCCCAGCCACCGGGACCCGGATTCCCCGAGCACGCGCCATCCGTGTGCACGATTACCTTGCCGCTGCTCATGCCGGCGCAGCACTTTCACGCAGCTCGCGCGGCAGCTTGAACGACACGTTTTCTTCGCGCAGCGTGACCTTTTCGACTGTGACGTGGTAGTGATCACCGAATGCATCGATGATCTCGTTGACCAGAACCTCCGGCGCCGAAGCGCCTGCCGTAACACCGATCGTCCTGAGTCCCTTGAGATCCGGCCAATGCAGTTCGTCGGCCCGCTGCACCAGCAGAGCACGCGGGCAGCCATTCTTGATGCCCACTTCGACCAGCCGCTTGGAGTTCGACGAGTTCGGCGCCCCTACCACCAGCAGCATGTCGATGCGGCCGGCGATCGACTTCACCGCCTCTTGCCGGTTAGTCGTGGCATAGCAGATGTCTTCCTTGAACGGGCCGCGGATCTCCGGGAACCGCCGCTGCAACACAGCGATCACGTCCCTGGTGTCGTCGACCGAAAGCGTCGTCTGCGTCACATAGGCGAGCTTTGCCGGGTCGCGTGGCGCAAGCCTTTCGGCATCAGCAACGGTTTCAATCAGCGTCACCGCACCATCCGGCAACTGCCCCATGGTGCCGATGGTTTCCGGGTGCCCGGCATGGCCGATGAGGATGATCTCCAGCCCCTCGGTGTGGTGGCGCATGGCCTCCATGTGAACCTTGGTGACCAGTGGGCAGGTGGCATCGATCTGGAACAGCTTGCGCGCCGTTGCTTCGGCCGGAACCGATTTCGGCACGCCATGGGCCGAAAACACCACTGGCCGGTCACCCGCAGGAATCTCGTCGAGTTCCTCGACGAAGATCGCCCCTTTGGCGCGCAGATCATCGACCACGAATTTGTTATGAACGATCTCGTGGCGCACATAGACCGGCGCCCCATAGAGCGCCAGCGCCCGCTCGACGATATCGATGGCCCGCACCACGCCAGCGCAGAATCCACGCGGTGCCGCAAGCAGGATGGTAAGTTTCGGCTTGGCCATGGCCGCTAGATGCGGGCCTGCCCCGCCAATGTCAAGAATGGCAGGGAACAGGTGGGCTGCTTGAGAGGGGGAAAGGCCCTATCGTCGCGAGGTCACAATTTGGCCTCCCATCGGTTTCACGTTTTAGCGGGCGGCGCATGAGGGAGGCTGGGGCCAATCCAATGCAGATTCATCGAACGCCGGTTCGGCAAGTGTCCGGCTCATCCGCCTTGGCGATCATTCTGCTGGGTCTTTCCTTCACTGTGGCGGAGGCCGGCATCCTGGACAGCATCGGCAACCGTATTCAAGCCGTGGAAGATAACCTCTGCCAGAAACTGAAAAGCCCGAAGTGCCGGTCCGGCAATGGCGCGAAGAAGAAGGCCACGCCCCCCGCCGCCGCAGCGCCCGCCAAAAAGGGCAAATCCGAAGCCAAGACCGATATCCCCATCCCCCGGCCAAACCCCCGGCGGTCGGCGGCCGCGACACCGGCAGAAACGCCGGAGACCCAAGGTACCATTCCCATTCCTCGCGCCAAGCCCGCCGGGCTCGGCCCAGCCTCGAAAGACAACAAGAACGAGGTCGCCAGCGCGGCGATCACGCCAAAGAAATCCATTGCGCTACCGAAGGGTGGCGATTGCCAGGACAATCTCGCCTTCTTGGGCGTGAGTTTTGCGGTCCAGGCCCAACCAGCCAGCGCCGGATCGTGCTCCGTCAACGATCCCGTCATGCTGAAGTCCATCCGGCTTGCGTCGGGATCCGTTGAGTTCCCCGACCATCCCTTGCTGAGTTGCAAGTTCGCCGTTGAATTCTCAAAATGGCTGGAAGCCGATGGTGCTGCAGCCGCGGCCAAGGCAGGCTCGCCCCTCGCCAAGCTCTACACCGGCCCCGGCTATGAGTGCCGCGGCCGCAACGGCGATTCCTCCGGCAAGATCAGCGAACATGGCTATGGCAACGCCGTGGATATCACATTCTTCAAACTTCGAGATGGCTCGACCATCCAGGTGAAGGACGCGACCGTCCGTGCGGCCAAGGGCTATGCCGCCCTGGCGGCGATGCGGTCATCGGCCTGTTCGGCGTTCACTACCGTTCTGGGCCCTGGTGCCAATACTGCCCACGCCGAGCATTTCCATTTTGACCTTGGCAAGCATGGCAAGAGCGGCACCTATCGCATCTGCGAATGACCGGCCCGCAAGGGCTTGACTTCACCGGGGCAAAAGCTAGGGTCGCCACATATCGCGCACCACGCGGGAGAGACCGGTTCAATCCGGCGCCGAAGGAGCAACCGCCCCGGAAACTCTCAGGCAAATGGACCGCTGGTGTTACGACCTCTGGAGAGCAGGGGCCCAATCGGGCAACTCACCGAAGGAGCCAAGTGCCGGGTGTCGGAGTGACCCGCGCATGAAATCTCTCAGGTCTCGTACAGATGGGGCAGGTTCGATGTTGATCGGACTGCGCCTTGCTGTGTCAGGAGACCTTGATGACGGAAGAAACTCACCGCACCGCCCTTTATGATGAGCACGTCAGGCGCGGCGCCCGCATGGTGCCCTTCGCCGGCTATGACATGCCGGTGCAGTATCCCACCGGCATTTTGACAGAGCACAATTGGACGAGAACCAGCGCCGGGCTGTTCGATGTCTCGCACATGGGCCAGTGCTTCGTCATGGGTCCTGATTTCGAAACCACATCAGCGGCGATGGAGAAAATAGTACCCGCCGACATCAGGGGCTTGGCACCGAAACAACAGCGTTACTCGCAACTGCTGGCCGAAGATGGCGGCATTCTCGATGATCTGATGATCACCCGTGCCGATTACCAAGGCTATGAGGGCTGGCTCTACGTGGTGGTGAATGCCGGCCGCAAGCACCATGATTACAAATGGATTGCCGATCATCTCTCGGGTGGCGTCACCTTCAAGTCCGCCGAAGACTTGTCGCTCGTGGCGCTGCAAGGCCCGAAGGCCGAGGACGTGCTGGCGAAACTGAACCCCGCCGCCCGCGGCATAAAGTTCATGCACTATGAATGCCTGAAACTCGATGGCATCGAGGCGCACGTCTCGCGTTCGGGTTACACTGGCGAGGACGGTTTCGAGATCTCTGTTCACGACAAGGATGTGGTTCACCTGTGGAACCTTCTGCTTGCCGATCCTGCCGTGAAGCCCATCGGCCTCGGGGCCCGAGATTCGCTGCGTCTTGAGGGTGGCCTTTGCCTCTATGGTCACGACATTGATGAGACAACGAGTCCGGTGGAGGCCGATCTCATGTGGTCCATCGCCAAGCGCCGCCGCGCCGAAGGGGGCTTCATCGGCGCCTCACGGGTGCAGAAGGAGCTAGCCGAAGGCCCAAAGCGCAAGCGTGTCGGCATCAAGCCCGAAGGCCGCGCCCCCGCCCGCGAGGGAACAGTGATTACCGATCAGGCCGGCCGTTCCATCGGCGTGATCACCTCCGGCGGCTTCGGCCCCACCGCCAATGGCCCGGTGGCCATGGGTTATGTCGAAACCCAATCATCCGTACCCGGAACACCTGTGCAACTGATCGTCCGCGACAAGCCGATGCCAGCACAGGTTGTGAAACTTCCTTTCGTCCCCAACAACTTCAAACGCTGAGGAGCGCCCAATGACCGTCAAATACAGCAAGGAACACGAATGGGTGAAGCTCGATGGCACAATCGCCACCATCGGCATCACCAACCACGCCCAGGAGCAGCTGGGTGATGTCGTCTTCGTCGAACTTCCCAAGGTCGGCAAGCAGGTGACCAAGGGCGGCGATGCCGCCGTGGTCGAAAGCGTCAAGGCGGCAAGCGAAGTCTACGCGCCGGTCACTGGCGAAGTCGTCGAAGTGAACACCGAACTCGAAGGCGATCCCGCCCTCGTAAACCGCGACGCCGAAGGCGGCGCCTGGTTCATGAAGGTGAAGCTCAAGGACCAAGGCGAGCTCGCCGAACTGATGGACAAGGCCGCCTATGACAAATTCGTGGCGGGCTAGCGCATCCCTCCTCGCGAAGCGGGGAGGGTGGCCGCGCAGCGGCCGGGTGGGGTCTGGCCGCGTGGAAGGACCCCTATCCGTCTCGCGCCTGCGGCGCCATCCACCTTCCCCCACGCGTTGCTTGGGAGAAGGATGAAGAGTTATCATGCCCAACCTCCGCGCCCGCGCACTTCGCAACAACATGACGCCCCAAGAGGTGAAGCTCTGGGGGCAGTTGAAGCATTTCAACGCGCGCGGGTTTCACTTTCGGCGGCAGGCGCCGATCGGGTCTTACATCGTGGATTTCGCCGAGAAGACGGCGCGCCTCGTCATAGAAGTTGACGGCTCTCAGCATGGCATCAATCGAGGACCGGCGCGGGATTCCATCCGCGACAGTTATCTGGGAATAAGGGGCTATCGCGTTTTGCGATTCTGGAACATCGACATCGACCAGGCGATGGATGGTGTCATCGAAAAATTGATCGCGGTGCTCGAACCGCATACCCCACCCGCCGCCCTTTGGGCGGCACCCTCCCCGCTTCGCGAGGAGGGATAAAGCCATGAGGAGCATGAAATGACCACCCGTCCCTCCTTCGCTGACCTTGAGCCCGGCGCCAATTTCATTCCACGGCACATTGGTCCGAATGACATCGAGACCAAGGAGATGCTGGCCCTCGTCGGCGCCAAGACGCTCGAGGATTTCATCGCCATGGTGGTGCCGGAAAAAATCCGCGTGAAGCGGCCCCTGGATTTGAAGCCCGCCATGGCCGAGCGCACGGCACTCTCATATCTCCGCAACATGGCCGAAAGGAACGAGGTCTACACCTCGATGATCGGCATGGGTTACTATGGCACCGTGACCCCCAAGGTCATCCTCCGCAACATTTTGGAAAACCCCGGCTGGTACACCGCCTACACGCCCTATCAGGCGGAGGTGAGCCAGGGCCGTCTTGAGGCGCTGCTGAACTTCCAGCAGATGATCGTTGACATGACCGGCCTCGAACTGGCCGGTTCGTCGCTGCTCGATGAAGCGACCGCCGCAGCCGAAGCCATGGCCATGGCCAAGCGCCTGGTGAGCGGCAATTCAAACACTTTCTTTGTCGATGCCGACACCCACCCGCAAACCATCGGCGTCATCGAAACCAGGGCTCGTGCCTTTGGCTACGAAGTGCTGGTCGGAGATCCCGCCAAGGACCTGAAGCCCAAGGGTGTGTTCGCGGCTTTGCTGTCCTATCCCGGATCCTCCGGTGAAGTGCGTGACTATCGCGCCATCATTGCCAGGCTGCATGAGGCCGGCGCCCTCGCCATCATGGCAACCGATTTGCTGGCCCTTGCCGTGTTGACGCCGCCGGGCGAACTGGGCGCCGATATCGCTGTGGGTTCCGCCCAGCGCTTCGGCGTTCCCATGGGTTATGGCGGCCCGCACGCCGCTTTCTTTGCCACCAAGGACGAATACAAACGCGCCATGCCGGGCCGCTTGATCGGCGTGTCGGTCGACAGTGAAGGCCATCGCGCCCTTCGCATGGCCATGCAAACCCGCGAACAGCACATTCGCCGCGAGAAGGCGACCAGCAACATCTGCACCGCTCAGGTGCTTCTGGCGGTCATCGCCTCGATGTTTGCAGTCTACAATGGCCCGTCAGGCATTCGTAAGACCGCCGAGCGCACCCATCGCTTTGCTGAAATCTTTGCCGCCGCCGTGAAAGGCTTCGGCTACACCGTGAAAACCAGGGCCTTCTTCGATACACTGACCATCCACGCCCCCGGCCGCGCCCATTCCCTGTGGGCCAAGGCCAAGGAAAAGCGCATCAATCTGCGCTTTGTCGATGCCGACCACATCGGCATGTCCTTCGACCAGTCGACCAGGCGCCAGGAACTTGAACGCCTGTTGACAGTTTTCAAGACCGACGCATTGGAGCGCGTGAAGATCGACGAGATCGACAAGGGCTTGAAGGATGTGATCCCCGAACCTTTGCGCCGCGCCTCGAGTTACCTCACCCATCCGGTGTTTTCGATGTATCACTCGGAAACTGACATGCTGCGTTATCTCCGGCACTTGCAGGTGAAGGACATAGCCCTCGACCAGTCGATGATTCCCCTGGGCTCCTGCACCATGAAGCTCAACGCCACGACCGAGATGATTCCTGTCACCTGGCGCGGCTTTTCGATGCTCCATCCCTTCGCGCCGCTGGAACAAGCGCAAGGCTATCAGCAGCTGTTCGAGGAACTCGAATCGATGCTGGCCGAAATCACCGGCTTCGATGCCGTGTCACTGCAGCCCAACGCTGGCAGCCAGGGAGAGTATGCAGGCCTCATGGCCATTGCCGGCTATCACAAGGCGAGAGGCCAGGGCCACCGCAATATCTGTTTGATCCCCATTTCCGCCCACGGCACCAACCCCGCTTCGGCGGTGATGGCCGGCATGAAGGTGGTGGTCGTCGCCTGCGATGACAACGGTAACGTCGACCTCGCCGATCTGAAGGCCAAGGCCGAAACAAACTCCGCCAACCTCGCAGCCCTGATGATCACCTATCCCTCGACCCACGGCGTGTTTGAGGAAGCGGTGAAAGACATTTGCGATGTCGTCCACGCCCATGGCGGCCAGGTCTATCTCGACGGCGCCAACCTCAATGCCCAGGTGGGCCTGGTGCGCCCCGCCGAACTGGGCGCCGACGTCTGCCACATGAACCTGCACAAGACCTTCTGCATTCCCCATGGCGGCGGCGGCCCCGGAATGGGGCCAATCGGCGTCAAGGCTCACCTCGCACCTCATCTTCCGGGCCACCGCGTCGTGCACGGCGTAAACCCGGCCGGCAGGCGCCGACCAGACTCACGGCGCGGTGTCGGCGGCACCCTGGGGCTCGGCATCGATCCTGCCGATCTCCTGGACCTATATCGCCATGATGGGCGGCCCGGGCCTGAGGAAGGCCACCATCATGGCCATCCTCAACGCCAACTACATGGCGAAACGTTTGGCCCCGCATTTCCCCATCGTCTACACCGGTCCCGGCGGCTTCATCGCCCACGAGTGCATCATCGACCTGCGCTGGTTGAAGGAGCGCACCGGGCTTTCCGTTGAGGATGTGGCCAAGCGCCTCGTCGACTACGGCTTCCATGCACCAACCATGTCGTTCCCGGTCGTCGACACGCTGATGATCGAACCGACTGAGTCGGAAGGCAAGCGCGAACTCGACCGCTTCTGCGACGCCATGATCGAGATACGCAAGGAGATCGCCGAAGTCGAGGAGGGCAAGGCCGACAAGACTGACAACGTGCTGAAGAATTCGCCGCACACCCATCGCCTGCTGCTCGGCGACTGGAAGCACCCCTATTCCAAGGAGAAGGCCTTCTTCCCCTTGAAGGGCTATCCCAATGACAAATACTGGCCGCCCGTCGGCCGCGTCGACAACGTCTTCGGCGATCGAAACCTCGTCTGCACCTGCCCGCCCATGGCGAATTACATGGAGGCGGCGGAGTAGTCAGAGTTTGCGGAGGAACGCATCGACGCTCAGCCACAACTCCGCGTCATGCCCCACCCACACGTGCCCGCCTCGGGTAGATCACCAACTCCGCTCCTGGCACTGTCGCAGCGATGTGGCGGGCCGCATCCGCCGTACCGAAGCGGTCATCTTCCATCGAGATGGCGAGGGTCGGCGCCTTGATCGTCTCGATCTTCTGCTCTGGTGGCGTTCCTGCTTGCAGTCCGTCGTTAAGCAATCCCTTCGAGCGCGCGCTGACCGGCAGAATTTCGCGCAAGATGTTGCGAACCCGCGCCTGCTCTTCCGGCGAAGCGGCTTTGCGCACAAGCGCCGGATCGGTGGCCAGCAGCGTGGCGATCATCTTGTCTTCGGCAAGTGTCATGCCCGCCCAGAACAGGAAGTCCGATTGCAAGCCGTATTCCATGATTGCGGCACCGATCCTGCCCGGTCTGACGGGAGCCCGCCCCGGCACGAATGTCGCTGGTACGATGGCAACAACCGCACTGCACCGCGATGGATGGCGGACAGCGAACTGCAGGGCCGACAAAGCACCCGCCGATCCCCCCATCACCGGCAGCCGCTCGATCTTCAGGTGATCCAGCAGATCGGCAAAGGCATCGGCCTGGTTGTCGAGCGATGGGTCATCCGGAAATGCCGTGCGCAGATAACCGAAGCGCGACGGCGCAATGATCTTCCAGCCGGCCGCCGCCAGGGGTTCGGTGAAGGCCAGCCCCTGGTCGAAGCCACCGCCGGTGCCATGGATCATCAGAACCGGTTGACCCTCGCCGACAACGGCATACTCCATGTGCCCGGGGCGGCCTTGGATAATCTGGCTTCGCCCTTCAATCCGCGTCCGGGCCCGCGCCAGGTCGGACGCATAAGCCGCATAGACAGCACCGCTGGCGCCAGCCACGACCGCAGCGGCGGCACTGAACCCAAGCCATTTGCGGCGCGTCACTTTCATGGAGCCGGGATAGTGCACCTTCGCGCCAGCCCGGCCTTGCGCTGAGTCAACGTCTGCTGCTCAGAGCATCCTTGAGATGGGCGATGCTGCGACTGAGCGCCAGCTTCGCGGCTGTCGCATCATAGGCATCGCGCCGGTCACTCTCGGCGAACCATGCCCGTTTCCTGCATAGTCGAAGGCCCGATAGGGCCGCCCGGACTTTGTGATCGCCAGTTCCATGCGCCGCCGGGCAGGACCGCTCACCCAGCGGTCGTTTTCGGTGAAATGCGCCAGATACGACGACCGGCTCCTGCTGAAATCGCCGGCACGCGCTGCGTAGTAGAGAACCGTCGCAGCGATCGGCAGTTCAGGCCGCTGCGACAGCCACACCGCCCAATGTCCGCCCATCGAGAAGCCGGCAACACCGGCCTCCTGACGTTCCACACCGTCGCTTGACAGCAACTCGCCAATCGCCCCGATCAGAGTCCGGTAGAAAGGCTGGCGCCGCGGCTTGGCCCGAAGCCGCCGTGCCTGCTGTTCGGTGGTGGCGGTTTCGCCATCGAACAGGTCGGCAACCCCAACCACAAACCCGGCTTTCGCCAATTGCTGCCCATAGGCGGTGAACGACGGCGTCAGCCCCCACCACGAGTGGATGACGAGGACGGCTGGTCCCGTGCCGCCTTGGGGCCGGATTATCCGGAGCGAAGTGGTCCGGGGATGGGGCATGGCACTGGTACACTACCAGCCTTGATGCCCAACAAAAAGCCCGGCGCGAAGGCCGGGCTTTTGAAATCACATCAGCTGGAAACCTCAGTTCAGCTGGCTCTTCACCGCGGCGATCGACTCCTCGATCAGCTTCGCGCCCTTGCTGCCCTTGGCGGCTTCGGCGCTGAGCTTGGCGGCGGCGGCGATGGCCAGATCGGCGGCGGCATTGCGCACATCCTTGACCGCCGCGGCTTCCGCCTGGGCGATCTTCTGCTCGGCCTGCCGGGTGCGGCGTTCGAGCGACTCGGATAGTTTCTTGCGCGCCTCTTCCGCATACTCCTCGGCATCGGCCTTGGCCTGCGCCACAATGCCGGCGGCCTGCTGCTCGGCTTCACCGCGCTTGGCCTTGTAGCTGTCAAGCAGCGCCTGGGCTTCTTCGCGGAGCTTGCGCGCCTCGTCGAGGTCCTTGGCGATCTTGGCCGAGCGCTCGTCGAGCATCTTCGCCACCATCGCCGGCACCTTCAGGTAAACCATCAGCGCCACAAACAGAATGAAGGCGACCAGCACCCAGCTTTCCGGCTTTCCGAAGAATTCCATGTGCGTCCCCTTACTTTGCGGCCTTGGCCACGGCTTCGGCAACGCCCGCCTTGGTCAGCTTGGCGCCGGTCAGCTCGCTCACAATGCTGGAAGCAATATCAGCGGCAATTGACTGCACCTCGGCCATCGCCTTGGACTTGGCGGTTGCCACCTTCTTTTCGGCGTCGGCTATCTTTGCCGCCAACGACGCGTCAAGCTTGGCCTTGTCGGCGTCGAGTTCGGCGGTCAGCCTGTTGCGGTTGTCCTGGGCGATGCCGTTGGCCTTGGCGCGTGCTTCCGCCAGCGCTGCCTCATAGGCCTGGGCCGCCTTTTCGCTGTCGTCCCTGGCCTTCTGGGCCGCCGCCAGATCGGCGTCGATCGTCGACTTGCGCTGGGCAATCACCCCGCCGGTGCGCGGAATGGCCACCCGCGAGATGACCATGTAGAGCGCCACAAAGGTGATCGCCAGCCAGAACAGCTGCGATGGCCAGGTGGTGGTGTCGAGCTGCGGCATGCCGGGTTTGGCGGCATGCTCGGTGGCTGCGGTCGTTTCAGTCGTGGTGGTTGCCATCGCCTGTACCTTGATTCATGCGAGTTCCGGTTCCCGTGCGGGAACCGGCAGGTCCGGAATTCGGTTGCCGATCAGCCGAACAGGATGAGCATGGCGACGGCGAAGCCGATGAGGCCCGTCGCTTCGGCGAAGGCGAAGCCGAGGAACAGCGTACCACGCTGGCCGGCAGCCGCCGACGGATTGCGCAAAGCACCCGCCAGATAGTTGCCGAAAATCGTGCCGATGCCAACGCCGGCACCACCAAGCGCGATAGCCGCGATACCCGCACCGATCATCTTTGCTGCTTCAACGTCCATTTTCTTCTCCTGTCGAGTGACTGTTTGGATGGGTGGGATTAGTGGTCCACATGCATGGCATCGTTCAGATACATGCAGGTGAGAAGTGCGAAAACATAGGCCTGAAGCGCGGCCACCAGAAGCTCAAGCCCCATCAGGCCCACCATGGCGGCGAGCGGCAGCCAGCCGGCGGTGACGCCGAGCATCACCACGAACCCGGCCATCACCTTCAGCATCATGTGGCCCGCCATCATGTTGGCGAACAGACGGATGGAGAGGCTCATCGGCCGGATGAAGTAGGATACGATTTCGATCAGCACGACCAGCGGCAGCAGCACGGCGGGAACGCCCGACGGCACGAACAGCTTGAGATAGCTGAAACCGTTGCGGATGAAGCCGATGATCGTGGCGCCGATGAACACCGTCAGCGCCAGGGCCAGCGTCACGATGATGTGGCTGGTGACCGTGAAGGAATAGGGAATGAGGCCCAGCACATTGGCGAACAGGATGAAGCAGAACAGCGTCAGCACGAACGGAAAGTAACGCTTGGCGTTGTCGTGCAGAATCTCGTGGGTCATGTTGTCGACGACTTCGTAGATCGACTCGGCGACCGACTGCAGCCGCGTCGGCACCAGTTTCGTCGGCGCCAGCAGGAACAGCAGCGAGGCGCACACCACCGCGATCACCGCCCACAAAGCCGAATTGGTAAACGTGAACGTGCCGACGTGACCGTCGCCAAACAGCGGCGTAATGAAAAACTGATGGATCGGATCGATGATCTTCTCGCCGCCGTGTTCAGTTGTCGCCACGTTCAATCCTCATCATCATCCGCAACCGAGGGCGCCACCGGCTTGCCCTCGCCCAAAACTTCTCGCGCCTGTTTCGAATTGGAGAGGCGCATCACGTTCACCACCCCCGCCGCCAGGCCGAACGGCATCAGGGCCAGCATGATCCACGGCGCCGTGCCGAGATATCTGTCGGCGAAATAGCCCCCGACCATGCAGACCACGAGACCAACCATCAGTTCAGTGACCGCCCGCATGGCGAGCCCCGCCGCTGAACCTTCGGTATTGTCAGGACCAGCGCTTGCGCGCCGGGACTGCAACGCTGAATCCAGCCGCTTCTCCAAATTCTCAAGCTGATCCTTGGACGGGTCTGTCATGGTCGCGCTCAAGCAAATGGCCGCGGCGAGCCCCAGACGCCCCCCGAAATCGCGCCCTTCTTAGTTACCGGCTCAGATTGTGTCAAGAAATGGATTGCGTTTCTAACGCATTGATACGTAACGAGATTTCAACTTGTAATTGGCCGTGCGTCGAAAAGTCCGCCAGCCGTCCCGAGCTACCGCCCGATTCTGCTGTTATTGCGCCGTGAAGCCGCCATCCATGAGGATGTCCTGGCCGTTGATCATGTCGGAGGCCGGCGACGCAAGGAACAGGATGAGGTCGGCGATCTCCACCGTCTTTCCGAACCGCCCCGCCGGAATCTTGGCCTTCATCGGATCGCCCCTGGCGGGGTCGCCCCACACCATCTCGCCCATCGGCGTGAGAATGACCGTGGGGCACACCGTGTTGCACTGGATGTTGTGTTTGGCCCATTCGATGGTCATCACCTTGGTGAGCATGTTGAGCCCGCCCTTTGATGCTCCGTAGGCGGAATGGTCCTGCAAGGCGACAACCCCTGACTGCGACGACACATTGATGATCTTGCCCATCTTCTGCGCGATCATCTTGGGGGCCAGCGCCCGCGCCAGCAGAAAAGGCGCCCGCATGTTCACGTTGACCACCCATTCCCACTCATCGTCGGGCGTGTCGATGATCGATTTCAGCGTGGTCACGCCGGCATTGTTCACCAGAATGTCGATGGTGCCGAAGAACTCCAGCGCCTGCTTCGCCGCCCGCTTCGGCTCTTCCAGGGTGGCGAGGTCGCAGGCGATGGGCAGGCAGCGGCGGCCCAATGCCTCGACAGCTGCCTTCACATCGGCAAGGCCCTGCCGGTCGCGGCCCACCGCGGCAATGTCGGCCCCGGCATCGGCCAGCACCTTGCAGACTTCGAACCCAATGCCCTTGGTGGCGCCGGTGACCAGTGCCCGCTTGCCTTCGAGGCTAAACCGCTTCTGCCAGTCACCCATGTCTTGCTCCGTCATTCTAGAGCAGAATGAGTCTTGATTGACCCACTCATTCTAACGTCATCCCGGCTTTCGCCGCTGTCAGATTCACACATCTCGTGGAGCCGCTCACCTGCTGAAATGACCCAACAACTCTGTCATCCCGGCGGAAGCCGGGACCCAGACTTGCCGCGCAAAGACTGCAAGAAATCATAGTATGAAAGCCTGGGTCCCGGCTTTCGCCGGGATGACGGGTTGCGGGAATGCGTATTGCTTGTGATCCGGAGTGACGCAAGTTCGAAAAAGTTGTGTGAATCTGACAGCGGCTTTCGCCGGGATGACGGAACGAGGTGGTTTTATCAAACATCATCCTGCGCCAGGACGCCATGTTCCACCAGCGCCACTCGCAGTTTCTCTGGCGCCGTGAAGTGGTGCGCCATCATGCCAACCGCTTCAGCGCCCAACACGTTCTTCATGCTGTCGTCGATGAACAGGCTGTCGGCCAGGCGCACGCCATTGCGCCGGGCATAGAGTTTGAAGATCTCCGGATCGGGTTTCAACAGCTTCTCGTCGCCTGAAACCACGATGTCGCGGAACCGCGCCAGCACCGGAAAGCGCGCCCGTGTCTCGCGGAATTTGTCGCCATTCCAGTTGGTGATCGCGAACAGTGGCACGCCCTTGGCATTGAGCTCTTCGATGATATCGACCGTGCCGGCGACAGTGCCTGGCACCATTTCCGCCCAGCGCGTATCATACAAGGCGATCTCGCGGGAATATCCGGGATGCCGCGCCGTCGCTTCCTGCACGGCTTCGGCAAACGGCCGGCCGCGATCCTGTTCGAGGTTCCACGCGCCGTGGCAGACTTCGCTCAGAAACCATTCCATCTCTTCTTCCGCGGCAAACACCTTGCGGTAGAGATGCCGCGGGTCCCACTGCACCACCACCATGCCGAGATCGAAAACGATGTTCATGCCGTCAGCTGGCCAGCGCCAGCGTTTCCGCCTGCTGCAGATCGACCGACACGAGCTGCGAAACCCCGCGCTCGGCCATGGTCACGCCGAACAGCCGGTGCATGCGCGCCATGGTCAGCGCATGGTGGGTGATGATCATGAACCGCGTATCGGTGCGCTCCAGCATCGCGTCCAGCAGGTTGCAGAACCGTTCGACGTTATGGTCGTCAAGCGGTGCGTCAACTTCGTCGAGCACGCAGATCGGCGACGGGTTGGTGAGGAACACCGCGAAAATCAGCGACAGTGCCGTGAGCGTCTGTTCGCCGCCCGAAAGGAGCGACAACACCGTCGGTTTCTTGCCCGGCGGATGCGCCATGATTTCAAGGCCGGCTTCCAGCGGATCGTCCGACTCGATCAATTGCAACTCCGCCTTGCCGCCGCCGAACAGCGTGGTGAACAGTTCGCCGAACTTTTCGTTCACCGTGCCGAAGGCATCAAGCAGGCGCTGCCGCCCTTCGCGGTTGAGGCTCGAAATGCCGCCCCGCAGCTTGTTGATGGCTTGCACCAGGTCGTCGCGTTCCCTGATCAGGTTTTCAAGCTGCTTGGCGATCTCCGCCGCCTCTTCTTCGGCCCGGAGATTGACGCCGCCCAGCCGCTCGCGGTCTTCGCGAAGGCCGATGAGCTTCCGCTCGATCTCGTCGGCAGGCGGCATGTCATTGGCTTCAAGGCCCGCCGTGGCCACCACCTCGTCCGGCTTGCACTGTAACACTTCGCCAATGCGCCGTGCGCAGGCTTCATGCCGTTGCTTCGAGGCTTCGAGGCGGGCATCGTGCCGGGCGTGGTCTTCGCGTGAGGTGGCCAGCAGTTCCTGGGCGGCGCGCAGAACCTGATCGGCGCTGCGCACATCGTTTTCCGCCTGCTGCAGCGCGTCGGCGGCCGCCTTGCGTTCCTGCTCGGCGGTCGACAGCACGTTCATCAGCCTGTGGCGCTTGTCGGCCAGTTGCTGCGGAACGCTGGCGAGTTCGGCAAGTGTGGCGCGGGTTTCTTCGGCACGCGCTGAAAGCTGGCTGATTTGCGCATCGGCCCGGGTGGCCCGCTCGTTCCACTGCTTTGTATCGGCTTCGATCGCCTTGAGCCGCTCGGCGCGAGCCCTGGCTTCGCGCTCCAGGCCATCGTGCCTGGCGCGGGCCTCGGCATAGGCGGCACGGTCGCGATTGACGCTATCGCGCGCCGCCGCAAGTTCCTGCTGCAGGCCATCGAGGGCTGGAAGTGCCGCTGCCTCGCCTTCGCTCGCTGCAAACAGTCCGCGGGCTTCGCTGAGCGCCTGTTCAACGCGCCGGTGGGCTTCGTCGAGCGCCGAGGTCTGGGCCAGCCGCTCGGCCATTTGGCGCTCGTGGCTGGCAAGGGCGCGGCGGGCAAATTCGACAGCCGACACGGCAGCCCGTGCCGCTTCCCGCTTCTCGCGCTCGCCGCGCACCGCCTGCTCGACGGCAGCCCGCGCCGCCTCATGAGCGCCACGGGCATCCTCGGCCGAGCTTTGGGCCTCGGCCATTTCGATTTCCAGGCCCGCCAGCCGGTTGCGCTCGGCCAGCCGCTTGGCGGCCGCCGATGGCGCATCCGCTGCCGCCGAGAAGCCGTCCCAGCGCCACACATCACCCTCGCGCGACACCAGCCGCTGGCCGGGCCGCAATTGCGATTGCAACGCCTGGCCGAGCGTCCGGGAAACCACACCGATATGCGACAGCCGGCGCTGCAGGGCCTGCGGTGCTGTAACAAACCGCGACAATGGCTCGGCACCTTCCGGCAGCGGCGCCACCCCGTCAAGCGGCGGCAGCCCGCGCCAGTGCACCGGAGCCGCTTCGTCGGCCGAGGCATCGATGTCATCGCCCAGCGCTGCCCCAAGCGCCATCTCGTAGCCTTGCTGCACCTCCAGCGCATCAACCAGCGCCGGCCACAGCTCGCCGCCATCACTCTTCAGCAAATTCGTCAGTGTACGAACTTCCGTCGAAAGGCCGTCGGCCCGGCGCCGCGCCTCGTCATGGGCCTGGCGCTGGTCGGTCTCGGCCTGGCGCAGGAAGCGCACCAGGCCTTCGGCCTCGCTGACCTGAGCCTCATTGGATGAGAGCGTCGCGGCTGCGGCTTCGACGGCGGCAATGAGAGTGGCGCCATCCGCTGCCTGGCCCAATTGCGCCAAAAGTGCGTTGCGCTGCGACGTCGTATCCGCTGCCTCGCGCTCGAAGCGCGCCACGCGGGAGCGGTGTTCCTCGATGCTGCGAAGAATGGCATTGCGCCTTGCTGTCAGTTCCGAAAGCTGGGCGTTGGCGGAATCGGCAACGTCCTGACTCCGCGCCAGCGCTTCTGCGGCACCTTGCAGCGCCATGGCTGCCTCGCCGCGGATCTCCGCGTCCGACTCGAAGGCGGCGGAGAGCGCCTGGCCTTCCGCGCCGAGCTGCTGCAGAACCCGCCCGGTATCGCTGAGCAATTCCTGCTCGCGCGACAGGTCGCCATTGACCTGTTCAAGGCGCAGGTCGAGTTCGCGCTTGCGCTGCTCGGCCCGGCGCTCTTCCTCGTCAAGCGCATTGCGTTCCAGACGCCACCCGCTGCAATACCGCGGCCCGCACTGCTTCTTCTTCGCGAAGCCCCGGCAGCTTTTCGCCAAGTTCGTCGCGTCCCCGGAGTTTCTCCGATGCAGCACGGGTGTGCTCGGCCAACAGCCGCGTTGCTGCGTCGAGCGATTGGCTGTCGCGCGTCGCTGCCTCCGCCGCATCTTTCCACGCCACGAACAGGCCGGCCGCTTCCAGCTTGCGGATTTCAGCCGAAACCTGCTTGTATTTCTGGGCCTGCCGCGCCTGGCGCTTCAGCGAATTGAGCTGGGTTTCAAGCTGCGACGTCACATCCTCAAGCCGCGTGAGATTCTGCTCGGCGGCACGAAGCTTTAACTCGGCCTCATGCCGCCTGGTGTGCAGGCCGGTGATGCCGGCGGCCTCTTCCAGAATGAGGCGCCGGGCCTGCGGCTTGGCGCTGATGATTTCGGCGATCTGACCTTGGCGCACCAGGGCCGGCGAGCGCGCCCCCGTAGAAGCATCGGCGAACAGCAATTGCACGTCGCGCGCCCGGACGTCCCGGCCGTTGATGCGATAGGCCGAACCCGCCTCGCGCTCGATGCGGCGGGAGATTTCCAGTTCTTCGCTGTCATTATGGGCCGCCGGCGCCGTGCGATCTTCGTTGGCGAGCGTCAACACGACTTCCGCCATGTTGCGCGATGGCCTGGCCGTGGTGCCGGAGAAAATCACATCGTCCATGCCCGAGGCGCGCATGGATTTGTATGAGCTTTCGCCCATCACCCAGCGCAGCGCCTCGAGAAGGTTGGACTTGCCGCAGCCATTGGGGCCGACCACTCCGGTCAGCCCCTGCTCGATGTGGAGGTCAGTCGGCTCCACGAAGGACTTGAATCCCGAAAGCCGCAACCGCGTGAATTTCATATGCCCCAGTCCCCAGTGTTCGCCGCCGGCCTACGCCAGCAGCGGATCGATAGCTTTCTTCATGGCGTCGAACGTGCGGTCGCCCTCATAGATTTCGCCGTTCAGGAAGAAGGTCGGCGTGCCCGCGACGCCAAACTTCTCGCCCGCATCCTTGATGGCCAAAATTTTCTTGGCGAGTTCCGTATCCTTCAGCGTCGCGTCGAACTTCTCGCGCGTGAAACCCGCCTGTTTGGCGATGTTGAAGAGGTTTTCCCCGACATCACCCGTAGCCCAGGTCTGCAGCGTTTCGAAAAACACGTCGATCAACGGGAAATAGGCGTCCTTGTTGGCGGCCCGGGCGATCATGAAGGCGGCAAGTGCGGCGTCATTCAGCGGGAATTCGCGGAACACAAAGCGGATCTTCTTGCTGTCGATGAATTCGGTCTTCAGCGGCTTGAAGGCCTCATGGTGGAAAGCCGCGCAATGCGGGCAGGTGGCCGAGGCGTATTCGATCAGCGTCACCTTGGTGGCGGCAGCCTCGGCGCCCAGCCACATTTCGCCCAGTTCCGGCTCTTTGTTGAGCTCGGCCACATCCACGGCAAAAGCCCCCGGAATGCCCATGGCAAGCCCCGTGGCGGCAGCCGAACCGATCATCAGCTTGCGGCGATTGAGTGTTATCATGGCGTCTACCTACTAGATGTTGGGGGTTGAAACAAAAGGATTATTGCCCTTGTGGAGAACCGGGTCGGCGGCTGGCCACGCCTGCCGCAAGCCGCGTCAGCGCTTGCTTGAGGCCCGGGTCTTCGACCCCGGCAATCCCCGCCACCATCTCGGCGGGAGCAGGGGGAGGCGGGATAGGCCGCGTCTTGGCGCGGTGTTTGAGCTTGCCCTGGGTGATTTTCACCGTGGCAATGGCGCCATAGCCGAAGTACCGGTTGATGCGTTCGATCATCAGCGGCGCCTGGTACTGCGCGTCGAGGCTACGCCCAGGTGCTGCAGTGACGAACAGCGTGCCACCGGCCTTGCGGGGCCCTGCGCCCGGCTGCCGCGGCCAGCGGATTTTCTCCGGCTCGCAGTGCTGGGCCAGATCTTCGCCGGCGATTTCCGGCCAGCGCGACAGCAATTCGCCATGACCGAAGCCGTGGCGTTCGAACACCGGCTTGGTGATTTCTCTGAAATGCTTGTCGAGCGTGTCCATGGTTCGTCTATAGATGCACTTATCAGACTTGGGCTTTTTGCGCAGCAGCATGGCGAAACAACGACGCAAAAGTGATCTGCCGGTCAAGCTTTTGGCCTGGTACGGCGCCCACGGCCGCGATTTGCCATGGCGAAGCAAGGGCCGAAAGCCCGATCCATACTGTGTCTGGCTGTCGGAAATCATGCTGCAGCAGACCACCGTTGCCGCCGTCAACGCCTATTTCATCAAGTTCCTGCTGAAGTGGCCCACCATTGATTCGCTGGCCGCCGCTCCCCTGGACGATGTTCTGAAGGCCTGGGCCGGGCTTGGCTATTATGCCAGGGCCCGCAATCTGCATGCCTGTGCCAGGCTGGTGTCAGGCGAGCTTGGCGGCCGATTTCCGGAGGCCATGGCCGAACTCCGCAAATTGCCGGGCGTTGGCCCCTATACCGCGGCCGCCATCGCCGCCATCGCTTTCGATCGGCCCCATGCCGCCGTGGATGGCAACGTCGAACGTGTGCTCTCACGACTCTATGCCATCGAAGATCCGTTGCCTGATTCGAAACCGCTGATTCGCGACAGGGCCGAAGCCCTGGTGCCGGCCGAACGCGCCGGCGATTTTGCCCAAGCGCTGATGGATCTGGGCGCCACCATCTGCACGCCGAAATCGCCAAACTGCCCAATTTGTCCGTGGACGGAGGAGTGCGACGGCCGCCAGCGCGGCATCGCCGCCACGCTTCCGAAGAAGCGCCCAAAATCCGCGATCCCGACGCGCCACGGCATCGCCTTCTGGATCGAACGCCACGACGGCGCCGTGCTGCTGCGCCGCCGCCCCGAAAAAGGCCTCCTCGGCGGCATGATGGAAGTGCCGTCAACGGGCTGGAGCGGTGAAGTGGAACCGCCGCTTGCGGCGAAATGGCAGAAGCTGCCGGGCCTCGTCACCCACACCTTTACCCACTTCCATCTCGAACTCGAAGTTCACCGCGCTGTCTCAGTGCAGGATGGCGAATTGCGTAGTGATGGCGAGTACCGCTGGGTGCGGCCCAAAGCCCTGAAAGACGAAGCCCTGCCAACGCTGATGCGCAAGGTGGTGGCTGTAGCGCTCAAGCAGCCAACTCGCTGAAAGAGCCCCTCATCCGGCCTTCGGCCACCTTCTCCCCGTTGTCACGGGAGAAGGGATATATTCCCCTTCTCCTCCGCCGCGGCGGGGGGAAGGTGGCCGAAGGCCGGATGAGGGGTGGTAGCTCAGCCGGCAGGGGATTTGAAATTGATCGTAGCCCACGAAAGCCTCGAGTCTTCCTTCCAGGGCAGCAACAATCGTTTCGAGTGCCGACGGCCGCTGATTCAAGATTACGGTGTTGCTGATACGCAAGATGGAATAGTTCTCCGAAAGAAGCCAAGTGTCACGCGACGCATCGCGACTGCTGTCGTAGTGCTGTGAACCATCGGCCTCGACGACCAGCTGCTTCTCACGGCACAGGAAGTCAACCACATAGTCTCCGAGCGGCGCTTGCCGTACAAATTTGTAGCCGTTGAGACCGCGATTGCGCAATGCACCCCACAAGGCGATCTCGGCATCCGTGGAGTCACGCCGCAGTCTTCGCGTTTGGAGACTCGATTTCGCATCGGCACCGCGCACCGCTACCGTATCCTGACGCCTACGCCGCCGGCGCCATCTCCGCCCGGAGTTGCTGGCGCAGCACGTCGATGGGAACGAGATTGGGGCCTTTGCGCACATGCCAGAAGGTCCAGCCGTTGCAGGCTTCCGCCCCTTGCACATGGGCGCCGATCTTGTGAATGGAGCCCGACGCATCCTTGCAGGCAATCGAACCATCGGCGCGCACCCGCGCCGCCACCCGCTCCGTATGATCGTAGAGAATTTCGCCAGCCTTCACGAAGCCGCGCTCCAGAAGTGTTCCAAACGGAATGCGCGCCTCGGCGCGTTTTGGTACCGCCATCTTCAGGGCTTCGGCGGAAAGTTCTTGCGTGGCGGCAATGCGCGCCACCGCGCCTTCGGCATAACCCTCGTCGCGCTCGATGCCGATGAACACCCGGCCCAACTGCTTGGCCACGGCACCCGTGGTGCCGGTGCCGAAGAACGGATCGAGCACCACATCGCCCGGATTGGTCGTCGACAACAGCACGCGATGCAAGAGAGCCTCCGGTTTTTGTGTGGGGTGAAGTTTGTCGCCCTTGGCGTCCTTGAGTCTTTCGCCGCCGGTGCACAGCGGCAGCGTCCAGTCCGAACGCATCTGCAGGTCGTCGTTGAACACCTTCATGGCTTCATAGTGGAAGGTGTATTTCGAACCTTGCTCGCGCGATGCCCAGATCAGCGTTTCATGGGCATTGGTGAAGCGCCGGCCGCGAAAGTTCGGCATCGGGTTCACCTTGCGCCAGATGACGTCGTTGAGAATCCAGTAGCCAAGGTCCTGCAGGATGCCACCGACCCGGTAGATGTTGTGGTAGGAGCCGATCACCCACAACGCGCCATTGGGTTTGAGCACCCGGCGGCATTCGGAGAGCCAGGCCGTGGTGAACCGGTCATAGTCGGCGAACGATCCGAATTTGTCCCAGTGATCGTCGACCGCATCGACCTTGCTTTGATCGGGCCGCGTCAGATCGCCGTTGAGTTGCAGATTGTAGGGCGGATCGGCGAACACCAGATCGACCGATCCGGCGGGAATCTTGCGCAACTGCTCAACGCAATCTCCCACCAGAATCCGGTTGATGAGCGGCCTTATGTCCGGCCGTGTCTGATACCCCATTCGACGCCCTCGAAACGCAACTGACTTGATTCTCGAAGAGCATCATGAATCCTGCCGGAGTCCCCGTGAATCCAAAACGTTAATAATGGTTAACGGGTGAAGATCTTGGCGACGGGGGCGAAGCTCTTGCGGTGTTCAACGCATGGGCCAAGGCGGGCGAGGGCCGCACTGTGAAAGGCTGTGCCATAGCCCTTGTGCCGGGCAAATCCGTAGCCCGGATGACACCAGTCCAAGTCGGTCATCATCCGGTCGCGCGTCACCTTGGCGATGATCGATGCGGCGGCGATCGACAGCGACCGGCCATCGCCCTCGACAATGGTTTCGGCCGGGCAGGGAAGTGCCGGCACCCGGTTGCCATCGACCAGCGCATACCCCGGTGAAACCGGCAGCGCGCGGAGCGCCTCGTTCATCGCCCACAGCGTGGCGGCGAGAATATTGTCGCGGTCGATGCGCGCCACATCGGCAATGCCAATGCCAACCTGCGCCATCGCCATGATGTCCGGATAGAGCGCATCGCGCCTGGCTTCGCTGAGTTTCTTGGAATCGTTGAGGCCCTCGGGGATGTTGGCGGGATCGAGAATGACGGCCGCAGCAACCACCGGCCCAGCCCAGGGACCGCGGCCCGCTTCATCGATGCCGCAGACGGGGTCAAGTCTGCGGGCCATCGCCATTTGCTCGAATGAAAAATCCGGCCTGCCCATCACGCCTTATTGAAGATGGGCGGAAGCGCCGTCAACGGCGCCCGGAAAACAGGGCGTTGATGTCGCCATAGGGTATGGCTTCGGCGGCGTAGGTGAAGGTGCCGACTGTGGCAAGCTCACGGGCACCGCGCAGGAAGGCACCGAGTGCCGCGCGGGCCAAGGAGCTTCCGACACTGATGCGCTTCACGCCCATCTCGCCCAGTTCCGCCGCCGAAAACGCAACACCGGAAAGGCCCATGACGACATTCACCGGCCTGTCAACCGAAGAGGTCACGGCGCGAATGTCATCGGCAGTGGGAAGGCCAGACGCGAACAGCACATCAGCTCCAGCTTCCTGGAAGGCCTGCAGGCGGCGGATGGTGTCTTTAAGATCGGGCCTGCCAGTCAGATAGTTCTCGGCCCGCGCCGTCAGGGTGAAGGGGAAGGGCAGGCTGTGGGAAACTTCGGCCGCTGCCCGCACCCGCTCCGCTGCGAATTCCAACGGATAGATCGGCTCATCGGCACGGCCCGTTGCATCTTCGATCGATCCGCCAACGAGCCCCGCGGCGGCGGCCTGCCGGATGGTTTCGGCGCAAGCCTCGGGAGCTATCGCCATAGCCAATCTCGAGATCGGCGGCGACCGGCAAGTCCGTGGCCGCAACAATGGCCCGGCAATTGGCCATGGCTTCAGCACGCGACACGGCGTTCTCGCCATCGGGCTTGGCCAGCGAGAAAGCCAGACCGGCACTCGTCGTTGCCAGCGCCTTGAAACCCAGGTGCTGCAGTAGAAACGCCGAGCCGGCATCCCACGGGTTGGGAATGATGAAAACCCCTGGCGCCCGGTGCAACGCCTGAAACGCCACCGCCTTGTCGTGTTGCGTTTTGCCCATGGAAATCCCCTAAATCAGCGTCAACTGCTCGCCGGGCTGCGGCGGCCGCGTGAACTTGTCGGTTGCCAGCTTCTTGCGGCTGACGTTAAGCCCGATGCGCTGGCACGCCAACTCGAAACGCCGGCCGATGGTCCAGGCATAGGGACCTGACCCGGTCATCCGCCGCCCCCAGGCCGAATCGCTGTCCTTGCCGTCACGCGTCGAACGGACGAGCGACATCACCTTGGCGGCGCGGTCGGGATAGTCGGTCTCCAGCCAGTCCTTGAAGATGTCGCGCACCTCCAGCGGCAGGCGCAGCAGCACATAACCCGCCTCCCGCGCCCCTGCGGCGAACGCCGCCTTGAGGATCGCCTCGATCTCCATGTCATTAACAGCCGGAATGATCGGCGCCACCATGACCGTGGTTGGGATGCCCGCTGCAGATAGAAGCTCAAGCGCCGCCAGCCGCTTGGCCGGTGTCGACGCTCTGGGTTCCATGGAGCGGGCAAGCTTGGGGTCCAGCGAAGTGATCGACAGCGCCACCTTGACCAGGCCCTTCTCGGCCATCGGCTGCAGGATGTCGATATCGCGCGTCACCAGCGCCGACTTGGTGACGATTCCCACCGGATGATTGAATTCGGCCAGCACTTCGAGAATGCGCCGCGTCAGCCGGTGCTGGCGCTCGATCGGCTGATAGGGATCGGTATTGGAGCCCAGCGCCATGGTGCGGGGCTGATAGCCCTTGGCCGACAGCTCTTCGCGCAAGAGCTCCGGTCCATTGGATTTGACGAACAGCTTGCTCTCGAAATCGAGCCCCGGCGACAGGCCCATGTAGGCGTGGGTGGGCCGCGCATAACAATAAGAGCAGCCATGTTCACAGCCACGATAGGGATTGATCGACCGGTCGAAGGAAATGTCCGGCGATTCGTTGCGGGTGATGATGGTCTTCGGCGTTTCCTCGATAATCGTGGTCTTGAGCGGCGGCAGTTCGTCGAGGCTTGTCCAGCCGTCGTCGATCAGGTTGCGGCTGTGGCGTTCGTACCGGCCCGAAAGATTGCTCCGGGCCCCCCGGCCACGCGTCAGCGGCTGATAGCGCCCGATCCCCAGAACCGAAGGATCGAGGCCTGTCGATTGGCGCTTGTCGATAAGAGTCGGCATTCCAGAAACATAGGATATGTATTGGAACAAATCAAGAACAACATTGCGCTGCGCCCGCTGCCGTCCCTAGCGCGCGTTCCGGCGAAATGGAAACATTTCGCCGATAAGAACTCGCGCCAGATCTAAAGCTTGTGCATGTTCTTGTCGCAAAACCGCTACGCACTTTTGCGGAACATGCACTAAGGAACAACAATGACACCACGCCAGATTGCCGTTGCCTGCGTCTCACCCGTTTGTTTTGGCATGGGATTCACCATCGCCAAGCCAGCGGTGGCGCATTTCCCGCCGCTCTTCCTCATGCTGATGGTCTATGGCGCCATCGCCCTCTATTTTGTAGCGGTCCGCCGCAGCCAGGTGAAAACGCCTTGGTTGCCGATCATGGTCATCGCCTCCTGCGCCGTCACCATTCAGGGCGCCATGTTGTTCGGAGCGCTGCGCCATCTCTCCGCCACCACCACGAGCCTGGTTCTGCAGATGCAGGTGCCCTTCGCCGTGCTTCTCGGCTGGCTGCTGCTCGGCGAAAAATTCGATGGCCGGAAAATCCTCGGAACGCTTGTCGCCTTGGCCGGTGTCGTAACGGTTATTGGCCTGCCCGACGACCAGCCGCCCCTGTGGCCGGTTATCGTCGTTGTTGCCGCAGGCTTTGTCTGGGCGCTCGGCCAGGTGTTGGCGCGCCGGCTCGGCAAGGACACCGGTCTTGGCATTCTTCAGGCCAACGCCTACGGCGCCGTGCCGCAGCTCATACTGGCGACGCTGCTCCTGGAAAGCGGCCAGTGGAGTTCGGTTGTGAGCGCCACACCCTGGCACTGGGCAATGCTCGCCTTCATCGGGGTTGTTGGCTTTTATATCGCCTATTGGAGTTTCTACGCGGTTCTCAGCCAATGCCGCGTTGACGAGGTCGCCCCGTTCATGCTGCTCATGCCATTGGTCAGTGTGCTGACCGCCTGGGCCGTGCTCGGCGAAACGCTGAGCCCCGCGCAAATGGCCGGCGGTCTGGTCATCATGGCCGGACTTGGCGTCATCACCGGTCTTGATCGCCGGATCACCGCCGCAACAGCGGGTCAAGCAGCGGCAGGCCAATGAGGCCGGCAAACGCAATCAGCCCATAGCTGGTGCGCCGGAACGCCGCTTCTGAGGCGAGGCCAAACAGCTTTGATCCGGTATAAAGTCCCACACCATAGGCCGGCCCCGCCATCAAGGCGGTGGCCGCGAGCTGCCAGGTAAACAATCCGCTGAACCCGTAACTCAAGGCGGCGATCAGGCCTGACAGCGCAAAATACAGCACGATGTTGGCCCGCACCGTGGCGCTGCTGCTATCGCCGCCAAGCCAATAGGCGATGACCGGCGGTCCGCCGATCTGCACCGAGCCGGACAGAAACCCCGAGATCGTGCCGACGCCGACAGTCAGCGCGTTGCCCGGCCTGCCGCTGTAGCGCCAGCCGGAAGCCAGAAGTGCCAGTGTGGCACCGACGGCAACCACCATGCCCCATCTGATGTAAAGAGGATCAACGGCCAGCAGCACGAAGGTCCCCAGCGGAATTCCCGCCATGGCCCCCAGCGTCATCAACCCAACTTCCCGCCGGTTGGCAAGGCGAGTGGCCGCCGGCACCATCGCCGCAGTAAGAACCATGTCGACAATCAGCAAGGTGGGACCCGCAACCTGTGGTCCGATGACGGCACTGGCCAGCGGCATGAAGATGAGGGCCGCGCCAAACCCCGAAAACCCGCGCGCCAAACCCGCCAGCAGTGCCGCGCAGGCGATAAAGACCGCTTCAAAACCCATTACGATCCGAAGCTAGCACGGCAGTTGACGGAATCTCAGGCCTTCTTGCGTTTCTGGGTTTCGCCCAGCCGCGGCATGATCTCGACGAAGTTGCACGGCATATGACGGTAGTCGAGCTGCGCCTTGAGAATCTCGTCCCAGGCATCGCGGCAGGCGCCGGGCGATCCCGGCAGGCAGAAGATGTATTTGCCTTTCATGACCCCCGCCGTGGCGCGCGACTGCACGGTTGAGGTGCCGATCTTCTGATAGGAGATGATGTGGAACAAAGTTCCAAAACCTTCGATTTCCTTGTCGAACAGCGCCCGGCAGGCTTCGACCGTCACGTCGCGGCCAGTGAGGCCGGTGCCGCCCGTGGTGATGATCACATCGACGTCATCGCGGTTCACCCAATCGCGAATGACATGACGAATGGCGCGAATTTCATCCTTGATGATCTTGCGCGCCGAAAGCGCATGGCCAGCTTCCGCCACCCGGTCCGAGAGTGCCTGGCCCGACTTGTCATCCTCGAGTGTCCGCGTGTCGGACACCGTGAGAATAGCTATCTTTACTGGAATAAATTTGCGGTCGCTGCTGTCTGGCATAGCGCGCGAAGATAATTCGTTGTGTTACAATTGCAAAGAAAAAAACTCTTACGTCGCAGTCAGGTAACGCCGTCTATCGCTGTGAAAAAGCTAATCTTGCGGCAAGAACAAGGTACACCGTGGCGGTGAATTTCGCGAACCAGCGCGACGCGCCGTAGTTGCCGTCGAGCGCCGCCGCAAGCCTGCCAGCGAACAGCGCCGCCAGAAAATTAATCAGTGTACCGCCTATATTGAACAGCGCGCCGAAAATGAACAGTTGCAGCAGCGGGCTGCCGTTTTCCGGGTGCACGAAGGGTGGCAGGAAGGCGAACATGAACACGATGACCTTGGGATTGAACACGTTCACCAGCATGCCGTCGCGCCATGCCGCGAACACCGACGCCCGGTTGTGGTCGCCCATGGCGAACTTGCCGCTCGAGCCCCAAGCCTTCCAGGCAAGCCATAACAGATACGCAACACCTGCATAGCGGATCGCGTCGAACAGCAGTGGATACCGGGCAAGCACCACCGCGGCACCCAGGGCCACGAGCCCGAGATGAAAAAGCGATCCGGTGGCGATGCCAAGGCTGGCGGCCATGCCGGCCCGTACGCCTGATTTTGTCGATAGCCCGAGCACGAACATCATATCGTTGCCGGGTGTCAGGTTGAGCATCAGCGAGGCGGTGAGAAAAACCGCGAGGTCGGTAGGTTCAATGGGCATCGAGCGCCTGCCGTAGCAGCAGCATGTCGCGCCACGCCAGGCGCTTTTGCGCCGGCTGACGCAGCAGATAGGCCGGGTGTAGTGTCGGAAGCAGTCTGATGCGGCGCTCGCCAACCGCTGTTTCCAGCCATTTGCCGCGCAGTTTCAGAATGCCGTCGGTCTTGCCGGTCAGCCGCTGCGCTGGCGTTGCCCCTAGGCAAACGATGATGTCTGGCTGTTGCAATTCGATGGCCCGGAGCAGGAACGGCAGGCACATGGTGGTCTCCGTTTCCGTCGGCGTCCGGTTGCCCGGCGGCCGCCAGAACACCACGTTGGTGATGAACACCGAACTCTCCCGCTCCAGTGCGGCGCGCGACAGGCCGATGGCCGACAGCATGCGGTCGAGCAATTGTCCCGAGCGCCCGACGAACGGTTTGCCCTGCAGGTCTTCGTCGCGCCCCGGCGCCTCGCCGACCAGCATGACGCGGGCCGCCGGGTTGCCATCCGCAAAACACAAGTTCGTGGCGGTTTTCTTCAGCGGGCAAGCATCGAACTCCGCAAGTGCCGCGGCAATGTCGTCCAGGCTGTTGCAGTGCGCCGCGAGTCGCCTTGCCGTCGGTGGCTCCCGGTCAGCCGGCGCGGCGTCACGGCTTGGCTTGCCGCCATCTCCGGCGGTGGCTGGACGGGAACTGCCGCGGCTAGGCGGCGGCGCGCCAAAACGGTTGACTGGCGCCTCGCTGATGATCTCATCCGCCCCCATTTCGGCAAGCCATTGCAGGGCCGCCGCGGCTTCCCTGGGAGTCATGTCGTTTTGCGTTTCCATCATGTCCGAATTGGCGGTTTGTGTGTAGGCTTGCGGTCACTATAACAGGCGCAAATCCGGAATACGAAGGGGAGTGACAACTGTGGAGAACGTCCAGCGCGAGGCCATGGAATACGATGTGGTGATCGTCGGAGCGGGTCCCGCTGGCCTGTCGGCCGCCATCCGGCTGAAGCAGCTGTCTCCCGATCTGACGGTCTGCCTTCTCGAAAAGGGCTCGGAGGTGGGCGCTCACATTTTGTCGGGCGCGGTGATCGATCCGATCGCATTGAACGAACTGATCCCTGGCTGGAAGGACCAGGGCGCGCCGCTCCATACCCCGGTCACCGAAGACCGTTTCTATATTTTGGGCCACTCCGGCGCCGTCCGGCTTCCCAATTTCATGATGCCGCCGTTGATGTCCAATCACGGCAACTACGCCATCTCGCTCGGCAACCTCTGCCGCTGGCTGGCCCAGCAGGCGGAAGGCCTGGGCGTTGAAATCTATCCGGGCTTTGCCTGTTCGGAAGTGCTCTACCGTGACGACGGCTCGGTAAAAGGGGTGGTGGCCGGTGTCATGGGCATTGGCAAGGATGGCCAGCCCAAGGCCGACTTCCAGCCCGGCATGGAGCTTCTCGGCAAATATGTGTTCATCGCCGAAGGCGTGAGCGGTTCCCTCGCCAAGGAAATCATCGCCAGATACAATCTGTCCGAAGGCCGCGAGCCGCAGAAATTCGGGCTGGGCATGAAGGAACTCTGGGAAGTGCGGCCCGAGGTTCACAAGCAGGGCCAGGTCACCCACACCATGGGCTGGCCCTTGGGGCTGAAGGCCGGCGGCGGCAGCTTCATGTATCACCTCGAAGACAATCTCGTATCCGTGGGCTTCGTGGTGCACTCTGAACTACCAGAACCCCCACCTTTTCCCCTACATGGAATTCCAGCGCTTCAAGCATCATCCGCTGATCGAGAACGTGCTGAAGGGTGGCCGCCGCATTGCCTATGGCGCCCGGGCCATCACCGAAGGTGGCTTCCAGTCGGTGCCCAAGCTCTATTTCCCCGGCGGCGCCCTGATCGGTTGTTCCGCGGGCTTCGTGAATGTGCCGCGCATCAAGGGCTCGCACAACGCCATGAAAACCGGAATGCTGGCGGCCGAGGCCGCCTTCGCGGCCCTTTCCGAAGGCCGCAGTGGCGACGAACTGGCGGCCTATGAGGACGCCTACCGGTCATCTTTCGTTTACCAGGACCTGAAGCGCGTCCGAAACGTCAAGCCCATGTGGTCGAAGCTCGGCCTCATCGGCGGCCTCGCTTTGGGCGGACTTGATATGTGGCTGAACCAGCTGTTCGGCTTTGGCCTCGGCACCTGGAAACATGGCAAGGCCGATTTCGCCACCCTGAAGCCCGCCGCCGATTGCAAGCCGATTGCCTATCCCAAGCCCGATGGTGAGATTTCCTTCGATCGCCTCACCAACGTCGCCTTCTCGGCCACCAACCACGAGGAAGACGAGCCGCCGCATTTGAAGCTCAAGAATCCCGACGTACCGATTGCCGTGAACCTGCCGACCTGGGCCGAACCGGCCCAGCGCTATTGCCCGGCCGGCGTCTACGAAGTGGTGGAAGAAGTCGGCAAGCCGCCGCGCTTCCAGATCAACCACCAGAATTGCGTCCATTGCAAAACCTGCGACATCAAGGACCCGTCGCAGAACATCAACTGGGTGGTGCCGCAGGGCGGCGAGGGGCCGAACTACCCGAACATGTGAGTAAGGCATTAACTTTACTCAATCTCTACCTGCCTGGTTACCATTACTGGCGGTTTCTCCGGAGGTTCTCCTCCATTGGCTCGTTGACTAAAAACTGACCGAAGGTCCTAACACACTCGCAACCTACCTTACCCATTGATGAATAATTGATTTCTAGTCAAAGGGACTGCGATATGTTTGTACCCATTTCCAAGAATGCCAAGAGCAAGGGTTTCCTGAGCTACCTGCGTGACAAGGCGGGCAACGTCACGATGATCACCGGCATTGCCGCAATCCCCGTGGTGGCGTCGGCGGGCATGGCTATCGATTATGTGCGCGGCATCCGCGCCGCCGGCGAACTCCAGCAGGTGGCTGACAGCGCCGCCCTGGCCGCCGCATCGGCCAGGAATTTCGTTTCATCGACCACCAACGGCAAGATGGCGGAACGCAAAGCCATCGCCGAAGCCTATCTCGACCAGCAGCTGCCGCTGATCCAGGATCTCGAAATTGAGGGCGATCCGGATGTCGTGGTTGGTCCCAACACGGTTGACATCGAAGTCAATGCCAAGGTCAAGGGTTCGCTCATCAACGTCGTGAACGGTATCTATGACAGCGCCGAAACCGGCGAAGGCGATGCCGACGCCAATTCGGTCTCGACCGGCGGCAAGTTCATCAACGTGTCGATCAACAGCAAGATTGGTTATTCCAAGGAAAGCTACGTTTGCCTTCTCGCCACCGACCAGACCACGCTAGCCGAACAGGTGGACTTCTCCGGTAACTCCGAATTCATGGCCACGTGCTCGGTTCATGCCAACTCCAACTCCAATACCGCCATCAAGACCAGCGGTTCAGCCTATGCCGAGGCCGAGAGCTTCTGCTCCGTGGGTGGCTGGTCTGGCTCGGGCTTCACGCCAAATCCGACCGGCGGCTGCACCATCAAACTCGACCCCTACGCTTCAAAGGTCCTGCCGGCAGTCGGCAGCTGTTTGAACTCAGCGCCGGCGGGTGCCACCATCAACACCAACTCGAGCAATCCTGCCTATGGCCTTACCGTAAAGAACAGCACGGCGACCTTTAGTCCAGGCGTCTACTGTGGCGGCCTGCACGTTCAAGTCGGCGGCACGGCCAAGCTCAACAAGGGCCTGTATATCATCAAGAACGGCACGCTTGACGTGGCTTCCGGTGCGTCCCTTTACGCCGATGGCAGCAATGGCAGTCAGACAGGTGTGGTGTTCTACCTCGTCGGTAGCGGCGCCTATATGACTGTAGCCTCAGGCGGTACTTTCAAAGTGACGGCGCCGACTACGGCATCGGCCATCGCCACGACCACCAACTACAAGGGCTTTGCTGTCATGTCGGACCGCACGGTCACCGCCAAGACCACCTGCACCGGCCAGGGCTACAACTCGATTTCCAGCCAGAACAACGGCCAGGTGAACATCGAGGGCGCCTTCTATGTGCCGAAGCAGATCCTGTGTGTGACCGCCAACGGCGACGTCAACAGCAGCTCCAAGTATTTCCCGATGATCGTCAAGCAGCTCAAGATGAACGGCAACGCCACGCTCTATGTGAACAACGACTTTGCCGGCGCCAATTTCCCCGAGCCGACCGAGCTCAAATCATCTGCCAACGTGCAGATCACGCAGTAACCCTTCGCCAAGAAGGCCAATGCGCGCGGAAAGCAATCTCCGCGCGCATTTGTTGGTTATCGGCAGTTCTGGCGCCCTGGGAGCGCTTTCGGCACCCGCCACTCTCGAATTTTAGCTGTCCAGTAACCATCGAAAGCGATGCCGCCACAATTCCGGTTGGCGCCGCCACAATCATTAAAAACTGACTGGACCCCCTAAGACACTCGCAACCTGGCCTTGGCATTGATGGTTCCACCGAATTCTATTCAAAGGGACTGCGACATGTCTGTATCCTTTTCCAAGAAAGCTAAGAGTAAGGGCTTCTTGAACTACCTGCGCAGCACGGCGGGTAACGCTACGATGATCACCGGGCTTGCTGCCCTGCCGCTCATTTCCGCCGTTGGCGTTGGCGTTGACTATGCCCGCGTGGCCAAGGAAGGCGCGGCGTTGAACGCCGCAATTGACTCTGCCCTTCTCGCCATTGTTGCCGACAGCCAATCGGATTTGACCGGCCTCACCACGCAGCAGGTAACCGAACGCGTGGCTCTCATGGAAACCAAGGCAAAGAGCTTCCTGGAAGACAACTTCAACTCCGAACAGGGTGACTCCGCCGACATCGAAGCCGAGATTACCATTCAAGGCGACACGGTCACCATGACCGCCACCCATCGCTTGCCCATGACCTTCGCAAGCTTCGTTGGCGTGCCATACATCGACGTGACCAAGACTTCTGAGGCAATCCGTAGCAAAGACGCCATAACGCCGGTTGAAATAGCCCTGGTCATGGACACCACGGGTTCCATGGGCTCCACCTATATGAATCAGGCTAAGACTGCCGCCCGTGACCTGCTGACGACACTCTACGGCGGCACCAAGACGGCCAAGCCCGATAACCCCAACATCCGGGTTTCGCTTGTGCCGTTTGCGGCGGCGGTCAGGCTGAACAAGAACGCCTATGATTTCGACCTTGGCTGGATCGATACCACCGGCGCATCAGCGCTATCGCGGCTGAACTTTTCCACGACGGCCTTGCACAACTACTCGGCCTGGTCGGCATTGACCGGCCAGTCTTGGAATGGTTGCGTCGAGGCCAGAGCCCGCGGCAATGCGCCTTTCGACTATAACGTGAATGATGAGCCGCCGGTCTCCGCAAACAGCCTGTATACACCCTACTTCGCGCCCGACGAGCCGACGTTCAGCGGCAGCACGGACGACCCCTATTACTTCGACAACAGCTACATTGGTACCTCCGGCACGCCCAGGGAAACAACCGGGATATCGACGTCGACGTCATCCTCCAACCATGGGCCGCGGCAAAGAAACGTCAACAAGTACGTCAACAAGACGATTTCGTCCGAAGCGAGCAGCAGCACGGGCCCGTGGTACAACTGCGCCAAGTCCTCCGTCGTTCCAATGACCCATGATCGCTCAAAGATCGAGGACGGCATCACTGCCATGTCGGCGGCGGGCAACACCCTCATTGCCGAGGGGCTTGCTTGGGGCTGGAAAACCCTGTCAGCCGGTGCGCCTTTCACCAAGGTTGAAGCGGGCCCGTCCACGGCGGCCAGCACCATTTCTGCCTACAACAGCAATTGGGCGAAGGTCCTAGTCTTGATGACGGACGGGGAAAACAATGTGTCCGGTGGCTTGAACTCGCTCAACGGCTCGTCCTACAGCGCCTACGGTTTTCCCACCACGGCACTGGCAAACAACCGCTTTGGATCAACAAATTCATCGCAGGCCGAGTCTCGGCTTGACGCGGCGATGCTGCAGTTGTGCACCAACATCAAGCAGAAAGGCATCGTGATCTACACCGTTGCCTTCCGCGTAAACTCCACGACCATCCTGAACAACTTGAAGGCGTGCGCCACCTCGCTCGCCCACTACAACTATGCCGGCAACGGTGTTGCGCTCTCCCAGGTGTTCAGTTCGATCGGCGAGAGCGTGAAGGCAACTACCATCAGACTTACCGAATAGACGACTAGCACTCAACTCAACTCTGAACGTCATAAGGAGCATAAAATGAAAGTAGAAAACAAGTTTGCCGCCAAACTGGCTGGTTTGGCATTGCTGTTGGCAAGCCCGGTCGCCTTTGGGCTGGTGCTTATGCCTTCGGTTGCGTCAGCCGAAGTAACGATTTCAACGACGATCGTCGAATCCGAAGAATCAGGCAGCGAAGACGAGTCCGACCTTGCTGAAACCTCGGAATCCGATGTCGCACCGATCAGCGCCAACGAAACTTGCGAAGAAGTGAGCGAGTCGCTCACTCGCTTGTCCCGCTGCTGATGCTCGGCGGCCGGATCTAGTCCGGCCTTATCCAAAGACACTGAAAACCCGGACGGCGGTCCGTTCGGGCTTTCGCCCAAGCTTAACTGCGCATTAGAAGTCGGGCGCCACGCCTGAGGTTGGCATCCGCCGGCCATCCTTCGCGCTGGCCGAGGCTCCAGCAGCATCGATCAGGCAACTGTAAGAGAGTTCCCATTACTGGCGCGGCTTCTCGCCCCCACCCGCTATCCAGGGTGGGGCGCTATCGCCCGGTTATTTGCAGTTGCGGCCACCGCGAAAAAACCTCATTTTATGGCAAAGATTCGAACCGGCGGCAGTGCGCCGCCCCAGCCATGGATGGATTTCCGCAATGATGTTTCGCTTTGCTGCCAACGCGGCGCTGTTTGCAATGCTGGCCACCTCACCGGCCCTGGCGGCAACCTCTGCCAATGAAATTCCCGCTGGCATTTCGCTTTCCGGCGCCTATCTCGCCGGCCGCTCGGCCGCCAAGGACCGGGATAGCGGCCTGGCCTCCGGTTACCTGTCACGGGCCCTCGAGGATGATCCCGAAAATCCCTTGCTGGTCGAGAAGGTTTTCAGCCTCATGCTCGCCGAAGGCGAGATCGCCGACGGCGAAAAGCTGGCCGAAAAGGTTCTGACCTTCAACACCCAGCACCGCATGGCCCACATCGTTCTGGGCCTTCGCGACTTCAAGGCCGGCAAGCATGAAGGTCGCCCGCCGCCATTTTCAGTCCTCCGGCTACACGCCCCTTGGGCGAATTGACCGCGACCCTTCTGAAGGCCTGGAGCTATGCCGCCGAGAACGATCTCAACCTCGCCCTCAAAACCCTCGACAAGCTCGACGCCAACGACTCCTTCACCAACTTCAAGCTGCTCCACGCCGCCTTGATTGCCGACTTCCTGAAAAACGATATCCGCGCCGAAGCGTCTTTCAAGGCGGCATCCGAGGCCGGCCCCACGGCGCTGCGCATTGCCCAGTCCTATGGCAATTTCCTGGAACGCCACGGCCGTGCCAGTGAAGCCCAGAAGATTTATGAGGCGTTCAACGACAATCGCGACCCCAATCCGCTGATCGCCGAGGCTCTCGCCGCTTCGCGCCGCGGCGTCACCCCGCAGCCGTTCATCGCCTCGGCGATCGATGGCGCCGGCGAAGCGCTGTTTTCGCTGGCCTCGGCGATGACCGACGACCAGTCGGTGGAGATCGGGCTGATGTATGCCCAGATGGCCTTGAAACTCAACGACGACACGCCGGTGGTGACCACGCTGATCGGCGACCTCTACGAATCGATGGAACAGGAAGAGCGCGCCATATCTGCCTACGACGAGGTGCCGCCGGCTTCAGCACTGCGCGGTAATTCCGATATCGAGATCGCCTCGAACCTCCACAAGCTGGACAGGAGCCCCGAGGCGGAGGACCGCCTTACCGCCCTGATTGCCCGCGAGCCCGGCAACTACAGCGCCATCGTCACTCTCGGCAACATCTACCGCAACAACGAGGACTATAAGAAGGCCAGTGCCTCCTACGAAAAAGCCATCGCCCTGTTGGCCCAGCCCGCCAAGGAACACTGGCGCGTGTTTTATTTCGCCGGGATTTCCAACGAGCGCCTGAAGCAATGGCCTGCTGCCGAGAAATACTTCCGCCGGGCCCTCGAGCTTTCACCCGAAGAATCATCGGTGTTGAACTACCTCGGCTATTCGATGATCGACATGGGCGTGAACATGGCGGAAGCCATCGAAATGGTGAAGAAGGCCGTGGAGGCCAAGCCCAACGACGGCTACATCGTCGACAGCCTCGGTTGGGCCTATTTCAAGATGCGCAACTACGAGGAAGCGCTGATCCATCTTGAGCGTGCCGTTGAACTGCTTCCCGCCGACCCGATCATCGGCGAACATCTGGGCGATGTCTATTGGCGCTCCGGCCGCACACTTGAAGCCAAGTTCCAGTGGCAGCACGCCAAGGACAACAAACCGGAACCGGCAGACTTGAAGCGCATCGAAGACAAGATCATCAACGGCTTGCCCGAAGATACACCGGTCACCCCGGCCCAGAATGGCGGCAACGGCAGCAACGGCTGACGTGAAGGCGATCATCGAAATTGCCCGCGCCAAGATCAATCTGGCGCTGCACGTGCTGGGCCGCCGTACCGATGGTTATCACGAACTCGACTCGATCGTCGCCTTTGCCGATGTTGGCGACCGCCTGACCTTCGAACTGTCGGAAGCCTTCGCCATCTCCGCCACCGGGCCCTTTGCCCAACAACTTCCTCCGCCTGCTGACAATATCGTCCATCGCGCCTGGATAGCGGTCACCGCTCTTGCCGCGAAAACCGCGCCAGTGCGCGTGGCGATCGAAAAGAACTTGCCGGTATCCTCCGGCATCGGCGGCGGCTCGGCCAACGCTGCCGCAACCCTTCGCGCCCTGCTGCGCCTCAATGGCTTGCAACCCCCCGCCGATGAACTCCGCGATATTGCGCTCTCCCTCGGCGCCGATGTTCCGGTGTGCCTTGAGCAACGCGCCACTCGCATGCGCGGCATCGGCGAACGCCTCGATCTGCTTGCGGATTTCGCGCCACTTCACGCCGTTCTCGTCAACCCCGGCGTCGCCGTTCCCACTCCCGAAATCTTCCGCGCCATGGGGATCGAGAAGGGCGCCAGCCACGGCACCCCGGTCTCCAGTATGGACATCAAAGCCTGGCGCAACGATATGACGGACGCTGCCGTGGCACTCGCGCCGGTCATCGGCGAGGTGCTGGAAACGCTGAACCGCCAGCCAGGCCTCGTCACCGCCCGCATGTCTGGCTCGGGTGCCACATGTTTTGGGATATTCGAATCGGCGGCGGCGGCTGAAGCGGCTGCAATGAACCTCACGCGTTCCGGCTGGTGGGTCAAGGCGGCAGTAGTCGGCTAGAGCATAATGATGATTGATGGAACAACCCAACAACCGTCAATCCCGGCGAAAGCCGTGACCCAGACTAGCCGCGCAAAGATTGCGACAACCGTAGTATTGCAAGCCGGGTCCCGGCTTCCGCCGGGATGACGGTAATTAACGCGGACAAATCTAGACTCACTCTGCTTCAAAAGGACTTCTTCAGTCCGGCGTCACTTGCTTCTTCTGAGCCGCGAATTGCCGCCAAGATGATCGGGCACCATGGTGCGCAACTTGGCCACCAGGTCATCAAGAGTACTCGCTTCGGTGCGAAGCCCGGGGAGCGTGGTTTCGCGCACAAACCATACTGTCCGCTTCGGGATCAAAATCGACCGTGAACTGATATTTCATGCCGGTGCGCCTCGCTAGCCATCTCTCCGCATGACACTAATACGCCCGCGCCACGCAGAAATCCACGGCTTCGAGGAGGGCGGCTTTCCAGTCCGTGTCGGGGAAGATCGCCAGCGCATCGCGGGCGATGTCGCCGTAGTGATTGGCGCGGTCCACCGTGTCGGCCAGCGCCCCGTGCCGCTCCATCAGCTTGCGGGCATAGACGAGGTCATCGTCGGTCTGGTTGCCGTCTTCCAGCGTGCGCTTCCAGAAGCTGCGCTCTTCCTTCGTACCGCGGCGGTAGGACAGCACCACCGGCAGGGTGATCTTGCGCTCGCGGAAATCATCGCCAACGCCCTTTCCGAGCTTTTCCTGCGAACCCGAGTAATCAAGCGCGTCGTCGATGAGTTGAAAGGCGATGCCGAGATTGCGGCCATAGGATTCAAGTGCAGCCTGTTCTTCGCGCGGGCGCGCCGCCACCACCGCCCCCACTTCGGCGGCGGCCGAAAACAGTGCCGCCGTCTTGGCGCCGATCACCTGCAAATAGGCGTCCTCGGTGGTCGACGTGTCCTGTGACACCGAAAGCTGCAACACTTCGCCCTCGGCGATCACCGCCGCCGCATTGGCGAGAATGCGCAGGGCTTCCAGCGAACCGGTTTCAACCATCATCTTGAAGGCCTGCCCCAGCAGATAGTCGCCAACCAGCACGCTGGCCTGGTTACCCCAGATCACCCGCGCCGCCTCCTTGCCGCGCCTGAGATCGCTCTCGTCGACGACATCATCGTGGAGCAGCGTTGCCGTGTGCATGAACTCGACCGCCGTGGCGAGCTTGAGATGGTGCTCGCCGCGATAGCCGCACATCCGTGCCGCCGCCAGCGTCAGCATCGGGCGGATGCGCTTGCCGCCGGAATTGATCAGGTGGCCGGCCAGTTCCGGTATGAGTTCCACATGGCTGTGGGCGCGGGCCAGAATGGCCTCGTTGACCCGGTCCATGTCTGCCTCGACCAGCGCCACCAGCGGATCAAGCGAGGCCCGCCGCTGCCCGTCTGCCCCTTCGAACGGTATTACCACGCCCATGCGGTCGTATCCTTCATTCCCGCCGCCAGAATAGGGCCGGGCAGGGGCCATTGCCAGTGACCACTTGCCGCGACAGGAAAGCCGGGCCACATTACTCGAATGCGGGAACTGTTACGCACCAACGACTTGGTCTATCTGTCGTTTGTCGCCCATGTGCTGGGCGAAGAGGGCATCGAACACTGGGTGTTCGATAGCTACACCAGCGCCATCGAGGGCTCGATTGGCGCCATTCCGCGGAGGGTGATGGTAACCGATGGTGATTTGACGACGCAACCCGCGCCCTTGGTAACGCCTCGCTAACCATCGGCGGTTAGATTCGTTAAGCGATGCAAATGACTTCACCCGCCTATCAGGCCCCGCCGCCCCCGCCTCCCGGCAACGGCGTGCCCGCGTCATTGACGGAAGATGGCTTCCTGGGCGGCCGCCTGCGGGTTCTGCAGCCGGAAAAGGGCTACCGCGCCGGCATTGATGCGGTGTTTCTGGCGGCCTCCATACCCTGCATCGACGGCGAATCGGTGTTCGAGGCCGGTATCGGCACCGGCGTTGCCGCTCTCTGCCTGCTGGCCCGCAATCCCGGAGTGCATGTCACCGGCATAGAAGTTGCCGCCCGCTACGCCATCATGTGCGAGGAAAATGCCAGGCGGAATGGCCTCTCCGGCAATGTTCGGGTCATTCATTCCGATGTGAAGGAAGCGCTGCGCCGCGACCTTGCCAGCATGCCGACCCATGGCTCCTTCAACCACGCCTTCGCCAATCCGCCCTATTTCGAAGACGGCAAGTCGACGCCGTCACCCCATCTCCTCAAGGCCCAGGCCCACGCCTTTGGCCCCGACGATCTCGAACTCTGGGTGAAAGTACTCTACACCATGACCGCCACGCGCGGCACCGTGACCATCGTTCATCGCGCCGAGACCCTGGGCAAGTTGTTGTCATTCCTCGAGGAAAAGTTCGGCGACATCCGCATTGCCCCGCTCTACGCCCGTGAGGGAACCGCCGCCTCGCGGGTGATCGTGCAGGGTGTAAAGGGCTCGAAAGCCCCGATGCAGCTCCTGCCCGGCCTGGTTCTGCACGACACCAACTCCCAATTCACCCCCGAAGCCGAAGCAATCCTCAGGGACGGCATGGCCTGGCGCCTGCGCTAACTTGCGTTCGCGGCCCGGTGTTCCTATCTCTGGCTGATGTCCAGACAAGGTTTCCTCGCCCGCCTGATCCCCCTCCGCTTCCGCAAGTCGACGCCCGTGGTGCATGTTGTGCGCCTTGAGGGGGCGATTGGCATGGGCACGCCGCTGAAGCCGCCTCTTACCGCCAAGGGCTTGGATGACGTGTTGGAGCGGGCGTTTTCCCGGAAGGGTATCGCCGCCGTGGCCCTGGTGGTCAATTCCCCCGGCGGCTCCGCCGTGCAATCGGCGCTCATCCATTCGCGTATCCGGGCCCTGGCCGCCGAACACAAGCTGCCCGTCTATGTCTTCTGCGAAGACGTTGCCGCCTCCGGGGGCTACTGGCTGGCGTGTGCCGGCGATGAAATCTATGCCGACGAAAGCTCGATTGTGGGTTCGATTGGAGTGATCGCCGCCGGCTTCGGTTTCGTCGAAGCGATTGCCAAGCTCGGTGTCGAACGCCGTGTCCACACCGCCGGTGAAAACAAGTCAATCCTCGATCCCTTCAAGCCCGAGAAACCCGAGGACGTGGAGCGCCTCCTGTCGCTGCAATCCGATGTCCACGGCGCCTTCAAGGATCTGGTGAAAACCCGCCGGACTGGCAAGCTGAAGGGCGAAGACGCCGAATTGTTCTCTGGTGCCTTCTGGTCCGGCCGACAGGCACTGGAGCGCGGCCTGATCGACGGCATCGGCCATTTGCATACCGTTCTGCGCCGGAAGTTCGGCGAGAAAGTCCAAATTCGGACTATTTCGGTCCCTAAAGGTTGGGGCTTGAGCCGTTTTGGATTGGGTTCTAACATCGATGTTACGGGTTCCTTCATCGAAGCGCTGGAAACTCGTGCAATGTGGTCGCGCTTCGGTCTATGATTGAATGTGGTTTGGGACCAACGGAGGTTCGGATGTTGACGTTGAAAGCCATTACCGTCGCCGTTGCCGGGGTTTTGACCATCTTGGCGGTGCGCCAGATCATGAACCAGATTGAGGCCGCCAAGGCTCGCGTCAGGACCAACACCGGCCAGCGCCCGGTGACCCGTCTCCGCCAGGACCCGCGCACCGGCGTCTACTACCCGGAATCATAACCTCCACCGGTTCGAACCTCAGGCCGCCGCCGGTTTGGGGCTGGCGGCAAACTTGCTGAATCCCAGCCACGTTTTCATATCGCTTGCCAGCTTCGGATCGCCGATCAATTCGATAAGGCCCGTTTCGATTTCATGCTGTAGTTTCCGATAGCCCATCCACACCGCGGTCATGACCGCGAGGCTGCCGCAGACGTGAAGATCGACGCCAAATCCCGGATCGTGCCCGCACAGGTCCACTTCGCCATTCTCGATCACCAGCCACCAGCTCTGCTGGCCGGCGGCCGCGCCGGGAAAGTCGAACTGTACGGTCGTTCGCCGGGCAGGCAGGGCATGGGCAATCAGGCATCTGCGCATGTCAAGCATGAGCAGCGCTGCATCCAGGTTCTGTAGAGAGAGTTTCGTATCGATCCAGCGATGGCCCCAGGCGCCGAGACTCATGACCACCGGTCTGAGATCTTCACCCGACGGAGAAAGGCGATATTCGAACGTGCCCGGCGGTTTCGAAGGGCGGCAGATGACGATTCCCGAATGTTCGAGTTCCTTGAGCCGCTTTGACAAAAGCGTCGGCGACATGCGTGGCACGCCGCGCCGGATGTCGTTGAAGCGCGTCGCTCCGCACAGCAACTCGCGCAGGACCAGGGCGGTCCAGCGTGTGCAGAAAATTTCGGCTGCCATGGCGACCGGGCAGAACTGGCCATAGCTGTGAGTATCCATGCTCCGCTCCGCTTTCCACCCCGGTAGGTGATTACCATCATACCATGCGGTTGGTCGGGCAAGTACAGATTATGGATCGGCGAGCCTTTCGCTGCTGTCAGCCCGCGCTACAGTTTCGGGACTGGACGCTCAGCGCCTTCGGGATGATGCTTTGCTGATAGTTGAAAGGGAGGAACATATGTCTCCAGTTGCACAGCTTAAACCCAGCAAACCAGACTTCGTTGCCGCCGCTCGCCGGCTGGGGCCCCAATTTGCAGAAGCCGCGGCAAGCAACGACGACAGCGATACCTTCGTGGCCGCGAGCTATCCGCTTCTGAAGGAAGCGGGCCTCATCGATGCCGGAGTTCCCGCCGAACTTGGCGGCGGCGGTGCCGAGGTTGACGAATTGTGCGCCATGCTGCGCGAGACCGCCCGTCACTGCAGTTCCACGGCCCTGGCGCTCGCCATGCATACCCACCAGGTTGCCGTTCCGGCTTGGCGCTGGCGCCACCAGAAAGCAACCGCCGTTGAACCGCTCCTGCGCCGCATTGCCAAGGAAAAGATCGTCGTGGTCACCAGCGGCGGATCCGACTGGGTCCCGGGCGGCGGCAAGGCGGAGCGCGTTGAGGGTGGCTATCGCATCACTGCCCGCAAGGTTTTTGCCTCGGGTTCGCCGGTCGGCGAGCTGATGATGACCAGCGCCATTCTCGAAGAACCGGGCCAGCCGCCCATGGTACTGCATTTCGGCATCCCCATGAATGCGCCGCAATTGCGCATCGAACCCACCTGGAAGGCCATGGGCATGCGTGGCACGGGCTCCAATGACATTGTCATCGATGGCCACATCGTTCCCGAACAGGCCGTGGCGGTGAAGCGGCGGCAGGCGAATGGCACCTGCTGTTCCATGTCATTGCCATGGTCGCCCTGCCGCTGATTTATTCCGTCTATCTTGGTGTTGCCGAAAGCGCCCGAGACATCGCCCTTGCCATGGCCCGCAAGCGCCGTCAGGACCACCACCTCATTCAATTGGGCGGCAGTATGGAAACCGAATTGCGCGCCGCCCAGATTGCCCACGCTGCGATGATCGCTACGGCCATGCGTGGTGAACCGGGGCCGCAAACCGTCAATGACGTCATGATCGGCCGCCAGCTGGTCGCCCGCCATGCCATTCGCGCCGTCGAACTTGCCATGGAGGTGGCGGGCGGGGCCGCCTATTACCGGTCGGCTGGCCTCGAACGGCGGTTCCGCGATGTCCAAGGCGCGCGCTACCATCCGATGCAGGAAAGCCAGCAGAAGGAATTCGCGGGCCGCATAGCGCTCGGGCTTCCGGTTGACAAGGTGTTCTGAAGCCGAAGCCCGCTGCCGCTGTTTATCCCTGCGCCGGTCACCGCGTCGCCAATCTTTGGACAAACCACCAAGTCTATGGTTCACTGTCGAGTGGGGGTTGCCAACCAGAGAGTAGGGACTGCACATGATTCCAAGACTGAGCCTCACCGCCCTGACCGTGGCCATGGGTCTCGCGGCCACCACAGCGATTGCCGCCGACCGTTCCTCGCCATCTAGCCTGCCGCGTGTAGCACCCATGCAGGCACCAGAACTCGTGATGCCCGCCGCCCGGCCGGGCGGCGGCACCGATGACAACTCGCTGCGCAAAGCACCAATGGGCGCGCCCGCTGCTTCAATCGACCAGGTGATTGACGGTCTGACCGCCATCAAGGCTTCGCGCGGTGGCAAGAAGATGGAAGTGCCGTTGCCCGAGGGCCTCCGCCTGATGCTGAGAAACCCCGTGAAGCAGGGCAAGGTCACCCCCAAACCCGGGGGTGGCAAATTGGTTCAGATCAAGGACACCAAGGAGTTTCCCTATTCCGCCATGGGCCTTCTAGGCTCCGGCTGCTCGGGCACGGTAGTGGCACAGCGCTTCGTGCTCACCGCCGCCTTCTGCCTCTATGACGTGAAGAATCAGAAGTTCTACGACAACCTCGATTTCTTCCCGGCCATCAATGGCAAGGACCAACCGTTTGGCGCGGTAGCCTGGAAGGATGTCTACATTCCCAAGGGCTATGCCAAGGAAGGCGCGCTTGAATACGATTTCGGCCTCGTCGTGCTCGACAAGCCGATCGGCGATCAGGTCGGCTGGATGGGCTTTACCCATCTTGAAGATTTCAACCTCAAGCAGGCAAACCTGACGGGCTATCCGTGGGACGGTGTTCCGTCGCAAACCGCCTGGCAATCGGTGTGCGGGGTCGATGCCGCCGAGGCCAATTTCCTGTTCTACAAATGCCCGGGTGAAGGCAAGGTGCTGGCCGCCATGACCGGTTCCCCGATCTGGTACAAGGGCCAGCAGGACACCGACTGGTATGTCGTCGGCATTCACAACTATGCCCAGGACGACAAGTTGAATTCCTGGTGGGCCCTGCGTCTCAATCAGGCCAACGCTGAAACCCTGTTGTCGTGGATCGACGAGGCCAACGCCGGCACTGGCGGCGGCAAGACCGAAGAAGACGACACCGGCAATGAAGAGGATACCAGCGGAGACGACACCGGCGGTAATGACGACACCGGTAACGACGACACGAACTGCACCTGCGACGAAAATTGATAATCGCCGAGGCAACAGGAAGTCCTGGGGGCCCGCCGAGCGCGGGCCTTTTCCTTTGGTTGACGTGAGCGTCCCCGGACATTAGGAGCGGGTCATGGCATTGAACCCCACCAAATCATTTCAGGATCTCATCCTGACGCTCCACCAGTACTGGGGTGACAAGGGCTGTGTCATTCTCCAGCCCTATGACATGGAAGTGGGCGCCGGCACGTTCCACCCGGCTACGACTTTGCGCTCGGTAGGCCCGCGCCCCTGGGCCGCCGCCTACGTCCAGCCCTCGCGCCGCCCAAAAGATGGCCGCTACGGCGAAAACCCCAACCGGCTTCAGCACTATTACCAGTATCAGGTGATCATCAAGCCATCGCCACCCGACCTGCAGGACCTTTATCTCGGCTCGCTGCGCGCCATCGGCATTGATCCCATGGAACATGACATCCGCTTCGCCGAGGACGATTGGGAAAGCCCTACGCTCGGCGCCTGGGGGCTGGGTTGGGAGGTCTGGTGTGATGGCATGGAAGTGTCCCAATTCACCTATTTCCAGCAGGTCGGCGGCCTCGACTGTTCGCCGGTCTCGGGAGAGTTGACCTACGGCCTCGAACGCCTCGCCATGTATGTGCAAGGGGTGGACAATGTCTACGACCTGAACTTCAATGGCCTCGAAGGCGGCAAGCGGATTTCCTACGGCGACGTCTTCCTGCAGGCCGAGCAGGAATTTTCGCGCTACAATTTCGAACACGCCGATACCGCCATCCTGCATCAGCACTTCATCGATGCCGAGAACGAATGCCAGTCATTACTCGTTGCCGGCCGCAAGGATGGCCACCATGAGTTGGCGCTGCCCGCCTATGACCAATGCATCAAGGCATCGCACACCTTCAACCTGCTCGATGCCCGCGGCGTGATTTCCGTCACCGAGCGCCAAGCCTACATCCTTCGTGTCCGCGACCTGGCGAAGGGCTGTTGTGAAGCATGGTCGCAAACAGCTGGGGGCCGTGCCTGATGTCCAAAGGTCAAATCGCCGCGAAACAACCGATCCCGATTTCCGTTGAAGCGGGAAAGAACTACTGGTGGTGCGCCTGCGGGCAATCCAAGAACCAGCCGTTCTGCGATAGCAGCCACAAGGGCACCGCCTTTATGCCTGTGCAATACACCGCGACCGAAACCGCTACCAAGTTCTTCTGCGCCTGCAAGCAGACCAACAACCAGCCGTTCTGCGACGGCAGCCACAAGAAGCTTTAAGCCCGCAACCCTTCCGGCTGCAACTCGTTGATCATCTTGATGACATCGGCAGCCGGCATGGCGCGGCCAAACAAGTAGCCTTGGCCCTGTTCGCAGCCCGAGGCAATCAGCGAGGAAAGCTGCTCCTCGCGTTCGATGCCCTCGGCCGTGGCCACCAGGCCAAGCCCATGCGACAGGTTGAGGATGGCATTGACGATGACGGCGTTCTCGGAATCGCGCTGCATGGTCATGACGAAACTGCGGTCGATCTTGAGATTGTCGAATTTGAATTCGCGCAGGTGGTAGAGGCTGGAGTAGCCCGTGCCGAAATCGTCAATGGCAATTCTGACGCCGGCATCCCTCAGGCCAGTGAGCAACTCCCGGGCCAGGTCCTTGTCTTCGACCAGCGATCCTTCCGTCACTTCAATTTCCAGCCGCCGCGGCGAAAGCCCGGTCTCGCCGAGAATTGACATGATGCGAAGGCCGATCAGCCGGTCTTTCAACTGCTTCGGAGACAGATTGAAAGACAGCTTCAGGTGCGAAGGCCAGCGCACGGCCTCGCGGCAGGCCGCCTGCAGCAAATGCTCGGAAAGGCAGGTAATGAGCCCGGTTTCCTCGGCCAGGGCGACGAAATCGGCGGGCGAAACCTGTCCAAGCTCCGGGTCGTGCCAGCGTGCCAGAGCTTCGAAGCCAATAAGTTCGCTGGTCTTCAGATTGACCAGTGGCTGGAAGTAGGGCTGCACCGTGCCGCTGGCGATGGCCTGGCGCAGCTTTTGTTCCATCAGGTTCTTGCGCCGCAATTCCTCGTCCATGCTCGGCGCGAACACCTGGTAGGCGGTGTGATGATCGGCCTTGGCGCGGTAGAGCGCGACATCGGCCTGCCGGATGGTGTCTTCGGGGGTCGCCTCCGCGGCCTGGTGCAAGGCAATGCCGATCGACGCTCCCATGCGTGATTCGGCCGTGCCGATTGCAAACGGACGGTCAAAGGCTGCAACGATTTGACGAGCCAGAAGTTCGGCATCTTCCAAACCGCCGATGGCGCCGGTGAGAACCGCGAATTCATCCCCGCCAAACCGGCAAACCAGGTTTTCTTCGCCGCAAACGATGGAGAGGCGGTTGGCGGCCTCCTGAAGCACGAGATCTCCAGCCGCATGGCCAAAGATGTCGTTCACCGGCTTGAAATCATCAAGATCAATCATCAGCACGGCGCGCAATTCGTGGACATTGGACGCGGCCAGCGATTTTTCCAGCTTGCGGCGATTGCCAAGCCCGGTGAGTTGGTCGTGATAGGCCATGTGCACCGCATGGTCTTCGGTGGCGATGCGCGTTGATACTTCGCTCTTGAGATCGGAAATCTTGAAAATCAGCAAGCCGGCCATGAGAACGATGGAGCCGATGAACACGGCGTCGAGGTGCATGAACTCGTAGTGCTCGAGGAATTCGTCCATTGCCTCGTTGAGGTCATAGCGGGCTTCCAGGCCGTAGGTTGCGACCAGTAACACCGCCATGACACCGAGCTTGAACAGCAGTCCGCTGCTCGACGGAGCCGTCTGGCCGGTGCTGGACGGGGGTGTCTCTGCGGAATGGTTCAAGCAGGCGTTCCTAGTGAAAGGCGTTTATCTGCATCACAATTTACCATCCGCATAAACCATCGGTTAATTTCCCCCGCCTGCCGCTGGCGGATGACAATGTGGTTAAACATTGCTATTTGCCGCCCACCTTTGGAGTGCCGAAATGCCTGAATTGCTTCTGGAACTGTTTTCGGAGGAAATCCCCGCCCGCATGCAGGCGAAGGCGGCCGAGGATTTGCGCCAGATGGTCACCAACGCCCTGGTTGAGGCCGGCCTCACCTATGAGGGCGCGCAAGGCCACGCCGGCCCCCGCCGTCTGGTGCTGTCGGTCGAGGGCCTCAGCGCCAAGGCAGCGGATGTAGCCAGAAGAGCGAAAAGGGCCCGAGGGTCGAAGCCCCGCAACTGGCAATCGACGGCTTCCTCAAGATCGACCGGCCTGAAGCTCGAAGACCTGAAGGTCCAGGACGACAAGAAGGGCCAGTTCTATCTGGCGGTCATACGTAAACCCGGCCGTGCCGCAACCGAGGTGATCGCCGAAATCGTGCCCCACATCGTCCGCAACTTCCCCTGGCCGAAATCCATGCGCTGGGGTTCGGGCACCTTGCGCTGGGTGCGGCCCTTGCAGTCGATTCTCTGCACCTTCGATGGCGAAGTGGTGCCGTTCGAAGTTGACGGCATAGCCAGCGGCAATATCCACCAGGGGCCACCGCTTCATGGGCGGCAAGAAGATCGAGGCCCGCCGCTTCGAGGACTATGCGGCGAAGCTCCACAAGGCCTTCGTGATCGTCGATGCCGCCGCCCGGCTTGAAACCATCCGTACCGAAGCCAAGAATCTGGCCTTCGCCCAGGGCCTCGAGATGATCGAGGACGAGGGCCTGTTGAAGGAAACCGCCGGCCTTGCCGAATGGCCCGTGGTGCTGATGGGCAGCTTCGACGAAAGCTTCCTGAGCGTTCCGCCGGAGGTGATCGTCACAACGATCAAGAACAACCAGAAATGCTTCTGCGAGATGGCAAGCTTCGAGGCTCGCTGCGCGAGCACCTCAGCATGAGGGAAGCCCTCACCCTGAGGTGCCGCCGCAGGCGGCCTCGAGGGCGAGGGCCGGCAAGCTCGCCAACAAATATCTGCTCGTTTCCAACATGGTGGCCAAGGACGGTGGCAAGCAGATCGTCGCCGGCAACAATAAGGTCATCGCCGCACGGCTGAGCGACGCCAAGTTCTTCTGGGATCAGGATCGCAAGCATCCGCTGCGCGATCTGTTGCCCAAGCTCGACACCATCACCTTCCACGCCAAACTCGGAAGCCAGGGTGAACGTGTGAAGCGCATCGAGGCGCTGGCCGGTGAAATCGCCAAGGTGATCGGCGCCGATGTGCCCAAGGCCATGCTGGCGGCGAAGCTCGCCAAGGCCGATCTCGTCACCGGCATGGTTGGCGAATTCCCGGAACTGCAGGGCCTGATGGGCCGCTACTACGCCTTGGATCAGGAAATCGACCCCGAAGTCGCCGACGCCATCCGCGACCACTACAAGCCCCAGGGGCCGAGCGACTCCATTCCGGTTTCAAAAGTTGGCCAGGCCGTGGCGCTGGCCGACAAGCTCGATACGCTGGTGGGCTTCTGGGCGATTGACGAAAAGCCGACGGGATCGAAAGACCCCTATGCGCTGAGGCGTGCGGCATTGGGCGTCATTCGTATCATTCTCGACAAGGGCTTGCGCCTCAAACTCAACTATGGCGGCGAAGACCTCCTCGCCTTCTTCGCCGACCGGCTGAAAGTCTATCTCCGCGAGCAGGGGCTTCGTCACGATCTGATCGATGCGGTGTTTGCGCTGGGCGGGCAGGATGATCTGCTGATGGTCGTCCGCCGTGTCGAAGCGCTGTCCAAGTTCCTCGAAACCGAAGACGGCAAGAACCTGCTGGCTGGGGTCAAGCGCGCCGCCAACATTCTCAAGATCGAGGAGAAGAAAGACGGCAAAAGCTACGCCGGCGATGTGCAGCAGGGCCAGCTCATCAAGGGCGAGGAGAAAGCCCTGCACTCGGCCATCACCGTGGCCGTGGGCCAGGCGCGGAAAGCCGTGCACGAGGAAGACTTCGAGGCGGCCATGAAAGCCATCGCCAAACTGCGCGGGCCCGTCGACCAGTTCTTCGAGCACGTGACGGTGAACGACAAGGACGCCACCTTCCGCGAAAACCGCCTGAAGCTCCTCAACCGCATCCGCGCCGCGACCCAGGAGGTGGCGGACTTTTCGCGGATCGAGGGGTAACTCCTCCACGTCCTCTCCGCCGCCGGATAGGCGCGGGGGAGGTGGCACCGCGAAGCGGTGACGGAGGGGGGTGCCTGGCAGGATTTCGTGTACAGCATCAAGGTGCCCCGCTGCCTGCACCCCCCTCCGCCTCGCTGCCGCTCGTGCACCTCCCCCGCGCCTATTCGGCGGCGGGGAGGACTACGCGCAGCACTATGACAACTCATACAAGTCCATTCCTCCCTTGCACGGCAGGCCCGCAATTCCATCGCCATCTGGCCTTTGACCTGCAACGCCCAGCGCCTAGTCCAATCCCATGACCGCCACCCACGCCCCCGACAGCTCTTATGCCTGGTTCCGGCTGATGATCTCGCTTTTGCTGGCGACCATTGGCGGCATCGGCATCTGGTCGTGCGTGATCATTCTGCCTTACATCCAGCAGGAATTCGGCGTCGATCGTGCCGGAGCCTCGCTGCCCTACACAGTGACCACCATCGGCTTTGCGCTGGGTGGCGTGATGGGCGGCAGGCTGGCCGACCGCTACGGCATCACCGTGCCGCTGGTCATTGCCGCCGTCGGGCTGGGGGCGGGGCTAGCGCTTGGCGCCATGTCGCAAAGCTATTTCCAGTTTCTGGTCATCCAGGCGCTGATCGTCGGCTTCATCGGCTGCTCGGCGACCTTCGGGCCGCTGGTCGCCGATGTCTCGCAATGGTTCCTGAAGCGCCGTGGCATGGCGGTGGCGATTGTCGCCAGCGGCAACTACGTGGCGGGCACCATCTGGCCGCCGATCCTCGAGGGCGCCGCCAGCGCCTATGGCTGGCGCACGGCTTTCGTGGCGCTTGGCGTCTTCTGTGTCGTCACCATGTTGCCGCTGGCCATGCTGCTGCGCCAGCGCCCGCGCTTTGATGACCGTGCGAGCCCGGCCGCAGGCAACGCCAAGGGCCTGCTGCCGGCCTCGCCTCTGCTCTATCCGGCCCTGGTCATCGCCGGCCTTGCCTGCTGTGTGGCCATGTCCATGCCGCAGGTTCATATCGTCGCCTACTGCGCCGACCTGGGCTATGGCCCCGCCGTCGGCGCCACCATGCTGTCGATGATGCTGGGCTTCGGCGTGGTCAGCCGCCTGCTGTCGGGATATTTCTCGGATTATCTCGGCGGTGCCGGAACCCTGATCATCGGTTCGGTGCTGCAGGCCCTTGCGCTGCTGTTCTACATTCCCTTCGATGGCCTGGTGCCGCTCTATGTGGTGTCGGCCATCTTCGGCCTCGCCCAGGGCGGAATCGTGCCAAGCTATGCGCTGATCATCCGCGACCACTATCCGGCCCGTGAGGCGGGTTTCCGCATCTCCATGGTTTTTACCTCGACCGTGCTTGGCATGGCGCTCGGCGGCTGGATGTCGGGCGAGATCTTCGACTATACCGGCTCCTACACCGCCGCTTTCCTCAACGGCTTCCTGTGGAACCTGCTGAACATGAGTGTGGCGGCCTGGGTGCTGTGGGGCAGGCTCAAGAACCGCCGCCCGCCGCTGCAGCCTGTTGCCGCATAGCACAAGCGGCATATTGCATCGCACAAGGATGTGTGGTTCTTAGCGGACGGGCCGCCGCCCGCTACCATACTGCATGTCGTTTACCCGGAGTGCTGAATCATGGCGGCGAAACTCGTTTATCGTTTTGGTGGCGGCAGCGCCGAAGGCCGCGCCGACATGAAGGCGCTGCTGGGCGGCAAGGGTGCGAACCTCGCCGAAATGGCCAATCTCGGCCTGCCCGTGCCGCCGGGGTTTACGATCACCACCGAAGTATGCACCGGCTTCTACAAGAACAACCGCACATATCCCGATGGCTTGAAGGCCGCGGTGGCCGGCAGCCCTCGCCGCTGTTGAAAAACTGCTCGGCGAAAAATTGGGCGACAAGAACAAGCCCCTGTTGCTGTCCGTCCGCTCCGGCGCCAGAGCCTCGATGCCCGGCATGATGGATACGGTGCTGAATTTGGGCCTCAACGATGAAACCGTCGAAGGCCTGGCGGCGTTCTCCGGCGACCGGCGCTTCGCCTATGACAGCTACCGCCGCTTCATCGGCATGTATTCCCATGTTGTGCTGGGTGTCGATTCAGCCGAGTTCGAGGAAATTCTCGAAAGCTTCAAGGACCGGCGCGACTACGCGCTCGATACCGAAGTGACCGCCGACGAGTGGCTTGAGATCATCGCCAAATACAAGGCGAGGGTGGAGGAAGAAACCGGCAAGCCTTTCCCGCAGGATGTGAACGACCAGTTGTGGGGTTCGGTCAGCGCCGTATTCCAGTCGTGGATGTCGGCAAGGGCCATCACCTACCGGAAGCTCAACCACATTCCGGAGGATTGGGGAACGGCCGTCAACGTGCAGGCCATGGTGTTCGGCAACATGGGGGAAACCAGCGCAACCGGCGTTGCCTTCACCAGGAACCCGTCAACCGGCGAAAACGCGCTTTATGGCGAGTTCCTCATCAATGCCCAGGGCGAGGACGTGGTGGCCGGCATCCGCACCCCGCAGAACATCACCGAGAAGGCCAGAACCGAGGCAGCCTCCAAGGCCCCATCGCTCGAAATGCTGTTGCCCGCAGTGTACGTCGAGCTCAAGGCCAACTTCGACAAGCTGGAACGCCATTTCCGCGACATGCAGGACCTTGAGTTCACCGTGCAGCAGGGAAAGCTGTGGATGCTGCAGGCCCGTACCGGCAAGCGCACCACTCCAGCCGCTTTGCGAATTGCCGTGGATATGGCCAACGAGGGTCTGATTACCCGCGACGAAGCCATTCTTCGCATCGACCCCGCGACCCTCGACCAGCTGCTGCACCCGGCCCTTGATCCCAAGGCCAAGCGCGAGGTGATCGCCTCGGGGCTTCCCGCTTCCCCCGGGGCCGCCTCCGGTGAGATCGTGTTCAGCGCTGACGAGGCTGAAAGGCTGAAAGCCCTCAATCACCGCGTCATCCTGGTGCGCATCGAGACGAGCCCTGAGGATATTCACGGCATGCACGCCGCCGAAGGCATACTGACAACCAGAGGCGGCATGACCTCGCATGCCGCCGTGGTGGCCCGCGGCATGGGCAAACCTTGCGTTTCCGGCGCCGGAACCATTCGTGTCGACTACGCGGCAGGCACCTTTTCGGTGGCCGGTGTGACCCTGAAGAAGGGCGACATCATCACCATCGATGGCGCCACCGGCCAGGTGATGAAGGGCGCCGTCCCCACCACCAGGCCAGCCCTTTCGGGGGATTTTGCCACCCTCATGGGCTGGGCCGACGCCGCCCGCCGCATGAAGGTGAGGGCCAACGCCGAAACCCCGCTTGATGCCAGGACCGCCAGGGACTTCGGCGCCGAAGGCATTGGCCTGTGCCGCACCGAACACATGTTCTTCGACGCCACCCGCATTCTGGCGGTGCGCGAAATGATTTTGGCCGACAAGCTGCCGGAGCGCCAGAAGGCGCTGGCCAAGCTGCTCCCCATGCAGCGCCAGGACTTTATCGAGCTGTTCGAGATCATGGCCGGAAAGCCGGTGACCATCCGCCTGCTCGACCCGCCGCTGCACGAGTTTCTACCCCAAACCGACCATGAGATCGATATGGTGGCCGACGATCTCAACGCCGATGCCGAAAAACTCCGGGCCCGCGTTGCCGAATTGCATGAGTTCAACCCGATGCTCGGCCATCGCGGCGTGCGCCTGGCCATCACCTATCCGGAAATTGCCGAAATGCAGGCCCGCGCCATATTCGAGGCGGCGGTGGAAATCGGCAAGCGCACCGGCCACGCACCGATCCCCGAAATCATGATCCCGCTGGTGGCCGACAAGGCCGAACTCGACATCATCCGGGATCGCGTCGTGGCGGTGGCGAAGGCGGTAGCCGCCGAGACTGGTGTGACCATCGACTACCTCGTCGGCACCATGATCGAACTGCCGCGCGCCGCCCTGATGGCCGGTCAGATCGCCGCGACAGCCGAGTTCTTTTCCTTCGGAACCAATGACCTGACCCAGACCACATTCGGCATCAGCCGCGACGACGCCGCCCGCTTCATCGGCGAGTACACGGCGAAGGGCATCTTCAAGACCGACCCTTTCATCTCGCTTGATACCGAAGGGGTCGGTGAATTGATCAAAATTGCCGCCAGCCGCGGCCGGGAAGCCCGGCCCGCCATCAAGCTCGGAATCTGCGGCGAACATGGCGGCGATCCCGCCTCCATTGCCTTCTGTGAGGAGGCCGGTCTCGACTATGTCTCCTGCTCGCCCTTCCGCGTACCCATCGCCAGGCTCGCGGCAGCCCAGGCAAATATCCGGAATCGTTCGCGAAAATAGATATTAACCATGGCCTCAGAACATCCGGAAAAGGGCCGTTAAAAAGGCCTTAATACGGCATCTTCGGGTTGCCCGCATGGTTAACCTATGTTAAACAAAACCCCGATAATCTACCGCGAGTAAACAGTTCTGCACGTAAGTTGCGGACCCACGGTAAGGTCAGGGGTATTGAAAACAGCAGGGCGTGTACATAGGCCGCCGGTCCGGCCGGTTGTGTTTGAGGACTTCGACGTCAAGGAACGCCGCAGCCTGGTTCGGGAATACGGGCCAGTGGTGTTCGGCGGAGTTATGCTGATTGCCGCCACCGCCTTTGCCGGCCACTACATGGGCCAGAGCGCCATTGCCAGCAACGCCCTTCCGCATGGCCAGCTCGATGCCATTGTGGCACCTTCTTCGTCAATCGTTACAAAGGGTTCGCTGCTTCCCACCGGCACAACCTTCGATCTTGTGAACCTTGATGTGCTGCGCAAGCAGACGGTTGTTGAAGCCGGCAAGGGCGATTTCCTGATCACCGATCCAGGCGAGGCCAAGCCCGCCGAAGTCAAAGTCATCCCGGCTTCGGTCACCTACAAGGATGACGCCGAAGAGCCGGTCAAGAAGAAGCTGAAGCTCACGCCATCGACCGCCAAGATTGAAGACACCTTCAAGCTGAAGCGCAAGGAAAAGCAGAAGGTCATCGCCCAGCGCCGGGTGCGCCTGGCTGAGGAAAACTGCCTGGCTCGCGCCATCTATTTCGAAGCCCGCTCCGAATCGGAATTGGGTCAGCTCGCCGTCGCCAAGGTTATTCTCAACCGGGTGAAGGATCCGAACTATCCCAATACGATTTGCGGCGTGGTCTATCAGGGTTCCGGCCGCCGCAATTCCTGCCAGTTCTCCTTCGCCTGCGATGGCATGGCCGATGATGTGCGCCAGCCCGGCGCCTGGGCCAACTCCAAGCGCGTGGCCCAGAAAGCCATCGCCGGGAACTCCAAGGTGGCCGCCATCGGCACCGCCACCAACTATCACGCCGACTATGTGAAGCCCAAATGGGCCAAGAACATGAAGCGCCTGATCAAGATCGGCCGGCATATTTTCTACGAAGGCTGAGGTTCCAATTGTTGCCCATGCTTCAAGGCTCGCCGCTTGCGCGTCGAGCACCTCAGCATGAGGAATTGGATGTTCCCTCACCCTGAGGTGCCCGCGCAGCGGGCCTCGAAGGGCCTTACCTATTTCCCCACCTTTACCCGGAACGGCGTTCCCTCGAACGCATCGGCACCGCGGCCAATTTTCTGCACGGCTTTCACCATGCGGCCGTCGCGGCCGAGAAGCTGGTCGGTGAAACTCACGATCAGCTGGTTGGGCGTGGCCGAGGGTGAGGCCTGACGCAGTTCTTGTGCGAGCTCTTCCTCGTCTTCGTCCGGCCGGAACAGGCACATGGCGGTGAACGCCGCCGCCGTCGACCGGCTGATGCCGGCCCAGCAGTGAATGAGCATCGGGCTCTCGCGCTCCCAGCCCATCAGGAAATTCACCAGCCGCTCGGCATCGGCGGCGCGCGGTGGCGACATGCCATCCGTGGGCTGGATGATGTCGTGAAAGGTCAGCCGCAGGTGATTGACCTGCTCCAGGCTCTCGAACACCGGATGCGGCGTGTCGGCGCTGAGCAGGCTCACCGCATGTCGCGCGCCGAGCTGTTCAATGAGCTCATGGGCCTTGCTGAGTGGCGAGACGATGATCACGAGAGCTGTTTGAACCTCTTGATGTAGGCTGCGGCCGCTTCGTTGGGCGCCAGCGGTTTCAGGCGATGAAACTTCTGCGAGCCCTCGCCGTCAAGCTTCTTCGGGCGGCCAAAGAACTTTTCCGCTTCCGCCGGAGCAAAGCCCGCCAATTGCGTGGCTTCGAGATAGGCCGACATGCGGTCGGCCTTCTTGATCTCCATGGTGAGCGCTTCGCCGATTGCCGGCTTCAACCCGAACCGGATATGAATGGCGGCCAGCAGCCGGTTTTCGAAATCCTTGTAATCAACACCAAGCGCCGCCTTGAACGGCGAGATCATGTCGCCAACCACATACTCCGGCGCATCGTGAAGAAGTGCTGCAAGCCGGGCAGGCCGATCGAGCTTCGGATTCACATGGGAGGCGATCTGTTCGACCAGCACGCAATGCTGGGCCACCGAAAACGCGTGGTCGCCGTTTGTCTGGCCGTTCCAGCGCGCCACCCGGGCGAGCCCATGGGCAATGTCCTCGATCTCAATATCAAGTGGCGACGGGTTCAGAAGATCGAGCCGCCGCCCCGACAACATGCGCTGCCAGGCGCGCGGGGCCTCATCCCTTGGCGGCATGTTTCACAGCCTCATGGCGATGGCAGTCGACCAGATGGTCGTTGATCAATCCGCAGGCCTGCATGAAGGCGTAGACAATGGTCGGCCCCACGAAACGAAAGCCGCGCTTCAGCAGATCCTTGGAGACTTTCTCGGCCAGCGCCGTCTTGGCCGGCACTTGCTTCATATCGGTGAAACGGTTCTGCACCACCCGGCCATCGTTGAAGCCCCAGAGGTAGGCCGAAAAATCCGGGATCGCCAGATAGGCCTGGGCGTTGGTGACGCTCGCGTCGATCTTCAGCCGGTTGCGCACGATACCGGCATCGTTCATCAACTTCTCAAGCTTGGCGGGTGTGTATCGCGCCATCTTCTCCGGGTTGAAGCCATCGAACGCCTTGCGGAAATTATCGCGCTTCTTGAGGATGGTGCTCCACGACAGCCCCGCCTGGAAACCATCAAGCAGCAGCTTCTCGAGCAGGGCGCGGGAATCATATTCCGGAACGCCCCATTCCTCGTCGTGGTAGGCCACGTAGTAGGCTTCGGTGCCGCACCAGCCACAGCGGCAGATGCCGTCTTCATGTTTGATCGCTGGCATTGCTCAGTCCTTCACACCCGGCACATCATAGCGCGCGAAAGACGGTTTCTGAACCGTCATCGCTGACACCTTCTGACAGCAGCGGCGCCGTGGCCTCGGCTAGCCGGTCCAGCCGGATCAGCGCCAGCCCAATGTCGCCTTCCGAGCCCAGCATCGTGCCGATGCTTTTCTCGCCCGAGCGGATGTCGCTGCCCTTCGGCGGCGCAGCACCTCCGCACGAAACCGGCAACATCCGCGCCCGCGCCGTGCCCCGATGCTCCATGCGCGACACGACCTCCTGGCCGATGTAGCAGCCCTTGGTGAAGCTCACCGCCCCGATCTGGTCGAAATTCGCCTCATGCGGGAAGAATTCGCCGGAACCGAGGTCGGCGTCGGTGTCGGCCAGCCCGATGGCAATGCGCGAGAAATGATAGCCGTCGCTTTGTGGCAGCTCTCCCACTGGCACGATCCGCCGCCAGCCCATGAGTGCTTGATCGCGGATCGGGCCACGCACCCGTGACGTTCATCCTGCGACACCGCGACAGCCAGGTCTTCGGCCACCGAAATTGTCACCTTGGCGCGGAGCTTGTACATGTTCAGCCGTTTCAGAAGCTCCACCAATTGCGATGATGCACAATCCACAAAGAGGCTGTCCGGGGACTTCGTAGATGAAGATATCGAAAAGGATTTTTCCCTGAGGCGAAAGCAGCGCGCCATACGCGGCGCTCTCGGCGGTAATGGCCTCGATGTCGCAAGTCAGAATGCCGTGCAAAAACGACTTTGCCTCGGGACCCTCGACCCGCAGCACGCTTCTTTCGTTCCTGATCTGCTCTGGGATGGGTAATGGTTTCATTGCTGTTGCTTCGGTCCCGTTCCACATTTACGTAAGGCGGCAGACACATTCAAGGAAGGCTTTGCGATGCCACAATACCCTCACGCTGAGGTGCCCGGCGAAGCCGGGCCTCGAAGCGTTTGGCTGATAGCAGATCCTTCGAGGCTCGCCTGCGGCGAGCACCTCAGGATGAGGATAGGTCCATGGACCTGATCCTCAAAGGCGCCACCGTCGTGAACCACGACGGCATCGGCATCCGCGACATTGCCGTAACCGATGGCCGCATTGCCGGAATTGGCAGTTTCGCCAAAGGCAGCGCCGCCGAAACCCTCGATTGCACTGGCCTCCACATTCTCCCCGGTGTCATCGACAGCCAGGTGCATTTCCGCGAGCCCGGTGCCGAACACAAGGAAGACCTCGAAACCGGTGGCCGCGCCGCCGTCATGGGTGGCGTGACCGGCGTATTCGAGATGCCCAACACCAAGCCGTTGACGACTTCGGCCGAAACCTTGGCCGACAAGGTGTCCCGCGCCACCAACCGCATGTTCTGCGATTTCGCCTTCTATATGGGCGGCACCCGCGACAATGCCCATCTGCTGGGCGAGCTCGAGCGCCTTCCCGGTTGCGCCGGCACCAAGGTGTTCATGGGCTCTTCGACCGGCGATCTTCTGGTTGATGATGATGCAGGCGTGGCCGCAATCCTCAAAAATATCCGCCGCCGCGCCGCCTTCCATAGCGAGGACGAATTCCGGCTCAACGCCCGCAAGAGTTTCCAGCGCGAAGGCGATCCGTCGAGCCATCCCGTATGGCGCGACGCCGAAGCGGCACGTCTCTGCACCGAGCGCCTGCTGCGCCTCGCCCGCGCCGCCGGAAAACGCATCCATGTGCTCCACATTTCAACAGCCGAGGAAATGCCGCTCCTCGCCGCCCACAAGGACGTGGCGACGGTGGAGGTGACGCCGCACCACCTGACGCTATTCCGCCGACGACTACACCCGCCTCGGCACGCTGCTGCAAATGAACCCACCGGTGCGCGATGCTTCGCACCGCCATGCCATCTGGGCGGCGCTCAATTCCGGCATTGTCGATGTGCTGGGTTCCGACCATGCGCCGCACACGCTGGAGGAAAAGGCCAAGCCCTATCCCCATTCGCCCTCCGGCATGCCCGGCGTGCAAACGCTGGTGCCGGTGATGCTCGACCACGTGAACAAGGGCAGGCTGACACTCGAACGTTTCGTCGATCTCACCTCGCACGGGCCGGGCCGCATCTTCGGCATTGCCGGCAAGGGCCGCATCGCCGAAGGCTATGATGCCGATTTCACTATCGTTGACATGCAACGCACCGAAACCATCACCAACACCTGGATCGAGAGCCGCTGCCAGTGGACACCCTATCATGGCATGACCGTGAAGGGTTGGCCGGTCGGCACCATCGTCCGCGGCCGCCGCGTCATGTGGCACGGCCAAATTCTGGGCGAGGCTGCAGGCCAGCCCATCCGCTTCATGGAAACACTGTAAGGAAAACTCGATGACCTTTCGCGCCCTTCTCGTCAGCAAGACCGATACAGGCCAGAAGGCCGAAATCGTCGATTTCAATGAAGCCGATCTGATGGAGGGTGATGTCACCGTCGACGTCTCGCACTCTTCGGTAAACTACAAGGATGGCCTGGCGGTGACCGGCAAGGGCCCGATCATCCGCAAGTTCCCGCTGATCCCCGGCATCGATTTCGCCGGGACCGTTCGCGAGTCCTCGCACCCCAAGTGGAAGAAGGGTGATCAGGTCGTCCTCAATGGCTGGGGCGTTGGCGAAGGCCACCACGGCGGCTTCGCCGAAGTGGCCCGCGTCAAGGGCGATTGGCTGGTGCCGGTGCCCAAGGGATGGACCCCGGCCGATACCATGGCAGTCGGTGTGGCCGGTTATACTGCTATGCTGTGCGTCATGGCGCTGGAAGAGCAGGGGGTGAAACCATCGTCCGGTGAAATTCTGGTGACCGGTGCTGCAGGCGGCGTGGGCACCACGGCCATCGCCATTCTTGCCAAGCTTGGCTACACGGTTGTCGCCTCGACCGGCCGCACCTCCGAAGAGGCCTTCCTCAAGGAGCTGGGGGCTGCAAGCATCATCGACCGCAACGAGTTCAACACTCCCGTGAAGGCATTGGCCAAGGCCCGCTGGGCGGGATGCGTGGATAGCGTCGGCTCGGTGACCCTTGCCAATGTCATTTCGCAGATGAAGGAGGAAGCGACCGTCGCCGCCTGCGGCCTGGCGCAAGGCATGGATCTCCCCACCTCTGTGGCACCCTTCATCCTGCGTGGCGTGAAACTCGTCGGTGTGAACTCGGTCACGACGCCCATCCCGCGCCGCCTGGAAGCCTGGAAGCGCATATCAGCCGATCTCGACCGCGCCAAGCTTCAACGCCTCACAACGCACGTGAAGTTGGAAGACGTACCACGCGTGGCAGCCGATATCGTCAAAGGCCAGGTCAGGGGCCGCGTGGTGGTGGATATCCGCCAGACGTGAGCAAGCACACCATCAACAACCCTCTCCCCTCGCGGGAGAGGGTGCCGCGAAGCGGCGGGAGAGGGCAATCTTACCGCGCAGCCACGCCCCTCTCCCGGCTCGCTGTGCTCGCCACCCTCTCCCGCAAGGGGAGAGGGTAGGTGCTCGACCTCAAGCTCATCTCGGCTGGCCTCGCCATGGGATTGGCGATTGCCGCGCCCTTGGGTCCCGTCAACATCATCGTCATGCGCGAGGTGCTGGCGCGCGGCGCGCTTGCCGGTATCATCGCCGGATTGGGCGCCATCGCCGCCGATGGTTTCTTCGCCATCGTTACCGCCTTCGGCCTCAAGACTATCATGCGATTTTTTGAAAACTACGCTGGCCCACTGGGCCTGATCGGTGGCGTGGTGCTGGTCATCATGGGCATCGTGACCGCCCGCAGCCGCATTGCTTTCGGTGAAGTGTCCGGCGCCGGATCGGCTGGCGCATGGCGCTCAACGCTCGCGTCCTTCACCACCACCATCACCAACCCCGGAGCATTGATCGGCGTCTTCGCGGTGTTCGCCGGCATGAGCCCGGTGTTGCGCCTGGCCGACGACCCGTCGCGCCCGGCAATTGCCGTCGCCAGTTTTGCGATTGGTGGCCTGATGTGGTGGCTGATGTTGAGCCTGATCATCAGCTGGCTGCGCCACCGGCTTTCTGAGAAAGCCCTGAACAACATCAACCGCTGGACCGGAATCGTGATCGCCGCCTTCGGCTTCGCGGTGCTGATGGATGTGGTGTGGTAATTACTGCTTGGTCTTCGACAGCGTGAACTCGCCGGTGCGGATGCGCTCTGGCAAGCGCCCGCACATCACCGCCACCGGCTCTTCGCCATAGGTGGTGATCATGTCGGAAAGCGCCGCGAAAATTGCCGCCGTGGCGATGCAATCGGGATCGAGACCGTCATAGATTGCCTCTTCCCAGGCATCCATGATGTAGCGCAGCGCCAAGTGCTTGGCCTCGTTGGCCGGGCGCTCCGGCTGCGGTCTCGTCGCAAGTTTCAAGATGCAATCCAATTCTAAAGCGTCACCCGGAGCCATAGTGTTCCACCGCCATGGCTCCCATGAGGCACATTAGCGTTTGCCCCCGCCAGCGCGACTCGATCCTTAAAGGAAGGTTAATGCGCGGGCATGCTTTTGAATCAAAGCCTTAGAATTTCCGCCATGCGTGCGATCGCCGCCGCCACGGATTCGGGGTGGGGAACAAGCGAAACTTCGTCGGGCGTCATCCACCGGGCCTGCCCGGCGTCGCTCGCCGCCACCGCTTCGCCCCCCGTCCACGGCCCGCCATAACACGCAATGGCGAAATGCCGCGCAACAGCATCGGCCGCATCGCGGATGATGACGTCATAGAGCCCCACGAAATGTTCGAGATCGGCGGTCACTCCCGTCTCCTCCAGAAGTTCGCGGTGGGCGGCGTCGCGCAGTTTTTCGCCGAACTCCACATGCCCGCCGGGCAGCACCCACACACCGACGGGCGGCTTGGCGCGCTCCACCATCAGCACCTTTCCGTCCCGCCATACGCAGGCCGAAGCCGCCAGTAGCGGAAATTGTTTTGTCTCGCCCATCTCTGCTAAGATTTCCTCATGTGTGGACTTTATAGCTTCAGAAAGAGCGCCGACGAAACCCGTTCGCTGTTCGACTATATTGAACAGCCGGATTTTCCGCCGCGCACCTATGTGACCCCGCAGAGCCCCATGGCCATTGTCAGGATTGAGCAGGGCCAGCGCCATTTCGCTTTGGTGCGCTGGGGCTTCGTTCCCTCTTGGGTGAAGGAGATCAAGCCCGGTAAACCGCTGATCAACGCCCGTGGCGAAACCGTGGCCGAGAAACCGTCATTCCGCAACGCCTTCAAGCGCCGCCGCTGTCTCATTCCTGCCGATGGCTTCTACGAATGGCAGGGCGACATTCCCGGCAAGAAACAGCCGTGGTTCATCGAGCGCGCCGACGGCGGACTGATGGCTTTTGCCGGATTGTGGGAACACTGGATGGGATCGGACGGTTCGGAGATTGAAACCGGCGTGATCATCACGACCGACGCCAACCCGCAAGTGGGAGCTTTCCATCCGCGAAGTCCGGTGATCATCGAACTGCAGGATTTCGAGACCTGGCTCACCGGTGAACCAGATGACGCCCTGAAACTCCTGCACCCTGCCGCCGACGGCAACTGGCGCCTGCAGAAAACCACGATTGCCCGCAACGCCCCGCCCCCGAGGCCTGTTCAAGGCAGTTTGCTATAGCTTATCCTTCTCCACGCGCAGCGTGGGGAAGGTGGACGCGCAGCGGACGGATGGGGTGGTTCCGCGTGACAGACCCCACCCGTCAGTTGCTCCGCAACCGACACCCTCCCCGCAAGCGAGGAGGGATGACCTCATCCAATCTCCCGCGCCATACACAGCACTGGGTTGACCTCGTAACCGAGCTTCTCATAGAAACCGCGGGTTTCTGCGTTATCGGTGCGCACCAACAGAGTGACTTTCCATACGCCGCGTGCCGCCAGCCATACCTCTGCTTCCTTGACCATGGCTTTGCCAAAACCCTGGCCGCGCAACACCGGATCGACCCCCACATAATAGAGCATGCCCCGGTGGCCGTCGTGGCCCACCATGGCGGATGCGACCATCTTGTCGCCGATCTCGCCCAGCAGCACCGTTGATGTGCTGCCTGCACGGGCAAACGAAATGTCCTTGTACGGATCGTTCCATGGTCTTGTCAGTCCACACGCCTGCCATAAGGCAACGACCGACTTCCACATCGCCGTCTTCGATCTCGCGGAAGACGATCATTCCGGTAGGACCTTGCCGGGGTTCAGAATGTTGTTGGGGTCGAGAAACGCTTTGAGGCCGCGCATCATTTCCAATGCAACGGGAGTCTTGATTTGCGTCATGCGGTGCCGTTTCAACCGGCCGATGCCGTGTTCGGCGCTGATCGAGCCGCCGAGTTTCGTGACCTCCGCGAACACCACATCGTTCATCGCTTCCCATGACGCGAGAAACGCCTGCTTGTCCATGCCAATGGGCTGCGAGATGTTGTAGTGAATATTGCCATCGCCCAGATGCCCGAAGGATACGAAGCGGCACCCCGGCATGAACAGCGAAACGGCGGCGTCGGCAGCACGCAGAAAGCGCGGCACCTCGGCCACCCCAACGGATATGTCGTGTTTGATCGATCCGCCCTCGAATTTCTGCGACTCCGAGATGTTCTCGCGAATGGCCCAGAACTCGGCGCGCTGCGTCGTGGAAGCGGCCAGCGCCGCATCGCTGGCAATGCTCCTGCGCCATCGCGTCTTCGAGGCAACGCACCATGGCTTCGGGAACCGGGTCGGAGAGTTCGGCCAGCACATACCACGGTGAAGCGCCGCTGAGCGGACGCCGCACGCCCATGTGTTTCTCGCTGAAGCCCATGGCGGTTTCATTGATCAGTTCAAAGGCCGACAGCCGGTTGCCGCTCATCTCCTGCATCAGCGAGAGGAGCGAAACCGCCGCATCGGGCGACGGCACGGCAATGAACGCCGTCTCCTGGGATTTAGGGTTTGGATAGAGCTTCAGCACCGCCTTGGTGATGACCCCGAGCGTTCCCTCTGCACCAATGAACATGTTGCGGAGATCGTAGCCGGTATTGTCCTTGCGCAACCTTGTCAGCCCATCCCAGATGCGGCCATCGGCCAGCACCACCTCGAGCCCCAGGCAGAGGTCGCGGGCGTTACCGTACATCAACACCTGTATGCCGCCCGCATTGGTCGCAAGGTTCCCGCCGATGCGGCACGAGCCTTCCGATGCGAGGCTCAGGGGAAAAAACCGGCCGGCATCAACCGCCGCATCCTGCACCGATTTGAGCGTAGCACCGGCCTCGACCGTCAGCGTGTTGTCCTCCGGCGCGACCGATATGATCTTCGTCATGCGATCAAGCGACAGTAGCACTTCGTGCCCACTCTCGTGCGGAATTTGTCCGCCCGCCAAACCGGTGTTGCCCGACTGCGGCACGATGGCCGTGTGCGTTTCATGGGCGATCGCCAGAATGCGCGAAACTTCTTCGGTTGACGATGGCCGCAGAACCAGTGGCGATCTGCCGACATAAATGTCGCGCCATTCCCGCATGTATCCAGCCATTTCCGCCTCGTTACGGATGGCGTTCTTCTCGCCGACGATGGCGGCAAGGCGGTTCAGCGTCTCGGCGGAAGGAATGGTCATGGCGCAGTCCTCGGGGCCGCAGCCCGCGACAGCCGGTCGTTGATCGCCTCGCCCAGTCCATGGTGCGGAATGGGTGCGACCGCGATGCGTGAGGCACCCGTGGCATCGATTTCATGCAGCAGCCGGAAGAGATTGGCCGCCGCCTCCGTCAGATCACCGCTGGGCGATAGGGAATAGGGCCCATGCGCATGGTCTCCGTATCCGAGATAGGCTTCGCCGTTTCGAGGTCCCTCGGCGTTCAATCGCAGTTCAGCTGATGGCGCATAGTGGCTTTCCAGCTGTCCCGGCGCACGGGGCCTCGCCGCATGGGTTTCAACGGCGAGCGCCACGCCGGAAATTTTTTCGATCTCGGCCCGGGCAATGCCGCCGGGCCGCAGCAGCTTCGGGCCATCCTCCAGGAAGCTGACAACCGTTGATTCAACGCCGACCTTGCAGCGCCCGCCATCGAGGATCACCGCAACCTTGTTTCCCAAATGTCCGCCGCACGTGTTCCGCTGTCGTCGGGCTGACTCGGCCGGACGGGTTGGCACTGGGTGCCACCACGGGCCGGCCCACGGCCTTCAAGAGCTCCAATGCCATCGGATGGTTCGGCACCCGGATGGCGATGCTGTCGAGACCCGCCGAGGCCAGCAGCGACACCGGGCAATCGCGCCTGCGCGGTACAACGATGGACAACGGCCCCGGCCAAAACGCCGCAGCAAGCTTGCGCGCGGCCTCCGGAAATATACCAAGGTTGAACGCCGATTGCGCATCCGGCACATGGGTAATCAGTGGGTTGAAGGCGGGCCGTCCTTTGGCGGCATAGACCTTGGCAACCGCCAGGTCATTGGTCGCATCCGCCCCCAGGCCGTAAACCGTCTCGGTTGGAAACGCCACCAACTCGCCGGAAAGAAGCGCCTTTGCGCCGCCGGTAATATCTTGAGTGAAAGCCATGGCGCTCTATAGCAGCCGCCTCCCGGTCGGGCTAGAATTGCCGCACATGACAACGCTCCTGTTCACCCACCCCGCATCATTCCACCACGTAACCCCTGAAGGCCATCCGGAGCGCGTTGACCGCATCCGCGCCATCAACCGCATTCTCGACACCAAACACTTCGACGAGCTATTGCGCCACGACGCACCGCTCGGGCGCGATGAAGACATTCTTCGCGCCCACCATCCCGATCACCTGAACCGCATCCGCGCCATCGCCCCCGATGAGGGCGTGGAATATCTGGATGCCGACACCGCCATGTCACCAGGAACCCTGGAGGCAGCCCTGCGTGGCGTGGGGGCAGCCGCCGCCGCCGTCGATGCCGTATTTCGCGGCGTGGCCGACAACGCCTTTTGCGCCATGCGGCCCCCCGGCCACCACGCCGAAAGCCGCCGCGCCATGGGCTTCTGCTTTTTCAACAATGCGGCAATCGCCGCCCACCACGCCCGCGCCGTTCATGGCGCCGAGCGCGTGGCGGTTGTCGATTTCGACGTGCACCATGGCAATGGCACCCAGGAAATCTTCTGGGCGGAGCCAGACCTGTTTTATGGCTCCACCCATCAAATGCCGCTCTATCCCGGTACCGGCTCACGCCAGGAAACCGGCGCGGGCAATATCTTCAATGCGCCGCTCAGAGCAGGCGACGGCAGTGCTGAATTCCGCGAGTCCATGTCGACGCTGATTCTCCCGGCTCTTGATGCCTTCGCCCCCGAACTGGTCATTATCTCGGCGGGCTTCGACGCCCACCACCGCGATCCTCTCGGCAGCCTGCAATTGACCGAGGAGGACTTTGCCTGGATCACCCTGCAGCTCATGGAGGCCGCCGAAATCCATTGTGAAGGCCGCGTTGTTTCGGTGCTCGAAGGCGGCTATGACCTGCAGGGACTGGCCTCGTCCGTCGGCATCCACGTGCAGGCGCTGATGCGCGGCAACGCCGATGAAGTGGACGAGGACGACGAGGAAGAGGAAGAACTTTAATGACCACCGGAAACGACGATATCGCCAGCCTGCCCTTCGAGAAGGCGCTCGCCCAGCTTGAAGAGATCGTCAACAAACTCAAATCCGGCAAGGTCGATCTCGAACAGTCGATTGCCATTTACGAACGCGGCGAAGCCTTGAAAAAGCACTGCGAAAAACTGCTGAAGGACGCCGAAGCGCGGATTGAGAAGATCACCCTGAAACCCAATGGCACGCCGGGCGGCACGGCACCGCTTGATGTGGAGTGACCAGGCTAAGGCTTGACGACGAACTGGTGCGCCGCGGGCTCTATGCCTCGCGCTCGCGCGCCCGTGATGCCATATTGCGCGGCGCCGTAGCCGTCGATGGCACACCCGCCGTGAAGCCCGCCCAAATGGTTGGCGAACAGGCAGCGATCACCCTCAAAGATGAAGCGCAAGGCTATGTGTCGCGCGCCGCGCTGAAACTGAAGCACGCGCTGGCGGCATTCGGGATTGACGCAAAAGGCCGCCATGCTCTCGACATCGGTGCGTCAACAGGCGGATTCACCCAGGTGCTGTTGGAGGCGGGCGCCGCCCACGTGACCGCCATCGATGTCGGCCACGGTCAGATGGACCCGCAACTCGCAAGTGACTCCCGCGTTACCCACATTGAAGGCCTCAATGCCCGCGACCTCGATGCAGCTCATCTGGGCGGCCCTATCGATCTGATCGTTTGCGATGTGAGCTTCATTTCGTTGAAGTTGGCGCTGCCAAGAGCTCTGACCTTCGCCAGACCGGGCGCGCAACTTGTGGCGTTGATCAAGCCGCAGTTTGAAGTGGGCCGCGAAGCGCTCGGCAAAGGCGGGATGGTGACCGATCCTGCCGAACACGCCCGCGTCTGCCGCGAGATAACGGAGTTCCTCGCCGCCGCCGGCTGGCAAGTGACCGGCCTCATCCCGTCCCCCGTCAAGGCGGTGACGGCAACAAAGAATTCCTCGTGGCGGCGGGGAAGCCGCAGCACGTCCTCCCACCCGCATAGCGGGGGGAGGAAAGGGGCCCGCCGCGAAGCGGTGGGATAGGAGAGGGGTGGTTCAGCAAGGAAGTTGCACCCGGATAGATGTCAATATTGCTGCAGACACCCCTCTCCTCCCCCAAAGCTTTGCTTTGGGTCCCCTTCCTCTCCCCGCGAAGCGGGGCGAGGACGTCGAGAGTCTATCCCACCTGCCCGCGATGGCGCAGGAAGTGGTCGGCCAGCACGATGGCCAGCATGGCTTCGCCCACCGGCACGGCGCGGATGCCGACGCAGGGGTCGTGGCGGCCCTTGGTCATCACGTCGGCGTCCTCGCCGTTGCGCGTGATGGTCTTCCGTGTGCTGAGGATTGACGATGTGGGCTTGACCGCGAAACGCACCACGATGTCCTGCCCCGACGAGATGCCACCGAGGATGCCGCCCGCGTGGTTCGACAGGAACTCCGGCTTGCCGTGGCGCATGCGGATTTCATCGGCATTGTCTTCGCCGGAAAGTGCTGCCGAAGCGAAGCCAGCGCCGATTTCCACGCCCTTGACGGCATTGATGCTCATCATCGCCGAAGCGATGTCCTGGTCGAGCTTGCCGTAAACCGGAGCACCCCAGCCGGCCGGAACGCCAGACGCTGTCACCTCAATGATGGCGCCCGTCGACGATCCCGCTTTGCGCACCCCGTCGAGATATGTTTCCCACTTCGCTGCCGCCTTGGCATCCGGCGTGAAGAACGGATTGCGCTCAACTTCCGACCAGTCCCAATTGCCGCGGTCGATCTTGTGCGGGCCCATTTGCACCAAGGCACCGCGAACGGACACGCTGGGGATCACCTTGCGGGCGATAGCGCCAGCCGCCACCCGCGCCGCCGTTTCCCGCGCCGATGAGCGCCCGCCGCCGCGATAGTCGCGAACCCCATACTTCGCCTGATAGGTCAGGTCGGCATGGCCGGGACGGAACGTGTCACGGATTTCGGCGTAGTCTTTTGAGCGCTGATCGACGTTCTCGATCATCAGCATGATCGGCGTGCCGGTCGTCACCTGGCCCTTGGTTTGATCATCCTCGAACACACCTGACAGTATCTTCACTGCATCCGGCTCCTGCCGCTGCGTGGTGAAGCGCGATTGCCCCGGCCGGCGCTTGTCGAGATAGACTTGAATGTCCGCAGGCGTGAGGCCGATGCCCGGCGGGCAGCCATCGACAATGCAGCCCAGCGCCGGCCCGTGGCTTTCGCCAAAGGTCGTCATGCGGAACATGTGGCCGAAGCTGTTGTAAGACATGGGCGTCTAACTACGCCGCATCGCCTTTGGCGTCAAACCAGTCGATCTGGCCGTGGCTGATGCGCGCGTAGCACCCTTGCGGCGTGCGCAGGTTGACGAGTTCGGTTGGTCCAAGTCCTATTGCCCGCGCCATCAGGCAGCGCCCGACGGCGCCGTGCGAGACAATGACCGTGGGGCCGCGGAGCGTTGCCAGAAACTCATCCATCCGTGCCTCGCCATCCTCATAGCTCTCGCCACCCTCGGGCCGCCAGTAGTAGCGCCGTTCCGGATCGGCGGGATAAACCGGCGAGGCCTTCAGCTCCCAGAACGGCTTGCCTTCCCAGACCCCGAACGACAATTCCTTGATGGCGCCGGAGATATGAATTTGCTCCGGCTCAAGGCCGAGTGCCTCGGCGATGTAGCCCATGGTTTGCCGCGCCCGCTGCAAGGGGCTGACCACGTAGTTGAAGTCAGGCTCCAGCGCCGCGACAGTGGCCAGCGCCCGCGCCACGGCGCGCGCCTGGGCATGGCCGGTGTCGTTGAGGGGGGTATCGCTCCAGCCCTGGATCAGGCCGGTCTTGTTCCAGTCGGTCTCGCCGTGCCGGACGAAATAGATTGGTTGACTACTCACCGTTGCCCGCAACCGTGATGTCGGGAGCATCGGGGTTTTTCATGCCGACGATGTGATAGCCGCAATCGACGTGGTGGATTTCACCGGTGACCCCACGCCCCAGATCCGACAGGAAATACATGCCGCTGTCGCCCACTTCGTCGATGGTCACGGTGCGCCGGAGCGGTGCGTTGTATTCGTTCCAGCGCAGGATGTAGCGGAAGTCGCCGATGCCCGAAGCGGCCAGCGTCTTGATCGGCCCCGCCGAAATGGCGTTGACCCGGATGTTCTTGGGGCCGAGATCGGCCGCCAGATAACGCACCGAAGCCTCAAGCGCCGCCTTGGCAACACCCATCACGTTGTAATGCGGCATCCATTTTTCGGCGCCGTAGTAGGTGAGGGTCAACAGCGAACCGCCTTCGGTCATCAGCTTTTCGGCGCGCTGGGCAATGGCCGTGAAACTGTAGCAGCTGATGAACATCGACTTGTTGAAATTCTCCGCCGAAGTATCGACATAGCGGCCGGTCAACTCGTCCTTGTCGGCGAAGGCAATGGCGTGCACCACGAAATCGAGCCGGCCCCAGGCTTTGCGGACTGCTTCGAACGTCGCGTCGATCGACGCCATGTCGGTGACATCGCAGGGCACCACAATCTTCGAGCCGATGCCGTCGGCCAGCGGTTCGACCCGCTTCTTGAGGGCATCGCCCTGGTAGGTGAAGGCCAGTTCAGCGCCTTGCGCCGCGCACGCCTTGGCGATTCCCCAGGCTATCGACCGGTTATTCGCAACGCCCATGATCAGGCCGCGCTTTCCCGTCATTAAACCTTTGAAATCGTTCATATTTATTCCTGGATGAAGCTGTCGCGACTGGGGGTTGGCGGTAAATGGCACAACTCCCCGCCGAATTCCACTCTAATCCCGTGTTTCCGGCCTCAACTGTTGTTTCCAACTATTTCATGGTGGCCGTGTCACCGGCGATGACGGTGATCATCTCGCGCTTGGCAATCGCTTCCGCCTGTTTCTGCACATCGCCGAGTTTCACGGCTTCGAAGAGCGCCAATTTGCGTTCGACATCGATCAGTTCAAATCCTGAAAGCACCGACCAGGCAACCGTCGAGAGCAGACCGTCGGCGGTCTCCAGCACCGCTGCATACTGGTTGCGGATATCCTGCAGGGCGGCATTCAGTTCGACGGCGGTTATCGGTTCCTTGGTGACGGCATTCAGAACCCGGCGGATTTCGGCGAGCGCATCCCGCGTCCGGTCAGCCTGAACCGAAGTCGAAATATAGCCCAAGGCATTGCCGCCATTCTTTTCGCCGCCGCTGATGCCGCCGTAAATGCCGTAGGACCAGCCCTTGTCTTCACGCAGTGCCCGATACAGCCGGCCGCTTGAGCCTCCGCCTATAATTTGCATGGCAACATCGCTGGCAATGGCCTCCGGCGTGAACGGTTCGGCGGCGGCGAACTCCATGACGATTGCCGCCTGCGTGGCCCCCGGCACATGCTCGATGATTTCCCGATTGCCGAAAATTGGCCGTTGCCATGGCGGGATATCCAGCGCCGTCTCCGCGCCATCTGTCCATGCACCGAGCAGCGGCGCCACGATTTTCTGGACATCTTCCGGTGCAAGTGCAGTTACCACTTCCAACCGCGCTTCTCCTGGAACCAGCATCTGCTGGAAAACCGCTTGCGCATCGGCCATGGCGAAACCCCTGATCTTCGCCGGGTCGCTCACCTCACCTTCCGCCGCGCCCTTCGGGAAGGCGGCGATTGCTGCTGCCCGGTTGGCGATGTTCGAAGGATCGCGCAGCCGCTGTTCGATCGACTGCGCCTTCTGCTCGATCTGGGTTTTCCATTCGGTTGCGTCGAAGCGCGGCTGGGTTAACGCCAGATGAAACAGTTCGGTGAGCTTGGTGAGATTCTTGGAAGGCGCGGCGGCCGTGAACATCGTGGCATGGTCTGTCGTGTCGGAGCCGATCCGCGCCCCGGCCCTGTCGAGCGCCAGGCTCATCTCCGCCATGGTCATGGTGCCGGCACCGCGCGAACGCAGGTCGGTCGCCAGCTCGGCAAGTCCCTTGCGTGCCCCGTTGGTGACCGTCGAGCCGCGCGGGAACACCAGCGCCATCGCCGTTGTCGAGGTGTCGGCCGAGGAATAGACATTCATCTTCATGCCATTGGCCAGCGTAAAGGCCTGGGGCTTTGGAAAGACCACGGCTTCCGATGAAAGCTCAGGCAAATCGGGGATGACCACATCGTCATGGGCCGCCGCCGCCAGCGGTTCGGCACTTCCCGTCGATTGCGCCACCACCGGCGGCAATTCCGTATTGCGCGCGCCAGGATTGATGATCACCGTCACCGCTGGCGTGGCTATAATCTGCCGCAACACCTTCAGTGCTTCCTCAGGCGTAATCCGCGAGGCCTGTTCCAGCTGGTCCCGCCAGCTCGTGGCATCTCCGGTGCTTGCCGCTGCCGCCAGCAGCAGCATGGCATAGGAATGAGGGTCAGCCACCGTGCTGTCGAAGTGGCTGTTCAGCGAGGCAATCGCCGCCTGCATCTGGTCCTTGTCCAGCCCCTCCGTTTCGGCTTCCTTCAAGGCCGCCAGAAGGCCCGCTTCAAGTTTTGCCGCATCGACCCCGCTTGCCGCACGCCCGTAGAACATGAAGGTGCCGCCCAGCCGCCGTGAGTCCCAATAGCCGCCCGCCGCCGTTGCAATCCCGTCGCGGTGAACCAGCTTGGAGTAAAGCGGCCCGCTGTCCGACGACAGCACCATGTAGGCCATCATCGCCGCCAGATCCTCCGGCGTATTGTCCTTGGGGCCGTTGAACATCATCAGCAGCGTCGGCTGGTCGACGGCATCCTTGAACTCCAGCCGCACGGGTGCCGCCAATCTCGGTTCTCCGGAAACTTTTGGCGGCGCTTTCCGCGCCGGTACCAGCCCAAAGGTTTTTTCGACGATGTCCCGGGCCTGCGCCAGATCGAACTTTCCGGTGATCGCCACAATGGCGTTGGACGGCACATAATAGGTGCGATGGAACGCCTGCACATCGGCCACCGTCGCGGCGTCGAGATCGGCAACCGAGCCGATGGTGGCATGGCCATAGGGGTGGTCGGCGCCAACCAGCGCCGTCATGGCTTGCAGGCGCGCCGCAGCCCCCGGCTGGTCCAGGGTGTTCTGGCGCATCTCGTTCTTGACGATGTCACGCTGGTTATCGAGGTCGGCTTGCGTCACCGCATTGGCGAGATTTGCCATCCGGTCGGCTTCAAGGCGCAGGAGTTTTGCAAGGTTTTTCGGTTGCCCCACGGCGTAGTAGGTCGTGGCATCGTATTCGGTGAAGGCATTGGTATCCGCCCCCAGCGCCGCGATCATGGCGTCATAGTCGGGAACGGCCGTGGTGCCCTCGAACATCAGATGCTCGAACAGATGCGCAAAACCGCTTCGCCCCTTGGGTTCGTCCGCCGACCCGACCTGATAGCCCGTCACGATTGCCACCCGCTGGGCAGCGGGCATGGGCGCCAGAATGACCGTGAGGCCATTTGGCAATGTGTATTGCTCGGCCGGCGGATCTGCCGCGAAAGTGAGCCCGGTGGCGGCGAACAGAAACAGCAGGACAAGGACCAAAGGCCGTCGAAACATGGAGACTCCGTGAAGCGCTGGGCGCAATAGTCCCATGCCGTTAGGTGATTTCATGGCAGTCGCCCAATGAAATTTTTGAAACTATGATGGTGGTCGAACTTCCCCGGAGTAACCATGTCCCTGAGCGACCTTTCCAAGCTGACCGCCCACCTGGGTTTTGCCGAGCGCAACGACCCGTTTGGCCTGTTCGGCGAATGGCTGAAAGAGGCCGAAGCCTCGGAACCCAACGACGCCAACGCCATGGCGCTGGCCACCGCCGACGACGAAGGCCTGCCCAACGTGCGCATGGTTCTGCTCAAGGGCTTCGACGAGCGCGGCTTCGTTTTCTACACCAATTTTGAGAGCCAGAAGGGTCAGGAACTCTTCGCCACCGGCAAGGCCGCCCTGTGTTTCCATTGGAAAAGCCTGCGCCGCCAGGTGCGGGTGCGCGGCCCCGTGGAAGAAGTTTCGAGGGAAGAGGCCGACACCTACTACGCCTCAAGGCCGCGCGACAGTCGCATCGGCGCTTGGGCTTCCCAGCAGTCCCGCCCGCTGGAAAGCCGCTTTGCGCTCGAAACCGCCGTCGCCATGTACACCGCCAAATACGCCATCGGTAACGTGCCGCGCCCCCCTTACTGGTCGGGTTTTCGGGTAAAGCCCGTGTCCCTCGAATTCTGGCACGACCGCCCGTTCCGACTGCACGACCGCGTGGTGTTCCGCCGGGCGGCACCGGCTGCTGAATGGAGCAAGTCGCGGCTTTATCCGTGACCTTGGTTCGGGATCATGTTAGAGGCAAACCATGAGTAAGATGCTGTCATTTGCCGTAGAGGCCGCCAGCGCCCTTCCCGAGAGTCTGCAGGATGAAATCGGGCGCACTGTGCTCGACCACGTGCGCAAGTTGCAGGAACTGCGGTCGGAAATTCAAGCTGGGCTCAATTCGCTTGAGAAAAGCGGCGGACGAGAGCTGACGCCACAAGTCTGGAATGAGCTCAAGGCGGAAGCGATACGGCGGGCCGGAGAAGCATGAAATTACGGATTGTCGTTTCGCCTGAGGCTGAAAGCGACATCATTGGAATTTACGTCTCGGGCATCCGCGCATTCGGTCTGAATCAGGCCGACCGGTACGAAACAATGCTCAGACAGGCAATCGAACAGGATTTAGCGGCATTCCCACGAATTGGTTTGGCCAGGCCCGATCTCGGACAGGGCATCTATTCGCTTCATCGCGGCGCCCATCACGACTACTACCGATTGGAAGACCGCGATTTGTGGATCGTGCGCATTCTCTCAGACCGGATGGATGTGCAGTCCGACAAGCTCAATGCCTCGCTCAGGAAACTGGGTATTATCGGTGACAAGAATTCTCCATGACCCAATCCCCCGATTCCGACCGCAAGACCTTGATCCTCACCGGTGCCTCGCGCGGCATAGGCCATGCGACCGTCAAGCGTTTTTCCACCGCCGGCTGGCGGGTCATCACCTGTTCCAGGCAACCCTTTCCCGAGGATTGCCCGTGGGACGCGGGGCCGGAGGATCACATCGTCGTCGATCTGGCCTCTTCGCAAGACACCCACGCCGCCATCGCCGTGATGCGCGAGAAATTGAAAGCGCAAGGCTCGAAGCTTCATGCGCTCGTCAACAACGCAGCGATCAGCCCCAAGAAACCCGGCGGCGGACGGCTCAACACACTTGAAACGGCGGAAGCCGACTGGAAGACGGTGTTCCAGATCAACTTCTTCGCCCCCATTATGCTGGCCCGCGGGTTGATGCAGGAACTGGTCGACGCCAAGGGTGCGGTGGTGAATGTCACCTCCATCGCCGGCTCGCGTATGCACCCCTTCGCCGGAGCTGCCTATTCCACCTCTAAGGCGGCACTTGCCGCCCTTACCCGTGAAATGGCCGGCGACTTCGGCCCCCACGGCGTGCGGGTCAATGCCATCTCGCCGGGCGAAATCGAAACCTCCATCCTTTCGCCCGGCACCGAGAAGATGGTGACGCAAATTCCCCAGCGCCGCTTGGGTCAGCCGGAAGAAGTGGCCCGCGCTATTTATTTTCTGTGCACGGATGGTTCGAGTTACGTGAACGGCGCCGAACTTCACATCAACGGCGGCCAGCATGTCTAACCGCGGCCCGCGTCCCGAAACCATCGCCGCCCATGCGCTCACTGCCGTCGATAAGGCAACCGGCGCTGTCGTACCCCCCATCTATCTGTCGACAACCTATGCCCGCGATGAAAACTACCAGCCGTTGCTCCGCGAAAACTACATTCGCAATGGCAACCCCACCCTGTGGCAGGCCGAAGATACCATCAACGCCCTGGAAGGCGGAGCAGGGGCATTGCTTTTCGCATCCGGCATGGCGGCGATCACCACACTCATGGAAACCATTCCAGCCGGTGCCCATGTGGTGGCGCCGGATGTCATGTATTACGGCACCCGCGATTGGCTGAAGCGCCTCGAAAGTCTTGACCGAATCTCGCTCACGCTGTTTGATCCGCGCGATCCCCACGCACTTTCGCGTGCCATGCGGAAAGGCAAGACCGATCTTGTGTGGATTGAAACGCCGATCAACCCGACGTGGGACGTGATCGACATTTCTGTTGCCGCCGGCGCTGCCCATGCCGCCGGTGCCATCCTCGCCGTTGATGCGACGGCGTTGGGGGCCGTCACCACCAAGCCCCTGTCCCTCGGTGCCGATGTCGTCTTCCATTCCGCCACCAAATATCTCAACGGCCATTCTGATGTATTGGCAGGCGTGCTGGTCACCGCCAAAGCCACTGAGCGCTGGAAACAGATTGCCACCCTTCGCACCAAGATCGGTGCGCCCCTGGCTCCATTTGAAACCTTCCTGCTGTTGCGCGGGCTGCGGACGCTGTTTGTGCGCTATCGCCAGTCTTCCGCCAATGCTCTCGCCATCGCCCGCCATTTCGAAATGCACCCGAAGCTTGAGCGAGTTCTCTATCCCGGCCTTGCCTCCCACCCCGGCCATGCAATTGCCGTGAGGCAGATGACCGATGGCTTCGGCGGCATGATGTCATTTCTGCTGAAGGGCGGCTTCGAAGAGGCCCGCAAATTTTGCACGCGATTGAAGGTTATCGTCCCCGCCACCTCGCTTGGCGGCGTCGAGAGCCTCGCTGAACATCGCAAGACTGTCGAAGGCCCAACTAGCCCAGTGCCTGACAATCTGGTGCGGATTTCCATCGGAATCGAGCACGCCGACGACCTGATCGCCGATCTCGAGCAGGCCTTGGCCGGACTTTAGAGTGAAATGACAATAGCTGGAACAACCCGCCAACCGTCATTCCGGCGAACGCCGGAACCCAGGCTTTCAAACTACGGGGCGGCGAAAGTCTGGGTCCCGGCGTTCGTCGGGATGACAGTAAGTGAGTGAAAATGTCTACACCCAGATAGCACTAAACCGCCTTAGCATGGCGATTTGGCTGCGCCGTGAAATGCGTGTCGAAAGCCGCAGCAACGCTGCGCAGAAACAGGCGATGCTCGCGCGGTACTGACACTTTTGTGTCTTCAACTCTCGCAATCCCCGCATCGACGGCAGAAAAAAGTTTTCCCGCAACATCGGCGAAGATGTCGATACTGATGCCATGCCGAACGGCAATCGCCCCGTAGTCCACAGTGAAATCGCACATCAATCGTTCAATCACCTCGGCCCGGCATCGATCCTCCGCTGTTAGCACCAGGCCGCGCGAGACGGGGTTGTGCCCGCGCTCAATGGCTTCCGACCACTGCAATGTGTCGCGCGCCGCCTGGATGAAGCCCTGCGGCAACTCGCCAATTGCCGAAGCGCCGAACGAAAGCAAAGCGTCGGCGGCATCCGTCGTGTAGCCCTGGAAATTCCTGCGCATCGTGCCATTGCCGGCAGCAAGGGCCAGCGGGTCTTTCGCCAGCGCATAGTGGTCAAGTCCGATGGCCTCATAGCCCGCCTTCGCCAATTTTTCGCCGATGATCACCGCCTGGTCATAACGCTCGGACACGCCCGGCAACTCTTCTTCATTGATCATCTTCTGGTGCCGCTTGAACCACGGCACATGGGCATAGCCGAACACCGCGATGCGTTCCGGCGCGAGCGAGGCCGCCTGCTCAGCCGACTTGGCGACGCTTTCGCGCGTCTGGCCGGGAAGGCCGTACATCAGATCAAAATTCACCGACTTGAATCCGGCGGCCCGCAGGAATTCCGTGGCGGCGGCCACCAACCCAAAGGTCTGCAGCCGGTTTATCTTCATCTGCACCGGCAAGGCGAAATCCTGCACGCCAAAGCTGATGCGATTGAAACCCATGCCGGTAAGCGCCTTGGCCCGCGCCGCCGTCAGGGTGCGGGGGTCCGATTCCAGCGCCACCTCGGCGTTCGCGGCAAGGCCGAAGCCTTTGTCCACCGCTTCAAGAATTGCCCCAATATGAAAATCGTCGAGATAGGTCGGCGTGCCGCCGCCAAAGTGCAGGTGCTTCACGCGGCTCCCGCCCCGCCGCTTCAGCTCGGCGGTGCGCGCGATGTCTTTGATCAGAACTTCGACGTAGCGCGCCGCCCGGTCGTAGCTGTTGGGAACCGACGTGTGGCAGCCGCAATACCAGCAGAGTTGACGGCAAAACGGAATGTGCACATAGACCGAAAGCGACGACTCCGGGCCAAGCTCTGCAAGCCACTGATCGGCAAGCGCCGGTGAAAACCCGTCCTCAAACTGAACTGCGGTGGGATAACTCGTGTAGCGCGGCACATCGGCAAGCGCGAAGGGGATAAGTTTCTGGTCCATGCGGGCATATGGGCCTGCCCCCCGCCGCCTCTCCTTGATCAAGATCAAAACTTGCGAGGCCAAGCCGGGAAGCACCTATCTAATCGTCATGACTGTGGATGGCACATTGAACAGGAGCTAATCATGACACGCAAACTGACAGCACTTCTCTTGACCACTCTTGCCCTGAGTGCGGTGACCCTTCCCGCCATGGCCGACGACGATCGCGGCTGGCGCAACTGGTGGTGGGGACAAGGCCATATGATGGGCGAGCGCGGCGGCATGATGATGGGCCGCTTCGGCACCATCGACAGCAACGACGACGGCATCATCAGCGATGATGAAGCCGCAGCTCAGGTCGAAATCGTCTACACGATGATGGATGCCGACGAAGACGGCGAATTGACCGAGGAAGAATACATGGCTGTCCGAATGGGACCGGGCCAGGGCCTCAACGCCGAACGCCAGAAAGTGATGCAGGAGCGCAAGAAAGCCCGCTACACCGAAATGGATACCGACAAGTCCGGCAAGGTCAGCAAGGTTGAATTCATCACCGCCGGCAAAGCCCGCTTCACCGCCGCTGACGCCGACAAGGACGGCAAAGTGACGCCCTGGGAGATGCGCGCCCAGAGGTGGCAGTAGTCACACCATAGGTGCGGCGCGTCACCGCGCCGCCCACAGCATCCCGCGTTCGAGGATCGTGCGCATTTGTGGGACGGCGAACTCGCCCGCCGTGTGGCCGAGCGAGCAATAGAACACCCGCGCCTTGCCATAACGCTTTTTCCACACCACCGGCATCACCACACCCTTGACGAAATCACAGTGTTCGCCGGTAAACGTCGTGGTGGCCAGCACCTCCACGGCGGGATCCACGTGCATGTAGTATTGTTCCGAGTGGTAATCGAAATCGCCGATACCGGCGACGATCGGGTCGTTGGGTTTCGCGATGTTCACCCGGTAGTCGATGATGTTGCCGGGATGCGAAACCCATTGGCCGCCGGTCATGAACTGATATTCCGTCTCCTTGCGGAAACTGTCGCACATCTGGCCGTGGAATCCGGCAAGGCCAACCCCGCCGCGCACCGCTGAAGTCAGTGCCTTTACCTCGTCGGCGGCGATCTCCGACATGGTGACGATGGGAACGATCAGCGAAAGCGCGGGTAAACCGGGATCGAGATAGGCCGCCGTCGAATTCGACACCGTCACCGTGAAACCGTGGGCCTCCAGCATGCCATGGACCACCGCAGCGCAGCGTTCCGGCGTGTGCCCTTCCCATCCGCCCCACACGATCAGCGCCTTGCGCATCAATAGAGTTCCTTGCGGTAGGCCTCTTCCACGTCCTGGTCCTTCTCCACCGCCAGCGCCTCGTCGACACCGGTGTCGCAAGTTTGGTCGAGAATGATGCGGGCGATTGACGGCATCTGGCTGCGGTCCTGGCGGAAGTCGTCTTGCCACAGCTTTGAGCGCTTCAGCGCCTTGGCGCAATGCAGGAACACTTCGTCGATGGCCACGACGATCCCCGCCTTCGGCACTTTTCCTTGCACCGTGCAATTGCCAAGCAGCGCCGCATCGGTGCTGATGCTGGCCTTGCCTGCCACCCGCAACGTATCGTCAAACCCCGGAATGAAGAACAGGCAGGCGACATTTGGATTCTCCACGATGTTCACCATCGTATCGAGCCGGTTGTTGCCCGGCCGGTCGGGAATGAGGATGGTATTGTCATCGATCACATGCACAAATCCCGGCGGGTCGCCGCGAGGCGAAACGTCGGCCTTGCCTTGCGCATTCGAGGTCGCGATCACCAGGAAGGGCGACAGCGACATGAACTGCCGTGAGTACTTGTCGAGCGCCGGCCGTGCCTTCTGCACGGCAAGGCCCTCGGCGTGGCCGAACACATCGCGCAGCTGGGTTTCTTCCTTGATCATGAGTTGCGCCATCCTTCCTTCCGCGCCAAGTCTTCCATGGCGTCGAGCCCGGTTTCGAAAATGTCGAACATCTCCTGGATTTCGTCGGCGGTGATGATCAGCGGCGGGCACAGCGCGAGTGAATCCTGCACATTGCGCACGATCAGCCCCAGCTCCTGCATCTTGTTGACCGTCGTCGCTCCCAGCATCTTCTTGGGGTCGAACGAGCGCTTGGTCTTCTTGTCAGCAACCAGTTCAACCGCACCCAGCAGCCCCACGCCCCGCGCTTCGCCCACTAGCGGATGATCGGCCAGCGCCTTGAGCCGCGCCTGGAACACCGTTGAGACTTTCGCCACATGTTCCATGATCTTGTCGCGCTGATAGATCTCTATGGTCTTGAGCGCCACCGCGCAACCAACAGGATGCGCCGTGTAGGTAAAGCCATGGCCGAAGGTGCCAAGCTTGCGGCTTTCTTCCAGCATCGCCTGATAGAGGTCCTCCTCGATGGTCAGCGCCGACATCGGGAAATAGGCCGAGGTGATGGCCTTGGCCATGGAGATCGAATGCGGCTTCATGCCCATCGTCTGGCTGCCGAACCAGTTGCCGGTGCGGCCGAAGCCGCAGATTACTTCATCGGCAATGAACCGCACGTCGTATTTCTCGAGCACCTTGCTGATCTTGTCGAAGTAACTCTTGGGCGGCATCAGCACGCCACCAGCACCCATCACCGGTTCGGCGATGAAGCCGGCAACCGTATCAGGCCCTTCGCGCACGATCATGTCTTCGAGGTCTTGCGCCAGCCGCGTGGCGAAGTCCTCTTCGCTCTCGCCCTCATGGCCGTAGCGGTATTGATGCGGACACGAGGTATGCAGCATCCGGTCGATCGGCAGATCGAAGTCATTGTGCACCCAAGGAAGGCCGGTGAGTGAGGCGGTGGCGATGGTCACGCCATGGTAGGCCCTGACCCGTGAAATGATCTTCTTCTTGTTCGGCCGCCCCTTGGCATTGTTGTAATACCAGGTGAGTTTGATCTGCATGTCATTGGCTTCCGAGCCCGACGTGCCGAACAGGATCTTCGAAGCCGGAACCGGCGAAATCTCCTTGATCTTCTCGGAAAGCTCGATGACGCCATCATGCGACTTGCCGCCGAATGCGTGGGTGAAGGAAACCTTCTTCATCGCCACATGCGCGGCGTCTGCAATTTCGTCGTTGCCATAGCCGAGGGCGGTGCACCACAAGCCAGCGAGCCCCTCAATGTAGCGCTTGCCCTTGTCGTCGTAGAGGTAAATGCCGCGCCCTTCGTTGAGAATGAGCGGTCCCGTTTCCCGGTGCCGTGCCAGATTGGTATAGGGATGAATGACCGTCTCGATATCCCGATGGGCCATGTTGGAAAGCTGCGGCATGAAAGGCTCCTCCTGCGAAGCATTCTCGTATCACAACACCGGCGGTTCATGCGAGTAATGGCTGATATGCGTGGTGCCCGAACTCAGAGAAGCGGGTTGACGAACCCCGGCGATGCGCATATCGTATGCGCATGATTTATGCCCATTCAGATAACCGGCGAAAGAAGGCTGTGAATCTGTCCGTCGATGCCGAATTGCTCAGCGCCGCGAAGCAGCAGGGGCTAAACCTATCCTCGTTGCTCGAAAATGCGCTCAAGCAGGAACAGGCCCGTCGCTGGCTTGAGGAAAACCGTGAAGCCATCGAAGCCAGCAATGAAGATGTCCGCCAGAACGGCATGTGGTCGGATGGCCTGAGGCCGTGGTAACGCGCCAATACGATGTGTGCGTCAATCCGGACCGGTCATCACGTGGAAGGATCCCGTACTTTGTCGTTTTGCAATCGGACTTTCTGGATCCTCTGGAAACAGTGATTGTTGCTCCCGTCTTGCCGGATGGAAAAGGCAAAACGATTTCTCGGCTCAACCCGGTGGTCACGGTCGAGGGCAAGACGTTTCGTGTAAACATGCATCATATGTCGAGCATGCCCAGAAATCGTCTCGGCCAGAAGGTCGTGGGCGGCAATGTAGCCGCGAGGCATCTCGACTTCGTGGCAGCGATTGATTTGTTGTTCACTGGCATTTGACATGAAAATCAGGCGCATCAGGCCGGACGAGCTTCAGGCCGCCCATGCCTTCGTCCAGTCGGTGGTGAACGAGACCTACGCATTTGTCTGGGGCGAGAATGCTCCGGCGATTTCCGAAACCGATTGGTCGCCATCCTGGGTGGCCGAGAACGGTGTTGATCTCATTGCACTCATGCTGACGTCCGGCGACTGGGTGGAAGACCTGTGGATCGCCAAGCCGTATCGCGGCCAGGGTCTCGGCAGCAAGCTGTTGGCAATCGGCGAGGAAGAAATCCGGGCACGTAGCTTTACGCAAGCGAAACTGCGGGTGGTGGCCGGCAACACCGCGGCAGAAGTATTCTACCGCCACCACGGCTGGAGCGCGATCCGCCAATACCCACACGAACGCCTGCCCATTGAGATGATCGATTTTGAGAAGCGGCTCTCGCAGAGATAGCGGCGGTCAAAACCGCAGCAACCTGATCCACCGTGCGATATCCAGAATACTGACCAGTGCCGTGGCAACATAGGTGAAGGCTGCGGCTTTCAGCACGTGGCGGGCAGCTGGCATTTCATCCGTTGGCAAGTAGTGTTCGAGGATCGGCAGGGCGCGCTTGAAACTGGCGTCGAACTCGGTAGGGAGCGTCAGGGCGTGAATCACCACCGTTGACGCCAGGATGCCGAGTCCCACGACAATCTCGCCCAGCAGAATGACGGGCGAGTGGAAGATCGCGAACACGATAGGCGAAGCCATCAGCAGAATGCTGCCGGTACGTTCAATGGCGATGGAGTAGCCCACCAGCTGCTGCCGAAGCTGCAGCGGCCGGTAGCGATCGCGATCCTGCAGGGCGTGGCCCACTTCATGGGCGGCAACAGCAACGGCGGTCACCGACTTGCCATCAAAATTGCCCGCTGAAAGCCGCACCACCTTGTCCTGCGGCGAATAGTGATCACCACCGCTCTCGATGCGCTCGACCTTGACGTTCTGCAGCCTTCCTTGGTCCAACAGGTGACGCGCGAGTTCGCCACCAGTACCAGGAAAATCATCCCTTGCCACCGCATGGCGCGCCATCACCTGCCGCACCCAGAATTGCGGGCCAAAAATCAGCGCCAGAAACACAACCGCGCCAAGAAGACCGAGGATCACCATGGCGCGATATATAGGTGTCAGTTGCCGAGAATGGCAGATTCGAGAATGTCCAGCCCTTCCTTCAGGATCATCTCCGAAGCGGTGAGCGGTGTCAGCATGCGCACCGTATCGGAGTAGACGCCGCAGGTGAGGATCAGCAGGCCGCGCTCCATGCACTTGGCGGCCAGCGCTTTGGCGCCCGCCGCATCCGGATCATTGCCGCCATGCTTGGTGACGAGTTCAAAGGCGCACATGGCGCCAAGCCCGCGAATGTCACCAATCGGCATGCCCTTGCCCTTGGCTTTGACCGCCTTCATGCGCTCCATGATGATCTTGCCTTGCTTCTCGGCCTTTTCAAGAAGCCCTTCCTGCTCGAAAGCATCGAACACGCCGAGTGCTGCCGCACAGGCCACGGGATTGCCGGCGTAAGTGCCACCGATGCCACCCGGGTCTGGCGCATCCATGATCTTGGCGCGGCCGACCACGGCGGCGAGCGGGAAGCCGCCGGCCAGCGACTTGGCGGCGGTCATCAGGTCGGGTTCCACGCCATAATGTTCCATGGCAAAAAACTTGCCGGTGCGGCCAAAGCCCGACTGGATTTCATCTGCGATCAGCAGAATGCCGTGGTCGTCACACAGCTTGCGCAACCGCACCATCAATTCCTTGGGCGCCACATAGAATCCACCCTCGCCCTGCACCGGCTCAATGATGATGGCGGCGACCCGCGCCGGTTCGACATCGGCTTTGAACAGCCATTCGATGGCATGCATCGTGTCATCGACGGTGATGCCCTTGTGGGCGACCGGGAACGGCACATGCCACACGCCCGGCGCCATCGGCCCGAACTTCGCCTTGTAGGGCAACACCTTGCCGGTCAGCGTCATGCCCAGCAGCGTGCGGCCATGGAAGCCGCCGTTGAAAGCGATGATATCGGAGCGGCCCGTATAGGCGCGGGCGAATTTCACGGCGTTCTCGACCGCTTCGGCGCCGGTTGTTACCAATGCCGACTTCTTCTCGCCGGATATGGGCGCCACCTTGTTGAGCTTCTCGCACACCTCGATGAACGGCGCATAAGGCATGACCATCGCGCAGGTGTGGGTGAAGGCTTCGAGCTGCTCGTAAACCCGCTTCATCACCAAGGGATGGCGGTGGCCGGTGTTCACAACCGCAATACCGCCGCCGAAATCGATGTAGCGATTGCCTTCGACATCCCAGATCTCGGAATTCTCGGCCTTGGCGGCAATGACCGGCGCACCGGCACTGATGCCGCGCGAAACCGCAGCGGCGCGGCGATCAACCCACTGCTTGTTAAGACCAGGACCGGTGACTGGTGCGTTCATGATGTTCTCCTCTGCGCTTTGGCGGGCTTTTACGCCTGTTGACGGGGGTGCGGCAAACGGATTCAATTGGTCCAGATTGGAAGGAAGATACGTGACAGAATTGATTCGCCTGACCGCCAACCAAGTCGTGAACAGGCTCAAGAGCGGCGAAATCTCCCCACTGGATTGCCTCGATGCCGTTGAACAACGCATCGCCGAGGTCGACGGCAAGGTCAATGCGCTGCCGACACGATGTTTTGACCGGGCGCGCACTCGGGCCAGGGAGTTGATGAAGAAGCCGCTGAACGAGCGTGGTTTGCTGGCCGGCCTGCCGGTGCCGATCAAAGACCTGACCGACGTGGCTGGCGTACGCTCCACCCAAGGTTCTCTGATCTACGCCAACCGCATTGCCGAAACCTCCGACATTCTGGTGACTCATCTCGAAGGACAAGGCGGCATCGTCTATGCCATGTCCAACACGCCGGAGTTTGGCGCCGGCGCCAACACCTTCAACGAGGTTTTCGGGCCAACTCTCAATCCGTGGAACACCAGGATGTCGGCGGCGGGTTCTTCGGGTGGCGCAGCGGTTGCGCTGGCTGCCGGCATGGCCTGGGTGGCCCATGGCTCCGATCTCGGCGGCAGCCTGCGCAATCCGGCGAGCTTCTGTTCGGTCGTTGGCATGCGGCCCTCGCCCGGCCGCGTTGCCGCCAGCCCCGGCGCAAAGATTGACGCAACCCTGGGCGTCGAAGGCCCGATGGCCCGCAACGTCGAAGACCTGGCATTACTGTTCGACGCGATGATTGGTGAGGAGCCTGGCGATCCCATTTCGCTGCCGAACGACGGCACCAACTATCTCGCAGCCGCGCGGTCCGGCTGGAAACCCAAGCGCGTGGCGGTGAGCCGCGACCTTGGCCTGCCGCCTGTTGACCCCGAAGTGGCTGATATCGTGATGGCCGCCGCCCGGCGATTCGAGGCGGCCGGGCGTCATTGTCGAGGAAGCACACCCGGATTTTTCCGAAACCTACGAGTGCGCCCAAGTACTCCGCGCACTTTCTTACGCCAACAAGAAGCTGTTGCTCGCCAGTCACCGGCATTTGCTGAAACCCGAAGTCATCTGGAACATCGAGAAGGGCCTGGCGCTCACCGGCCACGACATCGCTCGAGCCGAAGCCCAGCGCGGCATGCTTTTCCAACGCGCCAGGAAATTCTTCGAAATCTATGATCTGATCCTCTGTCCCGCCACCATCGTGCCGCCTTATCCGGTGGAGCAGCGCTATGTCAGCGAATGCAACGGCCACAGGTTTGAAACCTATGTCGATTGGCTCACCATCGTTTCGGCCTTCACCTTGGTGGCTTCACCCGCCATTTCCATTCCGGCGGGCTTCACGAAATCCGGCCTTCCAGTCGGCATCCAGATCGCAGCACCCTGCCGCGGCGAGGCGCGCTTGCTGGCTGGTGCCAAACTGCTTGAAGACATTCTGGACTTCAAAAACTTGACGCCCATTGACCCGCGCGTGAACTAGCCGCGCATCCAAAACGGCGATACAACCGTTTCATCAAGAACGCCGCCAGGGCGTCAATGGGAGGACCACGACATGCTTGGCCTGATGCAGGATTGTCCGCTCTTGGCGCATACCGTGTTGGACCATGCGGCGCGTTGGCATGGTGCCACCGAAATCGTTTCGCGATCCGTTGAGGGGCCGATCCACCGCACCACTTATGCCGAAGTTGACCGCCGCTCTCGTGCGCTGGCCAGCGCCTGCCGCAACAAGCTTGGCCTTGAACTCGGTTCCGTCATCGGCACAATGGCCTGGAACACCTGGCGGCATATGGAAATCTGGTATGGCGTCATGGGCCTCGGCGCCGTCGTCCACACCCTCAATCCGCGCCTCTTCGCCGACCAGCTTGTCTACATCGTCAATCATGGCGGCGATCGCTTCATCTTCACGGATCTTTCGTTCGTGCCGCTGTTCGAAAAGCTCCAGGACCAGATGCCGAAGGTCGAGGGCTTCATTGTGATGACCGACCGCGCCCATATGCCGGCCCAGACCAAACTGCGCAATCCCATCTGCTACGAGGAACTCATCCTCGAGGGCGATCCGGATTTCGCCTGGCCAAGCTTCGACGAAAACACCGCCGCCGGCATGTGTTACACCTCAGGCACCACCGGCAACCCCAAGGGCGTCGTCTATTCCCACCGCTCCAACATTCTCCACGCTTTGAGCGTCAGCCTTGCCGATGTGAAGGCGATATCCAGCCGCGACGCGGTGTTGCCCATCGTCCCGATGTTTCATGCCAATGCCTGGGCGCTGGCCTTCTGCTGCCCGTTGAACGGCGCCAAGATGGTGATGCCCGGCCCGAAACTGGATGGCGCTTCAGTCTACGAATTGCTGCGCGCTGAAAAGGTGACGATCTCATCCGCCGTGCCAACCGTGTGGCTGCTGTTGTTGCAGTACCTCGACCAGAACCCCGATCTGCGCCTTCCCGACATGCAGCGCATCTTCATCGGCGGCTCGGCCTGCCCCGAGATTATTTTCAAGGTGTTCGGCGAGAAATACGGCGTCGATGTGATCCATGGCTGGGGCATGACCGAGATGAGCCCCATCGGCACGGCGGGAACGCCTACCGCGGCGACGGCTGAGCTTTCGCCTGAAGAGTGGTGGCCCGTAAAACTCAAACAGGGCAGGGCGCTGTTCATGGTCGATATGAAAGTGACCGATGATGATGGCAAGGCCCTGCCGCATGACGGCAAGACCTTTGGCCGCCTGAAAGTCAAGGGCCCCGCCGTCGCCAAAGCCTACTATAAGGGCGAAGGCGCATCGTCCTTTGATTCCGATGGCTGGTTTGACACCGGCGACGTTGCCACCATTGATCCCTTTGGCTTCATGCAGATCACCGACCGCGCCAAGGACGTCATCAAGTCCGGCGGCGAATGGATATCTTCAATCGAACTTGAAAACATTGCTGTCGGCTGCCCCGGCGTGGCTGAGGCCGCCGCCATCGGCCTGCCGCACCCCAAATGGGACGAGCGCCCCCTGATGGTCATCGTGAAAAAGAAGGACGCCGCTGTTACCAGGGAGCAGGTTCTGGCCCAACTTCAAGGCAAGATCGCCAAGTGGTGGATGCCCGACGATGTCGTCTTCGTTGACGATATTCCCCACACCGCAACCGGCAAGATTTCCAAGCTGCAACTGCGCGAGCGCTTCAAGGACTACAAGTTCCCAACATGAACGGCGGATAAACGCCGGCTTCAGTTTTGGTTCAGCGGTTGGGCACCATACCGGTCACAACGAAAGCGCTCACACATCAATGCCCCCTCTGTTGAGCGCCAAGTTGGAATAAAGCCGGCCGTGTCACCCCCCTCCACGGCCGGCTTTCTTCATTTTCCCCGCATGATCGAATCGGCAAGCGCCAGCACGCCCGCCGCTGTCGTCTCGTCGGTGACCAGCACATTCACCAGCCCGCCATGCAGCACGCCGTGGATGCTTTCGATTTTGCTGCGCCCGCCGGATGCGACAATCACCGTCTCGATGTTCCTGAGTTTCTCCGGCGACAGCGCAATCGGCCGCGCATTGATCGGATGGTCGACGATCTGCCCCATGCGGTCGATCCAGTGAACGCAAATGTCGCCGACCGCACCTGCCTCGACCAAGCTCGTGTTTTCATCGCGGTTGATGAGGCCCACCCGGCTCATGGTGCCGCCAGGCTTGAGGTCTCCGACCGACAGGAATGCCACATCGACCTTCTCGGCCCGCTCAAAAACCTCGCGCAACATCGGCTGGCCCATGAGCACCAGGCGCGTCGCCTCGGAATCGGCGAGTGCGGGTGCGGCGATGTAATAACACTGCGCGCTGAGAAGTTCGGCGAGATGCGAGGCGGTCTCATGGGGGTTCATGGCAGCACCCCGCGTCAGGCCGCCGAGCAGTGACACTACGCTGAGTTTCGGCAGCGGCCGGGCCGCCACTGCCCGCATCGAAAGCCTGAGCGTGCGCCCCCAGCCCACGCCGACCGAAAGCCCGTCCCGCAGCCGGGCGTCGAGCGCTTCGCCGGCGGCCATCGCCACCACCTGCAAAAGCGCCTGCGGGTCCGGTGGTGTCGGCACCACGGCAACGTCGTCGAGTTTGAACCGTTCAGCGAGCCGTTGTTCGAGGCTCACGCAGTCGGCCATCCGCCCGGTGATGCGGATTTGCACCAGGCCCTGTTCGCGCGCCTGGGCCAGAAGCCGGTTGACGCGTATGCGGTTGATGCCGAGTTTCTTGCCAATCTGCGCTTGCGTAAGGCCAGCCACGAAATACAGCCACGCCGCCCGCGTCGCTTGCTGCTCGGCACCAGACTCCAGATTGACGGGAAGCTCGCCGGCGGCCATGGTCAGCCGTTCGCCAAGTGAAAGTTGCGCCATGGAATGACCAATGGCGCGTTTTCCGTCAACGCATCGAGAAGCGCTGAAGTTAGCGGCATGGCGCTGGCTTGCAATGAGCCCTTTGCCATCATCGCCCGCAGCGCCGGTGCCGCGGCTGCGCCAAGTTCCGCCCCCTCGATGGTGTCGCCCTTCATCGGCCCGTCGCGCGTTTGCTGGTAGGTGAGGCCGCGCCCGAGATTGTTGCCAAGCCGGGAATTGCGCCCCGCCTGGCAGGTCACGTAGAGGTCGCCGGCCCCCGGCATGCCCCACACGCTGTCCGCCGTGCCACCAAGCGCCAGCGTCAGATGCATCAGTTCCCGGATCGCCTGGCCGAAGATGATGGCCGCCGCATTGTGGTTGAAAGCCCGGTTTTCGGTGGCTGCCATCGTTTCGAAGTTGCCCGCCGCCCAACCAACACCAATGGCGAAGAAGTTCTTGAAGGCCGCGCAGGTCTCAACCCCCGTTACATCGCCGGAAGGCCGCGGATGGTAGTAATCGGTCTCCAGCATGGCGCACAGATGCCGGGTGAAATCCAGGTGATCGGACACAATGACCGTGCCGGTTTGCCGCCGCGCCGCAAGCTCGCCTGCAATGCACGGGCCGCCGATCGCCGCAATTCTGAGATCGATGCCCGTTCGAGCTTTCACCTTCCGCGCCACATACCCCGGCAGCGGCGACAGCGAGGCTGCTTCCGGGAACATGCCCTTGGTGATCATCACCACATCCATGGGCTTGCGCAGCACGGCGCATAATTGGTCAATGGCCCAGTCGATGCCCGCCGAGCTGACGCCGAGCACGACCAGATCGGTATCATCACCCAGTGCTGCCGCAAACTCACCGTGGTGAAATCCGGTGACGCCATCGGGCAGGGTCACATTGAGTTTCGGGTGCCTGCCCTTGGCCTTCACGTCATCGATGATGTCGATGTCGAGATGCGTGCCAACCAGCCGCACCGCGTGGCCACGGTCGCGCAGCGGCAGAACCATGGCGCTGCCCATGACGCCGGCTCCCAGAATGGTGACGGTGCTCACCGCACCGCCTTTCCGGTTTCGGCATCGAACAGGTGGACGCGGTCGAGGTTGACGGCGAGTTTGATCTTGTCGCCGCGCGAAAATTTCAGCCGCTCCTCGGTGATGGCGCACACCTCCTGGCCGCCCAGTTCGGCATAGATGTGCAACTCCGGCCCGGTGGGCTCGGTGACGTTGACAACCGCCGCAAGCCCCTTGCCGGGAGTGAGATGTTCGGGGCGCACGCCATAGACAACCTTCTGACCGGACTTGGCCTTGTGGCCCTTGGGCAGCGGCATCACCGTGCCATCCGGAAGCTTGACCCCGCCGCCGGCAACTTCACCCCTGAGCATGTTCATCGACGGCGAGCCGATGAACTCGGCCACGAAAAGGTTGGCGGGTTCGTCATAAACCTCCATCGGCGTTCCCACCTGCTCGATGTAGCCATCGCGCAGGATGACGATCTTGTCGGCCATGGTCATGGCTTCGATCTGGTCGTGGGTCACGTAGACTGTGGTGGTCTTCAGCCGCTCATGCAGCTCCTTGATCTCGGTGCGCATCTGCACGCGAAGTTTGGCGTCGAGATTGGACAACGGCTCGTCGAACAGGAATACGGCGGGATCGCGCACGATGGCCCGGCCCATCGCCACGCGCTGGCGCTGCCCGCCCGACAGCTCGCGCGGATAGCGCTTGAGATAGGGCTCGAGGTTCAGGATCTTGGCGGCCCATCCCACCTTCTCGTCGATCTCCGACTGCGGCCGCTTGGCGAGAACCAGCGAGAAGCTCATGTTGTCCTTGACCGTCATATGCGCGTAGAGCGCGTAGTTCTGGAACACCATGGCGATGTTGCGGTCCTTCGGGTGAACGTCGTTGACGCGCTTGCCGGCGATGTCGATGTCGCCCGCCGTGACAGACTCGAGACCGGCGATCATCCGTAAGAGCGTGGACTTGCCGCAGCCCGATGGCCCCAGCAGCACCACGAAGGAGCCATCGGCAATCTCCAGATCAAGGCCGTGAATGACCTCCACCGTGCCGTAGTTTTTCTTGATGTTCTTGACGTTGACCGATGCCATGTTTCCGTCCGTTCTATTGTTCGTCCCTGTCGAGAAAATCGTCGAGGAGTCCTGCGTCATCAGCAAGGTCGAGGAATGACCAGCGATTGCGCACGTCGCGGGCATGTTTCATGGCATCGCGCCAGATCGCACGCGGCAGGCCAAGCTCAGTCGCTGTCACCGGCCCGCCGGCCGATGCCAGCACTGCCTTCATGTCGCTCGGCGCCATCACGAAGGCAGTAAGCTCCTCGCGCAGTTGCGGCCACATGTCTTTGAGCTTCTTGCTGAAGGCCGCAGCACCCGCGGCATCGAATGATTTCTTCAGTGCTTCGCTATAGCACATGGTGCCGATCGCTTCACCGTAGCGCTTCACGAAATCCGCCAGGACAATCTTGGTCGGCCTGATCTCCGGTGGCCGGTCAAGCGCCAGTAACTCGCATTGTAACCGGGCGATGGCGAGAGATGCCACGCCCACCTGTTGCCCATGGGTGGTTCCCGGATGAGCTTTCCCGGCAAACATGTCGATCCAGTGCGACACCTGGTGTTCTCCCATCGACCCATGGTGCGACACGCCGGTAAAGCATACGCCGAGCCCGCACAGCGTCAGGACCCGATGCAGATGGCCATTGGCCTCCAGCGAATGCCGGCGAAGATCCGGCCCGGACTTGATCATGTCGGCCTCGGCGGCGGCGATCAGGCGATAGGGCACCGAAGAATAATACGTTCCAAACAACCGGTGCGAGGCCCACCAATCGATCTGCGCCGTGGACCGGCACAGCGAATCGCCAAGTCCTGCCGCCGCGAGCCAGGTTGGGGCATCGGCCGAAACCTTGAGATCGATGAAGATGCCGCGCGGCGCGTGCGCCGGAAGCGACGTCTTGTAACCATTGGCGAGGGTGACAGAGGCCGTCGATGCCGCATAACCGTTCATCGATCCCGCCGTGGCGAAGGTGGCGTAGGGCCGCCCGTCTTTGAAAGTGGCGAACTTGCAGGTGTCGGAGAGCACGCCCGAACCCACGGCGACGATTGCATCGGCGTGGCGGGTCTTCGCCTGCACCTTGGCGACCGTTGCTTCATCGCAAGCGATATCGGCAGCAAGCACAATCTCTTCAATAGTGCCGAGCGGCTTGAGGTTGCGGGCAACGCGGCGGCCCATGGCCTCGACAGTGTTCGTGTCGCTCACCACCGCCAGCCGCTTGCCGAGCTTCAATGGCGTCAGTACATCGGCCTCTTGGCCATCAAAGTCCTCGGCCAGTTGAATGGTCTCGAACGGCACCGTGGCGTGTTTGCCGGTCTCGGGATCGACCCAGTCTCCCGCCACCACGTCGCGGATCAAGTGGTTCCAGTCGGTCATCTGGAAGCTCCGCCGCCGAAGGCCACGCGTTTGGCGTTCCAGTCTGACATCAGCGGCCAGAACTCCCGGTGCAGATCTAAGAGTTCCTGGTAGCGCTTGTGTGCCTTGGCCTTGGGGCGAAATGTTCGCGCTGGCTTCCCGGCCATCGCTGCCGATGCTTGTGGAATTGTCTTGAACCACCCCGCACCCTTTGCCGCCGCACACGCCGCACCCAGCGCCGAGGCCTCCACCGTGTCCAGCCGCTTCACGTCGCGGCCTGACGCATCGGCGAGAATCTGGCACCACAGGTCGGATCGCGCCCCGCCACCGATCGCCACGTAGTGCGTGATGGCTGCAGTGGCATCGGCGATCTGCTGCGTCATCATCGCCTGCTCGAGGGCGATACCTTCCATGATGGCGCGATAGATATCGCCACGCCCGTGCGACGACGACAAACCGGCGATCACTCCGCGCGCATCCGAATCCCAATAGGGCGTCATACATCCGGACCAATAGGGAACCAGCGTCACGCCATTAGCGCCGATCGGCGAAAGCGCCGCCTCTTTCTCCAACGTCGCGTAGATTGCCGATTGCTTGCGGGGATCGGCGTGGAACAACCGCTCCACCATCCAGTTCACCAGGAATGTTCCGGTGCGGATGGCGCTTTCGTAGATATACCCTTCCTCAGCCACCGCCCCCATGGTGCGAAAGGCCCGGCCCCAGGCATAGCTCTTGCCAAAACTACCGGAGACCGCCGCCGTGCCCAGATTGATGTAGGCCCGGTTCTCGACGAACACATTGACACCGGTGCCGGCGCACTGGCCATCGCCGCCACCCGCCACCACGGCGGTGCCTGCCTTGAGGCCCGTTGCCTTTGCCGCCGCGGCTGAAACCTCGCCCAGCACTTCACCTGGCCGGCCAAGGCCCGGAAGCTGAGCCCGTGATAGCCCGACGGCCGAAATCAGTTCATCGGACCAGTCGTAGGACTTGAGATCGACCAGCCCCATCGGATCGGCGGAGGAAACCGATGTCTTCCAGTCGCCGGTCAGGAAATGCACCAGCACGCCATGGACTTCAGCGGTCTTGGCGGTCTTCTTCCATACCCGTGGTTCGTTCTCCGAAAGCCACGCGCAGCGGTAAAGACAGGGCGTCACATCGACCGGCTTGCCGGAGATACGGTGAATGTTGCCGGCGCCAAGCTTGGCGGCGAGTGTCTTCATTTGCGGCCTGGCCCGCTCGTCGAGCCACAATGTGCCCGGGCGCAATGGCTTATTTGTCCTATCAAACTGCGCGAAACTTTCGCGCTGATTGGAAATGGCAAGTGCCGCAACCCGGCCCATGTCGATCTTGCGCGACAGTTGTTTCAGCGCCGTCGTCAGCGCGCCGGTCCACTGCGCGACATCCTGCTCGAACCAGCCGGGACGAGGATTGGAAAGGGGAACGGCGGCCCGGCCCTCGGCAACGGCTTTGCCACGACGATTCCAGGCAATGGCCTTTGTCGCCGTCGTGGATGAATCGATGCCGATGACGAGATCAAATGCCATGCAATGCTGCGCCAGAGAGGACGTGGAGGCGGCCGCAGCCGCCCCCACCGGTTTTCGACAATGTGTCTTAGAGCAGGCCCGAGTCGGCCACGGCCTGGTCGATGGCCGAAGCGATGGTGTCCATGCACTTCTTGGCATCGCCGCCGAAGTCCTGGCCGGTCAGCAGCTTGCCAAGGTTCACCGGAATCTCGTTGTTCGAGAAGCCAGCCCACAGCGGCATGTCGGGTTCCGACGCCATGTCGTTGTTGATGGTCTCGAGAACGACCGGCAAATGCCGCGTCGTGCCGGGGCCGACAACTTCCTTGGCTTTGACCCGCGGGTCGGCGAAGGATGAGATGCGCATCGGCGCAAACCCGCCGCCCAGCGTGCACCGTGTCATGATATCCTTCGAACAGGCCCACTGCATGAAGATCCATGCAGCATCGATGTTCTTGGAATATTTCGACAGTCCGAGGATCGAGCCGCCCTGGTGGCCCCAGTTGGGGATTTCACCAAAGCCCGCATCGGCGACGGAGCGCAGGCCCTTCGAGCCCTGGATCGGGCGTTTGCACTCCCACAAGCCCTGGACTTTCGAGTCAGCCGCATCCCAACCCGGGAAGAATTCATCCCAGCTGTTGATGAGCGCAACCTGGCCCGCGGCGCCCATTTGCCACTGGCCATCCCAGGTCGAGTTGGTGGATTCCGGCGGCGCGTTCTTGAGCAGCTCCATGTAGACCTGCAGGCCGCGAATGCCTGCTTCGTCGTTGCCCGAGAACTTTTTGTCCTTGGTGAAAATCGAGCCGCCTTCGTTCCACACAACCTGCGTCCAGTCGCAGTTGAGCGAATAGTGGCCCGACTTCGCCTGCAGGCCCGTGCCGAACATGCCGTTGGCCTTCTCCGCCTCGGTGATCATCTTCACCGCGGCAACAAATTCGTCCACCGTGTTGGGTGGCGCGATCTTGTGCTTCTCGAGGATGTCCTTCCGGTACATGGTCGTCATGATCGGAATGTCGAACGGAATGCCGCCCCATTTGCCTTCATAGAGGGCAAGGCCGTCTACCAGCGGCTTGGAGAAGTCGTCCCAGTCCATTCCTGGCATGGCGAGGTCTGGCTTGTCCTTGTAGTACTGGATGGGGTCGATGGTGTCCTGGGCGAACGTCGCAACCCATGACTGGTCGAGATAGTAGAGGTCGTAGGAACCAAGCTGGCCCTGGACATCCTGGGTCGCCTTAGCGAGCACCTGTTCCAGCGGAACGATTTCGATTTCAACTTCGATGCCCGTGGCTTCGGTGAATTCGCCCTTCAGCTTGTCGAGCACCACCGTCGGCGGTGTGGCTTCCGACGTGTAGCGGATCTTCGTGCCCTTGAAGGGGCTCGAAACATCCTTCAGCCACTTGGTGATATCGGCATCCTGCGCCATGGCTTCTTCGCCGAGCGTAATGCTGCGGTTGCGGCGCGTGTTGCCGAGTAATCCGGCGCTGAACGCCGAGAAACCAACGCCGGCCATTCCGACTTTCTTCAGGAATGAACGCTTGGAAATCCGCCGTGCCGCGAAATCGCGCGCCGCGTCGGCAATGTACGTCTTCTTGTCGTACTCTTTAAAGCTCATAGCAATCCTCCCATGGGTTTGAGCTCGGTTTCTCGCGCGCGTATCACTCTTTCAGGGAGCCAAGAGTGAGGCCGCGCACCAGATGGCGTTGCACAAGCAGAATGAACACGAAGCTTGGAACCACGGCGGCCGTTCCCAGCGCCGCGATGAAGCCCCATTCATTGCCTGTGGAAGTGACGAATGTTTGTATCTTGACCGGCACGGTGCGGATCTCGGTGGTGAGAAACAGCGACAGCAAGAATTCGGTCCATGAGAAAATGAACACCAGCACCGCCGAAGCCGCCACCCCGCCGCGCACCATCGGCAGCACCACCTTACGGAAAGTCTGGGCCCGGGTCGCGCCGTCGATCATCGCCGCTTCGTCCACGTCCTTGGGCACATCGTCGAAGAATGATTTCATCAGCAGAATGGCGATCGGCAGGTTCATCAGGGCGTAGATCATCATCAGCCCGAGGTAACCCATGTAGTAATTGTCGTTATCGCGCAGGCCCACCGACTTGTAGATGGTGACCAGCGGAATGAGCACGGCGATCGGCGGCATGAAGCGCTGGCCAAGCACCCAGTTCAGGTATGAGGTTCTGCCGCTAAAGGTCATGCGCGACAGGGCATAAGCGGCGAGAACCGCGACAATCGTTGTTATCGTCGTCGAGCCAACCGAAACCACGATCGAGTCGATGATCGACTGCCGGGAGTCATAGGTATCAGCGCCAGCAACGCCCATGCCCAGCCCCTGGTCAATAGCCAGCTGCGACCGCGACATGCCAAGCAGCGTCACGCCATAATTGATGAATGTCGGCACAAAATCGAAGAACACCACACGGTCCTTGTCGAACACCGCCGATATCGGCTTGATCGAAGTCAACGCCCACCACAGAATCGGAAACATGAAGATCGCCGTGACCAGCACCGCCGCGGCATCGCGCAGGAATTGCCATGGCCGCGACAGTTCCATCAGAGCTTCACCTTGAAGAGTTTCATGAACACCGTCGAAGTGATGATCACAATGAGCAAGGTCAGCAGCGCCACCGCCGAGGCATAGGGGAAATCAGCATTGCCGAAATAGATGCGGCCCGCATAGCTCGACAGTGTTTCGGTCGCCGTGCCAGGGCCGGAGTCGGTCATCACCTTCACGTAGTCGAAGGCCCGCAGCAGATCGATGCCGCGGATCAGAACCGCAATGGCAATGACCTTCGACATCATCGGCAAAGTGAGTTTGAAGAACGCCTGAACCGGCGTCGCCCCATCGATGGCCGCAGCCTCAAACGGCTCTTTCGGCAACGAGCGCAGACCCGCCAGCATGATCAGCACCATGAACGGCGTCCACTGCCAGATTTCGGCAAGCAGCACCCCTGGCATCGCCGTTCCGGCCGATCCGAGAATGGAGTATCCCGGCGGCAGCAGGCCCAACGCAATGATGCCGCGGCTGAGGACGCCGAACGAGCCATTGAGCATCAAGAGAAACATCATGGCGGTGACGGCGGGCGGCACCACCAATGGCAGTGTCATCATCGCCCGCAGAACGCCGTAGCCCTTGCGGTCGGAATCAAGCAGCAGGGCAATCAGCATGCCGAGCACCAGTTGGAACACCAGCGCCACGAAGGTGTAGATCATCGTGTTCGCCAGCGCGTTCCACACCCGCTCGTCGCCAAACAGCTTCACCCAATTGTAGTCGGGATCGAACAGCAGTTTCCGGGTGGCGGCGTTCTTGCGATAGAGCGAAGTCTGAATGGCAGCGATCAGCGGATAAACGCCAAACACGATCATCAGCGCCGAGGCGGGAATAAGCCACGGCAATGGGTGTTCGCTGGTCAGCCAGCGCGGCAACCATGGCGTGGCGGCCCTGGCGCTCATTGCGCTTCCGACCCCATGTGCCATCGGCTTTCCGCAAGTCCCGGCCGTATCAGCTGCAAGCAACCCTCCCGGCGCACCATCGTTGTGGCGCTTGAACTTTTGTAATTCTGAGATTACATTTGTTCACTCACAGTAGTGTCGCAGTGCCAAGCCTGTCAACGCCGATTTCCAGCGGCAATTGCTGCGGTGCAAAAGCTACGACTAAGTTTTCGGCAACCAGGTCATCAGGTGGCTTGCAACGGCGCACAACACGCCGTCTTGCCGCCGCACCTCGACCGCGGCCAGCGTCCGCGCTTTGGCGAGTTGTCAGCCGACTGGATGCGATAGGTGACAGTGATGGTATCGCCGATGCGCACTCCGGCCAGAAACCGCACCTTGTCGTAGCCCAGCGAAACCGGGAAATGGCTTTCCGCTAGTGCCCCGCATTTTGCCACAATGTTTGTCGAGCAGTTGGACATGTAGCCAACCAGCAGCGCGCCATGGGCGATGCGCCCGCCATAGGGCGTGGTGCGCATGAACGCTTCGTCGACATGGTTCGGCGCCAGGTCACCGGTGATGCCGGCGAAAAGATAGACATCACTTTCCGAAACGGTCTTGGTGAAGTGCGTCTCGGCTCCAATGGTCGCTGCAAACATCTCAGTACCGCACCGTCAGAAGCCCTGCATCGGCCTGAATGATCTGGCCGGTGGTGTAGGGCAGAAGTCCCGTGGCCAGTGTAACCGCGATACGCGCCACTTCTTCCGGCTTGCCGAAACGTTTGATAACCGTAAGCCCGCCGTCGATCAGCGCGTCGTATTTCGCCTTGGAAGGTGCGGTCATGTCGGTTTCGATGAACCCCGGCTGAATTTCGTAAACGCCGATCCCGTCATTCGACAGCCGCGCCGCGAACAGCTTGGACACCATCGACACCCCGGCCTTCGACACGCAGTATTCGCCGCGCGCGATCGAAGGCGCAACCGCATTGGCCGATGAGACGGTGACGATGCTGCGATGCGCCTCGGATTTCACCTTCAGCAGCCGCCGCGCGAATTCCTGCGTCAGAAAGAACGTGCCGCGCGTGTTGACATCGAGGCAGCGATCATAGCTTTCCGGCGAAACATCCAGCAGATCGCCGCGGTTCAAAACCGAAACGCCGGCATTGTTGACCAGCGTCGTCAGCGGCCCAAGCGCCGCCTCGGCGCCATCGAGCAGCGCCCCGTGGGTTGCAATCTTGGAAATATCGCCCGCCAGCGCCACGGATCTCCGCCCCTTGGCGGCAATCGCCGCGGCCACGGCCATCAAGTTCATCGTTGCGGTCAATGTCGGTGACCGCCACATCCAGCCCCGCATCCGCAAGCGCCAGCGCAATGGCCTTGCCAATGCCGCGCCGCGCGCCGGTGACCAGTGCCGCGCCGCTCATGGTGCTGCCTCCAGCCGGGCCAGGGTTTCCGGCGTGCACACCAGCCGCAGAATCGTTTTGGTGTTGAAGTCCAGCCTTTCGGCCAATGCCTTGTCCGTCATGAGATCCCGTTCGAACACGATGGAGCCGGTGAACCGGTTGGTGAGATAGTAGTAGCCGATGGCCGCGATGGTGATATTGACCTGAACCGGGTCCAGCCCCTCGCGAAATACACCCGCGGCCACCCCGCGATCCAGAAGCGTTTTCATGCGGGCGACGAACGGCCGGCTCATGTCGCGCAGGCGCTCCGAATTTTTGATGTGCCGCGCTTTGTGCAGGTTCTCGCTGTTCACCAGGGTAATGAACTCCGGGTTGTCGAGGTAGTATGCCCACGTGAAGCGCACCAGCCGCTTGAGCGCCGTCATTGGTTCGTCCCGTTCCAGCTCAAGCTCCGCTTCAGCAGCGCGAATATCGCCGTAGGCATCCTCAAGGGTAATGCGGAACAGCGCCTCCTTGTTGCCGAAGTAGTGATAGAGCATGCGCTTGTTGGCCTGGGCGCGTTCGGCGATGACATCGACCCTCGCCCCGCCCAGCCCGCTCTTGGCAAATTCGAGTTTTGCAGCCGCCAGAATACGGGCACGGGTGGCATCCGGGTCTCTTGCCTTGGTTCGCTTCTTCTCTGCCACAACTCGACTCTTGAAATAACCAGTTGGTTATTTATAAGGGGGCCCATGGCAACTGGCAAGCCCGGGATCGTCTTGGATGTATGACTATGTGATCGTCGGCGGTGGCTCGGCAGGCTGTGTGCTCGCCACCCGCCTTTCGGACATGCCCGCGGCCAAGGTGCTGCTTATCGAAGCAGGCCCCCGCGATACCGACCCCTTTATCCACATGCCGGTGGGCTTCTTCAAGATGACCAGCGGTCCCCTCACCTGGGGCTATGAAACCGCACCCCTCCGTCATGCCAAGAACCGTGTGGCGGTTTACCCGCAGGCCCGCGTACTCGGCGGCGGCAGCTCGATCAACGCCGAAATCTACACCCGCGGCTGTCCGCAAGATTATGACAACTGGGCCGAAAAACATGGCTGCAAGGGCTGGTCCGCCAACGACCTGCACCCCTATTTCATCAAGTCCGAAGGCAACACCAGCCTGGGCGGCAAAGACCACGGCATCGACGGTCCGCTCGGCGTGTCGGACCTTGCGAATCCCAACCGCGTGTCGCGCGCCTACGTGCAGGGCTGCATGGAATTCGGCATGCCCTTCAACCCCGATTTCAATTCCGGCAAGCAGGAAGGTGCCGGCCTCTATCAGACCACCATTCTCAATGGCAAGCGTTGCAGCGCCGCCGTGGGCTATCTGAAGCCGGTGTTGAACCGCCCGAACCTGACACTCAGCATTGGCGTCTCGGTCATTCGCATCATCATCGAAGGCGGCCGCGCCCGCGCTGTTGAAATTGTCGAAGCTGGCCAGGTCAAACGCATCGATGCCGGAACCGAGGTGATCGTCACGTCGGGCGCCATCGGTTCCCCAAAACTTCTCATGCTCTCAGGCATCGGGCCAGCGGGGCATTTGCGGGATGTGGGTGTTCCGGTTGTTCATGATCTCCCCGGCGTCGGCGAAAATTTCCACGACCATTTCTCCACCGACGTCACCTGGGTGCTGAACGGCCCCCACTCCTACGATAAGTACAAGAAGAAGCACTGGCAGCTGTGGGCCGGCATGCAATACCTGATGTTCGGCACCGGCCCCGTGGCCTCCAACATCGTCGAAGCCGGCGCCTTCTGGTGGAGCGACCGCAACGAGAAAACCCCGGATCTGCAATTCCATTTCCTCGCCGGTGCCGGCGTGGAGGAGGGGGTTGGCACCGTGCCCGGCGGCAATGGCGCCACCTGCAATTCCTATCACGTGCGCCCCAAATCACGTGGGCACGTGAAGCTGCGCTCGGCAAATCCCGCCGATGCGCCGCTCATCGATCCCAACTCTTTCGCCGAGCCCTATGACCTCGACCGCCACATCGATGGCATCAAGATCACCCAGGAGGTCGGCCGCACCAAGGCCATGATGAAGTTCGTGGCCTCCGAACATTTCCCGGGCCCCCACGTGAAGTCCCGGTTGGACTATGAGAATGCGGCACGTGAAAACGCCCGCTCGTCCTATCACCCGGTCGGCACCTGCAAGATGGGAACCGATGCCATGGCTGTCGTCGATCCGTTGCTGAAAGTGCGCGGTATCGACGCCCTGCGGGTGTGCGACAGTTCCATCATGCCGGAAGTCGTGTCTTCCAACACCAACGCGCCAACCATTGCCATTGCAGAAAAAGCCGCTGACCTGATCCGCGGCAACAGGTGAAGAATGCCGAAAATCGTATCTCCAGCCGAAGCCGTGAAGGCCATCCCCGATGGTGCCGTGGTTGCAGTCAACTCCTCCTCGGGCCTCAACTGCCCCGACGCCGTGCTGAAGGCGTTGGGTGAACGCTTCGACCGTGAGCAGCATCCGCGCGGCCTCACCATGCTGCACCCTATCGCCGCCGGCGACATGTTCGGCATCAAGGGTGTGGAACACATCGCCAAGAAGGGCCTGATTGACCGCATCATCGGTGGTTCATATCCGTCCGGTCCGTCGACGTCCGAGCCGCCAAACATCTGGAAACTGCTCGGCGCCAATGAGCTGGCCGCCTACAACGTGCCCTCCGGCATCATGTTCGACATGCTGCGCGAAGCCGCCGCCAAGCGCCCCGGCGTCATTACCAAGGTGGGGCTCGATACCTTCGTCGATCCCGACCACGAAGGCTGTGCCATGAACGCCCGTGCGGCGTCCGCCCCAATCGTCAAAAAGATCAAGTTCGAGGGCGACGACTGGCTGTATTTTCCGGCCATCGTGCCCAAGGTTGCGATCATCCGCGGCAGCGCCTGCGACGAGCGTGGCAACTTGAGCTTCGAACAGGAGGGCGCCTATCTCGGGGCGATGGAACTGGCCCTCGCCGCCCACAACAATGGGGGCATCGTCATTGCCCAGGTGCGCACCATCGCTGAGAACGAAACCATCAAGCCCCATCAGGTGCGGGTGCCCGGAATTCTTGTCGACTACATCGTCGAGGCCCCCGACCAATGGCAGACCACCCAGACGCCCTATGACCCAACGATCTCCGGCGAAGTGTTCAAGCCCATCTCGAGCTTCTCGCTGATGGACTTCGGCACCGGCAAGGCCATCGCGAGGCGCGTCGCCCAGGAATTGCAGAAGGGCTGGGCGGTCAACCTCGGTTTCGGTGTCTCTGCCAACGTGCCGCGCATCTTCATCGAAGAAGGCATTCACGGTCACGCGACCTGGGTGATCGAGCAGGGCGCCGTGGGTGGCGTGCCACTGCTCGACTTTCAGTTCGGCTGTTCTTCCAATGCCGAAGCCTTCGTGCCCTCGGCCCACCAGTTCACCTATTTCCAGGCAGCAGGCTTCGATTGCTCATTGCTCTCCTTCCTGCAGATTGACAGCCATGGCTCGGTGAACGTCTCGAAGCTCGGCGTCCGCCCCCATGTAACGGCCGGTGCCGGCGGCTTCGTCGACATCACCGCCCGCGCCAGGAAAATCGTCTATTCCGGCTACTACAATGCCGGGGCCAAAATGGATATTGTCGATGGCAGACTGCGGATCGACAAGGAAGGCAAGGTCAAGAAACTGGTAAAAGAGGTGGAGCAGATTTCCTTCTCCGGCCGCCGCGGCGTGATGCAGGGCCAGGATGTGACCTATGTGACCGAGCGTTGCGTGTTGAAACTCACGCCCGAAGGCATCGTTGTCACCGAAATCGCCCCGGGCGTTGAGTTGCAATCGAACATCCTCGACCAGGCGGAGTTTCCGTTGATCGTGTCTCCCGCACTCAAGAAGATGAACGCCAAGCTGTTCCGGCCAGAACCGATAGGATTGCACCTCCATGATTGACACCGGCGACAAGCGTATCAGACTTGAGGTGGCGGGAAGCCTTGCGATCATCACCATTGCTCGCCCTGAGAAACTCAATGCCCTCGACTATGAAATGGTGCTGACACTGGAACGCGCCGCGCACCAGGTCGAGACAGAGCCCGGCGTGCGCGTGTGCATCATCACCGGCGAGGGCGAGAAGTCCTTCTGCGCCGGTGGCGATATCGAAGCCTGGTCCAAGTGGTCGCCGCTCGAATTCGGCAACGCCTGGGTGCGCCACGGCCATCGCGCCTTCGATGCGCTGGCCCGCCTGCGCCAGCCGCTGATTGCCGCCCTCAATGGTCATACATTGGGCGGCGGCCTGGAACTCGCCGCCACCGCCGACTTCCGTGTCGCCGAGGACCATGTGAAACTGGGATCGCCGGAAACCGGGCTGGGCATCATTCCCGGCTGGTCCGGCACCCAGCGCACGGTGCGCCGCTTCGGCTCGCAACTTGTCCGCCGCATGGCGCTGCTCGGTGAAGTGTTCACCGCCACCGAGGGCCTCGCGCACGGCCTTGTTGATCAGGTCGTTCCGCGTGGGCACGCGATGGCCGCCGCCAGGGATATGGCGGTAAAGCTCGCCAACCGTGGCCCCGCCGCCGTCCAGGCCACCAAGATGCTGATCAATTCAGCCGAAGGCGAGGACGTCGAACGCGCCCTCGAAGCTCTGGCGGGTGGCGTCGCCGCCGGAACCTCGGACCTCAAAGAGGGGATCACCGCATTCCGTGACAAGCGGCCCCCAAAATTCTAGCGCTACGGGCGCTCAAGTGCGAAGCGGTTGAGCGCGAAAAGTTGCGCCGGACAATTCGCGTCGCCGCCGCATTTTTTGATGTCGTGAATCCGCCAGGATGACGGCCATAGCTTGGCTATGGGTCGGGCATAGCTCAGGAAACGCCCCAGGAAACGCCGATGACCGATGTGCAGAAGCTCAAGGCCCAGCGCCTCGCCTCCCTTGAAGCAACCAAAGCCGGCCCGCCCCAGCGCACCGCCAACCCGTTCTTTGGCGTCGGCCCCATTACCGACGGCGCTGCCGATGAAGTCGAATCGCGGCTCACCCGCTTTGAGTTCGAACACTGGCTGGAACAGAACTACCGCAAACTTGATGACACCGGCCGCGACATCGGCCCCTTCACATCTGCGGAAGTCGGCCGCTCCATGCACCGCGGCTATCCCGCCGACAAGTTTCTTGTCGACATGATGCGCGAGATCCACCGCTATTTTGAGTTTCCCAAGACCAACCGCATGGCCATCGGCCTAGGCGGCGGGCACTCGGGCTTCACCGTCGCAGCACTTCACCTCATCGCCACCCATGACCCGGCCCAGCACGTATTCGTCGATACCCTGGAGCCGGAAAGCGAGGCCGCCAAAGCGTCGGGCTTCTTTCGTCAAAGCTGGGGCGCCCAGATCGTCGAGATGATGCGCTATGCCCGCAACGGCGATGAAAAGCGCATCCATTTCTCCCATGCCGAAGGTCATGTGCCCACCGCCGACCAGTTGGAACGGGCCGGCATCAAACTGTTCATCGGCGTCGGCCACGAAACCACCGGCGCCACGACCTACGCGCCAGCCGATATTGCCAATCTTCTCGACTGGCTGGAACGCAACCCGGAAGAACATCACGCCGTGCTCGATGCCACCTCTATGCTGGGCGCCATGCCATGGGGCGAGGACGTGGTCCGCCAGGTGATGTCCAAATGCTGTCTGTTCATGCCGTTCCAGAAGGCCATCGGCGGCATTTCCGGCTACTTCATCATCAGTTTCACGCCCCAGGCATTGGCCCTCGTGGAACGCAATCAGAAAGAGCCGTCCTGGGCCATTCCGCGCCAGCTGAAGCTTGCCGCCCCCCTCGATACCAGGAAGCCCCTGACCGGCGAGCGCTCGGTGAACGTCGGTCCGTTCTACGACCCGGCCCAGGACAAGATGCTGGGCGGAGTAATCAACACCTTCTCGACCCTGGCCTTTGCCGAGACAACTTTCAGCCTGCTGCGCGCCGAGCGCCGTATCGGCAATGTCGCCGAACTCAACCGCCGTTCGGTTGCCAATCGCGAGGCACTGAACGAATGGGTCGCCAACAATCCGCTGTTTGAGTTGGGGGTGACTGACGTCACGCGCCGCGGCGCCGCCGTGACATTGCTCAAGGTGAACGACCCGGACATCGCCGATTCCGGCATCCACGCCCGCATTGTGGCCCGCTCGAAACAGATGATGGCCTACGATGGCATCACCCGCCCCAACGGCGAACACGAGCGCGGCCTGGACGTTGCCCGCTACATCAACGCCTTCCCCGGAACCCCTGGAGACTATCGCGCCTGGATTGGCGGCATCCGGCCCATTGCCGACATTTTCGCGCTCCTCGACAATCTGAAATATGCCTATCACCGCGCCAGGATCGCGGTGATCGAAGAACAGCTTGCGAACTCTGGCGTGACCTTCCCGGCCGCCAATGCCAGTGCCCTGCGCCAGCGCTGCGACGATCCCAAGCGCGCCTACAAGGTGTTGGTCTGCGATCTCGTCGGCCTCAAGTTCGACGCTGGCGGCAACCCCGACCCATCGGCGGTGAAAGCCCACATCGAAAGTCGCGGCGGCATCTTCCACAATGGCGCCCTCAAGGACGGCGCCAAGCTGGAGCCGGGCAAAATCCATTTCTTCTATCAGCCCGATCTTTCGACCGAAGCCGAAATTCTGCCACTGACCGACAAGGGCCAATATGATGCGGTGATCGCCGCCGCCACTTTCCTGCCGAAGGCCAGCGTGTTTCCGCTGGGCGGCGTGAGGATCGGTGCCGGAACCGGCAACATGGGCTCCGCCAGTTGGGGCGGCGGCAATGGTGAGGGCGGCTCCGCGCCATTGATGAACACCCCAAGCTTCAACAGCCGGGCGACGGCCCACATGGCGATCAAGGCATTGTTGAAAGTGATGCCGAACCTGCCGGTCGACACCCTGCACGCCCGCGTGGTTGCAGGCGACTTCGACACCGGCCGCAACCTCAGGGAATTCCCGACCGAAAAGCTCGAAGGCCGCAAGCTGGCGGTCATCGGTTATGGCAACATCGGCCGTGAAGTTGCCCGCCTCGCCCAGATGTTCGGCATGCGCGTTGCCATTCATGCCAGGCCCCGCCACCGCGACTGGATCGAATCGGAAGGCTTCGAGTTTGCTGCAACCCCCGAAGATGCCGCCCGCGGTGCCGATGTGGTGAGCCCCCACACCGGCCTCGGCCCCTTGAACGCCGTGACCGGCAAATACGCCAATGCCAACGTCGTCAATGCCGCGGTGTTGCAGGCTCTCAACCCCGGAGCCATTGTCATCAACTACGACCGTGGCGAATTGGTCGATTGCCAGGCCCTGGACGCCGCCATGGCCAACGGCACCGTCCGCTACGCCGCCATCGACGCCGACCTGTTCAAGGACGACAAGTCCGGCGCCCTGTCAGGGCCCATGGTTCCCTACTTGGCGCTGGCTCAAAAGTATCCCGGGCGTCTCGAACTGCTGCCCCATGCCGCCGCCGACACCGATCACTGGAGCCGCGTCGATGGCGCCAGGCAGGCCGTCGATCAGATCTTCGATGTGATCGAATATCGCCGTGTCACCAACCTCAAGGGCACATTGCCCGATGGCTTTTACAACGCCGGGCCCAGCACGGTTCCCTGTGTGGGCAAGGTTTCCGCCAACGACATCCACCGGGCGTTGGCTGATCCCACGTCGCTGGCGCGGTTGCGCAGTGGTGCGGAAACCATGGCCGCGATCTGGGGCGCCCTATCGGCTGCCGCATCCCCCGAACAGCTCACGGCGCTGATCGATCGTCATGGCCCCGCGCTCGTCAAAACCCACAACACCTATGCGACGCTGATGCGCAAGCTCGGCCTCGAAGGTCCCTATCTGGATTGATGCGTCTTTGAGCAGGAAGTTGTTTGATGGAACCACCTTGCTCCGTCATCCCGGCGAAAGCCGGGACCCAGACTTTCCGCCGTCCTGCCGTTTGCAAGCCTGAGTCCTGGCTTTCGCCGGGATGACGGAACTGGAGTAAGTCCATCATGACTCATTCCGCCCTAACTCAGGAGCTTCCGCACGGCATCGCGCCAGCCGGCATATTTCGCTTCGCGTGTCGCCTTGTCCATGCGCGGCGTAAAGCGCTTCTGGCGCTTCCAGCGCAATGCAAACTTCTCCGGTGGCGGCAGCAATCCAGACTGCAGGCCCGCAAGATAGGCCGCCCCGATTGCCGTCGTTTCAAGAACTGCTGGCCGGTCAACGGGGGCATCAAGAATGTCAGCAAGACATTGCATGGTCCAGTCCGATGCCGTCATGCCACCGTCGACGCGTAGCACCGTTTTGGACGGCGCCCCCCAGTCCTTGCGCATGGCTTCCAGAAGATCCCGGGTCTGATAGCAGACCGAACTCAAGCGCCGCCTTGGCCAGCTCCCGGTTAGTTGTGCCTCGCGTCAGGCCGAACAGCGCCCCGCGGGCCTCGGCGTTCCAGTAGGGCGCTCCGAGGCCAACGAAAGCCGGCACGAGGTAAACCTGCTGCTGCCCATCGGCGGACTTCGCGAGAGCGCCGGTATCCTTGGCGCGCCGCACGATCTTCAATCCGTCGCGCAACCACTGAACGGCCGCACCGGCGATGAAGATTGAACCCTCCAGTGCATAGGTGCGCTTGCCGTTCAATTGATAGGCAACCGTGGTGAGCAGCCGGTTGTTGGACGGAACCGCGGTTGTCCCGGTATTGAGCAGGGCAAAGCATCCCGTTCCGTAAGTTGATTTCATCATGCCGGGTTCGAAACAGGCCTGCCCGATGGTGGCCGCCTGCTGGTCCCCCGCCACGCCGCGAATGGCGATGGATGCACCCAGCAACCCGGCACTGGTGACGCCGTATTCGGCCGCGCAGTCCTTCACCTCCGGCAACAGCGCTCGCGGCACCTTTAACAGGGCCAGCAGTTCGTCGTCCCATTGGCCACCGTGAATATTGTAGAGCAGCGTGCGCGATGCATTGGTAGCGTCGGTTGCATGAACAGCACCACCGGTCAGCCGCCAGATCAGGAAGGTATCAATGGTGCCGCAAGCGAGTTCGCCCCGCTCGGCGCGCCCTCGCGCACCCTTCACAGTGTCGAGAAGCCAAGAAATCTTGGTTCCCGAGAAATAGGGGTCGAGCAGCAGTCCGGTTTTGCGTGTGAAGGCCGGTTCAAGCCCTTTTTCCTTGAGCGCTGAACACATCTCCGCCGTGCGCCGGTCCTGCCAGACGATGGCCCGGTGAATGGGCTTGCCCGTCTTGCGGTCCCAGATGACAATCGTCTCACGCTGGTTGGTAATGCCGATGGCGCGAATGTTCGCCGGCTTGGTCTTTGCGGCACGGATGGCGCCTTTGCAGGTCGACACCACCGTCTTCCAGATTTCTTCCGGGTCGTGCTCCACCCAGCCCGGCTTGGGGAAGTACTGTTTGAATTCCTTCTGACTGGAACTCCGTCGGTTTCAGCGACCTGTCGAACACAATGGCCCGCGTCGATGTTGTGCCCTGGTCGATGGCGAGAATGAAGTCAGTCATGTTGCTTGCCCTATCCGAGCTTTTTCATGAAGTAGGTCTGCAATTTTACCTGCTCCTCCGTCGAAAGGTGAAGCCCGAGTTTCGAACGCCGCCACAGCACGTCTTCGGCCGTGCGCGCCCATTCGTTGTCGATCAGGTAATTCACTTCCCTTTCGCTGAGCATCCCGAAGCTCTCGCCAAGGTCCTGGGCGAAGCGCGCTCCGTCGAGCACCGTTTCGGCGTCGGTGCCGTAGGCCCGAAACAGCCGGCGGATGTTGCGCGGCGCATAGAACGAATACTTGCGCTGAAGGGCGGCGATGCGGTCTTCAATTTCGCCGAGCCCGAAGTTGCCACCAGGCAACGGGCTGCCGCTGGTCCACGCTGAGCCCATGCCGGGAAACACCGGCGACAACTTGTCGAGAACCGCCTCCGCCAGCTTGCGGAAGGTGGTGATCTTGCCGCCGAACACCGACAGCAGCGGCGACTTGCCCGCGCCGTTTTCGAGTTTCAGCACATAGTCCCGCGTCGCCTCCTGCGCCTTGCTGGCGCCATCGTCATAGAGCGGGCGAATTCCCGAGTAACTCCAGCGCACCATGTCGCGGGTCACCGGCTTGCGGAAATATTCGCTGACGGCTGTCAGCAGATAATTCGCCTCGCCCTGGGTGATTTTCGGTGCCCCCGGATCGCCTTCATGGTCCTCGTCGGTGGTTCCGATCAGCGTGTAATTCTGTTCGTAGGGTATGGCGAAGCAAATGCGCCCATCGGTATTCTGGAAAATGTAGCATCGGTCGTGATCGTAGAGCCTGTCGACGACCAGATGGCTTCCCTTCACCAGGCGCACTTTGTCTTGCGAACGGTGTCCGGCAATGCTGCCGAGAACCTCGCCGGCCCATGGACCCGCCGCATTGACCAACGCCTTGGCGCGAACGGCTTCGCTGCCGCTGGCCGATCGGATCCTTATCTCCCAGCCGCCATCGTCGCGCCGGGCGCTCTCGCATTTCGTGCCGGTACGGATGGTGGCGCCGCGGCTCGCCGCATCGCGGGCGCACAGCGCCACCAGCCTTGCGTCCTCGACCCAGCAGTCCGAGTACTCGTAGCCATGCGTGAACTGCTCCTTGAGTGGCTGGCCGGTCACGTCGTTTGCCAGGTCGACGCTGCGCGTCGGCGGCAGGATCTTCCGCCCGCCCAGGTGATCGTACAGGAACAGCCCCAGCCTGATGAGCGGACGTGGCCTCAGGCCGCCATGGTGCGGCAACACGAATCGCAGCGGCCAGATGATGTGTGGTGCCGTGCGCAGCAGCACCTCGCGCTCGATTAGCGCCTTGCGCACCAGGCGGAATTCGTAATGCTCGAGATAGCGCAAACCGCCGTGAATGAGTTTCGTCGATGCCGATGACGTTCCCGATGCCAGGTCGCCCTGTTCGGCCAGAAACACCTTGAGTCCGCGTCCCGAGGCGTCGCGCGCGATGCCACAACCGTTGACGCCGCCGCCGATGATGAACAGGTCATAGGTCATGGGCCGGTGTCTCCGTCGCTTTCGGCGGCGACAATCTCGACCTGCACGCCGCCATGCCGGCAGATGTCGATTACCGGTTCCGGCGGCGGCCGGTCGGTTACGAAGATATCGACCTCGGTGATATGCCCGATCCGCACCGGCGCCGATCTCGTGAACTTCATGGCATCGGACACCAGAATGATGCTGCGGGTGTTGTTGACGATCGCCTTGGAGACCCGCACTTCGCGATAGTCGAAATCAAGCATTGAGCCATCATCGTCGATGGCTGAAGCGCCGATCACCGCATAGTCAACCTTGAACTGCGAGATGAAATCGACGGCGGCTTCTCCGACAATGCCGCCATCGGACTTGCGCAGCATGCCGCCAACGATGATGACCTCGATCTTCGGCAGCGGCATCAGGATGGCGGCGACATGGATGTTGTTGGTGATAACCAGCAGGCCCTCATGCCGCACCAGCGCCCGGGCGACCTCCTCGGTGGTCGTGCCGATGTTGATGAACAGCGAGCAGTTGTTGGGAATGAGTTGCGCCGCGCGCTCGCCAATCACCACCTTTTCCCGTGCCGCCAATTCTCGCCGCGCTTCATAGGCGACGTTCTCGACCCCCGACGACAGCATGGCGCCGCCATGGGTGCGGGCCAGCAGCCGTTCGTCGCAAAGCTCGTTGAGGTCTTTGCGGATCGTCTGCGGGGTCACGTCGAAGCGCACCGCAAGGTCCTCGACCTGCACATTGCCGGTTTGCCGGGCGAGCCCGAGTATCTGTTGTTGGCGCGGGCTTAAGACCGGCATGATTGTATCATCGACTCAAGAGCTTGCATCGGAATGTGACGACCAATTGTGGCGGTCACCCTCACATAGTTTCACTTTTTTTCGCAAACCGCAATCTTGCAGTGCACAATTTTTCGAAATACTTTCTTATTGACGTTCGTTTCGTTTCGTTTGATAAATCCAAAGGGCACCGCCAAAGGATGCCTATTTGACCAGGGAGGACCATCGATGAAACTGAAACTGCTTGCGACAGCAGCGGCCATCGCGCTGTGTGCAACTGCCAGCCAAGGCTTTGCGGATGAAGCCGCGGCCAAAAAATGGATCGAATCGGAATTCCAGCCGTCGTCGCTGTCGGCTGATGACCAGATGAAGGAGATGCAGTGGTTCATCACCGCCGCCGCTCCTTTCAAGGGCATGGAAATCAACGTTCTGTCGGAAGGCATTCCGACCCACACCTATGAATCGACCGTGCTGACCAAGGCCTTCGAGGAAATCACCGGCATCAAGGTGAACCACCAGATCCTCGGCGAAGGCGAAGTCGTCCAGGCCGTGCAGACCCAGATGCAGACCAACCGCAATCTGTACGACGCCTATGTCAACGACTCGCGACCTGATCGGCACCCACTCACGCCTGCAACTCGCCGTCAACCTCACCGACTGGATGGCCGGCGAGGGCAAGGACGTGACCAACCCGATGCTTGATCTCGATGACTTCATCGGCAAGCAGTTCACCACCGGTCCCGATGGCAAGCTTTATCAGCTGCCCGACCAGCAGTTCGCCAACCTCTACTGGTTCCGCAAGGACTGGTTCGACCGCGCCGATCTCAAGGAGAAGTTCAAGGCCAAGTACGGCTATGATCTCGGCGTGCCGGTGAACTGGTCGGCCTATGAAGATATCGCCCAGTTCTTCACCGAAGACGTGAAGGAAATCGATGGCGTGAAAGTCTATGGCCACATGGACTACGGCAAGCGCGCCCCTGACTTGGGCTGGCGCATGACCGATGCCTGGCTTTCCATGGCGGGCGCCGGTTCGGCTGGCGAACCGAACGGCATCCCCATCGACGAATGGGGCATCCGCATGGAAAAGGGCTCGTGCAACCCGTCGGGCGCGTCGTAGCGCGCGGCGGCGAAGCCAATGGCCCGGCTTCGGTCTACGCCATCGCCAAGTGGGATGAATGGCTGAGGAAATACGCCCCCCCGGGAGCCGCCGACTACGACTTCTACCAGTCGCTGCCTGCCCTCTCGACCAGGGCAACGTCGCCCAGCAGATCTTCTGGTACACGGCCTTCACCGCCTCGATGGTGGCGCCGAAGTCGGAAGGCAACAATACGGTTGACGATGCCGGCATGCCCTTGTGGCGCATGGCCCCGTCGCCGCATGGCGTGTACTACAAGGAAGGCCAGAAGGTCGGCTACCAGGACGTGGGGTCGTGGACCATCCTGAAGTCGACGCCGACCGATCGCGCCAAGGCTGCCTGGCTGTATGCCCAGTTCGCCGTGTCGAAGACGGTCGACGTGAAGAAGAGCCATGTCGGCTTGACCTTCATCCGCAACTCGACGGCCAACCATGCCTCGTTCACCGAGCGTGCGCCGAAGCTCGGCGGTCTCGTCGAGTTCTATCGCTCGCCCGACCGCGTCCGCTGGTCGCCGACCGGCATCAACGTGCCGGACTATCCGAAGCTCGCCCAGATCTGGTGGCAGCAGATCGGTGACGTGAACTCCGGCGCCTTTACGCCGCAGGAAGCCATGGACCGCCTCGCCGAGGAAATGGACATCACCATGTCGCGCATGGAAGCGGCCGATAAGGCCAACAAAACCTACGGCGGCTGCGGCCCGCGGCTGAACGAGCCGAAGGACGCCGCCGAATGGCTCGGCAAGGCCGATGGCCCCAAGGCCAAGGTCGAAAACGAAAAGGAACCGGGCCAGACGGTTGCCTACGAAGACATCATCAAGAGCTGGCAGTAACATCACGCCAAAGCGGGCGCGTCCGGAAAGGACGCGCCCCGGTCTTTTCGTATAACTCCTGGAACGGCTCATGTCTTTCGAACTCATCGGCATCGAAAAGCGCGTGGGTGCGGATACGCACATCCATTCGACTTCGCTCGTGCTCGAAGAAGCTTCCTTCAACGTGCTGCTTGGGACAACTCTATCCGGCAAGACCACGCTGATGCAACTGATGGCCGGCATCCAGACGTCCGACCGTCCGGCAAGCTGATCTTTCGCGGCACGCGACGTGACCGGCGTCGCGGTGCAAAAGCGCAACGTCTCCATGGTCTATCAGCAATTCATCAACTACCCGAACTTCAAGGTTTACGACAACATCGCTTCGCCGCTGCGTGTCGCTGGCATGAGCACAGCCGAGATCGAGCAAGCCGCGTCATGGCCGCTGCCGAACTCCTGCGCCTCAAGCCCATGCTGAAGCGGCAGGCCTTCGGAACTCTCGGGCGGCCAGCAGCAGCGCATGCGCCATCGCCCGCGCCATCGTCAAGGACTCGGACCTCATCCTGCTCGACGAGCCCCTCGCCAATCTCGACTACAAACTCCGCGAGGAACTGCGCGACGAATTGCCCAAGCTCTTCGCCGGCCGCAACGCCATCGTCGTCTACGCCACCACCGAACCTGCGGAAGCTCTGCTGTTCGGTGGCAATACCGCAACGCTGCACGAAGGCCGCATCACCCAGTTTGGCCCGACCTCCGCCACCTACCGCCGCCCCAACGATCTGCTCACCGCCCAGGTGTTCTCCGACCCGCCGATCAACACCGCGAAAGTGGAGAAGAAGCGGCAAGCAAACTCCAGGTCTTCGGCGGCAAGAGCTGGCCGGTAGGCGAAGCTGGCGCCAGGCTTCCCGATGGCAGTTATACATTCGGCATCCGCCCGCACCATGTCTATCCGATGGCCCATGGCGGCCAATCCGGCGTGGTCGAAGGCCGTGTGCTGGTCACCGAGCTTTCAGGATCGGAAAGCGTCATCCATCTCGATACCGGCGGCTCCACCTGGGTGTCGCAATCGCATGGCATTCATGCCTTCGAAGTGGGCTCCACCGCCAAGCTTCACGTCGATATCGATCGCGGGCTGTTCTTCGCCGCCAACGGGGAGCTCGTTTCGTAATGGCCGAAATCATCATCGACAAGCTGCGCCACAGCTACATGCCGGACCCGAAGCGCGACGATGACTTCGCGCTGAAGCGCCTGTCGCTCACCTGGAAGGATGGCGGCGCCTATGCGCTCCTGGGCCCATCGGGCTGCGGCAAGACCACGCTGCTCAATCTGATTTCCGGGCTTGCTGACGCCAACCGAAGGAACGCATCAGCTTCAACGGCAAGGACGTTTCGCGCGCCTCGCCGGAAGAGCGCAACATCGCCCAGGTGTTCCAGTTCCCGGTGATCTACGACACCATGACGGTTTACGACAATCTCGCCTTCCCGCTGCAGAAACCGCGGCGTTCCCGAGACCGAGATCGGCAGGCGGGTGCAAGAGATCGCCGCCATGCTCGACCTGTCCAAGACCCTCAAGAACCGCGCTTCGAACCTCACCGCCGACGGCAAGCAGAAGATCTCCCTGGGCCGCGGCCTGGTGCGCTCCGACGTGAACGTCATCATGTTTGACGAGCCTTTGACCGTCATCGACCCGCATTTGAAATGGCAGCTGCGCTCCAAGCTCAAGGAACTGCACCAGCGCATCAAGCGCACCATGATCTACGTCACCCACGACCAGACCGAAGCGCTGACCTTCGCCGACCAGGTGGTGGTCATGAACAACGGCGAAGTGGTGCAGTCGGGCTCGCCCGTCGAACTCTTTGAACGCCCAAGCCACACGTTCGTCGGTCACTTCATCGGCTCGCCTGGCATGAATGTGTTGCCCTGCGAAGTGAAGGGCGGAAAGGCGCTGTTCGCCGGAAGTGTCGTTGAAACCGGCAATGCCGCCGCCGCCACCGGCAAGGGCCGGTCGGAAATCGGTGTCCGTCCCGAATTCGTGTCAATCGCCAGGAAAGGCATCGCCGCCGAGGTGGTGAAAATCTCCGATGCCGGGCGCTTCCACGTCGTCGAAACCCGAAGCCATGGCGCCACCATCAAGCTCCTCGTGCCGGAGGGCGAAGCGGTGCCGCAAGGCCAGACCCATCTCGCATTCGACCGTGCCCACACCCAGGTCTATGAAGACGGCTGGATCGCCGGGGGCCGGCCATGAGGAAGACTTTTGACAACCGCGCCTGGTGGCTGGTTCTCCCGGTCTTCATCATGGTGGCCTTCAACGCCCTGATCCCGCTGATGACTGTGGTCAACTATTCGGTGCAGGAAACCTTTGGCAACAACGAGTTCTTCTGGGCCGGCACCGTCTGGTTCAAGCAGATCCTGCATGACCAGAATTTCCACGCATCCCTGATGCGCCAGATGATCTTCACGAGCGTCATTCTGGCGATCCAGGTGCCATTGGGCCTGTCGATCGCCCTGTGCATGCCGAAGAAGGGGCCCTGGGTTTCGGTGTGCCTGGTGTTGATGTCGCTGCCGCTGCTGGTGCCGTGGAACGTCGTCGGTTCCATGTGGAACATCATGGCGCTCCCCGATATTGGCCTTCTCGGCAAGGGCCTCAACGCCCTCGGCATCCCTTACAACTACACGCGCCAGCCAATTTCCGCGTGGTTCACCGTGGTGCTCATGGATGTCTGGCACTGGACCTCGCTCGTGGTGCTGTTGTGCTATGCCGGCCTCGTGTCAATCCCCGACGCCTATTATCAGGCGGCGAAGGTCGATGGCGCCAAGCCCTGGGCGGTGTTCCGGTATATCCAGCTGCCCAAGCTGAAGCACGTGCTCACCATTGCCATCCTGCTGCGCTTCATGGACAGCTTCATGATCTACACCGAAGTCATCGTCTTGACCGGCGGCGGCCCCGGCTCCACCACCAAGTTCCTGTCGATCGATCTGGTGCAAAAAGCTCTGGGCGGCTTCGACCTCGGCCCTGCCGCTGCCTTCTCGATCGTCTACTTCCTGATCATCCTGCTGTTGAGCTGGCTGTTCTACACGCTGATGATGCGCAACGAGGCCCAAGTGATGAGCAAGCGATACATCGTTCCGCTGATCTACATCGTGTTCCTGATGCTGCCGATCTACTGGCTTCTCAACATGTCATTCAAGACAACGAATGAGATTCTTTCGGCGGATTCACGATCTATCCCGAGCGAATTCACCTTCGACAGCTATCGCACCATCTCTCACCGATCCCACCTGGTACATGGCTTATGTCCATTCGCTGATCTATGTTGCCATCAACACCGTGCTGTCGATCATCGTCGCGCTGCCGGCGGCCTACGCCTTTTCGCGCTACCGTTTCCTCGGCGACAAGCACCTGTTCTTCTGGCTGCTGTCAAACCGCATGGCCCCGGCCGCCGTGTTCGTGCTGCCCTTCGTGCAGCTTTATTCCTCGGTTGGCCTGTTCGACACCCATCTCGCCGTGGCGCTGGCCCACACGCTGTTCAACATTCCGCTGGCCGTGTGGATCCTCGAAGGCTTCATGTCGGGTGTGCCCAAGGAACTCGATGAGACGGCCTTTGTCGACGGCTATTCCTTCCCGCGTTTCTTTTTCAAGATCTTCGTGCCGACCATTTCGGCAGGGATAGGCGTCGCCGCTTTCTTCTGTTTCATGTTCTCCTGGGTGGAAATGCTGCTGGCCAAGAATTTGACGGCAGTCGAAGCCAAACCCATCGTGGCGGCCATGACCAAGACTTCGAGCGCCTCCGGCTATGAACTTGGGCTTGCTGGCGGCAGCCGGTGTATTGACCCTCGTTCCCGGCGCCATCGTCATCTACTTCGTCAGAAACTACATTGCGAAGGGCTTTGCCCTGGGGCGGGTGTAACATGGAAATCGGCCTGTCATGGATGGCCTGGACCTGGCCCACGGCGCTGTTCTTCATCTTTATCTTCGCGTCGATCGCCGCCATGGGCATCTGGGAATACTATGCGCCAGGCGGCGCCCCGCGCCGCGGTGTGTTCAGGCTCGATACCACCCGCGGCGACCGCTTGTTCATCACGCTGCTCGGCTCCTGCTTCATTTTTCTCGCCTGGCTCGGATTCTACGGCACCCCCCTGTGGGGCGGACTGGTGATTTCGCTCGCCTGGGCCTTTTTCGTGTTCCGTTGGGTGTAGTATCCTCGCCCCCGAAAGCGAGGCTCCCATGTCGACAATCGCACCGCCCCTGAACCCCGAAACTGACCCCCGCGTGAAGGCCGTCTTCGACGACATTCGAGCCACGCGCCAGTCCGATTTCATCAACAACCTCTGGCACTATCTGGCCTTCGATCCGCCATTGCTGGAAGACGTCTGGTATGGCGTAAAGGAAGTGATGGCAAAGCCGTCAGCGCTCGATCCACTGACCAAGGAATTGATCTACATCGCCGTGTCGATCACCAATTCCTGCACCTACTGCGTTCACTCCCACACCGCCGCCGCCCGCGCCAAGGGCATGACCGGTGCCATGCACGCCGACCTGCTGCGCGTCGTTGCGACGGCGGGCCGCACCAACCAATTGCTCAACGGCCTGCAGGTTCCGGTCGATGCGGCATTTGACAAGGAAACCTAGTCAAACAGCCCGGCAATTGCCTGGCGGTTGGCGGCGATCACCCCTTTTTCGGTGATGAGGCCGGTCACCAGCCGCGCCGGCGTCACGTCGAAGGCATAGTTGGCGGCAGGTGATCCGTCGGGAAGAATTGTCACCGTTTCAATGCGCCCGTCCATTGTGCGCCCCGTCAAGCGGCTCACCTCGCCGCCATCGCGCTGCTCAATGGGGATTTCCGCGACCCCATCCGAAACCCGCAGGTCAATGGTGGGGGAAGGCAGTGCCACATAGAACGGCACGCCATTGTCGTGCGCCGCCAGCGCCTTCAGATAAGTTCCGATCTTGTTGCACACGTCGCCCCGCGCCGTCACCCGGTCGGTGCCGACGATCACCAGGTCCACCAGTCCATGTTGCATCAAATGGCCGCCGGTATTGTCGGCAATCACCGTATGCGGAACGCCATGATGGCCAAGCTCCCAGGCAGTTAGCGATGCCCCCTGGTTTCGTGGCCGGGTTTCGTCGACCCAGACGTGCACCCGATGCCCGGCGTCATGGGCGGCATAGATCGGCGCCGTCGCCGTGCCCCGGTCGACAGTCGCCAGCCAGCCGGCGTTGCAATGGGTGAGAATATTGAGTGTGGCGTCCTTGGGCTTCTTCGCGGCGATCGCCGCGATCAGGTCCAGCCCATGCCGGCCGATGTCGCGATTGATCTCGACATCTTCGTCCGCAAGTTCGGCGGCGCGGGCATAAGCTTTCGCGGCGCGGGATTCAGGCGGCAGCTGCGAAAGCGCCACCATCATCTGGTCAAGCGCCCAGCGCAGGTTAATGGCCGTGGGCCGCGTGGCGTGCAGAACGTCATAGGACTGCTTCAAAGCCTCGTCCGATGGATTGGTTCGCGCCGCCAGCGCCATGCCATAGGCGGCGGTTATCCCGATCAGCGGCGCGCCGCGCACCACCATGGTGCTGATGGCGGCAGCAGCATCTTCCATGGTCCGCAGCGTCAAGGTTTCGAAAACATGCGGAAACTTCGTCTGGTCGATCACTTCCACCGACCAGCCGTCGCTATTGAGCCAGATGGTGCGATAGGCTATCCCGTTGACCCGCATGAGAATCCCGTAATTGAGTGCAATTGAATCTGCGTCGGCCAGCCCGGCTTGGCAACCCCGAAACGAGCCACCATGAACATCACCGATTTCTTCGAGTTTGAAAATGTCGGCGCGAGGCTTGAAGACCTCGAAACGCCTGTCCCGATAATCGACATTGGCATCACCGACCGAAACCTGAAAAAATGGCAGCTGCGCTGCGATGCCATGGGCATTGCCAATCGCCCGCATATCAAGACCCACAAGCTCGTGCCGATGGCTAAGTACCAGCTCGCCCTCGGTGCCAAAGGCATCACCGTGCAGAAGTTGGGGGAAGCCGAGGTCATGGCCGATGCTGGCATCACCGACATGCTGCTCACCTTCAATATCGTGGGCCGCCACAAGCTTGAGCGCCTCGCGGCACTGGCCAAGCGCACCGACATTTCCGTTGTCGCCGACAATGCCATCGTGGTGCAGGGCCTGGGCGAGGCCGGCCGCAGTGCTGGCCGGAATATCTCCGTGCTCGTCGAGTGTGACACCGGCGCCCACCGCAATGGCGTTCAGTCGCCCGCCGCGGCCGGTGATCTCGCCAAACTCATCGACACAACCCCGGGCGTCACCTATGGCGGCCTCATGACCTATGCCAATACCGGTGGCCGCAAGGCCTCCGAAGACTTTTTCGTAGAGGCCCTGGGCCTCACAGCCGCTGCGGGTCTCGAATCCAAGACCGTTACGACCGGCGGCTCCCCCGACATGTGGATTGACGATGGCTTGGCCCCCATCACTGAGTATCGCGCCGGAACCTACATCTATTTCGACCGCTCGCTCGCCGAACGCGGCACCTGCGGCTACGACGACTGCGCCCTCAGTGTGCTTGCCACCGTTGTCAGCCGTCCAACCGGCGAGCGCGCCATGGTCGATGCCGGAACCAAATCCCTGACCTCGGACCTCAACGGCCTCACCGGCTACGGTGCTGTGCGCGAACTGGGCTTCGCCCGCATCTATGCCGCCAACGAAGAGCATGGTTACCTCGACATCTCGGCGGCCAATGACAAGCCGGAAATCGGCCAGCTGGTAAAGATCATCCCCAACCACGTGTGCCCCATCAACAACCTTTTCGACAAGGTGGTGTTCGTGCGAGGCAATGAAGTGCTGGGCGCCGTACCCGTCGATGCCCGCGGAAAGGTGTTTTGACCTTGACCGTAAACCACGGCTCCGAAACCAGCCTCAAGCATCGCGGCATTGAATGGCCGACCGTGGCGCTGCTCGTTGGAAACTACGCCATTCTCATTTTGCTGGTTCTAAATCACGCCAGCCTGCCGTGGTGGATCCTCTTGCCCATCGGCTCCTATTGCGTGGCGCTCCATGGTTCGCTTCAGCACGAGGCGCTACACGGCCACCCCACGCGAAACCGCCTCGTGAATGATGCGCTTGTCACCATCGCACCCCACCTGTGGCTGCCCTATCCACGCTACAAGAAACTGCATCTCACCCACCACAACGACGAGAACCTGACCGATCCGGTCCTTGATCCCGAGTCCTATTATCTGCTGCCGCAGGACTGGGCCGCACTCGGTGGCCTTCGCCAGATGCTCCACACCGCCAACAACACGCTGGCGGGCCGCATGATCATGGGCCCGGCCATCAGCATCATCCGCTTCTGGAGTGCAGAATTCCGCCTGATCCTGCGGGGCGAAGTGGAAGTTGCCAAGGGCTGGATAAGTTTCATCCTCTCTTCGGCGCTGATCATCTGGTTTGTTGTGGGCGTGGCGGGCATGCCTCTATGGCAGTATGTGCTGCTGCTGGCCTATCCCGGAATTTCACTGTCGCTGGTGCGTTCATTCTGCGAGCACCAGGCGGCGGAAAACATCGATCACCGCACCATCATCGTCGAGGCCTCGCCGATCTGGTCTCTCATGTTCCTCTTCAACAATCTGCATATCGCCCATCACTCCCGCCCCGGTCTCGCGTGGTACCGCCTGCCAGCCTATTATCGCGCCGAGAAAGCCGAACTTCTCGCCCGCAATAATGGCTACGCCATGAGCGGCTATGGCGAGATCTTCCGCCGCTATTTCTTCAAGGCCAAGGAGCCGGTGGAGTATCCCGACGTGCGCTGGATCAAGTCCGTCAAGGCCAGCGGCGGCTCGCCACCATAGGCCCAGTCCAGCAGTTCCACCGTGTGCACGATAGGCACCGCAAGCCCGCTGCCGAGCTGCGCCATGCAGCCGATATTGCCGGTGGCCACCACATCCGGAGCTGTTGCCGAGATATTGCCAAGTTTGCGGTCGCGCAACTGCCGCGCCAGCTCTGGCTGCAGAATGTTGTAGGTTCCCGCCGAACCGCAACACAGGTGGCCCTCGGCAACATCGCTCACATCGAAGCCCGCATTGCGCAATAGCGCCTGCGGCAAGGTCTTGATCTTCTGCGCATGTTGCATGGAGCAGGCCGAGTGATAGGTGACGCGCAACGATTTCGGTTGCGACCGGCGGCAGACCAAGGTGATCGAGATACTCGGTGATGTCCCTCGTCTTGGCGCTGATGTCAGCCGCCTTCGCGGCATAGGCCGCCTCGTTCCGGAACATGTGGCCATAGTCCCTGATGGTCGTGCCACAGCCCGAGGCCGTCACAACAACCGCATCGACATTTGCCTCCGTCCACTGGTCGATGGTGCGCTTGGCCCGCGCCAGAGCATCGTATTCCCGGCCCATGTGGTGGGTAAGAGAGCCACAGCAGCTTTCGCCGCCGCTGACCACAACTTCAACGCCAAGCCGGGTCAGCAGGCGGATTGTCGCTGCATTGATGCCGGGGTCGAGCACGCTCTGCACGCAGCCCATGAGCAGCGCCACCCGGGCTTTCTTTGGCGTGTCCGCTTGATAGGTGCCCGGCAAGCCAAATGCATTAGCCTGCGGCAAAGACTCGGGCGTCAGCGCCAGCAAAGCCGCAATTCGCTTGCCGAGCATCGGCCCGATCGGTGCCGCCAGCCGTGAACCGAACAGCGCCAGGCGAAACAGGGCAGGGCGCGGCATGACATAGGCCAGAAGTGCCCGAAGCCACCGGTCGGCGATCGGCCGGACGTGGGTCTTCTCGATGTGCGCCCGCGCCGTATCCACCAAGTGCATGTAGTTGACACCCGAGGGGCAGGTGGTCATGCACGACAGGCAGGACAGACAGCGATCCACATGCTTCACGGTCTCCGGCGTGGCCGGTCCGCCGCCTTCCAGCATGTTCTTGATCAGATAGATGCGGCCGCGCGGGCTGTCGAGTTCGTCACCCAGCAATACATAGGTGGGGCAGGTGGCCGTGCAGAACCCGCAATGCACACAGGCCCGCAGGATGGAATTGGCGTCGGCAATCGTTGGGTCGGCAAGCTGGGCGAGGCTGAAATTCGTTTGCATCACACGCCCCGGTACATGCGGCCAGGGTTGAGCAGGCCCTTCGGATCATAGGCAGCTTTCACCCGGCGGGTGAGCTCGGCAAGAGCCGGCGCCTGGGGCTGAAAAACTTCTACCCTTTCGCGCACTTCTGTCGGCGCCCTGACCAGCGTTGCATGGCCCGAGGGCAGGGCACCGCGAAGTGTTGCAGCATGGGCATCATCGGTCAACGCGCAAGAAAGCCACACCAGACCGCCACCCCAATCCAGCAGATAGTCGAACTCAAAAATCCTCTGCAATGTCTGCAAGAAATGTTGGCGCTTCGCTAGGTGGCAGAGAGACCCGCCACAACACGTCGCCCTGCAGGCCTTTGATATCGCGGATTGATGCCCATGGCGACCTTTCGGCGTCTACCGCACCGGGAAACATCTCGCACAGCTTTTCAACGCGAAACGCCACCGATGCCGCGATGCCTTCAACGCGAAGGTAGGTGCCTGACTTCGGAACATAGGCAGCGCTCGAAACCTCGAGCGACGATTGCAGCGCCACACTCATGGTGCGAACCGCGTCTTCCGGCGAACGGTCGGCAACCAGCAGTGTGGTTTCAACCTCGGGCTTCGGCAGCACCTTGAGCGTAACCGATGTCAATGCCACCAGCGTGCCATGGGACCCCGCCATCAACTTCGGCAGATCATAGCCCGTGACGTTTTTCACCACCCGCGCCCCGGCCTTAAAGATTTCGCCGCGGCCTGAGACGCCGGACACCATTAGGATATGATCGCGGAGCGCCCCCGTCTTGATGCGGCGCGGCCCCGACAAATTGCACGCCACAGCGCCGCCAATGGTTCCGCCTTGAGGCGGCTCGAAGGCCAAATGCTGGTTCTTGGCAGCAAGCAGCTTTTCGATGTCGGCCAGCAGTGTGGCGGCCCCTGCTTCGAGGATCAGTTCGGCGGGGTCGTAAACTGTGACACCGGTGAATGCCGCCATCGACAACGGAGAGGCATCGGCGATGGGCCGTCCGAGCCCGTTCTTGCTTCCCAATCCGATGATCGCGAACGGCGCATTTGCGCCGGTGATGGCGTCCGCCAGTTCCTCTGGACTCTTTGGGGTGAACACCATCAGAATCTCGGAATATCGGGGAACGGCAGTTTCCCGCCGCGCACCACCACCCGGCCCAGCTCGGCGCAGCGGTGAAGCGTCGGGAACACCTTGCCGGGGTTCAGCAAATTGCCGCCGTCAAAGGCGCACTTGAGGCGCAGCTGCTGGGCCATGTCCGATGGCGTGAACATCTCGTGCATCAGGTCGCGTTTTTCGACGCCGACGCCATGCTCGCCGGTTAGCACGCCGCCCACCTTCACACACAGCCGTAGAATGTCGGCGCCAAAGGCCTCAGCGCGCTCCAACTCGTCGGCCTTGTTGGCATCGAACAATATCAGCGGATGCAGATTGCCGTCTCCGGCGTGAAAGACATTGGCGACGCGCAAACTGTATCTGCGCGAAAGCTCCGTGATGCCGGCCAGCACTTCGGGAAGCTTCTTGCGCGGGATCGTGCCGTCCATGCAGATATAATCCGGCGAAATCCGCCCCACTGCCGGAAACGCCGCCTTGCGCCCGGCCCAGAACAGCAGGCGCTCGGCTTCTGACGTCGAAACCCGCAACACCCGCGACCTGTTGCGTTTGGCAATCACCGTGACATGCTCAAGCAGATGATCGACTTCCACCACCGGTCCATCGAGTTCGACGATGAGCAGGGCTTCAACATCGAGTGGATAGTTGGCGTGGACGAAATCCTCCGCCGCATGGATGGCCGGCCGGTCCATCATCTCCATGCCACCGGGAATGATGCCCTCCGAGATGATGTCGGCCACGCATTGGCCGGCATCTTCGTTCGAGGCAAATCCGATCAGTGCCGCCCGCGCCGTTTCCGGTTTCCGCAGGATGCGCACCGTGACCTCGGTAATGACACCGAGCAATCCCTCCGAACCCGTCATCACGCCGAGGAGATCATAGCCTTCACTGTCGAGATGCTTGCCACCGAGGCGGATTATCTCTCCGCCAACGGTCACCAATTCGATGCCCAGAACATTGTTGGTGGTGAGGCCGTATTTCAGGCAATGCACGCCGCCGGAATTCTCCGCCACATTGCCGCCGATCGAACAGGCGATCTGCGACGAGGGGTCCGGCGCATAATAGAAGCCCTTGTGTTCGACCGCCTGGGTGATGCCAAGATTGGTGACACCTGGCTGCGCCACCACGCACCGATTATCGTAGTCGATTTCAAGGATGCGGTTGAACTTGCCGAGGCCGAGCAGAATGCCGTCGGCCAGCGGCAACGCCCCGCCAGAGAGCGATGTGCCCGCCCCCCGCGGCACCACCTTGATGCCATTGGCGTGGGCATACTTCATGATCGCCGCGACCTGATCAACCGTTTCCGGCAGCGCCACCACCATCGGCATCTGCCGGTAGGCGCTGAGGCCGTCGCTCTCATAGGCCCGCATTTCGACAGGCGTTGCCACGATGCCTTCGCCGGGCACAATGGCCCGCAGTGCCGTGACAATCTCGTCACGCCGGCCGAGGACCGCGCGATCTGGTTCCGGCATGCGCAGCATGGGTCAGCCCAGCGGAGAAACGCCCCGCACCGCGAGGTAGCAGGAGTAGAGAGACGTCGTGCCCGCAATGAACAGGCGGTTGAGCTTGGCGGCGCCGAAGCACACATTGGCGACGAGCTCAGGGATAATGAGCTTGCCGATCAGCGTGCCGTCGGGGTCGTAGCAGTGAACGCCATCCGCCGCACTGGTCCAGATGCGGCCAGCTTCGTCGAACCGGAAGCCGTCAAACAGCCCCGCTGTGCATTCGGCGAAGACGCTGCCGGCGCCCAGCGATTTGCCATCGGCCTTCACTGGCAGCTTGCGAATATGTTTTGGCCCGCCCTTCTTGTGGCTTGCACCGGTATCGGCAATGTACAGGAACTTTTCGTCCGGCGAAAAGGCAAGGCCATTCGGCTTTTCGAAATCGCCGGCGGCAATGCTGATGTCGCCGCTGCCGCCATCCACCCGATAGACATTGCAATTGCCGATTTCGCTTTCGGCCCGGCCACCTTCGTAGTCATAGAGAATGCCGTACGAGGGATCAGTGAACCAGATGGAGCCATCGGATTTGACCACAACATCGTTGGGTGAGTTCAGCCGCTTGCCCTGGTAGTTGTCGGCGATCACCGTGATTGAACCATCGTGTTCGGTACGGCTGACCCTGCGTCCAAGGTGCTCGCACGAGATGAGCCGCCCCTGCCGGTCCACCGTGTGGCCATTGCTATTGTTGCTTGGCTGCCGGTAGGTCGACATCGACCCGTCGGTTTCATCGTATCTGAGGATGCGGTTGTTGGGGATATCCGAAATCAGCAGATAACGCCCGGCGGCAAACCACACGGGGCCCTCCAGCCACCGGGCACCGCTCCACAGCCGCTCGATGCGCGCGTGGCCGATCAGGCATTCATTGAATCGCGGATCGAGGACTTCGACACGCGTGCCTTCGGCGGTTCCATAGAACATCGGTGCATCCTCTTGCTGCCACTGCAAAGGCATAACAAAGGGCTGGACGCGAGGAAAGGCCCTCGCTATCTGCCATTCCATGTTCGACTTTCTTTTCAGCAGCGATGCCCTGATTGCCTTGGGCCAGGTCATCATGATCGACCTGGTTTTGGCCGGCGACAACGCCATTGTCATCGGCCTGGCCGCCGCCGGCCTCCCCAGGGACCAGCGCAACAAGGCCATTTTCGTTGGCATCATAGCCGCCACCGTGCTGCGCATCTTGTTCGCCAGCATCACCACCTACCTGTTGGCCATCCTCGGCCTGTTGCTGATGGGCGGCGTGCTGCTCCTCTGGGTGTGCTGGAAGATGTGGCGCGAGTTGCGCCAGGGCCCCCACGAGGACAACCAGGCGCTCGAATCGATCACCGGCGAGGACATCAACGCCGACGGCACCGTGGCCGGCGGGGCGCCCCGCAAGACCTTCACGCAGGCCGCCATTCAGATCGTCGTGGCCGACGTTTCCATGTCGCTCGACAACGTCCTGGCGGTTGCCGGGGCCGCCCGTGAGCACACCGAAGTGCTGATTATCGGTTTGATCCTGTCCATCGGCCTGATGGGCCTGGCTGCCACATTCATCGCCAGACTGCTGCACAAGCACCGGTGGATTGGTTATCTCGGCCTGCTGATCATTCTCTACGTGGCCCTCGATATGGTCTACCGTGGCACCGTGGAAGTGATGGCCGCGGTTTAGGCCACCGCGCCGCCACGCCCGGGACTACCCCACCAGCTGCTGCACCAGGGCGTTCACCATGCGCGGCAGGTCGTAGGGGAATCTGGCGGTAATCAGATTGCCATCGACCACGCAGGGTTCGTCCAGCACCGTTGCCCCGGCATTAGCCAGGTCAACCTGGATGTTCCACACCGCAGTCGCCTTCTTGCCGCGCAGAATACCAGCGCTCACCATCACCCATTGGCCGTGGCAGATGCCGCAGGTCGGCTTTCCCGCCGCGTGCATGTCGCGCACGAAGTTCTGTGCGTGTGTGTCGGCCCGCAGGAAATCAGGGTTCCAGCAGCCACCTGGGAAAATGCAGGCGTCGTAGTCGGCGACCTTGGCCTCATCCATGTAGCAATCGATCTTCAGCCAGCCGGCATTTTCCATCAGGCGGATAGCCAGTACATGGGTTTTGGTGAGCGGCGGAAAGCGCAGGCCCAGCGTCGGGTGAAACTCGCCGATGCGCGGCGCCACCACATGCACGGTTGCGCCATGTTCTGTAAGCCACTTCATCGAGCCGGTGATTTCCACCTCCTCCACGCCATTGGAACAGCAGATGGCGATCCTCTTGCCCTTCAGCAGGTCCGGGTTGGATGGCGGATCGAACAGGAAGTGGTTGAGTTCGCGGTTCAACTCGCCGTCGGCGGTGACCAGAAGTTCGGTTGAAATCGACGGCACCGGCGACGGCGTCATGAAGGCCTGGGCCCGCAGCAGGGCGGCGTTCTGGGCGGATTGCGGGTCAAGCGGCTTGTTCATGGCATCCTCCAAATTTCCTTGAAAGGCGTATATCAGGAATTGACAAGTTGCGCGAGACGGTTTGTCCTGCGCTTTGGGCAAGGGAGGCAAGACCATGAAACTCGGCTTCAACATGCTGCTGTGGACGGGCCATGTGACCATGGAGCACGTGCCGATATTCAGGGACATCAAGAGAACCGGTTATGACGGTGTGGAACTGCCGCTGTTCGACGGAACCCCCGATCACTACGCCAGGCTCGGCGACATTCTCGAGAAGATCGGCCTCGAACGCACGGCGGTGAGCGTGCTGGGCGCCGGGCATAACCCCCTGTCTCCCGACAAGTCCCAGCAGAAGGCAGCGCTTGATCGTGCCAAATGGGCGATCGACTGCACGGCGGCACTGGGCGCTCCCATCCTCGCCGGCCCCATGCATTCCGAAATCGGCTATTTTTCGGGGAGCGGCGCTTCGGCGGCGGAACACAAGCGCGGCGTCGCCTTCCACCGCCGGGCCGGTGATCATGCCGCGAAGAACAACGTGCGTATGGCCGTCGAAGCCCTGAATCGCTTCGAATGCTATTTCCTCAACACCATGCAGCAGCTGTCTGACCATCTCGACGAGGTGGATCATCCGGCGGTGAAGGCGATGTATGATACGTTCCACTGCAACATCGAGGAGAAAGACCCGGTCGCCGCCATCAAGACCATCCGCAAGCACATGATCCACGTGCACATCTCCGAGAATGACCGCGGCACGCCCGGCAAGGGCCATGTGCCGTGGCCCGCCACCTATAAGGCGCTCAGGGCCGCCAAATATGATGGCTGGTTGACCATCGAGGCCTTCGGCCGGCGCCATTCCAGCACTGGCCGCGGCAACCCGGGTGTGGCGCGATTTCTTTCCCTCGAAGGCAAAGCGTCTATCGCGATGGCTACAAGGCCATGAAGCAGGGTTGGGCCAAGGCAGGCAAGTGAGAACTGTCTACGTCATCGGCACCTGCGATACCAAGGAGGCGGAACTTCGCTATGCGCTGGAGCGTGTGCGCGCGGCGGGTGCCGCGGCTCTGCTCGTCGACATATCGACAACGCCGAGCAACGCCAAGGCCGATGTGACGCTCGCCGCCGATCCGCAACTCACCGATCGCGGCCAGGCGGTTTCCGCCATGGCGAAGAAACTCACGGCGTTCCTGCTGTCGCGGAACGACATCGGCGCGGTGCTGGGCTTGGGCGGTGGCGGCAATACCTCGATGGTGACCGAGGCCATGCGGGCCCTGCCCATCGGCATTCCCAAGCTCATGGTCTCCACCATGGCGTCGGGCAACGTCGCACCCTATGTCGGCCCCACCGACATTGCCATGATGCACGCGGTTGCCGATGTCGCCGGCCTCAACGCCATCACCCGCAAAGTCATCGGCAATGCGGCCCATGCGGCCGCCGGCATGGCGCTCAACACCGTGCCTGAAGTGGCGGCGGGAAGGCGCCCCGTGGGCCTCACCATGTTTGGCGTTACCACCGCTTGCATCGCTCAGATCCGCGCGCTGATCGAAGCCACCTGCGAATGCTTCGTGTTCCACGCCACCGGCACCGGCGGCCAGTGCCTGGAAAAGCTCATCGAGTCGGGTTTCATCACCGCGGCGCTGGATATCACCACCACGGAGGTGGCGGACCATCTGTTCGGTGGTGTACTTCCCTGCACCGACGACCGCTTCGGCGCCGCCATCCGCACCCGCATTCCCTATGTGGGCTCGGTCGGGGCCGGCGACATGATCAACTTCGGCGGCTTGCGAACCGTGCCACCGCAACATGCGGGCCGCAATCTCCATGTCCACAATGCGCAAGTAACCCTGATGCGCACCACGCCTGAGGAAAATCGCGCTATAGGTGAGTGGATCGTCTCCCGCCTCAACCGCATGGAAGGGTCTGTGCGCTTCCTCCTGCCCCTGCAAGGCGTGTCGGCCATCGATGCGCCGGGAAAACCGTTTCACCATCCCGCCGCCGATGCCGCGTTGTTCGAAGCCATCCGCGGGAACTGGAAGCCCGCTGCCAATCGCCGGCTCATCGAAGTCGACGCCCATATCAATGACCCGGCCTTCGCCACTGCCGCGGTTGCCGCCTTCAATGACATCACATGAGGACCCATGCCCCGCATTGACCGCAAGACCCTGCTGGAGAAATTCAATGGCATGGTGGCCCGCCGCCAGCCGATCATCGGCGGCGGGGCCGGCACCGGCCTCTCCGCCAAGTGCGAGGAGGCAGGCGGCATCGACTTGATCGTCATATACAATTCCGGGCGCTATCGCATGGCCGGGCGCGGCTCGCTGGCCGGCCTCATGGCCTATGGCAACGCCAATGACATCGTCAAGGAGATGGCGCACGAGGTGCTGCCGGTCGTCAAGCACACGCCGGTGCTGGCCGGCGTCAATGGCACCGACCCGTTCATGATCACCGATCATTTCCTCGACGAGCTGAAGGCCATGGGCTTCTCCGGCGTGCAGAACTTCCCGACCGTCGGCCTGTTCGACGGCATCATCCGGCGCAACCTGGAAGAGACCGGCATGGGTTATGGCCTCGAGGTCGACATGATCGCCAAGGCCCACGCTATGGACATGTTGACAACGCCCTATGTTTTCTCGGCTGAAGAAGCCGTAGCCATGACCACGGCGGGCGCCGACATCATTGTCGCCCACATGGGTCTGACCACCGGCGGCAGCATCGGCGCCGAAACAGCGCTCCAACTTGAGAACTGCTCGGCCCTCATCGCCCAATGGGCGGAAGCGGCGCGCAAAGTGCGGAAAGACGTGATCGTGCTGTGCCACGGCGGGCCAATCTCTTCGCCGGAAGACGCAGACATACATTCTCCGCAATACTGAAGGCATCAACGGCTTCTACGGCGCCAGTTCAATGGAGCGGCTGCCCACCGAATTGGCGCTCACCGCGCAAACCCGCGCCTTCAAGTCGATCAGCTTCTGAGGAGAGCGCCATGGCCCGCGCCTATGCCAGCATCGTTGTGAAAGCGCCCGTCGAAACCGTGTGGTCGCTGGTTCGTGACTTCAATGGCCTGCCGAAATGGGCGCCGGCCATTGCGCGCTCGAAAATCGAGGGCGGCCTCGATGCCGATGTCGTGGGCTGCGTGCGCTCGTTCCACACCCATGATGGAACTCACATCCGCGAGCGCCTGCTGACCCTTGATGATTCCCGCCGCACCTTCACCTACAATTTCGAGAAGCCGGCCTTCCCGGTGCGCAACTACATTGCAACACTGCGGCTCTATCCCGTGACCCACACCGATCATACCTTCGCCGAATGGGAAGCGAGCTTCGACGAAGGCCCCGGCGACGAAGGAAAGTACGAGAAGCACATCTCAAAGGCCGTTTTCGCCACAAACTTCAAAAACCTGGCGAGGTTCATCGCCGCGACCAAGCCCAAGAAGCCGGAAGGCGCCGAGCGCTGGACGGGCGGGCAGCCCAACAAGGTGTGGACATCGCGTGTGATCAAGGCACCGGTTACCGAAGTGTGGGCGGTGATGCGCGATTTCGCCGGCATGGGCGGCTGGCACAACGACATCACCAAGATGCACATGATGAAGAGGGCCCGGCCCGACAAGGTGGGCGGCATTCGTGACTTCTATTTTGGAGAAGGCCACATCAACGAGGAGCTCCTGCATCTCAGCGATCTTGAGCGCAGCTTCTCCTATCGCATTACCAAAAGCGCAATTCCCTGGATGAACTATGTGTCGGGACCACGCCTCTGGTCAGTGACCGCCGACAACACCACCTTCGCCGTGTGGACCGGCGACTGGACGGCAAGCCCCCAGGACGATCTCGTGCTCATTCCGCGCACCGAACAGAACGTCTACCAGAAGGCCTTCGCAACGGTTGAAAAGAAGCTGACGAAGAAGACATAGAGTAGGGTACGCATCGTTGGCTGGAGGCAGCACGCGGTGGAAGTATGCTCATTCGAACCACTTGTTTCCGTCATCCCGGCGAAAGCCGGGACCCAGGCTTTCCAACGGCAGAGCGGCTGCCAGTCTGGGTCCCGGCTTTCGCCGGGATGCCGATTCTGGGGGTAAGGAAATAAAGACCTATTCCACTCTAATACGTCGCCCGTCCACCGGAGACGTCGAACACCGCGCCGGTCGAGAACGAGCATTCCTCGCTCGCCAGCCAGCAGACGAGGCTCGCCACTTCGTCGACGGTGCCAAAGCGCGACTTTGGGGATTTTCGACAGCATGAAGTCGATGTGGGCCACGACATGCTGATCGACGGCGGCTGTACGGCGCAATGAGCTTAACTCTCCGCCTTGCTACATCGGACGATGCCAGCGCCATAGCTGGTGTTTTCTCGCCTTCCTTACGCTTACTTACGTTCCTGCCTGAGTTGCACTCGGTTGACGAAGACCTCTTGTTCATAGGCAACGTTATCCTCAAGGAATGCGAAGTCACCGTTGCGGAAGACGAAAGCCATATCGTCTCATTTCTGGCGCGAGATGGGGAAGAAGTCCGGCTGCTTCACACACACCCTGACTTTACCGGAAAGGGTGCGGGCTCTTTGCTGGTCGGCAGCTTACAGAAACATAATCCGCTGCTGAGGCTTTGGTGTTTCCAGCAAAATACAGGCGCAAGGCGATTTTACGAACGCCACGGATTTCATGCGGAACGCTTCACGAACGGAGAAGATAACGAAGAGAAGATGCCGGACTTGCTTTACTACTGGCGCCGTCAGTAAGTCGCCCGTCCACCGGAGACGTCGAACACCGCGCCCGTCGAGAACGAGCATTCCTCGCTCGCCAGCCAGCACACCAGGCTTGCCACTTCGTCGACGGTGCCGAAGCGTGACTTGGGGATTTTCGACAGCATGAAGTCGATGTGGGCTTGCGGCATCTGATCGAAGATCGGCGTTCTGACCGCGGCGGGCGTCACTGAATTCACGGTGATGTTGGTCTTGGCCAGTTCCTTGGCGAGCGATTTGGTGAAACCGATCACCGCCGCCTTGGAAGCCGAATAGGCCGAGGCATTGGGGTTTCCCTCCTTGCCGGCAATCGACGCAATATTGACGATGCGGCCATAGTCCTGTTTCACCATCAGCGGCACCACGGCGCGGTTGGTGAAAAACGTGCCATTGAGGTTGATGGCCATCACCTTTTGCCACCCGTCGATGGGGAACTCCGCGACCGGAACCGTGGGTCCGGTGATGCCGGCGCTGTTCACCAGAATGTCGATGCCCCCGATTTCCTTGATGGTTTCAGCCACCGCTTTCTCCACCGAAGCATAATTTGAGATGTCCGTCTTGATCCCGCCATTGACATCCCAGACGGCTACCTTTCCACCCTCGGCGGTGATACGCTTGGCAACAGCCTCACCAATCCCCGATAACCCTCCGGTCACAACAGCGCGGCGGCCCGAAAATCTCACGTACCTGCGCCTTTTTCCCGGTTCATCACAGTGATGATCCCTGCCAGCACGGCCGCCACAATGGCGATGCCCCACACCAGCTTCTGCCGCCAGAATGGCGGCGTGTTGAGCTGAACCTTGCCCGCGGTCGTGTTGGGATCGGGCGGCTTCAGAAAAAACGCGCCATAGAGATGGGCGGCGGCAATCGACACCAGCAGCACGATGCAGAAGATCATCAGCACCACCATGGTAACGGTGACCACGGAGCGGAACTTCACACCGGGTTGCGCCAGCGGCAACAGGTTGTTAACAAGCCCGGCGATCACCACCAGGATTGCGCCCAGGGCGAACAGCGTAATGCTGAACGGCTGGAAAATCATGATGAGGGCGGCAATGCCCAGTCCGATGATGCCATACTCCAGCCGCAGCGCCTGTTGGCCGTTCATTGCCGCACCGCCTTTCCATCATCGCCAAACACGTGGGTCTGGCTGGGATCGGGCCGGAGATAAAGCGCCTCGCCGATCTTCACGCGCTTGTCGCGCGGCACCACCACCCGAATGTCGCCGCCGGATGGAGTGCGGGCATGAATGAGCGTTTCAGCCCCCATCGGTTCGATCAGTTCGGCCTGGGCGGTGATCGCATGCTTTCCCGGCTTGGCGTCGGTGATGAAAGCGCGCGGGCGGATGCCCACGGTGATCTCCGGCGTCTTCAGCCGCGACAGCGGCGCCGCGGTCTCAACAACGATTTCCTGGCCAGCCAGGGCGATCGTCGCCTTGCCGCCATCAGCCTTCGCCAGCCTGCCTTCGACCAGATTCATCTGTGGCGTGCCGATGAAACTGGCGACGAAGACGTTGGCGGGCTTGGCGAAAACTTCATGCGGCGTTCCCACCTGCTCGATCAGTCCGTCCTTCATGATGGCGATGCGGTCGGCCATAGTGAGCGCCTCAAGCTGGTCGTGGGTGACGATGACCGTCGCTTTCGACAGGCCGGACAGCACTTCCTTGATCTGCCCGCGCATCGAATGGCGGAGTTCGACGTCAAGCCGCGACAGGGGCTCGTCGAACAGGAAACAGTTGGGATCGCGCACAATGGCCCGGGCCACCGCAATGCGCTGTTTCTCGCCTTCTGATACCTGGCCCGGCATGCGGTCGAGAACGCTGGTGAGGTGCAGGATGTCGGCAACCCGCCTTACTCGCTTGTCCGTTTCGGCTTTCGACAGCTTCTCGTAGTGCAGCGGCATCGCAATGTTTTCGCCCGCCGACAGGGCGGGGTAGAGCGCATAGAACTGGAACACCATGGCGATGTCGCGCTTTTCCGGCGAAAGCTCGTTCATGTTCCGGCCGGCGATGATCACCTCGCCCGAAGTCGCCCGCTCGAGGCCTGCGATCATCCGCAGCGTCGTAGTCTTGCCGCAGCCCGAAGGGCCGAGAAGGCACACGACCTCGCCCGCCGCCACCGACAGGTCGGCATCGCGGACGGCGACGAAGTCGCCGAACCTCTTGGTGATCTTTCTGCAATCGATGGTCGACATGTCAGCGCTTCACCGTGCCGAAAGTGACGCCGCGCAGCAGGTGATTCTGCAGGAAGAAGGTCACGAGAAAAACCGGAATGAGGAACAGGGTTTCGATGGCCGCCAGCAGCGTCCAGTCGGTGCCGCGTCCGCCGGATGATACCGCCTGGTTCATGGCCACCGGAACCGTGCGGGTGTCGACGCCGGTCAACAGCAGCGCGAACAGGAACTCGTTCCAGGTGAGAATGAGGCCGAAAACGAAAGTGGCGGCAAGCCCGGCGATCACCTGCGGCATGCAGATTTTGAAGAACACCCTGGTTTCCGACGATCCGTCGATACGGGCGGCATCCTCAACGTCGGTCGACAGCTCGTCGAAGAAACTCTTCATCATCCAGATGGTGAAGGCGAGATTGAAGGCCGTGTAGAGCAGTATGATGCCGGCATAGGAGCCCGAGAGGCCGGCGGCGCGGAACATCAGGATGACCGGAATAATGACCACGATGGCCGGCAGCATGCGTGTGGTCAGAATGATGAACAGGTAGGTGTCGTTGCCTTTGAGCGGATAACGCGAGAAGCCATAGGCGGCCAGCGTTCCGATGATCAGCGCCAGCAACACCGACACCGACGAGATCATGATGGAGTTGAAGAAGAAGCGATCGAAACCCGTGGGCTCGGGCGAGCCGCCCACCGTCATGACCCGCGAGAACACCGAGCCGAAGTTCTCGAGCGTCGGCGTGAACACATATTGTTCGGGAATGAGCCCGAACAGCGACGTTGGCGACAGGGTTGGCGGCACCGATAGCGCCAGATGCTGCGGCTTGATGGCCGTGAAGATAATGAACAGCACCGGCAGGAAGTAGATGAGGCTGACGATCGCCACCACAATGGTCCGCCCCCAGCCCGCCTCGCTGACCCCACTCGCCCTGCGGAATCCGAGCGTTCGAGGATGGAGATATTCGCAGCCGGATCTCCAGCTTGCTTCATTCCCCGCGTGGAAAGAGCCCTCATCCGCCCTTCGGGCACCTTCTCCCATCCTTTGGACGGGAGAAGGCAATAACGGGTCATGCGCCTTCTCCCGTGCGTAGCATGGGAGAAGGTGGCCGACAGGCCGGATGAGGGCTCTCTCCGTGCGTTAGGTTTGTGAACATGTGTCCTCATCATCTCTCCCTGGCTCCGGCGGTTGGCCAGGTAGAGGTAGAGATTGGTCAACACGATCACCATGAACAGCATGAGATAGGAAATGGCCGCACCCTCACTTGTCTTGTTCTGCTCGTTAGCAATGCGGATCAGGTGGTAGGAGATGGTCATCGTGTCGTTGCCGCCCTTGGTGAGCAGGATCACCAGATCGGCAAGCTTGAAGGCCTCGATGGTGCGGAACAACAGCGCCAGCATCAAAAGGCCGCGGATATAGGGGAAGGTGATGGTCCAGAATTGCCGCCAGGCCGATACACGATCAATGGCCGCGGCTTCATACAGATACTTCGGCACCGACACGAGGCCCGCCAGCACCAGCAGCATCACGAACGGCGACCACATCCAGGCATCGGCGAAGACGATGCCGGCGACGGCCCCCACCTTGTTGTCCATGAGGATATATTGCTCGTCGCTGAAGCTGTTCATGACGTAGCTGAGAATTCCGAAAGTCGGGTCATAGTAGTAGGTGAAGAACACACCCGAAGCGACGACCGACAGCATCATCGGCGTCAATACCAGGATGAGGAGATATTTTCGCAGCGGGAACTGTTTCGAAAACAGCAGCGCCAGCAGAAACCCGACGATCATCTGGGTCGACACCGTGAACACCACGAACATCGCGGTGTTGATCAGCGCATTCCAGTTGTCGGCGGCCGCCAGATCGTTGGTCAGCACCTTGATGTAGTTGTTGAGGCCGACGAAGCGTATCGACTGGTTGTTGGATTGATAGGCGAAGAACGACAGTCCCAGCGACCACAGCAGCGGGAAAATGTTCATGACGAAAAGAACGGCGATGGCCGGCGCCACCAGCAGGCCACCGTAATAGCGGCGGCGATAGGCATTGATGGCGAAAGCAGCAGCCACCATGGCCGCCATGGCTCCAACCACCCAGAAGGACACGGAAGCAGGCAATACAACAGCCGTAACAACCGACACCACGAGGCCTACGGCAATGGCGAGCCGCCAGTTATCGGCGGCAAAGGCGGTGAGGGCGGGCGCGGGCAGGGCCTGAGTGGCGGTGCTCATGGGCTCGTTTCTGAAAGAGGAAAATGATGGGAGTGCGCCATTGAGTAGCGCACTCCCGGACTGTTGCTACTGGATAAGGCCAGCTTCGGTCAGCAGGTTTTGCTGGAATTTGGCGACGTTATCCAGCGTGGTCTTGGCATCTTGCTTGCCGGTGATGGCAAGGTCGAACTGGTCCTGCTGCTGGGTCAGGAGTTCGAAGAACTGCGGCACATGCCAGACGTCCTTCTGCCAGTCGAGCTGCGGCGCCCAGGCGCGGTTCCACGGACGATAGGTCACATACTTCGGATCTTCGTAAACCGACTTGACCGCCGATTGGCCGCCGCCCTGCGCGAACTGGTGCTGTATTTCCGATGACAGCCACCATTTCACGAATTCCACGGCTTCCTTGATCTGCGAGTCGGTCGTCCAGGTGGTCAGCACGAAGGGCTGGCCGCCGATGTTGGACCACCGGATCATCTTGCCGTCGGCGCCCATGGTGCCCGGCATCTGGCCGAACACCAGCTTGTCGGAAACCTTCGACGATTTCGGATCGAGCGAAGCTTCGCCCAAGGCCGATCCAGTCGATGTTCATGGCGACCTTGCCTTCGCGGAACAACTGGTCGGACACGAAGATGTCCATGGTGCCGGTCTTGACGACCGGCGGCATGAACTCGAGGAGGCTCAGATACTTCTCGAGCGCCGCAACCGCTTCCGGCGAGTTGACGACGCCTTCGGCCTGGCCGGTCGGAGCTGTGGTTTCATCCCAGGTGTTGCCACCCATCTGCCAGATGAAGCCGTTGATCTGCATCGACGAGAAGTCGTAGCCCTTGCCGGCCTGATAGGCGATTCCGTAGAAATCATCCTCGGCGGGCTTGCCGGCCAGCATGTCGCCCTTTTTGCGGCGGAAGAACTCGCCGACATTCTTGAAGTCATCCCAGGTCATGGCGTCGAGCTCTTCGCCGGTGCACGGCAGCTTCTTGCTGTATTTGGCCTGGAAGTTCTTCTGCTCTTCTTCGTGGCAGATGATGTCGGCGCGCGCGAAGTTCACCAGCACGTCCGGGAACTGCGGGAAGCCATAGTAGTTTTCCGACTTGTGCGGATAGGTCGAGTAGGCGTTCAGCGGATTGGGATGGATCGACTTGAAGGTCGCCATAAACGCCGGATCGGCTTCCAGAAGATCATTGATCTTGCGGAAATAGCCGCCTTCCACGAAGGCCCCGAGCCACTGCGAGTCCGACACGATGAAGTTGTACTTCTGCTCGCCCGAGGTGAGCGATGCGTTGACGCGGGTATAGAAGTCCGGCCACGGAATGAAGTCGACGTCAAGCTTCACGGTATTGCCGGAGGCCGGCTTGTACTGCTCGTCGAAGAACTTCTTCATGATGCGGGTCGGCGGCCAGTCCGGCACCGCCATGGTCAGTGTCACGTCTTCGGCAGCGGCGTAAGTGGCGCCACCAACCATAAGGCTCGCAGCGAAGCCGGCGGCCGTCGCGAAGCCTTTCAGTTTCGTCATCACAGTCATTTCGGTCTTCCTCCCAGGTTGCAGTAATTGCTTCTCGCTTCGGTAGGTCAGGCCATGGCCCGGCCGCCGTCGGCGTGGAAGATATGGAGCTTTCCGGGATCAAGCACGATCTGCGCTTCATCCCCCGGCTTCATATTGGTGGCGCTCGCTTCCGGCAGCACGATGCGCAGGGTTTCGTTTCCCGCCTCGACGGAAATCACCGTGACATCGCCCAACGGTTCGAGCAGATGGATTTTCGATTTCAAAGCCTTCTCGCCCTTGGCGGCGAGGCGGATATCGCTGGGGCGCACACCAACCAGTGCGGCATCGCCAGTCTTGACGCCATTGACCTTGCGGGCCGGCTGCAGCTTGCCGAGCGAGGTTTCGAAGCCCTTGTCCTTGGCCACCGTCGCCTTGATCATGTTCATGTGCGGCGAGCCGATTTTTCCCGCCACATAGGAATCGGCCGGTGTGTCGTAGAGTTCGTCCGGCGTTCCCAGCTGCACCACACGGCCATCGCGCATCACGGCAATTTCCTCGCCCATCGACAGGGCTTCGAGTTCATCCGGCGTCGCATAAATGATGGTCATGCCGAGAGAGCGGTGCAATCGCTTCAGTTCGGCTCGCATGTCGTGGCGCAGCTTGGCGTCGAGATTGGTGAGCGGTTCGTCGAGCAGCAGAATCTTCGGCCGCCGGATCAGCGAGCGTCCAAGCGCCACGCGCTGCTGCTCGCCGCCCGACAGCGTGTTGGGTTTCCTCTCGAGGCGATGCGAGAGTTTAAGCATCGCCGCGGTTTCCTTGACCCGCGCTTCGATTTCGCCACTGCCAACGCCTTCCTCGCGCAACGGGTAGGCGAGGTTGTCGAACACCGTAAGGTGCGGATAGAGCGCGAACGACTGGAACACCATCGAAACCCCACGCCCCGCAATCGCCGCCGTGGTCATGTCCTTGCCGAAAATCTCCAGCCTTCCGCCATCGGTCTGCACCAGGCCGGCGATCGTCCTGAGCGTCGTGGTCTTGCCGACTGAACTTGGCCCGAACAGCACGAAGAAGCGGCCTGCGGCGACATCGAAGGAGAGATTGTCGAGCGCCCGCACGCTGCCATAGGCCTTTGAAACGCCTCTGACGCTGAGTGCGGGCTTGTCGCTTCCAGTCATTCCTATCCCTGTCTCTGGCCCGTTGGCTCTTGTTGTTGGTTCAGACTACTTGTTCCCTCACGATTTGCAAGACGCCTCTCATGCGCAAGTACGTGAGTTACATTGCAAAAATATTGGGCAATCCCTTATTGTTTGGCGTTTTCCCACTGGCCGGTTTTGGCCGATTTCAGCACCGCGTCGGTCACCAGATCGGTGGCCAGCGCCTCCCGGAACGTCGGTGCCGCCGCTTTGCCGCTGGCAAGCCCCTCGAGGAAGTCCGCCGCCTGATGAATGAAGGTGTGTTCGTAGCCGATCTGCAATCCCGGTACCCACCATTTCGCCATATAGGGATGATCGCCGTCGGTGATGTGAACCGAGCGCCAGCCCCTGGTGCGGCCTTCATCGCGATGATCGAAATACTGCAGGCGGTGCAGATCGTGCAGGTCCCAGAAGATCGACGCATGTTCGCCGTTGATCTCGAAGGTGTAGAGCGCCTTGTGGCCGCGGGCATAGCGCGTCGCCTCGAAGCTTGCGAGCGAACCATTGTCGAAGCGGGCGAGGAACAGGCTGGCGTCGTCGATGCCGACCTTCTCGGTCTTGCCCGTCACGGTGTGATGGCGCTCCTTGATGAAGGTCTCGGTCATGCCGGAAACCGTCTTGATGCCGCCGTTGAGCCACATGGCGGTATCGATGCAATGTGCCAGCAAATCGCCGGTAACCCCGCTGCCCGCCACGCCAACATCAAGCCGCCACAAGCCTTGGCCACCTTGCGGCAGATCCTTGGAGATCGTCCAGTCCTGCAGGAACTTGGCGCGGTAGTGGAAAATCTTGCCGAGGCGGCCCTCGTCAATCAACTGCTTCGCCAGCGTCACCGCCGGAACCCGGCGGTAGTTGTACCAAACCATGTTGGCGACGCCCGCCTTCTCGACGGCTTCCACCATCTTCTTTGATTCGGCGGCCGACCGGCCCAGCGGCTTTTCGCACATCACCATCTTGCCGGCCTTCGCCGCGGCAATGGCGATTTCCATGTGGGTGTCATTGGGACTGGCGATGTCGATCAAGTCGATCGACTTGTCGTCGACGAGTTTTCGCCAGTCGGTGGTGCTGCTTTCATAGCCCCATTGTTCGGCAAAGGCCTTGGCCTTGGCGCCGTCGCGAGCGCAAGTGGTCTTCAGAACCGGCGTGTAACCCACATCGAAGAACTGCGGCACCTGCTTGAAGGCATTGGAATGGGTGCGGCCCATGAAGCCATAACCCACCATGCCGATGTTGAGCTTCTTCTTCGCCATGTCAGGCCACCCACCCATGCTTGTCGCGCACCTTGATCATGGTGGCGAGAATGTTGGTCCAGGTCTTGGGATTCATCATGACTTCCGGTGCAAACATGCAGCCATCCCAGCAAATGTGGCGGAAGGCCTTGGTCAATTCGCCGTTGCCATCGCGCAGCCAGAAACCGGCGTGCTTCGGTATATCGAGCCGTCCATGCTTGTCATCGACAACGCAATGGTGCCCGGTCTTGTCATGGTATCCGAGCCCCATCACCGTGCCGTCGTTCTGGGCCACGTGGAAGTCGATGGTCCACGGCCTGAGCGCATCGGTCATCTTGCGCAGGGCCTCGTCGAGCAGCTTCTTGTCCTTCCAGTCATACTTGGCCGGAAGCAGCCGCGACTTCGGCGCGTTGTAGCCCATGGTGAACAGCAGCGTGTGCGCCATGTCGGCCTGGAAGCCGATGGTCTGCGGACGATCGGTCTCCTCCAGCGTGTCGACCATGTCCTTCCACGAGTTCATGCCGCCCCAGCAGATCTCACCTTCACAGGCCAGCCGCTCGCCATAGTCGGACGCGACACTGCAGGCCTCGCGAAATGTCTTGGCGATCTTCTTGGTGTTGGCGACGGGATCCTTTGCCCATTCCGCCGTGCTGGTCGCCGAATCGATACGGATCACGCCATAGGGCCTGACGCCCAGTTCGCGCAGCCGGGCGCCGAGCTTGCAGGACTTCTCGACATTGCCAACGAATTTCTTGCGGTCCGAAGCCGAGCCCATGGCCGAGCCGCCGCCCACCGGCGGCCAAACCGGAGCGACAATCGAGCCGATCGCCAGATTGTGCTTCTTCGCCTTGGCGGCGAGCTTCTTCACTTCATCATCGGTGAAATCGATATTGGTGTGAGGTGCGGCATGGAAAATGTCGATGCCGTCGAATTTCACGCCATCGACCTCGGCCTTCACCGTCATGTCGATCATCGCGTCGAGGCCGATGGCCGGAATATCGCTTCGAGCCCCGCCCCACCAGGCCCGGCCACATGGCATTGTGAAGCTTGGGGAAATTGTTCTTGCCCGCCATCCTGATCTCCCGGCTTTTGTATATTTTTTCAATGATAGGACGGATTCGAGCTTGCTGTCCAGAACTGTTATATTAGTATGACAGTCATGCCACTCGGCCTCAGTTCCATGCGCCTCGACCGGTCACGCCCGCTCCGCGACCAGATTTATCCCGTCTTGCGCACCCTCATTCTCAGTGGCGTCATTCAGCCAGGAGAGACCATCGACGAGAAGTCAATCGCCGCCCAGCTCAGTGTCTCGCGCACGCCAGTGCGCGAAGCCGTGCAGCGCTTGAGCGACGAGCAGCTTGTGGATGTCGTGGCCCAGTCCGGCACCCGGGCTTCGGCCATCGACCGCCATGAGGTCGAGCAGGCCTATCTGATCCGCCGGGCTCTCGAAATGGAAAACGCCGCCCAGGCCGCGCCGCGCATGACCCAGGATTCAGCCGACCACTTGTCAGACTTACTGGTCCAGCACGCCCGTGCCATCGAGCGAAGCAATTTTGTCGAGGCCATCCAGCGCGACGATCTGTTCCACCGTGCCATCGCCGAAATCAGCGATCTGCCGCGGCTGTGGCGCACCATTGAAGTGTCGAAAGCCCAACTCGACCGCTGCCGCCACCTGATGTTGCCGCGCGCCGGCCAGGCGGAAGCAACCCTCGAGCAGCACCGCGAAGTCATCCGTGCGCTGAACAGCAAGGACCCCGAGCGGGCCCGCGCCGCGATGAAAAATCATCTCGAAGCCGCCTACCGCTCGACGCTAGCCGTGCTCGACGGTCCGGGGCTGATGGGTTGACCACCTCCGGAATTCGCGCGCGATTACTTCGCATCCGCACAGAATCATGTCCGACGCCTTCTCGCCGATCATGATGATGCCGGCGTTGGTGTTGCCGGAAATCAGCGTCGGCATGATCGAGCCATCGGCAATGCGCAGAGCCTTGCAACGCCCTTGACCTTGAGGTCGGGCGACACCACGGCTCTTGCTATCCACCCCCATGCGGCAGGTGCTGACCGGGTGATAGATCGTCGAGCCCCGCGCCCGCGCATAGGCGAGAAGATCATCGTCACTGATGCACGAGGGGCCCGGCTCGAATTCCTCTCCGGAATAATCCGCCATGGCCGGAGATCGCAGGATCGACCGCAGGAACTTCAGCCCATCGACATTGGCGCGGCGGTCTTCCTCCGTCGACAGATAATTGACGCGAATCGCCGGATAGTCGCGGGGATTGGCGCTCTTGATGTGAATGTCGCCCTTGGACTCGGGGCGCAACTGGCACACCGAGGCCGCGAAGCCCGAGAACGGATGCAGGCTTTCGCCCATGCGGTCGGCCGAGAAGGTGAGGAAATGCACTTCGATATCGGGCGTCGCCATGCGCTCGTGCGACTTGAAGAAGGCCGTGGCGTAACCGGCGCTGACCGAAAGCGGCCCGCGCCGCGTCAGGGCATACTGCAGGCCGATGCCGGCGCGGCGGAAGATGTTGTTGTACTGATCATTGAGTGTGACAGGCTTCTTGCATTTGTAGACGAAACGAATCTGGAAATGATCCTGCAAATCCTCGCCAACCCCCGGCGCATCGAGCACCACGGGAATGCCGTGGCCCTTGAGCCGCTCCGCCTGGCCCACACCCGAAAGTTCCAGCAGTTGCGGTGAGGCGATGGCGCCCGAACTGACGATGACTTCGCGCCCGGCCTTCGCCAGTTTGGTGCGGCCCTCGTGCTCGAATTCGACGCCGGTTGCGCGTTTGCCTTCGAATGTGATGCGATTGGCCGCTGCCTCGGTGAGTATCGTAAGATTGGTCCGGCCTCTGGCTGGATTGAGATAGGCAACAGCCGCACTGCAACGCCGGCCATTGCGCGCCGTATTCTGAAAGTATCCTACACCTTCCTGCGTCTCGCCATTGAAGTCCGGATTGAATTTGAGTCCGCGTTCCTGCCCGGCCCGGATGAAGGCCTCGCACAACTCGTGCTTCTGCCGGGGATGCGAGACACTCAATGGCCCACCGGCGCCATGAAATTCGCTTTCGCCATCCTCATGGGATTCGGCGCGTTTGAAATAGGGCAGCACGTCGCCATAGGACCAGCCGCGATTGCCGAGTTGCGCCCAGGTATCGAAGTCTTCCTTCTGTCCGCGAATGTAGATGAGGCCGTTGATCGAGCTCGACCCGCCCAACACCTTGCCGCGCGGCTGCACAATCCGGCGGTTGTTGAGATGCGGTTCCGGCTCGGTTTCGTAGAGCCAGTTGTACGTCTTGTTCTTGAACAGCTTGGCGTAACCGATGGGAATGTGAATCCATGGCGAAAGGTCGCGTGGGCCCGCCTCTAACAGGAGAACCGTGTGCCTGCCGGACGCCGACAGCCTGTTGGCCACAACGCAGCCCGCCGAACCGGCGCCGATAATGACGTAGTCAAACACTCCAAAAGCTTCCGCCACCCTCATCTCCAAAACCGTTTGCCGCGATGCTAACGCAGATTCTTGCAAGCGCCCATCGGTAATCCAAAGAACCTATTCAACTTATTGAAATAACGGCATAATTAACAAACCAACAGCAAGGGGCAGGAGCCCGGCCGCGTACTGATTGACAATTCAGTCAATATCTTGGCATTGTACTTCAGATGATCCGGTGCCAGGCCGGCTCGCCGCAGGGAGGGCGCTATTTTGCGCTGGAATGTTCACGTGAACAATCAGTCGCCACTGCTCGATCATTGCCCGCCGTCCTTGCCGGCCACCTGGTATTACGACCCGGATCACCACCGCGAAGAGCTGCGCCGCATTCACGCCCGCAACTGGATCCACATCGGCCGTGTTGAAGAATTTCCGGCGATGACCGTTCGGCGGATCGAAGTCGCCGGCCAGAACCTCATCGCCGTGAACGATCCGGCGGGCGGCATTGCCTGCTTTCACAACACCTGCCGCCACCGTGGCGCCGAACTGTGCGCTGCCCCGGAAACCAGGCTCAAGTCGAAACTCATCACCTGTCCCTATCACGAATGGTCCTATGGTCTCGATGGCAGGCTGGTGCGCGTGCCCTATGCAACGCCGACTGCTGATTTCCGCAAGGAAGACCATGGCCTGCTGCCGGTTCACGTCAAGCAGTGGAACGGCTTCGTATTCGTTTGCCTGGCCGATGACCCGCCGCCCTTCGACGCCGCTCCCGATCTGGGCGCTCATGCCCTCGACAACTGGCCCATGGCACGAACTGGTGATCGGCCACACCATGGATCACGAAATCGCCTGCAACTGGAAAATCTTCTGGGAAAACTACAACGAGTGCCTGCATTGCCCCGGCATTCATCCCGAGCTTTGCGACATGGTGCCGGTCTACAAGCACGGCATCATGGCCGCCAACGAGGCGGCGGACTGGAAGCCGGGCATGCCCTCCGGCACCGGTCTCAAACCCGGCGCCTCGACCTGGAGCATGAACGGCCAAACCCTGCGGCCCCGAATTCCCCAACCTCACATCAGCCGAACGCGCCCGCGGCCACACCTTCGTGACCCTGTGGCCGACCATGTATGTCGTGGCCCATGTCGACTATGTCCGCGCCGTCTCCATCAGGCCGCTGGGCCCCGAGCGCATGGAGATCAGGGCGCAATGGCTGTTCCCGAAAGCAACCCTGGAAGCGCCGGGCTTCGATCTCGAAAACGTCACTGGCTTTGCCACCATCGTCATGAAGCAGGATGCCGAAGCCAGCGAAATGAATCAGCGCGGCCTCAAGATCGTCGGCCTTCAAGCACGGCCGGCTGATGCCCCAGGAATTTGATGTCCATAATTTCCAGCAATGGGTGCGGAAACACGTGATCATGAAAGCCAAGGCAATCGACAGCGTCGCAGTGCAATGATTGGGACCGGCGCGGCCTGCCGGCCTGGACCTATCACAACCCAGCCCTGCTCGAGCTTGAGATCACCGAGCTGTTCCACACCCACTGGCAGATCGCCGGCCACGTCAGCGATCTTCCCGAGCAGCGGAGACTATCTGACGTTCGATGTCGGCGCCGAGCGCGCCGTCATCATTCGCGGCGCCGATGGCGCCATTCGCGCCTTCCACAATCTCTGCCGCCATCGCGGCTCGCGCGTCGCGGTGGGCGACACGGGGCATTGCAAGAATGCGCTGGTCTGCCCGTTCCATGGCTGGGTCTACAATCTCGATGGCACGCTGCGCGGCGCCGCCCGGCCCGAACTCATTCCCGCCACTCGACAAGGCCGAATTCGGCCTGCGCCCGGTCGAAATGGAAATGTGGCATGGCTTGATCTTCCTGCGCTTCCGGCCGGGCCCCCAGCCCGCCGTCGCCGAACTGCTGAAGCCTTTCGATGCCGAGATCTGCCCAGTATCGCCCCGGCGAAATGGTTCCCACCGTCCCCGGCAAGATTTGACGAACGACATCGCCGTGAACTGGAAGTCGGTGCGCGATGTCGACAACGAAGGCTATCACGTGGCCATGGCCCACCCGGCGCTGCAGGACCTTTATGGCTCGACCTATCGCGATATTCCGATGGCCGGCGGCATCAACATGTCGCGCGGCGAGTTTCAGCCCCATGCCGGCCGCCGCTGGAGCGTGCGCAACTATGTGAAGCTGGCCGGCGGCCCCGATTGGCTGCCGGAGCGATCTGCGTTCGGTCTGGACCTATTACGGCCTGTTCCCCAACAATGTGATCATCGCCACCCCCGAAACCGTGCAGTTTTACCAGGAGTTTCCGGTGGCCGTGAACCGCGCCAGGGTCCGCGGCATTTCCTACCGGCGGCCCGCAGGAAAATCGCGCCCAGCGCCTCGCCCGCTACCTGGCCTACCGCATCGACCGCGAGACCTATGCGGAGGATACTCAGCTATCGATCTGGTCGAATGAGTCCATGAAATCCTCGGCGTTTGAAGGTTTCTACCTGTCCGATCTGGAGCATTGGTGCGCGCCCACCACGATCGCCTGCGCGCCATTCTGCCGGTGATGACACTCGACCGGCCGCCGCCCGATTCCGAAATCGCCGCGCTAAATGCCACCATGAAATCATAGGAAGAAGATGCCGCGAGGGCACGCGAGTTGAAATCCAACCGGGGAGATGACAGATGAAGATTACGCGCAGATCGGCAATCGCCAGCATGGCATCGGCAGCTGTGGCCATGCCATTCGTCCAGCGGGCCCGCGCCCAGGACGCTCAGCTCAACGTCTACAATTGGGCCGACTACATCGGCGAAACGACGATCGAGGACTTCCAGTCGGCGACCGGCATCGCCGTCACCTATGATACCTACAGCTCGGCCGAGGAAATGCAGGCCAAGATGCTGGCGGGTTCCACCGGCTATGATGTCGTCGACATGTCCGGCCTGGAATTGCCGCGCTTCATCAAGGCCGGCGTCTACGAGAAGCTCGACCGCAGCAAGCTGCCCGGCTGGGGCAACCTCGATCCGGAAGTGATGCGCATTCTGAGCGGCTGGGACCCGGGCAACGAATATGCCATTCCCTATATGTGGGGCTCGGTCGGCATCACCTACAACGTCGACATGGTGAAGGAGCGCCTGCCCGATGCCGATCTCGACGTCGCTCGACATGATCTTCAAGCCCGAGAATGCCGCCAAGCTTGCCGATTGCGGCATTTCCATTCTCGACAGCCCGACCGACGTCATGCTCATGATGCTGCGCTATCTCGGCAAGGACGGCGATACCACCAACGTCGCGGACTATGACGCCGTCGTCGAAATGTTCAAATCCGTCCGCCAGTACATCAAGACATTCGACAACACCAACTATCTCAACGCAATTCCCAACAAGGAACTGTGCGTCATCAACAATTGGTCGGGCGACTACGCCACCGCCAAGGCCCGCGCCAGCCGAGGCCGGCGTCGAGATCAATCTCGCCTATCATGTGTCCGAAGACCGGCGCGCCCGCCTGGGTTGATTGCCTGTGCATTCCCGGCCGATGCCAAGAACAAGGAGAACGCCTACAAGTTCCTCGAGTACATGCTGCAGCCGGAAGTCATCGCCAAGTGCACCAACTTCACCAACTACGCCAACGGCAATGCCGGCTTCCAGGAAGTTCGTCGACCCGGCAGTGCTTGCCAACCCGGCCGTCTATCCCGACGAGGCGACTATCAAGCTGCTGTGGGCGCCAAAGCCCTTCAACGAAGAACAGGACCGGGCCATGACCAGGGCCTGGCAGACGATCAAGTCGGGCTGAGTCATGGTGATCGCGGCAGCAGCCCTTCATCCGGATCGAGGGCGTGACCAAGACGTTCGGCTCGTTCGCCGCCGTCAACAACGTCATCCTCGATATCGCCAAGGGCGAACTGTTCGCGCTGCTCGGCGGCTCCGGCTGCGGCAAGACCACGCTTCTGCGCATGCTGGCCGGTTTCGAAGCGCCGACCGACGGGCCGCATCTTCATCGATGGCCAGGACATGGCGGGCATTCCGCCCTATGAGCGGCCGGTCAACATGATGTTCCAGTCCTACGCGCTGTTTCCGCATATGACGGTGGAAAAAAACGTCGGCTATGGCCTGAAACACGAGCCGATGACCGATGGCGAGCGCCGCGATCGGGTGAAAGCAGATGCTCGATCTGGTGCAGCTCACGGAACTTGCCGGGCGCAAGCCGCACCAGCTTTCCGGCGGCCAGCGCCAGCGCGTGGCGCTGGCGCGGGCCCTGGCCAAACAGCCGAAGCTCCTGCTGCTCGACGAGCCGCTGGGCGCTCTCGACAAGAAATTGCGCGAGCACACGCAATTCGAAATCATGAACATCCAGGAGAAAACCGGCATCACCTTCGTGGTCGTGACCCATGACCAGGAAGAGGCCATGACCCTGGCCAACCGCATTGCCGTGATGGACAAGGGCGTGATCCGCCAGGTCGGCGCGCCGACCGAAGTCTACGAGTATCCCGCCAGCAAGTTCGTGGCGGGCTTCATCGGCTCGGTCAACATGTTCGATGGCGAAGTCACCAAAGCCGGGCAAGAGCGGCCTGATCATCGCCGTTCCAAAACTGGGCGGCAACATTGCCGCCGCCAATTCTGCCGCGTTGAAAACCGGAGACGCCGTGTGCGTCGCCATCCGCCCCGAGAAAATATTCATCACCCGCGACAAGCCAAAGTCGGCAAACGCCTTCCCCGGAACCGTTCGCGATCTCGGATATTTCGGCAAGGACTCGCTATACCGCATTGCCACGGCCTCGGGCGCCTTGGTGTCCGTCAACAATGTCAACGCCAGGCGGGGCGGCGAGAGCGACCGCATCGCCCAATGGGAAGACCGGGTGTGGCTGTCGCTTCGATCCCTCTTCGGCAATCGTGCTCACGGAGTAGGGCGTGAAACAGGCGGTGGTGCAGGGTCGGTTTTCGCGCTGGTTCAATCGCACCGGCTGGATCAAGGCGATCATCTCGATACCCTATGCCTGGCTGGTGCTGTTCTTTCTGCTGCCCTTCGTCATCGTTGTGGCGATGAGCTTCGGCATTCGGGTAACCGAGGCGCCGCCGGTTGGCTTCTTGCCCGACTGGCCCTACGTGACCTTCGAGAATTATCAGCGCCTCACCGGCGACCTGATCTACATCCGCGCCTTTCTGACTTCGCTGCGCAATGCCCTGGTCGCAACTCTCCTGTGCCTGTTGGTCGGCTATCCCATGGCCCTCGGCATTACCAGGGTGAGCAAGAGCTGGCGCAACATTCTGCTGATGCTGGTGATCCTGCCGTTCTGGACATCGTTTCTGTTGCGCGTCTACGCCTGGATCGGGCTGATGGGCAACAACAGCTGGTTCAACCGCGGCCTCACCGCGATCGTCAACGCCATCGTTCCCGCCGATTGGGCCATCAGATCCATACCCATGATGAACACCAATTTCGCCGTGGTGCTGGTGATGGTCTATTCCTACCTGCCATTCATGATCCTGCCGCTCTATGCCAATCTCGAGAAACTCGATACCACACTCAATGAAGCGGCGATGGATCTGGGATCGAAGCCCTGGCAGGTGTTCAAGGACATCACCCTGCCGCTCTCCATTCCCGGCATCATCGCCGGTGGCCTTCTGGTGTTCATTCCGGCCTCCGGCGAATTGATCATCCCCAGCCTCGTCGGCAGCTCCGCCGACCCGATGATCGGCCGCATCATCTCCGATGAGTTTGCCTCGGCACGCCACTGGCCTATGGCTTCGGCGGTGGCGGTGGCGCTGCTCATGCTGCTGGTGGTGCCGCTGATGGCCTACAATCACTTCGAAGCCAAGGCCCAGACAGCGCCTGAGGCCCGCAAATGAACAAGCGCCCCACCTTCCTCATCACCTGCCTGTGCTTCGGCTTCGCCTTCTTCTATATCCCGATCCTGTCGATGATCGTGTTTTCCTTCAACCGGTCGCGGCTGGCGACCGTATGGGGCGGGTTTTCAACCCAGTGGTACGGCAAGCTGTTCCACAACGACCAGGTATGGAAGGCGGCGGTGCTGTCGGTTGAAATCGCCCTGGTCAGCGCCACCTTCGCCACCATCCTCGGAACCCTGGCCGGCCTTGCGCTGGCGCGCTTCCGGCGCTTCCGCGGCCGCACCGTGTTTTCCGGCCTGGTGACCGCGCCACTCATCATGCCGGAAGTGATCACCGGTATCTCGTCGCTGATGATGTTCATCATGATGGCCGAGGTGATCGGCTGGCCGGGCCAGCGCGGCTTCACCACCATCACCATCGCCCACATCACCTTCTCGATGACCTATGTGGCAACCATCGTGCAGTCAAGGCTTACGTCCATGGACATGTCGGTGGAAGAAGCGGCGATGGATCTGGGCTCAAAGCCCTGGCAGGTCTTGAAGGACATCACCCTGCCCATCATTTCGCCGGCCATCGTGTCCGGCTGGCTTCTGGCATTTACCATCTCGCTCGACGATGTGGTGATCACCAACTTCACATCCGGCCCCGGTTCGACCACATTGCCGCTGCTGATCTGGAGCAAGGTGAAACTCGGCGTGACCCCCGACATCAACGCGCTCGCCACCATCATCGTATGCCTGGTTGGCGTCGGTGTCATTGCCGCGGGAATCATTTTGACTCGAACCGAACGCCGCCGCGAGCGCGACATTCAAATGGCCATTGCCGCCAACAAGTGACGGGGGACATGGCAATCACCCTGACAACTGAACAGGACCGGATTGAGTGGCGTCACTTGCAGGCGCCGCTGGGCCAGCCGCGATCGGGTTTCACCCGCTACGCCGCCGCCATGTATTTCCATGGCCGCGGACAGATTGACGGCGCAACGCTCGAAGCCTACCGCATCGTGGCAAAGCGCGATGACAGCGCCCCGGAAGGTGTGGCGCGTGAAGCCTTGCAGTTTCGCCAACCAGGAGAGAACAGTGCATGAAATCAGTCGCATCAGCCGACCGGCGTATTGCCAACATCTATGAGGCGGATTTCAAGCCGTTTGTCTATGACGACGGCGTAGCCCTCGGCGATACCGTTCTCCAACTCGATGACGACAAGCCCCTGGGAACCGGGTTTCACGTCTATCGCATGCCGCCGGGCATGACCACTCGCGCCCACCGCCACAATGGCCACGAACAGTTTCTCATCCTCGAAGGCGAACTTGTCGAAAACGACGGCACGGTTTTTCGCAAGGGTGATCTGGTATGGTTGCGGGGCGACACCGAGCACTGCTCACATACGCCCAATGGTTGCCTGCTGGCCGTTCACATCGCCGGTCCGGAAACCCCTCTCGAATGAGCCGCGATCCACGTTTCAATAGTCTGTTTGAGCCATTGCGTATCGGGCCGGTCATCGCCCCCAACCGTTTCTATCAGGTCCCCCATTGCACCGGCATGGGCTACCAGCACCCACAAACTCTTGCCGCCATGCGCGGCATCAAGGCCGAGGGCGGCTGGGGCGTGGTCAACACCGAGTACTGCTCCATTCATCCGTCATCGGACGATCTGCCAGCCCCTTTCTGCAGCCTGTGGGACGAGGGCGACGTCGGCAACATGGCCGCCATGGTCGAAGCGGTGCACCATCACGGCGCGCTGGCCGGTGTCGAGCTGTGGTATGGCGGCCAGCGCTCGCCCAATCACCACTCGCGCCATGCTTCGCTGAGCCCCGGGTCGATGCCGCTGAGCAGTTTTCCCTGGCAAAGCCAGCGCATGGACAAGGCGGATATCCAGCTCTACCGCGCTTGGCACCGCGCCGCGGCACTCCGTGCCCGCCAGGCCGGCTACGACATTGTGTATGTCTACGCCGCCCACACCTACCTTCTGGCCCAGTTCCTCGACCCTCAGGTCAACCAGCGCCACGACGAGTATGGCGGCGAACTGGCCAACCGCAGTAGGCTCTACCGCGAGGTGCTGGAAGATACACGCGCCGCAGTGGGCGAAACCTGCGCCATCGCCACCCGCATCGAAGTGTTGAACGAGGATGGCAGCGGACGCGACGAACGCTGTGAGCTCTTGAAGTCGGTGGCTCATCTCGTTGATCTCTTCGATGTAACGGTGCCCGACTACTCCCATGAAATGGGATCGTCGCGCTTCGTGAAGGAAGCAACGCTGGAGGATTACGTCTCCCATGTGCGGGCCCTGACCGGCAAGCCGGTGGTCTCGGTCGGCCGCTTCACCAGCCCTGAAACCATGCTCTCGCAACTGCGCCGTGGCATCGTCGATTTGATCGGCGCGGCACGGCCATCGATCGCCGACCCATTCTTGCCGGCAAAAATCAGGGAGGGCCGCTTCGACGACATTCGCGAATGTATCGGATGCAACATCTGCTACGCCAATGATGGGCTCGGCGTGCCCATCCGCTGCACCCAGAACCCGACAATGGGCGAGGAGTGGCGCCGCGGTTGGCACCCGGAGCGCGTCAATGTGCTGACCAGTCCCGAGCGCGTTCTCATCATTGGCGCCGGGCCGGCGGGACTGGAAGCGGCGGTGACCCTCGGCAGGCGCGGCGCCAGTGTGATGCTGGCCGAGGCATCAGGCGAACTCGGCGGCCGCGTCACCCATGAGGCGAAACTTCCCGGCCTTTCGGAGTGGGCGCGGGTAACCGACTGGCGCGTTGGACAGATCATGAAGATGAACAACGTCGAAGTCTTTCGCGGCAGTCCGCTGCAAAGGCAAGACGTGATCGACACCGATGCCCAGCACATTCTGGTCGCCACCGGCAGCACCTGGCGGCGCGATGGCCTGGGCCGCTCTTCTCCTGTTGCGATTTCCAGTTTCGATGACCCGCGCACCTTGACGCCCGATGACATCATGGCCGGCAGGAGGCCGGCTGGGCCAGTGGTGATCTTTGACGACGACCACTACTACATGGCCAGTGTGATTGCTCAACTTCTCGCCCGCGAAGGTCATGATGTAACCTTCGTATCCTCCGCCGGTGTTGTGGCGCCGTTTACAAACTACACCGACGAGCAAGCGCAAGTGCAGTCAGCACTGATTGCCGCCGGTGTGAAGATTGCCGTGAGCACTAGGGTTGCCGGACTTTCGGCCGGGACCGTGGTCCTGCAATGTGTCTATTCCGGCACCACCCGCGAGATTGCCTGCGGCGGTTTCGTGCCCGTCACGTCGCGCGCCCCCAACGATGAGCTTTGGCAATCGCTTCAAGGCATACCGTGCAAGACTCTGGGGCGGATCGGCGACTGCAAGGCGCCCGGCCTCATCGTGCACGCCGTCTATGACGGCCACCGCGCCGCCCGTGAACTCGGCGGCACGGCGATCCTTGAAAGACGCGAGAGAGTGGTTGTGGCATGAACGAAATACCGGCGTTGATCACCGAAGTCGGCCGCTACTTGCAGCGCTTTGACGGCAGCAACATTGCGCGGGTTCTCAGCGGAATTGGGGAATGGCGAGACGGCACGCCCGGACGCGTCAAGCCGCAGTGGCTTCCAGCCTGCGGCCACCTCGATGCAGCTCTTGCGGAAGTCGATGTGGCGCCCTTGGCCGAGGCAATCCGCAACGCCATGCCACTGCTGCATTGGGTAACCTATGATGCCTGTCCGCGCCAAGAGATCGGCGCCAGGTTTGCCGACGGCCATGCCTTCGCCTCGATCATCGGCGAGCAAGCCCCGGTCACCGCCGTGGACTTCGACCTCGGCCTGTTTGTGATTGCTCCACACGTCCTGTACCGCGACCATAACCATGCGGCACCGGAACTCTATGCGCCGCTCACCGGCCCCCATGGCTGGCGCTTCAAGCCGGGTGATCCGTTTGTCAGTAAACCCGCCCATGCGCCCGTTTGGAACGAGCCCTTTGCCCCCCACGCGACGCTGGTGGGCGGCACGCCCTTCCTCGCCATCTTCTGCTGGACCAGCGACGTGGACCAGCCCGCCAAGGTCATCCCGTCAGCCGATTGGGGGCAATACGAGATATGAAAGCCGATCTCGTCATCTTCAATGCCAACGTCGTGACCATGGACCCGCTCTTACCGCGCGTCGAAGCGCTTGCCGTGTCCGCCGGGCGCATCGCGGCACTCGGCAGCTCCACCGTAATCCGCGAACACATGTCGGACTCGACGCAAGTCATCGATGCCGGCGGCAGGTTGGTTCTGCCGGGATTCCAGGACACCCATATTCACTTGCAGGATTCAGGAACCGTCCACAGCCAAAGCGCCGAATTGGCCGAAGCCCGCACCATTTCCGAGTTGCAGGATGCACTTCGCCAGCAGGCAAGGGTCAGCAATGACGGCTGGGTGCTTGGCACCGGCTGGTACACCGGCATCTTCACCGATGCTAATCTCACGCGCGCCGTTCTGGATGCCGCCGTGTCCGATCGGCCGTGCTTCATCTACGCCTCCGATGGTCACAACGCTTGTCTCAACAGCCTGGGTTGCACGGCAGTGGGAATCCGCAAAGGTGTTGCCGACCCCTTCAACGGCCACTTCGTGCGCGATGACAATGGCGAACCGACCGGCATGGTGCACGAAGACGCCGTCTATTGGGTGAAGGCGCGGATGCCCAAGGTGAGCGATGACGAATACCAGGCAGGCGTGCGCTTCGGCCAGGAGCTCTGTAATCGTCACGGCATCACCGGCGTGCTTGATGCCCTGGTGCAGGAGCGCCATGTGCGCATCTACGAGTACATGCGCCGCAATAACGCCTTGACCGTTCGTGTCGCCGCCACCGCCAAAATCGATCCCGATGAGGAAACCGCTGCAGCCCTGGCCCGCGTCTCGGCAATGCGCCGCGATCACCAGTCGGACATGTTCAAGGTCCATTCCGCCAAGTTCTTTCTCGATGGCGTGCTGGAAAACCGCACCGCCGCGATGATCTCGCCCTATTCCGACAAGGGCGGCAACGCCCCCCTGATGTTCGGCCACAACCAGATCCGCGAACTGTTTACCGCCTTCGATGCGGCGCGCTTCCAGATCCATGTGCATGTGATCGGCGACATGGCCACTCGCGCCGCCCTCGATGGCCTGGAAGCCGCCCGTCACGCCAATGGCGCCTGGCCGAGTCTCCACCAGATCGCCCATGTCCAATGTATCGACCCATCGGACATTCCGCGCTTTGCCGAACTCGGCGCCATGATGAATATTCAACCCCTGTGGGCCATGCACGAACCATCGGTCACCGATGTCGCTCTCCCCATGGTCGGGGCGGAACGGGGCAAGTGGATGTATGCCTTCCGGTCACTCATCGATGCCGGTGCTGGCTATTGCCTGTCCAGCGACTGGGGCGTTTCCACCCTCAATCCCTTTCCCATCATGGAAACCGCCATCACCCGCCAGCCACCCCGGAAGAACGGCAACCATCCCATATTCCTGCCGGAACAGCGCATGACCCGCGACGAATGCGTGAGGGGCTACACCACCCACGCCGCCGCTGCCGCCTGGCGGTCCGATGTCACGGGTTCCCTGGGCATCGGTAAGCACGCCGACATCATCATGCTCGACCGAGATATCTTCACCTGTGATGTCTACGACATCGGCGATACCCAGGTGCTGCTCACCCTGCTCGGTGGCCGCGAAGTTCATCGCGCCGTCTGATCGCCCATAGCCCTGCAAAAGGCGGATAGCGCCTTGCGATGTGTGGGGAGCGTCATTGCTTAACTCATGCTCAGCGCGTGAGAAGATGCTCAGATTGCGAGTCATGCGGGGTCCTTGCCAGTGCCTGGGTCTGTTACGCCACCAATAGTTGCGGTCTGAGCGGCCCCATGAAGGGCGCCGTCGGGATCATCGCCAATCCGGTTTCCGCCCGCGATATCCGCCGGGTGATCGCCAATGCCACCGCCTTGCAGATCACCGACCGCGCCAACATCGTGCTGCGCGTGTTGTCATGCCTCAAGTCCTGCGGTGTCGATCAGGTCGTCATGATGCCGGAGAATGGCGGTATCCGCCATCACGTGCGCCGCGGCATTGACCGCGCCGAAGCCCAGCGCACCGGCGAGTTTCCGAAGCTCACCCACCTCGACTGGAAGGTCACCGGCACCGTTGCCGACACCGTGCGGGCCGCCCGCCAGATGCGCGAAATGGGTGTGTCGGCCATCGTGGTGCTGGGCGGCGACGGCACCCACCGCGCCGTTGTGTCGGCCTGCGGTGATGTCCCCATCGCCGGCATTTCAACCGGCACCAACAATGCATTTCCCGAGCACCGTGAACCGACCATCACCGGCCTCGCCGTCGGTCTGGCGGTGGCGGGCCGCGTGCCGCCCCGCGTCGCCTTCAGCCGCAACAAGCAACTGGTTGTCGTGGTCGGGGCGACCCGCGAGATTGCTCTGGTGGATGTGGCGGTGGTCACCGAACGCTACATCGGCGCCCGCGCCCTGTGGCGCACCGACACCTTCCGCGAACTGTTCGTGACCTTTGCCGATCCCGAGGTGATCGGCATGTCGGCCATCGCCGGACTCATAAAACCCGTGTCCCGCCAGGAGCCGCATGGCCTGCATGTGAAGCTTGGCTCAAAAAAAGAAGCGAAATTTGCGGTGAACACCCCGATTGCCCCCGGCTTCATGCGTGGCATCGGCATTCGCGGTTTCCGCAAGCTGCATACTGGCCAGCCCGTGACGCCGGAGATATCAGCAGGTTCCATCGCCCTAGATGGCGAGCGCGAGCTGTCGTTTGATGAAGGCGAAGATGTGTCGATCACCTTGCAAGCAGCGGCCTTCCGCACCGTGAATGTCAGCGCCTGCATGCAATATGCGGCGCGCAAGGGCCTGATGCGAGAAAATTGAAATTCCACGAGGAGGAAACACCCATGGCAAAAAAAGCGGCCAAGAAGGCCAAAAAGGTAGTTGGCAGAAAGAAGCCAGTGAAGGCGGCGGCGAAGAAAGTCGTGGCGAAAAAAAGCCCGCCAAAAAAAGCGATAGCCAAAGCCCGGCCGCGCAGCAGCGTCAGCGCCTTCCCGTTGGGCAAGCAGGGTCTGCTGCAGGCCTATCGCACCATGCGCACCATCAGGGAGTTCGAGGAGCGCGTGCACAGCGAATTCGCCAACGGCGAGATTCCGGGCTTTGTGCATCTTTATGCCGGTGAGGAAGCAGCCGGCACCGCCATCATGATGCACCTGAAGGAAAATGACCGCATCGCCTCCACCCATCGTGGCCACGGCCACTGCATTGCCAAGGGCGTTGATGTGCAGGCCATGATGGCCGAGATATTCGGCAAGGCGGCGGGCGCCTGCAAGGGCAAGGGCGGCTCCATGCACATCGCCGATCTTTCCAAGGGCATGATGGGCGCCAACGGCATTCTCGGAGCGGGCGCACCGCTGATCTGCGGGGCGGCCCTCGCCGCCAAGTTCCGCGGCGATGGCGGCGTCGGCATTTCCTTTGTCGGCGACGGCGCTTCGAACCAGGGCACTTTCCTCGAAAGCCTCAATCTCGCCGCCGTGTGGAACCTGCCGGCGATCTTCGTGGTCGAGAACAACGGCTATGCCGAATCGACGTCACGCGATTATGCCGTGGCGGTTGACAGCTACGTCGACCGCGCCGCCGGCTTCGGCTTGCCGGGCGTCACCGTCGATGGCACCGACTTCTTCGCGGTCTATGAAGCAGCGGGCGAGATCATCCGCAGGGCCCGCGAAGGTGGCGGGCCGGCCCTCCTCGAATGCAAGATGGTGCGCTTCTACGGCCACTTCGAAGGCGACCAGCAGCTTTATCGCGGCAGCGGTGAGATCGACGACATCCGCGCCAACAAGGACTGCATCAAGCTGTTCACGGCGCGTATTCTCGAGGCCGGTGCCGTGTCACGCGCCGAGCTGGATGCGATTGACGGCGAAGTCGCGGTGATCGTCAATGACGCGGCGGACTTCGCCAAGTCAGCGCCCTCGCCGGTGGCCGCCGACCTCACCACCGACGTTTACGTGTCCTACTGAGCGCCAGGGAGAAACATCATGGCAAGAAAGATCAGCATGCGCCAGGCGATCAACGAGGCGATGGACCAGGAGATGGCCCGCGATCCCTCGGTGTTCATCATGGGTGAAGACATTGCCGGCGGCGCCGGCGGGGCCGGCGAGCAGGACGCCTGGGGCGGCCCCTTGGGCGTCACCAAGGGCCTGTTCCCCAAATATCCCGGCCGGGTGCTCGATACCCCGCTGTCGGAAAGCGCCTTCATCGGTGCGGCCATCGGTGCAGCTGCTTGCGGCATGCGCCCGGTCGCTGAACTGATGTTCCTCGACTTCATGGGCGTGTGCTTCGACCAGATATTTAATCAGGCCGCCAAGTTCAAATACATGTTCGGCGGCCATGCGCAAACCCCGGTGGTGATCCGCGCCATGGTGGGCGCGGGCTTCCGCGCCGCCGCCCAGCATTCGCAGATGCTGACGCCGCTGTTCACCCACATTCCCGGACTGAAAGTGGTGTGCCCTTCCAACGCCTATGACGCCAAGGGCCTGCTCATCCAGTCGATCCGCGACAACGATCCGGTGATCTTCTGCGAGCACAAGGTGCTCTATCCGATGGAAGGCGATGTGCCAGCCGAATCATACGCCATCCCGTTTGGCGAGGCCAATGTGGTGCGCGATGGCCGCGACGTGTCGATCGTCACCTACGGCATGATGGTGCACCGGGCCATGGACGCGGCAGGGGAGCTTGCGAAGAAGGGCATTGAAGCGGAAGTGATTGACCTCCGCACCCTGTCGCCCATCGACATGGACACGGTACTTGACAGCGTCGAGCGCACCGGCAGGCTGGTCTGTGTCGACGAGGCGCACCCGCGCTGCTCGATTGCCTCCGACGTCTCATCGGTGGTCAGCCAGGAAGCTTTCAAGGCATTGAAGGCGGGGATCCAGATGGTGACCGCACCCCACACCCCAGTGCCGTTCTCACCTGCGCTGGAAGACCTCTACATTCCCTCCGCCGCACAGATCGTAACCGCGGTGAACAAGACCATGTCGCATTGAGGACAACGTCATGAGCGATCCGCGCATCATCCCGGTCGTCATGCCCAAGTGGGGCCTTTCCATGAAAGAGGGAAAGGTCACCGCCTGGCTGGTGGAAGATGGCACCAAGATTAATGTCGGCGACCAGATTCTCGAGATCGAAACCGACAAGATCGCCGGTGCCGTCGAATCCCAGGATGCGGGCGTGCTGCGCCGCCGGGTTGGCACACCCGACATGGTGTATCCAGTGAAAGCGCTCCTCGGGGTTATTGCCCCTGAGGACGTGCCCGATCAGGCAATTGACGAGTTTGTCGGAACCTATGTGACTCCACCACCGGAAGAAGGCGAAGAAGACAGCGGCCCCAAATACGAATGGACCGATCTCAGCATGGGCAAAGTTCGCTACGCCAAGCGCGGCGACAAGGGTGACATTGTCATCTTGCTTCACGGCTTTGGCGGCGACCTCGACAACTGGCTGTTCAACATCGATGCCCTGGGCGAAGTGGCCACCGTCTACGCCCTCGACATGCCAGGCCACGGTCAATCCACCAAGACGATGGCCAATCCGTCGCTCAAATCGATGACGGCGGCCCTCGCGGAGTTCATGACGGTCACCGGCATCGCCAGTGCCCATCTCGTTGGCCATTCCATGGGCGGCGCCATCGCCATGCAGATGGCCTTGAACAATCCGGACAAAGTGAAGTCCATGACGCTCATCTGCTCGGCGGGGCTGGGCCCCGAAATCGGCAGCTATGTGCAGAACTACATCGCCGCCCAGGGCCGCAAGGACCTGAAACCAGTGCTCGAAACTCTGTTCGCCGACAAGAGCCTGGTGAGCCGCCAGCTCGTCGACGACGTCCTGAAGTACAAGCGCCTTGACGGCGTCGAAACCTTCCTCAAATCCCTCGCCCAGTCATTGTTCGGCGGTGGCACCCAGCATGATGCGCTAGGCAAGGCACTGGCCGGGAAGGGGCCGAGCGCGCTGGTCATATGGGGCGCAAGCGATGAAGTAATCCCGCCATCCCACGCCAACAACCTCGCCGGCGCCAAGGTGCATGTCATTAATGGCGCGGGCCACATGGTGTTCATGGAGAAGGCGGGCGATGTTAATGCACTCATCAAGTCGCACATTGTGGGTTAGTCATGGATCGGATTTCACGCGATAGTTCTTCGCCGCCGTTGCAAGCCCTGTGGTGGCTGCGCGAAGGCAAATTCGCCATGGGCCCCGAATGGCAAAAGGCCCATGAGATCTGCCAATCCAACGAGGGAGACCACGCCCACGACCTGGTGCACGCCCTCGCCCACTGGATCGAAGGCGACAAGGCCAACGCCAACTACTGGTACGCCCGCGTCAAGGAACCCCGCGCCGCCACCATCGAAGCCGAATGGCAACGCATTTGCAGCAAACTTGCAGCGTGAACTTCGCTTGCGCTGGACCCTCCTGATACCGTCATCCCGTCGAAAGCCGGGACTCAGGCTTGCAATTGGCAGGACGGCGGAAAGTCTGGGTCCCGGCTTTCGCCGGGATGACAGAACAGGAGTGAGTCCATCAAGAACTCATATCGCTTTGAATTGCCGGACTGCTCGCCCTCACTCCGCCATGGCATTCAGCCACTCGTCAATCCACGCGCGGCGGTTGGCCGCCACATCCTGCGGCTCATAGAGCAATGTCTTCGCCGGTTTCACCAGCCCATCGAAAGCCGGCGGCAGCGGCGAAGACGTAGTGCCTGCCGGCAGCATCCAGTTGCCGGTGGCGATCTGGTCCTGAAAACCCGACGACATCATGAACGCCAGGAATTTCGCGGCCAGTGCCCTTTCTGGCGACGCCGCGATCAGCCCGGCAACCTCGACCTGCAGGTAATGGCCTTCACTGAACGCCGCCGCCTTGTATCGTTCGGTATTCTCAGCGATGACGTGATAGGCCGGAGATGTCGTGTACGACAGCACCATCGGTGCCTCGCCCTTGGTAAACAGCGAATAGGCCTCGGACCAGCCCGGCGTGGTCGTGAGAATGCGCGGTTTGAGTGTCTTCCAGGCATCGGCTGCCGTGTCGCCATAGACCTGTTTCACCCACAGCAGGAAACCGAGGCCTGGCGTCGATGATCGTGGATCTTGCAGGATGATCTTCTGCGCCGGATCGCCATTGATCAGTTCCGAAAGGCTCGTTGGCGGAGCCGCCATCTTCTCGCTGTCATAGATGACCGCGAAATGCGCGAAGTCGAAAGGCATGAAATACTCATCGGTCCACGGCACCGGGGTCTTCGCCAGCGACAGGTCGAGATCGTGCTTGCCGAACAGGCCGGTGGCCGCCGCCTCCGCCGTGATGTTGGTATCAAGCCCAAGAACCACATCTGCTTGAGTATTGGTGCCTTCCAGCTTCAGCCGGTTTAGCAGCGAAACACCATCGACCAGCGACACGTATTCCAGCCCGCAACCGCAATCCTTTTCGAATGCCTCTCTGATCTTGGCGCCGGGTCCCCATTCCGCCGTGAAGCTCTCGTAGGTATAGATCGTGAGCGTGTCCTTCGCGGCGGCGGGTGCGGCCACCATGAACAATGCCATGAATAGGGCAATCGGCGTCTTCATAATGACCTCCAAGCGCCGATGGATGGAGGATTGGATGTTCGCCTGGAACGCCCGCCCACAATCCCTCCGCCGGCATGATCCGGATCAGGTTCAGCGGGTCGGAGTGCTACCTCCTCTCAGCCGCGTACGCGGCACCCCGTTGAGAGCAGCCGCATGCATAAGACCTATGCCTGCCAATGGCAAGCGCCAAGGCCGTTGAATTGCTGCGCCGCCTGTGAAACTGTGCCGCCCTGTTCGCGCCGCCAAAGACCACGGAACCATGTGATGCAATTGGGAATCTTCGCCAAGACCTTTGCCGGCACGGCGCCGCGGGTAGTGATGCGTGCGGCAGCCCAGGCGGGCTTTGCGGCCGTCCAGTACAACATGGCCTGTTCCGGACTTGAACCGATGCCGGCGTCGATTTCCCCGGAAACCGCCGCTGCCATTGCGGCGGCGGCCCGTAGCGAAGGCCTGTCGCTGGCCGCGGTTTCCGGCACCTACAACATGATTCACCCCAACCCTGCCGTGCGCGCCGAAGGACTGAAGCGGCTTGAAGTCATCGCCGCCAGCTGCCGCGCCATAAACACCCGGTTGGTGACCCTCTGCACCGGCTCGCGCGACCCCCAGGATCAATGGCGCCATCATCCCGAAAACCAGTCAGTGTCGGCCTGGAAAGACCTGCTGCAATCCATGATATTGGCCGTCGAAACTGCCGAGCGCCACGACATTGAATTGGGTATCGAGCCCGAGCTTGGCAATGTCGTGAATTCTGCCGCGGCTGCCGCACAGCTGATCGCCGAACTGGCATCGCCGCGCCTGCGCATCGTCATCGATGCCGCCAACCTCTTCGAGCATGAAAACCTCGCGGCCCAGCGGCGCATCGTGGCCGATGCCGTTAACCTCTTGTCTCAACACATTGTCATGGCCCACGCCAAGGACCGCGCAATCGATGGCGGCTTCGTGGCCGCTGGCCAGGGTGTGCTCGACTATGACCATTATCTCGCATGCCTTGCGGAGGCTGGCTTTCGCGGACCTCTGGTAACCCATGGCCTTTCAGCAGCAGAAGCCCCGGAGGTGGCGCGGTTCTTGGGGCAGAAACTGGCCGAAGCCGGCCTGGAGCCAGGCAATGATAGATGGTAGCGGATTTCTCGTGCGGCCGGGCATGCCGCGCCTTCGTGTTGATGACACCGGCGGCGCCGGCTTGCCGGTGGTTTTTCAGCACGGCCTGTGCGGCGATGCCGCGCAGCCGGCCGAAGTCTTTCCGCGTGAAGCAGGCCTGCGCCGTATCACCCTCGAGTGTCGCGGCCACGGCGCTTCCGAACCCGGCGACCCTTCTGCATTCTCGATTGCCACCTTCGCCGATGATACTGCCTCACTTGTCGAGGAATTGCACTGCGGCCCGGTTGTGATGGGTGGCATTTCCATGGGGGCCGCCATTGCCCAGCGCCTTGCCGTGACCAGGCCGGAATTGATCCGTGGGCTGATCATCGCCAGGCCAGCCTGGTCTTGCGCCTCAGCACCCGCCAACATGGCGGCCAATGCTGAGGTCGCATCGTTGCTTGCCAACCATCCGCCCCACGAAGCACGCGCCCGCTTCGCCGCAACTGCCACCGCCAAAATGTTGGCAACGGCAGGGCCCGACAATCTCGCAACGCTCATGGGTTTCTTCGCAAGGCAACCCCTTGACGTGACAGCGGCGCTCCTCGGCAGCATCGCAGCCGACGGTCCGGGCGTGACCGAAACGGATCTGCGGTCCCTCAGAATTCCCACGCTGGTCATTGGCCACGGCATGGATATCGTCCATCCCCTGGGCTTCGCCGAACAACTCGCCGCCCTCATTCCCGGCGCAAGGCTGGTTCGCATCACCCCCAAGGCCGAGGACCGCGCTCGCTATGTGGCTGATATGCGGTCAGCTCTCGCCGATTTCTTGAAAGGACGGTTTTCATGACATCCCCAGGCTGGATCGACGCCCTGCCCAACAATCGGCTGATCTGTGAATTTTCCGTGTGGTCTGCGAACCTGGCACGGCTTGAAGGCGAAATGGCCCGCATTGAAGGCCTCGCCGACGTGCTGCATGTCGATGTCGCCGATGGCCACTTCGCCCCGGCCATGCTGTTTTTTCCCGATCTGGTGGCAGCACTGCGCAAGGTTTCGACAACACCCATCCACACCCACCTGATGGTCGCCGACGAAATCCTGCTGGAGCAGATCAACCAGTTCGCCGAAGCCGGCAGCGGCGTCATCAGCATTCATGCCGAGAACACCGGCACAGCCGGCGCTGCCCTCGATCTTCTTGAAAGACGTGGTCTTGCCGCCGGCATGGTGTTGAAAGTTGAAACGCCGGTGGCCGCGATCGCGCCCTATCTTCATCGCTTGCGCTTTGTGACGCTGCTCGGCACCGCCATTGGTGTGAAGGGACAGGGTCTGGACGCCAAAGCCACGCAACGGCTTGGCGAGGCGAGGGCGCTCATCGCCGATGCCAAAACCGGCAACCGCATTGTTCTCGCCGCCGATGGCGGCATCCGTGAGCACACGGTTCCACTGTTGCGCCAGGCGGGTGCCGAGACCGTGGTGCTCGGCTCGCTCGCCTTCAACGCGCCGGACCTCGCCCAGCGAATATCTTGGCTGCACGGCCTGTGAACGGCAAACTGGCCATCGCCGTTGACCTCGGCGGCACGCAATTGCGCGTGGCCCTGGTATCCAGGGACGGCAAAGTTCACCAAAGATTTGCCGAACCCTCGCTCTCGAACGCCGGCCCACGTGTTGTCGTCGCGCAAATCGTTGATCTTGTTGCCAGGACCTGCGCCGGCACGAAGCGTTCGGAGATCATCGGGGCGGGCGTGTGTTCGCCCGGCCCGCTTGATTCCTTCCAGGGCATGACCCTTGGCATCCCGACCATGCCGGGATTCGAAGCGTTTCCATTGCGCGAAGCATTGTCCGGCGCGCTGGCAATGCCCGTTACCCTCGACAATGACGGCATCTGCGCCGCCGTTGGTGAGTGGCGACATGGCGCGGGCAGGGGGCTGCCGAACGTCGTCTACGTCACCGTCAGCACCGGCATTGGCGGTGGCGTGATCGCCGGCGGCAATGTGCTACGCGGGCGACGCGGCATGGCCGGACATGTGGGCCACATGTGCATTGTCTTGGATGGAGAGCCTTGCGCCTGCGGCAGCCGCGGCTGCTTCGAAGCCTATGCCTCCGGCACCGCCTTTGCGGCACGGGCCCGCGCCGCAGCGGTGAAGCATCCGGGGGCACTTCCCGAACCCGTGGATGCGCGATCCGTCTTCGCCGCCGCTGCGTCAGGCAATAAACTCGCCAGCGATCTGGTCCGCGGCGAAGCACACTACCTGAGCCAGGGCTTCACAAACCTGCTGCATCTTTATAGCCCCGATATCCTCATCATCGGCGGCGGGCTCTCGAACCAGTTCGACCAGCTCTACCCCGCCATGATGGAGCGCATCAGCGCCGCCGCGATGCCCGCTTTCCGCGATATCCCCGTCGTCCGCGCCGCCCTCGGCGGCGACTCGGGGATCATTGGGGCCGCAACACTGGTGTTCGAAGAAGAACTGCGCCCCGCTTACACCAGCGCACCATAGGCCTGGATCACCCGCGTCGCATTGGCATGTGCCCTCTGCGCCGCTGCGTCCGGCCCGTCGCCACCAAGCCGGGCGGCAATATAGGCGCCATTGAAACTGTCTCCCGCCCCCGTGGTATCGACAGGCACAACCTTGGCCGCTGGCCCAATACGCTGAATGTTCCCGCCGTGTGAAATGATCGCCGGTTCCGGTCCGCACTTGACCACCACTTCAGCTACACCCCAATGCCGGTAGCGCCGGGCAACGGCTTCGGCGTCGCGGTCTTCGAACAACTGATACTCATCCTCGCCAGTCGGCAGCGCCAGTACCGCCGCTTGTGCCGCGTCGCCGATGGCTTGCCGGAGTTCGGACGCACTGTTCCACAGCCGTTGCCGGATATTGCTGTCGAAGGCCACAAACTTTCCCTCCGCCTTGGCACGCGCCATGACCAGCAGGAACGACTGGCGCGCCGCGGCGGGCAGAATGGCCAGCGTGATGCCGGAAAAGAATATGGCGTCGGCAGCGCCAACCGCCGCTTCCAGCCGGCCCACATCATCGGCAAGGCTCCGCGCCGCTGAAGCCTCGCGCCAATAGGTGAAGCTTCTTTCGCCATTTGTTAGCGAGATCATGTAGAGGCCGGGCGCCCGCCGCGCCAGCCTGGCGATGTTCCGCGTGCCAATTCCTTCCTGAGCCATGAACGCCAGCATGCGCGAGCTGAAGTCGTCATCGCCCACCGCCGTGAAATACTGCACATCCCAGCTGCTATCGAGCGCCCGGCGCGCATGCCAGGCCATGTTGAAGGTATCGCCGGCAAAGCCCTGGCGATAGGTGCCCTCGCCGGTCTGCGCCAGCTCGACCATGCACTCGCCAATCGACAGCAGGGTTTTCGTCATTGTGCCGGCAATCCTGCGAAGCTGCGAAGCGAGCGTGTCAGATCTTCGGCGGCATAGCCGCGTCCGATGATCACGATGGAGTTGTCGTCGCGCTGGCTGTCCTCTGCCTGTGGTGGCAGGATTTCCGGCGCCTGCACGATGCGCCGCACCGCCTGCACCAACAGCCGTCCCGCCTCGGTGCGAACCACGCCCTTCACCCGCACCACATCGTCGCCCCGCGCATGCAAGAGCGCCGACAACCAGACGGCGAAGATCGTCCAATCGATGCCGCCATCAAGTCTTATCCGCGCCGGGAACGGCGGCGGCTTTGCCGTATCACCCGAAAGCGCCGGCAGCACATAGGGTTCCGCCCCGGTGTCTGGTGGCAACGGCCAGTCCGAGCCGCGCGCGCTGCCGGAGATGGCGGCACCCGGATTGATTTGGCGCAGCGTGGCAACCAGCCGGGTATTATCCGTATCGCCGCTGCTGTCGAGCTTGGAGATGACCAGCCGGTCGGCAATCTCCAGCTGCCTGCGTCCCAGAGGTTCGGACGTGAGTTGGCTCTCGGCATTCAACGCGTCAACGACGACGATCACTTCATGCACGGCGATGTGGTGAACAGCATCTTGTCGCTGCGGATCGCTTCGACAATGGGAGCCGGGTCGGCGAGGCCGCTGGTCTCCAGCACAATGCGCTGCAGCCGGGCCTCGCTGGAAGAAATGCGGCTCCGCTCATCGCAGAGGTCACGCAGCAGGGCCAGCAGCGCTGCCAGACCCTCGCAGCAGCAGCATCCGCCGGGCAGAACCTCCAGCCTTGCCGACCGCTGCAGCAATGCGTCATCGACAGGCGTTTCGGCCGCCTCGTTGACAATCACCATCCCATCCGCGAACTCGCCGGCATGCAGCTGATGCCGGAGCCAAGTTGTCTTCCCCGACCCCAGATAACCGCCAAGGATAGTCATCTGGATGCGGCGGCTGGATGGGTCAGCCAAGTTTGCGCTCTCCGGCCGGTGGAGTGGTGAAGGTGGGGTCAAGCGGATCAACAGCCCGTCCCGCCAGTCTTTCGGCCATAACCCACACATCGGCAAGGTCGGCGGCGATGACCTGGCTTCCCGAATTGTCGGAAATCTGCACTCCGGGAACCAACCCGCCATCATGGGCATTGAGACCGTAGGCCCTCAAGACGCGGCGCAACACGTCGGCGCGCCGGAATCGGGCGCGCAGCCGTTCGGTCATGTCGGCAGCGCCAGCCTCCGTCCAGTGGCCGGGTGCGGCGGGAAATCCACAGGCAGAACACATGGCGGAAATCTACCTCAAACGGCTTTCAGCAGCCAGATGCAAACATACCCATTATGCCGGTTTGCGCTTTTACAAGCGCTGGCACCTCGTGCATAGTTTGAGTACCGGGCGGGGAGCACAATGAAATCAGTTGCGCAGTTAAGCGGGTTGTTGCGGAAGGGCAAGGCCGACGCCGTTGACCTTACCGAAGAAGTGCTGGAGGCCATATCGGCCCATGCTGACAAGGCCCTATTCATAGAGGTTCTTGCTGATCGCGCCCGCAAGGAAGCCCGCGCTGCGCGCAAGCGCTATCGCGCCGGAAAACCTTTGAGTGCGCTCGATGGTATTCCCTTGGGCTGGAAGGACCTGTTCGACATCAAGGGCCGAGTGACAACAGCTGCTTCGATTGTCCTGAAGTCCAATCCACCGGCATCGGCCGACGCAGCGTTGGTGGCCGCTGCGGTAATGGCCGGTGCTGTCACCACCGGTACCCTCAACATGACGGAATTCGCCTATTCCGGCATTGGCCTTAACCCCACTACGGCACGCCGCGCAATCCTCGTGATTCAAAGGTCCATCGCTCGCCCGGCGGCTCATCTTCGGCCTCGGGAGCGGTGGTTGCGGCGGGCCTGCTTCCGGCCGCCATCGGCACCGACACCGGCGGCTCGATCCGCATTCCCGCTTCATTCAATGGCGTTGTCGGCTACAAGTCATCGACCGGGCGCTACCCGATGGCGGGTGTGTTTCCCCTGTCGCGCAGTCTGGACACGCTGGGGCCGCTGGCCAACACGGTTGAAGACTGCGCCATCATCGACGCGGTGCTCGGCGGACGGAAGAAGGCGGCCTGCCATCAGCTCCATTCGCGGCCTTGAGTTCATCGTGCCCACCAACGTGGTGCTGGACGGTGTTCAAGATGAGGTTCGGGCAAACTTCGAAAGGTCGTTGGCCCGGCTTTCCAAAGCCGGGGCCAAAATCCGGCAACGAGCCGTCCCGGCTTTCGACGCCATCCTGCAACTCAATGCCTCGCGTGGCCACCTGCTTGGCGCCGAGGCCCTGCATGTTCATCACAACCGGGTGAACGGACCCGATGCCGAACGTATGGATCAGCGCGTTGTCGGCCGTATCAAACTGGCTGAGAAGATGTCGGTGGTCGATCTGGTGGAGATCTTGCTGCAGCGCCAAAGGCTCATCGCCGAAACCACCGCGCTGCTTGGCAATGCCATGGTGCTGTGCCCGTCAACGCCCCATGTCGCCATGCCAATAGCCCCCCTCGAAGCGGATCAGGGCGAGTTTTTCCGCACCAATGCCAAGACCCTGCGCAACACTATGCTCGGCAACTTCCTTGACTGGTGCGGAGTTTCGATGCCCAATGGCACGGGCGAGGCCGGCATGCCCACCGGCCTGTTGATGTCAGCCGTTCACAACCGCGATGGCCAGCTACTCGCCGTTGCCCAGCGCGTGCAGCAACTCATCGAGGGATAGTCACGAATAGTCCAACAGGAGGAAAGCCATGGCCAAGACTGCGAAACCCAAGAAGAAGATCATGTGTGCCTTCGGTACCGACATCGATTCGGTCGCCGGCTGGATCGGTTCCTACGGCGGCGGCGACTCGCCATCGGACATCCAGCGCGGCGTGTTCGCCAGCGAAGTGGGCAACATCCGCCTGCTCAATCTGTTCAAGAAATACAAGCTGAAAACCAGCTTCTTCATTCCCGGCCATTCGATTGAATCCTTCCCCGATCAGGTGAAACGCATCGTCGACGAAGGCCATGAGATTGGCGCCCACGGCTATCTGCACGAGAACCCGGTGGCCATGACGCCATCCCAGGAAGAAGACGTGTCTCGCCCATTGCGTCGATATCATCGAGCGCCTCAGCGGCAAGAAGCCTCGCGGCTACGTGGCGCCGTGGTGGGAAATGTCGTCTTCGACCGCGGCTCTGCTGCTCAAGTATGGTTTCAAATACGATCACAGCCAGGGCTACCGCGACTTCCAGCCATTCTACGCCAGGGTCGGCGACACGTGGAACGTCATCGACTATTCCAAGACCGCCAGGGAATGGATGAAGCCAATGGTTCACGGCAAGGAAGTCGACCTCGTCGAGATTGGCGCCAACTGGTACGTCGACGATCTGCCGCCGATGATGTTCATGAAGAAGGCGCCGAACAGCCACGGCTTCGTCAACCCCCGCGACATCGAAGAGCTGTGGCGCGACCAGTTCGACTGGGTCTACAAGAACATGGACTATGCGGTGTTTGCCTTCACCATTCACCCGGATGTGAGCGGCAGGCCCCAGGTTCTGTTGATGCTCGAACGCCTGATCAAATACATCAACAAACACGAAGCCGCCGAATGGATGACATTCGAGGAAATCGCCACCGACTTCCGCAAGCGCTATCCCTTCGGAGGCGGCAGCCGTCCGCCAGTCGTCTGACCGGCAATGAGCAGCGAAGCCGTCTACAAGGCGCAGACCTTCGGCCACAAGACCGGCTTCGGCCGAAACACCGGGCTACTGGTCGTCGACTTCGTAAACGGTTTCGTCGATCCCAATGTGTTTGGCGGCGGCAACATTGCCGAAGCCGTCGCCAACACCGTGCCACTCTTGGCGTTCTTCCGCGAAACCCATCGCTTCGTGGCCTTCACCCGCATCGTCTATGCCGATGATGGCTCGGATGCCGGCATCTGGTGCGAGAAGGTGCCACGCCTCAAGACCCTGACGGAGAACGCCCGCGACAGCCAGGTGGTTTCCGAATTAGCACCACGCGCCGGTGAACTCATCGTGCGCAAGACTCAAGCCTCGGCGTTTTTTGCCACGCCGTTGGCCGCCATCCTGCTGTCGAAAGGCATCGACACGCTGGTGATCGTTGGCTGCACCACCTCGGGCTGCATCAGAGCCAGCGTCATTGACGCCATGAGCTGGAATTTCCGCCCGGTGGTGGCCAGCGATTGCGTCGGCGACCGTGCGCCTGGCCCGCACGAAGCAAACCTATTCGACATCGGCCAGAAATACGCTGACCTGATGAAAGCTCGCGAGATCGCCGCCGCACTCGAGGGGTCAGAACCGCTTAAAACTCAATGATGCTTGGTAGAACAACCCAACAACCGTCATCCCGGCGAAAGCCGGGACCCAGACTTTCCACCGTTCCGTAGTCTGAAAGCCTGGGTTCCGGCTTTCGCCAGAATGACGATATGAAGTGTTTGCAGTTCCAAACTCACTCCGAGGAGCTAAACCCCGATCGGCATGTGCTCGGCCGAGCGCGTCACGGCGCGCGGCGCGGTTAACTCTTTCCACACCGACAGTGCCCGGTTGACGGCTTGGAACGGTTTCCGCGCCACGAACTTTCCACGGCCCGGCCGCGGCTGATCGTTCTTGCCATAACTCCAGACAACCTCGCCGCGCGACATCGTGTAGCGCGCCTGGCCGTTGACCTTGTGGCCCTCGAACACATTGTAGTCGATGATCGACTTTTGGTTCGCAGCCGATATGGTCTTCGAAATCTTCGGATCCCACACCACGAGATCGGCATCCGATCCCACCATGATCGCGCCCTTCTGCGGATAGATGTTGAGGATCTGCGCGATGTTGGTGGACGTGACCGCCGCGAATTCGTTCATGGTGATGCGCCCGGTCTCCACACCCTTGGTCCACAGCATCGAAGCGCGGTCTTCAAGTCCGCCGGTGCCATTGGGGATCTTGGTGAAGTTGCCAACGCCACCGCGCTTTTGCTTGGTGGTGAAAGCGCAGTGGTCGGTGGCAACCACTTGCAGCGAACCCGCCGCCAGTCCGGCCCATAGCGAATCCTGATGGCTCTTGTCGCGGAACGGCGGCGACATTACCCGCTGTGCCGCGTAATCCCAGCTCTTGTTCTGATACTCGCCATCATCGAGCGTCAGGTGCTGGATCAGCGGTTCGCCATAAACCCGCATGCCCTTCTGCCGTGCCCGGCGGATGGCCTCATGCGCCTGTTCGCTCGAGGTGTGAACGATGTAAACCGGAACTCCCGCGGCATCGGCGATCATGATGGCCCGGTTGGTTGCCTCGCCTTCAACTTCCGGCGGCCGCGAATACGAATGCCCCTCGGGCCCGGTAACTCCCAAATCCATGTATTTCTTCTGCAGTGCTGCAACGATGTCGCCATTCTCGGCATGCACCAGCGGCAGCGCGCCAAGTGCTGCGCAGCGCTGGAACGACGCGAACATTTCATCGTCGTTCACCATCAAGGCGCCCTTGTAGGCCATGAAGTGCTTGAAGGTATTGATGCCGCGCTTCACCACCTCCGCCATCTCGTCGAAGTGCTTCTGCGACCAGCCATTGACGCACATGTGATAGGAATAGTCGGAGGAAGCGTTCTTCGTCGCCCGGCCTTCCCAGTCTTTCAGCGCCGCCAGCATGCCATCGGGACCGGGAATGACGAAATCGACCACCGTCGTGGTGCCGCCAGACAATGCGGCGAAAGTGCCGCTCTCCCAGGTCTCCGCCGCCGTCGTTCCCATGAACGGCATTTCCAGATGCGTGTGCGGATCGATGCCGCCCGGCATGACGTAGGCGCCTTCGGCGTCGACCACCGTTCCGCCCTTCAGGTTTTCGCCGATGGCGGCGATCTTTTCGCCCTCGATGAGGATGTCGGACACATAGGTGCGGTCGGCGGCGACAATGGTTCCACCCTTGATGACTTTCGATGACATGGCGTTTCTCCTTCTGGTGTTCTCAAGATATCAGATTTCCGGCGGCGGAATGGCGCCCTTTCGTTCGACGATCAATCGGTAGGCCTCCGGTTCCCGGTGCTTGGCAAAATTGAAAATCGTCTCGCGATAGCGCTTGCCGAGGTCGAGATCGCAGCGCGCCGTGATCACTTCGTCGTCAAGTGATACGGCCTGGGCGACAATCTCGCCCGACGGCGCCACGATGACGCTCTGCGCCAGCATCCGCGATCCCTCCTCGTTGCCGCACTTGGCGGTGCCGATCACCCAGGTTGAGTTCTGGTAAGCCCCGGCTTGCATCGAAAGGTGATTATGGAAACTGGTCAATCCGTCGATGTCGGCGTGCCCCGTGTGGTCGAACGGCGTGTTGTAGCCGAGCATCACCATGTCCACGCCTTGGAGGCCCATCACCCGGTAGGTTTCCGGCCAGCGCCGGTCGTTGCAGATGCACATGCCCATCACGCCGCCGAAACCGCGAAACACCGGAAACCCCAGATCACCCGGTTCGAAATAGCGCTTCTCGAGGTGTTGATGTTTGCGATTGGGCTGCGGCTCGGCATGGCCCGGCAGATGCACCTTGCGATACTTGCCGATAATGCGGCCCGAGCGGTCAACCAGGATTGACGTATTGAACCGCCGCTTCTTCCCGGCTTCCATGACCAGTTCCGCAAATCCCAGATAGAATCCGATGCCCAGCGCCTTTGCCGTATCGAACAGCGGTTGCGTTGCGGCATTGGGCATTTCGCGTTCATAGTAGCTGTCGAGTTCATCCTCGTCGTCGATCACCCAGCGCGGAAAAAACGTGGTGAGCGCCATTTCCGTGAACACGACGAGTTCGCAGCCGCGCTCCTTGGCTTGCCGCATCATCGCCACCAGCCGCGCCACCGTTTCCTTGCGGGTGTCTGATCTGGCGATCGGTCCCATCTGGGCCGCTGCGGTGTGAATGACCCTGGCCATGAATGGTTTCCCTGCTGCTAGTGCCCGGCCCCCGCATAGGGCGCCGCCACACCACCCTTGTCCGCCTCCGACAGCACGTGCACATCGGCGGTGTCCCACGATACGATGACATCATCGCCACGACCCACCTTCTCGGCGAAATAATCCTGGTCCGAGACATTTGCCACGAACACCTGTCCCTTGATGTTCAGCGTCACCTTCACATAGGTGCCCTGATACTCGGTCGACTGCACCGTGGCGGCGATCTCGTTGACCCCGGTTTTCTTGGCGCTTCCCCGCCGCTTGAGCCGCACCCGGTCGCGGCGGATGGCAAACGACAGTGGCGTGCCCTTGGCCGGAGCGGTGCCCCCTGGTGCTGCCTCGAAAACCTCGCCACTCGCCGACTTGAGCGAAATCACTTTCTTGGTTGCGCTGTCGACATTCCCGCTGAGTACATTTTGCCCGCCCATGAATCGCGCCACATACGGCGTCTTCGGCCGGTTGAAGATGGTCTCGGCGCTGTCGGCCTGATCGATGCGGCCGGTATCCATCACCACCACCATGTCGGCAAGTGCTATGGCTTCCGGTTGCGTATGAGTCACATGCACGAAGGTGATGCCCAGCTCGCTCTGCAGCGTCTTGAGTTCGCCGCGCATTTGCAGCCGTAGGAATTCATCAAGTGCCGATAGCGGCTCGTCAAGCAGCAGCACCCGCGGATTTGTGATCAACGACCGGGCGAGAGCCACGCGCTGCTGCTGGCCACCCGAAAGCTGCGCTGGCATGCGGTCGCGCAGGTGATGTAGCTGCACCCGTTGCAGCATGTCCTCCGCCTTGGTTCGCCGCTCATCCCGGCCAACTCCCCGCATTTTCAGATAAAAGGCCACGTTGTCGAGAACTGTGAGGTGCGGAAACAGCGCGTAGCTCTGGAACATCATGGCCGTGCCGCGCTCCATCGGCGCCTTGCCGACGACCATTTGGTCACCGATGTAGATGTCGCCCGATGTTGGCGTCTCGTGGCCGGCAATCATTCTGAGAATGGTTGTCTTGCCGCAGCCCGATGGCCCCAGCAGGCAGCAATAGGACCCGTGCGGAATCGTAAGGTCTATGTCTTTCACCGCATAGCTGGTGCCGAACAGCTTGGAAATGTTGACCAGGCGGATTTCGCCCGATTGCTGGCCCTTGGTGGATGTCGTGGTGTTTGTCGCTTGCTGCATGGTTCTACGACTTCCGGGACCGGCGGCGTTGAATGATCAGGATGGAACCGAGCGCCAGGATGATGGCGAACAAAGATACAAAAGTGGTAACCGCGCCCAGCGCATAGAGTGCCGGCGAGGTGACGTTGGTGGTCATCGTCCAGATTTCCAGCGGCAAGGTATTCTTGGAGCCGACCGTCAGCCAGCTGCGCGGGAACTCGTCATAGGACAATGTGAACCCGAACAGCGCTACGGCGATCATGCCCGGGAATACGATGGGGATGACCACACCCTTGACCGTTTGCCACTTGCTGGCGCCGAGATCGTAAGCTGCTTCCTCGTAGGAAGGGTTGAGCCGGCCGAGAATGGCGAACATGATAAGCAGCCCGAACGGCAGCGCCCACGAAAGATGCGCCCCCAGCGCCGAGCTGTACCACGCCGCCGACAGGCCGAGATACCGGAACGTAACCAGCGTTCCAATCGACAGAACCAGGCCCGGAACAATCAGGCTGGCGATGGCCGCATAGAATATGATTGTCGATCCCCGGAACCGCCGCCGGAAGGCGAAGCCCGCCGTCACCGAGATCAGCACCGTCAGGATCATCACCAGCAGCGCCAGCGGCAGCGAGCGGTTGAAGGCGCCCACCACATCCCCGGTGCGCCGCGGGCTGAACAGTTCGTCGAACCACATGAAGGAAGGCTCGCGCAGCGGAAACACCAGCGACGCCGAAGGCCCCTGGAACGCCAGCACCAGCACGGCGATCATCGGTCCATAAAGGAAGATCACGAACAGCGCGAACAGCAGCGCCAGCACGTAGAATGTCCAGGGGCGGGGGCCATATGAAGGAGAAGATGACATGGCTACCTCACCAGCTCCTTGCGCACGTCGACCAGCCGGAAAATCGCCACGGCAATGAGCAGCACCACCACCAGCAGGATCACCGCATTGGCTGCGGCGCGCGGATAGTTGAGGAACTGCAGGTCGTTGAAGATGCCCGATGTCGCCGAGCCCGACATGCCGCCGCTCATCACCGTCACTACGAAGAAGTCGCCCATCACCAGCGTGACGACGAACAAGGTGCCAAGCGCAATCCCCGTCTTGCACAGCGGCAGCACCACATTCCATACGACACCCCAGCGCGTCGCCCCGGCATCGACGGCCGCTTCCAGCAACGCCTTGTCGATGCGCGCCATCGAGTTGAAGATCGGCACGATCATGAACAGCGTGAACAGATGCACATAGGCAACGACCACCGAAAAGTCCGAAAACAGCAGCCAGTCAACTGGCTGGTCGGTGACACCCATATTCATCAGCCCGGTGTTGATCAGCCCTTCGCGGCCCAGGACCGGCCGCCACGAGATCATGCGGATGATGTTCGACGTCCAGAACGGGATGGTGCACAGCAGGAACAGGCCGATGGCGGTGAGCAGGTTGCGCACGTGGAACACCAGGAAATAGGCAATCCAGAACCCGAGAACCAGGGTGATGACCAGCACGATCAGCGTGAACTTGATGGTCGAGGCATAAAGCGCCCAGGTCGTCGGGATTGCTCAACAGGTCCGATGTAGTTCTTGAGCGTCGGCTGCGCCACGATGCCCACCAGCATCTGGTACTTCAGGAAACTGACGATGATCACCAGCATCACCGGCACGAAGAAGAAGAACAACAGAACCAATGTCAGCGGCGTGACCTGAAGATAGGTCGGCAGCATGGATTTCTGTGGCGAAGGACTGGGCGTCATGTGCGCTTCAAGAGTTCAGGATCGCCCATCCCACTTACAGTCATCCCGGCGAAAGCCGGGACCCAGACTTTCAGCTGTGTGTATTTTGAAAGCCTGGGTTCCGGCTTTCGCCGGAATGACGATTGCGTGGTGGTTCTTTCCATTGTCATGCTGTCGTGGTGTTCCGTGGCGGAGGACAACGCGCTTTTGTGATGGCCGACACCGGGCGGCAGTGGCTTGGCCACCGCCGCCCGTCGCGTCTAACTCAACCGGCTCAGGCCGCGTTGAACTCGTTCCACTTGGCGAACAGGAACTCGGCCTCGTCCATGAGGTTGTTCCACACGCCGACCTTCGAGAAGCGTTCTTCGTACGAGCCGCCGTCGCGCAAGTCGCCGGCCGAGTTGGTCTTCTGCCCGCCCGGGCTGACGATGTCGGCGGTAGCGGCCTTCCCCTCGTAGAAGAAGCCGCGCTCGTTGTCCGAGAGGTTGGCCATCGCCGACTTCGGGTTGGCGCTGTAGTAGCCTTGCTTGGCGATGAACCCGCCGACCCAGCCGGCGTTGTACCAGTTCAGGTATTCATAGGCCGCGTCGAGGCGGATGCCTTCCAGATGGCTCATTAAGCCAAGGCCGTTGCCCCAGCCGCGATAGCCTTCCTTGAGCGGCTGATAGGTGCACTTGATGCCTTGCGCCGCAACGGCCGTCACCGCCGGCGACCACATCGACTGGATCACCACTTCGCCCGAAGCCATGAGGTTCACCAATTCGTCAAACGTGTTCCACAGGGCGCGGAAGTGTCCGGCCTTCTTGAACTCGATCAGCTTGGCAATGGTCTTCTCAAGTTCGTCCTTGGTCGGGTTACCCTTGTCGGCATAGGTCACATGGCCAGCCGCTTCCAACGCCATGATTGCATCCATGATGCCAATCGTTGGAATATTCTGGATCGCTGTCTTGCCCTTGAACTCCGGCGCCAGCAGGTCGCCCCAGCTGGTGATTTCCCGGCCAACAAGATCCGGGCGGATGCCCAGCGTGTCGGCATTGTAAACGCCCGGGCAGAAGCTGGCCCAGCTCGGTTGGCGCGGCAGCAAACGTGGTGCCATCCTTGGCGTCGCGATACATGAACTCGAACGGCGAGTCGCCCTGGCGCGAAACTTCTTTGCCGGCGAACTTGCCTTCGGTGTAGAGCGGCGTGAGGTCGCCCCAGTTCTTGATCTTGGCAATCTCGACTGCCTGTGTGGCACCTTGCGGCACGATCAGCTTGTTTTGCCAGATCTCCATGTCGGCAACGTCAATCGACTTCGGATCGTTGATCATCCGGTTGGTCAGGCCCGGGTGGTCAACCACCTGCATCTCAACCTTGAAGCCAAGATCGGCCGAAGCCTGCTTGGCGATGTCGGCAAGTGTTGAATACGACATGCCGGTGTGGTTGAGCACCACATCCTTGATGGTCTGCGCCCAGACTGTCGGGAAGCCCGTGACTGCCGTAGCGGCTGCCACGGCAGCGCCACCCTTGAGCACCGAACGCCGAGATACGCTTTTGCCTTTGAGGAATTTCGTCATCCTGATCTCCGTTTGCTCCCGATTGAGGTATGATTCTTTTTTCGACCCCACGAACTCTGCTGCCGCCGCGGTTGGAAAGATGTCGCGCCCGGTTTCCCTTTGCTGAACTTGGCCGCGCCGCGCGCAGCCACGACTATCCCTCACAATTCCGGCGACCGCAAGTGCCGCGCTGGTCCAGGCTCTTGCTTGGCGGCAAAACCGGCATAGACTGAACGCACACGGCAGGAGAGCTGAAAACCCATGGAAAACTGGGCAAATCGCAAGACATTGATCCTGGGGCGTAGCGAGATGGCCGGCTTGCTCAAGCCCCATGAGTACAACGCATGCGTGGAACAAGCCTACCGCATGCATGGCGAGGGCCGCTTCTACATGGATCCCAAGGGTCATATCGTGCTCGACCGATTCCCTGGCGAGTGGGAGGCCATGCCGTCCTACATCGAAGAACCCCACGCCGCTGCCTGCAAGTGGGTGTCGATCCGCGAGAAGAACCGCGAGCGTTACAACCTGCCAACCGTCTTTTCGATCCTCATCTACACCGATCCCGAAACTGGATTTCCATTGGCCATTGTTGACGGCAGCTACCACACGGTCATGCGCACCGGTGCCGCCGCCGCGGTTTCGGCGAAATGGATGGCCCGCAAGAATTCCCGCAAACTGGCCATCGTCGGCGCCGGGCACATGGCCGAGGGGGCGCTTGCCACATGTAACGAGATATTTCCCTGGACCGACGTTCGCGTCTGGAGCCGCAGCCAGGCCACCCTCGACCACTTCGTGAAGGAACAGCAGCCGAAATACCCGAACTTCGAGATCAAGGCATCGGCCAACCTCGAGCAAGTGGTGCGCGGCGCCGATGTCGTAGTAACGCTGACCCCGGCCCGCGGACCGATCGTCATGAAGGAATGGATCGCCCCCGGCACCCATATCGCCGCCGTCGGCGCCGACAAGAAGGGTGATCAGGAACTGCGAAGGCTCGCTGCTCAAGGGCGCCCGCATTTTTGTCGACGACATCCGCCAGTGCCGCACAGACGGCGAAATCAACGTGCCGCTTTCCGAAGGCCTGATCACCGAAAAGGACATCGCCGGCGAGATTGGCGAAGTGATCACCGGCAAGAAGAAGGGCCGCACCTCGGATACCGAAATCACCATCTTCGATTCGACCGGCATTGCGTTGCAGGATTCGGCCACCGTGCCGCTCGAGTATGAGCGCGCCATGGCAGCCGGCGTCGGTATCGAAAAGAAAATGATATCGACCTGATCAGCCGCCGCCGATCTTCAACAGCAGCTTGCCCGCCACCTGCCGCGATTCCAGGCGCGCATACATGGCGTGAACGTCATCCATCGCGAATGTTTCGGCAATGGGAACGGTAAGCCGGCCCTTGGCAATAAGTTCCATCACCTTGTCTGCACCGTTGATCCACGCCGGCGACGTGCTACCGATGTGCCCGATGTGCAGGCGGGTGAAGGTCAACGACTTGCGCACCAGCCGTTCCCACAGATTGGGAAGTGGCCTCGCCTCCGCCTCGCCATAACTCACCACATGGCCAAGCAACCGTATGCAATCGAAACTCCGGTCAAGAATGCTGCCGCCAGTGGAATCGATCACCTTGTCCGCACCTCTGCCGTCAGTGTGGCCCAGCACTACATCAGCGAAGTCCGCCTCATTGCGGTTGACAACTTTTGCAGCGCCGAATTCCAGGGCGCGATGTTCCTTTCCTGCCGTGCCGGTTGTGCCGATCACCACCGCTCCGGCCTGGGTGGCAAGTTGTGTCAGGTACAACCCGACACCGCCGCCCACCGCGTGCACCAGCAACACATCATCAGCCTGCGTGGTACTGACTGTGTGCAACAGATGCCATGCGGTGAGGGCTTGCACATAGAATGCCGCTGCAACATCAAGTCCGATGGCTTCCGGCAGCGCCGTCAGCCGTGCCGCCGGCACCACGCAGAACTCAGCAAATCCTCCGGCATCCTCGCAAAAGCCGGCAACCCGTTGGCCGATCTTCAACGACGAAACCCCTGGCCCAAGTGCCGCCACCGTACCGGACATCTCGATGCCGGCAACCAGCGGATAACCCTTGGGGTGTGGATAGATCCCGCGCCGCATCATCGTGTCGGCGAAATTGCAGCCGCCATAGGCAACCGCCACCAACACTTCGCCAGCGCCAGGTTTGGGCTTTGGCACATCGTCCACCGCCATGTTTTCTCCCGCTCCGTCAGGCCGATTGAGCAACACCGCACGCATGGCTGAATTTCTCCGGGAAAGCCGGGAACAATAGCGCCTGTTCCTTCGCGGTCAACCGGCGGTCAGGACGTCAGAACCGCCCCGGCGGCGTCGCCGTGCGCCGCGCGTGGCGGAAGAATGGCCGCTCCACAACCGTCACCCACAGCATCAGCTTCACATATTGCAGTTCGCGGAGCGCATAGATTTCGACCCACAGGTTGCCGCCCGTCCCATAGCGGCGCTCCACCTGTGCCAGCGCAATATTGCGCTTGAGACTGGGCGACCACACTGCCGCCGTGATGAATCCCGCCTCTTTCTTTTTGCCGAAGTAGAGCAGGGAGCCTTCCGCCGAAACATTGCCCTCGATGTCGAGACCAACCAGCGCCCATTTCGACGATTGCGCGTCGCGCTCCTTCATCAGCGCCCGCCGCCCGGTGAAGTGGCCCTTGTCCCAGTCGATCAGCCAACCAAGCCCCAGTTCGAATGGCGAACGCACCCGGTCCTCGCGCACCGCCTGCTGCGCCGGAACGAAATCCAGATTGGCGATGATGAAACCAGCCTCGATCCGCGCCGTATTGAGCGCCGCCGAGCCGATCGGCCGGATGCCAAAGTCACGGCCCGCCGCGAACAGGCAGTCCCACAAGTCCAGCGCCTTGTCTGGTGTCGTCCACAACTCATAGCCAAGGTCGCCGGTAAACCCGGTGCGCGAGATCATCACCTCGCCATCACCAAGCGCAAAGGTCTTCATACGGAACGGCTTGAGTCCGGCGACATCGAATCCCGCCGCCTGTAGAACGCTGAACGAGCACGGCCCTTGCAGCGACAAGGCGGCGATGTCATCGGTGACGTCGGAAATCGACTACGTCAAATCCATAATGCGCTGTCGATGAGCCACGGCAGATGCCGTTCCTGGCAGCAGATGCGATACTCATCCGCCGCCATCCGGAACAGCGTGCCATCGTCGATGACCTTGCCGCCATCATCGCACCACACCGTATAGTGCACCCCGCCGACCGCAAGCTTGCCGGCATCGCGAACCGTCAGCCGGTTGAGATAGGCCACCGCGTCCGGCCCCTTCACCCGGTACTTGACCATCGGGCTGAGGTCATAGACTGACGCGGCATTGCGGATGGCCGTGTATTCCATGGCCTCGTCTTCATAGACCAGGGCCGTTGTATATCCGCCCCACGGCCCCCAATTGTTCATGACATTTGCCGACGCCGTGCGGGCGTGAAACGGCGTCTGCTTCAACGGTGTTCTGTAATGTGTCAGCGGGTCCGGTTTCATGTCCGGCCTCCCTTGATGATCGCCTCGGCCGCATTCCACCCCGCAGCACCGGAAATGCCGCCACCCGGATGACATCCCGCACCCGCCAGCCACAACCCGGCAAGCGTTGTGGCGTATTGCGCAATGCCGGGCAGCGGCCGCAGAAACAGCATCTGCTCGACTGAAAGCTCGCCATGGTGCCAGTTCCCGCCCACCATGCCGGTGCGCGCTTCGATATCGTAGGGCATGAGCATCTCGGCCTTGATGACGAGCTTGCCGATGCCCGGCGCATGCTGTTCCAGCACCGCCAGACTGTTGGCGAGCATCTCGGCCCGCGCCGCGTCATGGCCGATCTTCGGCGCATGCGGTGCATATTGCACGATGGCCGAGAGCACGTGGCTGCCGGCCGGTGCAAAGCCTGCGTCATGGGCCGATGGCATGACGATCTCCATCACTGGTGCGGCCGGAACTTCATTGTATTTCACCGGATTGAACGCCAGCTCAACCGCGTCTTCGGAAGGCGCGATAACCAGCCGCGACTTCGCGTCAGCGCCGCGAAAATCCGGCAAGGCTTTGAGCGCCAGATGCAGCTTCGCGGCAGCCCCACGCGACTTCTGATCGCGCATCCGCCGGACGAAACCGGCATCAAGGTGGCGCGGACCCACGAGCTCGAGAAACGTCGTCTTGGGATTGATGGCCGAGACAACCGTGCGGGCGCGCAACTCTTCACCATCGGTCAACGTCACGCCCACCACACCGTCGCCCTCAACAATCAAGTTGGCAACCCGTGCAGTGCTCCGGATGGTAACGCCCTCAGCCTCTGCGGCCTTGGTCATCGCCGCCGCGGCACCGTCCATGCCTCCCCTGGGAAACGCCAGCACTGCCCGCTCGCCACGCCGCTTCGCCAGCCAGCCGGTTGAGCAGCAGGATCAGCGAATTCGGTGAGCGCGGTCCAAGCCATGAACCAAGCGTGGCATCGAAGGCCACCAGCCCCTTCAGCCGCGCATCCGACAATTCATCGTTGAGCACATCGTGAACATTGATCAGCACCATGCGCAGGAATTCGCGGAATCGCGCCTTGCCCATCATCCGCAACTGAAGTCCCAGCCGGCCGAGCTTCAGGTTTTCGTTGCCGGCACCCTTGGCCAGCCGCGGCGGCGTGATCGACCGGAACGGCGCCAGCACCGCTGCAAATGACAACAGCTGTTCGCGCAATGCGGCCCACGCCGCACGATCGGCGTCACTGAGATCGCCCGTGATGCGTGCACCAAATGCCCCTTCGAGAACTAGATGATCGCCACTGGCCGCCAGCGCCGTCGACGTCAGCGATGGCGTGGAATAAACCAGCCCATGGCGCGCCAGCGCCATCCCGCTCTCAACCCGTGGGTCCAGCATGTTGACGAGATGCGCAAGGCCCGGTGTGCGAAAACCCGGCGCGAACTCCCACCCGCAGGCCGCACCTCCCGGCTTGTCATTGGCCTCGAGCACCACAACCTTTCGGCCCGATGCCTGCAACCGCGCGGCGCAAGCCAGGCCGTTGGTGCCGCCGCCAATGACGATGGCGTCAAAGGATGGCATAGGCATCGCTCATCTTGCTGTTCGGCGCTTTCATGTCGCGCAGCACTTCGGCCGCCGCATTGCGGCCCGGGGCTCCCATCACGCCGCCACCGGGATGGGTGGAGGAACCGCACATCCACAGATCGCGGATCGGGCTGCGGTACTGCGCATAACCCGGCACCGGCCGGTTGAACAGCAATTGGTCGAACGTTAATTCGCCCTGAAAGATATTGCCCTCGGTCAGCCCCACCTCGGCTTCGAGTTCGCGCGGTGTCCTCACCTCGGCATGCAGGATCGACGCCTTGAAGCCCGGCGCATACTTCTCGATCTGGTCGATGCAAGTCCTGCCGAAAGCATCGCGGTCGCCATCGCTCCAGTCGCGGCCGGCGATTTTCGGCGGCGCGTATTGCACGAAACACGAAATGAAATGTTTGCCCGGCGGCGCCATGGTGGGGTCGATCATCGTCGGGATCATCATATCCTGGAACGGATCGCGGCTGAAAGTGCCCGCCTTCCAGTCGTCATAGGCCCGCTCCATCTTCTCGATGGAATCGGTGAAATGCAGGTCGCCTCTGATGTTCGGTGCGCCCTCCGGCAGGGCTGTGAACCTCGGCGCCCGGTCGAGCGCAATGTTGAGCTTTCCTGAAGAGCCGCGGATCTTGAAATTCTTCACGCGCTTCAAGAACTCAGCCGACAGTTCGCGCGCCTCGACATGTTTGAGGAAAGTGCGCTTCACATCCATGTTGGAGATGACGCGCCGCCCCCGCACCTCATCGCCGTTCGAAAGCGCAACGCCCACGGCGCGATTGTTGCTGATCAGAATCTTCTCGACACCATGACCGGCCCTGATCTCGCCGCCCGCCGCCTGCAGCGAAGCCGCCAGAGCTTTGGTGATACCACCCATGCCGCCGCGCGAATAACCCCACGCGCCGATGTTGCCGTCAACATCTCCCATCGCATGGTGCAACAGCACATAGGCCGTGCCCGGCGACATCGGCCCAAGTGCTGTGCCGATGATCGATGCCACCGCGAGATAGGCCTTGATCACCGGGTTCTCGAAATATTCATCGAGGAAATCGGAAATCGACATGGTCCAGAAGCGGATCATTTCGTAGATCGCCGCCTCCGAAAGGCTGGTGATCTGTTTCCCGAGCCACGCCAGTTCGGCAATGTCACGCGGTCTGAAAGACGAGGGATCGGGTGCTGTACGCATCAGCATCGGCCGGATGAAGCGGCAGTGCCGCAACACGTCGCGGGCATAGCGGTCGTAGGCTTCGGCATCGCGCGGCGAGTGACGGGCAAATTCCCGGCGGTTGGCATCGTGGTCGCGGAACATCCCGAGATACCCGCCACCCTCGGTGAACACCGCACCGCCTTCGTAGGGCAGAATTTGCAGCCCATGTCGCGGCAACTCAAGATCGCGCATGATCTCCGGCCGGAACAGGCTGGCGACATACGAGCAGTTGGAATAGGTGAAACCCGGGTGGAGTTCGCGCGACACGGCGGCGCCGCCGACCCACGGATTTTTCTCGACAACCACAACCTTGAGCCCGGCGCGAGCTAAGTAGCAGGCAGTCACCAGGCCATTGTGCCCGGCACCAACCACAATGGCGTCATAGACCGTCATGCGTCCCCCGGTTTGCTTCGGAGTCATTGTTGACTGATTGATCAATCAATAATCGAGCCGATTGAAGCCGTCAATAGCCCTGGACCTTGAGCACTGCTGGCGGGCACGCCACGAACTGTCATCCCCGCACGCGTTGCAGAGACCCATGGTGCAGCTGAAAGTACCCTCATCCCCCTTCGGGACCTTCTCCCATGCTGCGCACGGGAGAAGGCGCATGACCTTTATCCGCCTTCTCCCGCGCCCTTGCGTGGGAGAAGGTCCCGAAGGGGGATGAGGGCTCTGTCCACCAGCGCGCTGTCTGAAAATAATCCTTGACGTGTTCCTAGTGATAGGACTATATATTCCTCATCCAGCCCGGAAAGGAGGGGAACATTGATCACTGCTTCTCACAATGACCGGGTTGGATTGCAGCGCCTGCGGAGCGGGGGAATGAAAGCGCCTCACTTCCCGGGAGTCTCGGGCAAGGCCCTCGGACATTAGGACCCAAGCGCCTTAAATGGCTCGGGGCGGGCAAAGTTCCCGCACCTAAGATCTTGCCTCCGGCGGAAATCGCTGCGTCCTCCAGTAAATCGGCCCAGACTATCGGGCGCCAGGCTTTGAGCCTCTCTACCCACCACCCACTCTACCGCACGTGCTGGCTTGAAGCCATGGCGGGGACATCCCCTCCATTTTTCTCGCGCGACCAAACCGGGGTCATGCCCATGAGTTAGTCGCCAATCACAGATGATCGAACTTATCCAAGCGTGGCGGAAATGGCCTTGGCTACCGCGGCGGCCACCGCCATTTCATCGCCCGGCGCCAGGCACATCGGGTTGATGATGATGCGGTTCTCGTGGCGCAGTGCAGCGTCCGTGTGTACGCCAAGCGGTTGACCTATCATGTGCTTGATGGTGGCGGCGGCAGCACCCGGCTTGGCCCGCAAGCTGAGCACAAGCAGCGGAACCGCGCCAATGTCCTTCGCATTGTGAATTTTCGAAGTCAGTGAGGCGCGGCGCGGCAACGCCCTGTCGATCTTCGTCAACGCCGCCAGCCAGCGCCGGTGACGAGCCCCGTCGCCCTCGGCTATGAACAGCCTGAGAGCGGCCAGCAGTCCGGCAATCTCTTCCTTGCCGGCCTTGCACGAGCGGCCAATGCCGTGTTGCGGAATACCCTTCAGCCTGCGCCGGTCGATCAGCGCCTTGGGCGGCGCCCACATGTCATCGTAGATATCGAGATCAAGATGCTGCAGCGCCGCCGACATGATGAGGTCGCGCCTCCCGCACAGAATGCCGCTCGCCTGTGGCCCGCCGAGTGCCTTGCCACCCGAAAACGCCACGAGATCGGCGCCCGCCGCAATGAACCGCTTCAGATTGGCCTGTGGAGGCAACTGTGCTGCCGCATCGACGATCACTGGAATCCTGTGCCGCCTGGCGATGGCCGTGACGTCGCGAAGTGGCGGCTGCGCCTGTGCGTCGGCCACATAAAAGATTGCCGCGGTTCTTTCGCTGATGGCGCCTTCGATCTCCCATCCCTCGGCATCGCGAACCCCGGCGCCGGCATAACGGTCGGGCAGCCCGACCTCGATGATTGTCGCCCCCGCCGCGCGGATTGCATGATCGTAGAAATTGCGCTGGCTGCGCACCATGATGACTTCGTTCTTCATGCCGCGGCTGTCTGGCAATCGCGCCATGCGGCCGGGGTCGAGCCCGGCCATCGTGGCCGCGGTGGCAAGCAGCAGGCACGCCGATGCCCCCGAAGCCACGTAGCCCGCCTCGGCACCGGTTGCCTTGGCAATCTCGCGCGACGCGGCGGCCTGCAGCTCCGCCATGTCAACGCACGCCGCCGACGCCTCGATCATCGCTTTCGCAACCTCGGGCCGCATGATGCCGCCTGAAAGCCGCGTTGCCGGCCCCTTGGCGTTGACGATCCGCTTGACACCGAGACTTCCGAGTATGTTCATCGCACCACCATGTTTGGCGGCCTGAACTATAGAGAAGAGCCCAACCGAATGGAACCTAGCCCAGCCGCTGTCCGGCCGTCAGCCCGTTGACTCTGGCGACGATGCTGCCGGCATCGATGCCGAAGTGGCGATAGAGGTCGCCGATAGTTCCCGTCTGCCCGAAGTGTTCAACACCGAGCGCAACAGTGGCATGACCCATGACCGCGCCCAGCCAGGCCAATGTCGCCGGGTGGCCATCAATCACCGTGAACAGGCTTGCGTGGCGTGGCACGTCCTTCAGCAGGCTTTCCACGTGGCTGCGGGCATTGGCGTTGCCGCGCGACCGCGCCCGTTGGGCGGCCGTCCATCCGGCGTTGAGCCGGTCCGCTGACGTCACCGCTAAAACACCAATGTCGCGCCGGCCACCGGCAATCAGTCCCGCCGCCTTGATCGCCTCAGGCGCGACCACACCCTGATACGCGATGACCACTTCGCAGTTGGGCCCCGGCTTGCGCAGCCAATAGCCGCCATCAATCGCCCCTTGCCGGAAATCATCGCCGGCCCGCAGGCCCGGCTGTTCCAGGGGATTGGTGGTCAGGCGCAAATACACCGAACCGCCGGTTTCATCGCGCAGCCACGTTCGCTCGTCGGGGTCGCCTTCGCCATCGCGCTGCAGATAATCGAAAGCCCATTCCATGATAACCGCGAGCTCGTCGGCGAAGGCCGGCTCGAAGGCGGCGAGCCCATCCTGCGACAATCCGATAAGCGGCGAGCCGATGGACTGATGCGCCCCGCCTTCCGGCGCCAGCGTAACGCCCGAAGGTGTCCCCACGATCATGAACCGGGCGCCCTGGTAGCAGGCATAATTCAGCGCATCGAGGCCGCGCGCCACGAACGGATCGTAAACCGTGCCGATGGGAATGAGGCGCTGGCCGAACAGCGAATGCGCCAGGCCCGCCGCCCCCAGCAGCAGGAACAGGTTGGTCTCGGCGATGCCAAGTTCGATATGCTGTCCGTCCGGCGCGAAATCCCACTTGGCGGTCGATGGAATTTTAGCTTCGCGGAACACATCATGCAGCGGGTTGCGGGCAAACAACTTGCGCCGGTTGACCCATGCCCCAAGGCTCGTGGTGCCGGTCACATCCGGCGATGTCGTGACAACGCGCCGTGCCAGTTCGCTGTCCCCCCGCGCCAGCTCGTCGAGAATCTTGCCGAACGCCATTTGCGTGGCAATCTCGCGCTCGGAAGGCGCGGTGATCGCCGGCACCGCAATCCTGTTGCCGCTGTGCCGCCGGCGGCCCTTGGCGAAAAACGGCGTGCGCGCCAGAAAATCCTTGAAGCCCGCCACGTCGCCAACCGTCGCGAGTTTTTCCCACTCCTCGCCCTTGGCAACACCCATGTAGTCCTGCCACGCCGCCATCTGGGCATTGGTCATAAGCCCGCCATGGTTGTCCTTGTGTCCGGCAATTGGCGTTCCCCAGCCCTTCACGGTGTAGGCCAGAAACACGTCGGCCTGTCGTGGTCGATGGCAGCAAAGGCATCGGCCATCGACTGCACGCAATTGCCGCCCAGATTTTCCATCAGCGCCGCAAGCTCCCGGTCGTTGCGCCGCTCGATCAGACCGGTCACTTCACCCTGGTCACCCAGATCATCCAACAGCCGCTTGCGCCATACGGCACCACCCATGAAGGTCAGCGCCGAATAGAGCTGGTTGGGGCAGCGGTCGATCCAGTCGCGAAGCGCCTCGCCGCCCGGCTCGGCAAACGCCGCGCGCTGCAGCACGCCGAATTTCACCCGCACCACATCCCAGCCGAAGGCATCGAAGATTTTTTCGATCCGCTGCCACAGCCCTTCGCGAACCACGCCATCCAGCGACTGGCGATTATAGTCGATCACCCACCAGCAGTTCCGGAGATCGTTTTTCCAGCCCTCCTGCAGCGCCTCGTAGACATTGCCTTCGTCCAGTTCGGCATCGCCGAGCAACGCCACCATCCGGCCCATCGGCAACCCGTGGCCCCATGGCTTGGCCGCGATATAGTCCTGGATGAGCGACGCAAACGACGTGATGGCAACGCCAAGCCCCACCGACCCCGTGGAGAAGTCGACGTCGTCAACGTCCTTGGTGCGGCTGGGATAGGACTGCACCCCGCCCAAGCCACGGAAATTCTCCATTCTCTCGCGGTCGAGATTGCCCATGAGATACTGCATCGCATGGAAGATCGGCGAGGCATGGGGTTTCACCGCCACCCGGTCTTCGGGCCGCAATGCCGAGAAGTAAAGCGCCGTCAGTATAGATACCATCGACGCCGAAGACGCCTGATGGCCGCCGGTCTTGATCCCATCAACTTTCGGACGAATGTGGTTGGCGTGATGGATCATCCAGTGCGAAAGCCACAAGAGGCGTTGTTCGACTGTCTTGAGATGTTCTCGCCTGCTGGCCATCGTGAAGCGCCTCAGCCCTCCCGGTAATAGTAGCTGTAGCCGTTGAGCGCCGGCGCCCCGCCGAGATGCGCATAGAGCACCTTCGAGCCCGCCGGAAAATATCCCTTGCGTGCCAGGTCGATCATCCCCTGCATGGATTTGCCCTCATAGACCGGATCGGTGATCATCGCCTCGGTGCGCGCCGCAAGACGAATGGCCTCATTGGTTTCCTGGCTTGGCACGCCATAGGCGGGATAGGCGTAGTCGCCATTGATAACGATCTCGTCGTCGCGCACCTTGCGCCCGAGTTCGACGAGGTCAGCCGTGTTGTCGACGATCTGCCTCACCTGGGTGCGCGTCTGGTCCAGCGTGCCGGAGCCGTCAATTCCGATCACCCGGTGGGCGCGATCATCAGCCGCAAAGCCCACGATCATGCCGGCCTGCGTCGACCCCGTAACCACGCAGACGATGATGTAGTCGAATTTAATACCCAGCGCCTTCTCCTGTTCGCGCACTTCCTCCGCGAAACCCACATAGCCAAGCCCACCGAACTTGTGCACCGAAGCACCGGCCGGAATGCCGTAGGGTTTGCCGCCCGCCCGGCGCACATCGTCCATGGCGCTTTCCCAGCTCTTGCGAATGCCGATGTCAAACCCATCATCAACCAGCCGGCTGTCGGCGCCCATCAGGCGGGTAAGCAGGATGTTGCCAACCCGGTCGTAGACCGCATCATAATGCGGCACCCATTTCTCCTGCACCAGCCGGCACTTCATGCCGATCTTGGCGGCGGTAGCCGCCACCATGCGGGTATGATTGGACTGCACACCGCCGATCGACACCAGCGTATCAGCACCCGAGGCAATGGCATCCGGCACGATGTATTCGAGCTTGCGCAGCTTGTTGCCGCCATAGGCCAGCCCCGAGTTGCAGTCGTCGCGCTTGGCGTAGACCTCGATCTTGCCGCCAATCGCCGCCGACAGCCTTGGCAGGTGTTCGATCGGTGTCGGGCCAAACGTGAGGGGATAACGTTCGAACTTGTGCAAGTTCATTGCTGCGGTCTCCATTGCCTGTCAGGCGCTGATCACTACCGCAATCCCCGCACCGCTTGCACTCAAATTTGAACTGCCATCCGCTATTTCCGGTAGCACGGCCCAAGGCCAAATGAGATGGCGCACAGTCTCCTAGCTTCTTCGCACTGGGCTGAGCATCAGTTCCAGCGTGTGGCGGCACAGCTCGCGGGCCCGCACAAGCGACATTTGGCTTGAATCGATACATTGCTCCAGCCACAGCCCATCGACCAGCGAAATGAAGATGGTGGCGGCGTCATAGCTGTCGACCACCACGCCGCGCGACCGCGCAATGCCCGAAATCAGCCGCGCCACCCGTTCGCGATAGAGCGCATAGTGCTTGCGGTGTTCGAGCTGCAGCGCCGGATTGACCGCAATTTCGCCCCACAGCGCCAGCCAGACGTTGAGATACTGGCGGCTCAGAAACGAGTCGGCGAATACCGTTTCGACGATGCTGGCGACATCCGGAGCCGCCAAATCCGCCCATTCGAATGTATCAAGCACGCGCCCGTAGACTGTCGCATAAACAGCCGCCAGCAGCGCGTCCTTCGAGCCGAAGTGGTGGGCGATGAGCCCCCGCGACGTACCGGCCTCGCGGCAGATGTTGTCGACGGTGAAGCCTTGAATGCCGCCCTTTGCCAGGCAGGCGATACCCGCTTCAACCAGCCGGGCGCGCCGCTCATCAGGCGAGATGCGCTCGAACTTCGGGCTTCTTGCTGTCTTGTCCATCGGGAGATCGGGGCGTGAGATCATCACGCCCCGGCTTGCCTCACACCTTCGTAAACATCGTGGGATTGGGATGGCCGTCGGCCAGAATGACCGGCTTTAGGTTGTCATCATGGATGGCCAGGAATGGTTCAAAGCAGATGAAAATGAACCCGCCCAATTCCTCCATCAGATCTTCCATGCGGTTGAAGATTGCCTTGCGCTTCGCGTCGTCCTGCTCCACCAGGCCTTGCTGGTAGAGATCCTCGAACTCCTTGCTGTCGAAGAACGACCAGTTGTAAACGCCGATCTGGTCCGGGCGGAACCATACCAGGTTTTCCGTGGGGTCGATGCCGCCGGCGAAGTTCATCAACGCCAAGCTCGATAGACTTGTAAGTTTCGCCCTGCGCCTTGTCGCCAAGTGCCCAGTATGCCGCATCCTCGGTCGGCTGCAGTTCAACGGTGATACCGGCTTCCGCCAGGCTGGCCTGGATGATCTGCGCTGTCGCCTGCGACGTAGAGTCTGTCTGGCAGTAGAGTTTCAATGTGAGATCGGAAACTCCGGCTTCGGCCAGCAGGGCCTTTGCCTTCTCCACGTCGCGCACCGCGATCTTGTTCTTCTCGCGCGAGAACTGCGTTCCCGGTTGCACCACCCCCGCCGAACGGCCGACCAGCCCATCGTAGGAGCCTTGCACAACCGCATCGCCGTCATAGGCATACTGAATGGCCTGCCGCACCCGCGGATCCTTCAGCGCTTCGGCATTCATGTTGATGGTCAGCCACACATAACGCGTCGATTGCGCTTCGATGAGCTTGCCGCCCTTCGGCGTTGCCGATTTCACCTGCTTTGCGGCGCTCAACGCAACCCGCGTGAAGTCAAACGAGTCAGCCTCGTAGGCCAACAGTGCCGCCTGGTCGTCGGTCACGACGTAATATTCGATCTTGTTGAATGCGGGTTTCGGCCCATTCCAGTCGGGGTTGGCAACCAGCGTGACCTTTTGGTTCTGCTCCCACTTGTCGAGAAGGAAAGGGCCGCATTGCGCCGGAATTTCCGTCGTGTAACTGCCGCCCGCTTTCTCGACCGCCGCCTTGCATACGATATGCCCACCGTAATAGGGCAGGGCGATAAACCAGAACGGCTTGAACGGCGCCTTGAGGTGGATGATGCCGGAACGGTTGTCGACAACCTCGACTTTGTCCAGCTTCTCGAATTGATAGGCCCAGGCTGAATCGCTTCCGGCAATGCGTTCGAAAGAGAATTTCACGTCTTCCGGAGTGACCGGCCCAAAGCCGTTGTTCCATTTGAGCCCGTCGCGAAGCGTGAAGGCGATCTTCAATGGGTCTTTCCATTCGATGGTTTCCGCCCCCCAGTTTGAAGATGGGTTGCCGTCTCGCATGTCGCCAAGCCGCACCAGCGTCACCTGCGTGCAGCGTGGAATGATGTCATCGAGTTCTCCGATGATACCTTTCGGGTCGAGCACCTGAAAATCCGAAGTAGCTCGAATGCGCAGCGTGTCGCCATCGGCGGACCACGCAAGGCGAGGGCCCGCGGCCAAACCGGCAAACAAGGGTTCCACCGGCCTTGAGCAGCGAGCGGCGATCAGTGTTCCACGAGACTTTCATGACTTCCTCCTCCTTGGTTTGATTGAGACTCGTCGGCAAAATGACACCGCACCGTTCGCCCGGGAGCGAGCAGGCGGGGGCAGGCTCTTCCGCGGCGCATCGCGGCTGAGCCATTGGGCAACGCGTGTGGAATTCGCAACCCGTGGGCCTGGCCAGAACGCTGGGAATCTCGCCCTTGATGGCAAGGTCCGGCCGGCGCTTGCGCGGATCGGCTTGCGGTTCCGACGCGATAAGGCTTCTCGTGTAGGGATGAAAGGGTTTGGCAAACACCTGGCGCGTTGGTCCCGATTCAACCAGGCGACCGAGATAGAGAATGGCGATGCGATCGCTCACATGCCGCACCATCGCGAGATTGTGTGTGATGATCATGAAGCTCAATCCCAAATCCCTCTTGAGGCCAGTCATGAGGTTGAGGATTTCCGCCTGCACCGAAACATCGAGTCCGGCCGTCGGCTCGTCGGCGATGACCAGCTTGGGGTTGAGTGCGAGTGCCCGGGCCACGCAGACGCGCCGCGCCTGCCCACCCGACAACTCATGTGGAAAGCGTTGCGCCATCTGTGCGGGAAGGCCAACCCGTTCCAGCATTTCCAATGCCTTGTGCCGAGGATTTCCAACCGCCATTCCATGAATCCGGAATGGCTCGATGACCTGGGCCTCTACCTTGCGGCGCGGACTGAGCGACGCAACGGGGTCCTGGAACATCAACGCGCTGCTGCGCCGGAGCATGGAAAAATCCGCGCCGCCGCGCAGCTCCCGTCCCTCGAACCTCAGGCTGCCGGAAGTGATCGCTTGCAGTCCCATCATGGCCCGGGCCAGCGTGGTTTTTCCCGAACCCGATTCACCCACCAGCCCCAGAACTTCGCCTTGGCCGATGGCCATGGAGATGCCCTTGAGAATGTTCATGCGCGGCGAATGCCCGGGAAGCAGGCTTTCAAGGCCCTTGGCCGGCGCCGCCAAATCGACCGCCACATCGTCAACGTCATAGAGCGCGCTCATGCCCGGGCCTCGTGGCAGCGCGCCCTGTGCAATGGTCCCACGTCTACGTATGGCGGCGGCACGGACCGGCAGTGTGCTCTGACCAGCGGGCATCGATCGGCAAAACTGCAGCCCTCCGGCGGCTGAACCAGACTCGGCAGCCGTCCAGCGATAGTCGGCAGAACCGGTGTATGAACCTCGAGATGAGCCGGATCGCAGGCAATCATCGCCCGCGTATAGGGGTGGCGCGGCGTGTGATAGACGGCATCCGTCGTGCCTTCCTCCACCACTTCGCCGGCATACATCACATAGACACGGTCGCACAGCTCGCCAACCAGGCCAAGGTGATGGGTGATGACGACAATGGCGCCATTGTAGTCGCGCCGCAATTCGCGGAGCAGGTGGATGATCTGCGCTTCCATCGTGACATCAAGGGCCGTCGTCGGTTCGTCGGCCACCAAAACCTCGGGCGCCATCAACAGCGCCGCCGCAATCGCCGCCCGCTGGCGCATGCCGCCCGACAGTTCATGCACATAGCGGCCGAGATTGTAGGCGGCATCGGGAATACCCACACGCCCCAGCATGTCAGTGGCTCGTGCCTGCTTTTCGCCGCGCGTGATATCCTGGCGATGGTCCTGGAAATCGATCAATTGCGCGCCGATGGTCAGCACCGGATTGAAAGCCGTCATTGGGTCCTGGAATATCATGGCGATGTGCTGGCCGCGCAGGTCGCGCTGGTCCTTCGGCGGAAGCGACAGGATATCCCGCCCGCCAAATATCACATGACCTGAAGTGACCCGGGCATTCCGCGCCAGGAGGGCGATCAATGCCGATGCCAGCGTTGACTTGCCGCAACCGCTTTCGCCGACAATGCCAATGACCTCGCCGGCCCTCGCCTCGAGGCTGGCATGACGCACCGCCTGAATTGCGCCGTCTTCACTGTCATAGGCAATTGACAGGTCTTCAACCGACAGCAGGGCGGCACTCATTTCAGCACCTTGAGCTGCAAGCGCGGATCAAGTGCATCACGTAGCGACTCGCCGAGGAATGTGAAACCAAGTGTCGCCAACATCAGCGGAACGCCGGCGACGATGACCATCAAGGGCGACTGGCGGAGCGACACATAGCCGTCATAGAGAATGTTGCCCCACGACGGGGTTGGCGGACGCACGCCAAAGCCGAGATAGCTGAGGCCTGCTTCCAGCATGATCACCACCGGAATGTCCATCGATAGTACGATGAGCAACTGGCCGACCACATTGGGCAGCATATGAATGAGAATGATGCGGGCGTGCGAAGCATCCATGGCCCGTTCCGCCATGATGAAGTCACTGCGTGCCAGGCCAAGCGCCTGCGCCCGTATGAATCGTCCATAACCCGGAATGGAAATGAGCACGATGACGAAAATAAGCGTCGCCGTGCCAGGCCCAAGAACCGTAATCACCGCCAGAGCGAACAGGATCATCGGCAGTGACGATACTGAATCGAAGCACAGAACCAGCAGCCCGTCGAGCCAACGCGGACCATAGCCGGCTATGATGCCGAGAAGAAGCCCGGCAAGTCCCGCAAGCCCGGTTGCCGTCAGCGCGATGCCAAGTGCAATGCGCGCGCCATGGATGATGCGCGAAAGCATGTCGCGGCCAAGCTGGTCCGTGCCAAGGAAATGTTCAAGGCTGGGGCCTGCGAACTTGTTGGCAACATCGATCTTGATCGGATCATAGGGCGCAAGCCACGGCGCCAGCGCCGCCATCAGCACGAAGACGCTGACGATGATCACGCCCATGATCCCCAACGGATCGGCCATGAGGCTCGATACAAGCGAGCGTGGCCGCATATTAGCCACGGAGTGCATCCCTTACCCGTGGGTCAAGCCGGGCGATCAGCAGGTCGGCCAGCGTCACCACCGCCAGGTAGAAGGCCGTCATGAACAACACCGTGCCCATCACCACCGGAAAATTGCGCTTCTGCACCGCTGAGGTAATGAGACTGCCGATTCCCGGCCTGGAGAACACGGTTTCCACGAACACCGCACTTGACAGAATGGAGCCGAACCCCACTGCGATGATCGCAATCGTCGGGATAATGGCAATGCGCAGCGCATAGCGCAGCAATATCTTGCGCTCGCTGAGGCCGAAGGCTCTTGCCGTACGCACATGATTGGCCCCCATCACATCCAGCATGGCGGCCCGCACCAGCCGTGCCAGATAGCCGACCCACGTCAAGGCGATCGCCATGGCCGGAAGGATGACCGCCCGCAGCTGGCTCATGAAATCGCCCTGTTCGCCAGCCCCGATCGCCGGAAGCCACCCGAGCCACACCGCGAAGATCAGCAGAAGATAGATGGCAACCACGAAGGATGGCACCGAGATCAGGCTGACCGACAGAATGGCGAGGAGCCGGTCAACGAAAGTTCCCTGCCAGACGACGGCGAGGCATCCAAGCCCGATGCCAAACACCAAGGCCGTGCCAATCGCCACCATGCCGAGAATGAGCGTGTTGGGAAACACTTCCATGATCATTTCGGAAACCGGCCGCTTCGACCACACGTCGTAACCGAGGTCGCCGGCCAGCGCGTTCCGGAAGAAGTTCCACACCTGTACATAGACCGGCTTGTCGAGCCCCATGCGCTCCATCAATAGTTTCTTCAATTCCGGCGTGGCGCGCGGGCCAAGCGCCAGGGATGCCGGATCGCCAGGGATGAGAAACACCATCGCGTACATCGCCAGCATGACCACCGCGAGGATCAGCACGGCAAGTGCAAGTCGCTTGATGGCGTAGTTCAACACCGGGTGCCGCGCGCCCCCTTCTGAAGATGAGACGGCCTAAACCATGTCACGGGCAATCCTCTCGTGCCATTGTTTTTCGAAGATCGTAATACCGTTTTCGGCCACGCAGAGCGTCATGTCGACAATGAAATGCGAGGCATCACAGCTAAGCTTTCCGGTGCTTTCATGGCTGACGGCCGCATCCGGCCGCACCATCTCAACCTTGTAGGCGGTGGTAAGTGTAGCCGACAACGGATCGCCATCAACGATCTCATAGCGCGCAAACGCCGTCGAACTCTGCACCTGGCCGATGTCGTGCATCTCCTTGCGATACGTCCAGCGCGGAAAATCGACGGTCATCAGGCCCGAAGACAGATCGCGGACGACCCGGCGCGGATGAGTTTTCTCCGCCTCATGGTAGGTGACCTTGGCCTGTGGCGCCGCTTCGGGCGGATCGAAGGCGCGCATCCCGGCATCTTCGGCGCGCGGCGGCCGCACCGGCAGGCCAAGTGAACTGGCGCCGCATGCAACCGTCAGTGTGGCAAGTTCCGGCGATGGCCAGGCGATCGGCCAATAGGTCGTGGAAATCGAAACCGCAATGCGGTGCCCTTGCGGAAAGGCATGGGCGATATCATCCAGTTCAACCATTGCCGATGTGTATTCCCCGGGAACCAGGGCCTCGGGAAATTCGTGGCTGTTACGATGGCTGAGGTTGAGCAGCCCCACCGTCACCCGCGTCGATTGCCCGTCGGGTGCCACATCGTTGAGCCTTACCGAAACAAGCGTCTGCGGCTTGTCGCTCGCGAACGTCAGATGAAGCGCCGGTGCTCCCAATATCTCGAGCCGTTCGCCGAGAGGTTCGGAGATGAAAACCAGTGACCCGCCATCGTCCTCGCGCTGGTCCACCGCCCATTCGGCATCATCGCCGTAACGCCCGACTTCGCCCGCCGCCAACCCTACCCACAGGGGTGAGCAAATCGCCACAGTTGTGCGTGCCGCCGCCTTTGCATCAAGCTTGCCGCCGCTATTCAGGAACAGCCTGTCATGCCGGATGCGCGGCGAAGGCCACTGCTCTTCGCCCACCCAGCGGCCGGGCCGCTCGGTGTAGCAGGTACGTGGAGGCACGCTGTCCTGCATCCAGGCGCGCAACATCGGTTCATCCATGATTCCGGTTTCACGCCCTTTCATCCAGTGGTCGCACCAGCGCACCACCTCCTGCAACCAGCCGATCGCCGGCTCCACCGTGACATCATGCGGGTAGGAATGCGCCCATGGTCCGATGAGGCCAAGGCACGGTCCTTTGAGACCGGCCAGAAGCCGGGGCACGCTCTCCGAATAATTGTCGGCCCAGCCGGAAACCGCATAGACAGGTATCTTGATCTTCGCGAAATCCTCGCATACCGAGCCTTGTTTCCAGTAGTCGTCGCGCCGCTGGTGGTGAAGCCAATCGATAATCCACGGCGTATTATGCGTCATCCGCTGCCGCCACATGTCGCGCCAGCGATCACCCACGATTGCCGGGTCGGGCGGCAAATCATTGTGCGCGAACATCGTCGCCGACCAGTCGAAATTATCCTTCGAAAGGCAACCGCCGACCCAGTGAATGTCGGTGGCATAGCGATCATCCGTCGACCCGACAGTGATGATGGTCTTGAGCGCCTTTGGTTGGCGGGCGGCGATCTGCAATCCGTTGAACCCGCCCCACGAGATGCCGATCATCGCCACCTGGCCGTCGCACCACGCCTGCCCGGCAATCCACGCGATGGCATCGCAGCCATCAATCTGCTCCTGAACCGTGTACTCGTCGTCGATCAGTCCCTCGCTGTCGCCGGTGCCACGAATGTCCAAGCGGATCGTCACGTAACCGTGGCCTGCCAGATAATGGTGGAGACCCTGGTCGCGCCCCCTTGTGCCGTCGCGCTTGCGATAGGGCAGGTATTCGAGAATGGCGGGAACCGGGCCGGCTTTCGGGTGATCGGGAAACCAGCCTCTGGCCGCCAGCCGCGCGCCGTCAGGCATCGGCACCCAGAAGTTCTCGACCACCTTCACCGGCAACGGAAACTCTGTGCGGACTGTCACCATCGAGGTCCCAGTTATTGAATAAGTGTACAATAAGGGAAAAAGTCACGTCAACAGCGAATCCGCCGTGAGCTTGACCGTGCAGCGCGAAGTATCTTATTATACGCTTGTTCAACAGGCTGTCGAATGCCGCGCAATCCTCTTTACGACATACTCTTCGAGCCGGTGCCCATCGGCCCTGTTGTCGCGCCCAACCGCTTCTATCAAACCCCGCACGCCACCGGTCTCGGCTGGCAGCGTCCCCAGGCGGGAGCGGCCCTGCGCGGCATCAAGGCTGAAGGCGGCTGGGGCGTGGTCTGCACCGAATACTGTTCCATTCATCCGTCATCTGACGATAGTCCCTTTGCCTTTCTGTCACTTTGGGATGATGGCGATGTGAAGGCTTTGGCGCCAACCGCCGATGCCATTCATGCCCATGGCAGCCTCGCTGGTATTGAACTCTGGCACGGTGGCTCCCATGCCTCGAACCGCATGACACGCCTTCCGGATCTTGCCCCTTCCGTTCAGCCGGCCATGTATCATCTGCCTTCAACCGCCCGGGCCATGGACCTAGCCGATATTCGCGCCTTCCGCGGCTGGCAGCGCGATGCCGCCAAACGGGCCCGGCGCGCTGGATTTGACATCATCTACGTCTATGCCGGGCACGACTACTTGCCGTTCCAGTTCCTGTCGCGCCGCTACAACGCCCGTGGCGACGCGTATGGCGGCAGCCTCGAAAACCGCGTCCGGCTGTTGCGCGAAATGATCGAAGACACCAAGGAGGCAGTTGGCGGCAGCTGTGCCGTAGCCGTGCGCCTGGCGGTTGACGAACTACATGGCCCCGAAGGCATCACATCGGAAGGCGAAGGCCGCGATATCGTGGCGATGCTGGCTGAACTTCCCGATCTCTGGGATGTAAACGTTGCCGGCGCTTTGGGCAATGACAGCAAATCGGCGCGCTTCAGCACCGAAGGTTTCCAGGAACCCTACGTTGCCTTCGTGAAAGGTTTGACCAGCAAGCCCGTGGTGTCGGTCGGGCGTTTCACATCTCCCGATACCATGGTGGGCCAGATCAAGCGCCGCATACAGGATTTCATCGGCGCCGCCCGGCCTTCAATTGCTGATCCCTTCTTGCCTAACAAGATCCGCGATGGCCGCGAAGACGAGATACGCGAGTGCATCGGCTGCAATATCTGCCGCGCTGCCAACAATGAAGGGGTGCACTTGCGCTGCACCCAAAACCCCACGATTGCCGAGGAATGGCGGCGCGGCTGGCATCCCGAACGCATCGCCACCCATGCCCGTCGCGAAAAAGTCCTCATAGTCGGCGCCGGTCCCGCTGGCCTTGAAGCGGCCTTGAGTCTCGGCCGCCGCGGCCTTGAAGTGGCGGTAGCTGACAACCGAGATAGGCCCGGCGGCCGCGTCAATCGCGAGAGCACGCTTCCCGGGTTGTCGACTTGGGCGCGAGTACGGGATTGGCGCTTGCATATGATTGCCAAGCTTCCCAATGTCGAGCTGTTCCCCGGAAGCGAGATGACAGCCATGGATTGCTCAGGGTTTGGCGCCGATCACGTGCTGCTGGCAACCGGGTCCCACTGGCGCCGCGATGCCATCGGCACCGTCAATCTGACACCCCTGCACCTGCCTCGCGCCTTGACTCCTGACGACATCTTTGCCGGCGCCGCAATCCACAGCCCGGTGGTCATATACGATGACGAGCACTACTTCATGGGCGGGGCGCTGGCTGAAAAGCTGCGGCTCGCTGGCCATGCGGTAAGCCTTGTGACGTCCCATGCAACCGCTTCAAGCTGGACCGCAATGACCGACGAACACCCCTTTGTGCAGGCCCGCCTGCTGGAATCCGGTGTCAACATTGTAACCGCCCGCTTGCTTGCGGCACATATTGACGGCGGGGTGCGCCTGACCTGTGCCTTCACCGGCCGTGAAAACCAGCTGCCGTGCGAAACCTTGATCATGGTCACCGGCCGCACGCCCGATGACCGGCTCTATAGGGAACTCTCGGCATCGGCGCCGGAAACCAAGGTCACCCGCATTGGTGACTGCTTGCAACCTTCGACAATTGCCGATGCCGTCTATTCCGCGCACCGCTTCGCGCGTGAATTCGGCGAAAGCGACGTGTCACAGGTTCCGCTGCGCGAGCGCCCAGCCGCGAACATCATCGCATGACCGGCGCTGAAACAAGAGGCGGTATTGATCGCCCTCGGCGGCGGACCTCGCGTGGTACCCGCGACAGCGGCCAGTTGTTTCAGCGTCCTTTTGGACGGGTAACACGGCCCTATGCACCAATCGAGGTCTTGAGTGCCGACCACGTGGCGACCATTCACGGGAAAGCGCTTTCGGTACTCTGCAATATCGGCATGCGCGTCCTCGACGCCGGAGCCCTCGACCGGTTCAAGTCCGCTCACGCCAACGTCGATGGCGAGACCGTTCGATTTGACCCCGCAATGGTGATGGAACACCTGCGGGCGATTCCGAAGGGCTTCACGCTTGAAGCCCGAAATCCTGCACGCTCCCTGTACTTTGGCGGCAGCGATTGCATTTTCGCTTCGGTCGGCGGCCCGGCCTATGTGATGGACAACGACAAGGGCCGCCGCGATGGCAGTTTTGCCGAAATGTGTGACTATCTGCGGATCATCCAGTCCCTCGGAATCCTGCATCAGGAGGGTGGCGGCCCCTTCGAGCCCATGGACTTGTCCGCCAACACCCGCCACCTCGATATCTACCGGGCGCAAATCACCCTGCTCGACAAGAATTGGCAAACCCAGACATTGGGCCGGGCCCGCACCGTGGATGGCCTAGAACTGGCGGCACTGGCCCTCGGCACCACGCCCGAGGGCTTGATTTCGCGCCCCACGCTTCTCGGCATCATCAACACAAATTCGCCATTGCAATTGGACGTGCCGATGGCCGAAGGCCTCATCACCATGGCCGAGCACGGTCAGGTGCTGGTCATCACGCCGTTCACTTTGGCCGGCGCCATGAGCCCGGTAACCCTTGCAGGCGCCCTGGTGCAGCAGCACGCCGAGGCACTGGCTGGAATTGTGTTGACCCAGATCGTGCGCCCCGGCGTGCCGGTGATGTACGGCGGCTTTACATCGAACGTTGACATGCGGTCGGGAGCACCCGCCTTCGGAACGCCGGAATACACCAAGGCCGCCCAGGCTTCTGGCCAGCTTGCCCGTCACATCGGCGTTCCCTTCCGATCATCAAACGTGACCGCCGCCAATGAAGTGGATGCCCAGGCCGCCTATGAAAGCCAGATGTCGCTGTGGGGCGCCATGATGGGTGGCGCCCATCTCGTCGAGCACGCGGCGGGCTGGATGCATGGCGGATTGACCGCCAGCTTCGAGAAACTCATCCTCGATGCCGAGATGCTGCAAATGATGGCCTCTTACTTCGATCCCATCGCTATGGATGACGAAAGCCTTGCCTTCGATGCCATCCGCGAAGTCGGAGCCGGTGGCCACTATTTTGGCACCCCACACACCATGGCGCGCTATGAGACAGCCTTCTATTCGCCGCTCCTGTCCAACTGGGACAACCACCCCACTTGGCTGGAGCGCGGTGGCATCCAGGCCCGCGAGCGCGCCAACACCATCTGGAAACATCTGCTCCGCGACTATGAACAGCCAGTGCTTGATCCGGCCATCCTGGAGTTGATCGACGCCTATATTGCCAAACGCAAAGCCGAAGGCGGCGCGCCGATGAATTGACGCGCAGGCCTTAAATATTCTCGGGCGTGTAGATTTCGAACGGCAATGCGATCTGTTGCGGCGAAACGTCGGCGCCACCCTCGCAGGCGCGAATCATGACCGCAATTGTTTCACGCGCCGTGACGTCGGCGGGATCGTTGAGGATCATGGTGATGGTGCCGTCGAGCAGTCCGTCGCGCGTGTTGTCCATGAGCTGGTGGCCAACGGTGACCACTTGATGTGGTTTGGCGCCGCTACGCAAGGCACGCATGGCGCCGGAAATGCCGCCACCCGCCACGAACAAGCCCTTGAGATCGGGATGTTCGGCCAGCAGCTTCTCGGTCATTTCCTCGGCAACGGCGCTCGTTTCGAATGTTGAAAGTGGTTCAAGCAGCGTGAAGTCAGGCGCGAACTCGCGGAAGTACGAGCGGAAGCCGCTTTCATTCATCTCCTGGCAGCGAAACCGGTGATTGCCCACCAGGATTCCGATCTTGCCGGGCGCCTTGCACATATTTGCGATGGTCCAAGCAGCGGTGCGCCCGGCTTTCCAATTGTCCGGGCCGACGTAGTTTACATCGGGCGCCAGCTGCGAGATCATCGCAACTACCGGAACGCCACCTTGCTGCAAAGTTTCCACAGCCTTCAACACCAGGGGATGGACCGCGGCGACCACCGCAACCGCCTGGCAGCTCTGGCCGAGTTCGAGGAGCCGCGCCGCCGTGTATTGCGGGCTGAGGTCTTCGGCATAGGTCACCACAGGCTCAACAGGTACGCCTTCGCGCCGGGCGGCGGCTTCAATGGCAGCCCCAAGCGCCTTGTAGTAGAGCCGCGTGGGCTGCAGCAGCAGGAATCCAAAACGATATTTCGTTTGCCGCGCGGTGATCTGTGACCGGATGGTGCCGAGACCGTAAAAGCCGATGCGTGCCGCCGCTTCGTTCACCAGCGCGATCGTCGGGCTGCGCACCCCTGCAGCACCTGCCAGCACCCGATTCACCGTGGATACTGACACTCCGGCCGCCTCGGCCAGGTCACGAATGGTAGGTCGTGTCATTTTCTGAATCCCAATATACCAAAAAATCTCTTTCGAAGTCTGTTTTTGGAGCGTTTGAGACGAAATAACTGATCCATTTCGTATCAGATTGATTCATCTGTTCCAGTATGTCAACCAAATAGGCAGCGGTGGAGAAAGCGTCATGGACGACTTGCTGTCTGGAACTCGCAACAAGAGACGCGATTGGGCGCCCAATGCCCACCCGCAGATTCCGTTCTTTTGGAACCAGCCGTTCGACGTCCGCAAATGGGTGACATTCCTCATTGGCTATGTCTGGCCGTGGAACGCCTTCCACATGGCCGTGACCGTTCTCTACTGGAACTACGTTCTCCCCGACTGGGAAACCATGAAGACCTTGAGCTGGAGCTGGGCGCTCTGGCTCTACGCCGTGAACTCCGCCGGCATCTTCCTGATGTATGGCGCAATCGAATTCTTCTACTACTGGAAGCGCAAGCAGGGCACGCGCTTCAAATACAACGCCAAGTTCCCTTCGGAACAGCCTTCTGACGTCTTCTGGTTCAAGAGCCAGAACATCGACAATTTCCTGCGCAGCTATCTCTCCGGCATCACCATGTGGACACTGGTGGAAGTGCTGATGTTGTGGTGCTTCGCCAACGGCTATGCGTCCTGGCTGAACTGGTCCGATCATCCCTATTGGCTGGCGTTCCTGTTGCTCATGACACCAGTGATCCATGAAGTGAATTTCTTCTGCATTCACCGCCTCATCCACATTCCCATTCTTTACAAATGGATTCACTCCGTGCACCACAATTCGGTGAATCCCTCGCCCTGGTCGTCGTTGTCCATGCACCCGGTCGAGACCTTCCTCTATCATGGTGTCGTGTGGTGGCATCTCATCCTGCCGTCAAACCCGTTGATCGCGCTGTTTCAACTTCATCTGGCGGGTTATGGCGCCATCAATGGCCACATCGGCTTCGACAAGCTGGAACTCACCGAAGACAAATCCCTCGATAGCCACGCCTATCTGCACTACCTGCATCACAAGCACTTCGAAGTGAACTACGGCGGCGATGGCCTGGTCCCGCTCGATAAGTGGTTCGGCACCTGGCACGACGGCTCGAAGGAAGCGCAAGCGATGATGGATGCCCGCTACGCGCGGAAAGTCGAACGATTGAATGCGACGAAAACATAGAAGTTTTTTGGAACCCGTCATGGTGACGGGACAAGGGAGGAAGCAAATGAAGAAGTTTACACATCTGATGGCCACTGCGGCTGTACTGGCCTTCACGGCCAGCGCATCAATGGCGGCCAACATCGCCGTTGTCGGCGGTTCGAACGACGACGCATTCTGGAACCTGATCAAGAAGGGCCTGGATGACGCACGACCCGGCATCGAGGCCAATGGCGGCTCGATCAATTACCTGCGTCTTGCAGAACTACGACAATTTCGCGCCAGACGTCGTGCAACTGATCCGCACGGCAATCAGCATGAAAGTGGACGGACTGGTCATTCCGAACTGGGTGCCAGAAGCTGAAGATCCGGCCATCAAGGATGCCATGGCTGCTGGTATCAAGGTCATTCTGATGAACGCTGGTGGTGCCGAAAAGGCCAAGGAACTCGGCGCGTTCAACTATGTCGGTTCGGATGAGTACATCGCCGGCGTAGCCGGTGGCGAAACTTTCGCCGCGAAGGGCCAGAAGAACGTTCTTTGCGTCAACACCATTCCCGGTGCGGCACAACCTTGAAGCCCGTTGCAAGGGCGTCGCGGACGGCATTGCCGGAAGCGGCGGCAAGGCGACGCAGCTGCCACTGCCATCGACTAGCTTCGGCAACGCGACCGCCGTGGCTGAAGCCATCAAGGCCGAACTGATCAAGGACGGTACCATCGATGGCGTCATCACCATTTCTGCCGGTGATGCTGACTCGGCAGCCATCGGCATCCAGCAGGCCGACAAAGTTGCAGGCGTGAAGCTTGGCTCGTTCGACATCAACAAGGCGGGCCTTGATCGCATCAAGGGCGGCACGCAGGCCTTTGCCATTGACCAGCAGCCCTATTTGCAAGGTTACTTGGCGTCGTCACTGCTTGCAGCGCACATCGATTTCGGCACCAACTTGCCGACATTTCCCGGTCCTCACTGGCCCAGGAATTGTTGATGAGTCAAACATCGATGCCACATTGGACGGCGTCGCCAAGGGCGCTCGCTAACACCAGAAGCTGATAACCCGGCCCGCCAGCGCTTTGGCGGGCCGGCAACACTTTACAGCGTGGCAACGTCGCCGGTTTACTGCATTGTGCCGTGATGTAGTGCGGGGAGGGATATCGTGAACACTTCAATGTTCAGCGGCCTGTTGCGCCGCCCTGAAGCCGGCGCATTTCTTGGCCTATTGGCGGTGCTTGTTTTCTTCGGCATCTTCGGAGGCCTGACGTTTCTTCAGATTGCCGGGCTGTCAAGCTGGCTCAATGTCGCTGCCAGTCTTGGCATCATTGCGATTCCTGTTGGCCTGTTGATGATTGCGGGCGAACTGGACATTTCGGTGGGTGCCATGGTGCCCGCTGGCGCCATGATGACTGCCGTGATTGGCGGGCACTTTGGCTTACCGATATGGTTGGGCATTGCGGCGACGCTTGTCTTCGGGCTGGTCGTTGGCCTCGTAAACGGCTTAATGGTGGTGCGCACCGCCGTGCCATCGCTCATCATCACGCTGGGATCGCTGTTCGCCGTGCAAGGAATTCTCCTTGGCCTCACCGTGCTAGTCACCAAGTCAACAAACGTGGCTCTGAAAACCGAGGGCGTTGCTAAGTCCATGTTTGGTGATTTCATCTCCTTCGGCGGAATTTTCCCGCCAGGCCAGCTTCAGGTCGTCGTCATATGGTGGATACTGGCCACCGCCGCCTACGTTTTCTTCGTGCACTTCTCGCGCTACGGCAACTGGATCTTCGCCATGGGCGGTGACAAGGTGAGTGCCAGAAACGCCGGCATTCCCACCGACCGCATGACCATCCTGCTGTTCGTACTTTCGGCCGTATCGGCCGCATTCGTCGGAATGTGCCAGGCCATTCTCTTCAATTCGGCGCAAGTCGGCGGTGGTCAGTCGTTCATCTTCAATTCCATCATCGCGGTGGTGGTCGGCGGCGTTTTATTGACCGGCGGCTTCGGCTCCATCATCGGCATCTTTTTCGGCACAATCACCTTCGCCATCGTCAATCAGGGCATCTATTACACCAACTTCGACCGCAATTGGTCGAGCCTGATCATCGGCGTGCTGTTGCTGGCCGCTGTTCTGATGAACAACACCTTCCGCAAGATGGCGTTGACCTACACGCCGAAGAAGAAGTGAGGACAGAACCCATGACCGCTTCTTCCGCCACTCCCATTCTCGAACTCAAAAACGTCAACAAGTCCTTCGGTCCCATCGATGTCCTGCATGACATCTCGTTGCAGGTGCGCTCCGGCGAGGTCATTTGCCTGCTGGGCGACAATGGCGCCGGCAAGTCGACGCTGATCAAGATCCTGTCGGGCGTGTATGTGCCCAGTTCCGGTACGGTGTTGATGGACGGCGAGCCCGTTGCCTTCAAGACGCCGCGCGATGCCAGCGAGAAGGGCATTGCCACCGTTCACCAGTTCGGCGGCACCTTCCCGCTGATGTCGATCGGCCGAAGCTTTTTCGTCGGCGCCGAACCCACCAGGGGCTGGGGGCCATTCAAGATTTTTGACCGCAAGAAAGCTAATGAAATCGCCGTCAAGTCGGTTCGCGATTTCGGCATCACGCGCATCGACGATGGCGACCGCTTAGTCGGCGGGCTTTCGGGCGGCGAACGGCAGTCGCTGGCCATTGCTCGGGCTGTCTACTTCGGCGCGCGCGTCCTGATCCTTGACGAACCGACGGCGGCGCTGGGCGTGAAACAGGCATCGCACGTGCTCCGCATTGTGAACCAGGCCAAGAAGCGCGGCCTGGCCGTGGTCTTCATCACTCACCAGGTGACCCACGCCATGGCCGTCGGCGATCACTATGCCGTTCTCATCCGCGGTGCCGTCGCCGCTGATTTCAAGAAGGGCGAGAAAACTCGCGAAGAGATTACCGACCTCATGGCCGGCGGCGAAATGATGGCGGAACTGGAGGCCGGGGTTGAGGGCCACGCCATGGGCCATGATATCAAGTCGGGTTGAATCCTCATCATGAGCACCAAGCCTCCCATTGTCATGCCGAAACCAATTCGTATCACTTTCGGGGCGGGCGGAACCACCTACTCCTCGGTTCTTGCCCGCCCATTTTTTGAGGTGGCCGGCATGAAATCCCATTTGACTGGATTTGCCTGATGCGGAAAGTCAGGCTTGTATCGGCGGCATTTGCAAGGACGCATTCATGACCGTGAGAATAGGGCTGATCGGAGCAGGGATCATGGGCGCCGATCATGCCCGCATTTTTGCCGAGGAAGTTCCCGGCGTTTCGCTGCAGGCCATCTGTGATGCCGATGCGGCGCGCGCCACGAATGTGGCCGGCGCCACCGGTGCCCTCAACATCGCAAGCGACCCGCTGGCCGTGATCAATGACAAGGCCGTTGATGCTGTGGTCATCGCCGCACCCGACCAATTCCATGCGCCGCTGACATTGGCCTGCATATCAGCCGGAAAACCGGTTCTTTGCGAAAAACCCTTGTCGCAGGACGTAAAGGAATGCCTGGCCGTCATGGCGGCGGAAGATAAGCGTGGGGCACGCCTTGTGCAGATCGGTTTCATGCGCCGCTTCGATCCGTCCTATGCCGAAATCAAATCGCTGTTGACCCGTGGCGACTTGGGCAAGGCGCTGATGTTCCATTGCTTCCACCGTAATGTGTCGCCCGCCTATGACTTCCGCGCCGAAATGGCGATCTGCAATTCCGCACCGCACGAATTCGACGTGGCGCGCTGGATGCTGGAGTCCGAGTACAAATCAATCAGCGTTTTCCGCCCGCCCGCGGGCGGTGCGACGGCTCCCGTCTTCATGGTGCTGGAGACCGAAGCCGGTCAGCTGGTGAACATCGAAGTCAACATCAGCGCCACCTATGGTTACGATGTGAGGGGCGAGCTCGTCGGCGAAAAGGGCACTGCCGTCTTGCGGGCCCCCGTCAACGCCGACATCAACCTGGGCCTCAAGCAGATCAACACCTATCCCGCCGATTGGCGCCCGCGTTTCGTCGAAGCCTATCGCCGCCAGAACATCGCCTGGGTTAACTCAGTCCGCACCGGCAAGCCGAACATCGGCGCCACCGCCTGGGACGGCTACTGCTCGTCGGTTGTTGCCGAGGCGGGCGTTGAAGCCTTGAACTCCGGCAAGACAGTTGCTGTGAATCAGATCGCTCGCCCAAAATTCTATGCATGAGCATCTGTGCGTGATCCGAAAAATGAGGGAGTAGCTTATGCCACGTAAACGCCCCACCGTCGCCGATGTTCGCGCCAATAAGGGCAAGTACCAGTATACCATGATGCGCGTGGAAAACTGGGAAGAACTTGCCGCCGCCGAAGCATCGGGTATCGACATGGTTTCTGTACCGCCGGAGATGCTGTGCGAAAAGCAGTTCCGCTCAGTTGGTCCGTCGCTGTTCGCCGTGCCGGGCCTGCCGCTCTATTCCGCACCCGCCGTTGCCGACGACTACCTCCGCTGGGCCTTCCGCATGATGGAAGCTGGTGCCGACGCGATCTATTGTGCCGCGGCCTTCGATACCGTCGAGCGCATGGCCAAGGACAACATCCCGGTCATCGGCCACGTCGGCCTCATCCCGCATTTCTGTACCTGGACCGGCGGCTTCAAGGCGGTAGGCAAGACGTCGGATTCCGCCGTGCAGGTATGGGAGCGCTGCAAACGCTATGAGGAAGTGGGCGCCTTCGGCGTCGAGATTGAAGTCGTGCCACCGGAAGTCACCGCGGAGATCGCCAAGCGCACCAACCTGTTCTTGGTTTCGATGGGCGGCGGCAAGGGCGGCGACTGCCAGTACCTGTTTGCCTGCGACGTGCTCGGCACCAATACCGGCCATGTGCCGCGCCACGCCAAACAATATGTCAACCTCGCCAAGGAATTCGAGCGCATCCAGTCCATGCGCGTTTCCGCCTTCAAGCAATGGGTCGGTGAAGTGCAATCCGGCACCTGGCCGGATGCGCCAAACCTCGTCAATGCGCCCGCCGCCGAGATGGAAGCATTCAAGAAGCGCCTGGCCAAATCCTGACAACGGCACACGCTAGCACCAGGTTTGACCGGCGGCGGTTTGGCGGCTAAATCGCGCCACAACCCGCCCCTACGGGGAATCACGCAACAAGCTTTGAACCCGGTTCGCCGGCCAAACTATTCTGCAATCGTTCCTACGGAAGTCGTCTCCAATGCCAAGCCATCAGAATTCAGCTTCGGTGCAATCGCAATCTTCTACCGGGCCGGGTGCGAGCGGAAATCCCAGCATTATCTGCGTGGCAATGACCGGCTCCGTCCCGACCAAGGAGAACAATCCGGCCCTGCCCGTAACCGTTGCAGAACAGATTGAAAGCACGCATGAGAGTTTTGAAGTCGGCGCCAGCATCGCCCATTGCCATGTGCGTGACGATGACGGCAAGCCTACTGCCGATCCCGAGCGTTTTGCGCGGCTGAAGGAAGGGCTTGAGAAGCACTGCCCGGGCATGATCATACAGTTGTCGACGGGCGGCCGTTCCGGTGCTGGCAGGGCGCGGGGCGGCATGTTGCCGCTTCGGCCCGATATGGCTTCGCTATCAGTCGGCTCCAACAATTTTCCGTCACGCGTAAACGAGTGTCCGCCTGACCTCGTCGATTGGTTGGCATCTGAAATGCTGACGCGGGACATCAAGCCCGAAATCGAGGCCTTCGACCTCTCCCACATCGTAAACGCCACGATGATGCAGAAGGATGGGCGGTTGAAGGGCCCCCTCTATGTTCAGTTTGTGATGGGCATAAAGAACGCAGCACCCGCCGATGAGCGTATACTGGACTTCTATATCGAAACCCTGGCGCGCTACGCTCCCGATGCCAGTTGGTGCGCTGCTGGCATCGGGCCATCGCAAATCGTCGTGAATGAATGGGCCATTGCCAAGGGCGGTCACACCCGCACCGGCATGGAGGACAATGTGCGCCTCGACCGAAGTACACTGGCACCATCCAATGCCGCACTCGTCAAACGTGCTGCCGCCCTGTGCGAAAAGTACCAACGCCCCGTTGCAACCTGGCAGCAGGCCCGCGCCATCCTTGGCTTGCGCCAGCCGGCATTTGCATGAGCGCCGCGTCGAGGTTTGTCAGCCGAAAGTCTTGTGCCAGTGGCGCGCAATGTCGATCCGCCGCGGTAGCCACACTTTTTCTTTTGCCAGCACATAGTCAATGAACTTGGCCAGGCCTATGGCCCGGCCCGGACGCCCAACAAGGCGGCAGTGCAATCCCACCGACATCATCTTGGGCGATCCGCGCCGTCCCTCCTCATAGAGACAGTCGAAGCTGTCCTTGAGATATTGATAGAAGTGTTCACCGGTGTTGAACCCCTGGGGAGTAGCAAATCGCATGTCGTTGGCATCGAGCGTGTAGGGAATGATGAGGTGCTTGCCGCCGGAGGATTTGTTCAACCAGTAGGGCAGGTCATCGGCATAGTCGTCGGACGAATAGAGAAATCCGCCTTCCTCCATCACCAGGCGCGTGGTGTTCATTGAGCAACGGCCCGTATACCAGCCCAGCGGCCGCTCGCCCGTGACTTCCGTGTGGACTCGGATGGCCTCGGCAATTGACGCGCGCTCCACATCTTCCGGCATGTCCTTGTGTTCGACCCACTTGAGGCCATGGCTGGCGATCTCCCAGTCCGCTTCCTTCATTGCCTGAACCTGATCCGGTGAACGCAACAGCGCTGTGGCAACGCCATAAATCGTCAACGGAATTTTTCGTGCCGTGAACATGCGCCACAACCGCCAAAATCCGGCCCGCGCGCCGTATTCGTAGATCGATTCCATGTTCCAGTGCCGCTGGCCGGGCCACGCGGCGGCGCCTACGATTTCCGAGAGGAAAGCTTCTGACGCCGCATCGCCGTGCAGGATGTTGTTTTCGCCGCCTTCCTCATAGTTCAGCACGAACTGCACGGCCACATGGGCTCCGCCCGGCCACTTAGGATCCGGAATGGCTCGGCCATAGCCTTTCATATCGCGGGGATAGGTGCTCACAATTCGCCTCCGGAACGTAGCGGCTTCGTCAGCTGTCCATTAGCAGATCGCCTGCAGAGCCGCAAAGTTTTGGCCTTCTGGCAGGCGGTGCCCGGCCCGCTACTCCCTTAGAATTGTGACCTGCTGTGGCCCCAAATCCCGGCTACCCAGCAGCAGTGTTCCTGAAACCGGCAGCCGCCAGGGCTGTGTGCCATAGTTGAAAGCAAACACAAGATCGCCGCGGCGCCGAAGGCGCACGCCTTCCGGGAGCACCAATGTGTCGAGACCGGCCTTGCCGGCCATGAATTGCATCACCGAATTCAACAGGGCCATATCGGGCCAGCAGGCGAGGTAATAGTGGTTTCCTGCGCAGGTCAGCGCGGCGTTGCCATCATGGAAATTGGCGAGGGTATCCGCGCCGTTCACCTCGAGTGTTTCTCGCCAGCGCAGCGCCGTCCCCTTGACCTTGCCATTCACGACACTGCCGACCCCAGGCCGCAGGGAAGACACTTCGAGTACCCGGGATTTGATCAGCGGCGCCAGCGGCCCCGGCGGCAGGTTGGCCGGAATGGCGTGGTGCCGGGTCTTGGAACCAGTTCGAGGGCCATAAAGCACAAGCCCGTCTGCCGAAGTGAAGGCACGTTCCGCCGCATCGCCGACATATGGCATTGTCGGCACCAGCGTCAACCGGTAACCCGCGAGGCTCGCCCCCGGCCGCACGAAATCAACATCGAGGCCCAGCCGGCGCACCGCCTCATACCAGCGGAACGCTAGTTCAGAGAAATCAAAGTCCTTGCCCTGCGGCTGGATGCGCGTGATCCACGATGCTTCGTAGTCATAGACAATCGCCACGGGAGACTGGCCCGGCAGCGGAAGTTTCCCCAGGCTTTGCAGTTCCCGGCCGGTCTGCACGGCTTCGATCCCACCCTGTGACCATTGGTGTTGGCCTGGAAGATTGAGGCCCGCGTGCATTTGCTCCTGACCCGAGACGGCTTGCCGCCAGCGGAAATAGCTAACGACCTCAGCCCCGTGGGCAAGCGCTTCCCAGGTAAAGAGGCGGATCATTCCAGGCTTTGGAACAGGGTTCCAGGCGGCCCAGTTTACGGGGCCCGGCTGCATCTCCATGATCCAGAAGCGGCCACGGCCAACGCCGCGGTAGAGATCATTGAAAAACGGCGCGATGTCGGGGTGCGCCGTCTCCGCCCACCGCACGTGTTCCTCTTCGTTGAAGGGGAACCGCTCCGTGAAGCCCACGGGGTAGGAGTCCCATGATGCCAAGTCGATGTCGTCACCCACGGCCCAGTGATCGAAGTCATTGAAGAAACCCATCATGTTGTGGGTAATCCAGCGCCCCGGCGAATGCTTCCGGATGATGTCGCACTGCATCCGATTGTAGGAAACGACCTGCTCCGAGTGGAATCGCCAGAAGTCGAGCTTGGCGGCCGGATTGGTTTCGGTAACCGCCAAATTGGGCAGGCTCACCTGCTCGAAGTCCTGCACATCCATCGACCAGAAGGCATTGCCCCATGCCGAATTCAGCTGCTCGGTGGATTGATAGCGGTTTCGCAGCCAACGCCTGAAGGCCTTGAGGTCTTCGGGTCCCCATGACAGGATGGAATCATGGCAGCCATACTCATTGTCCGTCTGCCATCCGACAACGTGACGGTTTTCGCCGTAGCGATTGCAGAGAATCTCGACAATGCGGCGGCTTTCGCGCCAATAGCTTTCAGCGGAAAATGTGTAGTGCCGGCGCGAGCCAAACCCTCTGGGTCGGCCTTCTTGGTCATAGGGGATAATATCCGGGTGCTCGTCGACGAGCCATTTGGGCGGCGTGCAGGTCGGCGTGCCAATCACCACCTTCAGGCCGGCCTTACCCAGCACCTCGATGGCCCGATCCAGCCATTCCCAGTCGAAGTCATCGCGCCGCGGTTCATATCGCGACCAGGCGAACTCGCCGATGCGAACATAGCCTATGCCAGCCTCGCACATGCGCTGAGCGTCCAGCGCCCACCAATCTTCGGGCCAGTGTTCGGGGTAGTAGCAAACACCAAGCATTAGCGGGTCAGGTCGCCGTTCTGAATTGTCTTGGAGTGTTGGTCGAACAAATGGCAGGCCGCGACTGGAAGTCCCATCGCCAGAGTGTCGCCAACTTTCTGGCCCGCCAATCCGCCTCCCTTGACGGAAAACTCGCTGCCGTCAGCGAGTGTCACGTAGAACATGGTCTCCGAGCCAAGATACTCCGCCACGCGAATGGTGCCCTTCATGGTTCCGGCCGACTTGTCTGGCTTGCCGATCGTCACATGCTCCGGCCGGCAGCCCAGTGTGAGTGGCGCCCCCACCGCCGGCAACGTGCCGGACACCGGAATGCTCATATTGCCGCCTCCCGGCAATGCAACGCCGACGCTTCCCCGCTTTGCGGAAACGGCCTTGACCGCAATGAAATTCATTTTCGGCGACCCGATGAATCCCGCCACGAACATGTTGCGAGGGCGATGGTAGAGTTCCAGCGGCGATCCCACCTGCTCGACGATGCCGCCATTCAGCACCACGATCTTGTCTGCCATGGTCATGGCTTCGACCTGATCATGGGTGACATAGATCATGGTCGACTTGAGGTCGTTGTGCAGTTTGCCGATCTCGATGCGCATCTGCACGCGCAGCGCCGCGTCGAGGTTGGAAAGCGGCTCGTCGAATAGAAACACATCCGGCTCGCGCACAATGGCCCGGCCGATAGCCACTCGCTGGCGCTGTCCGCCCGACAGCTGAGATGGTTTGCGGTCCATCAGCGGCCCCAGCTGCAACATGTCGGCGGCGCGCCGCGTGCGCTTTTCGACGTCGGCCCTGTCGTGGCCGGTCATCTTCAGCCCGAAACCCACATTCTCTCGCACCGTCATGTGCGGATAGAGCGCATACGACTGGAACACCATCGCAACGCCGCGGTCCGCCGGTTCGACATTTGCCATCTCGCGTCCGCCGATTTGCAGCGAGCCGGAAGTGATGTCCTCCAATCCTGCGATCATCCGCAACAATGTCGACTTGCCGCAGCCCGAAGGCCCGACAAACACGCAGAACTCGCCGTCCGTGATGTCCAGGTCCACCCCTTTGATGATATGAACGTTGCCGAACGACTTCTTGGCATTGCGGAGCGTGACGGTTGCCATGGCCTACCCTTTTGTGGCGCCGAGCGTGAGGCCGGCGATGAAGTGTTTTTGCATCAGGAAGAACATCGCGACAGGAGGGAGTGCTGCAATGATCGATGCCGCGGCGATCAGCTCCCACGCCACCTTCCACTGGCCTTTCAACTCGTTCATTCCGGCAGTTACCGGCCGTACGTCGGACGACTGCGCCATGACGGTTGCCCAGAAATAGTCGTTCCAGATGAACGTGAATATCAGTACCGCCAGCGCTGCAATGGCCGGCCGCATCAGCGGCATGACGATGTGCCAGAAGATTTTCCATTCGCTAACCCCTTCCACCCGCGCCGACTCGATGAGCGCAAACGGCAGGCCCTTGATGAAGTTGCGCATGAACAGCGTGCAGAAACCCGTTTGAAATGCGACATGGAACATCACCAGGCCCATGGTGGTGTTGTACATGCCAAGCTTCAGCGTGAGGTCGCGCACCGGTATGGCGAGAATCTGGAAGGGCACGAAATTGCCTGCCACGAACATGAAGAACACGATGAGATTTGACCGGAATTTGTAGACCGCCAGGGCGTAGCCCGTGAGGCAGGAGAGGCCCACGGCACCGATGACCGTTGGGATCGTGACCTTGAATGAATTGAGGATGTACCAGCCGATGTTGCTGTTCTCGAACACCGCAGAATAGTTTTCGACAAAGTTGAACCCGGATGGCCAGCCGAAATAGTTGCCCGCCGCGAGATCGGAGGAAGGCCGGATGGAAGTAACGGCAATTCCAATGAGCGGCAGGAGCCACACCACCAACGCCACCGGCAAAAGCCACTTGTAGGTGCGCTGCATCCACGGCGCGGTCTTGGCGATTGGGGTCGGGAACATCAGGCGTTCCTTTCCTGTTGCAGCATGCGGACAATGAAGATCGTTATGAACACCAGCATGATGGCGAACAGCACCACGGCAATCGCCGCGCCATAACCCATGGCCACGCCATACTCCGAGAGCGCCTGTTCATACATGAAGTAGGACAACACGCGGGTGGAGCCATAGGGGCCGCCCACCGTCATGATCGAGACAAGATCGAAGGAGCGCAAGGCGCCGATGACCGTCACTACCATGGCGATGAAGGTGGCGGGGCGCAGCTGTGGAATGATGATGTGCCAGAGCATGGACCAGCCCTTGGCATTGTCCATGCGCGCTGCCTCAACCTGTTCCGGGTTAATGTTGTTGAGGCCGGTGAGGTAGAGAATCATGCAATAGGCGATCTGCGGCCAGAGGCCTGCGGCGATCACGCCATAGGTGGCAAAGCGGTCATCGGCCAGGATGGCCAATTCAGTTCCAGTGAAGAAGCCGATGACCTTGGGCAGGAAACCGAAATCCGGCGCGTAAAACCATGAGAAAATCAGGCCCACAACTACCTGGCTGATCACAAACGGAAAGAAGAACAGCGACTTGTAAAGCCGTATCCCGGTAACTGTTTGGTTGAGGAACAGCGCCACCGCGAGGCCCGCTGGTATGGCAAGAAGATAGAGCACCAGCCAGATGATGTTGTTCTTGAGTGAAGTGTAGAACGACTCGTCATCGAGCAAGTCAACGTAGTTCTGGCCCCCCACCCAGGTCTTGGGCCCAAGCCCGTCCCATTCGTAGAAGCTGATCCAGATCGACTGGAAGATTGGGAAGATCACATAAATCAGAAACACCAGCATGCCCGGTGCAAGAAACAGCCAGGGGGCGTAGTCACGTTGGTTCCAGCGTTTGGGCGAGGTGTTGCTCATTGAATTCGTCCTGTCAAAACAACAAGGAAGATATGCGAGCGCAAAATCATGCCGTCATCCGGCTCTCAACTGGGCGGATACGGAAACGCAAGTGACGAAAGGGAGGAGGGGCCGGACCCTCGTGAGAGAGCCGGCCCCCGCTGAAGGCTTACTTGTAGACCTTCTGGCGAACCTTCTCGAGACGCTCGAGAATGGCATCAACGTTCTCGGGCTTCACCATGAATTCCTGGAAGCCTTCCATACCTGCCTTGGCCATGTCGGCAGGCGCGTCACGGTCGAAGAACTGGGCCAGCGCATAGGCTGACGACAGCATCTCGAAACCGGCCTTGATGAACGGATCATCGCCGACCGTCGATGTGTTGTTGACCGGCAATTGGCCAAGCGTGGCGTTCATCTTGGTCTGCGCCTCGGCTGAGCCAAGATAGGCGAGGAACTTCTTGGCATCTTCCTTGTTCTTGGCGGCTGCCGGAATGTGGAAAGTATCGGTCGGAGCTTCTTCAGCGCGCGGAATTCCGGGAGTGATTTCCGGGAACACCATGAAACCAAGCGTGTCGTTGGTCATGCCGCCATCCTTGAAGGTAGCGACCGCGAAGTTACCCATGACATAGTTGGCGGCTTTGCCCTGAGAGAGCAGCGCCGCGGCGTCCTGCCAGTCGATGGCGGCATGGTTGGCGGTGATGTAGGGTACGATCTTTGCCCATTCGGCGAACGTCGCCTTCACCTTGGGGTCGGTCCACGGCACCTTGCCGTTGGCCAGATCCATGTGGAACTCATAGCCGTTCACCCGCAGGTTCATGTAGTCGAAAATGCCGGCGCCGGGCCACAGAGCCTTGGTGCCCGTGGTCAGGCAGTCGATGCCTGCTGCCTTGAACTTCTCGCAGCCCGCGACAAATTCGGCCCACGTCTTTGGCACTTCAACTCCGGCCTTCGCGTAGGCTTCCTTGTTGTAGTAGATGCCCCACTGATAGTAGGTGTAGGGAACGCCCCACTTCTTGCCGTCAATGGTCATCGAGGCGGCGGCGGACTTCAACTGGTCGTTGAATCCAGCCGAGGCCCACACATCGTCAACCGCTTCGAACAGGCCGGCCTTGACAAATGGTGCCATACGATTACCGGCATACCACGCTGCCACATCGGGCGCGTCGGCGGTCAAGAAGTTGCGGATTGCCGACTTGTAGCCTTCGTGGTCGAAATTGTTCCACTTCACCTTGATGTCCGGGTTGGCGGCTTCAAAGCCGGCAATCAGTTCTTCCATGGCTTTCTTGGGAGCGGGGTCGGACTGGTCCGAGTTCAGAACCAATTCACCGGCCAAGGCCGTTGAAGCCGAAAGTGCAAAGGCAAATCCAAGCCCGAACAGGCTTTTGACGAGCGTCATGAAGTATCCTCCCTGGATCGCCGCCACCATGGCGGCGGGTGCTAGTCATGCGGCTGGTTTTTGTTTTGCTCGCATGTTGGGCTTGACCTTCCCTTGTTTTTCGACAAGTCTCTACCGCAAATAAGCCACCCGCTTCCGGATTCCTAAGCAAAATGGCGAAGATCACCACCCGTTCTCCGGGCTACAAGGATGAGAGCGTCCCCGCCCACCCTGGCATGGACCGCGGCTATCCCGTTGTGATTTTTAGCGATCACCGCTTTTGCGCCGGCACGACAATGGCTGTCCAGCCAATGCCCGGACCGCACATGCACAGTCAGGTCGAGCTGAATTTCGTGCTGTCCGGCAGCATGAACTACTGGTTCGATGGACGCGTGCTGACATTGTCCGCCGGCCGCCTTGCTCTCTTTTGGGGCATGATTCCGCACCAGGTGACGGAATGCGAGGAAGGCACAACCTTCGTCGTTTTGTATGTGCCGATGGCGGTGTTTCTCGAGCTTTCGGCCTTGAGTGAACTGCGCGCCGCAATATTTCGCGGTGCCGTGATCGAGGCGTTGGACATCACGCACTATGACGCCGACCTGTTCAAGCGTTGGCGACAAGACCTTATGGAGGGCGACACGCAATTGGAGGAGATCGTCAAGGATGAGCTGACCGCGCGCGTCCGCCGCCTTGACCGGGCGGGGTGGCACGACTTGCGTGAAGTGTCGCCAATGGCTCCCCAGGCACCACATCTTGGCCACGACCATGATCGCGCCCTCCGGGTCGAGACCATGGCCCGCTTCATCGGTGAGCATGCGCTGGAAGACATTTCCGCCGGCGACGTTGCGAAGGCAGCAAACCTCCACCCTAACTATGCCATGACGCTCTACCGGCGGGCCGTTGGCCTCACCATCAAGCAATCCATCACCCGGCACCGCCTGGATACCGCCCAATCCATGCTGATCGCCTCCGACCTGCCCGTGGCATCGATAGCATTTGACTGCGGGTTTGGCTCGTTATCCAGCTTCTATGCCGCCTTTGAACAGCGCTTCCACAAGAGCCCGGCGGCCTTCCGCCAGACCTACAACCGCATCATCAAGGTGGCCTGACCTTAGAAAGCCGGAAGCAATTTCCTGCCGCGGTCATTGTGTTTCATCGCTCCATTGCCGAAAGTGGCCGCCCAAATCGCCATCCGCAAAGGGGCAATCCCATGGTTACGTCTCCTCGCATCGCCTTCATTGGCGCAGGCTCCACGGTGTTCATGAAGAACATCATCGGAGATATCCTGCAGCGCCCGGCCATCAGTGCCGCCACAATTGCATTGATGGACATCGACCGGCAGCGCTTGGCCGAATCGGAAATTGTGGCATCCAAGCTGATTGCAACCTTGGGCGTGAAGGCAAGGCTCGAAACATTCACCAGCCAGCGCCGCGCTCTCGAAGGCGCCGACTTCGTGATCGTGGCATTTCAGATCGGCGGTTACGAACCCTGCACCGTTACCGACTTCGAGGTGCCCAAGAAATTCGGCCTGCGCCAGACCATCGCCGACACGCTGGGTGTGGGCGGCATTATGCGTGGCCTTCGCACCGTGCCGCATCTTTGGAAGTTATGCGACGACATGCTGGAGGTCTGCCCGAACGCCCACTTGCTGCAATACGTCAATCCCATGGCCATCAACACCTGGGCCATAGCCGAAAAATATCCGCAAATCCGGCAGGTCGGCCTCTGCCATTCCGTCCAGGGGACAGCCGCCGAACTGGCGCACGACCTCGACATACCGCTGCAGGACATCCGCTACCGCGCCGCAGGCATCAATCACATGGCCTTCTACTTGCAGTTCGAGCACCGGCAGAAGGATGGAAGTTACCGCAATCTCTATCCCGACCTGCTAAAGGGATATGAAGAGGGCCGTTTCCCCAAGCCGTCAACCTGGAATCCGCGCTGCCCCAATAAGGTGCGCTATGAAATGCTCAAGCGTCTCGGCTATTTTGTGACCGAAAGCTCCGAACACTTCGCCGAGTACACGCCATACTTCATCAAGGAGGGGCGGCAAGACCTGATTGAGAAATTCGGCATTCCTCTCGACGAGTATCCCAAACGCTGCATCGAACAAGTCGCGCGCTGGAAGGACGATTCAAAAGCCTATCTTGAAGCAGGCTCGATTGAGGTCAAGCCGTCTCATGAGTATGCCTCGGCGATCGTCAATTCCGTTTGGACCGGTGAGCCATCGGTAATCTACGGAAACCTGAGAAACTCCGGCAGCATCACGTCTCTGCCCGATGCCTGCGCCGTCGAAGTGCCCTGCCTGGTGGACGATCGCGGCATCCAGCCCATACTCATCGGCGATCTTCCGCCCCAGCTCACCGCCCTGATCAGAACCAACATCAACGTTCAGGAATTGACAGTTCGAGCTCTTGTATCAGAACGGCGAGAACACGTTTATCACGCCGCCATGATGGACCCCCACACCGCAGCCGAACTTGACCTGCAGCAGATATGGGATCTGGTTGACGGTCTCATTGCCGCCCACGGCACATGGCTGCCGGCTTGGCTGCAGGACTAGGCGCAATCGAAACTCCCGCTTCAGAGTCGGTCGCCCAACTCCGCGTCGAACAGTGATGCCAGTTTTATGCGGAAGCGCACGTCGACTTTCTGTCCGGGGGCGAAACTCCTGTTCGATTCCACGCGCGCGCTGATTGTCTGCTCACCGAGCTTGACCCACACCAGGCTGTCCGACCCCATGGGTTCCACAAGATCGACCACCGCCTTGTAGGCCGGTGTTGCGTCATTTCCCGCCTCATCGACAAGCACGTGTTCGGGGCGCACGCCGAGTTCCACGCCGCGGCCAGCCAACGGTTTCTCCGGCGCATATTCCGCCAGCGAAATCTTGAAGACACTCGATGTGAAGATGGACTTTTTTCCCTCGCCCTCAATGCGGCCCATGATGAAGTTCATCGATGGCGATCCGATGAAGCCCGCCACATAGCGGTTCCGGGGCTTGTTGTAGATGGTGTGAGGATCGTCAAGCTGCTGGATGACACCGCTCTTCATCACGGCAATGCGGTCAGCCAGTGTCAGCGCCTCAATCTGGTCGTGGGTCACGTAGATCATGGTGTTGCCGAGGCGCTGGTGCAGCCGCTTGATTTCGACGCGCAGTTCGGCGCGGAGCTTGGCGTCAAGGTTGGAAAGCGGCTCATCGAACAGGAAAACGTCGACGTCGCGAACGAGCGCTCGGCCAATGGCAACGCGCTGGCGTTGGCCTCCGGACAGTGCGGTGGGCTTGCGCGCCAGGAAGGGTTCGAGCTGCAGGATTTCCGAGGCGCGCTTCACGCGCTTATTGATCTCGTCCTTCGCCATGCCGGAGACGCGAAGCCCGAACGACAGGTTGCGTTCGACCGTCATCTGCGGATAGAGCGCGTAGGACTGGAACACCATGCCGATGCCGCGATCCTTGGGCTCTTCCCAGGTGACATTCTTACCCTTGATGAAAATGCTGCCCTCGGAAGGTTCAAGCAGCCCGGCGATGCAGTTCAACAACGTGGACTTGCCGCAGCCCGAGGGGCCAAGAAGCACCAGGAACTCGCCGTCGGCGATGTCGAGGTCGAGGGCCTGCAGCACTTGAACGGAGCCGTAGGAAAGCGCCAGTCCGCGCACCGAAACACTGGCCGTCTTGCTGGAGGCCACATTGGCTTTCATGTTATCAACCCTTCACGGCGCCGGCCGCAATGCCGCGCACGAAATACTTGCCGGAAACGAAATAGATGACGAGCGGCACCAGGCCGGTCAGAATAGTCGCCGCCATGTCGACGTTGTATTCCTTCACGCCCTGCCCGGTGTTGACGATGTTGTTAAGCTGCACGGTCATCGGATAGTTGGTGGGCCCGGCATAGATGACGCCGAACAGGAAGTCGTTCCAGATGCCGGTCACCTGCAGAATGACGGCAACCGTCATGATCGGCACCGACATGGGCAGGTAGACCTGGAACAGGATGCGCCAGTAACCAGCACCATCGACGCGCGCCGCCTTGAACAGCTCCTGCGGCAGCGAGGCAAAATAGTTACGAAACAGCAGCGTCAGGATGGGAAGTCCGAAAACCGTGTGCACCAGCACCACGGCAGGCAGCGTCGAATAGATGCCGAGCCACTTGGTGATCAGTACCAGTGGATAGATCATCACCACATAGGGGATGAAGGAGGAGAGCAGCAGGATGGTGAAGAACAACTCCGACCATTTGAACGGCCAGTTCGCCAGTGAATAACCAGTGACGCAGGCAACGGCGATGGAGACGATCACCGAGGGGATGGTGATCCTTACTGAGTTCCAGAAGCCCACGCGCACGCCTTCGCAGTAAAGCCCGGTGCAGGCCTCCGACCACGCCTTGCTCCAGGGATAGGTGGTGAACACGTCGCCGGGCACGAAGATATTGCCGTCGCGGATGGCGTCGAGGTCCTTGAACGAAGTGATCACCATGATGTAGAGCGGCAGCAGGAAGAACAGCGCGCAGGTGACCAGCACGCCGTAGACGATGACGCGCTCGAGCGTGAGAAACTTGTGCGGCTTGGGGCCCGCTGGCCCGCCGGCGGTCATTGCGACTTGCCCTTCTTGCCGAACTCCATGCGGATCCAGGGAATGAGTACGATGGCCATGAGCACCAGCATTACCGTGGAAGCCGCCAGCGACTGGCCGAGGTTGGCGGAGAAATTGCGGTAGATGAATCGTGATGGCACATCGGAGGAATCGCCGGGGCCGCCATCCGTCAAGGCCAGCACGAGATCGTAGATGCGCACAGCACCCGAAGCGATGAGCACAAAGGTGGTGACGACGACTGGTTTCATCATCGGTGGCACGACCTGGAGATACATGCGCCACTTCGGAATGCCATCGACTCGCGCCGCCTTCCATATCTCCTCGTCGATGCCGCGAAGCCCCGCCAGCATCAAGGCCATGACCAGGCCGGTGCCCTGCCAGACGCCGGCAATGACGATGGCATAGATCACCATGTTGCGGTCAGCGACCCAGCCAAAGGAGAAACTCTCCCAACCCAACTGGCGAACAGAGGCCTGAAGCCCGTATTCCGGCGCCATGATCCACGCCCAGACGTGGCCGGTCACGATGAAGGACAGCGCGAAAGGATAAAGATAGATGGTTCGGAAAATGCCCTCGGCGCGGATCCTCTGATCCATCAGCACGGCGAGCAAGTAACCCAGCGCCATCTGAATGATGACCACGCAGACGCCGTAAATGAACACATTCGGCAGTGCGTATTTGGTCCAGCGCAAAGTATTGAAGAGGCGCTCGTATTGGGCGAGGCCCACAAAACTGTTCCACCATTCGGCGGGCGTGAAAATCGGCAGAACCTTGATGCTGGTGAACGAGAAGGCAATGTTCCACACAGTGCCCATGACGAACACGCCAAGCACGATCAGGATCATGGGAATGGATGCTGTCTTGGAGGCGAGGTTGCGCGTCCAAGGGTTCGGGCGGTCAAGCCGTTCCGGGTGGGTGGCCATCGGCGCTATCCGTCATCGGGTTCAAGAATAGCCGCCGGCCCGGCGTCTGTCGATCGCCGGGCCTGGCGGGACGGAGTGGCTTACTTCGGCGCCGCGGCGATAAGTTCGACGAACTTCGCCTGGGCGTCGGCCGCGGTCATCTCGGGATTCGAGAAAAACTCGTTCATGACGTCATTGATCTGGTTGATCGAGTCGCGGTCGATGAGTTGCTCGCGGCTCGGGAACACGGCGGTGGATCCGTCGAGGATCGCCAGGCCCTTCTTCATGCAGTCGTTGGCTGCCGCAAGGTCCACGTCGGCGCGCATCGGAAGCGAGCCTTTCTTGAGATTGAAGGCGACCTGGACTTCCTTGGAGATCATCATGGAGGCCATTTCACGCTGCGCCTTCTCCACCGCCGGATCGGCGTTCTTGGGGAAGTAGAACACGTCGCCGCCAGTCTGCAGAACCGGCGTCAGGCCCAATCCCGGCAGGCAGTCATAGTCGGTGCCGGCCTTGAGATTGGCAACGGCGAACTCGCCGCCCGCCCAGTCACCCATGATGTTGGCGCCGGCCTTGCCGGAGATCACCTGGGCCACGGCTTCGTTCCACTGCGGCACCATCTTGTCCGCCGTGGCGAACTTGCGCGCCGCATCAACGGCGGCGAAGGCCTTGGCGAATTCGGGGCCCGCGGCGACAGTGAGGTCCCGGTCCTTGTAGACCTTGGTGTAGTTCTCAGTGCCCACAGCAGCGACCGTCAACACGTCGATCATCAGGCCCACGGCCCAGCCCTGCGCGAGCGCCAGGGGCTGGATGCCCTTTTCCATCAGTTTCGGCGCCGTGGCGACGAACTCATCCCAGTTCTTTGGCGGCTCAAGGCCCGCGTCCATGTAAACTTTGCGGTTGGTCCACATCCATTGCGCCGAGTGCAGGTTCACCGGCACGCAGAACACCTTGCCGTCATAAGTGCACGACGCCATCTGGCTCTTGGGGCGCAGGATACCGTCCCAGTTTTCGGCCTTGGCCTGTTCGGTCAGGTCGAGCAGCAGGCCGGCCTTCACCAATTCATCGGCGTCCTTGCCGGGGTTCAACTGGGTGGCGCCCATCGGGTTGCCGCCCAAAATGCGCGAGATGATGATCGGGCGGGCCACGTCGCCGGAGCCGGCGATAGCGCCGTCTACCCATTCATTTCCCGAGGCGTTGAAGGCCTTGGCGAACTCGGCGACGGCTGCGGCTTCGCCACCTGAAGTCCACCAATGCGTAACTTCGACCTTCGCGGCCTCGGCAGCGCTGAACGTCAACAGCGAAGCGGACATTGCAAGGCCGGCAATCAATTTACGATAACCCATATTGTTTCCTCCCTATGCTAGGCAACGTAACGCTAACCTGTCGCGGAGAACTTTGCAACGTTTCAAGTGAGACGCCCCGCAAGTTCGTTTTGCTGCAATGCAAGACCGGTTTCACCGGGCTTGAATCGATTCAGAAAATGCGGCAACCATGGCCGCCATGGTCTTCGACAGCGACAAACGCCCAACCTTGCGTAGCTTGGCTGAAATTACCGGGCTGGGCGTATCGACCGTGAGTCAGGCCTTGCGTGGCAGCCCGGAGATTGCCGAAGAAACCCGAAGGCGCGTGCAATTGGCGGCACAGCAGGCCGGATACCGTCCCAACCGTGCCGGGGTGCGCCTGCGGACCGGCCGCACCAACGTGATCGCGGTAGTGTTGAATCCCCAGGAGGAGGGGACTGGCTTCTTTGCGGACTTTGTCTACGGCATTTCAGACGGCATTGCCGGGACGCAATATCACCTGGTCGTGGCGCCGTACTCACTTTCGGATCCGCTGGAACCCGTACGCTACATTGTGGAAACTCAATCGGCCGACGGAATAATCTTTTCGCGCACCCAACCCGACGACCCGCGCGTGCGTTATCTGGCGCAAAACCGCATCCCGTTCGTCAGTCATGGGCGCACACAAATGGATATCCAGCACCCATTCTACGACTATGACAACGAGCGCTATGCGTTTGAAGCTGTTGCCGTGTTGAAGGCAAGAAATCGCCAGCGCATCGCCCTGCTGGGCCCGCCGCCGGGGCTCACATACCATTATCACACCAATCGCGGATTTGAGCGCGCCATCGAGCAATTCCGGCTCGACAGCCAGCATCTCGGTTCGATCAACATTGAAACGCCCCTTGAGGAGATCAAGTCTTTTGCCGGACATCTTGCGGCGCAAAACCATCGCCCGGATGGAATTGTCTGCAGCAGTGCAAGTTCAGCCGTAGCCGTAGCCACCGCCTTTGCTTCCGCCGGCCTGGTGATCGGCAGGGACTTCGACATGACATCGAAATCGGCTCCGCAGCTCATCCGCCTGGCGGTGCCCGGCCTGATATTTTTCGACGAGGACTTCAGGCGCGCTGGCCATAGCCTGGCGCAACTGGTGATGAAGGCAATCGGCGGTGAAGAAACCAGCAGCCTTCAAGACCTGACATTTGCGTGACCCGCCATCCGGCTTCCGCATATCCAGCGCAACTGGCCATGGAATCCCTCTTACTCTCTGACTGGATTGGCCATAAACGATCATGACATCACGAGGCTTGCGAAAGAGTTGACCATGGCGGTTGCCAAAGAATCCAGACTGTTGGGCGTAGGCATTCTGGGCTGCGGGCCAATCTCGCAGTTCGCTCACCTGGAGTCCGTCCAGAAGGGCCGCAATGTTTGGCTCGCAGCGGTGTGTGATCGTGACGAAGGCCTGGCCCAGCGCTTTGGCACCTTTTACGACGCCACCCGCATCTACAATGACTACGACAGGATGCTTGCCGACCCGGCGGTGGAAGCCGTCATCATTGCAACGTCGGATGCATTCCATGTTCCGGCTTCAAAACGGGCACTGGCCGCCGGCAAACACGTCCTCTGCGAAAAGCCGATTGGCCTATCCGTGGAGGAAGTCGAGAGCCTTTCCGCCGAAGTCTCCCGATCCGGCAAGGTCCTGCAGATCGGTCACATGCTGCGGTTCGATCCCGGCATTCAGGCCACCCACGACTTTGTCCGCGATGAAATTGGCCAGCTGCTGGCCCTGAAGGCCTGGTACTGCGACTCGACCCACCGCTATACATCAACCGATGCCGTCCAGCCCGTGGCAAGGCTCGGCGATAACATGCTGCGGCCCGGCGGAGATCACAAGTCAAACAAGCGCCGCTACAATATGCTGGCCCATGGCAGCCACCTCGTCGACCTCGCCCGTTACATTGCGGGCCCCATCCGGTCCGTGCAAACGCGGCTCCTGGAACGCTACGGTTCCATGTGCTGGTTTGTCGATGTCGATTTCGAAAATGGCGCGCTCGGCCACCTCGATCTCACCCTGCAGGTGCGCATGGACTGGCACGAAGGCTTCCAGCTTTATGGAGAACATGGCAGCGCCATTGCCAAAATCCATAATCCCTGGTTCTACAAGTCAAGTGAAGTCGACATCTTTCGCGAGGCTGATGGTTCCTACCATCGCGTGTTGGGGGCCGATGGCCACTTTTATCGCCGGCAGCTGGAGGGCTTTGCCGATGTGATTTTGCAAGGCGTACCGATGAACGGCGCATCGATTGACGATGGCATTGCATCGGTTCGCGCCATGGTCGCCATCAACCAGTCTGCCGAAACCGGAAAACCCATCGATCTCAAGGATGCGGTGGGTCCCGTGTGATTTGCCTTGTGCGCTGAAGTTCAAGCCGCCGGCTTGTCGAGCACGCCACGTCTGATCTGATCCTCCTCGATCGATTCGAACAGGGCGCGGAAATTGCCCTCGCCAAAGCCTTCATCGCCCTTGCGCTCGATGAACTCGAAGAAGATGGGGCCGATGCAGGTCTTGGAAAAGCGCTGCAGCAGCACCTTGGTAAGGCCGCCATTGACCACACCCTCGCCGTCGATGAGGATGCGATTGCGCTTCAGGCGTTCAATCGGTTCGCCATGGCCCGGAACACGCTCGTCGATCTTTTCGTAGTAGGTGTCCGGTGCGCCCGGCATGAAGCCAATACCACTGGCCTCGAGGGTCTCGATCGTGTCGTAAAGATTGTGGCTACCCATGGCGATGTGCTGGATGCCTTCGCCCTTGTACTTCCTGAGATATTCTTCGATCTGGCTCTTGTCGTCGGCCGACTCGTTGATGGGAATGCGGATCTTGCCGCACGGGCTGGTCATTGCCCGTGACATCAGCCCCGTGTGCTTGCCCTCAATGGCGAAGAACCGGATTTCCTTGAAGTTGAAAAGCTTCTCATAGAATCCCGCCCAGGGATCCATATTGCCCCGTTGCACATTGTGCGTGAGGTGGTCGATGTAGTAGAGGCCGGCGCCCTTTGGCGCCGGGTCGCGCTCGTTCAGCCACTCAAAGTCGACATCATAGATCGAACCCTTCGCGCCGTAACGGTCCACGAGGTAAATGTGCAGGCCGCCAATGCCTTCGAGAGCCGGTATGTTGAGCTCCATCGGGCCTACATTTGTCTGCGCCGGTTTTGCGCCCAATGACAGGGCGCGCTCATAAGCCTTGCGCGCGTCGGCTACGCGGAAAGCCATGGCCGGCGCCGACGGTCCATGCTGATCGGCGAATTTCTGCGCGAAGGAATTCTTCTCGCGGTTGACGATAAAGTTGACGCCCCCCTGCCTGTAGAGCAGCACGTCCTTGGAGCGGTGCCGCGCCACGGCCGAGAAGCCGAGCTTGCGGAACAGCGCGTCAAGCGCCTGCGGGTCGGGGTGGGTGTATTCCACGAACTCAAAGCCGTCAGTTCCCATTGGGTTGTCGACCGTGATCTCGGCAGGCGGTGCGTCGTGCGGATACGGTCCCATGGTGACTCCTCTTTGAAAGTGCGGGAATCTAGTGGAGTTTGCCGCCGGGTTCTGCGCAACGGCGCCGTTGCGGAGCGGCCATATGCGCGATAATGTGCACGAACGGGCGATTTGTGCTGGGAAGCAATCACATGATCGACAAGCATGACCGGAAACTTCTTGATGTCCTGCAGCGCGATTCAGGTCTGCCGCGCCTGGCCCTGGCGGAGAAGGTAGGGCTTTCCGACAGCCAGGTGGCCCGGCGGCGGCAGGCTCTCGAAGAGCGCGGCATGATAAGGCGCTATCGCGCCGAACTTGATGCCCGCAAGCTGGGCATTGCCGTCGCGGCTTTCGTGCATGTGAAGCTGCACAATCATTCCAAGGGAAACAGCAGGCGCTTTGCCGACATGATTTTCCGCGCCCCCGGCATCATGGAGGCCCATGCCGTGACTGGTGAATTTGACTATCTGCTCAAGATCGCGGTGCGTGATCTCAATGGCCTGCAGCGGGTGATCAGCGACACGCTGCTCTCCCATGCCGCCGTTGACCGCGTGAAGTCGGAAATCGTTCTTGAGACGTTGCGCGACGACGCCATACTTGACCTCAATGGCATCTGAACTGTTGAGGACGGTTACACTTGGGCTTTGGGTTTCGCGGCCGCAAAAGCCTGCCGCAGCACTTCCCGGTCGCCGATGTGATTGGCGAGCAGCAGAACCAGCCTGGCATTGATGGCATGGCTCTCGTCCGTCGGGCAATCCGCGTGCAGCGCAAGCAATTCCGCATAGAAATCGTCGGGCGCCGGAATATTGGGCGTGGTGATCAAGTTGGCCATTGTCATGCCCTCCCCACCGCGCGGTTTATCGCCGCTCGCACATTGGCTGCATCAAATTTTGTCCAGCGGGCCGCCACATGCTGGTCAGGCCGCATCAGATAGACAGCCGATTGCTCAGACCCCAGATAACGACCCCGCAGCTCGGGCGACAGCGAAGTGAAGCGCTGTGTCGTCACCGCAATACCGTCGGCCTCCAGTTCACGAGGCACATCGCAGTTGAAGTCCAGCAGCTGGAAGCCATCTCCCAGCTTCTCCAGCAGCCAGCCATTTTCCGTTGGCGCATCGGCGGCGGGTGAACCGGGCCTCGTACGCCGTGGCATGGTGTCGACATCGGGCCCATTGAGAGGCGAGCCGTCATAGGTGCAAGGCACGGATAGGCGGCCGGAGTTCACCAGAGGCCGCGCGAAAGCATGGTGTTCCGAGAGATCGAGAACGGAATTGCGAAACAGTCGGGAGACATCCGACTTCGGCGTGATGAAGTCAGTTGAGCGGCTGGAATTCAGGATGTTCTCATCGGCGCCGTGAATGCGCTCCGTGTCATAGCTATCCAGCAGCGCGTCCGGTGCCTTGCCGTCAATCACCAGCTTCAGCTTCCAGATAAGATTGTCGGTATCTTGAAGTCCCGAATTTGCGCCGCGCGCGCCAAAGGGCGACACCTGGTGGGCCGAGTCGCCTGCGAATACAACGCGCCCATGGCGGAACTTCTCCATGCGGCGGCACTGGAAGGTGTAGATCGACACCCATTCGAGCTCCAGCTTCACATCCTCGCCCAGCATCGCCTTGAGGCGCGGGATCACCCGCTCCGGCTTCTTCTCCAGTTCCTTGTCGATGTTCCAGCCAAGTTGCAAATCAATACGCCAGACATTGTCGGGCTGCTTGTGCAGGAGCGCCGACTGGCCCCGGTTGAACGGCGGGTCAAACCAGAACCAGCGTTCCGTAGGAAACGCCGCATCCATCTTCACATCGGCAATCAGAAAATTGTCTTCGAACACCCGCCCGATGAAATCGAGGCCCATCATGCGGCGGACTGGCGAAGCAGCGCCATCGCTGGCAATCACCCATTGGGCTTCGAGATCATATGGCCCATCCGGTGTTTCGATCGTCAGCGTCGTGTAGTCATTGTGTTGAACAATACCTGTGACCTTGTTTCCCCCGCGGATATCGATCGGCTTGCCTGCGGCCTGAAGTTCCATCGACCGGTCAACGAGCTTCTTTTCAAGATGATACTGCTGCAAATTGATGAAGGCCGGGCGGCGGTGGCCACCCTCCGGCAGTAGATTGAATTGATAGACTTGGCGTGTGTCAAAAAACACCTTGCCCACATTCCACACAACCCCCTTGTCCACTACGGGATCGCCGCAGCCCAGGCGGTCAAGAATTTCCAGCGTGCGCTTGGCAAAGCAAATGGCGCGCGACCCGAATGAAACCTTGTCGTTCTCATCAACGACCACCACCGGAATATCCTGTTGCGCACAGTCAATGGCAGCCGCGAGTCCAACGGGCCCGGCGCCAACAATCACCACGGCATGCCGCGCAGGGCGCCGCGCATCCTGATCGGCGGAACGCTTGTAGGGGTAGAGCGGTGCTTCGAAGATGCGCGACAAGAAAATCAGCCCTGCAAAGCGGCCCACATCTCAAGATCGCGCTGGGCGGTCCAGATGCGGGGGTGGGCAATGCCGCGCGCTTCGTCATAGGCGCGGGAAACGTTGAAGGGCAGGCAGTGCTCGTAAATGGCATAGTCCTTGAACTTGGGATCGCAGGCTGCCCGCACCGCATCCCATGCATCCTTGAGCGAGCCGCCCCGGGCTGCGATCTTCTTCGCGGGTTTGAATGTGGAATCGACAAAGTCCTTGGTGCGATCGAGGGCGCTATTCACGTCATCGCGTCCGATAACGGCATCGCCTCGGCCGGGCGCAATTGCCGCAAGATCATAGGCTCGAACGGCCTCCAGTGTCGGCCCCCAATCGCCGAAGTGGCCGTCGCCGCAGTAGCAGGCGGAGTGCGCTTCCACGATGTCGCCGGTGAACATCACATTCTGGTCGGGAATATGAACCACCGCATCGCCAGCCGTGTGGGCGCGGCCCAGCTGCAGTATGTCGACACGGCGCCTGCCAAGCCACACGCTCATTCTGCCGTTGAAGGTCGTGGTGGGCCAGGTGAGGCCAGGAATGCTCTCGTGGCCCTGGAACAAGCGGGGGAAGCGCTGGAATTCGCTGTCCCAATCCTCCTGCCCACGCTCCGCCACCATGTTGCGGGCCGCTTCCGACATGATGACCTGCTGCGCCTTGAAGGCCGAGGCGCCGAGCACCCGCACGGCATGGTAATGGGTCAAGACCACATGGCTGATCGGCTTGTCGGTGACGCCACGGATGCAATCAATCACTTTTTGCGCCAAGCGCGGCGTGGCCTGCGCCTCAACCACCATCACGCTGTCATCGCCGATGATGACGCCGGAGTTGGGGTCACCCTCGGCCGTGAAGGCATAGAGGCCTTCGCCGATTTCCTTGAAGCTGATCTTCTTTTCGGCGAGATCGCCCTGCGATGCAAAAGCTTTGGCCATGGCGGTCCTTTCAGCGTGCGTATGGGTCTTTGAGTGCGGGCAGGACTTGTCCCGTGCACGCGCCAAACCCGATGGTGTAGCCGTCGCCCCGCGCGCTGCCGCGCAACGTGAGCGTGTCGTAGTCCTCGATGAATCGCCGCTCGCTGCCGTCGGCGAGGGTGATAGCTTCCTTGCCGCCCCACGATAGCTCAAGCAGCGAGCCGCGGCTTTCCTTGGTAGGCCCAGAAACAGTGCCGGATCCCAGGAGATCGCCGGTATTCATGGCGCAGCCCGATGTGGTGTGGTGGGCGAGTTGTTGCGCGGCAGAATAATACATCTCGCGATAGTTGGTGCGTGAAATCACGTTTTCCTTTCCACCATCGGGAGTAAGGCCCACTTCCAGATCGATGTCGTAAAGCAACGGTTTGGGTTCATCGAGGTGCGGCAGCAGCGGCACTTCGCGTGGTGGCGTTGCGGCGCGGAACGGTTCGAGTGCTGCCTTCATCACGATCCACGGCGAGATGGACGTGGCCGTCGCCTTTGCCTGGAACGGCCCCAATGGCTGGTACTCCCAGGCCTGAGTATCACGCGCCGACCAATCATTGAGCAGCACATAGCCGAAGATCATGTCATCAGCCTCGGCAACTGTCACCGGCTGGCCGTGTTGCGAAGGCACGCCGACGACCGCTGCCATTTCCAGTTCAATGTCGAAGCGCTGCGACGGCGCAAAGCGGGGTGCCGCATCATTGGGGCCCTTAACCTGCCCCCATGGCCGGCGCACCGGCGTGCCAGACACGACAACCGACGATGCCCGGCCATTGTACCCAATCGGAATGTGCAGCCAGTTGGGCGGCAGTGCATTCTCCGGCCCCCGGAACATGGTGCCCACATTGAAGGCATGATGCCGGCCCGCGTAGAAATCCGTGTACTCGGCGACACGGAAGGGCATGTGCAAAGTGACACGGCTCAAGAGTTTTAGATGCGCTTCAACCGCCTGGCGTTTCCGCGATCCTGCTTGCAGCAACGCCGTCAGCTTCTCACGCAACGCCGCCCATAACGACGGGCATGCCGCCATCAGTGCGTTCCAGCTTGGTGCCTTGAAATAAGGTCCGCCCTTCAGCGTGAGAAGGCCCGCCTTTTCCAAAGCCCGAACGTCCAGCACAAATTCACCGATCGCCACGCCGCACCGTGGTGCCGATTTGCCAACAGAGAACACGCCGCACGGCAAGTTGTTCAGCGGAAAGGGGCAGGCTTGTGCATTGGCGCTTTCAACCCAGGATTTGAGCAATCGCATGCCGATCACTTCTCGCCCGGCGTGCCATCGAACTTCTTGTCGAGGCTCGCCCAGCAATCGATGTAGTCGTCCTGTAATGGTGCCGACTTCGCCGCCCATTCGGTGAGGTGCTGCGGAAAACGCGTCTCGAACATGAACGACATGGTCTCGTCGAGTTTCTCGGGCTTCAATTTGGCATTCGAGGCGCCCTCAAAAGCCATGCGGTCTGGCCCATGCGGCAGCATGCAGTTATGCAGCGACATGCCACCGGGCACAAAGCCCTTCGGCTTGGCATCATAGATGCCATAGATGTTGCCCATCAGCTCCGACATGACATTCTTGTGGTACCAGGGCGGACGGAATGAGTGCTCCGCCACCATCCAGCGTTCGCGGAACAGCACAAAGTCAATGTTGGCGGTGCCTTCCAGGCCCGAAGGTGCAGTGAGCACCGTGAAAATCGATGGGTCGGGGTGATCAAACAGGATGGCGCCGACGGGCGAGTAAGCGCGGAGGTCGTATTTGTAAGGCGCATAGTTGCCATGCCAGGCCACCACATCGAGTGGGCTGTGACCGATCTTCGTGCAATGGAATTGTCCGCACCATTTGAGAACCACGGTCGATGGCACCTCACGATCTTCAAACGCCGCGACTGGCGTCTTGAAGTCACGAGGGTTTGCAAGGCAGTTGGCGCCGATCGGCCCCCGGTTCGGCAGCACGAAAGGCACGCCATAATTTTCGCAGACAAAGCCACGGGCTGGTCCCTCAAGCACTTCTACTCGGTAAACAAGGCCTCGAGGCAGCACCGCGATTTCCTTGGGCTCCAGATCGATGATGCCAAGCTCCGTGCAGAAGCGCAGCCGGCCTTCCTGCGGCACGACAAGAATCTCGCCGTCGGCGGAATAGAAGTACTCGTCCTTCATCGATGTCGTGGCGAGATAGATGTGAGTGGCCATGCCGGCTTGCGTGTTTACGTCACCTGCCGTCGTCACCGTGCGCATGCCGGTGATCCAGGTGAGTGCCTCCTTGGAATGTGGCACCGGATCCCAGCGATATTGGCCGAGGCTGATCACATCGGGCAACACATGAGGCGCAGACTTCCAATGCGCCACGTCGATCTTCTCGAAGCGCGTGGCATGCTTCACCGACGGCCGGATGCGGTAACACCAGGTGCGTTCGGGATGCGGCTTGGTGAAGGCCGAGCCTGAAAGTTGTTCGGCATAGAGCCCGTAACTGCATTTCTGCGGGCTGTTTTGGCCCTGGGGCAGGGCGCCGGGCAGGGCCTCGGTTTCAAAGTCATTGGCGAAACCCGGCATGTAGCCTTCGGTGATGCCCTTGGTCGACGGAGCGCGGACCATGCCATCCGGCAGTGAATGGGCATTCATGTCATTTCCTCCCTTGGGAAGCTCGGATCGGGCCTTAATAGTTGCATTTGCAACTAAGTCAAGCTAGGCCTTTCCGACCAGGTGAAGGAAACCGCAATGGCCAGTCCCGTCGTGCTCTATGACTACTGGAGGTCTTCGGCGTCCTATCGCGTGAGGATCGGTCTCAATCTTCTTGGCATCGCCTATGAAAGCCGGGAGGTTGACTTGCTCAAGGGCGAACAGGCATCGCCGGATCATCTCCGGCGCAACCCGCAAGGGCTGGTGCCCGCCCTCGAGATTGACGGGCATGTTCTCACCCAGTCCCTCGCCATTCTTGAGTATCTCGATGAAACCCGGCAGGCAGGCCTTTTGCCCAAGGACGCCGTGGGGCGGCAAAGAGTGCGAAGCCTGGCCAATGCCATTGCCATGGATATCCATCCGGTGTGCAATCTGCGCGTGGCCAGACATGCTGTCGGCCTTGGTGGTGCGGCCACCATGGAAGGCTGGATGCAGCATTTCATTGCGCTTGGACTGGGGGGATTCGAAGGCCAGCTGGCCGATGGTCCCTTCGGCCCCTTTTGCCATGGCGAAACCGTCACGCTGGCCGATATCTGTCTCGTGCCGCAAATGTACAATGCGAAGCGCTGGAATGTTGACCTCGGCCGTTTTCCGAAGTCCGTTGCTATCGTAGCAAAGCTCGATGAGTTGCAGTCCTTTGCCGCGGCACATCCCGACAACGTGAAGCCGCCGTCATGAAACAGACTGCCACCCAATTGCCGCATCGGACCCCGGATTTCGATCTTGAAGAGTTTCTACCCTATCTCCTGAACCAGGCGGCGGAGGCGACATCACGCTCCTTCCAGGCCGTCTACGCCGAGGAGTACGGATTGACGCGCACCCAATGGCGTGTGCTCGCCAATCTCGGCAGATTTGGCGCCATGACAGCGAAAGACATTTGCACGATTTCCCATATCGAGAAGACCAAGGTGAGCCGTGCCATCGCCAATTTGGAGGAACGCCGGCTGCTGAAGCGTTTGGAAAGCGTCGAAGACCGGCGGGCCGAAATGTTGTCGTTGACGGCAAGAGGCAAACAGACCTTCAATGAACTTGGCCGTCGTGCCCTTGAGTTTGACGCGGCTTTGCGAACCGGTTTCGGCTTGAGTGATTCTATGTTGCTCAAGACATTCTTGAAGCGGCTTGTGAACAAGCACGGCCGCGCCGGTTAAAATGCTTTCCGTTGCAATGCCGGTCTGGCGGGCGTCAAATCTCCGGTAACACTCACGATTGACCTGATTGTTCGGTCATCAGCCTCTGGCCAACTCGAAGAACCGAGCCATCCACTCAGCGAAGATTGGACCCTGTGCGGGTTCCCTGGCCTGGCGGCGCGCCTCTGCCGCAATCTCGTCGCCCAAGTACTTTGCAAAGGCTTCGATGAGCGCGAGGAAGAAATCCTTCGTCATTTCGGGGTGATGTTGCGTGGTCATGATGTGCCTGCCCACAACGAAACCTCCAATGGGGCAATGGTCACCGCCACTGGTAACAGTGGCGCCGGCAGGAATGCGGGTAACGATCTCGTTGTGCGCTGAGTATAGTGCAAGATCGCTCAACGCCGGTTGCATCCACGGCTGAGGTGTGGAGATCATGCTATGGGCAACGCCAAAGCCCCAGCCCTTCGGATTGCGTTCCACTTCACCACCCAGCGCTTGGGCGATTGCCTGATGTCCAAAACAACAGCCTGCCATGGGCCACCGCGCTTCATGAAGATCGCGGATGAAGTCGAGACAGTGATCAACCCATTGGTGATTGTCATGGACCGATGCTGGACTGCCGCCGATAATGTAGCCGTCACAGGCGTCGGCGCGCTCCGGGAATTGATCCTCGACGCAATTGAACACGGAATATGTCCAACTGGGCTTCACACCTTGCATCAGCCGCGTGAATTTCTCGCCATCGCGCGGCCAGCGCCTTGCAAAGCCGCTGTCGTCGGTGTTTGTGACCAGAATTCCGATATGCATCTGTTTCATTCTCTGAACCGAGAAAAACCTGTTTGAACATACACTTAACATGTGTAGTATTTTGCGCAAAGCGCTACTTGAAATGCCGCTGGGAGGGGAACGATGACAGTCTGGTCGCCGCACGACGATGGTCATGCCGATATCTCTGATCACAACTCCTGGGTGAATGGCGCGCCCTTCAACACATTTGCACGCATGCGCCGCGACGACCCCATGGCCTGGTGCGACTACAGCCATGGCAAGGGGTTCTGGTCGATCACCCGCCATGCCGACATCCTCGCGCTGAACCGCGACACCGAGTTGCTGAGCTCCGCCCAGGGCATCCGCATGGAAGACCAGACTCATGAAGAGTATCTGGCGCGGCGGACTTTTCAGGAGACCGACCCGCCAGATCACACCAAGGCAAGGCGGCTGCTCTCCAAGGCGTTTTCTGCGCCTGTCGTGCAGCAGTTTGATCTGCAGATTCGCGATCTCTGCAACACCATCCTAGACCAGGCGCTTGCTGCGCCCGAGTTTGACGCCGTGGCGCAGATTGCCCGGGAATTGCCGATGCGCATGCTCGGCCAAATCCTCGGACTGCCGGAAAAGGACCTCGACTGGCTGGTCAATCGTGGCGATCAGCTGATGGCCAATTCCGATCCTGATTTCACCAGCCATGTTGTTGACAAGGTAGATACCGACGCTTACCGCCTGATGCCCTTCCGATCGCCGGCCGGCGTCGAACTCTATGACTATGCCGAACACTTGATGGCTGAACGGGCTAAGTCAGGAGAGAGCCCCGGTGTGCTGGGGCTTCTCCTGCAGCCCGACGCCGATGGCAACGTCATGTCCCAGCGGGAGTTTCAGAACTTCTTCTGCCTTGCGGTGGCCGCAGGCAACGATACGACCCGCTACACTTTGGCGGCTGGCATTCACGCCCTGACCCAACAGCCCGAGTTGCTGGCGCAGATGAAGAGTGGCGAGGGCCATGTGTGGGAAACAGCGCCCGATGAACTCGTGCGATGGGCCTCGCCTGCAACCTACTTTCGCCGCACCGCCACGCGTGACTTTGAGCTCCACGGCAAGACAATTCGCCAGGGCGATAAGGTCCTCTTCTGGTTCGTATCCGGCAACCGCGATGAGGAAGCCTTCGAGAACCCCTATCGCGTCAATGTTCTGCGAACCCCGAACCGCCATGTGGGCTTTGGCCAGGGTGGGCCGCATGTTTGCCTAGGCATGTGGTTGGCGCGGCTGGAAGTCCGGGTGCTGATGCAGGAGCTCTCGCGCCGTGTATCTTCTATCGAGCAAACGGCGCCACATGCCTTTGTGCGCTCGAATTTCGTTGGCGGCATCAAGCGCCTTCCCGTCCGTGTCACGCTGCAATGAGGTAACCGCCGTGAAAGCTCAAAAAAACCATGAACGTCTGCGTCTGCTGTTTTGCGATCACCTCAATCTCGCGCGCGGCAAATACCTCCCTGCTGAAAAGTTGAAATCCGATGGTGCGTCGCGCTTTTCCCAGTCGGTATTCGGCGTTCACTTTGACCGCGATTTGCTGCCGTCACCGGGCTCGCGCATGATGGAAGGCGCCCCAGATATGATGGCCGTCTACCAAGAAGGCCGACATTCGCGCGGGCTGGCAGGACAACACCAAACTTGTAGTCGGTGATCTGCAACAGGCCGATGGCTCTCCGGTTCCCATGTGTGGCAGGACAGCCCTCAAGAATGCCGTAAAAGACTGGGAGAAGTTGGGACTCAAGCCGAAAGTTGGACTTGAGATCGAAGCCTATGCCTTCACCCGCGGCGCTGACGGCAAACTTGCGCCTTACGACACGCCGCATTCCTATGTCTATTCGACCGGGCCATTCGCCGATCCGCTAGGTTTCACCGACGCTGTCTGGGCCGCGTCCGAGAAGGCGGGCTTCAAGCTCGAAAGCTTCACCACCGAATACGACACGCCGCAGTTTGAGTTCACGCTGAAATACGACGATGCGGTGAAAGCCGTCGATGACCACTTCCTGTTCCGCCTCATGGCGCGCGAAGTGGCATTGCAACACGGCATTGTGTTGACGTGTTTGCCAAAGCCAATCCCCGGCAAGGGCGGCAGCGGCACCCATGTGAATTTCTCGTTCCTCGACAAGGCGGGCAAGAACGAGCTCGGCAATCCCGCGGCTGCTGATAAGATGACGAAGCTGGCAAAGGGTTGCGTCGCGGGCCTCATGCATCATCACCGGGGCATGGCCGGACTCATCACTCCGATTGCCAATTCCTACGACCGGCTCAAGCCGGCATCCATGTCAGGCTATTGGTGCAACTGGGGCGGCGACCATCGCGGCGTAACCACCCGGGTATCGGTTGAAACCGGCCCGCGCGCGCGCCTTGAGCATCGCATGGGCGATGGCGCCGCCAATCCCTATGTGCTCGTGGCCACCGTGTTGCAGGCTGCGCGGCTGGGCTTCGTGAATGGTTACGATCTGCCACCGGCAGAAACCGGCGACTGCTTCGAGCACAGTTCGGCAACCTCGGCAGCACCGGATAATCTGGCTCAGGCCATGGACGAGTTGCAGAACGACACCGTGCTGTGCGAGGCCGTCGGCCGAGTTTTATGCGATAATCAGATATACATGAAGCGCGCTGAAGTGGAAAAGACTGCAAAGCTTGAGGGCGATGCGCTCCGCGACTGGTACATCAACTACATATGAAATCGGCGGCTGTCACAGGCAATGAAACAATCACCCGAAGCTTATGCTGACCGAGCCGAACCCGCCGAAATCCGCGTGAAAGCTGCTACCCGATGGAGCTTCGATGGGGCGGATGAACGACCCCGAAAGGACGATGTCACCAGCGCGAATGTTGTCGCCATAGTTTGACAAGCGGTTTGCCAGCCAGGCAATGCCGCTGGCCGGATCGTCGAGCACGCCAGCGCCAAGCCCAGTTTCCTCGACTTCGCCATTGCGTTTGACGATGGCGCCAATCCACCGCAAGTCAAAGGCTGCAGCCGGGTGTCGTTGCTGGCCAAGCACGACGCCAGCATTTGCCGCATTGTCGGCAATTGTGTCCACGATGGTACGCGTTGCCTTTGTGCCGGGGTCGGCCCGCAGAATTCTGGTGTCGAGAATTTCCAGCGACGGCGCCACATAGCCTGTTGCGGCAATCACCATGTCCCGCGTGCAATTGCCGCCACCGAGTTCGTGCTTCATCACAAAGGCCACTTCGGCTTCAATGCGGGGTTGAATTAAACGGCCTTCTGGGATGGTGGCACCGTCTGCAAACAGCATGTCGTCGAACAACACCCCGCTATCGGGGATGTTGATTTTGAGGGCGGCTTGCATGGCCTTTGATGTCAGCCCGATCTTCCAGCCGATAATGCGGCGGCCAATCGCCAATTTGCGTCTGACGAGTGCCGACTGAACGGCATAGGCATCGTCCATGGTCCATTGCGGGTGATGAAGGCTGAGCAGTCCAATCTGCTGCCGCCGGTGTTCGGCCTCGAATAGTGCGCCCGCTGCTTCATCATGGGCGCTCATGCCTCGTCCTCGATCGTATTGCGCAATATGCCCAAACCGTCGGCTTCGACCTCCACAACATCGCCGGGTTTCAGCCACCGCGGTGGATCAAGCCGCGCGCCGGCCCCGGTTGGCGTACCAGAGACGATGATGTCACCCGCCTCCAGCGTGGTAAAAGTTGAGATGTAGCTGATGATCCTGCGGAACGGGAATATCATGCGGGATGTGCGGTCGTCCTGTCGCGTCTCGCCATTGACGCGGGTGGCAAGCCGAATGTCGGCGATCTGGCTTTCGCCGGTAAATGGAACAAGCCAGGGCCCAAGAGAACCCGAGCGTTCGAAGTTCTTTCCCTGTGTCACGTTGAACTTGGCATGGCGCACCCAGTCGCGGAGCGTGCCTTCATTGCACAGCGTCAGTGCCGCGACATGAGAGAGTGCGGCAGCTTCGGGGATTCTCCGGCCTCGTTTGCCGATGACCAAAGCAATCTCGCCCTCGTAATCGAGCTGCAGCGACTCAGGCGGGCGCATCAACGGCTGATTGTGCCCCGTAAACGAGGATGGGAAACGGACAAACAGCGATGGGTTGCTTGCCGCCGCCTGTCCATCCTTATACTCTTCGTTGCGATCAGGATAGTTTACGCCAACACAGATGATCTTGCCGGGATGGCTGAGCGGAGGAAGATACTCGACCTCTTGAACCGGCACGGTCTGCGTTGCGGTAGAAGCGGCTTCCGCAAATGCGTTGTTGGCAATGACTGCATCGAGATCGGCAAAGTGTGTTTGGTCGATCAGCCTGATGGACTGGCCCTCGCTCAAGCCAATCTTGGCGTTCCCCAGATGACTGATATGAACAAATCGCTGCATCACGGTGCGATGATCGGTTGCGCCTTGAGCAAGGCTTCGCGCACCGTCACACCCTCAAAGCGAGTACCTTCTTCGAACCAAGACCTTGGCGCTGGCGCGCCCCAGAGCGTTTGCCGCTGCGGGTCTTTCAGGTCCCACTTGATAGGCTCGAGGTCGGGGTCGACGGTCTGATAGTCGGAACAGTAGATCTCGATCCTGTGATCGTCGGGATCGCGTACGTAGAGAAAGAAGGCGTTGGAAATGCCATGGCGCCCCGGACCACGCTCAATGTTCTTGAGGTAACCCGTGGTGGACATGAGATCGAGCAGATCAATGATGTTGATGGGCGTCGGCACCCAGAAGGCGGTGTGGTGCAGGCGCGGGCCTGGGCCATTGGTGAATGCCATGTCATGCACGCCACCCTTGCGGTGCAGCCATGCCGCCCACAACTTCTTTGACGCCTCATCTTCGGTGTATTCCGTCACCCGGAAGCCGATCTCATTGTAGAAGCCAGTGCTGCCATCGACATCTGGAGAAAAGCAGTTGAAGTGATCGATGCGCAGTGGTTTCACACCACGATAGAGCGCATACTTCTGATGTATCGCCGGCAGCCTCTCCATCGCCACGTAGAACTCGAGCGGAATGCCGAACAGATCCTGGGTGAGCAAAGTCCGGCCCTGCCAGGGCCGTTCAGCCCACTGCGTGGGCAGTCCCTTGGACTTGAACCAGCGTTCGGCCTTCTCAAGGTCGGGCGTGTCGTAAAGCTTGAAGCCCAGCACCCTTGCCGATGGTTCTTCGGCTTTGCGCAACACGATGCAGTGATGTCCGCGCTCCTCCATGGCCCGCAGCGTGATGACATCTGCGTCTTCATGGGTCACCTGTAGGCCGAGCGTATCGGCATAAAAGGCCCGTGATGCCGAAAGATCAGTCACCCCGTACTCAACGTGCGAAAGTCGCACGATGTTGAACGGCGGGTAAAGGTTTGGCTTTGGCACAGGCATGGCTCAGCCTCCCAGTTTTGCAATGGCATGGGCGGAGGTTGCGAAGCTTACATTCTTGGTTTCCATATAGAAATCAAATGACCATTCGCCGCCATCGCGGCCGATGCCGGAAGACTTCACACCGCCGAACGGCGTTGGCAGATGGCGGATGTTTTCCGAATTCACCCAGACCATGCCGGCCTCAACGGCTTCGGAGAACCGGAAGGCCCGCGTCACATCGCTGGTCCACAGATAGGCAGCGAGTCCATATCGCACGTCATTTGCCAGGGTGAGCGCCTCCGCTTCGTTGCCGAAGGGAATTGCCGTCAACACCGGGCCGAATATCTCTTCTTGGGCAATGCGCATGGAGTTTCTGGCATTGGTAAACAGCGTCGGTGCAATGTAGCAGCCAGACGCAAGATCGCCCCCGAGTTTGTTCCCGCCCGCGGCGATGGTGGCGCCGTCCTGCCTTGCAATGTCGAAGTATCCAAGCACCTTTCTCTCGTGGCTTGGGTGGATCAGCGGTCCGACAACGGTTTCCGGATCAAGCGGGTGCCCGACTTTGATGCGCTTCGCCTTCTCCGCGATCTTGGCGGTGAAGGCGTCGTAGATCGAGGCTTCAACAAGCAACCGCGACGACGATGTGCAGCGCTCGCCATTCAACGAGTAGATCATGAACACCGCCGCGTCGGCCGCCCGCTCAAGGTCGGCATCGGCAAAAACGATGACTGGGTTCTTGCCACCCAATTCCAGGTGAAGCCGCTTCAACGTCGCTGCACCCTGCGCCATGATCATTGAGCCGGTGCGGCTTTCGCCGACGAAACCAATGGCCTTGATGTCGGGATGTTCGGTCAATGCCTTGCCGGCGGTTTCGCCCAGGCCATGCACCGTGTTCCAAACACCCGGCGGCAGGCCAGCATCCTCGGCAATCTGCACCAGCAGTGATGCCGTGAGCGGCGAGAACTCTGCCGGCTTGTGCACCACGGTGCAGCCCGCCGCCAATGCTGGCGCTATTTTCCACGTGGACAGCATGAACGGCGTGTTCCAGGGAGTGATCACCCCGACAGGCCCTATGGGGTGACGGCTCGTGACATTAACCTGACCCGGTGCCCGCAAAGCCTTTCCGTCTCGCGCCTCGGGTGCCTTGTCGGCAAAGAAGCGGAAGTTTTCAGCACCGCGCAAGGCGGCCTTTGCCATGAAGCGCAGGGCCTGGCCGGTGTCCATGCATTCGATGAAGGCAATCTCTTCGGCACGGTGTTCAATGCCATCGGCGATGCGGTGCAGGATGTCCCTGCGCTTGTCGCCGCTCAGTGCAGCCCATGCGGGAAAGGCATTCTTGGCAGCATTCGCTGCTGCGTCTACGTCACGGGCGTCACTGGCCGCAACGCGTGCCAATGGCGTGAGGTCAACCGGTGTCATCGTCTCGAATGTCTTGCCGGAGAGGGCCGTTCGTCTCTCGCCGGCGATATGATTCTTCACGCCGGAGCTGAATTGCTCCAGATACGTCCCGGCCCTTGCGATGTTGGTGGCGAGGGCGCTCATGTGCTGCCTTTCAACCTGGGATGGATGGAGTTGGTTTTCCAGCTCAGCACAGGATCAATCTCGACAATTTCAAGCGACAATGCGAAGTGCGGCCTGGCCAGTTCCGCGGCAAAGAACTGCTGCGCATAGGCCATGATCTTCTCTCCCGTTTTTCTCTTGTCTGCCTCGCTGCGGCCCGCGCCAATCCGCAACACCATGTCGGCAAAGGCGTTGTCGGCGTGACCGTCGGCAATGGTGCAAACATCGCAAGATATCGAGCGCACACGTATTCCGGCCAATGGATAGAGACCGATGGACACGATTGTACCATGAATGCCCTCGCAGAATTCCGCGAGCCGGTCCTTCGCCATGTTGTTCGAGTGTTGAATCACCAGATGCGGCATGCGGCGTCCTCTATTGTTAACATGTTAACGAACTACGCGGCCACTGGTCAAGTGTTTTTCCGGAGTGCTTTACGTGTTAAGTAAATCCCATGCCCGCCAGAACCACAGTCCCCACGCGCAAGTCCCTCGCCATTTCCCTGCTTCGCACCCGCGAGGCCGTGATGCAGCATTTCCGCCCCCATTTGGCGGAACTTGGACTGACTGAGCAACAGTGGCGGGTATTGCGTGTGTTGCACGAAGGCGGGCCGCTGGAGGCCGGTTCCGTTGCCGAGCGAGCCTGCGTGCTGCCGCCCAGCCTGTCACGCATTCTCAAGGCACTCGCGGAACTCGGGCTTGTGGTGACAGAAACCCACCACTCCGATGCGCGCCGCACCATCATCAGCCTCACAGCCCTCGGTGAAAAAACCGTGAGCAGGGCGCTCCCCAAGTCAGCCCAGATTTATGCTGGGCTTGAAGCTCGTATAGGCTCAGCCAAATTGCAGCAGCTCATTGAAATTCTCGAAGACGTTCAAATCAAGCTGAAGTAACGCTTCATGCTGCGGACGCAAGCCCCGCGTCAAGCGCCCCTGCGATCTTCTTCACATCCGCCGGCGTAATGATGAGTGGCGGCGAAAGAATGATGGTGTTGCCGGAAATGCGGATCATCACCCCTTCATTGTAAGTGCCATCAAAAATCTTCTGCATCCTGTCCTTGGCCGCTGGCGTCTTCCTGCTCCGCTCGGAAACGCACTCGACTGCCACCATCAGCCCTTTCCCGCGCACGTCGCCGACAATCTCGTGCGTCTTCTTCAACTGTTCTGCGGCCAACAGAAGTTCGGTCCCGCGTGCCGCGGCGTTTTCGTTGACGCGCGCCTTGTTGAACTCGGGGATGCATGCAAGTGCGGCGGCTGCGCCCACCGGGTGCGCCGAGTAAGTGTAGCCATGGCCGATGTTGCCAAAACTCGACTTGTCGTTCTCGAACGCTTCAGCGACTTTTTCCGACAGAAGTGTTGCGCCAAAAGGGAAATAGCCGTTGGTGATGGCTTTGGCTGTACACATCATGTCCGGTTTCACGTTCCATAGTCGCGATCCGGTCCATGCTCCGGTGCGGCCAAAGGCGGTAATCACCTCGTCGGCAATCAGCAAAATGCCATGCCTGTCGCAAATACCGCGCACCAGTGGCATGAAGCTTTCATGAGGCGGGATGACCCCGCCTGCGCCCAATACCGGCTCCATGATGAACGCGGCAATCGTGTCGGCGCCCTGGAAGGCAATCTCGTCCTCAAGCGACTGCGCGCAGAGCTGAGCCAGCTTTGCCGGATTGCTCTCGTTGAAGGGATTTCGGTAGGTGTAGGGTGCTGGCAGCTGGAAACATCCCGGCATCAGTGGTTCATAGTTGCGGCGGAAATTCTGGTTGCCGTTGACCGAAGCGCCGCCGAAGTGCGTGCCGTGATAACCCTTCTTGAGCGACAGAAACTTGATGCGGTCGCGATCACCCCTGATCTTGTGATACTGGCGGGCGAGACGCAGGGCCGTCTCCACGCTGTCGGATCCGCCGGAAGTAAAGAAGGCACGAACCATGCCATCGGCGGCGAACCATTCCGACAACATATGCGAAAGCTCAATGGCCGGGCCCGTCGATGTGCCGCGGAATGCCGAATAATAGGCGAGTCTGTTCAGCTGATCCGAAATCGCCTTCTTGATTGGCTCGCAGGAATAACCGAGGTTGACGTTCCACAGTCCGCCCACAGCATCGATGACCCGCTGGCCGTCCACATCGGTGAGCGTGACGCCCTCAGCGCCGATGATGACCTTTGGTGGATTGGCGAGGGAGTCCGCCGGGTGCGCCATGGGATGCCACATGTGTTTGGCATTGTGGGCCTTGAGGAAGTTGCTGTCGGGTGCGTTCATGCCGCTTTCTCCTGCAGGTCGAGGCCGAAATAGCTCAGCGCCTGACGATAGCTTTGGTGAGGGTTCTTGACGTCGAAGTGCACGGCGGTCATTCCGGCCGCTACTGCGCCTTCGATGTTCTTCATCTGGTCATCCACGAACACGCACTCCTTTGGGGAGACCAGCAATGCGTCGCTCGCGGCCAGGTATGCGCGTACATCTGGCTTGAGAGTATTGCTGTAAGTGGCATCGATGATCACCGCAAACCGCGAAAGGAAATGCAGCTTGTGGCGGAAATTCGCGCCATAGAAGAGATCGAGTTCGTTTGACAGAATAGCGCATGTAATCCCTGCTCGGTCCGCAATTTCCAGTGCATCGCGGAATTCCGGGCGGATGATGGCGTCGGGATCGGCACCGCGCGCCGCCTGCACGAACTCGTCCATACGTGTCCAGCTCTTGCCAGCAAGTTTGCCAGTCTCTCGGGCACGCTGCAGCCAGTAGTCGCGCTCGGTGATTTTTCGCGCCTGCATGTCCTGCCACAATGGGTCGGTTGCCGGCGCGAATGGGCCCAGCCATGTCAGCGTTCCCCGCGCCAAGCCCAGGGCCTTTTCGGTCAGTTCGTGAGTTTCAAACAGAGTGCGCGAAATCACCCCGCCAAAATCCAGAACCAGCGCCTTGTAAATTGTGGTCATGCCGCGGCCTTGCGCAGCACCGACAGGAATTGCGATGGCAGCTCAGCACCCAGGCTTTCGGTCATTCGCTTTGCCGCCGAAAGCACCTGCTGGATGGTAAGTTCCTTTACCTGGCGCGTCATGCGCGACGATGGCGTGGCGACAGCTACTGCGCCGCAAGCATGGCCTGAGCTGTCAAAAATGGGCGCTGCGATGCCGAACACATCGGCCTCATAGGTCTGTTCCGACATCGCATAGCCCACTTGCCGCGCCCTTGCGACGAGCTTCAGGACTTCCTCCGGCAAGACCAGTGTCTGCGCTGTGTAGGGTTTGAGTGGCTTGCTGAGAATGGATTTCGTCTGACGTTCAGGCAGAAAAGCCAGGCAGGCGATGCCGGAAGCCGTTGCATGATAGGGCAGGCGTTCGCCGGCATCGAGTGTCACATGCAGGGCTTTCTTGCTCGCGGCAACGCCGATGGTTGCCAGCCCGCCGCCGGCGATGAGCGAGACATGCGATGTTTCCCCGGTTTTGGCGGCGAGTTGCTGGAGAATGGGATCAAGCAATGCAGCTGTAGGGAAACTCGATTCACGGATACGTGCGTATCGAAGAGGTGCTGCACCCAGGCGGTAAAGCTTGGATTGCAGGCCCTGTTCGACAAACCCGTGTTTCGCCAGCGTGCCCAGCATCCGGTGAGCGGTCGCTTTGTCGAGTCCGGCAAGCCGTGCCATCTCGCTTAGGCCCAATTCAGCACGCGACTGGCTGAACATGTTGAGCAATTCAAGCGCTTTATCGACGGTGGAAGACACAGCGAACAGCCCTTGTGTGGTTAATCCCCATCATCAGCTTGACTCAAGAATCCTTGTCTTGGCAAGTTCTATGAAACGTCGGTGATAATAATGAACCGACTGCTGGAGTGCACTCATGCCACCGATCGACCAGTCAGCCATTGATGCCCTGCGCACCGTGCCCGTTCCCGATCAAAAGCTCTTCATTGGCGGGCGCTGGGTAGCGCCGGCGCATGACGGCGCGCTTGAGTCTGTTTCACCACTGAACGGGCAAAGGCTCGCCTCGATCTCCGACGCCTCTGCCGCCGACGTTGACCGCGCCGTATCAGCAGCGCGTACCGCCTTTGACAATGGCATGTGGTCAAGGGCGGCACCCGCCGAGCGCAAGAAAGTGCTTCACCGGATTGCCGATCTCATTGAAAAGAACCTTCTTGATCTTGCCGTGTTGGGCGTGCGCGACAATGGCACTGAAATCTCGATGGCCCTGAAGGCCGAACCCGGAAGTGCCGCAGCCACTTTTCGTTATTACGCCGAAGCCATCGACAAGGTATCGGGTGAAGTCGCGCCCACGGCGCAGAATGTGCTGGCCTTGGTTCACCGGGAGCCGGTGGGTGTCGTCGGCGCAATTGTTCCTTGGAATTTTCCGCTGATGATTGCAGCCTGGAAGATTGCCCCGGCACTTGCCGCCGGAAACTCCGTGGTGTTGAAGCCAGCGGAACTTGCCTCCCTGTCGTTGCTTCGACTTGCGGATATTTGCGCTGAAGCCGGCCTGCCCGATGGCGTGCTGAACGTCGTGACGGGCAGGGGAACGGTCACCGGCGAAGCTTTGGCCCGTCATATGGATGTGGATGTTCTGGCCTTCACGGGGTCGGGCACCGTTGGCCGCAAGCTCCTGCAGTCCGCAGCTGAATCCAATCTCAAACGTGTCTACCTCGAGCTCGGCGGCAAGTCTCCCAACATTGTGTTTGCCGATGCGCCCGATCTTGACCATGCAGCAAAGGTTTCGGCGGCGGGCATATTCCGCAATGCCGGGCAAGTTTGCGTGGCCGGTTCTCGCCTTCTCGTCGAACGCGCCATCCATGCGGCCTTCGTTGAGAAGCTTGCCGCCGTCGCCGGCAAGATGAAGGTTGGCGATCCGCTCGATCTCGGAACGGAAAGTGGTGCGGTCACCAGTCACCAGCAGTTGCTGAAAAACTTAGGCTATGTCGGCAGGGCAGTTGATCAGGGCGCTGAACTGCGCACCGGCGGCAATCGCATCCTTGAGAAAACCGGCGGCTACTACATGGCGCCCACCATACTGGACCAGGTGAGGCCCGATATGGAAGTTGCCCAGCAGGAGGTGTTTGGGCCGGTACTATCGGTTATTCCATTTGACGATGAGGCAGATGCATTGCGCATCGCCAATGGCACGGCCTATGGCCTGGCTTCCGCGGTCTGGACGTCCAACCTGTCCCGCGCCCATCGCATGGTGCGCGGCATCAATGCCGGTATCGTCCACGTCAACACCTATGGTGGGTCCGACATCACCGTCCCTCTCGGTGGTCACAAGCAGTCCGGCAACGGACACGACAAGTCTCTGCATGCGCTGGACAAGTACACCAACCTCAAAACCGCATGGATTCAACTGTGAGCAAGCAAGACCGTACCATTCTCGTCGTTGGCACCTACGACACCAAGGACGACGAACTCAACTACATCTGCGGCATCATTCGCGAGCAGGGTGGTCAAGTCGTCACCATGGACGTTTCGGTGTTGGGCAACCCCAGGACAAGGACCGACTTATCCAAGCACGATGTTGCCAGGGCGGCGGGCTCGAGCATCGAAGCGGCAATCGCCACGGAAAACGAAAACGCCGCCATGCAGATCATGGCAAGGGGCGCGGCACGGCTCGCATCCCGGCATGTCACCGATGGCAAGGTCCACGGTGTCATCGTTCTCGGCGGGTCGATGGGCACCGATCTCGCTCTTGATCTCTGCGCGGCCTTGCCGCTGGGTGTGCCGAAGTACATCGTTTCAACCGTGAGCTTTTCGCCGATGATCCCGACCGAGCGGCTTGCGCCCGATGTTCAGATGATTCTATGGGCGGGTGGCCTGTTTGGTCTCAACTCCATCTGCAAAGCGTCCCTGAGCCAGGCGGCGGGCGCGGTGCTCGGTGCGGCCCGCGCCGTCGAGCCACGCAATCCCGTCAAATCTCTCATTGGCATGACGAGCTTCGGCAAGACGGTGCTGCGCTACATGGTGAACCTCAAACCGGCGCTTGAACAACGCGGTTTCGAAGTTGCCGTGTTTCACGCCACGGGCATGGGCGGGCGCGCCTTTGAAGGTCTTGCAGCGCAACGAGCCTTCGCCGCCGTTCTGGATTTCGCGCCGCAGGAAGTGGCCAATCATCTGTTTGGCTCGGCCATCACCGCCGGGCCCCGATCGCATGACCAACGCTGGCCGTGCCGGAATTCCTCAGATCATTTCTATCGGCTGTTATGACCTTGTGGATCTGGTGGGCTGGCAGCCATTGCCTGCTGCGTTGCAGGGAAGGCCGGCCCACGCCCACAACCGGTTGCTCACCTCGGTTCTTCAAACGCCGGCAGAACGGCGCATGATGGCCCGCGCCATGTGCGAAAAACTGGCTCAGGCAAAGTCGCCCGTCACATTCATCTTGCCGGCGCAAGGCGGCAACGAGTGGGACCGTGAAAGCGGGCCACTACGCGATGCCGAAGGCCTGGCAGCCTTCTGCGACGAGATGCGCAACCAGCTTCCCGGCAACGTCAGACTTCTGGAGCTTGATGCCCACATCAATGATGCCGCCTTCGTTGACGCTGCTCTGAGTGTCTTTGATGACTGGGTGGCTACCGGCGTGATCCTCCGCGCATGATCAGGGGGCCGGCCTTCTTGCCAGCGCACCGCGCCGCGATCGCTTGACAAAAAAGGGGCCGCCCACTTTGGGCGGCCCCCGATGCCTGCGGGCGGATGCGTCAGTTGCTGTTCTCGCCCATCCGCGCATACTTCGCCGGATCAGCTGACTTGAGGCGCGCCGCCAGAAGATAGCCGATCACCGCCGCCAGTACGACCAGGCCGGGAAGCACCCAGGCCAGCGCACCTGCGGTACCAGTTAGTGCGCTGTAGTTGATGAAGATGTAGCCAAACAGCACCGCCATGATTAGGCCTGCGATTGTCGGGGCCACCTTGGTCGCAAGAGCGCTCTCGCCTCGGGCATCGCGATTGAAAAACGCCACCACTGCGGCCGAAGCCAGGGCCATCATGGCGATGATGCCCAGCGTACCAATCTGGCTGATCCACGTGAACAGGTTCAGGATTGGATCAAGGCCCAGTACCGCAAACAGCCCCACCACGACGATGGCGCAGATTGTCTGCAAGATCGATCCGACGTGGGGGCTTTGATGCGTGTCATGCGTCACGCCGAAACTGGCGGGCAGCAGGCCTTCGCGGCCCATTACATAGGTATAGCGGGCGATATAGTTGTGGAAGGCGCTGACCGCGGCGAAGATGGAGGTGACGAACAGAATGCCCATGATGGTGGGTACCGTGCCCCCGCCCGTGTAGCGGCCTGCCACTTCAAACATGTAGGCCGTAGGATCGGGAAGTGCCTGCAGGGCCGGCATGACCTTGTCCACCCCGGAAGCCGCAATCAACAGCCACGACGTGATCAGGAAGAACAAGCCGATAGTCAGAATCGAAAGATAGGTAGCGCGTGGAATGGTGCGCTGTGGATCTCTGGCTTCCTCGCCATAGATGGTTGAAGCCTCGATGCCAATGAAACAGCCCAGTGCGAACAACACGGCAGCGGCGAATGAACCATTGCCCAATTGCGAGAAGTCAAACAGCGGAATGCCGAGGCCGGAATCACCGCCGGCAAAAAGTATGGCCACATCAACAATGAACACGATGAGATACTCGAGCAACACCAGCACTGTCAGCACCTTGGCCGAAAGGTCAACCTGGCGGTACCCGAGAATGCCAACCAGCGCGATGGCCACCAGGCTCCATACCCACCACGGCATGTTGATCCCCATCGGGCCGAATGTCGCCGCGGCCGCCCCGCCGAGCAAGCCGAGAAGGCCGATCTGCATGCTGTTGTAGGCCAGCAAGGCAATAGCTGCGACGACGCCGCCTGCTGTTCCGCCCAGTCCGCGCGATGTGAAGGCATAGAAAGCACCGGCGTTATTGATGTGCCGTGCCATGGTCATGTAGCCGACCGCGAACACCAGCATCAGCACCGTGATAATGATGAATGTCAGCGGCAGGCCAAGCCCGTTGCCGAGCAACATGCCCAATGGAATGGCTGCGGCAGCACCGGTAAGTGGCGCGGCCGCCGAAACGATCATGAAGGCGATGGAGCCAACGCCCAAGGCGTTCCTTCGCAGCTGATTCACCTGCTTGTAAGTGTCGGACATTAAGTGTTCCCTCTCTTGTTTCCCCAAGGCCTGTCAGCCCTTCCACCGTGCTGCTCTTGCGGCAGATCACCGCCGGTTGATTTACTTCAACTGCCCGGAAATTCAAAAGGCATTATTCGCGCTGGCAGCGTTTCAATACTTGAAACACCCCCTCAAGTTGCTGGCCGGGCAATTCCCTTTGCGCCAATTCCTCGCCCGCATCGTCAATGGCGATGGAAAGCAACTTGAAAAATTCCACGCCTTCACAATGGCACAGAAGCCAGCACAGATCGGCCTGACCGGGAAAGCCGTTGACACCCGGGGTTACGCATTACTAAACTGACGAGTAAGAAATTGGGGAATTGCCGAAATGTTGCAGGAACGCATCGAGGGCAAGTGGCTCGCCGCCTTCCGCCGGGTGTTTGCGCTTAACGGCATTGGCAAGGGCACCAAAGTCGCCATCGTGTCTGAAACCCAATCGCGGCCCGTGCTTGTGCAGCTTTCGGAACTGGCGGCCTATGACCTCGGCGCGCAATTCTGCATGATCCAGATGCCGACGCCGCCACAGACCGCACCCGTTCCCGTAAAGTCCACGGGCACGTCCTGGGCCCTGCAGGGCAATCGCGCCGTGATTGAAGCGCTGAAACGCGTCGAAGTGATCGTTGATTGCACCGTCGAAGGCCTCATACATGCGCCCGAGTGGCCCGAGATCGAAGACGCCGGAAGCACCAGGCTTCTGGTTATCACCAATGAGCATCCGGAGATCCTGGAGCGCACGGAACCGAAGATTGAACATGCAGCACGCGTGAACCACGGCATCAAACTGCTGAAGGCGGCACGTGAGATGCGCGTCACTTCGGAAGCCGGCACCGATCTCATTGTCGATTTGCGCGGCGCACCCTGCGGCGGCACGGCGGGCTTCGCCACCAAGTCAGGCAGCGTGGCCCATTGGCCAGGTGGACTGTGCCTCGCCTTTCCCGGCAAGAACTGCGCCAATGGCCGCATCGTCATGGATGTCGGCGACATGAATCTCACATTCAAGACCTACCTCACCAGCTGCATCGACTTCACCATTGAAGGCGACTTCATCACCGCGATCAAAGGTGATGGCATCGACGCTCTGCACTTCCGCGAGTATCTCGAAGCGTGGGACGACAGGAATGCCTTCGGTCTGTCGCATGTTGGCTGGGGCACAAATCCCGGCGCGCAGTGGGTGTCGGCTGCGATGTATGACAAGCGCGACATGCAGGCTGTTGAGTTCCGCGCCCTTGCAGGTTCGTTCCTGTGGTCGACGGGCGCCAACCAGTATGCCGGCCGCTTCACCCTCGGCCATTTTGATCTTCCCATGCGCAATTGCACCATTGCACTTGATGGCGAGGTGGTCGTGAAAGCGGGCAAGCTGCAAGGCGAACTGGCGCGCTAGGCCGGAGAAAGAATCGAGAGAATGAGCGACATTGCCGACTACTACGATCTCCAGCGCATCCGTCCCGAAGTCCAGGAGAAGCTGCGCCTCGTTAACCAGATGGGGCAAGAAAATTTCGCGCCGCGCGCCAAGGCAGTGGACGATGATGCATCGTTTCCCATCGACAATTACAAGGACCTCGCGGCGGCAGGCTTCCTCGGCCTTTGCATACCTCAGGAGTTCGGCGGATGGGGCTACTCCATGTGCGAATATGCCATGGTCGGGGCCGAGATCGGCAAATATTGCGGGGCCACGGCACTCACCTTCAACATGCACAATTCCTCCATGGCCTGGTCGCGTTTCATGTTCGACATGGCCAATTTGACAGCAGAGGACCGGAAGACCTTTGCGCCGTTGCGCGAACGGCAGTTTCGCCGCGCCCTTCGCGAGAAGGCCATTTTTTCGCAGCCGATCTCCGAAGGCGGCCAGAACTGGACCTCGAAACCCAATCAGACGCAGTGCCGGAAGGTCGACGGCGGCTGGAGGATTTCGGGCCTCAAGAAGTTTGCGTCGCTCGCCGGCTACTGCGACTACTACACCATCGTCTGCACCGAGGTCTTCGAGGGCCAAGAACCGCGCCACGAAGACACCATGCTCTTCGTGGTTCACAAGGATGCTCCCGGCTTGAAGGTGCAAGGCGAGTGGGATCCACTGGGCATGCGTGGCACCAACAGCCGTGATCTCATCCTCAAGGATGTTTTCGTTACGGAAGAAGACCTCCTGATGCCACGCGGCATCTTCAACAAGACACTGCCGAACTATCCCCACATGATGATCACCCTATCCCCCACCTACATGGGCGTGGCTCAAGGCGCGTTTGATTTCATGGTCGACTATCTGAAGGGCAGGGTGCCGGGCCAGCCACCCATTGACCGCCGTATGTATGCGACAAAGCGCATTGCCGTCGGCAAGATGTATGCCCAACTCGCCTCGGTCCGCGCCCTGTGGTGGCAGGCCTTCAGCGAGGCCAAGGGATTTCCAAGCAAGGCGGAAGTGATGCGCATGTATGCCGCGCAATACAATGTGATGGAGAGCGTGCAGGAAATCGCCGCCATGGCCATCCGCACCTGCGGTGGCCAATCCATGCTCAGGTCCATGCCGCTCGAGCGCATGTATCGCGACAGCCGGTGCGGTGCGCTGATGTTGCCCTATACCTCCGAAATCATGGAGGACTATCTGTCGGTTCTTGCGCTCTATGAGATGGATGAACTGGACAAAGCTCCCGGCGACGAAGGTGGTGCGCGCAATTCGTTGTGGCGCGGCGATCAAGGCAGCATCAAGAGCCTTCGCTGATCGTGGCGCGCCAATCCATTCATGTCAGCAGGTGGCTTTGTGCTCCGGCCGATGCCGTTTGGGCAGTGGCGCGCGAATTCTGCGGTGAATGGCATCCGTTTGTCGAAGGGGTGAAAGCGGAGCGTGATGTCACCGGACAACTTGTCCGTTGCTTCAGGGTCAAGGGCGAAGCCGGGCTCTATCGTGAACGCCTGACTTACTTCTCGGACGCCGATCGTGAACTGCGCTACGTCCATGTTGAAGGCATCAGAGACGTAGGCTTCTATCGGGCTTCGCTCAAAGTCTCATCAGACGGAAACGGTTGCACCATCACCTGGGCTGCGGAAGTGGAAGCGGCCGAGCCGCGCGCCAGCGATATCGCCGCGGGCACCAGAGCGGTGTTTGAGGCTGGGGTTGATGCCCTTCAGCATCTCACTCACCTTGAAGATGCGCGAATTGCATCAACTCCAAGTCTGGAAGTCACTCACAGCGCCGCAAGGCCCGGTCCTCTCGTTCTCTTCCTTCATGGCATAGGTGGCAGTCGCCAGAATTGGCGGCGCCAGGTGGTCGTTGCGGCGCGCTTTCACCAGGCCGCCGCAGTGGACCTTCGTGGCTATGGCGGCAGCGAGCTTGGTGCCCAGCAAACGCGCATCGGCGATCATTGCCATGACATTCTGCGCGTGATGGCGCACTTCGGCAAAACCCATGTCATTCTGTGTGGCATGTCCATGGGCTCGTGGATTGCCGCGTCCTTCGCCATGCGCCATCCGGAGATGCTTGCTGGCCTCGTCCTGTCCGGCGGCTGCACTGGCATGTCGGAAGCCGCAACAGAAGAGCGGCAGGCCTTTCTGGCGGCCCGCCAGAAACCCCTGGACGAAGGCCAGTCGCCAAAGGACTTCGCCGCTCAGGTCGTTGCGGTGATTGCCGGTCCCCATGCCACGGCAGAGGTGACGCATGAAATGCTGGAGTCCATGGCGGCCATTCCGGCCGCAACCTATCGCGACGCACTGTGGTGTTTCACGCACCCGGAAGAGAAGTTGGATTTCTCCCGCTTCGCCTGCCCGGTGCTGCTGATGACCGGCGAACACGATAAGCTTGCATCGCCTGTTGAGATCAGAAATGTGGCGCAGCGCATCCACGAAGCTTCGCAGAAAGCCGATGTCGGTTTTGAGATCATCCCGGGCGCCGGGCATCTTTGCAACATCGAGAACCCGCCGGCCTCTGACCTCCAGCTCACGCGCTTCCTGCGGCGGCTCGCGGTGTGATGCCCGGACGCGGTCGTTCCGCTCGCCAACTCGAAAAGCAGCAGCGCATTCTTGCGGCCGCGCTCAAGGTATTTTCGGAATCGGGATACAGTTTGGCATCCATGGACGCGATTGCGCTGGAAGCGGAAGTCTCGAAGCCGACGCTTTACATGTACTTTGGATCCAAGGAAAAACTGTTCGAGAGCATGATGGTCGCCGGGCGTGATGAGATGCTTCAGCCCTTCGAGAATCCCTCTGGCGACGCGATCAGCGATCTCTTGGAGTTTGCCTGGCACTATGCCGATGTCGTCATGAGGCCGGAGTTCCTGTCGTTGGCGCGCCTCATAATTGGCGAAGCCCAGCGCTTTCCGGCCATCGGCCGCGCCTACCAGAAGGCCGGCCCGGACCGCCTGCTGAAGGGCATAATCGCCTACTTCGAAAGCCAGAAAATCAAGGGCAATCTCCGGTTCGACGATGCCGAGCTTGCCGCCCAGGACTTCTGGGCGCTGATATTGTCGGCGCCGCGCAACAAGGCGCTACATGTTCCCGATGAAGTGCCTTCCCGCCGGGAAATCCGGCGCTATCTTGAAAATGGGCTGCGGGTCTTTATCAAGGCCTATTCGGCCGATATTGAAAAGCACATGGGATTGCTGAGGCAAGCGATCTCAAGACGCGAGGGTGGAAGGCGTGGGCGCAGATCTGGTCAATGAATTTCTAAAGGCAAAGGTGAGCCGTTTTGCGACCGTGGCGATGACCGACACCAACGGCCTGCTACGGGGGCAGATGGTGTCGGCGCAAAGCCTGCCGGCTGTGCTCAAGCACGGCATGGGCATGGCAGCACCGCAATTGGCGCTTGATCCCACCGATGAAGTGCTCGACATGCCCGGCGTGACCGACGGCAAGGCGGACTTCCACGATGACCCGCTGACGGTTGATGAGTCGACAGCCCGGTTGTTGCCCTGGTCAAGACCAGGGCATGACCTTCTTCTCCTGTCTCATTTCAAAGGCGAAACCGCAGACATTTGCCCGCGTAGCCTCTTCACCGCTGTGTTGAAGCGCGCCGCTGACGCTGGCTACGCCGCCAAGTACGGGCTTGAATTGGAGTACACGTTGTTCGATGAAAGCCATGAAACGGCGCGGGCCAAGGGCTATCGCAACCTGAAGACCGCAACACAGCACAAAAGCCATGACCTCATCGTCTATCAAGTGGCCCAGAGCGAGTGGTACGAGGCCGTCGCCGCCATGTGCGAGCCGCTACGCATCAATCTTGCCAAAATGCATGAGGAGATAGGCGGCGGTTTCATGGAAGCCTGCATCGCCGCCGGCGAGGGCACGGAACCTGCTGACCAGCTTGTGCTGCTCAAGAATTTCCTGCGCTCTCTGGCTCTGCGCCAGGGCCGCGCCATCACCTTCATGCCGCGCTGGAGCGAGGAAGTCGACAGTCAGTCCGTTCACATTCACATGTCGCTCAAGGACAAGTCCGGGAGGCCGGTGTTCTTCGATGCCTCAAAACCTCGCATGATGTCAGAGACTTTCCGATATTTCTTAGGCGGTCTGCAGCGTTACACCGGCGATCTGATCCTGATGTTCTTGCCAACGGTGAATTCCTACCGTCGATTTGCGCCCGGCACATTTGCGCCGCCCGGTCTGACATGGGGAATTGAAAACCGCACCACGTGTTTCCGGGTCATCGGTCATGACGAGGGCTCGCTGCGATTTGAAAACCGTTTGCCGGGTGCCGACACAAATCCCTATTTCACTGTTGCCGCTACTCTTGCGGCAGGGCTTGCGGGCATCCAGGAAAAGCTTGAGCCGGATGACCCGGTCTCCGGCAATGGCTTCGGGCAAGTGCCGGATCACCTCATGTTTCCGCGCCACATGCCGGAAGCCATCGCCCGCTTCCGGACGTCGGCCTTTGCCCGCGGCTGGTTTGGCGATCGCTTTGTCGATAGCTTCGCCGCCACCCGCCAATCGCAATTCGATTACTTCAGCCGCAAGGTGACGGACGCCGAACTCCATCGCTTCTTTGACCTCGGATAGAGCCTGATGTGGAAAACAAGCGGCGATGGGGTTTCGCGGAGACGATGGCTTCCCAGAAGTTTTGTGCGAGAAAGTCCTCGGCGAAAGCCTGCCGCTTACCTTGCACAATACCGACCGTTCCCGGGTCATGCCGCACTTCGCGGTGCGTCAATCCATATCACTTCAGCAAACCCATGGGTTGGTCATGCCGCGGCAGAAAAACGACCCGCCGCAGTTGTAGACCGAGCCATGGTGATGCCGGACGGATTTCACCCGTCCGCCGGCCCGATCCTGCGCTTCATAAACGACTCTGCTCCGGATGCTCCGCCCCCAGTCCTTGGATCACCTGACGCCAGATGTTTCTGCCTCTTTCGCCGGTGACAGTCTGGACGCGCCACCAGGATTGTGCAGTGGAATTAACATCAATTGGTCAGTCCCGCTGCGCGGTCCCGTTTCGTTGTTGTACCCCAGCCATTAGTCCGGCTTTGAACATCCGTCATCAAGGCTGGTGCACAAGCAATGTCTCAAACACGCGCAGCGAAGAATAGTTGTTTGCAGACTTGGATGAACACGTTGTCCTGGACTCCGGGTCGCCAGAAGTTGAGGCTGGCGCCGTTGGGTTAAACCCTCAAGGCAAACGAGGTGTCCGAACACCGGCAATTCAGGATGCAGGTCTCGCCTGTGCGATGAGGTGAATGCGCTGTCACGGCGTATTCAAGGATACGCAGCAATCGACATTCTACTCTTGGTGCCTGCCAAGCTTTCTGAGAAACCCGGTGGTGCGGGGACGGAACTTGACTGTCCTCGGCATCAAGGATATCGGCACTGCGCCGCCCGGGCTTGCCGGAGGTTCCAACTCCCGAATGGATAAGTTCATGAAGGAAGCCGGCAATTATGCCACGCGTCAAAAGCTGTTGATCGTCGGCAATGTCGGGGCCTCCACCTTTGTGCCATGGATCGAGCGCCACGCCCACAAGCTCGGCCTGACAGGTTGTGTCTGCCGCGAGTCCGCAAGGTGTGTGGAAGTTGAGGCGGAAGGTTGCGAGGACATGCTTGACGCCATGGAAGTCGGCTGCCTCCTGGGGCCCGCCGAGGTCTGGGTGGAGAGTGTCAGCCGCGTCCGCCTGACCAATCGGTAAGCGGCGCAAGGCCTGCGACGCCTGGCATGACGGCCAATTTCCGGCAATCTTGTGGACCCCAGATATGTGTGCAAATCTGATCGCGGGTATGGACTTGGCAGCGCTTCCGTAGAAGGTTGGCGGCGTATCTTGGGCGAAAGTTGGGGGATGTTTCCGAACGCGTCTTGTCAATGGGTTCCTGTGGCTTTGTCGGCCGACATTCCCCGGGCGGCCGTGGCGCCCGGCTGGATTCCGGGTCTCGAAATCGCCCTGTGGCGCAGCGCCTCGGGCCGCATCGCGGCAAGCACCAACCGCTGCCCGCACCGGGGCATGCGCCTTTCGCACGGTTTTGTACGCGGCGAAAAACTGTCGTGCATCTATCACGGATGGACCTTCGGACCCGATGGCGCCTGCGTGCGCATACCGGCCCATCCTGATCTGACACCGCCTGCAACCATCAACAGCCAAAACAAGACTGTTGTAGAGGACGGCGGCATTGTTTGGGTTTGCGACGGCAATTCAAATTCGCCACCGCCAGAATTCCATGGCCTTGAGCCGGTCCGGTCGCTGACCATTGACGCCAGCCCGGCAGCGCTGGACGCCGTTACGGACACCGATGCAAGTGGCATGGACTTGCGCGTCGCCACGGTGGATGGCGTGCGAATCCAGTTGGTTCTTGCCCCATTGCCGGCCGCTCAAATATTGGTCCATGTTCTTGCCGCCGCGAATTCCCCGCTTGAAGCCCGTATCGCTGCCGCGCGGGCAGCGGAGGGGCTGCGCCGCATGGCGGAGGCCGTTCACCTGAGAGGTGACGCCGTATGAGCTATCAACCGATGATCGACGAGTGGTATCCCGTCGGATTGCTGAGCCAACTGGAGGCGGCCGGACAGGACACGATGTTGATGGGCCAGCCGATCCATGTTGCGCTAGCCAATGATGGCAAGCCGCAGGTCACGGCTGAGGGCCGCACGCTTCCTGTGGTCAGCCGCTTCGGCCATGTGTGGACGTCGCTCGGCAAGCCGCAAAAGGACCTGTTTGCAATTCCCGAGGCCGATCAGCCGGGGCGCAAGCTCGTCGATGTCGGGGTCGTGCGGGTTCGCTGCTCGCCGTTGCGCGCCGTGGAGAACTTTCTCGATATTGCCCACTTCCCCTTCGTGCACACCGATATTCTCGGCGCCGAACCGCATACCGAAGTGCAGCGTTACGACGTCGAAATCCGCGAGAGCGAAGACGAAGTCTGGGCGACCAAGATTCACTTTTACCAGCCGCAGGCGGCGAAGTCGGCCGCCGGCGGAATTACCACCGAATACATGTACCGGGTGCCGGCGCCGACTAGCACCATCCTTTACAAAACCTGCCCGCCACGTCCCGGCGAATGGGACGTCATCACACTTTTCGTGCAACCGCTTGACGAAGAGCATTGCGATGTCTGGCCGTGGATGGCGCTCTTTGACGACGTCACGCCGTTGGTCGATCTCATCCATTTCCAGCAGACGATTTTCCTGCAAGACCGTTCGATCCTCGAAAACCAGATGCCGCGCCTGTTGCCGCTCGATCCCGGCATGGAAATCCCGACCCGCGCCGACATGACGTCCGTCGCCTACAGGCGCTGGCTGAAGCGGCACGGCTTCACCTATGGGGCACAGTTGGTGGCGCAATGAAGCTCTACGACTATGTCCTGTCCCCCAGCTGCTACAAGATCCGCCTCTTGGCGGCACTGGTTGGCGTTGACCTGACTTTGCGCCCTGTGGACTTCCACCCCGGGGGAGAGCATCGCGGGCCGGAACTTCTGGCCCTGAACCCGGCAGGCTCAATTCCGATCCTGGAGGACGACGGAGTGCTGCTCACCGAATCATCGGCGATGCTCGTTTACATTGCGGCCAAGGCGGCGCCGGACTGGCTGGGCAATGGCAGCACCCGGGAGAGCGGGCGTACTCAGCAGTGGCTGTCCTTCTCGCACCGGTTGACGTCAACACTCGGCAGCGCGCGGCTCCACGATATGCTGCTGCGTCCCGGTGACATCCGTGCGCTTCGCTTGGCCGGCAACATGGCGCTGCGTGAGTTGGAAGCAGCGTTGACCGAACAACGCCTGCGGGGCCACGCATACCTTGTTGGCGATCGCCCGACTATCGCCGATATCGCCTGTTTTCCCTATGTTGCGCTGGCGCCCGATGGCGGCGTTTCACTCGATCCCTATCCTTCCATCCGCCTGTGGATGCGCACCCTTCGCGCTCTTGATCGTTTCATCGAAATGCCGGGCATTCACCGGCTGCACGAGTTGCGGCCGGACCCAGCACTCTCCGTGCACGGAGCGTAACGTGGCGGGCTATCTCCTCAAGGGCTGCGCCGCGGTGATTGCCGATGACGGCAGCGGCACGCGCGTCTTGCGCGACACCGATATCCTGACTGATGGGCCCATCATCCGCGCCATCGGCCCGAAACTGTCCGATGGTCCGCTGCCGGAAGGCACCAAAATCTGCGATGCGGCGGGCTGGTTCGTCTATCCCGGGCTGGTCAACACCCACCATCATTTCTTCCAATGCTTCGTGCGTAACCGCGCCGACCTCGACTGGACGAAACTCTCGGTCATCGAATGGCTGGACCGGATCTATCCCATCTTTTCGCGGCTCACCGAGGCGTGTTTCTACCATTCCTCCCTCACCGCGATGGCGGAACTCATCAAGCATGGCTGCACCACGGCGTTCGACCATCAATATTGCTTTCCCCGCCACGCCGGGAAACGGCTGATCGACAGGCAGTTCGAAGCGGCTGAACGTCTCGGCATGCGGTTCCATGCCGGGCGTGGCGCCAACACCTTGCCGAAATCCGAAGGCTCGACAATTCCGGATGAGATGCTGGAGACGACCGACGAGTTCATCTCCGATTGCGAACGGTTGATCGACAACTATCACGACGCCTCGCCCTTTTCGATGCGGCAGGTGGTTGTGGCACCCTGCCAGCCGGTCAATTGCTACCGCGAGACCTTCGTTGAATCAGCCGCACTGGCGCGCGATCGCGGCGTTCTTCTGCACACCCATGTGGGCGAGGGCGAAAGCCCTGTGCTCATGGCGCGCCACGGCATGCGCACCGTCGACTATTGCGAGAGCCATCGGGTTTGCGGGGCCGGACACGTTCTATGCCCATTGCTGGGAGCTGACCCACGAAGAGCTCGGCAAATTGGCGGCAAGCGGAACCGGTGTGTCGCACTGCCCGGAACCGGTCTATCTGGTTGGCGCCGAAATCACCGACATTCCCGCCATGGCAGCACTTGGCGTCCGGATCGGGCTTGGTTGCGACGGTGCCGCCTCCAACGACAATTCCAACCTGATGCACTGTGTTCATTCCGCCTACATGCTGCAATGCCTTGCCGCTTCGGCGCGCCGCCACCCGGTGCCGCTGCCGGCCGAATTCTTCGGCTATGGTACGAAGGGCGGCGCAAGCCTGCTCGGGCGCGCCGATCTGGGCCGCCTGGCGCCCGGCATGGCCGCTGACCTCTTCGCCATCGACACGCGGCGCATGGACTATGTGGGCACGCGCCACGATCCGCTGAGCTTGCCCGCCAAAGTCGGCGTGGGAATGCCCACCGACATGACGATGATCAATGGTCGCGTGGTGTGGGCCGATGGACAATTTCCCGGTCTCGACGAGGCTCAAATGTTCGCCGAAGCCGAAACTGTACTATCAGCAATCGAAACTTAACCGCCAGAAAGAAGAGGATCTGCCATGACCAACATGATTACCCGCCGCACCCTGATGAAAACCGCCGCCGCGGCCAGTGCGGCAACCGCCATAGGCGGACACGCGGCATTCGCCGCCGGAGAGCCACTCGGCATCGCCTTGGTCATTCCCTCTCCGGTCGGCGATGTCGGCTGGGGCCATGCGCTGGCCGCCGGTCTCGATCCGGTCAAGGCCGCCTATGGCGACAAGGTGAAAGTCACGATTGTCGAAAATATCGCCGAAGGCCCCGATGCCGACCGCATCATGAACAAGACCATCGCTGACGGAAACAAGTTCCTGATCGCCGGCTCGTTTGGTTATCAGAACGGCGGGCTGCAGATTGCAAAGCGTTATCCCGATGTCACTGTGCTGCACGCGTCAGGTTTCAAGGTAGCGCCGAATTTCTCGCCTTTCGCGGCCAAGTATTTCCAGGGCACCTATCTGATGGGCATGGCCGCCGCAGCACTTTCCAAGTCCGGCAAGCTTGGCTCGGTCTCGGCCTTCGCAATCCCTGAACTGATCACCTCGGTCAACGCCTTCACGCTCGGCGCCCAGGCTGTCAACCCCAACATCGAGGTCTCGGTGGTGTGGGTCAACACGTGGTTCGATCCGGCCAAGGAACAGGAAGCGGCCGCGGCTTTGCTGGCGCAGAATTGCGACGTGATCTTCTCCAACGCGCAAGACACGCCCTCCGTCATTTCGCTGTGCGAAGAGAAGGGCGTTTATGCCTTCAATCTCAACTCCTCGATGGTGAAGTACGCACCGAAGAAGTACCTCGGTTGCGTAGCAACCGACTGGTCGCCGTTCTTCAAGGCATCAGTGGACGCCCATCTTGCCGGTTCCTTCACGGGCGCCAACGCGTTTCTTGGCGTCGCCGAAAAGGTGGTCGCCACCGTCGACTGGAATGCCGACATTCCCGCCGACACGATGGCGGCAATCAAGGACAAGGAAGCGAAAATCGCCGATGGCAGCTTCTCGCCCTTCACCGGCCCGATCGCCAAGGCCGACGGCTCCGAGGGCGTCGCCGCCAGCGTCACGATGACCGACGAGCAGATCATCGCGATGGATTGGCATGTCAAGGGTGTGGCCACACCGTTGCCCCAGTAAGGCGCTGCAGCACCTCACATGCTGTCACCGCTTCTCGTACTGAGGGGAATTTCAAAGAGCTACGGCCAGATCCATGCCAACCAAAGCATAGATCTGGACGTGGCGCCGCATTCGATTCACGCCATCCTTGGCGAGAATGGTGCGGGAAAATCCACTCTCATGAAACTGATCTATGGCGTGGAACGGCCCGACGCCGGTGAGATCATCTGGCAGGGCCAGCCCGTGCACCTGACCTCGCCCGCCGAGGCGAGGCGCCACGGCATTGGCATGGTCTTCCAGCATTTCTCGCTGTTCGAGACGTTGACGGTCATCGAGAATATCTCGCTGGTGGTGCCAGGCCGAAAGTCGGAACTGGTCGAGCAAACAAAGCTGCTGGGGAAAGATTTCGGACTCGAAGTCGATCCTTTTGCCCATGTTCATTCACTGTCGGTCGGCGAAAGGCAGCGGGTGGAAGTCATCCGCTGCCTGATGACCAACCCGAAATTGCTGATCCTCGACGAACCGACCTCGGTCCTGCCGCCGCAATCGATTGACAATCTGTTCGATACCTTGCGCCGGTTGCGCGATAGCGGCATTTCGGTGCTCTTCATTTCGCACAAGCTGGAAGAAATACGTTCGGTTTGCGACCGCGCCACGATCCTGCGCGGCGGCCGGGTGACCGGCAACGTCGTGCCGCGCGAGCACGACGCCCACGACCTGGCGCGCATGATGATCGGACGCGACATGCCCCACACCCCTCCGGCGGTTGCGATGCCCGCAGGCGAGAAGCGGCTGGAACTGATCGGCCTGACATGGCAGCCCGACGATCCTTTTGCGATGCCTCTCTCCAACGTGAACCTGAGCGTGCGCGCTGGTGAGATTGTGGGTATCGCTGGCATATCCGGCAATGGTCAGAGCGAACTCGCGGCACTCATTTCCGGCGAGGCGGTTTTGTCCGCCGCGCAGGCGAAGCAGATCAACATGATGGGCAAGCCCGCTGGCCATCTCAGTGCCGCGGAGCGCCGCCGCCTCGGCTTTGCCTTTGTGCCGGAGGACCGCATGGGCCGCGGCGCGGTGCCGGAAATGCCGCTCGTGCGAAACAGCGTTCTCACGGCTCATCCACTGGGCCTCCTGCGCAACGGCATGGTTGACATGCGCGCCGCCGAGGACTTCACCACGCGCTGCATCCGCGACTTCGACGTGCGTACACCGGGGCCGGGGGCCGAGGCTGGCTCGCTCTCTGGCGGCAACCTTCAGAAATTCATCGTGGGCCGCGAGATCATGCTTTCGCCCAAGCTGCTGTTCCTGGCGCAGCCGACTTGGGGTGTGGATATCGGCGCCGCCGCCGCTATCCGCCAGCGGCTAATGGCCTTGCGCAATGCCGGCATGGCGATTCTTGTCATATCCGAAGAGATCGATGAGTTGTTCGAACTGGCAGATGTCATGCAGGTGCTCCGAAGTGGCACGCTGAGCGAGCCCCTGGTCACCAGTGCAACGCGGCCCGAGGAAATCGGCCGCTACATGATCGGTGCCGCCGGTGCGAAACCAGCCGGAGCCATTGCATGACAATTCTGTCTTCACTCAGGATTCCGCTTCTGGTGCGCCGCGAAAGCGCGTCTCCGGCCATGAAAGTTCTGGCGCCGTTGATCGCACTTGCCGCCGCCGTTCTGTTCAATCTGGCACTCTATGTCGCCATCGGTCGCGATCCGGTTGCGGTGTTTTACGCCTTACTTGTCGAGCCATTCCTGTCCTGGGCATCTTTTTCGGAAGTCCTCCTGAAAGCTTCGCCGTTGATGCTGATCGCCCAGGGGCTGGCTATCGGTTTCCGCGCCAAGGTGTTCAACATCGGCGCCGAGGGCCAATTCATTCTCGGTGCAATTTTTGCCTCCGCCATTCCCGTCTGGTATCCGGAAGCAACCGGGCAATGGATATGGCCCGCCATGCTGGTGCTCGGCGCGCTTGGTGGGGCATGTTGGGCAGCGCTCACCGCGTTCTGGCGCGTGCGCTTCAACGCCAATGAAATCCTGGTCTCGTTGATGCTCAGCCTGGTGGCCTTACAACTGTTGAACTATCTGCTGGTCGGCCCGTGGAAGGACCCGGACGGATTTAACTTCCCGCAGTCAGTGATGTTCCAGTTCGATGCGCTGGTGCCGACGCTGATCCCTGGAACCCGTGTGAATGTTTCGCTGCTTATCACGCTGGCCCTTTCACTGGCAGCGTGGTTCTTCATGCAGCGCAGTTTTCAAGGCTACAAACTGGAAGTGGGCGGGCTGGCGCCGCGTGCCGCAAGTTACGCCGGATTTTCCGAAAGCCGCGCCATCTGGCTGGCGCTGCTGATCGGTGGCTTCGCAGCCGGACTTGCTGGCGCAGCAGAGGTGGCGGGGCCCCTTGGCCAATTGCAGCGTTCTATTTCGACCGGCTATGGCTACGCCGCCATCATCGTGGCCTATCTGGGCGGGCTGCATCCGATCGGCATAGTCCTCTCGGCACTGTTGTTGGCAGCCCTTTATATCGGCGGCGACAATGCGATGGTGTCGGCCGGCTTGCCGATTGCCGCAGTGCGGGTCTTCCTCGGTAGCGTCCTGCTGTCCTATCTGGTTTCCCTCGCCTTCGTCCGTTACCGGATCGTTTGGAACGCACGATGACACAGGGCTTCCCATGAATGCCATCGAGTTCATACTGGCGGGAATGCTGGCCGCGGCTACACCGTTCCTGCTCGCCGCCCTGGGCGAACTCGTCGCCGAGCGTGCCGGTGTCCTCAACCTTGGTGTCGAAGGCATGATGGCGCTTGGTGCTGCCATCGGCTTCATTCTGGTTCACAACGGTGGCGGACATCTGCTCGGTTTTGTGGGAGCAGCCTTTGCAAGCGCCATACTGGCGCTGGTCTTCGCCTATGTGGCCGTGGGCCTCAGGGCAAATCAGGTGGCGGCGGGTCTGGCCATTGGAATTTTTGGCGAAGGCCTGTCGGCCTTGTTTGGCAAGTCCTATGAAAGCCTGACGGTGAAAGGCCTGCCGAGGCTTGGCGTGCCGTGGCTGTCGGATGTTCCGGTGATTGGCGGATTGTTCCGGCAGGACATCGTGGTCTGGCTGGCGCTCGCCGCCACGTTTGCATTGTGGCTTGCCATGCGCCGCTCCAAGGTAGGGCTGGTGCTGCGCGCGGTCGGCGAAAACCCGAAGGCCGCCCGCGCTGTTGGCTATCCGGTCATCGCCATCCGGTTCGCGGCGGTCGCCTTTGGCGGCCTGATGGCCGGATTTGCTGGCGCCTATGCCGCCACGGTCTATACGCCGCTGTGGGCTGACGGCATGATTGCCGGACGGGGATGGATTGCAATTGCGTTGGTTGTATTCGGCACGTGGATGACGGGGCGCATTTTGCTCGGCGCCTGCCTTTTCGGCGCGGTGTCGCTCAGTGGTCTTGCGGCACAAGCCATGGCCGTGGCCGTGCCGTCGCAACTTCTGACCAGCCTTCCCTACATCGTGACGATCATCGTTCTCGGAATCATCTCGTCCGACAAACGATTGCTGAGGCTCAACGGCGTCGCATCGCTCGGAGAGCCCTTCGAGAAGTAGCTGGTGCAGAACATGTCAGGCCGCTTGAGCCGTTGCAGAACTTCCATTTGATACCGCACCATATCCGGCCCTTCTGAGGTGGCATGAGTACTCATCGGGCTGGAAGGAGCTGAACAATTCACCGATGCCGTGCTGACCTGACCGATGGCGGTGCGATTGTGGCAGCAATGTCAACGGCGACACTTGCTGTCACTGCATGTGCGAGGGCCCCAAGCAGCTCAAAACTCCGCTGCCTGGTGAAACTAGGCGCGGCCCTTCCATGGAACCAAGCGGCGTTCCAGGAATCGCATCAGCAAATCGAAAGCATAGGCAATCGCCGCAATAATGAAGATGCCCATGATCACTGTTGACGTCTGCAGGAACTGCGATGCGGAAAGCACCATGAAGCCGATGCCACTGGTTGCAGCCACCATCTCGGCGGCGACAAGGGTTGTCCAACCCACACCCATGCCGATGCGCGTTGCGGTGATGATCTCTGGCAATGCCGCAGGCAGAATGACTTGCGTCAGAACTTGCCAGGGAGATGCGCCGAGCGAGTAGGCGGCATGCACCTGCTCGATGGCGGCCGAGCGGACACCCGACCGCGTGCCAATTGCAACAGGCGCGAAAATGGCGAGAAAAATCAAAAGGACCTTCGACAGTTCGCCGATACCGAACCACACGATCATCAGCGGCAAATAGGCCAGCGGCGGAACAGGGCGATAGAATTCGATCGGCGGATCGAACACGCCGCGCATCACCCGGCTCATGCCCATGGCAAGCCCGACGGGGATGGCGGTGAGGCAGGCCAGGCCCAAAGCGCCGAACACCCGCAACACTGATATCCAAGTGTGCTCCAACAGGGTGTAGTTTGAGAATCCCTCCGTCGCGACCTGGATAAATTTCTGGAAGATGGCGAGGGGTGATGGCAGGAACAGTGGCTTGATCCAGCCGGCCCAAGTCGCCAGTGCCCACAGGGCAATGATGCAGCCACCCGAGATGGCGCTGATCATCAGGCTATCGCCCTGGCCGGGCACGCCGTAAACTTCGCCGGGTTTTGTCGGCTTGATTTTCAGGACACTGTCCATGAAGGATTTTGGCTTGGGCGGCTTGGCTTCAGACATGATCACCTCCACCTGCTTCTTCGTCGCCGAAGATGATTTTCAGCACCTTCTCGCGCATCCTGATGAAATCCTGCGAGGCCTTCACGGTGCGGGCGTCTGCGCCCGCAAGGAAGCGCTTGCTGAAATCGAGATCGAACGTGTGGGTGATGCGCCCCGGCCGTGGTGACATCACGATAAGGCGGGTGCCCATGAACAGGGCTTCCTCCACACTATGAGTGATGAAAAACACCATCTTGTTGGTCTCTTTCCAGATCCGGATGATAAGTTCCTGGGCCTTTTCGCGGGTCAACGCATCAAGCGCGCCCAATGGTTCGTCCATCAACAGAATTTCTGGATCAATCGTGAGGGCGCGGGCAATGCCGACACGCTGCTGCATGCCGCCGGAGAGCTGATAGACCGCACTTTTCTCAAATGCCGATAGCCCGAGGTGGTCGAGGTGTTTGCGTGCCGCGGCATAACGCTCGACTTTACCAACGCCCGCGAGCTTCAGGCCGAAGGCGACGTTGTCGATGACATTGAGCCAGGGGAGGAGCGCGTGTTTCTGAAACACCACGGCCCTATCGGCACCCGGTCCCGCAACCGCTGCGCCATTCAATATGATGTTGCCTTTTGACGGCGACAGAAATCCCGCAAGCAGGTTGAGCAACGTGGATTTGCCGCAACCCGAAGCGCCAAGGGCGACAACGAACTCTCCCGGCATGATTTCAAGGTCAACATCGGACAGCGCCTTGACCGGTGGCGTGTTGGGGCCGAGAGGAAACTCTACGGTAACGTGGTCGACGTGAAGACTGCCCATGCTGTGACCCTCAGATAGCAATTGCCTCACCCCGCCCCGGTTGGGGCGGAGTGAGTATCACGTGTGTGTACCTGGGGAGGTAACTGCCGTTACTTCATAGCCGCTGCGAGATAGTCAGCGTTCACGAACTTGGAATAATCGTCCATGATCGCGTCGACCCGCTTGTTCTCCATCAGAAACTTGGCCGTTGCCAGCATGTTCGACTGGTTGCCGCCGCCCAGCCAATCGGCAGAAGCCATATCTTTGAGCGACGGGAAGGCATACCCCTTGAGGGCAGCCGGCACTTCTGCCGCGGGTGAACCGGTTTGCGCGGCGATTGCCTTTACAGCCTCCGAGTCAGCCGTCCAGGCGTCAGGGTTGGAGTTATAGGCAGCGTTTGCTGCATCCAGTGCCTTCAGGAACTTGGCCATGAACTCCGGGTTCGCCTTGCCAAATTCCGTGTTCACCACCCAACCATCAAAAGTTGGCGCGCCTGCCACCTGGTTGGCGGCCAGGATCATCTTGCCGGTCTTCATGGCTTTGCCCTTGGCCGGCTCCCAGATGAAGGTGGCGTCAATCTGACCCTGATCCCAGGCGGCGCTGATCTGGTCCGGCTTCATGCCAATCACTTCAACATCGGCGCCGGAGAGGCCGGCATTCTTGAGTGCTCCCATCAAGGAATAGTGGGCGGTGGAACCCAGCGGAACACCGACCTTCTTGCCCTTGAGCTCTTCAACCTTGGTGATGCCCGCGCCATCGCGCACGATGAGGGCCTCGGCTTCGCCGATGATGTTGGAAATGGCGAAGAGCTGATAGTCAACGCCCTGCGACGCGCCGATGGCGAGCGGCGAAGAACCAAGTTCCGACAGCTTCAGGTCGCCCGAAGCCATGGCAGCGATGATTTCAGCACCCGAGCCGAATTTGCGCCATTCGATTTCCCAGCCGGTGGCCTTTTCAAAATCCTTGGCAGCAATGGCGGCCTGGAGCGGAATTGGCGTGCCGAAATGGCCGATGACAACCGTTTCAGCAAAAGCTGCGGTGCTTGCGGCACCGGCCATGAGGATGGCGGCAACCGCGCCAAGAAGTGTGCGACGTGCGAGCATAGATGTTTCTCCCTTCATATGCTTTTGGTTGGTCTGTAACTCCGCCGATCTCCGCCGGCTTCAAAATGCTTGCTCAGTTGGGTCTCGTGGCATCGAACAGGTTGTTGTAGCCGAAGAGCCCGACGCTTCCGCCCGTATGGAGGAACACGACATTCTCCGACTTTTTGAAGTGCCCCTTGCGCACAAGATCAATCAAGCCCGCCATGCCCTTTCCGGAATAGACCGGATCGAGCAAGACGCCCTCGTGGCGGGCCGTCAGATTGATGGCTTCAATCATGCCGTCGGTTGGCTTGCCATAGCCCGGTCCAACGTAATCAGTATTGGCCTCCACGCGCTCGCGTGCCACGCTGCCGGGAATTCCCAAAAGATCAGCCGTCGCGCAGGCGAGCTTGTAAACACTTTCTTCTTGCTGGGGCCGGGCGGCCCGAACACCAATACCAAGGACTGGAATTTGGCTGCGGCAGCCTTCAAGGCCGGCAACGAGTCCAGCCTGTGTACCAGCACTGCCGGTGGCATGCACAAGGTGGTTGATGTGCAAACCCATGTCATTGGCTTGTGTCACCAATTCGATGGCGCAATTCACATATCCCAGTGCGCCGATAGCATTTGAGCCGCCCCCGACGATGACATAGGGCTTGCCCCCACTGGCGCTCACCTCATCTGCGACCTTTGCCATGGCAGCATTCATGTCGGTTCCGCTGGGATAGGTTTCAGTCGGCGAACCGAGAATGTGGTCCAGCAGCACATTGCCTGAATTGCAATAATCATCGGCTTCGCTGCCAGTGCGGTTCTCAAGCAGAATGCGACACTTCAGGCCAAGCTTGGCCGCCGCTGCGGCCGTCTGCCGGGCATGGTTGGATTGAATGGCGCCTTGGGTGATTACGGTATCGGCACCCTTCGCCAAAGCATCGGCCATCAGGAATTCCAGTTTGCGGGTCTTGTTGCCGCCCGATGCCAGGCCAGTGCAATCGTCGCGCTTGATATAGAGATTTGGTCCACCCAAATGTTTCGAAAGATTGGGCATGGGTTCCAGTGGCGTGTGCATGTGGCCCAATCTAACGCGGGGAAATCTGGCGAGATGCATTGCGGTAACACTCCTGTAGAAGCGAGGGTATGGGTTGGTTGCGGAGCTGGCTAATGCCGAGTCTGCTGCGCTTTATGCCGGAGCGGCATAGCCCGCGAGGCAGTGGCGGATGACCGCAACGATGGTGTCACAACTTTCCAAGGGCAGGGCCAAAGGTATGCGCATATCGCAGACTTCGCTCAAAACGCGCTCCGTCTGTGGCAAGCTCTGCTTTTCGCTGACATATTCCCAGTGATCATGGACACTGGTGAAACCAACAGGTTGTTTTCGTCCAAACCACTTGATGAAAACGCCACGTGCCGCCGTGTCTACTAAGAATTTCTCCATCTCGGTGTCGGTCAGTCCTTTCACCGAGAACTGGATGGAACTCATGACATAACCTTCTTCAGGAGGGCGCGAAGGAATGCGAACCTGTTGGATCTTGCTCAATCCTTCAGCGAGGCGGCGGTAACGGGCATTCCAAATCTCGGCCCGTTCGGCGAGCAGCCTGATCTGGGGCCGCCCCACGGCCGCTGCCAGATTGGACATGCGCAAACTACAATTGGGAATGTTGCCGCGATGTTTCTCGAAAAAGGAGAGCTCGGGTCTGGCCTTGTGTTGGGCATAGAGCATGTAGCTGCCGGAATAGAGAATGGCTTTGGCCGCAATATCGGGATCGTTGGTGACGAGCAGCCCGCCTTCGCCGGCATTCACGTGCTTGAATGATTGCAGGCTGAAACAACCAACTGCGCCAAACGTCCCTGTAAACCTGCCGTTCCATTTGGCTCCCATGGTGTGGGCGCAATCTTCTATCACTGTCAGGCTATGACGATTGCAAATCTCCATCAACGCATCCATGTCGCAGATGTGACCGCGCATATGCGAGAGCAGCAGCACTTTTGCGCCATGCGTCCGGGCCTTGCGGTCGAGGTCGTCAAGATCAATTTTGTAGGACTCTGTAATTTCCACAAATATGGGCTCTGCCCCGGCATGGGCCACAGCACCAGGCACCGGCGCCAGCGTGAAGGCATTCATCAGCACCTTGTCGCCATGCTTCACGCCGACACATTTAAGGGCAACGAACATGCTGGCCCCACAGGAGTTGAGCGCTGCACAGTACTTCGTGCCGACATAGGCCGCATAGTCTTCCTCCAACGCCGTGGCCTCGGGTACGCCCGTGCGGTCTTCGCCATAGCGGTGAAGCTTCCCCGCCCGCATGACCTCGTTAGCGCGCGCGATTCCCTCTTCAGGAATGGACCCTGGCAGACTGAGGTCAAGATCAAGGCGTGGGTCGCTGTCGGTCATCTCATTCGCCGGCTTTCAGTTCAAACTGTTCGGTTGGAAAATACTTCCTCAACCGGATGTCTGCAGTTAGCGCATGAGCCTCCATGCCTTCCAGCCGCGAAATACGCGCTGCCACAGGAGCCACCAACCGGCTGCCCTCACGTGTCATCCGCTGATAGGTCAGAACCTTCAGAAATTTTGCGGCACTCAAACCGCCGCTGTAGCGTGCGCCACCCTTTGTAGGCAGGATATGGTTAGGGCCTGAACACTTGTCGCCAAATGCAACTGTGGTTTCCTCACCCAGGAAGAGCGAACCATAGCTGCGCAAGTTTTTGTGCCACCACTCAAGATCGGCGGCTTGAACGTGAAGGTGCTCGGAAGCGTATTGATCGCTGACAAGGCAAGCCTCTTCGCGGCTATCGACCAGTATGACTTCGCCATAGTCGCACCACGCAAGTTCAGCGGCCTTGCGTGCCGTCTCTGGCAAGGCGGCAATCAAAGCAGGCATCAGGGCGAGCACGTCCTCACCCAGTTTGCGCGACAGTGTGATCAGCCAGCAAGGCGAGTCCGGCCCATGCTCTGCCTGGCCCAGAAGGTCAGACGCAACGATCGCCGCATCGCTCGTTGCATCGGCAATCACCATGGTCTCTGTTGGGCCTGCCACGACATCAATGCCGATTTGGCCAAACAACATGCGTTTTGCTTCCGCAACAAAACGATTGCCCGGGCCAACCACAATGTCGGCGGGCTGATTTGTGAACAGACCATAAGTGAGCGCGGCAATCGCCTGCACACCACCCAGGGCAAGAATCGCATCGGCCCCTGCGATATCCATGGCATAGAGAATGCCCGGATGAATGCCGCGTTCCTTGTGGGAAGGCGTTGCGGCAATCACGTTCTGTACACCAGCGACCCGTGCTGTGGCGACACTCATCAAGGCCGAAGCGGCGTGAGAATAGCGCCCGCCCGGCACATAACAGCCCGCCGTGGTGATCGGGATCACCTTTTGGCCCGCCACCAAACCATCAATAAGATCCACTTCAAACTCGCGCACCGAGTCGCGTTGCCTTGCGGCAAAGGCGCTGATCCGGGCATGGGCAAAGCGAATGTCGTCCTTGACTGACTCGGGCAGGGCCTTTGCTGCCTTCTCGATCAGCAGACGGCTGACGATGATGTCACCATCCCAGCCATCGAGCTTTCGGGCGAATTCGGTTGCGGTAGCCTCTCGGCCCGCCTTGATGTCTTCGAGCATGCTGCTCACAGTTGCCTGTGTTTCGCTGTCGCCGCTCGCCGCTGTCTTGCTGGCCTTCTTGAGGTATGTCGTAGTCACGGCTCAGGCTCCTGCGGGCAAAGGTTCAATTTTCCGGGCATAGATAACGCAGCGCTTCGCCAGTACGTCGGTGCTGTCGACCAGAGGAACACTGCAGGAGGTGTTGTCCAAGACGAGCGGAACTTCCGTGCAGCCAGCGATGAGAACCGTAACACTCTGCCGTGCCAGTCGTTCGGCCAAGCCGCCCATGGCATCTCTCACGTCGGAGCCCCGTTCACCAGACTTGATACGGTAGAGCAATTTCATGAATTCGGCTTGCGAAGGTGCATCAAGAGTCACGATTTCAATTCCTGCCGAATGAAATGCCTTGTGATAAATCGTTGAATCAATGCAACCCTGCGCCGCCAGCAGGCCGACGCGCCGGACACCATGGTGCTTGCGTCTCACCTCAGCAACGACTTCATGAATCAAACTGACAAAGGGCGTCTTGATCGCCATGCGGATGTCAGCTTCGAAGGCGTGGGCCGTGTTGCAGGCCATTACGATAAAATCCGCCCCGGCCTTTTCCAGGTTCTGCGCCATGGCCGCGAGGGCCGGGCCAGAGGATGGTCCGGCGCCGGAAATTGCATCATTTCGGTTGGGCGTCTTTGGGTTGTTGTCGATGATCAGATGAAGGTGTTGTTGGTCGGACTTGGCGTTTGAATGGGATAAAACCTTGCCAAAGAAGTCGAGCGTTGCCTCTGGCCCCAATCCGCCGATGACGCCAACAACCAATTCGCCGGAGTTGTCCATGCAATATTCCTGATTATCTGAAGTGTAGTTGAGGCACGGGCGGCCATCCAATGCGCATAATGGATAAAACTATGTAGCCACGGCATGAAGGCCTTGCGCAGCGTTTATGTTGGAGAGCTGCCCAGCGGCCCGCCAGACTGTATCGACATGTGGCTCCACACCATGCATCGTCCGGTACAACCATATTGTCAGGTCGGCAACGGGCAGGTCATCACCGGCTGCGACCAGCCGCTTGCTTGCGAGATCTGCTGATATGAGCTTCATGGGTAGCCAGGCAATGCCTGCGCCAGCCAGCGCTTGGGCACGCAGGGCTTCAGCAAAGGCGCTTTCGTAGGCGAGCCTGAGATGGATTTGAGTCGGCGACCTGCTGATGAGATTGGCGGTCACTTTGCCCAGAAAAGAATCCGGTGCATAGCCAAGGAAGGGAACTGTTTCAGATCGCCCCGGTTGGCTCACAGTGTGCCAGTCAGCGGGCGTTGTTGGCGCCCGCACGGCGATCAGGCGCTCGGTATCAATCGCAATGCCCTGGAATCCGCTTGCGATGACCGGGTTTGCAATATCGTCGCTGCGGTAACACAGCAGGAAATGGCAGCTGCCCTGCAGCAAGGCTTCAACACAATCGTGTAAATTGTCGGCAATGACCTTAGCTGTGATGTGCGTGTTTCTTTCCGTTACTTTTGGCCACCACATGGGAAAGAAGTCGACGGCCAGAGAATGTGGCATGGCCAGTTTCAGCATTGATCCAGTTGCTGTCTTGCCCGCCCGCGCCTCTTCGCGGGCCGCTTTGATGTCTCGCACAACACGTTCGGCCACCGGCAGCAGTTTTTCGCCGGCCGGTGTCAGGGTAATCGGATAACTGCTGCGATCCAGCAACGGTGCGCCAATCCAGGTCTCCAGCGCTTTCAGCCTGCGGCTGAAGGCCGGCTGCGTCACATTTCGTGCCTCGGCGGCCCGCGAAAAATTCCCGCTGCTTGCCACGGCCAGGAAGTCTTCAAGCAATTTGATTTCCATGTGCTGCCTGTCGCCGGAAAGGCATCTCCTCTTCCAGAACCGCAACTCTAGTTCATAGACTATGGCTGTGTCACCCATGGTGGATTTCAAGCCTTGGGGTGGCGGCAGCGAGGCAGTTGGCTTCTTGCTTCTCCCAAATTCACGCCTTCTCCAATTGAGTTACCGAACAGGGCCCGCTAAGAACGCAAGCCATGACCAACAACACGCCACTGCCAGTGGCGCGCGGCAAGGTGTTTGCCGTTGCGCCGGTGATGGATGGTGGAGATAAATCAACTAAATCAATGAGTTAAAAACTGCCACGCGCGCAGCGTGTGTACCAGGACACGGTGCGCGTCGTGTAAATTCGTGCAGCGGTGGACAAGCCTGTCTTTGGAAATCAGCTGTCGCGATTCAGCGTCCATGCGGCCAGTATGTCGCTGCAAATTCAGCAATTTTCACTTCGAGTTCGGTCTCCCACATTTCACGCGTCCAAGTGCGATTCCCAGCACATAGACAACTGGAAGACCGATCAGCGTTTCTATGAAAATGCCGGTATGGACTTGCTCCCAGCCAATTCCACACCAAGTTCTCCTTCAGGCGCGCATGCGGGAATTGGATGGATCATATTGGCACTCGGCGACGACGGTCGCGTCGTAGATCGAACCAAGATATTGCACACCAAACTTCGTTCCAACAGCTGCAAGCGCTGGGTCGACGAATGCCATGGCAAGGTTCTTGTTCATCCGGTATCCCCAGGCTGCGGAGCTGATAGTGCCAACTACCTCGCCGTCTTTCACAAGTGAATCGCCGCCATGGGCCGGGGCGTCCATGGTGTGAACCTCAAGTGTCACGAAATCACGGCGCAAGCCTGTTGCTTTTTGCTGCAGCAGTGCGGATTTCCCGAAGAAGTCCTTTTCAAGTTTCACGAAGCGTGAAAGCCCGGACTCGAAGGGATTGAATTCGGTGATGAGGTCGGACTTCCAATGCCGGTAACTCTTTTCAAGCCGCATCGACTCGGTGGCGAAGAGTCCAAAATGGCCAAGCCCGAATTCCTCGCCCGCAGCAATGATCAGGCTGTAGACACCAAGCAGCATCTCATTGGGGATGTGCAACTCGAAGGCCAGTTCGCCGGAAAAGCTCACGCTCATGGCCATGGCTTCAAGGTGGCCAATGAACACTTTTTTGCAGGTGAGCCAGGGAAAGGCTTCCTTCGACCAATCGGTGCGCGGCGCCGCTTTCCTGAGAAGATCGCGCGAGCGCGGACCAGCCAAAACCAGTATGGTATGGGTGTTGGTCAGACTGGTGATGTGGACGGAACCATCTTCCGGCAGGAGTGATTGAAGCCAGTCCATGTCATGGTATTCAGAAGCAGCAGCCGAACCGTACCACACGCGATCCCGTTCGATGTTGGCAAGTGTGGCTTCCGCCTTGATATTCCCGTGGTGGTTCAAAAGATAGCCCAACCCCACTTTTCCCACCTTACGCGGCACGTTGGAAGCCACGACATGGTCGAGCCAGTGGTGCACGCCAGCCCCGCTGATCTCGAAGCGATTAAAGCCGTTCACCTCCATCACGCCGACACGATTTTGAACCATCTCCACTTCGCGGGCGACGATGTCGAATGTGTTGTTGAAGCGGAAGGAATGCGTCTCCTTGAAATCGGGTGAGGGCTTGTAGAAGGCGGCACGTTCCCAACCGTTGACCACACCGAATGAGGCACCGGCTGACTTGAGCGCAAGGTAGATCGGCGTTGTCTTGGCCATCCGTCCTGCTGGCCGCCACTCGTGGGGCATGTGGAAGCGAAACTCGTTCTGATAGTCCTCAACCGCCTTGAGGGCCGTGAACTCGACGTTGGCATGGCGCGTGAAACGGCGGGGATCAATGCACCACGTGTCGTAGCAGGCTTCACCATGGACAATCTGCTGTGCCAGCAACCAGCCATGGCCGCCACCTTCACCCAGCCCAGCACGCAGGCCGGTGATGCACCAGGCATTGCGCTTTCCGGGAATGCGCCCAACGATCGGCAAACCATCGGGCGTATAGGTGATCGGGCCATTGATGATGGTGTGAATGCCGGCCTCTGTCAGGCACGGCAGACGCTTGAACACGTTTTCCAGAACAGGGGTGACGCGTTCAGGGTCGTCGGGGCAGAGAGCGCTGGTGAAGTTTGGGTCAATGCCGTCCAACCCCCAGGTCTTGCACTCCTGCTCGTAGAAGCCGACCAGCAAGCCCTTCTTTTCCTGCCGGCAATAAAAATCATCGGTCGGGCACCGGATCAATGGCACGCGAAAATCCAGTGCCTCGATATCCTTGATGGGCTCGGTCAGAAAATACTGGTGCTCCATCGAGGCAACAGGATGCATCACCCCCATCATGGCACCCACCTCATTGCAGCGATAGCCACCTGCATTGACGATGTGCTCAGCGATAATGTCGCCTTTTTCCGTGTGAACAATCCATTCGCCGTTGGCTTTTTGGGTCAAACCTGTCACGGGCGTATGGCGGTAGATTTCTGCACCTGCATTGCGTGCGCGGCGCGCCAGAGCCTGGCACAATTGGGCCGGATCGATGTCGCCGTCATGGGGGTCCCAAAGCGCGCCTAAAATGTTGTCCGTCGAGATCAGCGGGTTTCGCTTCTTGCATTCTGCGGCGTCAATCACCTCAAAGTCGACGCCCATGCCCTTGGCTTGCGACACAAAGTGATGATAGCCATCAAGATGGTCCTGCGTGGACGCAAGCCTGATGCCACCTGTGCCGTAATGGTAGTTGATGGGGTAGTCCGCATCGGCAGCCAGTTCGCGGTAGAGCTTGATCGAATGGGACTTGAGGCCCACCATAGTTTGCAGACCACCAAAATTGGTGACTTGAGCTGCCGAGTGCCAGGTTGTTCCCGAGGTCAGCTCATCACGCTCAAGCATGACAACATCTGACCAGCCCTCCGTTGTCAGATGATAAAGCGTTGAGCAGCCGGCAATGCCGCCGCCAATCACAACGACACGCGCACTCGCTTTCACTGCCTCACTCCTCGTCAATTCAACGGGAAGCTAAAGGGGCTTGCCGTTTGCATGCAAGCAGCGTTACCCTTGTTAAGGCAAGCGCACGCCGGTGTTCAGTTTTCCTCACGCAACGCGCATCGATGTCCTATTTGCGTTGGAATGGCTAAGTTAGTCCGCGATCAGCGGAGTAACTTGAAGTGACCTCGGAAACAGAACGCATTAACCGCCGCAGCGGCGGCAGGTCGGCCCGCGTCGCCTTGCGCCAGGCACCCCAGGAGTTCAACCCGGCCCCTCCCGGCCCGCTTGGTGGCCAATACAAACCCTTGTCGGAGCAGGGGCTGAAGGACATTTATGACACAGCGATCAAGCTGCTTGCCGAATTGGGGATGGGCGAGGTTCCCAGGCGATTCCAGGAGTTGGCCCTGTCGAAGGGAGCCTTTCTCAACGCAAAGGGGCGGCTTTGCTACTCGCGGGAACTCGTGGAAAGCATCATCGCCGGTGCTGCTAAATCATTCGTCTATCATGGCCGTGAGTCCAAACATGATTTCGAGATTGGCGGCGAGAAAGTTTACTTCGGCACAGGCGGTGCTGCCGTACAAACGCTCGACATTGATACCGGGCGCTATCGGTCGTCGACTTTGAATGATCTCTATGACTTCACCCGCCTCATTGACACGCTGCCCAACGTGAGCTGGTTCACGCGCTGCTGTGTGGCCACCGATCTTCCGGAGATTCTGGATCTCGACGTGAACACTGCCTATGCGCTTCTGGCGGGCACTACAAAACCAGTCGGCACCAGTTTCACCATCGCTGACCATGTGGATCCGATTATAGACATGTTCGACATTGCCTTGGGTGGTGAAGGCCGATACCGCGAACGGCCGTTCTGCAAGGCTCATATTTCCCCTGTCATTTCGCCGATGCGCTACGGGGAAGATGCGGTGGATGTGACCTATGCCTGCATCAAGCGGGGCGTTCCGATCAACGCCATCATTGCGGCACAGTCAGGAGCAACAGCACCAGCCACACCTGCAGGTTTTCTTGCTCAATCGCTGGCCGAGACACTGGCCTCGCTAGTCCTCGTAAACATGATCGCACCCGGCTACCCCATGATCTTTTCAAATTGGTCCCTGGTGATAGATTTGCGGACAGGAGCCTTTTGCGGCGGCGGTGGCGAAATATCCGTGATGAACGCGGCATCAGGCCAATTGTCAAACTGGTTGGGCCTGCCATCCGGGGCTGCTTGTTCGATGACAGATGCCAAAGCCGTCGATGCCCAGATGGGGGCGGAGAAGGCGCTTTCAGCGCTCGCTGCGGGTCTGGCTGGCACCAACATGATCTATGAAAGTTCAGGGATGATGGCTAGCTTGCTTGGCGCATCCTTTGAGGCCTTCGTTGCCGATGATGAGATGCTCTCCCATGTCTATCGCATCATACGCGGCATCGAGGTCAACGAAGAAACCCTGGGGTTTGATGCCATCTGCGGCGCGGTGCTGGGGGAGGGGCATTTCCTCGGCGGCGAACACACCATCCGGTCCATGGGTCGCGATTACTTCTATCCAAAGCTCGCAAACCGCGATGACCCACGCACATGGAGCGACAAGGGTGCCAGCGATCTATGGCAAACGGCACGCGCCCGCGCCAAACACATTCTGGCTACTCACTATCCCGACTATGTCAGCGCAGACGCAGATCGGATGATCCGGAACCGCTACAATATCATGTTGCCACATGAGCGCATCACAAAGCCAGGCTGACCGGCTCTCCATCATCGCCGAGGACCACAAGACCGTCGTCGGTCCAGGGGGTGAGTGCGTGTGCCTGCGGCAGCGTGTGACTGGCAATTAACCGTCTACAAATTTCTGCAAGCTGTTGCGGCAGGCGGCCAAATTCTTCCCGTCTTGCCAAGAGTCGGATGGTGCGGTTCAAGCCTGCAAAAGGCAGTTTGAAACACTCGAAATCAGAGACACTTGGCGCAGCGTCCAGCAGGCAGAGGGGCGTCGTCATCGTCCACCCGCCTGACTGCAACATCATGGCGAAAACTGATCGCGACGCATCAAATGAAAACGGAGCCGGCAATTCGATCCGCAATCTGCGCAAGTGCTGGTTGATCAGCTGTGCCATCGGCATGGCGGGATGGTAACGGACAAAGGGCGCCTTCATCAACTGCGGCTTGAGGTCAATGTCCGCTTTCAACACGCCCCGTGGTGCTGCAATGATGAAATTCTCACGCAGAATTGGAAAATCCTGAAAACCCGACATGTCCTGCGGCAACAATCCCGTGGTGATGATGTCGATCGAGCGGTCCACCAGGTACTTCAGTAGAGCATCAGACCGGCCCGAACTCACAACAAGTTGGCAACGGGGATAGAGCTTCTGGATATGACCCACCAGCTCCGGCGTCATTGATGCATCCAGATCATCAATCATGCCGATACGCAATTCAACGAGTGCCGACATGTTGAGTTCCATCAGCTCGATCTTGGCTGCACTCACCGCTTCCAATATGTGATGGGCGTGACGTCTGAGAACCACGCCATTGGGAGTGAGCGTCATCGGCCGGGCGGTGCGGTCAAACAGTGAAGCGCCAACAAGGTGCTCGAGGTTAGTAATTTGCTGCGACACAGCCGACCGGCTTGTGTTCATCCTCTCGGCGGCCACAGTCATGGATCCCGTCTCTTCAACCGCCACAAAGACTTGCAGCGACCTGAGACTGATCTCGCCAAAATCAACGGAATGGATCAAAGAGTCAGTCCGTGTCTGCGGGATGCTGATATTTGCTTTGTTCATGCCAGTTTTGATGTGTCAGACTGTCTCACAGTTGCAAAAGGATGTCCCTTCAAACTTTTTCTCCCGAAAGCAGGTATGCCCACCATCACACGTTTACATGGTATTTCCAATTGAGCTTGCGTGTCGTTCAGCGCTAGATGCTCACCATGACCGACAACACGCCACCGCCGGTGGCGCGCTGGAAATTGTTTGCCGTAGCGCCCATGATGGATGGGGCAGACAATCTAAAGAAATCAATGCGTTGAGAATCGCCGTGTGCACCGTGTGCAGTGAGAACGAGTAATTTTCGCGACGGGTTGTGCGCGGTGACGTGGCTGAAACTTTTTCAATCGGGTATTGCTTCCCGTTTCACCACACACCGTTGCCTGTGTGCATGCGTTCGCGTGGCAAGATAATATTGTACTTTGCCCGGATCTTTGCATCAATGTCTTCACCAATATGGCGCGGATAATGCTCTGAAAGAATTTTGCGCACCCGCTCGCGCGCCGGCGCGCGGGCATCTCTGGCACCTGCCTGTTGCCACTCATTTGCGCTACGTCGGCAGGCAATTTCCGGATAGACATAGTCGGTCTTCATGCGTGCCAGTGTCTGCGTATGGCCCAAGTAATGCCCTGGCCCCAGGACAGTGTCGCGGATGACATCGAAGCTCAGCGTGTCGTCACTGACCTCTATGCCCTTCACCGTGCGCAATATGGCGCCGAGCAGATCGTTGTCGATGACATAACCTTCAAAAGTCGTGCCCATCAGTGAGGCTTGCATGCCTGCACATTCATGAATCATCGTGGCGCCCGCATGGGCCGCGAGGGAAATGGTGTAGCCCTTTTCTCCGCCACTCTGAGCGTCTGGCAGTTTGCTGTCGGTCATCCCGGCTGGTACGGAATTCGGAAGGTCATAAAAATTAGCCATTTGTGCGCAGGCGGCAGATAGCAAGGCCTGTTCGCCGGAACCGCCCGACATCGCTCCGGTGCGCAAATCGGATACAAAGGGCCAGGCCGCGAAGATGCCCCGGCAATTGGGGTCGATGATGTTGCAAAGGACAAGCCCGGCCAGTACTTCAGCACAGGCTTGCGCCACGGCTCCGGCAAGTGCGGCGGGTGCCGTGGCACCGGCTTGCCCGGCGGATACTAACAGGATGGGCATGCCTGCGAGCACGGCCGCTTCCAACGCGTCGCAGCTCTCCGTGGCAAAGCGCATTGGGGGAACGACGTGGCAGCATACGGCAGTGCAGAACGGGCGCTCACGATGTTGGCCTTCGCCGCCCGCCACCGCATCCAGCATGGACTGCACGGCGCGTACGCTGTTGCTGTCGGTGTAACTTACGGCAATCGATTTTGTCGTGCCTGAGAGGCAGGCATAGGTCGTGTTCATGTCGAGATCGAGAATCGTATCAGCATCGCGCGCGACTACAGAGCGGTGATACCAGTGTATGTTATCGAGCCTGTCCACCAGCCGCGCCACATCGTAGAGATCGGCAACGGTGCTTTCGCGATATTTGCCAGTTTCAAAATCCATGATGGTAGGGGCAGCGCCGCCCGTTCCCGTGTGAACCCGCTTGCCGCCGATCTCGATGTCGTGCCGGGGATCCAGTCCATGCAGCGTAAACGAGCGCCGCGAGCGGGCAATCACATCTTCCACGAGCGCGCGCGGAAAGTGCAGGCGGCCCTCATTATCCATCCGGCAACCGGCGGCCACCGCGCGCCTCTCGAGGCTTGGCGTAATCTGCGAAAGGCCAAGCTCCTCAAGCAGCTGAAGCGCCAGGTGATGGACGCTCATCACTTCATTGTCGGTCAAAGGCTTGTATCGGCCGCCCACCATGCCCGGCACGATGGGAGAAATCCTTTGGGACGCGTCGGCGCCAGAGCGCGGGCGGCGACCGGTGCGGCGGGGGGCTTCGGATACTGTTGATGTCATCCGTCCGTCTTATCGCCAAAGCGGGCTGGGCTCAAATCAGGAACCAGAATGCTTTGCATTCTTATGGCTCATGCGAGGCTGTGCGGCGGCATCCGCTTCGTGCTTGAGCCAGTTCGTAAAGGCTACAACTTCCGGCCGATTTGCCGATCCTTCAAAAGTTCCGAGGTAGTAGCCGTCCTTCGTTTCAATCTCCGGCCCGACTGGCCTCACCAGTTTCCCGGCTGCCACCATGGGGTCAGTAACGTAGCTCCAACCCAAGGCCACGCCCTGACCGGCCTCGGCGGCCTGCAAGACCATGGGATAGGAATTGAGCCGGATCCCGCTGTGAAGCGATTGGTCGGTGATGCCTTGCGAAGTAAACCACGCCGGCCAATCAACGCTGCCCCATTTGGCCGCACCATAGTCGAGATGCAGCAGCGTATGATCACGCAAATCCTGGGCTGTAGAAAGTCCTGGGTGCTTCTGCATATAGGCCGGGCTGCAGACGGGATAGACACACTCGCCGAACAGCAGCTGGGTCTCGATGCCCTGCCATTGTCCGCGGCCGAACAACACCGCCACATCCACGTCGCCGGGCCGGAGCGTGGCCGGAAGATCGCTGGCAAGAACGCGCAAGTCAAACTCCGGGTGAATTGCCCGGAACCGCGAAAGCCTGGGCATGAGCCAGAAATGGGTAAACGCCACGGATCCGGAAACAGTGACATGGGGAACCTTGGGACCGGCACGCAGAGAATGCAGTCCGCTGTCGATTTCCCCGAGGCCGCGGCTGACCGATGCCAGGAGTTTTTGGCCTTCTGCGGTCAGCTCGATCGCCCGATGCCGTCTTCTGAAAACGAGCACTCCGAGTTCTTCTTCAAGCTGCTTGATTTGCCGGCTAACAGCACTTTGCGTCAGGCAGAGTTCGTCCGCCGCGCGCGTAAAACTGCCGTGGCGCGCAACCGCCTCAAATGTTTGCAAGAGTGTGAGTGAGGGACGCGTTGACCGGACCAAATGGATGACCTTCTGTGCCGGAGTGATATTCTCCGTGCCGTTCAGTGAGACTGTACACTTCAACCACTCACTATGCCTTGTTTCTCCTGCAATTTCCAATTGAGCATCTCGCCCGAGCCAGCTAAACCGCCGCAATGAACGCCCCTGAGAGCAACTCCCTGGCGCGGGGGAAATCGTTCGCCGTTGCGCCGATAATGGATTGGGCAGACAATCTCAAGAAAACAATCAGTTAAAAGGCGGCGTGTGCGCAACGTGTGCAGCAAGCCATAGAGGTAACCGTCCGGCCTTGGCCGCCTTGTTTAGATTCTGAGGATACGGTTGAAGCTATGTCTTGGTGACGGTCGTCACGCAGCTCAAGACCTATGCGGTGCCTATGTCTGGATATAGCCAAGAGAAGAGTTTTGCGGTTGTCGCCGAGACCCGCCGGAAGTGGTCGGCCGCGGAGAGGAGGCAGATTGTCGCGGAGACGGAAGCCGCATCGGTCTCCTCGGTGGCGCGCAAGCACGGGGCCGCTACAAGCCTGGTGTTCCGGTGGCGGCGCGAGGCGGGTCTTGCGGGCAAGAAGAGCACACGCAAGCCAGCGACGGCATTTGTGCCGGTGGCTTTGCCGGCGCTGACACATGCGGCACCCGCACCGGGCATTGATCGCGGTGTGATCGAGATCGAGCTTGCCGGGGGCCGGCGCCTGCGGGTGAGCGGGCCGGTGGAGACAGAAGCGTTGAGACGGGTGATCGCGGTTCTGGAAGGACGATGATCCCGGTCCCGGCGGTCACGCGGGTGTGGCTTGCGAGCGGCCACACCGACATGCGCAAGGGCTTCGACGGATTGGCGATACTGGTGCAGGAGACGCTGAAGCGCGATCCCCATGACGGGCAACTGTTCGTGTTCAGAGGCAAGCGCGGCGATCTGATCAAGTTGCTGTGGCATGATGGCCAGGGCATGTGCCTGTTCGCCAAGCGGCTGGAGCGGGGCCGGTTTATCTGGCCTGCGACGGTTGGCGAGGCGGTGACGATCACGGCGGCCCAGCTTGGCTATCTGCTGGAGGGGATCGACTGGCGAGCCCCGATACGCACGCAAAGACCGGAGCTTGCCGGATGACTGTGGCGGCTTGACTCGCGGCACAGTGCGCAGGGGCGGATCACACTGGATGCCGCTATGGTCCCCGGCATGGAGATCGATCTCGCCAACCTGCCATCTGACACAGCCGCGCTTCAGGCGCTGGTGCGGCAGCTTTCGGGCGCGGTTAAATCGCAGGGGTTGAAGATCGCCCAGCTGGAAGCGCGGATTGCCAAGCTGAGGCGGCTGCAGTTCGGACAATCCTCGGAGAAGATTGCCCGCGAGATCGAGCAGCTTGAACTGGAGCTCGATGAACTGCACGAGGACGAAGGTGTCCGCACCGCCGAGCGTCCGGCTGCCGTGCAGGCGCTCATCGAGAAACCGGCGCGGCGTCCGTTGCCGGAACATCTGCCGCGGCAGGAAGAAGTGCACCAACCATCCTGCACCTGCCCCAACTGTGGCGGCGCAATGCGCAGGCTGGGCGAGGATGTGACCGAGGTGCTGGAATATGTCCCGGCCTCGTTCAAGGTCATCCGGCACGTGCGGCCCAAGCTATCGTGCCGGGTTTGCGCGACCATCGTGCAGGCGCCGATGCCGTCGCTGCCGATCGAAAGGGGCAGGCCGGGCCCCGGGCTGTTGGCCCATGTCCTGGTCGCCAAATATGCCGATCATCTGCCGCTCTACCGGCAATCCGGCATCTATGCCCGCGAAGGCGTCGAGCTCGAACGCTCGACGCTCGCCGATTGGGTGGGCCGCTCGGCGGCTTTGCTCGATCCCCTGGTGGCGGCACTGCGCAAGGAGGTCATGGCTTCGGACGTGCTGCATGGCGACGACACGCCTGTGCCGGTGCTGGCGCCGGGTCTCGGCAAGACCAAGACCGGCAGGCTGTGGGCCTATGTCCGCGATGGCAGGCCCCATGGCTCGGATCAGCCACCGGCGGCGGCGTTCTTCTACTCCCCGGACCGCAAGGGTGAGCATCCGCAAACCCAACTGAAGGGCTTCAAGGGTGTGCTGCATGCCGACGGCTATGCCGGCTTCAATGCCATCTTCGAGACGGGGAAAGTAACAGAAGCCGCCTGCTGGGCCCATGTCAGGCGCAAGTTCTTCGATGTGCACGCCGCCAATGGCTCACCCATCGCCCGCGAGGCCCTCGACCGCATCGGCGCACTGTATGGCATTGAGGCTGGTATCCGGGGCAAGCCACCCGATGAGCGGCAACGATGCCGCGAACAGCCACCGCTGCTCGGCGATCTCAAGGCGTGGCTCGAAACCACCTTGCCGAAACTCTCCGGCAAATCCGATCTGGCCGCCGCCATGCGCTATGCGCTGAACCGTTGGGATGCCTTGACGCGCTACGCCCGTGACGGCCGCATCGAGATCGACAACAATGCCGCCGAGCGCTCGATCCGCGGCATCGCGCTGGGCCGCAAGAACTACCTCTTTGCCGGGTCGGATGCAGGCGGCGAACGCGCCGCCGCCATCTACTCGCTGATCGAAACCGCCAAGCTCAACGGTCTCGACCCGGAAGCCTATCTCCGCGATGTTCTCACCCGCATCGCCGATCACAAAATCAATCGCGTCGCGGAATTGCTGCCGTGGAACTGGCCAGCCAACCCATCACAAGCCTGAGCCGCGTAGACCGCCGGACGCTTACACCAAGAACGTCCGTCGCACACAACTATGCAATTGGCTGCCTGTTCTCAATACCGGCGTTACGCAAAATCTGATCCAACTGTGCTAGGAAATCGATCACAAAGCGAATTGCAGTCAAATTCTGGGCTGAAGTTGCTTATCCAAATTCTGCTCGGTGATCACGATTGACCAAACATTCCGGAAAGAACGTCCGGGGTAAGCGAAGTAGTTTTAAAATTTGCTCTCTTGCCTTGCGGATGGAGGGACTCCGGCTTGAGATTGGTATAGCGGCGCAGCATCTTCCAATCCCGGTGCCCGGTCACCAGAGCTACTTTTTCAATCGTAAGCCCTGCTTCAAACAGCCTGCTTGTCGCTTCATGGCGCAAGTCATGAAAATGCAAGTCAACGATTTTCAGTTCGCTGCACACCCGGCGAAATGCAGTCCCGGCTGACTTGTGGTGATGTGGAAAAACACGCCCAATCCCACGCGTGATAATTCGCTGTTCCAACAGAACCTGCCAAGCGTCAAATCCGGTGAGATCCAGCATTGGAACACGTTGGTGATTTCCCTCCTTCTTCCTTGGATCCTTTCGATTTTTAACCACAACCATCCGGTTCCTGACATCGACATCATCCCAAGTGATCTTGCAAATCTCTTCCAATCGCATCGCCGTCGCAACCGCGAACCGCACCATTCTGCCCATCGGAATGAGTTGCCGAGGTTTCGTTTCAAAGTACTTGATCAAATCATCCAGCTCTTTTTGGGATGGACGGCGATCACGTTCGTTGGATTTGCCGACAAGCCCCAATCTGTTTAGGGCGACACGCGCCAGCTTCACCTCTTCCGGGGAAACAGCAATGCCGTGAACTGCCGCTGCGTGGGTCAGAAGCGTGCCGATAAAGGAAAGATCGACCGAAAGCGTCGCCGGGCCTGCCCCAGATTTTGCACGTTTCTTGCCAAATTCGATAAGCGTTGATCTTGTCAAATCCTGGATGCGAAAACTGCCAATCGAGATTTTTAGCGACTCAAGAACAGCGCGTTTTGACCTGCCGATCGACTTCCCAACCTCGTTCAAGTCCTGCACATGAAGATCGATGATATCCGCAAACTTGTGAACTGACTTGGAGTTGATTGCTTTCGGGTCCAGTCCACGATCGATGGTTCGTTCCGCTTCAAGGGCCCAAGCGTGGGCATCAGCATGGCGGCGAAAGGTATTGCTCGCATAAGAATTTTTGCGCCGAACCTGTACACGCCAGCTGCCTGAAGGTAATTTTACGATGACTGCCATTCGTGTGCACTGCTCCTTGGAATTGTGTGCAATATGTGTGCAGAGAGAGATAGAACTCGGTAGTTGTGTGCAGAAATACAGGGTAGAAATTTGCACATGAATCTCTTTATTCCTAAAATAGTATAAGGCCAATTATTTGAAATACAACAGTAAAACGTTTTCCGTTGCGCCCATGATGGACTGGACCGACCGGCATTGCCGCGTCTTCCATCGCCTGCTCACGCGCCGCGCCGTGCTTTATACCGAGATGGTGACCGCCGATGCTATTCTCCATGGCGACCGGCTGCGCCTCCTCGGCTTTGATCCGGCCGAACAGCCGGTTGTATTGCAGTTGGGCGGCAGCGATCCGGCAAAGCTCGCGGCGGCGGCCCGCATTGGCGCTGATTTCGGTTACCGCGAGTTCAACCTCAATGTCGGTTGCCCATCGGACCGGGTAAGGGAAGGCCGTTTCGGTGCCTGCCTGATGGCTGAACCCGCCCTCGTGCGCGATTGCGTTGGCGCCATGATCGCCGCCGTCAATTTGCCCGTCACCGTCAAGTGCCGCATCGGCATCGATGATCAGGATGACCAGGCCGACCTCGATAATTTCGTCGCGACCGTGCGCCAATCGGGCTGCCGGCAGTTTATCGTCCATGCCCGCAAAGCCTGGCTTCAGGGCCTCAGTCCCAAGGAAAACCGGGAAATTCCGCCGCTCAACTACCCACGCGTCTACGCCCTGAAGCAGCGCCACCCGGATCTTGCCATCACCATCAATGGCGGCATCGCCGCGCTGGCCGAGGCCCGGTCCCATCTTGAACATGTCGATGGCGTCATGCTCGGCCGCGCCGCCTATCACACACCTTGGCTTCTCCACACCGTCGATAGCCAGCTCTTTGGCGATGCGCCTCGCCTCGCCCATCCCGCCGAAGCCGTCGAGCGCATGATGCCCTATATGTCAGCGCAATTGGCCAAGGGCGTATGGCTGCAGCACATCACCCGCCACATGCTGGGGTTGTTTCATGGCCTCCCCGGCGGCAGATTGTGGCGCCGCGTCCTGTCGGAAGAGGCCCCGCGGGCAGGTTCTGGGCTGCACACCGTTGAACGCGCTCTCAATGAGGTGCTGTTGCGTTCCGGCAACAGTCTGGCCGCCGCCGAATAGCGCTCTTGCTTCGCCGGGTCCTTTGCGGGCAAACTGCCGGGGAAGGCAAGGATTCTGGAAATGCACTTTAAGGCAAATGCGCTTCTTCTGCTGGGCGCCCTCTTGCTGGCGCTGCCGGCAAGCCCTGCGGCATTTGCCCAGACCTGCAACCCCGATGACCCCAATTGCGAGCCGCCCCCTCCGCCGCCGCCGCCGCCACCTCCGCCTCCCGAACCACGAGTGCTGACTTGCGATTCGGCCGAAGCTTCCAGCCAGGAAGACCAGTTCACCGCCGCCGCCTGCGGCCGGTCGGTCATCAACCCGCAACTCCTCATCCATCAGATTGAGGTGCACCGCCGCATCACCCGCCTGAGCCTTGGCGTTGATGACACAGCGGAAGATGCCGCAGAAGAAGCTGTTGAACCCGCCGGCCTTGGCGAAATGTCCGCCGAGGAAGCCGCCGCCCGCCTCGACGGCAAGGGCGGTGCCATGATTATTGCCACCGCCGATGTTGCGCCCGCCCCGGCCGCATCCAATTGGAACGTCTGGGTCGACGGCAAATACACCTATAACGACAGCACGCCGGAAGTCTTCGACCTCGATGGCCCGCTGGTGAACGTTCTCGCCGGCGCCGACTACAAGCTCACCGACCGCATCACCCTGGGTGTCATGGCCTCCTACGAGGAGTCGAGCCTCGAAAGCACCCTCGGCGCCCTGCCGCCCGACATCGACTCGAAAGGCTGGGGCGTCGGCCCGTACTTCGGCATCGTGATTACCCCCAACATCGTGTGGTCCGGCAGCTATCTCTATTCTGAAGTCGATTCCGATCAGAACGACTTCTTCTTCTTCGATTCGGTCCGCCACCAGGCTTCATCCGCCGTAACCGGCTACTTCTACAAGGACACCTGGCGGTTCTCGCCATCGCTGTCGCTCGCCTGGGCCGAGGAGCTGCAGGAAGAAGCCAACGGTCTCGCCGCTGATCAGACCATCGAAACCCTGATTCTCACGCCCAGCTTGCAGCTCGGCAACACGCTGCGCCTGTCGGAGAACGCCACTGTCGAGCCATGGCTCGGCGCTGCCTTCGACGCTGTGCTGGTCAACAAGATTGATGACGCGGTGTTGGGCAACGTCGTGGACGACCCCTACGAAGACCTGCGCATTCAGGCCGGCCTGAACTTCTCATTCGGCTCCAACGCCCAATTGGCGATCACCGGTGAAATTGCCGGACTGTTGGTCGATACCAGCGACAGCTACTCGGTCGAAGCCAACTTCGCCATCCAGTTCTGAAGCTCGGAGCCTTCGCTCTAACCCGAAGCGTCCAGCCGTCCACGGCGCCCGCCGCGCCGCCGTTTGCGCTGCGTGAGGGTGGCCAGCCGCTCCGGCAGTTCCGCCATGACCGACTTGCGCTGTTCCGGCGAATAGCCCAGCCAGCCGCCGATTTCGAAACGGCTGCGCCCGCAGCCGATGCAAATTTCGGTCTCGGGATCGACAACACACACCTTGATGCAGGGTGTCTCGATGGCTGGCAGAGGGTTTGCGTTCATCATCCGAAGTTAATTGATGCCAACCGGGCGGACGGTCGAAATTCGCCGGTCCATTGCCGTTTTGCGTCTATTCCTTGAGGTGCAGAACGCCGTCTTCAACTTTGAACCCCGCCAGCCGGCTGAGAAAACTCATGCCGAGAAGCGTGCCTTTGAGTGCGCCCTCCGGCAGCACCAGCCCCGCCACACCCTCAACCTCGACACCATCGATTTCGACGCTTTCAAGGGTAACCGGCGCCGCCTGAGCAATGCCGTTGGCTGTTGACACCGGAACATTGAACTCCAGATGGCGCGGTTGCAGGCCGATCGTGTCGGCATCTTCATAGCTCAGCGCCACCACCGTGGCACCCGTGTCGATCAGCACTCTCACGTCCCTGCCGTTGATCGCCGCCGTGGCCCGGAAATGCCCGGCCTGGTCGGCCTTCAGCTCCGTTGCCGCCATCAGTGAAATGGCCGGTGAAGTTCCGGCGTGAGCAGGGGCCGTGGCCAACATGGCAAGCAAGCAGATGATGCAGTGATCGGGCTTCATGTCAGGTCCAGTCTGGCAAAGACCGGCTATTAGAGACCCGTCAGTCTAAAGAAAGCGTTGCCGTGAACACCGCAAGCATGGCGATTTCGCTCAAGACCTGGGCGGCACCGCAAACGTCGCCCGTCTGCCCGCCGATCTTGCTCATCGCCAGTCCGCGAACCGCCGCCGTGGCAATCCCCCCGGAAACCAGGGCCAGAACCCCATGGGCGGGCGAAAGCACCAGGGCCGCTCCAAATCCTGCCCCGAGTCCGCCAATGCCAAGCGCCAGCAACGTTGTGTAGCGCCCCGGCCGCCCGGCCATCACCGATAATCCTTCGCGCCGTGCCGGGCGTGTGGCCCACAGGAGGTCAACCACCAGCGCCCGCGAGAAGGCCGAAGCACAGGCGATCAGCACAATCGCCTGCCACGCCGCGAATTGCAGCAATTCGGCGTAAAGCACGGTTTTGGCGAACAGCGCCAATACCAGCGCCGCGGTGCCATAGGCGCCAATGCGGCTGTCGCGCATGATCGCCAGCCGGTGTTCGAAGGTGACGCCGCCGCCGAAGCCATCGGCAACATCCGCCAGCCCGTCTTCATGCAGCGCTCCGGTAATCAGCAGGCCAACGGCCACCGCGCAGATGGCGGCAAACAGCGTCGCCAGTCCGAGTTGTTGCGCGGCAATCAGGGCGATGCCTGTCAGCGCCCCGATCAGCGCACCGGCAATTGGAAACATGCCCATCGCCGCGGACAGCGGCGGCGGATCCAGCCTGCGCACGAACGGCACCGGCAATCGCGTCAGGAACCGCAGTGACACCAGGAATGACGCCAGCGGCCGGAAACGCCCATCCCGTTCGGCGGGGGTCGTTCGATAGTCGCTCATGTTGCGTCGCTCACCCGAATCCTGTGATCACCTGTGCCCAGCAAGGAGTCCACAATTCTCATGTCAAATACAAGTACCGGCCTACCCTTCGACGACATTCGCGCCCTGGTCAATGATCTGCCGAAGGCCGATGCCGGGGCCATCGAGCAGGTCCGCGCGCGCGACCGCCAACTCACCAAGCCGCCGGGCGCGCTGGGGCGGTTGGAATCGGTTGTCGAATGGCTTGCCGCCTGGCAAGGCCACTATCCACCGCGCGTCGAAAGACCCGTTGTAGCGGTATTCGCCGGCAATCATGGCGTCGTGGCCCAGGGGGTCGCGGCCTATCCTTCAGCTGTCACTGCCCAGATGGTCGCCAACTTCCAGGCCGGCGGCGCCGCCGTTAACCAGATTTGCAAGACCTTCGACCTCGGCCTTAAGGTCTTCGAGCTGGCCCTTGAGCATCCCACCAGGGACATCACCGTGGATGCCGCCCTCGACGAGGCCGACTGCGCCGCCACCATGGCCTATGGCATGGAAGCCGTCGCCGGCGGTTGCGATCTTCTGTGTATCGGTGAAATGGGCATCGGCAACACAACGATCGCCGCGGCGATCTGCCATGGCATCTATGGCGGCGCCGCCGAGGACTGGGTCGGACCCGGCACCGGCGTCGATGGCGAGGGATTGAAACGCAAGGCCAGCGCCGTGCGCCGCGCCGTTGAATTGCACCGCGCTCACCTGGGCGATCCTCTTGAAATTCTGCGCCGCCTCGGTGGCCGCGAACTGGCCGCCATGGCCGGCGCGATACTGGCTGCTCGCCTGCAGAATATTCCGGTCCTGATAGATGGCTATGTCGCCACTGCTGCCGCTGCGGTTCTGCATGCCATGCGCGCTGGCGCACTCGATCACTGCATCGCCGCCCATGTCTCGGCTGAGCCCGGCCACATTCACCTGTTGGCCAAACTCGGCAAGAAGCCATTGCTCGACCTCGGCATGCGGTTGGGTGAGGGCTCCGGCGCTGCCTTGGCTGCGGGCCTGGTCAAGGCCGCGGTCAACCTGCACACCGGCATGGCGACATTTGCCAGCGCCGGCGTCAGCAACAAGGATGACTAGACGGCGATTTCGTGCGCGCGAGAAGGATGTCCGAAGCAGCCGCGAAGCCCCTTGCGGACCTCGTCGGTCGTCACCAGCAACTGGCCGCGCTGCGCCGGAAAATTCGCGGCACCGGTAACCGCGAAAAGGCGCACGTCCTTCAAGTTGTCGAGACTGGCCGGAGCGCCGTTTCCGATCGAGACCTGAATCCCATCCTGCATGAAGATGCGCAGCATAAGGTTGCAAGCCACCGTGTTCGCGGAAGGCATGAGAGAGTTGGCGCCGCGATACGTACAGCGAATGAGTTTGCGGCCCTCGGAAACGATCTTGTCCAGCTGCCAATCGCGGTGAGCCTCGAGTCCAAGGCCCAAATCCATGACACAAAAGAACGGCAACTGTGCCGGAATCACTGAAAAGTTTTCCATCGCAATTGTGTATGCAATGCGCCTCTCAAGTTTGAGTTGCGAGGCGCTGTAGCCGATTGGCGGGATGGCAACGAGGCGAAGATGGGAAATCTGCGGCATGATCCACGTCATCGGGGAAAGAGAAAGTTTGCCGCACCGGGATATCAGCCTCGGCTTAATCTTTGCGGCGCCGATCGGCTAAAATCCTGGTCCGCCGCAAAAGCCCCCGTTAATCAACTGGCCTGCGCCAGCCGGGCCGGTTCAAGCATGGCGCTTATCAACCGCGCGTCCACCGGCCTGGAGAACAGGTAACCTTGAAACTGCGTGCAACCCGCCAGTCTCAGCACCGAGACTTGATTTTCGTCTTCGATGCCTTCCGCTGTCACCTTCAATCCCAAGGCGTCAGCCATGGCGATCGTGCCTTGCACCAGGCGCAGCGCCGAGGGTTGATGAAGAATATCCCGCACCATCGACCTGTCGAGTTTCAACTTGTCGAACCGGAACCGGCGCAGCTGCCCGATGCTCGAGAATCCTGTTCCAAAATCATCGAGCGCCACCGACACACCGCTGTTATGCAGGCGTTGCAGGATGCCGGCCACCCGCTCGGTGTTGTCGATAATCAACCCTTCGGTGACCTCGATTTCGAGCCGCTGTGGTTCGAGACCTGTTTTGTTCAGGATTCGCTGCACCGTGTCGGCGAACGACGGATTCATGAATTGCAATGGCGACACGTTCACCGACATGAACAGGTCGGGCCACTGCATCGCCTGGCGGCAGGCCTCCAGCATCACGAAGTAGCCGATTTCTTCGATCATCCCGAACTCTTCGGCGACGGGAATAAAAACGTCTGGCGGCAGCGTGCGCGCCGTGTCGCTGGGCCAGCGCAATAATGCTTCGACCCCGGCTACGCTGCGGTCGCGCGCATCGATGATTGGCTGGTACACCACGCGCATCGCGCTGTTATCGAGGTGGACTCGCAATTCCCTGGAAATGCGGCGTTTTTCCTCGCGCTTGTTGTCGAGCGACGGATCGTAGATCTGTATGGCATTTCGCCCGCCGCTCTTTGCCGCGTACATGGCCGTGTCGGCGCGCCGCAAGAACTCTTCGGCATCAAGATTGCCGCAGTCTGGCTGGCGGTCGGCAATACCAACGCTCACCGAAACCGAAGCCACGCGCCCCCCGAAGACAATGGGCTCGGCCAGGAAGCGCCGCATGTTCTGGGCAATTTCGCGGCCATCCCCGGCGGCGTTCTTGCCCGCCAGGATGATACAGAATTCGTCACCGCCGAGCCGCGCGACAACGCCCCGCCCGGCCGCCAGAAACTCGAACCCGCCCGCCGCCGACTTGAGCAGCTGGTCGCCGATCTCATGCCCATAGGCATCGTTCACCTCTTTGAACCCATCGAGATCGGCAAAAATCAGCGACAACCCGTTCTCCGGACTGGAGGGTTTGGACAAGTGCTCATTGAGCAATTCGATGACCTGCCGGCGGTTGGGAAGCCCTGTCAGGTCGTCGCGCAACGCCGAGGCGATGGCTTGGCGCTTGATCTCGTGGGCCTCGCGAAAGCCCTTCCAACTCATGTTCACGAGAATGGCGATAACGAAGAACAACGATCCCAGAATGGCCCAAACAATGCGGCTGTAACGCGAACCGATTTCCGCTGCCTTGCTGCGGCTGTCCCAAGTCCAATAGCCAATGACACTGGAGCCGGATTCGATAATCGGCATTGACGATTTGCCGTCGACCGGCCCGGCGGCAATGGCCAGATTGCGAAGGCCCAACTGGTTGCCCTTGGTCAGCAGGTACTCAGGGGAAAGAAGCCGGGTAAACACCACAAATCTGTTGAGGCCGGACTTCGGAACATTTCCATCCGACATCAGGATGGGCGCCACAGCCGTGAGCAAGTACCCACTGCTACCCTGTGAGATGTTGAAATCTGGCGCAAGGCTGTGGCCAATGGCCTTGAATTTTTCGGCAAGCTCGGTTGCCGTAAATCCAGTGATAACCTGCACCGTCTCGGTTGTGGCTATGCCGCCGCGATAGGCAAGCAGTACCCTCGCGGAACGGTCAAACAGTACGGCCGCGTCATAGCTTTCACCAGTCGTGTAAGTGCCCCAATTGTCGCGGAACCATTCTCCGGCGGCATCGCCCTCGGTGTTTTCGGCCGCATCGTCCCAACTGGTGTTGTCGATCACCACCGATTCGAAGCTTTCCTTGACCTGGGACTGCAGCGCCACGGCGGCACGCCGCGCAAAATAGTTGTCGGACTGGCCGAATTCGAACAGCAGGCCGTTGATCACCGAGTACAGGAGATAGGCGATCACCAGGGCCGCCGCCGCCGCGGGCAGGGCAACTTTAATGCCAAAACTGGTGGCCAAGGGTTTCTTGTAATTCACGTCATTTCAACCGGTTACGCCAATAATCAACCACACCTTTGTTAAGGAGACTGCCAGCAGTCATCCTAAACCGGAGGTTTACGCGAGGAGTGTGATTGAGACGCCGAACTCAGCCAGTAAGTGCAATCAGTTTGCGCTGGCTTTCGGTCGACACATTGGGCCCAGCCATGACTTCGCCCCGTGGCCCGTCAAGAACCCGGCCCGGCGGGAATGTGACCACCACTTCAGTACCGATGCCAACTTCGCTATGAATGGCCAGCGTTCCACCGTGAACATGCATTAGGCCCTTGACGATCGGCAGGCCCAGTCCGGCGCCATCGATTGCCTTCTTGGTCGCAAGTGCGCCGCGCGAAAAGGCCCCGAGCATGGTTTCAATCTCGTGAGCAGGAATGCCGGGGCCATTGTCGGTGACCGAAATCGCCATGCTGCCGGCCGACGTGCGGCCGGCCTTGACGATCACCTGTCCTCCCTCTGGCGTGAACTTGATGGCATTCGACAGGAGGTTGATCAGGATCTGGTTGAGTGCCCGCTTGTCGGCCATCAGCTTCGGTAGCGAAGCGGAAACCTCGACGCGCACGTCGATCTTTTTTTCGTCGGCTTTGAGCAGCAGCAGGTGATTGACCTCCTCCACCGCCACCAGCACGCTGACCGGTTCGTCCGCAAGATCGCGCCGCCCCGCCTCGATCCGCGACAGGTCGAGAATGTCGTTGATCAGCGCCAGCAAGTAATGGCCCGAATGGTGAATGTCGTCGGCGTAATTCTTGTAGGCCGGCACTGTCAGCGGCCCGAACATCTCGCGCTTCAGGATTTCCGAGAAGCCCATGATGGCGTTGAGCGGCGTGCGCAGCTCATGGCTCATCGTGGCAAGAAACGCCGATTTCGCCCGGTTGGCGTCTTCCGCCTTGATCCGTTCGGCTTCCGCCTGTTCCTTCTGCTCCTTCAGGGCGGTGATCAGGCTGTCCTTCTGGGCCTTGAAAATCAGCATGTCGCGCGCCGTTTCCTGCAGATTGCGTGCCACCATCAGAAAGAACGCTTCAAGCGCCACGATCGTTCCGCCGAGCGCCAGATAGATGGGGTCGGCTTCGAACACGCAGCGCAACGCCACGCCGACCGTAAGCACCCCGGTCCCGGCGATCAGCACCGGCATGAAACTGTTGACGATGAGCAGGCGGAGCGCAATGACCGCCATCACCGATGCCAGCATGTAGATCTGCTGCATGTTGCCGGCATTGGGCCAGAACAGAAATAGCGGCAAGGCCCAGCATACGCCGGTCAGCAGTTCCGACGCCGAAAGCATGCCGATCCAATCGCGCGCATCTTCGTGCGTCCGCTCTTTGCGGAAATACATCTGCCCGAGGTAAACTTGGATACCCTGGCAAGCCAGCGCCGCCGCCAGCCAGGTGAAGCTGACTGCCACCGGCACCCATTCGAGCGTCGTAATGGCCAGCAGAAAGGCGAGTATCGGCATCGCCGGCGCCACCCGCAACTGATTGCGCAGAAACAGCACCAGAAGCTCGCTCAGCCACGGTATGTCGGCTTCCTTGATGGCCGCGTGGTCTGCCTTGGGCGCAGCCTTCGCTTCCGCCTGGAAGTTATGGCGGTCTATGCCAGTCATATGATCCTCGGCTCCGGACATGCCCATTCCTCCACAATCCCCAGGGGCCACCAAATGCGAGTCCCCTTGCTAACAGCCCGGCCCTAAGATCAGCTTTGCGCAACAGCTAAAACTTGAGGAGAGTTGAACCTGATCCAGCCTGAAACATCGGTGAGCGATCTGTTAACCGCGGTGAGGGCCTGCCGCATATGTGTTGAACATCCGCGGGGCAAACCCCTGCCGCACCAGCCGCGTCCCATCGTTCAGTTCTCGTCATCGGCCCGCATTCTCATCGCCGGTCAAGCACCGGGAACGCGTGTCCATGCCTCCGGCCGGCCGTTCACCGATCCTTCCGGCGATCGCCTTCGCCTTTGGCTCGGTGTGGACTCCGACACATTTTATGATGCCGCCCGCATCGCCATCCTGCCCATGGGCTTCTGCTTTCCCGGCCTTTCATCCAAGGGCGCTGACCTGCCGCCGCGCCGCGAATGCGCTCCCCACTGGCGAGCCAGGCTCATGTCGCACCTCGCGAATCTTCGTCTTGTCGTCGCGCTTGGCCTGCCCGCCGTCCAATGGCATCTGCCCGGCGATCCGCCTTCCTCCCTTGCCGATGGCCTTGTCGCCTGGCGCAAGCACCTGTTGCGTTCGCCCCCGGTTGTCGTTCTGCCCCACCCATCATGGCGCAACAATGCCCTGCTGAAAGCCAATCCCTGGATTGAAGGCGAAATCATCCCTGCCTTGCAACAACGCGTCAGCCGGGTCCTCGACTGACACCTTGCCCGATAGCGTGCACCAGACTAAGCCGGGTGCTCCTCCAGGAGAATGCAATGGCAACCGTGACCAAGGAAGACGTTCTGCAAGTGCTGAAGCGCATTGCCGCCCCCGATGGCCGCGGCAACCTGGTGTCCTCCGGCATTGCCACCGGCGTGGTGGTCGACGCTGGCCGCGTCATGTTCGCCCTGCAAACCGATCCATCGCACCTCAAGACCATGGAACAGCTCCGCGCCGTTGTTGAAAAACAAGTGGCCGCCATTCCCGGCGTTGAGCGAGCGCTTGTGTCGTTGACCGCCGAGCGTGCCCCTCAGCCGGCCGCCAAGCCGCCCCGCGGCAATGCCGTGCCGGGCGTCAGGCACATCGTCGCAGTGGCCTCGGGCAAGGGCGGTGTCGGCAAGTCCACGACCGCCGCAAATCTGGCCTTGGCGCTCCAAGCCAACGGCCTCAAGGTCGCCGTTCTCGATGCCGATGTCTATGGACCCTCCATGCCCACCCTGTTCGGCATCTCTGGCAAGCCCCGGGCCGGGGCCGATGGCAAGACCCTGGAACCCATGCGCCGTTTCGGTGTTGAAGTAATGTCGATCGGCTTCCTGGTGCCTGAGGAAACCGCCATGATCTGGCGTGGCCCCATGGTGATGTCAGCCATCAACCAATTGCTCCGCGAAGTTTCCTGGGGGGAAACCGACATCATGATCGTCGACATGCCGCCCGGCACCGGCGATGCCCAATTGACACTCGCCCAGCAAACGCCGTTGTCCGGCGCCGTCATTGTATCAACACCGCAGGATCTGGCGCTGATCGATGCCCGCCGCGGCATTTCAATGTTTCAAAAGGTAAACGTTCCGGTCCTCGGAATTATCGAAAACATGAGCTACTTCACCTGCACCAAGTGCGGCGAGCGCCACGATATCTTTGGCCACGGCGGCGCCAAGGCGGAATCCGCCAGGCTTGGCGTACCTTTCCTTGGCGAAATCCCCCTCGATATCAAGCTTCGCCAGCGCTCCGACGAGGGTGAACCCCTGGTGGCAACCGACCCCGAAGGTGCCCATGCCCGCCTGTACCGGGAAATAGCCACCCAGGTGTGGGCCGCCGTCTCGGGCGGCACCGGTGCCCGGCCCTCCCCAAAAATCGTTATCGAAACCTGAAGATTTCCGGGTTAGTCTCTTCAGGGAAAATTAACCGTGCGGGCAATTCCTGTGATTTCGGGGGCCGCAACCAAATCGGTCGAGTAAGGGGGAGTGCCTGATGTCGAAGTTCTTGTTGATCGTCGGAATTCTGCTGGCGGCCATCGGCGTTGCCTTGGGCTTGATGACGATCTTTTCGCCGGGCCCTATGCAGGTCTACGGCCTGACCGCCGAAGTCGCGGCGATCCTTCTGGTCGGCGGTATTCTGTCGATGGGACTTGGGGGCGTAGTTGACAGCCGCGAGCGTCCGCTTTCCGGCACTGCCGAATGGCCCCCCATCGCCTCACCCGGTGTTGAAACCGCTGCCACCGCAGCCGTAGCCACTGCCACAGTGGCGGCCACGGCGGAAGAAGCCCTTTCACCGGCCGTCAGCGAAACCATCAAGGCGCTGGAAAAGGCCAAAACCGACCTGCAAACCGCATTTGACGAAAAACCCGCCGAACCCCTGTCCGAAGCTGTAGCGGCAGCCGAACCCGAACCCGTCGTGGAAGACGCCGTTGAAGAACCGGCCGACGAGGAAGTCTCCGCTGACGATACTGGTCAGCTCTATGTTCTTGAAGAGCGCACCATCCGCGGCCACGCCGCCCGCCTGTTGTCGGATGGCACCGTCGAAGCCGAAACCAGCGAAGGCTGGATGCGTTTCGAGAATCTCGAGCACCTCGACGAATACCTCGATGCCATGGAGCCGCCCCGCGCCTAACCCTTGTAGGCTGCGGGCATCAGCTCATAGGGTCCCCGCCACCCCGGCAGTGACTTGATGCGGTCAAGCCATTTCAGCACATGGATGTAGGGATCGAGCGGCAACGGCAGTTCCTCGCCATAAAACAAGTATCCGCACATCGAAAGATCGGCGATCGTCACCCGTTTCCCGAGCATGAACTGGTTTTCGGCCAGATGCTTGTCGGCGATCTTCAGCGCTCCCGTGAACCGCCCGCGCAACCATTCGGTCACCGGCGTCTCGCCGGTCTTCATGAATTGCACTAGGAACCGCAGGGATGAAATGCTTGCCGTGAACTTGTGGTTGTCGAACAGCATCCACCGCCAGATCTCGCGGCGCTCGTCTTCGCTTTTGGCGCCAAACCGGCGTGTTTGCTCGGCAAGATACTCGAGGATGACGCCCGACTGGCTCAGGGTCTTGCCATTGTGCAGCAACACCGGCGCTTCGCCCATTTCGTTCACCTGCTGGCGGAAGCTCTCGCCGCGGGTCTCGCCGTTGAAGAAATCGACTTTCACCGGTACCCAAGGCAGCCGGCAAAGCTCCAGCATCAGCGCCACCTTGTAGGCATTGCCCGATTCGCCGAAGCAATAGAGCTTGTATTCGCTCATGTGTGGCAATCCTCCCCCAAGGACCTTCGCTGGCGATGATAATTGGTTTGCTGAACTTCTCAACCAAAACCGGTGCAGCATCCGCCCGCCGCAACGTCAAGTGGCATCGTCGGGGCGAAGCCCTGGAAAGCCGCAATTGACCACTTCCCGTGCGGCTTCATCATGCTAGAACCGGCCCCGATCATGACCAAATGAAGGGGATCCGCATGAAGCGCACAGCACTTCTCGCAGCAGCAGCTTTCGCAACCACCACACCGGCATTCGCCGATCCGGGCCACGGCATGGCCGCTAGTTTCTTTCACCTGCTCACCGAGCCCGACCACCTGGGCGTCATCGCCGTACTGGCGGCCGCCGGCTGGTATTCGGTCCGCCGCCTGCGCGCCAAAGCCTAACGCACATCCAGCACGCTGGTGCGCGCCAGCCGCATCACCGTGGTCGCAACCGACCCACGGATGAGCCGCTGCAAGCGCGACCGGCCTTCGTCGGTCACCACGATGACCCGATAGAGCGATCCGGATTCCACGATCTCGCGCGCCGGATCCCCAACTCTGACTTTGCTGTCGGCGACTTCGATCTGCATGGCCTTCAACAGGGCCTTCGCGTTTGCCACGGCCTCGTTGGCCGCGTCCCGGCCCTTTTCGGTGGCCGCCACCGAAAGCAGCGTGATCGGCTCGCCCGCCACATGCGCCAGCACCGCCGCCCGCCGCACCGCCTGCATCGAACGCGACGAACCATCGGTGCAGATGCAAAATCCTTTGCGGTCAAGGCTGGCCCGCGCCACCAGCACCGAGCACGGCGCCATCGTCGCCACCGTCTGCACCACGCCCGCGTCGAAGAACGACATGAGCTCGCTCCGCCATCGCGATGGCTCGCCGAGGATCATCAGATTGTATGGCCCCAACTCGTACTGGTCGAGAATGCCATTGGCCGTGTCCGGTGCTGTCTTGAGTTTCAGCACGACGGTGCGTCCATCCGGGCTCCGGTATTCAACCTTGCTGTCGCCGGCCGGGTCATTCCAGGCATCCTGGTGTTGCGCCTCCTTGGGCCAGCCGGTCACGTCAATTCCCTCTTCCTTCAGAACTTCCAGTGCCGTCTTCAGGTGCTTGACGCCCGGCAGCTCGAAACCCGCATCCATCATGTTCTGGCGGGCCAACCTGACTTGCAGGCCACCCGAATGCAGTCCCTGATCAATCGGCCGGAGGTAGAACACGATGATGTCGCAGTCGCCGGTCACCGCAAGGCGCGCCGCGAAGCGCACCGTGTTGAAGGCTTCATCGGAGCCGTCGATACAGGCCAGAATGCGGAACCGGCTGCGCCGCTGCGCTTGCAGCTGCTGCAACGTGCGGTCGATCGCCGCCTGCTGCCGGTCGGAGAGCTGGCTCCTGCGGAACAACGCCATCTCAAATCCCCAATAGCGGCCAATAGAGCAGGGCGGTCGCCATCAGCACCACGAATGAAATGAGCATCATGCGGATGCCGATCTTGAAGAAATCCTGGCCCTTGAGATAACCCGACGCATAGATAATCGTGAACGCCGGCTGCGCCGCCGGCGTCAGATATCCGAAGGCCGAGGACATGGCCATCAGGAAGCCTGCGTGCAGCGGGTCCTGGCCAGCCGCCACCGCGGTCTTGAGCACGATGGGCGCCAGCACGGCGACTGCCGCACCCGCCGTCATGGTATTGGAAACGCCGATGGTCAGCAGTGAAATGCCGACATCGAACCCCACGTTGCCATCGGCCCCCAACGACCGCATCGCCATCAGCATGCTTTGCGCCGCCCATTCCGCAGCACCCGTTTCCTTCATTTCCACGCCCAGCGAAATCGCCGCCGCATAGAGCAGGATCACCCCCCAGTTCACCCCACCGTTGATGTCTTCCCAGCGCACCAGCCCGAACACCAGAAAGGCAGCCGCGCCGGCAATGGCGATAACCCCCAAACCCAGGGTTGATGACAAGGTGATCCAGCCAAAAATCGTCAGCAGAAAAATCACGATGGTCATCGCCTCGCCGCCGCGTAAGGGCCCCTGCATCGAAACCTGCGTGCGCAGTCTGGCGATGGCCCGCGACATGTCGGTCACCTCCGGCTTGAAGGTGAAGATCAGCAGTGCTGCCACGATCGGCAGCCGCAGAGCGAACATCGGAAACGCGTAGATGATCCAGCTCACGTAATCCATGAGGTAGCGCGCCGTCGCGGGATCCGCCGGATACATAAAAGAAATCGCGCCAGTAGCTGATGATGATGGCATTGCGTGCGCCCCCCGAAGGTGTCGCCACGCCGGCAATCGAACAGCCATAGGAAATCGAGAACAGGATGACCGCCGCCAGGTTGCGAATTTTTCTCGGGTCATTGGAAGTGAGCGTGATCAGTGTCACCCCGACCGGCAGCATCATCGCCGCCACCGTATGTTCTCCGATGAACGCCGCCAGAACCCCGCACACCGCCACGATGCCGAAGCTGATGCTGTAAACGCTGGTGCCCGTCACCCGCACGATCCACCAGGCGATGCGCCGGTCCAACCGCTGCTTGACGATCGCCACCGCCAGCATCAGCGAGCCCATGATGAACAAAACCGAATCGGTCATCAGGCTTTGCGCCACTTTCGTGGGGTCAGTGCGCAGCAGCACCACTTCGCCGATAATGATCAGCAGCGGCACTGTCGGCAGTGGAATAGCTTCGGTGACAAATAGCATTGTCGCCATCAGCGACATGGCGAGAACGATCTGCCCGGAATGATTTAGGCCCTCCGGGGTCGGCAGCGGCCATCAGGACGAAACCCACCGCCATGGTGATAATGAACCACCGCCGCCGCCACAGCAGCGCCAGGTCAACATTGGCCAGCACCAGCCGGTAGCGCTGGTAGCCCCGCCGCCGGATGCGCTCAAGGCCCGAACCGGGCTGCCGCGCCAGCAGGCTGTCGCGGGCCAGCGAAAAAGTGGAACCGCCCTCGTTCATCGGCTATTCCTTGCCGGAGGACAGCGCGCCAGAACCATAGAGCGAGTCGCAAGCATAATGAGAGTTAAGCCGGAAAATGGCGCCGATTGACAGTGTTTTGAACTTCGCCGACCAGAACCTGCCGAGGGGCCTGGACCGCCTGTTTGAATTCCTGCGGTTTCCCTCGGTTGGCACCGATCCCCGGCATCATGGCGACTGCTTGATGGCGGCAAAATGGCTAGTCACCGAACTCACATCCATGGGCTTTGCCACCAGCCTGCGCCCGACCACCGGCCACCCGCTGGTGGTCGGGGAGTACTTGCCGCCGGGTGCGGCCGCTTCAACACCCCACGTGGTGTTTTACGGCCACTATGATGTGCAGCCCGCCGATCCCCTGGACCTCTGGGATTCGCCCCCCTTCAGTCCGCAGATCAGGGCATCAAAACCTGGCCGCAACAGCATCTATGCCAGGGGGGTGTCCGACGACAAAGGCCAGGTCATGACCTTCCTCGAGGCCTGCCGGGCAGTGATGGCGTCCACGGGCGGCCTGCCATTCCGTCTCACGGTGATGATTGAAGGCGACGAGGAGGGCGACAACACGCACCTCGATCGTTACCTCAAGGCCAATCGCCGTGAGCTCAATGCCGATATCGCCTTTGTCTGCGACACTGAATTGTGGAACGACGCGACACCCGGCATCAACGTCATGCTCCGCGGCTGCATCTGCGAGGAGGTGACGATCCATGGCCCCCGCATTGATCTCCATTCCGGCGATTTCGGCGGCGCCGCCATCAATCCCATCCGCGCCTTGAGCCGCATTCTCGCCGGCATGTACGCCAGCAACGGCCAGGTTGCCATCCCCGGCTTCTATGACGGCGTCAGGGCGCCGTCACCCGAAGTCCGCAAGTCCTGGGCGAAACTCAAATTTCCCATCAAGCACTACCTCGGCGAAGTAGGCTTGGCCCTGCCGGCCGGCGAAAAAGCTTTCACCGGCCTGGAGCAGATGTGGGCGAGGCCAACCGCCGAAGTCAATGGCATCCATGGCGGCTATCGCGGTGTCGGCGCCAAGACGGTGATTCCCGCCGAAGCCACCGCCAAACTGTCGTTCCGTTTGGTTGGTGGCCAAAACCCGAAAAAGGTGCGCAAGGCCTTCCGCGATTTCGTCACCGCCCGCCTGTCCGCCGACTGCCGCGCCACCTTCACCACCCAGGCCGGGGACTCAAGCGGCATAACCGTATCGTCAACCTCGCAATGGGTCACCGCCGCGCGGAAGTCGTTGACCGATGAATGGGGCAGGGCGCCCGTGCTCATGGGCAGTGGCGCTTCCATCCCGGTGGTCGAATCGTTCAAGAAGTATCTCGGCATCGACAGCCTGATGGTCGGCTTCGCGCGCGCCGACGATGGCCAGCACAGCCCCAACGAAAAATACGACATCGATTGTTTCCACAAGGGCATCCGCTCCTGGGCCCGCATCATCTCGGAATTTGCCTGAAGGAAAAACCATGACCGATCTCGCCGCCGTCCTCGCCACCGCCGATCAGAGCTTTGACAGCGCCCTCGAACGCCTGTTCAAATTGCTGCGCATTCCTTCGATTTCCACCGACCCCGCTTTTGCCAAGAGTTGCCTGGAAGCTGCCGAAGCCATCGTCTCCGATCTCAAAAGTCTGGGCTTCGATGCCAGCGTACGCGAAACGCCGGGCCGCCCGATGGTCGTCGCCCACTACGTGCCCAAGGCCGCCACCGCGAAATCGCCGCACTTCCTGTTCTATGGCCACTACGACGTACAACCAGCCGATCCGCTGGACCTGTGGAACACTCCGCCCTTCGAGCCGACCATAGTCACCGGCAAGGATGGCGTGAAGCGCATGTTCGGCCGCGGCACCGCCGACGACAAGGGTCAGCTCATGACCTTTGTCGAAGCCGCCCGCGCCTGGATCACGGCCACCGGGTCATTGCCCATCAAGGCCACTTTTCTGATCGAAGGCGAAGAGGAGTCGGGCTCGCCATCGCTCATCCCCTTCCTCAAGGCCAACAAGGCAGAGCTCTCCTGCGATGCCGCCTTCGTCTGCGACACCGGCATGTGGGACGAGAAAACCCCCGCCATCACTACCAGGCTGCGCGGACTGGTCCACGAGGAAATCACCATCATTGGCCCGCGCATCGACCTGCACTCCGGCATGTATGGTGGCCCCGCCATGAATCCGATCCGTGTACTGACCAAAATTCTGGCCGCCCTCCATGGCAGGAATGGCAAGGTCATGGTTCCCGGTTTCTATGACGGTGTCAGCGAACTGCCAAAGGCGACCAGGAAACAGTGGCAGACCCTTAAGTTCTCCGAAAAGAAATTCCTCGCCGAGGTCGGCCTCAAAACTCCGGCCGGAGAGAAGGGCAAGTCGGTTCTCGAACTCGTCTGGGCGAGGCCCACCGCCGAAGTGAACGGCATCTGGGGTGGCTACACCGGTGCCGGCACCAAAACTGTTCTGCCATCCAAAGCCCACGCCAAGATCACCTTCCGTCTCGTCGGCAAGCAAGACCCCAAGAAGGTACTCAAATCCTTCCAGTCCTTCGTAAAGAAACTCATTCCCGGAGACTGCAAGGTCGAATTCTCCGGCCGCGGCGGCGGCAGCCCTGCCACCGTCATCTCCGAAGACAATCCGTGGATTTCCAGCAGCGCCAAGGCCTTGAAAGACGAGTTCAAGCGCGACGCCGTGTTGATGGGGTCCGGCGGCTCCATACCGATCTGCCGGTCCTTCAAGGACATCCTCGGCATGGACAGCGTGCTGGTGGGCTTCGGCCTCAACGACGACGCCCTCCATAGCCCCAACGAGAAATACAATCTCGAAAGCTATCGCCGTGGCATCAGAAGCTGGGTGCGAATCTTCGCTGAAGTGGCGAAATGACCGCAGGCTGCATCCCGCGGCGCGCGCCCGGCCATCGCGGTGCATCCAGTGCCGTGGCTCCGGAGGCCGCGTGATCGGTCATCTCGCCATCGGTTCCGCGGTGATAGCCATAACCGTGTTCATCCAGGCGGAAATGTTCAGCTTGATGACCGCGCATTTTGAAAACCTCGTGCAGCTGGCCCGCCGCCATCTCCGGCGCTTCGCCAACACCGGCGTAATGATCGCCGCAGTCATGTTCGTGCTTCTGGTGCAAACCATCAACGTCTGGGTCTGGGCTCTGGTCTTCATCCTGGTTGGCGCCATTGAGGAACTGGAGCCAGCGCTGTATTTCACCCTCATTGCCTATACTACCGTGGGCTTTGGCGACATTACGCTCGGTGCCGATTGGCGCCTGCTCTCCGGCCTCACCGCCGCCAACGGTTTCCTGAATTTCGGCTGGTCCACTGCCTACATGGTGGAACTGGTGCGCAAGACCGCTTGACCGTCAGATACGCTGCGCCGCCTTTGCCTGCTGCTCGATGGTGCGTTTGCGCGGCACTTCCAGCCTGTCGGCGATGGCATAGATTGCCTGTTCCTCAAGCACGTGCAGTTCATTGTCGCACAGCGCGATTTCCCAAAGCAGGCCGACCAGTGAACAGCGGTCTTCGATGTTGAGGATTGTCGGAACATGCGCCGAAATGGCTTGTATTTCGGCGATCGAAAACTCCTTGCCGCGCGCCAGTTCCTCGATATGGGCGAGCGCCAGTCCCGTCACCTTGTAGTGGTCATCGGCAAGCTTGCTGAGGCGTTCCACTTCCACGTCCCGCACTTTGCGGTCGGCCGGCACGAGTGTAGCCAGCAGCACGGCAATCGCCAGGCGCCGTTCCTCCGGCTGCAACTGACGCACGTCGCGCGCCGGCCTGGCCAATTTGCCGAGCAGCAGCAGGATCGAGTCGGGAAGCTGCGCCGCTTGTGCCGCGCCGCGCTGACTGTCGCGATTTCGCATGTGAACCCCGGAGTACGATGCATCTTCAATGTCGAAACCACCGCGAGCCGTCAAGGTTTCCTTAGGGCAATCGCCTCAGCCAATGCGAAAATTCTTGACATGTTCCGGTGGTACCAGCCCCGGATAGCCGTTGCAATCGTTCTCAGGCGCCAGCACCTGCGTCCGCACCGGAATGACGCCTGACCAGATCGGCAGCTTGAGGTCTTCATCATCATCGCCAGGCCCGCCATTGCGCACCTTGGCCGAGGCCTCGTCGAGCGACAGTCCAAGCATCGTCGTGGCCTTCAGTTCCTTCTCGCTAACCGGTCGCAGAATGTCCCAGCGCCCCGGAAACAGGCGGTCGGTGAAGGTCTTGAGCCGCGCTTCTTTTTCGTCGCGGTCCGTCACCTTGAAGGCCTTGCCGAACACCATCACCGAACGATAGTTGCAGGAATGGTTGAATGCCGAGCGCGCCATCACGAAGCCATCGATGATCGTCACCGTAACGCACACGTCCATGTCTTCGCAGGCTTCAAGCATGCGGCTGGCCGACGAGCCGTGCCAGTAGATGTGATCGTCTTCGCGCCATTGCAGGGTCGGCGTCACGAACGGCGCTCCCTTGAACACATAACCCACATGGCACACCGGACTGGCATCGAGAATGCCGTGCACAGTCTCTTCGTCATATTTTGCCCGCTTGTTCAGGCGTTTCACACGGGTGCGTTCGGTCGGTGCGGCAGTCATGGCGGAACTCCGGTTGTCACGACTGAATGGCCGTTCTATGGTATGTTGGAAAGGGCCATAACCTGCTCAGATGAACAGACCACTTCTCGGAACCTCGGCAAGTGAAATCGGCATCGACCGCTACGACGCGGAGCCGATCCAGCAGCAGCTCGCCCGTCAGATTCGCAACCTCGTCTTGAGCGGCAGGCTGAAACCACAGGCCAAACTGCCGTCAACCCGCGCCCTCGCCGAGGAATTGGCAATTGCCCGCGCCACCGTTGTCCAATCCTACGAACAGCTGTTGGGCGAAGGCTATCTCGAAACCCGCTCGGGCTCCGGCACCCGCGTCGCTGCCGAACTTCCGGAATCCTTGCTTGCTTCGACATCGCCTCGCATCGCCAGCGCCGCGCCCGCCACTCTGCCAAAGCGCCAGCCGGCCCGTCCCTTTCGCCAGGGTCTCGTCGATTGGGAGCACTTCCCCCATGATGAATGGGGAAAACTCCTGGGCCGCACCTGGCGCAATCCGCCCATCGCCCTGCTCGAGCATGGCGACAGTTTTGGTTGGCCGCCATTGCGCGAGGCCATCGCCCGTCACCTCTTCGAATGGCGTGGCATCTCCTGTGCCAGCGGGCAGGTCATTGTCACCGCCGGTGGCATGGATGCGTTCGACTTGATCCACCGCGCCGTCCTGCGCCCGGGCGACAAGGTCTGGATGGAAGAACCAGGCTATCCCACGGCGCGCCGCGTACTGTCGCTCGATGGCGTGGTGGCAACGCCCGTGCCTGTTGATGGTGAAGGTCTCGTCGTATCGCAGGGCCGTGAACGTGCCCCCGATGCCCGCGCCGCCTTCGTGACACCCGCCCGCCAATACCCGACCGGAGTTACCATGCCGCTCGCCCGCCGCCTTGAATTGCTGGACTGGGCCGGCGCCCAGGACGCCATCGTTATCGAGGATGACTACGACAGCGAGTATCGTTACGTCGGCCGGCCCCTGCCGGCATTGATGAGTCTCGATCGCAAGGCCCGCGTCATCTATACCGGCACCTTCTCCAAGGTGTTTTCGCCGATCATCCGCTTGGGCTTCATCGTCGTACCGCTGTCCCTTGCCACGGCCTTTCGCGAAGCCCGCGCCGCCCATGGTGCGCCTGCGTCTTTGATGGCCCAGCCCGCCCTCGCCGCGTTCATGGCATCCGGCGCCTTTGCCGTTCACATTCGCCGCATGCGCCGTATCTATGCCGCCCGGCGTGCGGCCTTGATTGCGGCATTGCAGGCCGAAGACCGGAAGCTGTTCACCATCGATGCCGCTCCCTCCGGACTCATGCTTCTGTTACGCCTCCCACCCGGCATGCGCGATGACGAAAAGGCCAATGAACTTGAAGCCGAAGGCATCGAGGCGCAGTCGCTTTCCGCCCACTTCGCCGGCCGCCGCAAGGAACACGGGCTCCTCCTGAGCTTCGCCGGTTTCACCGAAAAGGAATTGCAACGCGCCGCCCAGAAACTGATCGCGAGGTTGAAACAATAAAGCGTGCAAGCTGAAAGGGCCCTCATCCGGCCTGTCGGCCACCTTCTCCCATGGCTATCGCCACGGGAGAAGGCGCGTGAAGTGTTTCCGCCTTCTCCTGTTCCGCAACTTGCGCAATGGGAGAAGGTCCCGAAGGGGGATGAGGGCTGGTCCCGCAAGTACCTTTTTGCGGAACGCGATCCGTACGATCCACTCACGACCCCAGCGGCCGCAGCTCCTTCAGCAGCTTCTCCTTGATCGCTCGCGCGAAGTCATCGAAATCCCGGGCTGGCTCGACAAACGCGTCAGCACCGCTGATCACCGACGACTCGTAATAGGCCGCAAGTTCCTCGTCACCTGCCATGATCGGCAGGCCATTGATGACAATGTCGGCCTTGCGTGCCGCTTCCCTTGCCGCCTCAAGGTCGACATCGGAGTTGTGCCGTCCATCCCCCGAGATGTCGATGATTTTGCGATAACCCTCATACTCATTGGTCGCCATCAATGCGGCACTGTCCAGAATGCCGGTGGCGATCGACGTGGAACTCGCCCGCATCCAGCGGCGGATCAGGCTCGCCCGGAAACCAAAAGCCTTGGCATCTCGCGCCGAGCCGAGGAATTCGAAAGGCAGCACAATCCGCGTTTCACCCGGCCCGCCCCACTGCGTCACCGCCACGGCAACACCCAAGGGCTTCAAATTCTCCACCGCCTGCAAGACTTCCGGATCGCGGAACGCCTGCGCCAGCCCGTCAAGTTGCAATTGAAATTCCTGGCGGTCGACACTGGCCGAACTGTCAAGCGCCAGAACCAGTTCAGTTCCCACCGCCACCGGCTCCTGGGCGCGCGCCACGCCGCAGAACAGGGCCATCAGCGCCGCCGCCCCCCGCGTCGCTTCGCCGCGTCGCATCGGGCGCAATCGCGCCCACATTCCCCGCCACGGATTGCCCATGCACAAACTCATCATAGAATTCGCGGCTGCCATCGCTTTGACCCTGACAGCCATCCTAACACTGACCACCGGTGTCAACGCCAGTGATCTTGTTGTGAACGGCGCCTTCGCCCGCGCCTCGCCCACGCCCGTGGCAACGACCGGTGCCGTCTACCTCACCATCACCACTCACGAGGCCGACCGCCTGACCGCCATCTTCACCCCCGCCGCCGCCACAGCCCGCCTTCATGAATCGAAGGATGTGAACGGTGTTATGAAGATGGAAATGCTCGAAGCGCTGGATATAGCACCAGGCCAGCCTGCCACCTTGAAGCCTGGCGGCATGCACATCATGCTCATGGGCCTCAAGGCCCCGCTCAAGAAAGGCGAGACCATCCCTCTCGAACTGACCTTTGAAAAGGCCGGAACCGTGCAGGTACTAGTGCCCGTGGGCGGCGTCGCCGATCAGGCCGTGGGATCGGTCGACTGAGCGATTTCATCGCGTAATGGCTTCAGCGCTGCGTCTTCCGCCTTGATGCGGAACCACAGCACGGCGGCATTGAGAGCCGCGAAGATGATTGCATACCACCACAGCCCGAAGGCCATCGGTAGAATGAAGATTTCCCCGGCCACCACCAGATAGTTGGGGTGGCGGAAATATTTGTACGGCCCTTCGTCTACCAGCGTCTCCCCCGGCACCACGATGATGCGCGTCGTCCACCGGCTGCCCAGCGCCGCGATGATCCAGCCGCGCGCCGCTTCCAGCACAAGGTACGCCATGATCCACGGCCAGCTCACCTCGGCATTCAGCACCAGATACCACAGCCCCGCCAGCCACACCGTATGCAACGCCACGATCAGCGGATAATGTCCCGAGCCAACTTCGAAGCCGCCCTTGGCGATCAGCCGCTTGGTATTGCGTTGCGCGATGTAAAGCTCGATCAGGCGCTGCGCCGTCACCAATGAAAGAATGAGAATGTTGGTCCACATCGGCCTAGTGTAGCATGGTCAGGAAGCTGGCGGTAAACCCCGGTCCAAGTGCCGAGACGAAACGCCGCCCCGCGCTCTCCCGCTCCAGGGCCCGCTTCAGCACGAACAGCACCGTCGGCGCCGACATGTTGCCGAACCCCGCCAGCACCTTGCGCTCGTCCTGCAATTGCCCCTGTTCCAGTTCGAACGCGCTTTCAAGAGCGGTGATCACCTTGGCCCCGCCAGGGTGGAAGCTGTAGGAGGCGATATCATCGAACGACAACCCATGCCGCGCCATGAACTGGTCGGCAGCTGGCCGAAGCTCTGCTGCCGCAAGATCGGGAATGCTGCGCGAGAAGATTGCCCCGAAACCCTCCGGGTCCATGCGCCAGCCCATCACATCCGTGGTGCCGGGCCAGGTATGCTCGCCCGCAAACTCGAACTCACCCAGGCCATCGCCCTCGGTCGACAGCACCGCCGCCGCCGCGCCATCGCCGAACAGCGCCGTCGCCACGATGTTGGACTTGGTCATTTCGTCTGGCCGGAAGGCGAGCGTGCACAGTTCAATGACAGCGATCACCACGACCGATCCAGGTGCGGCCTCCGCCAGCCGGCCCGCCAGCGACAATCCTGAAACCCCGCCAGCGCAGCCGAGCCCGAACACCGGCACGCGCTTCACGTCATCGCGAAATCCCAACTCATGCAACGCCCGCGCCTCGATTGAAGGTGTCGCCACACCGGTGGAAGAAACCGTCACGATCGTGTCGACGTCCCGCGCCAAGACCTTTGCCTCGGCAAGTGCCGCCGTCACCGCTTCCTTGAACAGCGCCGTTGCACCCTCGATGAACGCCGCCGTGCGCTCCGGCCACCCTTGCGCCCCGCGGAACCAATCGTAAGGGCGCACCGAATAACGAGTTTCAATGCCGGTATTGCCGAACACCGGCATCAGCCTCTCGAAATCAATGTGGCGCTTGGCGAAAATGGCGCTCGCCTCGCGAATGACGTCGTCCTGTCGCAGCACATGCTCCGGAACCGCCGTCGACAGACTGAGAAGTTTTGCGCTCAAAAACGTACTCCCATGCAGAGGATACGCTTGCCGCCATCCCCTTCATCCGTCATATGGCACTTTCCTCCCCGGGCGTGCCAGTGACAATTGCCGAAATTCTCCTCCTCTTTGCCGGCGGCCTTCTGGCCGGCGTCATCAATGTCATGGCCGGCGGCGCCGGCTTCATGACCTTTCCATTGCTGGTGGCCGCCGGGCTGTCAGAAATCGAAGCCAACGCCTCAAATTTCGTCGCCGTCCTCCCCGCCAACATCGTCGGAAGCTTCGTCTACCGCCACGAGGTGAAAGCGGTCAGGAAACACTTGCCGCACCGCATGATTCTCGCTGCTGTCGGCGGCGTATTGGGCTCGCTGATACTCATCTGGTCCGGCGAATCCTCGTTCCAGAAGGCCATTCCCTGGCTCCTGCTGTTCGCCACTCTTTCTTTCGGCCTTGGCCCATGGGTCAAGCACCAGCTTGAAACCAACTTCGCATTCGACGGTACGAAGTACCTGTGGTTGTCATTCCTGCTGGAGTTTCTGGTCTACGTCTACGGCGGCTATTTCGGTCTCGGCATGGGCATCGTGCTGTTTGCCATCCACGCCATATTCTCGCGCATGAACATTCATGAGGCCAACGCCATCCGCAATGTCACCATCATGTTGATGACTGTGCTCAGCATCATGATCTTTGCGCAGGCCGGCGTCATCCGCTGGATACCCTCGCTGATCATGATGGCCGGCGCCATCATCGGTGGTTACGCCACGGCCCACGTCGCCCGCCGCATTCCCACCCACATCGTCCGCAATGTCATTTTGGCTTGGGCCTGCTGCCTTACCGTGCTGGCATTCCTGCGCTATGCCTGAGCAACAATTCACGGTGCGCCGCATAGAGCCCCGCCGCCACGATCAGCACCATGCCGATAATCGCCAGGCCATCGGGAAACTCGCCGAACACGGCGACGCCCGAGAAGATGGCGAACAGCATGATCGAGTAGCGGAACGGCGCCGTCGCCGAGAGTTCACCCAGCCGCAGCGTCGCCACCATGAACATATAGCCGCAAGCCAGAAACACCGCTGCAGCGCATAGCGCGGCAATCTGCCAGAACTCCGGCCAGACGAAGCCCTCGAAGACTCCGAACACAAAACCACCGATGGTCACGAATAGGGCATTGGCCAGCGCCACGATCAGCGTCGGCACCTTGGCCGGAATGAGCTTGGTGACGAGATCGCGCACCGCCACGCCGAAAACGATTAACAGCGCCAGGCCATCATAGAATGTGAAATCCGATGGCGTTGGTCTGACAATAAACAGCACGCCGATGAACCCCACGGCAATCGCCGTGGACCGGCGAACGCCGACCTTTTCGCCCAGAAACACCGCCGACAGCAGCGCAACCGCCAGCGGCACCGCTTGCAGGATTGCCGTCAAATTGGCGATCTCCATATGCATCAAGGCCACAATGAAGGCGATCGTGCTGATCAGGTCCAGGCTTGCCCGGATGATCACCGGCCGGCTTGCCATTTGTAGCACCTCGCCAATCACCCCATGCCATGCCGCGATCAGGGCGATAAGAACAACCGAAACCGTGCCGCGAAGCCCGATGATTTCGCCCACCGGCAAAGTCTGCCCCACCACCTTCACGCAGGAGTCGTTCACCACAAACGACCCCATGGCCAGAACCATGTAAAGCCCAGCGCGCAGTGTTTGGTTTTCGGGAAGCAGATGTTGAATCACCGGCCACTCATGCCAGCGCAACTCTGAACCGTAAAGCGTCCAGCCGTATGGCAGCTATGTCAGGCGGCGGAATGTGCTGAACCAGCCCTCATCCGGCTTCGCCACCTTCTCCCATGGCTTCGCCACGGGAGAAGGCGCATGACCCTTATCCGCCTTCTCCCGTTCGCCTCTGCGAATGGGAGAAGGTCCCGAAGGGGGATGAGGGCTGGTTAGCAGGCGGTGCCGGAACTTGATCCGCCCGCCCGTAACACTCATATGCCGCGCCACGGCGGGCTTGGCCGACCGCCGGTCGATCACAAAATCATGGCCCTTGGGTTTGCGTCCAATAGCTTCGTCAATCGCCGCGTTGAGCAATTCGTTGCCTTCCGAGGCCCTGAGCGGTGCTCGCAAATCGGCGGCATCTTCCTGGCCAAGGCACATGTACAGCGTGCCCGTGCAGGTCAGCCGCACCCGGTTGCAGCTTTCACAGAAATTGTGGGTGAGTGGTGTAATGAAACCAAGCCGCCCGCCGGTCTCCGCCACCCGCACATAACGCGCTGGTCCCCCCGTCTTGTAGGGAATATCTTCCAGCGTGAACTGGTCCATCAACTGGGCGCGCACCACCGAAAGCGGCAGGTATTGATCGGTGCGGTCTCCGTCGATATCGCCAAGCGGCATGGTCTCGATCAGCGTCAGATCCATGCCCTGCCCATGGGCCCAGCGCATCATTTCGGGAATTTCCGTGTCGTTCACGCCTTTGAGCGCTACGGCGTTGATCTTGATTGCCAGCCCAGCGGCTTGCGCGGCGGCAATGCCATCCTTCACCTTCGCCAGATCGCCCCACCGGGTAATCTTGCGGAATTTCGCATCATCGAGCGTATCGACCGACACATTGATGCGCTTCACCCCATGACCGGCCAGTTCGGTCGCATACTTCGCCAATTGGCTGCCATTTGTGGTGAAGGTCAACTCCTCAAGAGCCCCGGACCTCAGATGCCGGCTCAAGCTTTCGACCAGCGTCATGATGCCCTTGCGCACCAGGGGCTCGCCGCCGGTCAGCCGGATCTTGCGCACCCCCTTGTCGATGAACGCCGAGCAAACCCGGTCCAGTTCCTCAAGCGACAACAAGTCCTTCTTCGGCAGAAACGTCATGTCTTCCGCCATGCAGTAAACGCAGCGGAAATCACAACGGTCCGTCACCGAAACGCGAAGATAGCTGACGGCCCTGCCGAATGGATCGATCATCCCGGTCATCCGGCATATCTGGCCTCATATGGCCCACCGGTCAAGGCCCGCCCCCTGCACTTTCGAGTTGGGAGCGAAATGGGCTGAATCAGCCTTAATCCGCCTGCGGAATCTCCTCGCCAGCCCCTTGCCGAAACCCCAACTGAGGCGCCAGTTGATGCAAGGCCAAAGCAAGTTCAAGTGCTGCTGGAGTTGCTACTTTGCCTCTGAAAGCAGGACAGCGGCCAATTTCGCCTGCGCCTGCAGAACGCGCGTGCGGCCATCATTGCAGGTGACGAGTGCAAGACGGTCTCGATCGCTGCTGAGAAGTGCCGTCGCCGACCACATCGTGTTCGAGCCCTGCATACCAAAGCCAACCCCCTCCAAACCGCTGGTCCGGGCCCATCCCATGGCCATCGGCGTCCCGCCACCATCTGGCACCTGCAAAATGTGATTTAGCGTCGAGTCATCAAGGAAGCTGCCATTGCGCAGAAAAACCCGTTGAACCCGCGACCAGTCGGTCAGCGTCAAATGAATGCGGCCCGCTGAATTCATGACCGCCGGGTTGTCGCTCATCGCGTCCGCCGGATCTGCCGGTCTCCCGCGTCCAAGCATCAGCGAACCGAGCCGAAGCCGGCACCCATGCCCTCGAATTGAGGAAGGCGGGCCGAATCCGGCACTTGTAATCTCAAGCGGCTCCCAGACGTGTTTTTCCAACGCAGTCTCGAAAGAGCTTTTTGTCAGCCGGTCGATGGCTGCGCCGATCACGATGTATCCAAGGTTTGAATAAATGAATTGGCCACGCGGCGCAGGCCTGCGGGAAAGCGCCGCTAAGGCAGCCTCAGTCCGCTGTTCAGCCAATGGGGCAGTGTCCTGCCAGAACTTCCGCATTTGCTCTGGCGTCAGGTTGGCGGCCATCCCCGACCGGCAATGGAACAGGTCATCGATCGTGCGATCGGTCCAATCTGGGTGCATATTGTCGGCAATGTCGGGTAGCAGTTTCGCGATCGGTACGCCCCACGCGGCAGCACCGCTTGTCACAAGTCGCGCATACAGAATCGCCGTAATCGACTTGCTGCACGAGCCGATGTGCCACTGATCGTCTGCGGCCACGGGATCAACTACATCGCGGCGCCTCGATCCGGCAACCTCGAAATTGAAAGAATTCTTCGGTCCCGCTAGCGCTGCACCAACCGCTGGCACCCGCAAATCGCGTTGGAACTCCGACAGTCGATCAAGTATCGCCACTTCACTTGCTCTCTTGGATCAACAATACGTAACCAATGCCCTTGATCCGCACCAGATAGTGTCCGTATCAGCCCCTTGCAATGGCGCCACGGATGCCGTTCATTGGGCGCGAAGCACCAATGAGGAATTCATGCGCGGATTGATCACGGCATTGGCCGCTTTAACCCTCCTGTCACCGTCAGCCCTGGCCAGCGGCGGCCTGTCTTGTGAGGCCGCCGACCAAAACCTCAAACTCACTGTTGAAAGCGGCGTGACCCATGGCATGGGTGGCCCGTTCTTCAACTTTAAGGCATCGGCCGAGGTTCTGGTCAAGGAAACGCCACCTTCGCTCGTCAAGCTCAATCTCGACAATAGCCTTGTCCACCATTGGCTGGATGGCCAGCGCCTCGATCTCTCATTCTACCGCGAAACCGATGGCAGCGAGCCCCACGGCGAAGTCGAGATCACTGTCCAGACCACCCAGGACGAAGAGGGCAGCTCGGCAGGCGAGTACACATTATCGGTCTTCATCGCGAACCCCGCCGCCGGCGCCGAAAATCCCATCAAGGTAACCGGCAAGGTTTCCTGCTTCATCGAGTGACTCAGTCCCCACTCGCCGCCTGAACCAGCAGCCAGCTTTTGAATTCGGCGATGGCCACAGCATGCTGGTGGTGCGCATCCGCCGGTTCGATCATGTAATAGGCATGATCGCGTTTGATGATGACATCATTGAACATCTGCACCAGCCGGCCGCTGGCCAGGTCGTCGCGGATCAGTGAACGCGGGCACAGCGCCACGCCTTGCCCGGCCAAAGCTGCCGCCCGCAGCAGATTGAAGTCCTCGAACGTTGGTCCCGGTGCCGGCCCCGCATGTTTCAGTCCCGCCGCCCGCATCCAGTCCTGCCAGCCTTTCCGGTCGGTATCGTGAAGCAGGGTCTTGTGCATCAGATCCTGTGGCGATTTCACATTCCCCTCGCGCCCCAGGAATTGCGGATTGCACACCGCGATGGTCGAACCGTCGAGCAGCGGCGTCTTCACGCAATCAACCCAGTCGTCCACCCCCCACAGAATGGCGATGTCGTAATCCTCGAAATTGAGTGGCTGCCCGGCAAAGGCATAGACCACCTTGACCGCGATCTCCGGGTGATCGGCGAAGAACCGCGCCAGCCGAGGTATGAGCCAGATTGTTGCGATCGATGGCAGCGACGCAATCGTCAGCTGCGGTGCCGCATCGCTCTGCGACACCCGCTTGCACGCCACCGCCATGATGTCGAAGGCCTCGGCCAGCGCCTTTGCCAGCTCCTGACCCTTCGGTGTCGGCACCGTCTGCCGTCCCAAACGGTCAAATAGGTTGGTCCCGAACCATTGCTCAAGTTGCCGGATCTGATGGCTCACCGCCGACTGGGTGACATGCAGTTCCTCGGCGGACTTCGAGAAGCTTTGCCAGCGCGCCGCCGATTTAAAGCACCGCAGGGCATTCAATGGAGGAAGGCGTGCCATATCAGCCTCATGAGTTTTCCTCATGCAGTATGTGAGGCATCGTCTTTTGACTCAAGCCCCCGCTTGCGAAAAACCTCGCACCACTGAATCCGGAGAAAAATCCATGCCGAACCTGGAACGCCCCGCCCTTGTCGACTATCGCAACAACGGCAAGAAACCGAAGCCCACGTTTTCGGCGGCGGAAATGCAACGGCGCCAGGACAATATCCGCGGCTGGATGGCCAGGTCCAACGTCGATGCCTGCCTGTTCACCTCCTACCACAACATCTGCTACCTCTCCGACTTCCTCTATTGCTACTTCGGCCGCAGATACGGCCTGGTCATCACCCAGAAGGCAACAACGTCCGTCACCGCTGCCATTGATGGCGGCCAGCCGGCGAGACGGACCTATGGCGACAACGTCACCTACACCGACTGGTCGAAGGACAACTACTTCAGCGCCGTTAACGGCCTGACCAAGGGCATCAAGCGCCTCGGCATTGAGTTCGACCATGTGAACCTGGACTTCCGCAAAGCCCTCCAGGACGCCATGCCCGGCGTTGAGTTTGTTGACGCCGCCGCCCCCTCGATGCGCATGCGCATGATCAAGTCAGCTGAGGAGATCAGGCACATCTCCAAAATGACCCGCATAGCAGACATCGGCGGCGCCGCTTGCGTCGAGGCCATCGCCGTCGGCGTGCCGGAACACGAAGTGGCCCTGCATTCAACCCAGACCATGATCCGCGAGATCGCCAAAGTCTTCCCCCACGCCGAGCTGATGGACACCTGGACCTGGTTCCAGTCCGGCGTCAACACCGACGGCGCCCATAATCCCGTCACCAGCCGCAAGATCAGGAAAGGCGACATCCTCAGCCTCAACTGCTTCCCGATGGTCGCCGGCTACTACGTCGCCCTTGAGCGCACGTTGTTCGCGGAGTCCGCAACGAAAGAGCACGTCCGGCTCTGGCAAGTGAACTGCAAGGTCCACGACGAAGGCAAGAAGATGCTAGTGCCCGGCGCCAGGTGTTCCGATGTCGCCAAGGCCCTCAACGCCATCTACGCCGAGCATGACCTCTTGAAGTACCGCACCTTCGGCTACGGCCACTCCTTCGGCGTTCTTTGCCACTATTATGGCCGCGAGGGCGGCCTCGAACTCCGCGAAGATTGCGACACGGTGCTCGAACCCGGCATGGTCGTATCCATGGAGCCGATGATCATGATCCCCGAAGGCCAGAAGGGGGCGGGCGGCTACCGCGAACACGACATCCTGGTCATCACCGAGAAGGCCAACCGCAACATCACCGGCTTTCCCTATGGCCCGGAACATTTGATCGTAACTGCCCGCAGGGGCCGCAAACCCGCCAAAAACAAGCGCTGACAAGGCGCTTCCCAAGCGCTGTCCCTCGCCATACAATGACCGCCAAAACAACCAACAGTGGACAAGGGAATGGCCAAGGAAAACCCGGCGGGCGAAGCCATCGTCCGCTTCGCCAATGTGCAAAAGAGCTATGACGGCGAAACCCTCGTCGTCAAGAACCTGAACCTCGACATTCCGAAGGGCGAGTTCCTGACCATGCTCGGCCCATCCGGCTCGGGCAAAACCACGACCCTGATGATGCTGGCGGGCTTTGAGCCCGCTACCCACGGCGAGATCTACCTCAAGGGCCAGCCGATCAACAACACGCCCCCCCATAAGCGCGGCATCGGCATGGTGTTCCAGAACTACGCGCTCTTCCCGCACATGACCATCAACGAAAACCTCGCCTTCCCGCTACAGGTCAGGAACCTGCCGAAGGCCGAAGTCGAAGACCGCGTGAAAAAGATTCTCAAATTGGTGGAACTCCCCACCATGGGCAACCGCCGCCCCGGCCAGCTGTCAGGCGGCCAGCAGCAGAGGATCGCCGTCGCCCGAGCCCTGGTGTTCGAGCCCGATCTGGTGCTGATGGACGAGCCCCTGGGGGCGCTGGACAAGCAGCTGCGCGAGCAGATGCAATACGAGATCAAGCACATCCACGAGCGCCTGGGCGTCACCGTGGTCTATGTCACCCACGATCAGGCCGAAGCCCTCACCATGTCGAACCGCATCGCCGTGTTCAACGATGGCGTGGTCCAGCAGCTCTCGACCCCCGATGAACTCTACGAGCGTCCGGTCAATTCCTTCGTCGCCCAGTTCATCGGCGAGAACAACAAGCTGAGAGGCACCGTCGCTGAAATCGGCGCCGACCGGGTGGCAACCGTGAAGCTCGAATCCGGCGACATCGTCCGGGCTCTCGCCGTCAACGTCAAGGCCAAGGGCGACAAAACGCTTCTCTCGATCCGCCCCGAGCGCATAGAAATCAACCCGGCGAAGTCCGATGCCGATGTGACGCTCAAGGGCCGCATCGCCGAACTGATCTACTTGGGCGACCACATTCGCGCTCGCCTGGAAGTCGCCGGTCACAACGATTTTGTCGTCAAGGTGCCAAACCGTTCCGGCCAGCATCTAGTGGCCGAGGGCAAGGAAGTCAGCGTCGGCTGGAAAACCGCTGACTGCCGCGCCCTCGACTTCGCGGAATTCTCTCACTAGGGAGGTGCCCATGGCAATGCGGCGTGCGGCGGACTGGCTGGCGCGCTGCTGCGCCCTCGGCCTGTGTCTGGCATCGCTCGAATCGTCGCGCGCGCAAGGGTCCGGCGAGGTGGACATGGCCCTCGTCCTGGCCATCGATTGCTCGTTCAGCGTCGACTCGGTGGAGTTCCGCCTGCAGATGGAGGGGCTGGGTCAAGCCTTCCTGCATCCCGATATTCAGAAGGCCATTCGCGGCGGCGAACACCAGAAAATTGCCGTCACCGCCATTCAATGGTCCGACATCGACAATCAACTGGTCATCGTTCCCTGGACCATCATCGCCGGTGATGCCGATGCCAATGAACTCGGCGCCACGCTTTCCGCCATGCCGCGCCGCCTCGCCGAAGGCGGAACGTCGATCGGCAATGCACTGCTCTATTCCGCGGCACTGTTCGTCGCCGCCCCTGGCGCCACCCGCCAGGTCATCGACATCAGCTCCGACGGCCGCAACAACATGGGACCGCCTGTCAACGCCGTAAGAGACCAGATCGTCGCCAAGGGTATCACCATCAACGCTCTGCCAATTCTCAACGAATGGCCAACCCTTGATATTTACTTTGAAAACAATGTGGCTGGCGGCAAAGGCTATTTCGTCCTGCCCGCCAACAGCTATGAAGCCTACGGCGAGGCCATCTTCCGCAAGCTTCTGCGCGAAATCACCGGTCCCGGTATCTCCTGATTAACACTATGAAATTGCCCGCTTGGCGGGGCATCTCGCTGCCGCTAGAACCCGCCCATGGATCGCGATCTCTATGACAATGCCCGCTGGCTCATTGGCGCCATAGCCCGCGGCCTCTATCTCAGCCAGGAAGCCGCCGCCAAGCCCGTCTTGAGCCGCCTTGCCGAGCAAGAAATCGTCGAATCCGCCTTCCGCCATCCTGTCCAGGCCTCCATTCCCGCCCACACCCACCTGGCGCCCTGCGTTGCCGAAGCGATGGTGTTCGATGCCGATCTGGCGGCTGCCATCGCCAGCGTCGAGGATCAGCTGCATTGGACGAGGTCGCGGTCCTATTCCGATGCAGCCCTGGGAGAAGGCTTCGTTGCCAACTATGGCTGGTGTCACATCATCGGCCCCGATGGATTTTTTCCCGGTGACGATTTTCTGCTCGGCCTGTTGCTGCTCGGCCCCCACCGCCACTACCTCGATCATTTCCATCCCGCCCCCGAACTTTATTGGCCGCTGACCACGCACAGCTCTTGGAAACAGGGCGAAGGGTCCTTCGCCGAAAAACCCGCCGGCGCCATAATTTGGCACCAGCCGAATGAAGTTCACGCCACGCGCACGGCCGCGCAGCCACTCCTCGCCATTTGGGCCTGGACGCAAAATACCACCACACCTGCAAGATTGCTGGGCCCATGATCAGTCTTACTGGGTTGCTGCGCGCCTTCTTAACCGTTGTCCCGCTGTTCTACGCCGCCATCGTCGCTCTGATGTACGTGAAGCAGGACGCCTTGACCTTCGGCGCCGACACGCGGCGAACCGCGCCGCAGGAAGTAGGCGTCTTAAACGCCGAAGTCGTGGCCATCAACACACCCGACGGCGAGACGCTCAACGCCTGGTACACACCGCCTGCCGGAGAAATGCCGGTCATCCTGTTCCTCCACGGCAAGGGCGGCAACATCAGCCATCGCCCCGAACGCTATCGCTACTACACCAGCCAGGGTCTTGGCGTTCTCTTCATTGACTATCGCGGTTATGGCGGCAGCACCGGAAAGCCATCAGAGCAAGGCCTGGTGATCGATGCTGAAGCCTCCTATGACTGGCTGCTCGCCAGGGGCATTCCACCGCAGCGCATTGTCGCCACCGGTGAATCGCTTGGCACCGGCATTGCCGTCAAGCTTGCAGCCCGCAGGCCGGTTGTGGCCGTGGCCCTTGAGGCGTCCTACAGTTCATTGACCGATGTCGCAGCAAACCGTTACTGGTGGCTGCCGGTGCGCATGTTGATAAAGAATCCTGTCGATGCCTCAGCCGAAATCGCCAAGGTGAAAGTGCCCCTGTTGTTCCACCATGGCGACGCCGACCAGACCGTGCCCATTCAGTTTGGCCGCAAGCTGTTCGACGCCGCCACCGGCTCAAAAACCTTCGTGGTCGTCCCCGGCGGCACCCACTTCATCTTCACCGAAAAAACCTTCGCCAAAGAAGTGGAGTTCTTCCGCGATGCGGTGGGTGTCGTGACACCATAGATCACGAACCATACGCGTTCCAATATTCCGTCATCCTGGCGAAAGCCGCTGTCAGATTCACACATCTCGTGGAGCCGCTCACCTGCTGAAATGACTCAATAACTCTGTCATCCCGGCGGAAGCCGGGACCCAGACTTGCCACGCAAAGACTGCAAGAAATCATAGTGTGAAAGCCTGGGTCCCGGCTTTCGCCGGGATGACGGGTTGCGGGAATGCGTATTGCTTGTGATCCGGAGTGACGCAAGTTCGAAAAAGTTGTGTGCATACGACAGCGGCGAAAGCCGGGACCCAGGCATTCAAACGACGTGTTCTGGCAGTCTTCGCGCGGCAAGTCTGGGTCCCGGCTTTCGCCGGGATGACGGATTTAAGAAATTTCAAACAGCACGCACACCACACAAACCTCCCCACTCAATACCCCGGCGGTGGCACGAAACCCGCGTACTCTTTCTCCAGCAATTCCGCGAAACGGATCGACGTGAAATCGTCAAACTGCCGGGTCACGATCTGCACGCCCGAGGGCAGGCCCTGAGGCGTAAGCCCCAGCGGCGCAATCGTCGATGGCAGATAGAAACAGCCGGAATATCCAGCCCAGAACAACTGGTCCGTGGTCGGCCACGCGGCTTGCCGTTCACGCTGATGGTGCGCTCGTGCCGTTCACCCACATGATCGTGCGGAAACGCCGCCGATGCCGCCGTCGGGCACAGCAGAATGTCATAGCTCTCGAAGAACTGCTCCCATATCAGCCGCATCTGGTGGCGGCGTTCGTTCGCCTTCAGCCAGCTGCGGTGCGGCATCACGAAGGCACGCAGCATCTGCGCATAGTAACTCACCTCTCCGGCATCGAAGCCGGAGACCTTTGCGGAATTTGCCGCGAACTCGGCGTCGCTTTGCCGGCGGCTGGTGGCCGAACGCAAGAGAGCCACATAGACATCCATCGCCTCGCGCGTTGAAAAATCCGGCCGCGCCGTCATCGACAGGGATTTGACTCGCTTCGCCAGAAACCCGGCAAGCTTGGCGATCATGTCCTGCACCGGCTGGTCTACTTCGCTCACCGCATCGCTCAGCATCACCGCAACCCGGAAATCCTTCAGCGTGCGCTGCTTCGCGCCCGGAAGTAAAATACTGGTGCCTCGTGCTTCCACGCCATCGCTTCCGGCCAGATGCTTCATCATCACCGCCAGGTCGCCAGCCGAGCGCGCCAGCGGTCCCGCCACCGAGATGTCCGAAGGATGAACAATCCCCGGAAGAAAATGCCCGCGATAGGGAACGACCCCATAGGTCGGCTTGTGCCCGTAAACCCCGCAATAATGCGCCGGATTGCGGATCGACGCGCCGATATCCGAGCCGATTTCAAGGGCGCTCATCCCCGTCGCCAGCGCCACCGCCGAGCCGCCCGATGATCCGCCGGGTGAACGCGAGACGTCCCACGGATTGTTGGTCGTGCCATAAACCTCATTGTAGCTCTGCCAGTCGGCCAGCATCAGCGGCACATTGGTCTTGCCATAGATGTTGGCGCCCGCCTTCGCCATGCGCGTCACCGCCACGGCATCGTCCTTGGCGATATTGTCGCGAAACCTGGGGTCGCCCCATGTCGAAGGCGTGCCCCGCCAGTCAAAGCTCTCCTTGATGGTCATTGGCAAGCCGTCGAACGGTCCGGCTGGCCGGTTCTTTGCCAGCCTCTTGTCGGCCTCCCGTGCCGCCTTCCGGGCCCGGTCGATGTCGGTCACCACTACGGCGTTGAGCTTGTCATTGTGCTTCATGTACTGGTCAAGGCACAGGTCAAGCAGCTCGGTGGCCGAAATCTTGCGCGCCCGCAGCAGCCTTGCAAGGTCGCGTGCCGGGCGGAATTGGATGGGTAGCTTGGCCATGGGAATCTCCTGTCGCCAGAATAGCCGCATAGCTGGTCCGCCGCAAAACCCGCTGACACCTGGGCCTTGGACCACTAAGGAGGGCCATGGCCAGGCGAGATAAGCTGTTGGGATTCGGGCTGGTGTTCACCGGCACCGTGCTGTTCGCCTCGAAGGCGATCTTCATCAAGCTGGCCTATGTCGATAATCCCGATTCGCTCCTCATGCTGGTTTGGCGCATGATCTTCGCCACCCCGCTGTTTCTTGCCACCGGCGTTTACGCCCTGAGGGCCCGTGGCGGTGCCGAAAGGCTCGCAGCCAACCGCCGGCTTGCTGTGAAAGCCTGCGTTGCCGGCCTCGCCGGCTACTACCTGGCCATGGCGCTGGACTTCGAATCGCTGGTTCACGTGTCGGCCCAGCTCGAACGCCTGGCGCTGTTCACCTATCCGATCTTCCTCTTCATTCTGGGCGCGGCATTCTTCGGCGAAAAACTGACTCCAAGTCACGCCGTCTCGGCGCTCCTCACCTATGCCGGTCTTGCCTTCGTCTTCATCGATGACTGGAGCGTCTCCGGCGGCAATGTCGTTTTCGGTACGGCACTGGCAATTGGCTCGGCCATCAGTTTCGCCGTGTATCAGCTCATGGCCAAGCCGATCATTACGGCTATCGGCAGCCTGCTGTTCACCTCGATTGCCCTGACCAGCGCCGGTTTTGCCAGCCTCATCCACTTCCTCATCGTTCGCGGCCTGGATTTCGGGGCAACCCCGCGTTTCCTAGCCCTGGCGGCGGCGACAGCGGTTCTAGCGACCGTCATACCGTCTTATTTCGTCAACGCCGGCATGGGCCGCATCGGCGCGCCATCGACGGCAATGATCTCCACCTTGTCGCCGCTGGTCACCATAGTTTTCGCCATTCTGCTGTTGGGTGAACGCTTTGGGTTAACCGATGCTGTCGGAACTCTGTTGATTTTAACTGGCGTCGGTTACCACAGCTGGCGCGAGTTGCGGAACGCCAGCGCGTAAACCGTTGAATCAAATGCTGCTTAAATTGCTGTGATTCAATTCGGAACGTTTTCTTATCAGCCGTTTAACAACGTTTCTGAACCTCAACTTAAAAGCTAACGCGGTAGTAAGGCCAAAGGGAACGGCAGGGGGGCTCAAATTGCGCGCCACGTTGTTTCCGCCAAACTCTAGATAAAAGGAAGTGTCATGCGTAAATATCTCCTCCCGCTGGCCGCTGGTGCTCTCGTCGCCGCTGCCGCAACTGCCAATGCCGCTCAGACGAGCGCCAACTTTCAGGCCCGCATTACCATTCAGACGGCCTGCGTCGTAACGGCCACCAACCTCAACTTCGGCAACGTCGGCGTCATCAACGGCGGCGAAACCGCCACCTCGAACGTCTCCGTCAACTGCTCGAACGGCACGCCCTATGGCCTGTCGCTGGCCAGCGTCGGCTCGGTCACCGCCATCACCGGCACCATGACCAACGTCGGCAACGGTGAAGACGTTGACTACAGCGCTGCCCTGTCTTCGGCTGGCGGCACTGGCAGTGGTTTGGCTCAGGCCTACACCATCAACGGCGTTCTGCCGGCCCAGGCCACGCCGTCCGCGGCGATCTACACCGACAACCAGACGATCTTCGTAAACTACTAATCGTCGGGTGATAGCGATGCGCTCCTGGATACTCGGACTTCTTTCGGCAACCGTCATTTCGGTTGCAATGCCCGCTGCGGCATTGGCATCGTCACTGCAAGTGGCGCCGGTCAATATCGAGGTTCCGGCTCCGGGAGCCGCATCGACAATCACGCTCAAGAATTCTGGCAGTGGTTCCGTAAACGCCCAAATCCGTGTCTTCAAGTGGACCCAGGTGGACGGCAAGGACCAGTTGGTTCCAACCAAGGAAGTGGTGGCAAGTCCGCCCGCCGTGAAGTTGGGGCCAGGCAAATCCAGTGTCGTTCGCATCGTCCGCCGCAGCAAGACGCCGGCATCAACCGAGGAAAGCTATCGCCTTGTCGTCGATGAGGTGCCGAAAGCTCCGACAGTAGCCCAGGCCGGTGTCGGTTTCGCCATGCGCTATTCGGTGCCGGTGTTCTTTTCCGCCGCCGGCCAGGAAACCGACCTGAACTGGACCGCCAGAGTTTCCGGCGGCCAACTTCGCATCGTTGCGGAGAATGACGGTGGCCGCCGCATACGGCTGGCTGACCTGAAAGTTGTCAAGGGCGGCAAGTCGGTCAGTGTCGGTCAGGGCCTTGCCGGTTATGTGCTCGGTGAGTCTTCCCATGTTTGGCTGGTCAAGGGTGGCGCCAAGTTTGCGGCGCCCGGCAGCACCATCAAGATCATCGCGAAGAGCGACAATGGACCGATTGAGGCGACAGCAAAGGTGGTTGCGGCCAACTAGCGCCGGGCTAGCCGTACTGCTCGCACTACTTCTGTTCTTGCCGTTGGCGAGGGCGGAGACGGCTGTCCCCGAACCGGTTGAACTGCAGCTCGAAGTCCGGGTGAATGGCTACCCGTTGAACCTCATTGCCGCCTTCACCCAGTCTCCCGACGGTGAAATCGCCTCGACCCGCGCCGAGTTGACCGAACTCGGCATCGCCACGCCGGGCGATGGCGCCGCCGAAGACCTGATCCCCCTCAAGTCCATCGCCGGCCTGTCCTACGTCTATGACGAAGCCTCGCAATCGATCGAACTCGAACTGCCGAATTCGGCGCGCCTCGCCAAGGATCTGACCATCGACAGCGGTGAAGACATCGGCAAGGCCCAGACCGGCAATGGCCTGGTGCTGAACTACACGGCCTTCGCGGCCGCCGATTACCATGTGCCCGATTCCGCCGCCGCCATTGACGGCGCCAGCCTGTCTCTCGATGCCCGCGCCTTCTCGCGATTTGGCACCTTGCGCCAGAGCGGCATCATCGGCACCACGACATTTTCCGATTTCACCGCCCTCCGCCTCGACACCACATGGTCCTATTCTGATCAGGACAAGATGCGAACCTATCGCCTCGGCGACATCATCAGTGGAGGCCTGCGCTGGACGCGCCCCATCCGAATGGGCGGCGCCCAGGTCCAGCGCAATTTCGCGCTGCGCCCTGATCTGGTGACCATCCCGTTGCCCAATGTCGAAGGAACCGCCGCCGTTCCTTCGACAGTTGACGTTTTTGTCGGTGACATGAAGGCCTACTCCGGTGAAGTCGAGCCCGGCCCCTTCAAGATCGACGACATTCCGGTGTTCACCGGCAGCGGCACGGCGCGCATGGTGCTCACCGATTCGACCGGCCGTTCGGTCGAAACCGAGCAGGAGTTCTTTACCTCCCCCGATCTTCTGAAACGCGATCTCTACGACTTCTCGGCCGAAGCCGGGGTTGTCCGCCGCGACTTCGGATCCGAATCGTTTGGCTACGGCGATGAGCCTGTCGTTTCGGCGAGCTTCCGCTATGGTTTGACCGAAATGATCACCGGCGAAGCCCATGCCGAAGGCGCCGAAAACCTGATCGATGTCGGTTTCGGCGCGCTGGTGTCGGGCAAGCGGCTCGGCATGTTCAGCGGCGCCATCGCCGGCAGCCTCCACGATGGCGATATCGGGCTTTTCCTCAATGCCGGCTGGGAAGCCAAGTTTGGCGATTTCTTCGTGCAAGCCTCGGTCAGCCGCACCTTCGGCGATTTCTACGACCTCGCCGCCGCCACCGAGTTGCCGCCGCCCGGCAAGCCGTTCCTCGGCGGCGTCCCCAAGGCGCTCGATCAATTTACCGTCGGCTACAGCTTTCCCAAGTTGAAATCCGGCATTGGCCTGAGCTTCATTCATCAGGAAAAATCCGGCATGCCCGAGTCATTCCTGCTCAGCGGCAGCTATTCGCAGAGTTTCAAGAACGACATGTCGCTGTTCGTCACCGGCTACATGGATTTCGGCAAGGCCGGCGACTTCGGCGCATTCATCGGTCTGTCGATGCCCTTGGGAAAAACCATGACCGCCTCGGCCGGAGCCTCGCTCAACAACGAATCGTGGACCGCCACCGCCGAAGCGTCGCGGCCGATGGGCGGCAAGGTCGGCGATTACGGCTGGCGCGTCGGCCATGGCGAAGGCGACACGCGCTACACCGCAGCAAGCGGTTCCTATCGCACCAGCAAGGGCGTGCTCGATGCCAACATCGGCCACCAGAACGACTCGATCACCGGCAATGCCGCCTTTGACGGTTCGGCAGTGCTCGCCGGAGGCGGCATATTCCTCGGCCAGCGTATCCATGATGCCTTCGCCGTCGTCGATGCCGGAGCCCCCGGCGTCAGCGTCGAGTATGAGAACCGCTTCGCCGGCAAGACCGGCGCCAATGGCAAGCTGTTGTTGCCAGGCCTGCGGTCGTACCAGAAAAACAAGGTGGCGATTGACGTGAACGATCTGCCGCTCACCGCCTCATCGGTCGAGTCGGAGGCCGTTGTCGTGCCGGGCGATGGCGCTGGTGTCGTTGTCGACTTTGGCGTCAAGGCCGATGCCCAGGGAGTTGTGGTGCAATTGACCGATGCCGCAGGTCTCCCCTTACCTGAAGGCTCGGAAGTTACTTTGGAGGGCTCGGATGAGCCGTTCTTCGTGGGCTACGACGGCGAAGCCTATGTGACCGGAGTCCAGCCCGAAAATACACTCACCATTAAGCTTCCCGGTAACCAATGCCAGGTAAGCTTCTCCTACACGCCGGATCCGCAACAAACGGCGGCGATTGGTCCTCTGCAATGTCTCTAAGAATGCTGCTCTCGGTTGCTGTGGTGCTGTTGTGCGGCAGTAATGCCGCCATGGCCCAGGTCTGCACCTTCAGCATGACCAATATCGACTTCGGCAATGTCAGCCTGACCGGCGGCAACTTCCAGCAAACCACCGGCACTCTCACTGCCAACTGCAGCGGCAACGCCAACCAGCAGATCCGCATTTGCGCCAACTTCAATGCCGGGTCCGGCGGTGCTCATGCCTCCGGCGACCCGCGCTACATGACCCAAGGCGCCAATCGGCTTGGCTACAATCTGTTCAAGTCCAACGGCGTTGGCCAGGTCTGGGGCTCCTACACCTGGGCGCCGTCACCGCGGCCGCCGGGGATCACCGTGAACCTCGCCGGAAGCGGCGCGGGCTCCTCCGCGACCACGGTCTTTGCCCGCATCTACAATGGCCAATCCACCACTGGCACCGGTACATACTCCTCCAACTTCTCCGGTGCCCAAAGCCAGATCGACTACGGCTATGCCGCCAGCTTCAGTTGCTCGTCCACCCTGTCGTCGCGCAGCCAAAGCGTGCCCTTCGTGGTGCGCACCACCAACAACTCCAGTTGCACCGTGGCCTCGACCGCACTGAACTTCGGCACCCAGCCCGACCTGTCGGCCAACCGTGATGCCACCAACACCATCACCGTCAATTGTTCGCCGGGCACCGTCTATACGGTAGGCCTCAACAACGGTTCAAGCGGCGGCACCGGCCCCGCCAGCCGCCGCATGCAGAATGCCGCTGCCACATCTTTCATCACCTATGGCATCTATCGCGATGTCAACCGCACCCAGGTATGGGGCAACACGCCGGGGGTCGACACCGCATCGGCAACTGGCACCGGCGTATCCCAGGTGTTCACCGGCTACGGCCGTGTCCCCGCCCAATTGGCGCCACAGCCAAGTATCCACACCGATACCGTAGTAGTCACCATCACCTACTGACTACGACACGTTATCCGGCAGCGTTTCCTTGCGCTTGGCCATGAAGGCCAGCAGCTGCTCGTCGATGCCTTCGTCAAGGGCAGGGGCCTGATAGTCGGCCAGCATCTTCTTCCACGTGGCATTGGCGCGCTTCACGATGTCTTTCTCGCCGTCGTCGCGCCACTGCTCAAAGGAATTGTTGTCGGCAAGCCCCGAGCGCCAGAAGGCGTTCTCGAAATTGGCTTGCGTATGAGCGCAGCCGAGATAGTGCGACCCCGGCCCCACCTCGCGGATCGCATCCATCGCTTGCCCGTTCTCGGAAAAATCCACACCTTCGGCGAATTTCTGGAACATGGTGAGCTGGTCGGCGTCCATGATCAGCTTCTCGTAGCCGGAAGAGAGCCCACCTTCGAGCCAACCCGCTGCATGCAGGCAGAAGTTCACCCCACCCATCAGCGTCGGCCACAGGGTGTTGGATGTCTCATAGGCCGCCTGGGCATCGGGAAGCTTCGAGCCACAAAGCCCGCCGCCCGAGCGGAACGGCACGCCAAGCCGCCGCGCCAATTGCGCCGCGCCAAACAGCACATGCGCGGGCTCTGGCGTGCCAAATGTCGGAGCACCAGACTGCATGGACATCGACGAAGCAAACGTGCCGAAGATCACCGGAGCACCGGGGCGGCACAGCTGCGTAAATGCAATACCCACTGTAGCTTCCGCGAGAATCTGCGTGAGCGTGCCAACCGATGTCACCGGCGACATGGCGCCCGCCACGATGAACGGCGAAATCACCGTCGCCTGGTTGGCCCGCGCATAGGCCTTCAGCGCTCCCAGCATCACCCCGTCCCAAACCATCGGCGAGTTGGCGTTGATCAGCGATGTCATCACGCAGTTCTGATCGACGAACTCCTTGCCGAATACGATTTCCGCCATGGCAACGGAATCAACAGCGCGCTCGCCCGCCGTTACCGAACCCATGAACGGCTTGTCGCTGTATTTGATATGGGAATAGACCATGTCGAGGTGGCGCTTGGCCACCGGAATGTCGACCGGCTCGCACAGCGTGCCGCCCGAATGGTGCAGGCTTGGCAGACATGTAGACGAGTTTCGCGAAGTTACGGAAATCCTCGATCGTCGCGTAGCGCCGGCCTTCATCGAGATTGCGGATGAACGGCGGCCCATAGACCGGCGCAAACACCGTGTTGTTGCCGCCAATCTGCACATTGTTGGCGGAATTCCGCGCATGCTGCACATATTCGCGCGGTGCTGTCTTGATGAGCGAGCGCACCAGCCCTTTCGGAAACCGCACCCGGAACCGCTTGGGGTCGGTGGCCGAGTGCTTGGCGTCAGCCCCCGCCGCCTGCCACATCCGCACCGCTTCCTCGTCTTCATAGAAGTCGATCCCGGTTTCCTGCAGCACCGTTTCGGCATTGGCCTCGATCAGCTCCAGTTGCTCGTCGCTGAACGGCTCATAGAGCTTGATCTTGCGGCGGATGTAGCCGGCCTGCGTTACCGCCGTAGAAGTCCGCGCCGCCCGCCTGGCATCGGCCCCACCACGAGCCCTGCGGCCACCGGAAGAAGCAACGGTCTGAACATCGGTCATGGCAAATCCTGTTGAGAAACTTTCACCCATAGGCTGTTTACCCTCAACAACAACAGCAGCTAGGGAGGAAACGTCAGGCAGTAGCCCGGAAACGACCTCTCAGAAGGTAACCTCCAACCGCTCCAGCCCATGGAAATGATAGGCATTGCGGTACTGCGGGCTTCCCTTCAGCGCCAGCTTCGGCAGCCGCTCAAACAGAATGGGCAGCGCCACCTGCATTTCAAGCCGGGCCAGCGGTGCGCCGATGCAGAAGTGAATGCCCGCCCCGAAGCTCACATGCGGGTTGGGATCGCGGGTGGGATCGAAGCGATCGGGATCTGGGAAACGTTGGGGATCGCGGTTGGCGGCCCCCAGCATCAGCCCCACCTCGTCGCCCTTCTTCAAGCGAATGCCCCGATACTCGATATCCTCCAATGCATAGCGGGTGAACAGGTGCAGCGGCGCATCGTAGCGCATCGTCTCCTCGACGATTTCCGCGGTGATGCCGCTACCGATGCCAAGTTCCAGCAGCGCCTTCACGCCATTGCCGATGGCATGCACCGTCGCTTCGTGGCCGGCATTGAGCAACAGGATTGCCGTCGTCACCAGCTCGTCCTCGGAAAGCCTCTGCCCCTGTTCCTCGGCGCGAATGAGCTCCGACAGGAGATCGTCACGCGGCTCCTTGCGCCGCTGCCGAATGTAGCCACGCATGAAGTTGCTGAATTCAATTGTGGCCTTCACCGCCGCATCCTCAACCACCCGGTCGCGCCGCGCCTGATACATCGCCACCATGTCGTGTGACCACGCCAACAACTGCTGGCCCATCTCGGAAGGAACGCCGAGCAGATCGCAAATCACCACAACCGGAATGGGCGTTGCGAATTCAGTGATGATGTCGGCTTCACCCTTCGCTTCAAAGCGGTCGATCAAGCCATTGGAAAGACTCGCAATCATCGGCCGCAGCCGCTCGACGCTGCGGGCCAGGAACGAGCGGTTGACGAGGCCCCGGAGCCTGGTGTGAACCGGCGGCTCAAGCTCCAGAAGCGAATGCTTTTCGAAGTCGTAAAATGGCTTGAGATGCGCTGGCGTCTCCGCCCATCCGAGTTCCTCGCGTGTCGCCACATGCAGGATCTGCCGTCCGAAGCGCCGGTCACGGAGCAGCGCATTCACATCCTCATGGCGGGCGAAACACCAGTAACCATATTGTTCCCACCAGAACACCGGCACCTTCGACCTGATCTCGTGATAGGCCGGGTAAGGGTTGTTGAAAAACGCCGGATCGACCGGGTCGAGCGAGACAGACTTCGAGTCACCATCAATGCGCATGGCAGCCATCTTCTATCGAACTCGCCATGGCGGGCAAGGGCGATTAAACGGGCGGCCATGACCACCCGCAAGATCGGTTCCTTTGAATTCATCGTTCTGGTGGCGTTGCTCAACGCTCTGGTGGCGATGTCGATTGACACCATGCTGCCTGCGTTAGGCCAGATCGCCACCGAGCTTGGCGCCGCAAACCCCAACGATCGCCAACTCATCATCACCTTGTTTTTCGCCGGCATGATGTTTGGAACCCTGATCTGGGGTCCCCTGTCGGACGCCACTGGCCGTAGGCCCGCCATCTTCACAAGCCTCGCCTGCTACGGCCTGGGCACCCTCATCTGCTTTTTCGCCTGGTCATTCCCGGTCATTATCGTCGGCCGATTCGTGCAGGGCTTCGGTGCCGCCGGCCCCCGCATCGTGTCGATCGCCATGGTGCGGGACGGCCAGTCCGGTGCCGCCATGGCCCGCGTCATGTCCTTCGTCATGTCGGTCTTCATGCTGGTGCCGATCCTCGCCCCATCCATCGGCCAGCTCGTTCTCCTGGTGGCCGATTGGCGCGTGATCTTCCTGGGCTTCCTGGTGATTGGTGCCCTGTCGCTGGCCTGGGTCCACTTCCGCCAGCAGGAAACGCTGCCGCCGGAACGCCGCAATCCCCTGCAGGCGTCTCCCATGTTGGAGGCCGCATGGCAGTTTCTTCGCCACCCCGTGGCCCTGGGTTACACCATCGCCGTGGGCTTCATCTTCGCCGCCTTCATCAACTACCTCGGCACCTCGCAACAGATTTTCGCAGAGCAATACGCCCAAGGCGAATGGTTCGCCGTTTGGTTCGGCGTCTTTGCCGTGGCCATCGCCTTCGCCATGATCCTCAATGGCCGCCTGGTCGTGAGACTCGGCATGCGCCAACTGTCGAAATACGCCCTGCGCGGCGAAATCGCCCTGGCACTCGCCTTTTTGGTCCCCGCCGCCATCTACGCCGGGCACCCACCGCTGTGGATGCTGGGCGTCTATCTGTTCGCCACCTTCTTCTGCTGCGGCATTCTCTTCGGAAACTACAACGCCCTCGCCATGGAACCCATGGGCCGCATCGCCGGCATGGCCGCCGCCATGTCGGGCTTCCTGTCGACACTGGTGGCCATTGTCTTCGGCGGCACTCTTGGCCAATTCTACAATGGCACAGTGCTGCCGCTGGTCCTTGGCTACGGCGCCTTCGGCCTTCTTGCATTGGCCTTCTCGGAATGGGCAGAACGCCGCAGGACGTGAATTTTCTCGGCCTTGCGAGCCGGGCAAAAAACCTGATACGTCAGCCCCGTGTCGAACAGATACTCAGCACTAGCCCTTGCCCGCCATGCCCTGCAGCCGGATCTGCCTTGGCCGCGCGCCTGGCATTCGCCCGATCCCAAGCCTTCCTATGACGTCGTCATCATCGGCGGCGGCGGCCACGGCCTGGCCACCGCCCATTACCTTGCGAAGAACCACGGCATCACCAACGTCGCCGTGCTGGAGCGAAGCTACATCGGCTCAGGCAATGTCGGCCGCAACACCACCATCATCCGCTCGAATTATCAGATCGGCGGCAATACGGCGTTCTTCGAGCAATCCTTGAAGCTCTGGGAAGGCCTGTCCCACGAGTTGAACTTCAACTGCATGGTCTCCCAGCGCGGGCAAATCGTGCTCGCCGTCAGCCCCGGCCAGTTCGACCAGTTTGCCCGCCGCGGCAACATCATGCGGTTGAATGGCATTGATGCAGAACTGCTGGATCGCGGCGAGGTGATGAAGCTTCTGCCCTATCTCGATTGTTCCAGTGAAGCCCGCTTCCCCGTCTGGGGCGGGCTGTTGCAGAAACGCGCCGGCACCGCGCGGCACGACGCCGTGGCCTGGGGCTACGCCCGCTCCGCCGACCAACAGGGCGCCCACATTATCGAGAACTGCGAAGTGACCGGTTTCGTCATGGAAAACGGCAAGGTCGTAGGTGTTGAGACCACCCGCGGTCGCATCAATGCCGGCAAGATCGGCATTGCAGTTGCCGGCCATACGTCGCATGTGGCCAAGATGGCAGGTCTACGGCTCCCGGTTGAAAGCCATATCCTGCAAGCCTTCGTCACCGAGCCGATCAAGCCCATCGTCAATCACGTCATCTCCTGGGGCGCCGAGCTCTTCTATCTCTCGCAATCCGACAAGGGAGGCCTCGTCTTCGGTGGCCATCTCGATGGCTTCAACACCTACACCCAACGCGGCCAGTTCCCGCAAGTTCGCACCGTCGCCGAATGCGCCGTGTCACTGATGCCGTTTATTTCAAGGCTCCGGCTGCTGCGCCATTGGGGCGGCATTCAGGACATGACGCCGGACGGCAGCCCCTTCATCTGCAAGACGCCGGTGCAGAATCTCTACCTCAATGGCGGCTGGTGCTATCAGGGCTTCAAGGCAACGCCCGCCTCGGGCTGGACCTTCGCCCACACCATCGCCAACGACGATGAGCACGAGCTGAACCGCAGTTTCTCCCTCGACCGCTTCCAAAAGGCTGGCGAGCTTGACGAGCACGGCCTCGGCAACTGGACGTGGAAACAATGAAGATCCCGTGCCCCCACTGCGGCCTCCGTGACTATTCCGAATTCAAATACGGCGGCGATGCCACGAAAACCCGCCCCGCCCATGGCGAGGGCGATCTCGCGACTTGGCACGACTATTACTTCCTGTTCGACAATCCGAAAGGTCCGCACACGGAATACTGGCAGCATGTGCTGGGCTGCCGCCAATGGTTCAAGCTCGTTCGCAACACCGCTGATAATGCTGTGGAAGGTGCGCCATGACGGCCTTCCGCCGCCTGGCCCATGGTGGCCGCATCGACCGCACCAAACCCGTCGCCGTGACCTATGACGGCAAGCCGCTTTCCGGCTTCGCGGGCGACACGCTGGCATCGGCGCTGCTTGCCAACAACAAAATCGTCGTCGCGCGCAGCTTCAAGTACCACCGCCCCCGAGGCATATTCTCGGCCGGCGTGGAAGAGCCAAATGCGCTGTTCACGCTGGGCGAAGCGTCCCGAAGCGAGCCCAACATCCCCGCAACGACAACGGATCTCGTCAACGGCTTGGTAGCGCGTTCCCAGAACGCATGGCCGTCTCCGGAATTCGATGTGATGGCCGTCAACTCGGCGCTTTCGCCCCTGTTCCAGTCAGGATTCTACTACAAGACCTTCATGGGCCCCACCAAGCGTGCCTGGATGTTCTACGAGCATTTCATCCGCAAGGCCGCCGGGCTCGGCAAGGCGACGACAGTACCGGACCCCGACCGTTACGAGCACCGCTATGAGTTTTGTGACGTTCTGGTCGTCGGTTCCGGGCCTGCGGGCCTCGCAGCAGCGCTGACCGCGGCGCGCAGCGGCGCCCGAGTGTCGATTGTCGAACAGGATTCGGATTTCGGCGGAGGCCTGCTGTCTTCGTCGAGTACCGAAGAAGAATTCTGGCGAAACCAAACAGTCTCGGAGTTGCACGCTCTCCCCAATGCCCGGCTGCGCACCCGCACCATCGCCCAGGGCCTTTACGACGGCAATCTCGCGGTCTGCGTCGAGCGCCGCGAGCATCTCGCACCCGATCCTGCCAGGGGCCAACCGCGACAGATACTTGTGCACATCACCTACAAATCACTGGTCCTGGCCACCGGCGCCATTGAGCGCCCGCTGTTGTTCGCCAACAACGACCGGCCCGGCGTCATGCTGGCGTCCGCTATTCGGACCTACCTCAATCGCTATGCCGTGGCCCCTGCAAGCCGCGCTCTTTTTGCCACCAACAATGACACCGCCTACGCCGCCGCATTCGATGCGGCATTGTCGGGAGTTGCGGTGTCGGTCGCCGATCTCCGATCCAGGCCCCCGGCGGATTTGATTGCCAGAGCAATCGCCCTCGGCATCGTCGTGTTTCCGGGAACCGGCATCGCCGAAGTCGAAGGAGGTGAAGTCGCTCTCGCGCGCCAGGCTTTCGGGCGCTCACGCCGCTACAATTGACTGTGACGCGCTGGGCATATCCGGCGGCTGGTCGCCGGCCGTGCATCTCTCTTCCCACGGTGGCATCAAGCCGAAGTTCAGTGAAACCATCGCGGCATTCGTGCCCGGAGGCTTCGCCACCAACCATTTCGGCGCCGGCGCCATCATGGGAACCTTTGGAATGGTGGCGGCAATCGCCGAAGGTGCCGCGATGGGCGCCAGGGCTGCAACTCTTGCCGGGTTTGCAAAGACCACAGCAGTTTTGCCGCCGCAAGGCATGACCGATGCCAAATACGCAATCGAGCCGACTTGGGCACCCAAGACATCGGGTAAAGGCAAGATCTTTGTCGATTTCCAGTCGGATGTGACGGCAAGGGACATCGCCAACGCCAAGGACGAAGGTTACCTCTCGGTCGAACATCTCAAGCGCTACACCACCCTCGGCATGGGCACCGATCAGGGTAAGACTTCGAACACCAACGCCCTTGCCCTGATGGCCGAACATCGCGGCATTGCCATCCCCGACGCGGGCACCACCACCTTCCGCCCGCCCTATGCACCGCTGGCCATGGGCGCCATCGCCGGGCGCTCCATCGGCGCGCATTTCCGGCCCAAGCGCCTGTCACCCCTTCACGACTGGAACGCTGCAAACGGCTGCACCTTCATTGCAGCGGGCCCCTGGATGCGCGCCTGGTATTATGCCTGGGCCGGCAATTCGCCGGAGACAGCATACGTCAAGGAAATGCAGTTGGTGCGCCAGGCCGTCGGCATTGCCGATGTTTCGACCCTCGGCAAAATCGACGTCCAGGGCAAGGACGCCGCTGAGTTCATCAACCGCCTGTATGTCAATGGATTCAAGAAACTTGCCGTCGGCAAGGCGCGCTATGGCGTCATGTTGAACGACGATGGCGTGGTGCTCGACGACGGCACCACCACCAGACTCGCCGACGATCACTTCTACATGACCACCACCACGGCCATGGCCGGTGAAGTTATGTCGTGGATGGAGTACCTCCTGCAATGCCATTGGACCGACCTTGACGTGCAGCTGTGCTCGCTCACCGATGAATGGGGCGGCATGGCCGTGTCCGGTCCCAAGTCACGCGAAGCACTGCAACTTGCGTTCCCGCACTCCGATCTTTCCAATGAAAACCTGCCCTATATGGGCTGCCTCGACATCATGCATGATGGCGTAAAGGTCCGCGTTCTGCGCCTCTCTTTCTCCGGCGAACTGGCCTATGAAGTGCATGTGAGCGCTGACTATTGCGTAGCACTTTGGCAGCATATTCTGGAAGCCGCCGCCCCGCTTGGCATCAAACCCTATGGCCTCGAGGCGCTTGCATCGCTGAGAATCGAAAAGGGCCACGTGGCAGGCCTCGAGCTCGACCATCGCAATACCCTTGACGATCTCGGCCTCGGCAAGATGGCCGCCAAAGACAAGCCCTACATCGGCAAGGAATTGCGCCAGCGCGAAAACCTGCAAGCGGAAAACCGCTGGAGCCTCGTCGGCCTTGAACTGATGGAACCCGAAAAGAAACTGCGCGGGGGTTCCATTCTCTTTTCGGCAACCGATGAAATCAAGGGCCACGGCCGCGGCTATATCACCTCCGTCACCTGGTCGACGGAGCTTGGGAAGTTCATTGCCCTTGGCCTCTATCAGGGCGGCCTGAAACATGAAGGCGAGGAAATCATCGCCGCCTTCCCGCTGAAGAACGAGCAAGTGCGCCTGAGGCTTGTCTCGCCGCATTTCATCGATCGCGAAGGAGCCCGCCTCCATGCTTGAGCGTCGCTCCGCCCTCGCTTCGGTTCACCCTTATGGCTCGAATATCTTGAAGATCGAGGAAGCCCCCGGCTTCTCGCTTCTCCAACTCGCGGGCAGCGAAACCATGATCGCCAAGTCCACCGGAACCCTTCCCGAACGCGTTGGTGTCGCCGCCTCCCAGAAAGGCCGTACAGTCTTTCGCATCGGACCCGCGCAGTTCTGGGCCATAGGACCGGAAGGCGATGATCTTGCCCGTAAACTTGAAGGCAAGTGCGCGGTGACCTCGCTCACCTCAAGCCGCACCCGCATTCTGCTGGAGGGCCCACCCGCCCGCAACGTGCTCGCCAAGGGAATTGCCATCGACTGGCACGAAAGCGTCTTCACGCCTGGCTGCTTAGCCTTGACCGGAGTCCATCACATGCCGCTGGTTGTTCATTGCACCGGCGCCAACAGCTTCCACCTCTATGCCATGCGCACTTTTGCGGCGAGTGTGTATGAATGGCTCACTGACGCCGCTCTGGAGTTTGCCAATGATTGATATCCTCGATCTTGACCGCTATCCGCTCGGCCGTCCTGGAACCGGCGAGTGGAACACACTGGTGGACCGCTGCCGGGAAGATCTGGCCCATACCGGCATGTACAATCTCGAGGGCCTGGTAAGGCCCGAAGCCCTTGCGCGCGCCATTGCCGAAATCCGCCCGGTGATGGACACGCTGTCCTTCACCCACACCCGCCGCCATAACATCTATTTCCGCAAGGAAATTCCTGGCCTGCCACCGGACCATCCGGCGCTGCGAATGGTGGACACTGTCAATCATACCATTTGCGCTGACCAGATGATGCAGGCCGTTCCGATGTGGATATACGAGTGGTCGCCGTTTATCACTTTCCTCGCCGCGACGATGGGCAAGGACGCACTTTTCCCCATGCGTGACGCCTTGGCCCGGGCGAATGTCATGGCCTATCGCGACGGTGAAACCCTGAACTGGCACTTTGACCGCAGCGAATTTACGACGACGCTCCTGTTGCAGGCGCCCGAGGAAGGCGGCGAATTTGTCTACCGCACCGATCTCCGAAGCGACAGCGATCCGAACTACGACGGCGTTGCCAAACTTTTGCTTGGCAATGATCCCGAGGTGAAAACCCTCAAACTCGCCGCCGGAACGCTCAACGTTTTTCGCGGCAAGAACACCGCCCACAAGGTCTCCACCGTGAAAGGCAAACGTGAACGCCTGATCGCCGTGTTCTCGTACTTCGACCGCCCCGGCGTCGTGTTCACGCCGGAAGAGCAAATCGGTTTCTACGGCAGAACAGCCTAACCACGCTTGGCGACATCCGCCACGGTTCCGCCAGCCAGCTTGACCAGCGCGTCGAAGCCCGTCTCATAAACCGCATTTGGCGTGCCACCAGCCGCCCACAGCGTAGGATATTGTTGCAGATCTTCATCCACGAACACCACCGATAGCGTGGCATGCCCCACGGGCGGCACGCCGCCAATCGCAAATCCGGTTACTTCGCGCACAAAATCCGCGTCGGCCCGTTCGATCTTCTCGCCCAGCAATGCGCGGACTTTCTTCTCGTCGATGCGGTTGATGCCCGACGTGATCACCAGCACGGCCCGCCCGCTTTCGGCGGCGCGAAAGATGATCGACTTGGCGATCTGCGCCACCTCGCATCCCACCGCCGCCGCCGCGTCTACTGCCGTCTTGGTGCTCGCATCGAATTCGAGAACCTCGAAACCCGGCCCCAGCACGCCCTGCACGCGGAGCGCCGCTGGCTGTGTGGCGGGTCTCACCCGCGCATCCTCCGGCCTTCGGGATCGAACGGCGGATCGGTGATGATCGTCGCCTTGCGGTTATCACCGATGATCTCGATCTCGAAGGCGCCAGTTCCGGTGTCGCCCGCCAAGTCCTTCGGCACGTAGCCCTGCGCCATCGACCTGTTGACGTAGTGGGCGAAGCCACCTGAAGTGATCCAGCCCACCACCTTGCCCTGGTGCCAGATCGGTTCATCGCCTAGCACGTCGGCATCGCCGGCATCGACGAAGAACGACACGCGCCGCAGTTTGCCGCCGGAACGCTTCTCTTCCATCGCCGCATCGCGGCCGATGAAGTCGTTCTTGGTCAGATCGATGAACCGGTCCATGCCGGCTTCGAAACCGCCATAGATCGGGCGAAGCTCGCGGTACCAGGTGGGGAAGTTCTTCTCGAGGCGCATCGACAGCAGGGCCCTCATCCCGAAGTTGACAATGGCGTGGGCCTCGCCCGCTTTCATGATTGCGTCATAAAGGCGGCGCTGATACTCCGGCGCCACCCAGATTTCATAGCCGAGATCGCCCGTATAGGTCACCCGGTTGATCAGCGCCGGGCAATTGCCGATATCCATGGCGCGATGGTCCATGAACTTGAATGCGGCATTGGAAACATCCGCATCGGTCATCTCCTGCAACACGTCGCGCGACTTTGGCCCGGCAATCGAAAGCCCGACGAGGCCCATGTCGTAGCGATGAATGTTCACACTGCCATCGGCCGGAAGATGCTGCTCGAACCAGCGCATGTGATACTTCTGCGCCTGGCTTGATCCCCACATGTAGAAGCAATCATCCCCGGCCTTGGCGATAGTGAAGTCGCCGATCAATTTGCCGTTGGGGTTCAGCATCGGCGTCAGCACGATACGTCCCGTCTTTGGCATCTTGTTGGTCATAAGTCGCGACAGGAAGGCCTCGGCGCTCGATCCGGTGAAGCGATACTTGGCGAAATTGGCGATTTCCGTAACGCCAACGCCATTGCGTGTCGCCAGCACCTCCGCCTTGACATGCGCGAAGTCATTGGAGCGATGGAACGACACGATGTCCTTGGGCTCCACACCCTTGGGGGCGAACCACAACGGTGTTTCCAGCCCCCAGGAGTCTCCCATGACAGCACCTTGCGAAACCATCACGTCATAGAGCGCGGTTGTTTGATGCGGGCGTGCGGCCGGAAGTTCTTCATTGGGGAAACGTATGGAGAAGCGCCGCGAATAGTTCTCGCGCACCTTCGCGTTGGTGTAGCTGCGCGTCGCCCATTCGCCGAAACGCGCCACATCCATGCCCCACACGTCAAAGCCCGGGTCGCCATTCACCATCCACTGTGAAAGCGCCAGGCCAACGCCTCCGCCCTGGCTGAAGCCCGCCATCACCCCGCAGGCCACCCAGAAATTGCGCAAGCCCTGAACTGGGCCAACCAGCGGATTGCCATCCGGCGTAAACGTGAACGGACCGTTGATCACCCGCTTGATGCCAGCCTTGGCCAGCGCCGGGAAATGCTTGTAGCCAAGCTCCAGATTGGGCGCGATGCGATCTAGGTCGGGCTGCAGCAGCTCGCGGCCAAATTCCCACGGCGTGGTCTTCGGCTGCCATGGCACACAGGCCTGTTCATAGGTGCCAAGCACCAGGCCAGAGCGCTCCTGGCGCATGTAGATTTCGCCCTTGAAATCGATGGCGTGCGGTAGCTCGTGGCCGCGTTCCGTGTTGAAGGCGATGACTTCCGGCATGTCGTCGGTCACCAGATACATGTGTTCCATGGCCAGGACCGGCAATTCCAATCCCACCATCCGCCCCAACTCCCGGGCCCACAGCCCGCCGCAGTTCACCACATGCTCGGCATGAATGTTGCCTTTGACAGTGATTACGTCCCACGTGCCGTCCTTGCGCGGCTTGATGTCTTCGACCTTGCAGTCCTGGTAGATTTCCGCCCCGCCGATCCGCGCCGACTTGGCATAGGCATGGGTCGTGCCTTCGGGGTCGAGATTGCCATCAGCATTGTCGAGCAGGGCACCGACGAAATACTTCTCCTCGAGCAACGGATGCAGCGCTTTGGCCTCCTTCATCGTGAGGATTTCCAATTCGATGCCAAGATAGCGCGCCCGGGCATGGGCCATCTTCAGCCATTCCATGCGCGCCGGCGTATCGGCGAGAATGAGGCCGCCGGAACGATGCAGGCCGCACGCCTGGCCCGAAATCCTTTCGATCTCGTCGTAAAGCCCGATCGTGTAGCCTTGCAGCTTGGCCACATTGGGGTCGCCGTTCAACGTATGAAAACCACCTGCCGCGTGCCACGTCGAACCCGACGTGAGGATGTCGCGCTCTACCAGCACCACATCTTTCCAGCCGGCCTTGGTGAGATGATAGAGCACCGAGCAGCCGACAACGCCGCCGCCAATGACCACAACACGTGCCTGGGGTTTCATGAGTCCATCCTGGAATTCGCAACTGATCGCCGGACTCTAGACGATCCGTTCAGCCCGCCGCAATCGCCGCGGTCGGTGAAATGTTCTCATCAAGAAAAACGGCCCCGAAGTCGCCTTGGGGGCCGTTTGTCTTTAGACCGAAACGATCTTAGATCGCTTCCTTCACTTCCTTGGCCGCGCGGAACGCGAGTTTCTTCGAGGCCTTGATCTTGATCTGCTCGCCCGTGGCCGGGTTGCGGCCCATGCGGGCAGGGCGCTTGCGCACCTGGAAGATGCCAAGACCTGTGACGCGCACCTTATTGCCCTTCTTGAGGTTCTTGACCGTGAGTTCGATGAACGAGCCAAGCAGTTCGTTAACAGCCTTCTTCGACATCTCATGCTTTTCCGCCAGCTCGCCAGCCAGCTTCGAAAGCGGAATGGTCACTACCTTTTCATCAGCCATTTTTCTCTCCTTTGACGAATCGAGTGAGAGAGCGTTAACCGAATGCGTGATTCGTGAAAACCCTTATTTTCAAGGCTTTTCCCGATGTGGTGCTGCAAAAAGCCTTGTAAACCGGGCGTTAATGATTTGTTAACGAATATGGCAACGGCAAAACCATTGAAAAACAATGGCTTTTCGAACATTTGTTGATGCATGGCCGGTGTTGGCAACCTCGGCTTGCCGACCCCAAAAAAGCCTTGGTTCAGTACGCCGGTGCCGCGATCAACCGCCGGTTTTCCCGGCCTCGGGCGATTTTTGTCGCCACCAACCAGCCCGCGCCCGCGACCACATAGCCCAGATAGGCATCCACCGCATAATGCCAGCCAAGGTGGATTGACCCGATGAACACCAGTACGCCATGGGCAACGGCGAGGTTGCGGATGAGCCTGCCGCGGTTCCACGATGCCAGCACCAGCAGAAGGCACTGGGCATTGTGCATGCTTGGCATCGCCGAAATGCCCTTGCTGACGTCGAGTCCCTCGTTGGTTATCAGGTTCAACCACAGCGTATCTTGCAGATCGACGGCCCATATCGGCCATGTCTGATGAGTTGCGTGCAGGTAGGTCATAAGCCCGCGATAGGGATCAAACCCCAAATTGAGATTGCCGAAGTAACATGGTCCCGCCGACGAGAAGAAAGTGGCGAGTGCAACGCCGCCGGCAATCCAGGTGATCATGTAGGCGAGAATGGCCTGGGTCCGGCGAAAACCCGGTTTCTCGGCAAATGCGAAGTGCAGCCAGAACGCGGTGAGCGAAACAAACCAGAAATTGTAGTTGACGTTGATGAGCATCGAAACCGGCCCGTAACCCAAAACCGGCTGCAAAAGCTCCCATGGCCGGTAACCGAAGTGCAAGGTCCGGTCCCAGGTGTCGAAGGCCACGTCCCATGAGAACGGCTGGAAATATGTGATGAGCGACTTGAGCCGTGAGAATCCGTTGATGAACGCGTACATGACCAGCATCATCGAGAAGCCGCGGAGAAAGCGGCCATCTTCGGTCAAGTAGCGCCTGGCTGCCGGAATGAAGTCACGGATAGGGCTGGGCGACTTGTCGTACACCGCCATCCGGAAGAAAACCACAACCAGCAATGCCGGCAGAATGCTGAGCCAGAAACTGAAGAAACCGATCACCATCATTGCGGCGCTGTCGGCCAACTCGGGCTTCACCTGGAATTGTGCAACGATGCTCGCGGTCAGCATGAGCAGGGCAATGACCCAGAACAATCCGTGGCCTTTGGCCTCCGAAGCAAACCTTGCAACGAGCCCCGTCTTGCCCTCGGCCTTCAATTCAGCTTGCACCGCTTCAACCCGTTCCAACCCAGCCACTCCACACGGCAAAACCCCGCGTCTATATGGCATTCTGCAATAAACGTGAGGTTAAGCCGGCCGCTGCAGTTGTCGGAAACTGCGGCCGGAGAGCCGCAAGCATTCAGAGGGCTAGGAAGCCTGGTCGGAATGCCACCAAATTCCGGATGCGTTAACCCTGTTGGCTCTCCCGGCTCAGGCTCAAATGGTTCTTGAGCGGAATATGCGGCAAGCCGTGTTTGGCCGAGAGCCGGTCGAGGTTTTCGCGCCGTGCAGTTTCCTGCGAGGGGCCGGACATGTTTTGCGCGTGAACCCTGATGGCAACCGCCGGCCCCACTCTGCGCCTTAATAGGTAGCCTGCGCGCGCCACCCGCAAATACCAGTCCCAATCCCAGTAGTAGGGCAGAGAGGTATCAAAACTGCCGAGTTTGTCGTGGATGGCCTTTCGGTAAACGACACCCGAAATCAGGATCGTATTGTTGGCCTCCAGTGAACTTGCATCGGCATCGAATGCGAAGGCTTGGTCATCGCCGCCATCCTCGAATTTCAAGGTGCCGTCGCAAAACACCAGTCCGGCGCCCGCGGCAATCGCCATAGTGGCGTCAAGAAGATAGTCTTGATCGATGAGCCAGTCGTCGTCATCCAGAAAGGCAATGAGATCGCCGCGCGCTTCGTTTACCGCCAGTTGACGCGCCGCAACCGGCCCCCGCGAATGGTTGTCAAGAACGCGCAAGCCAGCCCACATGCCTCCGACAGCTTCTGCCGCGCCTTGCCCGTCGTCAGCAACCAAGATTTCCCTGGGCCGCAAGCGTTGCATGAGAACACTCTCTACCGCCTGCCGCAAAAAGCCGTTCCGGTCCTTGGTTGGAATGATAACTGATACATCAGGGCGCGCCATCGAACTCACATCTCTCCCCCCGCTAGGGCGGTCTAAGCTTAGCATGGGCCTTGAATGAGGGCACTTGCTCCCATAAGCCGGGTTCTGAAATGATTGCGTCACTTCCAATGTATGATTGGCCCGAAATCCGCAACGCGACTGATGCGCTGTGGAAGGGACTGGCGCGTCATATCCCCGGCCTGCCTCCCATGGATAGGCGTATTGATTATGCCAGCGCTTGGCGGCAACCGGATCTCTTTCTGAGTCAGACCTGCGGCTACCCTTTCACCCATGAGTTTCGCGGCAAACTCAGATATCTGGCCACACCGCACTACGCGGCTGATGGCTGTGACGGCGCCAATTACTGCAGCATCGTTCTGGCTCGCCAAAATCTGCCGCTCGCCGGCTTTCGCGGCGCCACCGCGGCTGTTAACGGGCCTGATTCGATGTCGGGGATGTTGGCCTTGAAACTGGTGTTTGGGCCTCTTGCGAGAGACGGCCGTTTCTTTGGAAAAACCTTCATCTCAGGGGGCCACCTTCGCTCCATCTCGGCAGTGCGTGAGGGCAATGCGGATATCTGCGCCACCGATTCCGTTTGTCTGGCCTTGGCAAGGCGCTATCGTCCCGCCGACCTCGAGGGGTTGGTGGAAGTGGCCCGCTCGCCATCGGTGCCGGGCCTGCCGCTTGTGACCGTGGCCGGTGACGTGGAAGTGATCCGCCAAGGGCTTGCAAGCGCTTTCGCCGATCCCGAAACTGCGGTAGCGCGCGAGGCCTTGTTCCTTTCTGGCTTCAGCGTTCTCGATTCAAGGGCCTATGACCGCATCCTCGATCTGGAATCTCAAATGCAGAAAAGCGGCGGACTGGACCTGTCATGATTGATCTCTACACCTGGGGCACCCCCAACGGCCGCAAGATCTCCATCGCCCTCGAGGAGATGTCGCTGGCTTACGAAGTCCACACCATCAACATCGGCAAGGACGAGCAATTCGCCCCGGACTTCCTCAAGATTTCGCCAAACAACAAGATCCCGGCCATTGTCGACCGTGACACCGGACAAAGCGTTTTCGAGTCGGGCGCCATCCTCATGTATCTCGGTGACAAGACCGGGAAGCTGTACCCGAAATCCCAGGTAGAACGCATCCAGCTGCATGAATGGCTGATGTGGCAGATGTCGGCGGTTGGTCCGATGCTTGGCCGTGCCCACTACTTTCTGAAGTACAACGTCGGCAAGGCGCCCTTCGCCGAGGAGTGGTTTGCCGAAGAGGCTCGCCGTATCTATGGCGTTCTCGACCGCCTGTTGGCCCAAAACGAGTTCATGTGCGGCGCCTACTCGATTGCCGACATCGCCACTTTCCCCTGGATCGCCCGCCACGACTGGCAAGGCATTGATCTGAATGGTTACCCCAACGTGAAACGCTGGTATCTTGCCCTCGCCGCAAGGCCTGCGGTGCAAAAAGGCTACAAGGTGCCCGATTCCTCGGCCGAAATCCCTATGCCAGCTTAGGCACCGTCTCGTCGGCGCCTGGCCTTGCCGCCACGAATTCGTCCCGCGTTTCGCAATGCAAGGCGAGAGAGTGGAGCTTGGGATACTTGTTGGCCGGAAACAGCTCCGGAAACCGCGCTTTGACATGGAACAGCGTGCAGGCGATGGTGACATCCGCCTGCGACAGATGGTTGTCGAAAAACCACGGCATGCCGCAATCGCTTTCCAGCTTTTTCAGCCCCTCGCTGATTTGCGACACAAGTCGCTTCTCATAGTCCTTGCTGATCGCCTTCTTGTCATGGAACAGCCGCTCGAAGAACAGCGCCACCGCCTTGTCTGAAATGCCGGTGGAAATCGCCATCGCTTGCAGGCAACTCCGGCGCAACGGCCCATGGGCCGGCGTCAGGGCTCGCGCCGGTCCAGCCTTCTCGTCGAGGTAGTCGAGGATCGCCGAGGAGTCGACCAGCGTTTCGCCCTCTTCGGTGACAAGCGCCGGCACCCGCAGAAGTGGATTGACTTTCTGCATGTCCTTGGCATTGCGGAACACCGACAGAGGGTTTCGCTTGAATGGCATGTGATAGTGATGAAGCGTCACCGCCACGCGGCGCACGAACGGAGAGTCATATTGCCCGACGAGGATCATGACGCCAATTATGGCGCGTCTGTAACTTCAAAGTCGAGAGATTTTCCGAGTGCTGCAAATGCGCGTTCGATTTTGCTCAAACTCGTTGCGTGATTGAGATCGAGCAAGCGGTCGATCTCCTGCCGGTGTAGGTCCAACTTGCGCGCCAGATCAGCCTTACGGACGCCCTGGCTATCCATACTCTGATAAAGGCGCACCTTGAGTTCGACCTGTAACGGCAGTCCCACACGGGGTTCCGAAGGCTTGCCCTTGGAAGGCAACGGAATCGGTTCGCGCAGCGCCATGCGCGCTGCGATGGCCTCGGAGAAAGCCCCAACCGCATAAGACAAGGCATCATCCCGGTCGTCGCCAAACGTGACGAGTTCCGGAAAATCCGGCGATGTCACCAGAACCGTGCCTTCATCATTCTCAAGTTTGACGCGATACGAGATCATTTCAATCCAAGTTGTTTCTTGATAGCCTCGACGAGGCCCTTCTTCAAATCCTTGCCAGCACCGTGCGCCGGAAGTTGCGAGCGGCGCCCCTTGTAAATGACTGTAATATGTCCACTTCCACCTTCATGGGTTTCGAACGTGCAGCCTTGCTTTTTCAGCCAGCGGCGGAATTCTGCGTATGAAGGCACGGGCAACTCCTTGATCCAAGGTTGATGCTCCTTTCAGTTTTGCCTTGTGGCCATTCAACAGTTAGAAGGGCCGTCCATAATTGTCAACATAAACGTTGACAGTTACCCCAACCGCTCAAGCGCTCTTTCGCGGCCGATGAGCGGCAACAGCTGCGCCAACTCCGGGCCATGATCGAGGCCGGTGAGCGCCAGGCGCAGCGGCATGAACAGCGCCTTGCCTTTGCGGCCCGTCTCGGATTTCAGCGCCTCGGTCCAGGCCTTCCAGGTTTCAGTGGTCCATGGCTCAGCGGGCAGCAGGCGTCTCGCACCGGCGAGGAATTCGACATCCTCCGGCGCCGGTTCAGTCTTGATTCGATCTCCGATGATCCCCATCCAAGTCTTTGACTCGGCTAGAGTTTCAATGTTCCCGCGCACTGCTATCCAGAACGTTTCGGATCCGAATCCAAGCCGGTCCTTCACCATCTCCCATGGCAGGCCGTGCAGCAGCCTGGCATTGAGATGGCGGAGTTCCGCTTCGTCGAACCGCGCCGGCGCCCGCGACAGCTTGCCGAGATCGAAGCCGGCGATCAACTCGCTATAATCCGCGCACGGATGAATGCTGTCGGAAGTGCCCAGCAGTGCCGCATGCGAGACCACCGCCATTGCTTCCAGCCCGCCTTCGCGCAGCCCTTGGATGGAGAGTGAGCCCAATCTTTTGGACAACCCCTTGCCGTCCGCTCCGGTGAGCAGCGAATGGTGCGCATAGGTCGGAACCATGCCGCCGAGCGCCTCGGTGATCTCGATTTGCACCGCCGCATTGGTCACATGGTCTTCGCCGCGGATCACATGCGTCACGCCGAAATCGATATCGTCGATCACCGACGGCAGGGTGTAGAGAAAGCTCCCGTCCTCGCGCACCAGCACCGGGTCCGACTGGCTGGAAAGTTCGGCGTGCTGGGCTCCGCGAATGAGGTCGATCCACTCTACCACGCGATAATCGAGTTTGAACCGCCAATGTGGCCGGCGCCCCTCGGCTTCGAGCCTGGCGCGTTCGGCATCGGTCAGTTTCAAGGCGGCGCGGTCATAGATGCGGGGGCCGCCGCGCGCCTCCTGGCGCTTGCGCCGCCGATCCAGCTCATCGGCGGTTTCGTAACAAGGGTAGAGACGGCCTTCAGCCTTCAGTCGCGCCACGACAGCGTCATAACGGGCATAGCGGCTGGACTGGCGCTCCACTCGGTCGGGCACGATCCCCATCCACGCCAGGTCTTCGGCGATGCCGCGGGCGAACTCCTCGGTCGACCGCGCTGCATCCGTGTCATCATAGCGCAGGATGAACTGCCCATCGGTCTTCTTGGCGAACAGCCAGTTCAATATGGCGGTGCGCGCATTGCCGATATGAATGCGGCCGGTGGGCGAGGGCGCGAAACGGACGATGGTCATTCAGCGCCCATCCCTGAAACCGTTGGTGATCGGATAGCGCCGGTCGCGGCCAAAGTTGCGGCGGGTGATCTTGACGCCCGGAGCTGCCTGCCGCCGCTTGTATTCGGCAACATAGAGCATGTGCTGGATGCGCTTCACCAGCGCCTCGTCGTACCCCTGTGCCACGATGTCGGCCACCGGCAGTTCCTTCTCGACCAGCCCGCTCAAAATTCCGTCGAGCACATCATAAGGCGGCAGCGTGTCCTGGTCCTTCTGGTTCTCGCGCAGTTCCGCCGTCGGCGCCTTGGTGATGATGCGCTCGGGGATCACCTGGCCCTTGGTATTGCGCCATGCCGCAAGGGCGTAGACCTCGGTTTTGTAAACATCCTTGATCGGGTTGTAGCCGCCATTCATATCGCCATAGAGCGTCGCATATCCCACCGACATTTCCGACTTGTTGCCGGTGGTCAGCACCATCGAGCCGAACTTGTTGGAAATCGCCATCAGGACAACCCCGCGTGAACGCGACTGCACGTTCTCCTCGGTCACGCCGCTGCCGGTGCCTTTGAACATCGGCCCGAGCGCCGATAGAAAACCCTCAACCGGTTCCTTGATCGGCACGATATCGTAGCGCACCCGCAACAACTTGGCGCACTTTTCGGCGTCAACCAGGCTGTCCCGGCTGGTATAGGCATAGGGCAGCATCACGCAGTGAACTTTTTCGGCACCAAGCGCATCAACCGCCATGGCGGCGACCACGGCGGAATCGATGCCGCCCGAAAGCCCCAGCACCACGCCCGGAAAGCGGTTCTTCAACACATAGTCCCGAAGCCCCAGAACGCAGGCCTTCCACGTCTCTTCTTCCTTCTCGGGCAGGCGGGCAATCTCGCCTTTCGCCATCGCCCAGCCGTTGGCACCTCTCCGCCATTCGGTGATGGCCACCGCCTCCTCGAACATCGGCATCTGCAGGGCAAGGCTGCGGTCGGCGTTGAGCACGAAAGATGCGCCATCGAACACCAGTTCGTCCTGCCCGCCAACCTGATTGAGATAGGCAAGGGGCAGTCCGCACTCTGTCACCCGCGCCACCACCAGATTGAGCCGTACGTCATCCTTGTTCTGCTCAAACGGCGAACCGTTGGGCGACAACAGGATTTCAGCACCAGTCTCCGCCAGCGTCTCGCAGGTCTCCTCCGTCCAGATGTCTTCGCAGATCGGTACACCGATGCGAACGCCCTTGACGACCACCGGCCCCGGTGCCGGCCCCGGCGTGAACACCCGCTTTTCATCGAACACGCCATAGTTGGGCAGGTCGAACTTGAACCGCACCGTCTCGATCTTGCCGCCATTGAGCAAGGCCACGGCGTTCTTGAGCCCCGTGGAGTCGGCCCATGGAAGGCCGATCAGGATAGCCGGGCCATCGGCAAATTCCGCCGCCAGGTCTTCCGCCGCCGCTTTGCACTGCGCCACGAAACTCCTGCGCAGAACCAGATCTTCCGGCGGATAACCGGCGATGTAAAGTTCCGGAAACAACACCAGATCGCAGGCCTTGAGACCGGCCACGGTCGCCCGGGCTTTTTCGAGATTGGCCTTGATCGCCCCCACCGTGGGGTTGAGCTGGGCGAGTGCAATGGTGAGTCTGTCGGTCATGGCCGGGGTCATAGCCCATGGGGCAATAGCCAGCAACGTTGACGCCACCCGCAAAAATCGGGAAACAGGGTCATGATCCTTTCCGACCTCGTGAAACGCCAGCCGCTTGATGCTATCGCCCTTCTGGCCCCGGAACGCGAGCCGCTGACCTACGGCGGATTTGCCGGCCAGTGTGAAGCAACCGCCGCCGCTCTCAGGAACCGCGGATTCAAGCCGGAACGCAAGCTGGCAATCGTGCTGCCCAACGGGCCGGACATGGCCTCGGCCTTCGTCGCCTGCGGTTCAACCTGCACGGCTGCACCGCTCAATCCCGCCTACAAGGAAGACGAGTTCCATTTCTACATGGAAGACCTGCAGGCCCGCGCCTTGCTGGTCGAGAAGGGGAGCAACTCACCCGCCATTGCAGCTGCGGCGCGGCTGGGCATTGCTTTACTGGAGATCGTACCAGGCGAAGCCGCCGGAAGCTTTTTAATTGAAGGCCCGGCGATCGGCGAAACCGTGCCCGCCCAATCCCGGGCCGATGACGTGGCGCTTGTACTGCATACCTCCGGCACCACGTCGCGCCCCAAGATCGTGCCCTTGAGCCACGCCAATCTGCTGGCCTCTGCCAACAACATCCAAAGCACGCTTTCACTCACCAGCGCCGACCGCTGCCTCAACATCATGCCGCTGTTCCACATCCACGGCCTTGTGGCGGCGATCCTCGCCAGCCTGGCGGCCGGCGCATCGGTGAGCTGCACCCCGGGCTTCAACGCCCTCAAATTTTTCGGCTGGTTCGATGAAACAGCACCCACCTGGTATACGGCGGTGCCCACCATGCATCAGGCCATCCTGTCGCGCGCCGGCCGCAACGATCGAGGTGATCAAGCGCCATCCCGCTGCGCTTCATCCGCTCAAGTTCGGCATCGCTGCCGGTGCCGGTGTTCCACCAGTTGGAAGCGGCCTTCGGCTGCCCGGTCATCGAAGCCTATGCGATGACCGAGAACGCCCATCAGATGACCTCCAACCGACTGCCGCCGGGCAAACGCAAACCCGGTCTCGTCGGCTGCGCGGCAGGCCCGGAAGTTGCGGTGATGTCGCCCGCTGGTGAGCTTCTGGGCCCCGGCGAAGAAGGCGAAGTCGTCACCCGCGGCCCCAATGTCACCCGGGGATATGAGAACAACCCGAAAGCCAATGCCGAGGGTTTTGCCCATGGCTGGTTTCACACCGGCGACCAGGGGTTCATGGACGACGACGGCTACCTCAAGATCACCGGCCGCCTCAAGGAGATCATCAATCGCGGCGGCGAAAAAATCGCCCCCATGGAGGTTGACGATATTCTGATGGATCATCCCGCCGTCCAGCAGGCGGTCACCTTCGCCATGCCGCACGACAAGCTGGGCGAGGACGTGGCCGCCGCCGTCGTGCTCTTGGAGGGCGTTGTGGCAACCGAAGCCGAATTGCGCGCCTTCGCCGCGAAAAAACTGGCAGCCTTCAAGGTGCCGCGGCGCATCGTCATCCTTACGGAAATTCCCAAAGGCGCCACGGGAAAGCTGCAGCGCATCGGGCTCGCCCATAAACTGGATCTGGCATGACGAAAATCTGCGTCTTCGGTGCTGGCGCTATTGGCGGATACATCGCCGCCCGGCTGGCGCTACAGCGCGAATGCGAAGTTTCGGTCATTGTGCGCGGTGCCCATCTCGAGGCGATCCGTGCCAATGGCCTGACGCTGAAGCAGAATGGGCAAACCGACACTGTGAATATTGCCGCCAGCAGTAACCCGGCGGATTTCGGCCCGCAGAATTTCATCATCTTGACCCTCAAGGCTGGTGCGATACCAGCGGCTGTCCCGGCGTTGCAGCCGCTGCTATCCGATGAAACCGCAATCGTCTTTGGCCAGAATGGTTTTCCCTGGTGGTATTTCTACAAGCACGGCGGTCCGTTCGACGGCCGTTCCCTCGCAAGCGTTGATCCCGGCGGCGCGATCTGGTCAGGCCTTGGCCCGGAGCGCGCCATTGGTTCGGTTGTTTGGCAGGCTGCGGAATTGGAAGCACCAGGAATCGTGGTCCACAACTATGGTGACCGCATGCCCATCGCCGAACCATCGGGCGAACGCTCGGCCCGGGCAATGACCTTGAGCAGATTGCTCACTTCGGCCGGAATCAAGAGCCCGCTAAAGGATGACCTTCGCGATGAGATGTGGCTGAAGCTGTGGGGCAACCTCAGCTTCAACCCGGTGAGCGTACTCACCCAGGGAACTCTCGTCGATCTCGCAACCGATCCGGGAAGCCGCCGTGTCATCCACGCCATGATGGCGGAATCGCGCGCCGTGGGCGAGGCCATTGGCGTGAAATTTGGCGTCAGCGCCGAAGAACGCATGAACATGGCGGCCAAGGTCGGAGCCCACCGGACCTCGATGCTCCAGGATGTGGACGCCGGCAAACCGACCGAGCTCGATGCCATACTCGGCTCGGTCATCGAATTAGCGCAAATGACATCAATTGAGACTCCGGTCTTGAAAATAGTCTATGATCTCGTCAAATTCCGGACGCGGGCTGTTGACGTCCGGGGGTAACAGAAAGAGGTGGGGCGATGCGTCTCGACAATGAGAAACCAAGTGACAACATCGAAGACCGGCGCGGCCAGGGCGGCGGCGGTGGCTTCAATCTTCCCGGCGGCGGTGGCGGCGGCCGGATCAACATTCCCATGGGCGGCCGCGGTGGTGGCTTTAGCGTCTCGACCATCATCCTGCTGGTTATCGCCTACTTCGCCATCAAGCTGATCTTTGGCATCGATCTTCTGCAGGTCATCAATGGCGGCGGCATGTCGCCAACCGGACAAGGATCCGAAATCACCATTCCGGGCGGCGACACGCAGGTGACGAACGCCGATGACACCCAGGGAACCGGTGCCGGCACATCGACCGGCGACGTCACGGCTGACGCTGGCAAGGAATTTGTTTCTCGCGTTCTGGGTTCAACCGAACGCGTATGGAGCAAGATCTTTTCCGACATGGGCCAGAACTACGAAAAACCCAAGCTGGTGCTTTTCAGCGGCTTCGTCCAGTCGGCATGCGGCATGGCCCAGTCGGCAATGGGCCCGTTCTATTGCCCCGGCGACCACAAGGTCTACATCGACCTGTCATTCTATCAGGATATGAAAACCAAGCTTGGCGCTCCTGGTGATTTTGCCCAGGCCTACGTGGTCGCCCACGAGGTTGGCCACCATGTACAAAACATTCTCGGCATTGCCGATAAGGTTCAACAGGCCCGCGCCCGCGCCGATGAGGTGACAAGCAATCAGTTGTCAGTGCGCATGGAACTGCAAGCCGATTGCCTCGCCGGTGTCTGGGCCCAGGAAGCCGATGCCACCGCCCGTATTCTCGAAGAGGGTGATATTGAGGAAGCCTTGAATGCAGCGGCACAAATTGGTGACGACCGCCTGCAGAAGAAATCCCAGGGCTATGTCGTCGAAGATTCCTTCACCCACGGCTCCTCGGAGCAACGCGTCCGCTGGTTCAAGTTGGGAATGCAGGCCAAGGCGCTCCGCGATTGCGACACCTTCTCGTCCGACCAGATCTAGATTTCTCGTCCTGCAATGAAAACGGGCGCCAATTGGCGCCCGTTTCTGTTTGAGAATTTGGCCTCAGCCCTTGTTCATGTTCTTGATGACGCCCACGATCATCATCAGAACGGCGCCGCCGATACCACCGCCAGCAACCTGCTGGATGATGCTGCCGATATCCATGCCGCCCGTTGCCGCCGCAGCACCACCGCCCAGTACCGCATTCAGGATCTGCCCACCAACGCCGCCGCCGATGACGCCGGCGATCGTGTTGCCTAGCGTTCCGAGGCTCTTGTCCTTCATGACGGCGCCGGCAGCATTGCCGCCGACGGCACCGATGATGAGCTGGATGATGAGTTGTGTTATGTCCATGGAAATCCCCCAAAGCTGGATCAGCCGGACAACCCGGCGATTCCTGCATAGCAGATTTGCACCGGCCATCCTAGCGATTGCGTTTGGCTCCTTTGATCGAGGTCAAGGCGGGCCACCGCGAGCTGCCGCTTTGTGTGTGTCATCCAGCCGTCAGGTTCTTGGCGGCTTCACAAGGAGGATGCCATGACCAAAAAGATTCTCTGTGCAACCGACGGCGCAAGCCACTCGTCGCATGCTATCGAACTGGCCGCCAATCTGTCGGCAAAGCTCGGTGCGTCGCTGACGATTTGCACCGTAAACGTCGCCCGCGGTGGTGCCCGCGGGCCGTTGATCTACTCCATGGAAGACAGCGCGGTGAAATCCGTGCTGGATAAAGCGGCTGCCGAAGCCAGGAAGGCCGGGGCAGCGAAGGTCGATGAGGTGGCGCTGCGTTCGCGCGAAGCGGCCGCTGCAATCGTTCAGTATGCGGAGGAGAATGGTTACGACCACATCGTCCTCGGCACTGGCGACAAGCACGGCATCTCGCGCCTCATGCTTGGTTCCGTCGCTTCCGACGTCGCTGGCCGGGCCCACGCCACGGTGACGATTGCCCGGTGATCAGTAGGCGTTTTCGCTTCTGAGCAGCGCCAGCGGCGTCTTGGCCAGGATCAGCAGGTCCAGGCCGAGTGACCATTGATCGATATACTCGAGGTCGTGTTTCACGCGCTGTTCGATTTTCTCGCGGGTATCGGTTTCGCCGCGCCAGCCATTCACCTGCGCCCAGCCGGTGATCCCGGGCTTGACCTTGTGGCGGGCGAAATAGCCGTCGACGACTTGCTCGTAGAGAGCCTCGGCGGCTTTCGCCTGCGTGGCGTGTGGCCGTGGACCGACCAGTGAAAGCTGGCCGGTCAGCACGTTGAATAGCTGCGGCAACTCGTCGAGTGAAGTCTTGCGGATAATCCGCCCAACCTTGGTCACCCGCGGATCCCCCTTTGTCACCAGCTTCGCGGCATTCGTATCCGTGAGATTGGTGAACATTGAGCGGAATTTGAAGACTTCGATCAGTTCGTTGTTGAAGCCATAGCGGCGCTGCCGGAAAATGATCGGTCCGGAGCTTTCAAGCCGGACTGCCAGCGCCACACCGAGCATCAGCGGCGACAGCAGAGCGATGGCCAGTGCTGCAACCACCCGGTCGACCGCGCTCTTGACGAACATGCTCCAGCCGTTCAGCGGCCGGTCGAACACCGAGAGCAGTGGCAGGCGGCCGAGATAGGTGTAGGCCCGCGGCCCGAGTTTCAGTGCCGATGCCTGGCCGCTGATCCGGATGTCGACCGGAAGTTCCCACAGCCGCTTTAGGATGTGCAACAGCCGTGCTTCGGCTGAAAGCGGAATGGCGACGATGATGAGGTCGATGCGCTGCTGCCGGGCAAAGTCGGCAAGCTCTCCGATCTTGCCGATCTTGTGGTGTTTCATGATCGATGCCGGGCTGCGCGCGTCTTCGCGGTCGTCGAACAGGCCGGCGATGTCGATGTCGAGGCCGGTGGAGTTCTCGAGGGCCTTCAGCGCATCTTCAGCGGCCTTGCCGCCGCCGACAATGGCAACGCGTTTGCGAAATCCGCCACTGCGCGCAACCGGTGACGCCCACAGTGACAGCGTCTGCCGGGTTATGATCACATAGGCGGCGGTAAGCAGCGCCCAGCTCGAAATCCAATTGCTATCAAGCGGAAGCAGTACGAGATTGGCTGCGGCAAACAGGATGGCGCCCGCCAGGAAAGTGGCCACGGCCGGCCCGAAGCGTTGTCACGATCCCGCTCGTCAGCGCTCCAACGCCGTAGAATCCGATCGATCGCAACACGAAGACACAAAGTAGGCCGATCTCGGCGGCCAGAAAACCGGCAGTAACTGCGGTATTCGCGGCAACCGGCGGCACCGCGCTCTTGATCAGAATGAATGTTGCGGCAGCACAAAAGACACCGAAGTCAACAAATTTCAGGATGCGCTGCACGACTTCGCGGTCGACATAGCGGCCGGCCTGCAGCGCCTGCTTCAGTTTCATCTTCGAGACTCCATCCCCGGCGGCTTTCGCCGCCATCGATGGAGCCTTACCCGCATCTCCTGAAAATTGGTTTCAAATCCGAACCTGCAACCTCGGAGGGTTGCATCACGGTTGACAACTGGTTTCGAGACCTATGCGCATTCCCCGGAGCGCAGCGTTGTGGCGAGCTCGTTCAGGGCTCGGGCGCTTGAACTCGCAGCGCTTTGCTCGACGGCCGCGCACACATTGGCCAAGCCGGTGCGCGCCGAAAATGCATACGCGCCAACTGCCAGCAACAAAACAAACAGGCCAATCGCGATCCGGCCCAGTGTCTTGGCCGACTCACGATTCTCGTCGGCCATGCGCTTCCAAACTACGGCTGAATTGGTTGTGGTGTACATGATTGTTACCCCGATACCACGGTTAATCACTGCCCAACGGTATCTTCCGACACTAGACCAGGGCGAAGGATTTATTGAGGTTAATCGGATGTTACGGTGTCGGAGCCGTTAAGCGGCGGTCCGGACTTTGACGCGAATTTTAGTCTGAGTGTTCCAAAGGTACTGGAAATCGAACCTCCTCTCATGCCAAATCCTTGTGCTGAGGAGTGTTCACATGAATGACCACCAGGCAATTGCAACCCTGCGCGAGCTGTTCGCGGCAGCTGTGGCGGCCGCCAGTCCCGTCGCCGGCGTGCTTGCCAACATGCCAAATCCGCCAGATGGCCGCACCGCCGTCATCTCAGTCGGCAAGGCCGCCATTACCATGGCCGAGGCGTTTGAAAGTGCATGGCGGGCTCCTCTGGAAGGCATCGCCATAGCTCCCCACGGACTGAGTGCTGCGCTGAAGTCGATACGGCTCATGTCCGCCAGCCACCCCGTTCCCGATGCCGCCAGCCTCGCTGCCGCCGAATCCGCACTGCAGTTGGCTTCGGCTCTCGGAGAGCGCGACCTGCTGGTGGCACTCATCTCGGGCGGCGGTTCGTCGCTCATGTCGAAACCTGCCGCCGGAATATCGCCGGAAGAAAAGCGCCAGATCGGCAGGGCGCTGCTCAAGTGCGGAGCCAGCATCGCCGAACTCAACTGCGTGCGCAAACACATTTCGGCCGTCAAGGGTGGCCTGCTGGCAAAGGCCGCGGGCAAGGCGCGCATTCACACGCTCATTCTGTCGGACGTTCCGGGCGACGATCCGGCCATTGTCGCCTCTGGCCCAACCGTCGGAGATTCCACCACCAAGGCTGATGCCCTGGCGATCCTCAAACGCTACGCAATCGAGGTTCCCCCATCGGTTAGCGCTTGCCTTGCCGGGCCGGCCGTGGAGCGTGGTCCTCTTCGTAGCGACAACATTACCAAGGTCATCGTTTCACCGCACCAGAGTTTCATGCGGGTCCTGAAGGATGCGGAAGCCAAGGGTTTGAATGTGTTGTACCTGGGCGATCGCATCGAGGGTGAATCGCGCGAGGTGGCCAAGGTTCATGCCGGGATCGCCCAGCAGATTCAGCAATACGATTCACCTGCTGCAAAACCCTGCCTGCTGCTGTCGGGCGGAGAGACGGCCGTCACGGTGCGCGGCAAGGGCAGGGGAGGGCGCAATGTCGAATTTGCGTTGGCCTTTGCGGTCGCCATGGCGGGGGCTGAGGGCATATACGCGCTAGCCGCCGACTCCGATGGAGTGGACGGCATGGAGCACATCGCCGGGGCAGTCGTCACCCCCTCGACGTTGCGGCGCGCCCGCGCCCTCGGCATCGATCCGATTGCCAGTCTAGAGAACAATGACGGTCACGGTTTCTTTGAAGCCCTGGGCGATCAAGTCATCACCGGCCCAACCCAGACCAACATCAACGATGTCCGGGCCATTCTGATAGTCTGATGCAATGAAAAGACCCGAACCCTTCCTGTCTCTCGGCTGCCGCTACTTCATGGCCATTGCCGAAACCGGTTCGGTGCGCGCCGCCTCGCGGCTTCTCAACGTGGCGCCTTCGGCGGTGAGTCGCCAACTCATACTTCTCGAACACCAGCTCGGTGTGCCGCTGTTTGATCGCGGCGGCCGCCAGCTTCTGTTGGCGCCGGCCGGCGAAATCTTGCTCAAGGACATGCGCTCTGCCGCCCACCAGCACGACCAAACTCTGGATGCCATCGACGCTTTGCAGGGCTTGCGCCGCGGCCATCTCAAGCTTGCGACCGTCGAAAGCCTTTCGGTTTCCCTGCTTCCCGGAATGTTGCAAAAGTTCGCCGAGGCCTACCCTGGAATTGAAATCTCGATATCGGTCGCGGGCTCCGAGGCCGTCACCGGGCTGGTACGCGAGCATGCCGCCGACATCGGAATTACCTTCAACCCGGCAAGCCTCGATGGTTTGGTTACGGTTTACACGCGCGATTACAAAGTCGGCGTCATCATGGCGCCGAACCATCCGCTGGCCCGCCACAAGACGCTGTCCCTGAAGGACTGCGCCGGCCATCGCATTGCCTGGCCATCTCGCGGTTTGAGCCTCCGGGCGCTGCTCGACCGCTCGCCCGCCGCCCGCATTCTCACTCAGCCTCCGGCATTTGAGTGCGACTCGCTCCGCCTCATGGCGACGCTGGCCCGCATGGGAAGTTGCATCGCCTTCCAGCCGACCACCGGCATCGAGCAGGATCTGGCCGACGGCACCCTGAAGTGGATGCCTTTGTCTGACAGGAAACTTCCACAGGACCGGTTGACCATCGTCTGCCGCAGTGGCCACGCCAACCGGCCGGCTACCGAAGCGTTCCTCGCCCTGTTCAAGTTGGGCCTCGATACTGTGCAGAATTAGAGAACGGTCTGTAGGCAATATGCGTCTTTTTCGTACATGACATTTCTGCTATGCAATCGTTGAAGCCGGCAGAATACAAGTTGGCAATTCAGGGGAAACGAAACCATGGGGCGATTGACAACGCACGTCCTGGATGCTGCAGCTGGAACACCGGCGCAAGGGTTGAAGATCGAGTTGTATATACTTGATGGCGGCCCGGTTCTTCTTAAGACCGTTCATACCAATGCCGATGGCCGCATCGATGGCCCATTGTTGGAAGGTACAGCGCTGATGCGCGGAACCTATGAACTGCGCTTCCATGCCGGAACCTATCTGAAATCCAGCGGTCACACACTGCCGGACCCACCATTCCTCGATGTCATCCCCATTCGCTTCGGCGTCGGCGATCCCAGGGCAGCATTATCACGTGCCATTGCTGCTTGCCCCCTATTCATTCTCAACCTATCGCGGAAGCTGATCACCATGACCTCGAATGCCATACGGTTTTTGAGGCGAGGCAAGATAGTCGAGCTCGGCCATGTTCCTCCCATGCGCACCGTGCTCGACTATCTGCGCCTTGAAGAAAAGTCCAAGGGCACCAAGGAAGGCTGCAACGAAGGTGATTGCGGTGCCTGCACCGTGGCCATTGGTTCGCTGCGGGACGGTAAGGTCGTCTACGAACCCGTGAACGCCTGCATTCTCCTCGTAGCCCAGCTCCACGGCAAGGAACTTGTGACCGTCGACGACCTCGCCGATGGCGCCAAGCTTCACCCGGTGCAGAAAGCCATGGTCGACAAGCATGGCTCCCAGTGCGGCTTTTGCACGCCGGGTTTCATCATGGCGCTGTTTACGCTTTACCACGCGGGTCACCGCCCAACCCGGCAGGAGATCGTCGACCAAATCGCCGGCAATCTTTGCCGCTGTACCGGCTATCGCCCCATTGTCGATGCCGCCGCCGCCGCTTGCAACGGCCGCGCTGCTGATCGCTGGGCGAAAAATGCAGCGCTGGTGGCCGGGCAGCTCGCAGGCCTGGCCGACGGCAGAGACGTTTTGGTGGGCGATGCCAGCTCGTTCGTTGCCGTGCCATCCTCTCCTGGCACGCTCGCCGCGCTCTATGAGAAAGAGCCCGATGCGACAATCGTCGCCGGCAACACCGATGTTGGCCTGTGGATCACCAAGCAGCTTCGCACCCTTCCCAAGATCATTTGCATCGGCAACGTGCCGGAGTTGCACGAAATCGATGATGGCGACAACCAGCTGTCGCTCGGGGCCGCCGTGACCTATGCCGAAGCCGAGCCCTATCCTGACGAAGATAGACCCCGACATCGGCGAGGTGCTGCGCCGCATCGGCTCAAAACAGGTGCGGGCATCGGGCACCATCGGTGGCAATGTTGCCAATGGTTCGCCGATCGGTGACATGCCGCCAATGCTGATCGCCCTGGGCGCCGAGCTTGTGCTGCGCCATGGCGAGAGCATCCGGTCCACGCCTGTCGAGAATTATTTTGTGGCGTACGGCAAGCAGGACCGGAAGCCTGGCGAACTCGTCTGGCAAATCAACGTGCCGCGCTTGGCAACCAATGAGCGGTTCCGCGCCTACAAGATCTCCAAGCGCTTCGATCAGGACATTTCAGCGATCATGGCGGCGTTCAAATTCACGCTGGACGGAAGCGGCATCGCCGCCGCCCGTGTCGCCTTCGGCGGCATGGCGGCAACCCCGAAGCGCGCCCCCGAAACCGAGCGCGCATTGGTCGGCCTGTCGCTCGCCAATGAAACCGGATGGCAACGCGCTGCCGCCGCCCTCGCCTCCGACTTCTCGCCGATCAGCGACATGCGGGCTTCCGCCGCCTACCGCATGGACGTTGCGCAATCTCTGCTGCGCAAGGCCATGATCGAAATGGCCGGCACCAAGGCAACCAGGGTTTTTGGTACGCGCGGGGAGGCCGCCTGACATGGCAAGTATTCACACCGCACCGGATGTCGTCGGCCTTCCGCTGATCCACGATAGCGCTCGCCTGCACGTAACCGGTACCGCCAACTACATTGACGACGTTCGTGAGCCCGATGGCCTGGTTCACGTCGTGCCCGGATTTGCAAGGGAAGGGGCATGCGGCAAGATCAAGTCCATGGATTTGTCGGCCGTGCGCTCCGCGCCCGGTGTCGTGGCCGTGTTGACCGCAAGCGATATCCCCGGATTGAACGACTGCAGCCCGTCTATCGGCGGCGATCCCATACTCGCCGCTGGTGCAATTGAATTCCACGGCCAGGTGATTTTCGCCGTAGTAGCCGAAACCCGCGAGGAGGCGCGCCGCGCCGCGCGTCTCGCCAGGATCGAAATCGACCAACAGCCGCCGGCCGTCACCGTCGACCAGTCCTTGGCCATGAAGGTGAAGGATGTGCTGCCGCCCTATGAGTTCCGCCGCGGCGACCTGACCCGGGCCCGCAAGGCCGCCAGCCAACGCTTCACCGAGAGTTTCCTCATCGGCGGGCAGGAACAGTTCTACCTCGAGGGCCAGATCAGCCTGGCCGTTCCGGAAGAAAGCGGCGCCATGAGTGTGCTGAGTTCCACCCAGCACCCGACCGAGGTGCAACACATCGTCGCCAAGATGCTGGGTGTGGCCGACGCCATGGTCACCTGCGAGTGCCGCCGCATGGGCGGTGGCTTCGGCGGCAAGGAAAGCCAGGCCACCCAATGGGGCTGTCTCGCGGCCCTCGCTGCCCACCTTACCGGCCGCCCGGCGAAATGCCGGTTGGACCGTGATGAAGACATGATCATGACCGGCAAGCGCCACGACTTCCGTGCGACCTATGATGTCGGCTTCGATGACCAGGGCCGCATCACCGGCGTCGAAGTCGATTTCTTCGCCCGTTGCGGTTATTCGCCGGACCTCTCCGGCGCCATCTGCGACCGCACCATGTTCCACGCCGACAACACCTACTACTATCCCGCCGCCCGCATTGGCACGCGCCGCCTGAAAACCCACACCGTATCCAACACCGCCTTCCGCGGTTTCGGCGGCCCCCAGGGCATGGTCTTCGCCGAGCGCATGATCGACGCGATTGCCGTCAAACTCGGTTTGGATCCGCTCGACGTTCGCAAGCGCAATCTCTACGCCAAGGGCCGTGACGTGACGCCCTACGGCATGAAAGTCGAGGACAACGTTGCTCCCGACATCATCGAAAAGCTTGAAATCTCGTCGTCTTACCGCAAGCGCCGCAAGCAGGTTGAGGCGTTCAACCGCAAGGGCGGGTTGCTGCGCAAGGGCATTGCCCTGACCCCCGTGAAGTTCGGCATCTCCTTTACCTTGACGCACCTCAATCAGGCCGGTGCCCTGGTGCATGTGTACACTGATGGGTCCGTGCACCTCAATCATGGCGGCACCGAAATGGGCCAGGGGCTCTACCAGAAAGTGGCGCAGGTGGTGGCCGAAGAATTTGGCATCTCAGCCGAACACGTCCGGATAACCGCCACGACCACCGGCAAGGTGCCCAACACCTCGCCCACTGCGGCCTCGTCGGGTTCCGACATGAACGGCATGGCCGCCAGGGCCGCCGCCGCCACCATCAGGTCGCGCATGACGGATTTCGCCGCCAAGCATTGGAAGGTCGCCAAGTCGCGCATCCGTTTCCGCAAGGGCCAGGTGCTGATCGGCAATCAGACTGTTGCTTTTGGTGAGCTCGCCAAGAAATGCCACGCCGGCCGCATCTCGCTGTCATCGACCGGTTACTACGCCACGCCCAAGGTGGCATGGGACCGCGCCAAGGCCAAGGGCCGTCCCTTCTACTATTTCGCCTATGGCGCTGCCTGCGCCGAAGTCACCGTCGACACCCTGACCGGCGAAATGAAGGTTGATCGCGTTGACATCCTCCACGATGTCGGACGTTCGCTGAACCCGGCCATTGACATCGGCCAGATCGAGGGTGGCTTCGTCCAGGGCATGGGCTGGCTCACCACCGAGGAACTTGTCTACGACGAACAGGGCCGGCTTCGCACCCATGCACCTTCGACCTACAAGATTCCCTGCGCCTCCGATGTGCCTGCCGACTTTCGCGTTGCCTTGTACGATTCTCCAGGCAACCGCGAAGACACCATCTATCGCTCCAAGGCGGTAGGCGAACCACCGTTGATGCTCGGCATCGCCGTGTGGTCGGCAATCTTCAACGCCGTCGCATCATTGGCCCCGGGCAAGGTTCCGGCACTGGACGCTCCGGCCACCGCCGAGAACATCCTTCGGGCAATAAAGTCGGTGGCGGCATGAGGTGCTGGTCAACCATCGCCAGGGTTCTCGAAACCCAGGGCCGCTGCGCCCTCGTCACCGTGGCCGCGGTGCGTGGTTCAGCACCACGCGATACTGACGCCTGGATGGTGGTGACGCCCCATGGCTTCCACGGCACGATTGGTGGCGGCGCACTTGAATGGCGCGCCATCGCCCAAGCCCAGGCCCAGCTCAACACCAGGGAAACACGCAAAGTCACATCGCATTCGCTGGGTCCGGACCTTGGTCAATGCTGCGGTGGTCACGTCGAACTTGCAACCGAGGTTTTCGGGCCGGACGACCTGCCGCGCATTGCTGAGCGCGCCGCGTCGGAAAACCGCGATCCGTTTGCTGGTCAAAGAACCGTCATGATCCTCGGCGCCGGCCACGTGGGAAGGGCGCTGGTGTTGGCCCTGGCTCCGCTTCCGCTGCGCATACTGTGGGTCGATCCGCGGCCCGACGCGTTTCCTGCCGCCATGCCCGCCAACACCACGGCCTATGCCACCGGCCCGCTGGATGTGATTGCCATAGCGCCCGCTGCCACGTTCCTGTTCGTTATGAGCCATAGCCACGCACTGGACTTGACAGCGGTCGATGCCGGCCTCCGCAACCCCAACATTGCCGAAGTGGGCTTGATCGGCAGCGCCACCAAACGCGCCCGCTTCGAAAAGCGCCTGCGGCAGTCCGGAGTAGCTGAAGACCGGATTTCAAGCCTTGTTTGCCCCATTGGTGTGCCGGGCATCCGTTCCAAATTGCCTGCGGCGATCGCCGCCGGCACCGCGGCTCAGATTCTTGTGCTTGACGCAAAGCATGCCCTTGTAACCGGCGAAGTACAGCCGCAAGAATTGAACTTGAAGAGGGGAATGGCGGGATGAACAGCAAGCCGGAATATCTTCTGGAAGCCCTGAACGTGGTCAAGGTTTTCGGCACATTGCGCGCCAACGACGACGTCACTCTCAAGGTAAAGCCCGGCGAAATCCATGCCTTCCTGGGCGAGAATGGTGCCGGCAAATCCACCCTTGTCAAAATGATCTATGGCGCCCTGCAGCCGACGTCGGGCGAGTTTCGCTGGCTGGGAAAACCGGTCACCATCGCCAATCCTGCCGCCGCCCGGAAACTGGGCGTCGGCATGGTGTTCCAGCACTTCTCGTTGTTTGACGCCCTGACCGTGGCTGAAAACATTGCCCTGGCCATGCCTGGAGATTTCGACCTGGCGGCCTTGTCCAGGAAGATCTCCACGGTCTCAAAGGAATATGGCCTGCCGCTCGAACCCACCGCCGTCGTGGCCGATCTTTCAGTCGGCGAGCGCCAGCGCATCGAAATTATTCGCTGCCTGCTGCAGGAACCCAGGCTGCTGATCATGGACGAGCCCACCGCCGTGCTCACGCCCCAGGAAGCCGACCAGCTATTCGTTGTCCTCGCCCGCCTGGCCAGCGAAGGCTGCGCGGTCTTGTACATCAGCCATCGCCTCGAGGAAGTGAAGCGGATCTGCCACAACGCCACCATCCTGCGCCATGGCAAGGTGGTTGCAAACGTCGACCCCACCAAGGAAACCGCGGCAAGTCTGGCGCGGCTCATGGTCGGCGGCGACATTCACCTGGTCCGTCATGGCCGCGCCAGCAATGCCGGTGCCGTCCGGCTGCGCATGAACGGTTTGAATCTTGATCCCGAAGGGCCGTTCTCGGTCGAACTCAAATCGGTCAATCTCAGCGTGCGCGCCGGCGAAGTCGTCGCCATCGCCGGTGTTGCCGGCAATGGCCAGTCGGAATTGTTTGATGCGCTGTCCGGCGAGCGCACCTTGGCGCGCGATGATATGTTGCAAATCGATGAAAAACCCATGGGACGTCATGGCGTGAACGCCAGGCGCAATGCCGGTGCTGCCTTCGTTCCGGAAGAACGCTTGGGTCACGGCGCCGCACCGGGGCTCACACTCAGCAACAACATCTTCTTGACCCGCCATACCTCCGACAAGTCCCTGGTGAAATCCGGCATGTTGCAGAAGGGCAATGCCGGCGTCGTGTCGGAACGCGTTATCAAGGCCTATGACGTGCGCAAGGGCAAACCCGATCCCGAGGCCCGCGCCCTTTCCGGCGGCAATCTGCAAAAATTCGTGGTTGGCCGTGAGCTCGACCGCCAGCCGGGCGTGCTTGTCATCAACCAGCCGACCTGGGGCGTCGATGCCGGCGCATCGGCCACCATCCGCCAGGCCATCATCGATTTGTCGCGGGCTGGTTCCGCCGTCCTGGTCATCAGCCAGGATCTCGACGAGATCTTCGAAGTTGCCGACCGCATCGCCGTCATTTCGCGCGGCCAATTATCGGAAACCCATCTTGCATCGGAAATTTCCCTTCAGGAAATCGGCCTGTTGATGGCCGGCGCCCACGAAGGCCATCACCATAACGAGGGAGCATCCCATGCAGCTCATTCTTGAAAAGCGCCCCGAGCGTTCGGTCCGCATGGCGCTCCTATCGCCGCTCATCGCATTGGCGCTCACAATTGTCGCCGGCGGCATCATATTCGCGTTGCGCGGCCTCAATCCGTTCGAAGCCCTTTACATTTATTTCATTGATCCGCTCACCCAGGGCTGGTCGCTCGAAGCCCTCATCGTCAAGGCCACGCCGCTGGTCTTGATCGGCGCGGGGCTGGCGATTTGTTACATCGCCAACGTCTGGAACATCGGCGCCGAAGGTCAACTGGTCATGGGCGCACTGTTCGCGGGCGCCGTGCCGGTCATCTTTCCGGCCTGGCAGACACCCGAAGTGATGGTCGTCATGTTGTTGCTGGGAATGTTGGGCGGCATGCTGTGGGGCGCCATTCCCGCCTGGTTGCGCATCAGGTTCCACGCCAACGAAATTCTGACATCGCTCATGCTTGTCTATGTGGCACAGCTGCTGTTCGATTGGCTGGTACGCGGCCCCTGGCGTGATCCTCAAGGCTTCAATTTTCCCAAGACCGTGAATTTCGAAGGCTGGCAGCTTCTGCCGAAGTGGGGCGAAATCCACCTGGGTGCGGTGTTCGCGGTTGTCGCCGCCATTGGCCTCACCATCATGGTTGGCCGTATGTTGAAGGGCTTTGAGTTGAAGCTCTTGGGCAGCGCCCCGCGCGCCGGCAGGTTTGCGGGCTTCTCGACCGAGCGCGCCGTCATGTTCTGCTTCCTGCTGTCGGGTGCCCTTGCCGGACTTGCCGGAGCCTGCGACGTGATGGGCGTTTCCGGCCAGCTGCAAACGCCCTATGCGCCGAACTATGGATTTGTCGCCATCATCGTCGCTTTCCTCGGCCGTTTGAACCCTCTCGGCGCGATCATCGCCGGGTTGCTGCTCGCCTTGAGTTTCATCGGCGGCGAATCGGCGCAGGTGGTACTCGGCATCTCCGACAAGATCGCCAAGGTGTTCCAGGGCATTCTGCTGTTCTTCATCCTCGCCTGTGACACGTTGATCTTGTATCGCATCAGGTTCCGGCCAACGCCGGCGGCTCAAACTCAAGCGGCGGGTTAAGACCATGGAAATGCTCCTTGCAGTTTCTCTCACCATCATGACCGCCGCGACGCCATTGCTGCTGGCATCCATAGGCGAAGTCGTTGTCGAACGCTCCGGCGTTCTCAATCTCGGCGTCGAAGGCATGATGGTCATGGGCGCCGTCATGGGTTTTGGCGCGGCACTCTTTACCGGCTCGCCATGGGTCGGGCTGCTGGCCTCGATCCTGGCGGGCGCCGTCATGGCCTTCCTGTTTGGCGTGCTCACCCTCACACTGGTGTCAAACCAGGTGGCGACCGGCCTGGCCTTGACGCTCCTCGGCCTTGGCCTTTCCGGCCAGATCGGTGAAGCCTTTGTCGGCCAACCCGGCGTGCGGGTCCCAAACGTCGGCGGTTTCGACCCGCTCATTCCGTTCGCCATCTTGCTCACTTGGGCCGTGGCCCACGTGCTCTTCAAGACCAAGGCGGGTCTCATCATTCGCGCCGTTGGTAACAGTCACTCGTCCGCCCATGCTCTCGGTTACAATGTCATTGGCGTCCGCTACCTCTGCGTCTTGTTCGGCGGTGGCTGCGCCGGCCTGGCCGGCGGTTATCTGTCGCTCGCCTACACGCCACAGTGGATCGAGAACATGACCTCGGGCCGCGGCTGGATTGCCTTGGCGCTGGTGGTGTTCGCGTCCTGGCGCCCATGGCGCACCGTCGCCGGTGCCTATCTCTTTGGCGCCATCTCAATTCTGGCGTTCACCGTTCAGACCTTCGCGCTGGGCATACCCTCGCAGTTCCTGTCGATGCTGCCTTACGTCGTTACAGTTGTTGCCCTTGTCGTCATCTCCGGCAACCGGATGCTGACAAGAGCAAACACGCCTGCCTGTCTCGGGCAGCCGTTCGTGCCTGACCGTTGATTGCAATGAAACCAGGGAGACTTCCAATGAAGAAATACTTGATCTCAGCTGCTGCGGCTGCCCTCGCTTTGGGTGTCAGCATGGCTGCCGCCAATGCCGCCACCAAGGCCTGTTGGGTCTATGTCGGCGCCATCGGCGATTTCGGCTGGACCTATCAGCACAACCAGGGCGTTGAAGCCGTGAAGAAGGAACTCGGCGACAAGGTTGAAACCGTAGTTGTCGAAAACGTTCCGGAAGCCGATAGCGAACGTGCCATCGAGCGCCTGGCGCGCGACGGTTGCAATGTCATCTTCACCACCTCGTTCGGCTTCATGGAGCCGACCCTCAAGATCGCCAAGAAGTTCCCGGATGTGAAGTTTGAGCACGCAACCGGCTACAAGACCGCCGACAATGTGACGACCTACAATGCCAAGTTCCACGAAGGCCGCTATGTGATCGGCCAGATTGCCGCCAAGATGTCGAAGACTGGCACGGCGGGCTACATCGTGTCGTTCCCGATTCCGGAAGTGGTTGCCGGCATCAATGCCTTCATGCTCGGCGCCCAGTCGGTGAATCCGGACTTCAAGGTCAAGATCATTTGGGCCAACACCTGGTACGATCCCGGCAAGGAAGCCGATGCCGCCAAGGTGCTGTTCAGCCAAGGTGCGGACATTATCGTCCAGCACACCGACTCGACAGCGCCGCTGCAGGTCGCCCAGGAACAGGGCAAACTGGGCTTCGGCCAAGCTTCGGACATGATTTCTTTCGCGCCGAAGTCTCAGCTTACGGCCATTGTCGACAATTGGGCGCCATACTACATCCGCCGCGTCAATGATGTTATCAACGGCACTTGGGCAGCCCAAGCGTCGTGGGACGGAATGGCCGAAGGCACCGTCAACATTGCGCCCTTCACTAACATGCCAGAAGACGTCTCCAAGATGGCCATGGAAACTTCTGAAGCCATCAAGACCGGCAAGCTTCACCCCTTCACCGGGCCGATCACCAAGCAGGACGGTTCGGTTGTGGGCGAGGCGGGCAAGGGTCTTCCCGATGGCGATATCCTCGGCATGAACTGGTACGTGAAAGGCATCGACGACCAGCTGCCGCAATAAGTTATGAATCTGGGCCGGCAGCCGTCTGGCTTCCGGCCCTTACTATGTCCACACAGGAGCAGACATGGATCCCTTCATCGCCGATTGGTTGAACGTGTTGTTCCGCTGGGGTCATCTCATTGCCGGCATCGCCTGGATCGGCACGTCCTTTTATTTCGTGGCCCTCGATTTCTCATTGCGCAAGCGCGACGGCCTGGCGCCAGGCGTTGCCGGCGAAGCCTGGGAAGTCCACGGTGGTGGCTTCTACCACGTGCAAAAATATTTGAGCGCCCCGTCCAACCTCCCGGAAAATCTCATCTGGTTCAAATGGGAGGCCTACCTCACCTGGGTTACCGGCTTCCTGCTGCTCATCGCCCAATACTATGTGCAGGCCGACGCCTATCTGATCGATACGGCTGTCGCCAATCTGGCGCCCTGGCAGGCCATCGCCATTTCCATTGTCAGCATCGTCGCAGGCTGGATCGTCTATGATCTTCATTTGCCGCTCGCCCATCGGCCAGAAGGCCGAAGCCCTGGCCGGTGCCGTATTTCTGCTGATCCTCGTATCAGCCTGGTTCTATTCGCAAGTCTTTTCCGGGCGCGGCGCCTTCATCCATGTCGGCATTCTGATCGGCACCATGATGGCCGCCAACGTGTTCATGGTCATCATTCCCAATCAGCGCAAGATCACCCAGTCGCTGATGAAGGGCGAACCCCCCGATCCGTCCTTCGGCACGACCGGAAAGCAGCGTTCGCTCCACAACACATATCTTACATTGCCGGTGTTGCTGATGATGGTCAGCAACCACTATTCCATCATCACCGCCAGCCCCCATGCCTGGTTGCTGACCGGTCTCATCGTCGTGTTTGGCGTCGCCACCCGTCATTTTCTTCTGCGTCATGAAGTCGGCGATCCGCTGTCGAAAATCGCCTGGACATTGCCGGTAATTTTCGTGGCATTGGCCGCCGCCTACATTGTAACCAGCGCCGGCCTGCTCAATCTCGATTGGCCCAGCATCATCCTGCGTTGGGGGCACATGATCGCCGGCATCGCCTGGATCGGCACGTCATTCTACTTCGTGGCGCTGGATTTTTCGCTGCGCAAGCGTGACGGGCTTCCCGCCGGCGTCGGCGGCGAAGCCTGGGAGGTCCACGGCGGCGGCTTCTATCATGTCCAGAAATACTTGAGCGCCCCCGCCAAGCTGCCCGACCATCTCATCTGGTTCAAATGGGAGGCCTACCTCACCTGGGTCACCGGCTTCCTGCTGCTGATCGTGCTCTACTATGTCGGCGCCGAAACCTATCTGATCGATCCGCAGGTATTGCCGCTCACCCAGTGGCAAGCCATCGCCATCTCGGTCGCCAGTCTGGTGGCCGGTTGGGCCATCTATGACGGCCTCTGCCGCTCTCCACTCGGCCGCAACACCTTCTGGCTCGCCGTCTCCGTTGCCATGCTGGTCATGCTGGCGGCCTATGGTTACACCCACATCTACTCCGGCCGTGGCGCCTTCATTCACATCGGAGCCTTGGTCGGAACCATCATGGCCGCCAATGTGTTCATGGTCATCATTCCCAACCAGCGCCGGATCACCGCCGCCCTCATCAAGGGCGAAGCGCCTGACCCCCGCTTTGGCGCCACCGGCAAGCAGCGCTCGCTCCACAACACCTATCTCACGCTGCCGGTGCTGGCCATGATGGTCAGCAACCACTATCCCATGCTCACCGATCATCCCCGCGCCTGGATCATCGCAGGCCTGATCGTCACCGGTGGCGCCGTAGCCCGCCACTATCTGGTGCGCACCGAAGTGGGAGATCCGCAAAGTGAAATCGCCTGGACCATCCCCGTCGCCGCTTTGGCACTGGCGGCCGCCATGGTGATGACCCAACCGGCGGCACTGGCCCTCTACGAAGGCGAGGTGAGTGATGCCGAGGCCCTCACCATCACCCACACCCGCTGCGCCACTTGCCATGCCGCATCGCCGGTCGATCCCACCACGAAAAAGGCTCCCAAGGGTATCGAACTCGAATCTCTTGAAAACCTGAAGCGCTATGCCCGGCAGATCGAAACCCAGGCGGTGAAGAACAGGGCCATGCCGCTCGGCAACAAGACCGGCATGACGGTTGAAGAGCGGGCAAAGCTCGGCAAGTGGATTTCCCTGCAATGATGACCATTGCTGGCATCAATGGAATGGAGGTCGAAGATTACGTGTCGGCGTTTGCCGACGTGGCTGAACATTCGCCTTGGGTTGCCCGCCGGGCGGCAATGTCGCGCCCCTTTGCCACCCGTGACGCGATGATCGCCGCCTTCGCTGAGGCAACCCGCGCCGCCCCCCGCGAAGCCCAACTGGCTCTCATCCGCGCCCACCCCGACCTCGCAACCAAGGCGAAGTTAACCGATGACTCGACGAGGGAACAGGCAGGAGCGGGCCTGAACACGCTGACCCCCGAAGAGTTCAAGCACTTCACCGGCCTCAATGACCGCTACAAGGCGAAATTCGGTTTCCCCTTCATCTTTGCCGTGAAGGGTGCCACCAAGCACCAGATTCTCGCCAGCTTCGAACAGCGCGTCGGCAACGCCTTGAACGAAGAGTTCGACATGGCCATTTCCCAGATTACCCGCATTTTCCGTTTCCGCATTGAAGACCGGGTGGCGCCATGACCATGGTCATACGCGGGCAAACCCTCACCTTCGGCGCAACACCCGAAGACCTCACCCACCATCCGAAGGGCGCAGTTGTGGTGGGCGGCGATGGCAAGATCGCCTGGACTGGCGCCTGGGAGAAACTCCCCGAAGTCTATCGCGCCGCCAGGTCCGAAGACTACGGCAACATGCTGGTGATGCCGGGCCTGATCGATGCTCACATTCACTTCCCGCAATACCGCATGCTGGCGGCACCTGGAAAAGACCTTCTTGATTGGCTGGCCCGCTTCACCTTTCCCGAAGAAAGCCGCTATGCCGACGGCCTCTATGCCGCGGAAGCAGCCGAAATATTTCTCGCCCGCCTGTTCCAGCATGGAACCACGTCGGCAATGGCTTTCTGCTCCGTCCACAAGGCCTGCGCCGAAGCCCTCTTTGCCGCCGCCCAGAAGCGCAACATGGCGCTGGTGACCGGCAAGACCATGATGGACCGCAATGCCATCCCGGCCGTTCAGGACACGCCGGAAACCGGTGCCCGCGACAGTGAGGAGCTCTATCATAGATGGCATGACAAGGGCCGGCTGCGCTATGCGGTAACCCCTCGCTTTGCCGTCACCTCGTCCGAGGCGCAATTGCGCGTTTCGGGTGAACTCCTCGCCGCCTTGCCCGGCGCGCTGATGCAGACACATATCTCCGAGAGTCCCGGTGAGATCGCATTCATCAAGGAGCTGTTTCCCGAGTCTAAGGACTATACCGATGTCTATGACAGCTTTGGCCTGATGTCCGATCGCAGCGTCTTCGCCCATGGCATCCATCTGTCGGAACGTGAGTGCGCGCGGTTCTCCGAAACCGGGTCAAGCGTCATTCATTGCGCGACGTCCAACAGCTTCCTCGGCTCCGGTATCATGCGCATGCCCCATATGCGCGACCCGAAACGCCCCGTTGCTATTGGTGTGGCAACCGACGTCGGTGGCGGCACAAGCTACTCCATGCTGCAAACCCTGGGCGAAACCTACAAACTGCAGATGCTCGGCGGCTACAAGCCCAGCGCCTTTGAGCTCTTCCATCTTGCAACCCGCGCCAACGCCGCTCGCCTCCACATTTCCGAAACCACCGGATCGCTGGAGACCGGCAAGTTCGCCGACATCGTCGTGCTCGATCCTGAAGCGACACCGGTTCTCAAGTCGCGCCAGGAGTTGTCGCAATCGCTGGAGGACGTCTTGTTCTCGCTGCTGATCCTCGGCGACGACCGCGCTGTCCGCGCCACCTATGTGGCCGGGCAGAAGGTTTACAGCCAACTTGGCGCAGGATGAGTTCATGCGGACTCCCTTCTGTTCCGTCATCCCGGCGGAAGCCGCTGTCGTATGCACACAACTTTTTCGAACTTGCGTCACTCCGGATCACAAGCAATACGCATTCCCGCAACCCGTCATCCCGGCGAAAGCCGGGAGGTGGATTCACATTGAAGTGCAACAGTTGAGCCAAGAAGACCTCGGCGGGTGTTTGGAAGTCAAGGCATTTCCGGGGCGTGTTGTTGTATGTAGCGATGATGCCGTTGAATTGCCGATCTGAGATTTCGGCAAGATTTGTCTTTCTGGGCAGGAAACGGCGGGTTCTTCCGATGGCATTTTCGATGCCGCCTTTCTGCCAGGGCGAGTGGGTGTCGCAGAAGTAGGTCTTGAGATGAAGGTCGGTGCAGGCGGAAGTGGCGCGCGAACTCGGTGCCGTTGTCGAAGGCCACGGTCTTGCGCAGCTGTTCCGGGAGCAGTTCAAAAATGCCCTGCATCTGGCCTGCGATGATGTCAGCGGTTCTGTTGGGGGGCCTCTGGGCGATGAGAATGCGCGAAGTTCTTTCGTGCAGGGTAAGAATGGCTTGTCCGTATCTTGCAAAGAGAATGAGATCAGCCTCCCAGTGGCCGGGGATTGTTCTGGTCCCGGCATCGGCGGGGCGTTCGGCAATGGAAATCCGCTGCTGGATGAAGTTTGCCGGGCTTCCGCCTTTGCGTCCGCGCCACCCGCGGTAGGCCTTGGCGCGGGGCAGATAGTTGCGCCAGGAGAAGTCGTTGTGCCGGGTGATCTGGGCATAGATGAAACGGTAGATGGTCTCGTGGCTGACGAGGCAGCTAGCCATTCTCGAACTTGAGCCGGCCTGCCACCTGTTCGGGCGACAGGCCATTGCTGAGACCCTTGAGCACCAGATTGCGCAGCTGTGGCCGGCGCTCAAGCCTGGAGCCCGACCAGCGTCTGGCGCGGGCCTGGTCTTCGGCCTGGGCGGGTTTGTAGGCCTTGGCGCCCTCATTGCGCTTCAACTCGCGAGAAATGCTCGATGGCGAGCGATCCAAAGCTGCAGCAATTTGCCGGAGCGAACGGCCTTCGGAATGAAGTCTGGCAATCTCGCAGCGCTCTTCCAAAGTGAAATGTCTGTATCTCTGTCCCATCGCAACACCTTAGTCTGGTGTTGCACTTCGTTTGTGAACTCAGGGGACCCAGGCTTTCACACTATGATTTCTTGCAGTCTTTGCGTGGCAAGTCTGGGTCCCGGCTTCCGCCGGGATGACAGAGTTATTGAGTCATTTCAGCAGGTGAGCGGCTCCACGAGATGTGTGAATCTGACAGCGGCGGAAGCCGGGACCCAGGCTTTGAAACTGCGTGTTCTGGCAGTCTTTACGCGGAAAGTCTGGGTCCCGGCTTCCGCCGGGATGACGGAACAAGGTGGTTCCATTAAACATCAACCTGCTAAACCGTAAGCTTCAACTCCGCGTTATCCGGCAACCACAACTCCTCCAGATTATTCCCTGGCCCGATGCGGTCGACGATCAGGAACCGGCTTTCGGCATCATAGGCGATAAGTGGATGATGCCAGGTGTTGCGCGCGTAGTTGATGCCCTGGCGGCCGTCCGCCGTGAAAGCCCGATAGCTGCCGTAGTCGCGCGGATCCCCGCACACCAAGACCGTCCACTTCCGGTCTTGCAGTGGATAAAAGATCTGCGTTGCCAGCGGATGCCGTTCCATGATCCGCACATCCATCGGCAGGGTGCGCGGCTTGGCGGTCACCAGGCTGATGTTCACCCGCCCGCCTTCTGCCGCCACATCGACCATGGCAAGGTCACTGAAGCGTTGGGCGAAACCCTGGTTGATCGTGATGGGGTCGCAGCCCTCGATTTCAACAACATCGCCGAACGGCTTGAACGCCTTGGCGGTAAGCGGCACAGGTTTGATACTGGTCATGTGAAACCCAATCCGATGGTGCCCAAAACGCCGAAATCCATTTCGACGCTGTCACCGGGTTGAACCGCAACCGGTGGAACGCAGGTTCCGGTGGTCACGAATTGGCCCGCCTTCACGCCGCCGCAATAGCGCGCCGCCTCGTTAACGAGCCAAGTGAGCGCTGCCAGCGGATCGCCGAGAACATTGCTGCCGCTGCCCCGTCCCGCCTCGCTTCCGTTGCGAAACGCTGTCACCCGATGGGCGGTCAGGTCCAAAGCCCGCCAGTTGTATGTGACATTGTCCCCCAGTGCCAACCAACAGGCACAGGCCGTGTCGGCGATCAGTTGGTTGGCCCCGGCCTTGGTGAAATCTCCAAAACGCGAGTCCGGCACCTCGAGCGACAGCCGCAGGTGATCGGCGGCAGCCACCACCTCGTCACGTGAATAGTCTTTGCCGCGCGCCGGCAGGTCTTGCGCGAAGCTGAAAGCAAACTCCGCTTCGGCAACCTTCATGTTGTTGCCGGCGATCGCCACGTTTGAACCGGGCGCCACCAGCTTCGAGGCATAGATGCGCCCGGCCAATGGCCCATCGACATTGATGTGTTTTTGCCCCGCCTCACTGGTCGCCGCAATCTTCCAGCCAGCGATCGCGTCACCCGCCAGCATGCCGATTGCCTCCGCCGCCGCGTAGGCAGCCTGCCGTGATTGCGGGCGGAACGCTTCCGGTATGTCCGCCGCTCGCGTTCCCGCTTGCCAATGGTCGAGCAGGAAACGGGCGGTGCGTGACGTGGCTAAATCCATTTCGGTAGGTCCGGCCGGTCGGCAAGCTTCTTGATCAGTGCCTCATAGCGCGGGCTTTTCCGCACCGTCTCGAGATCGCTGTCGTTTTTCACATACTCGATGAGCGAGGCAAGCGGGTTCTGCGCCAATGCCTGTTCCAGCCGGTCCAGGGACCGTTCGACGTCGCCCAATGTCGCGTAGGCGCAGGCGAGATTGTATTGCATGTACATGTCATCGGGTTCGATGATCGCCGCACGCTCCGCCCAGTCATGGCAGCGGTCGCGTTCGCCAAGTGCTGCGAGGATCCCCGCTCCGAATGCCATGGCGTCGGCATCGTCGGGCCGGTCGGCAACCGCCTTTTCGATTCGCGTCAGGGCCCGGCGGCAGGTCGCGATGCTTTCGGCGTGCCGCCCCAGCGACTGGTAGCACATCGCTTCAAGGCCAAGGGCGCGAAAGTCATCCTGCTTCAAGGCCGCGGCCTGTTCGAACAGTTCCGCCGCCTTCTCGTATTTCCTCTGGTTGAAACTGTTGCGGCCATAGAACAGCCGCGCCTCGAACAGATCGGGGTTCAGCTTCAGCGCCCGGTTGAATGCCGCATCGGCCTCGGCATACCGCCCGGCCGTGTACAGCGCCAGGCCGCGCGCCGAATGGGCCTCCGCAAGATTGGGATCGATGGCCAGCGCATCTTCGCTCTGGCGCAAAATCTCCTGGGTTGTAATGCCTGTGTCGCCGCTATCCAGCAGATGTGAATTGCAGTCGGCGATGCCGGCCAGCGCCCGGGCGTAGTAGGGGTCAATTTCCAGCGCTCGCCCGAACATCCGCTTGGCCAGGCGCAGCATGCGTTTGGTATAGCCGCGCAGGAAGAACGAACGACCCATCAGATAGTAGCGATAAGCCTCGGGATTGCCGGTGTCGCGCTGCCGCAGGTTTTCCGCTTCGCCCGGCAGGAGTTTCAGCCGAAGGGCTTCGACAATATTGCGCGAAATCTCGTCCTGTAGCGCGAAAATTTCTTTGGCTTCCCGGTCGAAGCGCTCCGCCCACACGTGCCCGCTGGTTCGCCCGTCGATAAGCTGGGCATTGATCCGCACCCGGTCCTGCGACTTGCGAACGCTTCCTTCCAGCACATACTGCACGCCCAGCCGGCTCGCCGCCTGGTCGACGTCCACGTGAACCCCCTTGAATGTGAATGCCGTGTTGCGCGCCACCACGAACAAGGCCGAAATCTTCGAGAGGTCGGTAATGATGTCCTCGGTGATGCCGTCGCTGAAATAATCCTGCGCCGGGTCGCCACTCATGTTGCTGAATGGCAGCACCACGATCGAAGCCTGGTAGCTGGCGCTCGGCCTTGGGCGCAGTGCCTGGGCGCCGGTCTTTTGCACCACCACCCGATAGGCCTGAACGGCTCCCGAGATGTTCTTGAGTTGAACCTTGCCCAAATCCTCGAAGGAGTAAGCCAGCTGCCGTCGCACATGCTGAAACACCGTGTCGGTAATGCAAACCCCTCCAGGTTCGGCGATGCTCTCAAGCCGCGCGGCGATGTTGACACCGTCACCGTAGACATCACTGGCGTCCGAAATCACATCCGAGAGGTTAATTCCGATCCGGTACTCCATCAGCCGGTCCGGCGGGCCTTCTTCGTTGCGGGCCCGCGCCGCCGACTGCATGTCGACGGCAAAGTGCACCGCATTAACAACACTGCCGAACTCGGCCAGGAAGCCGTCTCCCACATCCTTGAACGGCCTCCCCCCATACTTCTTCATGAGCGGATCGATCAGCATCGAGCGGCGCACAATCAACTCGTCAAGCGTCGCCTGCTCGTTCCCGGCCATCAACCGGGAAAAGCCAGCAACGTCGGCCGCCAGAATGGTCGTTAGCCGTCGTTCCACAAAGTAACCTCGAAACTCGCAATAACAACTCTATGGCGAATGCCCCACGCAGGCAATCGTCATGTCGGACAACCGTGCTCAGGCAATTTTGCGCAGCAGGTCGATCAGCGTTTGCTGTTCTGAGGCGGAAAGGCCATTGAGGGTTTCTGCCGTAATGGCCGCGGCAGTCGGCTTCGCCCGGCTGACCAGAGCCGCTCCCCTGACCGTCAGGGTTATCAGGCTTCGGCGTCCATCGCTGGGGTCATTTGCCGTCGCCATTAGGCCGCGCTTGACCAGGCGGTCAACAACACCCTTAATGGTGGCAATGTCCATTGCCGTTTCCCGCCCAAGTTGATTTTGGGATACAGCACCTAGCTCTTCCGCCTTCACCAGTGCCGCCCACTGGGTCGCGGTTACGTCGCCAATCATCTGCTTGCTGAAAATCACCGTATGGCGCTGGCCCGCCTTGCGGATCACGAAGCCCACCTGGTCTTCCAGGCGATACGCGCCGGTGGCGGTTTTCCCGGAGCTTGATGTCCGGCGCCGGCTGCCCCCTACGGTTTTTTCAGCGCTCAACAAAGGCCTTCTCGATCACATAGCTTGCCGGCGAATTGCTGCTGCCCTCTTCAAATTCCCAGCTGCGCAGCAGGGTGGTGATATCGCCGAGGAATTCCGGGCTGCCGCAGATCATGATGCGATCCTGCGCCGCATCAATTGCTGGGAGCCCAAGATCGGCGGCAATCTGCCCCTGACCCATGAGGCCGGTAAGGCGGCCGCGGTGCGCAAAGGCCTCCCGGGTCACCGCCGGATAATACAGGAATTTCTCGCGCACCAACGCGCCGATAAATTCGTCATTGGGAAGCGCTGAAGTGATGTCGCCGGCATACGCCAGGTCGGCAATAAACCGCACCCCATGGCAGAGAACGATCTTTTCAAATCGCTCATAGACGCCTGGGTCCTTGATGATGCTCATGAACGGCGCCAGCCCTGTTCCGGTCGACAGCAGATAGAGGTTCCGGCCCGGCAACAGATTGTCGGCAACAAGCGTGCCCGTCGCCTTCTTGCCGATCAGGATTTTGTCACCGGCCTGCAAGTGCTGCAGGCGTGAGGTCAGCGGCCCATCCGGCACTTTGATCGACAGGAATTCAAGCTGGTCGGCATAATTCGGGCTGACGATCGAGTAAGCCCGCAACAGCGGTTTGCCGTCAACGGCAATGCCAACCATCGTGAACTGCCCGCTGTCATAGCGGAACGACGGCGTCCGCGTTGTCGAAAAACTGAAGAGCCGGTCCGTCCAGTGGTGGACACTCAACACCCGCTCTTCGAGCAACGCACTCATTCTATTCGCTGTTCCAGGATGAAGGTTTCATTTGTGTACGAATGAAAACTATGACACTGTACCGCCGATGTCAACACAGCATTCCGCCGTTGGGCAGGAGGGTGCCCGGAAATGAAACCGGCGGGTATCGGCTATTATCGGCCAAACTCAATTCCCGAAGCGCTGCGGGCTTTGGCTGGCGAGCCGCTAGTGATTGTCTCCGGCGGTACCGACATCTACCCCGCCCACGCCGGCAAGCCATTGCCGGAAAATGTTCTCGACATTTCCGCCGTTGCCGGTCTCCGCGGCATCAGCCGCACCGGCGAGTTCCACCGCTTCGGTGCCGCCACGACGTGGACCGATATTATCCGCGCCAATCTGCCCCCGGCCTTCAACGCGTTGCAGCAGGCGGCCCGCGAGGTTGGCTCCATTCAGGTGCAAAATCGCGGCACGATCGGCGGCAACATCTGTAACGCGTCCCCGGCCGCCGATGGCATCCCGCCGCTGCTGGTTCTCGATGCGGTTGTTGAGCTTGCCTCACCCATGGGCGCGCGCCGCCTGCCGCTTGCCGATTTCATCACCGGCTATCGCCAGACCGCCCGGCGCCGCGATGAGCTTCTGACAGCCGTCTTGGTCCCCACGGCGGCCGATGCCGCGAAATCGTCCTTCGTCAAACTGGGCGCCAGAAAATACCTGGTGATCTCGATTGTCATGGCAGCAGCCCTCATCGGACGTGATGGGGCAGGGGCCATCAAGACGGCCAGGGTAGCCGTTGGTGCGGCGTCGGAATCGGCGCGCCGCCTTGCCGCGCTGGAAGCCGATCTTCAGCGCTTACCGGCAGGAGCAGCACCGGCCTCGATCCTCAAGCCGCAGCATTTTGCCGAACTCTCGCCGATCAGCGATGTCCGCGCCACCGCCGATTACCGGCGCGATGCTGCTTGGGCCCTGGTTGCCGCCGCCCTCGATGGTGCGGCATGACCGGCATTGATCTCAGCGTGAACGGTAACCCGGTCAGGCTTTCGTCGCCATCGATAGCCCGCCTCTCGGCGGCGCTGCGCGACGAGCTTGGCCTTGCCGGAACCAAGGTCGGCTGCGATGCCGGTGATTGCGGTGCTTGCAGCGTGTTGATCGATGGCGAACCGGTGTGCTCCTGCATGGTGCCAGTGGCCCAGGCTGCGGGCAAATCCGTCGTGACCATCGAGGGGTTGCCAACGCACACCCGGTCGGGTGCCGCTCTGCAGCGGTCCTTCCTCGCCCACGGCGCCGCCCAATGTGGCATTTGCACGCCGGGCATGCTGGTGTCCGCCGCGGCCCTCCTCGACAACACACCCCATTGCACCTCGGCTGAAGTCGAAAATGCCTTGGGTGGTGTGCTTTGCCGCTGCACCGGCTATCGCAAGATCATCGCCGCAGTGCTGAATGTTGCAAACCCTCCCGTTGACGCCCACCCCACGGCCGGTGCCGCCGTCGGTTCGCCTGTCTCGCGGCTCGATGGCCTGCCCAAGGTCTCCGGCGCCGAACTCTTCGGCGCTGACGCCATCCCCGCGGATGCCCTGTGGGTTCGCGCCATTCGTTCGCCACTCCATCGCGCCAGTTTCACCTTCGGTGACCTCGACGCGTGGCGTCACAGTACTACGGGTGTACTCCGTATACTGACCAGCTCAGACATTCCCGGCCGAAATCTGTTTGGCGTCATTCCAGCCTTTGCCGACCAACCGGTGTTTGCCACCGGCGAAACCCGCTTCAAGGGTGAAGCCGTGGCCGCCGTTATCGGCGCGCGCGCCGCTATCGAGCTTGCCGATCTGTCGCGATTTCCGGTCACCTGGAAGGAGTTGGAACCGATACTCACCATCGACCAGGCCTCGGCTCCAGGTGCGACACAAGTGCATGCCAATCGCCCCGACAACACTTTGATCAGGGGCCGCGTCGCCAGGGGCGATCCCGATGCGGCACTCGCCAGTTGCGACGTGGTGGTCGAAGGCACGTTCGAAACCGGTTTTGTCGAACATGCCTATATCGAACCCGAAGCCGGTTGGGCCCGCCGCGTTGGCAACCGCGTGGAGATCACCGCATCCACCCAGGCGCCTTACCTCGACCGCGATGATACGGCGGCCATTCTTGGCATCAAGCCAACCGATGTCCGCATCATTCCCTCGGCCTGCGGTGGTGGTTTTGGTTCCAAGCTCGACCTGTCGGTTCAGCCTTTCGTGGCACTTGCCGCCTGGCACACGGGCCAACCCTGCGCCATGGTCTATTCGCGGCCCGAGTCGATTGTTTCCACCACCAAGCGCCACCCCGCCCGCATCACCTCGCGCATCGGCGCCAACCGCGACGGCAAGCTGGTGGCCATGGACTTCAACGGCAAGTTCAACACCGGCGCCTATTCCTCCTGGGGCCCAACCGTTGCCAACCGCGTGCCCGTTCATGCTTCGGGCCCCTATGTCGTGCCGCACTATCGGGCGCTGACTCGCGCCGTCCTCACCAATTGCGTGCCGGCAGGCGCGTTTCGCGGCTTCGGCGTGCCGCAAACCGTCATTGCCCAGGAACAGCTCCTCGACGAGTTGGCGCTCAAACTCGAACTTGATCCGCTGGAGTTCCGCATCATCAATGCCCTCACCAGCGAAACGCCAACCGTCACCGGCCAGGTCATGGGCGATGGTGTCGGTTTCAAAGAGTGTCTTGAAGCCCTGCGCCCGGCATGGCGGGAGTCGCGCGCCAGGTCGCAGACATTCAATGCCGCAAACAAAATTTTGAAGCGCGGAGCAGGCGTCGCCGGAATGTTTTATGGCTGTGGCAACACCTCGTTGCCAAACCCTTCGACCATTCGCATTGGCTTGAAACCCGACGGCCGCATCGCTCTTCACCAGGGTGCCGTCGACATCGGCCAAGGCTCCAACACCGTCATCGCCCAGATTGCCGCCGATGCCCTGGGCTTGCCGCTTCAGCAGTTCGATTTGGTTTCAGCCGATACCGATCTGACGCCCGATTGCGGCAAGACCTCCGCCTCGCGCCAGACCTTCGTGACCGGCAAGGCCGCGGAACTTGCGGCCCGCAAGCTCCGCGCCGAAATCCTGCGCCTTGCCAACGCCGGTCCCGAGGCCCGCATCGAAATCTCCGGCAACAAGATTCTCGTAAAGGAAACCGCAATTCTGCGCGGCCTTGCCCTGAATTTCATGGAGCCGGACGCCGATGGCTATGTGCTCCGCGCCGAGGAAACCTTCGACCCCCCGACCGCCCCCCTCAATGCCGATGGCCAGGGTATCCCCTACGCTGTCTATGGCTATGGCGCCCATCTCGCCGAAGTCGAAGTCAACACCAGGCTCGGAACGGTCCGTGTACTGAAGATAACCGCGGCCCACGATGTTGGCCGTGCCATCAATCCGGTTCTCGTCGAGGGCCAGATCGAAGGCGGCGTCGCCCAAGGAATCGGCATGGCTCTGATGGAGGAGTTTTTCCCCGGTAAGGGCGAAAACCTTCACGACTATCTGATCCCAACGATCGGCGATGTGCCGCCAATCGAGTCGATCCTCATTGAAAGCCCTTCGGCGGTTGGCCCCTTTGGCGCCAAGGGCATCGGCGAACAAGCCCTCATTCCAACTGCTCCGGCAATCTTCAATGCCATCCACCACGCCACCGGCGTGCGCGTCACCAGAGCCCCGGCAACGCCGGACCGCTTGCGCGCATGGCTTATCGAAAAGGGGTTCCCATGACCGCTGAACCCGGAAAAATCCGCTGCGACGCCTGCCCGGTGCTTTGCTACATCCGCGAGGGCATGCTCGGCGCCTGCGACCGCTACGCCAATCGCGGCGGCGTGCTGACCCGCGTCGATCCCCATGTGTTGCTCGACCGCACCCTGCAGGGCGGCGGCGAAGTGGTGAGTTTCTTGGGGTCAAGCCGTGAGTGGGATGGCCGCATCGTCGAAACGCCGCAAACCTTCGTCACCGCCATTGGCGCCGGAACCACCTATCCCGACTACAAGCCCGCACCCTTCATCGTCTCGTCGGAGGTTGATGGTGTCGACATGGTCACGGTCGTCACCGAAGGCATTTTCAGTTACTGCGGCGTCAAGGTGAAGATCGACACCGATCGCCACCTCGGCCCCGAAACAGCACCGGTGCGCGTTGACGGCGAACAGATCGGCCACGTCACGACAGCCGAGTATGGTTCGCAAATGCTGTCGCTTGGCGGCGTCCGCCATTTGACCGGCGGCTCCAAGAAAGAAGGCCGCGTCACCTGCGAGGCACTGCTGGCGCTCTCCAACGGCAAGCCCGTGGAAGTCTCCGTCGATGGTGGCGCAACCCTGATTATCGAAGCGGGCAAGGCACCGGTCATCAATGGCACGCCCGAAGAAAGAATGCGCGTCGGCTGCGGCTCCGCCACCATCGGCATGTTCGCCAAGCAGTGGATGGGCCTGGTCGATGATGTCGTTGTCGTCGATGATCACATCACCGGCGTCCTCTCCGAACATCAGGCTGGGAAGTTTCTCGGCGTGAAAGACACTGGCATCAAGATGAAGGGCCACCGTTCGACGCCGGGGCGCTATTTCAAGGTCGCCCACCCCGGCACCGGCTGGGGCGGCACAGACCTCACTGATCCGCTCGCCATCCTCAAACCCTTCGATGCCAAGGAAGCCTGGCCGGGCCTCCGCCTTCTCATGGTCTCCACCACCGGCGAACATTTCGCTTATTATGAACTCGATGAAAACCGCGCACCCATCGAGAAAGAGCTCCCAACCGCCCTCAAACTTTCGGTCGAGCGCATCAAGGAAAACTGCGAGCCCGCACTTTCTACCGTCCTATTCATGGCCGGTGCCGGCGGCTCGCTCCGGGCCGGCGTCACCGAAAATCCCGTGCGCCTGACCACATCGGTCAAGGATGCCGTAACCCGCGTCACCTCCGGCGGTGCGCCCTGCTACGTCTGGCCCGGCGGCGGCATCACCTTCATGGTCGATGTCACAACTCTGCCGGAAAACGCCTTCGGCTCCGTGCCGACGCCGGCCCTCGTGGCCCCCATTGAGTTCACCATGCCCAGAGCGAGCTACCAGGCCCTCGGCGGCCACATGGACCACATCCGCAACCTTGCCGATGTGGTGCGCGACGCCGGCAAGAAGCGCGTGGGCGTCTCCTGATGCGCGCCCAGGCAATGAGGCTTGAGAGCGGCAGGCTTCACCTGAACGATGGTCCCATCGATCTCATCATCACCTGTGACGGCCAACAAGACGAAGTGGTCCGTGCCGAACAGGCAGCCATCGCGCGTTTCGCCTCAATCCTCGACGAATTGTGCGCTGAACTCGCACTATTGCGGCAGCCCGCCGGCCATCAACAACCAAACGGGGGCGTGGCACGCCGCATGTGGTCGGCAACCCGTGACTTTTCTCAATCGGTTTTCATAACGCCAATGGCGGCGGTTGCTGGCGCCGTCGCCGAAGAAGTGCTGGAAGCCATGCTGGCTTCAGCCGAACTCCTGCGCGCCTCCGTCAACAACGGCGGCGACATTGCCTTGCACCTCGCCCCCCAGCAAAACTGTCGCCTTGGCCTCATCGACCGGCCGGATCGCCCGTCGCTATTTGCCACCGCCAGCATTTCCCATGATGACAACGTCCGCGGCATAGCCACCAGTGGCTGGCGCGGCCGAAGCTTCTCGTTGGGCATCGCCGATGCCGTCACCGTGTTGGCCGCCAGTGCCAGCGCGGCGGATGCGGCGGCCACCGTGATCGCCAATGCCGTGAACATTGCCGGTCATCCGGAGATCGTCAGAACTCCGGCACACGACCTTCAGCCCGATAGCGACCTCGGAGAAATTCTGGTCACCTGCGGTGTTGGCCGCCTGACGGCGTATGATATGAACATCGCCCTTGATGCTGGAGAGAAACTTGCCTGGCGTCTTGTGCGCGAGGCCGTCATTGAAGGCTGCTGTATCCGGCTGGCGACCAAGACCCGCCTGATTGCTGCCCCCCATCTCGCAAAATTGGAGCGCGTAGGCCATGCCTGACGTCAAAGTCCGAAAGTTCCTGGTGTCGGTCGAAGATATCTTCCACGAGGGCGGACCTGTCGCCGCCACGCCCTATCGCCGCGGCGCCGTTCTTGCGGTGATCGACAACCCCTATGCCGGAAAATTCCACGACAACATCCAGCCCTTCATGGACGACCTGAAGCCGTTGGGTCTCGCCATGGCGAAAAAACTTCTCGCCGCCCTCGGCGTTGGAGCAAAATCCATTGAAGGTTATGGAAAGGCCGCCATTGTCGGTGAAGCCGGCGAGATCGAGCACGGCGCCCTCTGGCACGCGCCCGGCGGTTATGCCATGCGTGAACTTCTCGGTAACGCCAAGGCCATCGTGCCTTCGACCAAAAAGGTTGGCGGCCCCGGAACCCGCATTGACGTGCCGGTCACCCACATCAACGCCTCCTATGTGCGAAGCCATTTCGACGCCATCGAAACCGGCGTGCCCGACGCCCCCCGCGCTGGTGAGATGGTAGTCATTCTCGTCATGACCACCGGCCCCCGCGTGCACAGCCGTGCCGGCGGCCTCGCGGCAAAAGATGTCAAGGGAGAGGATGGCCTGAGATGAAAGCCAGGATCCGCAAGATCGCCACCTTCGTCGATGAAACGCTGGTCGAGCAGGGCAGGGAGGTCGCTCCGCCGCTGCGCCGCGCCGCCGCCGTCGCCGTCATCGCCAATCCATTTCGCCGGAACCTATCAGGAAGACCTCGACCGAGCTTGATCGACATCGGCGAGGAACTGGGCCAGCTCCTGGCCGAACGCGCTGTTGCGGCCCTGGGCATTCCCGGCAGCGCCGTCGAAAGTTATGGCAAAGCCGCCGCCGTCGGCGAGAACGGCGAGTTCGAACACGCCGCCGCCATTCTCCATCCGAAACTCGGCGCTCCCTTCCGCAAGGTGCTCGGCAAGGGCGCCGCCCTCATTCCGTCATCGAAAAAACGCGGCGGCCTCGGCGTGGTGCTTGATATACCGCTTGGCCACAAGGATGCCGCCTTCGTCAGAAGCCATTTCGACGGCATGGAAGTCCGCATCAGCGACGCCCCCCGCGCCAACGAAATCCTCGTCGCCGTCGCCGTCACTTCGGGAGGCCGCCCGCACCCAAGAGTCGGCGGCCTCAAGGTTTCGGAGATCAAGGGCGAAGACGGGTTGAGGTAGGTTGGAGCGGGATGGACAATCACAGACCCATTCCCACAATCGTGGTCCCAACTTGTGCCACGATCATCGTCACACAATTCTAGAGCTCGTCATTCCAGACGCGACCGGCATTTGCGCAGCAAATGTATAGGGAGCGATCTGGAATCCAGCTTTCGTTCAACGTAGCCAACGCCCAAAGCTGGATTCCGGACAAAGGGCTTACGTTTTGCGTTCCGCAAAACACGCCCTTTTCCGGAATGACGGCATTTGGGAGCTGCAAGAATTCGACTGCAACTCTCACTGGGAAGGCGGTTTTGATGTGCCATTAACCATCACTCTGAATCACCGCCGCAGCAACCCGCCGAGAATTCCCCGTACTAGGGCTGAGCCAAGCTGCCGGCCGATGCTCGACGCGGCGTTCTTCACGAAGCGATCCGTGGCCGACTCGCGCTCGCGTGGCGCCCGGGCCGCCGCCTTTTCCTCTTTCGCCCGGGTTTTCCCAGCCGCCGCATCCTGCTCTTCGCCAGCCCGCCGCGCGGTTCTCTTCTGCAGCAGTTCAAAAGCCGACTCCGAATCCTTGGCTTCGTCATAGATGCCGAAGACCGGGGAGTTCTTGATCAACGTGTTGCGCTCTTCCTCGGTGATGACACCCATACGCCCGACCGGCGGGCGGATGAACGTGCGCTCCACCATGGTCGGCACGCCTTTGAGGTCAAGCACCGAGACCAGCGCCTCGCCCTTGCCCAATTCGGTAATCGCCTTTTCGGTCTTGAACTTCGGGTTGGGGCGAAACGTCGATGCCGCCACCGCCACCGCCTTCTGCTCGCGCGGCGTATAGGCGCGAAGCGCGTGTTGCACCCGGTTGCCCATCTGCGCCAGCACCGATTCAGGAATGTCCATGGGGTTCTGGGTGACGAAATAGATGCCGATCCCCTTGGAGCGGATGAGCTTCACCGTCTGCTCGACCTTGGCAACGAGCCCCGGCGGCGCATCGGTGAACAGAAGATGGGCTTCATCGAAGAAGAACACCAGTTTGGGCTTGTCGACATCGCCCACTTCGGGAAGTTCCTCAAACAGTTCCGACATCAGCCACAGGGTGAACGTGGCATAGAGCTGCGGCGAATTGATCAGCTGATCGGCGACCAGAATATTCATATAGCCCCGGCCATCGCGGGTGGTGCGCATAAGGTCGGCAATGTCGAGCGCCGGTTCGCCGAAAAACTGATCCCCACCCTGTTCTTCGATCACCACCAGGCGGCGTTGAATGGCGCCAATCGTCTGATCATTGATGTTGCCATAGTCGGTAACGATGTCCTTGCCGCGATCGGCAAGGTCTTTGAGCAGCGCCCGCAGGTCTTTCAGGTCGATAAGGCCCAGGCCTTCTTCATCGGCGATCTTGAAGGCGATGTTCAAGGCCCCTTCCTGCGCGTCGGTCAGCCCCATGAGGCGCGAAAACAGTAAGGGGCCCATTTCGGTAATGGTGGTACGTACCGGGTGCCCTTGCTTGCCGAACAGGTCCCACAACACCGTTGGCGTTTCTTCGAAACCATAGTCGTCGAGACCAACTTTCTTCGCCCGCTCCAGCAGGAAATCCTTGGGCTCGCCCTTCTGCGACATGCCCGAGAGATCGCCTTTGACGTCGGCGGCAAACACCGGAACGCCAGCCCGGGTGAAGGCTTCGGCGAGAATTTGCAGGCTCACCGTCTTGCCCGTGCCGGTGGCCCCGGTGATGAGCCCATGGCGATTGGCCAGCGGAAGATAAAGCACCTCGGGCTTGTCGCTTTTGCCCAGGAAGATTGTGTTGTCGGCCATTCTGCCCCCAAAGAAATCGTGTGGTCGTCGTCAGTCTGCTATAGACCGGATTGTGACACAAATGCGAGTGGGCTCGTCGAATGCAGGATTTGATTGCCGAGATTTCGAAGCTTTCCGGTCTTTCGCCGGAAAAAACCGCGAAAGCCGTAGGCATCCTCCTGGGGCTGGTGAAAACCCAGGGCAACCAGGCCAAAGTTGGTGATCTCTTTGCCCTGCTGCCGGGCGCCGATGAACTCGTCAGAAATCATGCCGGCGACGGTGCCGGTCATGGTGGCAGCGGCCTGGTCGGCATGCTGGCTGGCGGCATGATGGGCGGTCCCTTGGCCGCCATTTCCAAGCTCTCGGCCGCTGGCCTTTCCATGGACCAGATCAAGCAGGTCGGTTCCATGACCCTCGACTATGCCAAGTCCAAAGCCGGCCCGCAGTTGGTGCGCGAAGTGGCGGGTTCGATTCCGGGCCTCAGCGGTTATGTGTGAGGGTTGATCCGGGTCAATCGCCCGCCGTCCGCCGCGCGATAGAAAGGCGCGATGACCGTGGTATCGACCGCAATCCAGGCTTCCGCTCCCGTATTCCGCACCAAGGGGCTCGGCAAGGTTTACCGCTCCGGCGATGTCGAAGTTCACGCCCTGCGCGGCGTCGATTTTGAAGCCCGGGCCGGCGAGTTCATCGTCATTCTCGGGCCATCGGGATCCGGCAAGTCGACATTTCTCAACATCATCGGTGGTCTCGACAGCGCATCCTCGGGCGAAGCCTGGTTCGAGGACCATGACCTGGTGCACGCCGGCGAAGCGGCATTAACGCGCTATCGCCGCGACCATGTCGGCTTCATCTTCCAGTTCTACAATCTGGTGCCAAGCCTCACGGCGCGCGAAAACGTGCAGCTGGTGACCGAGATTGCAGCGAGGCCCATGAAGCCACAGGACGCCCTCGCACTCGTTGGCCTCGAAGATCGCATGGATCACTTCCCGGCCCAGCTCTCGGGCGGCGAGCAGCAGCGCGTGGCCATCGCCAGGGCCATTGCCAAGCAACCCGAGGTGCTGTTGTGCGACGAGCCGACGGGAGCACTTGATTCCAAAACCGGCGTAAAGGTCCTCGACGCATTGGCCAAGGTGAACGAAGAGTTCGGCACGACGACCCTGGTGATCACCCATAACGCCGCAATCCGCGACATTGCCCATCGCGTCGTTAATTTCGCCAATGGCACCATCGCCTCGGTCAACGTCAACGCCACGCGCAAGAGGCCGTCGGAGGTCAGCTGGTGATCGGCGCCCTCAACATCAAACTGCTGCGCGATCTGCGCCGCCTGTGGGCCCAGGTGCTGGCCATTGCCCTTGTGATGGCGGCGGGTGTTGCAACCCTCATTCTCGGCGCCGGCGCCTATCAATCGCTGTCGCAAACGCGGACCGACTATTACCAACAGAACCGCTTCGCCGATGTCTTTGCCAACGTCACACGCGCGCCCAAATCCATGGTTGCGGAAGTCGAGGCGATCCCCGGTGTCGCCTCAGCCGAACCGCGCATCGCCAAGATTGCCCTCGCCGATATCGAAGGCATGGCGCAACCCGCCGCGGTGATGATCGTCTCGCTTCCGGACTTCGGCGAACCCAAGCTGAACCGGCTTTATCTGCGCAGCGGCAACCCACCGGAAGCTGGCAAGACCGGCGAAATCCTCGTCGGCGATAGCTTCGCCAAGGCCCATGGATTCACCGTCGGCAGCGAGCTCCACGTGTTGCTCAACGGCAAGCGCCGCAAATTGACGGTTACCGGCCTGGCGCTGTCGCCCGAGTTCATCTACACGCTGGGCCCCGGCGACATGATGCCCGATGACCGGCGGTTCGGCACCGTCTGGATGCGCGAAAGTGAGGTGGCGGCGGCCTATGGCTTGAGTGGCGCCTTCTCTAACCTCGCGGTGGCCCTGCTCCCCGGCGCGTCCGAGAGCGCGGTAATCGAAGCCATCGACGGCAAACTGGCGCGCTATGGCGGAGAGGGCGCCTACGGCCGCAAGGATCAGCTGTCGCACGCCTTTCTCGACGCCGAACTGAAACAGCTCAACGCCATGAGCCGGGTGCTGCCGCCGATCTTCCTGGTGGTTGCAGCATTCCTGGTGAACATGACTCTGTCGCGCCTCATTGCCCTGGAGCGCGAGCAGATTGGACTGCTAAAGGCGCTTGGCTATTCTTCCTGGGCGATAGCAAGGCACTACATCGGCTTCGTGGCGATGATCGCCGTCATCGGCATCCTGATCGGCTATGTCGCAGGTGTGTTGCTGGGCAATGGCATGACCATTCTCTATGCCAGGTTCTTCCATTTCCCGTTCCTGGTTTTCAGCCGGTCGCCGGAACTCTACATCATCTCGGCGGCGGTAACCGTGGGGGCCGCGGTCATCGGCGCCCTGCGGGCCGTGAACAGCGTGGCTTTCCTGCCACCCGCCGTCGCCATGTCGCCGCCGGCACCGCCGCGATTCACCAAAGCGCTGCGCGGAATTTTCGACCTGTCGAGCTTCGTAACCCAATCCTCGGTCATGGTGGCGCGCCACCTGCTGCATCAGCCGTGGCGCTCCGGCAGCAGCATTCTGGGTGCCGCCTTCGCTGTCTGCATTCTGGTCGGCTCGCTGTGGAGCTTCGGCTCCATCCGCCACATGATCGACGTGACCTTTTATCGTGCCGACCGCCAGGACGCGACGATCTCGTTCACTAGCTTCAGGCCCTATCCCGCACTCCATGCTGTGCGGCAGTTACCGGGAGTGACCCGGGCTGAACCCTATCGCGCGGTGTCCGTGAAACTCAGCCACGGCCACGTCGAGCGGCGGCTGGCAATCTTCGGCAAGCCGCGCGCCGCCGACCTGTCACGCGTCCTTGATAGCGACTTGCGCCCGCTACACATGCCCGAGACCGGCCTGATGATCTCCTCGTCTCTCGCCGGGATATTGAATGTGCGCACCGGCGAGCAGGTGTCAGTCGAGCTTCAGGAGGGCGACCGGCGGATATTGACCCTGCCGGTCAGTGCTATCGCTGAGGGCTACATCGGCCTGATGGCCTACATGGACATCGACGCCCTGAACCGGGTGCTGCGTGAAGGTCCGATGATCTCCGGCGTGCACGTCAGCATCGATTCGACGCTTGAAAGCCAGCTGTTCCGCGAACTGAAGGCCACCCCAACCGCGAGCTTCATTGCGCTGCAGAAGATGTCCCTGCAGAAATTCCGCGAGACGCTGGCCCAGAACATTTACACGATGATCACCGTCTACGCCGTGCTGGCGGCAGTAATCGCTTTCGGCGTCGTTTACAATTTCGCCCGTATCTCGCTTTCCGAACAGGGGCGCGAGATGGCAAGCCTCAGGGTGCTCGGATTCACCCGCGGCGAGGTTTCAAACCTGCTGCTGAGCGAACTCGCGGTCATCGTCATCATTGCCCAGCCCTTGGGCTGGGTCATGGGCTATGGCATCGGCTGGGCCATGGTGCAGGCGTTCGCAAGTGAACTCTACCGCGTGCCGTTTGTCATAGGCCGCGAAGTCTATGCCTATGCCAGCCTGATCGTCATTGCCGCCGCGGCGGTCTCCGGCTTTGTGGTGCGGCGGCGTATCGATAGGCTGGACATGATAGCCGTTCTGAAAACCCGGGAGTGAGCCATGCTGCGCAGGATCCTGACCACCCTTGTTGTCTTTGCCGTTCTGGCAGCGCTCGCCTGGGCCCTGTGGCCGAAACCCATGGCGGTCGAGGTCGCCGCCAATCGGGCGGCAGACCATCGCCGTTCATGTCGAGGAAGAAGGCAAGAGCCGCATCCGCGAGATCTATCAGGTGTCGGCGCCAACCGCCGGCGAGTTGCTGCGGCTGAACCTCCACGCCGGTGATGAAGTCGTGGCCCGCCAGACCGTCATTGCCTCAATCAAGCCGCCGCCGCCAGCATTGCTCGATGCCCGGGCCCGCCGCATGGCTGAAGCGGCCGTGGAAGCCGCCAGGGCCGCCGTCGATTTGGCGCAAGCCCAACTGGCTCAAGCCCAGGCGCAGTTGGTGTTCGCCGTCGATGAATTGAATCGCGCCACGCTGCTGGATCGCAAAGGCACGATCAGCAAGCGCGTTTACGAACAGGCCGTCCTCGCCGCCGCCATCGCCAAAACCGATGTGGCCCGCGCCCAAGCCAATCTCCTTGTGCAGCAGCGCAATTTGGAAAGTGCGCAAGCCGTCTTGACCGAAGGTGCTGGCAATGGCGGCAACACCTGCTGCGTTGACGTGCGCGCGCCGATCAACGGCCGGGTGCTGAAAGTTCTGGTGGAAAGCGAGCGCGTGGTGAATGCCGGAACCCCGCTCATCGAACTGGGTGACCCCTCGGACCTGGAGATTGTCGTCGATCTCCTGTCGCAAGACGCCGTTGGCATCAAGCCCGGCGCCACCGCCACCATCGAAAGCTGGGGCGGGCCGGTATTGCCAGCTGAAGTCGTTCGCATCGATCCGGCGGCCATCACCAAAGTGTCGGCACTTGGCATTGACGAACAGCGCGTCTCCACCGTGCTGAAACTCACCGGACAGTCTGAATTGAACACGAGGCTTGGTCACGATTTCCGCGTCGAAGTCCGGATCGAGACCATGAAGGTCGATAACGCCGTGGCGGTTCCCATGGGTGCCCTGTTCCGCAAGGGTCAGGACTGGGCAGTGTTCAAATCAGTCGATGGCGTGGCGCGCTATGCGGCGGTCGAACTTGGCGCCCGCAACGCCGAAGTGGCCGAAGTGAAATCCGGCCTCGCCGAGGGCGACGTGGTGATCCTCCACCCCAGCGACGAAGTGGCCGAAGGCGTGACGATCTCCCATTAGACCATCGACGGTTTGCAAGCTGCCGAACCCTCCGCTACACTTTGTGCATTGCAACAAATGCCGGTGACTTATGGCCGATCTGCCGCTCGCGTCTAGCTTTCCCGCCGCCAGTCGCGATGACTGGATGGCGCGGGTCGAAGCCGCCCTGAAAGGCGAAAGCTTCGCCGAAAAGCTGATGTGGCGGTCGGCGGACGGGGCCAGCTACCCGCCGCTATTCGGACAGGCCGCCGGCCCCCGCATCGGGCGCGGCACGGCGGCACCGTGGATTATCTTCCAGCGTGCCGACCACCCCGATGCCGCCGCGGCCAATGCCCAACTCCTCGATGATCTCAACAACGGCGCCAACGGCCTGGCGTTGGTGTGCAGCGATGCTCCCACAGCGCGTGGCTTTGGCATCGCCGCATCAAAACTGCCCCGCGTCCTCAAGGATGTGGCCTTGCACGCCATCACCTTGCGCGTCGAAGGAGCGGGCGCTGAAGCGTTCGCCGCTCACATTGCCACCCAACCGCTCGATCCCGAGCGGCTGTCGATCTCCTTCGCCGCGCCCGATGCCAAAGTCGCTTCCCGCCTGTCGGCCCAAGGCTTCACGGGCCCGCTCCTCGAAGCCGATGGCCGCCGCTGGCATGAAAGAGGCGCAACGCCCGGTCAGGAACTTGGCGCTGTGTTGGGCGAAGCTGTTTGCCATCTGCGCGCCCTCGAAATCCTTGAGCGACGAACGCCTGGCCCGCGCCGTAGGCATCGTGCTGGCAGCCGATCAGGACATGTTCGCAACCCTTGCGAAATTTCGCGCCATGCGCCTGCTATGGGCGCGGGTGCTCGACGCCTGCGGCTTGCCGCAAACCGAGCTGGCCCTCCACGCCGAAACCAGCTGGCGCATGCAGGCCGTCAAGGACCCGCACACCAACATCCTGCGGGCAACGGCGGCGGTGTTTGGCGCCGGTCTCGGCGGCGCCTCGTCGATCTGCGTTCTGCCATTCTCATTGGCGCAAGGCCTGCCCAATGCCTTCGCAAGGCGCGTAGCGCGCAATGTGCAGAATGTACTCATCGAGGAATCCAATCTCTGGCGGGTCGCCGATCCCGCTTCCGGTGCGGGATATATCGAACAACTGACCGAGGACTTGACGACCACCGCCTGGGACGTTTTCCAAAAAACCGAGCGCGGTATTTGGCCATCGCGCGATGACAAGTCCAGCTCCAGCCTGCCACTGATCGGCACCAGCGCCTACCCCTTGAAGGCGGAACACGCCGCCGAAGTGGAGGCCCCGTAATGTCCCGCATTCCAGATTTCGCGAACCTCCCCTTTGCAGCGGCACCCACCGCCCCTACTTCACCCGCCGACTGGCAAACGCCGGAAGGCCTGACCATCAAGTCTGCCTACACCGCCGCCGACATGGCGGGGATCGATTTCCTCGAAACCTGGCCGGGCATCGCCCCCTTCCTGCGCGGCCCCTATCCCGCCATGTATGCAACCCAGCCCTGGACCATCCGGCAATACGCCGGCTTCTCGACCGCCGAAGATTCCAACGCCTTCTATCGCCGCAACCTCGCCGCCGGGCAAATGGGATTGTCCATCGCCTTCGATCTCGCCACCCACCGCGGCTATGACTCAGATCACCCCCGCGTCGCCGGTGATGTCGGCATGGCCGGCGTCGCCATCGACTCGATCTACGACATGCGCACGCTCTTCGATGGCATCCCTCTCGACAAGATGACCGTGTCGATGACCATGAACGGCGCCGTGCTCCCCATCATGGCGCTCTACATCGTAGCGGGCGAGGAACAGGGGGTGCCGCCGGCAAAGCTCGCCGGCACCATCCAGAACGACATCCTCAAGGAATTCATGGTGCGCAACACCTACATCTATCCGCCGCACCACTCGATGAGAATTGTATCCGATATCTTTCGATTTACATCCGAAAACATGCCGAAATTCAATTCGATTTCGATCTCCGGCTATCATATGCAGGAAGCCGGAGCGACCGCCGACCTCGAACTCGCCTACACTTTGGCCGATGGCCTGGAGTACGTCCGCGCCGGTGTCGAGGCGGGCCTGGCGGTTGACAAGTTCGCGCCACGGCTGTCGTTTTTCTGGGCCATCGGCATGAACTTCTTCATGGAAGTGGCGAAAATGCGCGCCGCCAGAATGATCTGGGCCAAGCTTATTCAACGCTTTAGCCCAACGGACGAACGCTCCCTATCGCTCCGCACCCACTGTCAAACCAGCGGCTGGTCCCTCGCCGCCCAGGACGTGTTCAACAACGTCACCCGCACTTGCATCGAAGCGATGGCGGCAACGCAAGGCGGCACCCAGTCCCTCCACACCAACTCGCTCGACGAAGCCCTCGCCCTTCCCACCGACTTCTCGGCCCGCATCGCCCGCAACACCCAGCTCTTCCTGCAACAGGAAGCGGGCACCTGCCGGGTCATCGACCCCTGGGGCGGCAGTTACTTCGTTGAGCGCCTCACCGCCGATCTCGCCGCCAAGGCCTGGGCGCATATCGAGGAAATCGAGAACATGGGCGGCATGGCCAAGGCCATCGAAGCCGGCATCCCGAAACTCAGGATCGAAGAAGCCGCCGCCCGCACCCAGGCCCGCATCGATGCCGGCGAACAGGTGTTGGTCGGCGTCAACAAATACCGCGCCGCCGATGATGCCACGATCGATATCCTGAAAGTTGACAACTCAGCGGTGCGCGCCAAGCAGATCGAAAAGCTGCAGCGGCTGCGCGCCGAACGCGATCCCGCCCAATGCGAAGCCATGCTGGCAAAGCTCTCACGGGTTGCCAGCACTGGCGAAGGCAATCTGCTCGCCGCCGCCGTCGATGCCGCCCGCGCCAAGGCCACCGTCGGCGAAATCTCGCTGGCGTTGGAAAAGGTCTGGAACCGCCACCAGGCCGTCACCCGCGTCATCAAGGGCATCTATGCCGCCGCCCCCCGCGACCGTGCCAAGATCGAGCGCGTTAAACACGCCGTAGCAGCGTTCACCGAAGCCGCATCGCGTCCCCCCCGCATCTTGGTCGCCAAAATCGGCCAGGACGGCCACGACCGCGGCCAGAAAGTCATCGCCTCGGCTTTTGCCGACATGGGCTTCGACGTGAAGATCGGCGCCCTGTTCGCAACCCCGGAAGAAGTTGCCGCGTTGGCGGCGCGTGAAAAAGTCGACGTGGTCGGTGTATCGTCGTTGACCGCCGGCCACCTCACTCATCTGCCGCTACTCAAAGCCGCATTGAAGGTTGCGGGCCGCGACGACGTTCTCGTGGTGGTCGGCGGTGTTGTTCCGCCCGAGGATGTCCCGGCCCTCAAACAAATGGGCGCCGCAGCGGTGTTTCCCCCGGGCACCGTAGTGCCCGATGCCGCGCTGGCCTTGCTGGAGCAACTGTCAGCCAAACTAGGCTTCGCGCAGCGCACGCCGAATACGGCTTGAAGTTTGCATCGCGCTCCTCGGAGTGTGTCAAAATGGACTTCTCACGGCGATTTGTGCTGTCTGGTTTGAGTTTGGTTACCGTCACACCGGCGCTGGCGAAAACCACTGATATCAAAGACTTGCAGAATGAAATTGATAAAGCGATTGAAGCCGAAGGCGTGTTGCGGCTCGGCCCGGGTGAATATGGCGCTACGGCTTTGCGGATTACCAAACCCGTTCGCATTGAGGGTGTGCCGGGCCGCACGGTCCTGAAAGGATCACTGGTCATCGAAGGGGCCGGCGACATTTCACTTGCCGGTCTTTCCTTCACTGGCGGCGGTGCACTGGTCACTGCGGCCGATGCCCATCGCCTTGCAATCGACAACTGCCAGTTCATCGGCGGCGAGCGCGGACTGGTGCTCGAGCGCTGCTCGGGAGCGGTTCGAAATTCGGCGTTTAGCGATCAAATTGACGCGGCAATTTTCGCCACCGACAGTAATGGTCTCGAAATCTCCGGCAACACCATCTCCGATATTGGTGCCAATGGCATCATGGTGTGGACCTCCGAAAAGCGCGAAGATGGCACGCTGGTCTGCAACAATCGCATCTCGCGCATTGCCGCGCGTCCCGGCGACACCGGACAGACGGGCAACGGCATCAGCGTGTTCAAGGCCGCCAACGTCACCATCAGCGGCAATCGCATAACCGATTGCGCCTTCTCCGCCATCCGCAACAATGGCGGCGACAATTGCGTGATCACCGGAAATTCGGCGTCAAGGCTCGGCGAAACCGCTCTCTATTGCGAATTCGCATTCGAAGGCGCGATTATCGCCAACAACATTGTCGAAGGTGCCGTGAACGGCATCTCGATCACCAATTTTGATGTCGGTGGCAGGCTGGCCACGTGCACCGGCAACGTGGTGCGGCGCTGCAATGGCTTCGGCATCTTCGCCGAAGCGCAAACCGTGATCAATGGCAATGCCGTGGAAGCGGCCATCGGCACGGGCATCGCCCTGGGCTGGGCCTTCGCCTCAAAGGCCCTGACAGCGGCCAACAATATCGTCGTCGGCTGCGGCCGTGGCATTACTTTCTCGGTAGCCGAAGGCGCCGAACCGCCAATGATCGTCAACAACCAAATCACCGGCACTCGCCAGGAAGCGATAGCCGCCATGAACCATGCCGATCTAGCAAGCGCCGATCTTTCGTTGGCCGGAACACAAGCCCAGGAAGGCGCCGTGATCACTGGCAACATCGCCGGTTGACCGTGACATCGTCAGGCAAGATACTTTGCCCATGACGTGCCTTCTTGTCATCGCTCATCCCGTCAACAACAGTCTCTGCCGGTCTCTGACCGGCGTGGCGCGCGCGGCGCTTGAATCACACGGCGTGAAAGTAACGCTTGAGGATCTCTACGCCGTTGGCTTTCAACCGGCGCTGACGTCTGCCGAGCGGCTGTCGCACTACGGTGAAGGCAGTTTCGTGGTGACCGGTGACATGCAGCGATTGCTCGCGGCCGAGATGCTGGTGCTGGTTTTTCCAACCTGGTGGTTCGGCTTTCCGGCCATTCTAAAGGGGTGGTTCGACAGGGTGTGGGCGCCGGGCGTGGCCTATGACCTGCCTACCGAAGGCAAGGCTATCGCGCCGCGCCTCCTGAAACTGAAGGTGGTCATTGCCATTACCACCCTCGGTTCGCCCCGTTGGGTGGATTGGCTGGTGCTGCGGCAGCCAGTGAAACTCATCCTCAAACGGGCCCTCATCGGCGCCTGTGCGCCGCAGGCAAAACTGCACTACCTGGCACTGCACGAAGCGGAGAAAGTCGATTCGCAGCGCTTCGAAGGCTTTGCAACGAAAATTCGTAACACCATCGCCCGCGCCACTAAGGCGTAAACTTGTGGATTTGGGTGATTGCGGTCAAATCGCTGCGGCCCGGATGTCCCCCAATTGCAGGATATTGCATTTGGTCAGGTCCTTGTGGGCAAAGTCCTTGATGACCTCAAGCTCTTCCGCCGTCCACACATCAGGCTTCGCAAGCACCGCCGCGAAGGCCCTGACGGCGGCCAACGAAATCGTCGTCAGTTGCCGCCGTGGCATCTCATTCTCAGTGGCCGAAACCGCCGGGCCGCCGATGATCGCCTGACGGTCAATCGGCCCAGCGAATGAACCGCAGTGATTGAATGCGCCCTTCGCGCACCTCGTAAATCGCCATGATGTGCAAATCGCCAGTTGGAAGCCCGTAAACGGTCTCCTTGTCGATGGCAAAGACCGGGCCCTCCATGCGTTGGTGAACCGTGCAGCGAAGGCCGGGATTGTCGGCAAAGCGCTTGGTATAGACAGCGCGTATTTCATCAATCCCATGGCAGATCATCTGGCCGGTCACCAGATCGGAGATTGTCGCATCATCGGCAAAGAGGGCGCAATAGCCTTCGATGTCATGGGCATTGTAAACCGTAAGCTGGCGGTTCACGACGTCGCGCGGCGTTAGGTCTGTCATAGGGCCGCGGCCTGCAGGTCGCCGACATGCAGCGTGTTCCAGTTGGTCAGGTCCTTGTGGGCAAACCTCTTGATCTCGCGCAGTTCATCCGGTGTCCACACGTCGAGCTTGGAGAGCACCTCGGCGAAAGCCACCGCAGCGGCCCGGCCCGCGCCATCATCGCATTTGACGGCGATGCCAAGGCCGGCATGCGGCACGCACCCGCAATGCACGCCTTCGGCACCGCCTTTGGCGAACACGCGCGGCACGGCTGTCATCAACAGGGTGTCGAACCCGGTGGAACCCGAAACCATGAGGGGGTGGGCGCGCACTGACGGCGATGATGCGTTGAGCAGCGGCATTGGCGGGGTCGGTGAAGCGGGCGAAACCCAGCGCCGTATTGCGTAAGGGAATTGCCCAGGTGGGAACCGAGCAGCCATCGATGCCGCAGGGCAGCTGGTCGGGATCGCAATCGCAATAATTGCCGATGGTGGCAGCGATGGCCTTCTGCACCGGGTGCTCACGCTTGACGTAACCTCTGGGATCGACACCAAGTTGACGCGCCAATGCCAGCATCCCCGCATGCTTGCCCGAACAATTGTTGTGAATGGCACTGGCCTCGCCCCCCGACCGCGCCAATTCGCGCAAAGCCAAGGGCGCGTCGGGCCAATGGGCGCCGCACTCGTAAAGCGTTTCATCATTGCCGGCTTTCTTCAACATGGCGCGGGCCACGCGCACATGCTCCGGCTCGGCATGGTGCGAGGCGCAGGCCAGTGAAATCTCTTCGGGTGTAAAGCCAAAACGGTCCGCCGCCCCGCTATCAACCATCGCCAGACACTGGAAGGCCTTGATGGCCGAGCGCGGAAACACCTGCGCGTCGATGTCGCCGCCCGACAGAACGACTTCGTGATTGCGATTGACCACCGCATAGGCACCCGTGTGGCGGCTTTCGACGATGCCGCCACGCGTAAGTTCGGCAATGATGGGGTTAGGCATGATGAATCTCTTTCCACCCAGCGGCATACCAGATCAGCGCCAGGATTTGCAGCACCAGAAAGAAGCCGATGGCCCAGCCATAACCTTCCGGTGAATATCCGGTCGCGGTGGGCGGAAACAGGCCAATAATAAGGCCCACCAGATACTGTGAGCAGAATGCGGCAATAAACATAACGAAGTTGAGAGTCGAATTCGAGCGGCCCGCCAACCCGGGACCGACTCGCGACTGAAACCACGGGAAAGACAAGACCGCAACCTGTCCGAATGCCGCCACCGCCAGCCACGCCGGGAACAGCAAGCCGTCAATGCGCAGCGCAATGACCGCCTGTGCCACCATGTAGATGACGTTGTAGCCGAGCATGACTTTGAGCGGTTCGACACCCCGCCGCCCCAGGTAATCGGCAACGACACCGACGGATAGAATGCCGGCCATAAAGGCCACGGCCATCCACATCAGGTGGCGGGCAACCTCCTCCCGGCTGAAACCCATGACATCGCGAAACCACGGGCCTGCCCACAGGGTTTGGATACCGATTTGCACGCCCGACGTAAGCCCCAGAAGCGGCGCCACCCTCCAGAACAACGGCAACCGCATGATGGACATGAGATCGCCCACCTGTTTGCCAAGGGGCGCTGACGCGCTGGCCGTGTCGTCACGCGGCGCCACGAAAAATATGAAAAGCGCGGCCAGCGCAATGAAGCCCGCGAACACCATGAACACCTGGCGCCAGCCGATCAGACTAACCAGGAGCTCCGTTGGAGCCGTGGCAACCAGCACGCCCATCGCACCGAATGACATGATCGACATGTTGGCCAGCGCCCGGCGTTCCAGCGGCACCCAGGTGGCCGAGGACTTGTAGCTGGCCATCAACCCCGCCGAAAACCCCAGTCCGATGATGGCGCGAGCGCCGAACATCGCCGCAAATCCGGGAGCCGCCGCAAACGCCAGACAGCCAGCCGCCGCAATCAACAACAATCCCGTCTGCACTTTTCGCGGCCCATAGCGGTCGAGAAGCACCCCCAGCGGCAACTGGAACAACGCAAAGGCCCCGAGATAAGCAGCGGTCAGAAGCCCGAGCTGGGCCGGTGTTAACCCCGCATCGCGCACCAGGTCGGGCGCCACCACGGCGTTCACGGCGCGCAGCAGATACGACATGAAGTAACCCGCCGCGAACGGCAACAGGGCGGTAAAGACGATCCGTTGCGGACTCATGCGTTCATCAAGTCTTTGCGATTGCTTGCTAGGCCGAAGAATGCGGCATTGTGGGTCTTGAGAATCGCACGTTTCGCACTATTTACGCCACTCCCTTTTTGAATTGGGCCTGCGCCATGAACAAACGTGCCTTGGTATTTCAACATATGGACGACGAGCCCCCCGGGCTGTTCGGCGAATTTCTCGCACGCCGCGGCTACGCCATGGATATCGTCATGCTGCACCAGGGCGAGGCGATTCCGCCGCTCGCCCCCTACGACTTCTTGTTGGTTATGGGCGGCGCCATGGATGTCTGGGAAACCGAAACTCATCCCTGGCTGGTGACCGAGATCGCCGCCATCCGTGAATGGGTGACAGCCTATCGATCGCCCATACTTCGGCGTTTGCCTCGGCTTGCAACTTTTGACCGTAGCCCTCGGCGGCACCGTCGGCCTGGCGCAATTCGTCCGAGGTCGGCATCGGCCGCATCCAGTTGACGCCACTCGGCACCCAACATCCGATGACCGCCAGCCTGCCGCAATCCATGCGCTTCATGCAGTGGCACCACGCCGAAGTGAAACGCCTGCCCGAAGGCGCCCAGGTTCTGGCCGGCTCTTCCGTTTCGCCGGTGCAGATCATGGCGGTCGGCACCACCATGCTCGCCACCCAGTTCCACGGTGAATTGAACTCCGCACTGGTCGAACGATGGGCCCACATTCCGCAGTATATCCAGTGGCTCGAAGAAGCCCTCGGTCCCGGCGCCTATGAGAAAGTGCGCGCCAAGGCCCTGCCGCTCATGCCCGAGCTCGCCTTCCACAGCCGCCTGATGTTCGAAAACCTGCTGAACGCCAAGGCGATGCGCAAAGCCGCTTAGAGAAGAATGCGTTTGGATTTGCTTATACGCATGCCGTCATCCCGGCGAAAGCCGGGACCCAGACTTTCAGCGATCTCGTAATTTGCAAATCTGGGTTCCGGCTTTCGCTGGAATGACAGTTGACGGGCCGCAACACTATTTCTCACGCTCCCCTTAAATAATCTCGTCCTCATCCAGCATCGGTTGCGCCAGTTCGCTGCCGATCGATTTCACCCGGGCGCGCGATGTTTCCATGTCTTTCATCTGGGCCACGTGGAACAGCGCATCGCCGCGGTTGACAATCGGCAGGTTGGTGCGCCCGATGATGATGCCCGCATCCGCGGCAATCACCGGCACTGAAACCTCGCCCAGAGGATCCGAGACCTCGGCGACTATCTCTCCCGCGGTCACATGATCGCCGACATTGCGGCCGGAACGCAGGATGCCGCCCTCGGCGGCCCTAAGCCACGTGCTGGCGTCGGAAAATGCCGGGGCCACCTTGTTGCGGGCCGGATCGGTGAGCGGCAACATTCCCAGATGCTTCATCACTCGCAGAATGCCGACTGTGCCGGCCCGAATGGCCACTTCGTCGAACCGCAGCGCTTCTCCTCCTTCATAGAGCAGCACTTTCACGCCAACATCGCGGGCGCACTGGCGCAGCGTCCCTTCGCGCAGCTTCGACACCAGCACCACCGGTGGCCCGAAAGCCTCCGCCAGTTCAATGAGCTCCGGCTCATCCGGCGCCACGCGTATTTGCGGCAGGTTGGTGCGGTGAAGGGCGGCCGTGTGCAGGTCGATGCCATATTGGCAGCGCATCACCACTTCGCGCATGAACAGGTCGGCCAGCAGGCTGGCCAGCGATCCGTGGTCGGAACCCGGAAACGACCGGTTGAGGTCACGCCGGTCGGGCATGTATCGCGAGTGGCTGAGGAACCCGAAGGCATTGACGATTGGCACCGCCAGCACCGTGCCCACAAGATGCTTGAGCGACGCATGCCGCAACACCCGCCGGATGATCTCCAGGCCAAGAATTTCATCGCCATGCACCACACCCGAAAGGAACAGCGCCGGTCCGGGCTTCGCGCCATGTAAAACATGCACCGGCAGCGTCATTGGCGTGTGGTTGGAGAGAACGCTCACCGGCAAGTCGATGCCGCGCCGGGTGCCGGGCTCGACATCGTGGTTGCCGATGCGGAACGGTTTCATCCCCGCCCCTTCGTTTTGGTTTTCCCCGGCTTGGCGTTCTTCTCCAGAAATTCGATAATCACCTTCGCCACATTGCTGCCCGTCGCCTTTTCGATACCCTCAAGCCCGGGCGATGAATTGACCTCCATGACCACTGGCCCGCGCTTCGAGCGCAGCATGTCGACACCCGCAACATTGAGCCCCATGGCCTTCGCCGCCCGGAGTGCCGTCGCCCGCTCGGCGGCGGACAATTCAACCTGCTGCGCCGTTCCGCCGCGATGCAGGTTGGAACGGAAATCACCCTTGGCGCCTGACCGTTCCATGGTTGCCACCACCCGCCGCCCCACCACGAAAGCCCGTATGTCGCGGCCCTCGGCCTCCTTGATGAATTCCTGAACCAGCACGGCGATTTCGGCGCCATGAAACGCCTCGATCACCGACCGCGCCGACTTGTGGGTTTCGCCCAGCACCACGCCGATGCCCTGCGTTCCCTCCAGGAGCTTGATGACCACCGGCGACCCGCCCACCAGTTCGATGACATCATCGGACCGCGTCGAGTCGTTGGCAAACGCCGTCACCGGCAGCCCGACGCCCTCGCGTGACAGAATTTGCAGCGATCTGAGCTTGTCCCGCGACCGTCCGATTGCTACCGACTCGTTGAGCGGATAGACCCCCATCATCTCGAACTGCCGTAGCACCGCCAGGCCGTAGAAGGTGTGCGACGCGGCGATCCGCGGAATCACCGCATCGAAACCTGTCAGCAGCTCGCCCATGAAGCGCAGCTCCGGCCGCTTCGATGTGATGTTCATGTAGCATTTGAGATAGTCGATGGGCACGATCTCGTGGCCGCGGCCGGTGGCTGCGTCCATGATGCGCTGGTGTGAGTAGAGCTTGGGGTTGCGGGTGAGGATCGCGATCTTCATGGTGTTTTCCGCTTGCGCTTGCGCGACAGAATGAACGATTTTCCGGGGTGCACCGCGAACCGTCCCTTGATGCTGGAACGGCCGAGCAGCATCGGAACCCCCATGTCGGTGCGGTTGGTGAGGGTAATTTCGATGGCAAAGCGATGCTCGCCCACCACCACATCGGTCTCGATCACCGCCCGCGCCTCGCTGTGCCCCGAGGTGCTTTTGACGCGCCGGTGGCCGGCCAGCGGCAGGTCATAGTCATGGTCACGCCCATTGAGCGGCACCCGGAACCGCACGCGGGCGCCATGAACTCGAATGTCCTCGGCATGAAGTGCTGCCGATTTCGCCCCCGTATCCACCTTGGCCGTAATGATGCCCACCGCAAGTTGCGGCAACCTGACCCGCTCGCGCCACCCGATAAGGGCAGGCGGGGTCGAAGGAGTCCTGGTCTTGAGCCGAGGCATAAAGCGAGACTAGCCCAGCCCCAAGGTGATGGGGAAGGCTTATCCCGCTATCCACCCCACGTCCTTTCCAGCACCTTCACCCAGTTCTCATGCGACAGCTTGCGCATCAGGGTTTCGCCGAAGCCGTGGGCCTTCATCCCGTCCGGCAGATTGGCCTACCCCTGTGATCAAAACGCCTTCGGCAGCCCTGCATCCTTCAGCACTGCATTCGCCGTGTGCGGCTTTCGCGTATCGCGAGGCACGCTGAAGGTCCGGTTGCTTCGTGGACTGAACCATATCTCGTGGGAACCCTTGCCCTGCCTGACAAAATGGCAATTTGCGTCCTTCAGCAGGCGAGCCAAATTGGGGTAGAGATTGGATCCCATTCAGGCGGCGTGGGCAGGCTTGGCACTGACGATGTGCTGAATGCAGACAGGTGTACCAGCGATTGTTCCCGGAAGATTTGCCGTGATCAGTTCTGGCGCCAAGTCGGCAATCACCGTGACCAGTTCGTCAAGCGACCGCGCCTCCGCGTTCAATCCTGGTACGTCGGAAGAGAGGACGAACCAGACACCCTCATCCTTGTCGTGGCTTACGGTGACGGCCAAAGCCCGCTGCTTGTTCATGAGTTACCTCGCTCCGCCAATTCCATACCACGAAACAAAGCACTGGCACAAACCGGTGCAAAATCGGCGTCACCCACCCCACGTCCTTTCCAGCACCTTCACCCAGTTCTCATGCGACAGCTTGCGCATCAGGGTTTCGCCGAAGCCGTGGCCAGCCATGGCAGCAACCAGATTGGGCAACCCGGCGGCGTCGCCGATGGCCGCCGGGATGCGCGCGCCATCGAAGTCGGAGCCCAGCCCCACGTGGTCTTCGCCGGCCAGGGAAATCATGTGGTCGAGATGACGCAGCATCTCGTCGAGGCCGTTGGGGCTGCGCCAGCTGCCGTCGGCCCTGAGGAAACCATTGGCGAAATTAAGCCCCACCATGCCGCCGGTTTCGCCGATGGCTTTGAGCTGCCGGTCAGTGAGATTGCGCGAGGAGTTTGACAGCGCATGGGCATTGGAGTGCGTGGCAACCAGCGGTGCGGTGCTGACCTCGGCGGCATCCCAGAATCCCTTCTCGGTAATGTGCGAGAGATCGACCATCACCTTCAGCCGGTTGCACGCTTTGACCAGATCCTTGCCAACGGCCGTCAAGCCCTCGCCGGTGTCCGGGCTCGAAGGGAAGCGGAACGGCACGCCATGCCCGAAAATGTTGGGCCGGCTCCACACTGGCCCGATCGACCGCAGCCCCGCCGCATGCAACACATCGAGTGCCGCAAGATCGGCGTCGATGCATTCTGCCCCCTCGATATGCATGATCGCCGCGATGACGCCGTCCGCCAGGCATTGCCGTATCTCCGCCGCCGTGCGGCACACCTTGAAACGGCCCTCCGATGCCGCCGCGATGCGCAGCAACAAAGCCGCCATTTGAACCGCAATGGTCAGCCCAAACCCACGTGGCAGTTCCGATGCCGGCGGCGGGTTGAGATCGTCATCGTCATGCGGGTCTTCTGCCTGCGGCGGCACGAAGATCGCGAAAAAGCCACCGGCCATCCCGCCTTTGATCATGCGCGGCAGGTCGATATGCCCCTTGCCGTCGCCGTCGATGAAGTCGCGAACCGGGTCTGAATCCTTTTTCAGCCACAGCCGCAACAGCACATCGTTGTGACCATCGAAAACCTGCATAGTCATTTCGGCGCCAGAACCGTTTCCGCAAGCTTCACCCAATAGCTGGTGCCATAGGGAAGTGCCTTGTCATTGAAGTCATAGGCCGGGTGGTGGCAGAACGGCGTGTCGCCATTGCCGGTGAAAATGTAAGCGCCCGGCCGCTTTTCCAGCATGAAGGAAAAATCCTCAGCCCCCAGCGTCGGTGCAATGTCGGTCAACACATTCGCCTCGCCCGCCACCGCCCGCGCCACGTCCGTTGCCACCGCCGTTTCTCGCGCGTGGTTGAACGTCACCGGATAGAGCATTTCGAGATCGGGGTTCACCACCGCCTCGCCGCCCAGCGCCCGCGCAATGCCTTCCGCAGTCTGCTTTACCAACTCGCGTGTGCGTAGATGCAGTTTGGTATCGAGCGACCGGATCGTGCCCGACAGCACAGCCCGCTGCGGAATGACATTGTTCGAGTCGCCGGCATGAAACTGGGTGATCGAAACAACGATTGACTCGGTAGGCCCGGTATTGCGCGACACGATGCCCTGCAGCGCCGATACGATTTGCGCCCCGATGAACACCGGATCGACGGCCTGGTGTGGGTGCGCCGCATGTCCACCCTTGCCGGTGATTTCAATGGAGAAAGCATCACCCGACGCCATCATGGCGCCGGGGCGGATGGCAAATTGCCCGACCGCCAGCCCCGGCTTGTTGTGCATGCCATAGACGCTGGAGATATCGAACCGCTCCAGCAAGCCATCCTCCAGCATCAGCTTGCCGCCGCCGCTCAACTCCTCGCCCGGCTGGAAGATCACCGCCACCCGGCCAGCGAACGCCCGCGTGGCGGTGAGGTGCCGCGCCGCCCCCAGCAGCATCGAGGTGTGCCCATCATGGCCACAGGCGTGCATCTTGCCGGGAACCCGCGAAGCGTAAGCCACGCCCGATTCTTCGGCAATCGGCAGCGCATCCATGTCGGCGCGAAGCCCCACCGTCGGTCCAGCACCCAGCCTGCCGTTGATGATGCCAACGACGCCGGTCCGCCCGATGCCCGTCACCACCTCGTCGCAGCCGAAGGCTTTCAGCTTTTCAGCCACGAATGCCGCTGTCTTGTGGGTGTCGAGGTCGAGCTCCGGGTTGGCATGCAGTTCCCGCCGCCACGCCGTGATTTCGGCCTGTGATTCGATTGCGCTGTTGAGCAGTGGCATGCAAGGCCTCCAAACGGCAATGGCCGGGCGCAAGCCCGGCCACGAATGTCAATTGCCAGGCGCGCAAGATCAAGCGCTCGCCATCATCGATTCGACGTAGTCCCAGTTCACCAGGTTATCGACGAAGGCTTCGAGATATTTCTGCCGGGCATTGCGATAGTCGATGTAGTAGCTGTGCTCCCAGACATCGCAGCCAAGGATCGGGGCGGCGCCATGCATCAGCGGATTCTCGCCGTTCGGGGTCTTCATGATGACCAGCTTCCCGTCTTTCATCGCAATCCAGCACCAGCCGGAGCCGAACTGCGTGAGGCCAGCCTGCACGAAGTCGCTGCGCATCTTGTCATAGCCGCCGAGGTCGGCATCGATGGCCTTCATCAGCTTGCCCGAAATCTTCTTGCCGCCGCCATTGGGCTTCATCCAGTTCCAGAAATGATTGTGGTTGTAGTGCTGGCCCACATTGTTGACCAGCCCCGCCGCCTTGTCGGCAAATGCCTTCTTGCAAATCTCTTCAATGGAGAGCGAGGCAAGCGGCGAATCCTTCAGCAGATTGTTGCCATTGGTCACATACGCCATGTGGTGCTTGTCGTGGTGAAACTCGAGCGTTTCCTTCGACATGTAGGGGCCCAGCGCATCATAGGCATAGGGCAGGGCGGGCAGTTCGAGAGCCATCTTCGTTCCTCCATTGAAAAGATATCCCTATCTAGTCCGGCTCTCTGGAACAAGCAAGGAACGTGGGTTAGGCTGTCGTGGAGGTGAACCATGCAGAAATCCAGTATCATCAGCTTCGACCCCCGCGCCCAGACGCTCCCCCTGCCGGACTTCACCGACGTCGATATTGCGGAAGGAACGAAAGCCCAGCGTGGCCTCGCCTTGTTCCATGATGAGCAGCGCAGCATCGCCGCCGGCCTGTGGGAAGCAGGCGCCAGCATCTCGCCATGGATCAATTACCCGGTCGATGAGCTGTGGCTGTGCCTCGAAGGCGAAATCATCGTGATCGAAGAAGGGAAGGAGACCCGCGCCGGCCCCGGCGAACACATGCTGATCCCCAAGGGAACGCGCTGCCGCTACAAGCAGGAGCGCCACGTCCGAAAATTCTACATGTACTTCGGCGACCTTGGAGACCAGGCTCAGCCGAGCGGCAAGTCCGTCATCAAGATCGATCCAAGTGTGAAGCTATCACCGTCAACACCGCCGGGCCCGGACATGTTGCACTCGGCAGTGCCCACTCAGCACGCTCACGAATACTACGCGGATGCGACCGGACAATTCACCATCGGCATCTGGCAGACCACCGGCTATCACCGCAAGCTCATCGACTTCCCCCGTCATGAACTAATGCACCTGCTCGAAGGCAGCGTGACGATGATCGATGACAAGGGCAGGGAGCAAACCTTCACCGCTGGCGACACCTTCTTCGTGCCCATGGGCACGCCAAACGCCTGGAAATCCGAAGGCACGCTGAAGAAGATCTATTGCATCTTCCAGCCGAAGTGACGGTTTGACCTCAACATGTGCTGTCATCCCGGCGAAAGCCGGGACCCACTGAGCGGGTTCAACGAGCGCAACTTTTGCGGTGAATTCTCAGGGGGTCCCGGCTTTCGCCGGGATGACAAACATGAAAATGCGAGACTGGCTACAACCGCTTCTCCATGAACACACTGTTGGCATCCTGCGCATACGCCCCGAACGGTCCGCGATGCTCATAGCCCAGCGCCTGGTAAAGCCCGATTGCCTCCGGTTGATGAATGCCGGTTTCCAGCCGGGCAATCGCCTTGCCGTTGGCCCGCGCTTCATCTTCGATGACCTGCATCAGCATCTTGGCCAAGCCCAGCCCGCGCCCTGCCGGACTTACATAAACGCGTTTGATCTCGGCATAGTCGGCATGTAGCCAGCAACCGCCGCAACCGAGTATCACGCCGTCTACCCCGGCAGCAAAAAACCGCATCCGCGGATCGCGCAGAGTCTCGATGTCCAGCAGATGATTGCTCTCCGCCGGATACATCGGGGTCATATAGGCATCGAGGTCTTCAATCAGTTTCCGCACCGCCGCCTCGCCGGGGTCAGCGAGGTTGATCGAAATCTTCGCGGTCACTGAAACGCCTGTATTCCCGTCTGCGCCCGGCCGAGGATCAGCGCATGAACATCATGCGTGCCCTCATAGGTGTTCACCGTCTCGAGGTTCACCATATGGCGGATCACATGATACTCGTCGGAGATGCCGTTGCCGCCATGCATGTCGCGGGCCATGCGTGCGATGTCCAGCGCCTTGCCGCAATTGTTGCGCTTCATCAGCGAGATGGCCGGCGGTGCGGCAACGCCTTTCTCCAAAGCCCGGCCCAGCGCCAGGCAGCCGTGGAGGCCAAGCGTGATCTCCGTCTGCATGTCGGCAAGCTTCTTCTGCACCAGTTGATTGGCGGCCAGAGGCTTGCCGAATTGTTTGCGGTCGAGCGTGTATTGCCGTGCCCGGTGCCAGCAATCTTCGGCCGCCCCCATCACCCCCCAGGCGATGCCGAAGCGCGCCTTGTTCAGGCAGCCAAACGGCCCGGCAAGGCCCCGCGCCTTGGGCAGCAGGCGCCTCGGCGCCAACCTCGACATTGTCGAGCACGATTTCGCCGGTGATCGACGCCCTGAGCGACACCTTGCCTTCGATGACCGGCGTCGAAAATCCCTTGGCGCCGCGTTCGACGATGAAGCCATGAATGCCTTCGTCTTCAAGCTTCGCCCAGATAATCGCCACATCGGCAATCGGCGAGTTTGAAATCCACATCTTGGTGCCGTTGAGAATGTAGCCAGAGCCTGAGCGCTTGGCCCTGGTCTTCATGCCGCCGGGATCGGACCCGGCATCGGGCTCGGTGAGCCCAAAGCAGCCGACAATTTCGCCGGTCGCCAGCTTCGGCAGATACTTCCTTTTCTGCGCCTCCGTGCCATAGGCCTCGATGGGATGCATGACCAAGGAGTTCTGCACGCTCATCGCCGAGCGATAGCCGGAATCGACCCGCTCCACTTCCCGCGCCACCAGGCCGTAGGCCACATAGCCAAGTCCCGATCCGCCATAGGCGGGCGACGTCATCACCCCGAGAAAACCCATGGCCCCCATCTCGTCCATGATCTCGCGGTCAAACGTCTCATCACGAAACGCCTTCTTCACCCGCGGCGCCAGCTTGTCGGCGGCGAAGGCCCTGGCCGCATCGCGGATCATCCGCTCGTCTTCGGTAAGGCTGCTTTCCAGGTCGAGCGGGTCTTCCCAGTTGAATTCGGCGGTGCTGGCCATGTCTGCTCCAATATTTTGCGTTGCAGCAAAAAAGCCCCAATCGCCCCGAAAGTCAATTCGGCGAAGTGCGCAATTCATTGTCTCGTGGAGACCGGATTTTCATCAATCGCGTTTGCTGAGGTCCCAAATGGGCTGGGCCACGAAAATTGCCGGCCTGGTGTTTGCAATGGGTCGGAGGATTTCCAGACGCACCAGGTCCTGGATGTCACCCTGGGCCGTCGGAAAAGTAGTTCCGCAAAGTGCAGCGGTTTCCGTGGCGGTTGTCCATTCCTTTGTGAATAGTGCGTCAACGATACTTCCCAAGCGATGGTTTTTGGTTGTTTGCAGAGCCCGCTTCTTGAGTTCGGAATGCAGTGCGATTGTCTTGTCCACTATGCGAGTAGCAGCCACGCAGCTTTGGATTGCGATGTCGAGAAAGAATTCGATCCATTCGATCCATTTTCCGTGAGTTGAAACGGCGAATAGTTTTTCGATGTACTCTGGCTTTCGCGGCTCGAGTGTGCCGCTGACATGGAGCAATGGTAATCCGATGAGTCCCATCTGGATTGCCATCAGGGTTATCAACATGCGGCCCATGCGGCCATTGCCATCCTGAAAGGGATGAATGGCTTCGAATTGATAGTGTGCAAGTGCAAGATCAATGAGCTGTTCGCCGTCTTGCCTGTCCGGTCGATTGATGAATGCCTCAAGCTCCGCCATGCATTGAATGGTTTCCGCAGGCGGCGGCGGAACATAGCGTGCGGTATGGATCGTGTCGCCGCTGTCTCCGATGGCGTTTTGATGTGACTTGTACTCACCGGGGCGCTTTCCCGCGCCGCGGTGCGGTGAAAGGCCCGAGAGTAGCATTCGATGGCCTTGTTTGATTAGCCTGCCCGAGATTGGGAGGCTGGCCATCGCATCCGAAGTTTTGCGAAGTGAGAACGAGTAATTGGACGCCTCGCGGGCATCATCGTCCTTTTGTGCCTCGGGGACAATTTCCTGCAAGAGCATCTCATCGATCGTTGTGATTGTTCCTTCCATCGCGGAAGATGTCAGCGCTTCCCGCCGGATGAGTGGGCCAATGAGCATGTAAGGATTTTGTAGCCGTCTGACCGCTCCATTGAGTTCTCCCACAGCTTTAGCTGCGGTGGCGAGTTTCATCGCAATCTTTCCGATTTCAAGCTCGGGCGGCAGGGGTTTCGGAACGAAAGCCCACGCTCCCTCTATTGTTCGGATGAGGTTTTGGCGTTGTTCAACCGAAAATTGTAGTGCGTCCATGGAGCGCTTTAAATCTGAGCTGCATTTTCTTAATCAGATGGCATGAATTAAAAAAAACGGCAAGAAATTTTAATAAGACTTAAGCTATTAAAGTCTTTCCCCAAAGGCTTCAATTACCGAATCAACGACGAAAGGACTTTGAATTCCGCTGTCCCAGCCTTCCCGAGCCACTCAAACACCACCATTTCGGTGTTGACCACCTGGACCCCGGCAGCTCGCATGCGGTCAAACGCCAACCCGGCAGACTCAGGCGCCCGCGAAGACGTAGCGTCCGCCACCACGAAAACCGCAAACCCCGCCTGCGCCATGTCGAGCGCCGTCTGCAACACGCACACATGTGCCTCGATGCCGCCGACCACCACCTGCGGCCGCCCAGCGTCGTGAAGGCCGATGAAGTGCTTCTTCATGGCGCCGTCGCGCCAGCAGGAAAAGGCATTCTTCTCGAACACCGGCGCATTGCCCACCTGATCGCGGATTTGTGGAACTGTAGCTCCAAGCCCCTTGGGATACTGCTCCGAAACCGCCAACGGCACCGCCAGCGCCTTCGCCGCCGCCATCACAATTTCGCATTTCCGCGTCGCCGGTTCAGATGCCGCCATCGCCGGCAACAACCGTTCCTGCATGTCGACGATGAGCAGAGAGGACTTGGCTGCGTCAATGAGCATTATAACTCTCCCGCCACCTTCAATCCGAACGCATAAACAAATGCCACTTCCTTAAGCCTGTCAAACCGCCCCGAGGCCCCGCCGTGGCCGGCCCCCATGTTGGTCTTGAGCAGCAGTAGGTTATCATCGGTCTTGAGTTCGCGAAGCCTGGCCACCCATTTGGCCGGTTCCCAATAGGTGACGCGTGGATCGGTCAGCCCGCCGACCGCCAGGATATTGGGATAGGCCTTCGCTGCGATTTGGTCATAGGGTGAATAGGCCGCTATCGCCTCATAGGCCTGTTTGCTGGCAATCGGGTTTCCCCACTCCGGCCACTCCGGCGGCGTCAGTGGCAGCGTATCGTCGAGCATCGTCGTCAGCACATCGACGAACGGCACCTCGGCAACGATACCCTTGAACAGTTCCGGCGCCATGTTGGCCACAGCCCCCATCAGCATGCCGCCGGCACTGCCGCCCTGCGCCACGATGTTGCCTTTGCGCGTGAAGCCTTTGTCAACGAGATGTTGCGCCACCGCGATGAAATCCCGGAACGAATTGGTCTTGTGCTCCATCTTGCCGGTCTTGTACCAACGCCGGCCTTTTTCCTGTCCGCCGCGGATGTGGGCGATGGCATAGATGAAGCCGCGATCCACCAGAGACAGGATATTGGTGTTGAACCCCGCCGGTATGGAAATGCCGTAGGAGCCATAGCCGTAGAGCCACAGGGGTGCTGCGCCATCGAGCGCCGCGGCCTTGGCATAGAGCAGGGTGACGGGGATCGACTCGCCGTCATGGGCCGGGGCTTCAATGCGGCGTGTCACGTAATCAGCCGGATCATGCCCGCTCGGCACTTCCTGCATTTTTCGCAACACCCGGCTGCGGTCGCGCATGTTGTAGTCGAACACCTGCGAAGGCGTGGTCATCGATGAATAGCTGAAGCGCAGAATGTCCGTGTCGTATTCGCGCATTTCGCCGAAGCCCAGTGAATAGGCTTCCTCGTCGAAGGCGATCGCATGCTCCTCGCCCGTGGTCATGTCGCGCACCACGATGCGTGGCAGCGCATTCTCGCGCTCCATGCGGATGAGCCAGGTCTTCAGAACGATGAATCCCACCAAGAAGCAGCCCGGCCGGTGCGGTATCAGATCGATCCAGTTCTCCGGGCGTGGATCGGAAACCGGCGCGGTCACGATCTTGTAGTCTTCGGCATCGCCGCGATTGGTTTTGATGATGAAGCGGTCGCCCCAATGTTCGAGATCATACTCGATCCCCGCCTCGCGCGGTGCGATCAGTTGTGGCGTGTCTCCTGGATTACCTGCCGGAACGACCCACACCTCGGACGTATCATGGTCATGAATGTCGATGACGATGAACGCTTCGGAGTTGGTTTTTCCCACACCGGTGAACATGCCGGTGTCTTTCTCTTCGTAGACAAGGCGATCATCCGGCTGCGCCCGGCCCAATACATGATGGTAGGTCTTAAGCGGCCGGTGGTTCTCGTCCTGCAACGTATAGAAATAGCTCTTGCCATCGCTGGCCCAGGTCGCACCTCCCGCCGTGTTCTGCAACACATCGCCCAGATCCTGGCCGGTGGCGGTTTCGCGCACCCGGAGTTCGTAGAATTCCGAGCCGTTGCCATCGAACGACCACGCCGCCAGCGAATGATCCGGCGACATCGCCATGCCGCCGAAACGGAAATACTCCCGGCCCTTGCCCAGTTCATTGCCATCAAGAAGCAACTCTTCCGGCCCCGCCATGTCGCGGCGCTTCCTCGCGAAGCGCGGGTGCTGTCCGCCGGTCACGAATGATGAGTAATAGGCATAGGGGCCATCCGGCGCCGGCACCGAGGAATCGTCTTCCTTGATGCGCCCCTTGAGTTCGGCGAACAGCGTGTCCTGCAATGCTTTGGTATCCGCCATCACTGCTTCATGAAAGGCATTCTCGCCCTCCAGAAACCGGCGGATGTCCTGCGGCAGCTTGGCGGGGTCGTGCATCACCTCCTGCCAGTTATCGGCCTTGAGCCAATGGTAGTCGTCGCGCTTTTCGTAGCCGTGCCAGGTTTCGACGCGCGGCCGCTTCTCCGCCTGGGGCGGCAACAGGTTCTTGAGGTTCATCAATCAGGCCTTGTCTGGTTTGAAATCGAGAGCCGCACCGTTGATGCAGTAGCGCAACCCGGTGGGTTTTGGTCCATCGGGAAAAACATGGCCCAGATGCCCGCCGCACGAATCACAGTGAACTTCGGTGCGCCGCATGAACCACGAGCGGTCTTCGGTCGTGCCGACCGCGTCTGGCACAACCGGCTGATAAAAGCTCGGCCAGCCCGTGCCTGACTCGAACTTGGTGTTCGAGGGGAAGAGTTCTTTTCCGCAGCCCGCGCAGATGAACATGCCCTGGCGCTTTTCACCGTTAAGCGGGCTGGTGAATGCCCGTTCGGTGCCATGTTCGCGCAGCACGCGGAAGGCCTCCGGGGAAAGGGTCTCGCGCCACTCGGCGTCGGTCTTGGTGCTCTTGTTGCTCATGCTTATCATCCTTTGCCGCCCAAGATGGCGGGTGATCGCCGGCTTGTGAAGGCCGGTCCCCATTCAACTTGCCGTGCAAATTTACCACCGATTAACCATAACCGGGTGGATTGCCCAGCCCCGTGGCCAGTTTTGCGTGAAATTAAGCAACTTTACAGCCTTCCAAGTCTTTCCTGCCAATGGTGGATTGGATTGCGTAGCGCAGAATGCAGGACTTCAAGGGGACGGCACCACAGGCGGAAGCTGGCCATGTGCACAATGCACAGGCGGGCTCCGCTGCGCCCTATTCCCCCCGCCGCCGCATCACCGCCAACTCGTTCAAATTGCTGACCGCCAGGCTGCAGTCGAAAGAACCGCTCCCCGACCTGTTTGAACCGCCATCATCGGCGCAACCTCCGCCGGAACCGGACGCCAACGCGGCCACCCAGACCATCGCCACGGAAGTTGTTGCATCTCTTCCCGATGTCGTGCCTGAGCCGGAGCCCTATGTTGAGGCCCGTCCATCCCAGGCGTTGCCGGAACAGCAGGAGGCTTTCGAACCACCATCCCCCGGCTTTTCGCTTCCTGTGTTCGTACCGCTGAACGAACAGTACACCGAGTCAAACCGCATTACGCCGCCAGCTCCCACAGTGCTACCGGAGCCGGTTGAAGTTCCTGCACCGGATGAGCAGGCTGCGGCGGCTGACGAACTTGAAGCCAAAGCACCGGTGGAAGAGCCCGAGGATACTGGCCTGGATACTCCAACCGGGCCTCTCGCACCCTCGCTTGCTCAAGATCCATGGCCGGTATTTGCGGCCATTGGTGAATTGCCGGTCGCGGAGCCGCTGCCGGTTGAACCCGAAGCGCCAGCTGAGCCCGACGATTTGAACGCTGAACCGGCCCCCGGCATCGCGGAAATTTCTGCTGAACCCGAGCTCGCTTCGGATCAACCGCCTGAAGCCATAAGTCTCGAGAATCCTGAGCATGCGCCTGATGCGCCTTCGCCGGCACTGGCCAGCGCAGCACCAGGTGACGAAGAACGGCCCGCGACCCAAGCAGACATTACCGAAACTGAATCGCCCCCGCGTGCCTCATCACCTCTCGCCGAAAAGGTCGTTGAGGCCCTGATCAAAACAGTGACCGAAGCTGTCTACGCCAAGCCGTCAGCAAGCGAGCGCGCCGCATTCCTGCGTGATATCGCTGAACTCGTCGAAAACAGCGAGACTACAGGCGGTGAAACCGCTGTGATTGCGCCTGAACCAGTGCTGCCCAGGCTACCGATAGCACCTGAGATCTGCGAGACCCAGGAAACCCAGCCGCTTGCTCCCAGCGAAGAAGCGGCCACCATCACCCAGGTCATTGCCGATCGCCTGGGCCCATCATCGCCAATCCTTCGCAAGGTGAAGGAACAAGATCCATTTGCCCAGGCCAAGTCGGCCGGGCACCACGGCGCCGATGCCTTGCAGGAGGCCGACGAGGATACCGGCGAACTGGCATTGTCGCTTCTCGACATGATGTCCGGCGGTGCTGCCGCTTCGCAGCCTCAGGAACGCGCCCTTGCCGCTGATACCCTGCTGCGCCTGGTGCCGCGCATTCCATCAAGACAGCTTCTGGCGATTTCCGAGCGCGTTGCCATCATGGAAGCACCGCCAAGCCTGCTCGTCGCCAAGCTCATACGCGACAACCGCCACGAGATTGCAGCACCTCTGCTGGAGCGCTGCATGCATATCACCGATCAGGATCTGGCCACCGCCACCGCCGAGGGCGATGTCCACAAGCTGCGCATGATCGCCAGGCGCCGAGCCATCTCGCCAACCTTGAGTGACCAGTTGATCGATCGCGGCGATACCTCGGTCATTCTTACTCTGGTGCGCAATCCCGGCGCTGCCCTGAACCATGACTCGTACTTCCGCCTCGCCGAACATGCCATCGATCACCATGCCGTGCTTGCGCCATTGGCGACGCGCGGTGATTTGCCCGCGCCGGTAGCTTTCGAGTTGTTCTGGCACGTCCCGCATGAACTGCGCCGTTTCCTGCTGTCTCGCTTCCTCACTGATTCCGAAAATCTCAACAGAATTCTCAAAATCACCATGGCCACCCAGGCGCCCGTCGATGGCGCTGCCGCCGCCGAACCCAAGTTTCCTCCCCAGGAACAGCTGGAAATGGCAATCGCCCATGTCACCAAGGGAGAACTCGAATCCGGCGCGCAAATCCTTGCCGATGCCGCGGGGATCGCCGTCGAAACGGTTCTCCGGGCATTGGCCGACCGCGACGGCGAGCCGGTGGCGGTCCTGCTCAAGACTCTTGGCTTCCAGCGCTCGCGGTTTTCCACCGCCGTCGCCAGCCTTCAGAACGCCGATATTTCCCTTCTCAACCCCAGCCGCAAGGTCGAGGAGTTGCAGTCCATCTACGATACCCTGTCGTTCAACAAGGCGCGCATTCTGCTGACCTATTGGGATTGGTACACGCGTAAGGCCGGCCCCTACGCTCCGCACAACTGACGGTCATTGCCGCAATATCATTCCACCGCATTAACCCGATGGTAACCTTACTGCGGCTTCCTCTCTGCCGGGGCCTAGCGAGAGGGTGAAATGGAACAGCGGTTGAAGCTGCTCGAAATGTCGGCCGGAATCGTGTCGGCGTATGTCAGCCGTCAACAGGTCGCGCCAAGCGAACTGCGAGGCCTGGTTGCTGCTGCCTATGATGCCCTTACTTCGCTTTATGACCAGGGCAATGTCCCACCCGAGCAAGACCTGCCGAAGCCAAAGGTGGATATCGCAACGTCGATCACGCCCGATTTCATCTTTTGCCTTGAGGACGGCAAGCGATTCAAGTCGCTCAAGCGCCACATACGCACCCATTACGACCTTTCACCCGAGGAGTATCGGCGTAAGTGGGGGCTGCCTTCTGATTATCCGATGGTGGCGCCGAACTACGCCGTGGCGCGCTCCGGTCTGGCGAAACGCATGCGGCTGGGCCATCGCCGCAAGGCCTGATGCGCAAAACTCTTGCGGATCATTAACCGTCGATTCATAACTTGCCACTGCGAAGTGGGGTAGTGATTCGCAGGGCGGGCAGGGCAATAGTGAAAACGGCATCTTTAAACGTTTCGTTCCGGGCGCAACTCGTGATTTCCGAGCAGCGGCAACTCTATGACTACTGGGTCGAGAAGTCGGCAGGCCGTGACATGCCAAGTCGCAGCGACATCCACCCCAGTCATTTCGCCCGTCTGTTGCCGCACATCAGCCTCGTCGACGTCAATGCCAACGATCACTCGTGCCAGATTCGCCTGGCCGGAACGCGGCTGCGCGAAATCTACGATCGCGAGATCACCGGCCTTGCGGTCACCGATTTTGACTGGGGCGACAAGCGCGATTACTGGCTTGCGGCATTCCAGCGGACCATCAGGGACGGCAAGCCCACCCAGGGCGTGGTGCGCGGACCCGTGGTCAACAAGGAGCACCTGGTTCAGTACTGGTTGAAACTCCCGCTGCTGCACAACAATTCCGGTGGCGTCGGCATGATGTTGTGCCTCGACCTGTTCCAGCCAGCCGCCGAAGATGAAGACGGCGGGTATCGCGCCGCCAGCATCGCCTAGAATTAAAGGCGTACAAAGGGTATTTACTCCTGTAGGAATTTTTGCTATGAACCGGGCAAAGGAGAATCGCCAATGCCGGATTCATCAGCCAATTCCCTCGAAAACCAATGCCGCGCTGTCCTGCACGTCGTGGACAGCAAGGGCGGTGTCATCCGCAAGCAGTCCGGCGTCTGGTCGCTGGCCTCGCCGCATTTGAGAAGTGCCCTCACCGTGCCGCCTGCCGTGCGTCGCAGCACTCCTCGCCAAGGGCCACCTCGTGCCGGACCGCTCCGGTGGCCTCATCTCGCGGGCAAGACTTGCAACAGCCAAGGGCCAACTCGCCAGCCATCGTCCCCCGCGGCCCGCCGCCGATGCCAAGACACCGTGTTTCAATGATGCCGAGAGCCCTTTGGCCTGGCTCCGTTCAAGAAAATCGTCAACCGGCAAGCCACTTATCGGCGACCAGCAATTTCTCGCAGGTGAACGCCTACGGGCCGACTATGAGAGGAGCCGTCTCCACCGCCGCATCACTGCATCATGGGATGCGGCAAATGCCGCCGGCACTAGTTCCGGAAACCGGGTGGCTGACATGACCGACGCGATGATCGCTGCTCGCCAGAACTTCCATGCCGCTCTCGATGCCGTGGGGCCCGAGCTTTCGGGCATGCTGGTGCAGATCTGCTGCCTGTCCGCGGGGCTCGAGCAAGCCGAGCGCCTGCTGGAACTGCCGCAGCGCGCCGGCAAGGCCGTGCTGGCTTTGGGCCTCACCAGTCTGGCCCGCCACTACGGCTTTCTCAGGCCAAGCCGCGGGGCCGGAACGCCAATCGGCCATAGCCCACTGGGGAGCCGGCAACTATCGCCCGGCAATACCTCCTCAGGCCGGTTGCTGAAGCGCCCGCTGCGCATCCGTCCTGATGCGCCCGATCATTGAAGCAAAGCCGTTGGAGCGCTGCTGCGTCAAGTGGCTGGCAAGGCCAAGTTCGTCGAGAATCGGCTTGGCATCGGTTGCCACGATGTCACGCGCCGTCTTCCCCGAGTAGATCATGAAGGCAATGGCGATCAGCCCCTTGACGATCAGCGCATCGCTGTCGCCGGTGAAATTCAGGATTGGATTTTCGCTGTCGTCTTGGCGCTGTGACGTGATCCACACCTGGCTGGCGCAGCCCTGCACCTTGTTGGCGGCAATGTGGTCAGCTGCCGGCAATTCCGCAAGTGTCTTGCCCAGCTCGATAACGTGCCGGTAGCGGTCTTCCCAATCGTCGAGAAGTTCGAAGTCCGCTTTGAGTTCGGCCAATCTGTCCACAGAAAGCTCCCGCTGGCATTGACTGCCACATAGGAGTTTGCCGCGCCGATCTCAACCCTTTCGGGATTTGGCCGGTCCCCGCCATTCCGGGATCAGATCTTCGAGTTTGAGGGTCGATTGGCTTTCGCCCGCCACCGCCAGGTGGAGCGCCGGTGCCGATCCGGTGTTGAGCGGATCGGACTGCGCGTCCTCGAAATCCGCCGGAACCTGCGGGGCAGCCCCTGAACTCATTGGCCCATTCATAAAGAAGCTTCACGCTGTACTTCGCCTTGGCTTCCATGCGGCTGGCGATATAGCCGGCGGTCTCGCACACGCCGGGCTGGCGCGTGCAGAACGATGCTACTTCCGAAACCGCCTGGGTCGCCGTTGCGAAAGCCCCGCGCAGGTCCACATCAGCCGCCAGGCTAGCACCTTCGGGCTGTGGCTGCTCCGGCGGCGAGGGCAGCAACACCGCCAGTCCTGTCAGTACAATGATTGTCCGAAAGATACGCATCCCCGCGCCTTCCCATGTTTTGCGAGAGTGTAGCGGAGGCGCATTGCGGCGCGTTGAAACCGCGCGCTAGACTTTGATTCAACATTGAAGACTGTTTGAATATCAATTGAATTGAGTTTTAGTGTTCGGCTTAACTGCCGGTTAACCATCGCCCGCCAGTCTCCGGCCACAATTGCCGCCGATGCTGTTAACGATCGGCAGCGCTGAAAGGCGCCGTTAACCGCGGTGCTGCAATTTAGCGGGTGGAACATTCCCTGGGTTCCGGTGTGGGTGGTGTTGGTTTGAGACGGGTTGTTCGCGAGGAATTGGAGGAAAGGCCTGGCCGCATGCCGCCGTTTGCCATGCTGGCCACCGCTGCGGCCGCCGTGCTGAGCCTTGCAATTCTCTACAACGCCCTGATGGCCCAGCCACCGGGCCGCACCCACTTGGCCGCCGGCAATGGCACCACCAGGCTGCAGGTCGACTACGGCAAGCCGGGCACAACCGTTCAGCTGCGCTACGATCCGCTGGCCGAAAACGTGCAGCGCGAACTGCAGGCCGCCGGTTACTACAAGGGCGGCGTAGACGGCGTCGTCGGCCGCCACACCCGCGAGGCCATCGTTGTCTACCAGCGGGCCAATAACTTGCAAGTCACCGGCGAACCCTCGCAGGATTTGATCGAACATATTCGCTACACCCGCCAGATCGCCGAAGCCTCGCTGTTCACCGGCAGTGTTGAGCCGGCCCCCGATGCCGAACAGCGCGCCCGCGTCAGGCGCGTCCAGGCGGCACTTTCCGAGCTGTCCTTGTATGACGGCGAGATCAGTGGCGAACTGCAGGACGACACCGAAGCGGCAATCCGCCAGTACGAGCGCGCCCGCGGACTTGCAGAAACCGGTGCGATCAGCGATGCGCTTGTCGCCAGCCTTGCCGAGACCAGCCTCCAGTCCGACAACCAGTAGGCGGCAACCTTGCGCCTGAAATCCGGCATCTGGGTTCAGGCGTTTCTTCGCCGCAATGAAATTGCCGGCCGCTACGGCGCTGTCATCCGCCGCGGCGCCGATGAAGCCGGCACCGTGTATGTGGTCATCAGCCATCTCGATGGCACCCACCATCTATTGGGCCCGCCGCCTGGCGCATCGATCAACGAGGAAGGCGAACGCCAATGGATCGCCGAACTGGTACCTCCTGCCGATGCCCAGGCCGTGAACGACTTCATCGCCAGGCGGGCCCGCTTCGATCCCGACATCTGGGTCGTTGAAGTCGAAGACCGCAGCGCTACCGCCGGACTCGCCTTCTCGGCAATATGAGTTGCGGTCCGGATATTTAGAAGTTTCTTAACGAAAGCGTTCTCTAGTGGCGTCCATCGGCGGACAGATTGAGCGGAACGATGAGCGTGATCTTGGAATTTCCGGCCAGAGGCCAAACGAAACCCATAACCAGGGATGAGGCGGCAACCTGCGAGGTTGTCATCTTTCCCGGCGTTCGCATTGAGCGCCGCGAGTTCAACATCTCCGATCGCCTGGCCAATGTGCGCCGCAGGCCGGCGGCCGCCAACAATGCCGAAGACCTCGACTGCGTTTGAAGGTTGAACGCCCTAGGGCGAAGTCACCGGTGCGCATGCGGTCTTCGCCAGCTTGGCCTCGATTGCCGACCTCTGCACCGCTTCCCTGAGTGGCACCCATATCACCGCGATACCCTTCGGTTCGGTGGCCGCGACTGTCCAGCCGTCAAGCGTCGTCAGCTCGTCGGCATTGGACTTGAGCAATGATTCGAAAAGACTTGGCGCCTTGTTGAGGTTGACGACAAACGTGCCGGTGCCCGACTGCTCGCTGTTCAACGCATAGATAACCCTGCCGGTGCTGGAATAGACCGTGAGCGTCCAGAAGGAATCGGGCATGACTGCTGCGATACGGGCGTTGAGTTTGGAAATGTCATAGGCGCACAGCCCGAACACGCTGGACTTCGGATAGGTTGGAAACAGTTTGTTCTGGTCGGCCTGCGGCAGGATACGGAATGATGGTGCGTCGATCGCCACGCCGGAGGCGGCGATGCTGCGGCCGAGCGCGATGCCCGGCGCAAACAGCAGGTAACCCGTGTGCAGCGTCAGGCACAAGAACACCGCCGCCGCGAGCCAGAACAGCCGCCCCCTCATGTGCAGCCGCCCTTCGTTACTTTCAGGTCGGGCAGGGGTTCTTGCATGGCCAGCCCGCTTTCGCCTGCCGCCGTGAAGATCAGCACGAAGTTGCGGTTAGCAGGCGGCCTGATCCAGTTGCCCGGCGCCGGTGCCTGCGACACCGTCAACCACAGCGAATCGTCGGTGTTGAAAACCGCTGAGTCGCTGGTCAGCATCGCTTCCACCCGCGGCTTGACACCGTTGTCCGCCGCCGTGGCGATGCTCCACCAGATGTGAGTCCAGGAATCGCCGCTGACCAGGTAGCTGCAATCTGCCGACAGCAGGTTGCCGTCGCTGTCGCGGCCGGTTGTCATTTCCTGTTGCTGGCCCGGTGCCGGCGGAAGCCTGCCGCCAAGGAGATAGTGGGCATTGGAATAGAACGCCGCCGCCAATTCGTCCGAGACGTCGTAGCTTTGCCAGGTACTTCCCTCGCCCACCGGCGATGAACCGAGATAGTCGACCGATGCCACCGCCGTGGCGATGCCGATCAGCCCGCCGGCAACCATGTACAATGAACCGCTTAGTGCCCGCCTCACAGCCTCACCCTAGAATATGAAGAAGTCTTTCTTCTTCTTTTTCTTCTTCTTCTTTTTCTTTTTCTTGTCGGACTTGTCGTCGAATGCCCCGAAGATTAAATCGAGGATGTCTTTATTCCGCCGCGACTTCGCTTGGGCGTTGGCTTTCGGCAACACCAGAACGGCCTGCTTCTTGGCCGCCGGCGTGTCTTTTTTTGCCGCCGGTTTTTCGAACAAGTTGAAAACATCGTCGAGCGCTGACGTCGTGCCATCGCCGAACTCGCTGCCGGGAAGGGCCCCGCCTTGATCGCTTTCGTCAACGGCCGGCACCGCTGTCTCGGCGCTGGCCACCTGCACCTGCGTGTAGCTATCATCGTAGGGAATACCAGCCAGCGCCATGGGCTCCAGTCCCGCTTCCGCCACCATCATGATCGATTTCCACAGCGGTGCTGGAACCATGCCGCCGGTCACCTTCTCCATCGGCGAGAAGTCGTCGTTGCCGACCCATACCCCGGTCACGTTGTGGGCGGTAAACCCAACATACCAGGCGTCGCGATAGCTCTGGTTCGTTCCCGTCTTTCCGCCTTGCGGCGCAAAGCCAAGGTCGGCCTTGCGCCCGGTGCCCGATCGCACCACGGCATTGAGCATCGAGTTCAACTCGGCAATCTTCTCTTCCGGCACCACCTGCCGTGGCTCCAGGTCGGCCTGATTGGCGCGCGAATAGATAATGTCGCCATTGGCGCGCTTGATCTCCAGAACGGAATAGGGGGTGGCAAGCTTGCCGCCGCCTGCGAAGGTGGCATAGCCGGTCGTCAGGTCGAGAAGCGATAGCGCACTGGTGCCCAGCACCATCGGCGCCCAGGTTTCAAGTTCGCCGCGGATGCCAACGAGGTGCGCGGTATCGATGATCTTCTTTCGCCCGATATCGATCATCAGCCTGACTGGCACCGAATTGTAGGAATGCGCCAGTGCATTGCTCAGCGTGGTGCGCCCGGCATATTTGCCCGAATAGTTGCGCGGCGCCCAGTTGCCGACCGATACCGGGCCATCCACCACGACATTGTCCGGTTCATAGCCTTCAAGCAGCGCCGCCAGATAGACGAAGGGCTTGAACGACGATCCGGATTGCCGCTCGGCATCGGTCGCCCGGTTAAACTGGCTGTTTTCATAGTCCTTGCCGCCGACAATCGCCCGAATGGCGCCGTCGGGCGACATGGTGACTGCCGCCCCTTGCGAGAAGTTGAGTTGAGTTCCTTCTTCGGCGATTTTCGCGTTGATCAGCTTCTGCGCCTCGGTGTTCAGTTTCAGGTCAATGGTGGTCTTGACCTCGACGACATAGTCGCGGTTCTGCGGATTGGCATCAAGCAGCGCCACCGTCTCGCGATACGCCCAGTCCATGAACCAGTCCGGACTGTCCGTCACCTTCTGTTCGATCACCGTTGCCGGTTCGCGCCGGGCTTTCAGCAACTCGCCCTGGGTGATGAAGTGCTCGTCGAGCATGCGATAGAGCACCACGCTGGCCCGCCCCCGCGCGTTATCGATGTTGGCATGGGGCGCATATTTGGTCGGCGCCTTGAACAGGCCGGCCAGCATTGCGGCCTCCGCCACCGTCACGTCGCGGATCGACTTGCCGAAGTAGTATTGCGATGCCGCTTCGACGCCATAATTGCCGCCGCCCAGATATGACCGGTCGAGGTAAAGCTTGAGGATCTCATCCTTGCTCAGGCGCGCCTCGATCCACATCGAGAGGAAGGCTTCATGAATTTTGCGGCGGATGGTGCGTTCCGGTGAAAGGAACAGGTTCTTGGCCACCTGTTGGGTCAGCGATGAACCGCCCTGCACACTCGAATCCGAGCGCGCGTTGTGGATGATCGCCCGGAACGTGCCCACCACATCGACGCCGAAATGATCGAAGAACCGCGCGTCTTCCGTGGCCAGCACCGCCTTGATCATGTGCGGTGGAATCTCGCTTAAAGGTATGGCGTCATCCTGGCGTATCCCGCGCTTGCCGATGATGTCGCCATTGCCGTCGGTGAAGGTGATGGCATATTCGCGCCCGCGGTTCCAAACATCACCCGTTCCGGAAAACGGCGGCAGCGCATAGGCGACCAGCCCGAACACCAGAACGGTGCCAAATGTGGCGCCATCGTCGAGGAGGTCGACAACAACGCGCTTCGGACCCTTGATTCGGAAGCGGTGCAGGAACGACGAGTAGGCCGAACCAGCCCGCCGCAGCCAGTCCCAGGTTTCGAAAACCGTCGAACTGACCCAGGCATCGCCGCGCCACAGGGCGCGATAGATAGGGTTTCGGGTGGGAATGTTCGGCACGGCTTCGATGAATCCAATCAGTCCAACAGATACCTAAAGCAGAATGAGCCTTGACCGGCCTACTCCTGTTATCGTCATCCCGGCGAAAGCCGGGACCCAGACTTTCCGCAGCCCCGCCGTTTCAAAGCCTGGGTCCCGGCTTCCGCCGGGATGACGGCATGTCGTAGTTCGACGAAACATTACTTTGCTCTAGAGCGTGAATATGACGAAATCGCGCCACCGGGGCTCCGGCACTTTCAGCAACAAACGGGTGAAAGCACAAGCCGTGCCACGAAGGCCTGTGGCTGAATATTGTGCAACCGCCACCTGGACTGACGCAAAATTCGGCAATGCTGCCTTTCCAGTCGTCACGGAGGGCTAATTGTCCAGCCTTTTCAATAGATTGTGTGGCCAGCCGCGATGGCACGAAAGTTGAGTGCTGGTCCCCCAAAACCCGGAACAGGGTGGGGAGCAAAATGAAACATAATGGGAAATTGCCTGCCTTCGTGGCGGGCCTAAGTTTCTTGTGCACAGCAGCGCCAGCCGAAGCCGCCGAACTCAATACCGGTGACACCGCCTGGATTCTCACCGCCACGTGCCTGGTCTTGATGATGACCATTCCCGGCCTGGCGCTCTTCTATGGCGGCCTGGTGCGCAAAAAGAACGTGCTCTCGACCCTGATGCAAAGTTTCGCCACCTGCTGCCTGCTGACGCTCGTGTGGGTCGCCGTGGGTTATTCTCTGGCCTTCAGCGGTTCCGGCCCGCTCATCGGCGATCTGCAGAAGGTCATGCTCTCCGGCATCGGCAAGGAGGCCTTGACCGGCGCCATACCCGAACAGCTCTTCATGGTGTTCCAGATGACCTTCGCCATCATTACCCCGGCGATCATCTGCGGCGCCTTTGCCGACCGCATGAAATTTTCAGCGCTGTTGTGGTTCCTCACCGCCTGGCTGTTGCTGGTCTATGTGCCCGTCGCCCACTGGGTGTGGGGCGGCGGCTTCCTCGCGCAGATGGGACTGGCGGATTTCGCCGGCGGCACCGTCGTCGAAATCAATTCCGGCATCGCAGGCCTCGTTGCCGCCATCATGCTCGGTAAGCGCCGTGGATATCCGCAGGAAGCCATGCCGCCACACAATCTGGTGCTGTCGGTCACCGGCGCTTCGCTGCTGTGGGTGGGCTGGCTTGGCTTTAACGGCGGCTCGGCGCTGGCCGCCAATGGCCTTGCGGCGGTGGCGCTGGTCAACACCCAGATCGCCGGTGCGGCGGGTGCCTTGGCCTGGATGTTCATTGAATGGAAAATCCATCAAAGGCCCAGCGTCCTCGGCATCATTTCCGGTGCGGTGGCGGGCCTCGTCGCCATCACCCCGGCCTGCGGGTTTGTGACACCGGGTGGCGCATTTGCCATCGGCCTCATCGCCGGCCTTGCCTGCTTTTATGCGTCAACCAGCCTCAAGCGCAAACTCGGTTATGACGACTCGCTCGATGTCTTCGGCGTTCATGGTATCGGCGGCTTCGTGGGAACCCTGGGCATCGGCATTTTCGCGGCCAGTGAAGTGAACGGCGTATCTGGCTTGCTCGAAGGCAACGTCAAGCAACTGGCGATCCAGGCCGCTGGCTGCGTCATCGTCGCCCTGTGGTGCGCCATCGCGTCTTTTGCCATCCTCGCCGTCATTAACAAGACCATCGGCCTCCGCGTCACCCGCGAAGCCGAAATCGAAGGCCTCGACTTGAACCTCCACGGCGAGGTGGTGCCGTAGTGGTGCTGATGACAACGGTCCTTCGCGCCCGCCGCCGCTTGTCCTGCATCACGGCTTTGCTGATCTTGCCGAAGACCGGACCGGGCGTGCCGTTCAGCCAGGCTCTCGGTATTGAACAATTCCTCGGCCAGCAACTTTCGCCAACGCTGGATGCGGCCGGCATCGATCGCACCGGATTCAATTGCCGCGCGCACCGCGCAGCCGGGTTCGCTCTGGTGCTGGCAATCGGAGAAGCGGCAATTCAGAGCAATCTCGGCTACATCAGCGAACACGCTGTCGATACCGTCTTTCGCGTCGGCAAGCTGGAGTTCGCGCATCCCCGGCGTATCGATCAGCCAGCCGCCGGCTGGCAGCCGGTGCAATGCCCGGCCCGATGTCGTATGGCGGCCCCGCCCGTCGTCCTCTCGGATGCCTTGCGTTGCAATGTCATGGCGGCCGGTCAGCGTGTTGATCAGCGTCGATTTGCCGACCCCGGAAGACCCCGTCATCGCCACCGTCTGCCCCTGCTTGCACCACGCCAGAAGGCCCCGCACCCGTGCCGGGTCGCGGCTGTCGACAAGCTCGACCAGCAGGTCAGGTTGCAGGGTTTTGGCCGCTTCGGCATAGCTCTCGGCGTCCGCCGCGGTATCGGCCTTGGTCAGTACCAGCACCGGTGTCACGGCGGCCTCACGGGCGAGCGCCAGATAGCGTTCCAGTCGCGCCACATTGAAGTCGGCATTGCACGACGACACGATGAACAGCACGTCGACATTGGCGGCGATCAACTGCACCTGCCGGTCGCTGCCCGGCGCCCGGCGCTTGAACAGGCTCTGCCGCGAAAGCAGGTGAAGGGGCCGGTGCCCGCCCTCCACCATCAACACCCAATCGCCAACCGTGGCCCGCGGATCGGCCTCTTCGCCGCCCACCGCGAAGGGCAGAATGCTGCCCTCGTATCCTGCGCCAGCCACTTGCAGCCGGTCGCGATGTACCGCCAGAACGCGCACCGGCTTGAGGTGGCCCTGGGTTTCCGGGTCGACCTGGGAAGCAAAGAAGTTTCTCCAGCCAAGTTCGGCCAGAGTCATTGAATCTGATGACATGAGAATCTCGCTGCGTCTCGAATGAACATGTGTCCGGAGCCATCGGCCTAACGGCCGTGGAACCGTGTGGAGACTGGTGCGAGAGGAAACGGGTCGTCCCGGCCGCCGCATTTGCGGTGGCAGGATAGATCACGCGTAGATCAGGCTCGCCCAGCCAAAAGGAGGGTTGCGGCAATCATGAGTGGTCTCCTCTGTTGAATGAAAACGTGGGACGGCAATTCATAACACGACGCGTCCCGCAGCGCAAAGCAAAGCGGCCCGGTTGACATCGCCGGTCAGTTGTCCTCCTTTGCCGGAATGGCGGCTGACGAACCATTCTGGAAATCCAAATCCCTGGGCGAAATGACCCGCGCCGAGTGGGAAAGCCTGTGCGATGGCTGCGGCCGCTGCTGTCTCAATAAGCTGGAGGATGAAGACACCGGCGAATTTCTTTATACCCGTGCTGCCTGCAAGCTGCTCGACCTCGGCACCTGCCGCTGCAGCGACTACGAGAACCGCGCCAAAAAGGTGCCGGACTGCGTGACCCTTACACCCGAGAACGTCCCAACTCTCGGCTGGCTTCCGGCCACCTGCGCCTACCGCTTGCGCGATGAAGGCAAACCCTTGGCCTGGTGGCACCCGCTGGTGTCCGGCGATCCCGCCACGGTGATTGCGGCGGGAATTAGCGTAAAACATGAAGCCTATTCCGAATCTGGCCTCACTACTGACGATCTCGTCGATCACATCTGGAAGCTCCCGAAAGCAAAACGGCGCGTCAAGGCATGAAACAGCTCGCTCGCATCCTGTTGTGGTTTGTCATCATAGTTGCCCCGGCGGCCGCCGAAGAGGCGAAGTCGCTCCGCGGCGTGGCCCTGGTCATCGGCCAGTCCGAATACCAGCACATCGCGCCCCTGCCAAACCCCGCCAATGACGCCCGCGATATCGAGAAGCTGCTGGAAGACCTGGGCTTCGACGTCACCGGCGTCGGCGATCGCGAAGGCAAGAAGCTCGAGCGCGATTTCGAGCGTTTTATCGAAGACGCCGAAGGTGCCGATGTTGCCCTGGTTTATTACTCCGGACACGGAATAGAAGCCGGCGGCGAAAACTGGCTGGTGCCCGTCGATGCCGACCTCGCCGCGGTGGCGAACGAAGGCAAGGGGCTCGTTGCCCTGTCGCCGCTTCTCGATGAACTGAAGGCCATGGTGCCGGTCACCATCTTCCTGATCGATGCCTGCCGCTCCAATCCGTTCCCGCCCGGCGCAATGATAACCAAGAATGGCAAGACGGTTGAGCTGAGCGCCAGTGGCCTTGGCACGCCGCGCGGTTTTGCGGCAGTGGAAAGCGATTCCAACATCAGCCTCGGCACGGTGATCGGCTTCGCCGCCGAACCGGGCCGCCCGGCGCTCGATGGCGAAGAGGGCAAGAACAGCCCCTATGCCGCGGCGATCCTGCGTCACCTCTCGGCGCTGACCGGCAACGAATTCGGTCTCGTCATGCGCATGGTGACCGAGGAAGTGTACCTCAAGACCAAAACCCAGCAGCGCCCCTGGGTGAATGAAAGCCTGCGCACCCAGCTGTTCTTTGGCGGCGCCGTGGAAGAGCCAGGCGACGATGGCCTGATCACCGGCGAGCGCCGCAAGCTGTTGCTGACTATCGCCGCATTGCCCGGCGAGCAGCGCCAGCAGGTCGAATCCGCCGCCGCCAAGGAAGGCGTGCCGATCGATACGCTCTACGGCGTCCTCGCCTCCCTGGGCGCCACCGAAATACCCAAGGACCCGGAATCGCTTGCCAAGGCGCTCTCCGCCCAGGCCGCCGTCGTCAGGAAGATGATCGACGACAAGAAGGCCCTGGCCCAGGACGATCCCGAGATCCTCAAACTCGTCACCTCCGCCAACCGCGCGGCGGAGGAGGGCGCCATCACCACCGCCCGCGCCATCATAAAGAAGGCCACCGATCTGGCCGAGCGTTCGCGCGCCGCCATCGAGGCGATCGAGGATCCCGCCAACAGGAAGCGCATCGCCAACGCCGAGCTCTTTGTGAAGGAAGGCGATCTCGCCGCCCTGCAGTTCGATGCCGAGGCCGCGGCTGGTGCTTACGCCAAGGCCTTCGATTGGGTGAAGACAGCCGATCTCAAGCTCGCCGCCAAGTACAAGACCTATGAAGCCGACGCCTTGCAAACCATCGGCGAATTCAAGGGTGACCCGAAGTTCTTCGAACTCGCCATTCCGGCCTATGAAAAGGCCCGCGCCCTGGTGGGCCGCGACGACGACGCCGTGCAATGGGCCAAGGCCACCAACAATCTCGCCAACACCTATTTGAAAATCGGCGAACGCGCCTTCGGCGACGAGCCATTGACCAAAGCCATCGCGCTTTATCGCGAAGCCCTTGCGGTGCCCGGCGACGACAAGTCGCGCACCGCCGTGACCCTGTCGAACCTCGGCATCGCCCTTAACACGCTGGCCGGCCGCAACAATGACCGGGCACTCTACGCCGAGGCCGAAGCATCCTATGCCGAAGCGATCAAGCTTCGCGATAAGGTGAAGGATCCCGTGGGTTGGGCCGGCGACATGCTGAATGCCGCCAATCTTGATGTCGACCTCGCCAATCGCAACGCCGAGCCGCAACGCCTCGACGTTGCCAAGGATCGCATCGACCAGGCGCTGGCCCTGCTCGATCCCACCAAGGATCGCTATGTCTGGGGCCAGGGCATGAATAATCTCGGCATCGTGTTGCGCCTGCAGGGCGCCAACAAGCGCGATGACCGATTGATCCGCGAGTCGATCAAGGTTTACGAGCAGGTGCTGAAAACCCTTGACCGCAAGACCTTCCCCTTCGATTGGGGCAACGCCAACGGCAACATGGCGATTGCCTACACCAACGTCGGTGCCATGACCGGCGACATCGCCGCCTTTGAAACGGCCCTGCCGCTGTTCAAATCGGCGCTCGAAGAGATCACCCGCGACAAGGCCCCGCTCTATTGGGCGAGGCTCCAGAACAGCTACGGCATGGCCATCCAGGTCGTGTCGTTCATGAAGAAGGACGATAGGCTGATGGACGAAGCGGCCAACGCCTTCCGCAGCGCACTGGAAGTGCGCACCATTGAAGCCAACGCCGAGGATTGGGCCGAAAGCCAGTCGCAGCTCGCGGCCGTGCTGTCGGCCATGTCGACGTCGCGCGCCGACCAGAAACTCGCCGATGAGGCCATCAGCGCCTACGAGGCAGCCCTCAAGGTTTACACCAAGGAAAAATATCCCGCCGAATTCCTGTCGGCCACCTCAAGCTTGGCAATGGCGCTGCAGGGCAAGGGCATCCTCAAACAGGATGACAAGATCTTGCAGCAAGCGGAACTCATGTATGTCGCCGTGCTTGATGCCACCGCGCGCGACAAGTCGCCCCTCGACTGGGCCAGTGCGGTAAAGAATGTCGCCACCATCCAGTTCATGCGCGGCACCACCATCATGGACAAGAAATTGGTCGAGCAGTCGATCAAGACCTTCGACCTGGCGCTCGAAGAATACGCCAAGTCCGGTTCCTTTATGGACCGTATGCTGATCAACGCCATGAAAGGCAACGCCGAACAGGCCCTGGCGCTGTTCAAGTAGAAGGACCCTCATCCCCCTTCGGGACCTTCTCCCATCCTTCGGACGGGAGAAGGCAGTTAAAGGTCATGAGCCTTCTCCCGTTGCGCGAGCAATGGGAGAAGGTTGCCCGACAGGGCGGATGAGGGCCCTTTTACGCCGCTTCCACTTTCGGCTTCCGCACAAATGCGCTTGCGTCCTTCACCAGCGGATGAAGCCCTTCGCCGCCCTTGGCCAACAACGCGAACAGATGCCTGCGCATCCTTGGCTCCCAGAAGCGGTTGATGTGATCGGCGATCTCCTTCACTGCATCGTCGTGGCCATAGCCCTTGAAGAAATCGGCAATCTGGTTGGCCATGCGAATGGTGTCGCGGGCATCCATCGTCTACTCCCCGTCGAAAATCATCACGCCGCGCTGCGAGAGCGCGGCCAGTTTGAGATGCGCCTGTCTGGCCAGCGAAAGCGCCAGCGCCGTCGGCGCCGATACCGTGGCGAGCGCCCCGATCCCCGCCAAGGCGCATTTCTGCACCAGTTCAAACGAACAGCGGCTCGACATCAGCACGAAACCCGAGCGCATGTTGGTGCCCGAGCGGGCCAGCGCCCCGATCAGCTTGTCCAGCGCATTGTGCCGGCCCACGTCCTCGCGCGACCGGAGAATATCTCCGTCCACGGAACACCAGGCGGCGGCGTGCACCGTGCGATTGACGGCATTCATCGGCTGGTGGCGGGGCAGGGCTTCATAGGCCCGGGCGACAGCCTGCGGCGGCAGAGTCACATCCGGCACGACACCGTGGGGCATGCGGATCGCGTCCCTGATGTCTTCGATACCGCAAAGTCCGCAGCCCACACGGCCTTCCAGGCTGCGCTTGGCCATGCGCTCGCTGACCAGCCGGTCTTCCGGCACCGAAAGATCGATGGCGTAACCTTGCTCCGACGGCAGCACCAGAATGCTGGTGATGTCGGAAGCCAGTCGGACAATGCCCTCGGCCAGCGCAAAACCCACCGCGAAATCCTCAAGATCTTCAGGCGTTCCCATCATGACAGCGTAATTCTGTGAATTGAACAGAATGGCGAGCGGCACCTCTTCCGGCACCTGCCAGGTAATGCGCGACGGTCCGGAAAGCGTGTGGAGAGTACCTTGAGCAGCACGAGACGCGCTCTCAAGTCCCGTCATCCCGGCGAAAGCCGGGGCCCAGGCTTTCCGCTGTTGCGCTGCAGGCAAGTCTGGGTCCCGGCTTTCGCCGGGATGACGGGACTTGGTTGGCGGGGCGATGAAACTCACTCCGCCGCCACCAGCGGCTTCACCGCGATGCGCTTGTTTTCTTCTTCGCGTTCTTCCCATTCCTTCTGCCAGTCGGAAGGCTGGTTGGAGAGTGTCACCTGCACCGCCGTCACCTTGTATTCCGGGCAATTGGTGGCCCAGTCGGAGTATTCCGTGGTGATGACGTTGGCGCCGGTCACCGGGTGGTGGAAGGTGGTATAAACCACACCCTCCGGCAACCGGTCGGTAATCGTCGCCCGCAAGCTCGTGGCGCCGATGCGGCTTGAGAGCGACACCATCTGGCCCTCCTTGATGCCGCGCACTTCGGCGTCATGCGGATGGATCTCCAGAATGTCCTCGTGATGCCACGCCACATTTTCGGTGCGCCGCGTCTGCGCCCCGACATTGTATTGCGACAGAATGCGCCCGGTCGTCAGGATCAGCGGGAACGAGCGGTTGCTGCGTTCCGGTGTCGGCACATATTCGGTCAGCATGAACCGGCCCTTGCCGCGCACGAAACCGCCGACATGCATGAGCGGCGTACCTTCCGGCGCCTTGTCGTTGCACGGCCACTGGATCGAACCCAATTCGTCGAGGCGATTGAACGAAACACCGGCGAAAGTCGGGGTCACCAGGGCGATTTCGTCCATGATCTCCGAGGCGGAGTTGTAGTGCATGGGATAACCCATGGCCGTGGCGATCTCGCAGGCCACCCGCCATTCATCCTTGCCGGTCATCGGCGCTTTCACCTGCCGCACCCGGTTGATGCGGCGCTCGGCGTTGGTGAACGTTCCGTCCTTCTCGAGGAACGACGTGCCCGGCAGAAACACATGCGCGAAGGCCGCCGTCTCGTTCAGGAACAGGTCCTGCACCACCAGGCATTCCAGTGACTCCAGCGCCTCGTTCACATGCTTGGTGTTGGGGTCCGACTGGGCGATATCCTCGCCCTGCACGAACATTCCCTTGAAAGTTCCTTCCACGGCGGCGCTGAACATGTTGGGAATGCGCAGGCCCGGTTCGGAATCGAGCGGCGTCTTCCAGATCTCCTCGAACATCTGGCGCACCGTATCGTCGCTGACATGGCGGTATCCCGGATACTCATGCGGGAACGAACCCATGTCGCACGAGCCCTGCACATTGTTCTGGCCACGCAGCGGATTGATGCCCACGCCATTGCGTCCGACGTTGCCGGTCGCCATGGCAAGGTTGGCCATGGCCATCACCATGGTCGAGCCTTGCGAGTGTTCAGTGACGCCGAGGCCATAATAGATGGCGCCATTGCCGCCCGTGGCAAAAAGCCGGGCCGCACCGCGAATATCCGCCGCGCGTACGCCGGTGACGCTTTCGAGCGCTTCCGGCGAATTCACCGGATCCTTGATGAAGGCTTCCCAGCGCGCGAACTCGTGTGCGTCGCAGCGCTCCATGATATAGGCGCGGTTCTCCAGCCCCTCGCTCATGATCACATGCGACAATGCATTGACCACCGCCACGTTGGTGCCGGGTTGCAGCGGCAAATGGAACTGCGCCTCGACGTGCGGGCTGCGCACGATATCGGTGCGGCGCGGATCGATGACGATCAGCTTGGCGCCCTCGCGCAGCCGCCGCTTCATCCGCGAGGCGAACACCGGGTGCCCATCGGTCGGGTTGGCGCCGATCACCACGATCACATCGCTTTCGTCCACTGACTTGAAATCCTGGGTTCCCGCCGAAGTGCCGAAGGTTTTCGACAGCCCATAACCGGTCGGCGAATGGCACACGCGGGCGCAAGTGTCGGTGTTGTTGTTCTTGAAGGCGGCGCGGATCATCTTCTGCACCACATAGACTTCTTCATTGGTGCAGCGTGACGAGGTGATGCCGCCGATCGACGTGCGGCCATGCTTCTTCTGTATCTCCGTGAAGCGCCGCGCCGTGTAGGCGATGGCCTCGTCCCAGGAAACTTCGCGCCACGGATCGGTAATCCGCTCACGGATCATCGGCTTGGTGATGCGGTCCTTGTGGGTGGCATAGCCCCAGGCGAAGCGCCCCTTCACGCAGGAGTGGCCCTCATTGGCGCCGCCATCCTTGTAAGGCACCATGCGCACAACTTCATCGCCCTTCATCTCCGCCTTGAACGAACAGCCCACACCGCAATAGGCGCAGGTGGTGACGACCGAATGTTCCGCCTGCCCAAGCTTGATCACTGACTTTTCGGTGAGTGTCGCCGTCGGGCACGCCTGCACGCAGGCGCCGCACGACACGCATTCGGAATTGAGGAAGCCCTCATCCATGCCGGCGGAGACGTGCGAAGCAAAGCCGCGGCCATCAATAGTCAGCGCGAAAGTGCCTTGCACCTCTTCGCAGGCCCTGACACAGCGCGAGCACACGATGCATTTGGCGGGTTCGAAGGTGAAATACGGGTTCGATTCATCCTTCACCTTGTAGCGGAAATTCTCTTCGCCGCCGGAGCGCTTGGCGAACACGTGGTTGTCGCCCTGATAGCCATAGCGCACATCGCGCAAGCCCACGGCACCGGCCATGTCCTGCAATTCGCAATCGCCATTGGCCGCACAGGTCAGGCAGTCGAGCGGATGGTCGGAGATGTAAAGTTCCATCACGCCCTTGCGCAGCCTGGCGAGGCGATCCGTCTGTGTACGGACCTTGAGGCCAGGGGCCACCGGTGTGGTGCACGACGACAGGCGTGCCCTTGCGGCCGTCGATTTCCACCAGGCACAGCCGGCACGAGCCAAAGGCATCCAGCATGTCATTGGCGCACAGCTTGGGAATCTTGGTGCCAAGCTCCATGGCGGCGCGCATGATCGACGTACCTTCCGGCACCGTCACCTGCTGGCCGTCAATCTCCAGCGTGACCATCACGGTCGAATTTGATTTCGGCGTTCCGAAATCGGTTTCCTTGATCAGTGACATGGCTTCGTTCCTTCCGGACTAATACCTCACCCTGAGGTGCCGCTTAGCGGCCTCTAAGGGTGTCGTGCAGTTTGCGCATGCTTCGAGGCCTTGCTTCGCAAGGCACCTCAGCATGAGGGAAAATTGGGGCATCATTCCGCTGCCACTTTCACGGACCGGTCGAAATCTTCCGGGAAGTGCTTGACCGCACTCATCACCGGCATGGGGGTCAGGCCGCCCATGGCGCACAGCGAACCGTCGGTCATCGTCTGGCAAAGGTCGTCAAGCACTTCGAGATTGGCGTCGCGGTCGATGCCGGCCACGATCTTGTCGATCACTTCAACGCCACGCGTCGAGCCGATGCGGCACGGCGTACACTTGCCGCAGGATTCAATCGCACAGAACTCCATGGCAAAACGCGCCTGGCTCGCCATGTCGACGCTGTCATCGAACACCACGATGCCGCCATGGCCGACCATCGCGCCCTCGGCGGCGAAGGCCTCGTAGTCCATTGGCAAGTCAAGCTTCGAGGCGGGCAGATAGGCGCCAAGCGGACCGCCCACCTGAATGGCGCGGATCGGCTTGCCGGTGAAAGTGCCGCCGCCGAAATCCTCGACGAGCTGGCGAAGCGTGACGCCAAAGGCCTTCTCGACCAGTCCGCCGTGTTTGATGTTTCCCGCCAGCTGGAACGGCAGCGTGCCGCGCGACCGGCCCATGCCGTGGTTCTTGTAGGTCGCACCACCCTTGGAGAGGATGAAGGGAACGGCGGCGAAGCTCAGCACATTGTTGATGACCGTGGGCTTGCCGAACAGGCCCTCGAGCGCCGGGATCGGCGGCTTTGGCCTGACCATGCCGCGCTTGCCTTCGAGGCTCTCGAGCATCGAGGTTTCTTCGCCGCAGATATAGGCGCCGGCCCCACGCCGCACTTCGAGGGTGAAAGACTTGTCCGTACCCTGAATATCAGCGCCAAGCCAGCGGGCCGCGGTAGCCGCCGCTATCGCCTCTTTCATGACGGCGATGGCATCGGGATATTCCGAGCGGATGTAGACGTAACCCTTGTTGGCGCCCACGGCGATACCGGCGATCGTCATGCCTTCGATCAGCATGAAGGGATCGCCCTCCATCACCATGCGGTCGGCGAAGGTGCCGCTGTCGCCTTCGTCGGCATTGCAGCAGATGTATTTCTGGTCCGCCTTGGCGTCGTGAACGGTTTTCCACTTGATGCCGGTCGGGAAGCCCGCGCCACCACGGCCGCGCAGGCCGGATTCGGTCACTTCGCCAACAATGGCAGCGCCTGCCATGGCCAGTGCCTTCTTCAACCCCTCAAACCCGCCGTGGGCTATATAGTCATCAACCGAAACCGGGTCGGTGATGCCGCAGCGCGCGAAGGTGAGCCGCTCCTGATTCTTGAGATAGGGGTGATCCTCAATGTTGCCGAGCGCCAGCTTGTGTTTGCCGTCCTTGGCGAGTGCCTTGACCAGCGAGGCCACGTCATCGGCGCTGACCGGACCATAGGCCACGCGTCCTGCAGCCGTTTCGACTTCCACCAGCGGTTCGAGCCAGGTGAGGCCGCGTGAGCCATTGCGGACAATCGCGATGTCCTTGTGTTTGGCAAGTTCAGCCGCAACCTCATCGGCGCCGACCGAACAGGCTGCGGAATCGCGTGGGACATAGACCTTGATCATGCCGAAAGCTCCGCGGCGATTTTCTTGAACTTCTTGGCATCGACCCGGCCCACCAGCTTGTCATCGACCAGAATGGCGGGCGACAGCGCGCAGTTGCCGAGGCAATAGACGGCTTCAATGGTGATCCGGTTGTCAGCCGTTGTTTGCCCCAGCTTGATCTTCAATGACTTCTCGATAGCCGCCACCAGGGCATTGGCGCCCATCGCCTGGCAGGCCTCGGCCCGGCACACCTTGATGACATGCTTGCCCGCCGGGTTGCGCCGGAAGTCGTGGTAAAACGTCACGACACCATGCACTTCGGCACGCGACAGGTTGAGCTGCTTGGCCAGAACCGGTAGCGCCGCTTCCGGCACATGGCCCACTTGATGCTGGAGGTCGTGGAGGATTTCCAGCAACGCGTCAGGCCTGTTACCGTGACGCAAGGCGATTTCCTTGGCCGCCGTGACGCCAGCGGGCAAGGTATTGAGAAGGGTGTGTTTTTCGGCCATGGCGACTTATGGCGGAAAACCCGCCATAACGCCAATTGTCTCGGACTATCACCCCATAGAGGGCGCTGATGGCCGGGCCCGGTCAGGCGAAGGTGTCGGCCATCAGGGTGCGGAACCAAACGGTCATCTGCTCATGGCTTTTCTTGGTCGGCCCTTCGACCGGTTCCGAGGCCTTGCCGCCCACCACGGTCATGGCCGACGTCGCGGGATCATAGGCAAAAACCGCTGTTAACCACGTGGCGGTGCTGGCGGTGATCGGCGTGTAGCAGGCGGAATTGGTCTTGGGCGCACCATAGGGTTGCTGGCCCTTCTGCAGCCGGATGATGGCATCGGCACAGACCTTGGCCTCCTGGTTGCCGATATGGCCGGCCTTCGGCTGGGTGGAACCGTGCGAATCGCCGATCACGTGAATGCGCGGTACAGCAGTCGATTCGTAACTGAGCAGATTTACGCCCGCCCAGCGCCCCGCCACATTGGCAAGCCCCAGCCCCGAGTTCATGACGATCTTCCCCGCCATCTGCGGCGGAATGAGATTGAGAACGCCGTAGTTCAGGACGCCGAGCGATGTGTCTATGGACTTGGCTGCGGCATTGACGCTGTTGAGCACCACACCTGAATGATACTCGATATTGTGATGGATAGTCTTGAACGCATTGGTGAAGTTGATGGGCTCGGCCTGAATGGCCGAATAGGGATCACCGGCGACTTTCTCGGCATTTGTATCGAGCACGATGAGCTTCGACGCCGGTTTGTGGGTGCGCATCCAGTCAGCGATGACGCAGGCCCGCTCATAGGGTCCCGGCGGACAACGATAGGGCGACTTCGGAATGGTCAGGATGAAATTCGACCCATTCGCCATGGCCGCCAGCTGATCGCGCAGCTGCAAGGTTTGCGGTCCCGCCTTCCAGGCATGGGGAATGGTCGCCTGGGCTGAAGCGTCCATGCCGGGAATGCCGGAGTAATCGAAGTCGATTCCGGGGGCGAGGATCAGCCGGTCATAGCCATAGCTCGTGCCATTGCTACAGGTGATCCGCCGGTTTGCGGCGTTTATCCCGGTGACCGTGGCCTTCACGAAGCGCACGCCATAGCGGTCGCGCAGGGTCCTGTAGTTGTAGGTCAGCGAATCGAGGCTGCGATGGCCGGTGATCACCTTGTTGCTCATGATGCACGAGCGATAGTTGGCGTGGGCGTCGATCAGCGTGACCTTCACGCCGGCCCCGCCCCACTTGCGCAGGAATTTCGCCGCCGTCGCCCCCGCCATGCCGCCGCCGACGATGACGGCCTTGAACGTGAGCGCCGCCTCCGCCGGAGCGGACAACAGCGTTCCGGCGCTGCCGGCGGCGAGGAGATGAATGAATGAACGGCGGTCCATGGGCTTGCTCCTATTTGCTGGCGAAGAACTTGGCGATCAGACGGAGTTCGGCATCGGTGTAGCCGTTGGCATGCACCACCATGATCTCCTTCTCGCGCTCGGATGTGGCTGGATTGCCCTGCATTTCCTTCATTTCTTCGTAGATTTCCTGTGCCGATTCCCCGGCGATGTTCTCGAAGCCACCGGAACCGTTGGTGCCGTGGCACTGGAAGCAGTTGGAAGCCAGCAGTCGGCCCGCCGATTGCGCCAGGACCTGGCCCGGGACAACAAGGACCGACAGCACAACAGCAGAAAGCAGGGCGAAGTGGCGCATGGTGTTCTCCAATATTGGAATATTTGAATATTAGAGAATGTATACATAAACCGGCTGGCAAATCACTGACGGCAGCCGTCAGGCAATTGTCAGTTTGGTGCAGGGTTCAGGCCTTGAACGACTTTGCCGCCGCGAACAGCGCCGAAATCAGCGGCGACTGTTGCTCGCGGCTCATGGCGACGAGACCGACGGCATGTTCGACCTTCGGTTCCGCCAGCGGAATGGCTTTCACGCCTTCCATCGGCCCCAGCACGTTCTGGAAATACTCCGGCATGATCGAAGCGAGCCCCATGGTGCGCACCGAGGCGAACAGGTTGGTGATCGAATTGGTTTCGAGCCGCGGCGAGGGGTGCACGTTGGCGGCCAGAAACGCCCGGTCAATGATCCGCCGGTTCTGCATGTTGGGCGTGAGCAGGCACAACGGCTCCTGCGCCGCTTCGAGCCAGGTGACCGTCGCCTTGGCGGCCAGCGGGTGCGCGCCGGATACGAACAGGCAATAGCGCTCGCGATAGAGCGGCGCCTGCATCAGCCCTTCGACCGGCTCGTTGTCGAGATAGGTGACGCCGGCCTCGATCGAGAAATCATGCAGTGCACGGAGGATTTCTTCCGAGCTGTGCGACAGCACGGTGAATTCGACGGCGGGATGCGCTTGCTGCATCGCCCGGGTGAGCAGCGACACCATGGGCAGCGCCGAAGGGATGACGCCGAGCGCCAGGCGGCCCACCAGCTCGCCCTTTTTGGAGCGGATGTGGCCAAGCTCCTGGGTCAGTGATTGCCAGTTGTCGAGAATGAGATGGGCCCATTTCAGCACCCTCTCGCCCTCCGGCGTCAGCCCGATGTAGCGCTGGCCGCGTTCGACAATGGGAACGCCAAGTTCCTGCTCCAATTGCCGGATGCGCCCCGACATGGTGGGCTGCGTGACATTGCAAGCCTGCGCCGCCCGCGTGAAATGCTTCTCGCGGGCGAGAGCGGCGAGATATTGCAACTGCCGGATATCCATGACGGGACAATAGCTTGGAGAGGGGAATTGGGCAGTGAGAAAAGAAAATACCTAGACTAGTAAAATAGTCCTTGACAGCGTCCGCTGTTCTGTCTAGAAGAGGGCATACTCCACAAATGGGTTCAGGGTCAGGTTGCAGCTTCACAGATTCTGTGATACTGTGACACGATGAAAAACATCACGGTCTCAGTGGATGATGAAACCTACCGCCGCGCCCGCATCCGGGCTGCGGAAGAAGGCAAGTCCGTGTCTGCTCTGGTCCGGGATCTGCTGAATTCAGCGCCCGTGAGGGATGCCGAGTTCAGGCGGCTGGAGCAACTCGAGAAAGATATCCGCGCCCGCGTGAAGAATTTCTCGGCGGGTGATCGCTTGCAGCGCGACGAGTTGTACCGGCGCCGCTGATGGCGGTGTTTCTTGATACGAACATCCTGCTTTATTCGGTGAGCGACGCGACGCGAGAGGCCACGAAACGGCAGATTGCTTTGGCGCTGATCGAGACGGAACAGTTCGCGCTCTCCACCCAGGTGTTGCAAGAATTTTACTACCAAGCAACGCGAGCTGGCGCCGCAACCAGGTTGGCGCATGCGGATGCGGCGGGGTTGGTGCAGGCCTGGAGCCGGTTTCACGTCGAACCGATGACTACGGAACTCGTAAATCGCGCCATTGAAATCTGCGATGCTTACCGCATCAACTACTGGGACGCGGCAATCGTCGCTGCAACCGAGGCGGCGGGTATGACGGTCCTGATAACCGAAGACATGAGTCATGGTCAGAAGATCGGCGAAGTGGAGATCAGGAATCCATTCTATTCATTATAAGAAAATAGTCCTTGACAGCGTCCGCTGTTCCGGCTAGAAGAGGGCATACTCCACAAATGGGTGACGAGATGAGCGGCGGCGGTGATGAACCTCCGGCCGCACCCGATTGGGTGCGGATCAGGGCGGACTACGAGGCGGGCGTGAAGCCAGTCGCCTGTCTGGCGAGAGAGGCGCAGCTTGGCTCATGGCAAGAGCTGTCGCAGCGCGCCAGACGTGAGGGCTGGAAGCGCCGCTATCCGACTCTGCCCAAGGCGGTTGCAGTCCGCGATACCATCGGCCGGCTGAAACAGGTGCTCGGTGAGAGGGTTGCCGAGTTGGGTGACCAGATCGGTCATATCGGCGAACGGGCGACCGCTGCGGAAAGCGAGCGCGACATTCGCTCCATGAACACACTGGTGAGGACATTGGAAAAGGTGCTCGAACTTGAACGCAAGGATCGCACTGCGAGAGCCAGGCGACGCAAGCAGCACCGCGACACTGATGACGCCAGCCGTCTTGCGCTTGCAGAACGAATTGCTGGATTGCGGCGACAGCATTCAGCAACGCCTGACCGGCCCCGAGAGGAATGACCTGAATTTCGATTGGGTGTTGTGGGCTCGCAGGCTGCAGCAACTTCCGCCCGAAGATGAAAACTGGAGAACCTGGCTGCTGCTCGGCGGCCGCGGTGCGGGCAAGACCCGCGCCGGCGCCGAATGGGTGCGGGCAAGTGCCCTTGGTTTGTGGGGGCCGCGTTCGGAACGCATTGCCCTCATCGCCCCGACCTTTGACGAAGCGCGGCTGGTGATGATCGAGGGGAAGTCTGGTCTCATGGCGATCCACCCCGATCACCAGCGCCCGCTGTTCCAGCCATCACGGCGCCTGGTGACCTGGCCCAACGGATCGATTGCCCAGGTGTTTTCGGCGGAAGAACCGGAAGGCCTGCGCGGGCCACAGTTCGACGCCGCCTGGTGCGATGAACTCGCCAAGTGGAAACATGCCGATGCCGCCTGGGACATGTTGTCCTTTGCCTTGCGGCTGGGCGACAACCCGCGGGTGACGGTGACCACCACGCCGCGCGCCGTGCCGATTTTGAAGCGGTTGCTGGCCGACTTGGCCACCAGGGTGTCGCGCTCGCGCACCGAAGACAATCGCGGCAATCTGGCCGAGAGCTTCTGGAAGGACGTGCAGGCCCGTTATGGCGGAACCAGACTGGGCCGCCAGGAACTCGATGGCGAACTGATCGACGACGACCCCGATGCCCTGTTCCGGCGCGAGGTCTTCGAAGCGCTCCGGACACGGACGGTTCCGCCGCTCACCCGCGTGGTGGTGGCGGTTGACCCGCCTGCCAGCCACGGCAAACGCTCCAATGCCTGCGGCATCGTGTGCGCCGGGCTTGGCGAAGATGGCCGCTGCTATGTGCTCGATGATGCCACGCTCGAAAGTGCGAGGCCGGCGCAGTGGGCAAGGAAGGCCGTGGCGCTCTATCACGCCCGCCACGCCGATCGCGTTGTAGCCGAAGTGAACCAGGGCGGCGCCATGGTCGAGGCCGTCTTGCGCGAGATCGATCCCGACGTGTCGTTCCGGGCGGTACACGCAACACGCGGCAAGCAGGCCCGCGCCGAACCGGTGGCGGCACTCTACGAACAGGGAAGGGTGTCCCATGTGGGGGCGTTCCCGGAGCTTGAAGACGAGATGTGCGCAGGGATTGGAATTGGCGCGAAAAGCCCCGACAGGCTGGATGCCTTGGTCTGGGCGGTGACAGATCTGATGCTGAGACGGCAAGGAGAGCCACGGGTGCGGGGGATTTGAATGCAAGGCTGCCCCCACCTGGCGCTCGCGCCACCCTCCCGGCGAAGGGGTGAGGGATGGTCAGTTTCTATCCCTCACCCCTCGCGGGGAGGGTCCGCCCGAAGGGCGGGGGTGGGGGCTGTCTTGAGCGTTCGAAAATCTTCAACATCACCCGTCGAGAGCCGTATCGATGTCCGAAGTTCCAGAACCGCAGGACGCCGAAAGCCGCTGCGGTGAAATGCTGTCTCGGCGTTCATCGCGCTTCTGCGCCCTCGGCTGCCCATGTTGTGAGCCGTCAATTCGATGATGAGGCGTCGGCCAAATTCCGCGAAGTCCAGATGTAGCCATCGACCGGCGCTTGCCGCCGGAAGTGAAAGCCCTGCGATTGAGAATTTCAGATGCGACCAGAGTTGACCTCTTGCGGGGTCATCGAGGATCGCAGTTCTCGTGCACGACTCTGACATAACTGCCCCCACCCGGCGCTTCGCGCCACCCTCCCCGCGGAGGGGGAGGGATGGATGAAATGTTCTAGAATACTGAAACACCTCTTCGCCCCCGAACAAAAGCGCTCGGCGGCGGGGTCGGTGATTTCGCTGCATATGGCGGGAAAACCGGTGTGGACGCCAAGGAACTACGCGGCACTCGCCGCGGCGGGGTTTGGTGGCAACCCAATCGGCTATCGCTGCGTGCGCATGATTTCCGAGGCGGCGGCTTCCATTCCCTGGCTCGCCTATGATGGGGACCGCGAGGCCGTGGGCCACGCGCTGCTGAAGCTTCTGGCCAGGCCCAATGGCGGACAGCCGGGGCGCGAGTTCTTCGAAATGCTCTATGGCTTCCTGCTTGTCGCCGGCAACGCCTATGTCGAGAAGGTGGAGGTCGATGGCGCCCCGCGCGAACTTTATGCGCTGCGCCCTGACCGCATGAAGGCCATCGCCTCGGCGAGCGGCTGGCCAGAGGCCCATGAATACTCCGTCAACGGACAATCCGTGCGCTTCGAGAAGGGTGCGGTACTGCATGTGAAGCTGTTCAACCCGCTGAACGACCACTACGGGCTGTCGCCCTTCGAAGCCGCCCAGCGTTCGATCGACACCCACAACGCCGCCGCCGCCTGGAACAAGGCGATGCTCGACAATTCGGCGAGGCCTTCGGGCGCGCTGGTCTATGCCTCGGGTGACGGGCACTTGACCAACGAGCAATTCGAACGCTTGAAAACCGAGCTCGAGCAGAGTTACCAGGGCGGCAGCAACGCCGGCCGGCCGATGGTTCTCGAAGGCGGCCTCGACTGGAAGGAAATGGGATTCAGCCCCAAGGACATGGAATTCATCGAGGCGAAGAATGCCGCGGCCCGCGAAATTGCCCTGGCCTTCGGCGTGCCGCCCATGCTGCTGGGCATTCCCGGCGACAACACCTTTGCCAACTATGCCGAAGCCAATCGTTCGTTCTGGCGCCAGACCGTGGTGCCGCTGGCCTCGCGCATGGCCGAAGCGCTGACCGGATTTTTTGGTGGCGAGATCCGGCTTGTCGCACGATCTCGATCAGGTCGAAGCATTGTCGTCCGACCGCGAAGCCCTGTGGGCGCGGATCGACAAGGCGAGCTTCCTGAGTGACGACGAGAAGCGCGCCGCCGTGGGGTATGGGCCGAAAGTCCCGTAACCCCTCACGCTGAGGTGCGCGCGGCAACGCGCGCCTCGAAGCGTCCTGCCACATGCCGGCCCTTCGAGGCTTTGCCTTCGGCAAAGCACCTCAGGGTGAAGATTTAGTTCAAGGAAAGATTGACCAATGCAAACCCGCCGGGAGAGAGCCCTGCGGGGCAGGCCGCTATCGGCTTGCTCCGGCACGGGCGTGTTCGTGGGCTATGCCAGCCTGTTCGGAATGCGCGACAATGCCGGCGACATCGTCATGCCCGGCGCCTTCGCGTCGAGCCTCCGGCGCAAAGGCTCCGGCAACATTCGCATGCTGTTTCAGCACAACCCGGCGGAGCCGGTCGGCGCCTGGGTTGAGATGCGTGAAAACGACCGCGGGCTCTATGTGCGAGGCCGCCTCGAGTGTGATGTACAACGCGGACGCGAGCTGTTGTCGCTGCTTGAATCCGGCGGACTCGATGGACTGTCGATCGGCTTCAAGACGCTGAGGGCAGGGCGCGACCGCCTGTCCGGCGCGCGCCTGCTGCATGACGTCGATCTCTGGGAGATTTCCCTCGTGACATTCCCGATGTTGGGCGAGGCCCGTGTGTCGGATGTGAAGAACGCGGCCGAACGGTTGTTTCAGCAGCCCTCGGCGCCAGTGCCCCGGACCGGATCGAGGGCTTCCCCCTCCCTGGCCCAGCTGTTCCGGGACGGGGCACGACTTTTCCAACCAGGAGTGAACTGACTTATGGATACCCAACTTGAGACCAAGGTTGCCTTCGGCGACTTCATGCAGGCTTTCGAGGCGTTCAAAGACGCCAATGACGAGCGCCTCGGACAAATCGAAAAGCGCATGTCAGCCGATGTGGTAACGACCGACAAGGTTGAGCGCCTCAACAAGGCGCTCGACCACACCAAGGCGCGCCTCGACGAGCTGACGCTGAAGGCCCGGCGCCCGAAACTTTCGGGCGAAGACGATGCCGCCCCGCGGTCCGCCGAACACAAGCAGGCCTTCGAAGCCTATGTGCGGAAGGGCGAGACCCACGGCCTCTTCGACATCGAAGCCAAGAGCATGTCGATCGGCTCGAACCCCGATGGCGGCTATCTGGTACCGAGTGAAACCGAAACCGAAATCGGTTCGCGTCTGCGCAATGCCTCGCCCATCCGCTCGATTGCCGCGATCCGCCAGGTGTCATCGTCTGTCTACAAGAAGCCCTTCGCCATCACCGGTGCGGCCACCGGCTGGGTCGGTGAAACGGCGGCGCGGCCCGAGACGGCAGCACCGACACTCGCCGAACTGCAGTTCCCGGCCATGGAACTCTATGCCATGCCGGCGGCGACCCAGGCGCTGCTTGACGATGCCGCCGTCAATCTCGACCAGTGGATTGCCGATGAAGTGCAGCAGGCCTTCGCCGAACAGGAATCGACCGCCTTCGTCACCGGCAACGGCACCAACAAGCCGCAAGGTGTTCTCAACTACACCAAAGTGGCGGATGCCTCGTGGACCTGGGGCAACTTGGGCTACATCGCCACCGGCACGGCGGGTGCCTTCCCGGCCTCCAACCCTACCGACAAGCTGATCGATCTGGCCTATGCGCTGAAGTCGGGCTACCGGCAGAACGCCTCGTGGCTGATGAACCGCAAGACCCAGAGCGCCATCCGCAAATTCAAGGATGTCGATGGCAATTACCTCTGGCAGCCGGCGGCCACCGCCGACGGCCGCGCCACGCTGATGAACTTCCCCGTCGTCGAGAGCGAGGACATGCCGGACATTGGCACCGACTCGTACTCCATCGTCTTCGGAGATTTCAACCGCGGTTACCTGATCGTCGACCGCGTCGGCGTCAGGGTGCTGCGCGATCCCTACTCCGCCAAGCCCTACGTGCTGTTCTACACCACGAAGCGCGTCGGCGGCGGCGTGCAGAACTTCGAAGCCCTGAAGCTGACTGAAGTTCGGCGTGTCGTAATTGCAATTCCCTCCCTTGCGGGAGGCGGTTGAGCGAAGGCGAATGGGGGCTGCGACGTGGCCACCACCTTCGCCCCAACTCTCCCCGCGCTGCGTGGGAGCGAGGATATACATGCCAGCCATTCTGACCACGCCACCGGCCATCGAACCGGTGACCCTTGCCGAAGCCAAGGCGCATTTGCGCATTGTCCATAACGATGAAGACGACGCCATCAGCCGGATGATCATGTCCGCAAGGCGACACCTTGAGCAGCAGACCGGGAGTGGTATTCATCACCCAAGGGTGGTCGTGCTTCCGTGATGCCTGGCCTGAAACGGGCGAAGTGAAGCTGCCGGTCGGACCGGTGCAATCGCTGGGCGACGTGAAGGTGTTCGGTGAAGATGATGTCGCGGCGGTGATTGACCCCGCACATTACTTTCTTGATGGCGTTTCGCGGCCGGCGCGCCTGGTGCTGCGGAGCTCTCGCATCTGGCCACCACCGGGGCGCGAGGCCAATGGCATCGAGATCGAAGTGACCGCGGGCTTCGGCAGCGCCGAGAATGCCGTGCCGCAGCCGCTGCGCGAAGCGCTGTTGCAGCTTGTGGCCCATTGGTATGGCCACCGCGGCGATGAAGATGTGCGGCTGCCGTTGCCGGTTGAATCGATCATCGCCGAATTCCGCGAGGTGCGGCTGTGAGCAATTCGGGCTTTGCCTTGCAAACAGCGATGCGCGCCGCGTTGCTGGCCCGCCCGCAACTGACGACATTGCTGCAGGGCCAGCACATTTACGAAGAAAAGCCGCGCGGCGCGGAAAAGACCTTCGTGGTGTTCGATGCGATCGAGACCCGCGATTGGAGCGTCAAGGACCAGCGGGCCCACGAGCATTTCGTGACGCTGGCCATCGAAACCAATTCACGCAGCCGCAAGCTCGCCCAGGACATCGTCGCCGAGATCGAGGCTGCCCTCGACAATGCGGCGCTGACGCTTGTGGGTCACGCGCTGGTCAATCTGCGCCTCGCCTTCTGGGCGGTGACGCGCGCCAGGAATGCCGAGACCTTCAACGCCACGCTGCGCTTCCGCGCCGCTACCGAACCGCTTTAGGAGAGAGAGATGACCGCACAGAAGGGCAGGGACCTGCTGCTGAAGATTGATACGACGGGAGCGGGAGTTTTCGTGACCGTCGCGGGCCTCCGCAGTCACTCGCTTTCGTTCAACGCCGAGACCGTGGATGTCAGCCACCAGGAATCCGCCGGGCAATGGCGCGAACTGCTGGCCGGCGCCGGATTGAAATCGGCGGCGATCCGTGGCCAGGGGATTTTCAAGGATGCCCAGTCCGACGCCTTGATCCGGCAATATTTCTTCGATGGCACCATTCGCGACTGGCAGGTGATCGTGCCGGACTTCGGCACCATCGCCGGGGCCTTTCAGATCGCCAGCCTCGAACTTTCGGGCCGCCACGATGGCGAGGTGACCTTCGAACTGGCGCTGCAAAGCGCCGGTCTGCTGACATTCACGAGCCTCTGACATGGCGAACCGTCATCGCGGCGAAATTTCAGCCGAATTGAATGGCAAGACTTACACGCTCTGCCTCACCCTCGGGGCACTTGCCGAAATCGAGAGCGCTTATGGCGACCAGGACCTGATCGCCATTGCCGAACGCTTCGAGAAGGGCCGCATTGGTGCGACCGATGCGATCCGGGTGATCGGTGCGGGGCTTCGCGGCGCCGGCAATGCCATCAGCAATGACGAGGTGGCGGCGATGACCGTCTCCGGTGGTGCGGCAGGCTTCATCGCCATTGTTGCAAAGCTGTTGACGGCAACCTTTGCGCCAGCCGAGGGCCACGGTGGGAAACGCCGTAGCGCCGCAGGGGATGGCTTCCCCTGGCGGCGTTTGATGCAACATGGGGATGGGCGAACTGCGCCTTTCACCACGAGACTTCTGGCGCGCCACACCGCGCGAAATTGCCGCCGCCTTCGATATCGAACGCGCCGCGCCGATGGCGCGCCATGAACTTGACGGCTTGATGCAACACTTTCCGGATGAGACATGACCGATCAACTGCCCGACATGCGCCTCGAGACCGAGCGGCTGCGCTCTGAGTTGGAGAGCCTCAATAGCCTTGCCGAAAGTTTTGGCCAGAAGATCGTGACGGCGTTTTCCAGCGCCATCATTCACGGCAAGAAGCTTTCCGACGTGCTGCGTGACCTGATGCTGTCGCTGGCCCAGTCGGCACTGTCGTCAGCCCTGCAGCCCCTGGGGCAGCTGATTGGCGGCATCATTCCCGGTGTCAAAGGCAGCATAGTACCCGACGGCGGCATGGTGAAATCGCCGGCACCGGCGCCGATGCGCGGCGGCGGCGGCGTCAATGTCACCGTGAACATCTCGACACCCGACGTCGAGGGCTTCCGGCAGTCGCAATCGCAAGTCGCCGCGATGCTTACAAGGGCGGTGGCGCGCGGACAGAGGAATCTCTGACATGGCCTTTGATGACGTCCGCTTTCCCGTGGCGATTTCGCGTGGCGCCACCGGCGGACCCGAACGCCGCACCGAGATCGTTACGTTGGCTTCGGGCCATGAGGAGCGCAACAGCCGCTGGGCCGACTCGCGCCGCCGTTACAATGCGGGCTTCGGCGTCAAAAGCCTCAATGGCCTGCATGAAGTTCTGGCGTTTTTCGAGGAGCGGCGCGGCCGCCTGCACGGCTTTCGCTGGAAGGATCACGCCGATTTCAAATCCTGCCCGCCGCAGGATCAGGTGACAATGCTTGACCAGCAGATCGGCGTTGGCGACGGGCTCGCGACAGCGTTTCAACTGGCGAAGCGCTATGGCAGTGGCCTGCGTGAGTACTGGCGGACTATTTCCAAACCCGTTTCCGGTACTGTTGTGGTCGCCGTCGATGGCATTGCTGCGGCGGCCACGGTTGATGTCCAGACCGGGCTGGTGACATTTGCCGCGGCACCGGCCGTTGACGCTGAAATAACCGCGGGCTTCGAATTTGATGTGCCGGCGCGTTTCGACACCGACCAGTTGAAGATCAACCTGACCGGCTTCAGCGCCGGTGACATCCCCGACATTCCCGTCGTGGAGCTGCTGATATGAGGGACCTGCCTTCCGAACTCGCCTCCCATCTTGCCAGCGGCGCCACCACCATGTGTCACTGCTGGAAGCTGGTGATGAAGTCCGGTGAAACCCTCGGCTTCACCGACCACGACCGCGAACTGGCGTTCGAGTCTGCGGTCTTCGAGCCGGAGAGTGGATTCACCGCGACCGAAGTGCAGGACAGTCTCGGATTTGGCGTCAACAATCAGGATGTGAGCGGCGCACTCCGCTCCGACCGCCTCGACGAGAAGCGCATCGCGGCGGGCGATTTCGATGGCGCATCGGTCGAGACCTGGTGGGTGAACTGGCAGGACGTGAGCCAGCGCATCATGCTGCGCAAGGGCACGATTGGTGAAATCACCCGCGGCGGGCTTGGGCTGACGGCAGAGATCCGTGGACTGACGGCGGCCTTTGACCGGCCGCGCGGGCGTTTGTTTCAGTATGGCTGCGATGCCGTGCTGGGAGATGCGCGGTGTGGCGTCAATCTCAATGACGTGGCGTTTCTGGGCGTTGGCACGGTGACCGGCTTTGACGATGACATCCGGATAACGGCTTCCGGCCTGAGTGGGTTCGGCGATGGCTGGTTCACCCGCGGCACCCTGACCTGGGTGACCGGCGCCAACGCCGGACGGATTGTCGAGGTCAAGAGTCACGTGAAGGTCAGTGGCATTGCCACCATCGATCTGTGGCAGTCGCTGCCCGATGCCATTGCGGCGGGCGACACTTTCGAAATTCGCGCCGGCTGCGACAAACAGTTTGGCACCTGCCGCGACAAGTTTGCGAACCACCTGAACTTTCGCGGCTTCCCGCACATCCCCGGCGATGACTTTGTTCTGAGTTATCCAAAGAAGGATGAGGAGAATGACGGTGGCGATGAGGGCTAGCTCCGCTACCAAACCATCTTGTTGTCATCCCCGGGCTTGTCCCGGGGACCCATGTTTCGTCCAGTTCAATCGTTGAACCATGGGTCGCCGGAATAAATCCGGCGATGACAGAAATTTCAACATCACCGGCTGCGAATCAACATGCCCCGCATCATCACCTCCAGCGCCATCGTCGCAGCCGCACGCCTTTGGCTTGGCACGCCCTATCGCCACCAGGCCAGCTTGCGTGGCGTTGGCACCGATTGCCTTGGGCTGGTGCGCGGCGTGTGGCGTGAGGTGATCGGCGAGGAGCCGCAATCGCTTCCGCCCTATTCTGCCTCATGGGCCGAGTCCGATGCTGGTGAAATGCTGGCCGGGGCGGGTTTTCGATATATGCAGCCGCAGCGCGGCCTTGTCTTTCGCGCCCGGTGACGTTCTGCTGTTTCGCTGGCGTGACGGCTATCCCGCCAAGCACGCCGGCATTGCCAGCGATGACCGTCACATGATCCACGCCCAACAGGGCGCGCCGGTTTCTGAAGTTGCCCTTCACGGCTGGTGGCGCCGCCACCTCGCCTTTGTATTCCGCTTTCCCGGAGTGACCGCCTGATGGCGACCGTCGTATTGCAATATGTGGGCGGAGCCGTCGGCTCGCTGATTGGTGGGCCGATCGGCGGCATCATCGGCCGCGCCGCCGGCGCCATTGCCGGCAACATGATCGACCAGGCCTTCTTTGGCGGAACCCGCCACATCGAAGGCCCGCGCCTCGGCGATGTGCGGGTGATGACCTCGAGCGAGGGAGCACCCATTCCGCGTTTGTGGGGCCGCATGCGCCTGGCCGGTCAACTGATCTGGGCCACGCGGTTCGAGGAAGTCGTCAACACCGACACCGAAAGCCAAAGCGCCAAGGCAGCACCCCAGGTGGAGACCACCGAGTACGAATACTTCGCCAATTTTGCCGTGGGCGTTTGCGAAGGCCCGATTGCCCGCATTGGCCGGGTGTGGGCCGACGGCAAGGAGCTTGATCTCTCCGACATCACCCATCGCGTCTATCGCGGTACCGAGGAGCAGCTGCCCGACAGCCTGATCGTCGCCAAGAAGGGCGCCAACACCGTGCCGGCCTATCGCGGCGTGGCCTATGTTGTCTTCGAGCGCTTGCCGATCGGCGAATTCGGCAACCGCCTGCCGCAACTGACCTTTGAGGTGTTCCGCAATGGTGGCGGCGCCGAGGACAATGTGCGCGCCGTCAACATCATCCCCGGCAGCACCGAATTCGGTTATGACACTGAGCCCGTTGTGCGGCTCATCGGCGAGGATGCGACCGAAACCGAAAACGTCCACGCCGACGCAAGCCGCAGCGATTTCAAAGTGTCGCTTGATCAGCTGACCGGCACTTGTGACAACATCGAAGCCGCATCACTGGTGGTAGCGTGGTTTGGCGATGACCTGCGCTGCGGCAACGCCACCCTGAGGCCCGGTGTCGAAGTTCCTGACAAGACCACCGAGCCCGCAAGCTGGCGCGTGGCGGGGCTTGAACGCGACGATGCGCGGCTGGTGAGCCAGTTTGACGGCGGCCCGGCGTTTGGCGGAACGCCATCGGATGATTCCGTTATCCGCGCCCTGCGCGATCTTCATGCTCGCCAGTTGAAGGCCGTATTCTATCCCTTCATTCTCATGGATATTCCGGCTGCTAATGGCCTGGCCGACCCCTATGGCGGCGGCGAGCAAGCCGCTTACCCGTGGCGCGGGCGCATAACCTGCCACCCCGCACCTGGCCAGCCGGGAACGCCCGACAAGCAGGCGGCCTGCGCCGCGCAAGTCGCGGCTTTCGTCGGCACGGCGCAACCCAGTGATTTTTCCGCCGTTGGCGAGAGTGTCGTTTATTCCGGCCCCACCGAGTGGAGCTACCGCCGGATGGTGCTGCACTACGCCAAGCTTTGCCAGATCGCCGGCAATGTCGAAGCATTCCTGATCGGCAGCGAGTTGCGCGGCCTCACCACCTTGCGGGGGACAGGCAACAGTTTTCCGTTCGTGCAGGCGCTTGTGGCACTGGCCGCCGATGTCAAGGCGATGCTGCCCACAGCCAAAGTGTCATACGCCGCCGACTGGAGCGAGTATTTCGGATATCAGCCCGCCGACGGCAGTGGCGACGTATTCTTCCATCTCGATCCCCTGTGGTCGAGCGCCAATGTCGATTTCATCGGCATCGACAACTACATGCCGCTGACCGATTGGCGCGATGGCGAGAGCCATGCCGACAAACTGGCCGGCGCCACGTCGATCCACAACCTCGCCTATCTGAAGTCGCGCATTGCCGCCGGTGAAGGTTTTGACTGGTACTATGCCTCGGCTGGTGACCGCCTGAACCAGATCCGTTCGCCGATCACCGATGGTGCCTATGGCAAGCCATGGGTGTTCCGTTACAAGGATATCAAGTCCTGGTGGCTGAACCCGCACTTCGACCGACCCGGCGGAACCGAACTGGCAACTCCAACCGGCTGGACGCCGCAGTCAAAACCAATCTGGATGACCGAAGCCGGTTGCCCGGCCATCGATCGTGGCAGCAACCAGCCGAATGTCTTTGTCGATCCCAAGTCGAGCGAAAGTCTGATCCCGCATTTCTCGCGCCGTCACCGCGACGACCTCATTCAGAATCAGGTGATCCGCGCCATCGACGGCTATTGGCGCGACGCCGGTGCACACAATCCGGACTCCGGCGTTTACGCCGGTCGCATGGTGAACGCCGACCGCATTTTCTTCTGGGCCTGGGACGCCCGGCCGTTTCCGCAATTTCCCGACCGCACCGATGTCTGGTCCGATGGCGGCAACTATGAACTGGGACACTGGCTGAATGGCCGGCTTGGATCGCTGCCGCTGGCGCAATTGCTCCTCAGGATATGTGCTGCCTATGGCATCGGCAATGTCGATACCGGCGAGGTGACCGGGCATGCGGAAGGTTTTGTCATCGACCGGGTGATGACCGCCCGCGAAGCCCTTGAAGGGCTGACCACTGCATTTGCTATCGATGCGATCGAGCGCGGCGGCACCATTGTGTTCCGGATGCGCGAGACCAATCCAGTTGCCGCCATTGCAGCCGATGGTCTGGTGGAGCGCAATGCCGATGCCCCGCTTTATGACGTCACTCGTTTGCAGTCGGCCGACCTGCCGCGATCCCTGAAGCTCAACTACATTCTGCCCGGCCACGGCTATCGCCGCGCCACCGTCGAGGCGCTGCGTGCCAACGTGCCCGACGCGGTGGCCGCTGTTCTCGATCTTCCCTGTGTCCTGCGCCAGCCCGCCGCCCAGGCCCGCGCCGATGTCATGCTGCAGGAGAAATGGTCGGGAAGCGAAGTCATCGAACTGGCGCTGCCGCCAACCCGGGCCAATCTCGAAAACGGCGATGTGGTGACCGTGGCAATTGCCGGGGAACAGCGTCCGTTCCGCATTGAGGAAATCCACGACGGCACGTTTCGCAAGCTGCGGGCGAGGTCCTACGATCGCCGGGTCTTCGACCCGCCCATTGGCCCGCCACGCCAATCCGTTTCGGCGCAAAGAACCGTCTATGGCAAGCCCGACGCGGTGTTCATGGATTTGCCGGTTGCCATTGCCGGAACGCGCCCCGCCGTGCCCTGGCTGGCGGTCAGCGCCAAGCCTTGGCCGGCCTTTGTCGTGTTGCGAAAATTCACCAGCGCCACAGCAACGAAATTCAACCGCCGCATTTCCAACCGCGCCACCATGGGGCGCACGACGGCACCTTTGCTCGCCGGTCCCGCCAATGTCTTCGATCGCGGCAATGAGCTGATCGTCAAGCTTGGCTATGGCGCGCTGAGTTCGGTTGCTGATGAAGACTTGCTTGACGGTGCCAACCTTGCCGCCGTCGGCGACAAGGTATTGGGCTGGGAAATGCTGCAGTTCGGCACTGCCGAACTCATTGCCCAGGGCACCTATCGCTTGACGCGGCTGCTGCGCGGCCTGTCCGGATCGGAACCGGAGATTGTCGCCACGCGGCCTGCGGGAGCGCGCTTTGTGCTGCTCAACGACGCCGTCGTGCAGCCCAAGCTTGCCAATGACAGCGGCGGACGCGAAATCAAGTGGCAGCTTCACCCCAACCGGCAGGTGAAGCCATCGAATACCCGGACCATCACCCATGACGGCAAGCGCCTGGGGTTGCGGCCGCTGTCGCCCGCCCAGCCCCGCGCCGTGCGCGACGGCGGCGACGTGGAGTTCGGCTGGATCAGGCGTACCCGCATCGACGGCGACGGCTGGGATGGCGAGGACGTGCCGCTCGGCGAGGATACCGAACGCTACGTGTTCGAGGTGATGTCCGGCGCAACCGTGACGCGCCAGGCCACGGTGACCACACCCTCCTACCGTTACATCGCCGCCGACATCGCCGCCGACTTCGGCGGCCCGCAACCGAGCTACGCCATTCGCATCGCCCAACTGAGCGCGGTCTATGGCCGTGGCGCCAACCTGACGAGGACCATCCATGTCTGAGACACTACTTCTTGAGTTGCCGCTCCTCGAAGCGAGCCAAGCCCAGAAACACGTGACCCATAACGAAGCGCTGCTGAAGCTCGACGTGCTGGCCCAGCTCTCGGTGATCAGCCGCGGCCTCAGCGTCCCGCCCGCCAGCCCCCAGGAGAGCGATCGCTATCTCGTGGCGGCGGCAGCCACCGGCGCTTGGGCCGGACAAGCGGGTGCCATTACCGTGCAGCAATCCGGCGCCTGGGTGTTTTATACGCCGAAGACCGGCTGGAAATTGTGGATCGAGGACGAGGAAGTTTTCGTGATCTACGACGGCGCGGCATGGATTGCGCCGGGTGGCGGCGTGTCAGATGGCGACAAGGGCGACATCACCGTATCAGGCGCTGGCGCCGTGTGGACGGTTGACAACAATGCCATCAGCACCGCCAAACTCGGTGGCGATATCACCGCTGCCGGCAAGGCGCTGCTCGACGATGCCGATGCTTCGGCCCAGCGCGCAACGCTGGGTCTTGGAACCCTGGCGACACAGAACGGCACGTTCAGCGGCACCTCATCGGGAACCAACACCGGTGACCAGAGCACCTTCGGAACCATCGCCGTTTCCGGGCAATCCGATGTTGCCGCCGATGCCGGCAACGATATTCTGACCCTTGTTGCCGGCGCCAATGTCACGATCACCACCAATGCCGCAACCGATACCATCACCATTGCCGCAGCCGGCGGCGGTGGCGGAGTATCGGATGGTGACAAGGGCGACATCACCGTGTCCAGCGCCGGCACCGTGTGGACAGTCGATAACGGCGCCGTCACCACCGCCAAACTCGGTGGCGACATCACGTCGGCCGGCAAGGCGCTGCTCGACGATGCCGACGCTTCGGCCCAGCGCGCCACCCTTGGCCTCGGCACACTCGCGACCCAGAGTGGCAGCTTCAGTGGTTCGTCGTCGGGAACCAACACCGGCGACCAGAACAGTTTCGCCACCATTGCCGTCGCCGGGCAGTCCGATATTTTGGCCGATGCCGCCAACGATACATTGACCTTGGCCGCTGGCGCCAACATCACCATCACCACCAATGCGACCAGCGACACCATCACTGTTGCCGCCGCCGGCGATGTCGTTGGTCCCGCTGCAGCCACCGCCAATGCGCTGGCGAGGTTCGATGGTGCGACTGGCAAGCTTGTCAAAAATTCCACGCTACTGCTGAACGACGATGGCTCTCTGCGCTTGCCGGAAGTCGCTTCACCTGCGGCACCCGCTGCCAACAACCTGAACCTCTGCGCGCTCGACGTGGCAGGCCGCGAGATGCTCGCCGTCCGCGCGCCATTCGGTGTCATCGCCGTGGCCCAGCCACTGCTGGCGCGAAATCGCGTTGGCCTTTGGGCGCCACCCGGAAATTCTACGACACTTCCCGGAAGCTTTGCCTTTGCAGCGCCAACCGCTCTTGGCACTGCCACCGCCCGCAACATTGCAACGACCAGTCTTGCAACCCGGCTGAAGCGCCTTGGCTACGTTTCATCATCGACTGCGGGAAACTTTGCGGGTCACTATGCGACGGTGGCGCAACACACAATCGGCGATGGCAGCGGCATTGGCGGCTATCTCTATGTGTTGCGTTTCGTGGTCTCCGATGCCGCCACGGTTTCAGGCGCCAGGATGTTCGCTGGGCTACGAAATTCAACGTCGGCGCCAACCAATGTCGAACCCAATACCTTGACGAATGCCATCGGCGTGGCACAGCTTTCGACCTCGAGCAATCTGCATATCGTTTACGGCGGCAGCGCCGCCCAGGCCGCCATTGATCTCGGCAGCAACTTTCCGGCCAACACGCTTTCAGCCGATGCCTATGAACTGGCCCTCTATGCGCCGCCCAATTCGCAAGTGGTAAACTATCGCGTCGAGCGGCTGAACACCGGGCAAATCGTCAATGGCACGTTGAGCGGTGCTGTCGGCACCGTCATACCCGCCGCCACGACGTTACTGGCCCACGCAGTCTGGCGCTGCAACAACGCAACAGCTCTTGCTGCCGCGATCGACATTGCGTCGGTCTACATCGAAACCGATGCCTGAGGATGAAACGGCCCATGTCCATTGAACGTGAAGTGGGCGCCCTGCAGGCCCGCATGGAAACCGTCGAGGCCCAGGTGCTGACCATGAGCCGCGACGTGCGCGAAATCCGCGATGCCATCGTAACGGCGCGCGGCGGATGGAAGACCCTCACGCTCGTCATCGGCTTCTCGGTTTCATTGGGTGCGATGATCGGCAAGCTCTTGCCGTTCCTGGCCGCCCCCCGGCCCTGATCAACCAACAGGAGAACCCCATGATGAACCTGTGGCGCGCCGCGGCAGCGGCGCTGTTTGCATTTGTGCTTGTCGCTGCAACCGCCGATGCCGCAAGCCAATGCGTCACCAAGATCCGAACTCGAAGCCTTTCTGGCCCGCGAAACGCCAGCGGCGATTGCCAAGGTCATTTGGCGGTGAAGACGCGGAGATGATTTTGGCGTCGCTGGCCAAAGCCACCAACACCGTGGCACCCGCTGCCGATGGTCTGATGATTGTCGATGTCTCGCCGGCCGCGCCCGCCGTGAAGGTGGTGGTGTTCCGCAACAGTTGCTTGGAGCGTATCGGCACATTCCCCAAGCACCTCGTGACCAGGGCGCTCAACGATCTCGCCAAGCTGGGAGCCTGAGACATGAGGGTGAACAACGCCGGCCTTGAGCTGATCAAGGCCTTCGAAGGATTTCGCGCCACGGCCTATCGCTGCCCGGCTGGCGTGTGGACGATTGGCTATGGCCATACATCATCGGCGGGCGAGCCTGCCGTAACATCTGGCATGAAGGTGACCAGGGCGGAGGCGGCACAGATTCTGGCCCGCGACGTGGCCGCATTCGCCGAAGGCGTCGAACGCCTCTTAACGGCTACGCTGAGTGCCAACCAGTTTTCGGCACTCGTCAGCTTCGCCTACAATGTCGGACTGGGAAACTTCCGCGGTTCGTCGGTTCTCAAATCCGTCAACTCAGGCGATTTCGCCGCGGTTCCCCGCCGCCTGGCCCTGTGGAACAGGGCAGGGGGCCGCCTACTCGCCGGCCTGGTGCGCCGCAGGGCCGCCGAATCAGCGCTGTTCATGGCAGCCGAGGGTCAGGCGCTTCTGTCGTCTCGGGCGCAGGCCGTGTCCGCCCACGAATGGCTGCGACATGGAAGAGGCCCGTGGCCGTGTTGAACCGCCCACCGGCAAGCCCATGGCGCAATCGACAACCGTGCTGGCTACGCTGGTTTCGGGCGGTGCCGGCGTGATCGCCGCCGGCCGCGACGTGATCTACGAGGTGCACGACGTGGGAACGGTCCTGGGCCTGAAGCCATCGGTCATCCTCGTGATGGCGCTGGTGGCGGCAATTGCCGCCGGTGCCCTGTGGATCATCAACGAACGCCGCCTCAAGGCGAACGACGATGCTGTCTAGCCTCGCCGCGCGAGCATTGGCCGCGAGTGGCGCTGTCCGCCGCTTTGTTCCTCGCCGGGCTTTGGAAGGGCCACGAGTGGGCTACGGCGGCATGCCGGGAAGCCGAGCTTGCCGCGGTGATCGCCGCCAAGGACGAAGCCATTGCCCGGTACGAGGAGGCCGCCCGGCAGTCGGACGCCGAGCGCCAGGCCGAAGCCGCCGAAGCCGCCAGGGATTTGGCGGCGGCGGAGGATCGCGCCTTAGCCCTCAAGGCCGATCACGACATCGCCTACGCGGCGGGCCTGGCGCTGGAACAGGAACTGGCTGATCTCGCCAAGGACAAGGAACACCTCAATGCCCTCATCGCCAATCTCTCGAAAGCCAAGGGCCCGGGACGCCGGGCTACTCGTGCTGATGTCGATTTTGACCGCCGCATGCTCGGCGTCGAACCCGAAGTTCCGTGATGTCGGCTGCCCGGTGCCGGGCTTTCTGACCCCGGTGACGGCAAGCGGCCTGAAGGAAGGCGAGGATCTGGGCCTGGCTCTGGGGCGGAGGTCCGCGGAGCTCAGGACAGCGAACCGCCGAATCAGCCGGGCACGGTCCTATGTCGCCCAAACCTGCAACTCGCCCGGGACAGATTGATTAGAGCAGTATGAGTCATGATGGACTCACACCTGTTCCGTCATCCCGGCGGAAGCCGGGACCCAGGCTTGCAAACGGCAAAACGGCGGAAAGTCTGGGTCCCGGCTTTCGCCGCTGTCAGATTCACACATCTCGTGGAGCCGCTCACCTGCTGAAATGACTCAATAGCTCTGTCATCCCGGCGGAAGCCGGGACCCAGACTTGCCACGCAAAGACTGCAAGAAATCATAGTGTGAAAGCCTGGGTCCCGGCTTTCGCCGGGATGACGGGTTGCGGGAATGCGCATTGCTTGTGATCCGGAGTGACGCAAGTTCGAAAAAGTTGTGTGCATACGACAGCGGCTTTCGCCGGGATGACGGAACAAGGTGGTTCCATCAATTATCATCCTGCTCTAGCCACACCTTTTCTGGTCTCGCCTTGATCGCCGTCTAGCGGCAGTGAGACCCTGGCGGCGGGTCTCAATGCATCAACAGGCGGCGTAACGAGTTAAATCTATGCGAAGTTGCATAAGATATAACGTTTACGTTAAGATCAGAATTGGTTGACCAAAAGGCCCTAAGCTCGCCCGCCAAGGGACATAATCCTCTCCGCCTGTTGCCAAACTGTCAGCTTGCTTGGTGTATTGTCACCAAGCGGCAAGAGTCCCCAGTCTGTGATCTGCATCACATTCGCATTCATCCGCCGTTCAGGTTGCTTCAGCTACAAAGGCTCCAAGATTAAGGGTGCCACGACGATGTCTAGGATGTTCAAACTTGCAGCTATTGCCTTGGCTGCCTCGCTGTTGGCGGGGACGGCGATGGCCCAGGTGCGCATCCAGCCCTACGTTCCGGCGCCAAAGATTGCGGTCGTTCCCAAGATTATCCTGATCAAGCCGTCGCAGGCTTTGCGCATTGCCATGAGGGCGGTGCCCAAGGGCAAGGCGCTCGGCGTGCAGCTTCGCAATGGCGTCTACCACGTGCGGGTGAAAGACGCTAATCAGGTCCGGCTCCTGTTGATTGACGCGACCAAGGGTGGCGTGATTCAATAGCGGCTAACCCTGTTGCTGGAAGGCCCGCATGCGACTTCTCGTCGTCGAAGATGATCCCGACATTAACCGCCAACTGGTGACCGCCCTTCAGGATGCGGGCTACGTGGTCGACAAGGCCCTCGATGGCGAGGAGGGCCACTATCTCGGCGACACCGAACCCTATGACGGCGTGATCCTCGACTTCGGCCTGCCGGTGCTTGATGGCGTGAGCGTTCTTGAACGCTGGCGCCGGGCCGGCAAGAAAATGCCGGTGCTGATTCTGACGGCACGCGACCGCTGGAGCGACAAGGTGGCGGGCTTCGATGCCGGCGCCGATGACTACGTGGCAAAGCCCTTCCACATGGAAGAGGTGCTCGCCCGCATCCGCGCCTTGCTGCGGCGGAGCGCCGGCCACGCCACCAGCGAACTCTCTTGCGGACCGTTGCAACTCGATACCAAGAGCGCCCGCGTGACGGTGAATGGCAGCGCCATCAAGCTCACGTCGCTGGAATTCCGGCTGCTGGCCTATCTCATGCACCACAAGGGCAAGGTGGTTTCGCGCACCGAGCTTGTCGAGCACCTCTACGACCAGGACTTCGATCGCGACTTCGAACACCATCGAAGTGTTCGTCGGCCGCTTGCGCAAGAAGCTGGGAGTTGACGTGCTCCATACCATCCGCGGCATGGGCTATTGCGTGTCCGAGCCGGATAATGCGGGTTAGGTCACTTTCGACACGTCTCATTCTTTCTTCTGCAGCGGTCAGCATTGTTCTTCTCGTCGCCGCCGGGCTGCTGCTGGCCGGATTGTTCCAGACAGCACTCGAAAGAAACTTCGACGCCCGCCTCCGCGCTGTTCTGGATGGCTTGCTCGCCAACGTCGAGATTGGCGGAGATGGCAACCCGGCCATCAACGGCCAGCTCGCCGACACGCGATTCAGCCTTCCGCTCTCCGGCTGGTACTGGCAGGTCACCCCCGCTGCCGCGACGGACGGTGGTGATCTCGCCTCTGATTCGCTCCTCGACGAACGCCTCGAAGTGAAGGCCGCCGACTTGTCGGCGCGTGATGCCGACGGCGTCGCAACTCTCTATCTCACCGACTCCAATGGCGCCCGGCTACGTGCCATCGAGCAGAATTTTGCATTGCCGGGAAGCGACAGGCAGTTTTCATTTCTGGTGGCCGGCAATTTCGACGAACTGCGCGACGAAGCCAACGCCTTCCGCAATACCTTGTTCCTGACTCTGGGCTTGCTCGGCGGCGGCTTGCTGCTGGCCATGCTGGTGCAGGTGAGGTTTGGCCTCAGGCCGTTGCAGCGCATGCAGGAAAGCCTGTCGATGATCCGCGAGGGCAAGGCCGAGAAGCTCGAAGGTGAGTTTGCCACCGAATTGAAGCCGGTGGCCGAGGAACTCAATCTCCTCATCCAGTCCAACTCCGAAATCATCGATCGCGCCCGCACCCAGGTCGGTAACCTTGCGCATGCGTTGAAGACGCCATTGAGCGTACTGACCAACGAAGCCGAGCGACAAAAGAGTGGACTCGCTACCAAAGTTTCCGAACAGGTGCGGATCATGCGCGACCAGGTCAACATGTATCTGGATCGCGCCCGCCGCGCCGCCAGGGCGCAAGGGCTTGGTGCTGTCAGCGAAGTCGAACCGGTGTTGGCGGGACTTGCCCGCACCTTGCAGCGCATTCACCGCGACAAGGGCATAACCATTGACGTCAAGTGCGACGCCGGTTTGAAATTCCGCGGCGAGCGCCAGGATCTCGAAGAGGCGGCCGGAAATCTGATGGACAATGCCAGCAAATGGGCGGCCGGGCATGTTTCGGTTTCCGCCGAGCTGCAACGCGAAAGTTCAAGCGACGGACGTCATTGGCTGTCAATTGTCGTCGATGACGATGGGCCCGGGCTTCCGCCCAACAAGCGGGCAGAAGCGCTGAAACGCGGCCGCCGCCTCGACGAGACCAAGCCCGGCTCGGGACTGGGTCTGTCGATTGTCACCGAAACCGCCGCCATGTACAACGGTACAATTGAGTTGCTCGACGCGCCGCTTGGCGGCCTGAGAGTAAAGATGAAACTTCCCGCGGCTCTCTGATTGAATTCCGGCGAGCGTGCCGACACGCTGAAGTTGAACTCACCCGGCGCAAGGTGCTTGTTTCCAAATCGCACCGTGCAAAAGCGCCTGTTACCGAATAAATAGCTATTGCGTGCAACAGAATTACTTCTTAACTCTTCAACCCGCGACAAATCTCAATCGTTTCAAAAGAGCTTCGTAACCTGTTTGCTGTGAAATCAGGATGACTGGTTATTCAGTTCCAACACGACGGGCTGTTGAGTGGGTTCTGCTGGTTACCCCCGGTCGCGGACTCACTTGCCGGGGGAGCGGATTCATCTGAATCTGCTCCCTTGCCCGCCTTAACTGGCGACGGCTTGGCCGATGACCGGAATGCCGCGTTCGCGATACGGTGTGCGGCCATAGAACGCCCGATAGCATTTCGAGAAATGCGATGGCGAAGAAAACCCGCAGGCCAGCGCCACATTGATTACCGACATATCGGTCTGCAGCAGCAACGAGCGCGCTTTCTTGAGCCGCAGTTCGAGATAGTAGCGCTTTGGCGAGCGGTCGAGATAGCGCCGGAACAGGCGTTCGAGCTGGCGCGTACTCAGCCCCGATTGCTTGGCAAGAAGGCTGGGCGACAGCGGGTCTTCGAGATTGGCCTCCATTTTTTCGATGATGCCGACGAGTTTCGGATGCCTGGCCCCGATGCGCGCCGGCAGCGACATGCGCTGATGTTCGCTGTGATGGCGGATGGGCGAATGCAATATGCTCTCAGCCACCGCCGACGCCAGGTCCGGGCCGTGCTGACTGGCGATGAGCGTCAACATCATGTCGAGTGCGGTAGTGCCGCCAGCGCTCGAAAACCGGTCACGGTCGATCTCGAACAATCCGCCCGTTGCTTCGATATCGGGGAAGGCCTCGGAAAAACCCGGCAGGTTTTCCCAGTGCAGTGTGCACCTGTAGCCATCGAGGATGCCCGCCTCGGCCAAAAGGCTGGCGCCGGTGCAGACAGCGCCAATGTCCACGCCGCGCCGTGCCGATTTGCGCAGCCACGCCACCAGCCGCTTGTCCGAATGGTGCTGCACATTCATGCCTGCGCAGACAATGACCGTTGCATGTTCGGGAACCGAAGTCAGGTCGCCGTCGACCATGGTGAGAATATTGTTGCTGGCCGCCACCGGCTGCCCGTCAACCGAATGCATGCTCCACTTGTAGAGGTTTTTTTCCGCCAGCCGGTTGGCAATGCGCATTGGCTCGATAGCCGACGTGACCGGCATCATGGTGAATTCCGGCACCAGGATAAGTGCGAATTCGTGTGGCAACCGCTTCGGCTTGTCGCCAAACATGGCTTCGAAACTCCGTTTCGGCCTGTTTGCAGCAAAATGTGTTCGCTGTCCAATAGCGTCATGCCGCAGTCGGAAAACGACGGTTCGGAGTGGCTGCCGTCGCATTCGTGATGGCCCGGTCGCAAATGTTCATGCCGCAAAGATGTTCCCCGCGCATCTTGACGGGCGACCCCGGATGGATTCAAAAGCCGTGAACGCACCCTTTCTCTCGCCCAAGGCCGCCCGCATGACGCAATCGATGCCTCCTTTCCTGCAGCGGCTTTCAATAGAAATCACCGGCAAACAGATCGAGAAGCTCGGCGTGCTGCAGGCCAATCTGCGGCCCGGCACGAAGGTGTTCATCGCCTTGATCGACCCCGCCGATGTCGCCGCCCAGCTTCACGCCGCAACCGAATTGCGTAAGGCGGGATTTGAGCCGGTGCCCCATGTGCCGGCGCGCTTCATCCGCGATGTCGATGACCTCAAGGCCCGCATCGCAGCCTTGACCGGGCAAGCCAAAGTCACCGAAATGCTGGTGCTTGGTGGCGGCGCGCCAACGCCGGTTGGCAAATATGACGCCGCTTTGCAACTGCTTGAAACCGGCCTGTTCCAGGCCCATGGCGTCAAACGCATCGGCATTGCCGGCCACCCCGAAGGAAACCCGGACATCACCAAGGTTCACGGCGAGGCCATGCTGTTGCAGGCCCTTCGGCACAAGCAAGCCTATCTCAAGCAGCACGGCATCGAGGGCTTCATCGCCACGCAGTTTCTGTTCGAAGCCGGGCCAGTTGCGGAGTGGGCGACGTTGCTGCGCGCCGGCGGAATCGAATTGCCGGTACACGTCGGCGTGCCGGGGCCGGCAACCATCAAGACTCTGGTGAAATACGCCGCCATGTGCGGCGTCGGCAACTCCGCCCGCTTCATCCGCAAGCAGGCGATGAACATCACCAGGCTGTTGACGGTGAACACCCCCGACGATTTCATGTCGGGCCTCGCTGACTTGCATGTGAACCGGCCCGGAACTCGGCATCGCCGGGCCGCACCTTTACCCCTTTGGCGGGTTCGACAAGCTGTTCGACTGGTTGAATGCCGCCTACGGTTCGCTGAAGGCCTAAACGTTCACAGCCTGCTTCCCGAACACCTGCACCGCCGCTGCATCCCGGCAAGTCGCCAGCAGGAAGTTCCACGCATAATCCGCATAGGAACGGAACACGTAGATGTCGAAAACATCGTCTTCTACCACGTGGAGCAGGGCGGCGATTTCCGCAAAGCGCATGCGGCGGACGGTGCCCGCCCCATAGTCCCCGCTTAACAGGTCAAGCGAGCACCCCTTGAGAAGTGCGACCCGGGCGCCTTCACCTTCGACACGGATGACGGCCCGCATGTCAGAGACATTCGTCGCCATCGCATGAATGCCGCCCAGGGCCTTGCGCAGTTCAGCGGTCAGTGCATCGGCCTTTTCCGCAGTTGTCAACACCAGCCATTGGTCAAGCGACAGCCACAGCACGCGGATGTCGCCCCAGGTAACGGACGTGCGAGGAGTCTTTGGCAAGTCGACACCAAGAACCCCTTTGGCGGCGGCCATGAACTTGCGGTCGCTGGTGCTCCCGCGCAGGTCGATCATGCCGCGCCCGGCGATTTCGCGAATGGCGATGCTGGCCCCCTGATGCGGCGAGACATGTGCGAGAGCGCTTTCGATATGAAGCTCAGACATTTAGCCGGCTCCCTTCCTTATCGTAGAATACCGGATCGGTGATCTTGGCGCGCACCACCTTGCCTTCCAGCGGGAAGGAAATGGTTTCACCCATGCGCGATCGGCCATTCATGATCAGCGCCATGGCGATGGAGCGGCCAAGCGTCGGCGAGTGATAGGTCGACGTCACCTGGCCGATCATCTCCATCGGCGGCTTGTCTTTGACGATCTTCACCGCATAGGCGCCATCCGGCAGCACTTCGGCGGGATCTTCGGTCAGAAGGCCCACGAGTTGCTTGCGGTCCGCGACTCTTGAGATAGGGCTGTTCCAGCGACCGCTTGCCGATGAAGTCCGCCTTCTTCTTCGACACCAGGCCATCGAGACCGACATCGATTGGCGTCGTCGTGCCGTCGGTCTCGTCGCCGACCACGATGTAGCCCTTCTCGGCGCGAAGCACATGCAGCGCTTCCGTGCCATAGGGCTCAAGGCCGTATTCCGAACCGGCCTCCACCAGCGCATTCCACAGGCCGCGGCCGAGATTGGATGGCGTGGCGACTTCATAGGACAGCTCGCCAGAGAAGCTGATGCGGAACACCCGCACTGGATAGGTTCCGAGATGGCCTTCGACGAAACTCATGTGCGGCATCGCCTCGTTCGAGATGTCGAAGCTCGGCGACAGCTTGGCCAGCACCTCGCGCGCCTTTGGTCCGGCGATGGCGAATTGCGCCCATTGCTCGGTGACCGGGGTGACGAACACCCTGTACTGCGTCCACTCGGTTTGCAGCCATTCTTCAAGCCACGCGGCAATGCGGTCAGCACCACCCGATGTCGTGTGCATCAGGAAGTGGTCGTCGGCCATTCGCACTGTGACGCCGTCGTCGCTGAGGAAGCCCAGCTCATTCATCATCAGCCCGTAGCGGCACTTGCCCACTTTGAGGGTGGAAAACATGTTGCTGTACATGCGGTCGAGAAATTCCGCCGCATCCGGCCCCTTGATCTCGATCTTGCCCAGTGTCGAGGCATCGAGAAGCCCCACCTTGTTCCGCACACAGAGGATTTCGCGATTGATCGCCGCATGCTTGTCCTCATCCGTGCCCGGGTAGGTGTAGGCGCGGCGCCATTGGCCGATGGGCTCAAATGTTGCGCCCCTGTCGACATGCCATTGGTAGATCGGCGTGCGGCGGATGGGCAGGAACAGGTCTTTGGTCAGCACACCGGCAATCGATCCGAATGAGAACGGCGTGTAGGGCGGGCGGAATGTGGTGATGCCGATTTCCGGAATGGGCTTACCCGTCGCTTCCGATAACACCCCCAAACCGTTGAGGTTGGACGTCTTGCCCTGGTCAGTCGCCATCCCGAAGGTGGTGTAGCGCTTGGTGTGTTCGACCAACTCGTAGCCTTCGCGCTGGGCGAGCTCGAGATCCGCCGCCGTCACATCGTTCTGATAGTCGATGAAATGCTTGTTGCCTTCGTTGTACTTGCCGGTGGCCGGCGCGAACCACATGGATTCGAGTTTTTTGCGCGCCGACTGTTCGGATTTCGGAACAGCAAACTTCGCGAGTTTTGATTTCGGAGTAGCGGCCTTGGCGGCTTTTGCCCCGGCATCATAGGCCTCAGAAAGCGCTTCGCCGATGTTGAACGTGCCATTGGCTGCGCCAACGGCGGCGATTGCGTCGTGGTGGCGGTCCGGCCGGAAACTCTGCAGCGCCTCGTCAAATTTGATCTTGCCGCCGTTATGGCACCACAGGTGCAGCGCCGGATTCCAGCCGCCCGACATGGCGATAAAATCGCACACCACTTTCTTCTCGGTGATAACCCGGCCCTGGCCCTTGCGATAGGCGGCAACTTTCACGTCGGTGATATTGAGGCCGCCAAAGCTCGTGTGCACGGTGGAGATCACTGAACTGGCATGAACGTCGATGCCAGCCTCGCGGGCCTGCGCCACCAAGGCCCCTTCGGCGCGGCCACGCGAGTCAACAACCTGCACGGCGACACCGGCCTTCTTGAGCGAAAGAGCCGTGAGATAGGCGTCGTCATTGTTGGTGAACACCACGCCGGAAGCACCGGGTGCCACGCCATAACGCTCCACCATGGCGCGAGCCGCAGATGCCAGCATCACGCCGGGGCGGTCATTGTTGGCGAAAGCCAGCGGCCGCTCAATCGAACCGGTTGCCAGGATCACCTGCTTGGCGCGCACTTTCCACAGGCGGTGGCGCGGAACTCCGGCGGCCAGCAACGCCGGGTCATGATCGGTCACGCGCTCGAACAGCATGAGGTGGTTGTGGTGCCAATGGCCGACCGCGGTGGTGCGCGTCATCACATGCACGTTCTCGGCTCCGGCCAGAGCCGCGGCCTTCTCGCGCGCCCATTCGATCTGCGGCCTGCCGTCGATTGTTCCATCGGCGATATCCGCAAGCCCGCCGAAGCGCGGATTTTCGTCGGCGATGATCACCCGCGCGCCACCGGCAGCAGCGGACTCCGCTGCCGCGAGTCCGGCGACGCCAGCACCAATCACCAGCACATCGCAATGGACGTGGATCTGCTCGTAAGTATCGGGATCGCGCCCCTCCGGCGCCTTGCCGAGGCCCGCCGCGCGGCGAATGAAAGGCTCGTAGACGTGCTTCCAGAAACTCTTCGGCCACATAAATGTCTTGTAGTAGAAGCCGCCGGGGAAGAACCGCGAGAGCTTGTTGTTGAGGGCGCCGATATCGAAGTTGAGCGACGGCCAACGGTTTTGGCTGATGGCGGCGAGTCCCTCGTGGAGTTCAACCTGGGTTGCCCTCAGGTTCGGCTCGTGCCGTGCCCCGTCTCCGACACCCACCAGCGCATTCATTTCTTCCGAGCCAAGGCCAACGACGCCGCGCGGCCGGTGATACTTGAAGCTGCGGCCGAACACCCGCTGGCCGGAGGCGATGACGGCGGAAGCAACCGTGTCTCCAGCGAAGCCCGTGAGCGTCTTGCCATCGAAAGTGAAATGCACTTTCGATGCGCGGTCGATCAGCCGGCCGCCAGAAGCGAGGCGATAAGGTTTGTTGCTCATGCCTTGTCACCCGCCGAACGTCGTCCCTTGAAATAATCCGCCCACGGACCTTTCGTCTGGTCCATCAGCTCCTGCGGCGGAAGCTCGGTAATGCCGTAGAAGGCCTTGAATTCGAGGGTCATGGTATCACGCGCCGCATGAAACCACTTGCCGCAGCCGCGATCGCAGCGCCAGCGCTCGAAATGCAGGCCCTTTGGGTTGTGGCGGATGAACAGATAGTCGCGCTGCTCTTCGTCGCTGATGTTGATTGGATCATGAGTGGCGGGCCGCCGCACATGCGCCTGTCCGCCGGCATGAAAATCCGTCTCGTCGCCCTCGGCGCCGCAGACCGGGCAAGTGACTATGAGCATGCTCTACCTCTTTTCGTCATCCCGGCGAAAGCCGGGACCCAGACTTGCCGCGTTTTGGCTGCTGGAAATTTTAGTTTGAAAGCCTGGGTCCCGGCTTTCGCCGGGATGACGGTTGAAATGTGGTGCTACTCTCATCGCTAGTGCGCCACCGCTGCCGCCACACTTTCGTCGATCAGGCGGCCTTCGGCGAAGCGGTTGAGGCCGAAGGGTTCGGCGATGGGGTGCGGGCGGTCGTTGGCGATGGTGTCGGCGAACACATAGCCCGAACCCGGAATGGCCTTGAAGCCGCCCGTACCCCAGCCGCAGTTCACGAACAGGCCGTCAACCGGCGTCTTGCCGATGATCGGCGAGCGGTCGCCGGTCATGTCGACGATGCCGCCCCACATGCGCAGCATGCGGAGGCGCGAGATGATGGGGAAGGTCTCGACGAGTGCCGTGACCGTGTGCTCGAGCGCCGGGAACGAGCCGCGCTGCGAATAGTTGTTGTAAGGATCAGTGCCGCCGCCAACAACGAGCTCACCCTTGTCGGACTGGCTGATGTAGCCGTGCACCGTGTTGGCCATCACCACGCAATCAATCACCGGCTTGATCGGTTCCGACACCAGCGCCTGCAGGCACTGGCTTTCGATCGGCATGCGCACCCCCGCCATGTCCATGATGGTGGAAACATGTCCGGCGGTGACGACGCCGATCTTCTTGGTCTTGATCGCGCCCCTGGTGGTTTCGAGACCCACCACCTTGCTGCCATCGCGCCGGATGCCGGTGACTTCGCAGTTCTGGATGATGTCGACGCCCATCGCGTCAGCACCGCGCGCATAGCCCCAGGCCACTGCATCATGCCGCGCCGTACCGCCACGCGGCTGGTAGTATGCGCCGAGAATGGGATAGCGGCAGGTGGGATCGTCGTTGATGATGGGGACAATCTCTTTGACCTCGGCGGGCGTGATCATCCGGCAGTCGAGGCCGGCGAGGCGGTTGGCGTGGGCGGTGCGCTTGAAGGCGCGGAATTCATGCTCCGTCTGGCACAGCATCATCACGCCACGTGGGCTGAACATGACGTTGTAATTCAGGTCCTGCGACAGGCCTTCATAAAGCGAGCGCGCCAGCTCATAGATGGCGATCGACGGGTCCTGCAGGTAGTTCGAACGGATGATCGTGGTGTTGCGGCCGGTGTTGCCGCCGCCCAGCCAGCCTTTTTCGACGACCGCGATGTTCGTCATCTTGTGATTTTTGGCGAGGTAGTAGGCGGTGGCGAGGCCATGGCCGCCGGCCCCCACAATCACCGCGTCATACTCTGGCTTGGGCTGCGGCGAACGCCAAGCGCGCTCCCAATCCTTGTGGTAGTTCATCGCGTTGCGCGCGAGGGAAAATACCGAGTAGCGCGATTTCATATGGGGTCTTTCCTCTGGATAGGCGCTATCTATCAGGTGGGGCAGGGCCTCTCAAAGGGATTTCCGACGCCCAAATGCTGCCATGCGACAATGCGACGAGGCTGACGCTTGACCGGATGAATTGCTTTTCTGGTGAACACGGGAATATCTCATAGATCATGTTGATCTGGACGGCTTTTGCGATCATGGCGGCGGTGACGGTCGCGGTACTGCTGGCGCCATTGCGGCGGCGGGCAGAGGTTAATGCGCCGCCACGCGCCGACTACAACCTTGCCGTATTTCGTGATCAGCTGGCGGAACTGCAGCGTGACAAGGCCCGCGGCCTCATTGGCGAGCGCGAAGCCGAGGCCGCCCACAACGAGATTTCGCGCCGCATGCTGCAGACGGCGGGAAGCTCGCAATCACCGCTGCAACCAGCGGGCAACCGGCGCCTGGTCCACATCCTGTCGGCCCTTCTCGTGCCAGTGATGGCAGTCTCGCTCTACCTCCGCGAAGGCAGTCCGCAACTCCCCGACGTTCCCCGTGCCGCACGGCTGGAGATGGCGGCGGAAACCGGCGACTTCGCTGCCTTGATCGCCAAAGTTGAGGATCATCTCGCCAAGAACCCTGATGATGCCCAGGGCTGGGGAGTGCTGGCCCCCGCCTACAAACGCGATGGCCGCTGGGAAGATGCGGCAAACGCCTATGCGCAAATCCTCCGGCTGTCGCCAACGACCGCCGGGTCGCTCGCCGACTATGCCGAAGCCCTGGTGCTCGCCAAACAGGGCCTGGTCACTGCCGACGCCCGCAAGGCATTTACCGAGGCGGCACGTCTCGATCCCAAAATGCCCAAGGTCCGCTTTTATCTTGCTCTGGCGCTGAAACAGGAAGGCAAGATGGAAGAAGCCAAGACCGCCATGATGTCTCTGCTCGCCGATTCCGCTGATGATGCGCCCTGGCGGCCGATGCTTGAGAAAGAACTCGCCGGCATCGCATCGCGCCCGCCAGCGCTCTCCACAGAAACCCAGTCCGCCGCGGCCAACTTGAGCGGAGAAGACCAGCAACAGATGATCCGCGCCATGGTCGATGGCCTGGAGGAAAAACTCAAGTCCAACGCCGATGACCTCGATGGCTGGCTGCGCCTCATCCGCTCGCGTACCGTGTTGAATGAACCAGACCGCGCCAAGGCAGCACTCGACACTGCCCGCGCCACCTTCAAGAACAATCCACAAGCCCTCTCGGCCCTCAATGCCCTGGCCAGGGAACTCAATCTGACATAGCGAAGTGCCATGACCCGCAAACAGAAACGCATCTCCGTCATTCTCGGTGGCCTCGCCGTTCTCGGCATTGCCGCGGGCCTCGTGCTCTACGCGCTCCGCGATACCATCGTTTTCTTCTATACGCCGAGCGAGATCGGCGAGAAGGGCGTGCAACCCGGCCAGCGCATTCGCTTGGGCGGCCTCGTTGAAAACAACAGCGTGAAAAAAGGCGAGGGCACGATCACCACCTTCGTGGTCACCGACACCATCAAGGCCATGGCCGTGACCTATGATGGCCAGCTTCCCGACTTGTTCCGGGAAGGCCAGGGTGTTGTCGCCGAAGGTGTGCTGGATCCCAGCGGCAACTTCATTGCCGACACGGTTCTCGCCAAGCACGATGAGAACTATATGCCCAAGGAAGTGATGGACAGCCTGAAGGAAAAGGGTGTGCACATGGGTGAGAGTGCTGGCCAATGATTGTCGAACTTGGCCATTTCGCATTGATTCTGGCGCTGGCCGTGGCGTTGTTCCAGTTCTTCGTGCCGCTCTATGGTGCTCAGCGCAATTCGCTCTCCGCCATGAACACTGCGGTGCCATCGGCACTTCTGCAGCTCACCTTGGTGGCGCTGGCATTCCTGGCGCTGACCAACGCCTATCTGACGTCGGACTTCTCGGTAATGAACGTCGCCGAAAATTCCCATTCGGCCAAACCCATCATCTATAAAATTTCCGGCGTGTGGGGAAACCACGAGGGCTCCATGCTGCTGTGGGTTCTGATCCTGGCGGTCTTCGGCTCAGCCGTGGCGCTGTTCGGCGGCAACTTGCCGATCGAACTGAAATCACGGGTGCTGGCCGTACAGGGCTCGATCGGCGCCGCATTCCTGCTGTTTATCGTGGTGGCTTCCAACCCCTTTGAACGCCTCAATCCGGCACCCATCGAAGGCAATGGCCTCAATCCCATTTTGCAGGACCCGGCACTCGCCTTCCATCCGCCGTTTCTTTACGCCGGCTATGTCGGGCTTTCGGTGGCCTTTTCCTTTGCGGTTGCCGCCCTCATTGATGGCCGGGTTGATGCCGCCTGGGCCCGCTGGGTGAGGCCGTGGACGCTGGCCGCCTGGATGTTCTTGACCATCGGCATCGCCATGGGCTCGTGGTGGGCTTACTACGAACTGGGCTGGGGCGGCTGGTGGTTCTGGGATCCGGTGGAGAACGCCAGTTTCATGCCATGGCTGGTGGCCACCGCGCTGCTGCACTCGGCAACCGTGGTCGAGCGCCGCAACGCCCTCAAAATCTGGACTGTCCTGCTGTCGATCATCGCGTTCTCGCTATCGCTGGTTGGAACCTTCCTGGTGCGCTCTGGGGTGCTGACGTCGGTTCACGCTTTCGCCGTGGACCCGGCCCGTGGCGTGTTTATTCTCGGCATTCTCTGCGTGTTTATCGGGGGGGCGTTGGCGCTCTTCGCCTGGCGCGCCCCGGCGCTGAAAGCCGGTGGCCTGTTCGCGCCCGTGAGCCGCGAAGGCGGCCTCGTCCTCAACAACCTGTTCCTGTGCGTGGCAACCCTCGCGGTCTTTGTCGGAACGCTTTACCCGCTCGCCCTGGAAACGATCAGCAACGAAAAAATTTCCGTTGGCCCGCCATTCTTCAACCTGACCTTCGGGCCTTTGATGCTGCCGCTTCTGTTGCTCGTTCCGTTGGGACCATTTCTGTCGTGGAAACGCGCCAATCTCCGCGCCTCCCTGAGCAAGCTGACGATCGCTGCCGCCGCCGCCGCCATCGTGGCGCTGCTGGTTGCGGTGTTTTCGGCGCGAGGTCCCTGGCTGGCGCCGCTTGGCATGGCGCTGGCCACCTGGCTGGTGCTTGGCGCCTTGCTGGAACTGGCCGGCCGTATCGGATTGTTCAGAACATCGCTTTCGAACAGCGCCGCCCGCCTCTTCGGCCTGCCGCCCTCCGCCATTGGCATGACCTTGGCCCATGCCGGGCTTGGCGTGATGATTGCCGGCATGGTCGGCATAACCGCCTGGAAAACCGAAGCCATCATCGCCATGAAGCCGGGGGAAAGCCATCAGCTGGCGGACTACACCGTCACCTTCAAGGGTGAGACGCCGATGACCGGCCCCAACTACTCCGGCAGTGCCGGGCGCTTCGTGGTCTCTCGCGGTGGCGCCGAAGTGACGACGCTGGTGTCCGAAAAGCGCGTCTTTCGTCCCAGCAACATGCCGACAACCGAAGTGGGTTTGAAGAAAACCGCCATGGGCGACATCTATGTGGTGATGGGCGATGAAGCCGCTGACGGTGGCCGCGTCGTCCGCATGTATTTCAACCCGCTGGTCGACTTGATCTGGATCGGCGCCCTTATCATGTTTGTGGGCGGCCTGTTTTCGCTCGCCGACCGCCGCTATCGCGTCGGCGCACCCGTAAAGGCCCGCCGTGAACAGTTGGCGGCAGCGGAATGAGGGCCATCCTCGCTATCGCGGCAATCCTGCTGGGGTTTGCCCAGGCCTTGGCCGTTCAGCCCGACGAAATCCTGAAGGACCCGCTGCTGGAGGCCCGCGCCAGAAACCTGTCGTCGGAACTGCGCTGCCTGGTGTGCCAGAATCAGTCCATCGACGATTCCGATGCGCCGCTCGCCAAGGATTTGCGCATTCTGCTGCGCGAACAGCTGCAGCAGGGCAAATCCGACACCGAGGTTATCGACTTCGTGGTCTCCAGATATGGTGAATATGTATTGCTGAAGCCCCGGTTCTCCGGCCGCACGTTGCTGCTCTGGGGCCTGCCATTCGCCGTGTTGGCCATTTCAGCACTTGCGCTGTTCCGGCGGCGTACGGCGTCCAGTCAGGGCGAGGAGCCCCTGTCCGACGCCGAAAAAGCAGCACTCGACCGTCTGAACGGCTGAACCTTACCAAGATTTCACGCCGCCGAAAGGTCGCCGTAAGTCCGATACTCCTATTTTTCCTACAACAAGAGGGAACTGAAGGAGAAATCGATGACCCAGCTATTCACCAAGGCGAACCCCCGCATTCTCAGCGCTCTTGCCGCCGGCTTGCTGATGGCGAGCGCCTTGACCATTACCGCGACAACCATCCAGGTCGGGCCGGTTCAGGCCGAAATCCAGCAGCAAGCGATTGACCCTTCGCGCGGCTTTGCCGATCTCGTTGACCGCGTCATGCCTTCCGTGATCAGCGTTGAAGTGAAGTTCGCCAACGTCGCCACTGACTTCATGCAGGATGGTGAAGACGGGCCGGAGATGTCTCCCGACATTCCAGAAAACAGCCCGTTCCGCGATTTCTTCGAGAAGTTCGGCAAGAACATGCCGGATCAACGCCACGGAGGTCCGCGCGGTGGCGTGGGCTCCGGCTTCATCATCTCGGCTGATGGTTACGCGGTAACCAACAACCACGTCGTGCAAGGTGCTGATGAAGTGACCGTCAAGCTCCGTGACAGCCGAGAGCTCAGGGCCAAGGTGATTGGCACCGACCCAAAAACCGATCTGGCACTGATCAAGATCAACTCGAATGAAACCTTCCAATTCGCGTCCTTCTCGGACAAGGTGCCTCGCGTCGGCGATTGGGTGATGGCGGTCGGCAATCCCTTCGGGCTTTCCAGCACCGTGACCACCGGCATTATCTCGGCCAGTGGCCGCGACATCGGCTCCGGTCCCTATGACGATTTCCTGCAAATCGACGCCTCGATCAACAAGGGCAATTCCGGCGGCCCGGCCTTCGATCTTGAGGGCAATGTCATCGGCGTCAACACGGCGATCTTCTCGCCGTCGGGTGGCTCGGTGGGGATTGGTTTCGCCATTCCGGCGTCGACTGCCGAAGCGGTCATCCAGAGCCTCAAGGACAACGGCGCGGTGACCCGTGGCTGGCTGGGAGTGCAGATTCAGCCGGTCACCGGCGACATCGCCGAAAGCCTGGGCGTCACTGCCGGCCAAGGCGCCATTGTTTCCGATGTGACCGAGGGCTCGCCCGCCCTCAAGGCCGGGTTCAAGACGGGCGACATCATCCTGAAACTCGATGGCAAGGATATTTCCGACTCGCGTGACCTCGCCCGCAAGGTCGCCATGGTTCCGCCTGGCAATACCGTACCTGTCGAGATCATTCGAGACGGCAAGGCACAAACCGTGACCGTGCAAATCGGCAAGATGCCTGACAGCAAGGAAATGGCCGCGGCTCCCCGCCAGTCCGAACCAACGTCACTTGCTGATCTTGGCCTGAAGGTCATGCCTGCCGACGACGGAGCCGGCGTCACGGTGACCGATGTCGATCCCAACGGCATTGCCGCTGCTCAGGGCCTCAGGCCTGGCGACGTCATTCTCGAAGTAGGTGGCAAGCAGGTGCATGGCATGAGTGAAGTGAAGGATGCGCTGAAAGCTTCCGGCAAGAAGCGCGTGCTGATGCTGGTGCGTTCCGGCGATAGCCAGCGCTTCGTGGCCCTGCCCGTCGAACAGGGTTGAATTTCGAAAACGGATACGCCGCGCCCCCTCGCTCCATTGTCGGCGTGTCCCAGCGCGGAGGCTGGCTTCTCAACTGGTTCCCTGAGAAATGCCACCTCCGCGCCCCCCTTTTCTGAAGGATCGGAACATGCCAAACTTGACTATCGAAACACCATCAAACATGGTTTCAGGTGCCGCCACGACGGTTATGCGAATTCTGGTGATTGAAGACGACCGCGAAGCCGCAGGCTGGCTCGTGAAGGGACTGGGCGAAAGTGGCCACTTGACCGATCTGGCAACCGATGGCGAGCAAGGGTTGAGTCTTGCCCTTGAGGCCCGCCACGACGTGGCGATCATCGACCGCATGCTGCCCAAACTCGACGGCCTCTCCATCATCCGCAAGATGCGCGAGGCCGATATCAAAACACCGGTCCTCATTCTCAGTGCCTTGGCCGATGTCGATGAACGCGTCAAAGGCCTGCGTGCCGGCGGCGATGACTATCTTGGCAAGCCCTACGCGTTTTCCGAGCTTCTGGCCCGCCTGGAGGGCCTCGGCCGTAGAGCAACCGACAAACCGGCGGAAACCCGGTTGCGTGCCGCCGGCCTCGAAATCGACCTCCTGACGAGGGCGGTGACCCGCGATGGCAAACCCATTCTGCTGCAACCACGCGAATTCAAGTTGCTCGAGTATCTGGTGAGGAACGCCGGGCACATCGTGACCCGCACGATGCTTCTGGAAAACGTCTGGGACTATCACTTCGATCCCCAGACCAACGTCATCGACGTGCACGTGTCGAGGCTCCGGTCGAAGATCGACAAGGGGTTCGACGAGCCGATCCTGCAAACCGTGCGGGGTGCCGGATACATGATACGTGCTCAGTAGCTTCAAGCTTCTCAAGACAACTTCATTCAGGCTTGCAGCCGTATTTCTCTTGATCTTCGCTCTGTCGGTCGGAGCCCTTCTCGGCTACGTCTATCTCAACACTTCGGTGCTGCTCGAAAGCCAGACCGATGACACCATTCGCGCCGAAGTGCAGGCCCTGGCCGACCAGTATCAGCTTCGCGGCCTCGCCGGCATCATCGAGACGGTGCGCCGCCGCAGCCAGGAAGACACCGGTTCCGTCTACCTGCTGACCGATCCGCAGGGCGATCGCGTTGCCGGCAACATCGACAAATTGCCGCCCCAGGCCGAGAACGACGACTTGAACTGGATCGAGTTTCCGGTCGAAGTGCAGATAGGTGGTCAGAAGGAAAGCCACACGGTGCGGGCCTTCCATGCCGATCTTGATAGCAATTATGAACTCGTGGTCGGGCGCGACGTTGAAGCCCTGCGCAAATTCGACGCCCTCATCCGGCGCACCCTGTTTGTGACATTGGGCCTTGCCCTCGTCGTCGGCCTCGGCGCCGGATACCTCACCAGCCGGAATTTCCTGCGCCGTGTCGATTCCATCACTGAAGCAAGTCGCGGCATCATGAATGGCAATATGGCAGGCCGCATGCCGGTGTCCGGTTCCGGCGACGAACTCGACCGCCTGGCGCTGGCTCTCAACGAAATGCTCGGCCAGATCGAGCGCCTGATGACCGGAATGAAGGAGGTCTCAAGCAATGTTGCCCATGACTTGAAAACCCCGCTCACCCGCATCAAGGCGCGGGTCGAATCGGCGTTGCGGTCGGGAGAGGCGGCTGAGTACCGCGAGGCACTGGACAAAACCGTCGAAGAATCCGACCATCTACTCCAGACATTTAACGCCCTGCTGTCAATTGCCCGCGCTGAAGCCGGGCAATCGGGCGCCGGCCTGGTGCCCGTGGATGTCAGCGACATTCTTTCCGATGTCACCGACCTCTATGAACCGCTTGTCGAGGAAGAAGGCGGAACCCTGAAACACCAGTCCGAGCCTGGCTTGCTGGTCAATGGCGACCGCCAGCTTATCGCCCAGGCGGTCAGCAACCTCATCGACAATGCCTTGAAGTATGGAACGGCCGATGAAACGCCGGCCGAGATCGCCGTCGCGGGTGGCCGCGACAGCGGCAGCATCGTCATCACCGTCGCCGACCGCGGGCCGGGAGTTGGCGAGGGCGACCGGCAACGCGTCCTCGAACGTTTCGTTCGTCTTGATGAAAGCCGTACAAGGCCAGGAAGCGGGCTGGGACTCAGCCTCGTTGCCGGCGTCATGAAACTCCATGGCGGTTCGGTCCAGCTTGAGGACAATGCGCCGGGCCTTCGCGTGAAGCTGGTGCTTCCAAGCCAAAAGGCGACCAGCTAGAAGCGGTGAATGCCCGTCGAGCCTGCCTCCCCGCCAGCCAGCCCTGATTCTGCTGCCCCCATGGCGCGGATCGCCGCCGGTTCGCCCTATTTGCACCATCTGGCAAATGCTCACCCGCAGCTCGTGCGGAACACCCTGGAAGGCAATGCCGAACAGCTTCTGGACGATTGCCTGCAAACCCTATGGCGCGATTACGCAGACTTCGACCAGGCCGAACTGATGCGCAGCCTGCGCCATGCCAAGTCCGAAGCCGCCTTGATCATTGCTCTTGCCGATCTCTCCGGCCAATGGACCATCGAGCAGGTCACCGCCGGGCTGACAAGACTTGCCGATGGGCTGCTGCAAGTGGCGGTGGACTGGCTGCTGCGCGACGGCGCCCGCAGCGGCAAGGCGGAACTCCGCGCCGATGAAACTCCGTCTCTCGAGTGTGGTTACACGGTTCTCGCCATGGGTAAGCACGGCGCCCACGAACTGAACTACTCCAGCGATATCGACCTGATCGTACTCTATGACGCCGAACGCAATTTTTTGAGGGATGGCGTCGAGCCCGGAATGTTTTTCGTGCGCCTGACCAAGCGCCTCGTCGCCCTGTTGCAGGAACCGACCGAAAATGGTTACGCGCTGCGCGTCGACTTGCGCCTCAGACCTGATCCGCGCGCCACGCAGGTGGCAATCTCGCTGGAAGCCGCGGCGATTTACTATGAAAGCATGGGCCAGAACTGGGAACGCGCCGCGATGATCAAGGCCCGTGCCGTTGCCGGTGACGTGGCGCTCGGGACTGAGTTTCTCGACCGGTTGAAACCCTATGTGTGGCGCAAATATCTCGACTTCGCAGCGATCGCCGACGTGCAGTCTCTCAAACTGCAAATTCATGCCGTGAAAGGCCACGGCGCCATTGCCGTGCACGGTCACAATCTGAAACTCGGGCGCGGCGGCATTCGCGAAATCGAGTTCTTTGTGCAGACCCAGCAACTGATCGCCGGCGGCCGCAACCCGAAGCTCAGGGGCCGCGCCACGCTGCAAATGCTGGATGAACTCGCCACAGCCAATTGGATATCACCCGAAGCTGCCGATGAACTGAAATCCGCCTATCGTTTTCTGCGCACCATCGAGCATCGCCTGCAGATGGTGAATGATGAGCAAACCCACACGCTTCCGCAATCAGCGGAAAGCTTTGCAAGTCTCGCACTGCTCTCGGGTTATGAACCGGAAGTTTTTGAGAACCTGCTCCGCACAACATTTGAAACGGTTCAGGGCCACTACGCCGCCCTGTTCGAAGAGGCCAAACAACTCGGAACCGAAGGCGGCAGCCTGGTGTTTACCGGTGGCGAGGACGATCCGGAGACCATTGAAACCCTCACGCGGATCGGATTTCGCCAGGCCAGCGAAGTCTCCGCCACCATTCGCGGCTGGCATTTCGGGCGTTACGCCGCGACTCGGTCTGGCCGTGCCAAGGAACTTCTCACCGAATTGATGCCCAACATCCTCACCGCCCTGGCCAGCACCGGCGAGCCCGACGACGCCTTCATTGCCTTTGACCGCTTCCTTTCGGGCTTGCCGGCAGGTGTCCAGCTGTTTTCGTTGCTGAAGGCCAAGCCGGGAATGCTGGAACTGCTGGCCACGGTGCTTGGCACCGCCCCCCGGCTTGCCGACCAGCTCAGCCGGCGGCCCAAGGTACTGGACGCCGTGCTGGACCCCGGCTTTTTCGATTCATTGCCGCAGCCCGACGAAATCCGCCGCGGCATTGCCGCCATGATGCCAGCAGGCCTTTTGCTCGACGAAGCCGCCGACCGGGCCCGCGTGTTTGGCAAGGAACAGGCTTTTCGCATCGGGGTGAGAATACTCTCGGAGACCGTTAGTGCCGTCGAGGCCGGCCGGGCCTTCTCCGATCTCGCAGGGTTGCTGGTCGAGCGCCTGCACACCGCCGTGACCGAGGAACTGCAGCAGAAACATGGCCCGGTCCCCGGCGGCCGCAGCGCCGTCATCGCCATGGGCAAGCTTGGTGGCCGCGAAATGACCGCTGGATCCGACCTCGATCTAATTCTGGTTTATGACGCTGCTGATGGCGCCGAATTTTCCGCAGGCGCCAAACCGCTCAGCGTGCCGCAATACTTCTCCCGCCTCACCCAGCGGCTGATTTCGGCAACTTCGGCGCAGACCTCGGAAGGAATTCTCTACGATGTCGACATGCGGCTCCGGCCTTCCGGCAGCAAGGGCCCGGTGGCAACCAGCCTCTCGAGCTTCAGGGTGTATCACCGGGAATCTTCCTGGACCTGGGAGAAGCTTGCGCTCACCAGAGCCCGGGTAATTTGTGGCGATGTCACATTGCGTGACGAATTGACCGGTGAAATTGCCTCGATACTCGGCGCCGAACGCGACTCTACGCAGGCCTTGGCCGACGTTCTCGACATGCGCAAGCTGATGCTGCGCGAGCAGGGCGTGGTTTCGCCTTGGGATATCAAGCGGGTCCGCGGAGGCCTCGTCGAACTTGAATTCATTTCGCAGGCCCTGCAGCTTGTCCATGGCCCGCGAAATCCGGTGCTATTGCAGACCAACACAATAACGGCTCTTTTGGGCTTTCAGGGTGCGGGTATCATTTCGGCTGGCACCGGCCAGGAACTGTTACGGGCGGCCAGCCTATACCACCGTATGACCCAGATACTGCGCCTGTGCCTGGTCGAAAACTACGACCCGCAGTCTTCGACAGCGGGCCTTAACCGCATTGTCGCCAGCGCCGCCGAATCCCCGGATGTGGCCGCCGTCCAGGCCCTGCTCGTCGAGACCCAATCGGCCGTGGCCGGAATTTTTGATGAAATAATTGGCAATCCCGGCTGAACCAGCGACGGATTCCCGTTGTGTTCCGCGTCTAGCCCTTGAACACCAGCAGGGAGGCCGGAAATGGCAACGTCTAAGGGAGTTTGGCTTGGTTTGATTGGAGTTGTGCTGGCGAGCGGGGCGGCCCTGGCGGTCGAACCTTATCTGCCGAGGAGCGCCCGCACGTTTGCTTACCTCGATGGCAACAACGACGGCAAGATTGCCCTCGATGAGATTGCGCCGCGCGCCAAGAAGCGCCTGTTGCGCTATGATGCCGACGCTAACGGCGCAGTGTCGGCAGTTGAACTCGATCAGGTGATGCTGCAAGCCGTGGAACGCCGCCGCACCCGCATCATGACAATACTCGATGCCGACCGGGACGGCACAATAACCGAAGCCGAACTCGACAAGTTCACGGAAGCGATGTTCAATGAGGCCGACTCCGACAGGGATGGCGGTGTTTCGATTGAGGAGGCTCAGAATTTCAAGGGTTCAGCGTGGAAACGAGCCAGGCTTGCCGCCGCTGGCAGCAATTGACCGCAAAGGCCCCGGCCGGCTGTGAGCGGCCACCAGGACGTGGCGCGAACCGCCGTGCCGGCAAGCGACGCCGAACTGCTCGCGGCCGTTGTGGCCGCCGATACCAAGGCCTTTGCCGAATTGTTGAGGCGTCATCACGGGTTGGTTTTCCGGGTTGCCTGGCGCATGACGGGTGGCCGGGAGGCCGACGACATTGCCCAGGAGACTTTCATCAAGCTCTGGCGGAATCCGGAGCAGGTGAGGGATGGCGCTTCGCTGCGAAGTTGGCTCCTGCGGGTTGCCAGCAACGCCGCAATCGACAGGGCACGGCGGCGGAAGCCGCAAACCCTGGACGATACGAACGAAATCAGCGATGGCCGGGCCAATGCCGAGGTAGCGTTGCAGCAATCGGCGGCCACCGCCGCAGTCGACAGGGCCATGGCGGCGCTGCCCGACCGGCAGAGGCTCGCATTGACCCTGGTCTACTTCGAGGGCCAGTCCAATATCGAAGCGGCCGCCGCCATGAATGCGACGGTGGAAGCCGTCGAATCGCTTCTGTCGCGCGCCAGGCGGACGCTCAAACTGAGTCTCTCGGGGGAATGGCAGGAGTTGCTTGGCAGCCTTGCGGGTGATGGTGCATGAGTGTTGTCTATGATTAGAGAAAATCATCAGCGGCTGCAGGTTGTGTTGGACGCCTATGGCGCCGACCCCCGGCGCTGGCCGGAGGGCGACAGGCGTGACCTGGCGGAGTTGCTGCAGGGAGTTCCAGGGCCGGTGAGTGAGGCCAGCCAAATCGATCGGGTCCTGGCGGCGGCCACGGCACCGGCTGGTGAATCCGCGTCTTTCGATGCTATCCTCTCTGCCGCAGCCAGTGAGGCACCCCGGCAGGAAAACATCGTCTTGTTCCGCCCGCGCGCGCCACACCAGGCAACCGTGCCATTCCGCTGGCTGGCGGCCGTGCCGCTGGCCGCCTCGCTGGCCTTTGGAATCTATGTTGGATCGTCGGGATCGCTCGATGCCTTCCTGCCCTCATCTTTGGTCGGGGAAACCCTGGCAGCCGGTGAAGACCCTGGTGATCTCAGCGGCATCAGCGATATCGAAGCCATGACCGGGGACGGGATTTCATGACAGCTGAACCGCCAGCGGCAGCGCCCAAGCCGAGCCGGCGCGTGACATGGACCTCGGCTCTGCTGGTCGCCTCGCTGGCACTTAACGTCTTTGTATTGGGCGCCGGCGCGGCGCGGTTTTTCTTCCCGCCGCCGCCGGAGAGATTCGTTGGCGCAACCTATGCCCAACTCGTTCCGCGCCGCTTCCTCGCCGATCTCGACCGTCAACGGCGCAAGGAACTGTTGGCAATCCTCCGCAAGTACACCACCGATTTTCGCGACAGCCGCCTGGCGGCCCGCCAGTTTTCCGCTGCACTTGCCGACGCCATGGAGGCCGAACCCTATGACCAGCAGAAAGTCGCTGCGGCAATCCAGTCCTACGCTGATACCGGCAATCAGCTGGTGTCCCACGGCCAGAAAGCCGCCATGGACTTCATTTCCGTGCTTACCGCCGAAGAGCGCAAGATGATGGCCATCCGCCTTCGCGAACGGGCCAGGCTGCATCACATGAACTGATCGCCAGTTGGGCGGACACGTGGCAGGGTGACGGTCACCTCCGTGCCGTTGCCGACCACGCTGTTGATCGCCAACGCCCCGCCATGCAGTTCGACCAGCGACTTCGAAATGGCGAGACCAAGGCCTGAACCGCCTTTGGATTTGGTGAACTGGTTCTCAACCTGCTCGAATGGCCTCCCGAGTTTTTCGATATCGCGTGCCGGGATGCCAATTCCCGTATCCTTGATCTTGATGGCAATGTGGTCTCCGGAAGGATCTGCCGACAGTGTCACCGTGCCGCCTTCAGGTGTAAACTTCACGGCATTGGACAAGAGATTGATCAGCACCTGCTTGATGGCCCGGCGGTCCGCCTCCACAGTGACTTCGGGATCAATCTCGCGGTTGATGATGACCTTGCCCTCGAAGGCCCGCGGCGCGACGATGCGCAGGATCTCCTCGCAAACCGTTCCGATCGCGAAGCACTCGGTTTCGAGTTGCAGGCGGCCCGCCTCGATCTTCGACATATCGAGAATGTCATTGATGACATCGAGGAGGAACTGCCCGCTGCGATGAATATCGCGGGCGTACTCCACATACTTCCCCGAGCCGATGGGGCCGAACATCTGCTCCTGCATGATTTCGCTGAATCCGATGACCGCGTTGAGCGGCGTTCGCAGCTCATGGCTCATGTTGGCAAGAAACTCGGACTTCGAGCGGTTGGCTGCTTCGGCGCGGGTTTTTTCACGGGCATACTTGTCGGCGAGATCGGCAAGGCGTTGTGACTGCTGGTCGGCAAGCAGGCGTTCTTTCTGCAGATCGCGCACCGTCATCATCAACTCGCGCTCGGAAAGCAGCAATCGCTCCTCCTGGCGCTTCAGCGCGGTGATGTCGGTGCCGACCGAAACGAATCCGCCGTCCTTGGTGCGCCGCTCGTTAATCTGCAGCCACCGCCTGTCGCTCAACTGCACCTCGAAGGATTTGCCATCTGGCAGGTCCAGGCTGGCGACATTCACCCGCTTGCGCACCGAAGGCTCCTTGGCGGCGCGGACCACGTCCTCGTAGGGTGCGCCGGGCTGGCAGGTGGAAGCCGGCAGCGAATGAAACTGTTGATACTTGGAATTGCACAGCACCATCTTGTTGTCGGCATTCCACAGCACGAAGGCTTCCGAAATATTCTCGATTGCGTCTTTCAACCGAAGCTCCGCTTCCATGTTGCGGCGATCCGCGTCTTTCTGGTGCGTGACATCGAAGACGATGCCGATAAGATGCTGGCTGTCGGCGTCTTCGCCCTGTGCTAGGGCGGCCCGGGCCTTCAGCCAAACCCAATCTCCGTTCTCATGGCGCATCCGGAACTCGCGGTCGAATGCCGCCGTCTGGCCGGTGAGCAGTTGCTCGACGACATTCTCCAGTGGCTCATCATCTGGGTGAAGCCTGCCGGCCAGTTCGCCGAAGCTGAGCAAATCGCCCTTCACCGGCATACCCAGTATTTCGAACATCGACTTCGACCAGAAGATAACTCCGCGCGACACATCCCAGTCCCACATGCCGCACTGCCCGCGTTCCAGAGCCTTGTCGAGGCGCGCCGTTGCGACATTCAGCGTCGTATCAGCTTCCGAGGCGCGCGCCGCCTGCCAATGAAAGGCTCCCCCAAGCATGATCAACACCAGTAGCGTGACGGTGAACAGCGTCGACACACGCGCTACGCTGGTCTGCCATTCCGCCAGGATGTTTGGTTTCAGCTGAAATGCCACCAGTGTTGCCGAAACCTGCTGAAGGATCTGTGCCGCCACAAAGGCTTCCGCGCCGTTCCGCAACCGGACCGCCGTTGTCGCATGCCGATGCTTGAGGACTTCTGACATGGCGGCTTGCGGCAGCAGATCTTGAAGCGACTTCAACGGCAAGCCGGGGGCCGATGAGACCTGTGCCAGCACCATTCCGTCCTGGTCAAAAATGCCGAAGGTGCGCTCTTCAATGAGGGCGTCTGGCGGAATGAGGCTGGCGAGCAACGCGTCGTTGATAATGGGCGGAGTGTTGCCGTCGCCCTTGGCCGCCGCAAACGCATTGTCAATTCCCAGTGCCGCAATTTCGGCATCGAGGGCGGTGATGCGATTTTGCTCGAACAGATGCGACGCCCGGCTTTGCATCAGCTGCAGGAACAGCGAGGTGCCAAGTGAGATCAGGAAAAGTGCGATGAGCGTGGTGATCAACAGGCGCAGTGATTTCTCCGAGATGCTGAACTGCATGCGCCGCGGCAGCGGCGATGGCAGCTTGAGCGCCCGCTCCCTGAAGAAAAGTTCACCGATGTTTGTCTTGCCCAAAGACCTACCTCTTTCGCCCGCCCGCCTGCCCAGCGGTAAGGCTTCTGCCATCCAGCGCAACGCTGCCGAATCATGGCTATTGATTCGTAAGCGGCGCGGTTTGTCTAGCAGTATCGGGTGCGAACCGATCACATCGCGTCATCGATTCGGAAGCGTAACGGTCATCGGGCAAAGAACGATGCGCAGTGGTCCTCAAAAGCCTTGAGCATTCGGGTCTTGCGAACATTGGAAAGGCACGCCAGCGCGACAATTCCCCGTTCAACGTCTCCGGCGATCGGGACCGCCGCCAGCGGTTCTCCGGAGTAGGCCCGGTCGCCGTGGGGACGGGTGATCAAGATCGAATAGCCGAGGCCCTGGCCGACGAGGCCGCGCACAACTTCCAGCGATGGCGAAGAAAATGCGATGCGCGGCGTGATGCCCGCCGCCTTCAGAATGCGCATGAAGTAGGTTCGGCTGGGCGCGATGTCGAGCAGGATGAGTGGCTCGTCCCGCAGCGTGCCGAGCGCCAGCCGCTTTCTCTTTGCCAGCGGGTGCGAGGCCGGCAGGAGGATGTGCGGACTGTAGGTTGCCAGCTGGCGGACATCCAGCCCGGCCGGCAGGTCGATATCGTAGAGCAGCACCATGTCGAACCGCCCGCTTCTCAATCCTTCGAGCAGAACTTCCTGCGGTCCTTCCTCCAGCTTGAGGTGGGCTGCCGGGTGCAGAGCGGTAAATGAGGCAATCAGTTTCGGTGCAAACGCCGAAGCGATGGTCGTAAAACTGCCGAGGGAAAGTTCTCCTTGCACAGTGGCACGCGCCAATTCAGTGCCGCGCTCGATGTCGCGCGCCAGGGTGATGAGGCTTCGCGCTTCGGCAAAGAAACTTCGTGCCTGCGGCGCCAGCGACACGCCAGTGGCATGATGGCGTATGAACAGTTGCAAACCCAGTTGATCCTCGAGTTTGGCGATCGCTGCCGAAACGGTCGGTTGTGCGGTCCCCAGCAAGTCCGCGGCCCGGGCGATCGACCCGCACTCCTGGGCGGCAAGGGCATATTCAAGTTGGCGCAAAGTGTATCGCAGCATAGATTTTTCCTATTCAAATGGATGATATAATCTGTTTTTACGAAGCCGTCATCTCTGGCAATCAGGCGGTGCTTTCGAGGGAACGGAGCGCCATGATCAGAACCGGGCAGCAATATCTTGAATCGATCCGCGATGGCCGCGAGGTCTACATCAATGGCGAACGGGTAAAGGACGTAACCAGGCACCCGCAGTTCAAGCCGCTGGTCGATATCCGGGCCCGCATCTACGACATGCAGCACGACGCCAAGACCAGCCACCTGATGACGTATGATGACGGCGGCGAAAAATACGCGATCGGCCTGAAGCTGCCTTATTCCCAGAACGACTGGTGGGAAAAGCGCCGCGCCACCGATGCGGTGTTCCACGATATCGGCGGTGTCGTCACCCGCGTCGGCGATGAAACCGTCGGCGAAATGTGGTCGCTGTTCGACGGCCAGGATGTGCTGAACGAGGTCGATCCGCAATTCTCCCGGAACATCGCCAGCCATATCGACAAGGTGATCAAGAGCGATCCCTTCCATGTCTCCGCCAACACCGATCCCAAGGGCGACCGTTCCAAGCGGCCCCAGGACCAGGACCCCGACATGCTGCTGCATGTGGTGAAGGAAACCGATGCCGGCATCATCGTGCGCGGCGCCAAATATGAAACCGCCGCCGCCTATGCCAACCAGGCTTTCACCAAGCCGACCATCGCCAACTGGGGCGACGAGAAACTCTCTGATTATGCCGTGGGCTTCATCTGCGATCTCTCTTCGCCAAATCTGAAGTTCATTTCGCGCACCGGCTTTGCTCACCGCGCTCCGGCGGAAGATTATCCGCTGGCCAACAAGTTCGATGAAATCGACTCGCTCGTGGTTTTCGACAACGTACTGATCCCTTGGGAAAACGTGCTGTTCTATCGCCACACCAGGGCGGCCACGTTCATCCGCGCCACGCTGCACCGCTACTCCGCCTTCGCCTTTGTCCAGCGTACTTTGAAAGTTGCCGACATGATGATTGGCGCAGCCCTCTTCAATGTGCGCCAGACCGGCCTCGACAAGCAGCAGGCCGTGCAGGAAAAGCTTGCGGAACTTGCCGTGTGGCGCGAAGGCATCAACGCCCATCTCACAGCGGCCATTGCCATGGCGGAGAAAAGCCCGGGCGGGCTGATGATGCCCAACCAGTCCCTGCTGATGACCGGCCGGGTGCATGCGTTCACCAATCTGCCCCGGGTCATGCATATCGCTCGTGAACTGTGTGGTGGCCAGATCTGCGTGACGCCGGACGCTGCGACTTTCCGCGCCGCGGGCTCCGGAGAATGGCTGGAGAAATTCTACACCATCAATGAGGAATGGGTGGCCGACGACCGCCGCAAGCTTCTGGCCTTTGCTCGTGACCTGCTGAACTCCGACTATGCAGGCCACCGGCTGACCTTCCAGCTCTTCGCCCAGTCGCCGCCTTTCGCCCATTTGGCCGCGGTCTATCGCAACTTCGACTGGAACAATTCCCTGGATTTCGTTCAGCAGGCGGCTGGTCTTTCGCAGAAGGTCATGGGCAAAATGACCCGCTCCACCGGTGACAGCGCGGTGTCGAAATGGTTCGCAACCCAGATGCCGAAGCAGTGAGAACAAGCCATGACCATTGAAAACGTCGAAGTCCTGGTTGTCGGGGCTGGGCAGGCTGGCCTCGCCATGAGCGACCACTTGGGCAAGAATGCCATTCCGCACCTTGTCGTCGAGCGCCGCCGCATTGCCGAACGCTGGCGCTCCGAGCGTTGGGATTCGCTCGTCGCCAACGGCCCCGCCTGGCATGACCGCTATCCCGGCCTTGAATTTCCGGGCTACCGTCCTGATGAGTTCGTACCCAAGGAAGCAGTCGCAAATGCCTTCGAGGCCTTCGCCAAAAGCATCAAGTCTCCGGTGCGCTGCGGCGTGGAAGTCAAATCGGTTCGCAAGAACGCTGGCCGCCCCGGCTTCCATGTCGAGACATCGCAAGGCGAAATTGCGGCGAACTTCGTCGTCGCCGCCACCGGGCCATTCCAGAAACCCGTCATTCCCGCCATTGTCCCCAAGGAAGCGGGGATCATGCAAATCCATTCCACCGCATACCGCAATCCGTCGCAACTGCCGGCAGGTGCTGTGCTCGTGGTGGGTGGTGGATCGTCCGGCGTGCAGATCGCCGACGAGTTGCTGCGCTCTGGCAGGCGCGTCTATCTGTCGATCGGCCCCCATGACAGGCCGCCCCGCGCCTATCGCGGCCGCGACTTCTGCTGGTGGCTGGGCGTCCTGGGCCTGTGGGATGCGGCAGCCCCTCCCGAGGGCCGCGAACATGTCACCATTGCCGTAAGTGGTGCCTATGGCGGCAAGACCGTCGACTTCCGCGAGTTGGCTTCCCGTGGCATGCATCTCGTCGGCCGCACCGAGTCCTTCAAGAACGGTGTCATGAATTTTGCCGGCGATCTCGGCGAAAACATCCGCAATGGCGATGCCAACTACCTCTCGGTGCTGGATGCCGCCGATGCCGCCATTGCCCGCAACGGCATTGATCTGCCGGAAGAGCCCGCCGCCCGCCTGATCGGCCCCGACCCCGAGTGCATGACCAAACCCACCCTGGCGCTTGATCTCGCCAAGGCCGGCGTCGCCTCGATCATCTGGGCGACCGGCTTTTCCGTCGATTACAGTTGGCTCAAGGTCAATGCCTTCGATGCCAAGGGCAAACCCAAACACCAGCGCGGTGTCTCGGCCGAGCCGGGCGTCTATTTCCTTGGCCTTCCCTGGCTGTCGCGCCGGGGCTCGACCTTCATCTGGGGCGTGTGGCACGATGCCAAATACATTGCCGACCAGATCGCCATCCAGCGCGGCTACGCGGCCTACCGGCCATCCGCCAGCTAACTCGAACGGAGAACTCAATGACCGCCCACAAGCGCATTCGTCCTTTCAATACCAAGGACACTTATCCCGAGCAAAAGCTCGACAACGATCTCTGCCAGGCCGTGGTGGCGAGGGGTGCGACCGTTTTCCTCCGTGGCCAGGTTTCGCAGGACCTCGACACGCGAGAGTCGCTCCATGTCGGCGATGCCGCGGCCCAGACCGCGAAAACCATGGCCAACATCAAACAGCTGATGGAGGAAGCCGGCGGCCACATGGATCACATCTGCCGCATTGTCGTGTACCTCACCGACATCCGCTATCGCCAGGATGTCTATCGCGAGATGGGCAAGTGGCTGAAAGGCGTATTCCCGTGCTCGACCGGCCTTGTCATCACCGCACTGGCGCGGCCCGAATGGCTCGTCGAAATCGAGGCCACCGCCGTCATCCCGGATTGAGGCCATGACCTTTTCAATCGCCGGCCGCTGCGCCAAGTCGGGAGCGTTCGGAGTTGCCATCACCACATCATCAATTGCCGTCGGCGCCCGCTGCCCACATGCCCGCGCCGGCGTCGGCGCGGTCGCGACGCAGAACGTCACCGATCCCAATCTCGGCCCCATGCTGCTTGATCTGATGTCGCAGGGAATGAGCGCAAGGGATTCAATTGACTCGATAATCCGCGACCGTCCACACATTGAGTTCCGGCAGTTGACGGCCGTGGACCGCAACGGCAATTCGGCGTCGTTCTCGGGCGCCAATATTCTTGGCACCCATGGCGTGTCGGAACAGCGCGACTGCGTTGCCGCTGGAAATCTCCTGAAGTCGGCTTCACTGCCGCAAGTGATGACCGCTGCCTTCGCGGCCAATGCCAGCCAGCATTTGGCGGAACGCTTGCTGCGTTCGCTTGAGGCCGGATTAGACTCAGGCGGCGAAGAGGGCCCTGTGCACTCGGCCGCGCTCATCGTCTGCCATGAACAAGCATTCCCGTTGGTCAGCTTGCGCGTCGATTGGGATGACGACAATCCAATCAAGACTCTGCGCCGCCTATGGGAAGACTACAGGCCGCAGATGGGCGCCTATCTGCAGCGCGCCATCGATCCCACCCAGGCGCCGAGCTACGGCGTACCGGGCGATCCCTAGCGTGGAATGAGTCGTGATGGACTCACTCCTGTTCCATCATCCCAGCTTTCGCCGGGATGATGGAGCAAGGTGGTTCCATCAAACAGCAGCTTGCTAAGCCGATAGTTTTTCCACCAGCCGTGACAGCATGCGGTCGCACTGCGCCATTTGCGCCGCGCTGACATACTCGTCCGGCTTGTGGGCAACGGCAATGTTACCTGGCCCGCAGACTACGGCTGGGGTGCCGAGTTCCCTTTGGAACAGGCCACCTTCGGTCCCGAAGGTGATCTTGCCAGTGGAATTTCCGCCGGTCAGGGAATGCACGAATTTCACCGCTTCGCCGTCAACCGGCGTGTTCATCGCCGGATAGCTCTGCAGCTCCATGAATTCAAATCGGGCATTGGCAAATACACCGCGATAGGCCGAGGCAACGCCTTCGGCGGCGGCCTTGATGCGGGCGACAATGGCGTGTTCGTCGTCTTCCGGAAGATAGCGGATTTCAAAGTCGAAGGTGCAGCGATTGGGAACGATGTTCATGACTTCGCCACCCGCCATCTTGCCCACATGCAGCGTCGTGTAAGCCACTTCGTAGTCACCGTCGCGCCGGCCATTTTCGGCGATATCCTTCTGTACCGCCCGAATTTCGCCGATCAGGTCGGCGCACATGTAAATGGCATTAACCCCGATAGGCGCCAGGCTGGAATGCGCTTCGAGCCCGTGTGCCGTGACCCGGAACCCCAGCTTGCCTTTGTGGGCGGTCACCGCCTGCATCAGCGTCGGTTCCCCCACGATGCACAGGCGGGGCTTGACGGGAGCATCCTTCAGCATGTGGAGCAGGCGGCGCACGCCGACGCAGCCGATTTCCTCGTCATATGAAAACGCCAGGTGGATGGGAACTGAAAGCGGTGCTTTCACCGCCTGCGGCACCATGGCAAGGCAGCAGGCAATGAAGCCTTTCATGTCAGCGCTTCCGCGGCCGAAGTAGTTGCCGTCGCGCACGGTCATGCGGAAAGGGTCGGAAGTCCAGGCCTGTCCCTCCACGGGCACAACATCGGTATGACCCGAAAGCACGATGCCCGGTGTGTTTGCAGGGCCGATCGTCGCCCACAGATTGGCCTTTCGGCCATCTTCATTGTGTACCAGTACCGATTCGATGCCGAGGCCCGCCAGATAATCGCCAACGAAGGCGATGAGATCGAGGTTGCTGTCACGGCTGACAGTTGGAAAGGCAATCAGCCGGTCGAGGAGTTCAATGGAGGATGGCATGGGATGGAATGTCACAGGGGAGGAGGGGCCGAGTTTGACTCAAGTCAAGGAACCTGGTGGCCACGCATTCTAGCTTTATTCGGGACAGCCACTGCGGTGGTTGCCTTGGCGGGTGAGGTTCTTGAGAAAGCCAGCTGTCGCTTCGTTCCCCCCTTTCCCTGAGCTTCGCCCGCCTATTGTTTTTCATGTCACTTCACCTCGGTTAGCAGCGGCCGCCCGGCAAAATGCGCGGCCAGATTGTCGCGCACCAGCTTGCCCATGGCCTTGCGGGTTTCAACCGATGCGCTGCCGATGTGCGGCAGCAGCACGGCGTTTTCGAGTGCCAGGAATCGCCGGTCAATATCAGGTTCACCGAGATAGACATCGAGGGCAGCACCCTTGATGGTCTTGTTCTGCAAAGCCAGGATCAGCGCTTCCTCGTCCACCACGGCACCACGGGCGACGTTCACGAAGAACCCCGACGGACCAAGCGCCTGCAGCACCTCGCCGCTGATCAGTTTGGCGGTCGCCGGGCCCGCGGCAATGGCGGCCACCAGAAAATCGCTGTTGGCGGCAAGTTCGTCGAGAGTCTCGAACCGCCGGTAACCGCAATCCGGCTTGGCATTGCGATTGAAATATGAAATCTCCATGCCGAAGGCTTCGGCGCGCTTGGCAATGGCCATGCCGATGCGGCCAAGGCCCACAATGCCCAGGCGCTTGCCCGACATGCGGGTGGCCAGCGGCATGCCAGCAGCGGGCCATTTGCCGGCCCGCAGGTGGCGTTCCGCCTGTGGCATTTCGCGGGCCGACTGAAATCATCAGGCCAATGGCAAGATCGGCGACATCATCGGTCAGAACATCAGGAGTATTGGTCACCTTGATGCCGCGCCGGCGCGTGGCGGTGAAGTCGATGCCATCGGTGCCGACGCCGTAACAGCCGATGATTTCGAGATTGGGCAGAGCATTGATGATGTCGGCCCCGCAAATGAGATCGCCGCGCGTTCCGACGGCGCGAATGCGCTGGCGCCAGCATCGGCGATGAGTTTCGATGTGTCGTCCGCTTCCCACAGGCGATGCACGACATAGTCCCGTTCAAGTTCCTCCATGTCCCATGGCGGATAGGAACCGATCATCAGCAGGTCTGGCTTGGTCAACGAATGCCCTCGTGGCGTGAAAACGTTGGATTAGCGGGAACCCACGCAATTGCAAAGGGCCGCTCGGTTGCGTGGCCCTTGCATACGGCGCCGTGAGAAAAGAAAACCTGCGCAAGCCCCAGTTTCCTATCGGTCATTGGATAGGCCCAACGCCTTGCACACATGGGCGAGGATCAGGTCGCGCCCCCGGATTCCGGTGTCGGCGGAGGCTCTTGCCGCTGTTTTTGTGTACCACCGCGCTGGATCCAGTTTCGACAAGTCCACCGCTTCCGGGCACATGGCAAGCATCAGAGATGTTTCGCCCTCACCGGCATGGTCGAACGGATATTGCGCGATCGTTGCGGCGGTCATCAGCGGATGGAGTTTGATCCAGTTGAACGGATCGCCGCCTGCCGATTGCTGGGAATAGTAGTTCTCCATGTCGCTCTTTCCCCACCACCCTTCGCCGCGGGTGCTTTCCAGGAATGCGAAGATCGCCTGGCGAGCCCCGAATTTGAATGCGAGGTCGGTCGGCATGCCGGCGGCAAAGTTCTCCGATTGATGATGAATGAAAGCATGAATATTGCGGAAGCCAACGCGCAGAAGACCTGTAAACAGCTCCTTGGCGAATGGGTTCAAGACAGCGGAATCGATCTGCACCGAACCCGTTCCTTCCGGCGGCTCCACCGCATAGCTTGCCGCCCCATAGTAGAATGGCGGCAAAATGACGATATCGGCTTCTGCCTCAATAATCTCAAGCGCTTGACGACGGCCAGCGTATCCATGCCGACCGCCATGTGCTCGCCGTGGTACTCCAGAACGCCAAGCGGCAGCGCCACCGGCGTATTGGCGGCAATGGCCGCCCGAATCTGGTGCGGCAGCATCATTTCGTAGCGCATATTTCTCCCCCTCGACGGAACGGGCTTCCTGTCATAGTCTCCCTCCCAATCGACAATGACAAGCCCGGCAGGGCAGGGGGCGGAATTGGCTTCAGTTGCAATCGTTGAGGCGCGCAAGGCCTATGGTGACACCGAAGTGATCCATGGCGTTTCCATGGATATTGCCGATGGCGAGTTCGTGGCGCTTGGTCGGGCCTTCCGGTTGCGGCAAGTCCACCCTGCTGCGGATGATCGCCGGGTTGGAAGAGATCACCGCCGGCGACATCAAGATCGGCGACAGGGTGGTGAATTCGCTGCAGCCCAAGGACCGCGACATCGCCATGGTGTTCCAGAACTATGCGCTCTATCCGCACAAGACAGTGGCCGACAACATGGGTTTTGCCCTTCAGCTGCGCAAAGTGCCGCGCGCCGAGATCGACGCCCGGGTGAAGAAGGCCGCCGAAATTCTCGATCTCGTGCCCTACCTTGCGCGCTATCCCGCGCGCCTTTCCGGCGGCCAGCGCCAGCGCGTGGCCATGGGCCGGGCCATCGTCCGCGATCCGGCGGTGTTCCTGTTCGACGAGCCGCTATCCAACCTCGATGCCAAGCTGCGCGTGCAGATGCGCGCCGAAATCAAGGAACTGCACCAGCGTCTGAAGACCACGACGGTTTATGTCACCCATGACCAGGTCGAGGCCATGACCATGGCCGACCGGATTGTCGTTCTGCATGATGGTGTTGTCGAACAGGTAGGAACCCCGCTTGAGCTTTATGACCGCCCGGCCAATCTGTTTGTCGCAGGCTTCATCGGTTCGCCCGCCATGAACATGTTCAAGGGCACCATACGCGCCGGAAAGTCGCCGCATTTCGAGGCCGCGGACGGCACCAAGCTGCCGCTCGCCAAGGCCCCGGCCGGCTCCGATGGGCGCAAGGCAATCTATGGCATGCGGCCGGAACATCTCACCCTCGGCGGCAAACTCGGCATCCACATCAATGTGATCGAGCCGACGGGATCGGAAACCCAGGTGGTCGGCAAACTTGCCGGAGAAAAAATCATAGGCGTATTCCGCGAACGCATTGCCACCAAGCCGGGCGCCACTCTGATGGTCAGCCCCGACTTGTCCGTGGTCCATCTGTTCGATGCCGAAACCGGCGCAAGGTTGAGTTAGACCAGTTTTTTGCATTGCAAACATGACAGGGCCGCGATTTACGCGCCGCTGGAGCTTGCCTTGATTGACAAGCCCAGTGCTTCTTGCAAAGTTTGAGAGGCGTTCATCACCGGATTTGCCGTCGCAGTTATCATGATATGGAACGAACGCTCTTGGGAGGATCAAATCAATGAAAGTCGAACTCTTTGACAAACTGAGCCGCCGCACCGTGCTGAAAGGTGCTGCCGCAACATCGGCGCTGGCAACCACAGCACTCAGCCTGATGCCGAAGCCCGCCATGGCGCAGGGCAATCTTCGCGCTGAAATTCTCGCCATTCCCGGCGTTGGCAAGGGCCAGCCCACCGATGCCGACTGGCAGAAGGTTGGCGGCATGTGCCTGGAGCCGACCAAGGCCAACGTCAAGGAAGGCGAATTCAAGGGCGTTGAACTGTCGTTCATGGGCCTCAACAACCAGAACGTCCACAACGTGCTGTTCCGCGGCCTGTCCAAGGCCTGGGCCGACTACACCGGCGCCACCATCAACTGGATCGACCTGGCGCAGGCCGACTACAATGCCCGCCTGCAGCAATCGATCGCCACCGGCACGGTGGATTTCGACGTGATCGAAATGGGCGCCCCCTTCGAAGGCGAAGTGTGCGGCAAGGGCCTCGCCTCGGTCATGCCCGACTGGGTCGCCACCCAGATCGACATGAATGACTATGTCGGCTACCTCAAGGCCCCGGTCGGCACCTGGGACGGCAAGACCTATCGCATTTCCTGCGACGGCGACTGCCATAACTTCAACTATCGCTCCGACGTGTTCGCCGACGCAGGGCTTGCCGAGGAATGGAAGAAGGCGGGCGGTGCCGGCGAATGGGGCGTGCCGAAGACCTGGCAGCAGGTCAATGCCGCCACCAAGTTCCTGAAAGGCAAGCAACTCGACGGCCAGGACCTCTATGGCTACCTCGATCCGTGCAAGGGATGGGGCGGGTTCGCGTTCTATTTCCTCGGTTCGCGCGCCACGGCCTATGCCAAGCATCCCGACGACAAGGCCTTCCTGTTCGACGCCGATACCATGAAGCCGCGCGTTAACAATCCGGCCTGGGTGCGCGCCATCCAGGACGTGCTCGACTCGCTGCCCTTTGAACCCGCCGATCAGCTCAACGCCGATCCGGGCACAACCGGCTTCCAGCAATTCCTGGCTGGCACCGGCACCATGCTGTCGTGGTGGGGTGACATCGGTTCCAACGTCAATACCAATGATAGCTCGGTCATCCAGGGCAAGACGGCGTTCGATATTCTTCCGGGTTCGGACGACGTCTACAACGCCAAGACCGGCGCCTGGGACAAGCTCGCCTCGGGCCCGAACTATTCGCCGAACATGGCCTATATCGGCTGGGGCATCTATGTGATGGCCCGTGTCGACAGTGACCCGGTGAAGCAGAAGGCCGCCTGGTCACTCGCCGCGCATCTCGGCGGCAAGGACATCTCGCTGTGGATGGCGGCCTATCCCTCGGGCTTCCAGCCCTATCGCCAGAGCCACTTCGACGTCGCCGAATGGGTTGGCGCGGGTTACGAACAGTCCTTCATCAAGAGCTATCTTGACTCCGAAGCCAACTCCTACAACCACCCGAATGCGGCCATCGAACCGCGCATTCCCGGCATCTTCCAATACTACTCCGTGGCGGAAGACGAGTTGGCCAAGATCTACGCCGGTCAGGCCACGGCCCAAGCCGGTGCCGACGCCATCGCCGCCGCCTGGGAGAAGATCACCGACCAGATCGGCCGCGACAGCCAGATCAAGCTCTACAAGGCTTCGTTGGGGATGTAATGCAACACGGCCCCTTCCGCCGCGGGCGGGAGGGGTTTGGCTTTTCCGACAACATGGAGTTGCCGCGATCAGCATTGTCATCCCCGGGCTTGTCCCGGGGACCCATTGTACAACCGGTACATTGGCTGAACGTGTTGCGCCATGGGTCGCCGGAATAAATCCGGCGATGACAGTACTGGTAACGTGGCGCACGGATAACATTGAATGGCGACAGCCGTTGCGAACAAAACCGGCCGCGATGCCGTTGCCGGTGAGGTTTCCGCAAGCCGCCAGCGCGCCGGGGCGTTGCTGGTGCGCGGCGCCAGTGTTGGGTTAGCGCTTCTCGTTCTCATCCAGGTTCTTTACAAGGCCGGCTGGCTCGCCTTTGGGTTTGAAACCTGGCTTCCCGTTCTGTTTGGTTTTGCGCTGTGGAGCGCGGCGCTTTGCGCCGGAAACGTTATGCGCTACGGCGAAGTCGGCTGGCGGGCGCTGTTCGTGCTTCCCGCCGTTCTCTTTACCCTGGCCCTGGTGATTTTCCCGACTTTCTTTGGTCTGTATCTTGCCTTCACCGACTGGAACCTGTCTTCAGCCGAAGGCCGCAAGTTCAACGGGCTCGCCAATTTCTACCAGCTCATGAACGACCCCTATTTCTGGAATTCCCTTGGCAACATGGTGTTCTACGTGCTGAGCGTGCTGGTGCAATACGCCATCGCATTTGGGCTGGCGCTTCTGTTGAACGCCGACATCAAGGGCCGCAAGTTTTTCCGCGTGGCGTTTCTGCTGCCCTTCATGCTGTCGCCCGTGGCAGTAAGCTGGATGATCGGCAAGTCCATGCTGGAATTCCGCTTCGGGCCGGTGACCAAACTGCTGCGCTATCTCGGCTGGGACCAGCCGACGCTGCTCACTTCGCCGTGGCTTGCCAAGACCACAATCATGGCGATGGATGCCTGGGTGTGGCTACCCTTTATGATGATCCTGCTGCTGGCGGGATTGCAGGCCATGCCGAAGGAAGTGCAGGAGGCAGCCCGCGTCGATGGCGCCACCGGCTGGCAGGGCTTTTGGCAGGTGACCTTCCCGCTCATGCTGCCGGTGAGTGTGACCACCATCGTGCTGCGCATCATCTTCCAATTGAAGCTCGCCGATATCGTCATCAATACCACGGCCGGCGGCCCCGGCGGCGCCACCGACACGGTGTCGAGCTTCATCTTCCGCGAGTACAAGGACCGCTCCAACGTCGGCTATGGCACCATGGTGGCCGAGGTCTATCTCATTCTCATCATCATTTTCGTGGCGCTACTCTTGAAGTTCACCTCGAAATACATGCAGAGGCAAGTCTGATGCCCGCGTCTCTGAAAAAGGCCCTGATCTACGCGGCGCTGATCCTGTGGACCGTCGTGGCGCTGTTCCCGATCTTCTGGACATTTTCCACGACCTTCAAGGTGGCGAAGGACGTGCAGCTCGGGCAACATCATCCCCTGGGTGCAGTATCAGCCGAACTGGCTTGGGCTTCGCGCCATCGGCCTGTCGCCCGATACGATCTTCAACGATTCAACGCCGCGCGAAGAATTCCTCAAGCGCTTCTGGAATTCGATCATGGCTTCGGTTGGTGGCGCCTCGCTGGCCCTGGTCATCGGCTCGACCGCCGCCTATGGCCTGAGCCGCTTCCAATACAAGTGGAAGATCTGGAAGAACAACGACATCTCTTTCTTCTTCCTGTCGCAGCTCATCCTGCCGCCGGTGGTTCTCGCCATGCCGTTCCTGGTTCTCTACAAGGAACTGGCGCTGCTCGAACTCGATGATCGGATTGATCCTCATCTACGCCCTCTCGGTGCTTCCCATCGTCATCTGGATCATGCGCGACCAGTTCGACTCGATCCCCCAGGAACTCGAACAGGCGGCCCTCGTCGATGGCTGCTCATCGTGGGGGGCGTTCTTCAAGATCATTGTGCCGGTGGCACTGCCCGGCATGGTGGCGGCATTCATCCTGTCTGTGATCCTGTGCTGGAACGAATATTTCTTCGCCGCATTGCTCACCAGCACCAACGCCAAGACCCTTCCGGTGATGGTGGCGAGCCAGACCGGCTCGCAAGGCATTTCCTGGTGGTCGATGGCGGCATTGGCGTCGGCCGCCATCCTGCCGCTCATCATCATCGGCATCGCCCTTGAGCGCTACATCGTCAAGGGCCTGACGGCGGGGTCAGGGAAGTGACCCTTCGAGGCCCGGCGTTGCCGGGGCACCTCAGGGTGAGGAAACCCTTTGAACCTCATGCTGAGGTGCGAGGCGCTTCAGCGCCGAGCCTCGAAGCATTGCCTACCCAGCAAAGAACGCTTTCGTCGCCGGATAGAGCCCGCGGAACAACGCGTGCTGCTTGTCATAGTGTTCGGCATGTTCGGCCCGTGGCGTGATGCGCGAGGTGACCGGGTTCCACGCTTCGATATCAGACGGTTTCACATCTCCAAGGGCCAAAGCTGCAAGGAAGGCATCGCCATAGGAAGCGCCGATGGTCTTTTGCCGCACGATTTGCGTGACTTTGCCGATGTCGGATGTGGCCTGCGACCACGGCCTGTTCTTGGTGCCGCCACCCACCGCATAGACAGCGCTCGGCGTCTGGCCCACTTCGCTAAAAGTTTCGAACACATGGCGGGTGCCGTGGGCGATGCCTTCGAGAACGGCCCGGAACACGTCGCCCCGCTCGTGGGTCAAGTCGAGGCCGAACACCATGCCCTTGGCGCGGGTATCGTGGATCGGTGTGCGCTCGCCGGAGAAATAGGGCAGCACCACCAGGCCTTTGGCGCCGGGTGGTGAGGCTTCGGCTTCCGCCGATAGCATCACGATGGCCGTTTCCGCCGGAAGCTCCTTGGCGAAGTTTTGGCGGAACCAGTGGGTGAGTGTGCCGCTGGTGGCAAGCCCCGCCATCGACGCATGCTGGCCCTTGAACAGCCACGGCGCGTACCACAGCCGCCCGTCCTTCACGCGCTCGGGGGTGATCAGGATGATGAAGATGGTGGAGCCATACATCAGCATCAGGTCGCCGGAATTGAGTACCCCGACGCTGACCGCTTCCGCCGCCGCGTCGATGGTGCCGGCGATAACCGGCGTTCCCGCCGCAAGACCGGTTTCTGCCGCAGCCTTCGCAGTTACTTCTCCCGCAATGTCAGTGGTCCACAACAGGTCCGGCATCAGTTCCATGCCGAAATGCGTAGGCGCCAGCTCATCGCTCCAGACCAGCTTGTCCGCCATGTAGAATGGCGAGGAACCACAGGCCGAATAATGGTCGATGGTGTAGTGGCCGGTGAGGCGATGCACGAGGAAAGACGTGGAGTTCAGAACCTTGTGGGTGCGCGCGAAAAGCGCCGGATGGTTGCGCTTCAGCCATAGGATCTTGGGGCCAACCGACTGCGATGTCAGCGCATTGCCGCACCGCTCCAGGATCCTGTCGGCTCCGATCTCCGCCGTAAGCTCATCGATCTCCTTCGCGGCGCGGGTATCGACGCCATAGAGCACGCCATTCATCAGCGGCATGCCCTCCTTGTCCACGGGCAGCATGCAGGGGCCGATTCCCGAGGTTCCAACGGCGGCGATGGAGGCGGGCGAAACCTTGCTCTCCGCCAGCATCTTCCGGGTGATGAACACCAAATCGCCCCACCAGTCCTGCTCGGCGTCATGCTCGGCCCAGCCGGGCCGCGGCACCAGCATCTGATGCGGCCGCGCCGCCGACGCGACGATTTCGCCACCGCCATTGACGATGACGCCTTTGGATTCAAACGTTCCGATGTCGACGCCAAGGTAGTGTTTCATAGGACGTAGTCGTCGCGATCGAGAGAAAATGATTTATCAATAGTGTTGATCGCCGCGAGCATGAGCCGCGTCAGGCCTTCGAGATCGGCGAGATCGCAGACTTCGACGGCGGAATGCGTGTAGCGGGCCGGGAATCCCATGTCGATGCAGGCGACACCGCCACCGACGAGTTGCACGTACGATGTTTCGGTGAGCGCGCCGATGTGCACGCTCCTCTGCAAGTTGATTTTCTCGGCCGCCGCCGAGCGCTCCATGAGGCGAACAAGCGCCGGATGCGGAATGCAGCCGTTGAGCGTGCCGCGCCCGTGGAAACTGTAAAGCCCCATGACCGGCCCCCCGCCAAGCCGCACGTCGCCGCGCGTCCGCCATGTCGGGCGTATCGGTGGCAAGCCCGAGATCAAGCTGGATGCAGATATCTGGCTGCAGGACATTGGCCGCCGTCACCGCGCCGCGGAGGTTGAACTCCTCGAGCACCGAGAAGACCAGGTGCAGCGTAGGTCGCTTGGCGCTGTCCTTCGCGGCGCGGGCAATCTCCAGCATCACGGCGCAAGCCGCGCGGTCATCGACCGACGTGCCGCCAATGCGCCCGCCGGCAAGCTCGACGAAGTTCGGCGCATAAACGATCGGAGTTCCAACATTGACGCCCGCCGCCAACGCTTCCTCGGCGTCGCGGAATCCGCAATCGATGTAGAGTTCCTGATAAGGAGTGACACGATACTTCTCTTCCAGCGTCGTGGCATGGTGGCTCTTGTTGGCGATGACGCCCGAAACCGTTCGGCCATTACCAACCGACAGCAGCACTTCCTGGGCGGGCAAGGCCTTCTCGGGCACACCGCCAACCCGCTCGACCCGCAGCAGGCCAGAGGCCTCGATCTTCCGCACCATCAGGCCCAGCTGATCCATGTGGGCAATAAACATGACGGAAGGCAGCTTCGCATCGCCTGCGAGCGTCGCGATAAGGTTGCCGAGGCGATCAGTCGTCGCGGCAATGCCCATGTCCGCCAGTTTCGCCTTGATGAAGCGGCGCACCTGACCCTCGAACCCCGAAAGACCAGGAATCAGCATCAGGTCTTTCGTCAGGCTCTTCAGGCGCTCGCGCATGGTCAATCGCCCCGTGCCTTGCGGGCCCTGGCCATGAAGTCCCTGGCGCGCTCGGGATCAACGGCCTTCCAGGTGTCGCCATCGACTTTCAGTGAAGAACCCACCACGCAGCCGTCGGCAATCTTCAGGACATCGGCAATCGTCGCATGCTTCACGCCGGTGTTGGCGAGAACCGGCGTTGATGGCAGCACCTTCTTGACGGCCTCGAGCTCGGAGAGTGCCGCCGCCTCGCCGGTGATGACGCCCGACACCAGCACCGCATCGGGGATCGACGAGAACACCGCACTCCTCGCCCGGTCGGCGAGGCTGCGCTGGTCGAGCGACCAGGCGAATTCGGCGGAGATATTGTACATCAGCGCCAGGTCGGACCGGCCCAGCCTGTTGCGATAGCGTATCGCGGCCCCCGCATCGGGCGCCCATAATCCCATATCGGAGGCATGGAGCCCGGTAAAGATTTCGCGGGCGAAGGAGGCTCCCGTCGCCGCCGCCAGCGCCACCGTCGCCATCGGATCCCACAGCACGTTGACGCCGAACGGCACGGTGATTTCGTTCCGCAACTGGCCGATGACATAGGCCATGGTGGCGGTCGAGGCCGTGTCGACCTTCATTTCATAGGGCCGGTCGTTCTCGTTGCCGAACATCACCGCATCGACGCCCGCCTCCTGCAGCGCCTTCAGGTCCTTGCGCACCCCGGCCAGCAGTCCGGCGAGCCCGGCTTCGGCATCATAGAGCGGAGCCCCCGGCAGTGCCCCGAAATGCACCATGGCAATGACCGGTTTCGCGGTCTTGAATGTACGTTGGAACTTTTCGGTCATGCGATGCCCTTTGTCTGTCGTTGAAATGGTAGTGAAGGGTGACCACCCGGGCAAGTCAAGGCATCAATCGGATCGTGTGAGCCAGCCAAGCGCCTGCCGCCACAGCTTGGCATAACCTTGCCATTCGACAAACGGCAGGGGCAGCCAGTGTGGCCCGATATCCGATGTCCACGCCATGGTGCGGCCTTTGCCAAATTGCCCGGTGACCAGCAGCGGGTGACCGCCCTGATCTTGCGGCAGGCGAGCGACAACGGTGGCGTCAGCCTTTGCGGTGACCTCATTGACGCCGAGCAGGGCGGGCCACGGCTTTCCTAACCCGGCAACAATTGGATGATCCGGCAGCACGATGTCGGCAATGATCCCCTCCGGCACCTCGATGCGATCATCGTAGGGCAGGCAGGTGACCGGCAGCGCTTCCTCCACCGGCGTGCGCCGCCAGCGGGCCCGGCCATCAATTCCTTGAAACGAAAAATAGCCGCCGACCATCAACAATCCGCCGCCCGCCGCCGTCCAGTCGCGAATGAGCTTGAGCCGGTTCGGCATCGTTTTGCCATGGAGCCAGACCTCCGGCGGCAACAGCAGCGTATTCGATCCGATATCCGAGAGTATGATGCCGTCGTAGCCAGCCAGCCCCTCGGGCGAGAAGGGAAAACCACCCGCAGCTTCATGGGCCGGCATGTAGGTAAGCTTGAACGCGCTATCCTTCAGGGCCTTGACCAGCGGCTCGGCGCCAAGGTGAAAAGTGGCACTCGAGAAAGTATCCCAGCCCTTGTAGTGGTTGGCGGTGGTGACCCAGCTTTCGCCGACGAGCAAGATGTTCTTGGTCATGTTTTTCTCCGGTGGGCGGGCGCTCACGCTAGCCTAGTTTGCCACCCGGGTTAAGATCGCGCCGTTGAGGCCGACGGCCGCCCCTGCTAAGCATCGCTGGCGGAGGTCCGGCATGATCGATTTTCCGATTGTTGATACCCATGTGCACCTGCTCGACCAGAAGCGCTTCAGCTATTCATGGGCCAGCGACGCCCCGAAACTGGCCAGGGACTGGACGCCGGAAAATCTGACCGAGGTGGCGCGGCCCAACACCATCGAAAGCTTCGTGTTCGTCGAAGTTGATGTCGACATGCCGCAGTATCTCGATGAAGCCGACTGGGTGCAGTCGATCGCCAATCGCGATACCCGTCTGAAAGGCTGCGTTGCCGCCCTGCCGATGGAACGGGGACCATCGATTGAGCTTGAAATCGCCCGCCTCGCCGGCCTTCCCGTCATGCGCGGGGTGCGCCGCCTGATCCAGAACCAGCCAGACCCCGAATTCATGCTGCAGCAGGATTTCCTGGCGGCCCTCAGGCTCTTGCCGAAATACAATCTGAGCTTCGACATCTGCATCTTTCACCACCAGCTGCCCAACACTTTGGAAATGGTGCGGCGCTGCCCGGACGTGTCCTTCGTGCTTGATCACATTGCCAAGCCCGGCATTGAGGCGGGGCTTCTTGATCCCTGGCGCCAGCACATCCGCGACATGGCCGCTTTGCCGAATGTAGTGTGCAAATTGTCGGGCGTCACCACCGAGGCCGATCACGCCACTTGGACTCGCGAACAATTGCGCCCCTACATCGATCATGTCATCGAGTCCTTCGGCTTTGACCGCATCATGTTCGGCGGCGACTGGCCGGTCGTTGAATTGGCGGGAACCTACCGCCGCTGGCTGGAGGTTGCTGACTGGGCGACCGCTGACGCGAGCGCCGAAGAACGGCGCAAGTTGTTCCGCGACAATGCGATTCGCTGTTACCGGCTTTGACCTCGGCGAGCCTGCCCGGGCAAAACGGCGATTGTCAGCGACAGATGGTGGGCGATACTGGACTCGAACCAGTGACCCCTGCGATGTGAACACAGTGCTCTACCAACTGAGCTAATCGCCCCTTCAGGGTGAGCGGCATATAGAGGGGCGGGGGGTGGCAAGTCAAGGATGTGGCGGGAAAAGCCGGGCGATGGCGTCCCAGCCTTCGTCGAAATGCTGAATCACCGCATCCGGATTGAATTCGGCAACCGGCCTCGGTGTATAGCCGAACGGCACCGCCAGCACCGGCACGCCCGCCGCCCGCGCCGTAAGAATATCGGTCTCGCTGTCCCCAACCATCATGCTGCGCGATGGTGGAACGCCGAGGCGGCGCACGGTTTCGAAATAGGGCCGGGGGTCGGGCTTGGCCACGCCGATGGTATCCGGCCCGACAATGGCCCCGAAATAATGGCCCATGCCCAGCGCGTCGATGAGTTGCACCGACAGCCCTTCCAGCTTGTTGGTGCACACGCCGAGCGCAAAGCCCGCCGCCGTGAGCCGGTCAAGCAGCGCCACAAGCCCCGGAAACACCACGCTGCCGCCGGCGATGTTGGCGCCATAATAGCGCACGAACTCGCCATAAGCCTGTTCGACATCGAAGTCCGCGGGCAAGCCTCCGCTTGCCGCCAGTCCGCGGGTGATCAGCGCCCGCGCCCCGTGGCCGACAAACACCCGCACTTCCGCCATCGAGATGGCGCGGCGGCCCATGGCGGCCAGCACATGATTGGTGGCGGCCATCAGGTCGGGTGCGGTGTCGACCATCGTGCCGTCAAGATCGAAAATCACCGCTTTCGCTGGCATGCATTCCCCGCAAATCTGGCCTGTTTGTTTGCCTTTTGTTGCCGTGCTAGAAGCCCGCCAACTGACAACAGGAGAGCTCCATGGACATCCGCAAATCCGAGGCCCTGCGCGGCATACTGAAGGACAAGTCGCTGCTCAAGGACAAATGTCTGATCGACGGCAAATGGGTCGAGGGCAAGGCCTCGATCGATGTGACCAACCCGGTCGATGAACGCGTCATCGGCTCTGTTCCCAAACTCGGCGCCGCCGAAACCCGTCAGGCCATCGAAGCCGCCCAGCGCGCCCAGAAGGGCTGGGCGAAGAAAACCGCCAAGGAACGCGCCGCTGTTCTCCGCAAGTGGTTCAACCTGCTGATGGAGAACCAGGAGGATCTGGCCCAGATCCTCACCGCCGAGCAAGGCAAGCCCTTGGCCGAATCGCGCGGCGAGATCGCCTATGGCGCTTCGTTCTTCGAATGGTTCGCCGAGGAGGCGCGCCGGGTCTATGGCGAAGTGGTGCCGGTGCCGTTCCCCAACGGCCGCGCCGTGGTCATCAAGCAGCCGGTCGGCGTCGTCTGCGCCATTACCCCGTGGAACTTCCCCAATGCCATGATCACCCGCAAGGCCGGAGCCGCCCTTGCCGCCGGCTGCGCCGTGGTGTGCAAACCGGCGAGCGAAACGCCGCTGTCCGCCCTCGCCATGGCCGAACTTGGCGAGCGCGCCGGAATTCCCGCCGGCGTGTTCTCGGTGATCACCGGTTCCTCCCGCGAGATCGGCGCCGAGATGACCTCCAATCCGATCGTCCGTGGGCTGACGTTCACCGGCTCGACCGAAGTCGGCCGCCTGTTGATGGCCCAGTGCGCCCCGACCATCAAGAAAATGGGCCTCGAGCTTGGCGGCAATGCCCCGTTCATCGTGTTTGACGATGCCGATCTTGATGCCGCGGTGGCTGGCGCCATGGCCTCCAAGTATCGCAACGCCGGCCAGACCTGCGTCTGCGCCAACCGCCTTTATGTGCAGGACGGCATCTATGACGCCTTCGCCGAAAAGCTGAGCCTGGCAGTCAAGAAGCTGAAAGTCGGCAACGGTGTCGACGACGGCATCACCACCGGGCCGCTGATTAACGCCGCGGCGGTGAAAAAGGTCGAGGAGCATATTGCCGACGCCGTTGCCAAGGGCGGCAAAGTGGCGGCGGGCGGCAAGCACTTGGGCGGCAACTTCTTCGAACCGACGATCATCACCGGCGTTACCTCTTCCATGGCCGTGGCCCGCGAGGAGACCTTTGGCCCGGTGGCGCCGCTGTTCCGCTTCAAGACCGAGGAAGAGGCGATTGAACTTGCCAACAACACCGAGTTCGGCCTTGCATGTTATTTCTACAGCCGCGACATCGGCCGCATCTGGCGCGTCGGCGAGGCGCTCGAATACGGCATGGTCGGCATCAACGAAGGAATCATCTCGTCGGCCGAAGTGCCCTTCGGTGGTGTCAAGGAAAGTGGCCTTGGCCGCGAAGGCTCGAGCCACGGCATGGAGGAATACCTCGAAGTCAAATACATGCTGATGGGCGGCCTCGGCAAATAGCCAGCGCCGCCGATGCTGACCGCACTTCTCGAGGGGAGGCGCGTTCCGGCATCGGCACGGGTGCGATCTGCTGGTTACACGTGCCCGGACGCCGATTGCGGTGCCCGGGTCATCCTCAAGACCGGAACCCGGCGCATTCCACACTTTGCCCATGAGCCGGGTTCGACGTGCGCGCTGGCCCATGAATCCGAGGCGCACATGCAAGCGAAGCTCGATATCGCCGCCGAGTACCTGGCTCGAGGCCTTGTTGCCGACGTCGAAGTTCCCGTCGCATCAACCATGGAAAACCGGCGCGCTGATGTCCTGATCACCAGCCCGCGCAGCGCCGCACTGCGCTACGCCATCGAAGTCCAAGACACGCCGGTTGGTGAAGAAGAATTGTGGCGGAGGACCCGTTCCTACGCGGCGTCCCATGTGCGGGTAATCTGGATTGCCTTGTTGCGCGCCGAAGGCTGGGCCGTCGAGACTGACGCCCGGGGCAGGCGCATCGTGGCCAAATACGCCCCGCGCCTCCACGAACGCTGGATCGAACAGATTGGCGGCCTGTTGTGGCTCTACGATGCGGCAGCCAAAGTGTTCTGGAGTGTCACATTCGAAAACCACTTGCTCGCCCGGGGCGGCGTGAACTTCATCAATACCGGCCTCGGCGAACACGTGGAAGTCGAACCCTACCAGGTAGCTTCGGAGCGCTGGGTGACTGCCGTCGCCAGTGGTCCCTGGGCGTTGAATCGGATAAGGATCGATGCCAATGGCAAGCGGCCCATCGGCACTCTGAGAGGAATGGAAGAAATTGACAGCGGACGAGCAGAAAAAAGCGGCGGCGGAAGCAGCACTTGAGCATGTGAAGTCCGGCATGAAGCTGGGGCTTGGCACCGGTTCCACGGCGAAGCACTTTGTCGATGGCGTCGGGCGGCTGGTGAGGGAGGGTTATGATCTCACCTGCGTGCCGACCTCCGAAGCAACCCGCCAGCAGGCGGAGGGTCTCGGAATCAGGCTGTCGACACTCGATGAAACGCCGATGCTCGACCTCACTGTCGACGGCGCCGACGAATTTGACGACGACCTCAACCTCATCAAGGGCGGCGGCGGCGCGCTGCTGCGCGAAAAGATCGTGGCGACGTCGTCGAAAAAGATGATCGTCATCGCCGATGCCTCGAAACATGTGAAAACGCTCGGCGCCTATCCGCTGCCCATCGAGGTCGTGCCCTTCGGACTCAAGGCCACCCTGTGGAAGATCGACGCCGCCTTCAGGCACTTGCAGCTGGGCGGTCCCATGACCATGCGGGTGAGAGACGGCAAACCGTTTGTGACCGACAATGGCAATTTCATCGTCGACTGCGCCCTGAAAAAAATCGGCAAACCACGGGAGCTGTCGGCCACGCTCTCCGGCATTCCCGGCGTCGTCGATCACGGCCTGTTCATTGGCATCGCGGCTCTCGCACTCCTAGCTACGCCGGACGGCGTGAAGACCATCGAAAGAAACGCATGAGCAGCCACGACTACGACCTCTTTGTGATCGGCGCCGGTTCCGGTGGTGTCCGTGCCGCGCGCATTGCCGCGAAACACGGCGCCAAAGTTGCCGTGGCCGAAGAGTATCGCGTCGGCGGCACCTGCGTGATCCGCGGTTGCGTGCCCAAGAAGCTTCTGGTCTACGCTTCGAAATTCGCCGAGGAGTTCGAGGATGCCGTGGGCTTCGGCTGGACCACCGACAAAGTATCCTTCGACTGGCAGACGCTGATTGACAACAAGGACAAGGAAGTCGACCGCCTGAACAAGGCCTATATCCGCAATCTCGAAACGGCCGGCGTCGAACTGATCCTTGAACGCGCAACGATTGCGGACCCGAATGCGGTGCAATTGGCTTCGGGCCGGACGGTGACAGCGAAATACATTCTGGTGGCAACCGGTGCCGCACCCTTCGTGCCGCGCCACTTGCCCGGCCACGAACTGGCAATCACCTCCAACGAGGCCTTTCACCTCGACCGCCTGCCATCGCGCATTTGCATAGTCGGCGGCGGCTACATCGCGGTGGAATTCGCGGGGATATTCTCCGGCCTCGGTGTTGAAACCATCCTGGTTTATCGCGGCGAACAGATCCTGCGCGGCTTCGATGACGATATCCGCAACCATCTCGCCGAGGAGATGAAGAAGAAGGGCATTGAAATCCGCACCCGCGCCGACGTGGCGAAGATCGAACGCTCCGGCGATGGCGTGCGCGTAACGCTGAACGATGGCGCGGCCTTCGGCGCCGGCCAGATCATGTGCGCCACCGGCCGTGTTCCCAATATCGAAGGTCTGGGTCTCGACAAGGTGGGGATCGAACACAATGCCCACTACGCCATTCCGGTTGATGAATATTCGAAGACCATGGTGGACTCGGTCTACGCGGTTGGCGACGTCACCAACCGCGCCAACCTGACGCCAGTGGCCATCCGCGAGGGCCAGGCCTTTGCCGACACGGTGTTCGGCGGCAGGCCCACAAAGGTTGATCACACCCTTATTCCGACCGCGGTTTTCTCGCAGCCGGAAATCGGCACCGTAGGCCTCACCGAATCCGAAGCCCGCAAGCGCCATGCGAAAATCGACATCTACAAGACCACCTTCCGGCCGATGAAGCACACGCTCTCCGGCCGCGACGAGCGCATGCTGATGAAGCTCGTGGTAAATGCTGACAACGACAAGGTGCTAGGCTGCCACATCGTTGGCCCCGATGCCGGCGAAATGGCGCAATTGTTGGGAATTTCCGTGAAGCTGGGCGCCACCAAGGCCGATTTCGACGCCACCATGGCCGTGCACCCGACGGCCAGTGAGGAACTGGTAACCATGCGCGACAAATGGCAACCCGCCAAGTAGCGGAATATCAGGCGTTTTCCGGCGTAACTGCTTCACAAGGACGATGATGGACTTTCGCACCCAACTGGCGAACGAACTGCCCTACCTCCGGCGCTTTGCGCGCGCCCTGTCGGGTGATGCCGCCTTGGCCGACGACCTGGTGCAGGATTGTCTCGAGCGGGCGATTAACAAGAGCCACCTCTACGATCCCTCCCGGCCGCTTCGGGCCTGGCTCTATGCAGTGCTGCGCAACCTGTTCATCAGCGGCCTCAGGCGTGACGGCCGGTCGATGGTCGTCAAGGCCGTGGACGATCTGGTGGACGGCGAGGATTCGGTTCCTCCCGCCCAGGAAGAGCGGATGTCGGTCGATCTGGTGGGCCAGGCTCTGGACCGCCTTTCGCCCCAGCACCGCGAGGTGATTGTGCTGGTGGGGATCGAAGAGATGAGTTACCGCGACGTGGCGGAGATTACCGGCGTACCGCTGGGCACTGTCATGTCGCGCCTGTCGCGGGCGAGAGAACAGCTTCGCGGAATTCTGGAACAACGTGGACATAGCGTCCTGAGGCGCGTGAAATGACCAATACGGCAAAGATCGATGAATGGGCCTTGCATGCCTTCGTGGACGGCGAAGTGGCGGGCGAGGCCTGCGCCGAAATCCAGGAAGCCCTGAAGGCCGATCCGGAACTGGCGCGCACCGTCGAAGCTTGGCGCCAACAGCGCGACGCGCTGAAGCGCACCTATGATGGCGTTTTGTCCGAACCCATTCCCGCGGCGTTGACGGCCACGCTGATGAACGGTGGCTCGTGGCGCACCAGGCCCTACATGCACATGGCGGCGGGTCTGGCCATGCTGCTGTTGGGCGGCCTTGGCGGATGGTACGCGGCGGGTGGCGGTTCGATGTCAATCCGCAACATGGTGCTGGTAGAAGAGGCGATTGCCGCCCATCAGATTTTCACCGCCGAGAAACGCCATCCGGTCGAGGTGGCGGCGGCGGAAAAGGATCATTTGCAGAGCTGGCTTTCAAAGCGCGTCGGAACACCCATCAAGGTTCCCGACCTCACGGCCGAAGGCCTGACATTCCTTGGCGGCCGCCTGCTGGTGGCCGACGACAGGCCCGCCGCCCAGCTCATGTACGAAGACGCCGCCAAGAAACGCATCACGGTGTTCCTGATCGCCAATCCCGCCCACACCGAAACCGGTGTCCGTGTCGAACAGAAAGGCGACCTCGTCGCCTGCTACTGGCTCGACGAAGACTTGGGCTTCGCCGTCGCCGGCGAAATGGCCATCGAACCCATGATGAAACTGGCCCAGATCATCTACGACCAGTTCGAGGCGTGACGGTCAGCTCACGTCTCACTCCGCGAACCGAAGTGCGCCCCCAAAACCTGTCATCGCCGGACTTGTTCCGGCGACCCATGGTGCGGTGAATGCGAGCCCGTTCACGATGGTTCCCCGCAACAAGTGCGGGGATGACAGCTTGAGGGTGGCTGGCCCAAGTGAGGGCGAGGACTCTAGTCCATAAACCTCGAAATGCCGCTTCCGTCGTAACCCCATTGTTGATCGGCAGCATGTCCTGCGGGCAGGCGGAGAACACCACGATCGCGTCCATCTCCGCCTGGAACACCGCGTAGTCGCCGGGCTTGCACAGGCAGTTGCCCCATTCCAGTGAGCCATCCTGGCGCCACGGGATGTTCATGAACATGTTGAGCGAGTCCGGCGTGTAGGGGAGAGTGACCCCACTTCCATCAGCCCCGCATGCATGTTGTCGCGGCAATTGTCGTGGTAGGCGGTGCAGCCCAGGAGCCCGTAGCGCTCGTTATCACACGGCGCGATCAGCGTGTCGTGGCGGCCGGGGGAGGTGTCTTCGATCATCGTCAGGATGGCGCGGCGGCGGTTGGTGATCATCTTGTCACCGACCACCGGATAGAGCCTTTCCCAGAACGCCCGGCAGTGTTCCATGCCCATGTATTCGCGGGGGTCGGCGGCATTGAAGGCCCAGAAATCCACGACCTGATTGCCATGGGTGTTGATGATCTTGATCTTCTGGCCCTTCTTCACCCTCACCCCGCGCCCGCTACGGGCCGGTATCGTCTGCGCTTTGCCCATTAAAATCTCCTGCTTTGCGGGTGAAGCTATCACCTGCTAGAAGCGCCCGCAAACCGATTGGAATTGCACTGAATGGACGACAAGTCGAAGAAAACCGACCGCTACCGCGAGACCGTGTTCCTGCCCAATACCTCCTTCGGCATGAAGGCGGGGCTGCCGCAGAAAGAGCCGGAACTGCTGAAGCGCTGGGAGGACATGGGCCTTTACAAGCGCCTGCGCGCCGAGAGCAAGGGCAGGCCCCTGTTCGTGCTGCACGATGGCCCGCCCTACGCCAACGGCAACATCCACATCGGCCACGCGCTCAACAAGATCCTCAAGGACATCATCACCCGTTCGCGCCAGATGATGGGCTTTGACTCGAACTACGTGCCGGGCTGGGACTGCCATGGCCTGCCCATCGAATGGAAGGTGGAAGAGGGCTATCGCGACAAGGGCCGCAACAAGGACGAAGTGCCGGTCAACGATTTCCGCGAGGAATGCCGCAAATTCGCCGCCCACTGGATCGACGTGCAGCGCGAGGAATTCAAACGCCTCGGCGTGGTGGGCGATTGGCAGAACCCCTATCTCACCATGAACTTCGGTTCTGAGGCGTTGATCGCCAAGGAGTTGATGAAGTTCGCCGAAAGCGGCCAGCTCTATCGCGGCTCAAAGCCAGTGATGTGGAGTGTGGTCGAACGCACCGCGCTGGCGGAAGCGGAGATCGAGTATCAGGATTACACGAGCGACGCGATTTATGTGAAGTTTCCTGCAACGATCAAAGGTATTGGGCGGTTCTTCAATATCTTTGGGAGCAGCGAATCTCCAGCACATGCGTTTGTTATCATCTGGACGACAACGCCATGGACAATCCCTGGCAATCGCGCCATCTCGTATTCGAGCAAGATCAAATATGGCTTGTACAAGGTCACCGAAGCTCCGGAAGGCAACTGGGCGAAGGCCGGCGAACACTACATCCTCGCCGATAATCTTGCGCAGGATGTTATGGGGGCAGCGAAGGTCGCGAGTTATGACCGCTTGGGAGAATTCGAACCCAAAGGTTTAGTCTGCGCTCATCCCCTTGCTGGCATGGACCCTTCGAGGCTCGCTGCGCGAGCACCTCAGGGTGAAGGAGTAGGAATTAGCCCTCATGCTGAGGTGCCCGGCGTTAGCCGGGCCTCGAAGCACGAGGGCGGTTACGGGATTGAAATCCCGCTCATCGAGGGTGAACACGTCACCGACGATGCCGGAACCGGCTTCGTGCACACAGCACCCAGCCATGGCGCTGATGACTACAATGTCTGGGTGGCGCACCAAAAGGAACTTGAGGATCGCGGCATCTCGACCCACATCCCAACTCCCGTCGGCCCCGATGGCGTGATGACCAAAGAAGCCCCCGGCTTCGAGGGCCGTACCGTCATCACCGACAAGGGCGACAAGGGCGATGCCAATGAGGCGGTGATCCGCGCACTGATTGATGCCAATGCGCTGATCGGCCGTTCGCGCCTCAAGCACCAGTATCCGCATTCCTGGCGTTCCAAGAAGCCGATCATCTTTCGCAACACGCCGCAGTGGTTCATCTCCATGTCGGCGAAGGGTCTGCGTGACATCGCATTGAAAGCCATCGACGAAACCGAATTCTTCCCGCCCGCCGGCCAGAACCGTTTGCGCGCCATGATCGAGCAGCGCCCCGATTGGGTGATCTCAAGGCAGCGCGCCTGGGGTGTGCCGATCACTGTATTCGTGCATGCTGACACTGGTGAAATCCTCAACAATAACAATGTGAACCGCCGCATTGTGGATTCGTTTTCTGAACATGGCGCCGATGCCTGGTACGCCGAGGGCGCAAAGGAACGCTACCTCGGCAATGATGTTAGTGATTCCGCCAAGTGGGAGATGGTGAAGGACATTCTCGACGTGTGGTTTGACTCAGGTTCGACCCACGCTTTCTGCCTTGAACAGCGCCCCGACCTCAAATGGCCGGCCGACGTTTATCTCGAAGGCTCCGACCAGCATCGCGGCTGGTTTCATTCCTCGCTGCTCGAAAGCTGCGGCACGAGCGGACGTGCGCCCTACGAACAGGTGATCACCCACGGCTTCACCATGGCCGAGGACGGCCGCAAGATGTCGAAGTCGCTCAACAACCAGGTGTTCCCGCAGGATGTGATCAAGCAATCGGGTGCCGACATCCTGCGCCTGTGGGTGGCGTCCGTCGACTATGCCGACGACCAGAGGATCGGCCCCGAGATTCTGAAGAACAACGTCGAGGCCTACCGCAAACTTCGCAACACCATGCGCTACATCCTCGGCAGCCTTGAGGGCCTCAAAGATTGGGAGAAGGTCTACTACAAGGACATGCCCGAGCTTGAGCGCTACGTGCTGCACAAGCTGCGTGAGATGGACCTGATCGTCCACGACGCCTACACCCGCTACGACTTCAAGCGGCTCTATGCAGCACTCTCGCATTTCATGACCACCGACCTCTCGGCGTTCTATTTCGACATCCGCAAGGACGCGCTCTATTGCGATGCCTGGTCGGGCCTGCGCCGCAGGGCCTGCCGCACCGTGCTGGACCAGTTGTTCCACTGCCTGACCACGTGGCTGGCGCCCATCCTGTCCTTCACCATGGAGGAGGTGTGGCTGTCGCGCTTCCCGGCTGAGGGGTCTTCGGTCCACGTCATGCCTTTTGCGAAAACGCCCGATGATTGGAACGCCCCGGAACTCGCCGCCAAGTGGGAAAACATCAGGCAAGCGCGTTCCGTGGTGACCGGCGCTCTCGAAATCGAGCGCCAGGTGAAGAAAACCATCGGCTCGGCGCTGGAAGCCGCCCCCGATGTCTATGTGAGTGATGCCAGTATCCGCGACAGCCTCAGCGGTATCGACCTCGCCGAAATCTGCATCACATCGGGCGCTGCCCTGAAGGAAGGCGATGGCCCTGCCGAGGCTTTCCGCTTGGACAATGTGAAAGGCGTTTCCGTGGTGTTCAAACCCGCCGAAGGCCGCAAATGCGCCCGCAGCTGGAAGATCACCCCCGACGTGGGCAGTGATCCCGAATTCCCCGATATCACCCCCCGCGATGCCGAAGCGGTGCGCGAATGGCAGACGCGCTTCGGGAAAACCGTTTGAAAGGGCTGAGGATTTGGAGCCCGCTGGCGCCTTTGATCCTGGCGCTGGCGGCCCTGGCATTTGGCATCGACCAGACCCATAAATGGTGGATGATCCACGTCTATGGCATTGAAACCATTGGGCAAGTATCAGTAACGCCATTCTTCGAACTGGTCATGGCGTGGAATCGCGGCGTCTCCTACGGGCTATTCAAATCCAATGCCCAATGGCCGTTGATCATCGGTGCCGTGATTATTTGCGCCGGCCTGTGGGCCTGGGCCAACCGCGCCACCGGCCCCCTGCAAGGGGCCGCCATCGGCCTGGTGATCGGCGGCGCCCTGTCCAATGCCTTTGACCGGGTGATCTACGGTGCGGTGGCAGACTTCTTTCACTTCTTCGTGGGAGATTTCAGCTGGTACGTCTTCAACCTGGCCGACGTGGCCATCGTTGCCGGGGTGGGGTTGTTGCTGTATGAATCGATGCTGGCGAAGCCAAGCCACGGAAATGCCTGAATCCGGGGCGAAACGCTTCGGCAATGAGGGGATATCGGGAACCTTGAAGACGCGCCTTGCCATATTGTCCTGCCTACTGCTCGCCGGCTGCGGCGAAGGCATGAAAGGCGGCAACGTGCTTGAAGAGATCATGTCGCATCGCAAGATGGCACAGGACCAGGGCCCACCCACTGAAACCGTGATGGAGCCCCAGCCAGCGCTCTCCATGCCAACCGACCTCTCGCTGCCCCCGCCCGCCGCCCAGACCAAGGACGACACCGGGGCGCGTGAACGCGTCAAGACCGACATCCTGTCAAAGCCGACAACCGTCGACCCCGAGGGCAATGTCGCGGCCATGACCGACCCCTACGAGGCCTATGGCATTTCCCGCTACAAGGAAGACGGCACGCCGAAATCCAAGGAACAGCTCAGGAAGGAACTTCGTGAAGCCCACCTGAAGCGCAAGCAGCAGACCGACCCCTGCTACGGCACAATCAAGAACTTCTTCTGCTAGGCCGCAATGCCGGGCTAAAACCGCCCCATGCGAATCCACCGTCTCTCCGAAAGCACCATCAACCGCATCGCCGCCGGCGAGGTCATTGAGCGCCCCGCCAGCGTCGTCAAGGAACTGGTCGAAAACGCCATCGATGCCGGAAGCCGCCAGATCGATGTGGCCTTTCGCGGTGGCGGCAAGACCCTCATCCGGGTGATCGACGATGGCATCGGCATGGATGCTGGCGACCTGGCACTCGCCATCGAACGCCATGCCACCTCCAAGCTCGCCGATGACGATCTGATCGACATAAGATCGCTGGGCTTTCGCGGCGAGGCACTGCCGTCGATCGGCGCGGTGAGCCGGCTGTCGATAGCCTCTCGCCCGCGTGGTGGCGATGCCGCCCATGCCTTGGGCGTCGAGGGCGGCAAGATATCCGATGTCAGGCCGGCCGCCCTGTCGCGCGGCACCGAAATGGAAGTGCGCGACCTGTTTTTTGCCACCCCGGCGCGATTGAAGTTTCTGAAAACCGAGCGCAGTGAAACCGCCGAAGCCGCCGACGTCATCCGCAGGCTGGCGCTCGCCAACCCGCACATCGGCTTCAGTTTCGCCACCGAAGAACGCCGCCTGATCGACGTGGCCCCGGGCGATACCCGGGAAGCCCGTATTTCCCGCATCATGTCAGCGGAGTTTCTGGAGAATGCCGTGGCGTTCTCCGGCACGCGCGAGGACGTGACAGTCGAAGGCTTCGCCGGGCTGCCAACCGCCTCGCGGGCCACGGCGGGGGCGCAGTTCATGTTCGTCAATGGCCGGCCGGTGCGCGACAAACTTCTGGCCGGCGCCATCCGCGGCGCCTACGCCGATCTGTTGCCGAGGGGGCGTTTTCCAGCAGTTGCCTTGTTTGTCACCTGCGCCACCGACCGGGTGGATGTGAACGTGCATCCCGCCAAAGCCGAAGTGCGGTTTCGCGATGGAGGCTTGGTGCGCGGCCTGGTGGTGGGCACCATTCGCGCCGCCCTTGCCGCAAGGAGCCAGAAGCCCGACGCCGCATTGTCGCGCGGCACCGCGCAGAGTTTCCGCCAGGAATGGCGATCAGGCCCGCCTGGCCTGTCGGACGTGCAGGCGGCCCTGGCCATGGACATGCCGGTCGAAACTCGCGCTGCCGAGGCAGATGCTCCGCCGACGGACTATCCGCTGGGTGCCGCCCGCGCCCAGCTGCACGATAACTACATCGTGGCCCAGACTGCCAACGGCATGGTGATCGTCGACCAGCACGCCGCCCATGAACGCCTGGTCTACGAGCGCCTGAAGCAGGATTGGGCCGAAAAGCGCCTTGTGACCCAGCCCCTGCTGGTGCCCCAAGTGATCGACATGGAGGCGTCCAGCGTCGAGCGCATTGCCGGCGCCGCCGATTTGCTGGCCCAATCCGGCCTGCTGGCCGAAGCCTTCGGAGACGGCGCCGTCATCGTCCGCGAAGTGCCCGCCGCCCTGGCCAATGGCGATATCGCCGGCCTGTTGCGCGATGTCGCCGACGAACTCGGCGAAATCGAATCTTCGAGTTCGATCGATGAGCGCGTCAACCATCTGCTGGCCACCATGGCCTGCCATCACGCGGTGCGGGCAGGCCGCAAGCTTCAGCCCCAGGAAATGAATGCCCTCCTCCGCGACATGGAGAAAACCCCCAATTCCGGTACCTGCAATCACGGGCGCCCGACTTTCATTGAATTGCAGCTCGCCGACATCGAGCGCCTGTTTGGACGGAGATGACATGAGCCCGGTGATTGCAGGAAGCGTGTTTCTGGCGGGCTTTGTCTATGCCGTAACACCCGGCCCCGGCGTTCTTGCCGTGCTCGGCATCGGTGCAGCACGTGGCCGCCTGGCGGCGGCCAAATTCCTCGGCGGCCATTGCGCCGGCGACATCGTGTGGTACGTGCTGGCCTCGGCCTCGATCATCGGCGTGTCGTCGATCGGCGAACAGGTGTTTCGGGTGCTGGGCCTGGTGAGCGGCGCCTACCTGATCTACCTCGGCATCCAGGCCCTGCGTCATGGCCGTGGCGGCGCGGTCAGCGCTTTGGTCACCCGCGATCCCCTGAAACATGGCCTGATCTTCGGCCTGACCAACCCCAAGGCCTACCCGGTGGCAGCGGCGATGTTCACCGCACTCCTTTCGGGTGAGGCGGCAAACCTGACTTGGAACGACCTCCCAGCCATCGTCGCCATCGCCACGCTGGGTTCACTGGTGGGCGACGCCATCTATGTCTACGCCGTCGGCATCAAAGCCATGCGCAAGTTCTACGAGCGGCACGAAATCGCCATCAACCGCGCCAGCGGCCTGATCTTCGTGGCCTTCGGCGGCAAGGCGATTTACGACAGCTTGAGGTAGCAGGTGCCGAATTTCTCCCCAACGACTGTCATTGCCGGGCTTGTCCCGGCAACCCATGTTGCAGCTGCTCCATGGGTCGCCAGAATAACTCCGGCGATGACAGAAATGGGAGCATCCTAGTCACTGTCCTCGATAAATCCGCACTTGCGTGTCGCCGTAGCTGCGCGTGTCGATGAGTGTCAGGCCGGGGATCTCACCGACCGAAACCTTCTCCGCCTCTTCCAGCACGACAACGCCGCCGGGCGATAGCCATTGGCCTTCCATGACCGAGATCAGTGCCTTTTCACCAAAACCCTTGCCATAGGGTGGGTCGGCGAAGATCAGATCAAACGGCGTTTGCGGCGCGCAGGGGCCGAGCTTGGTGGCATCGCGCCGCCAGATTTTGCACTGCCCAACCACCCCCAGCGCGTCGGCATTATTGCGGATGATGGCACGGGCTTCGACCGCCTCTTCCACGAACTGGCAGAAGCGCGCGCCGCGTGACAGGGCCTCGATGCCGAGCGCACCAGTTCCCGCGAACAGATCCATGACCCGCGCATCCTCGAGCGAAAATCCTTCGATGGAATGGGTGAGGATGTTGAACAGTGACTCTCGCACCCGGTCTGATGTCGGGCGCGTGCCGTCGCCCTTCGGCCCCAGAAGACCGCGCCCTTTGAACTTGCCGCCGACAATCCGCATCTTGACCTCAGACCATTCCGAGGCCCATGTGCCATGATGCCATTGAAACTGCCAGAGGCCATGCGTGCCGCCTTCCTCGAAGCCGAAACGGCCGCCGCCCGTGGCGAGGTGCCGGTCGGCGCCGTCATAACCTCGGCCGATGGCGCCATCCTGTCGCGCGCCGGAAACCGCACGCTCGAATTGAAGGATCCGACAGCCCATGCCGAACTGCTGGCGATTCGCGCCGCGGCGCAGGCGCTCGGCAGCGAGCGCCTGACCGGCTGCGACCTCTATGTGACGCTCGAACCCTGCGCCATGTGTGCCGCCGCCATTTCATTCGCACGTATCAGAAGATTGTACTTCGCGGCCTCCGACGAAAAGATGGGAGCCGTCGAAAACGGCCCGCGCTTTTTCACCCAGGCCACATGCCACCACGCGCCTGAAGTTTACGGTGGAATCGGCGAAACCAGAGCGGTGGATATCATGAAAGAATTCTTTCGCGAAAAGCGATTGTGATCCCTCCTCGCTTGCGGGGAGGGTGTCCGTTGCGCAGCAACGGACGGGTGGGGTCCGTCACGCGGCAAGACCCCATCCGTCTCACGCGCAATTGCGCGCGATCCACATTCCCCACGCGTCGCGTGGAGAACGCCAACTCATCGCATTCCATTGATTCTCAAATCCAGCGCCCGCTTGAGCTGTTCCTTGGCCGGTTGCGCGGCCTTCCACATTTCTTTGGGCTTGAAGAAATCGAGCGCGCCGAATGCTTCAAGCTCCGGCTCGATGTAGATGTCCGGCGGATTGGCGGCGTGCCGCAGATCGGCGATCTGATGAAACATGATGAGCAGCGAACCGACTGCGACCTCGAGGTTTGAATGATTGGGCCGCCGGAGCGCCGTGGGCCTACCCGTCACATCAATGGCGACCGTGAGGTCGTTTCCAACACGCACATGGTCGAACGGCACCGGGTTCACCACGCCACCGTCCACATAGACGTGACCGTCGATGCGCGGGCCTTCAATGATGCCGGGAATGGCAATGGACGCCGCCACGGCCTGCACAAGATTGCCGGACGTGATGACCCGCTCTTCCTGCATGTCATAGTCGGTGGCGATAGTCTTGAATGGGATGGGAAGGTCTTCGATGTTCTTGGGCAGGTGGTCGGGTAGCGCCACGTCGGCCAGCGTCTCGCCCTTGATCCGTAACGAACCCAGGCCCTTGAGACTCACCAGCTCCGATAGCTTGGCTTTACGGTTCCGGAAGATATGGCGGAGCGCATCGGTGCGCGATGACAACAGCATGGCCGAGTGGTCGCGGATGTCCCTGGCACTCATGCCAGCCGCGTAGCCAGCACCGATCACCGAGCCGATCGAAGTTCCGGCGATAACCGCCGGTTTGAGCCCCAACTCATCGAACACTTCGAGCATGGGAATGTGGGCAAGGCCGCGCGCCGCACCGCCACCGAGGGCAAGACCGATTTTCATGCTCCGGCCTTCCGCGCAAAAGCCCAAGCTGTGCGAGCCAGAGGAACGACGTTCTGCGCCATGGCGGCGGCCTCCGCATTGGCCGCCGTGCCATCGCGCACCCGGCCGAGAATGCCCTGCAGGATCGCCGCCAACCGGAAGAAGTTGTAAGCGAGATAAAAGTTGAGGTTAGGCAGGCTGGCGCGGCGAGTTCGAGTCATGTAACTCCCGATGTAGGCGTCAATTCCCGGAATTCCAGGGTCACGTTCGTGGCCGACAAGCGAGCCGACGCCGGAACCACCTTCCGAAACCGGCATGAACCACTGCATGAGATGGTAGGTGAAGTCGGCGAGAGGATCGCCCAGCGTCGAAAGCTCCCAGTCCAGGACCGCAATGATCCGGGGTTCGGTGGCATGGATGATGCAGTTATCGAGTCGGAAATCACCATGGACGATGGCCGCTGCCCGATCTGCTGCGGCACCGCCTGCGGAAGCCAGTCGATGAGATCGTCCATCTCGGCGATGGCTTCAGTCTCCGAGGCGCGATACTGCCGGGTCCAGCGGGCGACCTGCCGCGTCACATAGCCTTCCGGCTTGCCGAAATCGCCAAGGCCCAGCGGCCGCGGGTCGAGCATATGCAGCCGCGCAATCGTCTCGTTCATCGCATCAAACAGCTGCGCGCGCTCGTGCGCCGCAAGCCCCGGCGCATGTGGTTCCCAGAAAATGCGGCCATCGGCGTGTTCCATGACGAAGAAAGCCGAGCCAATGACCCTATCATCCATGCACAAGGCAAGCGGTGCCGCCACCGGGAAGCCTGCACCCGACAGGGCCCGTGTGACCCGGAACTCCCGCTCGATGGCATGGGCCGAAGGCAGCAGCTTGCCGGAGGGCTTGCGCCGCAGCACATAGCGCCGTCGCGGCGTTTCCACGAGATAGGTGGGGTTTGACTGGCCACCCTTGAAGCGCCGCACCGCGACCGGACCGGTGAACCCGGCGATGTTGCCATTGAGCCAATCCTGCAGAATGGCAAGCGGTAGATCGCTGTCGGTTGTCCCGGAAAACGCACTCTGCCGGTCAATGCGCATGGGCGGCGAGAAACGGCAGAAGCGAAGCGAGCAGAGCCTCCGGATTTTCTTCCGGAATGAAGTGCCCGGACTCAATGCCGTGCCCTTCGACATGCGTGCACCACTTGCGCCAGGTTTCGAGCGGACCGTCGGTCTCCGACGGGATGCCCGACGTGCCCCACAGGGCGAGCACCGGGCAGCCGATCTTGTGTCCCGCCATGACGTCGGCCGAGTCGATCTCAAGGTCAACCGTGGCGCCGGCCCGATAATCATTGCACGTCGCATGAACATGTTCGGGTATTGCATAGTGCAGGCGGTATTCGGCAAGTGCCGCCTCGTCGAACGCCGACAGGTCCTTCGTTGCCGTCCAGCTGGCCAGCGTGTAGTCAAGGAAACCCACGGGATTGCGCTCGATCAGCATTTCGGGAAGCGGGTGCGGCTGTGCCAGGAACAGCCAGTGATAGGTTTTCATGGCGAGCTTCACCGTGAATTCCGTCCACATGGCATGGGTTGGCACGATGTCGAGCACTGTCAGGCAGGAGACAGCCGCGGGAGTGTCGAGCGCCATGCGGTAGGCCACCCTGCCGCCCCGGTCATGGCCCACCACCGCGAAACGCCGGTGTCCGAGCGCTGCCATCAGCGAAACCAGATCCGCCGCCATGGCGCGCTTGCTATAGGCACCATTGCCGGCGCTGTTCTCCGGGCAGGCGGAAAACCCGTAACCGCGGAGATCCGGCATCACGCACGTGTAGTTCTGCATCAGGGCAGGGGCCACCTTGTGCCATTCCGCGTGGGTCTGCGGGAAGCCATGGATCAGCAGGAGCGGCGGGCCGGAGCCGCCAATGCGGGCAAAAATCTCCACCCCGTCATTGACGTGGCGGACTTCGCGGGTACCGATGAAAAGCGCTGTCATGGCATCAGAATACACTGGCTGCCCGCCGCCTGCCAGAATTCCGTCACGGTTCAAGCCCATCGCTTCTGCCCCGGATGGCGCGATTTCTGGCCATAGTCCTGATGTTGATGTTGGCGGCACCCGCCGGTGCCCGCCCGCCCGAAGTTGTGTTGCCGCAACGTCTCGATGGGCCGGGCCCCCGCGCTTTCTCCAAGTTCAAGGTGGCCGACACCCGCTGCGGCATCCTGCGCGATGGCAGCGACGGCACCCGTATTTACAACACCTTCGAGGGCGCCATCCTCACCCTCGACTTCGGCGATGGCCCGCGCCGCATCCTGCCGCTGCTAATGACCGACAAGCAGGATGATGACAACATCCTCAAGGTGAAACTGCGGAACCCTTGCGTGCTCGGCGTGGCGCACCGCGGCGCCGCCGTTGAACTGCGGGTCACCACCAGGCGCGATCCGCCCGGCGCCGAGGCAACGCTGCGGATCGATGCCGAAGGCCGTCTTCTCAACCCTGAAGGCAATGGTGGCCTGTTCTACGTGGTCGGCGAAAACTCCCGCGACAACCGGATAATCGACCGCTTTGCGCTGCTGTCAAAACGCCTGGAACGCTTCACCTGCTTGCCCAGCGAGGCCGATGCCGCCTGTGAATACCAGTTCCTGAACTATGCCGAGCGCCTGTTCGCCGACGAGGTGCGCCATCAGTCGGCGCTGCCGGAAATCGGCCGCAAGCTTCACCATGCCGAACTCAGTGCCGCCGTGGCCGAGGCCGTTGGCGATCCGCTGGTTCTCGCCCTGCATCGCCTCATCGTCGCCAATGAGTCGGCGACCATCTCGCCCTTCCAGATCTGGGATGCGGTACTCGCCGACAGTGGCCTGAGCTTTGGCCCGCACCAATGGGACATCGGCATCAACCCCGATGCCCGCCGCATCTTTGCCAGGCTCGCTGCTATCGCCGGGCTGGATTATCCCGGCAGGTACTTCCGCAGCCTGTGGCGGTTCTCGACCGCCGAATTTCAGGACTACCTGCTATGGAAGGACAAGATGAACCGCGCCATGCAGTCGGCGGAAGGCCGGGCGCTGATCGTTGATGAATATGTCAAATGGCTGAAGGGTGATGCCCTGGGCCGGGCCCGCGCCGCGCTGCCGTTTCTCGACGCCGCAAAACTCGAGCACCGCTTGATGCTGCTGTATTACACCGACGTCGACAACCAGTATGGCGATGAGGCGTTGAAACGCGATCTGCATCGGCTGATGAAAGAACTTGCGGAGCGGGGCGCCGAAACGGCGTCAATGCGCGCCAAACTCGACGCCCGCATGATGGCCACGCCGTTTGCCGTAAACTATCCCGACAAGGCCAGTGCCCGTCTGGCGCGGACGTGGGGGATATTGAGTGGTTTGTAAGGACGCTTCGAGGCCCTGCTTCGCAGGGCACCTCAGCGTGAGGGAACAACCCTCTCAACCTCAGGGTCTGATACCCTCACCCTGAGGTGCCCGCGTAGCGAGCCTCGAAGGGTGCGCCATTGCTATACCGCCCGCCAGCCGATATCTTTCCGACAGAAACCTTCCGGCCAGTCGACGCGGGCCACAGCTGCGTAGGCGCGCGACTGCGCTTCCTTTACTGTCTGGCCCAGGGCAGTGACATTCAGAACGCGCCCGCCATTGGCGACAAGCCGGCCATCCTTCAGCGCCGTACCGGCATGAAAGATTTCGACACCTTCCTCGGCGGATGCCGCTTCAAGTCCGCGAATTTCCGTGCCCTTCACCACTTCACCAGGATAACCCCTGGCGCACATGACGACAGTCAGTGCCGCATCCGGCAGCCACCGCACACTCATCTTGTCGAGTGTGCCATCAGCGCAAGCGAGCAGTAGCGGAACGATATCATCCTTCAGCCGCATCACTAGAACCTGAGTTTCAGGGTCACCAAAGCGTGCGTTATACTCAATGAGCTTCGGCCCCTGCTTGGTGAGAATGAGACCGGCATACAGCACGCCCACATAGGGATGGCCCATATCCGTCAGCGCACGGATCGTTGGCTTGACGATCGTCTCGAGTGCCTCGGTGCACAACGCTTCTGTCATGCACGGTGCTGGCGAATAGGCACCCATGCCGCCGGTGTTGTGCCCCGTATCGCCGTCGCCCACCCGCTTGTGGTCCTGCGCCGTGGCCAGCGGCAGCGCATGCGCGCCATCGCTCAGCACGAAATAACTCGCTTCCTCGCCTTCCAGGAATTCCTCGATCACGCATTCGGCACCGCCGAACTTTCCCGAGAAGATGTCGTCCAGCGCGGCGCGCGCTTCCGCCAGCGTCATCGCGACGGTGACACCCTTGCCCGCCGCCAAACCATCGGCCTTGATGACGATGGGAGCGCCCTGCGCCTCGAGATAGGCCGTGGCCGCTGACTTGTCTTTGAAGCGGCCATAGGCGGCGGTGGGGATGTTGTACTTGGCGCAGATATCCTTGGTGAAGCCTTTGGAACCTTCAAGTTGGGCCGCGAATTTCGATGGCCCGAACACCTTGATACCGGCCGCCTTCAAATCATCGGCTAGCCCTGCCACCAGCGGCGCTTCCGGCCCCACAACCACAAGGCCCACGTCCTTCGCCTTGCAGAAGGCGATGATGGCGGCATGATCAGTCACATTCAGCTCGACGACATGCGAGATGGCGGCGATCCCGGGATTTCCCGGCGCGCAGTACAGCGTGTCGCACAGCGAACTGGCGCCGATCGCCCAGGCCAGTGCGTGTTCGCGTCCGCCGGAACCGATGAGTAGGATGTTCATGGGGCCTCAAGCCTTGCGTTTTGCCGCCTTCTCGCATTTGATGGGGCGGAATCAAAGAGCGAAAAAATGGCTACGGACATCGACCACGACCCGGAAACCGGTGAGATCATCGACGGCGGAAAACCCAATCTGTCGGAGTATTCGGTCACCGAAATCTCCCATGCATTGAAGCGCACCCTGGAAGACCGCTTCGGCCACGTGCGGGTACGCGGCGAAATTTCCGGATATCGCGGCCCCCACGCGTCGGGCCATTGCTATTTCTCGATCAAGGACGAGGGCGCCAAGCTCGACGCCATCATCTGGAAGGGCAGCTTCGGCAGGCTGCGCGCCAAGATGCAGGAGGGGCTCGAAGTCGTCGCCACCGGCAAGATCTCGTCCTATCCGCAAAAATCCGGCTACCAGATCATCATCGAGAATATCGAACCCGCCGGTGTTGGCGCCCTGATGGCGCTGCTCGAAGAGCGTAAGCGCAAGCTATCAGCCGAAGGCCTGTTCGACGCCGACCGCAAGAAACCCATTCCATATCTTCCGCAGGTAATCGGCGTCGTCACCTCGCCGACCGGTGCGGTGATCCGCGATATTCTGCATCGCCTCAACGACCGGTTCCCGCGCCATGTGATCGTCTGGCCGGTCAGGGTGCAAGGCGAGGGCAGTGCCGCCGAAGTGGCCGCCGCCATCACCGGCTTCAACCGCATGTCACCACGGCCCGATCTCATCATCGTGGCCCGTGGCGGTGGATCGCTGGAAGACCTGTGGGGCTTCAACGAGGAAATCGTCGTGCGCGCCGCAGCGGCCAGCGAAGTGCCGCTGATATCAGCCGTGGGCCATGAGACCGACACGACCCTCATCGACCACGCCGCCGATTGGCGCGCCCCCACCCCCACCGCCGCCGCCGAGCGTGCCGTGCCGGTGCGGAGTGAATTGCTGGCCCAGCTCGCAACGCTGGCCTCGCGCCACACCAGAGGAATGTCGCGGGCGATGCAGGAGCGCCGAACCCGCGTAACCTCCGCCGCCCGCGCCTTGCCACGCCCTGACGAGATACTCGCCATGGCGAGGCAGCGCTTCGATTCGGCGTCCGGAAGGTTGGGGCAGGGCTTGCGCACCAACACCCAATTGCATCGCTCGCGCCTCGACAAGGCGTCGGCGCGATTGCAACCGCGCAGTTTAAGCAATGCCACAGCTGAAAGCCGCAAGGAATTGATAAGACTCGGAGATCGTACATCGCGAGCCCTCCGCCAGATCATCGCCCTGCGCTCCGAGCGCCTGACCGGTGCCGCCAAGCTTCTGGCCTCGCTCTCCTACAAATCCGTCCTGCAGCGCGGCTACGCCGTGGTGCGCGACAGCGACGGCCATGCCGTGCGAGTTGCCGCGGCAATCAAAGCGGGTGCCGCACTGGATATCGAGTTTGCCGATGCCCACGTGAAGGTGAGAGAAGAGTCCGGCCCGAAGCAGGGCAGGTTGCTGTAGTTTATCCTTCCTCACCCAACGGGTGGGGAAGGTAGTCGCGAAGCGGACGGATGGGGTCCGTCACGCGGCAAGACCCCACCCGTCAGTTGCTCCGCAACTGACACCCTCCCCGCAAGCGCGGAGGGAGAGGCATCAAGTCGCCCTCGTTGTTTTTGGCTGAACAGCCGCTATTGTCCGTCAGCATGGCTATTGACGCCTGCCAGCACGTCTTCCCGGAGGATTGTGAGGGTTCTCTCGGGCTCTTCGAACAGCGGGCTGTGGGCAGAATGCTGGAACGTGTAAAATCCCTTCACCGGTGCCGCGAGTTTCTCAAAGTAGGATTTGGCCTCCGCATAAGAGCAAGTGTAGTCGTAGATGCCTTCCAGAAAATATACGGGGATCTGCAGTGACGGGACCTTTTCGGAAAGATCGGTGCTGGTCATCTCGCGCCACAGTGAACTGACGCCCGAGCCGGCCTTGCCGCGCCACATGTTGAGCTTTTCCAGAAGTGTGTAGTCGGGGCTGGTGAGCGACGGCAGGAATATGCCGGTAACTACCGATGTCATGTCGCGGGTCGTGCCGATGCCGAGGCTATGCATAGCGCAATCGCGCAACGCGAGGTAGGCATCCGGAATGCCGCCTGACAGGGTCACGGGTGCTGCCTCGAGTTTTCTCACCATAATTGTGTTTCCGGCCGCGCGAAAACGCGCAAGCATGAAGTCGTAGGCCAGTGATTCTGACTTAAGCTGGTTCGACATCTGGGCTACGCCAATGTAAGCGTGAAAGAGCTCCGGTGCTTGCGCCGCCACGTGAATGCCGATGAACGTTCCCCCCGAATGGCCCATCAAATAGATCTTTTCCCGGCCGAAGCGGTTCCGCAAGAAATTCGTGACCTCCACCGTGTCGGATATCATTGACGCGAGTGTCAGTGACTCGGGTGGAATGCCGGCGCTGTAGGATATCCCCGCGCCGCGCTGTTCCCACCACACCACCGTGAAGTGGTTCTCGAGGCCCGTCGGGTATCGCCGTGTCAGAAAGTAGTCGGGCATGCCGCCATGGAGGTAAAGCAGCACGGGATTTCTTTCGTTCTTGCTTTGGATGAACATGCCCTGTTTGACGCCACCAATGGTGACAAACACTTTCTCCGAAATGCTGCCTGGAACCACGGTTCCATTGTCATCCACAAACGGTTTCGGTTGGCCGGGGCTTAACGCCAGCAGCACACCCACCACGGCGAACCCGAAGATCAGCAAAACGGAAAGCAGAATAAGCACGATACGCTTTGCCTCGCGCGCGGATTGGTTCATGGAAGTTTAAACCAGCCAGCATCCATCATACATCGGCGCAGTAGGCGAGGGGGTGGCAAAACCTACGCCGCCCAGTCGCCCTTGCGCATCAGGGGTTCGGTGGTGCCGTCGGCCAACACACCATCGATGTCGAGTTCGTTGGAGCCGATCATCCAGTCCACATGGATAAGGCTGGTGTTGGCGCCCCGGGCCAGCATCTCCTCCTTGCTGAGACTGTCCGAGCCATCCATGTTGTCGGAGTAGCATTGGCCCACCGCAATGTGGCTGGCGGCGTTTTCGTCGTAGAGCGTTTCGTTGAACACGATCCCCGAAGCAGCGATCGGCGACGAATGCGGCACCAGCGCCACCTCGCCCAGGCGCGCCGCACCCTCATCAGTTTCGATCATTTTCCTGAAAACGTCGTGACCCTTGTCGGCATGGCTTTCGACAATTCGGCCCTTTTCAAACCGCACCCGAATGCCGTCGATGAATGTGCCTTGATAGGAGAGAGGCTTGGTTGCCCGCACGATGCCATCCACCCGCTCGCGGTGCGGCATGGTGAACACCTCCTCGGTCGGCACATTGGCGTTGAAGACAACGCCGTTTTTGGCCTTGCCGGCCCCGCCCTTCCAATGGTGATTGTCCACCAGGCCTAGCGTGAAGTCAGTTCCGGGGCCCCTGTATTTGAGCGCGCTGTAACGCCGTTCATTGAGGAAATCCGTGCGCTCATTCAGCTTGGCCGAGTGGGCGGCCCAGGCTGCCACCGGATCAGCGAGGTCAGCCCGCGTACACTTGAAAATCGCCTTCCACAGCGCGTCCAGTGCCTTGTCGGCCGATAGGCCTGGGAACACGTTCTCCGCCCAGCTCGGCGTAGCGCAGGAAATGACGCACCAGTTGATGTGCGAAGTGGTGATCAGTTCGATGGCCGGCTTGTAGGCCTTCGATCTGGCACGATTGGCGCGGGCCACCTTGTCGGTATCCTGGCCGGCCAGAAGAGCGGGGTCTTCGCCGATGATGGCGAGCCGCGCGCAGCCACCCCGGAAGGCCTCTGCCATTCCATTGAACAACCACGCCGGTGCCGTGTCGAAACTCGGATCAATCGCGTCCTTGAACCGCATCAGCGTGGTTTTCTCGTCACTGTAGAACGCGGTGACCAGAGTGCAGCCAGCCTTGTAGGCGTGATGTGTGATGCGCCGCACCAGATCCACGGCTTCAAGTGGCGCGGTGATCAGAAGCTGTTGGCCCGGCTTGATGTTGAGCCCGGCGCGAACCACAAGTTGTGCATAGCGATCAAGAACTGTTTCATGTGTCATCGGCTAATCCTAGGCCAATTGTAACAGCACTTCAATTCGCCGGCCGGACGCGCTATCTTGTGTTCGTGAATTTTCTCGACCCCCTGTTGCCACACAAGCGCGAAGCCAAGGTACGTTACCTTGATGCCGACTACGAAGTCGTCAAGGAGGGTGAGTTTGTGCGCTGTGGCGTAACCGGTGACCCGATCCTGCTCGACAGCCTGATGTATTGGGACGTGGCACGGCAGCGGCCCTATCGCTCCGCCGAAGTGGCTTTCGAGGACTACCTCCGGCGTACCACTACATGATGACGTCGAGGCCGCGGATAATCTGATCCTGGAACAACACCATGGCGTTGGACAGGATGATCAGGCCCTGCACCAGAGACATCGAGTCGGAGCGCAGCGTCTCAATACCCTTGGCGCGGCGGATGATGACGATGATCAAAAACACCGTGTTGAGCAGCATGACCTCGACAATAAGGGGCGGGTCGCCCTTGGTGAAGAAATCCACCAGCTGCCACCAGGGTGCATTCATGATCTGGTCTAACATAGGTATCCGGCCCGCTTTTGCCTAAGCTCGGCAATTGTCCCCGGTCCTGGTTAACGGCGGGTTGCGGAATACTGTCCACTGGCATCAATTTTTGCCTGCGTGTATAAGCCCCGCCCCTGTGGTAGAATTAACAATTCGGGGCCAGGCTCCGCGACGGTTTGGAGTATGAAATGCTGAGCAATTGGACACCTGACAGCTGGCGGAAGTTCCCCATCGTGCAGGTGCCGGAATATGGTGACGCAAAGAAGCTTGCCGCAACGGAAGCTCGCCTGGCGGGATTCCCACCACTGGTTTTTGCCGGTGAGGCCCGCAAGCTGAAGCGCAAACTGGCGCGCGTCGCGGAGGGCAAGGGTTTCCTCCTCCAGGGTGGTGATTGCGCCGAAAGCTTCGCCGAACATTCGGCCGACAACATCCGCGACTTCTTCCGTGTGTTCTTGCAGATGTCGGTGGTCCTGACCTTCGCTGGCGGCCAGCCGGTTGTGAAGGTCGGCCGCATTGCCGGTCAATTCGCCAAGCCGCGGTCATCGCCCACTGAAACGGTCGATGGCCAGGAATTGCCGATTTACCGCGGCGACATCATCAACGGCGCCGACGCCACGCTGGCCGATCGAACGCCCGATCCGGAGCGCCAGATCATGGCCTACCGGCAGTCGGCGGCCACCCTCAACCTGCTGCGGGCCTTCGCCCAGGGCGGCTATGCCAATCTCGAGCACGTCCACAAATGGACCCTTGGCTTCCTCAAGGATTCGCCGGCCTTCGAGCAGTACCAGGAACTCTCCGACCGCATCACCGAGGCCCTGGGCTTCATGCGCGCCTGCGGCATCAATGCCGACACCGCGCCGCAACTCAGGACCACCGATTTCTTCACCAGCCACGAAGCATTGCTTTTGGGTTACGAGCAGGCGATGACCCGCGTCGACTCGACAAGCGGCGATTGGTACGCGACCTCCGGCCACATGCTGTGGATCGGCGACCGCACCCGCCAGCCGGACCATGCCCATATCGAGTTCTGCCGCGGTGTGCGCAATCCCATCGGATTGAAATGCGGCCCGTCGCTCAAGCCCGACGAACTGATCCGCCTGATCGACAAGCTCAATCCCGAGAACGAGCCGGGCCGCCTAACCCTCATCGCCCGTTTCGGCGCCGGCAATGTCGAAAAGCACCTGCCGGAACTGATCCGCGCGGTAAAGCGCGAGGGCCGTGTGGTCGTATGGTCCTGCGACCCCATGCACGGCAACACCATCAAGGCGACGAGCGGATACAAGACCCGGCCCTTCGACGCCATCATGAACGAGGTCCGCCGCTTCATGGCCATTCACCAGACCGAGGGCACCCATGCCGGCGGCATCCACGTGGAAATGACCGGCAAGGACGTGACCGAATGCACCGGCGGCATGCGGGCGCTCCGCGATGAAGACCTGAACGACCGCTACCACACGTTCTGCGATCCCCGCCTCAATGCCGCGCAAGCCCTGGAACTGTCGTTCCTTGTCGCCGAAGAACTCAAAAAGGAAATGGCCTCACGCCCTCGAGTTTATGACGACGAGGCAGCCGAAGCGGCGGAGTAGGTGTCCGGACGAGCGAATGGCCATCGCACCCAAGGCGCTGGCGATCTGTAAGGTTGAAGGGGCCAGTTGCCCGCAAACGTGGGAGTTGTTCCATGAGGCTAAAGCAGCTGCTGCGGTCGGTTTACGCCTGGCTAGGATTCTTGGTTATGCCGTGGATCATCGCCATCGGCCTCACCGGTTTCTATCTCAACCACGAGGATGCTGTGCTGGCGGTGATCGCCTCCGATGAAGTTGATTTCAGCAGTTTCGAGCGCCTGCCGGCCAATGCCAAGGCCGATGAAAAATCGGCAATGGACTTGGCCGCCGCCCTTTGGCCCGGCGCGGCACCCGCAGTGCCCGAAGTGATCGACTATCACGGCGAGCCGGCATACTCGCTAAACTTCGAGGCCAATCAACTCATATTGCTCCAAGCCTCGGGTTATTATTTCCTGAAGACCCCCTACACCCGCACTGCCTATCGGGCTGATGGAACCTACTACCATACCAAATACTATTGGTCGCGCATCTTCACAGGAGTTCCACGCGCGTGGCTGGTTGGGGAAGAGGCTGGGCACACTGATCGCCGACCTCGCGGCCCTCGCCATGGTGGTTTTCGGTCTTTCGGGCATTTACCTGTTCCTCTGGCAGCGCTTCCGCCGCTTGTTCGGCAGAAGGCGCCGGCAGGCTGAGAATCATGGCCTCAGCGCCGCGAGGCCTTCACCAGGTTGATGGTGTTGGCGGCCAGAATCATCAACCCTCCGGCGACTGACCAGGCGTCCAGACCCTCATTGTAAATGCTGTAGCCCACCAGTGCGGTGAGCGGCAGCCGCAGGAAATCCATGGGCATGACGATGGTTGCGTCGGCCAGCGAGATGGCCTTCGACAGGCAATAGTGCGAGCCAGTGCCCGCCAGCGCTACGATGGCCACATAAATCCAGTTATGGGCCTCGGGCCACTGCCACGTCATGTAAGCGGGAATTGCCCCGATCACCGACTGGATGGCGAACATCAGGAAGATGACGGTGAGCGCGGAATCCTTGCGGGTGATGAACTTGGTCAGCGTCACCGAGCCTGCGAACAGCAGCGCTGCCGCCAGCGCCACCAGATGCCCGGCGCCAATCGTGGCGCCCGGTTTCACGATCAGCAAAACGCCAGCAAAACCAATAATTAAGGCGGCGATCTTAAATCCATACATGCGCTCGCCGAGGAACCCCACGGCGAGCACGGCGATCCACAGCGGCATGGTGAATTCGATGGCGATGACTTCGGCCAGCGGGATAAGCAGCAGCGCCGAAAACCAGGCATATTGCCCTCCGTAATGAATGAAATTGCGATAGATATGGAGCCGGAATTGAATGAATCGTGAAGCCAAATTGCCATGATAGAGCACAATCGGCGTCAGAATGGCGGTGGCCACCAGGCTCCGCAACATCATCACCTCGAACACCGAAACGTCCTTGGCGAGCTCGCGCCCGGCAACCGTCATGCCAAGAGTAGCCAGAAGCCACCCCGCCATCCACATTGCCGCCTGCCGCACCGATTGCTGTTGCACGCCAACTCCTTAGCCCCGGCCACTGCGCGCCGCCACTCCATGAACGGCATATCAACCCTGTACCCCGTGCCACCCTTGACGGATCAGGCAGCTTCAAGCATTAAGGGCAGCGATGACCACCGCCCGCCATATGCCCACTTGCGGCATTATTATTTGCAGCTAGCCGAAAACCGCTGGCAGGGCGCCGCTTGACCTAAAATCAGATGAAGCGAATCCCGGGCCGGCCAGCCTGAGGAAAACGATGACTTTACGTCTGTACAACACCATGACCCGCCAGAAGGAGGATTTCAAACCCCTCGATCCTTCGAACGTGCGCATGTATGTGTGCGGACCAACAGTCTACGACTTCGCCCACATCGGCAATGCCCGCCCGGTCATCGTCTTCGACGTGTTATTCCGCCTGCTGCGCCATCTCTATGGTGCGGACAAGGTTACCTACGTCCGCAATATCACCGACGTCGATGACAAGATCAACGCCGGAGCCAAGGTAAAAGGCATTTCGATCCGTGAATTGACCGAGTCGACCGCCAAGCAGTTCCACGCTGATATCGCCGCATTGGGCGCTCTGCCGCCGACGGTTGAGCCGCGCGCCACCGATCATATCGCTGAGATGATCAAGATCATCGAGATGCTGATCGCCAAGGGCCATGCCTATGTGGCCGATGGCCATGTGCTGTTCGATGTGCCGTCGATGAAAAACTACGGGCAATTGTCCAGACGTTCTCTCGACGAGATGGAGGCTGGTGCGCGCGTCGATGTCGCTCCCTACAAGAAGGGCGACATGGACTTCGTGCTGTGGAAACCCTCCGACAGGGAAACGCCGGGCTGGGAGAGCCCGTGGGGAAGGGGCCGCCCCGGCTGGCACATCGAATGCTCGGCCATGAGTTGGAAACATCTCGGCGAGACCTTCGACATCCACGGCGGAGGCATCGATCTGGTTTTCCCCCACCATGAAAACGAAGTGGCCCAGAATCTCTGCGCCTTTGGGCACGCGGTCATGGCCTCGGTCTGGATGCATAACGGCTTTCTGCAAGTCGAAGGGCAGAAGATGTCGAAGAGCCTCGGCAACTTCTTTACCATCAACGAACTGCTGGCCGACTGGCCGGGTGAAGTTCTGCGCTTCAACATGCTGAGAACGCATTATCGCCAGCCCATAGACTTCACCATCAAGGGGCTGGAAGAAAGCTGGAGGATTCTTGAAGGCTTCTACAATCACGCCGGCAGCGCTTTGAGCGATGGCGAGGCACTGACAGGATCTGTGCTGGAAGCACTGCTCGATGACCTCAACACGCCAAAAGCCATCGCCGAACTGCATGGTCTTGACCGCCCGGGAATGCAGCAGGAACTAGGCCGCAACCTGCGGGCCCTGGGATTTTCAGGGAATCTTGCGTCGCCAAAGTCGGGAGTAGCCCTCAATGAAACAGAAGTCGGCGCCTTGATTACCGCCCGCCTCGAAGCTCGCAAGGCAAAGAACTGGGCTGAGAGCGACCGCATCCGCGACGAACTCGCCGTGCTCGGTGTGGCGATCAAGGACAACAAGGACGGCACGACCTCATGGGAGGTGAAACGATGAGCAACGACAACAACGACAACAAATCCTGGCACGACAGCCTGCCGTTTCCGAAACGCTGGTTGGGCTACGTCGCCCTCAAAATCATCGTCCTGGTGCTCGCGGTTTACGTGGTACTGAAGTACAACGGTCTGCTGTGATGACGCGCCCCTCTCCCGGTCGCTTTGCTCCCACCCTCTCCCGCGAGGGGAGAGGGTTACGAGATCGACCCTCCCCCCTCGCGGGGGAGGGTGCCGCGCCAGCGGCGGGAGAGGGGCGCGCCTTGAAGCTGGCAAAGCGGCTGCGATCCACTATGACCGAAGCCGAAACGAAGCACTGGCAGCAGCTGCGGGCCAAGCGGTTTGAGGAATTCCAAGTTTCGCCGCCAAGTGCCCATCGGCAATTACATCGCCAACTTCGTTTGTTTTGCACGCCGCCTGATCATCGAAGTCGACGGCAGCCAGCATGAAGGCTCGGCCCATGATGCCGTGCGCGATGCCTGGCTGGAGTCGCAAGGCTTTCGTGTGTTGCGCTTCTGGAACATCAATGTGTTGCAGGCCATGGATGGAACGCTGTTGGCGATACATGACGCTTTGAATGACACCCCTCTCCCGGCCGCTTTGCGGCCACCCTCTCCCGCGAGGGGAGAGGGTTAGGAAGAAAATGAAAATGACCAAGGAACGCCTCTATCTCTTCGACACCACGCTGCGCGATGGCCAGCAGACGCCGGGCGTTGACTATTCGCTCGACGACAAGCTGGTGGTGATCGATCTCCTCGACCGGCTGGGCATCGACTACATCGAAGGCGGTTATCCCGGCGGCAATCCCACCGACACTTCGCTGTTCTCCGAACCTCGCGCCATGAAAGCGACCTTCACCTCCTTCGGCATGACCAAGCGGGCAGGGCGGTCGGTATCCAACGACGCCGGGTTGCAACAATTGCTCGCCGCCAAGGCACCAGCCATCTGTTTCGTCGCTAAGTCCTGGGACTATCACGTGCGCGTGGCGCTGGGCTGCACCAATGAGGAGAACATCGAATCGATCCGCGCCTCGGTCGAAGCAGCCAAGGCAGCAGGCAAGGAAGTACTGGTCGATTGCGAGCATTTCTTCGACGGCTTCAAGGCCAACCCCGCCTATGCGCTGTCCTGCGCCACCGAGGCCTACAATGCCGGCGCCCGTTGGGTGGTGCTCTGCGACACCAACGGCGGTACGCTGCCAGCTGAGATTTCCGATATCGTCCGTACCGTGACGAAGTCGGTGCCGGGAACCCATCTCGGCATTCATGCCCACAACGATACCGAACAGGCAGTGGCCAATTCCCTGACCGCTGTCGATGCCGGAGTGCGCCACATCCAGGGCACCTTGAACGGTATCGGCGAGCGCTGCGGCAATGCCAATCTCGTCTCGATCATCGCCACGCTGGTTTTGAAGAAGGCCTATCGCGACCGCTTCGTAACCGGAGTTTCCGACGCGCAACTGCAGGAGCTTGCCCATGTGTCACGGGCATTTGACGAGCTCCTGAACCGCTCGCCGAACGCCCAGGCTGCCTACGTGGGCAAGAGCGCCTTTGCCACCAAAGCCGGAATTCATGCTTCAGCTATTCTGAAGGAGCCGGAAACTTACGAACACGTGAAGCCCGAACAGGTCGGCAATCGCCGCCGCATGCTGGTGTCCGATCAGGCCGGCAAGTCCAATCTCATTGCCGAGCTCGCCCGCGTCGGCCTCGAAGTTGCCAAGGACGATTCGCGCCTCGACGCGCTGTTGCGCGACGTGAAGGAACGCGAGGCCCAAGGCTATGCCTATGATGGCGCCGATGCCTCTTTCGAACTCCTCGCAAGGCGCACTCTGGGCACGGTGCCGCAATATTTCGATGTGCTGTCGTTCCGGGTGATCGTCGAGGAACGCGATAAAGAGATGGTTTCCGAAGCCGTGGTCAAGGTGAAGGTCGGTGACGAAATCTACCTTAACGCCGGCGAAGGCAATGGGCCGGTAAATGCCCTCGACGTGGCGCTGCGCAAGGACCTCGGCAAGTTTCAGAAACATATCGATGACCTCGAACTCGCCGACTACAAGGTCCGTATCCTCAATGGCGGCACGGGAGCCACCACCCGGGTTCTGATCGAAAGCCGCGACAGTAAAGGCAACCGCTGGTTCACGGTCGGCGTTTCTCCCAACATCGTCGATGCCTCGTTTCAGGCGCTATCGGATTCGATCACCTACAAGCTGGTGCGCGAGGGCGTGGCACCCTGAGCGAGATGCGCGGCTCCCGATGGGAGGGATGGAGCGAAGACATGCGGGCTGAACATGTGAGGGATGAGTGCGGATTATTGCACAAACCAGCCCGCACGCCCTAAGCGCTGGCCATGGCCGTCGTCGAAGTTCCAGGTTCCGTGCGCAACATGACTGAAAGCGAAAAGGGCGTGGCCCTCGCGGTGATGGCCCATCTGGTGTGGGGCGGCATGGCTGTGTACTTCGGCTTCATTCGCCATATTTCACCCGCCGAAATTGCCGTGAACCGCGGGTTCTGGGCGCTGCCGATCGCCGCCGTTATTGTGACCATCCTGTCGCAATGGGGCGACGTCAAACGCGCCATGATGAACCCCAAAATGCTCGGCACCCTGGCGCTGTGTACAGCACTCGTCGTTTTCAACTGGGGCTTCTACGTCTGGTCGATCCAGGTTGGTCGCACGCTGGAATCGAGCCTCGGCTATTTCATCAATCCGCTGATGAATGTGGTGATGGGTTATCTATTCTTGCATGAGCGTTTCACCAGGCCGCAGATGTTCGCAATCGGCCTCGCCGTTGTTGCGGTGCTGGTGCAAACCTTCGCGGCCGGAGTGTTCCCCTGGCTCGGCCTGATGCTGGCATCGACGTTTTGCCTCTACGGCTTCCTGCGCAAGACTATTCCGGTGGGCCCTACGCAAGGCTTCTTCATCGAAGTGCTGATCGGCGCCGTGCCACTGCTGCTGGTGGAATACTGGCTGTTTTCGCAAGGCGTGGCGCGCTTTGGCACCAACGCATTCGACACGCTGATGCTGCTCGGCTGCGGCGCCATGACGGCGGGTTCACTGATGCTGTTTGCGGCATCAATCCGCAAGCTGCGCTATTCAACGGTGGGGCTCTTGCAATACATTTCACCCTCGCTCGTCTTTCTTACAGCGATCTTCGTGTTCAAGGAACACATCGACATGTGGAAGCTCTCGTCTTTCGCCATCATCTGGGTGGCGCTGGCAATCTTCTCATGGACAGCGATCCGCGACGAAAGAAACCGCCGCAACGCCGACGACAATGAACCGGAGCTGGCCTAAGCTCCGAACTCCGCCAACAGGCGCCGCCGGGCGGCATCGAATCGGGCTTTGCCGCCGTACGAACGCGCCATCATCATCGCCCCCTCCAGACCGCCGATGAAGAATTGCGCCGCCTCGCCGGGCTCACCTTCAAACGATAGCTCGCCGCTCTCGCGTCCTGCCGCCAGCACACTGGCCAGCCACCGCTCGTTATTCTTGAAATAGGTGTCGAGCGCTTCCTGCATGGCTGGGGGCAGGGTGGTGAACTCGGCCGCCAGCATGCCGCAAAGACACATGAAACCATCAGCCAATACGCTGCTGTAGATATTGGCATATTGCCGGAGCATGTCTCGGGTCGAGGCTGCCGAACCGTTGATCTTGGCGAGCGATTCCAGCATGGCCTGGTCGTAGCGCGCGATAAGTTTTGCGCCGAGGTCTGCCTTGGACGGGAAATGGTAGTGCAGACTGGCCTTGGTGATGCCGAGTTCGGCGGAGATATCCGCATAACTGAAGGCATTGAAGCCGCGCGCTTGCACCAGCCGCTGGGCGATACCGAGGATTTGGTCGGCCGTTTGTGTTGCGGCCTGCTTTCTTGCCATGAATTGCCTTTGCATCTCCTGCCGGTTTGGGTGATCGGCACTTACCAGCGTTCTTAGCAGTTGACAATTTGTCTATCAACTGGTAGGTAAATTTTTAGCCGCTCCGTTTTCTGATGTGCTTGCGTCCGGTTCGGCAGTTTTCAAATCAACATAGGGCCCGCCGCAGAGCAGGCCATGGAGGCGTTCATGCAAACTCATGTGCCGACCATCGAAGGCTTGCGCAAAGCCGTTGAAACCCGCGATGCCAAGAGCCTGAAAACCTTCTACGCCGACAATGCGACGATCACCATCATCGACAACGATAACCCGCCAAGCAAGCCGCGAACCATCAAAGGTGCAACTGCCATCGGCGAATTCCTCGACGATGTCTACAGCCGCGACATGACCCACACGGTCAACTCGGGGCTGCTCGACGGCAAACACCTGGCCTTCGTCGAAGGTTGCAAATATGCCGATGGAACTCGCGTCATTGCCTCCAGCATGGCCGAAATCGGGCCAAAAGGCATTGTGCATCAAACCGTTGTCCAGGCCTGGGATAGCTGAAAAAGCGAGAGAGGGAGATCAATCATGAAACTCTCACTGAGTATTGCAGCCGCATTGATGTCCGCTTCAATGATGGCTTTGCCTGCATTGGCCGACGGCGACGCTGACATGGTCAAGAGCGCCGAAATGGCAGCGCCCGCCGCCGTCTCGTCCGGCGCTTCGGTCTACGCCATGGGTGCCGATGGAAAGATGAAAACGCTGCGCGAAGGCAGCAACGGCTGGTGGTGCATGCCGGACGACCCGGCGACACCCGGAACCGATCCGATGTGTGGCGATGCCAACGCCATGGAGTGGGCCATGGCGTGGATCGGAAAGACCGAGCCGCCAAAGGGCAAGGTCGGGTTTATCTACATGCTCATGGGCGGATCTGACAGCAGCAATACCGACCCCTACGCCACGGCGCCCACCGATGCAAACAACTGGATCGCCACCGGCAGGCACGTCATGATCATGAATGCCACCGATTTGATGGCCGGCTATCCGGCCGATCCAAAGCCTGACACGTCCAAGCCCTATGTGATGTGGGCCGGAACACCCTATGCCCACCTGATGATACCGGTGGAATAGACCTCCACGCGCGTCCCCCGGCCGCGTGGACGTAAAAGCCGGTGCAGTGCCACAAGGCCTGCACCGGTTTTGATTCACTAAAGTTTCTGGATGATCGGCCGCTCCGGCGCCTTTTGCGGCGTGACTTTCAGGCGATAGCCGAAGGCCGGTATCACGTCTTCCGCCGTGTCGACCACGTCCATCTTGAACTCCAGCCCCTCGCGAATGAAGGTTTCGGCGCGCATCCGGTCGAACAGGGCAATCAGCGGATCCCAATAGCCGCCAATGTTGCACAGGATGACCGGCTTGCGATGCTGGTCGAGCTGCGCCCAGGTCGAAATCTCGGCAAGTTCTTCGAGCGTGCCAAGCCCGCCGGGCAGTGCCACGAATCCGGTCGAACGTGCAAACATCGTCATCTTGCGCTCGTGCATGTCGGCGGTGACGATGAGTTCGTTGACCTCGGTCAGCATGCGTTCGCGCGTCGCCAGAAACTCTGGAATGATGCCGGTAACATGCCCGCCGCCGGCCAGCACGGCGCGCGCCACCTCGCCCATCAGGCCAAGGCTGCCGCCGCCATAGACCAGGCCGATGCCGGACTTCGCCATCGCCGCGCCAAGCGCCCCGGCCGCTGCCATGTAGGCCGGATTCCGGCCCGTGCCAGAGCCACAATAGACACAGAGATTTTGGGCTGGCGCCATCAATTCAATCCTGACGTGTACGGTAAAACGCGACGATTTACCCGCATTTGAGTGCAAGAAACCACAGGGAATCTTTGCAGAAATGTGACGGGGGCCTTATTAAGGCCGTGACCAGCCCCTAGCGAGGCGCCATTCGCCACAGGGCGAAAAACCAACGGAACGGCAGATGCTATCATGAAGAAATCCCCCCTGATCATATTCACCGGCCTGGCGGTGGCAGCCATCGGCGGCGTGCTCGGAGTAACTCGCGACCGCTGGATGGGCGAAGCACCGGTATCAACGGCAGCCCAGAACTCGGCTGGCGGCGAAACTGTAGCCAAGACCGTCGAACCTGCAGCCAACACCAACACCAGCGTTGAACAAACCCCCGCGGCAAATGAGACCGCCGCCCCCGAGCAGGTCGCAGCACCTGCAGCCGAGGAAACCCCAGCCGCCGCCACGGCGAAGACCGAAGAGTCCGTCGAAGTCGCTTCCAACACACCAACCGAAACACCAGAAGCCGCCGTTGAAACGCCAGCCAAGCCGTCCTTTGATACGGTGCGTGTCGAAAAGACCGGCGAAGCGGTGATTGCCGGCACGGCCGAAGCCGGTTCCGAAGTGGTGGTGATGCTCGACGGCGAGACCATCGGCACGGCCATTGCCAACGCCGACGGCGCTTTCGTTGTCATTCCCGAGAAAGCTCTTCCGCAGGGCTCGGGTGCCCTCACCATCGAAGCCAAGGGCGCAAACGAGACGACGGCTGTGAAGTCCGACCAAAGTGTCGCCATCATCATTCCCGCTGCCGAGGAGAAGAAGGAAGCCCTCGTGGCGGTTATTTCTCCCGACCAGCCGACCAAAGTGCTGCAGAAGCCGCTGAGCGATCTCGGAAGTGCGGCCGTGAGCCTTGACGCTGTGGATTACGACGCCGCCGGCGACATCGTATTCAACGGCCGCGCCACGCCCGGAACGGCAGTCCGGCTCTATGTTGACAACACCGTGGCCGGCGATGCCATGGCCAATGGCGAGGGCCGCTGGACCTTCACCGGGGCCTCGGCCATGACCGCTGGAAACCACATGCTGCGCATCGACGCCATCGATGCCGCCGGCAAAGTGCTGGGCCGCGTCGAACTGCCTTTCGTGCGCGAAGATCAGACCAAAGTGGCAGCAGCCACAACAACCGAAGACGCCGGGCAAGCTTCGGTTACGTCAACCGAACCGGCCGAAACCGCAACAACCACAACCACCACCACCACGGCGGCGGTCGAAACCACGCCAGCGCACGGCCGCATCGTCATTCAGCCGGGCAACAATCTCTGGCGAATTTCCAAAGTGATTTACGGCGACGGCAAGAAATATTCGATGATCTTCGACGCCAACAAGGACCTGATCCGCGATCCCGACATGATCTTCCCCGGCCAGATATTTGACACACCGAATGTTGTGCCGCCGGAAAAGATCGATCCCGCACAGCGTGATCAGGTTCAAGTGACGCCGTAGCGCCTGATGAGCCGCACCACTCCGCCTGGTGCCGCGGCGCCTTTGCCCGTGGATGGTAACCAGTGGCAGATCCTCAAGGACCTGCTGCCCTATCTTTGGCCGGCCGGCCGCAATGACATCAAGGCGCGCGTCGCCATCGCCATGGTGGCGCTGGTGCTCTCGAAAGTCGTGACGGTTGCCGCCCCCTATGCCTTCAAGTTCGCAACCGACGCCCTGACATCTGGCGGCAGTGCCGCGGCGATCATTCTCACCGTGCCTTTGTTCATGGTGCTGGCCTATGGCTTTGGCCGCATCATGATGGTGGTGCTGGCCCAGTTCCGCGACGCCATCTTCGCCAAGGTCAGCCAGCGTGCAGTTCGTGAACTGGCGATCCGGACTTTCCGCCACACCCATGCCCTGTCATTGAAGTTCCACCTGGAGCGCAAGACCGGCGGCCTGTCTCGCATCATGTCGCGCGGCATCAATGGCATCGACACGGTGCTGCGCTTCTCGCTGTTCAATACATTCCCGACGGTGCTGGAGATCGCCCTTGTCGCCGGCGTTCTCGCCTGGTCCTATGGCTGGCTTTACGCCGCGGTGATACTGGCGACGGTCATCCTCTACGTCGGGTTCACCTATGCCGCCACCGAATGGCGCATCGCCATTCGCCGCGCCATGAACGACGCCGATACCGATGCCGGCACCAAGGCCATCGATAGCCTGCTCAACTTCGAGACCGTCAAGTATTTCGGCAATGAAGAGCATGAGGCGAGCCGCTATGGCGCATCGATGGAGAAGTACGAATCCGCCGCAATCAAGACCTGGGTATCCCTTGCCATCCTGAACGCCGGTCAGGCCATTATCTTTTCCATCGGCCTCACCATTGTCATGGTGATGTCGGCCATGGCCATTGCCAGATGGTCAGGCGACGGTGGGCGATTTCGTCATGGTCAATGCCCTGATGATCCAGCTCTACATGCCGCTGAATTTCATTGGTTCCTCCTACCGCGAAATCAAGCAGGGCCTGATCGACGTCGAGCAGATGTTCTCGCTGCTCAAGGTCAATGCCGAAATCAAGGACAAGCCAGGCGCGCCGGACTTGAAAGTAGCACTTGGCGAGGTCGCGTTTGAGAATGTCGTGTTCGCCTATGACGCCGTGCGTCCGATCCTCAAAGGTCTGTCGTTCAAGGTTCCGGCCGGTCACACCGTGGCCATCGTCGGCCCATCGGGTGCCGGCAAGAGCACCATTTCGCGGCTGCTCTATCGCTTCTATGACGTCACATCGGGTTCCATCCTGATTGATGGCCAGCCCATCGCCGGTGTCACGCAGAAGAGCCTGCGTTCCGCAATCGGTATGGTGCCGCAGGATACGGTGCTGTTCAACGACACCGTGCGCTACAACATCCGTTATGGCCGCCCCGATGCCAGCGACGCCGAAGTGGAAGAGGCAGCCAGGCTTGCCCAGATCCACGATTTCGTAATGAGCCTGCCGAAAGGCTATGACTCGATGGTCGGCGAGCGCGGGTTGAAGCTTTCGGGCGGCGAGAAGCAGCGCGTCTCCATTGCCCGCACCATTCTCAAGGGCCCGCCAATCCTGATTCTCGACGAGGCGACCTCGGCCCTCGACAGTTTCACCGAACAGGAGATACAGGACGCCCTGCGCAAGGTTTCGCAGAATCGCACCACGCTGGTGATCGCCCACCGGCTTTCAACGGTTGTCGAGGCTGATGAGATCATCGTGCTCGACAAGGGTGTAATCGCCGAACGCGGCACCCACCGCGCACTCTTGAAGAAGAAGGGCATTTACGCGGCGATGTGGAACCGCCAGCGCGAGGCCGACGAAGCCCGCATCAAGCTTAAGGAAGTGGAAAGCACGCCGGTCGATCCCGAAGACGAGAATGGTAAGAACTGGTCGGCCCGGTTGGCAACAACTTACACACCTTGATTTTCGACTGGCCGTTAAGCCTGCCGCGACAATTCGAATCTCAATCCCGGCAAATTTGAAGCAAATCCAGCCATTGTTTACGACTGGGGCGCATGGTCACCCCATGCCACGGCCGCAAGCCATGGAAGTCCGAGGGTTCCGGAGTTGGAGCCTGAAGGACAGGGACAAAGGTTCATAACGGCGGTGGAAAAAAGCCGGATGGGCCAAAGCGAATTGGGGTGTCAAATGATTATGACGACGCTGGATGGGATCGCCGGCCATATCACCGAAGAAACACTTGGCGTAGTGCGCGGCACTGCCTTGTGGACGCAGCGCCTGACCAAAACCAGCATGGGTGGCATTCGCCATATCTCCGCGAACACCAGCCAGGACCTAGACCAGGGCCTCAACGTGGCCAAGGAACAGGCCCAGTCTTTCATGCGCGACCATGCCGCCAAGCTTGGCGCCGATGCCGTGGTGGGATTCCGGCTGGAAATGACTGAACTGGTGAACGGTACATACTGCATCAATGCCGTCGGCACGGCTGTGAAGACCATCAAGTTGCCAGCCGTGGTTCCGGTGCCGCCGCAGGCTCCTGCCAACGACCCATTCTCTTCGACCATGGAAGAAATCGAAGGCGATCTCGGTGCGGCACTATACGCCGCCACCCGGGCCTCCTTTGAGGGGTCGACCCTTCGCCACTAAGCCAGGCATGCAGCGCCTGACGAAAGGGGCTCGCGCTGGAGGGGTTCGGCGCGGGCCCTTTGTGCTATGCAATGCCACATTCCCGCGCTAGATCGAACCACCTTGTGCCGTCATCCCGGCGAAAGCCGGGACCCAGGCTTGCAAACGGCAGGACGGCTGAAAGTCTGGGTCCCGGCTTTCGCCGGGATGACGGTAACAGGATTGAGTCAGTCAAAACTTACTCTGAAGTAGATCGGCACCATGTCTTTGCTCAACACCATTACTTCCGTCCTGACGCCCATCCACCGCGAAGGCTATCGCTTCATTGCGATTTTCGCCGCCGTAACCCTGGTGCTGTTTTGGCTGAACCTCACGCCCCTGGCCTGGATCGCCGTGATCTTGACCGCCTGGTGCGCCTATTTCTTCCGCGATCCCGACCGCGTGACACCGCTGGCCGAAGGCCTGGTGATTTCCCCGGCCGACGGCCGGGTAAGCGCCATCGAGGAAGTCATGCCGCCGCCCGAGCTCGATCTGCCGCGTGAAATGACCACCCGCATCTCGGTGTTCATGAATGTCTTCGACGTGCACGTGAACCGGTCCCCTGTCGACGCCCGTATCGCCCGCATCGCTTATGTGCCTGGTGCCTTTGTGAATGCCGAGTTGGACAAGGCGAGCGAAGACAACGAGCGCCAGGCCCTGACGCTGGACCTCAAGGATGGCCGCAAGTTGGGCGTGGTTCAGATTGCCGGCCTGGTGGCCCGCCGCATCGTGAAGTTCGTGAACGATGGCGAAACCCTGTCGGCTGGCCAGCGCTTCGGACTGATCCGTTTCGGCAGCCGGGTCGATGTTTATGTCCCAAAGGGCACCGCGGTGTTTGCCTGCCTTGGGCAGCGGGCCGTAGCAGGTGAAACTGTATTGGCCGACCTCAACGGCTTGGCCGGCCAACGGGCCGGGCGCAGGAGCTGAACTTGGATCAGAAAGCTCCGGAATCCTTCGACAATCTTTTGGGCGAGCCACCGCGCCGGCCGGGCCGGTTCAAACGCGTTCCGATCCGCTACCTGTTGCCCAACCTCATAACATTGCTGGCGCTGTGCAGCGGCATCACCGCCATAAGGCTGGGCATTGAAGGCCGCTTCGAACTGGCGGTTGGCGCGGTTATCGTTGCCATCGTGCTGGATGCGGTCGATGGCCGGCTGGCGCGGTTTCTCAAGGGAACGTCGCGCTTCGGCGCCGAGCTTGATTCATTGGCCGACTTCGTCAATTTCGGTGTCGCACCTGCCTTGCTGATCTACCTGTGGTCGCTCAACGCGCTGCGCACCGGCGGCTGGGTGATCGCCCTTGTGCTGGCCATCTGTTGCGCCTTGCGGCTAGCGCGCTTCAACGTCGCCCTTGATGATCCCAACAAGCCGGCCTGGGCCTCGGGGTTTTTTTCGGGCGCTCCCGCACCCGCCGGGGCAGGGCTGGCAATGGCGCCGATGTATCTGGGGTTTCTCGGACTGATTGACGACGGTCACCCCATCGCCCTGCTTTTCGGACCCTATGTGGTGCTGATCGCGCTGCTGATGGTGAGCCGTGTTCCCACTTTCTCCGGCAAGAACTTCGGCGGCTTCGTGCCACGCGACTACGTGCTGCCGATCCTTGGGCTTGGTGCTTTCACCATCATCATGTTGGTGGCCTACCCTTGGGAGCTGCTGTCGGTCTTTGCCTTGAGTTATCTCGCCATGATCCCCTTTTCGATCCGTTCCTACCGCCGCCATCAGCGCGACGACGCCGCCAAGGCTTCGACTGTAGCCAGTGCGGAATGAGTATTGGTTAACTCACTCCTGCTGTCGTCATCCCGGCGAACGCCGCTGTCGTATGCACACATCTTTTTCGAACTTGCGTCACTCCGGATCACAAGCAATGCGCATTCCCGCAACCCGTCATCCCGGCGAAAGCCGGGACCCAGGCTTTCACACTATGATTTCTTGCAGTCTTTGCGTGGCAAGTCTGGGTCCCGGCTTCCGCCGGGATGACAGAGCTATTGAATCATTTCAGCAGGTGAGCGGCTCGACGAGATGTGTGAATCTGACAGCGGCGAACGCCGGGATGACAGCATGTAGTGGCTCGATCAGATATCATTCCACTCTACAACACCCGGTCGAGGTCGGCGCACAGGTCTTCGGCGGTTTCGATACCCACCGACAGACGGAACAGGCCATCGCCGGCGTAGTCGCGATAGCGGCGGGCCGCCGTGGCATCATGCTTGAAGGTCGACGCTTGAATATCGTCGGTGGCGATCCAGCACACCAGGCTGCGGTGGTGGCCAAGTGAAACGGCGTAGTGAATGATCTCCAGCTTCTCGACCATGCGCTGCGCAACCTTCAGCCCCGGCTCCCTTGTCTGGAAAGTCATCATTCCCGAATAGTTCTTCATCTGGCGGCGGGCCAGTTCATGCTGGGGGTGGGAAGGAAGCCCCGGATAGAATACCCGTGCAACAGCCGGATGTTGCTCAAGATGACGGGCGACCACCAGCGCCGCTTCCTGGTGGGCCTTCATGCGCAGCGGCAAGGTTGCGGCACCGCGCAGGATGAGCCAGGCGTTGAACGGCGACAGCACGCCGCCGAAATGCACCGTCGCCTCGAGATTGAGATCTTCCAAGTCCTTGGCCCGTCCGATGACCGCACCCCCCATGGCGTCGCCGTGGCCGCCGATGTACTTGGTGAGCGAGTGCATCACAAAATCGGCGCCAAGTTCCAGCGGCCGTGTCGACAACGGCGTGGCGAACGTCGAGTCGACGGCAACATCGCGCACCCCGGCCTTGTGGGCCATGCTGGCCAGCAGTTGGATATCGCACAGCCGCATGATCGGGTTTGCCGGCGATTCCAGCCACAGCATTTTGGTGTTGGGGCGGATCGCCGCCATCACTTCATCGGGGCGTGACGGATCGGCAACCGAAACCTCGATGCCAAAGCGTGGCAACGTATCGCGCGCCAGTTCGGCAACCCCCACATAACTCGTATCCGCCACCAGAAAGTGATCACCCTTCGAGAGCCTGCCACAGATAAGGGCGTGTGCCGCGGCAATGCCGGAAGCAAAGCACAGCGCCGCCTCGCCCCCTTCCAGCAATGCCAGCTTCGTTTCCAATTGCCGCACCGTCGGGCTGCCGACGCGAGCATAAACGAAGCCGTCATAGTCCTTCTCGTCGCGGGCCGAGAATCCGGTGAGCGCGGTTGGCGCGAAGGTCGCCGACATCACCAGGTTGGGTGACGACGCCCGCGTGATCGGATCCACGAACTCGCCGCCATGGACGGCCAGGGTCTCGATTCCCGTGGGCCGGTTGCTGCTTCCGCCTGCCATTGTCTCACCACGCTTTCTTACTTAGGTTTCTGTCCTATGATGCGGGAATGATGGCGAATCTGCAAATGATGCGGCTTGCAGTGCGGCGGCCCCAGGCATGACCGATTGGCAGCAGCCCCACTGGAGCGGCAGGCCGCAGGAGGAGCCCGTGGCGCCGTCCCGGCTAAGGCCGAATGGCTTTGCGCGGCTGGCGCGCTTCAGTGCCGACAACGCCATGGTCATCATTGTCATGACGATATTTTTGGCGGTGCTGGCGGCCGGCCTTGCCGCCCTGTCGATCCGCGTCGTGCCGGACAGCCGGCCATTGATTTCGCTCGACGACCAGACGGCCAAGGCGCAGGCAGCACTTGAGGCCAGATTTCCGCGCATCGACGACACGTTCTTCGCCACGATCGAAAGCCAGGATGCCACCGACGCCAGGAACAGCGCCATTGCCGTGGCTAGCCGCCCTGCGCGGCGAAAGCAAGCTATTCGAGACGGTGATCGTGCCGGGCGACGGCGCCTTCTATGACACCTATGGCTTGTTGTTTCTGCCGGTCCAGGACATTGACAATCGCGTTGCCCGGTTGTTGCAGATGCAGCCGCTCTATTATGCCTTCAGTCAGGCGCCGAGCCTTCAAGGCCTGAGCGCCCTGATCGGCGAGATCGCCCGGAGCGTTGCCGGTGGTCGCTCGCCTCCAGGCCTCGAGAGAGTGTTGCTGGCGGTGTCCGGGGCGGTTGCCGCCGAAGTTGAGGGCAGGCCATCCGCCGTCGACTGGATCGACGTGGCGGGCCTCAAGTTGAGCAACGACAACAAGCGCTGGTTCATCATCGCCAAGCCCGTCGCCGGTCAGGAGCAGGCCGCGGCCAATGCCGCCCGCCTCGCCACCAATCAGATTGACGGGCTGAACTGGTCGTTCCCCCCGCAGTTGGCGGCCGGTAGCGCCGAAAACCTGCTGCGCGACCTGTTCGTGCCGGCCATTCTCTCGGCCTTTGCCATTACCGTCGTCCTGATGGCTGGCCTGTCGTCAGTACGCCAGACGATCGCCGTCATGCTGTCGGCCGGTGCGGCACTGGCCTTCAGCGCCGGGCTGATGGTTACACTGCGGCCGTTGCTTGATGCCGTGACCTGGTCGTTCGCTGCCGCCGTCGTGACGCCCGCATTGCTGTTTGCCCTGTGCGTTGCCATTCCTTTTGGCGAAGCCCGTGCCAGAGGCAAGTCCGCCGCCACGGCGGTTATGCTAGCGGCCCACCGCGCCGGCCCCCGCATCCTGGTGTTTGCGGCCCTGGCCGAAGTGCTGTGGCTTTCCTGGCTGCCGCGCCAGATTGATTCCCTGGCCATCATGGCAGCCAGCGTATCAGCCGGAATAGCCATTGCCGTTGTGCTGTCGCTCCTGTTCGTGCCGGCCCTGCTGGCGGTAGGCAGGCACAGTGCTGGCTCCGGCAATTTCCACTGGATCGACGACGCCGTCTCTGGCCCCGCCAGCAGCAGTGCCCGCAACACCCGTGCCCTGGTAGCGTTGGTGGCGATCGCCGCAGCGCTATTCTGTACGATCTTCGTGCCCAACGTGAAATTCGGCGACGCCCAGACGCGGCCGCCGCTCGGCGATGCCTTCAGCGCGCCGGTCTCGGCGGGGGCGGTGCATCTCCTCGCATCCCCGCAACAGGCCACCGACCTGGTGCGCCGCGTCGGCACCGTCGTCGAGGCAGGCGCCCTGCGATGGGTCGAACAATTCTTGCCAAGGGACGTTGCCGTCAAGCGCAATGCGTTGACCGCACTGGCCGATCTGTTGCCCGAGGCCAATGCCGATACGCCGCCGGCCGACAGCGCGGCGCTGTCGCAATACCTGGCGCAACTCGAAGCCGATCTCCGCATCATTGCCAATCACCCTTCGGCTGACGAGGGCTTACGCCAGGCCGCCCATCGCTTGCGCCGCGCCCTCGACCTTTTCCGGGCTACCGACAAGCTTTCAGTCGCCCACGTGCAAAAGCTTGAAGGTGCTATCTTTCAGGGATTGCCTGCCCTTGCCCGCGAAGCTACCAGGCTGTCCAGACTGCCGGAACCCAAGATTGCCGATCTCGACGCCGGCCTGCGCGGTTTGTTCGTGGCCGCCGACGGCACCTGGCGCTTTGAAGTGTTGCCCAAGCCCGGCGTGACAGCGCTCACCTTCGCCGCCGCCATGCGGCGGCTGGCCCCCGATGCCGCTGGCGTTCCGGTCGTCGCCCTTGCCCGCAACGAAATCATGCACCACGAAGCGATCCTTGCTATTGCGCCCGCCTTGGCAATGACCGGCCTGCTGCTGATCCTTTTTGCCAGGCGCATTGACCGCGTTGCGGTGGCGCTTGCGCCAACTCCCCTGGCATTGGCGGTAAGCGCTGCGGTGATTGTGGCAAGCGGCAGGATCCTCGATGCGGCGTCGCTGGGCGCCATGTCGGCGGCCATTGCCGCGAGCCTGGCGGCATCCCTGGCGATCGCCTTTGGTCCCAGCCGCCGCGCAGCAGCGGTGAGTGGGAAATGAACCATTCGTTCCGCGGCGCCCTTCTGCCCTTGCTGGCGGCACTGGCAGCCGTTGCGCCGCTTATCGCCTCTGGCAATCCCGGCATTTCTCAATACGCCTTCGTGGCAAGCCTCTTGCTGCTCGCTGCCGCGATTGCCAACGGACTGGTCGGCACGCAATTGTCGATCTGGCTGCGCGAAGCGCTGCGGCCGGAACCACTGAATCGCCGGGATGACCCCTCGAACTGACGGAACAATGCGGCGATATCCGCCGATCCGCCGTATTGCGGCAATGCGGTTTGACGCCTAGGCATGCGCGTGACGGCGGCTGGTTTACGTGCAGCGGGACAAACGTAAGGCCCGGTGCTACTGTGAACGCCGTCAAAACGTCTGCCGGTGGCCATCCGGCCCATAAGAGGCGGACAAAACAGGGAGTAGGACAAGCATGAACATGAACTTCAAATCATGGGTCATCGGCACTTCGATGCTGGTGATGACCGCGACCGGTGCTTTTGCCGAAGTCGTTTACAATCGCGGCAGCGCCGCCGTTCCGGAATCGCTCGATCCGCACAAGACCTCCACCACCTATGAAGCCGATATCCTGCGCGAGATGTTCATGGGCCTGGTCATGCAGGACGCCAAGGCAGAATTGATTCCTGGCGCCGCCGAGAGCTGGTCGGCTTCAGCTGACGGTACCGTCTACACTTTCAAGATGCGTGCCGGTGCCACTTGGTCGAATGGCGACCCGGTAACCGCCGGTGACTTCGTTTTTGCATTCCAGCGTCTGCAGAATCCCGAAACCGCCGCCGAATACGCCTCCATGCTTTATCCGGTGAAGAACGCCGAAGCCATCAACCAAGGCAAGGCCAAGCCGGAAGAAATCGGCGCCAAGGCGATCGATGACATGACGCTTGAAGTCACCCTCAATGCGCCCACCCCCTATTTCCTTGAGATGCTGACTCACCAGGCCACTTATCCGGTGCATCGCGCCAGCCTCGAGAAGCTCGGCGCCGACTTCACCAAACCGGGCAATTACATCACAAATGGAGCTTATACGCTCGCCGAATTCGTGCCCAACGATCACATCAAGCTGGTCAAGAACCCCAAGTTTTTTGACGCCGCCAATGTGCAGATCGATACCGTGAACTACATTCCGAACGAGGACCGCGCCGCCGCCGTAAAACGCTACGAGGCAGGTGAACTCGACAGCTACGAAGACCTGCCGACCGAGCAACTGGCCGACATCAAGGCCAAGTTCGGCGACCAGGTGCGCATCGGACCCTATCTCGGCACTTATTACTACGCCTTCAAGGTGGACAAGGCCCCGTGGGACAACGTGAATATCCGCAAAGCGGTCTCCATGGCCATCGACCGTGACTTCATCGCCGAAAAAGTCTGGGGCAACAGCATGATCCCGTCCTATTCGATGGTGCCTCCTGGCATCACCGGCTACGAGACATCGCCCTTCGACTATTCCGAAATGTCGCAGATCGACCGCGAAGACGCAGCCAAGAAGCTTCTGGCTGAGGCCGGCTACGGCCCCGACAAGCCGCTCAAGATGGAAATCCGCTATAATACCTCGGAGAACCACAAGAACACGGCCGTCGCCATTCAGGAACAACTGAAACCGATCGGCGTCGAGGTAACGTTGCTCAACACCGACACCAAGACCCACTACGGCCATCTTGAGCAGAAGGGTGATTTCGACATCGCCCGCGCCGGCTGGATTGCCGACTACAAGGACCCGGAAACCTTCCTCGGCATTTCGCGCAAGGCTACGCCTAACAACTATGCCCAGTATTCCAGCGACGAGTTCGAGGACCTGATGAACAAGGCCGCCGCCGCCGGTGGCGATGCCGCCATGCGCATGAAGCTTCTGTCACAAGCCGAGGCCGTGCTGATGCGCGACCACGGCCAGGTGCCGCTGCTTTATTACTCCTACCACAACCTCGTGTCGCCGAAGCTCAAGGGCTTTGAAGACAACGTCATGAACGTTCACCCGACGCGTTTCATCCGCAAGGAATAGCCGCGCTGTTGCGATTGACCCTCCCGCGAGTTTTCTCGCGGGAGGGTCTTCACGCAAGCCTTTTTTGAGGTGGGCACATGCTGCGTTATGTTCTGAGACGCTTCCTAACCGCGATTCCAACGCTGTTCCTGATCGTCACCATTTCATTCTTCCTGATGCGCGTCGCCCCCGGCGGTCCGTTCAACCAGGAAAAGGGCTTGAATCCGGTCATCAAGGCCAATCTCGAGAAGCAGTTCCATCTCGATGAATCCCTGCTCTGGCAATATCTCTACTATCTGAACGACCTGCTGCACGGCAATTTGGGCCCCAGCTACAATCTTCCCGAATTCACAGTGAACGAACTCTTCGCCCAGGGCCTGCCGATTTCAGTTCAGCTCGGCGCCACGGCACTGTTCCTGGCGCTCGTTTTTGGTTCCGCGATGGGCATATTTGCCGCTCTCAACCAGAACCGCGCCGCCGACTATTCGGTGATCGCCACCGCCACGGCTGGCAGCACGGTTCCGACCTTCGTCATTGCGCCATTGATCCAGCTGGCGTTTGGCCTCGGCTTAAAATGGCTGCCGGTTGGCGGCTGGGGTGATGGTGCGCTCATCAACAAAGTGGGGCCGATCCTCACGCTCATGTTGCCGCAACTCGCCGTCGTCGCTCGCCTGATGCGCGGATCGATGATCGAGTCGCTGCGCTCGCATCACATTCGAACCGCCAGAGCCATGGGCCTCTCCGACTATGCCGTCATCATCCGCCATGCACTGCGCGGGGCGTTGTTGCCGATCATCTCCTATGCGGGTCCGGCCGCCGCGGCGCTGATCACCGGCTCGATCATCGTCGAATCCATCTTCGCCATTCCAGGCGTTGGCCGCTATTTCGTGGAAGCGGCGCTGAACCGCGACTACACGCTGGTGATGGGCACCGTCGTGGTGGTCGCCGTCTTCACCATCATGTTCAACCTCATTGTCGACATTCTCTATGCCGTTGTCGATCCGCGGGTGCGCTATGACTGACATCGCCCTCGAACCCGTTTCCCAGGCCGGCCGTTCATTGTGGTCCGATGCCTGGGCAAGGCTCAAGGCCAACAAGGCCGCCTATTTCAGCGCCATCTACATCGTTATCGTTGCTGTTCTTTGCATTGCCGGGCCATGGTTCCTGCCGCACCAGTTCACCACGATCTATGAGGACTACACGCGCGTTCCGCCGAGCTTTTCGGCCTACCCCAAGCCGGAAGGCATTGACCAGGCCGTGCAGGACGCGGTTAAGCGTTCGCGCGTGACACTGGAGAAGTGGGAAGAGCAGGGCACCAAGATATTGATCACCGTCACATCAGCCAAGCCCATCGACGAGCGCATGACCCGATACATCGACCGGTCCAGCGTCTTTGAGAACGCCGTAATCACCGAGAAATCCGCTGACGGAATGCGCCTGGTGATTTCCGCCGATGTCCAGCGCGAGTATTTCTACTTCGGCACCGACACGATTGGCCGCGATCTTCTGGTGCGCACTTTGGTTGCCGGTCGTGTGTCTCTGGCCATCGGCCTGCTGGCCGGCATCGTCGCGGTGGTGATCGGCGTTCTCTACGGCGCCACCTCCGGGTTTATCGGCGGCAAAACCGATGAAGTGATGATGCGCGTCGTCGACATTCTCTATTCGCTGCCCTTCATCTTTTTCGTCATCATGTTGGTAGTGTTCTTCGGGCGAAACTTTGTGCTGATGTTCCTGGCGGTGGGCGCCGTCCTGTGGCTCGACATGGCGCGCATCGTGCGTGGGCAAGCGCTCTCCATCAAGCGCCAGGAATATGTCCAGGCGGCCGAGGCCCTGGGCGTCACCCGTTGGGGCATCCTGAAGCGCCATGTGGTGCCCAACCTTTTGGGGCCCGTGGTGATCTACATGACGCTGCTGGTGCCGCAAGTCATCATTCTCGAAAGCTTCCTGTCCTATTTGGGTCTCGGTGTGCAGGAACCCATGTCGAGCTGGGGCGTCCTGATCTCGCAAGGGTCCAAGAACATTCCCGGCGCCAACTGGCTGCTGTTCTTCCCGTCATTCTTCCTGACCTCGACGCTGTTTGCGCTGAACTTCATCGGCGATGGCCTGCGCGATGCGCTTGATCCGAAGGATCGCTGACCATGGCTGACACGATCCTCGAACTGAAAAACGTCAAGGTGTCGTTCGAAACCCTGGACGGCCTGGTTGAAGCGGTCAAAGGCATCGACATGCATGTGAAGGCGGGAGAAACCGTCGCCATTGTCGGTGAGTCGGGTTCCGGCAAAAGCCAGTTGATGATGGCGGCCATGGGTCTTCTGGCCTCCAACGGCATCGCCTCCGGCGTTGCGGACTATCGTGGCACCAATCTTGTTGGCTTGCCGAAGGCGCAGCTCAACACTATCCGTGGCCGCAAGATCACCATGATCTTTCAGGAGCCGATGACCTCGCTCGATCCGCTCTACACGATTGGCGACCAGTTGATGGAGCCGATCATGCACCATCAGAAGGTGGGGGGCGAGGAAGCCCGCAAGCGCGCCCTCGACATGCTGAAGCTGGTGCGCATTCCCGATGCCGAAAGCCGGCTTGGCGCCTATCCCCATGAAATGTCCGGCGGCCAGCGCCAGCGCGTGATGATTGCCATGGCGCTGGCCAACGACCCTGACCTGCTGATCGCCGACGAGCCGACCACCGCCCTCGACGTAACCATCCAGGCGGAAATCCTCGAACTCATGGCCAGCCTGCAGAAACGCCTCGGCATGGGCATGGTGTTCATCACCCATGACCTCAACATCGTGAAGCGCATCGCCCACCGTGTCTATGTCATGCGCCGCGGCGAAGTGGTAGAGGAGGGCGAGACCCGCTCGATCTTCGCAAATCCAAAACACCCCTACACCAGGGAATTGCTGGAAGCGGAACCAACCGGGCGCAAGTCGCCTCCAGCTGCGAACGCCCCCAAAATACTTGACGGTACTGACGTTCGCGTAACCTTCAAGATTGGCGGTGGTTTCCTGTCTGGCGAGCCGATCTACCTCAAGGCCGTGGACCGCGTGTCGGTGACCCTTCGCCAGGGCCAGACCATCGGCATTGTCGGCGAGTCCGGTTCGGGCAAGTCAACATTGGCGCGGGCCATGCTGCGCTTGTTGCCAAGCGAAGGCGCCATCAATTTCGAAGGCAAGAACATTGCCAATCTCGACAAGCAGCAGATGCGGCCGCTGCGCAAAGAGATCCAGGTGGTGTTGCAGGACCCGTTTGGTTCGCTCTCGCCGCGCATGACCGCCGGCCAGATCGTCACCGAAGGTTTGCTGGTGCATGAGCCATCGATTTCGACCCGCGATCGCGACCTGCGGGCCGCACAGGCCCTCGAAGAAGTGCAACTCGACCCTAAATTGCGCAATCGCTATCCGCACGAGTTCTCCGGCGGCCAGCGCCAGCGCATCGCCATTGCCCGTGCCATCATTCTGAAGCCCAAGGTCGTGGTCCTGGACGAGCCGACATCGGCGCTCGACCGTCAGGTGCAGAAGCAGATCGTCGAATTGCTGCGCGAGCTTCAGAAAGCCAACAACCTGTCCTACCTGTTCATCAGCCATGATCTTGCGGTGGTCCGCGCCATGGCCGACCATATTCTGGTAATGAAGGACGGCAAGTTGGTGGAGCAGGGCACGCCCGACGAAGTGATGGATCACCCGCGTGAAGACTATACCAAGCGCCTGATGGCCGCCGCCTTTGCGGCATGAGAATGCGCGCTATCCCCTCGCCGCCCGCAACAGCGGTTTGACCATCTCCAGGAGAAGCAGCACGGCAACGCCTGCTGCAAGCGCGATCGCCATTTGACCCATGTTGAGCGCCCCGAACTTGAACAGGTCACGGGCCACCGGCAGCACGAGGACAGCTGCAAGAACCGCCGCGATAGTCGCTAGCACGATTGCCAGCGCCCGGTTGGGGCGGGTGATTGCCGTCCACAATGACGAACTGTAGGACCTGTCCACCAGAATGAGGCTGACGATCACCAGCACCAGCGTCACGAAGGTGAGGGCCCGCACCGTCGCTTCGTCGATGCCCCACCGGTTGGCGGCCAGGAACACACCAGCCGCAACCGCGAAGGCAACCGACCCCTGCGCCAGGCTCCAGCCGATCAGGGCGCTTGAAAACAATGGTTCGCGTGGCGGCCGGGGCGGCTTCTGCATGGTGCCGGCTTCTTCCTCCTCGGCTTCGAAAACCAGCGTGCAGACCGGGTCAATGATCATTTCCAGCAAGGCGATGTGCATTGGCCCCAGAATGATCGGCAGGTTCAGGACCAGTGGCAGTATCGCCAGCCCGGCAATCGGCATGTGAATGGCGAAAATGAAGCCCGAGGCCTTGCGCAGATTGTCGTAGATGCGCCGGCCCAGCCGCACCGCCTTGACGATGGAGCTGAAATCATCGTCAAGCAGCACGATCGACGACGCCTCGCGCGCCACGTCCGTGCCGCGCCCGCCCATGGCGATGCCAATATGGGCGGCCTTCAGGGAAGGCGCATCATTGACGCCGTCACCGGTCATCGCCACCACCTGGTCTTGGCGCTTGAGTGCCTCAACAATGCGGAGTTTTTGCTCCGGCATGATGCGGGCGAAAACCGGTTGCTGCCGCAGCCGCGCCGCAAGCGCTGCGTCGTCCATGGTGCGGAGATCGCTTCCGGTGATGACTTCGTCGGTCTGCAGGCCTGCCTGCCGGGCAATGGCTACCGCCGTTGCCGGATAATCGCCGGTAATCATCATCACCCGAATGCCAGCGCTGCGGCATTCTGCAATGGCGGCCGGAACGCTGGCACGCAACGGATCGGCGAGCCCCACCAGCCCAAGAAATGCGAATTTGAAATCCGTCTGGTTCTCGGGCCAGGCCCTGCCGATGCGCCTGGCCCGCGCCACGCCGAGAACCCGCAAGCCCCTGGCGGCCATCTCTTCAATCGCCTTGGCCAGTTCACCCTTAGCCCTGGGGCCGAGGTGGCAGAGGGCAGCAATGGCTTCCGGCGCACCCTTGGCGGCGGCCTCATGCGTCTTGCCGCATCGCCACACATGGGTCATGGCCAGCAAATTGGGCCGAAGGCCATAAGTCTTTTCCAACGCCCAATCGGCGTTGAACCCGGCAAGCCCCGCTGAGTTTGCAAGGCCATGAAAGGCCTTCTCCATCGGATCGAACGGTGACGGCGTGCTGGCAAGCACCCCATGCCGGATGATGTCGGCGAATGAGGAGGGGAGTAGGCCCTGCGACTCTCCTTCCAGTACCAGCACCTTGCCCTTGGCATCGCGAAGCTCGGCGATGCGCATGCTGTTTTCGGTGAGCGTACCGGTTTTGTCCGTGCACAGAACGGTGGCCGATCCCAGCGTTTCAATGGCCGTTGCCCGTCGTGTCAACACACGGGCCTGCGAAATGCGCCAGGCACCCATCGCCATGAAGATGGTCAGCACCACCGGAAACTCTTCCGGCAGTAGCGACATGCCAAGCGAGATTCCGGCCAGAAGCGCCTCCAGCCACGAGCCGCGCAGCAGTCCATAAAGCAAGACGGCCAGCAAGCTCACCGCCAATCCCAGCACCGCGAAAAAGCGCACGAATTTTCGCGTTTGCGCCTGCAGGCGTGGCGGTTCGGATTCCAGCCGGGTGAGAGAGTGGCCAATCTTGCCGATTTCACTGCTGGGGCCGGTGGCGGTCACCTCGGCAACGCCGGTGCCCCGGACCACCATGGCGCCAGAAAAGACATGCGGCAGATCATCGCCGCCCGGCCGGGCGCGCGACAGCGCCATGTGAGCTGCGAGTTTTCGAACCGGCGCCGATTCACCGGTCAGAAGGGATTCGTCGGTCATCAGTTCGCGCGCTTCGAGCAGCACGCCATCGGCTGGCACACGGTCACCTTCACTCAGCAGTACAGTGTCGCCGCGCACCACTTCACGCCCCGGAATCCGCATGCGTTCACCGTCGCGCACCACGAGGGCCCGCGGGCTGGTGAGGTCGCGCAGTGCTTCGAGCACCCGTTCGGTTCGGGATTCCTGGACAACGGTGATGATGATCGACATCGACGCGAACACCAGAAGGATCAGCGCGTCCTTGATATCGCCGATCACCAGGTAGACAACGCCAGCCCCCAGAAGAAGCGCCAGCATCGGTTCGCGCAGAACTTCCAGAGCGATATGAAATGGTGTGCGCCGGTCATGGCGTGGCAGTTCGTTGGGGCCGTCTGACAAGAGCCTCCGGGCAGCCTCAACCTGTGAAAGACCGGTGATTGGCAACTTTGTCCGGCCTCCTCGTCCGGTTGTGGCTGGCCTTAGTGATGCCGCGCCACAATTCATTGTCCTTCATCAATTCGCAACAGTTTGTTGCATTGCAGCATCGAAAAGCGGGCCAAATATGAGGGCATTTCTTGCAGCATTGATAAGATTCTGTCATACACTTAGTAATGTGCTTCCACATGACAGCATCCGGCAGTGTTCTGCCCGTCTGGTCGAAAACGGCCTATGACGAAGTGATGCTGCATTGCGCCCGTATCGGCTTCAAGCCCTAGCTTCTTTGATTGTCTGGCTTTGTCCCGGTGCCCGAAATGGTGCCGGATTTCGCGCATACTGATTGGAGACTGACCATGAACGCACCCGCCAAGAATCTCAATGTCGCCGAAATCGTCCAGCACGATATTGACCACCACTTTCATCCCTTCACCGATCACAAGAGCTTCCATGCCGCGGGCGGCCCCCGGGTAATGACCCAGGCCGACGGCATCTGGATCTGGGATGCCAACGGCAACAAGTTGCTCGACGGCATGGCCGGCCTGTGGTGCGTGAACATCGGCTACGGCCGCAAGGAATTGGCCGAGGTTGCCTACAAGCAGCTTCTTGACCTGCCCTTCTACAACACCTTCTTCAAGACCACGACGGTGCCTGCAACCGAGCTTGCCGCCAAGATTTCGTCGGTCATGCCAAAGCGCTTCAAGCACATCTTCTTCACCAATTCCGGATCGGAAGCCAACGACACCATCGTGCGGTTCGTGCGCCACTATTGGAAGCTGAAGGGCAAACCCTATCGCCAACATTTCATCGCGCGCACCAGAGGCTATCACGGTTCCACCATGGTGGCGGCGAATCTTGGCGGCATGCAGCCCATGCACGAGCAGGTGGGCACCGAATTTCCGGGCTTCCATCACGTCATGCAACCGCACTGGTATGATTTCGGTGGTGACAAGACGCCGGAGGAGTTCGGCCTGATCGCCGCCGCCGAAGTGGAAAAGAAGATCCTCGAGGTGGGGCCCGACAATGTCGCCGCCTTCATCGGCGAACCCATTCAGGGTGCGGGCGGCGTGCTCATTCCGCCATCGACCTATTGGCCGGAAGTGCAGCGCATATGCCGCAAATATGGCGTGCTGATCATTTCCGACGAAGTGATCTGCGGCTTCGGCCGCACCGGCAACTGGTGGGGCTTCGAAACCATGGGCTTCGAGCCCGACATCGTGCCGATGGCCAAGGGGCTGTCGTCCGGCTACCAGCCGATCGGCGCCGTCGCCTTCGCCGAACACCTGACCAAGGATTTCTTTGAACTCGGCGGCGACTTCAACCATGGCATGACCTACGCCGGCCACCCGGTGGCCGCCGCCGTGGCCCTGAAGAACATCGAGATCATCCAGAGTGAAAAGCTGGTGGAGCGGGTCCGCGAAATGGGGCCATACTTCGCCCAGGCGCTGTCGAGCCTCCGCGATCATCCAATCGTCGGCGAAACCCGTTCGGTTGGCCTGATCGCCGCCATCGAGCTCAGCAACGACAAGAAGAAACGCGGCCGTTTCAGCGACTCGGGCCGCGTCGGCACCATCTGCCGCGACCACTGCTTCAAGACCGGCCTGATCATGCGCGCCTGCTGGGACACCATGGTCCTGGCGCCGCCCTTCGTCATCACCAAGAAGGAGATCGACGAGCTGGTGCGCCTGGCGCGGGTTGCGCTCGATGCAACCTATGCCGACGTCAAATCCGAAGTTGTGAAGGGATAGCGAAAGAAGTTTGAATGGGGACCGGGTGGTCCCCATTTTATGTGTGCGAGTGACGATGAAACGGCGCCGAAGAAGGCTAATTGCCCACGGCGCACCAACAAGGGAAGGGCCGAAGACGATGTTTTCACCACGCTACAAGCCGAACCGGCGCGCCATGCTCAAAGCCATGGGTATTGCCGGCGCTGGGCTGACGTTCCTGCCGCGCCATTCACTGGCCGAGGAAGAAAAGAAACTCAATTTCTACAACTGGGATACCTACATCGGCGAGAACACCCTTGCCGAATTCCAGACGGCAACCGGCATCGAAGCCAAGCTTGACCTGTTCGCTGACAACGCCGAGCTCTTTGCCAAGCTCAAGGGAGGCAATCCCGGCTATGACGTCATCGTGCCGTCCGACAGCTGGATCGAACGCCTGACCGGCGCCAATCTGCTGGTGCCGCTCGACCACGCCAAGATTCCCAATATGGCGAACATCGATCCGCGCTTTGCCGACGCGCCCTTCGACAAGGGCCGCAAGTTCACCGTTCCCTATATGTGGGGCACACTGGGCGTTGGTTATCGCAAATCGAAGGTCGAAGGCGTGCCCGATAGCTGGAAACTGCTGCTCGATAGCGACAAGTATGGCGGCCGTGTTTCGCTTCTCGGCGATGCGCGCAGCGTCATCGGTTGCGCCCTCAAGTACCTTGGCAAGTCGCTCAATTCCAAGGACCCGGCCGAGGTCAAGATGGCTGAAGACCTCATCATCGGCAACAAGAAGAACATCAAGGTGTTCGCCGACGATAACGGCCAGGATCTTCTGGCGTCCGGCGAAGTCGATCTCGCCCACGAATGGAACGGCGACATCATCCAGGTGATCGCCGAGGACGACGACATCGCCTACATCGTGCCGACCGAGGGCTCGCTCCTGTGGCAGGATACCATGGCGATCCCCACCGGCGCGCCGCATCCCGAAAACGCCCACGCCTTCATCAACTATTGCCTCGATGCCAAGGCTGGCGCTGACATCGCCAAGTTCATCGCCTATGCCACCGCCAACGCCAAGGCTCGCGAACTTCTGGACGACAGCTATAACAAGGACCCGTCGATCTTCCCGACCGACGAAGTCATCGCCAAGTGCGAAGCCCAGACCTATCTCGGCGAAGACGGCCAGAAGCTCTACGAAGACGCCTGGACCAGAATTCAAGCGGCGTAAGACCTATCTTTCATCTCATATTTCCCTTCTCCACCGCGCAAGCGGGGGAGAGGGGGATTACTCAAACCGGCAGGACCGTTGCCAATCGGCGTCAGTCCGTCCAGTATGTTCCACAAACGGAGGGGACCGGGCATCTTGGAAAGCTGGCGCGACAATCGCTTCCTGTTCTGGCTGTGGGCGCTGCCCGGCACATTCTGGATCACGCTCTTCTTCATCGTGCCGCTGAGCCTGCTGTGGGTTTACAGCTTCGGCGAAAAATCCGGCATCACCGACATCGTCATTTCCTGGACGAGCGCCAATTACACCCGGGTGTTCGAGCCCGTCTATCTCACCATCATGTGGAAGTCGTTTTGGATTTCCGTGGTCTCGACTGTCATCTGTCTGGTGCTGGCCTACCCCATCGCCTTTGCCATTTGTTTTGCGCCAGACAAGTGGAAGCCGGTACTGCTGCTCATCACCATCCTGCCGTTCTGGATCAACCTCCTGATCCGCACCTACGCGCTGCTCGCGGTGTTCCGCACCAACGGCTTCGTCAACCAGGCCCTTGGCGGCGTGTGGAACGGGCTGGACTATGTCGCAACCGGCGGCAGCAATCCCTATCAGCCGTTGGAACTTCTTTACAACAACGGCGCGGTGATCGCCGGGCTGGTCTATGTCTATCTCCCGTTCATGGTCCTGCCGCTCTACGCGACCGTTGAGCGCCTCGACAAGTCGTACCTCGAAGCCAGTCTAGACCTCGGCGCCTCGCAGGTCCGGACGCTCTTTTCGGTCACCATCCCGCTCACCATGCCCGGCATCATCTCCGGAATCATATCTGGTTTTCATTCCATGCCTCGGCGCCTTCCTGACGCCGGCCCTCCTGGGTGGCGCCAATGCCATCATGATTGGCAACGTCATCGAAGATCAGTTCAAGGCGGCCAATGACACACCATTTGGCGCGGCTCTCAGCTTCATCCTGATCTACGCCACCTTCGGCATTCTGGCGCTGCGCTGGCTGATTACGCTGCGCAGCAAGGGCGTGGGGGTGTAGCCATGGCGCTGTTCAACCGCACACCTCAAGGTCCGCTGGAATATGGCCGCAGGCTGTGGATCAAGATACTGCTCACCGCCACCTTCCTGTTCCTTTACGCGCCGATCTTCGTGTTGATCGCCTTCAGCTTCAACGACTCGAAGCGCAACATCACCTGGCAGGGCTTCACCTTCAAGTATTACGGCGTGGCCTGGAACAACCCCGACCTCATTGAAGCCTTCACCAACTCGCTGATTATCGCCTGCGTGTCGACCATCTTCGCGACCATCATCGGCGCCATGGTCGGCCTCTTGCTGTGGCGCTTCCGCTTTCCCGGCAAAACCGCCTATGAGGGATTCATGGCGCTGCCCATCGTCATCCCCGAGATCACCATGGGTGTTGCCCTGATGGCTTTCTTCTTCAAGATCGGCTGGATGACGTCGGACGTGGGCTGGCCCTTCAATCTGGCGCCAATCGTTGTTGCTCACATCGCCTTCTGCTTTCCCTTCGTGGCGGTGGTGGTGCGTTCGCGCCTGGTCGGCTTCAACATGCAGTTTGAGGAAGCTTCGCGCGATCTTGGCGCCAGCCAGTGGCAGACCTTCTGGAACGTGCTTTATCCGTTCATGAAACCGGGCCTGATCGCCGGCGCGCTGCTGGCCTTCACCCTGTCGCTCGACGACTTCGTGATTACCTATTTCACCTCGGGGCCAGGCTCTGTCACCTTCCCGGTGAAAGTCTATTCGCTGGTGCGCCGCGGTATCACCCCGGACATCAACGCCGCCTCCACCATTCTCATACTCATCACCGTTGTCGCCACCGTTCTGGCGATGAAACTCCAGGCTCCTCCCAAGCCGAGCAAAGGCTAACGCACCATGGCTGAACCCATCGTCTCCATCCGCAATGTCTGCAAGAGCTTTGCTGGCGGCGTCGTCGCCGTCGACGATGTCTCTTTCGATATTGGCCAGAATGAATTCTTCGCGCTGCTCGGGCCCTCGGGTTGCGGCAAGACCACGCTGCTCCGCATGATTTCCGGCCTCGAGTTCATGACCTCCGGCCAGATCATGATCGGCGGCCAAGACATGGCGGCTACCCCGCCCAACAAGCGGCCCACCAACATGGTGTTCCAATCCTATGCTGTGTTCCCGCACATGACGGTTGAGCAGAACGTCGCCTACGGCCTGAAAGTGACCGGCGTTCCCGCCGATGAAACCAAGCGCCGTGCCGCCGAAGCCCTGGAAATGGTGAAGCTGTCGCACCTCGCGCAGCGGAAGCCCGACCAGATGTCCGGCGGCCAGCGCCAGCGCGTGGCGCTCGCCCGCGCCCTCGTCAAACGCCCCAAAGTTCTGCTGCTCGACGAACCGCTATCGGCATTGGACGCCAAGCTCCGCGAGGACATGCGCATCGAACTCACGCGCCTTCAGGAAACCGTCGGCATCACCTTCATCATTGTCACCCACGATCAGGACGAGGCCCTCTCCATGGCCAGCCGCATTGCGGTGATGGAGAAGGGCGCGGTCCGCCAGATCGCCACGCCAACCGAACTTTACGAACACCCGGCCAGCAAGTTCGTCGCCGACTTCATCGGCAAGGTGAACTTGATCGACGCCAGCGTGGTTTCTACCAAGGGCAAGACACTGACGCTCAACGCCAAGGGCCTGGGCAAAGTGGAGTTTGAGTCCGAAAGGCCGGCCGGCAGCAGCGTGTCGATCGCCGTGCGCCCGGAGAAACTCAAGGTCTCCAAGGCCGAGCCAAAGGGCGCCAAGCTGGTGAAACTGCAAGGTAATGTCAGGGATGTTGCCTATTATGGCGACACCAGCCACGTGGTGATCGAAGGCAAGGACTCCCTCAGCCTCTCGGTCACCGTGCAAAACGACTCGCGCACCGGCGAGGGCGCACTGGCCCGTGGCCAGAAAGTCTGGGTTCATTTCGAGCCCGGTGATTCGATTGTGCTGACGGAGTAGACCAATGTCATTGGAAATGAAGAACATGACCTCCACCCCGGGGGACTCGGCGTTTCGCCGCAATGAGCTGAAAGGCACCCAATGGGAGCCGACCTATGCCGGTGCTCTCTCTTTCATGCGCCGCAAATACACCCGCGATCTGGCCGGCGTCGACATCGCCATAACCGGCGTTCCCTTCGATCAGGCGACATCGCACCGCTCCGGCACGCGCATGGGACCCGAAGGGATCAGGCGCGCTTCAGCCGAAAATGCCTGGGGCCCTTTCTGGCCATGGAATTTCGACCCCTTCGATAGTTTGGCTGTCATCGATTACGGCGACTGTTTCTTCGATTGGGGCTCCAAGGAACGTTTTCCGGAAACCCTCGAAAACCACGCCAGCACCATACTGTCGGCCGGCGCCGAAATGGTGACACTGGGCGGCGACCACTACATTTCCTATCCGCTGCTGAAGGCCCACGCCAAGAAGCACGGCCCCCTGTCGCTCATCCACTTCGACGCCCATCGCGATGTCGAGCCCGATGACGGCGGCCGCATCGATCATGGCACCATGTTCAGCTACGCGGTGCGCGACGGCGTGATCGATCCCAAGCGCTCCATTCAAATCGGCATCCGCACCGTGTTCACCGGCGAGCGCACCTATGGCTTCCGCATCATTTATGCCGACGAGGTTCACGAAAAATCCTCAGCCGATGTCGCGGCGATCGTCAAGAATGTGGTGGGCAAGTCCAAGGCCTACCTGACATTCGATATTGATTGCCTGGATCCGTCGGCCGCGCCCGGAACCGGCACACCCATTCCCGGTGGCCTCACCTATCACCAGGCGGCATCAATCATCCGCAGGCTGACGGATATCAGTTTCGTGGGGATGGACCTCGTGGAAGTATCGCCGCCCTATGACCACTCCGACATCACCTCGGGCGCCGCTTGCGCGCTTATCATGGAATATCTCTGCCTCCGCGCTTGGCAGAAGGGCGCTCGGGGAATGGCACTCGGAGAATGATCACGATAGCGCGTCCCTGATCCGGTAATACATCATCGCCGCCACCAGCATCGGCGTGCGGATGGGACCACCCGGAAACGGCATGTGTTTGACGCGCGCCAGGAGGTCGAAGCGCTCGGCTTGTCCGCGAATGGCTTCGGCCATCAGCTTCCCGTACATGCCAGCCAGCGCCACGCCCTGGCCGGAATAGCCGTGGGCGTAGTAGGTCGAAGGCCCCAGCCTGCCGCAATCAGGAATGCGATTTGCAGTAATGCCGATGTAGCCGCCCCAGGCATAATCCACCTTCACATCATCGAGCTGTGGGAACACCGACAGCATGCGCGGCCGCATGTAGGATCCGAGGTTTGGTGGTTCCAGCGTTGAGTAGGAAGCGCGGCCCCCGAACAACAGGCGCGTGTCCTTGGTCAGCCGGAAGTAGTCGACAATGAAATTGGTGTTGGCCACCGCTTCATTGTCACGGATCAGTGCCTTGGCGCGGTTCTCGCCGAGCGGTTCCGTGGTGATGATATAGCTCGCCACCGGCATGATCTTGCGGTTGAGGGCAGGGATGGTCTTGCCGAGATAGGCATTGCCTGCAATTACCATGAACTTCGCGCGAACTACTCCATTGGCGGTGCGGGCCACGGGATTGCCGCCGGTTTCGACCGAAATCACCCGGGAATTCTCGAAGATCACCGCGCCTTTTGACAGCGCGGCGCGGGCAAGACCAAGGCAATAGTTCAGCGGATGCAAGTGGCCAGCGCCACCCTCGCGAAATGCCCCATGATAGATGCGGCTTCCGAGCTTCTCTTCGAGTTGGGCCTTGGTGAGAAGTGAGGTGTCGGTGTAGCCCAGCCCATCATACTCGTCCTTCCACGCCTTAAGTTCATCGAACTGGTGCGGCTTCGGGATGGCATGGATGTAACCCCAGGTGAGATCGCAATCGATGTCATAAGCCGACAGCCGCTCTTTCAGGAGTGTCTTGCTCTCTTCGGCGATGGCGAAGCACTTGCGGGCGTCATCCTTGCCAAGCTGCGCCTCGATCTTGCCCTGGCCCGATGAAAAACCGGTGCAAACCTGCCCGCCATTGCGCCCCGATGCGCCATAGCCAACGGTAGTTGCCTTCCAGCACCACCACCTTGTAGCCAGCTTCCGCCAGGGCAAGGGCCGCCGAAAGCCCGGTGTAGCCGGCGCCGATGACGCAGACATCGGCCGAAACCTCACCGGCCAGCGCCGGCTGGCGCTCGAAGGGCCGGGCAGTGGCGCTGTAATAGGATCGGGCATCGATGGATTTGGGCATGATAAGAAAGCTTTAGCCGCCCCCCTTTCCGAAGGTCAAGCAGCCGGGCTACAATGCCGGGTCAACAAATTGCTGGGTATCATGACTCAATCCCGTTTCGAAGAATGGATAAGCGAACACAAGATCAGTGAAGTGGAGTGCCTGGTCGCCGACATGTCGGGCACGGCGCGCGGCAAGATCTTGCCGCCCAAGAAGTTTTTAAAGGGCAACAGGTCGCGCGGCCTCCGCATCCCCGAAGAAGTCTTTACACTGACGATCAACGGCCGCTACACTCAGGACACCAAGGCGGTAAGCGACAGCGCCATTGACATCTACCTGCAGCCCGATCCCGATACGATCCGTTTCGTGCCGTGGTATCAGGAGCCGACCGCCCAGGTTATTTGCGACGCCTACTTTCTCAACGATGATCCCGTCGACATTTCGCCGCGCCATGTGCTGAAGCGCGTGCTGGCGCTTTACAAAGAGAAGGGCTGGCGGCCGGTGATCGCGCCGGAGCTTGAGTTCTACCTCGTCAAGAAAAACCTCGATCCGGACTACCCGCTTGACGCCGCCGTCGGCCGTTCGGGCCGCAAGGAGCCAGGCGGCCAGGCCTATGGCATCGACGCCGCCAACGATTTTGATCCGATCGTCGAAGATATCTACGACTACTGCGAAGCTCAGGAATTGGACGTCGACACGCTGAGCCACGAAAGCGGCCCGGCCCAGCTTGAGATCAACTTCAATCATGGCGATCCGCTTGAACTCGCCGATCAGGTGTTTCTGTTCAAACGCACCGTGCGCCAGGCCGCCCTGAAGCACGACATGTACGCAACCTTCATGGCCAAGCCGCATGAGAACGAACCCGGATCCTCCATGCACATTCACCAGTCGGTGATGGATGCAAGGACCGGCAAGAACGTGTTCGCCGGCAAAGACGGCAAACCCTCGAAACTGTTTCTCAATCACATCGGCGGCCTGCAACGTTATCTCGCTTCGGCGCTGCCGCTGATGGCGCCCAACGTGAACTCCTATCGCCGCCTGGTGCCGGAATCCGATGCGCCCACCAATGTTCACTGGGCCATCGACAACCGCACCGTTTCACTGCGCGTGCCATCCTCGGACGCCGCCAATCTTCGAGTCGAAAACCGCGTGCCCGGCGCTGACGCCAACCCCTATCTGGCCTTCGCCGCTTCGCTGGCCTGCGGCTATCTCGGCATGATCGAGCGCATCAAGCCGACCGATGCGGTGACCGGCTCCGCCTACCGCTATGCCCACACCTTGCCCATCAGCCTTGACGAGGCCCTCGACAAGCTGAACTACACCAAGCCCATGAAACAGGCGCTCGGCGAACGCTTTGCGGAGGCCTACAATGACGTGAAGTTCCAGGAAATGCAGCATTTCCGCCGGGTGATCAGTTCCTGGGAACGCGAGTATCTGCTCCTCAATGTGTGATGGCGGCAGTTCGAAATCCCTGTATGTTCAGCGAATCGCCGGAAATCGTGGGGTCCCGATGCAAGCTTTGATGCGCGCACTTCTTGTTACCATGTCGCTGCTGCTGGCGTACAGCCAGCAGGTTGTGGCCCAGGAACGCGCCGCGTCGCCGGTAGATTTTTCCAGCGTCAGCACTGCCATAGAAGAACTGCTGAATTCGCCAGAGCGCCTTCCCTTGCCGCTCGAGCGTATTCGCCCGGCCCTGAAGGCTCACTACATCACCAATAGCGGTGCGATCTACTGGATCGGCTCGGGCCGCATGACGCCCTTCTTGCAACGCATTGCGTCAGCCGATGCCGACGGCCTCAATCCCGAGGACTACCCCATCGAAGCTCTGAAACAGGTGCGCGAGCAGGTGAAGAACGGCGACGCCTTTGATGCCGCCCAGGCTGAGTTGCTGTTTTCGGCCTTTTTCGTGAACTATGCCGCCGATTTGAAGATCGGCCGGGTGACCCCCTCGAAGGTCGATCCCAAACTTTTCCGCAACCGCAAGTCCATCGATGTTCTCCGCATACTGACGGAATTGAAGAAGCAGCGCGATCCCGGCAAATTCCTGTCGGCTTTCGAATCGCGGAATCCGCACTATCAGGGGCTGAAGAAGATGCTCGGCCTCTACCGCGCCATGGAAAAATCCGGCGATTGGCCGGTGATCGCCGCGGGCGCCAATATTTCGCCCGGTGGCAGCGACCCTCGCATTCCGCAGATACGCCAGATACTGGCGATGACTGGCGACTATCAGGGCGTTGGCGGTGGCGCCACGCAATATGACGACCTCACCCAATTGGCGATGCAGAAATTCCAGCGCCGCAACGGTCTTGAGGCAAAGGGCTTGATCGGCAAGCAGACGCTCGTTGCCCTCAACATCCCGCCGCAGGAGCGCGTTAAGCAGATTGCTCTCAACATGGAGCGCTGGCGGTGGATGCCCGAGGGTCTCGGCACCCACCACTTCATGGTCAATATCGCCGCCTACGAATTGCAGGAGGTGGTCTCCTCGCAGATCGTCGATCGCATGAATGTTGTGGTGGGCGCGGTGGCGACGTCAACGCCGGAATTCTCCGACGAGGTCGAGTACGTCGAAATCAATCCGACCTGGACAGTGCCCTATTCGATAGCCACCAAGGAAATGTTGCCGAAGCTGCGCGGCAATCCCTTCGCCTATGCCGCCGAATTCGATGTGTTCATGAACGGCAAGATCACCTCATGGGGCGCAATCAACTGGAACGCCTATGGTCCCGGCAAGTTCCCCTTCACCTTCAGGCAGCGGCCAGGTCCAAAGAACGCCCTTGGCAAAGTGAAGTTCATGCTGCCCAACAAGCACAACATCTATCTGCACGACACTCCCTCCAAGGACAAGTTCCTGCAAACTGCGCGGGCCTTCAGCCACGGCTGCATCCGCCTGTCGCGGCCGCTCGATCTTTTGAACCACCTTGTCGGTGATATTGTCGGCTGGCCCCAGTCGAAGATCAACGCCGTGCTGGCCGGAGGCAAAACCACCCGGGTAAGCCTGACCGAGAAAATCCCGGTCCACTTGATCTATTCCACCGCCTTCCTTGGCGCCAACGGAGTCGAGTTCCGGCCGGATGTCTATGGCCGCGACCGCAAGCTCTATGCCGCCCTGTTCGGCAAGCCCGCCAGCTAAAACGGTATGAGTCGTGATGGACTCACTCCTGTTCCGTCATCCCGGCGGAAGCCGCGACCCAGACTTTCCGCCGTCCTGCCGTTTGCAAGCCTGGGTCCCGGCTTCCGCCGGGATGACGGAACAAGGTGGTTCCATCAAACATCATCCTGCTCTAACTGTTTGCAAGCGCACTCATCGTCGTGAACGCCGACAGCGCTTCGCGGCTCGACTTCACGTGAATGACTGCCGGCCCATCGTGGTCGAGCGCCTCTTTCACCTTGGCTTCGATGTCGTCATTCAACTGGATGGTGACGGCATGGGCGCCGAACGACCTTGCCCACTGAGCAAAGTCGGGATTGCGCAGTTCCGTTCCCGAAACCCGGCCGGGATAATGGCGCTCCTGATGGGTGCGGATGGTGCCATAGGTGCCATTGTCGGAAATCACCACCTTGACTTTGGCGCCATACTGCATGGCGGTGGCGATCTCCTGTCCGGTCATCAGAATGCCGCCGTCGCCGATGATGGCGATGACCATTCGCGAAGGCTCGGCCAGTGCAATGCCAACCGCGGCCGGAACGCCGTAGCCCATGGCGCCGGCCAGCACGCCGCTGAGAATGTTGGCGGGCGTCAGCTTCCAGTGGCGATGAACCCAGGTAGCCATGTTGCCGGCATCCTGGGTGACCACGCAGTTTTTCGGCGCGTTGCGCTTGCAGCGCCATGATGACTTTGCCGAAGTCCACGCCGTCCTCCGGTTCGGGCGAGTGAAATTCCTGAAAGCCGCGGATAAATCCGTTGACCGACGAAATCCAGTTTTCGCGCGCCGTTGAAACCACGCGCGGAGTATGTGCCAGTTCCTCCAGCAGGGGCACCGGGTCGGCAACAATGCCGAGGTCGGCGCGGGTAACCTTGCCGATTGGCCCCGCATCGGAATAGATGTGGATGAGCGGCTGCAGCGGCAGCGGGGCAAGCGGAAACTTGTAGTTGAGGCTCGCCACGTCGCCGAGCCGCGTTCCAGCCGCGATCACCAGATCGGCCTTTGCCAGCGCCTCCCTGAATTTCGGCGGGTTGCCGAAGCCCAGATGACCGGCATAGAGCGCCGAATTGTTGTCGAACACATCCTGGTTTTTCCACGTGGTGGCCACCGGAATGCGCTGGGCCTCGGCGAATTTTGCCAGGGCCGCGGCGCCACGGGCCCCGCGGAATTGTGCACCCGCCAGCACGATGGGGCTTTCGGCGCGATCGATCATCGCCTGAATGCGCTGCGCATCATCAGCCGCATGGTGGGCGCGTGCAATGGGGTAGGGCACCACTGGCACGTCCTCAACTTCATCGTCGAGCATGTCCTCCGGCATCGAAATGACCACGGGACCGGGTACGCCCTCGGCGGCAAGGCGGAAGGCGCGGGTGCATGTCTCGGCCATCTTGCGGCCATCGTTGACCTCAAACACGCCCTTCGTGGTGCTGCCGAAGAACTGAACATAGTCCATTTCCTGGAAGGCGCCGCGGCTGCGCTCGTCGCGCGATACCTGGCCCACGAACAAGATGACCGGTGCCGCATCCTGCTGCGCCACGTGGATGGCAATCGAACCATTGGTAGCACCTGGCCCGCGCGTCACCATGAATACGCCCGTCTTGCCTGTGGCTTTGGCTTCGGCAACCGCCATGAAGCCAGCACCCAACTCGTGCCGCGTGACAACCAGCTGAACCTTGCTGCCATGCAACGCGTCGAGCAGCGACAGGTAGCTTTCACCCGGCACGCAATAGGCCCTGGCGACGCCATGGGCCTCAAGAGCTTTGACGATCATGTCGGCAGCGCGCATCAGGTACTCCGGGATGATGAAACCGGAAACCTAGATGCCCGCTGCCGCGCCCCTGATCAAGCCTCTCGGGGGCAAAGTACTAACGTGCCGCAGTCTTCAATGTCAGAATGGCCGCGGTGGCTTCGGGATTGCCGGCACTGGCGGCCTTTGCATACCATTCCAGAGCCTGTGCTGCGTCCGGCACCAGGCCCTGGACATTCGCCGCCCGATAGACCGCCGGGTCGTAGGTCTTGCCCACGCCGAGGGCGCCCTGCGCAGCTCCAAGAGCAAAGGCGCGCTCGTAGAACTGCCGGGCCGATGTTATATCGCCATTGGCTAACAGCGAGTCGCCCTTTTTCAGCAGGTCAAGGGCTGCGCTGGAAGCTTCCACTGGCTTAGCCTCGGGCAGCAATGGCGAACTAACCGTAATTTGGTTGGTCTTGCCTTGAGGGTCGGCGCTGGCGGGAGAGATTGTTAGGTCGGGACTATCGATGGCGACTTTCATTTCCTTGATCGGTGCCGCCAGTTCGCCGGACTGCGCTTCAATCGCCGCGATTGAAACATCGTAGGACTTCTGGTCGGCCTTTGGCACCACCAGCTTGACTTCTGCCGCTTCTTCGAGTTTCAGCATCCATGAGTCATCGGCGGCCTTCGATCCCGCCGTGAGGTAGGCTTCCTTCGGCAGGCCCGAAACCTTGAGCGCGATATCTTCACCGTTGAACGCCGGTTCGGCATGCAAGGCCAGGGGAATGAAACTGTTGAGGCTGCCCGAGACATCCGCGACATCAAGCGTGGCGGTGGCGATCAGCTTTTTTTGAATGACGGTCTCACCGCCTTTCGAAGCCACTGTCACCGGCTGCGGCTGGCTGGAGAAGGCTTCGGCAAACGCCGTGGCGCGCGCCGAAATATCGTCAAGGTGCGCGAACACCATGCCGGTGGCGCCACCGGCGAACATCGCCAGAAGCCCGGCTACGGCATAAACCCCGGCCATCGACCGGCGCCGTGAGAGGATTGCCAGCTCATCCGCCTCGTGTGGGAACTGACTGTAATAGCGTTGCCGCGCCATGGTCTCCTCGCGTGGCATTACAGGCCGTTGCCGCTGGGCTGGGGTCGGCGGACCCTCTCCACGCGCTGCGCGGCCGTTTCGGGCGCGATAGCGCTCAAGAAGCTCTTCGGCATCGTCGTTGTCATGCCTTGGAAACCAGGAGGGGGCGGGGCGGCTGGCTGTTTCAGCCGCATCTGCAGCCAAATTGCCTGGCTGTTCTTCGTTTCCGGTCAAAGGGCGGATCATTGGATCGTTCATATCAATTCTCCGTCGTTGCCAATTGTGATTGCGTAGCGCGTGCCGCCCGCTTCTTGAGAACGTCATCGGCCACCCGGGCGCGCTGCCATCCCGGAACCATGGCGGTGAAATTGATGCCGGCGCTCTGTGAATCGTCGGGCTGCAATACCCGGTAGAGGCCATCGGCCAGAGCCGCCGTGACATTTCCCTGCGGCGAACCGCGCGGCCATTCGAACACCGCGACGATGATAGCGGTCGACAGTGTATCGATCGTCTCGCCCTTCTTCAGCAGTGCCGGGTAATCTTCGTGCGAAATCAAGGCCGGCGCATAGACGTCGGCTGCCCCTGCCGGAGCCTGCACCGATACCAGGTGGAGATTGCGCGACTTCACGCCCGAAAGTTCTGGCAATGGCTCATCGCCGAGCAACAATGCCGCATCGGCCTGGCCCTCGGCCACCGCCTTGATGGCGGCGGCACCGCCAAGCGGTACCTCTTCGAATTCAATACCGGCCGCTTGCAGCAGGAAATGCCCGGTGATGTAGGATGGCTCCACCGATGTGCCGATCGCAATGCGCTTGCCCGCCAGGTCCTGCAGGGCGGTGACTTCTTTGCCTGCCAGCAGGTGGATGTCGAGTTGGCCGAGCTTGACAAGATAAGACAGTTTTTCGTCCGCAACGTTGATCAAGCCATTGGCGCGGGCATAGGCCAGCACATCCGACGGCAGCAGTGCTGCATCTATGCCCTTGAGATGGACTAGATCATTGAGCGTCTGCAGCGGCCCCTTGCCGGCAATCGGCAGGATGCGCAAGCCACCCTGGTGATCTAGGCCCGATGATAGCCGCAGCACGATGTCAAAGCTCGCCGGCGTATCGGCCATCATGCCGATGGTCGTCTTTGGACCCGCGTTGGCAGGTGCCGAAGCCACCAAGAGGCCAAACATCAGAGAGGCAAGCGCAAGGCGCACGCTGTTACTCCGCCAAATTGTCAGGCCGTCCCGGCGACAAGGCGCGCTGTCATCGCGCCGTTAATCGTTAATGGAAATCAAATACTGAAACCACAATGTGGCGAAGAGCGGGCAACAATGAGATTTCCTCAGCGCTCGGAAATCGCCACATAGCCACGGGCACTTGGCCCGTCATACAGGGTGAGTGGGCGGATCAGGATGTTGTTGGAGAGCTGCTCGAGGCACTGAACCGTCCAGCCGGGCACCCGTCCGGCCGCGAAGATCGGTACAAACAGGTCGGGGGCGATGCCGTTGAGGTAATAGATGACACCCGAGTAGAAATCGACATTCACGTTCACGCCGAAGCGCGCATAGGGTTTCATGGCATTGACCACCGCCTGCAGAATGGCGAACCATTTCGGCTCGCCCATCTCGCGCGAAAGTGTCTCTACGCCATCGCGCATGTGCCGGGCTCGCGGATCTTCGGCGCGGTAGACGCGGTGGCCAAAACCGGTCACCGCTTCGCCCGCGGCGCGCTTGGCCTTCACATAGGCCGCGGCATTTCCAGGCTCACCGATCTCCTGCGCCATGCGCATCACGTCCTCGGCGGCGCCACCATGTGCCGGACCAGAAAGTGCTGCGATGGCCGAGACCATGGCGGCATGGAGATTGGCCTCGGTGCCGATCACCACCCGTGCCGCGAACGACGAGGCGTTGCTGCCATGCTCGGCATGCAGGATGAGGTCGCGGTCCATAAGCTGCGCGGCATCGGCCGAAGGCCTTTTGCCGGTGATCATCCACAGGAAGTTCGCGGCGTGCGAAAGATCGTGGTCCGGTTCGGGAACGGCTTTGCCCTTGCGCATGGCTTCGTGCGCGGCCACGATCATCGGCACCTGCGCGGTGAGCCGAATGCCCTTGGCGCGGGTGGCTTCCGGCGAGTTGTCGAACGTGTCGTTCTCGAATGCCGGGAGTGCCGAAACGGCGGTGCGCAGCACATCCATCGGATGAGCCGCCTTTACGGTCTCGATGATTGCCAGTATTTGCGGCGGCAAGCGGCGCGCACCCTTTAACGCCGCATCGAACCGGGCGAGTTCCGCCGCCCTCGGCAATTCGCCATTGACCAGCAAATAGGCTGTCTCCTCGAACGTCGACCGGGTGGCGAGATCGTGGATCGAGTATCCCCGGTAGCGCAGTTCGCCGGCCTTGCCGTCGATGAAAGTGGTGGCCGAACGCTCGAAATACACGCCCTTGAGACCACGGTGGATTTCGATCTTCTCTTCTGCTGACATGGGGCCATCCAGGGGTGATTGCTGATGACCGTGATTGACGAAGCCAGGGCCAAAATCAAGGGCAGAAAGCTCAGACTTGTAATGCCAGAGGGCGGCGACGAGCGCATCCGTGCCGCTGCCGAAATCCTCCGCAAGGGCGATCTCGCCGAGCCCGTGGTGTTTGCTGGTGATGTGCCGGAGCCTGGCCCGCAACACATTTCGCTCATCACCTCTAAACGCGCCAAGATGACTGACGCCATGGCGGCACGACTCTTGATGAAACCACTCTATCGCGCCGGAGCCATGGTTGCGGCGGGCGAGGCATCGGCCATGCTGGCCGGCGCCGCTAATCCGACCGCAAGAGTGATCGAGGCGGCGTTGATGACCATTGGCCTGGCGCCGGGTATCGATACGCCATCCAGCTTCTTTCTCATGCAATGGCCCGAGAAGCGCCTGATCTTCGCCGATTGCGCCGTCAATGTTCAGCCCACGGCGGAGCAATTGGCCGACATCGCCCTGGCCTCGGCCGCCAGCGCGGCAAGAGTTCTCCATGACACCCCGCGTGTTGCTTTGTTATCGTTCTCGACCAAAGGCAGCGGCGACCACCCCGATGCCGACAAAGTCCTTGAAGCCCTGCGCATTGCCCGCGAGCGGCAACCATCGCTGTTGATCGATGGTGAGTTACAAGGCGATGCGGCGCTGTCTCCCGCCGTCGCGGCCCGCAAGGTGAAAGATGGCAGCGCAGTTGCCGGTCAGGCCAATGTGCTGGTGTTCCCCGATCTCGACGCCGGCAATATTGCCTACAAACTCACACAGTATCTGGCGGGCGCCCAGGCCATCGGTCCCATCCTGCAGGGCTTCGCCAAGCCGGTCTCGGACTTGTCGCGCGGCGCGAGTGTCGATGACATCGTCGATACTGGCACTCTGCTGCTGGCCATGTCAGGTCTGGAGTAGCCGCGCCACGTTTCGGGCTATTGTCAACTCTTCGTTTGCCGCCACCACGTGAACCTGGTCGGCGGCAACGTTGAGCCACTTGAGGTGCGAAAGGATGCGGCTGCGGACATCACTCGCATTTTCACCAACGCCGCCTGTAAACACGATGGCATCGAGCCCGCCGAGTGCCGGCACCAGTGACGCCGCATGGCGGGCGGCGGAGTAGCAGTAATAATCCACGGCCTCTCGCGCTTCGCTCCTGTTGCTGGCCAGCAGCACCCGCATGTCGGCCGATATCCCCGATAGGCCGAGCAACCCGCTCTTGCGATAGAGCAAGTCCTCGAGATCGTCGAGCGACAGGTGTTCGTCGCGCATCAGCGCCACCAGAACACCGGGGTCGATGGACCCGGTGCGCGTGCCCATGACCAGGCCGTCGGCAGTCGAAAATCCCATGGTGGTGGCAACGCTCTTGCCATCGAGGATTGCGCACATCGAAGCGCCCGAGCCCAGATGCGCCGCCAGCAGGCGGTGGGGCAGGGGCCTGCCTGTCTGGTGCGGCAAGGCTTCGACGACATGCTCGTAGTTCAGGCCATGAAATCCATAGCGGCGATAGCCCCTGTCGAAATAGTCGCGGGGCAGGGGAAGCCTGGTGGCCAGTTCCGGTTGCGTGGCGTGAAAAGCCGTATCGAAACAGGCAATGTTGGCAACATCCGGCGCAATGCGCCGCATTTCCTTCAGCACACCCAGGCCAAAGGGCAAATGCAAAGGCGCCAGGGCGCGCAATGCCTCAAGCTCATGCTGGATCGTGTCATTCACCTTCACCGGTGATATGTATTTCGTACCGCCGTGCACGATGCGGTGGCCGATCCCTGAAAATCCCGGTGGCTCGAACCCCTGATCCGAAAGCCATTCAGCGGCAACCAGCAGCCCCTCGCTGGGCGTCGTCACTTCTGGAACGTCGCGGTGGCTCTGCCCTTCGATCTCCAGCCGTGGCATCGACCCGATGCCCGATACTTGCCCTTTCAGCGTCGGTGAAAGTCCTTCATACACCGCAAATTTCAGAGACGAGGATCCGGCGTTGAGAACAAGTGTCTGGGCCATGGCCGATCCTAGGGTGGAATGAGTTCAAGTCAAACCACTCGATCGCCGGCAAAGGCGACAGGTGGGGAGCGATGCGATTGTGACTTGCGCGGCGCTAACGCATGACTGCCGCCTCCCCAGCGGCGCGCAAGAAAAGTGGAGGGGATGTCCCCGCCAGAGCTTCAAGCCGGCACGTGCGGTAGTAATGGTGAAAGGTATTGAGGCTCGAAGCCCGGCGCCCGATGGTCTGGGCTGTTTTCACAAAGGACGCAGCGATTTCCGCCGGGGACAAGATCTTAGGTGCGGGAACTGTGCCCGCCCCGAGCCATTTGAGGCGCTGGGGTCCTAGTGTCCGAGGGCCTTGTCCGAGACTCCCGGGAAGTGGAAGCAATGTCTCTCCCCCACTCCGCAGGCGCTGCCAACTTACCCGGTCATCATGGAACATCATGCACAACGTCCCCTCCTTTCCGGGTCAGTCACCGACCATATAGTCCTATTGCTAGGAACGAGTCAAGGATTATTTTCAGGAGCGGTGCAGGCGGATGAGGGCTCTTTCAGCTTGTGCGTTGCCAAAGGAATGAGTGTGCAACACCCGGCTACTTCAGCTCGATCTCGATGAAGGCATATTCCGTGTCGTTGGCATTGATCACGTCATGCTCCACGCCCTCGTTGCGGAAATAGGGAACGCCTTTCTTCATCTCGGCGAAGCTTGTGCCCTGTTTGGTCTCGAGCTTCACCTTGCCGTCCATAAGCGGCACCACGACATAGTCGTGGCCGTGACGATGCCATCCGGTGTTGGCGCCGGGTGCAAACCGGTACTCGGTGACGATAACCCGATCATTGTCGATGAACACCGTGGCCTTGGCACTTCCAGTCATGGGTAAACTCCGGTTTCCGGCAACCGTGAACGGAACTGGTAATTCTCGCAAGACTGTTATAATATAACATTCATGGACTTCCCTTCCCCCCACCACAACCACGAGAAATGCACGGCGGATTTGATCTCCAGAGCCGAGCGCACCTGCGTGGGCCGTGGCAGCAAGCTGACCGGCCAGCGCCGTGACGTGCTGGCTTGCGTTGCCCAAAGCCACGCCGCCGCCGGTGCCTATGACATTATTGAGCGTATGGCCGAGAGGGGGCCGCGCCCGGCTCCCATCACCGTCTATCGCGCCCTCGATTTCCTCATGGCCCATGGGCTCATCCACAAGGTCGAGAGCCGCAATGCTTTCGTCGCCTGTTCCCATGCCCATGATGGCGAGCCTGCGGCCCTTATGGTCTGCACCGCATGTGGCACGGTTGCCGAACTCGCTGTTGCCGAGGCTGTAGCCACCCTTGCCAAGGCCGCCGATGACGTAGGCTTCCGGCCGGAGCGCACGGTGATTGAAATGAACGGCCAATGCCGCCGCTGCCAGGAAGGGCACTGACATGCTGAAAGCCCAGGGGGCGCTGCTCTCGGCGCACAATGCGACCCTGGAGATCGGCAAGCGCCGCATTCTCGATGCCGTGAATGTCGATGTCCGGGCCGGTGAGATTGTCACCATCATTGGCCCCAATGGAGCCGGGAAGTCGACCCTGGTCCGCGCCATGCTTGGCCTCTTGCCGCTCACCTCCGGCCGGATTGAGATGCGCAAGGGTTTGCGCGCCGGCTACGTTCCCCAGCGCTTTCCCTTGACCGCCAACGTGCCGCTGAGCGTCGCGAGACTCATGTCGCTGACCCTCAGGCCATCGTCATCCGAAATCGACGAAGCCCTCGCCGAAACTGGCATCTCTGGCCTGCGCGATGCGCCGGTGACGCAATTGTCTGGCGGGGAATTGCAGCGGGTTCTGCTGGCGCGCGCCCTGTTGCGCAAGCCCGACGTGCTGGTCCTCGATGAACCGGTGCAGGCCGTCGACTTCATCGGCGAAGCCAAGCTCTATGAATTGATCGGTGACATCCGCAAGAAACACGGCTGCGGCATTCTGATGGTCAGTCACGATCTCCACATGGTAATGGCCGAAAGCGACCATGTGGTGTGCCTCAATGGCCACGTGTGCTGCGAAGGCGGCCCCGGCAAGGTGCAGCAGGATCCGGAATTCGCCAAGCTCTTCGGCCCCTCCGCTGCCAAGGTCATCGCCGCCTACACGCACCATCATGATCACGACCATGAGCATCATCACCACCATGATCATGAACATAAGCATTAGCCACGCATCATCCCTCCTCGCGCAGCGGGGAGGGTGGCCCGAAGCGCCGGGTGGGGTCCGCCTGCCGCCAGAAAGGCCCCATCCGTCACGCGCCGAAGGCGGCGCGCGCCACCTACCCCGCCCTTTGGGCGGAGAAGGACAGTGATGATTGAAATCCTTTCCGCGGCGTTTTTTGAGCGGGCCATCCTGGCCGGGGTTGGCGTCGCCCTGGTTGCCGGTCCGATCGGCTGTTTCATTGTGTGGCGGCGCATGGCTTATTTTGGCGAGACACTGGCTCACTCCGGCCTGTTTGGCGTGGGTCTCGGCATGTTGCTTGGGTTCAGTCTGACGCTCGGTGCCATCGCCACCGCCGTGTTGCTGGCAATACTACTGTTGCTGTTGAAACAGCAGCGGCAATTGGCCACCGACACGCTGCTCGGCATTCTGAGCCACGTGGCATTGGCCATGGGCCTCGTCACCATTGGCCTCAAGACCGGCGCCAGCGGCGAAATGCTGGACTTCCTCTTCGGTGATGTTCTGACCGTCAGGTGGCATGACGTCTATGCCATTTGGGGTGGCGCGGTTGTCGCCCTTGCCATTCTGGCCTGGCTGTGGCGCGACCTCATCGCCATATCCGTGCATGAAGAACTGGCCCGCGCCGAAGGCGTCAAAGTGGCGCGCGTCGAATTCATCTTCGTCGTGCTGATCGCCCTGGTCACCGCCGTTGCCATGAAGATTGTTGGCCTGTTGCTGATCACCGCCATGCTGGTGATCCCGGCGGCGGCGGCGCGGCGCTTCTCGCGCACCCCGGAACACATGGCGGCCCTTGCCGCGCTGCTCGCTGCTGCCGCGGTGATCTTTGGCCTTCTGATCTCGGCCATTCTGGGTGTCACCTCGGGGCCGGCCATCGTGCTGGCGGCCGGTATTCTGTTTGTCTTGACCTTGGCCCTGCCGCAACGCATCTAGCGCCCATGTCCTATTCAGCCATCCACAGCCGCCGTGCATCAGTGCCCGTGAAGGTCGGCGAGGTGACCGTTGGCGGCGGCGCACCCATTGTCGTCCAGTCGATGACCAACACCGACACGGCGGACGCCGAAGCCACCGCCATGCAGACGGCCGACCTTGCCCGCGCCGGTTCGGAACTGGTGCGCATCACCGTTGACCGCGACGATGCCGCCAAAGCCGTGCCGCACATTCGTGACAGGCTGGACCGCATGGGCGTGAACGTGCCGCTGGTGGGCGACTTCCACTACAATGGCCACACCCTGCTGAACGATCACCCGGCCTGCGCCGAAGCCCTCGCCAAATACCGCATCAATCCCGGCAATGTCGGCTTCAAGGACAAGAAGGACCGCAACTTCTCGATGATGATCGAGACGGCGCTGAAGTTTGATCGTCCGGTGCGGATTGGTGTCAACTGGGGCTCGCTTGACCAGGCCTTGCTGACCGAACTGATGGACCAGAACCACAAGTCCGCCGAACCGAGGGACGTGCGCGAGGTGATGCACGAGGCAGTGGTGCAATCCGGCATTCTCTCCGCTGCCCGCGCCGAGGAATTGGGGCTGGGCCGCGACAAGATCGTGATCTCCGCCAAATGCTCCGAGGTCCAGGATCTGATTGCCGTCTATCGCGCACTTGCCGCGCGCTGCGACTACGCGTTGCATCTGGGACTGACCGAAGCCGGCATGGGCTCCAAGGGCATCGTCGCCTCGACCGCCGCACTTGGCGTTCTGCTGCAGGAGGGAATCGGCGACACCATCCGCATTTCATTGACGCCCGAGCCCGGCGGCGACCGCACCCGCGAGGTGATCGTCGCCCAGGAAATCCTGCAGACCATGGGCCTTCGAGCCTTCGCCCCCATGGTGATCGCCTGTCCCGGCTGTGGACGAACAACCTCAACCGTGTTCCAGGAACTGGCCCAGGACATCCAAACCTACGTCCGCGACCGCATGCCCGATTGGCGACGCGATTATCCAGGCTTCGAGAACCTGTCGCTCGCCGTCATGGGCTGCATTGTCAATGGGCCCGGTGAATCGAAACACGCCGACATCGGCATTTCATTGCCCGGCACCGGTGAGCTTCCGGCGGCCCCCATCTATATCGACGGCGAGAAGGTCAGCACGCTGCGCGGCGAAAACATTTCGGCGCAATTCAAGGCGATCGTTGAAAACTACGTGAAGGGCCGATGGGGGTGAATTCGGAGGAACTGCGATTCCCCATGCCGGTGGAGAAATTCCTCCGCCATGCCGGCCAGCTTCTGCTGCGCTCCGATGTCATCCTGTCGCGCAGCCCGACCCTGTCGAGCTGGCTGATCCGGTTCGGCACTGGTGGTTACTTCAGCCATGCCGCCCTGGTCTTTCTCGTTCCGAAACCCGAGGAGGGTTTCACCAACACATTTTTGCTGGAGTCGGTTTCCGCTGGAGTCGGCCTCGCCAATTTGCGTGAGTATGTCGATCGCAGGCGCGGCCACAGCGATCTGGTGATCCGGCGGCTGAATGCCCCATGGTTTAACGACCAGCTGCGCGCCCAGGTGCGCGGTCTCATGCTCGACCACGTCAAAGCCGGTTATGACTACGGCATCATCCTGCGGATGGCCCTGTCGGTCCTGTTTGGCCTGCGGTTAGGCCTGTCGCGGGTTGCCAAGGGCCGGGGCGGCTCCATGGCCGATGCCGTGAAAAAAACCCACCGCCGCAGGCGTCGCTGGGTGCCGCCACAGTTCATCTGCTCGGGCTTCGTGCAGTATGGCTTCGCCGAGGCGCTCCGCCGCAACAAGTTACGCGTCGCCGACGTCCTGTTTCGCGCCGGTATGAGCCCCACCGATTCCAGCGCCATGCTGGCGGTGACCCCGGAAGACATTGCCACCAGCGACCGGCTTGACTGGCTCTACGCCATCACCGAAGGCAAGGTTCACCGGGTGACGAGCTACGACGAAGCCAAGCGCATCATTTCCGCCGCGCGGCAATGAAATGTGTTCTGGGACCAATGTGGAGGGAGGATGACTGCGCGCCGTTGGACAACCGAACAATTCGATGAAATGAGTTGGCACGACAATCACGTCTATGCTTTCCGGATAGAAAAAGGGGAATGGGGCAGCGGCAAACTTACGCTCGATATCGACTACATCGAAGAGTGGCTTGAAGTCGACGGCAAGTTCAAGTTCAAGATTATGCCCGCAGCGCTGCGCTTTGAGGACGTCACTGATATCCAGTTATCTCTTGACTACAAGTCCGTCTCTGCTGGGATTTGTCCTTTCAGTATTCACACCATTGAACGCCGGGTGGAACAGCGAAGGCACTATACGGCGATAGTTTGGAAAATTGCCATAAATTGGCCGAAGGGCGAGATTGCCTTTGAAGCCAGCGGCTTCGTGCAGGAAGCTGCGGGAGAATCCGTAATTTGCGACGGCCAGCACATCCCCGCAGAACTGCGCAAGAACATCGCGATCTAGTTAGTACCTGTCATTGCCGGGCTTGTCCCGGCAACCCATCGTCCCGCAAATACTGCACTGGGGTCTGGCATGGGTTCCCGCAACAAGTGCGGGAATGACAGCGGGAGAGTGGCAGCTATTTCCTTCTCGCTACGATGTACCGCGCCACCTCACGCAACGTTTCGGCGCGTGGTCCATAGTTTTCGAGAGCAGAGACTGCCGACGACACGAGTTCATCCGCCTTGCGTTTCGCTTCCGCCATTCCCAGCAGGTCCACGAATGTCGCTTTGCCTTTGCCGCTATCCTTCTGGGTCGCCTTGCCCAGGGCCTCGGGAGTCGATTCCACATCGAGGATGTCGTCGGAAATCTGGTAAGCCAGGCCGATATGATCAGCATACTGACGAAGTGGCGAGGGGTCGGCGCCGCCGAGGATTGCGCCCGCCTCGCAGGCAAACCGGAACAGCGCACCGGTCTTCAGGCTTTGGATCAGCACGATTTCCGAAACGTCTGATATGACTCGGGTTTCGGCTGAAATGTCGAGCATCTGCCCGCCCGCCATGCCGGCCATGCCGGAAGCCTTGGCGAGCTCGGAAATGAGTTTCACGCAAATGCCGGGAGTCACATCCAGCCCGGCAAGTATTTCGAAAGCGAAGGTCTGCAGCGCATCACCGGCGAGGATCGCCGTTGCCTCGTCAAATGCCCGGTGCACGGTCGGCAGCCCACGCCGCAGGTCGTCATTGTCCATGGCCGGAAGGTCGTCATGCACCAGCGAATAGCAATGCAGGCATTCAAGGGCTGCTCCCGTGGCCAAGGCCACATCCTCCGGCACATCGAACAGCGCCGCCGATTGCCTCACCAGAAACGGCCGCAACCTTTTGCCGGGCCCCAGCGTGGCATGGCGCATGGCGTCGATCAGCCGGGCAGCCGGCGCCGCCGCCTTGTCGAGCAGATCGGTCGAGCACGGCGTCGGTTTGCCGGATGGAGGCCTGGAGTTTCTCTTCGAGGGACAACATCGGGATCCTATGCTAATCCGCCCTTCCTAGTGACATGACCGACCAAACTCAATCAACCCAGGGGGCCACCATCGGACGGCTGCCGGAAACCGGACGAGACCGCCTGCGGCGTTACCTGCGCTACGCAGGCCTCACCCTTGGCATCCTGGCACTCTATCCGCTGGTGTTCACGCTGATATATGCCGTTTTGCCGCCCCCCATTTCGAACGTCCAAATCCTCCGGCTTGTTGCCGGCTACGGATTGACCAAGGATTGGGTGAGCCTCGACGAGATCTCGCCAAACCTCGCCCGCGCGGTGATTACCTCCGAAGACGCCCGTTTCTGCGAGCATCACGGTGTCGATTGGGTGGAAGTTCAAGGCGTAGTGGAAGATGCCTTTGACGATGACGAGGGCCCGGTCCGCGGCGCCAGCACCATTCCCATGCAAACCGCCAAGAACCTGTTTCTCTGGGACGGCCGCTTCGCCATTCGCAAGGTGCTGGAACTGCCGGTAGCCATGTGGATGGACCTCGTCTGGTCCAAACGCCGGATGATCGAAGTCTACCTCAATATCGTCGAGTGGGCTCCAGGCGTTTATGGCGCCGAGGCCGCCGCCCGGCACCACTTCAAGAAACCGGCCGCAAAACTGACCAGGCGCGAAGCCGCACTGCTCGCCGCCGTCCTGCCGAACCCATTGAAAAGACAGGCGGGAAAGCCCTCGAAACGGGTTCAGGCGGCCGCCCAGCGGATTCTCATCCGCATGGCTGGAATGGCCCCCTATCTTACTTGCCTCGAAAACTGACCTCGGTTATAAGCCGCCCCAACTGAGCGGGCGCGGGGCTTTCGCGCCCTTTTATCTATGGAGTTTTTCAATGGCCGTTCCACGCAAGAAAATGACCAAGAGCCGCATTGGCATGCGCCGTTCCGGCCACAAAATGGCGACCGTCACCTGGGTCGAGGACAAGAAGTCCGGCGAGCTGCACCGCCCCCACCACGTCGACCTGAAGTCCGGCATGTACAAGGGCCGCCAGGTCCTGGCCGTCAAAGCCGACGCCTAAATCCTAGGACCAGTAGAAAAATGGGCCCCCACCGCGAGGTGATGGGGCCCATAAGTTTACCGGAAGTGTCATGCCTGAACTTTCGGTTGCCGGTCTTTAACCATGAAATGGTTAGATTTGATTTAAAATCAGCCTGTTAGAGCGTTGGCTGAAGAGCCCTCTTTGACCCGCTAACGGATTGGCGACGGCCATCTGCCATAACCGGCGAGTGAGCGGCGCAGCGGCCGGCTTGGATCGATTTTGGTGGTCAATACCGAATACATGCAATTTTCGCTTGAGCGGCTGGAGTCGCTTGATCACCAGGCGTGGCTGGACTTGGCGAGCCGGTCCTTGGTTCCGGCAGGCCTAGCCCGGCCGGAATTGGCCACCGCCGCTTTTGCCCAGACACCCGCAACGCGACTTGCCGTTGTGACGCGGGCGGGCAGGCTCATGGCGGCCATGCCGGTCATTGGTTCGCGCGCTGCCACCAGCCACGTCTCGAACTCCGGCATGCCGTTGCTCGATCAAACCTGCGGCGAAGCGGCCTTTTCCGTCCTTCTGGAGCAACTGCAAAGGCCTCTGGTGTTGACCGGCATTCCGGCCACCGGCCCGATGTGGGCGGCCATTCAAAAAGCATCCGCACATTCCACTGTGCTGGACAGTTGGGAGCGCGCGTCGCTGAACGTGTCGGGCACCTATGATGACTGGTTCCTCCGAAACTTTGATCGCAAGCGCCGCAGCCGTTTCCGTCGCAACATGAGCGGCCTCGCAAGCCTGCCGGATTTCCGCTGTGAGACCCTGGCCGCAGGGGCACCGGTCGGCCAGTGGGTATCGGAGTTTCTGGATCTCGAAGCCGCTGGCTGGAAAGGCAAGCGCGGCACGGCATTGCGAAAAATCCCGGCAGTGGCCAACAGTTTTGAAAAAGCCATCAGCGGCCTGCACCGCCAGGGCCTCCTGAGGTTCTGGCGCATGACCACAGGCGCCGAACCGATCGCCATGGTGATGGCAATTGTCGAGCGCGGACAAGCAAGCTTCTCGAAGATCGCCTACAATGAACGCTACGCGCCGAGTTCTCCCGGCGTGACGATCATCCTCGAGGCGACGCGTTCGCTGTTTGCCGAAGGCAATGTCGAGTTGATCGACAGCTGTGCGATTCCCAACCACCCGATGCTCGACAATATCTGGCGTGATCGCCTTGCGGTTTGTGATGCGTTGGTCGCTGGTAACTCCGTGTCGCCAGTAGGTTTCTCGATTGCCAAGGCGAGATACAAAGCTGCAACAAGGGTCCGGAAGATACTTCGCAACATGGTCTACCGTGCGCGCGGCTGGAAACCATCGTAGGCGGAGTGATTTCGATAGAACAACACTACTACCGTCATCCCGGCGAAAGCCGGGACCCAGACTGTCCGCGCAAAGACTACGAGATCACTGAGTTTGAAAGTCTGGGTCCCGGCTTCCGCCGGGATGACGGCAGAGCGTGCGGGTAAATCTGGACCCGCTCTGCTCCAACCCATCAACGCCAAAGGACCGCTCCTGAGAACGGCCCTTCGTACGCGGAAGTCAGAGACTACTTCAGCAGGCTTTCGGCCGCCACGTAGTCGTAGCCAAGATCGTCGGCCACGGCCTTGTAGGTAACCTTGCCATGGGCCACGTTCAATCCGTTACGCAGGTGCACGTCGTCGGCCAGCGCCTTTTTCCAGCCCTTGTTGGCGATGGCCAGGCCAAAAGGAAGTGTGACGTTGTTGAGTGCGAAAGTGGACGTGCGGGCCACACCGCCCGGCATGTTGGCAACGCAATAGTGGACGACGCCGTCGACCACGTAGGTCGGCTCGGCATGGGTGGTGGCTTTAGAGGTTTCGGCGCAGCCGCCCTGGTCGATCGCCACGTCGACGAGCACTGATCCTGTCTTCCAATCCTTGAGCATGGCCTTGGTGACGAGCTTGGGCGCGGCAGCGCCTGGAATAAGTACGCCGCCGACTACCAGATCAGCCTGCGCGCATTCGTCTTCGACGGCGCCTTGCGTTGAATACAGCGTCTTGAGGCCAGTGCCGAAGCGGGCCACCAGTTCTTCCATGCGGTCCGTGGATTTTTCCAGGATGGTCACGTCGGCGCCAAGGCCAATCGCCATGGCCGCGGCATTGGTGCCGACCACGCCACCACCGAGGATAACCACCTTGGCCGGAGCGACGCCAGGAACGCCGCCGAGCAGCATGCCGAGTCCGCCCTGAGCCTTTTCCAGGCAATGGGCGCCGGACTGGATCGACATGCGGCCGGCAACCTGCGACATCGGCGCCAGCAGCGGCAAGCCGCCGCGCGCGCTGGTGACGGTTTCATAGGCAATACAAATGGCCCCCGACTTCACCAGATCCTTGGTCTGCTCCGGATCGGGCGCCAAATGCAGATAGGTGTAGAGGATTTGGCCGTCGCGCAGCATCTTGCGTTCGACCGCCTGCGGCTCCTTCACTTTGACGATCATGTCGGCCTTGGCGAAAATCTCCTGAGCCGTGGCAATGATGGTGGCCCCGGCCTGGGTGTAGTCGGCATCGCTGGCGCCGATGCCAGCCCCGGCGCTCGCCTGGACCCACACCTTGTGGCCGTGGCGCACCGCTTCGCGCACCGACATGGGGGTCATGCCGACCCGGTACTCGTGATTCTTGATCTCCTTGGGAACGCCGATAAGCATCTGAATTTCCTCTCCTTTGATTGGCCGGAAAATAACCCAATCGGCTTCGAAAGATTTTTCAAAGTAGGCCGCGGAGCAGTGCAGCATTGATATTTTCTTCGAGGTTTTGTACAAGTATTAGAATGAATGCCGCGAATATGGACAAAATCGACAAAATCATCCTGCGGGAACTGCAGAAAAACGCCCAGCAGCCGATTGCCGAACTGGCCGTGAAAGCCGGGCTTTCGCCCTCGTCGTGCCATCGCCGCGTCAAGCTTCTTGAGGAAGCCGGAACCATTCGCAGTTATGTCGCCAACATTTCGCCAGCCGCCCTGGGCTTGAGCAACGAGTTCTTCGTCGAAATCTCGCTGTCAGCCCAAACCGAGGAAGCATTCGAGAAATTTGAAAAGGCCGTGCAGCGCGTTCCCGAAATCCTTGAATGCCATTTGATGAGCGGACAATTCGATTACCTGCTGCGGGTTGTGGCCAGCGACGCGGCTGACTATGAGCGCATTCACCGCTCAAGGTTGTCGCGCCTGCCGGGAGTCCAGCGCATCCAGTCGGCGCTGGCGCTGCGCAATGTCAAAGCCTGGGCTGGCTATCCGATCGAGAGCGCGTGATGACGGCAATAAACATGCTTTGGGTGAACGGACCGCTGTCGCGTCTGGCGCGGCTGAGCCACGCCAGCTTCGTGAAGCAGGGCTTCGAGGTCGTTCTCTGGAGCTATGACAACGCGCCGGGAACCCGCGATGCGGCGGAAATTACACCGTATACCGACGATATGGCGATACTCTCAAGCCTGTTCCGCTACCGCTTGCTGGCTGGATTGGGTGGCGTGTGGTCCGACATGGATGTGGTGGCGCAGGCAGGCCCGGAAGCCCTGCCCAGGCGCGCCTTCATTGCCTCGGAAAAGCGCCGGCCGTTCCGCCATAAGGAAGCCAGCGCCACCGGCGAGGGGCTGACCCAGGTGACCAATTGTTTCATGGGCAACCCGGCTCCCGCCGTCAAAGATCTGTGGCATCGCGCCGTGGAGGCGGTCCAGGCCCTGCCGCCGGAAGACCGGAATTGGCAGAACGTCGGACCGCACTTGTTGACCGGCCTGATGCTGCAGCACCCCGGCCACGGTATAGAAATTCTCCCGCCGGAAACCGTCGACCCGGTAGCCTGGTGGAACGTCCCCGGCTTTTTCCTCGAGGACCGCCCGCCGCCGTCTTCGCCGTTTATTCACATGTACGCTTCGATTTGGAAGCGCCGTGGCATCGATGAGGAACAGGCATTCCCGCCAAACTCCCTCGCCGAACGGCTGTGGCGGGCCCACGGGTTCTAGCCGGCGCGGTCCAATCGCCGGTCGCGCCAGATCATCAGCAGACCTGCCGCGATCACCACGGCGGCGCCAATTCCCGTATAGGCATCCGGGAAGTCACCGAACACCACGATGCCATAGAGCAGGGCCCAAAACATCGCCGAGTATTCGAAAGGTGCAACGAAGTTCGACTCGCCATACTTGTAGGCCGAGACGAACAGCAGCATGCCACCAGCTGCCAGCATGCCGTTGGCGGTCAGCACCAGCCCATCGGCAAGCGATGGCGTGACCCACGGCCGCGACAGGAACACCAGGCTCTTGTGGGTGACATCGCTGAAATCAAACGTGTTGAACACCACGAGCAGTACAAGTGCTGCTAAAAGGTAGATGATGTTCTGCCAGGTAGCGATGACCACCGGCGAAACCTTTTGCGCCAGCGGCCGCCCGATCATCTGCCCGATGGCGTAGCCAAACGCCGAATAGAGCGCGAAGAACGCCGCCGGTTCGAAAGTGGATGCTCCAGGCCTTACCATGATCAGTACACCGATAAAGGCGGCAATGATCGCCAGCCAGCGATGCAGGCGGACGCGTTCCCCGAGCATCGGCCCGGCAAGCCCCGCCACAAAGAACGGCATGGTGAAGTAGATCGCCACGGCATTGGCAATCGGCATCGAGGCAATGGCCAGAACGAAGCCAAAATAGGCCGTGCACAGAATGACCGACCGCAGCAGCACGGTACGCCAAAGCGGCGTTGCCAATGCCCGTAGCCCGATCTTTGGCAGCAAAAGCGCAAGCAGCGGCAGAAACGAGCCGATGCAGCGGAATACCACCGTTTCATAGGCCGAATAATCACCAGACATCGACTTGGTGATCGCATCCTGCGTCGAAGCAACGCCCACCGCCGCCAGCACGAAAGACAGCGCGAAAAGCCGATTGTCCCTGTGTGCAGCCGTCATGCTGGCAACTTAGCCGGCATTGCCCGCCGATGTGAAATGCGTGTTTACTGCACCAGCCTTGCGCCGTAGGCGAAGGCCGCTGCCACGCCGTCGCCACCCGTGCCGCGCTTGTCTTCCTTTTTCAGGTCGAATACCGCATTGCCCTGCGCCCACACCGTGTCCACGACCAACATCATCGAAGGCGAGGACCCCTTGACGATGGCTTCATGAGCGGTTCCGCTGACCCAGAACTGTTGCTCGGGCAGGTAGATCGCCCCATCAAACTCGAACTTCGCACCGCTGAAGATGCTCGTCCATTCTTGTTCGAATTTCGATTTGGTGAGGTTGCGATCGGACATCATTTGGATGTTCTTGTACGTTCCCGAAACCGGCGACGTAACCTTCAGTGTCGCGTCCGATTTCATGTCGAGGAAGGCATTGGCTCCGACCAAGGCAATCAGAACTTCCTCGCCGTTCACCACGGCGCCCGAATTGATGGCTAGCTGGCCATCCTCAATGATGTAGATGCCGGGCTCCAGAGTGACTTGCGCGCCGGCCTTGATGTTCAGGCCGCCGCAGTATGTTCCAGGCGACAGAGTGAAAGAGCTTCCCAGAAGTTTGCCTGAGACATTCATGCATGGCCCTGGCTCGGGAACCGGTAGAGAAGCATAGGGATCGCTGATCGGCTCGGTGCCGGTGATCGGCTGTGGAGACCAGTTCTCGCCGCTGTATTTGCCAGTCACGCCGAACTGCAGCGCCTTGGCCGACGATTTGGTGCCCTTCATGCTGAGCCCTGCGCCATCGGCGCTGTTGGCCTGCACGGCGCAACCGTCGACATTGAACTCGGCATTTCCGTAAACGTAGATCGAGTTCGGGATTCGTCTCGTTCAAGGCGAGAACGCAAACCGGCTCCGAGGCCATTTTTTCGGCTTGCGCAAAGCTGCTGACGTTGAGCTTGGTGATGCCGATTACCGCACTGAGGCCGTTCTTGACAGTTGAGTTTGCGCTGCCGCTCACCCGTGCGTTCTTGACCGTGAATGCCGGTTTTGGCGCTTCTCCCGCGGTGAACTCGACCCCATAGCTGCCGCCTTCGCCGAACTCGCCGTCGGCGGCGTTTGCGTAGAAGGCCTTCTCCGCCGCCTCCACGCGGGCGCTGTCGGTGGCGCCATAATCCTAGTGCCGTTCCCGCCAGCACACCGGCGTCCAACCCGGCCTGCAGCATGGTCTCGTGGCGGTTGCCGTCAACCATGATCAGAGCAGCGCCAGCAGTGCCGATGAGAACGGTCATGGCAAGGGCGGATGTGACGGCGATGTTGCCAGATGCCGATGCGTAGAAGGATTGAGCGAGGCGTTTCGGCAGTGTTTGAGCATTGGGGATCTCAAATGTCTCAATTCAAATTGAAAGCTTATCGTAAGGGTTTCAACAACACCCTAAACAGTTAACTCAAATTTTAGCGATTGCAGCTTGTGTCAAACCTGCCCGCGACCGCCTCCGCCAGCAGCTTGATGCCGGGGTCGATCTTCTTCTCATCGATCGACGAGAATGCCAGGCGGAAGTAGTTGCGTGGCGGGTTGTCACCTCCAAAGTTGATGCGGCCCGGCTCGATGATCATGCTTTTGGCGGCGCACGCCTTGGCCAGGTCTTCGCTATCGAGTTTTGCTGGCCCCTTCACCCAGAAGGCGTGCCGCCGAAACTCGGAATGCGGCTGGCTTTCGGCATGTAGCGGTTCAAGCGCTTCGCCCATGATCTCCCAGCGCGTGCGATAGGCCCGGTGCAGGCGGCGGATCAGCGTGTCATGGTGGCCGAGCGACAGGAACAGGGCGGCGGTGCGCTGATTGTTGTTGGGCGCATGCCGCACCATCAGGCGGCGCATGGCGCGGGCTTCGGCAATGAGCTTTTTCGGCCCCACCATGAAGCCAAGGCGCAGGCCCGGGAACAGTGTCTTCGACAGCGATCCGACATAGACGACCCGGCCCTCGTCATCGAGTGACTTGAGTGCCGGGCACGGCTCGTTCACGTAGTTCGTCTCGAACTCATAGTCGTCTTCGACAATGATGAAATCGCGTTTGGACGCAAGCTTGAGAAGGTCCATGCGCCGCTCCAGCGGCATGGTGACGGTGGTCGGATACTGATGACTGGGCGTCGTGAACACCAGTTGCGCGCGCTCCAGCCCTTCGCCAAGCGTCAGGCCCTTCTCGTCAACCGGCACCAGTTCCACATGCCGTGAAGCCAGCCGCAGCATGTTGCGCATGTCGGGAAAGCCCGGGTCTTCCATGGCCACCCGCGTGCTGCTGTCAACCAGCAGGCTGACCAGAAGATAGAGCGCGTTCTGGGCGCCAAGTGTCACCAGGATTTCCTCGTCGCTCGCCATGATGCCGCGGCGCGGCAGGATGCGGCGGCGGATTTGTTCGACCAGCAACGGATCATCGAAAGCCCAGGTATCATTGGTCCACGACCCCAGCCACTTCTTGCCCAATGCCTGCCGGGCGCAATCGCGCCATTCGGCAAGCGGAAAGAGGTTATGATCGACCTGCCCGTAGATGAACGGGTAGGTGTAGGTTTGCCAGTCCAGCGGTTTCGAGAGAATTTCCTGCGAGGATGGCGTGGTCTTCAGCCGGCTGGACCAATCGATGCTGCCACGGCCGGACTTGGCCTTGGCCGCAGCGCGCGGCGCCGGTTCAAGCGCCTTCTCAGCCACGTAGTATCCCGACCGCTCGCGGGCCACGAGATAACCGTCATCAAGCAGGCCCTGATAGGCCAGCACCACGGTATTGCGCGATACCGAAAGGCTCTTCGCCATCTTGCGCGTTGATGGGATCGGTTCCTCGCGATTGAGCTGGCCGTCGAGGATCGCCGACACCAGCGCCTCGCGGATCTGCGTTTGCAGGCTGGAATATTCGGTTCGCCGGATATGGACAAGCCAGTCGCGCACGATGGTCTCTGTGAAAAATCTCTCTGGACCTATCATAGGGCCAACGCGGCCTGTAAGGTAGCCCGGAATCGTCGCAGCAAAGGTTCAGATGTCAGAGCCCGCCATCAACACCTCGCCCAAGACCTGGGACGAGATCAAAACCACCACCTGCTACATGTGCGCCTGCCGCTGCGGCATCAAGGTCTATCTCAAGGACGGCACCGTCAAATACATCGAAGGCAACCGCGATCACCCCGTCAACAAGGGCGTGATCTGCGGCAAGGGTGCGGCCGGCATCAAACAGCACTATTCCCCGGCCAGACTATCGAAGCCGTTGATCCGGGTGGGCGAGCGGGGTTCCGGCGAGTTCCGCGAGATTGAATGGGAAGAGGCGCTGCGCACCGCCACCCTGTGGCTTTCGGAAACCCGCAACACCGATCCCGAAGAAGCTCGCCTTCTTCACCGGCCGCGACCAGAGCCAGGGCCTGACCGGCTGGTGGGCCTCGCAGTTTGGCACGCCGAACTACGCCGCCCACGGCGGCTTCTGCTCGGTGAACATGGCGGCGGCCGGTCTCTACACCTTCGGCGGCGCTTTCTGGGAGTTTGGCGAACCCGACTGGAAACACACCAAATATTTCCTGATGTTCGGTGTCGCCGAAGATCACGCTTCAAACCCGATCAAGGCGGGCCTCGGCAAACTCAAGGCCAAGCGGCGCGAAATTCGTGTCCGTCAACCCCATCCGCACCGGCTACTCGGCGATTGCCGATGAGTGGGTGGGCATTCGCCCTGGCACCGATGGTCTGTTCGTCGGCGCCATCATCCATGAACTGCTGTCGGCCCAGAAGATCGATGCCGAATATCTGCTGCGCTACACCAATGCGCCGTGGCTGGTGATCGAGAATGCCGGTGGCGGCGATGACGGCCTGTTCGTGAGGAATGCCCAGGGATCGGCTCTGGTTTGGGATAGCCATTCCGGCTCGCCCATGCCCGCCCTGTCGCCCGACGCCGAGCCGAAGCTGATGGGCCGCTACAAACTTGCCGACGGCCGCCGTGTCGTCACCAGTTTCCAGTTGATCGCCGAGCGCTACCTTGAACCGGAATGGACGCCGGACGCCGTGGCCGGCCGCTGCGGCGTGCCAGCCGATACCATCCGCCGCATATCAGCCGAGTTGGCGCGGGTCGCCTTCGACGAGCAGATCGAACTCGATGTTCCGTGGACGGACTATGCCGGCCGCTACCACGACAAGATGGTGGGCCGCCCGGTTTCCATGCACGCCATGCGCGGGATATCAGCCCACGCCAACGGCTTCCAGACCTGCCGCGCCATTCACCTGCTGCAGATCCTGCTCGGCACCATCGATGTGCCGGGCGGCTTCCGCTACAAGGCGCCGTTCCCCAAGCCCGCACCCCCCGGTGTGAAGCCCGCCGGCAAGCCCGGCCAGGTGAAGCCCAACACACCGCTGCCCGGCCCGCCCTTGGGCTTTGTCACGAGCCCCGAAGACTTGCTGATCGATGCCGAAGGTAGTCCCCAGCGCATTGACAAAGCCTTCAGCTGGGATGCGCCGCTCGCCGCCCATGGCATGATGCACATGGTCATCACCAATGCCGCCAAGAAGGACCCATACGGCATTGATGTGCTGTTCATGTACATGGCCAACATGAGCTGGAACTCGGCGATGAACGTGCCCGATACGATCGAGCTATCTCACGCAGAAGGAGGCCAACGGCGAATACACCATCCCCAAGATCATCTATTCTGATGCCTATGCTTCCGAGATGGTGCACTACGGCGATCTCATTCTGCCGGACACCACCTACCTTGAGCGTTGGGACTGCATCTCGATGCTCGACCGGCCGATCTCCGAGGCCGATGGCCCCGCCGATGCCATCCGCCAACCTGTCGTCGAGCCGGATCGCGATGTGCGCTCCTTCCAGTCGGTACTTCTGGATTTGGGTTCACGCCTCGGCCTTCCCGGCATGACCCGCACCGACGGCACGCCGCGCTATCCCGGCGGCTATCCCGACTACATCGTGAATCACGAACGCGCCCCGGGCATCGGTCCGCTGGCCGGTTTCAGGGGACCCAATGGCCGCAGCCAGGGCAAAGGCACGCCCAACCCCGACCAGCTTAAGGCCTATATCGACAACGGCTGCCACTGGTTCTACGAACTTCCCGATCACATGAAATATTTCCGCCATGTGAACTGGGCCTATCTCGACTGGGCAACGTTTTTTGGCTTCATTGCCCGGCCCGATCCCATCATCCATCAACTCTATTGCGAGCCGTTGCAGAAGTTTCGCCTCGCCGCCCAGGGTCATGGCAAGGTTGTAGCCCCCGAACAACACCGCGACCGCATTATCAGGAGCTTTGATCCCATTCCCTTCTGGTATCCGCCCTTCGAGGGTGAAATGGTTTCCGAGAATGACTTCCCGTTGCATGCCGTCACCCAGCGGCCCATGGCCATGTACCATTCCTGGGGCTCGCAGAATTCCTGGCTCCGCCAGATTCTTGGCCGCAACTGGCTCTACATGGCGCGCCAAATGGCCGTGAAGAACGGCATCGCCGATGGTGATTGGGTTGTTGTCACATCGCACCACGGAAAAATTCGCGCCCAGGCGAAACTCATGGATGGCGTGAACCCGGAAACCGTGTGGACGTGGAATGCCATCGGCAAGCGGAGCGGCGCCTGGGGCCTCGATGCCGATGCGAACGAGGCCAAAAAAGGATTCCTTCTCAATCACTTGATCTCCGAACTTCTCCCGGAACGTGAAGGCGGCTACCGTTATTCCAACAGCGATCCGGTGACCGGCCAGGCAGCTTGGTATGACCTTCGCGTGCGGGTGGAAAAAGCCGAAGACCAAGGGCAGGGCAGCCTGCCGCAATTCAGTACACTGAAGACATTGCGGAGAGCGCAATGACCTCGCTTCCCGACACATCGAAACCCGGCCAAAAAAAGCTCGGCCTCGTCATCGATCTCGATACCTGCGTCGGCTGCCAGGCCTGCGCCACATCCTGCAAGGAGTGGAACACCCAAGGCTATTCGGCGCCGCTCACCGACTCGAACCCGCAAGGCGCCGACGTGGCGGGTGTCTGGCTGAACCGCATCCACGGCTATGAGGTGAAAGAGCAGGGGCACGAGCAATCGCGCATTGTCCACTTCCCGCGCTCCTGCCTGCATTGTGAAACCCCGGCCTGTGTCACCGTCTGCCCCACCGGCGCCTCCTACAAGCGCGCCGAAGACGGCATCGTGCTGGTCAATCCGGAAACCTGCATCGGCTGCAAGCTGTGCTCCTGGGCCTGCCCCTATGGTGCGAGGGAGTATGACCAGTCACACGGCGTGATGAAAAAATGCACGCTTTGCGTTGACCGCATTTACAACCAGAACTTCGCGGAGGAAGACCGCATTCCCGCTTGCGTGAAAGCCTGCCCCACTGGCGCGCGCCACTACGGCGACCTCGGCGATCCCAAATCCGCCGTGTCGCAACTCGTCGAAGAACGCCGCGGCTACGATCTGCTACCTGATATGGGCATGAAGCCGGTGAACAAATATCTGCCGCCCCGCGCCAGGCGCGATGCCACCACCGTCAAGACCGAAGCTTTGCCGAAAGGCGATGGCTCTGCCCTTGACCGCCTGTTCGCCTGGGCCGACAAGGCGCTGTCCCGCGCCACGCCCGTCCGCCGCAATCAAGACGTCGACTACTCGGGAAAGCTCGAAGGCTGACATGCACCCCGCCTATTCCGTCATCCTGTTCACCACCGCATCCGGCGCCGGCTACGGTTTGCTGGCGTTATTGGGGCTTGTAGGCTTCAACCATGGCCAGGCCTCCAACATGGCTTTCGCATTGACAGCCATGGTGATTGCCCTGGGCCTTGTCACTATCGGACTTCTGTCATCTACCTTTCACCTTGGTCATCCCGAGCGGGCCTGGAGGGCATTCTCGCAATGGCGCTCGTCGTGGCTATCGCGTGAAGGCGTGGCGGCGGTCGTGGCCTATGTGCCGGCGCTGGTGTTTGGCATCGTCTGGTCCGGCCTCATTGAAGCCCCGCGGTGGATCGGACCATTGGGACTTGTCACGGCGCTGATGGCCGCCGTCACCGTCTATTGCACGGCCAAGATCTATCAAACCCTCACCACCATTCGCGCCTGGAACCAGCCGCTCACTGTACCGGTCTATATGATGTTCAGCCTGGCGACCGGCGCCACAGTGCTGACCGCAATTGCCGCAGTCTTCGGCCGCTTCCAGAATTTCCAGGCTGTACTGGCAATCGCCGCCCTATTGGCCGTCGCCGTGCTGAAATTCCTCTATTGGCGCGCCATCGACGCGGCCCCACGCACCCACACCATCGAAGCCGCCACTGGCCTTGGCCGTCTCGGTGCGGTGTCGCAGTGGGAGCTGCCGCATACCTCCGAGAATTTCGTGCAACGCGAGATGGGGTATGCTGTGGCCCGCAAACATGCCGAAGTACTTCGCAAGCTGGTGTTGCTTCTCTTGGCGATTGCCGCGTTGCTGATGCTGGTAAGCCTCGCCGCATCTGTGATCGCGATTATCGCCGCACTGGTTTCATTGGCGGCGGCGGTCGTCGAACGCTGGCTGTTCTTCGCCGAAGCCCAGCATGTCTCAAGCCTGTATTATGGCGCCAAGGCAGCGTGACTTGCCGCGCCTTCGGCGCTACATGATGGCCCATGCTTGATACCCTTCGCCCGCCATCGCAGCCCCTCGCAGTCCCTGCAAGCTTTCGCCCGCATCACTTATGGCCTCGGGGGCCAGTGGAAACCGCTCGAAGGCGAGCGCGACCAGAACCACCGGGTGACCGAGGCCAGTGGTGCGCAATGGGTGTTCAAGCTCATCAATGCCAATGAACCGTCGATCGATCATCCACTGCCAGGCCGATGCGCTGAACCACATCGCCTCAACCGATCCGTCATTGCCGGTACCGCGCCTGCGCCCGTCCTTGTCGGGCGGTCAGGCGCCGGAAGTGTTGATCGACGGCGTTGCGCATCACGTGATGGTGTTGAGTTACTTGCCCGGCGAAGTGATTGGCGAACGCCAAGTGGCGACCGAAACGCTCTATGATTTGGGCAAACTGGTGGCGCGGCTGGGCAAGGCCATGCGTGGTTTCGTCAGCGCCGCACCCGCCGCACGGAATCTCGTTTGGGACAATCGCCAGGTGCTGGCTTTGCGGCCTTTTGCCGGCAAGTTGCCGGCGGGCCTGCCCGCCGTGGCGCATCGGCTGCTTGACCATTTTGAACACCACATGCAGCCGAAGCTCGCGCGCCTCAGATGCCAGATCATTCACGGCGACATTCACCCCTTCAACACGCTGATCGACGCCTCGGGCGGCATTTCGGGGGTCATCGACTTCGGCGACATGGTGCACGCCACCCTGGTGCAGGACGCCGCCAACTGCGTGGCCGATTTCCTGAAGCCGGACCGGGCCACTGCGCCCATGCTCTTCGAGTTCACCCGTGGCTATTGCCGTGAAGTGCCACTGGAAGAACCGGAACTCGACCTCCTGCTCGACATGATCGAAATCCGCTTGATCATGGGCCCCCTGATTGATGCGGCGAAACAAGCCGGGGGTTTTCCGATACAGGACTATTACGGATCGACGACCGCCCGCTGCCAGCCGCTGCTGGAAGAACTTGCCGGGCCAAATCGGCAGTCGCTGGTGGACCTCATCCGCCGCGCCGGTTCGTTCCCTCGCCAGAAATCCATGACGGTGAAACCCGCCACTGAACTCATGGCGCGGCGCAAGCGCCACATGGGGGCCAAGCCCTACATGTTCTACGATCCGCCAATTCACATGGTGCGCGGCGAAGGTGTGTGGCTGTTCGATGACGCGGGCAAGCGTTACCTTGACTGCTACAACAACGTGCCCCATGTCGGCCATTGCCACCCCTATGTGACGGCAGCCATCGCCCGCCAGGCGGCAAGGCTCAACACCAACACCCGCTACATCACCGATGAGTCGCTCGAATACGCAGAGCGTCTCACGGCAACCATGGATAAATCACTCTCGGCCGTCATCTATGTGAACTCGGGCAGCGAGGCCAATGACGTCGCCTGGCGCATGGCCAAGGCCTGGACCGGCAAGCGCGGCGGGCTGGCCATGGATTTCGCCTATCACGGCATTACCGAGGCCATCGACGCCTTCTCTCCTTCCAATGCGCCGGACTCGTGGAACGCGCCGCATATCCGCCTGCTTCCGCCGCCCGACGACTATCGCGGACCCTTTTTGCGCGGCGATAACGAACTTGCCGCGAAGTATGCCGCACTTGCCGATACCCCCATTGCCGATCTCGATCGCGCGGGTTGGGGCCTCGCGGCGACAATGATCGATGCGGCATTCATGACCAATGGCATGCTCGATGTGCCGCGTGGCTATCTGCAGGAGATATTGCGCAAGACCCGCGCCGCAGGCGGCCTCTACATCGCCGACGAAGTGCAATCGGGCTTCGGCCGCATGGGAACCGCCATGTGGGGCCATCAGCACCATGGCATCGTTCCGGACTTCGTGACCATCGGCAAGCCGGCGGGCAATGGCCACCCCATCGGCGTGGTGGTGACAAGGCCGGAAATCCTCGAGCACTTTACCGCGCTCGGCCCGTTCTTCTCGACATTCGGCGGCAACAACGTGTCCTGTGCCGCGGGTATTGCCGTGCTCGACGTGATCCGCGACGAGGACCTGATCGCCAATGCCCGTGACACCGGCGCCTATCTTCGCGATGGACTGCGGAAGTTGATGAGCATGCACGCGATCATCGGCGACGTGCGCGGCTGCGGCCTGGCGGTGGGCGTTGAACTGGTGCGCGACCGCACGTCCAGATCGCCGGCCGATGCAGCGCTGAAACCCTTGCTCAATCTGCTGCGCGATGAGGGTATTCTCACCGGCAGCGAAGGCAAGCTCGGCAATATATTAAAGATCAGGCCGCCGATCGTGTTTCGTCGGGAACACGCTGATATGGCGGTAGCGGCACTCGACCGTGCATTGTCGAGGCTCTAGGGCGAGATGATGTTAGATCGAGTTATCCTCCTGTTCCGTCATCCCGGCGGAAGCCGGGACCCAGACTTTCAAACGGCAGCGCGGCGGAAAGCCTGGGTCCCGGCTTCCGCCGGGATGACAGTAAAAGAAGTTGATCAATCACGACTCTTTCAGTTCTAGGAGGCACCATGCTGGCCCAAGGTGTACGATGGTTTGATGACTGGTTTGCCATTGAAGAGGTGGCGCCGGGTGTCATCGCCATTGGCGAACCGCGCTTTCACCAGATCAACTGGAATTACCTGATTACCGGCACCCGCCGCGCTCTTCTCTTCGATACCGGCCCCGGTGTCCGCGATATTTCAAAGGTGGTGCGGGCCTTGACCACGCTGCCGGTCACCGCGCTACCGTCCCATATGCATTTCGATCACACCGGTGGACTTTCAGCCTTCGGCACTATTGCGATGCCCGACCTGCCGGTGCTTCGCGCCTGCGACCGCAATGGTGTTTTTCACGCCAGCGACGATTTGTTTCGCGGCTTTCGCGAAGGCATGGTGTGGAAGCCCGTGCATGTGCATCAATGGCTCGCCATCGGCTCGGCGATCGACCTCGGCGGGCGGCGCCTGAAGCTGCTTCATACCCCCGGACACTCACCGGATTCGGTGTCCCTGCACGATGCCGAAGCCGGCCTTCTGTTCGCCGCCGACTTTGTCTATCACGGTCCCCTCTACGCCCAAATTCCCGGCGCCGATCTTGCCGACTATCTGGCGACGGCCCGCCAACTGGCAGAGATCCTGAGCGCCGATACCCGCATTTTGTGTGCCCATGGCATGCCAGACGGGGATGGCAACCACCAGGCCCCGGTGCTGTCCACAGTCGATATTGCCGATTTGGTTCAAGCCCTTGAGCGGCTTAAGACATCGGGCGAGCGTCCCGCCGAATGGCCGGTGAACGCCCGCATGTCGCTTCTCCTCTGGGATCAGGCGTTTCAGGCTTGGCAAAGCACTTGAAAATCATATAAAGACTTCTTTATATCGTTTGCATCGAGGTTTTCATGGCCCGCCCCACATTTACCGAAGCCCTTGCCACCCGCCCATGGCTGCTCGCCGATGGCGCCACTGGCACCAACTATTTTCAGATGGGCCTCCTGTCCGGTGATGCGCCGGAGATGTGGAATTTCGAGTACCCGGAAAAGGTGCGCGACTTGCACCGCCGCTTCATCGAAGCCGGCGCCGACATTGTCCTCACCAATTCCTTCGGCGGCAATCGCCACCGCCTGAAGCTTCACAACGCCCAGGACAAAGTCCGTGAACTGAACATCGCCGCCGCCCACAACGCCCGGGCCGAGGCCGAAGCCGTAGGCCGCCCCGTGTACGTTGGCGGCTCCATCGGTCCGACCGGCGAAATCTTCCAGCCAGTCGGCGCCATGTCGCACGCCGATGGCGTCAAGGCCTTCGAGGAACAGGCCCTTGCCCTGAAAGAGGGTGGCGTCGACGTGTTGTGGATCGAAACCATGTCGTCGGAAGAAGAACTCCGCGCCGCCGTCGAAGGTGCAGCGAAAGCTGGCCTGCCGATCGTCACCACTATGAGCTTCGACACCAACGGCCGCACCATGATGGGCATCACGCCCAAGGCATTCGGCGTATTGACAGCTTCCTTGCCAACGCAGCCGGTCGCCATTGGTGCCAATTGCGGCGTCGGGGCTTCGGAACTTGTCGCCACCGTTTTGGGCATCACCGAGGCGCGGCCCGATGCCGCCGTGGTCGCCAAGGGCAATTGCGGCATCCCACAATATATGGATGGACACATTCACTACACTGGCACGCCCGAACTGATGGCCGACTATGCGCGGATTGCCTTTGATGCCGGGGCGAAAATCATCGGCGGCTGCTGCGGCACCAGCCCGGAGCATCTCGCCGCGATGAGGAAATCACTCGAGACCTATCACAAGGGCGCGCGCCCCAGCGTCGAGTTGATCGAACAACGCCTCGGCCCGGTCTCGGAACTGGCCAAGGGCGTCGACGTCGCGGCCGCCGGCGCCGCCCGGCGCGAACGCCGCCGCGGCTAGTGCGCAACGCCTCTTGACGGGTTCACGTTTCTTCTCCTTCCCCACAAGGAGGAGGGAGCTTGAAAGCTGATGCCGGTCGCCGTTGGAGTGACGCCAGTTGAGATGTGTGAGTGTGATCGTCACAAGGGGGAAAGAAAAAGCAAACGATTCCACCTAGCCGCATACCCCTCAAAAATTCATACGAACCCACGCGCAATTGTTGCGCAGCTGCATGATGGTGGGCAGCCAAGGCCCGAAAATTGACTGGCATCAATGCTTGATTTGGCAGCGCGGCTAAGCTGATTGTTATGAATCCGGCCTATCTGAGAGGTGAAACCTGGGGCGTTCCGGGCGCCACAGTGGAACATATCGAAACCCATGCAGCCCATGTGTTTCTGGCGGGTGCCTTCGCCTTCAAGATGAAGAAAGACGTGAAGCTGCCTTATCTCGACTTCTCGACGGTGGACAAGCGGCGCGAGGTGATCAATCGCGAGTTCGAAATCAACAAAGCCATTGCACCCGGCATCTATCTCGGGGTCATTGAGGTGGATGGCGAGCCGGTGTTGAAAATGAACCGGTTCGACAATGCGGCACTGCTGTCGCGGCGCATGGGTTTGGGCCAAACCGCGGCACCACTTGCCGGAAATCTCGCCGTCATGGCGGCGGCGGCCCATGGCGATGCCCCGCTTCGCGACGTGCCGGGTGCGGACATCATGGTGGGACTTGGCGCCCAACTGTCGAACGCCTTCACGTCGTCGCCCGACATTTTCGCCCCCGCCGAAACACTGGAGTTTCATGCGCTTTTTGAAGAGGCCTTGCAGCGCTTGAAACCGCTGCTCAACCAGCGCACCGACAAAGGCCTGGTGCGCCGTTGCCATGGCGACATGCACGGCGGCAACATTGTCATCATCGGCGATCGCCCCACTCTTTTCGATGCCATCGAGTTCAGCGAGAAGATCGCCACTATCGACGTCCTGTATGACCTGGCGTTCCTGCTCATGGATCTGATGCGTTATGGCCGCCGTGATGCCGCCAATACCATCCTCAACCGCTACCTGCACTTGCGGCGCAGGAGCGAAGACCTCTCCGGCCTTGCCGCCCTTCCGCTGTTCCTGGCGACGCGGGCCGGCGTCAGGGCGTTGGTCGCGGCGGACCTGGTGCATGAACTGGCTATTGGCATGTCGCTCAAACCGCGTGGCGATGCGCTCGACTATTTTCGCGCCAGCATCGCCTACCTGAAACCGCCGCCGCCGATATTGGTGTGTGTTGGCGGTCTGTCCGGAACGGGTAAAACCGTGCTGTCCAGCGCTATCGCACCGGGAATAGGGGCAGCCCCCGGCGCCATTCACATCCGCAGTGATATCGAACGCAAGGTGCTGGCCAGTGTCGCTGAAGATGCGCGGTTGCCGGATGATGCCTACGCGCCGCAAAATGCGGGAGAAGTCTACCGCGCCATGTTTGAGAGGGCGGAGTGCGCCCTGCGAGCCGGGCACGCGGTAGTGCTCGATGCGGTGTTTGCCAGCGAAGCCGAGCGCAACGGTGCCGAACGGCTGGCAAAGCAATTGCATACGGGCTTTAAGGGTTACTGGTTGCAGGCATCGCCCGAAATCATGAAGGCACGCGTGTCTGCCCGCCACGGCGATGCCTCCGACGCCACCGCCGAAGTGGTTGGCAAGCAGCTTCACTATGATCTCGGCCGCATCGCCTGGGCCCACGTCGATGCCACGGGCAGCATGGACCAGACAGCCGCTGAAGTCAGACGAACGCTTCCGTATCCACCCGGCGGCCCAGCATGAAACAGTCGGAAACCAGTTGCAGCGGCGCCCCATCGACATGCGACTGGCCCGACGACAAGAGCTGCGCGAACTGCGCGTAGATCGCTTCGTACTCTTCCGAGGGGGCGGCTACCCGGCGCTCGCCCCCAACATAAAGCTCCGTTCCGCCCTTGCGCAGTTGAAGTTTTAGCCCATCGGTTGTTTCAACATCGATATTCCAGCTCTGCTCGCCGGTTTGCCGCCAGTCGAGTTCAGCCGAGAGGTCTGCCTCGCCCTCCCATGATGGCTTGAAGCGGATTCGCGCGGCAATCGGCGTGGCCTTGTTGTTCGGCGTCTCCAGCACGCAGGATGAAACGAACATCGGCTGCGGCATGATCTTGGTGACAATCGAGAACGCATTGATGCCGGGATCGAACACCCCGAAACCGCCCGGCTCCCAAATCCACTCTTGCCCCGGATGCCAATGGCGCACATCTTCCTTCCAATTCACGAAGAGGCGGCTGACGGTCTTGTCCGAAAGCAGCCGCTTCGCTTCATCCACAGCGGCGTTGTATTGCGAGTGCCAGGTGGTGAAGAGAATGCGGCCCTTCGCCCGGGCGTGGTCCGCCATGGCGTTGAACTCGCCAACCGTGGGGGTTGGAGGTTTTTCGCTGAGGACGTGCAACCCGGCATCAAGCGCCTGGCGGGCGATGTGAAACCGCGGCTCCGGTGGCATGCACAGCGAAACCGCATCGAGCTTCAGGCCGCTAGCGAAGAGTTCCTGCGGCGTTTTGAAACTCGCGACACCATCCAACCCGCCACGCGAACTGACAATGGCCGCCAATTCGAAATTCTGGTTCTTGGCAATGCATGGCAAGTGCTGGTCTTGGGCAATCTTGCCGAGACCGATGACCGCGAGCCTGTACGCCATGCTCAGGCCTTTCCAACAATGCGGTGCAGCGAGCGCGAAAACGCATCGACTTCCGCCTCGGTATTGTAATGCGCCAGCCCCACGCGCAACACGCCACCCTTGTCCAGGAGGCCCATCTTGCCGACCGGTTCAATGGCATAATTGTGGCCCGACCAGACGAAGATGTTGTCGGCGGCGAAGCCTTTGGCCAGCGTGTCCGGAACATGTCCCTCCAGGGTGAATGATACCGTCGGCACCCGGCGGTGCGCAGCGTTGGCCGAAGTGATGCCGCGAATGGTCAGGCCCTTGAACTCGCGCAAAGCCTCGATCAGCCGTTGTGTCAGCTTGCGCTCATAGCTCTCCAGAATGCCCCATGCGCTGGCGATCCGCGCCCGCCGTGTCGTTCCGCTGCCGAATTGCTCGAGATATTCGATGGCTCCCAGCGTTCCGGCCATTCCTTCGTGCGACAGCGTACCCGTTTCAAACTTGTGCGGCAGATCGCTGCCCGCCGGCCGCACCTTGTAGGCAAAAGTCTCCTGCAAGAGCTCTTCGCGCCCCCACAATATTCCCTGATGCGGTCCAAACCACTTGTAGGCCGATGACACCAGCACATCCGCGCCCAGATCCTGCACATCGATGGCCGCATGCGGCGCCAGTTGCACGGCATCGACATAGACCAGTGCCTCCGCCTGTTTCGCTTGACCGGCGAAATGCTTGACGTCAGTGATCGTGCCCGTGCAGTTCGACGCCAAGCAAAGCGCCACCAGCCTGGTGCGCGGCGACAGGACCTTGGTGAGCGCATCGTCCGGAAACTCATAGGTGCCGGGATCGAACTCCATCCACTTGATGACGAGGCCAAGATCATCCGCCAGCAACAGCCAAGGGGAGATATTGGCATCGTGGTCCATGCGGCTCAGCACGATTTCGTCGCCGGGTTTGAATCGTTTTCCGAGGCAACGCGAGAAGTGGAAGGTCAGGCTGGTCATGTTCTGGCCGAACACGATTTCGCTGGCCGAGCCGGCATTGTAGAAGTCGGCGCAAGCCTGATGTGCCTCATCAACCAGCGCACCGGCTGAAACAGTAGTCGGGAAGTAACCGCCGAGATTGGCGTTCTGGGCGGTAAAACACTCGACCGTCCGATCGATGACTTGCTGCGGCACCTGGGTCCCGGCAGGATTGTCGAAATAGACGCGGGGGTAGCCACCGTCTTTCAGGGAGAGCGACGGAAACTGGCTGCGGACGGCGGCGATATCCAAGGTCGAAGTCATTGATTTTGGTGCCCCATTGGTGAGCGAAAGTTACCCTTAGCCGGGCTTTGCCCTTGCCTCAACTGTCGCTTTCCGGCAAGTGGACGTCGCGCCATGGCAGGGGGCTTGCCGTAACCCCGGCTAAGGTCGAAACGACTGTGAATCCCGGAGATGCCCCCGATGAGCGATGAAGGCGAACTCGATCTGAACTCCCTCAACGACGAGGACCTCGTTCAGCAGGTTCACGATGACCTCTACGACGGCCTGAAGGAAGAGGTCGAAGCGGCGGTTCACATCTTCCTCGGCCGCGGCTGGGCGCCCTACAAGGTGCTGACCGAGGCCCTGGTCGAAGGCATGCGCATTGTCGGCGTTGATTTCCGCGATGGCATTCTGTTCGTTCCCGAGGTCCTGCTTGCCGCCAACTCGATGAAGGCCGGCATGTTCATTCTCCGCCCCTTGCTGATCGCCACCGGAGCACCCCGCCAGGGCAAGATGGTCATCGGCACGGTAAAGGGCGACATCCACGACATCGGCAAGAACCTCGTCGGCATGATGATGGAGGGCGCGGGCTTCGAGGTGATCGACCTCGGCATTAACAACGCCGTTGAGAAGTATCTCGCTGCCATTGAAGAACACAAGCCAGACATTCTCGGCATGTCGGCGCTGCTCACCACTACCATGCCTTACATGAAAGTGGTGATCGACACGCTCAAGGAAAAGGGCATGCGCGATGACTACGTGGTGCTGGTCGGCGGGGCACCCTTGAACGAGGAGTTCGCCAAGGCCATCGGTGCCGATGCCTATTGCCGCGATGCCGCAGTGGCCGTCGAAACCGCCAAGACCTACATGGCCCGCAAGCACAACCAGATGGCGTCCTAGCCGGCGCACCGGGCGTTCCTGTTTCAAGAATCCAGGCTGCCCGGCAACCACCGGGTGGCCTTTTGTGTTCTGGCGGCCCGGCTTGCAATGTGGAGTTCAGTCCCTATTTTGTCAGTGGGAATGAAGCATGAGTGAAAGGTGGGTGTTCACGTGACGGTCATTCTCTCGGTGCTTTCGGTTCTGTTCGGCTTTGCCACCGTGGCTTCCGGAGGCGGGGCCCTGTTCCAGGGGGCAGACGTAGGCAATGCCGTGCCCTTTGTGTTGTGGTTCAATTTTCTGGCGGGGTTCGCTTACGTGGCGGCCGGGGCTGGACTTTACTTCAGGAAGTCATGGTCCGTTTGGCTGTCTGCGATTATCGCGCTGGCCACCGTGTTGGTTGGTTTGGCTTTTGCCTTCCATGTGTCGGCGGGCGGCGCCTATGAAATGCGCACCGTCGGCGCCATGTCGCTGCGCATCGTCTTCTGGATCATTGTCGCCTATCATGCGTTCCGGACACTTCGCCCCGGAAAGGCCGCATGACCTTCGTCAATGTCAAGCCATCGGACGAATTCGAATTCATCCCCGGCAAGGGCGACGTGGCGTTGAAGGCCGCGACGCGGCGGTGACGATCGAAACCGCCAAGGCCTATATGGCGCGCAAGCTCAACAAATGGCGTCGTAAGCGTTGTTAGCCCTGCTTTGGATCCCAGTCCTCTCCCGGCCGGTCGCCCAGGAGCGACGCTATGCGCCGTACGAATGCCCCCATGACTGCGGCAACCGAAAGTGTCACGGCACCGGCGAACAAATGAACGCCCTGCCAGGCTGTGACCACGGCATTGACCATAAGTACTGTGACGGCCAAGCCTTGAAGGCAGAACCCAAAGAAAACTGAATTCGGGATAGGGTCTGGTGAGACTCTCAAGCGGAGTCTGACAACGCTGAACAGCGTGGCACCCAGAAGCAGGGCGGCGGAACCGCTTGAACTGGCCCACAGGACGCTGTGCGGTGGCTCGAACAGCGAAACCAGCGATGGCAATATCGCTGCGAGGGACTGCGCAAACCCCAACGACACAAATGATGTGATCAGGTAGACGTCGAAATTCGACAATTTGCCACCCATGGTTTGGCGCACCAGCATGACCAGTGCCGATACTGCTGTAAACGTCATTGCGATCAGCGATAGATTGAACAGGTAAATCGATCCGCTTTCTTCCATGGCCCCCAACGCTCCATTTTGCCAGCCGCTCACAACCTAGACCTAAGTCGGTTCCTTGCAATAGCAGTATCCAAGGCCCGGTCAGCACCGCAGATTTTTGCCATGTTTCGTCGTATACCCGGCAGCGCATGCCGGAAATGCTGGCGCAGGAGGCCGGCAGCGAGGCTTAAATCGTACCAGGATTGACACGAATGACCCTTGTAAACGTCAAACCGTCCGACGAATTCGAATTCACCCCTGGCAAGGGCGACGTGCTGCTGATCGCCTGTGGCGCCCTGGCCCGCGAGATTGTTGACCTCATCGAACGCAACCGCTGGCAGGCCTTCGACCTGCAATGCCTGCCCGCCAAATGGCACAACACGCCGGACAAGATCGTTCCCGCAGTGCGCGAGAAAATTCGCGCCGCCAAATCGCACTACAAGTCGATTTTCGTCCTCTATGGCGATTGCGGCACCGGCGGCATGCTCGACAAGTTGCTGGCGGAAGAAGGCGTCGAGCGCATCGACGGCCCCCATTGTTATGCATTTTTCTCCGGCAATGACGCCTTCGCCAAAACCGCCGAGAATGACTTCTCTAGCTTTTATTTGACTGATTATCTGGCGCGGCACTTCGACAAGCTGATCTGGGCTGGTCTTGGGATGGAAAAACATCCCGAACTTTTGCCGATGTACTTCGGCAACTACACCAAGATCGTCTATCTCGCCCAGACGCGCGACGAAGACTTGGCCAAGAAAGCCATGGCGGCCGCCAAGAAATTGGGACTCGCCTACGAGTATCGCTTCACCGGCTACGGCGAACTTGAAACCGGCCTCGCCACCCGGCTGACAGAAAGCTGACACCCCGTCTCATCGGATTGTCACCTGCGAAGTAGCAAGATTCGGATCACTCGAAGAAGTAGGCCGTAGTGCGGGCCGCCGGTATGTCCCACCGGTAACAATTGTGAGTTCCGTTGTCCGCGCCTGACCGCCGTGCCCCGATGGTCCGCCCGGATCGCCCGCATCGAGAGCCTGGAATGATGGCTGCGCATCGTCGCGGCCATCATTTTTTGCCGGCTACCACTGCCCCTTGCGATAGCCGCCGCCACAGATTTCGTAATAGTCACCGGCGTTGTCGCAAAAAATGTGGCCTTCGAGTTGCAGTCCGGTTGTGCCATCGATCGAACCAGCGGCAATTGCCGTGTAGTTTCGGCCATCACCCTTCCAGAACAACACCGATCCGCACTCGCCGCAAAATCCGCGCTTGGCCTGCCCGCTGGACTGGTGCCACTTCAGGCCCCGGTCCCTGGTGATGCGAAAGTCGGCGTCATTTGCCGCCGTTGCATGCATGAAGGAACCGGTCTGCTTGCGGCATTGGGTGCAGTGGCAGGCCACCACAGGACGCAGTGGTCCCGTGACTTCGAAGGCGACGGCGCCACACAGGCACGAACCGGTTTTCATGATTTACATTCCTCTCGCCAGTGCCCGGATATGATCTGGCCCGATGCCGCAGCAACCGCCAAAGATCGACGCGCCAAGTTCCTTCCACGACTTCGACTTCGTGACCAGTTCATCCGGCGCTATGATATCGACGAATTGCCAGTCCGGCATGGTGAAGTAGCCGCTCTCCGGATAGGTGCCGAGCGGCCCTTGCCAGTGTTTCCGTACGATCTCCAATGCCTCCCCGGTGTCGTTTGGCGAGGTGTGCATCACGCAAATGACATCGGGCTTGGCCGCCACGATCCGTGGAATGAAGTCCGCGAAACGCCAATCCTTGCGGCCCCAGCCAACCAGATCGCCAGCGTCGTTCTTCTCAACGGAAACGCCGGCCCACACCGGCAGCCCGGTCGCAACCGCGGCTTCCGTGGCCCACACCGCATAATCCCCATCCCGCAACATCTCGAGCACGATAAGATCAGCGCCACTGGCCTTGAGGTTGTCAGCTTTGCGCTTGAACAGCCGCCGGGCTTCCGCCTCCGGCCAGTTGCGGGTCAGATTGTTGCGATCCGACCCCTTGACCACCGGCCGCATGGTCGACATCGATCCCGCCACCGCAATGGGTCTATTGCCAACCGCGTCCTTGGCGATGGCGATGGCCTGGTGGTCGATGGCCAGAAGGTCGTCATCGCGCCCGATGGCGTTGAACAACAGGGCGCTGGTTGCATACGTATTAGCGATGATCAATTCAGCGCCGGCGCTCACATAGTCTTCGTGGACAGCCTTCACGACCTCCGGATGCGTGAGGTTCGCTTCGGCGCACCATGTGTCGCCATCCATCGGCACGCCGCGCCGTTGAATGTCGGTGCCCGTGCCGCCATCGATGATGATAGTCTCGCCGCGCGAGAGCTTGCCGGCAATCCTGACGTACATTTATATTCGGGCCTCCAGAAACTTTTGCATGTGAAACTGCGCCTGTGCCGGAGAGTATGCAAAGCCCTGTCCCACGGGACAGGCGTGGCGCGCAAGGCACCCGCCGGACATGCACGGCGCACCAGCTTCGGACTTGAGATGACGCGCGCAGGCGCCAGTGTCATAGGTGCCAGGTGAAAAGGCGTTGACAGGGCAGGCGGTCAGGCAGGGTTTGCTGGCGCAGGTTTCGCAAGGATGCGGGCCGGAGCTCTGCACCGGAAGATCGAAAACCACCGGAAACAGCAGTGCGGCCCGGAAGGCGTGCCACAACCCGTAAGCCGGATGGATGTTGAGGCCAAGCGGCGACACATGCCCCGCACCCGCCTTCCGCGCCCAGGTGAGCATGGGCGGGTAGGGTTTCTCGAAGGGAAACACGGCGCGGGCTGAAAGGTCGCCAGCCAATGCCGTAACTACGTCGCGGGTCCAGTCATCGAGCGGTGTTCGCTTGGGGTCGCGCTCGCGGGCGAAACGCCGGAACATGTCAGGTCCGGCATTGCCGATCAGGATGACGAACCGCGCCTCGCCTGGAACGCCGTCGCTAGCTTCCGGCTGAAACCACCCGAAGGGCGTGAACGACGCCCGCCGGATGGCAACCAGAACCGGATGTTCCACGACCTAGCGCGCCCAGCGCGGATCTCCCGGTTCCATCACCGAGCGCGGCAACTTGATGTCGTGCTTGGCGCGGATCGCCTCGTCGATGTGCCGGGGGATATATTCGGGATAATAGGTCGACAGGATTTCGCGCTTGCGCGCCGCTGCTTTCGCAACGATGTCGGGCTTGCCCGCTTCAATCCATTCCTTGGGACTCATGCGGTTGGCGACGTGCGGATAGATGTACTCTTTCTGCATCAAATCGAGCGTCTGCGCATTGCCGAGATAATGGCCGGGGCCATTGATACAGACATCGCTGATTACGTCGAACGACAGGGTCTCATCATTGACTTCGATGCCGCGCACATTGCGGTTGATCGAGCCCAGCATGTCATTGTCGATCAACAGGCTCTCGAGGCAGAAACCGAGAAGTGAAGCGTGCATTCCCGCCGATTCATACATCAGGTTGATACCGGTCATCGCCGAAATGCCTGCCGTGAGGCCCTTTTCGTAACCGGCTTGCATATCCGGCAATTTCGAATCGCTCATGCCCGACGCTGAGCCGACCGTGAGATTGTAGAAGTGACCCATCTGGGCGCAGCCCGATGTGATAAGCGCCTGTTCGCCTGAGCCGCCCGACATCGCACCAGTGCGCAGATCGGAAACAAACGGCCAAGTGCCCCAAATCGCGATGGCGCCGGGCACAACGCAATTGATGTAAACAAGGCCTGCCAGGCATTCGGAAACTGCTTGAACAATGGTGCCCGCCAAGGCCGCGGGCGACGTGGCGCCCGCCTGGGCCGCCGACAAGAGCAGCACCGGCATGCCGCCGCGCGCCGCCACTTCCAGGCAGCGGCAGGCATCCTCGGCGAATTTCATCGGCGGCACGACAAAGCAGTTGGACTGCGAAACAAAAGGCCGCTCGCGCCACTTCTCTTCGCCGCCGGCGATGAAATGCAGCATCTGCAGGCATTCTTCCACATGCGTCGGCTCGACCATGCTGGTGCCCACATGCTTGTTGGTGCCAGCCAGGCAGGCATACATCGTGTTGATATCGAGATCGTGGCCGGTGATCATGTCGCGCGCCGTCACCGGGCGCTGATAGAAATGGATGTGCTCGCACGTATCGACAATCCGGCCGGCGTCATAGAGATCGGCCAGAACCAACTCGCGATATTCCCGGGTCTCCGGTTCGACAACAAACACGGCGGCACCCGCCGTACCAAAGTAGACCTTATTGCCCGATGGCTCCATGTCGTGCTTCGGGTCGCGGGCGTGCAGCACGAAGTTTCGGGCGCAGGACGCCAGCGTATCCTCGACAAGAGCCCTTGGAATGCACAGCCTTCCCGCCGCATTGATCGTGCAGCCCTTGGCCGTCATGGCTTCAATACAACTCGGAATGGCCTGCCCAAATCCCACCTTCTCAAGAAGGTTCAGTGCTGTTTCATGGATGCGCTGCATGTCCCGGTCGCTGAGAGGCTTGTACTGGCCGCCAACCATGCCCGGGCGCACGGCCGCCTCTGCCATGGGAATAGGCCGGGCTCTCAGGGCCTTGCGGGCTTCGCGGCCGCCGCGGCGGCGGGATAGTTCTTCAACTGCGCTCATGGGCGTCTCCTGTTGTTTGTCTTTTCGCCCCTCGCGCGCCACTTCGCAACGGCCTATCTGGTCACCGATACCGGTGAGAAAATTTCACCAATTTGCCACCAGCCTGTGCTGTAGTTCGCCCTTATCACAGCGTTTTCAATGGTGATATGTATACGCCGAAAGAGGGCAATGGTGAAGAATCTTGGCAAGGCGTGACTTACCCCCGTTGCGGGCGCTAACGGCATTCGAAGCCGCTGCCCGGCTCGGCAGCTTCCGGCTGGCGGCCGGTGAACTCGGAATTACCCGGTCGGCTGTCAGCCACCAGGTCAAGTCTCTTGAGCAGCGCCTCGGCGTGCAGCTCTTTCGCCGCGATGCCAGGCGCGCCGAACTCACCCAAAGCGGCCATGGCTATTATCCTCCCATTCGCGAGGCCTTCGACCAGATTGAAATCCAGACGCGCGCCCTGCGCCCGTCCACGACTGATAACGAACTCACCATACAGGTCTACGTCACTGTGGCCCTCAAGTGGCTGATCCCGCGCCTCCACGACTTTGAACGCCGCTACCCTGACATGAAAGTCAGGCTCTCGACCTCCTACTTCGATTGGGATTTCGACGAGAAGAATGTCGATGCCGGATTTATTCTCGCCCGCAATCGCTCGCCGGATCACTACTACCGCCCATTGTTCCGGTCGCTGCTGACGCCCATCTGTTCGCCGGAACTGTTGAAGGGGCCAAATGCCCTGAAGACACCAGCCGACCTCAAGAAACACAAGCTGCTCTATGTCTATACCGCCGAAGAGGACTGGCACATCTGGCTGGAAAAGGCCGGCGTCACCGGCATCAAACTGTCGGATCGGCTGGCTTTCGACAGCTACATTCTGGCCCAGGAGGCCGCCGCCGACGGCCGCGGTGTGGCCATGACCATCGGGCCATTTGCATCCGAGGAGATCAAGGCGGGCCGCCTCGTGCAACCATTTCCGATTCAGGCCCAGCATCGGCTGCAATGGCTTTTCGCCTGCAATTCCGAGCACCGGATGAAACCGAAAATCAAGCGCTTTGAAGACTGGCTGGTGAAGCAGGTGAATGCCGACCCCGTTCTCGAGGCCTACCGTGATAAGGGAAAATAGAAGTGAGCGATGAACTGCAGGCCCCACTCAGCGCCGAAACCGGAAGGCGCCGCGGCCGCGAAGGTGGAAGGCGGGGCGGCGGAGGCAGCAAGCCCGCGATCCAGCAACTGCCGTGGCGCAAGGTGCAGCGCCACTTCGAACCCATGCGCATCATCTCCGACGACGAGTTGGAGTCCATTCACCGCGTTTCACTTCAAGTCCTATCCGAAATCGGCATGGACTTCATGCTGGAAGAAGCCCGTAACCTGCTGAAGAAGGCGGGAGCCTCGGTTGAGGGTGAAAGGGTGCGCTTCGATCCGGCAATGATCGAGGAATTGATCGCCCATGCGCCATCGGCCTTCACGCTGCATGGTTCGCGCCCCGGCCGAGAACTCGAGATCGGTGGACCAAACATTTCCTTCGGAACGGTTGGAAGCCCGCCAAACTGCCATGACATGGATAACGGCCGCCGCATCCGGCAACCGCGCCGATTACCAGAAGTTCCTGAAGCTCGCGCACCATTTCAACGCCATCAACTTTATCTCCGGCTACCCTGTTGAACCGATCGACATTCATCCTTCAGTGCGCCATCTCGAAGCACTCCGCGATGTGGTGACCATCACCGACAAGCCGTTTGTCGCCTATTCGCTGGGTGTTGAACGCATCCGTGATGCCATCGAAATCGCCCGGCTGGCGCGCGGCATCAACTGGGAACAGATGGAGCGCGAGCCTTCGCTCCTCACCATCGTCAATACCAACTCGCCCCTCAAGCTCGACAACAACATGCTGATTGGCATGCTGGAAATGTGCGCCAGAAATCAGCCGGTTTGCGTAACGCCGTTCACGCTCGCAGGCGCCATGGCGCCCGTCACCGTAGCTGGAGCGTTGGTAGAGCAGAATGCCGAGGCCTTGGCGGGCCTCGCCTTTTGCCAGTTGGTCCGGAAAGGTTGCCCGGTCGTCTATGGTGGCTTCACGTCCAATGTCGACATGAAGTCGGGAGCCCCGGCTTTCGGAACCCCGGAATACATGAAATCGACAATTATCGGCGGGCAGCTGGCGCGGCGCTACGGCCTGCCGTTCCGCACCTCCAACACCAACGCCGCCAACACCGTCGATGCCCAAGCGGCCTATGAGTCGGTGTTCTCGCTGTGGGCGCTGACCATGGGTGGCGGCAATTACATCATGCACGGCGCAGGCTGGATGGAAGGCGGGCTGGTCGCCAGTTTCGAGAAATTCGTTCTCGATGTCGACTTGATTCAGATGGTGAGCGAATTCCTGCAACCCGTTGAAATGACCGAGGATGCTCTTGGCCTGGACGCCATCCGCGAAGTTGGTCCCGGGGGCCACTTCTTCGGTGCCAAACATACACTTGGACGCTACACCAACGCCTTCTATGCGCCGATCGTCTCCGACTGGCGCAACAATCAGCAGTGGCTGGCAGCCGGCAAGCCCGAGGCCTGGCAGCGCGCCAACGCCGTCTACAAACAGGCACTGGACGAATACCAGCCGCCACCCATGGACCAAGCCATCCGCGAGGGCCTTGATGATTTCGTGGACCGCCGCATCCGCGAAGGTGGGGCGCCAACGGATTTCTGATGCCGCGCGTTGTCGTCATCGGCGGTGCCAACGTGGACATCAAGGGCCGCACGTTCAAGCCCGCCATCCCTGCCACCTCCAATCCCGGAACAGTCACCGTGTCGGCCGGAGGCGTTGGGCGAAACATCGCTCACAATCTGGCATTGCTCGGCGTTGAAACGGCACTCGTCGCCATGGTGGGAAACGATGACCACGCAGCACTGATTGCCAGGCAATCTCAAGCAGCCGGTGTTGACGTTTCGACGCTGCTCCGAGGCGGTGATGCATCTGGAACCTATCTGGCCCTGCTGGATCAAGATGGCGAGTTGATTTCGGCAATAAGCGCTATGGCCTGTGCTGATGCCATGACGCCGGAAATGCTTGATGCCCTGGCTCCAAAGCTGATCTCTGCCGACATGCTGGTGGCCGACTGCAACATTCCCCTGAATTGTCTCGCTTGGCTGTCGGCCTTCGCAAGCCGTGAACGAAAGCGCTTGCTGCTAGAGCCGGTTTCCGTCCCAAAATCGCAAAAGCTCAAGCAAGTGGCGGGTCTCCGGGCATTCGCCGTCACGCCCAACCGCGACCAGGCTGAAACACTCTCCGCTACACGGAATTGGCCGGCCGCCGCGGTGGCCATCCATTCCCTCGGCATTGCCAATGTCATCATCCATGCCGGTGCCGAAGGCGCCTATGTTTCGGAAGCTGGCGGCACACAACATCAAGTGCCGGCCATCTCGCTGTCCGGGGTTAGAGATGTGACCGGTGCTGGCGACGCCGCCGTGGCGGGCCTCGTCTGGGGGCTTGTTTCGGGATATGACGTTTACGAGGCGGCGCGCTTCGGCCAGGCGGCGGCGGCGCTGAAATTGCAGTCGTCATCGTCGGTCGCCGATGTCATGACACCGGACAGGCTGTTGGCAGCCGCAAAATTGAGTGGATAAGGAATTGAACTCAGCTATCGAGTTTTCGGATGAAGTTGCGAACGCCAAAGCCCGTGGCGCGCCAATCGTCGCACTTGAATCGACAATCATCGCCCACGGCATGCCCTATCCGCAAAACGTCGAAACAGCGCGCGCCGTCGAGGAGATCATCCGCGCCGGCGGCGCTGTACCGGCCACCATCGCCGTTCTCGGCGGCGCATTGAAAGTGGGCTTAAGCGACAGCGAACTGGAGCGCTTTGGCAAGGATGGTGCCGGCATCCGCAAGGTCTCGACCCGCGATTTGCCTCACGTCGTCGCCCTGAAGTCCGATGGCGCCACAACCGTTGCTTCCACCATGCGCATTGCCGCTTTGGCTGATATCGCGGTTTTCGCGACCGGCGGCATTGGCGGTGTTCATCGCGGCGCCGAGACCAGTTTCGACATATCGGCCGATATCATGGAATTCGCCCAATCGAATGTTGCCGTCGTCACCGCTGGCGCCAAGGCCATCCTCGACCTCGCCCTCACCCTGGAAATGCTTGAGACCATGGGCGTTCCCGTCGTCGGCTTCGGCACCGATGCCTTCCCGGCCTTCTATTCGCGTGACAGCGGACTGAAAGTCCCCATGCGCTGCGACACGGCAATGGAGGTCGCCGCATTGATGTCGGCGAAATGGTCCATGGGACTTGCCGGCGGCGTTGTCGTCGCCAATCCAATTCCCGAAAGTGTTGAGATTCCCGCCGCCGAAATTTCGCCATGGATTGAAGAAGCACTCGCGGCTTTGAAAACCGAAGGCGTAAAGGGCAAGGACGTGACGCCATTCTTGCTGGCCAGGTTGGCCCGCAAGACGGGCGGGCGGTCATTGGCGGCCAATATCGCCCTCGTCGAAAACAACGCCAAGGTCGCTGCCAGCATTGCGGTAGCCTATGGCAAGCTGAGCACATGACCGTTGTGCGCCGTGGCCGCAAAGCCGATGCCGCGTCGCAGCCAATTCCCCAACTGCCCTGGAAACAACCGCGCCTCACCCTCGAGCCCTCGCGCATCGTCTCTGACGATCAGCTTGAAGCCATCCACAATGAATCCCTGCGCGTGCTCCAGGAAATCGGCATGGACGTCGTCCACGCCGAAGCGCGGCAAATATTTGAGCGGGCAGGGGCCAAGGTTACCGGCGAGCGCGTCCGCATCGGGCGCGACATTGTCGAGCAGGCTCTAGTCACGCCGCCGCCGGAGTTCACCATTCACGCCCGAAATCCGCAACATGACCTGCGCATCGGCGGCAACTGGATTCTCTTTGGCCCCGTCGGCGGGCCGCCCAACTGCTCCGACATGGACCGTGGGCGGCGGCCTGGAACGCTCGAAGACAACGTCAACTTCATCAAGCTCTCGCAGTACTTCAACTGCATCCACACCGCCCACGGCGGCTCCGTCGATGCCCTCGACGTCCACGCGTCGGTGCGTCACCTGCAGATTCTTCGCAACAAGGTGCTGTACTCGGACAAGGTCTCATTCTCCACTTCGACGGGCCGTCACCGCCTGTTCGATGGCATGGAAATGGCGCGCATCGCCCGCGGCATCGACTGGGACCGGATGCTGACAGAGCCTTCCACCTACACCATCATCAACACCAATTCGCCCTTGAAGCTCGATGGCCCGATGGCCATGGGCATCATCGAAATGGCGCGCCATGGGCAAGCCTGCGTGGTGACGCCGTTCACCCTGGCGGGCGCCATGGCACCGGTGACCATGGCAGGTGCATTGGTACTGCAGAATGCCGAGGCGCTGGCCGGGCTCACCCTGTCGCAGATGGCCAAGCCAGGAGCTCCATTCGTCTATGGTGGTTTTACGTCCAACGTCGACATGAAGTCCGGAGCACCCGCTTTTGGCACACCGGAATACATGAAAGCCTGCATCGTCGGCGGGCAACTGGCCAGGCGCTACAAACTGCCGTACCGCACGTCGAGCACCAATGCCGCCAACACCGTGGACGCCCAGGCCGCCTACGAGAGCGTGTTTTCCCTGTGGGGTGCCATCATGGGCGGCGGCAACATGATCCAGCACGCCGCCGGCTGGATGGAAGGTGGCCTGGTCGCGAGTTATGAAAAGTTCGCGCTCGACATCGATCTGCTACAGACCATCATGGAGTATCTCGATCCCCTTGAGGTGAACGCCGACACCATGGGGTTCGCGGCCATCTCCGAAGTTGGGCCCGGTGGCCACTTTTTCGGCGCCAGGCAAACCCTCGAACGTTATGCCACCGCATTCTACCAGCCCGTCATTTCCGATTGGCGGAATTTCCAGCAGTGGCAGCAGGCAGGCTCTCCCGATGCCATGCGGAAGGCCAACGCCGTGTGGAAGAAGGCCCTCGCGGACTATGAGCCGCCCCCGCTGGATGCAGGCATTGCCGGGGAGATGGAAGAATTCGTTGCCCGGCGCACCCGTGAAGGCGGCGAACCGACCGATTTCTAGTCTCGCGAGTAAACCAGCCGGAGTCGCGGTGCGGCAGGGCTCTCACCACCAATCGCCATCTCATAGGCAAGTTTCAGGGCCTGGGACTGGAGGTCCCGCGGCAGCGTGCCCAGGAACGAATTCAAGGCCAGTTCGATCGACTTGGCAAATCCGTCGTGACCATGTTTTTGGGCATGCTCCGCGACCAGCGTACCCAGGCAGTAAACGCTGATCGCGCCTTCCGGTTGCGGCTGACTTGATGCTTCTGATTCAAACTGGCTCACATCGACTCCACTTATGAAACCTCGCAAGGTTTCCATGGGATGAAGTGTCGGTCCGAAACCTAATTTCGGCAATATGGGAGAACTGCCATATACCCTTACCGTGCGTTACCCTGACTGATTGGCAAGTCAGCGCGGCTGTGCGGAGCGGTAGGCGTTCATGCCAAGATAGTAGTTCACCATGGCGTCATCGTAACGCTTGGTAGCGCTGGATGCCGCCGCCTCATCGATCATGCCCTTGGCCCGCGCCTGCAGTGCCGCGCGGCGGTCCTTTTCGACACCCTTGCGAGAGCCCTCAAGCAGCATCCGAAACGACTCCAGTTCCTTGCGTCCCGAGCCGTTGAGGTCGAGGCCCTTGAGCGCCACGTCGTAGAGCGGGTTTTGGCCATCGGCAATGGTTGGAGTTCCCGCGAAATCCACGGCTGGCAGGCACATTCCTTCGGCAGGTTTGAGCGGCGCGCAAGTACTGGCGCAGGCCTCGGCCGTGCCAGAAGTACAGCAATTGCACAGGCTGGCCGCCGTGGCCGGCACAGCGGTAAGGATCAGGGTGGCAACGGCGAGCGCGAAGGCTTTCATGTGATGGTCCTTTTCTGCACGATAGAGTTTAGCGCTTGCGCCTGCAAGTTCAAGCCGCGGCTTGACGCGCCGTTCGCGGCGGTTTCTAAGCGGGCCGTGACCGAGGTTTTCTTCTATCATTTGCAGCAGCAGCCTCTCGACCGGGTCCTGCCGAAACTCCTGAAGTCGGCTTTCGAGCGCGGCTGGCGCACCGTCGTGCAGGTGGGTTCACCCGAGCGCGTTGAAGCGCTGTCCACACTGTTGTGGACCTTCGACGACGAGGGCTTCCTGCCCCATGGCAACAGGGCCGATGGCCTTGGAGACTTGCAACCCATCTGGCTGACCGATGGCGACGATACTCCCAACCGGGCAACCGTCCGCTTTTTCGTGGATGGCGCAACGCCGGCAACCGTCGATGGTCTGACGCGCGCTGTCATCATGTTTGATGGCAGCGACGATGCGGCGGTCCAGGCGGCGCGCCAGAGCTGGACGGATTTTCGCGGGCAGGGCTGCGACGTGAGCTACTGGCAGCAGGACGAAAGCGGCCGCTGGCAGAACCGCGCCGCGCGCCCGGCCTAGTCATTTCTCCGTCCAATCGTGATGAGCACCGCCAATCCGAGCACTGTTGAAAGCAGCGACCCTACCATGACGCCGGCCCGCACCGCCGCTGCCAGTTCACCGGACTCGAAGGCCAGCGACCCGATGAACAGGCTCATTGTAAAACCGATGCCGGCGAGACAGCCCACGCCTAACATGTGAATTGTGGTGCAGCCCTCCGGCAGCCGCGCCAGGCCAGTGACGCGCGCCAGCATGACGGCGGTCATGATGCCCGCGGGTTTGCCAATGACCAGGCCGGCGGCGATCGCCAACGGCAGCGGGTGCAAAAGACTGCCAATCGAAAATCCGTCAAGCGGGATTCCGGCATTGGCGAAGGCAAACAACGGCAGGATCAGGAATTTCACGTAAGGGTGCAGGCCTTCCTCGATGGCGTGAATGAACGCCGAGCCGTCCTTGCGGTTGAGCGGAACAAGAAGCCCGAGCGCTACGCCCGCCAGTGTTGCATGCACGCCTGATTTCAGCACGAACACCCACATGGCGAACCCCACGAAAACATAGAGCGCCGTGCGGCTGACGTGGAAGCGATTGAAGGCGAACAGAACGGCAATTGCGCCCGCTGCCAGGAGGAGCGACAGGGTGGAAAGCGACGACGTATAGAACAGCGCGATGATGACGATCGCACCCAGATCGTCCAGCGTTGCCAGCGTGAGCAGAAAAATCTTGAGGGTAATCGGCACGCGCTTGCCCGCCAACGACAAGGCGCCAAGCGCGAAAGCGATGTCGGTGGCCGCCGGTATGGCCCAACCGTGTGCCAGTTCGGGGTTGTTGGCCGTGAAGAACAGATAGACCATAGCCGGTGCCGCCATGCCGCCGATTGCCGCAAGTGCTGGCAGCACAATCTGGTCCCGTTGCGAGAGGTTGCCTTCAAGCACTTCGCGTTTCAGTTCGAGGCCAACCAGGAAAAAGAAGATGGCCATAAGCCCGTCGTTGATCCACAACAGGGCGGGTTTGGCGAGAGACAGCGAGCCTACGCTCACCGAAACCGGCAATTGCAGGAATGACTCATAGGCCGTGTCTAAACCGGCGGTATTGTTGAGAATGACAGCCGCGGCCGCCGCAGCAACCAATATGAGTCCGGCCGTCAATTCATGGTGGATGAAAGCCGCGAGCCTTGAATTGTGAGCGGTGCTGCTAGTACTCATTGGCTTCGAGCCACAGCGTTTCATGCGAGTCGAGATCGGCCGCCAGCTTGGCGCGAAGCTTGGCGAAATCCGCGGCCTTCTTCGGCGCCTCGCTGTAGATCGAATGATCGGCGAGGGCATCGTCGAGCACCGAGATCTTCTGCCTGAGCTGGCCAATCTTGATGTCGAGATCCTGCAGTTCCTTCTGGGATTGCACCGGCTTTCTGCGTCGCGGCTTCTCGGCGCTTGCCGATGACCGCAGGCTGGCGTTGCGGCGGCCCGCCCGCGAACGGTCGAGCACCAGCGCCGTGTACTCATCCATGTCGCCATCGAAGGACTTCACCGTACCCTGATCCACCAGCCACAGGCGGTCGGCGCAGGTTTCGATGATGTGCCGGTCGTGGCTGATGAGAACGACCGCACCTTCGAAATCGTTGATCGCCATGATCAGGGCCTCGCGGCTGTCGACGTCGAGATGGTTGGTCGGTTCGTCGAGCACCAGAATGTGCGGACCATGGAAGGTGGCGAGCATGAAAAGCAGCCGCGCCTTTTCACCGCCCGACAAAGTCGAGCATTTGGAATTCGACAGATTGATGCCGAAGCCCAATGCGCCGATGCGGGCCCGGCGCTGGGCTTCCGACGCATCCGGCAGCAGGCGGCAGGCATAATCATAGGGCGTGTAGTCCGGCGTCAATTCATCGAGCTGATGCTGGGCGAAATAACCAACGGTCAGGCGGGCAGGGTGCTTCATCTCGCCTTCGCTGGCCTTGAGCTTGCCGCACAAGAGCTTGGCGAAGGTTGATTTGCCATTGCCATTGGAACCGAGCAGCGCGATGCGGTCATCAGGATCCATGCGCAGCGTGATATTGCGCAGGATGTTTTTGCCCGGCGTGTAACCCACCGCGGCCTTGTCCCAGCGCACCAGCGGCGGCGCCAGGGCTTTCTCCGGATTAGGGAAGTGAAATGGCGCCACGCGATCTTCTACGATGTCGGCAATTGGCTGTAGCTTGGCCAGCGCCTTGAGGCGGCTTTGCGCCTGGCGGGCCTTCGAGGCCTTGTAGCGGAAGCGGTCGATGTACTCCATCATGTGCGCCCGCTGGTCTTCCTGCTTCCTCTTCATCTTGACCGTCAGCGCCTGCTTCTCGCGGCGCTGGCGTTCGAAATTGTCGTAGTTGCCCTGGTAGAGAAGCATCTTGCCGCGTTCGAGATGCAAAATGGCATCGACGGCTTCGTTGAGCAGGTCGCGGTCGTGGCTGACCATCAAAATAGTGTGTGGATATTCGCGCAGGAAACTCTTGAGCCAGATCGAGCCTTCGAGGTCGAGATAGTTGGTGGGTTCGTCAAGGAGCAGCACATCGGGCTTGGCGAACAGGGCCGCGGCCAGCGCCACGCGCATGCGCCAACCGCCCGACAGCGCCGAGCACGGGCCATTCTGGGTTTCTTCGCTGAAGCCGAGTCCCGAAAGAATGGTGGCGGCCCGCGACGGCGCCGAATGGGCGTCAATGTCGGCGAGGCGAATCTGAATATCGGAAATGCGCGTGGGGTCGGTTGCCGTTTCGGCTTCGGCGGTAAGCGCCGTCAATTCAGCATCGCCCGCCAGCACCGTGTCGATCAGGCTCTCCTCGCCGCCCGGCGCTTCCTGGGCAACCGTGCCGATCTTGGCGTTGCGTGGCACCGAGACACTGCCCGATTCGGAATGCAACTCGCCGATAATCAGTTTCAGAAGCGTCGACTTGCCGACACCATTGCGGCCGGCGAGGCCAACCTTGTGGCCTTCGGGAATAGCAACCGACGCATCGTCGATGAGAATGCGTCCGCCGATCCGGAAGGTGAGATTGTTGATGTGTAACATTGGCGCTAGATGCGGGCAGGGTGGCGCGATGTCAAGAAATGCTGGTGTCTGGGCATGGGAAATCCTTTGTGGAAACGGTCATTCCGCTTCCGGGAGTATTCTTTCCCCTCTCGCATAGAGAAGGGTAGCGCGGGCGCTGCCCGGCGCGGTGTGCCGGCCCTATATGGACCGGCGGAGAGCGCTAAACAGCGCCCACGCAGACGGGGCTTCTTCGCTGTCCAGCCTCCGCTTCGGCTCTGTCCAACCAGCGGGACTGCCTAACTGCCAACCAGTGGCGCGAGGGTCGTAGTGCCCCCGGAAGAGACTGGAAGCCCCCGGGGGCGGTGGCAACGTCTGCCACCGAGCGCGGGCCCGCCACCCCCTCCATCCTGAACCACCGTCGCGATACGGGACCCCTTCAGGAGCGGGCATAAGGAATATATGCCATAGGAAAAGAAATGTCAATACTCCATCACGCGGAAAGGGCCCTCATCCGCCCTTCGGGCACCTTCTCCCACTTCACTGCGCTCAACGGGAGAAGGCCAAAGTGGAGAATTCACCCGCTTCGCCTTCTCCCGTGCGTCTTCGCATGGGAGAAGGTGGCCGACAGGCCGGATGAGGGCACTTTCAGGAGTGACGGACCTCACGGCCCGGTGTTCACCTGCATGCTGTCTTCGCTGATCATCAGCGATGACGCGTCAACCGCTTCGAAGGCCGAGGCCGGGATTTGCTTGAGCTGGTTCAGAAGTCCCTCCGGCCAGCGCTTGTCGGATGTGCCCTGGAAGAACCACGGCGTGCCGTTGTCGGCGAGAACCAGGCCATAGGTCTTGAAGGCTTCCAGCACCGCTTTGGTATCGGCGCGAAGTCCGGGATTGATCACATAGCCGGCCTTCAGCCGGAAGCGCGCCCCCATCGGCGGGAAGTCCGGATCGGTTTCCGAACCGGCCTGATGGCGGGCGGGCCACACATAGCTCTTGTGCGTGCGGTCGGTGGTGAAGCGGATGGCGTGGTCGATCTTCAGATCGCGGATTTCATCGTAGCGCAACAGGCCGGGCAAGATGGGCAGGCCCGCGGCATCGGCGGAGGTCCACTCCTTGGGCCGCAGCTTGTAGCTGGTGAGATACCAGGTGGCGCCGCTGCCGGCTTTCCAACCCGTGCTGGTCTTGCGCGTTGCCCAGGTTTCGTAGAGACGGCAGTTGTCCTTGCGCACCATGATCACGTGACGGTCACCGGAATTCCACTGGCCGCCCTCGACCTTGGAGTCCCGGCCCAGCGGATACCGCACCCGGTCACTCTGGCTGGCATAGAGAAACTTCACGCGATGGCGTTTGTGGTCGCCGGAGACCACGGTGATCGGAATGCCATAGGGCACCGGGATGTCGCCATAGGACGGCCCGAAATCCGGATGCAGCTTGCGATGTGCTCTGCATGTTCGACATCCAGGCATCGCTCTGGGCATGGACCGGCAGTGCTGAAATATCGGCATGCCACCAGCTGTCGGCCGGGAATGGACGGCAATTGGTGCCGGGAATGGTGCTCTTGGCACTGGCCGGGAGGGCCAGCAGTGCAACTGCGAAACAGATGGCTAGGACGTGACGCATGGGGCCTCCGGAAATCCGTCCTGAACCTAAGTCCCCCCGCTTAATGGCGTTTTGATGAAATACCGGGGATTTTCGGTTTTCCCTGCGGCTTGCCGTTGACTCGCTCTCTGTTGCGCTGCACAAACCCGGTTGCTGAGGGGCGCACCTCAGCGAGGGGGAGAGATGGCCAAGCCGTTTGCCGCATCCGAGGGCATGTATATCGACGAGATCACCGCCCTGCTGCGCGATCAGCTGCGCCAGGTGATCAAGGTACGCGAGCCCAGGGTTTTGTCGATGATCGACACGCCCGAGGCCGCCGCAGCAATCCCCGACGCCATGGTCGAGCATGCCCTGCAGGTGATCGGCATCTGGCTGCAGCTTCTGAACATCGCCGAGGAAAACGCCGCGATGCGCGCCAGGCGCCAGCTCGAAATCGCAAAACGGCCCCGACCAGGTGGTGGGCTCGTTCTCCAACGCCGTGGCGGCGGTGGCCGCCGCCGGGGTTTCGCCCGAGGCCGTACAGCAAGCCCTCGATACCATCGACGTGCAACCGACCATCACCGCCCACCCGACCGAAGCCAAGCGCGTGACGGTGCTCGAAATCCATCGCCGCATCTATTTGAAGCTCTACGAACTCGAAAGCCCGCGCTGGACGCCGCGCGAGCGCCAGAATTTGATCCGTGCCCTGAGGAACGAAATCGACCTCCTGTGGCTGACCGGCGAAATCCGGCTGGAGAAGCCGACCGTCGAGCAGGAAATTCACTGGGGCCTGCACTTTTTCCGCGAGGCCTTGTTCGACCGCGCCGCCAGCCTGTGCGAAACCCTGGAAGCGGCCTTGCAGCGCCACTATCCGGAATTGCCGGCGAGGGTGCGGCCGCCGCTGAAGTTCGCGTCGTGGATCGGTGGCGACCGCGACGGCAATCCTTTCGTCACCGTGCCGGTCACCCGCCAGGCGCTGACCGAGAACCGGCGGGCGATCATCGAGCGCCTCGAACTCGAAGCTCGAGGAGCTCGCCGAACTCATTTCGGTGAGCGCCGGGGCAACCGGCCTTCCCAAGGACTTCGCCCTCAAGCTGGCGGCCCAACTCGCCCTGTGCGGCACCGAAGCCATCGCCCAGCGCAATCCCAAGGAACCGTTCCGCCAGTACTTCTCGGCGCTGCGCCAAAGGCTCAAGGCGACCTTCGACCGCAGCCAGCCGGGAACACCGCTGTCATCCGAAGCCGAACTCGAAACGCTGATCGCCGATGCCGAGGTGGCATTGGCCCAGATGAAGGCGCCGTTCCTCGCCGCTTCGCTGGTGAGGCCTTTGCGCTGGGAATTGCAGATCTTCGGCTTTCGTACCGTGAGCCTCGACATCCGCCAGAACACCACGGTGGTGAACCGGGTGCTCGGCGAAATCTGGCACAAGATGAATCCACTTGCCGCCAACGGCCCGCCACCGGCCGGTTCGCCGGAATGGGGCAAGTGGATTGTCTCGGAACTCGACAAGCCGCTGGGTTTCCTGCCGCAGTTTCGCGGCGTGTCCGATGAGACGCGCGAGCTGCTCGACCTTCTCGGCTTGATCCGCGAAACCTTCGACGGCCCCGACCCCCAGGCCATCGGCACGTTCATACTGTCGATGACCCAGGGCGCTAGCGATGTGCTGGGGCTCTATCTGCTCGCCAAATATTGCGGCCTGTTCGCCGATGAAACCGCCCGCGAAGTTTGCCGGCTGCGCATCGTGCCGTTGTTCGAAACCATCGCCGACTTGCAGCGCGCTCCCGCCATCATGACTGAACTGCTGGCGATGCCGGTTGTGAAAAATTCCGCGGTTGCCAACGGCGGCCACCAGGAAATCATGCTGGGCTATTCCGACTCGAACAAGGACGGCGGCTTCTTTTGCGCCAGCTTCGAGTTGTTCGAGGCCCAGCGCCGCCTCATTCGCATTGGCCGCGAGGCTGGAATTGCCGTGAGCTTCTTCCACGGCCGCGGCGGCTCGGTAAGCCGCGGCGGCGCCCCCACCGGCCGGGCCATCGCCGCCCAGCCGGCGGGCAGTGTCGGCGGCCGCCTGCGGGTGACCGAGCAGGGCGAGGTCGTGTCGTCGAAATTCGCCAATCGCGGCACCGCCGTCTACAATCTCGAAGTGCTGTCCTCGAGCGTTCTGGTGCACACCCTGAAATCGCTCGACGAGCCCGACCTCAAGGTCAACCCCGAACACCAGGACGCCGTGGAAGCGATTGCCTCCGGCTCGTTCCGCCACTATCGCAAGCTTGCCGAAGACCCGGCCTTGATGAGTTATTTCCAGTATGCCTCGCCGGTCGAGGAACTCGCCAACCTCAAACTCGGTTCGAGGCCGGCCCGGCGTTTCGGCGCCAAGGGCATCGACGATCTCCGCGCCATTCCCTGGGTCTTTGCCTGGAGCCAGAACCGCCACCTGCTCACCGGCTGGTTCGGCCTGGGTTACGCCTTCGACGATTTCCTGGTGCCGCGTGGCGTGGCGGGGCTCAGCCTACTGCGCGACATGTACAACAAGTCGCGGGGCTTCCGCCTCGCCGTCGACGAAGTCGAGAAGTCGCTGTATCTCGCCGACATGGACGTGGCCGAACAATATGCCAGCCTGGTGCCCGACCGGAACGCCGGTGAACGCGTGTTTGCTCTGATCCGCCATGAGCACCAACGCACCTCCCGCGCCATCCTCGAACTGACCGGCGAAACCAAGCTCTGCCAGCGCTTCGAAGGCCTGCAGCGCCGCTTCGAGCGCGTGCGGCCCATGGTGAACCAGGCCAACCGCTGGCAGGTCGGCCTGCTGCGCCAGACCCGCCAAACCGGCGGCGACGAACGCCTGATGATGCCGCTGCTCATGACCATGAACTGCGTGGCGCAAGGCCTGGGCTGGACCGGTTAGGTACGGAACGGCAATCGCTGAGACAAACAAACAATCGTCATCCCGGCGAAAGCCGGGACCCAGACTTTCCGCGCAAACACTTCGAGATCACTGAGTTTGAAAGCCTGGTTCCCGGCTTTCGCCGGGATGACGGCAGAGAGTATGGATAAATCCAGACACAATCCGTTCTAGGACTTTTCCTCCAACCCGTGGCCCAGCGCCTGGCGCTCGTCGAACACGAAACACTTGCCCTGCCACAGGCTTTCGCTTTTCGGAATTTTCTCGAGATAGTTCAGGATGCCGCCCTTGAGTTGATGCACATCGGTGAAGCCCTCGCGCAGCAGAAAGCTCGAGGCCTTCTCGCAGCGGATGCCGCCAGTACAGAACATGGCGATCTTCCGCATCTTGTCACCAGCCAGTGCACGCTTCACGAAATCCGGGAACGCGCCGAAGCTGCTGGTCATCGGATCGATGGCGCCGGCAAAACTCCCATACGCCGCCTCGAAGTGATTGCGGGTGTCAATGACCAGGGTTTCAGGATCAGCGATCAGCGCATTCCAGTTCTCGGGCTCGACGAAATGGCCGGTGGCCCGCGACGGATCAAGCCCCGTGACACCCATGGTGACGATTTCCTTCTTGAGCCGCACCTTGAAGCGCTTGAATGGCATGATGGCGGCGCTCGAGGTCTTTTCGCTTAGGTCAGCGAATCCGGGCAGTGCCCGCAGCGCTACCAGCATCTGCTCGACGCAACTGGCCTCGCCGGCGATCGTGCCGTTGATGCCTTCCGGCGCCAGCAGTATGGTGCCCTTGAGGCCGAGAACTAGCCCTAGCTGCGTGCAATCGGCCCGCCTTGCAGCGAAGTCCGGCAACGGCGCGAAATGATAGAAAGCGGCAACGCGGATCATGGCCGAGGCGATAGAACCGGGCTCGGCGTTGCGCAAGCCTGCTATTGTCAGCGTCTGTTCACCGGGCTGTCAGCGCCGGTTCAGTCTTGTGGCGTAAGTCCCACAATGGCCACTTATTTTGGACAAAGCCTTGGGCCATAAGTCGGCACATGACGATTCCGGCGGCGATGGTCGCCATCCGGAAGATGGAGTGAAAGATGACGTTTCCCCGCCTTGCCGTGAGCCTCGTTGCCGTGGCGCTTTTTATCGGCCCGGTTTCTGCCCAGGAACAAGGCCAGCCCGCCGAGGGCGATGCCACGATCGAAATGACCAAGGCGATTCTGCCGCCGGCCGTGAAGGCCATGCTGCTTGATACCCGGCCCACCGAACAATTCACCGACAAGGAACTGGCCCAGCGCCTGCGCCTGGCCCGCAAGTTCCAGGGCCTGCAGGGCCTGAACGACGATGTCCGCATCGCCCTTGAAACCACAGCGGCCAGTGCCGAGGAAGAAATGGCCCGCCGCGGCGGCGTCATCGCCGAGGGCAACCAGCAGCCGGCCGAAGATCTCATGCCGATCGGCACCCAGATTCCCGAAGACGTGCTGGCCTATGTGCGCCAGCCCGCCAATCCCGCGGAACTCTCCGACAGCGAACTCAAGGCCCGTATGGAAATGGGCCGCGAAATGCTGACCCGTGAAGGCTGGCCGAGTGACATTCTCACAGCGCTGAAGGACCAGATTACGTCCTATCGCCGCGAAATGATGGTGCGCCAGGAAACCGCCAGCCAGCAGCCTGATACTCTGGCCGAACCCGACCAGGCCGAAACTGTTCAGCCCGCGCCTGAAGAGGCCGTGACGGCGGAATTCACGACAGCTGAAGACACCGCCGCCTTGCAGATCATCAATGACCGCCGTCCGGCCAAGTCGATGGCCTTGAAGCAGCTGCGCGACCGCGTGAAGGACGCCCGCCGCCTGATGAAGTCGGCCAAGCTGTCGGCCGCCGTGAAGGACCAACTCTACAAGAAGCTGACCGCCGATCGCGGCCAGCTGCGCCAGCGCATGGCCGCCGCCAATGGCCTGGAGGCCGGCGAGGATATTCTGCTGCCGGACTCAAAGCCCGATACACCGGTGACCAGCGAAATTGCCGGTGACACGCGTGCCGCCGAGAGCCTGAACGCCGACGAACTGCGCGCCCGCATCCGTTCGTTCGGGGCGGCGGCGGCGTCCAAAAACACTCCCGCCCTTGAACGCTCGACCTTCGAACAGCGCCTGCGCAATGACCGCCGGGTGTTGCGCCAACGCATGCTGGAGGACCGCGCCCAGCGCCAGGCGAAGCTGCGCAAGCCCAACCGGCACATTGTCCTCAACGCTGAGCCGGCACCCTTCGACGACATTACCGCCGCCGAAGCCAACGAGGACGAGTTGGAGGACATTCTGGTTTCGGCCCCGCGCCGCAAGGCCCAGCGCCACTACAGCCTCGACGAATTCGAGCGCTCGCCCGAGCTTCGCGCCGCCGTGCCACGCATTGAAGTCGACACCATCCGCTTCGGCTTCAACGAAAGCTTCATCCGCGAAGAGGAAATCGACTCGCTGGATCGCGTTGCCGAAATCGTCGAACGCATCCTCGCCTCCAACCCCTATGAGGTGTTCCTGATCGAGGGCCACACCGATGCCTCGGGATCCGACGCCTACAACCTCGGCCTGTCGCGGGCCAGGGCCCGGGCCGTGGTTGATGCGCTGACCACCTTCTATGTGATCCCGCCGCAGAACCTGCGGGCCATCGGTTACGGTGAGCGCTACCTGAAGATCCCCGTGCCCTATGCCGAGCCGGAAAACCGCCGGGTTTCGGTGAGCCGGGTGACCGACTTCCTAGCCTACCAGTAGGCCCAACCGCCACCTTGCAACGGACGTGGGCCGCCGGTATATGGCGGCCCACTTCTTTTCCGCAAGCAAGGGATGACCATGGCCACCGAACGCACCTTTTCGATCATCAAGCCCGATGCCACCCGCCGCAATCTGACCGGCGCCATCAATGCCAAGATCGAGGGCGCTGGCCTCCGCATCATCGCCCAGCGCCGCGTCAAGTGGAAACAGGCCGATGCCAAGAAGTTTTACGCCGTGCACAAGGAGCGCCCGTTCTACAAGGACCTGGTGAAGTTCATGACCTCGGGCCCGATCGTCATGCAGGTGCTGGAAGGCAACAACGCTGTCGCCAAGTATCGCGATATCATGGGCGCCACCAATCCCGCCAATGCCGCACCCGGCACCATCCGCAAGGACTTCGCCGAATCGATCGAAGCCAATTCGGTGCACGGTTCCGATAGCGCCGACAACGCCAAGAAGGAGATCAAGCTCTGCTTCAAGGCCTCCGAGATCGTCGGCTAGGCACCATGGTGTGGACCGCCATATATGTTGCAGCCATCGTTCTGGTGAACTGGCTGTTCGTGGTGGTCCCGCCCTGGGCGACACCCGTGGGCGATCTCTACTTCGCCAACATTGTCGTGGGCCTGGTCTTCGTGCTGCGCGATTACGCCCAGCGCGAGATCGGCCACAAGGTGCTGCTGGCAACGCTCGTCGCCGGCATCTTGACCTGGTACATGGTGGACCCGGCCCTGGCGCTCGCCAGCCTGACCGCCTTCTTCATCGCCGAAATGGCCGACTGGGCAATCTTTTCCTTCACCCGAAGGCCGCTGCAGCAGCGCATCCTGGTGTCCAGCCTGGTGGCCGTGCCGCTCGACACCCTGACCTTCCAATATCTCGCGCAGTATCTGACACCAGCCGCTTTTTCGACCGAGGTCATGTCGAAAGCCGTCGGCGTATTGATCGTCTGGTACCTGCTGCGGGCTCGCCAGCAATCGCTAAAGCTTTCATAAAATTCGCCGAAGCCGGGCAACCGCCCCTTCATCGCGCCCGCTCTATGACACAATCCCGACAGGTTCTGTCAGCCTCGTGTCAGCGTGAATCGATTACGTTCATCACTGTCGCAAGCCTGAACCGAGGCTGCCGGCAGGAACCAGTTGAATTCAGAGGAACGAAAATGCAGAAGTTTACGGGAATTGTTTTGGCCGGAGTTGCGGCGCTGGGCTTGGTGCTGACCGCCACCGTTGCCGAAGCCAGTGGCGGCGACCGGGTGCGCGAGCGCTGCAAGGTCAGGGCCGACGGCGTCGGCAAGCTTGATGCCCGCTGGGAAATCAAGAAGGTCGGCTCGTCGCGCGAACGCCGCCGCTTCCGCGCCCAGTTTGAGGCCAAGGACGGATCCGGCCTGCTGGCCGGCGCGCTGATCGACGTTTATGTTTCGACGGTAACCGACCCCGTTGCGGTGCCGCCGACCAAGGAAATGGTCCTCGTCGGCCAGATGACCCTCAAGCAGGGCAACGACGAGGACGATGACGGTGATCGTGATCGCGAAGGCAAGCTGCGCTTCGATACGAAGCCGCATTCGTCTTCGCATCATCCCTGGAAGCCGTTCCCGGCCAATTGGCCAATCGATGTGGCCGAAGGCACCACGGTGGAACTCCGCAACGGCGCAGCCTCGCTGCTCGCCTGCGACCTGTAACATCCGGCAACCGATGACTTGCGCGGCGCGGACCGAAAGGTTCGCGCCGTTTTGTTTGTGCCACGGCGCCGCTCATACGCTGCACGCGGCCGATTATTCCCCCGGCGTTCGGAATTTTATCCTGACATGAAACTGACAGGCCGCGTGTGCGAAATGTCATGGGGCATGGCGTATCGAACACCCATGGCAACTCCAATGCGGGGGGCGCCAATAAGGAGAACCACCATGAACAGCACCAAGATGATCACCGTTGCCGCCGCTGCTGCGGCTTTTGCTTCGCTGGCCTTCACCACGGCCGCCACCGCCGGCGGCTCCACCACGCGCTATGAATGCCGCGTCTCGGGCTCGCCCGATATTTCGATGCACGCCCGCTACGAACTGCGCGGCACCACCGCGACGTCACGGCGCAAATTCTCGGCGGAGTTTGAAGCCGGCCGCCGCGCCGCCATTCCCGCCGGAACCCGCCTGACCGTGACCGTCAAGGGCGTCAATGTCGGCTCCGTGGCCGCCGTTGCCCTGGTGGGCGGCGGCATCGTCGCCGACCTGAACCTCGATACCGTGCGCCAGGTCGATGCCCGGCCCTTCCCGGCCAATTGGCCATCGGGCGTTGGCTCCGGCTCGGTGGTGCGCGTCCTGCGCGGCACCACGCTGCTTCTGGGCTGCACCCTGCGCTAAGCGGACGTGAGCGATGCGGGCGGCGCGCCAGAGGCCCGGCGCGCCGCATTTTTTTTGCGCGTGGGGCAGGGGCTTCAACAATGTCAAACAGCGGACGTGCGGGAGGCTTTGTGGAAGCGGCACAATCCGCTCCCGGGGGTACTTCTTCCCCTTCCCGCATAGGGAAGGGTTGCGCGGGCGCTGCCCGGCGCGGTGTGCCGGCCCTATATGGACCGGCGGAGAGCGCTAAACAGCGCCCACGCAGACGGGGCTTCTTCGCTGTCCAGCCTCCGCTTCGGCTCTGTCCAACCAGCGGGACTGCCTAACTGCCATCCTGTGGCGCGAGGGTCGTAGTGCCCCCGGAAGAGACTGGAAGCCCCCGGGGGCGGTAGCAACGTCTGCCACCGAGCGCGGGCCCGCCACCCCCTCCATCCTGAACCACCGTCGCGATACGGGACCCCTTCAGGAGCGGGCCTAGGGAAAGAAGCATAGATAGGAAAGAATGTCAATAGGAAAAATGCGAACAACAACGCCTTCCGCTTCCCCTCGCCCCCGCCAACACCTCCGTAACCCTAGCCACCCTCCGCCGTGCGGCGAGTGCGGTGCGCAGGAAGTTGAGGGTGGAGTTGGCGTGAGCGCGATAAGCCAATCCAGTAACTTGCACTGTGACCATAGTCCCAAGGACGTTGGAGTAGTTCGACCGCATTGGAGGACTGAACTAGACATCTACATTACATAAGGGCATTATCGTGGAATTCAGATGGGGCGAGAATGTCCAAAAAACAATTTGTTTTCAATAATCTGAGCGAACGTCATGTTGGTTTGACGATAAGTATCGCTTCCTGCTTTGAAGAAGCCGCGTGCGTGTGCCTCTGTCGCCACCATACTCCTCCAAAGGATTTCACTCTGGTGGATACTGGCAAGGAAGAAGTCTATGAGGCAAGTTGGCAAGAACCTGACGAAAGAACTCGCAATGCATGGGCAAATGACATTGATACAACGGAGGCTGGGGCGTATGGCCTTTCTTTGGCCGCCCTCGAAATTACGCGTGGTCTAGTAGCTGTCCGTCGTGCCGAGACACTAACGGGGGCTGACTACTATCTCGGTGAACCGGGGGAGAATCCAGAGGACCTTGAATCTAGTTCACGGCTCGAGGTATCCGGAATAGACCATGGGTCAGACGCCGTGATAGCTGCGCGCCTCAAGAAAAAAATAGACCAAGCCAAGAATGGAGCTAGCAATTTGCCAGCAATCGCAAGTGTAGTCGCCTTCTCGTCGGCAAAAATCGTTTCAGAAGATGTGAAATAGATGAATTGGTCGCGGCACCATGATGAAAGTGAAAGGCTTGCGCAGCAAGCTCATTTTTCGTTGCGTGCGGGTGACCTAGTTCAAGCAGGACGGTGTTTCGAACAAGCTGCAATCGAGGAAGAGAAGGCTCTCGGGTACCTTTCACCCGAGAAGCCGCGCACATACGGAATTACTGCCGTGAGCGTAGTTTCTCTGATGCTCAAATCCGGTGCCCTTGAAACGGCAGAACGGCTAGCTCACAAGGTGTCCGCGCCAGACTATCTCCCCCCGTTTGCTCGAGATCAGATCAGAACAATCCTTCAGACCATCTGGAACAAGCAGGCACAGAAAGAAGCTGGTATCACCTTCGCGCCAAATCAACTCTTAGTTTCGGTCAAGGGCGGGGAAGTTGTCCGTGGCGGAGCTCCTCTGGAGCTAATTGTTGAAAAAGTGCAGGAGGTATCAAGTCTCATATATAGGACTGTCGAATACCTGAGTAAGAAACCTCTCAGAAAAAGAGGCAGGGCTCCAAGGGATATACAAGACCGCTGTACTCCTTGGCTATTTCAGAGTGTGCCGGGAAGTTACCAGTTTATCGTCGCCATTCAGAGCAAACCTCAGTTCGAGATGTTCGATGACGACTTCGCACCAGAAGAAATTTCTAGAAAGCTGATTGATATCTTGAAGTCAGCCAGCGAGTCATCAGAATCGGCAATAAAGGAAATTGTTGCGGAGGAAGATTATCGCAGCACTTTCTTGAAGATGGCTCGAAACTTGGCGCCGACAGGAAAGTCATTTAGCCAGATCGAAATTGGCAGCGCGGTCGAAGCCTATCCATCGGTAATTCTGTCAAACCTTTCTCGCCGCCAGATTTCAGATATGCTCAATCCGCCTGTAGCAGCTGAAGTTCCCAGTGTCTTAGCTTCTGAGACTCTTGAAATTAGAGGAGTCTTGAGAGCACTGAATCTCGATAGAGATATCATTGAAATCCATTCCGAGAACATGAATTATGTAATCACAGAAACTGGTGATGTTGTCGATGATGTTATTGGACCCATGGTCAATCACAACGTGATTGTTAGAGCCCGTGGCGGGCAAAAAAGTGGGAAACTCGTCTTCATTGATATAGAACGAGATGCTTGAACGGCCATCGCGTGTCACATCAACAGGTGCGCCCATTGCAGTGCTGTGCGGGCCTTGGCTTTGCCTAAGTTGAGCAGCCCTTACCTTCTCACCAAAAACGCCGGAATATTATCCCCGCTGAACCGTCCATGATCCGGCGCGTCGTCGAGCATCTTGGCTGGCTTGCGGTCGCGGTCGCCGCCGCGATCTCGGGAGGGTTTTTCCTGCCTTGGCGGGCGGTTGTCTTGCCTCGGGCGGGGCGCGCGTGGTTCGTGTTGTGGAAGATCGGCGACCGTTTCCGCTGCAGCTTCGGCTGAAACTTCAACGCGCGGCTCGCGGTGTTGGCGCTCGCGCTTCGGTTTTTCGCTGCGCTCGCGGTGGCCGCGCTTCGGGCGCTCGGCGTGGCCGTCGTCTTCGCTGAGTTCAACCGTGCCGATGTCGAACCACTCGATGTCCTTCTTGATCAGGGCTTCGATGGCCTTCACGTATTTCGCTTCCTCGCGGCAGGCCATGGTGAAGGCCTGGCCTTCGCGGCCCGCGCGGCCGGTGCGGCCGATGCGGTGCACGTAGTCCTCGGCGTGGATCGGCACGTCGAAATTGAAGATGTGGCTCACTTCCGGAATGTCGAGGCCGCGCGCCGCCACGTCGGAGGCGATCAGATAGGTGATCTCGTTGGCCCGGAAGGCGGCCAGCATTTTGGTGCGCGCCGACTGGTCCATGTCGCCGTGCAGCGCGCCGGCATTGAAGCCGTGGGTCTTCAGCGATTTTTCGAGGAGCGCCACCGTGGTCTTGCGGTTGGCGAAGATGATGGCGTTCTTCACATTCGTCTGTGTGCGGAGCAAGCGTGCGCAGCGCCTCGCGCTTCAGCTTCGCTTCATGCGGCACGGCGACCAGGCGCTGTTCGATGGTCTCCGCCGTCGACGAGGTGCGCTCCGACTCGATCCTGCACCGGCGTGTGCAGGAACTGCTCGGTGAGCTTGGAGATTTCCGGCGGCATGGTGGCCGAGAAGAACAGCGTCTGCCGGGTGAACGGCAGCAGCTTGCAGATGCGCTCGATATCCGGAATGAAGCCCATGTCGAGCATGCGGTCGGCCTCGTCGATCACCAGCATCTCGATGCCGGTGAGGAGGAGGCGCCCGCGCTCGAACATGTCGAGCAGGCGGCCCGGCGTGGCGATGACCACATCGGCCCCGCGATCGATCTTCATCGCCTGCGGATCGAAGGCGACGCCGCCGATGAGCAGCGCGACCGAAAGATTATGCGCCTTGCCGAGGGTGGCGAAGGCTTCCTCCACCTGGGCGGCGAGCTCGCGCGTCGGCTCGAGAATAAGCGTGCGCGGCATGCGGGCCCTGGCCCGGCCTTTTTCCAGCAGCGTGAGCATCGGCAGCACGAAGGCGGCGGTTTTGCCGCTGCCCGTCTGGGCGAGGCCGAGCACGTCTTTGCGCTGCAGCGCGTGGGGAATGGCGCCCGGCCTGGATGGCGGTGGGGGTGGTGTATCCTGCCGCCGTAACGCTGGCCAGGGTCTTAGGGCTCAAACCGAGCTCGGAGAAATCCATTGAGATTAGAAGGTACCGTTCTGGCGGGTGGTGATCAGGGGCGCCCGGGGCATATCCGCCACATCCGGGGGCGCTAAGGTTGTGCGGGAGATAGGGGCATTTGGCCGAAGAGTCAATCAGATGGCGGATTAAGCTTACGAAAGGCAGCGCCCCCGATTTTGGTAGCCTCCGGGAACGCGGTAAGGTTGCAGAACCGCCCGGCGATTCGGGCGGGGGGAAAATGGGGGATATCATGAAGAAACTTGCAGCCGAATTTTTCGGCACGTTCTGGCTGGTGTTTGGGGGCTGCGGCAGCGCCGTTATCGCCGCCGGCTTTCCTAACGTCGGCATCGGCCTTCTCGGCGTATCGCTGGCCTTCGGCCTGACCGTCATGACCATGGCCTATGCCGTCGGCGGCATTTCCGGCGGGCATTTCAATCCCGCCGTATCCGTGGGCCTGGCAACCGCCGGCCGCTTTTCGTGGAGCGCCTTGCCGGGTTATGTCGCGGCCCAGGTGGCGGGCGGCATCGTCGGCGCCCTGGTGCTCTATCTCATCGCTTCCGGCAAGGCGGATTTCTCGACCGCCGGCGGTTTTGCGTCGAACGGCTATGGCGAGCATTCGCCGGGCGGCTATTCCATGGCCGCGGCCTTTATCGCCGAAGTGGTGCTGACCGGCATGTTCCTGATCATCATTCTGGGCGCAACGGGGAAGGGCGTGCCCGCCGGCTTCGCGCCCATCGCCATCGGTCTGGCGCTGACCTTGATCCACCTGATCTCCATTCCGGTCGATAATACCTCGGTGAACCCGGCGCGCTCGCTGGGCGTCGCCCTGTTCGCCGGTGGCTGGGCCCTTCAGCAGCTGTGGCTGTTCATCGTCGCCCCGGTGATCGGTGCGGCCCTGGGTGCGGTGATCCACAAGGCGCTGCTCAGCGACGACTGAGACAACGAAGAGGGGCGGCACCCCAGCGGGAGCCGCCCCAGTTGTTACGCAGTTGGGAGGTTATGATTCGCCAGCGATCATACCTTACTTGCGGGCGAGATCGAACCGGTCGGCAGTCATGACCTTGGTCCACGCCGCCACGAAATCATTGGCGAACTTCTTGCCCGCATCGTCCTGGGCATAGACTTCGGCCAGGGCCCGGAGCTGCGAGTTTGAACCGAACACCAGATCGGCGCGCGTTGCCGTCCATTTCGCGGCACCTGTTGCGCGGTCTGCTGCCTTCATAGACGCCATTGCCCGAAGGTTTCCACTGCGTGCCCATGTCCAGCAGGTTGACGAAGAAGTCGGTGGTGAGCTTGCCCTCGCGCTTGGTGAATACCCCGTGCTTGGCCCCACCATGGTTGGCGCCGAGCACCCGAAGCCCGCCGATCAGCGCCGTCATCTCCGGTGCCGTGAGGCGCAGAAGCTGGGCCCGGTCGAGCAACAGCTCTTCGGCGGTCACCGCGTAGGACTTCTTCTGGTAGTTGCGGAAACCATCGGCGATGGGTTCCAGGGCCGCGAAGCTTTCGGCATCCGTCTGCTCCTGGGTTGCATCCGCACGCCCCGCCGTGAACGGAACCTTGACGTCGACGCCAGCGGCTTTCGCCGCTTTCTCGATTGCCGCAACGCCGCCCAGCACGATCAAATCGGCAAGCGACACGCGCTTCTTGGTCTTCTGCGCGCTGTTGAAAGCCTTCTGGATCTTCTCCAGCTTGCCAAGCACCCGGGCGAGCCTTTCCGGCTCATTCGCCGCCCAGTCCTTCTGGGGTGCGAGACGGATGCGCGCGCCATTGGCGCCGCCCCGCATGTCGGAGCCGCGATAGGTCGACGCCGACGCCCACGCCACCGCCACGAGATCACCGATCGCCAGCCCCGAGGCGAGGATCTTCGCCTTGAGGGCTGCCACGTCCTTGGCATTGACCAGCGGATGTTTCGCGGCCGGCAGCGGATCCTGCCAGATCAGGTCTTCCTTCGGAACTTCCGGCCCGAGGTAGCGCGCCTTCGGACCCATGTCGCGATGCGTGAGCTTGAACCACGCCCTGGCGAATGCATCGGCGAACTGGTCGGGGTTTTCCAGGAAGCGCCGCGAGATCTTCTCGTAGGCCGGATCGAAACGCAGCGACAAGTCCGTGGTCAGCATTTTCGGCGCATGGCGTTTTGATGGATCATGGGCATCCGGCACCGTGCCCTCGCCCATGCCGTTCTTCGGCCGCCACTGGTTGGCGCCGGCCGGGCTCTTCTCCAATTCCCATTCATAACCGAACAGGTTCCACAGGAAATTGTTCGACCACTTGGTGGGCGTCGTCGTCCAGATCACTTCGAGGCCCGAGGTGATGGCGTCGTTGCCCTTGCCGCTGCCGAACTTGGAAATCCACCCCAACCCTTGCGCCTCGATATCCGCGGCTTCCGGTTCAGCGCCGACATTGGCGGCGGGCCCAGCGCCATGGGTCTTGCCGAAGGTGTGGCCACCGGCGATCAGCGCCACGGTTTCCTCATCGTTCATCGCCATGCGCGCGAAGGTCTCGCGGATATCGCGGGCCGCCGCGACCGGATCAGGATTGCCGTTGGGACCTTCCGGGTTCACATAGATGAGGCCCATCTGCACGGCCGCCAGGGGATTCTCGAGTTCGCGGTCGCCCGTATAGCGCTTGTCATCGAGCCACTTTCCTTCCTGGCCCCAATAGACGTCTTCTTCCGGCTCCCACACATCGGCGCGCCCGCCGGCGAAACCAAAGGTTTTGAAGCCCATGGTTTCCAGCGCCACATTGCCAGCGAGGATCATCAGATCGGCCCACGAAATGCGGTTGCCATACTTCTTCTTGATCGGCCACAGAAGCCGCCGCGCCTTGTCGAGGTTGCCGTTATCGGGCCACGAATTGAGCGGCGCGAAACGCTGCTGGCCACGCCCGCCACCGCCCCGGCCGTCACCGGTGCGATAAGTGCCGGCCGCGTGCCAGGCCATGCGGACGAACAGCGGGCCATAGTGGCCGTAATCGGCGGGCCACCACTCCTGCGAGTCCGTCATCAGCTTGGCGAGGTCTTTTTTCAGCGCCTTGTAGTCGAGCTTCTTGAATTCGTCGGCATAACTGAATGCCTTGCCCATGGGATCAGAGAGCGGTGAATTCTGATGCAGGATCTTGAGGTTCAGTGCGTTGGGCCACCATTTGGCATTGCCCTGTACGCTGACCGACGTGTGTACCACCGGGCATTTGCCGGCTGTTGAATCGGGATTCTTGTCCATGATTGTCTCCGCTGTTGTGAATACCTCGGCGCAGGCCGCCCAGTATCAAGTATTAAACCTAGAATCATTCTAAACAATGATTGAAGTCAAATGCAACGCCCCGTACCTGGTTTTTTGACATGGGAGCACCGCGCCCGCAACACAAGGCGGAAGGTCAGCAGGTCAGTCTGAATTGCAGCATTTTGAGCCTTAGCAATCCCTGCAAGAAATGCCATGTGCTACCCACGCATTGTTGCAAGTCACTTCGCCATGAGGGCGGCGGCGCGCATCTACCATAACACCAACGTCTATGGCGGCATCACTGCCTCAAGCTAACGCCTGGGGTGACGCACTACATCGCCGCCACGTATTGATAGGCGCTATCCTTCCTCTCGGCGTGGCCGACGCCCGGGTAGGGCCAATGGAAACCGAGGAGCTTGGTCTTGTCGGTGGCGGCGCGGTCCAGCAACATCTTGCGTTTGGCGATGGCAAGATCGTGCATCGCGTCGAAAGCCAAGTGCCACTCCGGGTGGGGGAAGTAGAGGAAGGGTAGGCCGATTGCATCGCCGACGATGATAAGCCCGCCGTCGCCCGCCACTTCGAAGGACACATGCCCCGGCGTGTGCCCGGAGGTATCGAGCACACGGATGCCGGTGACAATATCGTCTCCGGGCTTCACCATCGTGACACGCTCCTTGACACCATTGAGATGCTTCTGGGCACCGAGCACGAAGGGGTGCATCTCCTTGGGCATCTGGGTGAGAATGTCTTTGCCCATCCAGAAATCCCATTCGGCTGCGGCGCAATAATACGCGGCGTTGGGGAAATTCAACGCCCCACCGGCACCCACGGTAGCCCAGATGTGGTCAGGATGGGCATGGGTGAAAACAACCTTGGTGATCGAGGCCGGATCGATCCCGGCGAGCTTTAGATTTTCAATGAGCTTGCCGGCCGTCGGCTGGAACTCCGTGCCTGAACCGTTATCGAACAGGATGAGGTCGGCGCCCGACTTGATGAGGGTCACGTTGGTTGGTGCCTGCACCTCGTCGCCGGTGATACCGGCCGCAGTGAGCAGGGCTTTCACCGCTTCTGGCGGTGCATTGGGCGCGAAAACGCCGGCTGGCAGAACGAGGTGGCCGTCGCTGACCACCGTCACATCGACGGCGCCCTGCTTGAAACTGTAGGGGGCGGCCAATGCCAGAACGCTCTTCGGCAATAAGCCCGCGGCGATGAAGCCAGCGGCGGCAGCCAGGAACTTACGGCGATCAACGACGAGAAGCGGCTTTGAGTCCAGCATGATCATCCCTCCAGTTTGTCGCGTAGAAAACCATATAAGCTTGTTGCGCGCGAAGATTCAACGACCAACAGTGTCAAGTGACCTGACCTGACTTTCTTGAACCAGACTACATTGGAGTGTCCACCAGGAATGGAGGGCGGGTATGCCGGGCATTACAAGTTGAACGGTTTTGATCGTTGCTTCGGCGCATGTGGCGGAAAGTCTCCTCGTGGCCCATAGCGCCACAGCAGATGTCAAAGACTCTTGTTTGAACTAGAGCAATATACAGAGACTTCCAAGCTTGCGCAGTTAGCCCGTTCCCTGAAATCCCGACCGGCTCTCTACTGGAAGGTGAGTGCTATTGACAGAAATGGTGATTTGTCATGCACGGCGATCGCCGTCATATCTAAATTCAACAGTTCAGAGAGGTCTCGAACACTGATGCCGCCGGAAAGTTTTTGAGAAATACCCCCACGACAAACTGCAAAACGCCGCGCCGCGTTACGGTGCAATTTTAGCCCGAGAAAAAAGGGCTTGTGCGAACAGCACAATCAGGCCCCGCGAGGTTCGAGAACCTCCGGGGCCGTTTGTTTTCGAAGTCACATCTGCCAGCAATCCGCCGCCAGCAGCAGTTCGGTGAGGTCGCCATAGCGCTGGCCGTCAAGGCCGGTCAGTTCGCGGATGCGGATGAGCCTGGCATAGAGCGTGTTGGGATGCTTGCCGAGCTGGCGCGCCGCCTGCTGGATGTTGAGATCGGCGGCGGCAATGGCCCTGAGCGTCTCGATCAGCGACGGATCGGCCTGGGTCAGCGCCTCGGCCCATGGCGGCGGCGTGGTCTTTACCGCGTCGGCGCCGCGATGAATGAGCAGGGCCCGCACTGGCAGGGACGAAAACTGCATCACGCGGGTTGTTACGCTTGCGAAGTCCAGCGCCGTTGCCGCCTCGCTCAAGGCGCGCGGTAGATACGACGTGGACGGATGATCAGCGCTGAGCCCGGTGATGACGGCAGGACCAAGGGAGAGCAGCCGTTCGTGAAGCCGCGTGGCCAGGCCTTCGCGCGGCGCCGTCCACCCCGAGAGCCGGCGGCGGTCCGAGAGTATGGCGGTAACAGCGGCATTGCGCACGCCCGCAAGAATGCGAACCGTCGTGCCGGCCATGGCGTCGGTCAGCGCAGTGATGATGCGCCGCGCCCGGTCCGGGTGTTCCATTTCTGCGGCGTTCTGCGGCTGGATGAGGGCGACGCAGTAGGTCTGGCGCTGTTCGAGATAACCCGAACGCTTCAGGAGCTTGGCCACCCGGCCATCCGACTCGTCATAGCCCGAAAGCAGTGTCGCCATCAGCTCGGTGCGCTGATCGCCTTCGGCCTCGGCCAGGACCCGGATGCGCGCCACATAGGCCGCCGCAGCGATTGTGCTGATGGTGTTGGTATACTCGATAGTGAAATCGGCAACCGCCGCCACCGCCTGCTGCGGTGGCGTGGCGCCGCTGGCAATCGCCGCCTGGCGCAGCCAAAGCGACAGCACCCGGTGCCCACAGCGATAGGCATGAAGTGAAACCTCGAGCGGAAAGTACTGTTCTGCCCGCTCTTCGGCGTGGTGGCGCACAAACTCGAAATCGCCGAGCTCGCCGCCGCCGAACAGCCGCTTCAACTCCTCCACATGTTCGGCGACATGCCGGTCGACAGCCGGAAGAACTTCCGGATTGGCCGAAGTCTGGAATGCTTGGATTTCGGCAAACAGAGCCGCTCGCAGTTCGCGCCCCGCCGCCTCGGTATCAAGATGGGCGGCAGCGGCCGGGACCACCCCCACCTCGGCCAGTTGCCGGAGCAAGGACAAGAGCAGGCGTTTCTGGGCAAGTTCAGGCATTAACTGTGAATACCACACAACGCCGGGCGCATGAACAGCAGTTCTATCGCCATTGTGTGCTGTGGTTATGGTGATAATTCACAAGGCGGGGAACAAACCCCGGACAATCACACAGGAGACGCGACAATGGCCAAATATCTCTTTGTTTATCATGGTGGCAGCGCGCCCACGAACCCAGCCGATGTCAAAAAGGTCATGGATGCCTGGGTCGGCTGGTTTGGCTCCATGGGTGCTGCAGTGATCGACGGCGGCAACCCAGTTGGCAAGTCCAGCACCGTGAAAGCCGATGGTTCGCTGGCTGATGGCGGTGGCGCCAACCCGTCTTCGGGCTACAGCCTCATCGAGGCCTCAAGCCTTGAAGATGCCCACAAGAAAGCCAAGGGCTGCCCCATCCTCAAGGCCGGCGGCACCATCGAAATCGCCCAGTGCATGGATATGTGAGGAGAAAACGATGGTGAAGATCACCGGCGGCTGCCAGTGCGGCGCCGTGCGCTACGAGACCAACGCCGATCCGGTTTTTGCCGCCCACTGCCAGTGTAGTGACTGCAAGAAATCCTCGGGCACCGCCCACTCCACAGCGGGGGGCTTCGCCGAAAACACCGTGACGTTTACTGGCAAGGTCAAAGCCTTTGCCAGCAAGACCGACACCGGCGCCACGGCGACCCGCGAGTTCTGCCCGACATGCGGCGGCCGGTTGACCTTCCGATCTTCCAGCATGCCAGGGTTGGTTTTGTTGATGGCGGGATCGATGGACGATCCCGACCTGATCAAGCCAACTGGCGCAATCTTCAACAAACGCCACGTGGCCTGGGACCACCTTGACCCTACACTCAACGTCGCCGACGCGATGCCACCGATGTAGACGGCTGCGGGACTCCATGGGAGGCCCCGGAGCATTGCCTCTGGGGCCTACTCCAATCGCGCCGGAAATCCTGCGCGAAAAAGTCCGTACACAGAACAACATGAAGAGGCTTTGACGGCTGATCCGGTTCGAATTCGCAAGCCTTGGCAATTGCCCCGGCGCCGCTGCATCGGCAGATTGCGGCTTGCGTCACCTCCACGCGGCCCGCAAATCTGGCGATCATCCGTGTCCGGATGACATGAATCAAATCATTAAGACTAACAAATTTTACAGACCTTTTATAAAATTCTAAGCAAACGGCTTTACCCGATCGCAAGCCGCTTCGCCGAACCTTCATGCCAACAACAACGTGGCATGGGGGATAAAATGCCAAGCAAGCTTTTTGCACTGTTGCTTTTTGTTGCCACACTGGCCAGCATTTCGGGCACCGCCGGGGCCATGCCGCTCAGGGCTGGCGAGGTTAATGCTTTCGCAGCGAGCGGTCTTGCCTCTCCGCTGCAGTCGTGGGCCCGCAAGATCAAATCGGTCTTCGATCCGCGAATCGCCGAAGACACCTGCATGGCCACCGCGGTCTATTTCGAGGCCCGGTCGGAACCGCAACAGGGCCAGCTGGCGGTGGCCATGGTGATCCTCAACCGCACCAGGTCGGAACATTATCCCGCGACTATCTGCGGTGTCGTCTTTCAGAACGCCCATCGCTACAACGCCTGCCAGTTTTCTTTCGCTTGCGATGGCAAGTCCGATCTCGCGGAGCCAGGTCGGGCCTGGGACGCGGCACGCCGGGTGACAGCTATTGCGCTTGCCGGCGGCATGGAACTGAAGGACGAGCAGCTGCGCCTGCTGTCGACCGCCCTCAACTACCACGCCGACTATGTATCGCCGCGCTGGTCCAAATCACTGTTTCCTCTCGCGACGATCGGCCGGCACATCTTCTACACGCCGGACTTCAGCTGGATCCTATTCGAGGCGCGCTGGAAATCCTTGCGCACGCAGATCAGTGCCCAGCGCGTCTTCCAGCAGTTTGGCAATCTGGGTCGATTGCGCCGCGCCGCCATAGACGGCTTTGCCTTTCACAAAAGTCTGGTTGGTGAGCGAGGCCAGGTCCAGCGGCACGCCAAATTCCCGGCCAAAATTCATGGCGAAGCCGAGGTCCTTTAAGGCGAGGTCCATGGTGAAGGCGATGTCGTAGCTGCCATTGAGGATGAGCTGACCTTCGGTTTCATGGACGAAGCTTGAACCCGACGAAGCCGTGATGGCGTGCCACGCCTGCGCCAAGTCAAGCCCGCCGCGCTTCGCCAGCATCAAGGCTTCGGCGTCGGCCACCAGGTGGATGAAGGCCAGCATGTTGGTGATCACCTTGATGACCGCCGCCGAACCAATGGGCCCCATGTGGAAGATGCGATTGCCAATCGACTTGAGCGCCTTCTCGTGGGCCTCGAACAGCGCTTTGTCGCCGCCCACCAGCACGGTGATTTCACCGCGTGCCGCGAGATGCACCCCGCCCGTGACCGGGCATTCCAGCGTGCGGATGCCTTTGGCCTCCGCCATGGCGGCAAGCCGTTGCATCTCATCACGTCCGTTGGTGGAATTCTCAAGCCAAGTCGATCCGGGCTTCAGGGTTTCAAGAACCTGCGTGAGAACCTTTTCGGAAATCACCGGCGATGGCAGGCAGGTGAACACATGGTCAACCTGTGCGGCGAGGTCCTGCGGTGAGTTCGCCCACTTGGCGCCAGCCTTCACATGCCGCTCGCCAAGCGATTTGTCGATATCGCTCACCACAACGTCGAAACCGTTGCGGATGAGGCTCATGGCCAGATGACCGCCGAGATTGCCGAGGCCGATGTAACCGTATTTCATGTCTGATCCTTCATTCATCCCTCCTCGCGAAGCGGGGAGGGTGGCGCGGAACGCGCCGGGTGGGGTTTTCCAAGCGGCCTGGCCCCCACCCCCGTCCTTCGGACGGACCCTCCCCGCTTCGCGAGGAGGGATGAAGAGTGGGAGTGGACGACTACTCTTCCTTCCTCAACACGCGATTGGTCATTTCGAGGTGGAGCTTTGTGCCGGTGTAGGGGTGGGCTTCGGCCACCGCTTCATTCAGTTCGATCCCGAGGCCCGGCTCGCTGGACAGGATAACATAACCTTCTTCCCAGCGGATCGGCTTCTTCAGCAGCTTGGCGTAGAAGCCACCGAAGGTTTCGATGGATTCGAGAATGAGGAAGTTGGGCAGCGAGGTTGCGTAGTGAATGTTGGCAGCGGCCTCGACGGGCCCGGCGTAGAGGTGCGGCGCGATCTGCGCGTAGTTCACTTCCGCCATGGCAGCGATCTTCTTGGCTTCCCAGATGCCGCCAACGCGGCCTAGCGCCATCTGCAGGATCGAGGCGGCACGATGTTCGAGGACCCGGCCAAACTCATACTTGGTGGTCAGCCGTTCGCCGGTGGCGATGGGGATCGACGTGCCGCGGGCGACAAGGGCCATTTCCTCCGGCCGGTCCGGCGGCGTCGGTTCCTCGAACCACAGCGGATTGTATTGCTCGATCTGCTTAGCAAAGCGGATGGCGCCTGACGCCGTGAACTGGCCATGGGTGCCGAACAGCAGGTCGGCCTTGTCGCCCACCGCCTCACGGATCAGCCGGCAGAATTTGGCGCACAGCGCCATTGACTCAAGTGACGGCTGGCGTGGGTCGAAGGCGGAATAGGGGGCGGCGGGATCAAATTTGATGCCGGTGAAGCCGAGCTTCACGTAGTGGGCCGCGCGTTCCGCTGATTGCTCGGCGTTCCAGTAGATCGAATCGTCCTGGCCCTTGGCGATGTCGGGATAGATGTAGGTGTAGGACCGCAGCTTCTCCTGCACCCGGCCGCCCAGCAACTCATAGACCGGCTTGCCGACCGACTTGCCGATGATGTCCCATAGTGCGATTTCGATGCCCGAAAGCACGCCCATCAGCGACACGTCTGGCCGCATGGTAAAGCCCGAGCCATAGACCTTGCGCCACAGGTCTTCGATGTGGAACGGGTCCATGCCCTCGACATAGCGGCCGAAGGTGTCTTCGATCATCGCCGTCATCGCCCGCGGGCCGAAAGTGGCGCAATAGCACTCGCCGATGCCGCTGATGCCATTATCGGTTGTCAGCTTCACGAAGGTGAAGTATCTGCCACCCCAGCCGGGTGGCGGGTTGCCGACGATGAAGACCTTGAGCTCCTTGACTTTCATGGGCGCACTCCCTGATCCACTGGCGTTCTGATACCAGCTTTGGGCGCGGCGCAAGGTGAAAAAAACTTTCCGCGCGTGGTCGTTTTTCACGGGAAATCATAGGACCGCCCCTGCTAATGAGGCCAGAAAATCAACAGGACCGAATCTATCGTGCAGTTTGATTATGTTATCGTAGGCGCCGGCTCATCCGGTTGTGTTCTGGCCAACCGGCTCTCTGCCGATGGTAGCAGAAAAGTATTGCTGCTCGAGGCCGGCGGCAGCGACTGGCGATTCTACGTGCAGATGCCCATGGGCTACGGCAAGACTTTCTACGACGAGACTCTAAACTGGGGCTACCGCGCCGAGCCCGACCCCGGCCTCAACGGCCAGAGCGACTATTGGCCACGCGGCAAGCTGCTGGGCGGCTCAAGCGCCATCAACGCCATGGTCTACGTCCGTGGCCACCGCGACGACTATGACGAGTGGCAGGCCGCTGGAAATCCCGGTTGGGGCTGGGACGGCGTGCTGGCGGCCTACAAGGCGATGGAGGACAATGAGCAGGGCGCCGATCAATGGCGGGGGCAGGGTGGTCCGCTGTTCATCCGCCGTGCGACCCTTGATCATCATCCGCTGGTGAAACCCTTCATCGCCGCCGTCGAAAACACCGGCCTTACCTATAATCCCGATTTCAATGGCGCCGAGCAGGATGGCGTTGGCACCTTCCAGCTTACGATCAAGGACGGCATCCGCAATTCTGCCGCCCGCGCCTTCTTGCGCCCTGCCATGAAACGTCCCAATCTCCGCGTCGAAACCAACGCGCTGGTGACGCGCGTTGTATTCGATGGCACCAGGGCCATCGGCGTCGAGTATGACAAGGGCGGCAAGACCCACCTCGTGCTGGCTGGCCGCGAGGTAATCGTCGCCGGCGGTGCCGTCAATTCGCCGCAGCTTCTGCAACTCTCAGGCGTCGGCCCCGCCCGGCTGCTCAAGGATTGCGGCATCGGCGTGGTATCGGCCAATGCCAATGTCGGCGCCCATCTCGCCGACCATCAGGGCATCAACTATACCTGGCGCGCCACCGTGCCGACCCTCAATGACGCCTTGCGCCCCTGGTGGGGAAAACTGCGGGCCGGGCTGCAATATATTCTGACGCGCCGCGGCCCCTTGTCCATCAGTCTCAACCACGGTGGTGGCTTCTTCCGCACCGACGCCAGCCGCCAGCGCCCCAACATGCAACTCTATATGCAGGCGTTCTCGACGCTGATCCCGAAGGAGGGCGAGCGCCCGCTGCTGACCCCCGACCCATTTTCAGGGTTTTCACTCGGCCTCTCGAACTGCCGCCCGACCAGCACCGGCGAGATCATGATCCGCAACGCCGATCCGCGCGCCAAGCCGAAGATCATCGCCAACGCTTTTTCCGCCAAGAACGACGTCGACGAAATGTTGCTGGCGGTGAAGTATCTCCGCACCATCGCTGCCCAGGAGCCGCTGAAAAGCCTGATCGCCGAGGAGCTGCGCCCCGGACCGAAAGTGCGCACCAACGACGAGATCATCGACGATTTCCGTCAGCGCAGCGGCACCGTCTATCACCCCAGCTGCACCTGCCGCATGGGACCGGACGCCAGAAATTCGGTGGTCGACGCCAGCCTGCGCGTTCACGGCGTCCAAAACCTGCGGGTCTGCGATGCCTCGGTGTTCCCCAACATCATCGCCGGCAACCTCAACGCCCCCGCCATGATGGTGGGTTGGAAAGGGGCGGAAATCATTCTGAAGGATAGCAGCTGATGTCTCCGAACTATCTGGGAGCTATCGAGGCGGCCTATCAGGGAGAAGTTTACGGTGAGGCGCTCTATCGGCTAATTGCCGATGAACAGAATGACCCGGTTCGCGCCTGGAAATGGCGGGTGATGGCCCGGATGGAGCTTGAAACCAAGCACCTCATGCGCCGGCTGGTGGCCCGGCACGGTGGCAACACCGCCGAGGATGAGGGCGCCAGGCGGCTGGCCACTCAGGACTATCAGCGCTACCGCGGCCTCGCCTGGCCCGAACTCATGCGGATGTTCGCAGCCGAGCTCGTCGCCGACATCGCCGAATATGCCGAACTCGAATATGATTGCCCGGTCAGGGACCATTGGGTCTTGCAACGCTTGACCGATCATGAAGTGGTGACCAAGCGGTTCTGTGACCTGGAACTGGCTGGTCACCCTGACATGTCTATCGCGCCGGGCGTGGCGTTCTGCCGCCTGCCACCGCCTCCGCCCTGATGACGGGCCGGAGGAAGGCGGAGATCATACTTGCGGCTGCGGGCGGCCGGACTTCGTGAGATTGTGCCAAAGACGATAGCTCTCGAGCGCGGCGAGCGGAGCGAAGTGAATGACGACCGGCACAACATCCCACTTGATAAGCAACCAGTGCGCCACTGTGGCAATGGCCGCTACGTAAACGGCGCGCTGCCAGAATTTCCACCGGGGTCCGAGATAGCGCAGCATTTGCTCATTCGACAGTGCGAACGGCACCAGCATGGCGAACAGGGCGATCCAGCCGAGGACAATGCGGAGCTTCGCGAGATCGGCAATCACCACGCCGAGGCCGCCCTCATGAATGAGGTAGGCCGCGAGATGCAGTACAGCATAGAGAAAGGCAGCGACGCCGAGATCACGCCTGCGCTTGAACAACCACATAGGCCAATGCCGGCCCTTGAACAGCATGCGGATTGGCGTCACCGCCAGCGTGACGATCAGCAGCCGCGCCGACCATTCGCCCGAAGCATTGATCAGATGGCCGAAGCCGCCTGTGCCAAACTGGAAGCGCGACAGGATGACGATAGCCGGAATGGCAAGTGCGAGGCGAAGGGGCCAACGGGACTGAAGGAACTCACGGGACATTAGAACTCTCCTAGGCCGTGGGCAGGCCGGATGCCTTGCGCTTGATCAAAACTCCGGGTGGGGCACTAGCCGCAGAGTTGTGGTGCTCCTGCATCGGTGCCCTCTGATCCAAAATACATGCGCGAAACGCCGGCCCAATGGGCCGCAGCTTCGCACATGGGGCAGGGCCGAGACGATGACACCAGCACGCAGCCCGTGAGATCGCCGCCCAGAATCCGCGCGGCCGCTCGGATGGCCTCCATTTCCGCGTGGGCGGTGGGGTCATTGTTGACGACGACCCGGCTCGGCATCTCGGAGATGATCTCTTTGCCGCAGACGACGATGGCACCGTAAGCCTGGTCACCGTCGGCCTGGGCCTTGTCACGCATTGCAAGGGCTCTGGCGATGAACGCTGGGTCAATCCGTTCGGCCGCCACCGCGACTGATGCCGGCGCGGCAAACAGCAGGGCGCGGCGTGAGAGCGAAGCTGCGGTCATGACGCTGTCCTTAATCACCCTTCCCGGCTTGAGAACGCCGTTGGGGCCGAGGGCCTGTGAGAGTATGGAATGTCCATCGCCGGTCATGCTGCAGTGTGGTGCCAGCAGAGCGGCGGTGGCAAGTAGCTAGTTCTTATCGACCACGCAGGGCCGCTGCTTGCCGGATTGGCCGGTGTAGAGGCCGGTCTTGGCATCGAACGACACATACTTCTTGGCGCAATAATCTTTCCACGCCTTGCTGCCGGGCTTCAGCGCTGCGTCCTGTGACGGTGAAATCGCGGCGGCAGCCACTGCCTTTTTGCGGGCTGGCTTGAGTGGCGTCTCGGCGGCGGGTGCGAAAGTCTCCAGGCAATCGGAGAGGATTTCCGAGTTGGCGGTGGCCCACTGTTCGGTCGACACCGGCTCACGCTTGCCGGTCAGGATCGCCGCACCCGACAGGCGGGCCGTCGCCATGTCGCGGGCATAGTCCTGGCAATAGCTCTTGGCATCGGCATGGGCGGTGGCAATGCCGATGAACAGGGCACCACAGGCGAGTGGCCATACAGCGCATTTCATGGCTGCGATCCAGCAACCTGAATGTGGCGAGGTTTAGGCTATTGCTTCGGGAAGTAGTCCTGGCACTTGCCTTCGCGATAAACATCGGCCGTGGCACAATGCAGCGCCCCGCCAAACGGATAGGCATCGCGGAACGGGATGGGAATGACCTCGAGGCCCAGCTTGTCGAACTGCTCCATCTGATAGACTTCCGAGGCCTCGACGCACACGGTCTTCTCGTCGAGCATCAGCACGTTCATCGACAGCCACACCGACGAGTAACACAAGGGCGGCGGCTGATTGTGGGCGGGCTGGGCGGCGTCGATGATCTCCCAGCCATTGCGGGCGAACAGCTTGCGCTGGTCATCGGGCAGGCGGCGCACCGGATTGTTGATGATCAGGCCCGGGCGAATGGGCGTGAAAGTGGCATCGATGTGGATGGGGTAAGGGTCGCCGGGGAAATTCACCGCGTGCACGCGATGGTCCGGGAAGTGGCGCTGCAGCCAGTTGATGCCCTTGAGGTTCGTCGTGAAGCCGTGCTGGACGATGAGGTCCTTGCCGAAACGCAGGACGTCGGCGGCGTCGAACAGCGGTTCTTCTTCGGTGGTGACGAAGAATTTCTGCGCCGCCCATTCCAGGCGCTTGGCATCGCCGATCTTGTCGGAGAGATAATCCGGATGATAGTCGGCATCGGTGAGCCGCGGCTTCGGCGCGGACTCGTGGCGCATGTCGGGGTCTTCGTTGTAGTACTTCTGCAACAGCGGCCGGTAGCACAGATACTCGAACCAGCGGCAGCGATAGCTCATGGTGGCTTCGAGCATCTCATTGCCGACCGTGAGGATCACATCGCGCGGCGGCATAGTGCCGAACATCGAATCGGCCTTCCAGTCCGGGGTCGAAATCGGCTGGTTGAAATTGAGAGGCGTTGGACGGTCGACGCGGATGCCGCGCTTCTTCATCACATCGGCGAAATAGTCGAGCTGGGCATTGGCGGCATCGACAGTCGCTTGCGGCCGTGGGCCCCACATGCCCTTCATGTCGGAATCTTCCGGCACCTTGGCATCAAGCGCCGGCTCGGAATTGGGAATGCAGCAGCCATCGGCCACGCCGACGATGACATGCTTCAGCGGATCCCATTCGTTCCATGAATTGACTTGGGTTTTGCTGGGCGACCAGGCCATGACAGTCCTCTGCTGGGTGAAACCGGCGAAATGTGTAGCCGCTGACGCAGCCTTGTGGCGCGAATATTATTTGTGGGAGGCGCGAGTTTTACTTGAGACTGGCCAGCAGGCCCCTGGCGGCGGCGGCGCCAGTTGAAAAACACGCCTGCAACAGATACCCGCCGGTCGGCGCTTCCCAATCCAGCATTTCGCCCGCCACGAACACGCCGGGCTTCTTGCGCAGCTGAAAATTCTCGTCAACTTCATCGAAGGCAACACCACCCGCCGACGAGATCGCCCGCGCCAGGCCAGCCGGTCGGAGGATCGGCACCGCCACATGTTTGATCCCCGCCGCGTCCATGGCATTGCCGGTCTCGCGCAGCAGCGAGATAGCAACGGGTGCGAGGCCTGCAATCTTCCGCAGATAGTTCGATTGCGTATCCTTGCCGCGTGGCCGCTTGAGACGTTCGCCTAAGGCTTCGAACGTGAGATCGGGCCGCAGATCGATCACCAGCGGATGGCCCGGCTTCTCGCGCATGCCCTTGGACAGCGCATAGATGGCGCCGCCTTCGAGGCCCTCCTGCGATATCATGATCTCGCCGCGCACCCGGTGGCCGGCATAGGTGAGCGCCACGTTCTTGACGGGTGTTCCGGCAAACCGCTCACGGAAAATCTTCGTCCAGTTCACCAGAAAGCGGCTGTTGGCGGGCTTGAAGGCATTGACCGTGACGCCAGCGTCTCTGAAAGCCGGGACCCATGAAGCATCGGAACCGAGATGTGGCCACGATGCCCCGCCAAAGGCGAGGAGCACAGGCGTTTCGCCGAACCCCGGCCACGGCGAGCGCGTGACAAGCTTCACGCCGAGGTCGTCAAGCCGCTTGAGCCAGGCGCGCAACAGCGGCGATGCCTTCATTGCCTTGGGAAACACCCGGCCCGACGAGCCGACGAAGGTTTCAACGCCAAGGCCATTGGCCCACGCAATCACCGCTTCCGGTGAAAATGCGCGAATGGCCGGTTCAAGCTTCGCGCGCGCTTCGCCATAGCGGGCGAGAAAAGCGTCGAGCGGCTCTGAATGCGTAAGGTTCAACCCGCCGCGCCCCGCCAGCAGAAACTTGCGGGCAGGCGCAGCCATCTGGTCATGAATGACGACGGCGCAACCGGCCGAAGCCAGAACTTCCGCCGCCATGAGTCCCGCGGGGCCCGCGCCATAGACGTGAATTGTGTGTGGCAATGCTTGTCCTGTTCAGGCCGGCTCGCCGCCGAGAACTTCCCAGAAGTCGGCGCGCAGATTGTGGTGGGGGAACGCCGTGGATGGTGCTGGCACGCCAAGGAACTTGCTCAGCGGTTCCCAACCTTCCGCAACATCGAACACCAGCAACCGGTTGGCCGGAATCGTATCGCGAACCTGCTGGTTGTTGCGGTTGTAGGCGGCGATGCATGTATCGCGGTCGGTGAACTTGCCGCTGAAAACCGTATCGCCCACCATTGTCTTCCACGCATCCAGTATGGCGGTGATATGCGGCGGAAGGGGGATTTGCCTGTATGCAGCCATCAGCTTGCCGATGGTTTTCGAATAGCTCGCCCACCATGTTTCGGCGGGCCGCTGCGTGTGCACCACCTCGGCGTCTGGATAGGCAGTCGCCAATTCGCGCCAGACATGGGCGCCTGGCCAATCGACCTGGGACTTGTACCCGGCAAAAACGTCATCCCAATTGACTGGTTTGCCGGCCGCGATCGTTTGCCAGTGCGCCACCTGCTCGGGGTGCGCCACGATCTCATGCATGTGATGGCACGGTGCAAAGCCGATCAGTTCGAGTGCTTCCTTGAGTGACTTTGTGCCGGTCCGGCCGAAACCGGATCCTATAACCGCCAGTGCCATCGCCGCTCTCCGTTATGTGGTGTTCAGTGCGCGTGTCTGCCCCCGGCAGTGTGGAGAATGCACGTGCGGTTGTCGGTGAGCAACTGGAATTGTGTGCGGCGCGTCCCGAGAAGTAGCGCGCCGCCTCACGCCGCTTCCCGGTTCAGCGGCTGGCACATGCAGTGAACGCCACCACCGGCTTGCAGGAACATCGTCATGTCCGGGTCATAGACCGTGAAGCCTGCCGCCCGCATCTTGGCGTTGAGGTCCTTGGCGGCGGTCGTTGACAGCACCCGGTCCCCGCCCAACGTCACCACATTGCAGCCCAGCGCCATGGTCTCCTTGAAGCCCGCCGGAATGATCTCGATTTTCTTTGACTTCAGCCAGGCGATAACGTCGTCCTCGGTGGTTTCCAGGCACACGGCGGCGCAGCGGTCATTCAGCATGCACACCATCAAATCGATGTGCACATAGAACTGGTCGATCGGCGCGTATTTGATCTCCCAGCCTTCCTTGATGAACCACTCCGAAGCTTGCCGGGCCGCCACCTCTTCCGAGCGGTGATCGGTGAAGCCGACCAGCGCCAGGCCATCGCGCAGGATGTTGAAATCGCCACCCTCGAAATTTCCAGCCGAGATCATGTCGTAGATCGGAATATCGTTCTCGAGATAGAAACGCAGCACGGCGGCATATTCGCCGCGCCGCCGCGGATTGGCGAGCTGGCACAACACTGCGCCATAGGGCGACATGAACGACGAGTCCCGCGCATAGACCTGATAGGGGTTGTGCATGTCGAGCGGCAGGAAATGCGTGGTAACGCCGGCCTGATTGTAGGCATCGACCATTTCACGGTGCTGGCGCATCGCCACCTGCTTGTCGAACTTGTAGCCCTTGCGCAACGTATCGCGCACTAACGATGACCACGCGGCGTTCTCAAGCCCCATCCAGCGGAAGCTTTCGGCTGGCCCGAGCAGCACATCCTTTAGAATGCCGGTTTCGGACTTGACCTGCCAGCGGCCGGTCATCTTCGGCGTGTTGCCGCCCTCGACACGGGCGCGGAGGGGAATGGAGTGGGATGCTGGCATGGAACAGGCTCCTCTTGAAAAGGCAAAGACTAGCCGTTGGCAAGCCGCAGCGAAAGGGGACGAATGGTGTTCTCTGTACGGCGGAATGGCGCAAGGCGCCCGCCGCGCCGGGCTACGAGGAGTTGGCGCAGATCGCGTAAGCCGTCAGCGAGAAGCTTTCATCAGACCCGGCATCGTAGGCGATGCCTGACGCAGTCCACACCGTGCTGCTGCTCGGATAACTGTCGGTGACAATGACGTCGCGCTGGCTGCTGACATTGGTGGCCCGATAGCCGCCACCGACAATCACCTTGCCTGAGGTGCAAGTGGCGGTGACGGTCCGAAACGCTTCGGTGTCCGCTGACGGTGTGCCGGTAATGATCGTGGAGCCATTGACCCCGGCTGGCCCCTGCGCACCGGCAGCTCCCGACGCACCTTGAGTGCCGGTTGCACCTTGAGACCCTTGTGGACCAGCTGCCCCTTGCGACCCGGTCGCACCATCAGCACCGGCAACTCCTTGAGCGCCCTGCGTGCCCGTTGCCCCCTGCGGGCCGGCTGCACCGTCAGCGCCATTTGCACCGGCAATGCCTTGAGCGCCTTGCTGACCAGTAGCACCCTGCGGACCAATTGCACCGTCAACGCCATTTACTCCAACTGCACCCTGAGCGCCTGTCGCACCCTGCGGACCAGTTGCGCCGTCAGTGCCATCAGCGCCATCGACGCCATCTGCACCCTGAGCGCCTGTGGCACCCTGGACACCTGCGGCTCCTTGAGCTCCGGTAGCACCCTGCGGACCAGTTGCGCCATCAATGCCATCGACGCCATCTGCACCTTGCGCGCCTGAGGCACCTTGAGCGCCTGAGGCACCTTGAGCGCCTGTTGCACCCTGCGGTCCGGTTGCGCCGTCAGTGCCATCTGTACCGTTGACTCCGGCGTTGCCCGTCGCACCCTGCAGACCAGTTGCGCCATCGACTCCATCTGCACCCTGTGCACCAGTGGCACCTTGAGCGCCCGTTGCACCCTGCGGTCCGGTTGCGCCGGCTGCGCCATCAACTCCATTTACACCCTGAGCACCCGTTGCACCCTGCGCTCCGCTTGCGCCGTCACTGCCATCTGCACCGGCAATGCCTTGAGTGCCTTGCTGACCAGCTGCACCTTGCGGTCCCATGGCGCCATCGGCACCGGCCACGCCCGGCGGGCCTTGCGGTCCGATTGCTCCTTGCGGGCCCTGGGTTCCGCTGCCTCCGGCGTCGTCGCCCTTGGCGGCGAAGATATCCCAGTAGGGTGAAGAATCCATGGGCACAATGCCGCGATTGACACCGCTGCCGCTCAGCGCCCGCCACGTTGACCCGTCATAGGTGGCGAGGTCGTTCGGCTCAAAGACAGCGGTGGCAACCCATGGCCCGCGTGGCCGCAGTGCCGCCGGGCTGCAGTTCGCGACAACCACTGCCCTGCGGATTTTTGTTTGGGGGACAGTCAGATCGACAACGCAATCGTGCGGCAGATAGTTGAGGAGGAAGCTGTAGCCACGAAAGCCATTGATCCGTGTACGGTATTTCCCGTCGAGCACGACAACCGAGCCGCGCAGCGCCCGCCCCGAGACCACCAGCTTGCCGTTGCCGATCTTGGACTTCGTCACCGTCAGAAGAGGCTTCGCGGGAGACGGACCCGCCGTGATAGCTAGGGCGCTTGCGGCGGCTATCAACATCGGCAATCTGATCATGCGGTACTACACCTATAAAGTGTAATTCCGATACATGACAATTTTTAAGGGAAACTTGCGCGGACCAGCTAAAACCCATGAGAACCGCGCGAGTGCAGTTGTGCCGTTCGAGACGGTTAAGGCCCTGCTACCGCAACCACCGGCGAGCCGCCGGTCAGACCGTATAGGGCAGGTCGAAGTACTCGGCCGCCGTCAGCGCGTAGATGCCGACCGGTTCGAAGCGCCCGCCGCCCGCCGGATAGTCCTTGTGCGATTGCACGTGGCGGAGGCCAATCCGCCGCGCCAGGCGTTCCGACGCCTTGTTGGCGTGCATCACCTTGCACCACGCGCGCTCGGCCTTCAGCCGCTCGAAGGCAAGGCCAAGAAGTGCTGCGCCGATTTCGCTGCCGAGGCCCATTGACCACATGGCGGGATGAACCCCCCAGCCGATTTCGACAACGCTCTTGTGTTGCACGATGATGAAACCGTCGCCCACCGCTTCGCCGGAAATCTTTTCCTCGGCCGCGAGGTGAAAAACATTGCGCCGCTCGTCACCCTGGCGGGCCACCGTGCGGGTGACGAAGGCCCGCACCTCGGCGTCGTTCTTGAGGCGAAGTGCAATGTGCCGCTGATAGGCTTCCTGGGTCATGAAACCACTGAGCGCATCCATGTCGCGCAATTCGATTTCGCGCAGAATGAGCTGCTGGGTTTCGACCGGCGGCAGTTTTGTCAGCGTGACCATAGTTAACGATAGCAGGGAAAAAGCACCATTGTGAAGTGGGTTATGCAAACCTCAGGCCGTTCATTTTCGTATCAGTTAGACAGCAAGATCACGCCACATTTCAAGGTTAATCGGCCTGCAACTGGATCTGAGGAGCAACAGTGATGAACCTTCCCCACAAGCTTACGGCAATCGCCCTTTCGGCATCCCTGGCGCTCGCGTCGATTTCGGCCCCGGCTTTCAGCCACAAGGCCAAGCATCGCTACGACCAGAGCGGCCGCTATTCGAAATCCTATTGCGAAAACTACGCCAAGCGCGTGGCGAAAAAGGAATCGCAGCCGGCCGGCGTCCTGGCCGGTACCGCGGTGGGCGCCGGCATGGGCTTCATCCTTGGCCGCATTATCGGCGGCAACTCGCGGTCGGGCGCAGTTGGTGCCGTGGCCGGCGGTGTTGGTGGCATGGCGCTGACCGGCATTCACACCAGCAAGAAATACCAGAGAGAGTATCGGCGCGCCTACGCCTACTGCCGCAGCCGCTAATCTAACTGACCCTTTTGAGGAATTTCAGCACCGGCAGCGCCACCTGATCGGCGGCCTCCAGCAGGATGGCGTGGCGCAGGCCGGGTAGAATAACCAGTTCCGAATCGCCAAGGGCGGCGGCGATCTGGCCATTGAGGCGCGGGTTGCAGCCGCCGTCGTTTTCTCCGGTCAGCACCAAGCACGGCTGCTTCACCTCATGTAGCCACGGCGACATTTCGGTTTCGGCGTAGATGTCGAACACCGACAGAAAGACTTGCGGGTTGGTGTCGATCACCTGCTGCATGCGCCGCTCGATCACCTCCGGACGCCGGGCCGCGAACTCCGGCGTGAACCAACGGTCCTTCAGCGTTTCCAGAACCGGCGCAATGCCCTTGGCGCGCATCGCCGCCACCACGCCCCTGACCTTGGCGCTGTCATCCGCGCTGCGAAAGGCGGCGGTGGAGTAGAGGCCGAGCGACAGAACATGCTGCGGATACTTCCGTGCATAGGCCGGGCCAATCATCCCGCCCAGCGAATGCCCGGCGAAATGCGCCGTCTCGATGCCAAGCTCGGCGCGCAGCGCTTCAAGGTCGTCGACCAGATCGCCGAGCCCGTAGGGTGGCGGCGGCGTGGGTGACTTGCCGTGGCCACGCAGGTCGTAGGAGATGACCCGGAAATGCGGCTTGAGATGGACGATGAGCCCATCCCAGGAATGGCGCGACGCGCCGATGCCGTGAATGAGGAAAAGCGGCGGGCCTTCGCCCTCAACCGAGAAAGCCGATCGTACGGGCATGGTCATGCTGCCTCCTGCCGGGTGCTGAAATGCGGCATCACTTCTTCGGCGAAACCCGCCATCATATCGAGGGTCAGCTGTTCGTCCTGGCCGAAGTTCGAGGTGGCGATGACTTCGTCGATGCCGAGCTCGGCATAGACCGACAGACGGTCGATCATTTCGTCACGGCCGCAAATCAGAATGTTGGCGGCCAGTTCCGCAAGCGTCTGCTGGCGCGGCAGTGGGCGGACGATACCTTGGTCGACAATGCCGGGGCCGCCGAACACATTGTCGAAACTCTTGTAGTATTGATAGGCGCATTGGGCGATGTGGCGGCGTTCGGTTTCGTTGCGCACCAGGAATACGCCGCGCTGCAAGCTCAGCCGCGTGTCAAGCGGCCGGCCCGCCGCCGCCTTGCCGCGCTGAAAGGCGCTGACCTGGTCAATAAGCTGCTGGTGGCTGCCGCCCAGTGGGGTCGTCTGAACATGATGGCCCGACTTGGCCGCGGCCTCGATACCGGCCGGGTTCATCACCGCGACCATCAGCGGGATGGGGTCTTCGGGGCGCGGCATGATGGTAAGCGGCTCGAACCGGTAGCGCGGCGAATCCCAGGAGACGTCGACGCGCGTCAGGAGCTTTTCAAGGATCTTCAGATCCTCTTCGAAGTGCGCCTTGGTCACCTCCATTGGAACCCCGATACGGCCGGTCTCGAAGCCGAAGGCACCCTTGCCGACGCCAAGCATCAACCGGCCGTCGCACAGGGCCTGGGCCTGGACGACTTCACCGGCGAACACCCGCATGTCGCGCAACGGCAGCTGGCACACCGAGGTCATCAGCACGATCCGGCTGGTGTGTGCGGCGATCTTCACCGCCATCTGCAGCGGTGAAGGCATGAGCAGGATATTGACCAGGTGATGCTCGGGGATGCCGACACCGCGATAGCCCAGTCGCTCGGCGGCCAATGCCTGCGCCACGACACGTCTGTAGAGGTGCTTGCCGCCGGTCGCCGGGTCCAGCATGTGGCTGGACAAGAAGTGAATGAAATCCATGTCGATGTTCCCCTCGCCACAAGCCGCCAAGCTGCCAGAATACATTTTATTTGAAAAACGAAATATTTTTGCCATTATGTTCGAAAAGGTCGAACTGCGACATGAACCTGGAAGAACTCCGCACCTTTCTGGAGGTCATCGAAACCGGCAGCCTCATCGCCGCTTCGCGCCGGCTCAACGTCACCCAATCGACGGTGACAGCGCGCATCAACGGGCTGGAAGACGAACTGGGCCAGAAGCTCATCCATCGCAACAAGTCCGGCACCGAGCTGACTTCGCCCGGTTTCAAGTTCAAACGCTACGCCGAGGTGATGCTGCAACTCTGGACGCAGGCGCGTTCCGAAGTGTCGTTGCCGCGCGGCTTCCAGGGCCAATGCAACGTCGGCCTCGAATTCGACCTGTGGCGGGGCCTGGGCGAGGGCTTCCTCGCGCATGTTCGTGCCCACAGCCCGGCGATCGCCATTGCCCTGTGGCCCGGCGAGCAGCGCGCCATCGATCGCTGGCTGGATACGGGCCTCGTCGACGTCGCATTCTGTTATGCGCCGCAAGCCGGTGAGCGCTTTGCCAGCCGCGTGCTGTTCGAGGATGAACTAGTGATGGTTTCGACCCATCGCGACGCGCCGCCGGTTCCCGACCATCGCTATGTTTATGTCGACCATGGCGACGAGTTCCGCCGCCAGCACGCCGAGGCCTTTCCCGGCGAAGTGACCGCCACCATCGCCATCGCTTCTTCCGATTGGGCCGTGGGGTGGCTGTTGGCCCACGGCGGTACCGGCTATCTTCCCCGCCGTGTGCTGAAACAAGTGGCGGGCCTCAGGCCGGTGAAGAAGGCGCCGAGCTTTTTCCGCCGCGTCTACAGCGTCGAGACCGCCAAGACCGCAAAGCTCTGGCCCTGGTACGAGGAGGCCGTGCAGGCGGCCTGCCGGAACCGGACGGCGCTATTGCGCCGCCACCAAGTCTTCAGTAAGTAGCCGCTGTCGTAAAGTCAGCTCTTATCCGAAAGATGCAGCGAGATGTTCCGGCGCCCGTGGGATGCCCTTCGAAAGTGGCCTGATTGGAGAATTGGCACGTGACCTCTGCCGCCGGTTCTTCGCCGCCACTGCTCAGTATTGTGGTCGTTGCCTGGAATGTCGCACCCTATATCGGCCAGGCCATCAGGTCCTGCTACCAGCTGCCCGAAGGCCAGTGCGAAATACTGGTGATCGAGAACGCCTCGAGCGACGCGACACGCAGTGAAATCGACGCCGCCATTGCCGGGCATCGAAATGTCAGGCTTGTCGTCAATGACCGCAATGTCGGCCTTGGCCCTGCCCGAAATCAGGGCGTGGCGGAAGCCCGCGGCGAGTATGTGGCATTTCTCGATGGCGACGATTGGTTTGCACCCGACGCTCTTGTACCGATCCTCGCCGCCGCCCGCGATCATCGCGCCGATGTTGCCATTTTCGACTACAAGCGGTTTCGGATGAATGGCACCTATGCGCTCGTCAGCAATTTCAAGCGTCTAAGCCTGGTCACCACCAACCCCAGAAGAAACCGCCGGCTGGCCGCATCGTCTTTTCAAGTTGCTTGGAACAAGTTCTACCGCCGGGCCTTCCTCGCCGCACATGGTTTTGCGTTCTCCAACAGTTACTATGAGGATTTGGAATGGACCTATCCAATCCTGATGTCGGCGCCCAACATATTGCGGTTGCCGATTGCCGGTGTGATCTATCGCCAGCGCCCGGGCTCGATCCTCAATTCGATGGATGCCCGGCATCTCGAGGTCATCGACCGCATGCGGTCGCTCGCCACCTTCATCCGCCAAAACCCCGACCTGGCGGAAAACTGGTGGCCGCGGTTTCTGGTGCGCCGCATGTTGCGCCAACTCGTGGTCATTTTGCGCTTCCCTCACCGGCTTGATTGGCCGCACAAATTGAAACTTGCGCGCCTGGCGGGTCCCGTCCTTGCCGAGTTCGATCCCAGGAACCGCTTTTCCGCCAAGGGCTGGCGCGGTCGCCTCATCTATAGGCTATTGCGCCGGGGTCATGCCCGGTTGGCCGTCATCGCCGTGCGGCTACTTTCGGACGAGCCGGGTTTGAACTAGAAGGCGTTAGGCCGCCGCCTTCCGGTGACGTTCAATGATGCGCTTGCGTTCCGCCGCTGCTTCACCACCGCCGGTTTCCGAGAAGATTTCAAGTTCGTCCAGCTCCTCGGCGGTCACGGGCTTGATCGCCAAATCGCTGTAGGAAGCACGCTGCGGATCGTTGCTGACCTTGCGAATGATGGCATAGCCGCGCAGCGCAAGATTCAAATAGCGCGCCGCCTTGACGGCAGTTTCAGCGAACAGCTTCAAGTGAAACAGTCCCGGCAATTCACGCCGCAGCGACGGGCGCCGGTCGCTGCGATATTTCATGCGGAATACCCCGCCTTCGAGCGGATGCACTTTCTCGATTTCATAGATGGCTTTGAACTCCAGAAGGTAGCTCACCACCCTTTTCACATCTCCGGGCTGGCCCATGCCATGGCGCCTGGCAACTGTTTCGATGTGGTCATAGGAATAGTAACTGGCCCACGCCGCGTCATAGGCGTCTTCCCACTCGGCATCGCTCATCTTCGGATGATGCGACACGCGGTTGTGAAGATTGTACTTGTTGAGGTCGGGGTCCATCCAATCGCCCTTGTCGAGCAATGTGCGATGGTCTTCCGAACCCGGCAATGGCGTGAGGAAGAACATTTCCAGAAGATCGAGCGGCAATTCCTTTTTGATGATCTCGATATCGCGCAGAATCGACTGCTTGGTATCGCCGGGAAAGCCGAGAATGTATCCAGCCCAGGTGAAGATGCCGTGATCGCGGAATTTCTGCAGCAGAATGCGGTAGTCGGTGATCTTGTTCTGGCGCTTCTTGGCGGCGACGAGATTATCCGGGTTGATGTTTTCAAGCCCGATGAAAGCCCGGCGCACCCCGGCTTTCGCCGCCTTGTCGATGAAGCGCGGAATCTTGTGGCACTGGGTATCGACCTGAATGATCAGCTTGACCTTGATGCCGCGCGTCTTGCGCAGCCGGATCAGCACATCGAAGAATGCTTCCCACTCGCGGTTCCGGGCGAAATTATCGTCGGTGATGAAGAACTGATGGATGCCCTGTTCGTGGTTTTCGAGGACAATGCGCTCAAGGTCTTCTGCCGTGCGAAAGCGGCTCTTGCGCCCCTGCACGTTGATGATGGTGCAGAACGAGCACTGGAACGGGCAGCCGCGGCCAAGGTCGAAGCTCGAGCGCGCCCCATAGTTGTATTTGATTTCCGAGGCGGGCAACAGCGGCGTCGGCTCGTTGTTGAGCTTGGGCAAGTCCTTCAGATAGTTGTAAAGCGGCTTGATCGTGCCGTTCCAGGCATCGTTAAGCACCTCGTCGAAGCGGCCTTCCTCGGCCTCGCCCGCGAACATCGAGATCCCCAACGCCATGGCGGCCTTGATCTCGGCCGGCGTTTCCTTGAGCATCGACAGGCAGCCGGAAATGTGAAAGCCGCCCATCATCACCGGAACGCCAGCGGCAAGAAACGGCTTCGCCAGATCGACCGCACGCTCGAACTGGTTGGACTGCACGCCGACCAGGCAGACCAGAGCCTTGCCGCCGCGTTGCCGGATGCTGCTCAGGATTTTGCCGGGCCGGATGCGCCGGTTGGTTTCGTCATGGGGCTCAAGGTGAATGGCAACCGCTTCGCCCAGCACCCGGCGCTTTGATGCGTCGAGCCCGATGCCATAAAGAGCCGCAAGCGTGTTCGACGGAACGATGGTGCGCCGCCAGGTGATCGGATAGCCGTCGGTGTCGTAGTGTGATGGCTTGATCATCACGACGGTCAGCGACGGCGGGTTAAGCACTTCAGGCATTTGCGGTCTCATCGGATGTGGCGAATTTGGGCCACTAGTACCACGTGGGACTTTGGTGCGCTATGATTGCTTTGCCGGACGTTGCCGAGCCCTGCCACAATCTGCCCGAGGCTGACCATGTTATCCCAACCCTTGGCCCCGCCTGTCATTTCAATCGAGGATCCGGATGAACCTGGCGCCCGGGCCTGCCTCGAAACCTATTACTCCGAGCTTGCGGCACGTTTCTCCGAAAGCTTTGATCCCCAGCACTATCCGACCTCCGCCAGTGAAATGCGCCCGCCCGCCGGGCAACTCTATGTGGCGCGCCGGACAAGCGAAACCATCGCCTGCGCGGCACTGGTGTTTTCCGGCGCCGGCACCTGTGAAATCCGCCGCATGTGGGTGAAGGCCTCAGCCCGTGGCCACGGCGTGGCCCGGCAACTGCTGCGCCACATCGAGGATGATGCCCGGAAGCTCGGCATGACAGCGATCCGCCTCGACACCAATCGCGCCCTGTTGGAGGCCCAGCGCATGTATCGCAACGCCGGCTACAACGAGATTGCCCGCTTCAACGACAATCCCTACGCTCACCATTGGTTCGAGAAGAAACTCTAGCAAGGAAGAAAGCCGATGACCCGGAACGCCACCAAAATTTCCGCTGTCGCTGTCATCGGCAACGGCTTGATGGGGCAGGGCATCTCGCAGGTTTTCGCTCGCGCCGGAAAGCGCGTCATATTGATTGGCCGCAGTGCCGCCAGCCTTGAAAAGGCAATGACCGCGATCCGAGGTAACTTCGAAGCCTTCGTGACTCGCGAGCTTGCAAACCGCGAGGATACTGACGCGGCCCTGGCGCGAATTTCAACGGCGACCGACTACACTGCCGCCACTACCGTTGACCACGTGATCGAGGCGGTTCCCGCCCAGCGCGAACTGCAACTCGAGGTCTTCGGCAAACTCGATGCCATCTGCGCGCCGGATGTCGTGCTGGGTTCGACCAGCGGCCAACCCATCAGTCTGATGACGGCACGCATGAAGCACCCGGAGCGCGCTGTCGCCATGCACTTTATCTATCCCGCCCAGCTCATTCCCATCGTTGAAGTGTGCGGCGGCCCGCAAACCGCGGCCTCCGTGGTGCAATGGGCCTGTGATGTGCTGCGCCACGTTGGTCAATATCCAGCGTTGATGAACAAGGAGGTCGACGGCTTCATCATCAACCGCCTGCAATTCGCCGTGCTGCGCGAGGCCTGGTCCATGTGGGCCAACGGCGTGGCCAGCGCCGAGGCGATCGACGCCTCGTTCAAGATGTCGCTGGGCCGCCGCTATTCGATCACCGGACCCATCGAAAGCGCCGAACTGGGCGGTCTCGACATCATGCACAAGTTTGCCGAATTCCTTTTGCCCGACCTCGATGTGGCGAAGGCGCCACCCGCCGCCATCGCCGATCTGGTGAAGGCGGGGAATTTCGGATTGAAAAGCGGTAAGGGCGTCTACGATTGGAATGCCCGCGACGGCAAGGCCTTGCTAGCTGCCCGCGCCGACCGCCTGTTCCGGCATATCAAGGAAGAAAAGAGTTAGGCGCCAAAGAGTGCGCCAGGCCTACTTTGCAGATGATTTCCGCAGCCCGGCAGCCAATACGCCGGGAGCCTCCGAAGAATCGAGATAACCATCGCGCAGGTGGAAGATGCGGTGGAAACGGTTGAAGATCTTCTCGTCATGGCTGACCACGAGGATGGCCGCGCCCTGTTCGCGCGCCACCTGGGCGAGGAGGTCCATGACCACGCCGGCCCGCTGTGAATCGAGCGCCGCCGTCGGCTCGTCGGCCAGGATGATGCGCGGCCGGTTGGCGATGGCCCGGGCAATGGCCACACGCTGCGCCTCGCCTCCCGATATCGTCGACGGCATGGCGCTCTTGCGGTTGCCGACGCCGAGATAGTCAAGAAGCTCCACCGCCCGGCGCTTCGCCTCGCCGGTGCTGGCGCCCGCCAGCTCCAGCACCATCGCGACATTCTCGGTGGTGTCGAGGAACGGCAGCAGATTGTGAAACTGGAAGATGAAGCCGATCTTGTCGAGCCTCAGCTTTCGCAGATCGTTCTTGCGCCAGCCATTGTCGTAGACGGTATCGCCATCGAGCACCATGCGGCCGCTTGACGGTTCAAGAATGCAGGCAACGACATTGAGGAGTGTCGACTTGCCGGAACCGCTGGGACCCACGAGGCCGACGATCTCGCCCGGAAACACTGCGATCGAAACCTCGCGCAGCGCATCGACCCGTCTGTCGCCCTCGCCAAAATGTTTCGAGATGCGCTCAAGCGTCACCAGCGGCTGACGATCTGCCATATCAGCCACCCAGTGCCTTCGACGGCTCGACCGACAGGGCGAGGCGGACGCCGAGGCCGCTGGCGATCAGGCAGACGACGAGCACGACGCCCGCCAGCGCCAGGCCGTCCTGCGGTTGAAGATAAACGCGGCGCGGGAAATAATCCTTCACATTGACGATGAGCGTGGCGCCGAGCAGGAAACCGGTGAGGCCGAGCCCCACCGCCTGCTGCACGATCATGCCGACGATGGTGCGGTCCGGCGCGCCGATCAGTTTCAGCGTGGCGATCTCGCGGATCTTGTCCATGGTCATGGTGTAGACGATGAGGGCGATGATCACCGCCGAGACGGCGAGCAGAATGGAGGTGAACAGGCCGATCTGCTGGCGGGCCCGCTGTACCACCGATCCCGTCAGGATTTGCTCCTGTTCGGCTGAGGTGATGGCGTTCAGGTGTTTCCAGCGTCGTACCGTTTGTGCCACCTGCTCGGCGCCCACATTCGGTGCAAGCCGCGCCACCACGGCATTCACCGTGTCGCCGTTCTGAACACCGCCTCCCCGGGCGCGCTCGACGCGTGAGGCTGATGGCGCCAGCTCCGATTGCAGCTTCTGGCTGTCGAGAAGGCTGATGTAGGCAACGGGATCGCCGCCCGACGTGACATGCCCCGCCGTGAGCCCGGTGACCGTGAAGCGGTTGCGGCCGAGCATCAGCGTGTCGCCGAGAGTGAGTTTGGTGGCCCGGTCGGCGACGATCTCGAAATGGCTGCGGGCGATCGGCCGGCCAGAAATGAGGCTGCGAGGTTCGCCGGGGCGCCCCGGTTCATAGCCGACAATTTGCAGGCGCAGCAACTTGCCGCCGCGCTCAACGTCGACCGCCTGATAAGTGATTGAACCCGCCGCCGCCACGCCATGAACGCGCTCGACCGCATCGCGGGTGTCGCCTGGAATGCGTGACGATTCGGCAAACGGCCCGCGCTTGCCGCTTTCGACGATCCACAGATCGGCGGCGGGAGCCCGCACCAGGGTGAGCGCATCGACCACCATGCCGCGATAGATGCCGATCATCGCCAGCACCACGCCGAGCAACATGCCGAGGCCCACGCAGGTGAGCAGGAAACGCCCGGCATTGTGGCGGATATCGCGATAGGCGAGGTTCATGGCGCAGCGCCGGAGGCGCGCTTCACCGCGCGTCCATCGCTGAGGCCATCGCTGGGCGCCACGATGACGCCGGCCCCTTCCGGCACGCCGCCGGTGATGGCCACGCGGCCATCGAGGGTGCGCGCCCCCAAGGTGACCGCCACCTGCCGCGCCACGCCCTTGTCGTCGATCCACACCCGGCCACCGCGTCCATCAAAGCCGCTGACCGCAGCTTCGGGCACCAGCAGGGCTTCCGGGAGAACGCCGGCGGTAATGATCGCCTCCGCCTGTTCGCCGAGATGGATGTCCGCCGGGCAATCCTCGCATTTCACATAGACCCGGCGCTCTTCCGAAACCCTGTCGCTCTCGATGCCGATACGCACCACCCGGCCCTTGAACACCTTCGTCGGCAGCGATCTGAGGCGCACTTCGGCCGGCTGATCAACCGCCAAAACTCCGGCACGCGCTTCCTCCACATGGGCGAGCAGCCAGATACTCTCGGGATCGACCAGTGTGAACACCGCGTCTCCCGCCCGCACCACCGCGCCAAGCTCGCTGTGGCGCGCGACCACCAGGCCATCGAAGGGCGCCCGGAGAAAGTGATGATCGAGCAGCATGGTCTCATGGGCGAGATCGGCGCGTGCCGACTCGAGAGCCGCATTGGCCACCGCTTCGTCGGCCTGCGCCAGCGCCTGATCGGCCTCCGCCACTTTCAGATCCTTGAAGGCCTCCTCGGCTTTCTCGATCGAAATGACTTTCTTGTCCACCAGTTCCTGCTGGCGCCGGTTCACTTCGCGCTTCTGATCGAGGATCGCCGCCTGTTTCATCACCGCCGCCCCGGCGCGCGCCACCACCGCTTCGGCCGCCGTGATGCCGGCCTTGGCGCGGGCCAGGCGCGATTCCTGTTCGGCGGTGTGGAGCCTGGCCAACACATCGCCCTTCTTGACGGCGCTGCCATGATCGGCATTGAGCTCGACCAATGCCGCCCCCACCTCGAAGCCGATGCTGGAGAGCACCCGCGCCTCCACCGTGCCGAGGCCGAACACCTCAATGGCCACATTTTGCTCCACCGCCGCGACGCCGACGGCAATAGGGCGCGAACGCACAAACCACACGCCGGCAACGACGGCTGCAGCAATGAGGACAACAGCGGCGATCAGATATCTTCGCATGACAGCGGCAAAGATAGCACCAGCTGCCAGCCGCCAATATTGACGCCGATCAAGCGAAAAAGAAAAGCCCGGGCGCTGGCCCGGGCTTTGCGTCTCGTGCGGTCTGCTTGCCTGCCTCAGCAGCTGTAATACATATCAAACTCCACCGGATGTGGCGTCATGCGGTAGCGGTCCTGCTCTTCCTGCTTGAGGTCGAGATAGCTCTCGATCTGGTCCTTGGAGAACACGCCGCCCTTGAGCAGGAAGTCGTGGTCGGCGGTCAGGCTGTCGATGGCCTCCTGCAGTGAGCCGCACACCGTCGGCACCTGGGCGAGTTCGGCTGGAGGAAGGTCGTAGAGGTTCTTGTCCATGGCCGGGCCCGGATGGATCTTGTTCACGATGCCATCAAGCCCCGCCATGATGATCGCCGAGAAGCCGAGATAGGGGTTGGCGGTCGGATCGGGAAAGCGCACTTCGACGCGCTTGGCCTTGGGGTTGTTGGTGAACGGAATGCGGCACGACGCCGAGCGGTTCCGCGACGAGTAGGCAAGCAGCACTGGCGCCTCATAGCCCGGCACCAGGCGCTTGTAGGAGTTGGTCGACGGGTTGGTGAAGGCGTTGAGCGCCTTGGCATGCTTGATGACGCCGCCGATGAAGTAGAGAGTGGTTTCCGAGAGATCGGCATACTGGTTCCCCGCCATCTGCGTCTTGCCGTCCTTCCAGATCGAGAAGTGGCAGTGCATGCCCGATCCGTTGTCGCCGAAAATCGGCTTCGGCATGAAGGTGGCGGTCTTGCCATAGGCATGGGCCACGTTGTGGATCACATACTTGTAGATCTGCATGTGGTCGGCGGCGGTGACTAGCGGCTGGAAGCGCGTGCCGAGTTCGTGCTGGGCGGACGCCACCTCATGGTGGTGCTTCTCGACCATCAGGCCCATCTCGCCCATCACCGACAGCATTTCCGAACGCATGTCCTGCGCCGAGTCCATCGGGTTCACCGGGAAGTAGCCGCCCTTGGTGCGCATCCGGTGGCCCATGTTGCCGGTCTCGTAGTCGCGGTCCGAGTTCTTCGGCAGTTCCACCGAATCGAGCTTGAAGCCGGTGTTGTAGGGCTCTGTCGCGAACTTCACATCGTCGAAGATGAAGAATTCGGCTTCCGGGCCGACATTCACCGTATCGCCGATCTTGGTCTGCTTGAGATAGGCCTCGGTGCGCTTGGCGATCATGCGGGGATCGCGATTATAGCCTTCGCCGGTGCCGGGATCGAGAATGTCGCAGAACACCGCAAGCGTCGTCTGGGCATAGAAGGGGTCCATGTGGGCCGATGCCGCATCGGGCTTCAGCACCATGTCGGATTCATTGATCGCCTTCCAGCCGGAGATCGACGAGCCGTCGAACATCAGGCCGTCGGTCCACGCATCCTCGCCCATCTGCGAGATGTCCATGGTGAGATGCTGCATCTTGCCGCGCGGATCGGTGAAGCGCAGGTCGACGTATTTGACGTCCTTGTCCTTCATCATCTTCATCACGCCTTCGGCGTCGAGTGGCTTGCTCATTTGCTCTTTCCTCTTTCTTGACGGTGGTTGTTACAGTGCGTCCGGCCCGGATTCCCCGGTGCGGATGCGAATGGCTTGTTCGACAGTCGAGATGAAAATCTTGCCGTCGCCGATGCGCCCGGTGCGTGCGGCGTTCTGGATGGCTTCGACCGCCTTGTCGACGAGTTCGTCGGCCAGCACGATTTCGATTTTCACCTTGGGCAGGAAATCGACCACATATTCCGCCCCGCGATAGAGCTCGGTATGGCCTTTCTGCCGGCCGAAGCCCTTGGCCTCGGTGACGGTGATGCCTTGTAGGCCCACTTCCTGCAGGGCCTCCTTCACTTCATCGAGCTTGAACGGCTTGATGACGGCTTCGATCTTCTTCATGAGTTGACGACCTCGGTTAACGCCCTCACGCGATTGCAGGGTCCGTGCCAGACTTGAAGTGACGTGATTTCAAGGGGTTGGACGTTTGGAGCGCACGTTCGCAAACACCGGCTGCACAAAAGGCAAGCGCCGTGCTTGAAAATTAGGCAAGCCTGAGAGTTGCAATCCCGGCCGAATTGACATATTTTCGTGAAATGGCAAAATATAGCAGCAATGACAAATCGAAGAAGGCTGTCACCGGCTTTACCGAAGACAGTACCGCTGTTGTGCCCTTGGTGGCCAGTGATCAGCGATGGCGCTTGAAGATCGCGCCGAATGGCCGCGTGGTAATCCCCGCCGCAGCCCGCGCCGCCATGCGCGTCGACGCCAGTGGCATCATTACCGCCCGCATCGAAGATGGTGAGTTGAGGCTCATCACGCCAACCGTGGCGGTGGACAAGATCCGGAAGCTGATCAAGGAGAGAGACACGGGCCATGGTTCGATCGTCGACGAATTGTTGGCCGAGCGCCGCGCCGAAGCGGAGCATGAATGAAACACGCGATAGATGCTTCGGCAATTCTCGCTGTGCTTTGGGACGAACCGGGACAGGCGAAAGCCCTCGACCTTTTGCCGAACGCTGCGATCAGTGCTGTCAACTTCGCGGAGGCGCTGTCCAAAATGGCGGATCGCGGCATTGACGGCAGTGACCTACGCAACCTTCTTTCAGAACTGGCGATTGAAGTGGTTCCTTTCGATACCGCACAGGCGGAATCAACGGCTGTTCTACGGCCGCTCACCAGACCGCGTGGCCTTTCGCTGGGTGACAGGGCGTGCCTGGCGCTGGCCATGCGAGCGGGGGCTGCCGCAGTCACCGCTGACAGATCGTGGGCCGATTTGGGATTGGCCGTGAAAATCGAAGTCATTCGCTGAACGGGGTCCACCGTCGCAATTTTGTTCTGGCCATTCTCGCTGCAAATGACGAGCATGCCGCCATCAGCGGGTTGGGCAGGAGGCACCATGTATCTCGAAAAATTCCGTCTTGATGGCAAGATCGCCGTCATCACCGGGGCTGCCCGCGGCATCGGCTTCGCCACCGCCGATGCATTGAGCGAGGCCGGCGCCACCGTGGTGATCGCCGACATGGATGGCAAGGCGGCGGCCGAGGCAGCGGCACAGCTGATGGCTAAGGGCCGCAAGATGGATTCCTGCACGCTCGACGTGACAAGTTCCAAGGTCGTGGACGCCTGCTGCGCCGATCTCGTGAAGCGCCATGGCCGCATCGACATTCTGGTGAACAATGCAGGCATCGCCAAATCCTTCGTGCCAGCCGAAGTGATGGATGACGACACCTGGCAATCGGTGCTCGACGTGAACTTGAACGGCGTCTTCTTCTGCAGCCGGGCCTTCGGCAATGTCATGCTGAAGCAGGGCGAGGGATCAATCGTCAACGTCGGGTCGATGTCGGCGGAAATCGTCAACTATCCCCAGGAGCAGGCGCAATACAATGCCTCGAAGGCGGCGGTGCACCACCTCACCCGCTCGCTCGCCGCCGAATGGGCGCCGCGCAACGTGCGCGTCAACGCCGTGGCACCCACCTATATCGAAACCGACCTGACCCGGCAGGTGGCCATGGATCCCAAGATCCGCGAGCACTGGATCGGCGGCACGCCCATGGGCCGCATGGGCCAGCCATCGGAAATCGCCTCCGTCATCCTGTTCCTGGCGAGCGACGCCGCAAGCCTGTTGACCGGCTCTATCGTGTTGGCCGATGGTGGCTATACCTGCTGGTGAGGGCCAAATGTACGAATCTTCTGGTGACATGAGTTGGGCCAAGGGCATTGATCTCATTGCTTTCCGCAAGGATGTGGAAACCGTGACGCGCCAGGCCGATTGCCCTTCGGCCAGCGACATTCAGAAGAATATTCCGATCTATGACGGCCATCGCGTTGATGCCGCCACCGGTAAGGAATGGGTGCGCATTTTGCACGATGGTGCCGGTGTGTTCGTCATCAAGCGGGCATTTCGCGATCTCGGCGCCGTCGATGCGGCGTCGGATGTGTTCCGCGCCATTATCGCCGAGGAACGCGCCGCGGGCACCGCGGCGGGCGATCACTTCGCCAAGGCCGGCGCCAATGACCGCATCTGGAACAGCCTGCAGAAACTCTGCCTGAAAGCGCCTGACGTCTATGTGCGCTATATGGCCAATCCGGTGATCGACCTCGCCTGTCGCAGTTGGCTGGGTGAGGGCTACCAGATGGCGACGCAAATAAACCAGGTGCGGCCCGGCGGCAAACCACAACAACCGCACCGCGATTATCATCTGGGCTTCATGTCGGGCCAGCAGATGGCGGACTACCCCATGCACGTCCATCGCTTTGGGCCGATGCTGATCCTGCAAGGGGGCGTTGCCCACATCGATGCCTCGATCGAAAGCGGCACAACCAAATTGCTGCCGCACTCCCAACGCTTCGAACCGGGCTACATGGCGGCCCTCCTGCCGGACTTCCGCGCCTACTTTGAAGAGCGCTACGTGCAGCTACCGCTGGAAAAGGGTGACGCCATCTTCTTCAGCCCGGCGCTGTTTCACGCCGCAGGCGAGAATCGCACCAAGGATGTGGTGCGCATGGTGAACCTGCTGCAAGTCGCTTCGCCCTTCGCCAAACACATGGAACAGATCGACCGCGAGGCCATGAGCCGCGCCGTATTCCCGCATCTCGCCAAATTGGGCGAAGCCGAACGGCAAGCGGTGATCGCCGCCACCGCCGATGGCTATCCGTTCCCCACGAACCTCGACACCGACCCGCCGCTGGGCGGCCTGGCACCGCCAAGCCAACAGGCGCTGCTGACAAAAGCCGTGGCCGAGGGATGGACCCAGCAGCAGCTTGAAGCGGCACTGGCGGAACAGACTGCAAAGCGCATCGCCTGATTCGAAGTTCCCGTGGCGCCGATGTTGATTGGCCATTGCCAAACCTCCGGCATGCTGATACATTCAACTAAATGGTTTAATGTTGGTGGGAGAAACGGTCATGGCTGACACGGTATTGAAGGGCGGGTGCCTGTGCGGCGCGGTGCGCTATGAAATCCAAGGAGCGCCGATGATGTCCGGGCACTGCCATTGCGAGCATTGCCGCAAGGCATCGGCGGCGGGCCACGGCACGTTTGCCGCCTTCCCGGAAAGCGCCGTCACGATCACCGGCAATCGCACCAACTTCAAGGTGAAGGCCGACAGCGGCATGATGTCGGAACGGAGCTTTTGCCCCACCTGTGGCAGCTGGATTAGCGGCAAGCCGGAAAGCGTGCCGGGCGTTGTTGCCATCACCATAGCCACCCTCGACAACCCGGAGGCGATTGTTCCGCAGATGCGGTTCTACGACAAGCGCCGCATCAGCTGGGATACCGTCGACGCCAGTCTGCCGGCCTTTCCCGCGATGCCGCCGCGCCCCTGACCGGTTCAGCGCTTGTCGGCCGGGGTTTGCGCCAGCTCCGTAGCGAAACGGTCGTGGGCATCCTTGTCGATCGGGCGATGCTTCACTGTCTTCGAAGCTGGATAATGCGCCGTGTCGTTATTGCCCCGGCGGTTCTGCGCCGGGCGGACCGGCCGCTTCTCGAATCCGCCACCGCAATTGGGGCAGACGTTCAGCAGAATATTTTCCACGCACTCGGCGCAGAACGTGCATTCGAAGGAACAGATCATGGCGTTCGCCGCTGCGGGCGGAAGCGGCGCGTTGCAGTTTTCGCAGGTCGGGCGGAGTTCGAGCATTCGCCTGGGCCAGGTAAAAGATAAACGACAATCGTGTCGGCGCCGGATGGCAGTTCAATTGCAGCTGGCCGGCGCCCCGCGGTGGCTGCCGCGACCGCAGCGGCTGCCGACCACGTCAGGCCGTGCAACACCCTTGCGCCGGGCCTTGTGCGCCGGTTGGCCCGGCAGGGCCGGTACCGCTTCGTCATACAACCACGCTCTCAGCAGCGGCCGCACCGAACTGTCGCCGCTGTATCGCACGGCGGTGTTGATGAAGTCCCGTGAAGTGACTTTCCCGTAGCGATTGTCCTGCACGAAGTGACGGAGGATGTTGAAGAAGGTGCTTTTGCCGACTTGAAGTTGCAAGGCATAAAGTGCCGCCGCGCCACGCAGGTAGGTGCGATCGGAAAACAGGTCTTCCGGGGAATCGACCACGGCCGGGCCCAGTTGTTGGTCGGCCACGTAATCGTAGAGGTCTTGCATGGCCGTATCGAATGCCGCCGGATCATTGCGGTTGAGCCACAGGATTTCAAAGTAGGTGGCTGCTCCTTCGGCGATCCACAGGTCCTTCCAATGGGCAACCGAGGCGGAATTGCCGAACCACTGGTGCATCAGCTCATGGGCGACCAGGTCTTCCGGAGGCGGGTTCGCGCCCGCCGGGAAGGTGGACATCGCCTGTGTTTCCAGCGCGTAGTAGAGGATCGGGTCTTCAACCACCACGCTGCCATAGCTTGCGAATGGATAGCGGCCCACCAGCGTTTCGAAGTAGGTGAGCATCTCGCCGGCCAACGCATAGGCCTCGGCATGGGAAGGAGGCACGCCATCAGGATAATAAACGCGGATCGGCGTCCCGTCGGGTGCGTGGCTGAGATTAAGGTTGAATTCATTGACGTGGACTGTCGCCAGCCAGCTGGTCATCGGCCGCAGCATTGCCCATTCGAAGCGCCGCTTGTTGCCTTCGGGATGCGAACCCAGGAATGATCCGTTGGCAACTCCAGTGTAACCCTCAGGCACGGTTACCCCGATGGTGAAAGTGGCCTTGTCGGTCGGCTCGTCATTGACCGGAAAAAATGTCGAGGCACCGATCGGTTCGCTGACCACATAGGTCGCGGAATTGTATTTGAACCAGCCAAGAAAAATTGGATCGTTGGGCGCTGTCGGATCGGGCAGGGCTTGCGGAACGCCGTCATAGTCCACATCGACAACCACGATGCCGCCCTTCGAAATGGGCCGGCGCGGGGTGATGGTCAGCTTGTCGTTGGCTTGGCTGAAACTCACCGAAGCGCCGTTGATTTTTACGCGCGAGACGTTGAGCGCATGAAAATCGAGCGTGAATTGCGCCAGGCGAGCCTGCGCCCGCACGAAAAGTTTGGTCCGTCCTGTCAGCGCGCCGGAAGCCGGATTGACATCGAGATCAATATCGTAGTGCATCACATTGATGCCGTTGTTTCCGAAGGTCGGAAAAAACGGATCGATTGCCAAAGCCGGGCTGGCGCCGAGGAGCAGGGCAAGTGAAACCACATACGGCTTGAACGGATTGAACACTCTAATCTCCCTCAATGACACCGGCCCCCGAAATCAACTATCCTGCGTTTTGGCGGGCCTTTCAAGAGCATTCCGCCGGGGTGTTTCGGCTTCAATAGGACAATGCTACGCTAAAGCATGACCGGCCACGAACTTCTCAGTCCCGAGGAAATGTACCGCGCCGATGCCCTCGCCGTGGCGGCGGGCATTCCCTCGCTGACGCTCATGGAAAACGCCGGCCGCGCCGTCGCCGAAGAAATCGTCCGGCGCTACGGCGCGAGGAAAACGCTCGTCCTCTGCGGCCCTGGCAACAACGGCGGCGACGGCTTTGTGTGTGCCCGGTATCTCAAGAAGTGGGGCTGGCCGGTGCGCGTGGCACTTTACGGCGAGCAAGCGAAGTTGAAGGGCGATGCGGCGGTGATGGCTGGCAAAGTGGGATGGAGAGGTGGAGGACCTGACCCTCTCCCTTCGAGGCATCGCCTCCGGCGATGCGCCTCAGGGTGAGGGTGGTGGGGTTGAGCTGATCATTGACGCGATATTTGGCGCGGGCATTTCGAAGGATATGCCTGAAGGAGTCGGCAAGGCGATCTATGAGGCGGAAGTTCCGGTCGTGGCAATTGATGTGCCGTCGGGATTGGACGGTGCCACAGGCGGTGTGCGTGGCGGGGTAGCTGGCGCAGACCTCACGATCACCTTCTTCCGCAAGAAGCCGGGGCACCTGTTGTTGGGCGGGCGCGAATTGTGCGGCGAGGTCGTCGTCGCCGAAATTGGCATTCCTGAAAGCGTACTGGGAGACATCGCTCCCAAGACGTTTGAAAATCGCGAACCCACGCGGCGCATTTTCGAAACGCACGAACACAAATATTATCGTGGCCATGCGGTGATCATTTCAGGCGGTCCCTTGAACACCGGCGCCGCGCGTCTGGCGGCACAAGCTGCTCTGAAATCGGAGGCAGGAGTGGTGAGCATTCACGGCAGCCGTGAGGCCTTGGCTGTTCATGCCAGCCACGTGTCGGCAATCATGCTCTCGGACGTGGAACTTTCAAAGTACCTCAACGACCGCCGCAAGAACGCCATCTGCATCGGCCCCGCTGCCGGCATTGGTAGCGAGACCCGCGCCAAGGTGCGCATCGCATTGGCCAGTGGCGCGCGCGTCGTGCTTGATGCTGACACTCTGACCTCATTCGAGCAAGACCCTGACGAGTTGTTCAGGGCCATTGCCGAGAACCCGAAACGCGCCGTTGTCCTGACCCCGCATGAGGGCGAGTTTCACAGACTGTTCAGGGGTTTGTGGGACACCGTGGATTCAAAACATGAATATGCCCGCAAGGCCGCCGTGCTCTCTGGCGCGATTGTCGTCTTGAAAGGTGCTGACACCGTCATCGCCCATCCCGATGGCCGCGCCACCATCAATACCAACGCCCCACCTTGGCTCGCGACGGCGGGTTCAGGCGATGTATTGGCCGGAATGATTACCGGCCTCCTCGCCCAGGACATGGACGCCTACGACGCCGCCTGCGCCGCCGTGTGGCTGCACGGCGAAGCCGCCAACCGTCACGGCCCACGCGGGCTGACGGCGGAATCTTTGATTGAGCATCTATGAACAACCCGCTTCTCCTCCTCCTCGGCACCGGTGCAATGCTCGGGCTCTATTTTCCGATCGGCAAGCTTGCGGTGGCGGCGGGGGTTGATCCGGTGGTGTGGGCGGTGCTGGTGTGCGTGGGGGCCGGGGTTTCGATGGCGGTCGTCTCGCGCCTCGTTGAGGGAAGGCCCGATGCCGTGCCGGTGTGGCGTTACGCCGTGATCTCCGGCTTCCTCTCCTACGTGGTGCCGCATTTTCTCACATTCTCGGCGATCCCCAAAATCGGCTCAGGCCTCGCCGCCATCATGTTCGCGCTGTCGCCAGTGACCACCGCGCTCTTGTCGCTGGTCCTCAAGGTCCGCCCGCCAACCACTTTGGCTCTCGTCGGCATCGGCTTCGGGCTCTTGGGCGCCCTCGTCATCATCTTCGCGCGCAATGGCAATTTCGAGGGCCAATCATTGTGGCTAGCGCTGGCCGCATTAATCCCGGTGTTTCTGGGCCTCGGCAATGTCTACCGCACCCTGGCCTGGCCCAAGGGGGCAGGGCCCCTGCGGTTGGCCTCCCTCACCAACCTCGCCGCCGTGCTGCCGCTCCTCGCCATTGCCTGGACGATGAACGGCACCATCGACCTGGACCCCATGGCGAGTGTGCCATGGTTGGTCATTGCCCAGGTGGCAGTGACATCGGCCATGTTCGTGATGTTCTTTCGCTTGCAGCAACTGGGCGGACCGACCTACCTGTCGCAGATCGGCTACGTGGCAGCGGTGATTGGCGTCGGCATCGGCGTGATCTGGCTTGGCGAAACCTATCCGCTGAGCGTTTGGCTGGGTGCGGCCATTGTGGCGGCCGGCATTGCCTTGACGACGCTGGCGCAGGTCCGGGCGGCAAGAAGCTGACCCCTTCACAACGCCTTTGGCCGTGATAGGCTGCTGCCATCAAGTCCCAGGGAGGAAAATCATGTGCCACCATTGCGTCATGGATCAGGTGAAGCAGACCATGCTCGACCGCCGCAGCCTGTTCCGCGGCGTGGCCGCAGCCGCTGCCGCAACCGTGGTCGCCGCCCCCGCCGTTCAGGCCGCCGATGGCCCCACCATGATGAAGCCCGTCGACCTCACCCACGAACTCCACCCCAATTTCCCCACCTATTTCGGCGCCCAGCAACTGTGGATGGACCAGAAGTTCAACTACGCCGAACACAAGTTCAACCTCTTTGAAATCCGCATCAACGAACACACCGGCACCCACATGGATGCGCCGCTGCACTTCTCGGCCGATGGTAAGAGTGTCGCCGAAATCCCGGTCGAAAACCTGGTGGTGCCGCTGTGCGTCGTCGATATCCGCGACAAGGCCGCCGCCAATGCCGATGCCCAGGTCACACCCGATGACTTGAAGGCCTGGATGTCAGCCAATGGCCCGATCCCCAAGAACGCCTGCGTCGCCATGAACTCCGGCTGGGACGCCCATGTGGCCACCGACAAGTTCCGCAATGCCGACGACAAGAAAGCCATGCATTTCCCGGGCTTCCACCTCGAAGCCGCCAAGATGCTGATCGACGACGGCAACGCTATCGGCATCGCCGTTGATACGCTCTCCCTCGACTTCGGCCCGTCGCCCGATTTCGCCACCCACTATGGCTGGCTGCCAACTGGCCGCTGGGGCCTCGAATGCGTGGCCAACCTCGGCGCCATGCCCGCCGCCGGCGGCGTGATGGTGGTCGGTGCCCCCAAGATCAAGGGCGGCACCGGCGGACCTTCACGCGTTATCGGCATGGTGTAGGGGCTTAGTAGTCGTCTTCGCGCTTGGCTGTGGATTTCGGTGAAGTTCCGAAGCCCATGGCCACGCTGTAGGCCGAAACTTTGGCCGAGCCGTAGGCTTCACTGGACCTGGCAAGTGCCGCAAGCAGTTTGCCGAAACCGAACTTCGGAAAGCGGATGGCCGGGATGCGAATGGTCTTCGGGGCGTCGAGGCTGATGTGTGTCATGGCGTTTCTCCTATGCCTACGAGAATGACCCCAAAGCCCGCTCAGGTCTTTGGCCGAAACCTGAAGAGTTCTGAAGAATGCTGATTGTCGATTTTCTTGGAACGGCTGGAGCGGAATGATAACTGATTGCACTGCCCTAAGCCGTCATCCCGGCGAAAGCCGAGACCCAGGCTTGCAAACGGCAGGACGGCGGAAAGTCTGGGTCCCGGCTTTCGCCGGGATGACGATAGCAGGCGTGGGTCAATCTGGGCTCATTTTGCTCTGGGTTGTCAGCACATGGGGCGCAGGGAAGTGACGATGGATCTCCGGTTTGGAGACTACAGGCTGAAGCGGCAGGAACGGCTGGTGACCGGCCCGGAGGGGCCCGTCGACCTCAGCGCCCGGGCCTTCGACATCCTGCACCATCTGCTCGACCACCCCGGCGAAGTCGTCGCAAAGAACGACCTGCTTGAAGCGGTCTGGCCGGGGGTCGTCGTCGAAGACAACACACTGCAGGTTCACATCGCGGCACTGCGCAAGGCCCTGGGCCCGGAACTGCTCGCCACTGTCCACGGCCGGGGATACAAATATGCCGGGCCACCGCCCGAAGTGGCCGCCGCCGTCGGGGTCAAACCGCCCGTGTCGCAGAAGCCAGTGATCGCTGTCCTGCCCTTGGAGAACCTGAGTGGCGATCCCGAACAGCTGTATTTCAGCGAAGGAATCACCGTTGACATCACCGAACGCCTGACGCGCTTCCGGGCCTTTGCGGTGATCGGCCAGCATTCGGCGCGCGCACTTCGCGATGTGACCGACTTCGCAGCGATCCGCGAGACGCTGAAGGCCGACTTCGTGGTATCCGGCAGCGTGCGCCGGGCGGGGGGGCGGTTGCGCATCGCCGTTCGCCTCGCCAATGCCTTGACCGGCGAGTCGATCTGGGCGCAGCATTATGACCGGCCCATTGAAGACCTGTTCGAGGTCCAGGACGAAGTCGCCCATCTGGTAGCCGCAGCCGTGGCGCGCCTCCTCGAAATCGAAATCACCGCCAGGAGCGGGGCCAAGCATCCGGCCAACTTTTCGAGTTATGAGCATATCCTTCGGGGGCACTGGCATTTCCGCCAGGTTACGATCGCTTCCAATCTCGCGGCACGGGCCAGCTTTGAGCGGGCTAGCCAGATCGACCCCGGCAGCGCCGAGGCCATGAGTTGGCTGGGGGTCACCTACTCCAACAACTGGATTAACGTTTTCGCACTCGAAGACGCGAAGCGCGGCGCTGGCCTGTGCGCCGAGGCCGTCAATCTCGATCCGGCCGATGGCCACTGCCACGCCATGCTTGGCTTTGCTGAACTGTGCGTCAACAACCTCGACGCCGCCGTGAGGGCCAGTGATCGCGCTGTGAGCCTCAATTCCGGCGATTCGAATATTTTGGCCAATCGCGCCTATGCCGCCGCCTACGAAGGCCACACGCTGGAAGCCCGGCAGCTTCTCGATCGCGCCCTGACACTCAACCCTGTGCCACCCATATGGTTCGGCGAATTCGGCGGCCTGATCGACTTTGTTGAAGGCCGCTATGAAAGTGCTCTGGCCGGAGTTGAGCCCATTTCCGAACCGGCTTGGGACAACATGTACGTGCTGGCCTGCTGTGGCCATTTGGGCTACCGCCACAAGGCCTTGCAAGCCAAAGCCCGCCTCGAACGGCTCGGTCCCAAGGTCGACCTTCACTTCGGCGCCTCGCAAGAACCATTCCGCGACGCCGCAATCCGGGAGCGGCTGTTGGCAGGCATCACCAAGGCTCTGGCACTGTAACCGCACTGTCGCTTTTGACAGCGCGCCGGACTAGTGTCGGGCCGTGCAGGACAACGACATCACGTTTGGTGACTACGCGCTCAGGCGCCGTGAGCGCGAGCTTCGTGGGCCCGGCGGGCCCGTGGAACTAAGTGCCCGATCCTTCGACATCCTGATGGTGTTGCTGGCCAAGCCCCATGAGATTGTTGGCAAGGATGCCTTGCTTGATGCCGTGTGGCCCGGCGTTGTCGTGGAAGAGAACACCCTCCACGTCCACATGTCGGCGCTGCGCAAGGCGCTGGAGCCGTCGATGATCGCCACCGTCCACGGGCGCGGTTACAAATATGCCGGGCCGCCACCCGGCGTCGCCGAAACGGCGACCAAACCGCCCGTATCGCGCAAGCCGGTCATCGTCGTTCTGCCCTTCGAGAACCTGAGTGGCGATCCAGGCCAACAGTATTTCAGCGATGGCATGAGCGGTGATATTGCCGACCGCCTGCTGCGCTTCCGTGTGTTTTCGGTGATCGGTCAGTATTCAGCCAGCCTGTTCCGCGCGGCGGCACCGGATTTCGTGGCGATCCGCGAAAAACTCAAAGCTGATTTCGTGGTCACCGGCAGCGTGAGGCGCGGCGGCGAAAGCATTCGTGTGACGGTCCGGCTTGCCGATGCGGAGCGCGAGGAAGTGATATGGGCCGAACGTTATGACCGGCCGATCACCGGCCTGTTCAGCCTGCAGGATGAGATCAGCGAACTCGTGGCTTCGGCCATCGCCCGGCACCTCGAAGTCGAGATCAATGTCAGAAGCACCGGCCGGTCCCCCACCAGCCTGTCGAGCTACGAACTAGTGTTGCAGGGCTATTGGCACTTCAAGAAACTTTCGCGCCAAGGCACCATGGCGGCGCGGGATTGTTTCGAGCGGTCCGTTGCACTCGATCCGCGCAACGCCGAAGCCGTGGCCTGGCTCAGCGTCACCTACTGCGAAAGTTGGGTGCAGGATTTCGCAATCGACGATGCGGTGAAGGGTGCTGAACTTGCTGGCCTTGCCGTCGCCCTCGATCCCAGCAGCGCGATTTGTTACGCCATTCAGGCTTGGGCTCTGACCTGTATCAAGGATCTTGACGGGGCATTGCGGGCTTCTGAACGCGGCGTACTGCTCAATCCCGGTGGTCCAGCCGTACTTGTCAACCGAGCCCTGGTGCTGGCCTATGACGGGAAGCTGGCCGAGGCCCGAAGTCTGTTCGAGCAGGCGCGAAAACTTGAGCCGCTGCCGCCCCTGTGGTTCGGCGAATTCGAAGGCGTCACCGCATTTGCCGAAGGCCGCTACGAAGACTGCGTTGCCGGCGTCGAACCGATCCCCGATATCGCTTGGGATGTCATGTATGCGCTGGCCAGCTACGGTCAGCTTGGCTGGAAAGACAAGGCGCTTCAGACCAGGCGGCGGATCGCCCAGTCGGGCCCGGTAGCGGATTTTTACTTCGGCGCTTCCCACGAGCCGTTTCGCGACGCCGATGTCAGGTCACGCCTAGTCGAAGGCCTCAATTTGGCGCTTTCTTTCTGATTTTCTCCGCTTCCCTCGCCAAAACCCCTCTGCTATAGACCGCCCCGATTAACGGCCCGAAGCCCAAGGCGCGCGCGGGCGTGGTGAAATTGGCAGACACGCAGGATTTAGGTTCCTGTGGGGAAACCCGTGGGGGTTCAAGTCCCTCCGCCCGCACCAGCCGCGCATGGACAAAGGGTCCAAACCGATTCTGGAAGTCAAAAGCGAGTCCACCATGCAGGTTACCGAAACACTGAGCTCAGGCCTCAAGCGCGAATTCAAGGTGGTGGTGAACGCCGCCGAACTCGGCAAGGAGCTTGATGCCAAGCTCATCGACATGTCGAAACGCGCCAACATCAAGGGCTTTCGCCCCGGCAAGGTGCCGGTGCCGCATCTGAAGCGCGTCTATGGCAAGTCGGCCATGGCCGAAGTTGTGCAGAAGGCCATCGACGACAACAGCAAGGCCGTCCTCGCCGAGAGGAACCTCAAGCCCGCCTACCAGCCGGAAGTGAAGTTGCCGGAGGACGAGGCTGAAGTGAACGCCATCATCGACGGCAAAGGCGATCTCGCCTTCTCCATGGCCTTCGAGGTGATCCCCAGCTTCGAAATCGCCGACCACTCCGGCCTCGAGCTCTCCCGCCATGTGGTTGAAGTGACCGAGGACCACATCGGCGAAACCCTGAAGCGCCTGACCGCGCAGTCCAAGAACTTCGAAGAGAAGAAGGGCAAGGCCGAAAAGGGCGATCAGCTGACCATCTCCTTCGTTGGCACCATTGATGGCACCGAATTCGACGGCGGCAAGGCTGAGGACGTTCCCCTCGAGATCGGGTCCAACCAGTTCATCCCCGGCTTCGAGGACCAACTTGTCGGCGCCAAGGCCGGCGACGACAAGACCGTGAAGGTGACGTTCCCGGAAACCTATGGCGTCAAGGACCTGGCCGGCAAGGCAGCCGAATTCGCCGTGAAGGTGGCCAAGGTCGCAGGCCCGCAGGAAACGGTAATTGACGATGAATTCGCCAAGAAGCTGGGCTTCGAAGACCTCGCCAAGCTGAAGGACATGATCAAGGGCCGAGTAACCGCCGAGTTCGCCCAGATGACCGGCATGAAGCTGAAGCGCGACGTGCTCGACGCCCTCGACAAAATGTATGCCTTCGAGCTTCCCGAGAAGCTGGTCGAAGCCGAATTCAACGGCATCTGGAACGCCTTGACCCGCGAAATGGAAAAAGCCGGCAAGAGCTTCGCCGATGAGGGTACCACCGAAGACGAGGCCAAGAAGGAATATCAAGCCATCGCCGCGCGCCGTGTGCGCTTGGGACTCGTGCTTGGCACCGTCGGCGAAAGGGAAGCCGTCCAGGTGAACGAGCAGGAACTGCAGGCCGCACTCCTGAACCGCGTGCGCCAGTTCCCCGGCCAGGAAAAACAGGTCTATGACTACTACCGCAAGAACCCGCAGGCACTGATCGAACTCAGGGGCCCGATCTTCGAACAGAAGGTGGTGGACCTTCTGGTGTCGCGCGCCAAGGTCGCCGACAAGAACGTGACCCGCGAAGAACTCAGCGCCATGGTCCAGGACGACGAGATCGCCGCTGAAGCTGAAGCCGCCGACCTCGCTTGATCGTCAGAACACGGATGAAATTGTCAAGGCCGGGAGCGATCCCGGCCTTTCGGTTTTTTTGACAACGGCCGGGGTAGGGCATAGAATCTTTCACCATGTCGAGGCTTGTTCTGGCAATTGTCGCGGTGACCATGATCATCTTCCTGGTGCCGGTGATTGTTTACGGCGCCTTCCAGTCGACGATTGGCGCTGAGATGCCAGAGGGCGCTACTCCGCTCATGTTTCTTGCGGGCGTTCTCGTCGAAAAGATCGGCACCGCCATCGCCTTCTGCGTTATCTTCTATCTCGCCCGCGGTGCCTTGACTGGGAAATGGCTGATCTATGCGGTGGTGTGGTGGGTGATGTTTGCCTTTGGCGAGGCCGGGCAGCTTTTCATCACGGGCTATAGCTGGAAGGAAGCCCTCGCCGGGGTCATCTCCGAGGCGATCTACTTTCCTTTGTCAGCGCTGTTCGTCAACAGGATTCTCAAGCTCTGAGTGGCCTGACCCAATTCGTCGAACCGTCACCAAGCGGCTTGGCAAATCTTTTCCACCGCCGCGACGAACCCCTCGATATCGTCATCGGTCATCGGCGTCGACAAGAAGCCCTTACCGCTCGTGGCGATGATATGACCTTCGTGGAGCAGGGCCTCCTGCAGCTTTTCGACATGGCCCAATTCCTCCTTGGTGGAATACGCCGAGCGGTGATCGCTGATCGGTCGCCGGTGGCCGAAGATGCCAAACAGCGACGAAAAGCCGATGATCTGGCCAGGAAAACCGGTTTTAGCGAACGCCTTCGAAACACCGCTGCGAAGCCGCTCGCCCAGCCGGTTGAGGTGTTGAACCTGTTCCTCGCCATAATGGTCGAGCGTCACCTTGCCGGCGGTCATCGATATGGGGTTCGCCGTGAAGGTTCCACTCCACGGCAGCAGCGGCTTGCCCTGCCGGTGATCGTACACCTTCATGACATCCTTGCGCCCCGCCACCGCCCCTACCGGAAAGCCGCCGCCGATGATCTTGGCGAGTGTCGTGAGATCTGGATCAATGCCGAGCAGGCTTTGCGCCCCGCCCACCGCGCAACGGAAGGTGATGACTTCATCGAGAATGAGCAGCGCGCCGATCTCCCGCGTCACCCGGCGGATCATGGCAAGGAAATCAGGCGCCAGTGGCACGAATCCGAAATACGATGGCGCCGGATCTAGGATGACCCCGGCGATCTCTGCCGCATTGGCCCGGATGATGCGTTCGGCCGCCGCGGAGTTATTGTAGGGAATGACAATGACATTGTCGGTCACGCCCTTGGGCGTCCCCTTGGCGTAGGGAACGGACGCGGGATCGTTCCCCCAGTTCTGCGGGTTCGAGTCGAGGCTCACTTCGGCGAAGTCATAGAGCCCGTGATAAACGCCCTCCGCCTTGACGATCTTCGGCTTGCCCGTAAGCGCCCGGGCCGCCTTCATGGCACTCATCACCGCTTCTGATCCCGAATTGCAAAAGCGCACTTGTTCCAGCGCAGGTGACCGCGCCGTGATGGTTTCGGCCAGGGCGATTTCCGTTTCCGTTGGGTTGGTGAAGGCCGAGCCTTTCGCCACCTGCTCGGTTACCGCCTCGACCACCGGCGGAAACGCGTGGCCGTGCAGCAATGAAGCAAAATTGTTCAGAAGATCCAGCCGCCGCGTGCCGTCGGCATCCGTCATGTAGGCGCCGGCGCCCGAGGCGGCATAGACCGGAAACGGCGTCTGCCACGGCAGGGTGCGCGAAATGCCGCCCGGCAGCACCTCAAGGGCGCGAGCGTAAAGAGCAGCGGAACGGGAGGAGGGGTCTGGCCATCGCGGCATTGGTTTTCCTGATGCAACGGCACATGGTTGCCACTCAACAATTGGATGTGTCAATCGGGCTATGTCATCCGGTTGATCGTCCGCGCCAATCGGAGCCAGGACTACAGCCCCAGTTCGCTGTGCGAGCCAAGCCTGACGAGGGTCAATTCGGTCTCGCTTGGCTTGCGATAGATCAGTACAAGATCGGGCTTCAAGTGAAGGTCCCTGAAGTCCTTCCATTCGCCTAGCAGGGGATGGTCGCGAAAGATTGCAGGCAAGACCGCATCAGCAATCAACAGCACAAGGATGGCGGCGAAATCCTGATCAAGTGTTGCGCGGTGGCGTCCGCGGGCCTCTCACTTGTAGTCTTTCTTGAATTGCGAAGTGCGATTAATCGTCCGCATTGAGGTCGGCCATCAGCTCATCGATTGAACCTGATGTCTTCAACTCGCCGCGCCGCGCCGCTTTCATCGCCGCAATGGTTTTTGCATTTGGCACCAGCGGCTCAAACGGCAACGCCTTGTCCGCCGCCACCCTGACCATCAAGAGGCGAAAGGCATCGGACACGGTAAGGCCCATGGCGGCCAGCACGGCCGCGGCCTTTTCCTTGGTCTTGCTGTCAATACGGGCACGAACAACGTCATTGGCGGGCATGTTGATCTCCTTGAGCCACAATGTAGCTCAAGGATGTAGTTTGCGCAAGATGCATGGGCAAGCGCCGGGCATTTCCCAATTCGAACTATTCGCCGCCTCCTTCTGCCCAAATGGCGCTAGGCCGCCTGCGCCCCTTCCCCTTCCGCCCTAGCCCCCCTATCTATACTTCCACATTCACCCACTGATTCACTGGAACCCCACCCCATGCGCGATCCTGTCGACTTTGCCACCAAGGCTTCATTCTGGCCCTCGGTCATTCAGCAGGAGGCCCGCGGCGAGCGCGTTTACGATCTGCCGTCCAGGCTGCTGCGCGAGCGCATCATTTTCATAACAGGCGCGATTGACGACAACGTCGCGGCCTCGGTCAACATGCAGCTCCTGTTTCTTGAGGCCGACAACCCCAAGAAGGAAATCTCTATGTATATCAACTCGCCGGGAGGTGTCGTCACCTCCGGCCTGTCGATCTATGACACCATGCAGTTCGTGCGCCCCGCCGTCTCGACCACGGTGATGGGCCAGGCCGCTTCCATGGGCTCGCTGCTGCTGGCGGCCGGCGCCAAGGACATGCGATTTGCGCTCCCCAATGCCCGCGTCATGGTGCACCAGCCCTCCGGCGGCTACCAAGGCCAGGTGACCGACATCATGATTCACGCCAAGGAAGTCGAAAGCCTGAAACGCCGCCTGAACGAAATCTACGTTCATCACACCGGTAAGTCATATAAGGAGATTGAAGAGGCTCTGGAACGCGACAACTTCCTGACCTCCGAAATGGCCAAGGATTTCGGCATCATCGACAAGGTCCTGGAGAAGCGGCCGCAGGTCAGCGATTCCAAGTAGTTACGCCAGAAAGTGGAAAACAACCTTTGTTCGCAACGGGTTGTTAGGCTAATCAATCATTGATTAACCATCCCGCCCCATGCTGAACTGAGTCGGTTTGAGGCGTAATTTGCCGTGTTATGACCCAATTTGCGGGTGACACGGTTGTATCTCGTTAATCCTCGAGGGCGTATTCTCGGGGAGATTTGTCAAGGAGCGCCAATGAGCAAGGCAAGCGGAAGCGACAGCAAGAATACCTTGTATTGTTCCTTCTGCGGAAAGAGCCAGCATGAGGTCCGCAAGCTGATTGCCGGGCCGACCGTATTCATCTGCGATGAGTGCGTCGAGTTGTGCATGGATATCATCCGCGAGGAGAACAAGACCTCGCTCAAGACCTCCAAGGATGGCGTGCCGACCCCGCATGAAATCCGCAAGGTCCTCGACGACTATGTCATCGGCCAGGAACACGCCAAGAAGGTGCTGTCGGTGGCCGTTCACAATCACTACAAGCGTCTGAACCACGCCCAGAAGAACGCCGACGTCGAGTTGGCAAAATCCAACATCTTGCTGGTTGGCCCCACCGGCTCCGGCAAGACGCTTCTGGCCCAGACCCTGGCCCGCATTCTCGAAGTGCCCTTCACCATGGCCGACGCCACCACGCTGACCGAAGCCGGTTACGTGGGCGAAGACGTCGAAAACATCATCCTCAAGCTTCTGCAGGCCGCCGACTACAACGTCGAACGCGCCCAGCGCGGCATCGTCTATATCGACGAAGTCGACAAGATCAGCAGGAAGTCCGACAATCCGTCGATCACCCGCGATGTCTCGGGCGAAGGCGTGCAGCAGGCCCTCCTCAAGATCATGGAAGGCACAGTCGCCTCGGTTCCCCCGCAGGGCGGTAGGAAGCACCCGCAGCAGGAATTCCTGCAAGTCGATACCACCAACATCCTGTTCATCTGCGGCGGTGCCTTTGCCGGCCTTGAGCGCATCATTAGCCAGCGCGGCAAGGGCTCCGGCATCGGCTTCGGCGCCGAAGTGAAATCGGTCGACGACCGCCGCACCGGCGCCGTTCTGCGCGAACTTGAGCCGGAAGACCTGCTGCGCTTCGGCCTCATCCCCGAATTCGTCGGCCGCTTGCCTGTGGTGGCAACGCTCGAGGACCTCGACGAGCCAGCGCTGATGCAGATCCTGACCGAGCCGAAGAACGCCATCGTCAAACAGTACCAGCGCCTGTTCGAAATGGAAGGCGTCAAGCTGACCTTCCCGGATGAAGCGCTCCATGCCGTTGCCCGCCGCGCCATCGAGAGAAAGACCGGCGCCCGTGGCCTGCGTTCGATCATGGAATCGATCCTCCTTGAAACCATGTTTGACCTTCCCGCCATGACCGGCGTGGAGGAAGTGGTAATTTCAAGGGAAGTGGTCGACGGCAGCGCCAAACCGCTGCTCATCTACGCTGACCGTGACAAGCAGCAGAAGGCCGCACCAGCTTCGGCTTAGGTGATAAGCCAAAGCTGTTCTCGACATGGCCGGGCTTTTCCCGGCCATTTGTTTGTCAGAGAGACGCGGAGGGGAGATCCATGGAAGTGGCAATCGCCGATATCAGAAAGTCAGTCAACAAAGTGCTGGATCACATCGAGATTACTAGAGGTATCTTGACGGTTAAAATTGCGCACGACCTGTTTTGGGACATACCATTTGAGGAGCGCTATAACCCCAATAACAAACCCGGCGAAATGGGCCTGAATAGCTTGGCAGACGAGTGGGATTTTGCCAGCAACCTTCGAATTGGCGACGACTACGTTCTGGCCTATCAGCTTTGCCAGTTGGCCCCATTGCTCGACTACATTGGGCACACACTGGGTTGGAAGCTCGCCAGCGAAGGCGGCTGACGAGATTGCAGAATGCCAAGGGCACCGAATAGGCGCGGGAATGATAGGTCGCAACGACAAGTGACGGAATCACAATAGGATTTCCCTCCCTCTTGAGGCGAGGGCAATCGCATATGGCCAACAAAGGGCCCTCATCCGGCCTGCCGGCCACCTTCTCCCATGCGAAGACGCACGGGAGAAGGCCCATGTTGTCTGCCTTCTCCCGTTTGCTCTTGCAAATGGGAGAAGGTGCCCGAAGGGCGGATGAGGGCACTTTGATTCCATATGCGATAGCCCTGCCAAAAGGGGGAGGGTGATTTGATGAATGCGCCAAGTGCCGTTCCGCGCTCGGGCACCACCCCCAAAACGAGAACCGGAGCCTTTCGGCCCCGGTCCCGCTCTGCCTCTGACCCCCGTCACGGCGTACGCCGTTTGAGGCAAAGTCCGTCTCTCAGATTGCGGCGCTGACGCCGAAGGCCGCGAACGGCCGTTTGAAATGCACCGCTTCGGGGTGCGATGTTGCGATCATCACCAGTTTCGCGGCCAGCCCTTCGAGGTGGCGCACGCAGTCCTTGGCGATGGTAGTGTGGGTGAGAATGACCAGGCCCGATTGCTCCAGCACCGGGCACAACTGGCCGCCAATAAGGTCGATGTCGCGCCACGCCGGTTCACGGTCGCCCTCGCTCACCAGCGCGGCGCGCATCGAAGCCCCCTCAGGCTTTTCGGTTATCCACGCTGTCCAGCTTTGCCGCGGCCATGTCGCAAGCAGGGGGCGCATCCAGCGCATCATCGCTTGCGCCTCGCAGGGAGTGGCACAAGCGGCAATCACGATCGCCGCTGGGGCAGGCACGTGGACTGTCATTGTTCGGTCTCGCATTTCGCTTTAGGACCTTTTGAGAAAATCCAAAGCGCTTGGGGTCGCCACTGCAGTAGGCCGAACTGGGCGTTTGATTAAGTAACGCGGGGCAAGTAACATGTTAAATGAACCCCCTGAAGCTTCCGGCTCCAGAGCCAAAAGATAAAGAGATTCAAGGGTATGGAATCTAAGACAGAGGATCGGAATGGCCCGGCGGCAATTGCCCCGGAGGTGGTTCGCAACCATCTCAGGCTGGTGCTCGCGCACGGCGAACTAGCCGATTCACCCCAGCTGGCAGCCTTCCTCACCTATGTCGTCGAGCGCAAACTCGAGGGCGCCGAGGACCGAATCAAGGCCTATGCCATCGCAACCGAAGCCCTGGGACGGCCGCCGGCCTTCGATCCCCAGAACGATCCGATCGTCCGCGTGCAGGCCAAGCGCCTGCGCCAGGCCCTGCAGATCTACTACGCCGATCCTCACGCCGACAATTCCGTGCGCATTACCCTTCCGGTCGGCGGTTACATTCCGGACATTCGAGCCTTCGACCTCACCCGGCGTGCCGGGCCGCCGGTGGCCGCCGGTTGGCGTTCCTCGCGGCTGACGGTCGCTTCGTTTGCCTTTGCTTTTGTGGCGCTGTCTGTCGCCCTATGGTCCAACTTCTCCATCCTCCGTGAGACTTGGGCGCAAATCGTTTGGCAGGCACCGCCCGCGCAGCTCAATCCGCTGGGCATGCCCACCTTGCGCGTTAGCGTGTCCGAGGAACGCCAGATTCCCGGCTGGTTCCAGCCCGAGCGGTTTCGCCGCGCTCTTGAGGCCAACCTGTCGCGTTTTGATGAACTGGTCGTCGCCGCCGCCGACGCCGGCAAGCCGCCAACCAAAGATGACTATCACATCGACCTGGCGTTTTCGGGCGCTGTGAATTCCGTCGTCGCCACCGCCCGGCTGATGAAGGGAACCCACGGCGAAATACTCTGGAGCAACCGGTTCACCGTGCCATCTGACTCGATAGACAGCTACGAGCTGCTCGAATCGGTGAAACAACTGTCCTCCACCATCGGCCAGCCCTATGGCGTGATCTATTCCCAGGTCATCGCCGATCCCCGCAACAGCGATCAGCGCTGCCTGTTGTCCGGCTATGAGTGGTTTCAGGATCCGGCCCGCGAGCGCATTGAATCAATTCGCCTCTGTCTCGAAGACATTCTAACCCGCACCCCTGGCAACCACGTGGCCTATATGATGCTGGCCTACATGCATGTGGCGCGATTCCGCACCAACCAGGGCGACGGTCCCGCCCTTGAACTGCTGCGTGCCTACAACATGGCCAAGCGCGCCATATCGTTGCGCCCCGAAAGCGCCGGCAGCTACCAGACCATGATGGAAGTGCAATGGGCCCGGGAAAAATTCGACCACGCCGAAGAAGCCGGGCGCAAGGCCGTGGCCCTCAATCCCAATTCCAGCGACGTCGTTGCCGACCTCGGGTGCCGTCTCATCTATCGCGGCAAGTTTTCCGAGGGCGAAACCTATACGACCCGTGCTGCCAAGTTGAACGCCCAGCCGCCGGTCTGGCACGCCTTCTGTATGTGGCTAGCTGCCCATGGCGCGGGCAACTTCGGCGAGGCCCAGAGGGTTGCAGACCTTTTGGAGGGTGATCGCGGGCCCGAAGCCTATGTGCCGGTCATCATCATGGCCCAGCGCCGCGGTGATCAGGCCAAAGTAACTCAAACCTTCGAGAAACTCATTGCCTATGACCCCACATTTTCTGAGGATCCTGGCCTATCCCTTGGCAAAATCGGACTTTTTCCGGATGTGGCCAAGCCGCTGGTCGACGCCCTGAACGCCGCCCGAGCCGGAATAAAAAAGTAACTTTTCAGGTTCTCGGAAATCATTGAAAACCATTAACCTCGCATCCATCTTCCGGTGGCAGGTTCGAAGCTGTGTTTGCGGCGTTTTGTGCGTAGAATGCGCGTGAATCACCGGGATTGGCTTCGCTCCAGAAATGGGCGCCATAGGTTTCCGGCAGAGTTGCGTGAACCGGTGGCGGCTCGCCCCGCGAAAGGAAAAAAGAATGTCGAAACCCGCCAAGACCACCGCCCCGGCCGGACCGGTCGAAACCCTTCCTGTTTTGCCGCTGCGCGACATCGTGGTGTTTCCGCACATGATCGTGCCGCTGTTCGTCGGCCGCGAGAAATCCATCAAGGCCCTCGAGGAAGTGATGCGCGAGGACAAGCGCATTTTGCTGGTGGCGCAGAAGAACCCCGCCGATGACGATCCGGCGGTTGATGCAATTTTCGAAGTGGGAACGCTCGCCCAGGTGCTGCAGCTGCTGAAACTGCCCGACGGCACCGTGAAAGTGCTTGTCGAAGGCGTGGAACGCGCCCGTGTAAACCGGTTTACGGCCCGCGCCGATTTCTTTGAGGCCGACGTGCAGCTGCTGCCCAACCGCGTCGACAATGCAGCCGAAGTTGAGGCTCTAGCGCGTACCGCCGTTTCGCAGTTTGAAAGCTACGTGAAGCTCAACAAGAAGGTGCCGCAGGAAGTGCTGGCGACCCTCGGCCAGATTACTGACGGGGCCAAGCTCGCCGACACCATTGCCGCCCATCTGGCGATCAAGATTCCCGAGAAACAGGAGCTTCTCGAAATGACGTCCATCCAGGAGCGCCTCGAAAAGGTGTTCGCCCTGATGGAAGGCGAAATCTCGGTGCTGCAGGTCGAAAAGCGCATCCGGAGCCGCGTCAAGCGCCAGATGGAGAAGACCCAGCGCGAATACTACTTGAATGAGCAGATGAAGGCCATTCAGAAGGAGCTGGGCGACGGCGAGGAAGGCCGCGACGAGGTGGGCGAGATCGAAAAGCGCATCCAGGCCACCAAGCTCTCCAAGGAAGCCCGGGAACGCGCCGAGGCGGAGGTGAAGAAGCTGCGCCAGATGAGCCCCATGTCGGCGGAAGCCACCGTGGTGCGCAACTATCTCGACTGGCTGCTCGGCATCCCATGGGGCGACAAGAGCAAGGTCAAGAAGGACCTCGACTTCGCCCAAGGGGTGCTCGACCACGATCACTTCGGTTTGGACAAGGTGAAGGAGCGTATCGTCGAATACCTCGCCGTGCAAAGCCGCACCAACAAGCTGCGCGGTCCCATTCTCTGTCTTGTGGGCCCCCCCGGCGTCGGCAAGACCTCGCTTGGCAAATCCATCGCCAAGGCGACGGGCCGCGAGTTCATCCGCATGTCATTGGGTGGCGTGCGTGATGAGGCCGAAATCCGCGGCCACCGGCGGACCTATATCGGCTCGATGCCCGGCAAGGTCATCCAGTCGATGAAGAAGGCGAAGAAGCAGAACCCCCTGTTCCTCTTGGACGAGATCGACAAGATGGGCATGGATTTCCGCGGCGACCCCTCGGCGGCCTTGCTTGAGGTGCTCGATCCCGAACAGAACGCCACCTTCATGGATCACTATCTCGAGGTCGAATACGACCTGTCGAGCGTGATGTTCGTGACCACGTCGAACACCCTCAACATCCCGCCGGCCTTGCTCGACCGCATGGAGATCATCCGTATCGCCGGCTATACCGAGCAGGAGAAACTGGAAATCGCCAAGCGCCATCTGGTGCCGAAGTCGATGGAGCATCACGGCCTCCACAAGAAGGAGTTCGAGATCACCGACGCCGGCCTCTACGAGGTGCTGCGCCGCTATACCCGCGAAGCGGGCGTGCGTTCGCTGGAGCGGGAGATCAACACCCTGGCCCGCAAGGCGGTGAAAGATCTGATGACTGCCAAGGGCAAGAAGAAGGTCACCAAGATCAAGGTGACACCCGAAGCCGTGAACAAGTATCTTGGCGTCCAGAAATTTCGCTGGGGCGAAATCGACGGCGAAGATCAGGTGGGCGTCGTCACTGGCCTCGCCTGGACCGAGGTGGGCGGCGATATTCTGACCATCGAAGCCCTGATGATGCCCGGCAAGGGCAAGATGACGGTGACCGGCAACTTGCGCGATGTGATGAAGGAGTCGATTTCGGCGGCTTCATCCTATACGCGCTCCAGGGCGACGTCGATCGGCGTCAAGCCGCCGCTGTTCGACAAGCGCGATATCCACGTGCACGTGCCGGAAGGCGCAACGCCGAAGGACGGACCCTCGGCGGGCATTGCCATGGTCACCGCCATCGTTTCGGTGATGACCGGCATCAAGGTGAAAAAGGACGTCGCCATGACCGGCGAAATCACGCTGCGGGGCAGGGTGCTGCCCATCGGCGGCCTCAAGGAAAAACTCCTGGCCGCACTCCGCGCCGGCATCAAGAAGGTGATGATCCCCGAGGAAAACGCCAAGGATCTGGCGGAAATCCCCGAGAATGTGAAGTCCGGCATGGAAATCATTCCGGTCGCCCACATGGATGATGTTCTGAAACACGCCCTTGTACGCATGCCCGAACCCATCGAGTGGGACGAGGTGGCCGAAGAAGCCGCAGCCGCCGCACGGGCTGCCGCCGACAAGACGGGCGAGGGCGCCAGGGCCCACTGAACGTCAGAGAACGGATGAAATGAAATAGGGCGGGAGAGTGATCTCCCGCCCTTTCGATTTACGGCGCCAGCCGGTACGGGCTGTCAAATCAATGTCCGTGCAAAGACCGCCTACCTGCGGAAGCCCTGGTACCAGCCCACGCCGCCGCGGATGATGGAAATCAGGTTCGGCTTGTTGGCCAGCGTACGCGGGACAAAATCCGTTGCCCCATAGATCAACGGGTCCGAAGACTTGATCTTGCATCCTCTGCCTTGGCTGAACACTGTGGCCGACGGCAACGCAGCGCCCGCTACTTCGCAGGTTTGCGTAACAATGCCGCCACTGGAACTGAGTTCGATGGCGCACCAGTAATTGAGGTTGTCGGCAACGTTGATCAGCGTGACGTCCCAGATTCCCGCCAGATTGGCTGTGGAGCATCTGGCCATGGCGTTGGTTGCACCGAAAGCCAGTCCGGCGGCGGCAAGAGTTGCGGCGAAATAAATGTTCTTCATGTTGGTCTCCAGGTTGGTGGCCCCCGGGAAACCTAGATCAACGGCACGGCCGTGAATTCATTCAAATGGATGAGAACGCCGCACTTGTCTTCAGGCTGCTGCGATCGGAGGCAGCAATCCATTGACCAAGGCGCCCAGTGCCGTTTGGTCTCCGGTACCTGTCTTGCCAAAGGCCCGCGCCAGGTGGCTGCGCACCGTGTTGATGGAAATGCCGAGGCTGCCCGCGATGGCTGCGGGCGCATCGCCCTGCGCCACCAATAGGCTTACGCGCGCTTCGGTTTGGGTCAGGTCGAACACGGTGCGCAACACTTCCATGGCCATGGGTTGCTGCTCGCCACGTTTCGCGACAAATACGGCGCAATAGCCCTTGCCCAAAGCGCCGCGCAAATCGTCCCCAGCAATGGGAAGCACATAAGCCGCAGCCCGTTCGCCGTCGTAGCCGGTCAGCGGCACGCCAATGCCCGATATGCCGATGGACTGATCACCCTTGCAAGCCCTCTCCATGGCATCATCGAGGGCGGCGGGTGCACCTGGCACACGCCGCGCGGCCAGCCGCCCGGCACCGAAGCCGAGCAAGTTTCCATCCGACAGCATCGCATCGCCCGCCGCGTTGGTGAAAACCATGCGCCTGCCGGCACCAACCACGAACACTGCAACCGAAAGACTGTCGAGCACCTTGCGATAGAGCGCCAGCGCCAGCTTGCCTTTGTCGACGATGTCGTTGATCGTCATGGCCCGCCTGATATGTGGCGACAGCGCTTCCGCCAGCCTGCGGTCGTCCGCCCCGAACAACGCCCGGCCGGAGTAGCCCGCAACCGACATGACGCCCAGCATGGTTTGCCGCTGCAGATAGGGTGTGTTCAAACAGTCCCCGAGGTTCTGGGGTTTGACCCAGGCATTGTAGAATGGTGTTTTCTGAAATTCTGCGAAGCTGAGCTGGTTCATTTGCGTCCATGCCGTATCGATACCGGAGCGAGTCATAACCTCTCCCCCGGGGATCATCGCCAACATGCCGAAAAGCTTTTGGAACCACGACACGTCCCAGGCACTGTTGCGGAATATGTTTTGTCCCGAGCCCGATGGCCCGGCGGCGGACATGTCGGCGAACCCCACCATGACATAGGCCGCCCCAAATCGGTCCCGGATCCGATCAAGTGTTTGCGGCCACAATTCGGGATTTGCGGCACAATCGTAGATCGACGCAATAAGGCTGTCATGGTCGTCCATGGTCATGCTCCGGTCGAATTGCCGCGATTAGAGCAAGGCACTCTCCGGAAATCAACAAGCCCGGGGCTGTTGCTTCGCGATGCCCGTTAACCAGTCCGACGGGCGCTCAAATGCAATACAGTCGAGCGCGAAAAGTTGCGCCAGACTTAGTGTGACAGCGCAGCATGCCGGCGGTCGTTTGACCGCCGGCTACTCTAGCCGAAAACAACCAGCGAACTGGTGTCTAAAAACCCCGCCGAGTTGGAAGTCGCGCCGATGCCGACGAAGTGAACTCCTTTGAAGCACAGGCGTGGGCCTGCGTATTCTGCCATTGGGATTGCGTATGGACTTGTGGATCTCCGCGCTGGCGGCGGGCGCGGCAAATGCCAATGCGGCAATTGCGGCGAGTGAAATCAGTCTTTCGAACATGACGTTCCTCATTGCGATTTCCACTGGAAGCGCGGCTTCGGCGCAGTGTTTCAAAGCCAACTTGAAATCCGCTGATGTCACCGCTAAAGGCTAGCGGGCAAGGGCGATTAGCTCAGTTGGTAGAGCGCTTCGTTTACACCGAAGATGTCGGGAGTTCGAGTCTCTCATCGCCCACCATTGCCAGCCGTCTGGGAACGCCCTGGCTTCAGACCTGGGGGTTGTTTCGTGGATGCCATCGGCTTGACGGAGATCGCGCTGGCTCTGCTGATGCTGCTGGGCGCCGCACTCTACACATCTGTCGGCCATGCCGGGGCCTCGGCTTACATCGCGCTGATGGCGCTGTTCGGCCTGCCGGCGCCAGTGATGCGGCCGACCGCCCTGGTTCTCAACATTCTGGTATCGGGCTTCACCTCGTTCCGCTTCGTGCGGGCCGGATTATTCCGCTGGCGAACCCTGTGGCCAGTGCTCATCGGCGCCTTGCCATTTGCCTTTATCGGCGGCGGTATCCAGCTGCCCGGCCACTACTATCGGCCACTGGTGGGCGTGGTGCTGTTGGTCGCCGCCGTGCGGCTTCTGTGGAAGGGTTCGTTACGCAGTAACAAGGAAGTCAGCGACATTCCGGTAGCCGCGGGCGTGGTCGCCGGTGCCGGGATCGGGTTCCTCTCCGGCCTCACCGGAACCGGCGGCGGCATCTTTCTATCGCCCTTGCTGCTGGCCTTCGGCTGGTCGGAAGCCCGCATCGCCTCAGGCGTGGCGGCAGTGTTCATTCTGTGCAACTCGATTTCCGGCCTCCTCGGCAATGTCGCGTCGGTCAAATCCTTGCCGGCTGAACTGCCGCTCTACGCGGTTGCCGTATTGATCGGCGCGGTGATCGGGACCCGCTTCGGCATCGGAACCCTGGCCACCGCTGGCGTGCAGCGCGCCCTCGGCCTGGTGCTGGTGATCGCCGGCTTCAAGCTGATCGGCGCCTACTGACACGACAAACGCAACCGGCGGCAAGTGTCATTGAACCGGCCGCCGGACGCATTTTGGCTGTAACAAAATCAGTCGACGTATTCGGCCTGGATCAGAATAATGCCGTCAGCTTCGGTTTCGGTGCGCAGCGTTCCGCCATCGCGCAGTGGCGGCACAAACTTCATGCTGTCGCCGCTGCTGGCATTGTAGATGAAGCCGATATTGGTGCCGGCGACCGCCAGGCGCTCGCCCTTTTTCACCCTCACACTGACGTCGAAAGCTTCGACCGTGTAGGGACCACCGGTGCAGTTCGCCGGATTGCCATCGTAGTTGATTAGCGGGCCCGAGCGGGTGACCTTGGCGCGCCTGGTCCCGACGTCGGCTCTGGCAAACTGCAGCACGAATGACCCCGGCGTGCACGACCTGATGCGGATCTTTTGCAAGCTTGCCGTCACGCGGCGCCTTTTCCTTCCCGACATTCTGGTGGGCGTTCACCATCACGAACGAGCACATGGCCGTCGCGTCGTTCAGATCGCATTCGGCGGGAGGTGTCGGTTCGCGATCGAGGAATTTCGAGCCAAACCGCGTGCCCGCGTCGGCCGGAATGGCCAAGGCGAAAGCAAAAGTCGCGGCGATGATGGATGTCTTGAACATGGTTGTCTCCTTGACTGAACAAGTAACAACCCCCTCACCGGCGCTCATACCCCAAGCCGCCGGGAAATACTACATCAAAGTCACGGATTGTCCGCTGATACAGGGCACCAATCAATGCAATCCATGTTGCAGCGCGAAAGTCTATTTCGCCTTTACTTCGTAAATCCGCGTCCAGAAGTGATCGTACATCGTGAACAGGATCCTGCCCCGGCGAACATACAGGCCTTCCGGCTCGTAGAAAATCTTCGCCTTGTCGCGGTCCGGCTCGATTTCAACCGGCACGAAATTGCCTTCCGCATCCAGCCTGGAAATGAACTTCTTGGTGTCGAGTTCACCATCGCCGGTCAGCACATAGCCGATGCCATTGTCGGTTCCGACACCTTGCAGCGAGCCGAGCTGGCGGCCCTTCTTGCGGCGCTGGATGACGATGGCCTTGCTAAGCGGCGTCAGCTTTCCCGCCGAGAAATCGCTGAATTTGAAATACTGCACCGACTTTCTCTGGCCGCCGTTCGCGACGATGATCACGTCAGCACCCTCGTCGACGCCAAATGTGTCGAACGTGATGGTTTCGCCGGCTTCATCCCTGGGAATGACTTTGCTGCGAAAACTTCAGCTTGGTACGGTCGGCGCTCAGTTCGAAAATCGCCATCCCCTTGCGGTTCTTGCTTTCGGTATAGATGAGAAAACCGTCATCGCGCCGGTCGACGAACAGGGCCTGGCCGTGCGTGCCGTAGTTCAGCTCCCATTTGCGGATCACTTCGCCATCTTCGCCGAACAGCGAGAAGCGCACCCACTCGTGCTCGTGGCCGCCGTCGGCGTCCTGGGTTACCAGATACTGGCCGTTGCCGAATTGCCAAATGCCCTGCGGCGGCCTGCCCGGAAGGAGGCGGAGCTTGACCACTTCGCGTGGCTTGAAGGTGATCCGCTCCAGCGGCGCGTCCTGCGCGAAAGCCGGCAGGGCGAAAGCAAGGGTGAGCGACATGAGGAGCAGCAATCGGCGCATGGGGGAGGGGGTATCCAAATGAGTCAACAGACCCCTCTTGCCTGCCCGCTGTGGCAATTTGCGGGCAGACCCGCTCACGCCTTGGCCTCGCCCGGTGTTACGCTCAAGTTCGATTGGCGACAACGGATCGCCATGGATTGTTGCTTCGAAGGCGCGAAGGCGTTTGTAGATCGAGATAAGTCAACAATGGTTGTCCACGAGCTGACAAGATACTGGAAGGACTCTCGCACTTTATCAAAGGCGTGGTGGATTTGCTGAAACACGCCAAGGGTAAACTTGGCCGCGACCATCGCTGGCACTAAGATTATCAGCGAAAAGACAGTGTCTGCATTGGCGTAAGTAGAATATGCGGGCAACATTGAAATAGATGTAGTTGAAAATAGAGGCGGAAGTAGTTTCTTCCGAACGGCTGCAAACAAGTTGTACAAAGTTTGCGGCTGTGCACGGTCCTTGTGGTCCTCGCCATACACTAGTTCTTTGCGGTAGGCAGCCTCAACTCTCTGGTTTCGGAATTCCAGCCCAGGCAATAGCACGCCGATTGTTGCGACAAATCCAGTGCCAAGCAATGACCAAAGCACCGCTGCAGTGACGAGTGGATAGGGGATCACGCCAACGATCGGTAAATCCGAAATGTGCGACTCCAATTGGCGGAGTACCGGGAGAAAGGCGACTAGCGTCATGATTGCTTCTACAAAACTCGCACCCAGCCCTTCAACAATTCTTGCAAATCGCATGGTGTCTTCTTGAACGCGTTGGGCGGCGCCCTCAACGTGGCGTAGCTTCTGCCAATTCTGAGTGTAGTAATCGTTCATGGCGTTCCGCCACCTGAAAACATAGTGACTTACGAAGAAAATAGAGATCGGTCTGAACAACACGTAGACGGTTGCGAGGCCTGTAAAAATCAGAAGTTGCTCGTAGAATTCGTCCGCCGTGGCTGCATTGGGTTTGGAGAGGGCTCGCTGAATGAGGTCATAGAACGGGCCATACCACTTGTTCAACGCAACGCTGATCTGCACTAGGAAGTACGTGAAGAACACGATTAATGCGGTACCCAGTACCGACCACCTGTACCACGGGTGCGGCCTGAGCACGTACCAAACCGCCGCGAAAGGCAGCATTGCGAGCGTATAGTAGATGTAGAACCAGATGAATGGCGTTGGTGATGAATACCTGGGCGCCAATGACTGGTGCCGCATCGGCCGGCGGGTTATGAAGGCCGATCAGGCTTCCGGCTTCGCTTCCGCCGAGATACCAGACGGCAATCGCCACTAGCGACCAGATCGCCGCGGACCAGAAGAACAGGCGGGGGGAGGGGAAAAAGGAAACGAACATGGGTGTGGCTTTCCGGTTCAGGAATCAGCCACTTGCCTACCATGCGGGGGTTGGGCCCGCCAGTTGGGCCCGGATTAATCTTCCGTGATGCCAGCGTTACTCGGCGGCCTTAGCGAAGGCTGCGGCTGCCTTGCTGACGGCGCGCAGCGGCGGACGGCTGAGCGTGACCGGCTTGGCCTCGCCGCTCAGCTTGACCTCGCCGCCCAGCTTGGCGATGGCAATGTCGCAGCGCTCGATGTCAGCCATGTTCTCAGCGATGATCGCGCCGAATACCTCATTGATCATTGCCTTCTGTTGCTCAGCCCAGTGTTCGACGCGCCTGATTTCGGCATCGCGAAGCTTGGCTAGTTCGGCACTTCGGGTTTCGAGGATGGCCCGCGCCGTGCTGCGTTCGCTGACCAGCCCGTCGAGCTCGTCTGAGATCCGGTTCTGCATTTCACCAGTAAGTTTTACGATGTCGCGCATTGTGATAATTCCTATAGTTTGGGGGTACCAATAGGCGTCCTGTCCTTGGCTCAGGTATTTACACCGTGTACGGATTATCAAAAGATGTTCGTTTCCCGTTAGTCAACGGTTAAGGTTACTCCAGATGGCCACCCACGGCCTGCCGCCGGCTCTGAAAACCGCCGCCGCCCAGATGATCGCCGGGCGTGAAGGAGATTTGCGCCGGGGCACAGCTGCCTTAACGTCAACCTACAAATCCGGTGCGTCCTCGGCGAGCGGCGTAGACTACGCCGCCTATCTGGCCGCCCGTTTGCCCGCCACCTATGCTGCTGTCTCCTGCGCTCTCAAGGAACTGCAGAACCGGATTCCGGATTTCGTGCCGAAAAGCTTCTGTGACGCTGGCAGTGGGCCTGGCACCGCCAGCTGGGCCGCCGCCGGCCTGTGGCCGGAACTCCGGCACTTTACCTTCGTCGACAACAACCGCGCCTTCCTCAATCTCGCCATGGAACTGGCGCGGCACCACCAGAGGCTGGCCGCGGCCGAAGCCGTGCTTGCGGGGATGGATGCCGTTGACACCCGCGCCGACTTGGTCGTGGCAGCCTATGCCCTGGCCGAAGAGCCGGAGGAGGCGGCAGCACCCGCCGCCCTGAATTTGTGGCGCAATGCCACGGCCGCCCTCCTGCTGGTCGAGCCAGGAACGCCCGCTGGTTTCGCCCGCATCCGCCGGGCGCGAGACGCCCTGATCGCCGCCGGGGCAGCGATTGCCGCCCCTTGCCCGCACGCATTGGCTTGCCCGATGGCGGGAACCGATTGGTGCCACTTCTCGGTGCGCCTGCCGCGCAGCAGGCTTCACATGCAAGCCAAGGGCGCCACAGTTCCTTTCGAGGATGAGCGCTTTTCCTATGTCATTGCCACCCGCCAGCCGGTGGCTGCCGCCGGGCGGCGCATCCTCGCCCCGCCCGAAGTCACCAAGGCCGCCGTGACATTGAAGTTGTGCACGCCAGGCGGTGTGGCCATTGAAGCCGTTCCGCACCGTAATGCATCAGCCTACAAGAGCGCCAAGAAGTCCGATTGGGGCGATGCCGTTTGAACTTGCCACTGGACGAGTCTGCCGTTGACCGGCAAACCTCGGTGCAACCGGATGCCCAATGGAGAACGCAGCGATGACCCGCCAACTGATCTCGTCAGGATCGCCCTTCGAAGAAGCCATCGGCTATTCCCGCGCCGTGGTCGATGGCGAATGGATTTTCGTTTCCGGCACCACCGGCTTCGACTACGCCGCCATGACGATTTCCGATGACGTGGCCGAGCAGGCCGAGCAGACCTTCAAGAATATCGCCGCTGCCATGGCCAAGGCCGGCTTCAGCCTCGCCGACACCGTGCGCGTCCACTACATCCTGCCCGACGCCAAGGATTTCCCGCCGTGTTTCCCGGTGCTTAAGAAATATTTCGGCGAGGTGCGCCCGGCTGCCACCATGTTCGTGGCGGCCCTGGCCGACCCGCGCATGAAGATCGAAATCGAAGTGACGGGGAAGAAGCGCGCTTGACGCTGCCGCTTCCCCGGCGGTTTCCCGCTTATCCAGCCGTGGTCGGATCGATCATGGTTTGCACCCGGGTGATCTTGTTGGCCGGAAAGCCGCTGACCTCGGCGTGTTTGCGCACCGCCGCTTCATCTTCCGCCAGATAGACGCAGAAGGTCTTGTCGGCGGCGACATAGGAATGCTCCCACTGCACCTTGGGGGCGAGCTTACGCAGTGCATCGCAGGACGTGGCCGACGCCGCCTGCAGTTGTGCTGCGTTGAAGTTGCCAATGGCCGGGATTTCGCGTTCGATGACATAGCGGTTCATGGTGTTCTCCTGATTTGCAGCGCCGGATTTGGCCTGTGTCCAAACTATCGCCGCAGCAGCCCCGCCAGCGCAGTGCGAAGAAGGCGTCATTGGTGGTAAATGAGCCAGCGCACGATGGCGCAAGCGCCCGATTGGTGGCAGATTGGCCAAAAGGGGAAAAGCGATGCAAAAGCCACGAAAGGTCTCGATAGCACTTTCTGCTCAGACCGAGCCTTCTGTCGCCGTCGGCGTTTATGATGCGCTGTGGGCTGCCGGAGTGTTGTGGAACCGGGTCATGGGTGAAGCCGAAGTGCCGTGTTTCCAGCCGCAGTTTGTGGCCGCTACGCTTGATCCCGTGGTGACGGTGACCGGCGTTTCAATCATCCCGAACTGCACATTTCGCGAACTTCCCGTTGCCGACATCGTGTTTGTGCCGACTGTTCTGATCAGTTCGGGCCGGGCGTTCGGCCGCGATAACCCAGACGTGATCCAATGGCTGCGCCGGTCCTTTGCCACTGGTGCCGACATCTACTCAACCTGCACCGGTTCCTTCGCGCTGGCCGAAGCTGGGCTGCTTGACGGCAAGGATGCGACCACCCATTGGGCTTTCGCCAAGCAGATGCAGGAAGAATATCCGGCAGTAAGGGTGCAGGCCGATCGTGTGTTGGTGGCGGCAAGCCAAGACTCGCGGATTGTCACTTGCGGCGGTGCCGCGTCATGGATGGATATGGTTCTCTATAACGTTGGCAGATACGCCGGAGCGGATGTCGCCATGCGTCTCGCCAAAATCCAGATGTATGATTGGCACCACCAGGGCCAGACGCCCTATGCGCGGCTGACGTCGCGCCCGCAATCGGGCGACCGGCAAGTGCAGGAATGCCAGGAATGGCTGGCCGACCATTATTTCGAAGTCGATCCGGTTGCCGGCATGATCCGCCGCAGTGGCCTGTCGCGGCGCTCGTTCGGGCGCCGCTTCAAGTCAGCCACCGGCCTTGCGCCGATGGATTATGTGCACCGGGTGCGGATCGAGGAAGCCAAGCAGATCCTCGAAACCGCCAACAAGACGGTTGAGCAAGTGGGCGCCGCCGTGGGTTATGGCGATGCCGCCTCCTTCCGCCGCCTGTTCAACCGCATGGTGGGTGAAACCCCCGCCGCCTATCGCCGCCGCCAGGCCGTTTCCGATGCGGCGCGCGAAATTTCGCGGGCTTCGCAACAGGCCGAAGTCCAGCTGATGCCAGCTTGACAGGGGGGAGGGCCTCCTCTATCACGCGGCCACCTGAATTGCGGGTGTAGCTCAGTTGGTTAGAGCGTCGGCCTGTCACGCCGAAGGTCGCGGGTTCGAGCCCCGTCACTCGCGCCATTCAGGCTTGCAAGAAAGGCCGCCAACCGGGCGGCCTTTTGCATCTTGCGGCCCGCTTCACCGTTGAAATCGTTGCCTGAGACACTTGTGCACCGGGCGGTTGAAACGCTTGCGGAGCATGGTGCGGTGCGCTACCAACGGCCCGGAATCTGGTGCACAATCAGCACCCGGGGCAATGATACATGTCACAACTGCTCAATGACTATTTGCCGATCGTGATCTTCATGGCCGTCGCCGCCGGGATCGCCCTGGCGCTCTTGATCGCACCGCTGATTGTGGCCTTCAGGAACCCCGATCCGGAAAAGCTCTCGGCCTATGAGTGCGGCTTCAACGCCTTCGACGATGCCCGCATGAAGTTCGACGTGCGCTTCTATCTCGTGTCGATCCTGTTCATCATTTTCGATCTCGAAGTGGCCTTTTTGTTTCCGTGGGCCGTGTCGCTCAAGGAAGTCGGCGTCTATGGCTTCTGGTCGATGATGGTGTTCCTCGGCATTCTGACCATTGGCTTCATCTACGAATGGCGCAAAGGGGCTCTCGAATGGGATTGATCGAGCAGGCGACGCCTATCCAGCGCGAGTTCTTTACCGAGATCAACGCCGAACTCGCCGACAAGGGTTTTCTCGTCACCACGTCCGATGACCTCATCAACTGGGCCCGCACCGGTTCGCTGATGTGGATGACCTTCGGGCTTGCCTGCTGCGCGGTTGAAATGATGCAGGCCTCGATGCCGCGTTATGATGTCGAGCGCTTCGGCTTCGCCCCGCGCGCCAGCCCAAGGCAGTCGGATGTGATGATCGTTGCCGGCACCCTCACCAACAAGATGGCGCCGGCGCTCCGCAAGGTCTACGACCAGATGCCGGAGCCGCGCTACGTCATTTCCATGGGTTCCTGCGCCAATGGCGGCGGCTATTATCACTATTCCTATTCCGTGGTGCGTGGCTGTGACCGCATCGTGCCCGTCGATATCTACATTCCCGGCTGCCCGCCGACCGCCGAGGCATTGGTCTACGGCATTCTGCAGCTGCAGAAGAAAATTCGCCGCATCGGAACGATTGAGCGCTGATCATGGCTGAGACGTTGCAAGAGCTGGGCGAATACCTCGCCGCGAAACTCGGGCTGACCGCCAACATTGCCTATGGCGAACTGACGATGTTGGCCAAGGCCGAAGACATCGTCTCGGTGCTGACATTCCTGCGCGACGATACCGAATGCGGCTTCGTGTGCTTCGTCGACATCTGCGGCGCCGACTATCCGGCCCGCGAAAAACGTTTCGACGTCGTCTATCATCTGCTCGCGCCTTACAAGAACCGCCGCATCCGCGTGAAAGTCGAGGCCGACGAAGACACGCCGGTGCCGAGTGCCATCGACGTATTCCCGGCCGCCAACTGGTACGAGCGTGAAACCTTTGACCTCTACGGCGTCATGTTCTCGAACCACCCTGATCTCCGCCGTATTCTCACCGACTACGGCTTCAGTGGTCACCCGTTGCGCAAGGATTTCCCGCTGACCGGCCACGTCGAAGTGCGCTACGACGATGAGGCCAAGCGCGTCGTCTACGAGCCGGTGAAGCTGGTTCAGGAGTTCAGAAGCTTTGATTATCTCTCGCCATGGGAAGGATCTGATTACGTTCTCCCCGGCGACGAAAAGGCGAAGTCATGACCGAAGCCGCCGTTCGCAATTTCTCGATCAACTTCGGGCCGCAGCATCCGGCCGCCCACGGTGTGCTGCGTCTCGTTCTCGAACTCGATGGCGAAATCTGCACGCGCGTCGACCCGCATATCGGACTTCTGCATCGTGGCACCGAGAAGCTGATTGAATACAAGACCTATCTGCAGGCCGTGCCCTACTTCGACCGCCTCGATTACGTGGCGCCGATGAACCAGGAACACGCCTTTGCGCTGGCCGTGGAACGCCTCATGGGCATCACCGTTCCTAAGCGCGGCCAATTGATCCGCGTGCTCTATTCCGAAATCGGCCGCCTGCTGTCGCATCTCCTGAATGTAACGACCCAGGCCATGGATGTCGGCGCTTTAACGCCGCCGCTCTGGGGCTTCGAGGAGCGCGAAAAGCTGATGGTGTTCTATGAGCGGGCCTCCGGCTCGCGCATGCATGCCGCCTTTGTGCGCCCCGGCGGCGTGCATCAGGACTTGCCGCAACAGTTGATCGACGACATCGGCCACTTCTGCGACAAACATTCCAGAGTGCTTGATGATATCGAAGGCCTGCTCACTGAAAACCGCATCTTCAAGCAGCGGAACGTCGATATCGGCGTGGTCTCGCTCAAGGAATGTTTCGAGTGGGGCTTCTCCGGCGTGATGGTCAGGGGCTCCGGTGCCGCCTGGGACTTGCGCAAGGCGCAACCTTACGAATGTTATTCCGAAATGGATTTCGACATTCCCATCGGCAAGAACGGCGATTGCTACGACCGCTATTTGATCCGCATGCAGGAAATGCGCGAGAGCCTGAAGATCATGAAGCAGTGCGTGAACATGCTGTCGTCGGAGGAGGGCAGGGGGCCGATCTCCTCCGCCGACGGCAAGGTGGTGCCACCGAAGCGCAACGAGATGAAGCGTTCGATGGAAGCGCTGATCCACCACTTCAAGCTCTACACCGAAGGCTACAAGGTGCCGGCCGGCGAAGTCTACGCCGCCGTTGAGGCCCCCAAGGGCGAATTCGGCGTCTATCTCGTCAGCGACGGCGGCAACAAACCCTACCGCTGCAAGATCCGCGCCCCCGGCTTCGCCCATTTGCAAGCCATGGACCACATCTGCCGCGGCCACATGCTGGCCGACGTCTCGGCGGTCCTCGGCTCTCTCGATATCGTTTTTGGTGAGGTGGACCGCTAAATGGCGACACGCCCGAGACATAACCTCACGGTGGAGGAGTATCTGGAAGCCTATGAAGGCGCGCCAGGCCGGTATGAGCTCGTGGATGGCGATGTCTTGAAGATGGCATCGGAAACGGTTCTGCATGTGCGGCTCAAGGGCCAGGTCTTCCACGCGCTGAAGAACGCGATAAGCGCCACGGGTGCCGATTTCGAAGCATTTCAGGATGGCGTCTCGATAAAGATTTCAGCGCGAACCGCGCGCGAACCTGATGTATCTGTTCAATGTGACAGGGCGCTCGACGAAAACAGCCTCGTGCTCGACAATCCGGTCATCGTGGTCGAAGTAGTATCGCAGTCTTCGGTCGGCACCGACGAAAACCGCAAGCTGGCCGAATATTTCTCTGTCCCCAGCATCATGCACTACCTGATCGTTTGGCCAAAACAGAAGTACTGCTATCATCACAAGCGCATTGGCGACGACAAGGTGCTGACGGCCATCGTGCGTAGCGGTGCGATCGATTTCGACCCGCCTGGCCTGACGATTATGCTAGACGACATTTTTGGTGAGGTGGACCGGTGAGCATCCGCCGTCTTCATTCCGAACAGCCCGCGAGCTTCGCTTTCACGCCCGACAATTTGTCATGGGCAAAGAAAACCATCGCCAAATATCCGAACGGTAAGCAGGCGTCTGCGGTGATCCCGCTGTTGTGGCGGGCTCAGGAACAGCACGAAGGTTGGGTATCGCAGAAGGCAATCGAAGTGATCGCCGACATGCTGGGCATGAGCTACATCCGCGTGCTGGAGGTGGCGACGTTCTACACCATGTTCCAGCTCCAGCCGGTCGGCAAGCGCGCCCATATCCAGCTGTGCGGAACGACACCTTGCCAGTTGCGCGGCGCCGAGGAGCTTAAGAAGGTCTGCCAGCGCAAGATCCATCATGAGCCCCATCATCTCAATGACGATGGCTCGCTGTCGTGGGAAGAAGTCGAATGCCTTGGCGCCTGCGTGAACGCGCCGATGGTCCAGGTGTTCAAGGACACCTACGAAGACCTGACGCCACAAAGCCTTGAGGCGCTGATCGACGCTTTCGCCGCCGGTAAGCAGCCGAAGCCCGGCCCGCAGAATGGCCGCCAGTTTTCCGCCCCCGAGGGCGGCCCCGTGGCGCTGACAGACAAGTCAATCTATGCGGGCCAGCGCAAGTTCGACCGCGTCGAGCCGCCACCGCCTCCCGCCGAGCCTGCCAAGGTCGAAGTAAAACCCATTGCCGCGGTGAAGGTGGTCGAAGTGACCAATCCCAAGGCACCGCCGCCAAACACCGTTGCCGACCTCGTCAAGCCGCGCAGTGTCGCCAAGGTCACGCCGAAGCCGATCTCCGAAGTGAAGATCACACCCGTCACCAACCCCAAGGCGCCGAAGCCAAACACCAAGGAAGACCTGGCAAAGCCCCGCATGGAGGGCGTTCCGGAACAGCTGAAGAAGCCGCGCGCCGGCGTGAAGGCCGACGATCTCGAATTGATTTGGGGTGTCGGCCCCGGCCTGGCGCGCATGCTGAACAAAATGGGTTTCTGGCACTTCGACCAGATCGCCGCTTGGACGCCCAAGGAACTGAAGTGGGTTGATGCCAACCTCAAGGGCTTCAAGGGCCGCGCCACCCGCGACGAATGGGTGCAGCAGTCCAGGAAGCTGGCCACCGGCTGGCGCCCCGACAGCGATGTCGGCGACAAGCCGAAGAAGAAGTGAGGATGAAGATGATGCCCGCTACTCCTTTCTTCCTCACCCTGAGGCGCAGCGCCGGAGGCGATGCCTCGAAGGGTCTCGTGCCGCGTGGCGATGCTTCGAGGCGCGTTCTGCGCGCACCTCAGCATGAGGGGGTCTCGCATGCTCGCTGACAAGGACCGCATCTTCACCAACCTCTACGGACTTCACGACTGGGGCCTCGAAGGCGCTAAGAAGCGCGGCTGCTGGGCCGACACCAAGTCGTTCATCGACAAGGGCCGCGACTGGATGGTCAACGAAATGAAAGCCAGCGGTTTGCGCGGCCGTGGCGGCGCCGGATTTCCGACGGGTCTCAAATGGTCGTTCATGCCCAAGGTGATCGGCGAGCGCCCGCATTATCTGGTGGTCAACGCCGACAAGTCCGAACCCGGCACCTGCAAGGATCGCGAAATCCTCCGCCATGATCCGCATCTCCTCGTTGAAGGCTGCTTGCTGGCGAGCGCCGCCATGGGTGCCCACACCGCCTATGTCTACGTGCGCGGCGAATTCATCCGCGAGCGCGAGCATTTCCAGGCCGCCGTTGACCAGGCTTACGAGGCCCGACTGATCGGCAAGAACAATGTCCATGGCTGGGACTTCGACATCGTCGTCCACCATGGCGCCGGAGCCTATATCTGCGGCGAAGAAACCGCCATGCTCGAAAGCCTAGAAGGCAAGAAGGGCCAGCCGCGCATGAAGCCGCCGTTCCCGGCGAACGTCGGGCTTTATGGCGCGCCAACCACCGTGAACAATGTCGAATCAATTGCCGTCACCGGAACCATCATGCGCCGCGGCGCTTCGTGGTTCTCGTCGATCGGCAATCCCAACAATGTCGGCACCAAGCTGTTCTGCATTTCCGGTCACGTGAACAAGCCCTGCAACGTCGAAGAAGCCATGGGCATTCCGTTCCGTGAACTCATCGACAAACACGCCGGTGGCGTGCGCGGCGGCTGGGACAACCTGCTGGCGGTCATCCCCGGCGGCTCGTCGGTGAGGATGGTGCCCGCCGCCCAGATCATCGACACGCCGATGGAATTCGACTCGCTCGCAAAACTCCGCTCCGGCCTCGGCACCGCGGCGGTGATCGTCATGGACAAGTCGACCGACTTGATTCGCACCATCGCCCGCCTCGCCTATTTCTACAAGCATGAGAGCTGCGGCCAGTGCACGCCCTGCCGCGAGGGTACGGGCTGGATGTGGCGCGTGTTGACGCGCATGGCCGAAGGCCGGGCTGAAAAGCGCGAGATCGACATGCTGCTCGATGTGACGAAGCAAGTCGAAGGCCACACCATCTGCGCCCTCGGCGACGCCGCCGCCTGGCCGATCCAGGGCCTCATCACCCATTTCCGGCATGTCATCGAAGAGCGCATCGATCAATACGCCGCCAACCCCGATCACGACGGCGCGGTCCGCCGCATCGCGGCGGAGTAGGAGATCAACATGAAACTCCATCGCGTAACCGAGTCGCTTGATGTCAATGACGCCGATCTTTCTGGATCGCAGTTCAACGATGCCAACTTGTCCGGCACGGTTTTCAATCAGATCAATTTTTCCGGCGCGTCCTTTAATGACAGCAACCTGTCGGGATGGAAGATCAGCGATGTCAATCTGTCGGGTGGAAGCATCCGGAACGCCAATCTTTCCGGGCTGGTGATTGAGGATTGCCGGCTGGTGGGCGCGTCAATCAATGGCGTCGCAGTGAAAGACTTGTTCGATGCATACGAGGCCCAGAATGCATCTCGCTGAGCTCAATATCGGCAAGTTCAAGTACCCGGTCAGCGACCCGCGCATGGCCGGGTTCATGGACAACCTTGACCGCGTCAACGCCATTGCCGAACGTAGCCCCGGCTTCGTCTGGCGCCTCAAGGGCGACAACAACAATGCCACTGAGTTTCGCGTCGGCGACGACATGGCGGTGAACCTCTCGGTGTGGGCCGACGCCAAGTCGCTTGAGGATTATGTGTTCAAGACGGTGCACGTGCAGTTCTACAAGAAACGCGCGGCCTGGTTCGATTTGATGGAAAAGCCCCACATGGTATTCTGGTGGGTGAAGGAAGGCCATCGCCCAACGCTCGGCGAAGCCCATGAGCGCCTTCAGCACTTCGAAGCCCATGGCGCATCTACCTTCGCCTTCGGTTGGGCGGAGGTGATGGATGCCGGACGCCTGAAAAAGCAGCGGTGTGCATGACATGTATTTTCTGCGCAAAACGTTCGAACTCGCTGTCTGCCTTCTCGGCTATTGGCTGGGCCGAGGCTTCGGTGGCTGGGGTGGCGGCATTCTGCTGGCCTTCGCCGGACTTGTGGCTTCGTCCTTTGCGTGGGAGTGGCTTGCTGGCAACGTGTTTCAGCGCGATGGCAAGGGCAACGCCATGATGCATTTCGTCTATGGCTTGGTGTCATCGATTGTGGTCGCTGCTGCGGCCTATGTTCTGTGGGGCAAATAGATGCCGAAACTCAAAATTGATGGCCGCGAGATCGACGTCGAGAACGGCGTCACTCTCCTGCAGGCCTGCGAACAGGCCGGTGCCGAAGTGCCGCGCTTCTGCTACCACGAGCGCCTGTCGATCGCCGGCAACTGCCGCATGTGCCTGGTCGAAGTGAAGGGTGGGCCGCCCAAGCCCCAGGCCTCCTGCGCCATGTCGGTGAACGATCTCCGCCCCGGCCCCAATGGCGAGCCGCCGGAAGTGTTCACCAATACGCCCATGGTGAAGAAGGCCCGCGAGGGAGTGATGGAATTCCTGCTCATCAACCACCCCCTCGATTGCCCGATCTGCGATCAGGGCGGCGAATGCGACTTGCAAGACCAGGCCATGGCCTATGGCATTTCCAAGAATCGCTACCACGAGAACAAGCGGGCGGTGGAAGAGAAGTATCTGGGCCCGTTGGTCAAGACCGAGATGACCCGCTGCATCCAGTGCACCAGTTGCGTGCGCTTCACCACTGAAGTGGGTGGCATCGAGGAGATGGGCGCTACTGGCCGTGGCGAGGATATGGAGATCACCACCTATCTCAACAAGGCGATTTCCTCCGAACTGCAAGGCAACATCATCGACCTGTGCCCGGTCGGCGCGTTGACCTCGGCCCCTTACGAATTCAAGGCCAGGCCCTGGGAATTGCGCAAGACCGAAACCATTGACGCCATGGACGCCGTCGGTTCCAACATTCGCGTTGATGCCCGTGGCCGCGAAGTGATGCGCATTCTGCCGCGCACCCATGAGGATGTGAACGAGGAGTGGATTTCCGACAAGACCCGCTTCGTGTGGGACGGTTTGAAGACCCAGCGCCTCGACAAGCCCTACGTGCGTGAGTTCGGCAAGCTGCGCGCCGCTACGTGGAACGAGGCTTTCCTGCGCATTGCCCAAAAAATGAAGGCGGCGAAGCCCGAGCGCGTCGGCATTATTCTCGGCGACCTCGTTGGCGCCGAGGAGGCCTTCTCTATTCGTCAGCTGGCGGAACAATTGGGTGTGAACAACATCGATTGCCGCCAGGACGGTTCGCCCCTGGGCGAGCTGGGCGGCCGCGCCGGTTACCTGTTCAACACCGGCATTGCCGGGATTGACGAGGCCGACGCCATTCTGCTGGTCGGCACCAACCCGCGCACCGAGGCGCCGGTGCTGAATGCCCGCATCCGCAAGCGCTACCTCAAGGGCGGTTGTTCAATCGGCGTCATCGGCGAAAAGACTGATTTAACCTATCCCTACGCCTACATCGGTGCTGGCCCCGAAAGTCTCGCCGAACTCATCGGCGAAGCTCTCGATGAATCCGCCAAGAAGCCGATGATCATCGTCGGGCAGGGGGCATTGGCGCGCGCCGATGGCGCTGCCGTGCTCGCCAGCGTGATGAAACTTGCCCAAAAGCAGAATGTGATCCGCGACGGCTGGAACGGCCTGAACATTTTGCATACTGCCGCAGGGCGCGTTGGCGCCCTCGATGTCTGCGCGCTGCCAGCAAAAGATGGCGGCCTGAATACCCGCCAGTTGCTCGCCGCAGCCAAGGCCGGTGATCTTGACGTTCTCTTCCTGTTGGGTGCCGACGAGATCGACACCAAGCACCTTGGCACCACCTTCGTGGTCTATCAGGGCACCCATGGCGATGCCGGCGCCCATCGCGCCGATGTGATCTTGCCGGGCGCGGCTTACACCGAGAAGCAGGTGACCTACGTCAACACCGAGGGCCGCCCGCAGATGACGGCGCGTGCGTCCTTCCCGCCCGGCGAGGCCAAGGAAGACTGGGCCATACTTCGCGCCCTCTCGGATTCGCTTGGCGCAACGCTGCCGTGGAACAATCTCGATGAACTGCGCGCCGCCATGTACAAAGTGGCGCCGCATCTCGCCCGTCTCGACACGGTGGAGAAAGCCGAAGCCGCAGCCCTTGCCGATCTCGCCAGGGCCCCCGGCAAAATGTCTTCGGAACCGTTCCGCAGCGCCATCGCCAATTTCTACATGACCAACCCGATTGCCCGCGCCTCGAAGATCATGGCCGATTGCTCGGCCCTGAAATCCGGCCGCAAACTTGAGGCGGCGGAGTGAGATCATGACCGAACTTCTCGTCACCCTCGGATTGATCCTCGCCCACAGCCTGGCGATCATCGTGGCATTGCTCATCATCGTCGCCTATCTCATCCTCGTCGATCGCAAGGTCTGGGCGGCGGTGCAGATGCGCCGGGGCCCCAATGTCGTTGGCCCCTGGGGGCTGTTTCAGTCCTTTGCCGATCTGATCAAGTTCGCGCTGAAGGAACAAATCATACCCGATGGCGCCAACAAGGTGATCTTCCTGGTGGCGCCCCTGGTGACATCGGTTCTGGCAATTGCCGCCTGGGCCGTGGTGCCGGTGGCCGAAGGCTGGGCAGTGGCCGACCTCAACGTCGGCATTCTCTATCTCTTCGCGCTCTCGTCGCTCGGCGTCTATGGCATCATCATGGGCGGCTGGGCGTCGAACTCGAAATATCCCTTCCTCTCGGCATTGCGCTCGGCTGCCCAGATGGTGTCCTATGAAGTCTCCATCGGCTTCGTCATCATCACCGTGTTGCTGTGCGCCGGCACATTGAATCTGACCGGCATTGTGCAGTCGCAGGCGACGGGGTTTGGCACCATGCTCGGCCTGCCCAACTCATTCCTCGATTGGTACTTCATCCCGCTGTTCCCGATGTTCATCGTGTTCTTCGTGTCAGCCCTCGCCGAAACCAATCGCCCGCCCTTCGATCTCGTCGAAGCGGAATCGGAGCTGGTGGCGGGTTTCATGGTGGAATATTCCTCGACCGGCTATCTCCTGTTCATGCTCGGCGAATACGTGGCCATCACCCTGATGTGCGCCATGACCGCGATCCTGTTCCTCGGCGGCTGGCTGCCGATCATCGATGTTCCCGTCTTGAACTGGATCCCCGGCGTCTTCTGGTTCCTCGCCAAGCTGCTCTTTGTTTTCTTCATGTTCGCCATGGTGAAGGCCATCGTGCCGCGCTACCGCTATGACCAGCTGATGCGCCTGGGCTGGAAAGTGTTCCTGCCCCTGTCGCTCGCCTGGGTGGCGATCACCGCCGGTGTCCTGACAGCATTCGGGTGGGCGCCGTGATGGGACTGTCCGCCTATAGCCTGATTGGCGCATTGATCTTCCTGGTTCTCGGCCTCGTCGAACTGGCCGTCATGCGCCGTGCCGTCTACCCCCTTCTGCGCTGGCGCTACGAGGAGGCCAAGACCACGCAATCGCAAGGCCTGGACCCTGCGCGCATCATGTCGGTGGTGCGGTTCCAGTCCCTCGTTCTCATGCCGCTTGTGGGCTTCATGCTCGGCGGCCCAATCAAGTCCATGTTCGGTGAAACGCCATGAGAGTTGCCCAGGCCGCCCGCTCGCTGTTCCTCAAGGAATTCGTGTCCGCCACCATGATGGCGATGCGCTATTTCTTCGCGCCCAAGGCGACGCTGAACTACCCGCATGAAAAAGGCCCGCTGTCGCCCCGTTTCCGCGGCGAACATGCGCTCCGGCGCTATCCCAACGGCGAGGAGCGCTGCATCGCTTGCAAGCTGTGCGAGGCGATCTGTCCGGCCCAGGCCATCACCATCGAAGCCGGCCCCCGCAGGAATGACGGCACACGCCGCACCACCCGCTACGACATCGACATGGTGAAATGCATCTATTGCGGCTTCTGCCAGGAAGCCTGCCCGGTCGATGCCATCGTCGAAGGCCCGAACTTCGAATACGCAACCGAAACCCGCGAGGAACTGCTCTTCAACAAGGACAAGCTCCTCGCCAACGGCGACCGCTGGGAGCGCGAGATCGCGCGCAACATGGCGCTCGACGCGCCCTATCGCTGAGGATGGCACCATGATCGCTGCACTCTTCTTCTATCTCTTCGCCGCCCTCGCGGTGGCCTCCGCCGTGATGGTCATCTCGTCGCGCAACCCCGTGCACTCCGTGCTGTTTCTCATCCTGTGCTTCTTCAACGCCGCGGGCCTCTTCGTGTTGTTGGGGGCCGAGTTCCTGGCGATGATCCTGGTTGTTGTCTATGTCGGCGCCGTCGCCGTGCTGTTCCTGTTCGTGGTGATGATGCTCGACGTTGATTTCGTCGAGCTGCGCCAGGGCATGCTGAATTACCTGCCGGTGGGCGGCACCATCGGGTTGATCGTGTTCGTCGAACTCGCCCTCGTTGTCGGCGCCTGGGCAATCGATCCGGCCTCGACAAAGACCATTGCCGCGCCAACCCCCGCCGGCGTCACCAACACCGAAGCGCTGGGGCAGATTCTTTATACGCAATACATCTACTACTTCCAGGCGGCGGGCCTCGTGTTGCTTGTCGCCATGATCGGCGCCATCGTGCTGACACTGCGCCACAAGCAGGGCGTCAAGCGCCAGGTGGTCGCCGATCAGGTGGCGCGCAATCCCGCCACCGCCATGGAAGTCATCAAGGTCAAACCGGGGCAGGGGATCTGAGCGATGACCATCGGCCTCTCACATTATCTCACCCTCGCCGCCATCCTGTTTACCATCGGCATGTTCGGCATCTTCCTCAATCGCAAGAACGTCATCGTCATCCTGATGTCGATCGAATTGATGCTGCTGTCGGTCAACATCAACCTCGTGGCATTCTCGGCAGCACTTGGCGATCTCGTGGGCCAGGTTTTTGCACTTCTGGTCTTGACCGTCGCCGCCGGCGAGGCGGCCATCGGCCTTGCCATTCTCGTCACCTACTTCCGCAACCGCGGCACCATCGCGGTTGAAGACATCAACCTCATGAAGGGCTGATTGGCACTATGTATCAAGCCATCGTCTTCCTGCCGCTGATTGGCGCCTTGATCGCCGGCCTCGCCGGAACCAAGTTGTTCCGCAACATGGGGTCCGACGCCGAAGTCTATGGCGAGCACCACGCCCATGACGCGCAGGCCGCACATGACCATGGCGATCACCACGGCCACTATGACGGCCCGCCCTGGCCGATGTATCTGACAACGGCGCTGCTGTTGCTATCAGCCGTTCTGTCATGGGTTGTCTTCCTTGGCTTTCTGCATGAGCCCCATGCCGAGAAGGTCGAAGTGCTGCGCTGGGTGAATTCTGGCGCGCTGTCCGCAAACTGGACGCTGCGCATTGACACGCTCACCGCCGTCATGCTGGTGGTGGTCAACACCGTCTCCGCCCTCGTCCATGTCTATTCGCTTGGCTATATAAGTCACGACGAGCACCAGCCTCGGTTCTTCGCCTATCTCTCGCTCTTCACCTTCGCCATGCTCATGCTGGTCACTTCCGACAATCTTCTGCAGATGTTCTTCGGCTGGGAAGGCGTCGGCCTCATGTCCTATCTGCTGATCGGCTTCTGGTACACCCGCGAAAGCGCCAATGCCGCGGCCATCAAGGCCTTCGTCGTCAACCGGGTCGGCGACTTCGGCTTTGCGCTTGGTATCTTCGGTTGTTTCTATGTCTTCCAGTCGATCGAATTCGATACGATATTCTCGGCCGCCGCCTCACAAACCGGCAAGACCATCCACTTCCTCAGTTGGGAGTTCGACACGCTGACCACACTGTGCCTCCTGCTGTTCATGGGCGCCATGGGCAAGTCGGCCCAGTTCCTGCTGCACACCTGGCTGCCGGACGCGATGGAAGGCCCGACCCCGGTGTCCGCCCTCATCCATGCGGCCACCATGGTCACGGCCGGCGTGTTCCTCGTCGCCCGCATGTCACCGATGTTTGAGTTGGCACCCTATGCCAAGGACGTGGTTGTCATCATCGGTGCCGTCACCGCCTTCTTCGCCGCAACCGTCGGCCTCGTGCAGAACGACATCAAGCGGGTGATCGCCTATTCGACATGCTCGCAGCTGGGCTACATGTTCGTGGCCCTCGGCATGGGCGCCTATGGCGTCGGCATCTTCCACCTGTTCACCCACGCCTTCTTCAAGGCGCTGCTGTTCTTGGGGTCGGGCTCGGTGATTCATGCCATGTCCGGCGAGCAGGACATGCGCAAGATGGGTGGATTGGCGCCCATGATCAAAGTCACATGGATCATGATGATCATCGGCAACCTGGCGCTCACCGGCTTCCCGTTCACGGCCGGTTACTTCTCCAAGGATGCGATCATCGAAAGCTCCTTCGCTGGCGGCTCCATGTTCGCCTATACACTGCTCATTGCCGCCGCCTTCTGCACTTCGTTCTATTCCTGGCGCCTTGCTTTCATGACCTTCAATGGCCCGCCGCGCGCCGACAAGCACACGCTGGATCACGTGCATGAAAGCCCGTGGGTCATGCTGGTGCCCCTGATCGTGCTGGCGGCGGGTGCTCTCGCTGCCGGCTTCCTGTTCAAGGAATACTTCATCGGCCACGACTACGAGCATTTCTGGCACGGTTCCGTGGCTTTCAACGAGATCGTCCATAAAATGCACGACGTGCCCGCCTGGGTCGTGTGGTCGCCCTTTGTCGTCATGGTGCTGGGATTTGCCCTGGCCTTCCTCTTCTACATCCGCGACACATCGCTGCCTGCGAAGCTCGCCGCAATGCACGAGCCGCTCTATAAGTTCCTCTTGAACAAGTGGTACTTCGACGAGCTTTATTGGCTGATCTTCACCCGCCCCGCCATGTGGCTGGGCCGCTTCCTGTGGAAGAAGGGTGATGGCCTGGTGATCGATGGCCTCGGCCCCGACGGCGTGTCGGCGCGGGTGATCGATGTCGCCCGAGGCGCCGTCAAGCTCCAAACCGGCTACGTCTATCACTACGCCTTTGCCATGATGATCGGCGTTGCCGCCCTCATCAGCTGGTTCATGTTCGGAGGGGCTTAATTCATGTCCTGGCCCATCCTCTCGCTTGTCACTTTTCTGCCGCTGATCGGCGTCGCCTTCATCATTGCTCTGCGCGGCGACGATGGTGTGGCGCTTCGCAATATCCGCTGGGCGGCCCTTTGGACCACCATTGTCACCTTCCTCGTGTCACTGCTGATCTGGGTGAACTTCGACGCGGCCAACGCCGGCTTCCAGTTCGTCGAGAAGCACGCATGGCTCGGAGGCACTGCCGCCTATCACATGGGTGTCGATGGCATTTCAATGCCCTTCGTCATCCTCACCACCTTTCTCATGCCAATTTGCATCCTTGCAAGCTGGCATATCACCAAGCGCGTGCGCGAATACATGATTGCCTTTCTGGTGCTGGAAACGCTGATGGTCGGCGTCTTCTGCGCCCTCGACATGGTGTTGTTCTACCTGTTCTTCGAGGCAGGCCTCATCCCGATGTTCCTGATCATCGGCATCTGGGGCGGGGCGCGCCGCGTCTACGCCAGCTTCAAGTTCTTCCTCTACACGCTGCTGGGATCGGTGCTGATGCTGCTGGCGATCATCGCCATGTATTGGCAGTCCGGCACCACCGACATTCCCGAACTCATCGCCCGCAACCCCGGCTTCCCGGCGGAAATGCAGACCTGGCTGTGGCTCGCCTTCTTTGCTTCCTTTGCGGTGAAAATGCCGATGTGGCCGGTGCACACCTGGTTGCCCGATGCCCACGTCGAAGCCCCGACCGCCGGTTCGGTGATCCTGGCGGCGATCCTCCTGAAAATGGGCGGCTACGGTTTCTTGCGCTTCTCGCTGCCGATGTTTCCGGACGCCAGCCTGTATTTCCAGACCTTCATTTACACCCTCTCCATCGTCGCCATCGTCTACACCTCCCTGGTGGCCCTGATGCAGGAGGACATGAAGAAGCTCATTGCCTATTCCTCCGTCGCCCACATGGGCTTCGTGACCATGGGCATCTTCTCCATGAACCGCCAGGGCATCGACGGCGCCATGTTCCAGATGATCAGCCACGGGCTGGTGTCGGGAGCGCTCTTCCTTTGCGTCGGCGTGGTCTACGACCGCCTGCACACCCGCGAGATTGCTGCCTATGGCGGGCTCGTCAGCCGCATGCCGCTCTACGCCTGCGTGTTCATGCTGTTCACCATGGCCAATGTCGGCCTGCCCGGCACCTCCGGCTTCGTTGGCGAATTCATGACCCTGCTCGGGGCCTTCCAGTCCAACACCTGGGTCGCCTTCTTCGCCACGACCGGTGTTATTCTCTCGGCGGGCTATGCCCTGTGGCTTTACCGCCGCGTGGTGTTCGGCAAGCTTGAGAAATCCACGCTCATGCACATGCCTGACATGACGCCGCGCGAGTTGCTCACCTTGGGGCCGCTCGCCGTGCTCACCATCTTTTTCGGCGTCTATCCAGCACCGATACTCGATGCCGTCGGCCCGGCGGTCCAGAACATCGCCGATGCCATGGCCAAGATCGTCACCACCGCATCGCTCCAGTAGGTAGAACCCATGCCGCTCCTTCAATCCATAGACGCCGCAGCCGTTCTCCCGGAGATCGCGCTCGCCGTTCTCGCCATGGCGCTACTGATGCTCGGCGTGTTCAGGAAGGGCGACACCTTCAACACCGTGACCATCGGCGCTATCGCCGCACTCGCCATCGCCGCACTGCTGGTAATATGGGGTGGGGCAGGCGAACAACTAGCATTCGCTGGCGCCTTTGTGACCAACACCTTTGGCCGCGTGATGAAAGTGCTGGCGCTGTTCGGGTCCGCTGTCACCATCATTCTCTCAGTGCACTACATGAAGCGGGTGAAAATGGACCGCTTCGAATACCCGATCCTCGTCCTGCTCTCCACCGTTGGCATGATGATGATGATCTCGGCAAACAGCCTGATCGCCCTCTACATGGGCCTCGAACTGCAGTCGCTGGCGCTCTATGTCGTGGCCGCCATCAACCGCGACAGCGCCAAATCATCGGAAGCCGGCCTCAAATACTTTGTTCTCGGCGCCTTGTCGTCCGGCATGCTGCTCTATGGCTCGTCACTGGTCTATGGTTTCACCGGCTCCGTAGGTTTCGCGGAAATCGCCGCCGCACTTCAGGCCCAAGGCTCAAGCCTCGGCATCATATTCGGCCTGGTCTTTATCATCGCCGGCCTCGCCTTCAAGGTGTCCGCCGTGCCCTTCCACATGTGGACGCCGGATGTCTATGAAGGCGCACCCACGCCAGTCACGGCGTTCTTCGCCTCGGCTCCCAAGGTTGCCGCCATGGCTCTGTTCGTGCGCGTCATGGTCGAGCCTTTCGCAAGCATCGTTCCGGACTGGCAGCAGATCGTCGTTTTCGTGTCGATTGCCTCCATGGCACTCGGCGCCTTTGCCGCCATCGGCCAGACCAACATCAAGCGCCTCTTGGCCTATTCGTCGATCAGCCACATGGGCTTTGCGCTTGTCGGCCTTGCCTCGGCCAGCACCGAGGGCGTTCGCGGTGTCGTCGTCTACATCATGATCTACGTGATCATGACCCTCGGCGTCTTCGCCTGCGTCATCGCCATGCGCCGGAAGGGCCAGCAGGTCGAGGAAATCGCCGATCTCGCAGGCCTCGGCCGCAACAACAAGGCACTGGCCTTCGTGCTCGCCATGCTGATGTTCTCGCTCGCTGGCATTCCGCCATTCGCGGGCTTCTTCGGCAAGTACTTCGTGTTCCTTGCGGCGGTGAAGTCCGGCCTCTGGCTTCTCGCCATCCTCGGCGTTTTGGCCAGCGTGGTCGGCGCCTACTACTATCTGCGCATCGTCAAGATCATGTATTTCGATGAGCCTGCCGAGAGCTTCGATGCCATGGATGGCGAAGTGAAGATCGTGGCCTATGCCTCCGGCGCCTTCACCCTGCTGTTCGCGCTATTCGCCGAGCCGCTGGTCAATCTCGCCGCCGCTGCCGCCCAGTCGCTCTATTGAAAACCGCCACCGGCATTCCCGTCCGCCACTTCGACCGGATCGATTCCACCAATGCCGAAGCCCACAGGCTCGTTGCGCAGGGCGAGCGCGGCCCCCTGTGGATCGTCGCTTCAGAGCAAACCGGCGGGCGCGGAAGACTGGGGCGCAGCTGGATTTCGCAGCCGGGAAATCTCTACGCCACGAGGCTTTTCACCCTGTCGGCTCAACCCGCTGTTGCCGCGCAGTTGAGTTTCGTCGCGGCCGTAGCCGTCCGCCAGGCGGTCGTTAATCTCTTTCCAGACATCAGCCCACGGATAAAATGGCCGAACGATCTCCTGATCGATGGCGCGAAGTTCTGCGGCCTGTTGCCGGAAGTGGTGGCGCAATTGCCAACCACCATTGCATTGGGCTGCGGCATCAACATAGCCCATGCGCCACACGGCACACCATACGCTGTAACTTGCCTCGGCACCGCAGAGGAGGTTGAATCGGTTTTTGAGCAGTTTGATACAAGCCTCTCAACTTGCTTAAAAATCTGGAACGAAGGTCGAGATTTCGCAAGCATCCGTGACGCCTGGTCGGCCCATGCCCTGGGTCTCGATGAGGCCTGCACCACCGAACATGGCGCCGGCATCTTCCGTGGCCTTGCCGACGATGGCGCCCTGATCCTCGAATTGCCCGATGGCAACCATAAGCAAATCCATTCCGGCGAAGTGCGCTTCGCTGCTCTAGAATCCCTGAGACGCCAATGAACCCCAAGAAGAAATTCGACCACAAGAACGATCTCGTGCTGCTGCCGCTGGGCGGCACCGGCGAGATCGGTATGAACTGCTATTGTTACGGCATCGGCGAGGCCCAGCACCGCGACTGGCTGATGGTCGACCTTGGTGTCAAATTCGGGGAAGCAACAGAGCCCGGCATCGACGTGGTCCTGCCGGACGTTTCCTTCATCGCCAAGAACCGCAAGCGCCTTGCCGGCTTGGTCTTGACCCACGCCCACGAAGATCATCTCGGCGCCGTGCCGTGGCTGTGGCCGCAGCTGCGCTGCCCAATTTATTGCACGCCCTTCGCGGCGCAGATCCTCACTCTGAAGCTGAAGGAAGCCGGCCTCGATGAGGACGTAACCATTCATGTGAAAGACCAGGGCGACCGTTTCGCTGTGGGTCCTTTCGATGTCGAGTTCGTGGCCGTCACCCATTCGATCCCCGAACCCACGGCGCTGATGATCCGCACGCCGCAAGGCAACGTCCTGCATTCCGGCGACTGGAAGATTGACAGAACGCCGGTGCTGGGCCGCGGCATGGACGAGAAGCGGCTTCGCGAACTTGGCGAGGAAGGCGTCGATGCCCTGGTCTGCGACTCGACCAACGTCCTGCGCGAAGGTTTCTCACCCTCGGAAGCCGATGTCGCCGCCACCATCATGGACATCGTCAGGCACGCCACCGGCCGTGTCGCTGTCACCACCTTTGCCTCCCACGTCGACCGCATATCCTCCGCTGTGAAAGCCGCCCGCGCCACCGGCCGCGAGGTGGTGATTGCCGGCCGCGCCATGCGCAACACCATCGAAGCCGCCCGCGCCAGCGGCTACTTGCGAAATTCCGGTGAGTTTCTCGATGAAGAGGAATTTGGTTATCTGCCGCCCGACAAGATCATGCTGTTGTGCACCGGCAGCCAGGGCGAGGCCCGCGCCGCTATCGCCCGCATTGCCGAGGACACCCACCCCAATATCTCGCTCGATCCTGGCGATCTGGTGATCTTCTCGTCCAAGACCATTCCCGGCAATGAAAAGGAAGTCTCCGCCGTTCACAACAATCTGGCGAAACTCGACATCGACATCGTGACATCCGATGAAGCCCTGGTCCACACCTCCGGCCACCCGCGCCAGGAGGAACTGCGCACCATGTATGAATGGCTGAAGCCCACGCTGCCTGGTGCCCATGCATGGCGAACCCCGCCACCTCCGCGCCCAGGCGATCTTTGCCAAATCCTGCGACATTGAAGAGGTGCTGATCCCCAAGGACGGCCACCTCGCCAGGCTCTGCCCCGGTCCCGCGCAGATCGTCGACGAGGCCTATGCCGGAAGGCTGCACGTCGATGGCCGGCTCATCGTGCCCGTGGAGGAGGGGCCGGCCAGGCAGCGCCGCAAGCTCTCGTTCGTGGGAGCGGTGTTTGTAAGTCTGGCGCTGAACGCCAAGCATGAACTTGCAGGCGGCATCCAGCTGCTGACTGATGGCATTCCCGCCGGGCTTGATGATGACCTGCTGCGTTCAGCCGAACAGGCCTTCGCCTCCATCCCCAAGCCGCGGCGCAAGGACGACGAGCAGGTGAGCGAACCCATCCGCACCGCCATCCGCCGCGCCGCCGACGCCACCTGGGGCAAGAAGCCGGTGACCAAGGTTCTGGTCGCAAGGGTGTAGGGTGAGGCGGGCCCAAGGTCCGCCCCGCGTTTACATCATTCGACCGTGAAAACAGCCCACATGCCGTTCGTGTAATGACCGGCAATGTTGCAGGCCAGCAGATACTTGCCAGGCTTCAGATTGAACGACACAGCACCCGTCTTGCCCGGTTCCGTTTCCGCCACTTCGCCGAGGGCGCCAGCGGTGTCTTCGTTGATTTCGTTCAACTCGGTATTGATTGGCGGCAAAACGCCGTCCGCGAGTGGAACCACCAGCATTTCGTGGATCGTATCCTTGGAGTCGTTGGTGACTTCAAAGGTGATTTCGCCGGCCTTCACCGTGTCTTGGGACAGTTTGAGACCCATGCTGGCCATCGCCATGTCGCCAGTGCCGCCCATCGCCAAGTTGGTCACCATCGCCACGCTGGCGCCTTTGTCCCACATCGATACCTTGACGACTGCATCCGCTGCCAACGCCGTACCGGCCATGAAACCTGCAAACACCATTGCAAGCACTGCACCTGTAAATTTCAGTCCATTCGTCATTTCTGTCTCCTCTGATGTCTAGTCTATGGGCGTCACAACACACCCCGTTTCGCGGCCGGGCGCTGACTTGGATCAAGAAAAGAGAATATTTTCTGCTACGGAATAACCGCGCTCAGCGCGGCGTAACGGCCGCTCATCCGAAAATTCGGTAGGAGGCCGTGCGGCGCCCGATCCGCTATAATCCCCCGAATCATGAGCAAGCCTGTCAAACCGCCGGAATCACCCAAGGACATTGAACGCATTGAACTGAAGGATGCGCTCGAAGAGCGCTACCTCGCCTATGCACTCTCCACCATCATGCATCGGGCGCTGCCGGATGCCCGCGATGGGCTGAAGCCTGTGCACCGCCGCCTGCTGCATGTCATGCGCACGCTGCGGCTCGACCCCGGCACGGCGTTCAAGAAATGCGCCAAGATCGTCGGCGACGTGATGGGTTCCTTCCACCCCCATGGCGACCAGTCGATCTATGATGCTCTGGTGCGCCTCGCCCAGGATTTCTCCTCGCGCTATCCCCTGGTCGACGGGCAGGGAAACTTCGGCAACATCGACGGCGACAGTGCTGCTGCCTATCGCTACACCGAAGCCCGCATGACCGAGGTGGCCAGGCTCTTGCTTGATGGCCTTGACGAGGAGTCCGTCGACTTCCGCCCCAACTACGATGGAACCCAGCAGGAACCGGTGGTGCTCCCCGGCGCCTTTCCGAACCTCCTGGCCAATGGCTCCTCCGGCATCGCCGTCGGCATGGCCACCAACATTCCGCCGCACAACGCCGCCGAACTTTGCGACGCGGCACTGCATTTGATCAAGACGCCGAACGCCACGATCGACAAACTCACGCAATTCGTGGCTGGCCCGGACTTTCCGACCGGTGGCATCATCATCGATGACCGCGCCTCGATCATCGAAGCCTACAGAACGGGCAGGGGCTCCTTCCGGGTGCGGGCCCGCTGGGCGGTGGAAGAGCTTCCGCGCGGCGCCTGGCAGATCGTCGTCACCGAGATTCCCTATCTCGTGCAGAAGTCCAAGCTCATCGCCGACATCGCCGACATGCTCAATGCCAAGAAGCTGACGCTGCTCGGCAACATCGAGGATGAATCGGCTGAAGACGTGCGCGTGGTGCTGGAGCCCAAGAGCCGCACCATCGAGCCCGAACTGTTGATGGAGCAGCTGTTCAAGAACACCGATCTTGAAGCCCGTATTCCGCTGAACCTCAACGTGCTCTCTCATGGCAAGGTGCCGAAGGTTCTTTCGCTCAAGGATGCCTTGCGCGAATGGCTGGACCACCGCAAGGATGTTCTTGTCCGCCGCACCAATTTCCGCTTGGGCGAAATCGCCCGCCGCCTGGAAATCCTCGGCGGCTACCTCATCGCCTATCTCAATCTCGATGAGGTGATCCGCATTGTCCGCGAGGAGGATGAGCCGAAGCCAGCGCTGATGAAGCGCTTCAAGTTGACCGACACCCAGGCCGAAGCCATCCTCAACATGCGGCTGCGCGCCCTGCGCAAGCTCGAGGAACTGGAGATCCGCAGCGAGAACGACGGCCTGCTGAAGGAACAGAAGGGCCTCAAGAAACTGCTCGGCGATGACGACGAGCAGTGGGCCAAGATCGCTGCCGAGATCAAGGATGTGAAGGAGAAATTCTCCAAGAAAACCGGGATCGGCAAGCGCCGCACCGATTTCGCCGACGCCCCCGAGATCGACATCGATGCCCACGAGGCGATGATCGAGAAGGAGCCGATCACCGTCGTCTGCTCCGACAAGGGCTGGATTCGCGCCCTGAAAGGCCACATGGAGGATACCTCAATCCTCGTCTACAAAGACGGCGACGCCGCGAAGTTTGCCTTCGCGGCCCAGACCACCGACAAGATCATGCTGTTCTCGTCATCGGGAAAATTCTTCACCCTCGACGGCAGCAAACTTCCCGGTGGCCGCGGCCATGGTGAGCCAGTGCGCCTGATTTGCGACCTTGATGCCGCCGATGCCATTGTCGCACTGTTTGTCCACACCCCCGGCGCCAAGCGACTGGTGGCGTCCACCGACGGCGATGGCTTCATCGTCGCCGAGGACGAATGCCTGGCGACGACCCGCAAGGGCAAGCAGGTCCTGAATGTGAAAACCCCGGCCGAGGCGGTTGTCTGTGTGCCGTGCCGGCGACCACGACGATCATATCGCGGCCATCGGCGAAAACCGCAAGATGCTCATCTTCAAGCGCGCCGAGTTGCCGGAGATGACACGCGGCAAGGGCGTGCGCCTGCAGAAGTTCAAGGACGGCGGCCTGTCGGACGCCCGGGCTTTCAACCTGAAAGAAGGCCTCTCCTGGACCGATGCTTCCGGCCGAAACTTCGTGGTGACCGATCTCAAGGAATGGATCGGCGAACGCGCCCAGGCCGGAAGGCTTCCACCCAAGGGCTTCCCGAAGAGCAACAGGTTCAGGTGAGGGGGAGTTGACTGTTACTGACTGATGGGTTAGATATTTTTAATGACTGACCAGTCAGAAACATCACGCAAACGCCGCCCGGATGCCCGGCCCTCGGAAATCCTCGATGCGGCCCTGGAACTCTTCACCGAGCGCGGCTTCTCCGCCACCAGACTTGAGGACGTAGCTTCACGCGCTGGCTTAAGCAAAGCAGCTATATATCTGTATTTCGAAGATAAAACATCGCTTCTGAAGGCACTCGTCCAGGCCACCGTTGGGGCCAACATCGGAACTGCCGCCGGACTACTGGCCCACCAACAGGGACCCGTTGAGCCGCTGTTGCGGCAGTTGCTCGCACTCGTTGCCGGCCGCATGGCCGAAGGGCGGTTGCCGCGCCTCGTCAAACTCATCGTGTCCGAGAGCCGGGCTCACCCGGACATCGGCAAGTGGTACCTCGAGAATGTTGTCAATGTCGCACTGCCGCTGTTCCAGTCGCTGATCGACAAGGGCATCGTGTCGGGCGAGTTCCGGCCTGTCAATGCCGGTTTGGCCGTCCGAAGCCTGGTCGGTCCGATGCTTCTCGCCGCCATGTGGAAAAGTGTTTTCGAGCCGCTTGGAGCCGAGCCGCTGGACGTTGAAGCGCTGGCCAGCCAACACGCTGATCTGATGATCCGGGCGCTGCGGCCATGAAGCGCGCTATCATCCCTGTTCTGGTGATTGCCTTGGCGGGAACCGCATATTATTTCCGCGACCGCTGGCTGCCGCCGCCACCCGGCCAAACTGCCTATCTGGGCTACGTCGAAGGTGAAACCACTTTGATTGCCAGCCCGGTCGCGGGCCGCATCGTCGAGCGCAAGGCGGAAAAGGGCGCCACCGTTGCGGCCGGCGACACGCTGTTTCGGATCGATGCAACCCAACTGGATGCTGAAGTGGCGCGCCTCGAAGCGGCGGTCGCCACCGCCGAGGCCCAGCTCGAAGATCTGAAGACCGGAAAGCGCGAAGCCGAGCAGGACATTGTCCGCGCCCAGCGCCGTGAAGTAGAAGCCGCATTGGTATTGGCTGAACAGGAACTGAAGCGCGCCGCCAGCCTGGCGACCTCGGGCACCGCCGCTCAGTCGCGCCGCGATGCCGCTGAAGCGCAAGTCAACCAGTTGCAGGCCCGGCTGCAACAGTTCGATGCAACCCTTGCCGCCGGTGCGCTTGGTGGCCGGGAAGCCAATGTGGCGGCAGCCAAGTCGCGCATTACCGAGGCCAGGGCTGCTCTCGCCCAGGCAACGGCGAGGCGAATTGAATTGTCACCATCAGCGCCGTTTTCGGCCTTGGTCGAGAATGTGTTTTTCGATCCCGGTGAATGGCCGCAGGCGGGCCAGCCGGTTTTGTCGCTGATGCGGGAAGGCGATGTCCGGCTGCGCTTTTTTGTGCCCCAGGACATAGTTGCCAAAGTTCATGCCGGAACCCCTTTGCGCTTTACCTGCGATGGCTGTGGCGGTCCGATGCAGGCCACAGTAACCGCCGTCGCCAGCCAACCTGAATACACCCCTCCCGTGATCTACTCGCAAGGTGCGCGCGCCAAGTTGGTGTTTCTGGTTGAGGCAAGGCCCAACGCCACCGCCGATGTCTTGCGTCCTGGGCTTCCCATCGAAGTGGAACCGCTGCCTTGAGTGAGTCCCCTGCCATCGCAGTGCAAGGCCTGGTGAAGCGTTATGGCAGCCGCGCGGTCGTTGACGGCGTCGACCTCAGAATCATGCCGGGGCGTATTTGCGGCTTTCTCGGCCCCAACGGCTCGGGCAAGACCACGACACTACGCATGATCTGCGGATTGCTCACCCCAGATGGCGGCAGCGGCACATGCCTGGGCCACGACATCATCAGAGGCCGCGATGCGATTAAGCGTCAGACCGGCTACATGACGCAGAAATTCGGCCTCTACGAAGACCTAACGATTAAGGAAAACCTCGATTTTGTCGCGCGCGTCTATCGCTTGTCAGATGCTCGCCGGCGTGTCGCGGCAGCCCTGGACCGGCTTGGCCTGGCAAGCCGCGGGAACCAGTTGACGGGCGCCCTGTCGGGTGGCTGGAAGCAACGCCTGGCTTTGGCGGCTTGTATACTCCATGAACCTAAAATCCTGCTGCTCGATGAGCCGACGGCGGGCGTCGATCCCAAGGCTCGGCGGAGCTTCTGGGATGAAATCCATGCCCTCGCTACCGAAGGCATGACGGTTCTGGTCTCGACCCACTACATGGATGAGGCCGAACGCTGCCACGAGATAGCCTACATCGCCTACGGCACGCTGATGGCGCGCGGAACCTCGGATGACATTGTCAAGCAATCGGGACTGCACGCATTTGTTGCCACCGGCGCTGGTGCGGATCGACTTGCTCCACGCCTGCGTGAGGCTGCAGGCGTAACGGCCGCTGCCGCATTCGGCACCACACTGCATGTGTGCGGGCCCGATGAGGAAGCCCTGCTGGCCGCCATTAATCCCCTGCGCCTGATGCCTTCGATTGTCTGGGAGCGCGCCACACCGACCCTCGAGGACGTGTTCATCCATCTGATGGGCCAGGCTCGCGATAACGTTGAGGCGGCGTGAGGAGGGGGCATGGGCTTTGTCATGCGGCTGCTCGCCATGGTCCACAAGGAAGTATTGCAACTGGCCCGAGACCGGCTGACCTTCGCCATGATGTTCGGCATGCCGATGATGCAACTCATTTTGTTTGGCTTCGCCATCAACAACGATCCGAAAGGCTTGCCCACCGCAATACTGGCGTCCGACCAGACCGCCATTACCCGGGCGCTCATCAGTGCCTTCGGCAACACCGGTTACTTTGCCATTACGCACCATGCCGCCAGCGAAAGCGAGGCCGACGCCATGCTGCAGCGCGGTGATGTGCAATTCATCATCACCATTCCCGGTGGCTTCACCACGAAGCTCATTCGCCACGAGCAGGCGCAGATTGCCATTGAAGCCGATGCCACCGATCCCTCGACCATTGGCAGCGCCCTTGCTGCCGTTAACCAGGCTATGTCCCAGACTTTGGGCAGGGAGCTCTCCGGCCCGATATCGTATCTCAAGCCGGCCGCTTCGCCAGTCGATATTGTCCTGCACCGCCGCTATAATCCGGAAGGCATCACCCGCTTTAACGTGGTGCCCGGTCTGCTGGGTGTTATCCTCACCATGACAATGGTGATGATGACCGCCCTTGCCGTCACCCGTGAGTTTGAGCGCGGTACCATGGAAAACCTGCTGGCAATGCCGGTTCGCCCCATTGAAGTCATGGCCGGCAAGATTGCCCCGTTCATCATCATCGGTGGCATTCAAGTGCTGGTAGTCCTGATTGCCGCGCGTATCCTGTTCGCCGTGCCATTCGAGGGCAGTGTTGGCCTGTTCACTGTTTCCACGCTGCTCTTCATCACCGTGAACCTGGCAATCGGCTTTACCTTTTCCACCGTTGCTCGCAACCAGCTGCAGGCCATGCAGATGTCGTTCTTCTTTCTGCTGCCCTCAATCCTGCTGTCAGGCTTTGCATTCCCGTTCCGCGGCATGCCGGGCTGGGCACAGGCAATCGGTGAGGCGCTGCCGGTCACCCACTTCCTGCGCATCGTGCGTGGGCTCATGCTCAAAGCCGCGAGTTTCGAACAGATCGCCCCGGCAATGGCCACGCTCGCACTCATGCTCTTGGTTGTTTCAGCCATTGCTTTGGCTCGCTATCGCGTAACCCTTGACTGAAGAAAGAAGGGCCGGGAAACCCCCGGCCCAGACCTCAGGAGGAAGTCATTCCGTTCACTTTGCGGCCCACGCAAACCCTCCGTCATCGACATGCAGGGAAATCTCCTCGCCTTCCTCGACCTTGATATCGTCGGGCAGTGTATGAAATGCCTGGTGCCAGTGGCTTCCGCTTCCCGGCTCGTTGGATATGACGGCGCCGCCAAAATCCGCTGAAAACCACGACAACACGCCGCTGATCGTACCGGCGGACGTCGCCTTGACGCGGTGAATGCCGGCATCGGGGCAATTGACGTAGGTGTAATCCCGGAGCTCGATGGTCTCACTCAGAAACCGGTGCCGGTGAAGTTCGGTATGCACCGGAAAATAGTTGCCCGTCGAATACTCGTTAAGTGCGGCAAGATCGAAACCGCAGGCCGTTGAGGCACGGTTCAAGTCCGCGAGACTTCGACAACTCGATCAGCCTGGCGTGCTGGCGCACGTGGCGGGGCAAAATGTCGGTTTCCGGCCCGGCGATTGCCGCGATATCTTCGGCAATGGCCATGAAGCCCTCGCCGACCACGCCGCAATCAAGTGTCTCGGTGAAGATGACATCCGGATGGTGAGGGAGCTGGCCCCTGCTGATTGCCACCCTTGAGCTTTCGTTGAGCAGGGTGATGCGTTTCGCGTAAGTCGTGTTTGAGATGATACGCTGAGCAACTGCCGCCAGATTGGAATTCATTTCACAGGTGATGACCCGCGCCGCGCCGTACTTCGCGAACAGCAAGGCGATGATTCCCGTGCCGGAACCGATCTCCACAACTGTCTTGCCCGCAAGGTCCATGGCCGCGATCGATTTCTCGATGGCTTGATTTCGCGGCACGTCATTTACCATTGCGAAATGCCAGACCGGGAAATCCCGCCGCGGACGGCGAATCATATCCAGGAGCGCATCGCCCGGCTTAACTTGAACTGAAGGCTTGATTGACCGCACCAAACTCACGCGAACCCACTCCCGACGACGTCCCCAACAGCAGTTTCCACATCAAGCGACGTATAGTCAACTTGAATTGACCTATAAGTAAATTTTAACCGAGTTTGTTAGGTTTTTACATCACTAGCTGTTCACATGGTTAATGCGCTGGATCGGATTAAAGCATTATTATCTAAGGTAGAATCCCGTTGTCGTTGATTACGCTGAAAGCCGCTATCTTAGGCTCGCGGGAATCTGCCGCCTGTCAAGAAAGCCATGACAACACCGACGACCAAGTGGATCTATCGAGGTGAGCTGCTGGAGGAGCGGCCTTCCCTCCACATGGACCAAGAGGACCTGTTGTTGCACAAGGAGGGCCTCGTCCGGTTGGAATCATCGCCGGCCGGAACCGAAGTCCGATGGTCGGTAATGTCGCCGTCATTCGCGTCCTTATTCCATGTGGCTTGTTGCATTGCCGACCTGCAAGGCCCTTACATGCTGCGTTATTTCCTTGCAGGCTGGTTCGAGGAATCCTTTGAGAATTCGTCGGAAGCCGCTGAAAGAATTCATGAAATTGTCGCCAAGAGTGACATTCATTTGATCCGCCGTGCCTTTGTGCGCGAATTCAACCCAACCGAAAAGCACCTGCCGCCACTGCTTAAAGACACCTGGATCGACGGCGCTGCCGAAGCCGAACACAGTGTCGACTGCGTGTACGAAGAAAGTTCGGGTCGCTTTCGGGTCGATTGGATAGGACCAAAATCAACAATTGCCCGGCTGTGGGGGATGACGCCGGTGTCCTACCCGTGCCAGCCCGGCGGATCCTATGACCGCATCGTGTCGGCTGCCTATGTCGATGTGCTGAAAGCCGGCCGGCCGCGCTACGACCATGTCTATGCGGCAATGGTAACGCCCAAGTCCGATGTGGTCTGGATTCCCTATCATCGGGTTATCGTTCCGAAACGCGTTGCCGGCTCGTTGCGCGGCGTGAGCATTGTCTCGGAAATCGCCAAGGTCGACATACAGATCGTCTGACCTCCGGCATTTATCTTAAATTTGGATTTTCCGTTCACTGAAAATTCGCCACTGTGTGTCATTGTTTTGGTTTATCGGTTGGATCGCATTACACTAAATTTTCATGCGATCCCAAACCAACGGGACCAGGGGCAAATGTCGACAACGGGCGAAACGCTGGAGTTCTGGATTGCCAAGGGCAGGTTGGTACCGCGCCCTGACCAGGAACTTGCGGAATGCCGGACGGAACTGGCCGCCCTCGACAAGTATGGTTTTGTGAAAGTCGCGGTCGATGAAACCGGTGCCACCGTGAGTTGGCACAGCTTCGGCGCGAACTGGGCTTCGTTGTATTTCGCCAAGGAGTGGATCGGCACCTTCAAGGGCCCCTACACCTTGAAGTTCTACTTCTCGGGCTGGTTCACCGAAGTCCACCCCGATCCTGCCGTGGCCCGCAATCGCATCGACGAACTGATTGCCAAGAGTGATTTGCACCTGTCGTCTCGTGTCTATGTGCAGTCATTCGAATTGACCGACCGCCGGTTGCCTGACAGTTTGCGGCGCGTGCTCGAAACCGGCGTACCTGACGCCGAGCGCTCCATCGACTGTTCGATCGACGAAGCTTCAGGCCGCGTCAAGGTCGAGCGCATCGGCAGCAGTTCGGCGATCGCCAAGCTGTGGGGAATGTCACCGGTGTCTTCCCCATGTCTTTCCGGAACGAGCTACGACAAGGCCGTTTCGGCCGCCTATCTCGATGTGTTGAAAACCGGGCGCCCACACTACGATCACATCTATGCCGCCATGACTGGCCCGGATGGCGAAGTGAACTGGATTCCCTACCAGCGTATTGTTACGCCGGGACCCCATCGCCGCGGCAAACAGCGCCTGGTGACCGTGGTGAGCGAAATCACGCCTGTCGAGATTGCTGTGGTGTAGTCAGCATTTCCTCGACCATTTGTTCGAGGCTGGCACGCTCGGCGATAGCCACCCATTCCACCGCATCGATGCCTTCGCCGCCACCCCACTGCCAGCGGAAGAAGCCGCGTTCGAGATAGCTGAACCCCATTCTGTTCAGGTGGCCATGCGTCGCCATCTGCTGGCTGGCGAGCGCCCAGATGGCATTGGGGTTCCATCGCATCAGGCTGAGCAGCATTCCCAACCGGCCAAATACCTCCACCACCCGCCGATTGCGCAGGCTGCGGTCCATCCACAGTTCCCCGTGATAGACGACGCGCCCGCTGATGCGCTCGGCGATGGTGCCGCGCGGCGGTGTCGGGTGCAGCGGTACCAGCACTTCCTGGCGCCGCATGTAGAGCCCGATGGTGTAGGATGGCGCCCAATCCGCCAGGCTCGAGGTAATGGTATCCAGCCGGAAGGCCTGAACGCCGACCGTCGCTCCCTTGGCATCGGAGAGCTTCATCCAGAAGAAGCGGCCGCCGGAAATCTCGTTCACTGTCGGATCGAAGAACGGCGCAACCGCCTCGTCGCGCAGGCTGCGCTTGGCGGCGGCGAACCGGCTGAGGTCCTCGTGAAATCCGACCGTCAGGCCAAGACTATCGAGCTCCTGGTCGAGGGCCGCGACAACGCGCGCAATTCCCAACGGGTCTCGTAGACTATCGTTTGTCACTAAGCTCTCCAACCCAACTCACCACCCAAATCTCAGTCCCACAACTCAGTAGTAATACGACACACTCTTGTTCTGTGGATAATTCAAGGTGCTGTAGAGGCGCCAGCTGCTGTGGGCGATGAGCGTCGCCACCACGATCAACCCGCCGACGAAAACCGACCTGCTGGGAAGCTCGCTGAACAGCATCCATATCCACACCGGTGTCAGCACCGTCTCCAGCAGAAAGAACATGCTGACATCCGTCGACGGCAGGAAGCGCGGTCCATTGGCGATGAGCGTCGAGGCCACCGGTATGGCGATGAGGCCGTTCAAGGCAATCCACACCCATGCGGGCACGCCCAAATCCGCCGTGCGGATTATCGCAGAACCATCTATCCCGAAAAAAAACAGCGCAACCAGCGCCGATGCCAGGCTGCCGACCGCCAGGCTGGTTGCCACGTTCTTTCCACTGTAGCGGATGATGGTGAATGCCGCCGAAGTGCTTATGGCCGAAATCAGCGCCAGCCCGTCGCCGACAAAGGTGCCGCCCCGGATGCCGTCAAATACGATGATCGCCACGCCGCAAAACGACAGGGCAGTGGCAACCCATGTGAAGGGGTGTACGTGCTCCCTGAGGAACAGGTAAGACATGACAACGGTCATTACCGGAATGAGCGCCGTGATGAACACGACATTGGCCGCTGACGTATTGACGATCGCCCCGATGTAGGTGATGGGAGCGATTGTGTTGGTGACCGCCACGGCAATACCTGCGGCCCCCGCGAAGTAGGCGATACGCTCGCGGCTGAAGTGGCAAACCAGGTACCAGACCACGCTGATGGCCACGAACAGGCAAACGCCCCGCGCGAATACCAGTGTCCACTGGTCGGCCATGGCGAGACGGAGCAACGGCAGGTCGAGGGTGAAGAGCAGCCCACCAATAGTCGTTATTGTGAGACCCTTGCGGATATCAGAACTGGGCAGACCGGCACGTTGAAACATGATATGATAACGCGGCCTTCGAAACGAACCATTGACATCTGATCGGTAGCCAATAGGCACTCTTTACCCTTACGTCAATTAAGATTTTGCCACCAATTGGAGGAAGCTTTCCAATTCGGGGATTTTCCCACGGGTAAGCCAATGTTTGGTTAACAGCCCGATACTGATTTGTCGTTTCAGGCGCGGTGGTGCAGAACCCAGCCGTCGGCCGAAAGCCTTTCCTGAGGCAGAAACCGGGCCTTGTAGTCCATCTTCCGTGATCCCGACACCCAATAGCCGAGATAAAGGTAGGGGAGGCCGAGGCGCTTGGCGCGGGCCAAGTTATCCAAAATCATGAAAGTACCGAGCCCGCGATAGTCGAGTTCTGGCTCATAGTAGCTGTAAATCATCGACAAGCCGTCGCCCAGCACATCGATCAGCACTGCCGCAACCAGCTGGCCGCCACCTGGCCGGCCGTGCTTGACGCGATACTCAACCAGCCGGCTATCGACGAAATTGTCGTCGATCATCGCCGAAAAATCGAGCACCGACATGTCCGCCATGCCGCCGTCGGCGTGGCGGGTATCGATGTAGGCCCGGAACAAGGCGTAATGCTCGCTGTTGGACCGCGCCTTGGCGACGATGCTCTCGATGTCGTCATTGGCCTTAAGGGTGCGCCGCATCGACTTGCGCAACGTAAAACTGCTAACCGGAACCCGCACCGAAACGCAGGCAGCACAACCTTCGCAGGCCGGGCGGTAGGCGATATTCTGGCTGCGGCGAAAACCGCCCTGTGACAGCTGCGTATTCAGCGCCCGGGCCTCGTGGCCCACGAGATGAGTAAACACCTTGCGTTCGACGCGGCCGGCAAGATAGGGGCAGGGGGCTGCCGCAGTGATGAAGAACTGCGGGAAGTTCCGGCGCTCGATGCTCACCTGACTATGGCCCTGTGCTGTCCCATACCCGCCATAATGCCTCATGGGCCCATTTGATCAAGGGGCATTGGCTTGCCGATTGCAAATTTCGAAAGCTTACCGTAGCAACGGCGCGACTCGAATGGGGTGGGCAATGACCACGGCAGCTTGGATCGGTTTGGGCGTGATGGGATTTCCCATGGCCGGGCACCTCGTTACCCGTGGCGGCCTCGACATGGTTGTCTTCAACCGTACGCCCGAGAAGGCCCTGCGCTGGACGGCGGAGCACCCCGGCAGGTCGGCAACCACGCCACAGCTTGCAGCCGAGGGGCGCGATGTGGTCTTCGCCTGTGTCGGCAACGACGATGACCTGCGCGAAGTCACACTGGGGGCAAACGGCGCCTTTCACGCCATGAAGCGTGGCTCGCTGTTCATCGACCACACCACGGCTTCGGCCCGCGTGGCGCGCGAACTCCACGCTGAAGCCAAGTCACGTGGCATCGGTTTTGTCGATGCGCCCGTATCGGGCGGCCAGGCGGGCGCCAAAAGTGGCGTGCTGACTGTGATGTGCGGCGGCGACCCCGAAGACTACACCAGGGCCGAACCGTTGATCGTCCACTTTTCGAAAATGCGGAAGCTTCTTGGTCCCCCGGGATCCGGCCAACTTGCCAAGATGTGTAACCAAATTGCCATCGCCGGTTTGGTGCAAGGTCTCGCCGAAGCCATGAATTTCGGCATGAAAGCCGGCCTCGACATGGAAGCGGTGGTCGACGTCATATCCAAGGGCGCTGCCGGCTCGTGGCAAATGGAGAATCGGCACAAGACCATGATCCGGGGCGAGTTCGAGTTTGGCTTCGCCGCCGACTGGATGCGCAAGGACCTTGGCATATGTATCGACGAAGCCCGCCGCAATGGTGCCCCGCTGCCGGTCACCGCCCTGGTCGATCAGTTCTACGCCGAAGTTCAGAAACTCGGCGGCGGCCGCTGGGATACCTCAAGCCTGATCGCCCGCTTTCAGAAATGAAAATGCCCGGGTTGCCCCGGGCATTCCCCAATGCTCGCTTATAGGGCGGCAGCAACCGCCGTGACGGTCTTGGTCGCATCGTCGACCGTAACCTTGATTTTGCTGCCTGCCGCCAACAGGGCTGCGTCGATGCCTTCGGCAACGATCCACGACGTTCCGTCTTCAAGCATGACGGTTTTGGTGGCCGGATCATAGGATTTGACCACCGCATCCATTTCGGCGGCCCAGGCGGCGGTTGCAAGCGCCACGGTTGCGGCGAGTGTTGCTGCGATACGGTTCATGTTTGATCTTCCTTCTGTTGCGGCCCTCCCATCTGCGATGGTTTTGAGGGCTTGATTGATGGCCGTCCGCAACATGGGCGCCGTCCCAGTTGCGCCCGGTGCCGGGGTGTCAGATGCACCGCGGCAACTCACAGATTGGGGTGCCGCGGCTCCCGCCTCAAGTTAAGAAATGATAATGTTATCGCCCAGTTTTCGCCCCATTGCCGGGGGGCGAATCTAGCCGCGCAGCGCCTTGGCCACGTCCAGCGCGAAATAGGTAAGTATTCCGTCAGCGCCGGCCCGCTTGAAGCACTGCAGGCTCTCCACGATGACCTTCTTGGGGTCGAGATAGCCGGCGTTGCAGGCCGCCATGATCATCGCGTACTCGCCCGAGACCTGATAGGCAAACGTCGGTACACGGAAGGTTTCCTTCACCCGCCGGACGATATCCAGATATGGCATCCCTGGCTTCACCATGACCATGTCGGCGCCTTCGGCCAAATCGAGCGCCACCTCGCGCAGCGCCTCGTCGCTGTTTCCGGGGTCCATCTGATATGTGCGCTTGTCGCCGGTTAGCGTGGCATTGGAACCCACGGCGTCGCGGAATGGGCCATAGAAGCCGCTGGCGTACTTGGCGCTGTAGGCCATGATCTGCACGTTGCTGTGGCCGTTGCTCTCGAGCCCCGAGCGGATGGCGCCGATCCGCCCATCCATCATGTCCGAGGGCGCGATGATGTCGCACCCGGCTTCGGCCTGCACCAGCGATTGTCTCACCAACATGTCAAGCGTGGCGTCATTGACGATCTCACCGCCATCCAGCAACCCGTCGTGGCCGTGGGACGTATAGGGATCGAGTGCGACATCGCACAAAATTCCAATGCCGGGCACCGCCTTTTTCACCGCCCGAACCGCCTGGCACACCAGGTTGTTGGGGTTGAGGGCCTCGCGCCCATCGGGCGTGCGCAGCTCCTTCGCGGTGTTGGGAAACAACGCGATGACCGGAATTCCGGCCTCGGCGGCCTCTTCGGCTCTTTGCACCACGAGATCGACCGTGTAACGCCGCACGCCGGGCATCGAAGGCACGTCCTCAAAACGGTTCTCGCCGGCGATGACGAACAATGGCCATATCAGGTCAGCAGCCTGCAGCGTCGTTTCGCGCACCAGGTTCCGCGACCACGCCGTGCGGCGGTTGCGGCGCATGCGGAGAGCGGGGAATGCGGCGGTGGTGAAGTGAGGCTCGGTCATGGCGTCGTCATAGCAAGTCTATTTGCAGATCCGGTAGTCATTCTTGCGCTGAATGGCGTCAACATGGAAGTGGTCGCCATGATGGGCGTCGGAACCGGGGCCGAGAACCGTGGCAAAATGCTTGCAGGCACTTTCCCGAATGTCATCGAGGAATCCGCTCTTTCTAGACAAACCGACCTTACTCAGAAGGCTGCCCCAACCTTCTTCCACCGCAACGTCTTTCGACTTGGCAAATGTGAAACCCGACATATCCAGCGCATTGGCGAGGCCATGCTCGCTCAACTTGCCGCTCTTGGAATTGTTGCGCCGGCGGCAAGCATAGGAGGAAGCGGTCCTGATGGCGGTAACGTGGGTCCGCAATGTCTTCTGGGCGGCGGGCTGAACGTCGCCAACAATCCAGTCATGAAGGCGCGCCGCCATTGTGCAAGTGACGATGACGGGCGGAGTGAGTGTGACGCCGGCAATTTCGCTGACCGCGATGGGCGCTGCCGCGCCGCATCCCCTCTGCCTGCCAAGCGGTGCCTGAGGAGCATAGGTGATAGCCCGTCCGCTCAGCAGTCCGGCACATTGGCTCCTGGCCTCCTTTACCGTACCGACAGGCCAGTCACCCGTGTCCGCTTGCCACTTGGGCGCCGGAGTGGTTTCCCTTGGCGCCAGGAGGTCGGGAGGCTTCGGGCGCGGAATGGCAATGATCCGCTCTCCGTCCTGCGACGGTGCCACATTGTCGGCTTGGGCAGGCACCGTCAGAAGCAGGAGTGCGGTGGCAAGGGCAAATCGCATGTCCCGGGTTTCCCGCGAAGTTGCGGCCTTGGCAAGGCATGCTTAACCATAGACCAAAACTCGCCGCCAAATTTTACAACTCTTAACAGCCCTCCATTAACCTCGATCTCCACAAACCCGCCGTGGAGTACGACATGCCGAGGCTGGCACGCCACCTGATTGCGCTTCCGATTTTGATCCTGCCCATGGCGGCATGGATCATCGGTCCGGCGGCGGCGTCCACACTGTCGATGGAACAAGGACTGTTTGTTCTTGCCAAGTCGAAAGCCAGCGATAGCAAGTGCGGCTTCCTGTCGGCCAGCGAACGCCGGGAACTGTCGGGCTACCTGGCGCGCGCCGAGGCCGTTTCCCCGTCGATGGTCGCCGGCGATGCAGCCAACGCGGCGATTGCCAAGGGCCGTGCTGCTGGCAAGGCCAGTGGATGTGGTCACCGGGCCCGCACCGATGTCGAGGAAACCGTGGCCGCCGCGCGTATGGCGGTCGCCCAGGCCGATGGCCACCGGCCAGCCCGGCTGCGCACCGCAGGTGCGGCTGAAAAGCCAGCAAGATCAAGGAAATTGGGTCCCGTAGCGCCATCCGAATATGGCCAGCTGGCCAAACCCTATTTCGTCGATCTGCGGTGCAAGCACCTCGCCAGCCGCAAGGCACGCCTCTACTATGAGGCCATCAAGGATCTGCAAAAGGCATCAATTGCCAAGCACGGCACGGCTGCAATCGCCAGCACCCAGGCCAGGACCCGGAAGGCCGCGCAAGCCATGGCCTGCGGGCCGGCATCCCGGAAACTGGCCGAACAAGGGCTAGCTGCCATCCTCCTGAAGTAGTCTGAAAATCTTAGGGGGGCGGCACGTGGGCGGCGGGTTCGTGGGGGGCTCGCCGCCCATCCTGTTTAATGATGGCGTAACGCTTGCTCCATACTGCAACACCACCCGGCCGGGCCGCCAACACTCCATAAACTGTCTTTGATATCGCGCCAAAACATCGAAAATATAAGGACAAATTTACTTAGACCATTGAGCCGGTTTTAAGGGCTGAGGCCTTACGTTGTCGTCATTAAGGGACCGAAGCGGCAAAGACTTCGGCCCTCATTGACAAGGGTAAGGTGGATAACATGCGTACTGAAGTTATGGGTGCCGTGCGCCCGGTGGCGGGGGAAGCCGTCCGCAATCCGATCAAGCCAAGGTACCTCGAGTCCTTGACGCTCATCGAGCGGCTGCATCGCCGCTTGCTCGACGTCATCAAGGACGATTTCGAACGCTCCGGCGAGCCGGAAGTGAACCCGGTGCAAGCGCTCCTGCTGTTCAATATCGCCGACAGCGAGCTGACTGCCGGTGAACTGAAAACCCGCGGCCACTATCAGGGCTCCAACGTCTCCTACAATCTCAAGAAGCTCGTTGAAGCGGGCTATGTGAACCATGAGCGTTCCAGCGCTGACAAGCGCTCGGTGCGGGTGCGCCTGACGCCCAAGGGCCAGGAAATTCGCAACCGTATCGACGCCCTGTACAACCGCCAGCTCCAGGCCGTGGAGCAAGTTGTCGGCCTGACCACCGATGAATTCGACCGCCTGAACAAGGCCCTGACCCGCCTCGAGCGGTTCTGGACCGACCAGATTCTCTATCGCCTGTAAGACGACAATTTCTCCCTGAAGACTGAATGCCGTCCTGTGGCCCAAAAGCCATAGGGCGGCAATTTTCGTCAGGACGGGCTTGACCAGCCACGGCCACCCAATTCTCGCCCGAATCCCCGTGTCTTGCGGGTGTTTCTGGCGCCGCAACAATTTTGACGGGCGACGTGGGGGCTGGTAAGAGGGAATTTCCCGATTTTCAGCATTTTGGGCAGCGGGTGTGGCTAACATCCGGTGGGGAATGGTTTTGTGAGACGGTTGATGACGCAATTGCATGGTGCAACTTCGAAACTGAAAAGCGGCATGTGGGCCGCTGTCATGGTTCTCGCCTTGTGCGTGACGACCGTGCTGCCAGGGCCAGCTGAGGCCGAGCAGCAAAATTCGATTTTCGACAAGAACAAGCAGAAGCAGACCACAAAAGTTACCGCTACCCAGGGTGGCAAGGCCGTTACATCAACCGAGGTCATCGCAGGTAATGCGGTCTCGCCGTTCCTGGCGCCAAACAGCGCGGCGGCGATGGAAACCGCACTTCTGCGCTATCAGGCAATCTCCGCCGCCGGCGGCTGGCCCCAGGTGGGTGCCATTGGCAAGGCGAAGAAGGGCGCCGAAAGCAAGGGTATCGCTATCCTCAACAAGCGCCTGTTTATCGAGGGCTACTTGCGCAAGGAAGCCACCGAAGGTGAGTTTGCGGCGCGCTTCACCACCGCCACCGAGGAGGCCGTGAAGCGTTTCCAGCGCAACAACGGCCTGGCCGTCACCGGTGTCATTGATACCGCAACCCAGAAGGCCCTGAATGTGCCGGTTTCTCGGCGTATTGCCACCATCAAAGCCAATATTCCGCGGCTTGCCGAGTATACCAAGGACCTGGGCGACCGCTACCTCGTCGTCAATGTGCCGGCCATGCAGATCGAAGCGGTAAACGGTGGCAAGGTTTTCTCGCGTCACAATGCAATTGTTGGCCGTCCCTCACGCCCGACGCCTGTCGTGCAGACGGCGCTGGCAACCGTCAAGTTCAATCCCTATTGGAATGCTCCGGCCTCCATCATCGAAAAAGACATCATTCCCAGAATGATCTCGGGCGGGCCGTCGCAAGTCCTCAACGAGATGAACATTACCGTGTTCGAGGGTGTCGGCGGGCCCGAGGTCGATCCCGACGAAGTCGATTGGCGCCGCGCCGTGGCTGACGACTACCACTTCCGCCAGGAACCCGGTGGCGCCAACGCCATGAAGACGGCGAAGATCGAGTTTCCAAGCCCCTTCGGCATCTACCTGCACGACACGCCCGAACCGCACCTGTTCAAGCAGGGCAACCGCTTCCTGAGTTCCGGCTGCGTGCGCGTCGACCGCGTTGAAGTGCTGCTCAATTGGATCCTGCGTGGCCAAGATGGCATTGATCAGGCCCGTATTGCCGAACTCGCCGGTTCCCAGGAGCGCCTCGACGTGGCGCTCACAGATCCCCCGCAATTGCGCGTGGCGTATTTGACCGCCTGGCCGACCGATGGCGGCGTGGTGGCTTTCCGCAACGATGTCTACAACCTCGATGGCTCGGGTTTCGTGGTTGGCCAGCCGTTTGATGTGGCCGACAGCACCGGAGCCCGCTTCACCCTGAAGCCCATCCCGCGCTCGCCATCATCCGTTGACGCCGACGAGTTCCAGGGCTTCTCGCTGTTCCGTTTCTCCAGCTCGAAAAACTCCGAAGACTCCGACAAGAAGGTCAAGACCGCTTCAACAATCAAGACCACCGGCAACAGCTCGAAAACCAAATCGACCGGCAAATCCTTCTTCATGTCGAGCAAGGATCAGTCGAAGGCCAAGAACGAAACGCTCAAGGAATTGGCGTCGGCCCGAAAGAAGGTGACAGGCAAGGCTACCAAAACCAAGGTCGCCGCCAAGGCTACCAAGACGGGCAAGCCAGCAGCCGGCAAGTCCACTGCAAAAACCGCCAAACCGGACGACAAGAAAGCCAAGCCCGCGACTGCCAAAAAAGCGGCAACAACTACAAACGCGAAGAAACCCGCTGCCGAATGCAAAACCGGCAAGGACGGCAAGCTCCCAGAAGGCTGCAAGGCCGCCGCCAAACCCAAGGTCAAACCGGCAAAGCCCGTCGAAGAGGCCAACAAGCCGGAAGAGGTTGCTGTCAACTGAAGTCTGACGCCTTGCTCTAAGTCAAGGAATAGCTCCTCGCTCGCGGCGTAGGAAGAGTGCATGACACATTTCGATTATCACAACCACTTCACCGCAGCGCTTGATAGCCTGCGTTCCGAAGGCCGCTATCGCCAATTCGCCGACATCTGCCGGATCAGGGGCCGTTTCCCCCGTGCCCTGTATCGCGGCGGGGACGGCGAGAAGGAGGTGACGGTCTGGTGCTCCAATGATTATTTGGGCATGGGGCAACACCCTGCGGTGGTCGCCGCCATGCATGAGGCCCTTGATGCCGTCGGTGCGGGCTCCGGCGGCACCCGCAACATTTCCGGCACCACCCACTATCACGTCGAACTCGAGCGCGAACTGGCCGACCTCCACGGCAAGGAAGCAGCCCTGCTGTTCAATTCCGGTTACATGTCAAATGAGGCAACGCTCTCGACCCTCGGCCGCCTGCTGCCTGGGTGTCTGATACTTTCCGACGAACTGAACCACGCCTCGATGATCGAGGGCATAAAGCACGGCCGCTGCGACAAGCAGGTGTGGAAACACAATGATCTCGCCGACCTTGAAGCAAAGCTGCGGGCCGTCGACCCCGCCCGGCCAAAGGTCATTGCATTTGAGTCGGTCTATTCGATGGATGGCGACATCGCGCCGATCTCCGCCATCGCCGACCTTGCCGCGCGCTATGGCGCCATGACCTATCTTGATGAGGTCCATGCCGTCGGCATGTATGGCCCGCGAGGCGGTGGCGTTGCCGAGCGTGAAGGCGTGATGCACCGCATCGACATCATTGAAGGAACGCTCGCCAAGGCCTTTGGCCTGATGGGCGGCTACATCACCGGAAGTGCGGCAATCGTCGACGCCATCCGTTCATTCGCGCCGGGGTTCATTTTCACCACCTCCGTCTCGCCTGTCATTGCCGCTGGCGCCCTTGCCTCGATCCGCCACCTCAAGGCCTCGCAGCTTGAGCGCGCCCGCCATCAGGACCGGGTCCGCCGGGTGCGCGCCGAGTTGGACAGGCACGGCATTCCCCATACGCCCAACCCCAGCCATATCGTGCCGGTGATGGTGGGCGATGCCAAGAAGTGCAAGTGGATCAGCGATATTCTGATGGACCAGCACGGCATCTACATTCAGCCGATCAATTTCCCCACCGTGCCGCGCGGCACCGAACGCCTGCGCATCACGCCATCGCCGCTCCATAGCGACTTCGAAATCGCCGGCCTGGTCAAGGCGCTGAACAGCCTCTGGTCGCAATGCGCCCTGGCCCGCCAGGTGGCGTAAACGCCGCAGTGTATTTTCCTAGTCCCAAGAAGGCATAATTGTGCTTTGCAACCTGTTGCGCTAGAATTGCCTTGGGGCGATCTATGGCGACAGGAGCAATAAATGTATAAGTTATCTATGGCATTGTCGGCAGTAGCTTTCTGGGCTCTGGCACTAAGTGCCAGTGCAGGGGCGCAAGAGGGGCTCACGCCGAAACCCGGCAATTCCACGACCCCGGCAAATGGGCTATCTGCGACCTCGGGAATGACACGAATTGTCGTGCGCCTCAAACAGCCACGAAACCTCAAGATCGGCGAAACCGCCAAATCGCGAACGGCATTCCGGCAAGCGATACTGGCGCTTCAAAACGAAGTCATAACCGAAGTTTTTGGCAGTGCGACTAGCCGCATGGCGAGTGGCAACCGCAATCTGAGGCAACTGACAATCGTTCCCGTTTTCACGTTGAACGCCACGAACGCCGAGATCGCGCGTCTGAAAAGCGACCCGCGTGTCGAGAGTGTGAGTGCCGAAACCTACGACAAGCCATCCCTGACACAGTCACTGTCCATCATCAAGATGACGGGAAAGGGTAACGCATTCGCCAGAAACGCCACAGGAAATGGCCGCGTCGTAGCGATCATCGATTCCGGCGTAAACAGCAGCCACGAGTTTCTTGCTGGAAAAGTGGTTGCGGAAGCGTGTTTCAACACAATTGATGCCCCTAACGGCGCGACTTCGCGCTGCCCCGGCGGTGTTGAAACCGTCACTGGCCCGGGCTCTGGCGCCGACTGTCCGGTGTCATCCGCAGAAGGTTGCGGTCACGGCACCCACGTGGCAGGCATCGCTGCGGGCAAGAACACATCTCTGTCGCGCGGCGAACCCAAGAGCGGTGTTGGCCGCGGGGCATCGATTGTCGCCATCAATGCATTCTCGCTGATTGACAATACTTCGCTTTGTGGTGCTTCCACCAACCCTTGTATCTTGTCTTCAACTTTCGATCAGATGGACGCTTTGCAACACGTCTACGACCTGCAAACCGGACCCGGTGGATCAAACATTGATGCCGTCAACATGAGTTTAGGAGGAAGCGCGACGAACACGGCATGCGACGCCGACCCGCGCAAGGCATTGGTTGATCTCCTGCTCACCGTTCAGACCGCAACCGTGATTGCGGCAGGAAACAGTTTCTTCGTAAATGCGGTGGCCTTTCCTGGCTGCATTTCCACGGCCGTAACGGTCAGTGCATCATCGAAGCGCAAGGCCGGTAAGCCGGAGCGCACCTCGGTATACTCCAACATTTCGAAGGTCACTGACGTTCTGGCGCCGGGAGGCGACATTGGATACCCGTTCAAGTCCAAGAAAGACCGGATCAGGTCGTCTTACGGCGGTGGATACTCCAATCTCGCGGGCACTTCGATGGCCGCGCCGCACGTGGCGGGTGCCATTGCCGCAATCCGTTCGCGCCCGGCCTGCACCTCAAAAACCATTGGCCAAATCGTCAGCGCCCTAAAGTCGTCTGGCAAGGCAATCAAGGACTGGCGGAAAGTCCCAGGCTTTCCGCGCCTGACCAAGCGTCGCATCAATGTGATCGCCGCCATGAAAGCGATGGGCTGCGCCTAATCTGCCAATCGGAACCGGTCCGGCAGTGCCAATGGCGCTGCCGGATTTCGTTTTGCCGCAGGCAATCCAGCCCGTTGCTGCGCCAACTTGTATGTGGACCCCGCGTCCGCAATCTGTCATGTGCGGACAAAACGCTACAAGGGGTGTTGCCATGGCAAAGAAAGCCGCAAAGAAATCCGTGAAGAAGGCGAAGAAGAACGCCCCGCTGTTCCCGGGCTTCTTCAAGGACAAGCTGGCCAAGACCGACCCCAAGGTGGCCAAGGCCATTGCAGCCGAACTGGGCCGCCAGCAACATGAAATCGAGCTGATCGCGTCGGAAAACATCGTGTCCCGCGCCGTGTTGGAAGCGCAAGGGTCGGTGATGACCAACAAATACGCCGAGGGTTACCCGGGTCGCCGCTACTACGGCGGCTGCCAGTATGTGGACGTTTCCGAGAACCTGGCGATTGACCGCGCCAAGCAGTTGTTCAAATGTGCCTTTGCCAACGTACAGCCCCATTCCGGCGCCCAGGCCAACCAGGCGGTGTTCTTTGCGCTGATGCAGCCCGGCGACACCTACATGGGCCTCGATCTCGCCTGCGGCGGGCATCTGACCCATGGTTCACCGGTGAACCAGTCCGGCAAGTGGTTCACCGTTTCGCCCTACAAGGTGCGCGAGGACAATCACCTCATCGACTATGACCTGCTGGCCTCCCAGGCCCTCGACATCAAGCCGAAGCTGATCATCGCCGGCGGCTCCGGCTACCCCCGCACCCTCGATTTCAAACGCTTCCGCGACATCGCCGATTCGGTTGGTGCCTACCTGATGGTCGACATGGCCCACATCGCCGGCCTGGTGGCCGGTGGCGTTCACCCGACACCGCTGGAGCACGCCCATGTGGTCACCACCACCACCCACAAAACCCTGCGCGGCCCCCGTGGCGGCATGATCCTCTCGAACCACGAGGACATCGGAAAGAAGATCAACTCTTCGGTTTTCCCCGGACTGCAGGGCGGACCTCTGGAGCATGTCATCGCCGCCAAGGCCGTGGCCTTCGGCGAAGCCCTGAAGCCCGCCTTCAGGAAATATGCGAAAGCCGTTGCTGACAACGCCAAGGTTCTGGCCCAAAGCATGACCGATGGCGGCTGCGATCTTGTCTCCGGTGGCACCGACACGCATCTGATGCTGGTCGACCTGCGCAAAAAGGGCGTGACTGGCAAGGCCGCCGAGCAGTCACTTGGACGTGCCTACATTACTTGCAACAAGAACGGCATTCCCTTCGATCCCGCGCCGTTTACGATTACCTCCGGCATCCGGCTGGGGACGCCTGCCGGCACCACGAGGGGCTTCGGCAAGGCCGAATTCGCCGAAGTCGGCGCCCTCATCACCGAGGTGCTTGACGGCCTTGCGAAGAACGGCGAAGCGGGCAATGCTAAGGTCGAATTCGAGTGTCCGGAAGCGCGTCATGGCTTTGACCAAGCGCTTCCCGATATATTCATGAACTCTCCATGGCCGGGCTTGACCCGGCCATCCAGAGACTGGGTGCCCGGCTCAAGGCCGCGCATGGAGAGATGAGGGGTGGGAATTTTCTTTGCGCTGTCCGTTCTGTTCCAATGAGGAAACCCAGGTAAAGGACTCGCGTCCGACCGAAGACGGCACCGCCATTCGCCGCAGGCGTTACTGCCCCGACTGCTCCGGCCGCTTTACGACCTTTGAGCGCGTTCAGCTGCGCGAACTCATGGTGTTGAAAAAATCCGGCCGCCGCGTGCCCTTCGACCGCGACAAGCTGATGCGCTCGATCCAGGTGGCGTTGAGGAAGCGCCCCGTTGATCCCGAGCGCGTCGAGCGCATGGTCTCCGGCATCGTCCGCCGCCTCGAGAGCCTGGGTGAAAACGAGATCAAGAGCGAGACCATCGGCAAGCTGGTGATGGAAGCCTTGAAGATGCTCGACGACGTCGCCTACGTGCGCTTCGCCAGCGTCTACAGGAACTTCCGCGACGCCAAGGACTTCGACGAGTTGCTCGGCGAACTCTCTGGCGACGAAAACGAAAACCGCGGCGAAGGCGACTAAGCCTTCAACCCCGGGACATTGATCATGCCGATTGGGCCGCCGCCTTCGGCGACTTCTCGCGGTTGCTTTCCTGGCGCAGCAGATAGGCTGATGCAGCGAGGATGAGCGCAACGCCGACCCACAGATAGCCCTCCGGCAGATATCCAAACGCCAGCCAGCCGGCGACGATGTTTGAAATCAGCTTGAGATCGTCAAACGGTTGCACATAGGCCGCATCCGCCGTGGCGTAGGACTTGGTCAGGAAATACTGGGCCGCCAGCATCACCGCCCCGCCGATCAGCAGGTAGATCAGAATACTGCCCGACGGCACTTCAAAGCCGGCGTGCACCGACAATGCGGCGTTGACTGGCAGGATGAGGAGCAGCAGCCACACCGTTACACTTTCCGCCGCTTCGTCTTTGGTGAGGAACTTGGTGATGAGTGATGCGCCACCCCAGAGGATTGCCGCGCCGATGGGCAGGAGCGAGGCCAGTGAGAACTCCGAGGCCCATGGTTTAAGAATGAGCATGGCGCCCGCAAAGGCCACCGCGGCCGCCAGCCACCGTTCCGGCCCCACACGCTCGCCAAGGAATAGCCCGCGCCCCAAGCATGACGAAAAACGGCGAAGTCATCACCAATGCGATGACCTGCCAGATCTGCACGCCATTGGCGAGGCTCATGACGAAGGCCTGCACCCCCAGCGCCGACATCACGATGCGGGCAATGTGGGGCAGGGGTTGCCTGGTTCGCAAGCCGGCAAGGCCATGCCGCGCAATGAACGGCAGCGAGAACATCAAAGCAATGAAGTATTGCCAGAACGTATCCGACTGGGCCTTGAACCCCAGTTTGAAGGTGACGATCTGGGTCAGCACATTGGCGGCGGCAAAGGCAATGCCTGCCAGCACCATGTAAAGGGCGCCCTTCCAGGCGCGGGAAGTTTGCAAAGTTGCAGTGGTCTCAGTCATGTCTTTCACCCGGTCAGGTCGATGCGGGTCTGGATGAAAGATCCACCTGACCCGGCCGGAACCGGGCGCTAGTTAGTGCGGGGGCAGGGCGGGGCGCAAGGCCTAACTGCCATGCCCGTGGCGTCATTGTATTTGCGAACCCGGCGGGCTATGCCCCAGCCCATGAAGACCGCCCGCAAACCGCCCGTTGAACGCGCCGCCGCCCGCCTTGGCGCCGTGCAGGCTCTCTACCAAATGGACATCGCCGGAACCGATGTGGGCGAAACCCTGGCGCAGTTCTCCTCCCGCGCCGCCGGCGACGATTTCGAAGATGGTCAATGCGGCGAAGCCGACTTCAAGCACCTGAAAGAGGTAGTGGACGGCGTGGTGCGTGAGCAGGCGGCCATTGATCCCATTGTCGATCGCATACTCGATTCCAATTGGCCGCTGCACCGGCTGGACACCACGGTGCGCGCCATCATCCGCGCCGCCACCTATGAGCTGATGTTCATGGAAAAAGTTCCGGCCCGCGTGGCGATCAGTGAGTACGTTGATGTCGCATCGGCCTTCTTCGAGGTTGAGGAGCCGAAATTCATCAATGGTGTTCTAGACCGGTTGGCCCGCCAGCGCCGTCCGGAAGAGTTCGCGGCTTGACCGGCGTTCAACAATTTGACGATGCCAAAGCACGGCGCAACGCCGGTGTCCTGGCAATTGCCCAGGCGCTTTTCGGCGCTGCGACGACAGCACTCGTCGTCACCTCCGGATTGATTGGCTCGCAGCTTTCGTCGGATCCTTCCTGGGCAACCATGCCCATGTCGATGGTCATTATCGGCACGGCGCTAACCACCTTCCCGATTTCGCTGCTGATGAAGCGTATTGGCCGCCGCGCCGGCTTCGTCGCCTTTGCGTTGCTGGGCGCCATTGGCGCATTGCTCGGCGTCTATGCGATTTACCAAAAATCCTTCAGCTTGTTTCTGGTGGCGGCATTCCTGATTGGTACCTACCAGGCTTCGGCATCCTATTATCGCTTTGCCGCCGCCGACACCGCGAGCCCGGCCTTCCGGCCCAAGGCCATTTCCTGGGTGATGACCGGCGGCGTCATTGCCGCATTGTTCGGAACCCTGATGGTGATCGCCACCGTTGATTTGCTGGCACCCGTCACTTTCGCCGGAACCTGGGTGGCAATGTCGATTGTCGCCTTGCTTGCCGCGATCATCCTGCTGGCCGTCGACATTCCGGTTATAAGGGACGAGGTTGCCGACACTGGCCGCCCGCTCGCGGTTATCGCCAGTCAGCCGCGCTTCATGGTAGCCTGCACCACCGGCATGCTGTCCTACGGCATCATGATGCTGGTGATGACGGCAACGCCTGTCGCCATGCTAGGTTGTGGCTTCACCGTCACCGATTCCAGCTGGGTCATCCAGTGGCACGCGCTCGCCATGTTTGTGCCGAGCTTCTTCACCGGCAGCCTGATTTCCAGATTCGGCGCCGAAAAGATTTCCGCCATCGGTATGGTGTTGCTGGTGGGTGCCGCCATCTCCGGCCTCATGGGCATCAACTTTGAAAATTTCGCCGTGGGCCTCGTTCTGCTCGGCCTCGGTTGGAACTTCGGCTTTCTCGGCGGTACCACACTGTTGACCACCACCTATCAGCCCTCGGAACGCAACAAGGCCCAGGGGTTGAATGACTTCCTGACCTTCACGGTTACCGCCCTCGCCTCGCTCGGCGCTGGCAAGCTCCTGGCGATTTCCGGCTGGAATGCCGTGAACTACGCGGTGTTTCCCATGGTGGCGGTGGCGCTGGCCATGATCACCTGGCTGGTGATGTCCCGCCGTGCGGCTTAACATCTATCTGCAACAGGCCGGTGCCGGCTCGCGCCGCGAGGCCGAACGCCTCGTTTCCGATGGCCGCGTGAAGGTCAATGGTGCTGTTGCAACTGCAACTGTTCCAGTCGAGGAGGGCGACAAGGTCGAAGTCGATGGCAAGCCCGTCGCTCCCGCCAGCCGAGCGCTCCCTCGCCTCTTCATGCTGCACAAGCCGGTGGACTTTCTCGTCACCCACAAGGACCCCAAGGGCCGCCCGACGATCTTTGATCTCGATTGCTTCAAGCCCTCGCGCTATCGCCAAGAGCTTCCCCGGTTGATGACAGTGGGCCGCCTGGACGTCAATTCCGAGGGCCTGCTGCTGCTCACTGATGATGGCCCCCTGGCCCAGGCGATGATGAGCCCGGCGACCGCACTCTCCCGCGTTTACCGCGTGCGCATTCGTGGCAAACTCACCGAAAGAAACATCGCCGATCTTGCCAAGGGCATCGATATTGACGGCGTGAACTATCGCGGCGCCGAGTTCGTTGAGGAGTTGGGCAAGGGCGGACGCACCAACACCTGGTATCGCGTGCTGCTGACCGAAGGCAAGAACCGCGAAATCCGCAAGCTCATCGAACACTTCGGCGGTGCCGTGAACCGCCTGATCCGCGTGCAGTATGGCCCATTCGCCCTGGGCGAACTTGAATCCGGCGCCCTCCGTGAAGTGCCCGCCGAGCAGGTGCGGCGTCTGCAGGAATTCATCGTCGCCCGCAAATGAAAAGGGCCCGCCGTAGCGGGCCCTCGTCTAAGCCGTCAAGGACGGCCAGTAATTTGCCAGCTTATGGCGCCGGATCGCCCGAATAGACTTCGTAGCCGTTGATGGCCGGCGAGAATCCGCCCTTCTTGCCGAGGGTGCACTTCACGAAGAAGTTGCCACCGGAGCCTGACGGCGAAGCGAGGGTAAGGCGGGCGCCCGTAGTCGCGCTGCCCGAGGTGGCAGAAGCGGCGCCAAGCACGACAGTTGCGCCGTCTTCAGTCACACGGGCCAATTGGCAGGATACGCCGCCAGCCGTGCTCTTGTCGGACACAACGGCGACCACACCGGCAAAGCCCAGTGCGATAGTCTGAGCATCCCAGTTCACCGGGCAGATAACCACTGACGAAGCGGTCGTCGAGCTGTTGTAGAAATTGCCGTTGCCGCTGACTTTCGGCACGGCGCCGCTGCTGTAAACACACTGAGCCGCGCTATTATCCTGAGCAATAATGGCGGCATTGGCCGAAACGGCCATCAGAGCGCTGGCTGCGGTGGCCAGAGAGATAAGGGTAGTTGCTTTGAGACACTTCATTTGGGGTTCCTTTTCATTGTTCCGACTAGTCTTCCGTCCCGTGAGCCGGCTGTTGTCCGAACCCCGCGGGTGGCGAGCCGATGAACGGCGCACTAGGACCATAAGGATGGGAAGTTACGGAAACTCTAACTGATTACCAAAGTTTAAGCCGGTAGAAGCGGGCAGCCGTTTCGCTCTGCACCCACCAGATGCCCTGCAACTCTCCCAAGTAACCAGCTGATAAGTATGGAAAAAACGTAATGGAGCCAAGCACACGCCGAACTTGCACAGCCGCAGGTAGCGGCTGATTGCACCTCGTAAGCCAAACGGCGTTGGCCGTGCTGGTTAGCGATTGGTTAGTAGTTTGCCCCGGTTGCAACACGAATTTGCCGCATCCACGCCTTTGGCGCTGCGGAACCCGTCGACTGTTGCCTTTCATGGCCACCGAATCAGCGCGTGCCAATACCCTGCTGACCTGCGCCACTCAGTTTCCTGAGGTGATTTTCGCCTGGAAACCATAGGGCTAACAAAACGTTAATCCCGTTGCCTTTGTTCCGGGCATTTGGCATATCCCCGGCCATAACCGGACCCTTTGGCAGGGAAGCGTGATTCCTTCGGCAGCCACTTTGCTGCCCCTTCAGGAACGCGGCCAACGGTCGGGCCCGGGGGCAACACAACAATGACAAGGGTTAAATCATGACCAATACACTCTGGCTGATCGTGCTCGCGGGCGCGCTCTCCATCGTGTACGGCATCGTAACGACGCGGGGGCTCATGGCCGCCAACGCCGGCACGGCCCGTATGCAGGAAATTTCCGCCGCCGTGCGCGAAGGCGCCAAGGCCTATCTCAACCGCCAGTATACGACCATCGGCATCGTTGGCGTCGTCATCTTCATCCTCGCCTTCATCCTTCTCGGCGTATGGTCGGCCATCGGTTTCGCCATCGGCGCCATCCTTTCGGGCCTGGCGGGTTACATCGGCATGAACGTCTCGGTCCGCGCCAACGTGCGTGTCGCCCAAGCGGCGACCAAGTCGCTGGCTGGCGGCCTCGACCTCGCCTTCAAGGCGGGCGCGGTGACGGGCCTCCTCGTTGCTGGCTTGGGCCTCCTCGGCGTGACGCTGTACTTCGGCTTCCTGAAGGACTCGCTCGGTTTCGATCCGACCAGCCGCACGGTGATCGACGCGCTCGTGTCGCTCTCGTTCGGCGCTTCGCTCATCTCGATCTTCGCCCGTTTGGGCGGCGGCATCTTCACCAAGGGTGCGGATGTCGGCGGCGATATGGTGGGCAAGGTTGAAGCTGGTATTCCCGAAGACGATCCGAGGAACCCTGCCACAATCGCCGACAACGTCGGCGACAACGTCGGCGATTGCGCTGGCATGGCCGCCGACCTGTTCGAAACCTATGTGGTGACCACGGTTGCCACCATGGTTCTCGCGGCCATTGCACTTCCCGCCGAATTCAAGCTCGCCGGCATGGTTCTGCCGCTGGCCATCGGCGGCGCCTGTGTTGTGACCTCGATCATCGGCACCTACTTCGTGAAATTGGGTGCTTCCAACAACATCATGGGCGCTCTTTACAAAGGCGTGCTGGCGACCGGCGTCCTGTCGCTGATCGCCCTCTATCCGGTCATCAACTACATCTTCGGCAGCATGTCAGTGGCGATCACCACGTCGGACTCGACCTTCACGCCGATGAACCTGTTCTGGTGCGGGGTGATCGGCCTCGTCATCACCGCGGCGATCATCTACATCACCGAATACTACACCGGCACCGGCAAACGCCCGGTGAACTCGATTGCCGAAGCCTCGATCACCGGCCACGGCACCAACGTCATCCAGGGCCTCGCGGTCTCGATGGAATCGACGGCGTTGCCGGCGCTGGTCATCATCGCCGGCATCATCTCCACCTATGTGATGGCGGGCCTGTTCGGCACCGCCATTGCCGTCACCACCATGTTGGCTCTCGCCGGCATGATCGTGGCGCTCGACGCCTTCGGCCCGGTCACCGACAACGCCGGTGGCATTGCCGAAATGGCGGGCCTCCCCAAGGAAGTGCGCCACAACACCGACGCGCTTGACGCCGTGGGCAACACCACCAAGGCCGTCACTAAGGGTTACGCCATCGGTTCGGCGGGCCTCGGTGCGCTCGTGCTGTTCGCGGCCTACACCCAGGACCTCAAGACCTACTTCCCCGATGTGCCCGTGAGCTTCGATCTCTCGAGCCCGTGGGTGGTGGTTGGCCTGCTGTTCGGTGGCCTGCTGCCCTACCTGTTCGGTGGCATGTCGATGACCGCCGTGGGCCGTGCCGCCCAGTCGGTGGTCGTTGAAGTGCGCCGCCAGTTCAAGGAAAACCCCGGCATCATGAAGGGCACCTCGAAGCCCGACTATGCCCGCGCCGTGGACCTGCTCACCAAGGCGGCGATCAAGGAAATGATCCTGCCCTCGCTGCTGCCGGTTCTGTCGCCGATCGTCGTCTACTTCGTGGTGCTGGCGATCGCCGGCCAGGCCCAGGCCTTCTCGGCCGTGGGCGCCATGCTGATGGGCGTGATTGTGACGGGCTTGTTCGTCGCCATCTCGATGACGGCGGGCGGCGGCGCCTGGGACAACGCCAAGAAGTCCTTCGAGGACGGCTTCGTTGACTCGACCGGCAAGAAGCACCTGAAGGGCTCCGACGCCCACAAGGCGAGCGTCACCGGCGACACCGTCGGCGACCCCTACAAGGACACGGCGGGACCTGCGGTGAACCCGATGATCAAGATCACCAACATCGTGGCGCTACTGCTGCTGGCGGTGCTGGCCGGGCATTGAGCGACTGACTGAACGAATGCGTTCCGCGAGGAGCGATCCTCGCGGAATTTGTTTTTCACGGCCGAAAATGTGGGATAGCATCGGTCCATGTCCGATTGGGACCACCTCCGCATTGTGCTGTCGGTTCATCGCAAGGGTTCGATGCAGGCCGCCGCCGAAGACCTGGGAATTGACCGGGCGACGGTGCTGCGTCGGCTTGATGCACTTGAGTCGCGCCTGAATGCCAGCCTGTTCGACCGCCGCCATGACGGTTGTTTCCTGACCGAGGCGGGCCACGCGATCATCGCGACTGTCGAAGGCATTGAGCAGGCGATGGCAGCAATCGACCATCGTGTCTCGGGCAGCGACCGGGAAAACGAGGGCACGGTGAGTGTCGCGATGCCGGAATTTCTCGCCGCCAAACTCTTGGTGCCGGAACTGCCGCGTTTCACCAAACTTCACCCCGGGATTACCCTGGAGGTATTCTCCGGAAACAGCATGATGAATCTGGCCCGAGGCGAGGCCGATATCGCTTTGCGCAATCGCAAGCCTGACTACAACAGCTTGGTGTCGCGCCGGGCCGGTGCTGCGGGTCTGGGTTTTTTTGCTAGCCAGGACTATCTCGCGTCGCGGGGCGACCCGGCGGACGGACTAGCCGGCCACGACTTTGTTCTGTTCGACAGCACTCTGGCCAACGTGCCGAGTTTTGGTCAGATGGAAGACATGGCGCGCCAGGGCAGGATTGTCATGAGATCGAACGAAATCATGCCGATGGTGGCGGCGGCGAAGGCTGGGCTCGGCTTGGCGTTTCTCCCTTGCATCGCCGCGCACGGCGAGGCCGGGCTCGAACTCGTGGCGCCGGGTATCGTCGCGGAGCGCGAAATGTTCCTGGTGACCCGCCGCGAATTGCTCAAACGCGCGCGGGTCAGGCTGGTTTTCGATTTCATCGTGCGGATATGCGCCGAAAATTCCGTGGCCCTATTTGGCAAACCGGTTGCCGCGCCGGTCCCGGCTCATTTCGGAACGACCTTGGCGGCAAAAGTCTGAACCGCGGCGAGGCCATCTTTCAGCACATAGGTTTCAGCGGCGAAGTCGTAGACATTTTTCGCCGTTTCCGCCTTCCAGACGAAGGTGACGATATCACCCTCGGACGTCTGTGACAGGAATTCGAATTTGACGCCAGGCTGGGCGAATTCGGCGATGACGTTGTCAACCAGTCCTTTAATCTCGGCGCGGCCATGCAGCACCCCCATTGGGGTAATCGCGACCGCATCCTCGGCATACTGTGCGAGGAGGGCGGCGGCATCGCCCTTGCCGAACGCCGCCATGCGGTCGGCGGCAAATTTCTGCGCCATGGCATTGTCCGCGGCAAACACGTGAGCTGCAGCAGCGAAATAGACGCTCCCAGCGAGAACGCCCGTGGCCAAACACTTGAGTGTCGAAGTCATGCTGTCCTCCATGCTACCAGTTGCAATTCCCGGATTACCCCTGAGGATGCGTTGAGATGCAAGGATTGAGAAGCTGTAGAGTTGAACAGTGCATGTGCGGTGACGCAACACGCTGTCATCCCGATAATCAAGATTGCCACCATCGTGGCGCCCATGCTGTCGGCGGTGCTGGCCGGGCATTGAGCTGATTTTTGTTCTGACGCAATGCTGGGGCCGGAGCAAAAACTCCGGCCTCTTCTATAATGTTACGACTGTGCTCCGGCCATCCGCCGCGCGTCGGCGGCTGCTTCGCGCAGCAGCCAATCGCGAAATCGTATGATCTTTTCAAGCTTCGCAGCGGGCTTCGGGCAAACGATCCAGTATGATTTTTTGAGCGGAACCGAAAATGGCACCGGCCGTACAAGCCGCCCGTTGACGAGGTCCCACGAAGCCAGGGCGGTTCTGGCGAGGGCAACGCCCTGGCCACCTGCGGCGGCGTCGATGACCATGCTGGCCCGATCGAAAATCGGTCCGGAAACTGCTTTCACCATTGTCACCCCTGCTGCTTCAAGCCAATCGCCCCAGTCCTGCCGCGAATCAAGATGGATGAGGGGATGCAGAAGAATGTCCGAAGGCTTGCGAATCGCGTTCTTGCCCTTAAGCAGTTTCGGACTGCACACGGCCAGCAGCCGCTCGTGGCACAGGCGCACGGCTTCGAGATCGGGCCACTTGCCGTCGCCGTGCCGCACCGCGATGTCCACGTCTTCCCGCGCGAAATCCACGCGGTGCATGGCTGCCGACACGCGAAGGTCGATATCGGGAAACAATTCGTTGAAATGCGATAGCCGGTGAACCAGCCATTTCGCCGCGAAATCCGGTGACGTGCTCACCGTCAACACGCCGGACGATTGCCCACGCATTAGAATTTCGGTGCCTGCCGACAACCTGTCGAGCGCATCTCGGACGACCGTGAGATAGGCCTTTGCTTGTTCCGTCAATACTAAGCGCTGATGTTCGCGAACAAACAGCTTGCGCCCGACATGATCCTCCAGCGCTTTCACCTGCTGACTTACGGCCCCTTGGGTAACAAACAACTCCTCGGCGGCGCGGGTGAAGCTTTCATTGCGAGCCGCCGCTTCGAAAGCCTTGATTGCGTTCAGAGGTGGCAGGCGCCGGGGCATCACTCACTATATCATTAGAGAAACTAATGGGCAATTGAGAAACGATGCTTTGCGCACCAGTTGCAATGAAGGCTAGCTGGCACCATGACAAACGCCATCATCACATGCCTATCACGGCGAGCCGGTGCCGGAGCGCAAACCCATTCCCGCGCCCGGCACATTGTACGCCTGCTCACCACATGGTGCAGCCGTTCCCGGCAACGCCGACAGCTCGCGGACCTGGACGCTGACCAGCTTCGGGATGTCGGCGTTTCGCCCGTCGCGGCGCGCCGGGAGTATTCGAAGTGGTTCTGGCAATAGCCCGGCCAAGGTCATAGCTCCGGCTTTTTTCCGATGGTCCGGACTTATGCTATCCTGCCTCCGGGACAGCATCCAAACGTCCCAGGGGATAAAGCGATGACATCGGAACTCTATTATCTCGCCTATACCGCGCTGCTGACAGCGGCGCTGTGGATTGTCTATATCGCGTCGCAGGTTCATGACCAACGGCTTCCTGACGCCACCGAACTATGCCGACCCAACGCCGCGCCCGGTGCCCAACTGGGGCAAGCGGGCGAACCGCGCACACCTCAATGCGGTGGAAAGCTTCGCGCCTTTCGCCGCACTTGTGCTGATCATTCATGTGACGGCGCAGCAGAATTCGACCACCGCCTTTCTGGTGATGGCTTTCTTCTGGCTGCGGGTCATTCACGCCATCGTCTATCTGGCGGCAATTCCCTATGTCCGCACCGGGGTGTTTACCCTCGGCTTCATTTGCGTTTTGGGGCTATTCTGGCAAGCGGTCACCTGACACTCGGCGAGGCGGCCGGAGCAGCGCGCTCCGGCCCTTCGGTTTCATCGACCACTCATCTTCTTGAACTCCGCCGGATAACGCTCGCCAGTAACGGCGTGGGCCTCCATGACTGTCCGGATCTCTGCGAGGTCGGCGGTGCTGAGGGTGATATCAACCGCGCCCCGGTTTTCCGCCAGCCGCGCCACGCTGCGCGTGCCGGGGATTGGCGCAATCCACGGCTTCTGCGCCAGCAACCAGGCCAGCGCCAATTGCGCTGGGGTGACTCCCTTTCGCGCCGCGAGCGCCGCCACATTGTCGGCAATCGCCTGATTGGCCGCCCGTGCTTCGGCCGCAAAGCGCGGGCTGCGATTGCGGAAATCACCTTCCGCGAATTTCGTGTCGGCTTTCACCGTGCCGGTCAGGAAGCCCTTGCCCAGAGGCGCAAACGGCACCAGGCCAATGCTCAGTTCCTCGAGCAGCGGAATGACTTCGGCCTCCAGCTCTCGGAACCACAGGGAGTATTCGCTTTGCAGCGCCGCCACCGGCTGCACCTTGTGGGCGCGGCGGATGGTGTCGGCGCTTGCTTCCGATAGCCCAAAATGCTTGATCTTGCCTTCGGCGATCAGCGCCTTCACGGTGCCCGCCACTTCTTCAATTGGCACCTCTGGGTCAACGCGGTGCTGGTACAGCAGGTCGATGCGATCAACCCGCAGCCGTTTCAGCGATCCTTCCACCACGTCTCGGATGTGCGCCGGTTTACTGTTAAGTTTCATCCAGGCGCCACCCTGTGCCGGGTCGGGCTCGAACCCGAACTTGGTGGCGATCACTCACCTTGCCCTTGAAGGGCTCCAGTGCTTCGCCCACGAGGATTTCATTGTGGTGCGCGCCATAAACTTCCGCCGTGTCGAAGAAGGTGTAGCCAATCTCGACCGCCTTGCGGATCACCCCGATCATCTCGGTTCTATCGGACGGCGGCCCGAAGCCCGACGACATGCCCATACAACCGAGGCCGAGGGCCGAGACTTCGAGCTTGCTGGCACCGAGGATTCGCTTTTGCATCAGGGGACTCCAAACTGCAGATATTGTTAGTTGCAGATCATAGCATGACAACGCACGCAGCCCACGACCCTATTGGTCTGCCGGCGCCTGGGAGAATTGTGTGGAGCGGCCGCGAAAATGAGTGTGCAGCGCGATTGCCGCACCTGCACCCGCAATCATCACCATGCCCAGCATCGCCAACCGGTCAGGCAAGTGGTTGTAGACCACGAAGCCAGCGATGACCGCAAAGGCAATATGGAAATAGTTGAAGGGCGCCAGCAGCGACGCCGGCGCAAAGCGGTAGGCGCTGGTGAACAGGAAATGTGCGGCGAGTGACGCTGCACCCATGAACGTGAGAAGTGCCACGTCAATCATCGAAAAACTGTAGGGCTTCAGATTGAAAACCACCATGGCGCCAAACGCCAGTGTACCGGCGATGGCGACATAGAGCAGCATGGCCATGGTGCTTTCGGTCGCCGCAAGGGTTCGCGACAGGAGCACGTAAACCACCGACACGGCGGCGCAGATCAACGCGAAGAGAACCCCGAGAGGTTCGAGATTTCCGCCCGGCCTGGCGATCAGCAGCACGCCGGCAAATCCGGCCGCTGCCGCCATCCAGCCGGCAACGCTGATGCGTTCCTTGAGCAAGAAACCGCCGGCCAGCATCACGCCAAATCCCTGCAGGTAGAAAATCGACACCGCCTCGGCGACCGGCATGCGCTGCAGGGCAAACCCCGCAAAGAACGTTGCGGCAGCAAGTGCTAATCCACGCAGCGCCACCAGGCCGGTGCGGCGGGTTTTCCACAGCGCCGGTCCATGTCGCGGAAACCACAGAGCGAACAGGAAGACGAGATTGAGAACATAGCGAACCGCCGCCACCAGCGGCACGTCGAACTTGGTCATCAGGTGTTTGCCGGCCGTATCCATCGCCGCAAACAGCAGCGCGGCGAGCAGGATCAGCAGAATTCCGCGGGAAGGCCGGTGGGAAAGCGGTTGCGCTACGGCGGCTTTCGTCAAGCCGGCCACCACCACTTCCCGCCGATTACCACGCCGCGCGAGTTGATCTTGTGCTTGCCCATGAGATGCTCGCCGGTCACATCAACGTAATCAAAGCTGCCGGCATCGACCGACAGCAGCGTTGCATCACCAACTGAACCCGGTTTCAGCGAGCCAAGTTCCGGCCTCCTGAGGGCGAAGGCAGCATTCTCCGTCGATGTCTTGATAACTTCGAGAAGACTCATACCCAGGCACAGGAATTTCGACATGGTGGTGACCTGGTCGAAGGCCGGCCCGTTGATGCACAATTTGTGAATGTCGGATGATATGGTGTCGGGCTGGAACCCCGAAGCCAGCATGGCCCGCGCCGTTTTGAACGAGAATGATCCCATGCCATGGCCGATATCAAACAGCACGCCGCGTTTACGCGCCGCCATGACAGCGGGTTTGACCGAGCCTTGCGCCGTGCAGGCCGCATTGGGGAAAGGCCGGAAGGCGTGGGTCAGCACATCGCCGGGCCGCAAGCGGGCGATCACCTCCTCATAGGTCGGCGGCGGCTCGTCGATATGCGCCATCAACGGTATTCCCGCTTGCTCGGCGACCTGAAGGGCAACGTCAAGCGGTGCCACCCCCTGGTGGCCGCTGGCATGGCGGCCGACCCGGACCTTGATGCCGACGATGACATCGCGATTGGCTTCCGCCACTTCGACCGCGGTCACCGGGTCCATCAGCCGGATATCTTCGCTTTCGCCAACCGCCACGCGGTCCGAAAACCCGAAAATGCCGGCATGCGACACATGGAGATACGCAAGGATGCGAACCTCCGACCGCTCGATCACATGTTTGCGGAAGCCTGCAAAATTTCCCGGCCCCGCCGATCCCGTATCGACGGACGTGGTGACCCCACTGGTACGGCAGAATTCATCGGCGTCAATGCCGAGCGACGTGCCGCCCCAATAGACATGGGTGTGAAGGTCAATGAGGCCGGGAGAAACGATGAAGCCGGAGACATCGCGCTCGGCCTTTCCCTTGAGGCCGGTGCCGACGGCAGAAACCTTGCCATTGGCAAACGCGACATCAGCAACCGAGTCCAGATTCTGCGAGGGGTCGACAACTCGCCCACCCTTCAGGACAAGATCATGCGCCATGCCACACTCCAAGAAAAACCGTTATCCGCCGAGGAAGAAGTCCTTGAACAACCTCTTTAGCACGGTGTTTTCGGCTCCGGCCACGGGAGTCTTGCGGGTGTTGAGGTCGATAATGCGGCCGTCTTCAAGACCATACTGCGCGAAACTCGTCACCTGATCGCTCTGATCAAAGCGCACCGCGATGACTTCCCGGTTCGTCTCTTTCGGCGTGAGGAAGGCGCGGCCCTTGGTGGTGCTGGAAATATAGTAGTAGCTGTCGCCCTGGAAATTGATGCTGGCGGTCGTCGACGGCGAGCCCAGCACCGCTTCGACCTCCGACTTCGCCATGCCCTCCTGGATTTGATCGAAAGCCCCCGGCGCCGCAACATAGCCCCGGTGGTCAATCCGCGGTGTGCATCCCGCCAGAAGGGTTGCGCTCAGGCCAGCAGCAAGCCACATAGGGGCAAGGAATCGAACGGTTTTTGGCATTGGAAGTGGAACACCCAGTGAATTGCGATGCAGCTGAACCCATTTGCCCCAGCCCGAAGGCTTCGGCAAGCATATGATATTCAAGGGTCTCTTAAGAAAGCCTGAGACCGCTGACCAGCGTCTCTACGGAGCAATTGTGGCAGCCGGGCGGCACCCCTTGCCCTATGCCGAGTGGCAGGTGCCCGACACCCTGGACGGCCGCTTTGACATGATTACCCTGCATCTGTTCCTCGTGCTCGACCGCCTGAAGGGCGGCAACGGCGCGTTCCGGCAGAATCTCGTCGATACGTTCTTTGATGACATGGACCGCAGCTTGCGCGAGATGGGGGTTGGTGACGTATCAGTCGGAAAAAAGGTACGAAAGATGGCCGAGTCGTTCTATGGCCGCGTCGCCGCCTACGACCAGGCGATCACCGACGGCGGCAACGGCCTTCAGGACGCGCTGGCCCGAAACATCTTTCCCGACGGCGCAACTGCAAGCTGCGTCGAGAAACTTTCTGGCTACGTGCAAACGGCGCGTCGGGCACTCGCCGATCAAACCGAAGGAGATCTGATTGCCGGTTCGGTTCGATTTCCGGAGCCCGGGCCATGAAAGTGCCACTTCCGGAATTCTCCAGGGTGTTGAAGGTAGACCGAGTTCCCAAACTTGGCAGCACCGAGAAGATCAACGCCGATCATTCCGAGCTGAAGGCCCTTGCCAAACGGCTGGACGTTCCCGCCATCCATTCGCTGTCGGCAACCTTGCGCGCCACCCCTTGGCGTGGCGGCGGCCTGAAACTCGAAGGCGAACTTGTAGCCGACATCGATCAGGTGTCCGTCGTCAGCCTTGAGGCCTTCCGGTCCCAGCAGCGGTTTCCGGTGTTGCGTTACTTTTTGCCCGTCGGCGCAGCGGCCGGCGAAGAGGAGGACGCCGACCCGATCATCGCCGGCCACATCGACATGGGCGAAACCGTCGCCGAGACCTTGGCTCTCGAACTCGATCCCTACCCCCGCATGCCAGGCGAGGAATCGTCACCACCCGAGCCCGTCGAAGCACCCGATGACGCGCGAGTCTCACCCTTCGCCGCCCTCGAAAACCTCGACAAAAACCGCAGCTAGAGGCCAAAGTTTTTGGGTTCGACTTTTGCGGGCGAAACACCTATTGCTGCGCAACAATTGGACAGGGCTTTGCCTGTGGGCAAGCCATTGATTTGCGGGCGATACACGACCGGATGAACGAAAACCTGACAATTGCACTGGACGCCATGGGCGGCGATGCCGGCCCCGATGTGGTGATTCCGGGGGCAGCACTCTCCGCCGTCCGTCACCCCGGTTACCGCTATCTGCTGTTTGGCGACCGTGCCCGCATTGCGCCCATTCTGGATCGCCATCCGGATCTCAAAGCCAGGAGCGAAATTCGTCATAGCGACGTATCCGTCAGCATGGATGCAAAGCCCAGCCAGGCGCTGCGCCAGGGCCGCGGCAAGAGCAGCATGTGGCAGGCGATCGAAGCGGTAAAAAGTGGTGAGGCCCACACCGCCATTTCAGCCGGAAACACCGGCGCGCTGATGGCCATGGCCCGCTTCATTCTGAAGACACTTCCCGGTATCCAGCGCCCGGCCATTGCCGCCGTATGGCCAAACACCCGCGGCGAAAGCGTGGTGCTCGATGTTGGGGCCACCATCGGCGCCGATGCCAATCAGCTCGTCGAGTTTGCGGTGATGGGCGAGGCCATGGCCCGCTGCATGTTTGGTCTCGAGCGTCCGACTGTCGGCCTGCTCAATGTTGGTGTCGAAGAGATCAAGGGCCAGGAGCAGGTCAAGGAAGCCGGCCGGCTGTTGCGCGAGCTGGATCTGCCCATTGAATATGCCGGCTTCGTCGAGGGTGACGACATCAGCAAGGGCACCGTCGATGTGGTGGTGACCGAAGGCTTTACCGGCAACATTGCGCTCAAAACTGCCGAAGGCACGGCCAAGCAGATTGCCGCCTATCTCAAGCAGTCACTATCGCGAACACTCCTGTCGAGGATCGGTGCCGTGCTGGCTTCCGGTGCCTTCAAGGCACTAAGAGACCGTCTCGATCCCCGCAAGCACAACGGCGGCGTGTTCCTCGGCCTCAATGGCGTGGTGGTGAAGAGTCACGGCGGCACCGATTCATTGGGTTTTGCCACCGCCATTGACGTTGCCATCGAGATGGTGCGCAATGACCTCGTCACCAAAATCGAAACCGATGTCGTGCGTGTGAACTGGCTGCTGGCCACCCAGGGCCAGGAACCGGCACCAGCCGAGACGCAAGGATAGGAACCAAAGTCAGTATGCGCCGTTCAGTCATCATGGGCGTGGGCTCGGCCCTGCCGGCACGGATCATGACCAACGCCGACATGGCCAAGGTTGTGGACACCAGCGACGAGTGGATCGTCGAGCGCACCGGCATTCGCGCCCGCCACATTGCCGGCGAAGGCGAGACCACCCGTAGCCTTGGCGCCGAAGCCGCCCGCCGGGCTCTGGCCGATTCCGGAATCGAAGCGGCCGAAGTCGATCTGATTATTGTCGCAACCTCGACCCCCGACAACACGTTTCCGGCAACCGCCACGCAAATTCAGCGTGATCTCGGCATCCTGCAAGGTGCGGCATTTGATGTGCAGGCCGTGTGCTCCGGCTTTGTCTATGCCCTCACCACCGCCGACAGCCTGATGAAGGCCGGGCAAGCCACCTGCGCCTTGGTAATCGGCTCGGAAACGTTTTCTCGAATTCTCGACTGGAATGACCGCGCCACCTGCGTGCTGTTTGGCGACGGTGCCGGTGCCGTGGTCCTGAAGGCTGCCGAAGGGCAGGGCACCAACGCCGATCGCGGCGTGCTGGAATCGCGGCTGCGCTCCGACGGGCGCTACTTTGACAAGCTCTATGTCGACGGTGGACCCTCAACGACCAAGACCGTCGGCTGCCTGCGCATGGAGGGCAAGGAGGTTTTCAAGCATGCGGTGACCAACATCGCGTCGGTCATGCAGGAAACCATCGCCAAGGCCGGGCTGAAGCCCACTGATATCGACTGGTTCGTGCCGCACCAGGCCAACCGCCGGATTCTCGAAGGCACCGCCCGAAAGCTTGGAATTTCCGAGGATCGGATTGTCATAACCCTCGACCGCCACGGCAATACCTCGGCCGCCTCGATCCCGCTTGCCCTCGATGCAGCCGTCAAGGATGGCCGAATCAAGAAAGGCGATCTGATTCTCCTGGAAGCCATGGGCGGCGGCTTCACCTGGGGTGCGGTTCTGGCCCGCTATTGAGGACTGCACACTAAGCCATTGAGTTCCCGCTGTTTTATATTGACCTAGCGGGCAAACACCCGGTATCGTTTGTTCACGATCTTGCAAGGGGGTTGAGAGAATGTCAGGCAAGACACTTACCCGCGCTGATCTGAGCGAGGCAGTTCACCGCCAGATCGGACTTTCCAGAAGCGAATCTGCAGACCTCGTCAAATCCGTGCTCGACATGATGTCCGACACGTTGGTGACGGGACAATCGGTGAAACTCTCGTCATTCGGAACCTTCATGGTGAGAAGCAAGAACGGCCGGATTGGCCGCAATCCCAAGACTGGCGAGGAAGTTCCAATCACCCCGCGCCGCGTCCTGGTGTTCCGTCCGAGCCAGGTCATGAAGAACATCATAAACGGGCTGGAGCCAGGGACTGACGAGGATTGACAATCCGGGGCGGGTTGCAGTCTGGCTGAAAGGGCAATGATATGGAAAAGTCTCCGGATGCCTTCCGGACAATCAGCGAAGCCGCCGAGGAACTGAATGTTCCCCAGCATGTGCTGCGCTTCTGGGAAACCAGGTTCACGCAAATCAAGCCGATGAAGCGCGCCGGTGGCCGCCGCTACTATCGGCCCGCTGACGTCGAATTGCTGAAGGGCATTCGCAGCCTGCTGTACAGCGAAGGTTACACCATTCGCGGTGTGCAGAAGATACTGAAGGAAGACGGCGCAAGCTATGTGTCAGGCGTCGGCCGCGGTGAAATCGCCCCGCGCAAGCGCGATGTCGAATTGGAAGGGGCACCTCCTCCGGGCAAAGCCAAGGTCGCCCCGCGCGTTATCAAAGCAAGACCCATCAGTGTCATTGGCGATGCACCGAAGATCATCTACCGGCTGTCCGACAATCACATGGACTCGCTGAAGTCGGCGCTGCGTGAACTGGGCGATGCCCGCAAGCTGCTCGATCCCAACTCTTCGCGCTGACGGCATCGCCTGCCAATGACGCCCAACCTTCCCCCGCCGTGACTTCAACCACTTTGCGGCGGACGGCGCTGGCGGCTGCCATGCTCGTGGGCACACGGTTCGGCGGCGCTGCGCTGGGACTGCTCACGCAAATCCTGGCGGCTCGGCTCCTCTCACCGCTCGATACCGGCACGGTTTTCCTGGCGATGAGCGCCACTTCAATTCTTGGCTTGCTTGCAACCCTTGGCTATCCGGCGCTGACGCTCACTTCGACGGCCCGTTACGTGGCGCTAGGCCGGCAGCGGCTGCTCGCCGCCTTCAAGTCACTGCTGGTTTACGACACGGTTCTGCTCAGCATCGTGTTGCTGGCCTTCGCTGCCGCCGCCGTCGCCGTCCTGCCGTTGCAACCGGCATTCCGGACCGCCCTGATCTTTGCGGCACTGTCATTGTTCGCCGCCAACTTGCTGCGCCTCAACAGCGCCCTGGCCAACAGCCACCGGCGCTTTGCCCTCAGCACCATGCCGGACTTTTTGTTCCGGCCCGGCCTGCTGGCACTCTACCTGCTGCTGGCCTGGCTGCTGAGTTGGCACATCACCGTGACATCGGTTCTTTGGGCCTTTACCGCCAGTAACACCGTGGTTGCTCTCGGCCAGTGGGTCCTGATGGGGAAAGATGGACTACGCATTGAATGGCGCAAACCCAAGGCCAGTCTTGCATGGCCTCTCCGCCGCCGGGCGCTGGCTCTCGTCGTGGTTTTTGCGGTTTCAATGGCCTTCGGTGATCTTGTGACGCTGATCGGCGGCCTTCTCTTGCCGGCAGACGAGGTGGCGGTGCTTGGTGTTGCCATCCGCTTGGCAGCCCTTGCCGGCTTCGTCACCCAGGCCCTGCAGCAACTCGTCCTGCCCGACCTTGCGCAGCTGTTGGCCCGCCGCGATGACAGCGAATTCCGCAGGCTGATGCTGAGGGTAAATGTCATGGCCCTTGGCTCAATGGCGGCGTTGATCCTCGCTGCCGTCTACTTTGGTCCGCTGGCCCTGTCGCTTTTTGGTCCGGACTATGCGCCCGGTCACTGGCCACTGGTGATCCTGTTGTGTGGCCAACTGTTTCGCGCCGGAAGTGGCATGAATCTGCATCTCCTGTCGATGGCCGGATCCCAGATCCGCACCGCCACGTCCTGCCTGTTTGCGGTCGCCGTCCTGTTGGCCGCGGCAGCTGTGCTGGCACCAAGCCTTGGTGTAGCGGGCATCGCTTGGGCCGCGGTTCTGGCCGATGCCGTTTGGTCCGGACTGCTCGCCTATCAGGCCCGGCGCCACGCCGGCCGCCGTGGTGATATTCTGAGCCTCGTCTCCCGCGCCCGCTGATTCTCGCGCTGGGGGCTTCCTGTTTTGCCAAGACGGTGCTAGACGCTGCCCCAGTCGGAGCGTAGCGCAGCCCGGTAGCGCACTATTCTGGGGGGATAGGGGTCGCGGGTTCGAATCCCGCCGCTCCGACCATTCTGTCCCTGCTGAAATTCCTATGCCGTGTTCCCGGCGTCGATCGTCATCACTGTTCCGGTGATGTTGCGGCCGCCTTCGCCCATGAGAAATTCGACGGCGCGCGCCACGTCCCCGGCGTCGGCCAGGCGTTGCAGGGCGCTGCGCCGGGCAATCTGGGCCCGTCTTTCGGCGTCAAGGCCCTCGGTCATCGCCGTGTCGATGAACCCCGGGGCCACGGCATTGACGGTAATGCCGGCTCGGCCCAACTCGCGGGCCAGCGACTTGGTAAACCCGACCATCGAAGCCTTGGTGGCGGCATAGACGGAAAGCGCCGAGTAGCCGGTCGCCGCGATGATCGACGACATGTTGACGATGCGGCCCTGGCCCTCCGACATCATCGATCGCACCACCTGCCGCGTGAGCGCAATCGGCGATAGCGTATTGATGCGGATGAGCGTTTCGATCTGCTTCATCGGCATCGTCGCCAGCAACCCTTCGCTTCCAAGCCCGGCATTGTTGACGAGGCCATAGATCGGGCCATGCTGCTGCCGGAGATCCTTGATCAACGCCGGCATGTTTTCGATGTCGCCAAGATCGAAGCCGGAAAACACGATGCTTCCAGGTGCGGCGCTGGCCCGCGCCGCACGCAGTTCTTCAGTGTCGCGCCGGGCGATGGCGATGGCCCGATAGCCTGATTGCGCCAGTCTTTCGGCGACGGCAAGGCCAAGCCCTCGGCTCCCCCCAGTGACAATCACGTTACGCATGAGCGCGCGCCACCTTGCCGCCTGCGGTCATTTCGATGTCAGGCACAACGTTGACAATGGCCGGGATCTTGTGGACCGGCAGGTTGGCCCGGCACAGCGAAAGCACGTCCTGTTTCACTGCTTCGCTGTCGCCTGCATCCCTCGGTAAGAACGATGTCGGCCACCACGATTGCGCCAATGAGCGGGCTCTTTCGCGGTTTGACCCGCGATTGCCGGACGGCACCATGGCGATTGATGACGGTCTCCACCTCTTCAGGGTGCACCTTCAGCCCGCCAACATTGATGATGCCGCCGCGCCGCCCCGCGAAATGGCATCGGCCATCGCGAACCTCGATCATATCTCCGGTATCGACCCAGCCTTCGGAATCGGCAAGCGCCGGAACTGACTGCCCGGCATAACCGCTCGCCGTCCGCGCCGACTTGATGTGCAGCGCGTTGTTCACCAGGCGCATCGCCACGCCATTGACTGGCGCATCGAGATATCGAGCCGGAAATCCCTCCAGGCCGTCATTGACTTCAAAGCCGACGCCCGCTTCGGTCGAAGCATAGGCATGGCCAATTGCCGCCATGTGGAAAGGCCGCCTTCAGAGAATTGAGAATGGCCTGATCGGCAATTTCGCCCGATAGCCGGATGACCCGCGGCGCAAACTGCGCGGCGCCGTCGCTCATCAGCGCCCGCCGCCAGTGCGTGGGCGTGCCGGAAATGTGCGTGACGCCGGCGGAAACAAGCCGGGCCAAATGGTCTCGGATGGCTTCGCCCGGCCGCGACAGGATGAGGCTTCCGCCAGCCAGCATGGCCCGCAGGAAATATCTGCAATCCACCATAGCGCCGGATATCGTAAAACGTTGCCCAGATGGGGCGTGGGCCATCACAACGTGCACCGGCAAACGCCCCAGTGAGCGCCGCCAGCGAATGCATGGCGATTTTCGGTTCGCCTGTCGTGCCCGATGTCAGCATGAGCCACTGCGTATCGCCAGCCGTGGCGATCGGCAGCGGTGGAAGTGCGGGGAGCGCAGGGCCCGTGGCCACAACGTCGACATTGAGGCTCAAGAACGGCGTTGCATCCCCGCAGATGACCGTATCGACTTCGGCATCTCGAACCACCGCAGCGAAATGCTGGGGGCCAAGGTCGGGTGGCGCCAGGACCAGACGCCGCGCCACGCCGTCAAGAGCGATCAGAAGTGCCGCCGCTTCAAACTGCGTGTCAGCCGCGACCAGCACCGAACGCCCGGTCCAACCGCGCGCCGGCAGTGCCGCGGCCGCTGCCAGAATTTCGGCCAGTCGGATGCTCCGCACCCCATCCGACACGATGCTTGTGTCGGGCGGAAGGGAGGCAACGATCGCCGCGGCCAGCGTGCCGGGCTTAGGCTGGGACGAGGTCATAGGCGTCGATGAAATCGCCGAGCGTCACCGGGAACTCGACATCATCCGATGCCGTGAACGGATCAAAGCCGAGCTGGTCCTCGAGCCTGGCAACGAGAATGGCGAAACACAGCAAATCGAGGCCGGTTTCCAGCAGGGGCAAATCGTCGGAAAGCGGACGTAGCGCCTTGTTCTGCTCCATCGCGACTTGTTGGATGTTTTGGATGATCGTTAACCGTGCCGTCATGGTTCTTCTCCGTCGACCCCCGATTTCTCTTATAAAGCTTTTGCTGAATTCGAAGAAAATCCTCTGGACTTACGGTTAAGGTTTTGCAGCAAAATTCCGCAAATTTTAGAGTTCGCTGCCGTCTCATTCGCGACGCCGACCTCGATGCCGTGGCCGTCCTGCTGCAACAGGGCTTTGCCGGCCGGACATTGGGCTTCTGGCAAACCGGCCTCGCCCGCCTGGCGCTGCGCGCAACGCCGGAAGGCGCGCCGCGATACGGCTATTGCCTCGATGCCGGCGGCAAGCTTGTCGGTGTGTTGCTCCTTATAGCGACACAACGCGTTTTGAACGGCGCCGTTCAGCCGGTCACCAATGTCGCCAGCTGGTATGTCGAAAAAGACTTCCGGGCCTATGCGCAGATGCTGGTGTCCATGGCGCTGAAGTGCAAGGCCACCACCTATGTCAACGTTTCAGCTGCTCCCCACACCTGGCCGATCGTCGAGAAACAGGGTTATCGCCAGTATTGCGCTGGCTTGTATTTTGCCATGGCAGTGCTTGCGCCGCGCCGGCCAGGCGTTGAAGTCATCGACATCAACGCCACGCCGGGCCATCCAATCCTCGGCACCATGGACGACGGCGAACTTCTGCGCCGCCATGCTGACTTGGGATGCCGCGTGCTGGTCTGCCGGGATGGCGGCGACACCACGGGCTTCGTCTTCCGCCGCATGACGGCGCGTTCAGCCAAACTGAAACTTCCGGCAATGATCGTCATCTACGCCTCGGACTATCTTCGCCTGCAGTCGCTTGCCGGCAATCTCGGCCGCTATCTGTTGGCTGAAGCCGCACCGATCCTTGTCTTTGACGCGATGGGAAAAGTTCCCGGCATTCCCGGAGTCTTTACCAGCCGGCGTGGGCGAAAATTTGCCAAAGGCCCCCACACGCCGGACCTGTGCGCGTTGGCCGATACCGAACTGGCCTACTTCGGCATTTAGCCGTTGCTGTGGGCGAATTCCCAATAGAGCTGGCGAGCCTTGGTATAGACCGGGCCAGGTTGCAGATGCCGGTCGTCAATTCGCGTCACCGGCATGACTTTTGAGAAGTTGCCGCTTGAGAAGATTTCGTCGGCGCCGCTGAAATGCTTGTAGGTCAGCGCTGCCTCTTTGATGGTGTAGCCCGCCGACTGCAGCAGCGCGATCACCCGGCGGCGGGTAATTCCGTCGAGGAATGTGCCGTTGGGAACAGGGGTGTAAGACCACCCCGTCTTTCACCATGAAGATGTTGGCGTTGCCGAGTTCCGCGATGTTGCCGAGCAGATCGGCCACCAGACAATTGGTGAAACCCCGGCGTTCGGCTTCGGCGAGCGCACGGGCGTTGTTGGGATAGAGGCATCCCGCCTTGGCGTCGGTCGGCGCCGTTTCCGGGCTTGGCCTGCGGAATGGCGAGTGGGTGATCGCCAGGTTGCCGGGCTGCGGCATTGGCGCTTCATAAATACATAGGCACCAATTGGTGGTTTCAGGGTCATGCAGCACGCCGCCGCCAGCGGCTCCCGCTTCCGCCCAGTACATCGGCCGGATATAGAGCGCCTTGTCATCGCCGAACTTGGCCATGCCTTCGCCGGCAAGCGCCAGCCATTCCTCGTCGGAGACCATGGCCGCCAGGCCGAAACGCCGCGCTGACTCGTTGATCCGCTTCAAATGCAAATCGAGATCGGGCGCCACGCCCTCGAACCGCCGCGCGCCGTCAAACAGTGTCGAACCCAGCCACGCGCCATGGCTGCGCACCCCCATGATCTGCACATTGCCTTCAACCCAGCGGCCTTCGTAGAAGGTCCACGTGGTGGAAATGGCGGGCTTCTTGACGGGCAGCGGCATCTTCAAGACCTCAATTGGCGCCCATCAGCGAACCGGCATTGCCGGCACCGGAAGAAAGCCTGCGCTTCACGGCGCGCAGCACCTTCACCAGCGTGCCGATCGGGCTCGGCAAAATCTTCCGGCAGAAGGCAACCTTTCGCACATATTTGTCAACCGTCCACACCGCATGCGAGCCTGCCGGGAAGAACACCACGTCGCCGGGGCCAATGGTGCGGGCAGGGCCATGGCCATCCTCGAGAGTGACGTTGCCTTCGACCACGTGAACAGTCTCGTCGAAATCGTAATACCAGTTGAACTTGCCCTTGGTGCAGTCCCACACGATGGTGCACGCGGTCTGGTCTTCGCTGGTCGACAGCACGCGATTGCGCGCCGTGGGCGTGCCCTCGATGATCCACGCCGGTGTGATCGGCGAGGCTGCGAGGTCTACGTTGTCTTTATCGAATTTCACCGGTTTGGTTGACATCGCTTCAACTCCTTGCCTAGCTGTTGTCATGGATTTCGAACTGATTTGGTTTTGAATGCCGCTTGACCCGCGTAGCCAGCGCTTGCTCGACATCTTGGCGCTTTCCGCGGCGGCGGCGCGCAACACCACTGAGCGCCGCGAGGATTACCGCAAGCTGATGGCCATGGCCGAAGCCCCGGCTCCGGAGATCACCACCAGCGATCACGTAACCGCTGGTGGCATTCCGCTGCGCTGTTACAGGCCCGAAGGCGCCATTGGTGTGCTCGTATTCTTTCATGGCGGTGGCCTGGTTGCCGGAAGCATTGCGACCCACGACGGCATGTGCCGCAGGCTGGCCGTCGCTTCCGGCGCGGCTGTCATATCGGTCGGCTACCGCCTGGCACCGGAAACCAGGTTTCCTGCGAGCCTCGACGATGCTGCGGGGGCCGTCGATTGGGTGCACGCCAACTGTGCGGCGTTCGGCTTTGATCGCAGCCGCATCGCGATCGGCGGCGATTCCGCCGGAGCACTGCTTGCCGCGCTGATTGCCACTGGCATCCGCAAGGCCAGCGTTCCACTCCGCGCTCAACTCCTGCTGTGTCCGGTCGTCGATCTCACAAAAGCCAACGGCTCCCGCGCCGAATTCGCCGCGGGTTACCTGATCGACCGCCAGACGATTGCCCACGACATCGCCAGCTGCTTTGAGCAGGGCGCCGAACCCCCGTCGCCTTTGCGAAGCACTGCAATCGCTACTTCTCCACCCACCATCATTCATGCGGCGGAATTCGACCCCTTCCGCGACGAGGCGCAGGAACTGGCCAACGTTCTGCGAGCCAACGGCGTCCAAGTCGAGTTCACCTGCCATCCCGGCATGCTGCATTCCTTCTACGGACTTCCAGCGTTCTTTTCGCAAGCCGATGAAGCCCTCTGGCAAGCCGGAGCGCAGCTGGCTCGCCACCTTGAGTGAGCCGGTCACAGCCGCACCTTACCCGACTGGACAGCCTTGAGCAGTTCGGCGGTCAGCCTGTGAAAATTGCCATTGAGGAGAATGAATAACTGGTCAGCCGATTGCGCGAGGTCGAAACCCTGGCATTGCAGCGTGCTTTTCCGGTGCTTGAAGGTCTCTGTCATCTCCACCGATGTGCCGATCCGCAGGAAGACCGGCAGGGCATAATGGGCAAGCCGGGATGTGGCATGCCTGGAAAATGCCGCCACATCGAAGTTTTCGTCCACCGAGAGATACGCCATGCCGGCCTTGCCGTCGGCATGCGGCACGTCAACGCCATAGACGATGACATCCAAGACGCCGGGAGCCGATGACAACATGTTGGCGACCTCAAGTGTGGACACGTTCTCGCCCTTCCAGCGAAACGTGTCGCCGATGCGATCAACGAAGTAGTGATGTCCGGCCGCATCCACCCGCATCAGATCTCCGGTGCGGAACCAGCAGTCACCCACTTCGAAAACATCGCGCACGATCTTGCGCGAACTTTCCTTGGCATTTGTATAGCCTTCGAATTGCGCAGGGTTTGCTATGAAACCCAGGGCCTCGCCTGCTTCACCCGTGGCGGCTTTCAGGCAAAGCCCGTTGGGCCCGCGCATTGGCAAGCCGGTCTCGGCGTCATGCTTGGCGATTGCCACTTTGAACCGGTGGCGGAGAAACGGCGGTATGCGGCCGATCGAACCTGGTTGGCCCTCGACATTGTAGAGCGAGAACGTGCCCTCCGTTGCCGCGTAGAATTCGATGATCTGCTGCAGCTTGAAACGCGACTTGAACGCCTCCCAGATATCGGGGCGCAACCCATTGCCACACGCCAGGCGCAGGCGGTGATTGCCGTCGCCGGCGCTTGCCGGTTGCGCCAACAGATAACGGCAAAGTTCGCCGATGTATTGAATCTGCGTGCAATCCCAGCGCCGGATATCGTTCCAGAACCGCCGGGCAGAAAACGTCTCGGCAATCACCGTCGAACCGCCGGCCACCAGCGTGGCGGCGACGGCCACCACACCGCCGGCACTGTGATACATCGGCAAGCAGTTGTAGTTGCGGTCATCAGCGCAATTGCCAAGAAGCCCTTTGAACCACAAGGCCCAGTTCAGCACCCGGCGATGGCTGACAATCGCCGCCTTTGGCAAGCCGGTGGTGCCCGAAGTGTAGATCAGAAGTGCCGTGTCATCGATGTCGACCGGCGCAGCATGTTGCGGCTGCGTGCGCGGCATGGCGTCAACCAGTCCCTCGTGGAGCGCAACCGGGACCGTGCCATCGAACAGCTCCGCGAATTGCGCTTCGGCAATGATAAATCGCGGCGACGCAACGGTAAGTGAATGGGCCAATGCCTCGCCGCGCAGCGATGTGTTGATGAGTGCTGCCACAATGCCTTCCTTGCTCAGGCCCAACCAGGCAGCGAAATAATCGGGACGATTGCCCATCATCAGCGCCACCACGTCGCCTTTGCTCAGGCCGGCAGCCCGGGCCCAGTGCCGGTACTGGTTGATGCGACAGGCGAGCGCCGAGAACGTGTAGGTTTCCCGGTCCGACAGCAAAGCCGCGGAACTGCCATGGGTCTGGGCCAGTTCGGCCATGACATCGGCGAGCAAGCGCTGCGGATTGGCAGCAATGGTGGCCGTGGCCGCCAGCGCTTCCGCCCAGGCGCTTGCCGCCTTGCGGGGAGCCGGGCACGCCAGAGGGGCGCCGAGCGCCGCCGTTGCCATCATGACTGTCATTGCCCGGCGCACCTTGCAAGGTTCATGACAGGCGTGGTGAACGCCGGCCGCTGTGCAGCTAAGTCTTCGCGTTAACGATAAATCAGTAGGGTTTATTCCGGGAAATCACCCGCGAATTTTCGCTAAAGTTTATAGAAGTGCATTGCGGAGGCCCCACGATGCGCACAGAAACCCTTGCCATTCATGCCGGATATGAACCGGAAGCGACCACCAAAGCTGTGGCGGTACCGATCTATCAGACTGTTGCCTATGCCTTTGACAGCGCCGACCACGGTGCGGCGCTGTTCAATCTGGAAGCCGAGGGCTACCGCTACAGCCGCATCGCCAACCCGACAGTCGATGTTCTTGAGAAACGGCTTGCCGCCCTCGAAGGCGGCGTCGGCGCGCTTGGCCGTGGCCAGTGGCCAGGCAGCACTCCACTATGCCCTGGCCAATGTCGCCGACTGTGGCGGCAACATCGTGTCCGTGCCGCAGCTCTACGGCACCACGCACACCTTGCTCACCCACATCCTGACCAAGCAGGGCATTCACCCGAAATTCGCGGCCAGTGACCGGGCAGACGACATCGAGGCACAAATCGATTCCGAAACCCGCGCCGTGTTTTGCGAAAGCATTGGAAATCCCGCCGGGAATATTTGCGATATTGAAGCCATTGCTGCCGCTGCCCACCGCCATGGCATTCCGCTGATCGTCGACAACACCGTTGCCACGCCGGTCCTGCTCCGTCCGATCGAGTTTGGCGCCGACATCGTTGTTCATTCCCTGACCAAGTTTCTCGGCGGCCACGGCACCACGATGGGCGGCGCCATCATCGACAGCGGCCGTTTCCCGTGGAAGGCCAATGCCCAGCGCTTTCCCCAGTTCAATGAACCCGATCCGTCCTATCACGGCATGGTCTACGCCGACCGATTCGGTTCCAGCGCCTACATCGAGCGTTGCCGCAGCGTTTATCAGCGTAACACCGGCGCCATTCTGCCGGCCATGAGCGCTTTCATGCTGATGCAGGGCATCGAAACCGTGGCGCTGCGCATGGAACGCCACGTCGCCAACGCCCTGCAGGTGGCGCGGTTCCTGGCCGCAGATCCGCGTGTCGAGTGGGTCAATCACGCCGGGCTTGCGGGAAATCCCTATCACCAACTCGCCAGGAAGTACCTCAAGGGCAACGCCTCGTCGCTGTTCACCTTTGGCGTGAAGGGCGGTCTTGAGGCCGGCAAACGCTTCTACGATGCCCTGAATCTGATCACCCGACTGGTCAACATCGGCGACGCCAAGTCGCTCGCCTGCCATCCCGCTTCGACCACCCATCGCCAGATGTCGCCCGAAAACCAGCTCAAGGCCGGCGTCCGGCCGGAATTGATCCGGCTCAGCATCGGCATCGAACACATCGACGACATCATCGCCGACCTCGACCAGGCACTATCCGTCGCCGTCGGCAATCTCAACCACAAGGTCGCGGCAGAGTAATTGCACGGGGGCTTCCATGGCAGCCTATCTCGATAGCTCAGTATCAGACCTGCTCCGGGTGCCGCGAGGCGGCAATGCCGGACCCCGCAAATGGCGCAATGTCCAAACCGGGAAACCGTTGCGCATTGCCGTTGTGAACAACATGCCGGATGGCGCGCTGGTGGCGACTGAGCGCCAGTTCTGCGGCCTTGTCGAAAACGCGACAGCTGGACAAGCTCTGATTGATCTCTACTTTCTTCCCGGCCTGGGGCGCGGCGCCGAAGCCCAAATGGTTCTTGATGCGCGCTACCAGCCGGTGACTGAGCTCTATCGGCGTGGTGCCGATGCTGTTATCGTGACCGGCAATGAACCGCGCGCCGCGAAACTTAACGAAGAACCATACTGGCCGGAACTCACAGCCCTCATAGACTGGGCAGCCGAACACACAACTTCGACATTGTTCTCCTGCCTCGCCGCCCACGCCGCCGTGTTGCATCTTGATGGCATCGAGCGCCGCCGCTTGGCCGCGAAACGCTCCGGCGTCTTCGCCTGCAAGGTGTCACCGGGCATTGCGCTGTCGCTTTCCGGCACACTGTCGATCTGCCACTCGCGGCTCAATGAAGTTCCGAAACGGGAACTGATACGCCACGGCTACACCATTATCTCGGAAACGCCGGGCGGCCACGTCGATGCTTTCACCAAGTCCTGGTCCAGCACCTTCCTGTTCCTGCAGGGCCATCCCGAATATGCACCGGATTCCCTGATGCGCGAGTACCGCCGCGATGTCGGCCGCTATCTCGCCGGCCAACGCCACGACTACCCCGGCATTCCGGAAAATTATTTTGACGCGCCATCGGTCAGGGCGCTGCAATCCTTCCGCGCCACGGCGGAGCGCAGTCCGTCGCCCAGCCTCCTGAACGCCTTTCCCGCCGTAGCGGTGCGCCACGGGCTGCAGCAGCGGCTGGCCCGCTCGGCCGCCGCCGTTTTCGCCATGTGGTTAGGTAATCTCGCAGATACGCTTGCGGCCGCCTAGGCGGAAGCCAGAACGCGATCAACTAGTGCGCGTAATGGCTGCGGCCGTCGCGAAGTTGGCGGGCGTGATGTCCTGTGCCGGAATCATGATGTCGAATTGAGCTTCGACGCCAAGCATCACTTTCACCATTTCAAGCGACGTGAAACCAGCATCGGTGAGGCCGCTGAATTCGTCGTACTCCCCGCCATCGGCGCGGCGAGCCCGGATGCCACGCAGAACGCCCATGACCCGCAGCATCGCCGGCACGCCCATTACCGGTGTTGTTTCATGCGTCTTGAATGCCAATTGTGCCATTGCCGCAATCCCTATGCCTGGGGCCAGTATATGTTGATCGCGAAAATCTTCGATGAATTGTGCGAAAACACCGTGAAGATTAACCGTAAACGGCCGGGCTGCGGCAATTAAGACCTGATCAACTATGGAAACCGGTGAGTGCCGATGGCGATTCATCTGGTTCCGGGATTGCAAGGTTATCAGCGATAGCCCCGGAGTTCCCATAATGAATTACCTCGTGACCCCCATCACCAAAGACTTCTCCCAGCAGTTGAGCAGTGATCTGGCAATCCGTGTTGACGCCGTAGCAGCCATCGCCGCCGCCCATGCCGGCGTGGTCGATAGGGATGGCCGCTACCCCGCAGAAGCGATGCAGGCACTGAAAGACCAAAGATTGATGTCCATTCTGGTTCCGCGCCGTCTGGGCGGCGAAGGCGCCACGATAATGGAGGCCGCCGAGACTTGTTATCGGCTGGGCAGGGCCTGCGGCTCCACCGGCATGATCTACGCCATGCACCTGGTGAAGGTCGCGTGTATCGTCAATCATTACGAAGGCAATGCCTGGCTTGAAGCCCTGCTGCAGCGGCTTGCCGCAAGACAATTGCTCTTCGCCTCATCGACGACTGAGGGGTTGGGCGGCGGCAACGTTCGTGCCAGTGCCGCTGCCATCGTCGCGGACGGGTTGAATATCAGCCTTGTTCGCGATGCCTCGGTCATCTCCTATGGCGCCCATGCCGACGGTGTCGTGACCACCGCCAAGCGGGCGGAAGCGGCGGACTCGACCGATCAGGTTCTCGCGGTGTTCTTGAAAGAGAATTATGAATTGGAACTCACCGGCGGCTGGGACACGCTTGGCATGCGCGGCACCTGCAGCACCGGGTTCAAACTGAAGGCCAAGGGTCTTGCCGATCAGGTTCTGCCCGTCCCCTACGCCCAAATCCACATTCAAACCATGACACCCGCCGCCCACATTTTGTGGTCCAGCGTGTGGGCCGGCATCGCTGCCGCCGCCGTCACCAAAGCCGAGCTCTTTGTGCGCAAGGTCATGCGCGGCACGGCTGGCCAGATACCGCCAGGTGCCGCCCATGTCGGCCAGGCGAAATCCAAGCTGCGCCTCCTGCGGGCGCTGCTTGCCGATGCCGTTGATCGCTACGAGGCGGCGCGCCTCGATGACGAAAAGAGTGCTTCGCTCGACTATCAGTCGGCCATGGCGCTCACCAAGGTGGAAGCTTCGGAGCTTGCCGTGCAGATCGTCATGAGTTGCTACCGCACCTGCGGCCTTGCCGGCTACCGCAATGATGGCGATGTCAGCATTGGCCGCCATCTCCGCGATATCCTGTCTTCGCCCATCATGATCAACAACGACCGCATCACCGCCAGCATGGCCGGCGCCATGCTGATGAGCGGTGTCCCCGAAGGGCTGCGGGCCTAGGAGCATTAGCCATGAACATGACCTCTCCCATCCGCTCCGCTCGCCCTGAAGTTGCTGGTAAGGCCGAACAGGCCGACGCCATGGCCGATTTCCTCTTCCGCCCTATGGGTGTTGACGGCGTCTACGCCCGCACCGCGGTCTATGAAACAGTTGTCGAGCGGCTCGCCGCCCTCATATCGAGCCATCGCGATCACACTGCCGAGATACTCCGTTTTCCGCCTGTCATGAGCCGGGCCCAGGTCGAGAAATCCGGCTACCTCAAGAGCTTTCCCAATCTGCTGGGTTGCGTGTGCGCGCTCCATGGCAGCGAAGCCGAAATCGGCAGCGCCGCCGCGCGTCATGAGGCAGGAGAAGACTGGACGCCGGCGTTGACGCCTGCCGATCTCGTGTTGTCGCCAGCCGCCTGTTATCCCGTCTACCCGATCGCCGCAGAACGCGGTGCCGTGCCCGAGGAGGGATACGTCTTCGACATCGCCGCCGATGTGTTTCGCCATGAACCCTCCTCCAGTATTGACCGCTTCCAGTCGTTCCGCATGCGCGAATACGTGTGCATCGGCCGGGCTGAGCAGGTGTCAGAGTTTCGCGATGTGTGGATGACACGGGCGCGCGGCATCGCCGATGTGCTGCAGCTGCCCTATCAACTCGAGCAGGCCAGCGATCCGTTCTTCGGCCGTGTCGGGCAAATGAAAGCCGTGGCCCAACTGCAAGCGGCGCTAAAATTCGAGTTGCTGGTGCCGGTGCGTTCCCAGACCGCCCTCACCGCCTGCATGAGCTTCAACTATCACAAGGAACACTTTGGTCAGGTGTGGGACATGAAGTTCGCCGACGGCACTCCCGCTCATTCCGGTTGCGTGGCATTCGGCATGGATCGCCTGGCGGTCGCCATGTTTGCAACTCATGGCCTTGATGTTGGCAAGTGGCCGGCCGCTGTACAGCAGGTCCTGGCGCTCTAGAGCTTACCGATCACCGCCTTTATGGCAGGGGCAAGGCTGTCCGGCACCATCAGGATCGCCGTCGTCTTGAGCAGTCCCGCAACACACAGCGGGTTTGCCAGGTTGCGGTAGCGCCACTGGATGCGGAGCCGGCTTTTCAGCTGGGCACGGCGCTTGCGCCAGGAGATACTATCCTTGGTTTCGTACTTGATCAGCAGCTTCTGGTCCATGTTATGGAAACGGCAGCCCGCCGTCATGGCACGGCGCAGGAAATCGTAGTCCTCGGCCGCTTCGAAACTCCCGGTATAGAATCCAACCGTTTCGAACACGCCGCTGCGCAGCATGAGCGCCGGATGCGAGACCGACATGTTGACCCACAGTCCGCGGGTGATGCTGTCGCTGTCAATTGGCCAATGAATCTCGAATTGCCGGCCGGTTTCCTCGTAATTCATTTGAATCCACGAGCCGACGATGTCGATATCCGCGTTTTCATCGAGATACGTCTTCTGCACCGCCAAGCGGTTTGGAGTCATGGCATCGCCGCAGTCGATGAGGGCGATGTAGTCGAAACCCTCCCTGAGGATCTGCGCCAGCCCGGGGTTGCGGACTTCATTCACGCCCACATTTCTGGGCAGCTCGATCAAGTGGTAGTCGAAATCCTGCAGAAGCTGACGATAGTCGGGTTTTTGCGGGCTGCCGTCGTCGACGACGAAAAGCTTGAAAGGCACGCTTTGGGCCCGCAAGCTGTTGAGCGTCACATGGATACCCTCGCCCGGATTGTACGAGGGCATCAGCACCGCAATGGAAGGACTCTCTTGCATTTGGGTCACACGCCGTTGGATTTCAGGAAACCGAGGATTGAAGGGTCGACACCCGTGTGCCGCCGCAAATAGATGATCGAGAAAGCATTCCACACGATGACGCCAAGCGCCGTCGGCAGCGCAATGCCGATCGCGCCAAAATGTGGGGCAAGCGAAAACTGCAATGCAATGACGCCTGCGTAGGTCAAGGCCATGATCTTGAGATAGATGGCTTCATGCCCGCTCATCTGCAGGAAGTAGCCGGTGGGGCCAGCCAGGGCGTCAAATGCCGCCGCCGCCGCCAGGATGATCAGAATTGGATAGGCTGCCTCGAATGAGGGATCGAACAAGCCCAAGAGCTCATGCCCGAATGCCGCAACGAAAATCATTCCTGCCGCCGTCGGAACCGCAATGCCGATCGACAGCATGGCGCACAGCCGCTGCAGCCCGGCCCAATCCTTGGCATGAAAGCGGCCGGCGATCATCGGCGCGCCGACAAGATTGCCGGCAATCAGAAACAAGGTGAGCAGTGAAGCGGTCTTTTGCGCCGCAAAATAGGCGCCCGTTTCCGCAGGCGAAAGAAACATGGCGGCAATCACTACGTCGAACTGTTGCACCAGCGCGAAGAGTATGGAGGCGCCCCACATGGCGGAGGTCGCCTTGCGCCACAGTGGCCAGTCGTACTGCGGAGGTGGTCCCTTGCCGAACTGCCGCAACGCATAGAGTCCCTGCAATGCGGTGATCGATAGAAGCAGGCCGGCCCCAAGAAACATGGCGGTGCCCGCATCGAGTGTACCCGCACTCCACGCCGCAAACACCGCAAGCGCCGGAAATCCCGCCCGCCACAGCACATCGCGTGGTGCCAGCGACCAGAACGTCAGCCCCTTGGCACGCAGCACCGCTGCTGCATATTCGCTGAAGGCAATGGCAGGACCGAGCAACCCGGTCATCATGATATGCGTGGTGTCCTCGGACGCCGTAAGCCCGGCCAACAGCGGCGCCATGACAATGACCGCGAGGCCGGAAATGGCCGAAGCCACCGCAACCCAGAAAGTCCCTGCCTTCAGTGCGCCATAGGCCAGGGCGGTTTCGCCCTTAACATCATACTCCGGCCAGAACCGCATGATGGCGGTGGTGGCGCCAAGTCCCGCGATGGTGCCGATGACAATGGAAAGATTGAAGCCGAAAGCGAATTTTCCATACTCGTCGGGCGACAGGAGCTTGGCCATCACCACAAACATCAGATAACCGAACCCAGCCGCCGCGATCTTGACCATCACCGCAGCAAAACCAGAGCCGAACACCCGGGCCGCCAATTCGCCGTGACCGGACTGTTCCAGCCTGCCGCGCAATCTCTGAATGAGCGCGGTCATCGCGTGGCATCCCTGGCTTCGGCAAGGGCGCGCGTTGGCGAGTACATCATCGATGCGGCGAAGAAGCCCCACATGATGCCGAGCGACCAGTAGAAATGCCGCCAATGGTCGGTGTCGATCTGCACGCCCTGCAGTATGGTTGTGAACAGCCCGCAGAAAATGGCGATCGAGTAATGCTGCCAAGGTGTGCGCGAGAATACCGCGCGCAAGCCTGCAATGACCGTGCTGACCGTCAGCAGAATGTAGCTGAAGCCGCCGGCCCAACCATAGGAAGCGAAGGCATTGATGAACACATTGTGCGGGTCGGCTCCGAAGTATTGGCGGAACATCATTGGCCCTAGACCCAGTGGCCGCTGCTGAAGCAGGCCCAGCGAGTTGAGCTGATTGCCGAACCGGCCAGTCTCGCCGGCATCATAGTATTGCACCAGGGCAAAGCGTTCGAAGAACAGATCGCGAATGAACGGAATGCTCAACAATGTTGCGAAGAGAACCACCGCGCCGATGCTGCCGACTATCGAAAGTAGCACCACACGATTGCGCAACTGCCACGACGGGGCGAGCACAAAGGTCAGGATGATCATGAGCGCGATCGCTGCCACCAGGCTCACCCACGCACCCCGGGAAAACGCCAGGAACCACGCCGCAACGATCACCAGCAGCGCCACCAGCCCCAGCAGGCGGTTCCGGTTGCGCTTCTGGATGATGTCCTGAATGAGCAGCAGGGCAGGGGGAATGAGATAGGTCGAAAGCACGTTGGGGTCCTTGAATAGTCCTTGCGCCCGGCCCAGCGGCGACAGTGCAGCACCCGTTCCCCCGATGTTGAAGTATCCGATGAGCGCAATCACCGAGGCGATGAAGGCGCCCAGAATCCATCCGGACTTGATAATCTCCATGTTTCGCACTGGACTGCGGGCAATGAGAAACGCCAGGAAGGCCGCTGACGCCGCCATGTAGGTGCTGGTGATGACGAACATGCCGGCCTTTTCGGCGTCGGCGACCATAAGGAAACTGACAAATCCGCCGAGATTGTAGAGCAGCAGGTAGAAGATCAACGGCCAGACAAGCACCGAGGCCTGCAGGCCTTGCCACAGGCACAACACTAAGGCGGCCACAAACAGCATGTCGCAAGGAGCGGGTTCGATACTGACCACAAAACTGGCGGCGAACATCAGCCAAATCGCGATGGCCTGGACTTTTTCGAGCGTAAGTCCCAGGGCGCTGATGCCTGCTGGACGCGGGTGGGTGACTGCGCTCAATACGCATTCTCCGAATTCAGCAGCGAGAAAGGCGTGCGCCACAGAATATAGAGATCAAGCGCCAGCGACCAGTTTTCGATATAGTAGAGATCGTGGTCGACGCGCCGCTGCAGTTTTTCCGTGGTGTCGGTTTCGCCACGCCAGCCGTTGATCTGAGCCCAGCCGGTGATGCCGGGCTTGACCCTGTGCCGGGCAAAGTAACCGTCAACAACGTCGTTATAGAGCTGATCCGCGGCCTTGGCTTTGGTGGCATGGGGGCGCGGGCCGACCAACGACAGCTCACCGCGCAGCACATTGAAAAATTGCGGCAGTTCGTCGAGGCTGGTCTTGCGAATGAAACGGCCAACTCGTGTCACCCGCGGGTCGCCCTTGGTCACCAGCCTGGCGGCATCGGCATCGCTCATGTTGTGGTGCATGGAGCGAAACTTGTAGACTTCGATCAACTCGTTGTTAAAGCCAAAGCGCTTCTGCTTGAAGAACACCGGACCGCGGCTTTCAAGCTTGATGGCCAGCGCCACCGCCGCCATGACCGGTGCCAGCAGCACGATGGCAAATGCCGCAATGACCTTGTCCTCGATGGCCTTGATGATGCTTCCCCAGTCGCCGAGTGGCTTGTCGAACACGTCGAGGAACGGCACGTTGCCGATGTAGGAATAAGCGCGCGGCCGGTAATGCAGCTTCTGCGAATAGGCACTCAGCCGGATGTCCACGGGCAGAATCCACAACCGCTTGAGGATTTGCAGCAATCGTTCTTCCGCGGCCAGCGGCAAGGTTACCAGCAACATGTCAATGCGGGCGCGGCGAACGAAATCCACCAGTTCCGAGACATTGCCAAGCTTTACAAGTTTGCCAACCTGTGGCGGTGACCGGCTGTCATCGCGGTCATCGAAGACGCCGACCACCGAAACATTGGTGTTGTGGGAAGCCTCGAGGGCGGCAATCAGGTCCGCCGCCGCTTGCCCGCCGCCGACCAGCACCGCATGGCGGTCAAGCTGGCCATTGGTGTTCCAGCGCCGCACCAGCGCGGCACTGAGTGCCCTGCCGGCCGTCAAAAGTGAAAGCCCTCCGAAGTACCAGCTGAACAGCCAGACACGCGAGTAGTCGCCACCCGCTTTGGTAAACAACACGCCCACCGCAATGGTGGCGAACAGCAGGCTCCACGCCGCGACCAGTTTGGAAATATGCTCGGAGGGCGCCTGCAGGGCACTGATGCGGTAAAGTTTGAACACTTCGGCGATGACCGGCAGGGCAATACCGGCCGCCGCCATCAAGGGTAGATAGACCGCCGGTTCCGCCAGTGAGCCGAAGCCCGGATAGAATGCCGCAAAAATCAGGCCCGAAATCGCCACCAGAAGCCCTTCGGCAAATCGTGTCGTTGCGGCGATGACGCGGGTCGAAATCAATGGCGCCTGGGCCAGCGATGCAATGGCTCTGGAGCGCACCTCCTGAGACCTGCCAACCGGCAGCTCCGGCAAGTCCTCAAGCGCTCCGGCCGGAACCACTTTTACGAGCTTGTCTGCAGACATACGCATGGATCAGTTGCACCGCTTTGGGACGAACAGTTCTCGGGAACCAGCTGCGGAGCAAGCCACACGCCTGACGCGCATTCCGCGGTCCATCTGCGGTAAACACGGTTAATTCCGGGTTAATCCGCCGTTTCGACTTGGCTCAACTTGCCTGGCATTTGGCATAGAAGGCGGTGGCGTTCGCCGCCATGTTTGCGGCCGAAAACCGCCCGCGAATGGCCTCGCGATTTGCCATGGCAAGCGTGGAAAGCCGTGCCGGCTCGTCCAGCGCCTGCATCAGGCAACCGCAAATTGCTTCTATGTCCTCCGGCGGAAACAGCAGCTCGCGTGGCAGTGCTTCGCCAATGCCGCCAATCTCGGTCGCGAACACCGGCACGCCTGCCGCCATGGCCTCGAGCACGGCATAGGGAAAACTCTCGTTTCGGGATGGAATGAACAACACTCGGCCTCGCCGGAAAGCCTCGGCAGCCGGCAGCCGTCCGGCGAAGCTGATGTCGGCAGTCAACCCGCCGCATCCACCATTGCCTTGTAACGCCCACTGTCCGGGCCATCACCGACGATCGTTGCCGTGATCCGCCGCGACCGGCGAACTTTGCCGATCGCAGTGATCAGCAAATCAACACCTTTGAGGTCGCGCAACTCTCCGAAAAACAAAATGTCGCTCGCGTCCCGAGTTGGCTTCGCAAGTTCGAGTTCTTCCGGCCACAGGCCGTTATGGATAACCTGAGTAGGGTTTCCGCCGATGCCAACCTTGCGGTCAAATTCCTGCTTTTCGAAATCACAAACAAAGTGAAACCCGCAGCCCAGCCGGGCCAGCAACCATTCGGCCCCGAGAAACACCGCGCCAGAAGCGCTCATCCACTTGAAATGCAGGCTGCCACCATGTGGGGTGTACACCGAAGGAATGCCGAGTGAGCGGGCGGCCAGCCGCCCATAAACTCCGCCCTTTGCGCCGTGACAGTGAATGATATCGGCATTGATCGATCTGGCATGGGTTTTCGTCTGCCGGGCGCCGGAGATGTCGCCCAGCCCCGGCATGCGGGATATGGGAATGCGCCTGATGCCCAGGGAGCAATGGGCTTCAGCCGTTTGCAGAAGCTGCCGCGCACCGTCCCCACCCGTCAGGGAATCGCACAAGATGCCGACCTCATGGCCGAGGTCTTTCTGGCCCCGCGCCAGATCGCGGACATGCCGGAACAAGCCGCCAACCGGCGTTCGGAATACATGGAGGACCCGCATTGTGTCCGCTGAACCTCGTGCTAGAACCAGCGCTCGCGCACGTAGATGATGTCGCCCGGATAGACCTGGGTGGTCACCGGCACCTTGTAAGTCTGGGTGCCGTCGCTGTTCTTGCGGGTGATGAGCACCTTGTCCTGGTCGGCGCGCGCCGAGTAGCCGCCGGCGATTGCAATGGCGTTTTGCACGGTGATTCCCGGCTGGTAGGCGAAGCTGCCGGACGTATTGACCTCGCCGAGAATGTAGAACGGACGCAGATTTGAAACCTGCACCGAGACTTGCGGGTCGCGCAGATAACCCTTGCGCAGGCGGGTTGAAATCATGTCTTCGATTTGCGGTGTCGTGAGTCCGGCAATGGTGATCGTCTGGATGTAAGGCATGGAAATCGTGCCCGCGCCATCGACCAGATAGTCCGAAGTGAGGTCCGGCTCGCCGGCAACCCGCACGGTAATCCGGTCGCCAGCGCCGACCTTGTAGCCGGTGCCATACTCATAGGCTGCGGCAACACCCTTGGCGCCGAATGGCTCCACAGCGCCGTGTTGGCCGTGGGAGGGCAGCTGCGAAACACTGGAAACCGCATGTTTGCCTTCAGCCAGTTCGCCGGAACGCATGATGCCGGTTCCGCCCGCCGCCGACGAAGGATTGGTATCCTCCCAGCCGCGCGAACAGCCGGCGAGGAGCACGATCAGACAAAGGGCAGTGAGTAGACGCATACGTACGGAGCCATTCCAGGTGACCATCAGCCGGCCCATGACCGCCAGCACGTGGAACCTAGGACGTTATGGTTAGCAAGGGATTAAGTGGTTGACGAAACCGCGGTTACAACCGGGCCGTTAAGAATTTGGTTACCATCCCAAACGAATGTGCGGAACTGAATCAGAGTGCCGAAGTGCCAAATCGATGAAGCGGAGTCTTGAAGACGAGCAGGGAGTAATCCCGGCGGCAATCAGTATTGCCGACGTGCTGCGTGGCATGGCACGGCGCACGTTGTTCATCTCGGCAATGACCGTTGCCGCGTTTCTCATGTCGCTCAGCGTCGTCAACATTGTGAAGCCTGTTTACACCACAGAGGCTCAGGTGCTGATCGCCGATCTCGAAACGCCGTTTGACCGGATTCAGAGTGTGCAGGGTGTAACCGCCCAGTCCTCGGTCTCGGATCGTGACCTGGCAACCCAGATGGCCGTCGTCAAATCAGCCGATATTGGCCGCCGGGTGATAGCGGCTCTCAAACTGGAAGAGCACCCGTCATTCAACCCGTTGCTGGGTGGCATGGGCACCATCGGCAAGCTCAAGCTCAAACTCGGCTTTGGCCATGACCCGCGCCTTATGACGCCGGAGCAGCTGGCCCTTGATGCCCTCGACGAGAGCCTCACGGTTTACCCGATCCCGGCTTCCAACGTCATTGCCATCAAAGTGACGGCTGGAGATCCGAAAATCGTTGCCGACGTGGCCAATACCATGTCGGAGATATATGTCACTTCGACCAGAGAGGCGACGACCCAGCCCACCGAACGGGCCACCCAGTGGCTGGCGCAGCAAATTGACGCCCTTCGCAAGAAAGTGGCGGCATCTGATCAGGCAGTGGAACAATTTCGTGCCCAGGCTGGCCTTTTTCAGGGACAGAACAGCACCCTCGGCGCCCAGGAACTCTCCGAACTGAACTCCCAGATCACCCAGGCCGCCGCCGCCAAGACCGACGCCCAGTCGCGCGCCGATTCAATTCGCGATCTCCTTTCCAAGACCGGCTCGGTCGATGCTTCCGCCGATGTACTGGCATCAAATGTGATTCAGGGTTTGAAGCAGCAACAGACCGAAGCCCAGCGCAATGCAGCCGAGCTTTCCGCCGTCTATCTTTCCAATCATCCCAAGATGATTGCCGCTATGAAGCAACTCGACAATGTCAACCGGCGCATCCGGTCCGAAGCCTTGCGCATCGTCGAGGGCCTGGAAGAGCAAGCCCGCCTTGCCGAAACCCGCGAAGAATCGCTGCGTGCCAGCTTCGAGCGCGCCAAGGGCACGGCCTCCGAATCCGGCCTTGACGATGTCAAGCTGAAGGCCCTCGAGCGCGATGCGCAAGCCAACCGGGCGCTCCTCGAAACCATGCTCGCCCGCTATGCCGAGGCCACGGCGCGCCTTGATCCATCCGCCCATCCTGGCTTTGCCCGGATAATTCAGACGGCCTCGACGCCGGCGATCCCCTCGTTTCCGAAAAAGGGTCCTCTGGTCGTCCTGATCAGCCTTGCCGGATTGAGCTTGGGGCTCGGCCTCGCTTTCCTCCTGGAGATGATGGCCGCCGCCACGCGCCTCAACGAGCGCATCTTCCGCGCCCAGGCCGGTGAATTTGAAGTGTACCGAGGAAACCGTCCCCGGGCCCGCCGCGGCACAAGCAACCATGCCTGAACCTTCCGTGGCCCGCGGTGCCCGCCGCCTGGCAACCGCCGCCGCATGCCGCCCGAACCCATAACCTCGCTTTCAATGGCCACGGCCCCTGGTTCACTCGCTTCCAGTGCCGGCTTTGCCAGCATCGTGGACTGGTTCGAACAGCAACGCGCCGGGCTGGCGAGTTCCTCGCTGGCTATTGCGGCATTAGGCAGTAGCCACGGAGAAGCCGCTGCGGCAGCCGTAGCTGTTGCACGCCTGTTGGCCTCGCGCGGCAAACGCGTGATTGTTGTTGATGTTTCGGCCGCCAACACCGGATTCGCCGACGCGATGGGCTCGGCACCGGGGCCAGGGCTGACAGACCTCATCGTCGGCGCTGCCGATTTCACTCGCGTCATCGTCCGCGATCAGCATTCAGCTGCCCATGTTCTGCGTTATGGCCAAATCCGCAATGCTCAAGCCGCCACAATGCTTGGCGACCGTTTCAAGCCGGTCATGCAAGCTCTCACCCAGGCCTATGACACGGTCATCGTCCATTGCGGTGAGGCTGTCGCCAGCACGCCATTGCTGGTGCGAAGTTGTGGGGCGGCAATACTCCTTGCGCCCGCCCATCGGTCGCCGGATGTGGCCATGGCCATCGCCACCTTGAAAGACACTGGTTATGCGGCGGTTGGCTATGTCCAGATCGCCCCGCCGGACGTCGCACCCTCCGCCCCGGAATTTGGCAAGCAAGCCGTGAATGCGTGACTGCTTGACAGTCACGCCACGCTGTTGGAGCGTTCGGCCCATGATTGTAAAGGCCATGCATGCCGCCCTTGGCGCACTTTACTACAGCGGGCTGTCGGCGGCGTTTCGCCCGATGGTCGGCGGGCTGGGCGCTATCTTCATGCTGCATCATGTCTTTCCGGGTGGCGGGCGCCCGAAGGGCTTCTCGCCAAACTATGGGCTGGAGTTGGAGCCGGAATTTCTCGATGCCGTCATAAGCCTGGTGAAACAGCGCGGCATGGATCTGGTATCGCTCGATGAGGCGGTCGAGCGAATCAAGAACCCGTCGCGATACTCCCGCCGCTTTGCGGTTTTCACTTTGGACGACGGGTATCGTGACAATCTGCTTCACGCTCTGCCGGTGTTCCGCAAGCACAACTGCCCTTTTGCCATCTATGTTGCTCCTGCCATCGCCGATGGCACGTGCGAGCTGTGGTGGCGCGCCCTGGAACTCATCATCGCCGGCAATGGCCATGTGGAACTTGAACTGGCAGGCAGGAATTACGCGCTGGCCACAGCCACCACTGCCGAAAAATGGAATGCCTGGAACACCCTCTATCAGCCGCTGCGCAACATGAACCAGTTGCAACAGCGCCAGTGGATCAGGGCGGCGGCACTCAAATACAACATCGAACTCGATCGGCTATGCCGCGATGCGGCAATGGACTGGAATGAATTGCGCACCATTGCCCAGGACCCGCTGTGCACGATTGGCGCTCACACCATCCATCACTACGCGGTCGCCAGACTGAGCGACGAAATGTGCCGCTCCGAGCTGGCAGCGTCCGCTGACCGCATTGAATCCGAATTGGGCAAGCGCCCCATCCACTTTGCCTATCCCTATGGCGACAGGGCCTCGGCCGCCGCACGTGACTTCCGGCTGGCAAAGGATGCGGGCTACCAGTCGGCCGTCACCACCCGCAAAGGCTTGATATTTCCCGAACATGCCGGACATCTCACCGCTTTGCCGCGCACATCCCTCTCGGGAAAAGTGCAGGGGCTGGCCTACGTGAGTGCCATGATTGACGGGCTTCCGTTTGCGCTTCTCAACGGTTTCCGTAAGCTGAACGTCAGCTAAGTCTCGGGGTCCGGTCTTGCCATCCACTTGATAATCAGCATGGCGCCGGGAATCCACAGGACACCAGCCACAATGAAGAATGGCAGCTCGTAAGCCGTTCCCTTGCCAACCACCAGCCAGCCCCCCACCGCCATCATCACCAGGCTGTAGATGGCCAGATAGATCACGGTTCCGAAGGTGCCGATCAGTTTGCGTGTGCGCTGCTTCATGGCCCTCGCCTATAGCCGGAAAGGCCGGGGCGCAAGGCCTGCGGCGCTTCAACACTTGAAGGGCAGGGGGCGCCGACCTATCCCAGCCGCATGAACATCCTAAGCAAAACCCACCGAGTCCATTTGCCCTATGTTCGCGGTTGGCTCTACTTCACGGCCTTCCTGGTGTTTTGCATGGTCATTGTCGGCGGCGCCACGCGTCTGACCGACAGCGGCCTGTCAATCACCGAATGGCAGCCGCTGCTGGGCGCCATACCGCCCCTGACCGCAGCCGATTGGCAGGCGGCCTTCGACAAATACAAGCTCATTCCCGAGTACCAGCAAGTCAACGCCGGCATGACCCTGGAAGAGTTCAAATTCATCTATTGGTGGGAATGGGCCCATCGTTTCCTCGGCCGCTTCATTGGCGTCGTGTTCATCGTGCCGTTTGTGGTCTTTGCCGCCATGGGCTGGATATCGCGGCCGATGTGGCCGCGTCTGGCCGCGCTCTTCGTTCTGGGTGGGCTCCAGGGCGCCCTCGGCTGGTACATGGTGGCCTCCGGTCTGGTTGATCGTGTCGATGTCAGCCAGTATCGCCTTTCCGCGCATCTCACAGTCGCAACCCTGATCTTCGCGGCGATACTGTGGGTGGCGTTCGGGCTGGACACCAAACACCACCGCCCCGCAACGCCACGCCAGCGCTGGGCCCTGTACATCGCCGCACTTGTTGTTCTGCAAGTGGCCGCCGGCGGGTTTGTTGCGGGGCTGGACGCCGGCATGGGTTACAACACTTGGCCCCTGATGGATGGCAAGCTGGTGCCCGATGGCTTGTTTGTCATGGCGCCCGCCTGGCGCAACTTCTTCGAGAACGCACTTACCGTACAGTTCAACCACCGCCTGATAGCCTATCTGATCGTCGTGGTGGCTCTGGCCTACGCCTACCTGCAACGCACGCGTGAAGCACTGATCGTTCTGCTAGCTACACTGATGCAAGTCGTCATCGGCATCTACACCCTCCTGGCCCAGGTGCCGCTTGCCTGGGGGTTGATCCACCAGGGCGGCGCGCTCCTCGTACTGGCCGCCGCCCTGTGGAATCTTCACGATGTACTCAGGCGATCGCCTGTTCCAGATCGGCAATGATGTCGGCCACGTCTTCGATGCCCACCGAAAGCCGCACGACATCTGGCGTGGCGCCGGCCACTTTCAACTGATCGGCAGTCAGCTGGCTGTGCGTTGTCGAAGCCGGGTGAATGATCAGTGAGCGCGTGTCGCCGATGTTGGCGAGATGTGAGAACAGTTTCACCGATGAAACAGCTTTAACGCCCGCGTCATAGCCACCCTTGAGGCCGAAGGTGAGAACCGCGCCCGCACCCTTCGGGCAGTATTTCTTGTGCAAGCCGTTGTGCTTGTCGTCGGCCAGACCGGCATAATTTACCCAAGCGACATTGGGGTGCTTTTTCAGCCACTGCGCCACCGCCAGGGCGTTTTCGCAGTGCCGTTGCATACGCAAGCTCAAGGTTTCCATGCCGGTCAGGATGAGGAAGGAGTTGAGCGGCGCAATGGCCGGGCCAAGATCGCGCAGCCCCAACACCCGCGCCGCGATTGCGAAGGCGATATTGCCGAATGTCTCGTGCATCTTCACGCCATGGTAGGAGGCGTTGGGCTCCGACAGCAGCGGGTAGCGCCCGCTCTTCGACCAATCGAAGTTTCCGGCATCGACCAGAACGCCACCCATCGAATTGCCATGCCCGCCCATGAATTTGGTGAGCGAATGGATCACGATGTTGGCGCCGTGTTCGATGGGCTTGCACAGATAGGGCGTCGCCAGCGTGTTGTCGACGATCAGTGGCACACCAGCCTTCTTGGCGATCTTGGCGACCGCCGCGATATCGGTGATGCGCCCGCCCGGATTGGCGATTGACTCGATGAAGATCGCCTTGGTCTTGGGCGAAAGCGCTTTTTCGATGGAGCCCATGTCTTCGGCGTCAGCCCACACCACATGCCAGCCGAACGACTTGAACGAGTGATTGAACTGGTTGATCGAGCCGCCATAGAGTTGGCGCACCGCCACGAACTCGTCACCCGGCTGCATCATGGTGTGGAAGACAAGCATCTGCGCGGCGTGGCCGGAAGCCACCGCCAGGGCCGCGGTGCCGCCTTCAAGGGCTGCAACCTTCGCTTCCAGAACCGACTGCGTCGGGTTCATGATGCGTGTGTAGATATTGCCGAAGGCCCTGAGCGCGAACAGATCCGAAGCGTGTTTCACGTCTTGGAACACATAGGCCGTCGTTTGATAGATTGGCGTAACGCGCGCCCCCGTTGCCGGATCGGGTGCAGCACCTGCATGCAACGCGAGGGTATCAAATCCCGGGGTTCTGTCGGCCATTGTTCTCTCCAAAGTGAACTGATGCGGTGACCTTAGCCCGTCAAACAAATACCGGCAATCGGTTCAATTCAATAGCGCTTGGGCCCCAATCCAAGGCTCTGCACCTTGCCGCTGTCATGCATGATCTGCTGCCGCGACGATATGATGCCGGAATTGCCGCCGACCCACGCCCATTCGCCCGAAAGCTTGCCATACTCCATCTTGGGGCAACGGTTCATGACCACCTTGATACCTGCTGCTTCGGCCCGCGCCGCGGCCTCATCGTTGCGAACCCCAAGCTGCATCCAGATGACCTTGGGCTTGACCGGCAGTGTCAAGGCCTCGTCGACGATAACCCCTGCCGCTTCCGAATTGCGAAAGATATCGATCATATCGACAGGGTGCGGGATATCTCCGAGCTTGCCATAGACCTTCCGGCCCAGGAGCTCCCTGCCATCAAGCCCCGGATTGACCGGCGTCACCTCATAGCCCTTGCCCAGCAGATACTGCATGACGAAATACGACGGCCGCACCGCGTTGTCCGAGGCACCGACGAGCGCGATTGATTTCGTAGCCTGTAGAATGTCGCGGATGTAATCGGCGTCATAACTGTCGTGATTCATGGCAGTTGTATGCGACCCTCGCCGTCGAGTGGGAAAAAGGGGTTGTGCGCCACCTCCCAGAGGTGCCCGTCCGGATCGCTGAAATAGCCGCTGTATCCACCCCAGAAAACCTTCACCGGTTTCTTGACAGGCCTGGCACCGGCACTGATCGCCTGTTCGAAAATGGCATCAACAGTTGCTTCGCTTTCGGCATTCCACGCCAATGAAACACCCCGGAATGCCGGCTGTGGCGCGGACTTCACCTCGGCGTCGTCGGCAAGTGCGTCATGCCCATAGAGGCTCAACACAACGCCGTTGGCATCGAAAAACGCCACATTGTCGTTGCCCGCCGGCGAAGCCTTGAAACCGAGTTGCTCATAAAAGGCGCGTGCCGCTGCGAGGTCCATGACACCAAGCGTCACCAGATTAATACGCGGAGTTATCACCTATCCTCCCAGCGCGGTGGCCGTTTTCCGATAAACGCCGAAATTCCTTCTTCGGCGTCCCGTGCCATAAGATTCTCCGCCATCACGCGTGCCGTGTAGGCATAGGCTTCCACCAGCGGCATCTCGCGCTGGGCGTAGAAAGCCGCCTTGCCGGTTTTCAGGGTGAGTTGCGATTTGCCCGCAATCTTTGATGCGATGGCCATCGATTCGGCGGTGAGTTCTGAAGCCTTCACCACTCTGTTGACAAGTCCCATGCGCAGCGCTTCGCCAGCATCGATGGTGTCGCCGGTCAACAACATTTCCATAGCGTGTTTCGAGGAAACGTTGCGTCCTAAGGCCACCATTGGCGTCGAACAGAACAGGCCGATGTTGACACCCGGCGTACAAAACGTCGCTGCATCCGAAGCGATCGCCAAGTCGCAACTCGCCACCAATTGGCAACCCGCGGCACTCGCCAGGCCCTGGACCTCGGCGATGATGGGTTTTGGATGATGCACAATTCCCATCATCAGGGCTGCGCACTGTGCGAACAGCTCGGCGAAATAGGCTGCACCCTTGTCGGCATCCGAACGGTGGGCGGAAATTTCCTTGAGATTGTGACCCGACGAGAAGGCGGGCCCATTTGCGGCAATCACGATCACCCGCGCAGCAGCTAGCGCAGCAGCGGCATCAAGCTCGGCATTGAGGGCCGCCATCATGAATTCTGAAAGGCTGTTGCGGCTGGAAGGGTCGTTGAGCGTAATCCGCAGTACGCCCTCTTCGAGCGCGCTCGATATCGGCGCGTTATTCATTCTCTTCTTCCCCGGTTTCCAGCTGTTCGAGCTTTGGCTTGTACGCGGGGTCGGCTAGCAGCTCCGCAACAATCCTCTTGTTATTTTCCGATGGGATCATGGCGCTAAGCGAAGCGATCATCCGGTCTTTCATGTCCTGGGCAATAGTATCGTCTACCTTGATCTCTTCGATTTGTGCTGCAATCTCCGCCGATGGGTCATCGATTGTGGCGCTGTAAGCAAAGCTCAATGAGGTGATCGCCACATTCCACGCGGAAGCCGAAACAAATCCCGCAGCCCTGATGTCGGCTTCGAAGGCTGAGCCCTGTTCGTTCTTGTCGACGAACTCCTGCAAGTCGTCGTAGGCTTCCAGATCCGCATCCCGGTACTTGTCGCGCACCAACAACCAGGTGTCGAGCGCTCGCTTCGCCTCGTCGAGCGTCAGTTCAACCGACTGAATGTCCGGTACCTCTCCAAGGTTGAAATCTTCGTCGGACTCACCGGTGTCCGGCGCAAGTGTTTCATCATCGCCAACCGCTGGCTCGTTATCGGTGTTTGCCGGGGTGCCGCTGTCTTCAGCGGGCAGGGGCTGGTTGACTTCGGCAAATATCGGCGGAAAGTCACGTTCCTTCGTGCGCGCAGGGTCCGTCGCGCTTGCAACGGCGGTCCCGCCGGGCAAACCCAGCAAGACAAAAACCAGCAAACTCTGGCGGATGTATCGCATCCGAGCCCCCTTGATCGGACACTATGGGAGGCCTTTCCGGCAGAAAAGTGCCGTTCCGACGTTTAGGCTTGCTGTTGCCTGAATATCACAGATGAGGTATTCAGAAACCACACGCCGGAACATCAAGTGCCATGCGGGTTTCTGTTGACACTGGAAGGTGCAATGCCTAGAAGCCGCATCCGAACGGGGTGCAAAACGGTTGTGTTTCTGCACCCTTTCCATTGCAACAGAGAACACCGAGACATCACATGACCACCTATTCGGCGAAAGCCAAGGACATCGTGAAGAACTGGGTGCTGATCGACGCAGAAGGCCTTGTGGTCGGCCGTGCCGCCGCCATCATCGCCAACCGCCTGCGCGGCAAGCATAAGCCCACCTTCACTCCGCACATGGATTGCGGCGACAACATCGTCGTCATCAACGCCGAGAAGGTGCTTCTGACCGGCCGCAAACGCCAGCAGAAGAGCTACTTCCACCACACCGGATTTCCGGGTGGCATCAAGGAGCGCAACGCCGGCAAGATCCTTGAGGGCAAGTTTCCCGAGCGCGTTCTTGAACTGGCCGTAAAGCGCATGCTTCCCGGCGGCCCGCTGAAGAAGCTGCAGATGACCCACCTCCTGATGTACAAGGGCGCGGAGCATCCGCACATGGCGCAGAACCCCGTGAAGCTCGACATCAAGGCAATGAATCCCAAGAACGCGGTGAGGGGCTAAACCATGGCTGAACAGACAACGCTCGCCGATCTCGGCAAGGCCATGGGAATGGCCCCCGCTGCCGGCGCCAGCACAGCGACCGCCCCCGCCAAGCCGAAGCTTGACGCCAAGGGCCGCGCCTATGCGACGGGCCGCCGCAAGGAATCGATCGCCCGCGTTTGGGTGAAGCGCGGTTCCGGCAAGATCGTCGTCAACGGCAAGACCATCGAAACCTATTTCGCCCGTCCCGTGCTGCGTATGCTGGTCCGGCAACCGATGGAAACCGCCAACCGCGCCACCCAGTTCGACATCGAATGCACGGTGGTCGGCGGTGGCCTTTCGGGCCAGGCCGGTGCCGTGCGCCATGGCCTTTCCCGTGCCATGTGCCACTTCGAGCCGGAACTCCGCGCTGCCCTCAAGAAGGCCGGCTTCCTGACCCGCGACAGCCGCGCGGTCGAGCGCAAGAAGTACGGCCGCGCCAAGGCCCGCCGTTCCTTCCAGTTCTCGAAGCGCTAAGCGCCAGGGACAATGCAATTTTTGCAAGGGGCTGCCCGCCGGGTGGCCCCTTGTTTCGTTTGGCCAAAGCCCTACGCTTCGCCGATGCTTCTCAGGCTGCTGCGCGATGCCACCGCGATTTTCGTGGTGGCCTTGTTCATGTTCCCCTTCCTCTGGCTTGTACTGACGTCGCTCAAGCCGGACTGGGCCATGTTTGACTTGGCCCGCTTCCACTGGTTTGACTTCGCACCCGCGTGGGAAAATTACAGCCTGACTCTTTCCGTCAACGGCCCGGGCGCTCTGAACGCAAGATGGGCCTTTGTCGATACACTGCTGGTGGCAACCGGTTCCATGCTTGTGTCGTTGGCAGCTGGCCTTTCAGCGGCCTATGGCCTTTCCCGATTTCCGGGCCTGCCAGCAAGAGTTGTGACACTCGGTGTGCTTTTCATTCGAGCAATTCCACCCGTGGCGCTGGCTGTTCCACTGGTCTATTTTTTACACAGCATCAGCCTTTTTGACACCCGCACCGGCCTGATTTTGGTTCACGGGCTGGCCAATCTCCCGATTGCTGTGCTGCTGTTGAAATCCTTCATCGAGGATTTGCCGAAAGAGGTGCAAGAAGCCGCCTATTTGGACGGAGCCACCGCTGCGCAAGCGTTCCGCCATATCGTGCTCCCGGCGCTGCATGGCGGCATTGCCGCAACGGCCGTACTCTGTTTCATCTTTTCATGGACCGAATATCTCTATGCCAGCTCGCTCGCCATATCTTTCAAGACGTTGACAGTGAAAGCATCGGTACTGCCCGGCGACTACTGGGGCCCTGGCGCGGCTCTGGCAGTGTCCAGCCTGATTCCCGCCTTCATTTTCATCCTCCTCACCCAGCCGCCACCTGGTGCGCGGACTAACCCTGGGAATGCAGAAGTAGTTGTTTTTTAATTCAAATTTGATTTCCCTGAAGGTCATGTCTGACAGAATGCTGACACACTCTCTCACCATTCTGTCAGTGGAATAACATAAATCAATTCTGTGTATACGACTCTCGCGAGAGGAAGCGCATGACCACTTTGACCGTCAACGGCCAGCAGGTAACGATCGACGCCCCGGGGAATACCCCGCTGCTCTGGGCGCTGCGCGATTACCTTGGCCTCACCGGCACCAAATATGGCTGCGGCATCGAAGTTTGCGGCGCCTGCACCGTGCATATTGACGGCGAGGCTGAAAAGTCTTGCGAAGTGTCGCTGGCCGATGCCGGTGGCAAGCATGTCACCACCATTGAAGGCCTAAGCTCGGCGCTTGCCCAGAAACTCCAGGCGGCGTGGATAGCTGAACAGGTGCCGCAGTGCGGTTATTGTCAGTCCGGCATGTTGATGTCGGCGATGGCCTTGCTGAGGTCCCATCCCACGCCCACCGACAGTCAGATCAACAAATCGATTCGCAACCTTTGCGTCTGTGGAACCTATCCGCGGGTGCGCAAGGCCATCCACCGCGCCGCGGCGAAGTGAGAGGTGGGCACATGACACTCGCAACACCTGTAATGCAACGCCGCAATTTTCTGAAAGTCTCGGCCGCTGCCGCCGGTGGGCTGTTGTTGGGCATTACCATCCCACTCCGCTCGCGCGCCATGGCGGCGGGCGGCACGGAGATATCCGCCTGGATTTCCATCGCCCCCGACGAGACCGTGACCATCCAGGTCGGCAGCTCCGAAATGGGGCAGGGCGTCTTGACCAGCCTTCCGCAGATTGTCGCCGAAGAGCTGATGGCCGACTGGTCCAAGGTCAAAACCCTCATGGCGCCACCCGCTTCGGCTTACTTCAATCCAATGTATCAACAGCAGCTCACCGCTGGCAGCGGCAGCGTGCGCGGATATTTTGATGCCATGTTGAAGGCCGGAGCCACCGCCCGCGAAATGCTGGTGACAGCCGCCGCCAACCAGCTCGGTGTAAGCCCTTCGGCCTGCACCGTTTCGGATGGCGTTGTAACCGCCAATGGCCAGTCGCGTACCTTTGGCGAGGTCGCCGCCGAGGCTGCACTTCTGCCGCCGCCCGCCAACCCGGTCATCCTCTCCGCCTCCCGCGGCTACCTGCACATCGGCCAATCCGTGAAACGCCTCGACATTCCATCGAAGGTCAATGGCTCGGCAAAATTTGGCATTGATGCCCGAATCCCCGGCATGGTCTATGCGGCGATCAAGCATTGCCCGGTGTTCGGCGGAACGGTTGCTTCAACACCGGCAACGCCCGCAGGCGCCATTGCCGTCGTCAATCTCGGCAATGCGGTTGCCGTGGTCGCCAACGACACGTGGGCCGCCTTCCGCCTGACGCGGACTTTGAGTGTGTCCTGGGACTATCCGGCCAATACAGACAGCGTGGACAGTTCGAAAATTGCCGACAAAGCGGCTAGCCTCATGGCGACCGGAACCGCCGCCGTAGCCGAAGCGAAAGGCGATCTCGCCGCCGGTTTTGCCAAGGCGAAGAAGCGGATCACCTCGACCTACAGCTTCCCGTATCTGCCCCATGCCTGCATGGAACCGCTAAGTTGCACCGTCGAATTGACAGCTGACGCCTGCACAATTTTTGCGCCAACCCAGGCCCCCGATGCGGTTCAGGCCGTGGCAGCCGCGGTCACCGGCTTGGCTCCTTCGGCCATATCCGTCACCAGCCTGATGATGGGTGGTGGCCTCGGCCGCAAGTTCGAAATCGACTATGTGAAGCAAGCCGTCACAATCGCCAAGCAAGTGGGCCAGCCGGTGAAACTCACCTGGTCGCGCGAGGAAGATTTCGCCAATGACCAGTACCGGCCGATGGCCCTGGTCAAGGCCAAGACCGGTATCGATGGCAAGGGCAATGTTACCGCCTCACTGTTCCGTATTGTTTCGCCCTCTATTCTGTTTCAACGCAGCTGGATTCTCGACGGCGAGGCCGATAATCAATGCACTGAAGGCTGCATCGATCTTCCCTATGATTTCGGAAGCCGCAAAACCGAATACGTCCGCCACCCGGCGGAGATCCCCGTAGGTTTCTGGCGTTCGGTTGGCCACTCGATCAACGCTTTCGTGGTTGAAAGCGCCATTGACGAGGCGGCCAAGGCCGCCGGCATCAATCCCTACAAATACCGCCGCAAGCTTCTTGCCGGCAATGCGCGCGCTCTCAAGGTGCTCGCCGCCGCCGCCAAGCTCGGGCGCTGGGGTACGAGGCTTCCAAGAGGCCACGCCAGGGGCATTGCCTATGCCGAATCCTTCGGCAGCTTGACAGCCCAGGTGGTGCAGATTGCCAAGGTGGCGGGCAGCGGTTCGCCGCCGAAAATCCGCGTCGTCAAGGTTTCGGTTGCCGTGGATTGTGGCATGGTGGTCAATCCCGATATCGCCCGCGCCCAGATCGAGGGTGGCGTAATCCATGGCCTGAACGCCGCGCAATGGGGCCGGTTGCAGTTCGACAATGGCCGCATTCAGCAGCGCAACTTCGACGAATTCAAGATGATGCGCCTGCGCGATGCGCCGAAAATCGCCGTCACCTTCATCAACACGGCGGGTGCGGCACTTGGCGGAATTGGCGAAGTGGGAGTTCCCGCCGTTGGCCCAGCGCTTGCCAACGCCTACGCCAAGCTCACCGGCATCCGCAAACGCAAACTGCCGCTTGGCATCAGCAAAGCCTCGGGCGGCGACGACTGAACAAAATAAAGGCCCGGACAGGGGTGGTCCGGGCCCTCGCAACAAGGGTCTGTGGGCAGGGGGGAAGCATCAGACCCGTCGTAACTACCATTACATAGTCCTCCAACGGGAAATTGCGAGTAACGGATGCGTGCGTTCTCGAATTTGTGATCGCCTACTCTTGCCTGAGGGTGTTGAGCCAGGCGACGATCGACGAAATCTCGACGGGCTCGAAGCTGATTTCCGGCATGCCATCGTGTCCGGTGATGATGCCTTCGGCCAGTGATTCCTCAAGCTGCTCTGGCGGATAGCGCTTGGCGACCTCGCGGAACGGCGGCGCCTTGGCTAACGGACTGGCACCCTCAGGGCCCAGGGCGTGACAGGCCGCGCAATTCTTGCGCAGGATTGCAAATCCCATGGCCGCCGGCGAATCTTCGGTTGGCGCATCGGCGGATTTGAGGCTGAGGATATAGGCGGCAATCGCTTCCGCCTGCTCCAGGTTCATTTCCCAGTCCGGCATCGCCTCATGGCGCACCGCCAGGCCCTCCATGAAGCCATCGACCAACTCGTCCTGGGTGTAGTTCGGCGCCACCTCCCGAAACGGCGGCGCCGGCTTGAACGGACTGTCACCGGTGGCGCCAACGTTGTGGCATTTGGTGCAATTCTCCTCCACCAGAACCTTGCCGCGCTGCAGCAGGGCGTCATCGGCAAAGGCGGGGGCTGCGGCGAGGAACAGGAAAAGGAGGGTAAATCAGAAGCATCATTAGTTTTCCTATACACGGCCACTATGGCGAGACTTTGACAAGGATCAACTGGCAGGCAATTGTTTGGTTGAACGACACCCCTCATCCGGCCTTCAGCCACCTTCTCCCCGCACTTCGTGCAGGGCGAAGGGCCAAGTATTCCCTTCTCCCTGCCGCTTGCGGCGGGGAGAAGGTGCCCGAAGGGCGGATGAGGGGTGGTGGTTCGGCGTTTCCAATGGTCGGCACGCTACTGCGCCTTCACCCGCACATAACTTCCCGGCGCGTCCTCGATCACCGCCAGCTTGCCGCTGCCGGGCGTTGGTGCCGCAACCTTCAAGCCGCTGCGTTCGGAGATCCAGCCGTACCAGTCTTCCCACCACGAGCCCGGATGTTCGGTGGCGCCACTCAGCCAGTCTTCGAGGCTGGCGGCGGGTTTGGGGTTCGTCCAGTACTGATACTTCTTGGCAGCCGGCGGATTGATCACGCCGGCAACGTGGCCCGAGCCCGAGACAACCAGCTTCACCGGCCCACCCATGTGTTTGCCGACCCGGAACACCGACTGAATGGGCGCGATATGGTCCTCGCGCGCCGCCAGATTGTAGATGGGGATTTTCACTTTCTTCAGATCAATGCGCACGTTGTCGAGCACCATCTTGCCTTGCGACAGCTTGTTGCCGAGATAGCATTCGCGCAGATAGAACGAGTGCACCCCCGCCGGCATGCGGGTTGAATCGGCGTTCCAGTACAGGAGGTCGAAGGGCATCGGGTCCTTGCCCAGCATGTAGTTGTTGACCACATAGGACCAGATCAGATCGTTGGAGCGCAACAGGTTGAAGGCATCCGCCATGCGGTTTCCCGGCAGATAGCCCTTGTCGGCCATGCGGTCTTCGATCCACTTCACCTGCTCTTCGTCGACATAGACCAGAAGGTCTCCCGCCTTCTCGAAGTCGACCTGTGTCGTAAAGAACGTGGCGGCGGCGACGCGATGATCGTTGGTTGCCGCCATGTAGCCGAGCGACGCCGCGGTCAGCGTGCCGCCGATGCAATAGCCGATGACCGTCGCCTTCTCCGCCCCCGTGGCATCGAGAGCCGCCTGCACAGCGGTGAGGAAGCCCTCGCGCATGTAGTCCGAGAAGCTCTTACGTCCCTGCGCCTCGTCAGCATTGACCCACGAGACGACGAACACCGTGAGGCCGCGATCCACCGCCCAGCGCACGAAGCTTTTCTGCTCGTTCAAATCAAGAATGTAGAACTTGTTGATCCACGGCGGGAAGATGACGAGGGGATATTCGAAGGCCTCGGTGGTCGTTGGCGTATACTGGAGGAGTTCGAAGGACTCGTTGCGGAACACCACCTTGCCCGGCGTCATGGCAATGTTGCGGCCGATCTCGAAGGCCCCCATGTCGGTCTGCTTGATGCGCAAGCGGCCGTCCGGCGTCTTCATGTCCTCTTCGAGATGTTTCAGCCCCTCGATCAGATTGGCGCCATTGCTGGCCAGCGTGGTGCGCAGGATTTCCGGATTGCTGATTGGGAAGTTCGAGGGCGACAGCGCATTGGCAATCTGTTCCACGTAGAACTTGGCCTTATGGCGCGTGTGCTCGTCAACGCCGTCGGCGTTCTCCACCATGTCCTTCGCCCAGTTGGCGGAGATCAGGTAGAACTGCTTGAGGAAATCGAAGACCGTGTGTTCCTGCCAGTCCTTGTCCTTGAAGCGCTTGTCATTGCGGGCCGGCACCGCCACCGCTTCGGCGGGCGCCCCGATCGCCCGCTGCCAGGCCGACTGCCACAGCTGGCCATAGGCGTTCCACAGCTGCATCTGGGCGTCCATCAGCTTCTGCGGGTTCTGGGCATAGGACTGGTAGACGCTGCCCAGCGTCTTGCTCACCTGCTCGATGGGGGTGACCTGGTTTTCCGCCTGCTGCTTGGCAAGGTCTGGCCGCTGCGCCACCAGCTTGGCGATGGCCGAAGCCTGCTCGAACACCTTGGCCATGTTCTGGGCAAACTGCACCGGGTCGGCGAGTTTGTATTCCGAGGGGGCAGGGGGTTTGGGAGAAGTCATCGCCAGCTTTCTAAGAGGGTTTGCGCCACATTATAGGCGGCGGCGGCAAAGGGGAATTGGCAATGTGGAGGGGGTGTCAGTCATCGCCACGCAAGGCCCGGTGCACTTTGGCCATGTGCCGGCTTTGCTCGTCGTGGCTGGCAAACACCCGTTTTGGACGGCCCGCATTCAGAGCTGCCAGCTTTTCGGCAATGTACATCCGGAACTCATCGCGGGATTGAAACAGCCTGCGGCATGGCCGCGGCGTTCCGGCGTTGCGGCAACGCTGGCCGCGCACGCACACGAGATCCGGGCAGCGGGCCAGCGGCTCGGCGCGCTCCACGACATCGAAGTCAAAGATGCGGGCCGCCCCCGGAGGAGGCGGCCGCGCGTGTTGCGGGGGAGGGGATTGCCGGAGCCGGGGCTCACGCAATTTGGGGGTAGGGGTGGAATTGGGCGCTTGCGCCCGGCTTCCGGTCGCGGCGTTTTCGGATTCCGGCATTCGCTTCGGCCGCTTCCCTTTTGGGGGACCGCCTAACTGCCCGCCTGGGGCGCGGGAGTCATAGTGCTCCCGGAGTTTGCCGTTCACTCCCGGGGCGGAAAGTGCGTTACGCTTCCCGGCGCGGGCGCCGCCATCCAAACCGCAATTCCGAGACGCTGTCGACACTGTCCCCTCCTTGTTGGTTTGGACTGGATAGGAGTATAGGGGAGGACTGCCTGTCTGTCAATACTATCCTAGGAATTTAACAATACGTTGTGACAACTTGGCCACATCCCCTAGTGCTTCACATTCCCAAACGACCAGGATGCGCCAGCCGAAGGCCTTCAGCGCCGCAACGTTGCGCGCGTCACGATTGACATTGCGCGCCAGCTTCGGCGCCCAGTAACCGAGGTTCGACTTCGGCGCCCGCCCGTCACTGCAGGAAGCCTTCTGGTGCTGATGCCAGAAACACCCATGCACGAAGATGACCTTCCTGCGCGAACGGAACACCAGGTCGGGCTTGCCCGGAAGGTCTTTGGCATGGAGGCGGAAGCGATAGCCGAGTCGGTGAACGAGGGAGCGGACAATCATCTCCGGCTTCATGCCGGAGGATTTGATCGCCGCCATGTTGCGGGAACGGTGAAGTCTGGAGCGTAAGTCAGCCACTATGCCATTACAGCGATGAATTCGTCGCCTGCGAGTGTGCCGTATCCTTTGTCTTTGATTTTCTTTTTGTCGTAGGCGCCTGAAAAAAGGCTGATGCCTTCAGTCTTGAGAATGTCCCGCGCTCCGCCATTTCCGCGAATTCGCTTCATGTAGTCACGTTGGTCGTGCAGCAGCGACTGAACAATGGTTCGATGAACAACCAAGCCCGGGTTCTCTCGGAAAAACATAGCGGCCCGACGTGAACCACCCTTTATGGTCCGCAGTTCCCGGAACCGTTGCATATCAACATTGGCCCAACGGCTGACAGGAAGTTCAGTGCCAGATATGAGCCACAGGACGTTTTCCTTACCCTTCTTGACAACTGACCGTTTTCCATCCCGATTTCCTTCCGCAGCTCCAAGGTATTCATCACGGGCGAGCATAAGGCCCAGCCAGCACTTACGATCCTCGTCGGCAATAGCGATCAGCAAACAAGGTTCCTGTCCTCTGTAGGTTTCGGGAGGTATCATCCACGTGCCACCCACGGTGTTCTTGATATCGACATCAATTCCGTCGATCTTGAGGTCACGCAGTCCCTTTGGGGCATCCAAGAAATCCCGAATGTAATGTTCAACCTTCAAGCCGATGAAGGTCTTTTCGACGTTGTCCAACTCTTTCACGGTTCGCCGCGCAGTGTGAATTGGATCGAGGACAAAATCGATCGCGTCTTGGAGTAACGTCGGGAAGGCGAAATCCAGCCGATCCTTTCCTCTTGCTTTGGACAGGATGGACTGGCTGATGCGCGACAAAATTGGAAAGTCAGGGTGCAACGGTCCGATTGAAGGCGTATCGAAGCTCTTGCCAAGCATTATGCAATTGCCAATTTCCTGCCTCGGCCGACAGAACCGGATGCAAGCGCATTGAAAATCGCACCTGCCACCGCCTTCGCCACCGGCGGAGGAAACGCGTTGCCGACTTGCCGGTATCGCGCCGTTTTACCACCCTGGAAGTGCCAATCATCAGGGAAGCCCTGAATGCGAGCGACCATGCGCACGGTGAGCCGTGGCATGCCCCTGAAGTTTTCTTCTGGTTCCTCGTTCGCGATACCGAGGCCATCGACGCCTAGTTCGGCCCAAGCCTTGCGGGCGCGTGTGGGGCCAAGGTCGGGGCCACCATGTTTCTTCGAGCCGCCGACGATTGTAGGAGCAACTCGGTTGGCTTTCTCGCGCCACTCATCCGCATGCCGCCAGCCGCGTGATGCCATGAGGTCATGCAGCGTTTCGCCAACTGTCCGTGACGCGACCTTGTGCTCGGGCCATTGGAAGCGCGACGAGGCTTCTTTGCGCACCGCCACCATCAACACCCGTGGCCGCAGCTGCGGCACACCGAGATCGGACGCGTGCAGAAGCTTCCAGCCCGGCGTGTAACCCATCTTGTCCAGACGGTGATCAATCCAGTTGCGATAATCGGCAAAACGCGGATCGAGCATGCCTCTGACGTTCTCGAACATCACCGCTTTGGGCTTCAGTTGATCGACATAGTTGATGCCGACGTTGAACAGGTTGCGTTCGTCACGCTCCCCAAGTTGCTTGCCCGCAACCGAGAACGGCGGGCAGGGGAGGCCCCCGGCGAGAAGGTCAACACCCTTGAAGGCTGACATCTGCTTCAGCGGCTCGAACAGGTCGTGCTCTAGTACTGTCCAGTCCGGCCGGTTTGCTCGCAGCGTATTGCAAGCTGCGGCATCGTTCTCGATGAGGCCCGCATGGTCAAAGCCGGCCATCTCAAGCCCCAAGGCCTGACCGCCCGCGCCCGCGCAAAGTTCCAATACCGCCGGTGCCATAGAATCTCCCACCCGTCGCCAAACCCTAGAGGAACTACAGGATATCACAAATGGAACAAAAAAGGAACAGTGTTGATAACGGCCATCAAGCCGCGTCTGCCGGATGCACGCGTTTGTTAATCTCCGCGCCGTGATCGCGCTCGGCAATGGCGCTGTCATACTGGCTTTGCAGGTCGAGCCAGAAGCGGGCGCTGTTGTCGAAATAGCGGGCGAGCCGCAGCGCGGTGTCGGCGCTGATCGAACGGCGGCCGTTGAGAATGTCGGTGATGCGTCCGGACGGCACGCCGAGGTCGAGCGCCAGACGATTGGCGCTCAGCTTGCGGGCCTCAAGTTCGCGGCGCAGAAGGCGGCCTGGATGGATTGCGGGAGCCATATTCTAACCGTAGCATAGTCTGGCGATTTCTTTCACCTGCTCGCGCGCGCCCCATGTCGGACTGGACGAAGCGAGACCTTCCCTCCATAAGTCCCCCGAAATCAGGGATCGTGACTCATGGCGAAGAAACTGCGGATTGGCATTGCCGGGCTGGGAACCGTTGGCGCGGGTGTCTTGGACATTCTCGCCCGCCACGGCGAACTGATCGCCGCCCGGGCTGGTGTAACGCTTGAGGTGACCGCCGTAAGTGCCCGCGACAAAAAGAAAAACCGGGGGCATGATCTGTCGAAACTGAAATGGTTTGACGATCCTGTCGAGATGGCGGCGCGCACTGATATCGATGTCTTCGTCGAGTTGATGGGGGGCTCCGAAGGTCCGGCCAGGCTGGCGGTGGAGATGGCGCTCGACCATGGCACCCCGGTGGTCACCGCCAACAAGGCGCTGCTCGCCCACCATGGCGCCGATCTCGCCCGCCGCGCCGAGGCCCATGGCGCGGCGCTGAACTTCGAGGCCTCCGTGGCCGGTGGCATTCCGATCATTAAGACCCTGCGCGAAGGCCTTGCCGGCAACCGTGTCACCAAGCTGTTCGGCATCATGAACGGCACCTGCAACTACATCCTCACCAAGATGGCCAACGAGGGCCGGAGCTTCGCCGACGTGCTGAAGGAAGCCCAGGCGCTGGGCTATGCCGAGGCCGACCCGACCTTCGATGTCGGCGGCTTCGACACTGCCCACAAGCTGGCGGTGCTGACCTCGCTGGCCTTCGGCACCGAGGTGAACCTCGCTGGCATCGACATTGAAGGCATCGAGGCGATTACCCTGGATGACATTCGCAACGCCGGTGAGTTGGGCTACAAGATCAAGCTGCTGGGTGTGGCGGTTCTTCATGAAACGGGCGTCGAACAGCGCGTGCACCCGACGCTGGTGCCCAAGGGTTCGCCGGTTTCCGATACTGATGGGGTGTTCAACGCCGTCGTGGTGAAAGGCGATTTCGTCGGCGACCTGCTGCTTGAGGGCCGCGGCGCCGGAGCGCACCCGACGGCATCGGCGGTAGTGTCCGATATCGTCGATATCGCCCGGGGCAATGGCCGGCCGGCTTTCGGCGTCCCCGCCGCTCGTCTGAAAAAATACGTGGCGGCCCCCAAGATGGCCCACGAGGGTGGCTTCTACGTCGCCCTGCAACTGCACGACAAGCCGGGCGCCGTCGCCGCCATCGCCAGCATTCTGGCCGATGAGAAGATCTCCATTGAACAGATCGTGCAGCGTGGCATGTCCGACCAGAGCGCGCCACGCGCCACCGCCCCTTTCATCCTCATCACCCATGATACCCTCGAGCAGGCCATGCGCCGGGCCTTGGCGAGGATCGAGAAAGACGGCCACGTGGCCGGCCACCCGCAGGATGATCCGGATCGAGAGGCTGTAGGTGGACCACGGCCGCCGCCTTACCGGTGGAAAGAGCCCTCATCCCCCTTCGGGACCTTCTCCCATTCGCGAAGGCGCGAACGGGAGAAGGCGCATGACCTGTTGTTGCCTTCTCCCGTCCGAAGGATGGGAGAAGGTGCCCGAAGGGCGGATGAGGGCTGGTTCAGCCCATGTTGCCTTGTCAGGTCCGGCGCCGTCATGACCCGCGCCTTTCTCAACGTCGAACGCTCGCTTTCCGGCAGGCGCTGGCAGGCCAGGCTCGACGATCAGCGCCTCGCCGAGGCGATTTCCCAGCAGCATGAACTTCCCGACATTCTGGGCCGCGTGCTGGCGGCGCGCGGCGTGGGCCTCGACGATGCCGATGGCTTTCTCAATCCGACGCTCCGCACCCTCATGCCGCAACCGTCGGCATTGCGCGATATGGAGAAGGGTGCTGAACGCCTCGCCGATGCCATCATGCAGGGTGAACGGATCGGCGTGATCAGCGATTACGACGTGGACGGAGTATCATCAGCCGCCATCCTGCAATTATTCCTGCGCGCCGTCGGCCACGATTGCATCGTCCATATCCCGGATCGCTTGACCGAAGGCTATGGCCCCAGTGCCGCCGCCGTGTCGCAACTGAAGGAGCAGGGCGCGCAGATTCTGCTGACCCTCGATTGCGGCGTCATGGCCCATGACCCGCTGGCCCATGCCGCGGAACTGGGCTTCGTCACCATCATCGTCGATCACCACCAGGCCGGCGAGACGCTGCCCGCGGCCCATGCGGTGATCAATCCCAACCGCCAGGACGATATTTCAGGATATGGATACCTGTGCGCGGCGGGTGTGGTGATGATCCTGATTGCCGCCGTGAACAAAGTGCTGCGGGCGCGCGGATGGTACTCGGCCGAACGCCCCGACCCCAACATGCTGCAGTGGCTGGAACTGGTGGCCCTGGCGACCGTCTGCGACGTGGTGCCGCTCAAGGGCCTGAATCGCGCCTATGTCACCCAGGGCCTGAAGATCATGGCCCGCCGCGAGAACCTGGGGCTGGCGGCATTGGCTGATGTCTCGCGGCTGAAGCGCAGGCCCGATGTCTATGCGCTGGGCTTCCTGCTGGGGCCGAGGCTCAACGCCGCCGGCCGCATCGGCAATGCGCTTCTGGCACTTCGGTTGCTGACCACCAGGGAGCGCGGCGAAGCCAGCCAGATTGCCCAGCAGCTTGAAGTGCTGAATCGCGAACGCCAGGCGATTGAGATTGCCGTCGTCGATCAGGCCGTGATGCAAGCCGAGGCCGCCATGGGCAAGGAAGGCCGGGCCAGCGTGCTGGTTGTGACCCGAAAAGGCTGGCACCCCGGCGTCGTCGGATTGGCGGCGGCGCGATTGAAAGAGCGCTTCCAGCTTCCGAGTTTCGTTCTCGCCGAAGATGGCGAACGCGCCGCCGGTTCCGGCCGTTCGATTTCCGGCGTCGATCTCGGCCGCGCCGTGCGTGAAGCGTTTGAGGCGGGATTGATCGACAAGGGCGGCGGCCACGCCATGGCGGCGGGCCTGACCGTGCGGGTCGAACGCCTCGCCGATTTGCGCGGTTTTCTTGAAGAGAAGCTGGCGCCGCAAGTGGCCGCAGCCACTGACCGCGCACTCGCCATCGATGGCGCCTTGACGGCCGGCGGCGCCACCCTCGATCTCATCGAACTCCTTGAGCAGGCAGGCCCCTATGGCCAGGGCCACCCGGCGCCGCTCTTCGCCTTTCCCGCCCACCGCGTGGTCTACGCCGACAAGGCCGGCAACGATCACATCCGGATGACGCTCGCCAGCGATGACGGCAAACGCATCAAGGCCATCGCCTTCCGCGCCATGGGCACCGAGATGGGCGAAGCACTGCTCAGTGAACGGAAGTTCCCGCTGCACATCGCCGGACGCCTGACGATTGATGACTGGAACGGCGGGCGCACGCCCTCGATCCATGTCGAGGACGTGGCCCGGGTCTCCTGATCAGCCTTTGGTGATGACCGCTTCGAGATACTCGCTCGGCACAACCAGGCTGGAGCTGCCGGCCACGTTCATGCGGCCAAGCAGTTCGCGGATGTCGGCTTCAAGTGCTTCTCCCTTGGCGGCATCAAGTGCTGCGAAAGCCTTGTGCGTCGGGCCATAGTAGGTCTTGAACACCTCCAGCCAATGGTCCGCCGACCGGTAGCGGAAGTTGAAGATCTGCTTCGAGGCGGCAATCTTCATGTTGGGAAACAGGCTGGCAAGCCGGTCTTCTGTACCCCACAGCGCCGGTGACTTCAGGCCGGACGGGGGCGGAACGTGACGCCCGATCGTCTTGAACAGCTGGCCGATGAAGCTTTCCGGCGTCCAGTTGGCAAGGCCGATGCGGCCAGCTTTGCGGACGACTCGCGACAGTTCCGAGGCGGTTTTCTCCTGGTTCGGCGCAAACATCACGCCGAAAGTCGAAAGCGCCACGTCGAAACTCGCATCGGCAAACGGCAAGTCCTCGGCGTCGGCCGTCGTGAAATCGACGTCGAGGCGTTCGGCTTTGGCGCGTTCGGCGCCGCGGTCGAGCAGCGCCTCCACATAGTCGGTCGATGTCACTCTGGCGAAGCGGCGCGCCGCAGCCAACGTCGCATTGCCGTTGCCGGCCGCGACGTCGATCACCTTCTCGCCGGCCCGGACATCGGCGGCTTCGGCAAGCCGTTCGCCGGCGATCTGAAGGGTGGTGCCGACAATATTGTAGTCGCCGGATGCCCAGGTAGCGTGCTGCCGTTGCTTGATGGCGGCAAAGTCCGGTGACAGGAGATTAGGGGACTGAATGTTCATTTGGTTCCTCGTTGTTTGCGATGGTTTACGACAGGGTGCCGCTGATGTGGCAGGCAACCTGTTCGAAGGTGCCGTCGATAAGTTCCACGTAGGCGCGAAGGTGCTGCCCGCTTCTCGCGGTTATCTGCACCGACTCGTTCGCCTGGTGAATGGTGCGCATGCTCGCCGGCAAGTTGACAATCGAGGTGAGTTCGGCGGGCATGGTTTCGGCCATGCCGATGCTGCCGTCCGCCCTGACCAGAAGCAGCTGCAAGGCATGCAGAACGCCATAATGATTGCTGTCGGTCTTGAGGACGCGGATGTAGCACGACGATTTCGTGATGCGCATTTTCTTGCCGGCCGGAACTTTCGAGAAATTGACCGAGCACAGCGTGCCATTGCAGGTGCCTTGCAGGTACTGCTGGAAGTCAGCGGCCTGGGCCGAAGGCACGGCGGTTGTAGAAAATGCGACCGCCATGAGCGGCAGGGCGGAACGGAGAATTGAGTTGAAGGTAGTCATGATACTTCCTGTTGGTTTGGGTTGAAGCGCCCTCTGCGGCGCTCACTAGGCGCGATGCTGCGATCTGCGAATGTTCGACCGTCCGGAATAACTGGCTGACCGTCCAACTTAGATCGGAACGCAAAACTGTGACGTAGATCACTGCGTCGAGTCCCAATCCATGTATGCGGGGTGGTCGCATGTGCCGGGCCGCCAGAAAGACTTTTCGCAATGATTCTTGATCCGCTCTCCGATGTTTTGCGCTCCGTTCGCATGAAGGGCGGTGTGTTCCTCGACGTGCGCCTGACTGAACCGTGGTGTATCGCTTCGCGCGTGGTGGCCGAGGACTGCTCGGCGATTCTTCAGAATCCCTCGCAGATCATCAGCTTTCACTATTTGACTAAAGGTACGATGCTCGCCAGTATAAAAGGCGGCATGGCCGCCATGCCGGTTGAAGCGGGCGAAATCATCATGATGCCTCGCAACGACCCGCACATCCTGGCGAGTGCTCCGGGCCTTCCCAGCATCGATGGGCATCTTCTGGTTCAGCCATCGACCGATGGCGGTTTGGCCCGCGTCGTTCACGGTGGCGGCGGCAAGGCCGCCGACATGCTTTGTGGTTTCCTCGCCTGCGAAGAGGGGTTCAATCCGCTTGTCGCGGCCCTGCCGCCGATTATCAAGGTCAACTTCCACAAGGCCACCTCGCGCGGGCTGATCGAGGCGTCGATGGCATTTGCCGCGAGTGAACTGGCGCGGGGCCGCGTTGCCAATTCCGGCGTCATGTCACGGCTTTCGGAAATGCTGTTTGTTGAAGCCGTGCGCAGCTACGCGGAAACGTCCGGCGACGACGTGACCAGTTGGCTCCGGGGCCTGGGTGACCCGCAGATTGGCCAGGCGCTGTCCGCCATGCACCGCGACATTGCCAATGCTTGGACCGCGGAAGGTCTTGCCAAAGAAGCAGGAATGTCGCGCAGTGCCTTTGTCCAGAGGTTCACGGCGGTGATGAATGTGGCGCCAATCCGCTATCTCACCGCCTGGCGCCTTGCCATCGGCAAGCGCGTATTGGGCGAAACCGCCAAGACTATCGGCAACATCGGTTTCGAAGTTGGCTATGAGTCGGAAGATGCATTCAGCCGCGCCTTTAAGCGCGAATACGGCGTTTCGCCAGCCAAATGGCGGGCCGGCACCACCCAATCCCGAGCCTTGCCTTATCAGCCGAAACTGCCTATAGACGCCCCGCCGCGCCCTTCGTCTATCGGTTAGGACGACAGCCTTTCACGTTGTAAAGACGGGTTCGATTCCCGTAGGGCGCGCCATATTCCACCGTCTGTTGCCGTCTATGCGCGGAAGCCGCCGCGAGCGCGCCAGCCTGGAATTGACAGCTCCAACCAACCGGATGTGCCGCGTGAGGTTAGGAAGTACGATGGCCAAGCTCGTGTTCGGAATGAACCAGTCCCTCGACGGCTACGTCGACCACATGGCGTTTGCGCCGAGCCCCGCGCTCTTCCGCCACTTCATCGCTGAGACGGAGGCGCTGGCAGGCAGCATATACGGCCGGCAGATGTATGAGATCATGGGTTACTGGGACGGCGATCATCCTGAATGGAATGCAGACAGACGAGCCTTCGCGGCGGCCTGGCGGAAGCAGCCGAAGTGGGTGGTCTCTCGTACGTTGAAGTCAGTCGGCCCCAATGCAACTCTGATTGCCGACGATGTTGAGGGTTCGATCCGCAAGCTGAAGGCCGAATGCCAGGGGGTGATTGAAGTTGCTGGCCCCAACTTGGCGCACAGCCTAACCGCACTTGGCCTGATCGACGAGTATCTGATCTACCTGCATCCCGTCGTGCTTGGTCACGGCAAACCATATTTCGCCGGACCCCGGCCGCCGCTCCGTCTTGTCGCCCATGATCGCCTTGATGGCGATGTGATCAGGTTGGTCTACGTTCCTGCGTGATTTCGCGGCGCGCCGCCTTGCCGCGTCATTCAGCTATGTTGCCATCCGCGCCAGCGCCCTTTGCGCGAACACCGTGACCAGCAGCAGCGGCGCCGTCATCAGCACCGTGGCCGCCGACAGGTTCGACCATTCCTCGGCCCCGCCGCCCACCTGCGCTTCCTTCATCGAAAGCTGGCCCACCATCCACGGCGGCACCGTCATCGCTTCGTTGGTCGTGAGGAAGGCTGCGAACAGATACTCGTTCCAGCACAGGACGAAGATCAGAATGCCCGCCGCCACGATGCCGCCGGCCGCCATGGGAACGGCGATTTCAAAGAAGATGCGGAACCGCGACGCGCCATCGAGCAGGGCTGCTTCCTCCTGGTCGCTGGCCCGCATGCCGAACACCGGGCGCAGCAGCCAGACGGCGACCGGCAGATTAACAGCCCCGTAGGTGATGATCAGCGCCGTGCGCGTGTCGAGAAGGCTCGCCCAATTGAACATGACGTACAGCGGCAGCACCATGACCATCGGCGGCAGAATGCGCGTGGCAAGGATCGCCGCCATGATTGTCGACCCGTGGAAAACCGGCGGCCGGAAACGGCTGAGCCCATAGGCCGCAAGACTGCCAAGGGTGAGCGCCAGCAGCGTGGCGCAGGCGGCGGCGACCGCGCTGTTCACGAACCGCATGACCAGGTTTTCGTAAGCGTCCGTCAGGATGAACCGCCAGGCATCGAGCATCGGCATGAAGTCGATGAACGGCAGAAAGGCGGGGCCGCCGTCCAGGTCTTCAACCGCCTTGATCGACGCGAGTGCCACCCAGTACAGCGGAAAGATGCACACCACGGCCCACAGCCACAGCACGCCATAGGTTGCCACCTTACTGAGGCGTCGTATGCTGCCGAGATGAGTCATGCCTCAAGTTAGCACGACGCTTCGTTCATTGGCACGTCGTGCCGGGCCTCACCCACACGTCTGAATGCCATCCCGACGGAGGCCGGGACCCAGGCTTGCCGCCGTTCCGTAGTTCGAAAGACTGGGTTCCGGCTTTCGCCGGAATGACGATGCCAGGAGATTGTGTGACAAAGTTAGCAGTTCTCGCCGCGACAGCGCTTCACCCGCAGCACTTTGATTGTTGCGCTGAAGCCCCACAACAGGCGGCGGGTTTCGCCACCTCCTCCGCCAGCCAGCGGTCGCGCGGCTTGCAGCTTGCCGTCCGGGGGGCGAGGTCAATGACCAGGTCGTGGCCCTCTCTGCGGGGCAGGGTGGCGGCATGCAGCTGCTTCGGGCGGCCAGGCTCGCTCACTTCGAAGGTGAGCTTGGCGGCGGGATCAAGTTTCACGGAATCAGTAACCTTGCGGATGATGCGGCGAACTTGCCCGCCGGCATGTGCGTGCGGTCACCCGCCACGTCCCACAGCTCGATGAAAACCTCGTCCCACGATTCCGGGTTGGCGCCGCAATCAAGCGCCTGGAAATGCCCGGCCTTCACTTCGGTGATGTGATAGCCGGACTGGATGCGCTGGCCGTCATAGGTGAACACCAGGTGCAGCGACGGATCGCCGTCAAGCGCCGCCAGCAGGCTGGCGGTGGTGAGTTCGCCGGAAAGCGGCAAAACCGGCTGGCGGCAGGGACTTGTCAACGTCGAGCATATCGGCTACTCCTGTATTTCGATAATTCAATAGTTATTGAAATATGAAAGAGAGTCAAGCCCTTTTTGCCTTTGCCGCCCTGTCGCAGGAAACCCGCCTGCGCATCCTGCGCATGCTGGTGATAGCGGGCGATGCCGGATTGCCGGCTGGAACCATTGCCGAAAAGGCCGATGTGTCGCCCTCCAACGTCAGCTTTCACTTGAAGGAGCTGGAACGCGCCGGCCTTCTGACCCAGCGCCGCGAGTCGCGCTCGATCATCTACAAGGCCGATTATGGCGCCTTGAACGGCCTCATTCGCTTCATGATGGAGGATTGCTGCGGCGGAAGACCGGAAATCTGCGGGCCCGATGCCTGTCGCCCAACTGTCACAAAGCGCCGCTAGCGGGAACCATGACCCACAACGTTCTCTTTCTTTGCACCGGCAACAGCGCCCGCTCGATCCTCGCCGAAAGCATTCTGCAGAAGGATGGCGCGAGAGCGCTTCAACGCCTTCTCGGCGGGAAGCGACCCCAAGGGCCAGGTGAACCCATTTTCGCTGAAGGTACTTCAGGCCCATGGCTATCCAGCCGAAGGCTTCCGCTCCAAGTCATGGGATGAGTTTGCCGCGCCCGGCGCCCCGCCGCTCGATATCATCATCACCGTTTGCGACAACGCGGCGGGTGAAACTTGCCCCATCTGGCCGGGCCATCCGGTGACCGCCCATTGGGGCATCGAAGACCCGGCGGCGGTGACCGGCAGTGACGCCGACAAGTTCAGCGCTTTCGAAACCGCCTTCCGCCACATGCAAGCCCGCATCGCCGCATTGCTCAGCTTGCCGATTGCCGCACTCGACATTCCGGCACTGCGCAGTGCTTTGAACGCCATCGGCAACATGGAAGGAGCGACCCATGGCTGAGACCTTCGATCTTCCGCGCCGGGTGGCGGCTGAAGCGCTCGGCACCGGACTGCTGGTGGCCGCCGTCGTCGGCTCCGGCATCATGGCATCGACACTGACCGGCGATGTGGCACTCGCCCTTCTCGCCAACACCCTGGCAACCGGTGCTGCACTCGTCGTGCTCATCACCCTGTTCGGCCCCATCTCCGGCGCCCATTTCAATCCCGCCGTGTCGCTGGTTATGGCGCTCCGCCGCGAACTGCCGTGGAACGACTTTCGTGGCCTTCGTCATCGCCCAGATTACCGGCGGCATCCTCGGCACCTTCGCCGCACATCTGATGTTCGACCTGCCGCTGTTCCAGGTCTCCGAAAAAATCCGCACCGGCGGTGCCCAGTGGTTCTCGGAAGCGGTCGCCGCCTTCGGGCTTCTGTTGACCATCCTCTTGGGATTGCGATTTGCGCGGGCCAACATCCCATGGCTCGTCGGCCTCTACATCGTCGCCGCCTACTGGTTCACCGCATCGACATCCTTCGCCAATCCGGCGGTGGCCATTGCCCGCAGCCTGACCAACACCTTCGCCGGCATCCGCCCCGCCGATCTCCCGGGCTTCATCGCCGCCGAGACGGCGGGAGCATTGCTGGCGATGGCGCTATGCGGCTGGCTGCTGCGCGAGGCCCAGTCCAAGTTATAGCCCGCGGATACGAGCCGCCACCAGCGGCGCCAGCAGCATGACGACAAGGCTGTAAACCATCAGGCCGCCGGAAAGCGGATTGATTTCAGCGAGAATTGCTTCGTTGCTCAACCCCCGGGCATAGCCGATGGCGATTTCAAAGCAGAAGGTGAGCACCAGCCAGATGAGGCCGAGCCCCAAGAGGGCGCGGCGCTCACTAAGTCCAATCCACCGGATGGCGAGTACGGTGATGCCCAAGACAATCACCAAGCCAACGGGCCAGCCGATGCGCCCGGCCATCGCTTCGCCAACCCGAGGCACCAGGAACAGCCCACGCAGGATGCCGTGAACTGTTTCAACCGCCATGATGAGAACCCAGACGGCCAATCCCCGGCCCATGGTGCATCCTTTCGCTTTGTTGCATCATAGCGCCGGCGAAAGGGAGTTCACATGTTTTCCGATCTGAAAGACAAGGTGGTCGTGGTGACCGGCGGCGTCACTGGCATCGGCGGGGCGGCGTCACTGGCCTTTGCCGGCGAGGGCGCCAAAGTTCTGGCGCAATATCTGGGGCGGCGGGCCGGAGCTTGAAACCTTCAAGGCCAGGGGTATCGCCACGCTGAAGCTCGACCTGACCGAGGAGGGCGCCCCGCAAAGGCTGATCGCTGAAGCCATCAAGCGTTTCGGCCGCTCGATGTGCTGGTCAACAATGCCGGAAGCCTGGTGGCCCGCATACCCCTGGCCGAATTGACCGATGACTTCATCGACAAGGTGTTCGACCTCAATTGCCGCCAGCTCATCCACTGCACGAGGCTTGCCGCTGACGTGATGAAGAAGCAGGGCTCCGGCAACATCATCAATGTGAGTTCGATCGCCGCGAGGAATGGCGCCAGCCCCGGCGGCAGCGTCTATGGCGGCGCCAAGGCCTTTGTCTCGGCCTTCACCAAGACCGTGGCCCGCGAATTGGTTGGCCACAACATCCGCGTCAACTGCGTGTCGCCCGGCACCATCCACACATCATTTCACGACCGCTTCTCCGATGAAGCCAAGCGTGAGGCGGCGCGGAAGTCGATCCCCATGGGGAGGCTCGGCCTCGCCGAAGATTGCGCCGGAACCTTCCTCTATCTCGCCAGCGACAAGGCGAGCGGATACGTGACCGGCCAGGTGATCGAAGTGAACGGCGGACAATTGATGCCATGAGCTTCGTCACCCGCACGATTGCGGCGGCGCCCGATGCCATCGCCCCCGATGGCTCCGAGGTGCGGCTGCTGGCGGCAACGGAGCGTGGCTCCATGGCGCACTTCCGCTTGCCGCCGGGTGCGGTGTCGAAACCCGTGGCCCACCGCAGCGTGGAGGAGGTCTGGTATTTCGTGAAGGGCAGGGGCCGCATGTGGCGGAGCTTTGGCGGCCATGACGAAGTGATCGATGCCGTTACCAGGCGTTTCGATATCAATTCCAGTTGGCGCCAGTTTTCAGTTCCGCTGCGACGGCGATGAAGCCCTCGAAGCCATCGGCGTGACCATGCCGCCATGGCCGGGAGTGGATGAGGCGGTTGAGGTGGAGGGGAAGTGGTAGGAAGAGCCCTCATCCGCCCTGTCGGGCACCTTCTCCCATTGCTTTCGCAACGGGAGAAGGCCCATGACCTTTATACGCCTTCTCCCGTGCGTTGCATGGGAGAAGGTCCCGAAGGGGGATGAGGGCTCTTTCTAACTACCACACCCCGACATTCGCCATGCTCGCCCACGGCTCGGCGATCGGCAATGCGTCGCCCTTCTGCAATATCTCGATTGAGATATTGTCCGGCGTGCGGATGAACGCCATGCGTCCCTCGCGCGGCGGGCGGTTGATGGTGATGCCGGCGGCCTGCAGCCTGGCGCAATAATCGTAGACATTGTCGACTTCAATCGCCAGATGGCCGAAGTTGCGGCCGCCGGTGTAGACTTCCGGATCCCAGTTGTAGGTCAACTCAACCGGTGCATCGGGGCTGTCCGGGCAGGCCACGAACACCAGCGTGAACCGGCCTTTCTCGCTCACATGCCGGCGCTGCTCGACGAAACCCAACTTGTTGATGAAAAAGTCGAGCGATTGCTCCAGATTGGCAACCCGGATCATGGTGTGCAGATATTTCATGGAACCCTTCCTTGGTTGAGCAAGACATAGAAGAACTGGCAGGCAATGGTCCAGCGCGCCAGGCGCGCCGTGGTGTTTACCGGCGCCGGCTTCTCGACCGAGTGCGGCATTCCCGATTTCCGCTCGAAGGGCGGCTTCTGGACGAGGTTCAAGCCCATCGCCTTCCAGGAGTTCATGGCCTCCGAGGAAGCGCGCCTCGAAGCCTGGCGGCGCTTCTTCGTGATCCGCGACACGCTGTCCAGCGCCGAACCCGGAAGGCCGCACCGCATCGTCGCCGAGCTGGTCGAACGTGGCCATGTCGCGCGCATTATCACCCAGAACATCGATGGGCTGGACGCCCGCGCCGGCGTGCCGAAGGAACGCATCATCGAGATTCACGGCAACGGCACCTATGCCAAGTGCCTCGCCTGCGGGACGCGCCATGAAATCGATTGGGTGATGTCCCAAATTGAGACAACTGCAATGCCGCCCACCTGCCAAAGCTGCGGCGGCATCGTCAAATCGGCCACCATCTCCTTCGGCCAGGCCATGCCCGAGCAGGAAATGGCCGATGCCCGCGCCGCAACCTTCGATGCCGACCTGTTCCTGGCCATCGGATCGTCGCTGCAGGTTTTCCCCGCCGCCGGGTTTCCGGTCTCCGCCGCCCACAACCGCGTGCCGCTGGTGATCATCAACCGTGAGCCAACCGGCCTCGATGGCCTGGCACGGCTGGTGATCAACGCCGAGGCTGGCGACGTGCTGCAAGCTGTGATGTCCCGCATGCGAAGCGCGAATCACTGACCGGTGTTTTGGCGAAAGCCGGCAAGACTCGTCCCTGCGTGTGGTCTCTCGGTGGCGATTGCGAGTTCAAGTTGCACGCCAATGCTGCATGGCGAAGACCGCAACGCCGATCACGGCCATCTCGAATCGTCTTGGAATCATCTTGCTTTGCAATGAACCCACGGGGCGCGTTGGCATCGTGCGCGGTGTTCCTGTTGCAGGTGCGAAGTTATCCACACGGCAAATGAATCAAGAGGCTGTACAAATCCTTAAGACTTGAGCAAATTGTTAACGGGCGGACTGGGGCAAGAGTTCAATGACAAAAACGCCGCCCGTGAGCAGGTTGGGTAAACGCATGGCGGCGAGTGGCACCCCTCGGGGTGAGGTTGAGACCGAACTACAACATTCTCCAGAGCAGAATGTCCGGATCATCAAGATTACCGGCCTGGTGAAGTGGTTCGATGTCGGACGGGGCTACGGCTTCATTATTCCGGACAATGGCATGCAGGATATCCTGCTGCATTTGTCATGCCTGAAGCGCGATGGCTTCGAGGCGCCACTTGAAGGCGCGCGTGTCACCTGCGAGGCGGTGGAACGCCAGAAGGGCTACCAGTGCCTGCGGGTGCTGGATGTCGATCTGTCGACCGCCATTCACCCGGTGGAGCGGAAGAGCCGCGCCCACAACACCGTGGCACCGTCCTCCAGCTGGGTGCGCGCCAAGGTGAAGTGGTTCAACCGCGCCCGGGGCTTCGGTTTCGTCTCCGAAGGCGAAGGCAAGCCCGATATTTTCGTGCACATGGAAACCCTGCGCAAGACGGCGATTGCCGAACTGCAGCCGGAAACCTGGGTCTACGTGCGCTTCGGCGAAGGCCCCAAGGGCAACATGGCCGCCGAAGTGCGCCTGTCGCTCGAAGGCGGCCCGGCCCATACCAACTGATACGCCACGAGCGTTGTGCAAGCTTAAAGAGCCCTCATCCCGCGGCGGAGACCTTCTCCCATGCTCCGCACGGGAGAAGGCGCAGGACCTTTAGTTGCCTTCTCCCGTTGCAAAGCAATGGGAGAAGGTGGCCGACAGGCCGGATGAGGGCTGCTTGCAACACGCTCTGAATTCAATCGCCATCGTTCCGCTGCAATCCGTGGCGATAGGCCGGTGATGCGCAAGATTATCCTGGTACTCGCGGCAATCGCCATGGCGTGGCCCATCCTTGCCATGGCCCAGGATGCGCCCCAGGATGCGCCATTGAGCAAAATCGAACCGGTAACCGTGGCAACCGAAACCGGCGTCACCATGTTCACCGTCGAAATGGCCGACACGCCGGAGATGCAGCAGCGTGGCCTGATGTTCCGCCAGCGCCTGCCCGAGGATCGCGGCATGCTCTTTGACTTCGGCGAACCGCGCCCCGTCGCCATGTGGATGAAGAACACCCTGATCTCGCTCGACATGATTTTCATCCGCGCCGATGGCACCGTGGCGGGCATCGCCAAGCGCACCACGCCTCAATCTCTCGACACCCTCGGCGTGCAGGAACCCATCAAGGCGGTGCTCGAAGTGGCCGGCGGCGTTGCCGACAAGATCGGACTGCAGCCGGGTGATACGGTTTACCACCGCATATTCAGCAACGAGTAGGCACTCACACGAAGCCTTGCCCGGCGCGGGCGTTTCCGGTTAAAGCGAGGCCCAACATGGCCAATCGGGGTGTAGCGCAGTCTGGTAGCGCACCTGCCTTGGGCGCAGGGGGTCGTCAGTTCGAATCTGGCCACCCCGACCAGCCATGTTTGGATGAGGATTGAGCGACCATGCCCGTGAAGATTTACAAGCCCGCCCGCAACGCCATGCAATCCGGCAAGGGCAAGGCGCAATCCTGGGTGCTGGAACACGAGGCCGAAGCGCCCCGCAGCCGTGACCCGCTGATGGGCTGGACCTCGTCCGGCGACACCCGCCAGCAGCTCAAACTGTTTTTCGACACCAGGGAAGAAGCCATGGCCTATGCCGACGCGCGAGGGCCTCGCCTATCAGGTGATGCCGGAAAGCCCGGTGCGCATTCACAAGAAATCCTATTCCGACAATTTCAAATTCGGCCGCACCGACAACTGGACACATTGAGTGTTTGCTGGGCCTTCCACCTCTCGGCCGTCACCCCAGCGAAGGTTGCAGTTCGGTTCATGCGGCATTTTCAATTCAGCGTCGCGACAGAACAACAGCAACACAATTTTTCATTATCCGTCATCCCGGCGAAAGCCGGGACCCAGGCTTTCAACCAGCGCAGTCTCGCAGTCCTCGCGCTGAAAGTCTGGGTCCCGGCTTTCGCCGGGATGACGACGTAGGATTAGTGCTCATGCCCAAGAACTCTCGTCAAAAACTCCGCGCCGAGCTTGAAGCAAAACCAGAGGACCGGCGCTTCGGCACCGGCTGGTTGGCGGGCGCCATCGCTTTTCTGCTGTCGGTTGGCTGCCTCGTGCTGGTCATCACCCGGACCTTTCCCGGCGTCTTGATCACCCCGCAACTCAACACCATTTTCGCTCACCCATGGTTCGGCACCAGCCTGATCATCGCCATGCTCGCGGCCTTTGGCCTGGCGCTCATCAATCTGGCGCTGAGGCCCACCCGCATACTCGGCCTCGCGGCGATTGCCATCACGTTGCTTGCCGGATTGATCGGCCAATTCGGTACCGTAGAGACCAGCCGCGAAGGCCTGTACTTCGGCCTCGACTTCTTCGTGCTGAACGTGGTCTTGACCGGGCTTCTGTTCGTGCCGCTGGAACGCCTGTCACCCTTGAAGCGTGAGCAGCGCCTGTTCCGCGCCGAATGGCGCGAGGACTTGTTCTACTATTTCGTCTCCTCCCTGCTGGTGCAGGTGCTGACCTTTCTGGCGATGGCGCCCGCCGGCTTCGTGTCATGGGCGGCAAGCCTCGGAGGCTTGCAAGCCTGGGTCGGCGCCCTGCCGCTTCTTGTGCAGGTGATGCTCATCATGTTGGCCACCGACTTCGTGCAATATTGGGTGCACCGCGCCTTCCACCGCGTGCCCGCCCTCTGGCGCTTCCACGCCGTGCACCATTCGGCGAAATCCATGGACTGGCTGGCCGGCGCCCGCATGCACTTCCTCGAGATCATCGTGTTGCGAGGCGTCACCGCCATCCCGATGTTCACCCTCGGCTTCGAGGCCGTGGCCATCCAGACTTACCTGCTGATCGTCTATTTCTATTCGGCGTTCATCCACGCCAACATCGGCTGGGAATTGCGCTGGGCCGCGCCGTTCCTGGTAACCCCGCGCTTCCACCACTGGCACCATGGCGAGGAACGCGAGGCCATCGACGTGAACTTCGCCATCCACTTCCCGCTCTATGACCGGCTGTTCGGCACCTACCACATGCCCGAAGGCCGCTGGCCAAAATCCTACGGCATCGGCGGCCACCCGGTGCCGCTGGGCTATTGGAAACAGTTCCTCTACCCATTCCGCCGCTGATCGGCTAAACGCCAGAACCAACGACCCCGTAGCTCAGCTGGACTAGAGCAAGTGCCTTCTAAGCACTAGGTCGCACGTTCGAATCGTGCCGGGGTCGCCACCTTTCGAAGGTCCATTCTTGGGGCGTAAGTTCCACTTCATGCCGGAGACGTAGGTTACACCAGGGCGGCCGTGCGCCGCCTTCCCGGAGATGCGCCATCGAGCGCTGTTCTGCTTGACACCTGGCCATTGCGGGCTGAGTATTTTGGGCACCACCGCCGCGCTGTGAGGTAAGATTATGGGTCGGTTCGCGCTTCTGCTGACGGGGCTCTTGTTGTGGCTGGCGGCGTTTGTGCCGCCTTCGCATGCTGCGGACTACATCAAGCCCGGGCCATTTGCGGTTGGTCTCCGGGAGTTCAGGATTGCCGAAACGCCCGGCAACCCGTCCATGGGAACCGAGGTCTGGTATCCGGCCGCCGGTCCCGCGCCGGATCCCGCCGCCGCGATCCTGAAGGTTTCGATGGATGCGCCCGCGGCGGCAACCGGTCCCTATCCCCTGGTGGTGGTGATCCATGGGCTTTCGGGCACTGGCGACATGTTCGGTTCGCTAGGCCGCCACCTCGCATCCCATGGTTTCGTCGTCGCTGCCGCCAATTACGATACCGGACCCTTGGACGACGGAAGTTCCCGGCAAGATCAACAGGCGGTCTGGCTGCTCTACAATCGCCCGGCCAATGTGGTGCGGGTCATTGGGTATGTTGATGCATTGAACGCCCCGGGTGGAAAGCTCGCCGGGATCATCGACACCTCTCGCATCGGCGTCTGGGGTCTTTCGACCGGTGGCACCACCGCTTTCCAGGCGGCGGGCGCGCAAGTCGACCTCAAGGCACTGGATGATTGGTGCGCTGTAAACAAACAGGATAACTACGCTTATGAAACGTGCCAATTCGTCGGCCACGAACAAGCCATCGCGACGCACTATGGCGTCGCTGATCCGCTTGCGGCGCCATTGCCGCCCATTTGGGACAGGCGCGTGGCGGCTCTCATCGCCGCATCTCCGGGCGGCGAACTGCACGCATTTGGCGACAAAGGCATAGCGGCGGTGAAGCTGCCGACGCTGATAATGTTCGCTTCTGACGACAAAATTGTCTCGCCCAAATTCAACGCTTTGTGGGCGTATGACGGCATCGGTAGCCCAGACAAGGCATTGGCCATGTATGATCGAGGTGGGCACACGTTGTTCATGAATCCATCGAGTCACAATTTCCATGAGGCGACAGCGCTGGCCACCGCGTTTTTTATCGCCTTCCTCAAAGGCGACCCCGCCAACAGGGCAGCCTTGATGCATGATGCGTCGTCGTTTCCAAGCCTGAGCTATCAAACGACAATACACTAGGCTAGTGGCAGGTCAGGCTGCAGCGATGCTTTCAATTGGGCGGCTTAGGCCCGTAATCGTCCGCCTCGTGATGACTCCGCCGCGCGCCTCGAATGTCGAACGCAGAAGTGCCGCGACTTGATAAGCCTCATTCAGCCTCAAATCATCGGCGCGCGACGTTAACGGGGCGATCTGAAACGTTCCCGACAACGCAACAAGCACCTCATTGGCAATTTCCTCAAAGTCAGTGTGCCGGGACGTTGGGGTCGTGGGCAGACATTAGCTGACCGGCAACCGGTTTGACGCGCAACTTGTTGCAGCCGGTCAGCCGTCAGCCCTAACCACGAGCTCCCCTACAAATACGGACTGATGCACTGCCTCACATGGCCGCTGTAGGAGATCCAGGTGTTGCTGCGCTCGTCATAGGAACGATAGCGCGCGTAGCACCAGTCGACGTGCAAGGCGCGGATGCTCGGCCGCGGCTGGAAGTAGACCGGGCGTGGCGGCGGTGGCGCGTACCACCACGGCCGCTGATAATACCAGCCCTGATAATAATACTGGCAATTGCCGTAGCGCCGCCAGCAACGCGGGCCGTGGCGCTTGCGGTTCCAGATCTGGACGTTAACATTGACACCGGCCAACTGCAGCAGCGGGGCGGGCTGCGCCTCGGCCTGCGGCGCCACTGGCATCGCCAGGGCAGGCGTGGCCGCAAGGCCAAGGGCCCCAAGGCCGGCAAACGCCAGCGCCACCAACGTTGTTTTCACCATGGCATGAGCCTCCCGATTGATTCCAGCTGGCAGGAGACGGTGCGATCACGGCCTAAATGAGGCATCGCGCGGCGGCTATTCCATGGGCAACGGGTTAACGATCAGCACCTTCAGGTTCTTCTCCGGATAGAAGTCCTGTTTCAGCACTTCGAATTGCGTGGGGCCGATCTTCTTCACCCCGTCTTCGCACAGCGAGATGATGGCATCGGGCTTTTGCTTGTCGAGCACCAGGCGGAAATCGCCGATCGGGCCCATCCAGTTGCTGCCGGTCGTCAGAATGTATTCCAGGCTGGTGGTCAGCAGCATCCGCCGGTCATCGGGCAGCTCTGCGAGTTTCTTGCGGAGCGCCGCGATCGTTCCCGCGTCGAGGCAATAGGTATCCTTGTAGTAGGCTTCATCAATGCTCGTTTCGGTGAAGAACGTGCCGCCCACCGCCGGTGTGTAGCTGTGAGACACATTGATGGCCACTTTGGCCGGAAAATTCTGCCGCCAGTAATAGGTCGAGCGCAGCGACCACGACGTATCGATGTAGTCATCCTGCATGCGAACCGCGCCCATGATTTCGAGTTCACGCAGCTTCTCCATGGGCAGGGCCCTCACGGCCATGCGCGCCGCCTCCGACAGCGGATTGAGCGGCAGGCCGAGCGCCTTCAATTCGTCAGTCAGATCGATCCCAGCCACCACAGCGCGCATTTCAAGCTCTGGCGTGACCGGCTTGCCATCGACGCTGACGCTGAATTTCATGAAATTGTCGGCGTTCTGGTCAGGGATTCCGTTGTCCGACTCCATGTAGTCGATAGGGTCGATGTCGGGCATCGGAAACGCCACGATGTGGGTGTGGTCCTTGTCGTCGGTGTTGCGGAACACATAATCGACCTTCACCTGCGATGGCGAGATGTACAGGTCTTCCTTCTCCATGCGGATGTAGTCCGCCTGCACCAGAACGAGCCCGCCCGCCCCGATCTCGGCAATCGAGTCATTGGCTCGCGCCGGTTGGGCGAGCAGCAGCAGTGCGGCGAGAGCAAGTGCAGTTCTCATGGCAGGGTCCCGTATTTCTGGATGAACGCCACGGCGCGCGCCAGCGCCTCTTTGCCGGCATCGGTATCAAGCGTGAACTGGTATTCATGGCCCAGCGGCGGTTGATAATCGGCGGCGAAGAACAGCCTGTCGACGATAACCCCCGAGGCTTCCGCCTTGGCGGCGAAGGCCGTCGATTGCGGCCCCAGCGGATCGGCATTGCCGGCTGAAATGAAAGCCGGCGGAAACGCTGAGGTCACATGGTTGATCACCGAGAACTGCGACAGCCGGGGGTCATTCAGAAAATCCTTGCTGCCGAAATAGGCCCACAGCACGGTTTTGAGGAAGCCGCCGAAACCACCCTCGAAGTTCACCGTTGTCGCGTCGTAGGCCCCGCAATGCAGGATCACGCCGCGCAACACCTGGCGTTCGATGGCGGGCGCAATGCCAACTGCCTTGGCATAGTCTGGAACCGAAATGACAGTGGCGAGCTGTGCTGAAAGTTGCGATCCCGCCGAATCGCCTGCGAGAAATATCCGCGTGGCATCGATGCCGAGGGCCGCTGCTTCGCGGGTGAGAAACCCCAGCGCCGCATTCGCCTGGCGCACCGGCGTGGGATAAGTGGCGGAAGGCGCGATGGTGTAGTCGACGCCGACCACCACAAGACCGTTACCGGCCAGAATGCGCAAGTAATTCGAAATCAGGTCCTTGCTGCCCGATACCCAGGCGCCACCGTGAATCCACACGACGGTGGGCGGCACGGCACTGCTGCCGTGTCCGGGCGGATAGAAGATGTCGAGCAACGCATCGCCATCGTTGGGATCGTAACGCAGGTTAAGCTTTTCGCTGACCCCGGCCGGCACATGCCTGGCGAGCGCCACATTGGCCTTCTCGGCCTCGCCGTCGAACAAATGGCGGATCATCAGAACACCCGGCCACGGGCTCAGCTTGAACGCCGCATAGCCACCGCCCGCGACGATGACGATGGCAACGAACAGTCTGATCAGGATACGTTTCAGCATGAAAGCTCCGCGACGCCGCGAAGCTATCAGATCGCCGTCAATTCAGGAAGTCGCCACACTTCGGCGCCGGCTGGTTACCCCAAGGCATCAGCGGCACGGTTGAAGTGGAGTTCTGGGGCGAGCCTTCGATGATCTTGTCGGTGTAGGCGAGATAGACCAGCACGTTGCGCTTGGCATCGCAGCCGCGCACGATCTGCATCTTCTTGAAGAACAGCGAGCGCCGCTGGCGGTAGATTTCCTCGCCTTGTTCGAATTTGGCCTTGATGGTGATGGGTCCGGTTTGGCGGCAGGCCAGCGAGGTTTCCGAGCGTTCCTCGGCAAAGCCCGCCCAGCCCGACCAGCCGCCGATTTCCGGCACCGTGAAATAACACGACACACCAGCCACCTGCGGATCGTCGATCACATAGGTCGCAAGCTTGGCATCGGGCGACAGCATGCGCCACACCGTGGTCTTCTTGAAGATGAGTTCGGGATCATCGGACTCTTGCGCGAGGGCAGGCGCGGCGATGGCGAGAGACAAGGCGGCGGCGGTGATGCGGATGAAGTGTTTCACGGTCCCTCTCTCCCTGTCACCCCGGCGAAAGCCGGGGCCCATTGAAGCGGTTGAATGGGTCCCGGCTTGCGCCGGGATGACGATTAAATAGGAGTGATCAGCCAATTATCAACCCGCCGCCTTCATCCGCGCAAAACCATCCGCGAGATCGGCAATCAGATCATCGGGGCTTTCGAGTCCGATGTGGAAGCGCAGCGCCGGCGACTCCGATGTCCAGTCGCTGGCCGTGCGGCGTGGATGGAACGGCACAACGAGGCTTTCGTAACCGCCCCAGCTATATCCCATGCCGAACAGCGCGAGGTCATCGAGCATCGCGGCAACGGCCTTGTCGCTCGCCGGTTTGAGGATGACCGAAAACAATCCCGAGGCGCCCTTGAAATCGCGCTGCCACAGGCTGTGGCCCGGAGCGTTGGAAAGGGCGGGGTACAGCACCGTCTCGACTTCCGGCCTTGAGCGCAGCCACTCGGCCATCTGCATTGCATTTTTCTGGTGGCGTTCAAGCCGCACATCCAGCGTGCGGATGCCGCGCAGCGTCAGATACATGTCGTCGGGCCCGGCGAACTGGCCCATGGTTTCATAGGCGTCTTTGAACTGCTCCCAGGTCTTCTCGTTGCAGGTGACAGAGCCCATCATCGCATCGGAATGGCCGACCAGATATTTGGTTGCCGCCTGCAATGAAACATCGCAGCCCATCTCGAAGGCCTTGAAATAGTGTCCCGCACTCCAGGTGTTATCCATGACCACGATGCAGCCCGCCTTCCGCGCCGCCGCGGCAATCGCTGGAACATCCTGCACCTCCATGGTCTGCGAGCCGGGGCTTTCGCAGTAGACCATGCGGGTGTTCGGGCGGATCAATGCGGCGATGCCGGCCCCGATCGACGGATCATAATACGTCGTTTCGACGCCAACGCCCTTGAGCATCGAATCGCAGAACAGGCGGCCGGGTTCATAAACCGTATCAACCATCAACAGGTGATCGCCGGACTTCAGGAAAGCAAGAAGCACAGTCGAAATCGCCGCCATGCCGGAGGAGCAGACTTTGGATTTGTAGCCGCCTTCGAGAGCGGCGATCGCATCTTCCACCGCCCGCGACGTGGGCGTGCCACGGCGGCCGTAGGTATAGGGCTGGGTGTAGCTCTTCAGAGCTTCGACATCCGGGAACAGCACCGTCGAGGCATGATAGACAGCCGGATTGACAAAGCCATGTTCAGTGTATTCACGGCCCGCCGCAACCAGGCGGGTGGCGGGCGAAAGTTTCGTAAGATCGGGTTTGGATTTCGACATGATCTCGTTCATTCTGGCGGGAACGAAGAGCTAGCACGGCAGGCCGAGTCATGTGAAGTGTATGCCGGTTACCGCTTGTTGCCGCAGGAGCAGCCGCCATGTTTGATCACGTTGAGTTCGCCGTTGCCAATATTGTCGCCAGCCGCGCCTTCTACGGCGCTGCCCTTGCGCCGCTTGGCCATGAGGAATTGTTCTTCGACAAGGGCGCGGGCACGGCCGGATATGGCAATGACGAGGTTACCGGCCTGTTGATCTTCAAGGGTGAAACCGGGCCGCGCCACCATCACATCTGTTTTGCCGCCACCTCGCGCCAGCACGTCGAAGCCGCCTATGCGGCGGCCATCGCGGCAGGCGGCCGCGACAACGGCGCTCCCGGCTTTCGCGATCACTATGCGCCGGGCTATTACGCGGCCTTCGTCTTCGACCCCGATGGCAATAACATCGAGTTCCTGTTCCGCGAGCCGCAAGGCTGAGGCGCTTCAATCCGGGGTCAACGCGTTTCCGGTTGGCAATCGATCCGCATTGCGCCAGTCTGCCGCCGGACGGGGAGGGGCATGACATGTCTCCATTGGGTGCGATCTTGATGCGGGTGATGCGGGCGGGCTGCATGGCCGGGGCGGTTTTCGTCGCCCTGGTGATCGCTTATGAAGTCTGGCTCAAGGCCTCCACCGGGCAATTGTCGAACCTCTCGAGGCAGGACATTTCCTTCTGGGTCATCCTCACCATCATGCTCGGAGGCTTCCTGTGGCTGGCAAGGTCGATGAGCCGGGAACTGGCGAAACCAAGGGGTTGAAACCCTGCCGGGGACTGGGTAGTCAGGCGCAATGAGTTTTGACCGAGCCTCTCGTTCCTCCCTCCCCCTTGTGGGGAAGGCCAGGGCGGGGGTCTGGTGATGGTTCCGAAGCGAATTTCGAATCGGACTGAAGATTCAGATCGACCCCCACCCCCCGCCGCTTCGCGGCGTTCGTAAATACTCACCCCTCGCCATAGGGGGGAAATGCAGGATCAAAATGCACAACTCCGAAAAGCGCGTGGCCGACAAGACCGACTGGATCAAGGGGGCAACCGGCGATTGGGAGGTGATCCTCGGGCTGGAAGTCCACGCCCAGGTGCTTTCGAAGGCTAAGCTATTCTCCGGTGCCTCGGCCGAATTCGGCGGCGAGCCCAATGACCATGTGTCGCTCGTCGATGCCGCGATGCCCGGCATGTTGCCGGTGATCAATGAATACTGCGTCGAACAGGCAGTGCGCACCGGGCTTGGCCTCAAGGCCGAAATCAACAAGCGCTCGGTGTTCGACCGCAAGAATTATTTCTATCCCGACCTGCCGCAGGGCTACCAGATTTCCCAGTACAAGCAGCCGGTGGTCGGCGAGGGCGTGGTGCATGTCGATCTCGATGGCGGCAAATCCGTTGAGGTCGGCGTCGAGCGCCTGCACCTCGAACAGGACGCTGGCAAGAGCCTGCACGACCAGCACCCGTCGATGAGCTTTGTGGACTTGAACCGCTCGGGCTGCGCGCTGATGGAAATTGTCTCGAAGCCCGACATGCGCTCCGCCGACGAGGCCAAGGCCTATGTGACCAAGCTCCGCCAGATCATGCGTTATCTCGGCACCTGCGACGGTAATATGGAGCAGGGCTCCTTGCGCGCCGATGTCAACGTCTCGGTGCGCCGCCCCGGCGAGAAATTCGGCACCCGCTGCGAAATCAAGAACGTCAACTCCATCCGCTTCATGGGTCAGGCCATCGAATACGAAGCCCGCCGCCAGATCGGCATTCTCGAGGATGGCGGCAAGATCGACCAGGAAACCCGGTTGTTCGATGCCAGGAAGGGCGAAACCCGCTCCATGCGCTCGAAGGAAGAGGCCCACGACTACCGCTATTTCCCCGACCCCGACCTGTTGCCGCTGGAGCTTGAGGACGCATGGATCGACACCATCAAGAAGTCGCTGCCGGAATTACCCGACGAAAAAATCGCCCGCTTCGTGAAATCCTATGGCCTCTCGGCCTATGACGCCGCGGTGTTGACTTCGGAGCGCGCATCAGCCGATTTCTTCGAAAGCGTGGCCAAGGGCCGCGATGGCAAGATGGCCGCCAACTGGGTGATCAACGAGTTCTTCGGAAGGTTGAACAAGGAAGGCAAAACCATTGAAACGACTCCCGTTTCGGCCGCCCAGCTGGGCGAGATCGTCGACCTGATTGCCAACGGCACGATCTCCGGCAAGATCGCCAAGGACGTCTTCGAAATCGTCTGGACCGAAGGCGGCTCGCCCGCCGCAATCGTCGAGACGCGCGGCCTGAAACAGGTGACCGACACCGGCGCCATCGCCAAGGCCGTCGACGAAATCATCGCGGCGAACCCCGACAAGGTGGAGCAGGTGAAGCTCAAGCCCTCGATGCTCGGCTGGTTCGTCGGCCAGGTCATGAAGTCAACCGGCGGCAAGGCCAACCCGGCAGCCGTCAGCGACCTGCTGAAGTCGAAACTGGGGGTTTAGGGGCCCTCATCCGGCCTGTCGGCCACCTTCTCCCATGCTGCGCACGGGAGAAGGCGCACGCCCTGTTATTGCCCTCCCGTGCGCAGCATGGGAGACAGTACCCGTAGGGCGGATAGGGCCATCGCAGCTGCGCCAAATTAACCAACAAATACAATCACTTACATTCAATTTCCCTTTCTCTCGGAAATCCCCTATAGTCCGCATACTGATTGTGTGTGGGCGGGGGAGCCCGGGAGGATTTCGATTATGGCGAAGACAGCCAAAAAGGCTGCGAAGGCGGTTGCGTTGAGGAAGGCAGCAGTAGTCAAGAAAGCGGCAAAGTCAGCACCCAAGAAGGCGGCGAAACCGGCCAGGAAGCCCGCCGATAAGGCGGTTGCCAACGGCGACCGGCAACGCTTTACGTTGCACGGCTCCATGACGTCGGGACCGACCTACACGGTGGGCCTGATGCTGGCGCTGTGCAAGCACCCATTCTCTTACATCCATGTCAACCTGCGCGAAGGCCAGCACAAGCAGCCTGACTATCTGGTGAAAAACCGCTATGGCCAAGTGCCCACCCTGCGCGATGGCCAGGCCTTCTATGTGCAGTCGGCGGCGGTTCTTGAGCACCTCGCCGAGGCCCTCAAGAAGTTCGATGGCAAGACCGCTTTCGAACGTCAACGCATTCGCGAATGGCTGTTCTGGCAGTGGGACAAGCTGGCGCTCCCAGTGTTCCGCCTCAGGGCCAGGGCCCGCGGTTTCCGCCAGTTCGGCGACGAAGTGCGCATCATGTATGATACCGAGGCCAAGGCCGCCTATGCCGCCCTCGAACATGAGCTGGCCAAAGCCGATTGGATCGTCGGCAAGAAGCCGACCATCGCCGACATCGGCATTTACGCCGTGACCCGCTACACCGCCGAAGCCAATATCGACCTGACGCCCTATCCGCATGTGCAGGCCTGGAAGAAGCGCTTTGAGGCGCTGCCCGGCTTTGGTACACCGGAACAGATCCTGCCGATGGAAAGCAGGCTGCTCTAACCTCCGGGGCTTTGTTTGAAAACAGCGGCGAGAAAAACCGTGGCCCAGCCAGCGGATGCGGAAGCAGCGCTGGCGCGCAAGCGCCGGCGGGCCGGCCGGCTCGAATGCGAATTGGGCTTGGGCCTTGGCGTGCTGGGTCTGATCGCCTCGCGCCTCGGCCAGCTGTGGGTTGCTTTCGACGTTTTCTCCCAGTTCACCTTGCAGTTTGCGCTGGTGACGGCGGCGTTCCTGGTTGGCCGCTTCATGCCGCGGCTGCGATTGCTGACGGCATTTGTCATCATCGCCGCGGGCCTGGTGGCCGTCGGACTGTGGCCGCATGTCGCCACCAGTCACTTCCGCGTGCTCGACACGGCCAAGACCGGCGAGCGCGAACTCAAGGTCGCCCAGTTCAACAGTTGGTACGACAATCCCGATATTGACGCCGTACGCATGGAAATCGAGCGGATCGATGCCGACATCATCACCCTTGTCGAGTTCGGCCCGCATCACCGCCCGATCCTCAAGCAGTTGGCCAGCCGCTATCCCTATCACGTCGAGTGCTTCGCCGTTGATTTCTGCCACATGGCCATCTTGTCGAAACTGCCGATCCTGTCAGGCGAAGGCAAAACCGGCTGGAAAGGTCCGCCCATTATCACCGCAAAGCTCGGACCCGAGGCCGGAAACCTCCAGGTCTTCGGCGTCCACACCATCCGCTTCCCGCATTCGCGCGCCCAGTTCAACCAGATCGCCGGATTTGTCGAATTGCTGGCGGCGATCCCTGGCCGCAAGTTGGTGATGGGCGATTTCAACGCCACGCCCTATTCGCGGATCATTCACACGGTAGAGCAGAACCTGGGCCTCGTGCGCCTCAGCGGCCTTCCGACTTGGCCATCGCAGCTTAATCTGCCGCAGGTCGCCATCGACCACATTTTCGTAACCCCCGGCATCCGCCAGCTTGAAAGCCAGCAGATCGGCGAACCGGCAGGCTCCGACCACTATCCGGTGCTGCTGAAGATCGCCGTGCCGCTGCAGTGAAACGCCACCCTCGGTCCGTCATCCCGGCGAAAGCCGGGACCCAGACTTGACGCATAAAGACTGCAAGAAATCATAGTCTGAAAGCCTGGGTCCCGGCTTTCGCCGGGATGACGAGTATAGGGAGCTCGACTCATAGTGCCTTCTGGTAAATGCCACTCGCTGACTTTCCTCGTAGTGAACCAGCCGTAAACCGCTGTTGATGAATCACTTCTGAACTTCGCGCCAAGCCATTGAAACAACTCGCGGGTTTGAAGTGTTTATGGCCCGTTACCGAGAAGCCCTTCACCGGCCTTTAATCCTGTCGCTTAACCCGGCCTTGGGTTGCTCCCTCCCATGATGGGCACATGATCGATTGTCCGGTGGAACGGCAACGGTCTCCGGCGAGAAAACAGCCGGCAGAAAATTGGATGGGGACCACACATGTCGAACTTGGACAATTCACAGTCGGACTTCGGCGCCACGGCGCCGGCAATCGCGACCGCTGACACGCTCTTCGAACTTGGCCTGCTGTATTGCATCGGCCGTGAGGTCGAGCAGGACTATGTCACGGCGCACAAATGGTTCAATCTCGCCGCCATGAAAGGCAGCGACGAAGCCCGCACCTATCGCTGCGAAATCGCCCGCGAAATGACCGCCGCCCAGGTGCACGAGGCCCAGAAGCGGGCCCGCGACTGGATGACATTGCACTAACAACAAGATAAAGGAGCGGCGTCAATCGCTCAGGGCTCCGCGCGAAACAGGGCGCGCGGGGCCCGAATTTTTTCATCCCAGGGCGGAATGATGTGCGATGGAAAATCCAACAACCGTCATCCCGGCGAAAGCCGCTGTCAAATTCACACATCTCGTGGAGCCGCTCACCTGCTGAAATCACTCAATAACTCTGTCATCCCGGCGGAAGCCGGGACCCAGACTTGCCACGCAAAGACTGCAAGAAATCATAGCTTGAAAGCCTAGGTCCCGGCTTTCGCCGGGATGACAATTCAATGGTTGGAGCCACCTAACATTTGCGGCTCTAATAGTCGATGAATTCCATGCTGCCGCCGGTTCCCGACTGTGAATTCAGGAAGCGGCGCACATAGGTGTTGTTTTCTTTCTGGAAGCGTTGGCGGGTGTAGATTTCGGTCTCGTAAATATCGACCTGACCGTTGATGCGATCCTGTTCGCTGTTGAACTCCGGCATCACCGAGTCATCGGGCGAATAATTGTGTCCGAGCGGAATGAAATTCTCGACTGCCAAGGCCGCACCCGGCGCCAAAACCAAACCCGCAATAACCGCCGCAAACAATACGCGCATGTGAAACACTCCCGCACCGGCCCTTGTACAGCACTTTCCGCCCGAAGCCATCAATTTTTGGTTAACCTAAATGGCGGGTAAAGGGGCCAGTGGCAAGGGCTTTCGGTCAGTCGTTGAAGGCCACCTCATCGACCAGCCGGGCGGCGGCGGCCTCGTTCTTGGCGACCTCCAGAATGTTGATGTTGTCGGGCGTGAATGGCCCCCACGACTTGACCACCGCGCTTGGCTCCACGGCGGGGTTCACCGGATACTCGAAATTGCCGTCGGCATAAAGCTTCTGGGCTGCGTCCGAGGCCAGGAACTCCATGAGCTTCAGGGCATTGTCGCGGTTCGGCGCGTTCTTGGCCATCAGCATGCCGGAAATGTTCACATGCGTGCCGATCGCCGCGGAGGAGGGGAACAGGATGCGCACCGACTTGGCCCATTCCTTCTGTTCCGGTTCCTTGTCGTTGGTGGTCATCAGGCCCATGTAATAAGTGTTGGCGATGGCGAGGTCGCATTCGCCCGCGAACACGCTCTTGGCCTGGGCCCGGTCGTTGCCGCTGGGCTTCACCGCCAGATTGGCCTTGAGGCCAGTAAGCCACGCTTTGGCGCCATCTTCGCCGAGATGGGCGATCATCGCGGCGATGAGGCCGAGATTGTACGGGTGGTTGCCCGGCCTCAGGCAGATCTTGCCCTTCCACTTCGGGTCGGCCAGTTCCTCATAGGAAATCTTGTCCTGCTTCACCCGGTCGGCCGATGCATAGACGACACGGGCTCGCATGGTCAGCGCGAACCAGTTGTTGCCGGGGTCGCGCAGGTTCGCCGGAATCCTGGCGTTGATCGCCTCGGACACGACCGGCTGCGCCACATCGCGTGCCACGGCTTCGGCCAGGCGGCCAACATCCGCCGTCAGCAGCACGTCCGCCGGGCTGTTGCGGCCTTCCTGCGCCAGCCGCTCGACCAGCCCGTTCTCGGCGAACACGCTGCGCGCTTCGATGCCGGTTTCCTTGCTGAAGGCGGCGAGCAGCGGGTCGATCAGCGCCGGCTGGCGATAGCTGTAGACATTGACCACACCATCGGCAGCGGCGGGCGAGGTGACGGCTGCAACAGCGGCGGCAGCGATAAAGGTACGGCGAGACAGACGCATGAAAACTTCTCCGGTGTTTCTGTTGGCCGCGTCTCTATCGCGGCAAAAACACCTCGTCAAGAAAAACCGACTAAATTACTCGGATTTAGAATTGTTCAAAACTGGGGTGGAGCCAAGCCTTGCAACGCCGCTCAAATCGCGGCAAAAGCCCAGCCACCGGAGACGTGGCCGAGTGGCTGAAGGCAACGGTTTGCTAAATCGTCATACGTCGCAAGGCGTATCCAGGGTTCGAATCCCTGCGTCTCCGCCAATTCCCGAAGACCTGACATTCAAGATGTCATGCAAGCTCGAAGGGCGCCGAATGGCGCCCTCCGCTTGCATCGGCGCTACTCGCGCTGCAGGTGGAACATGTAGCTGGCGGGCGGAGCAAGGTCAGCGGTCATATAGAGGAAATTCGCCTTGTCGGAGGCGGAATTGACGCTGTGCTCCATCACAAAAGTGGCATTGCGGATTGTCGTCGTGCCGCCTGACTCGAGGATGAAGTACCCCGACCCCTTGCATGTTGCGGCACTCATGCTCGTGACATAGACCGAGAAACTATTGTTGGCGTCAAAAATGAACTGCCACTTCCCGGAGTTCATCGTCGAACTGGAACCGACGATAAGAGAGTAGTTCATTGTCCACACGCCATTCAGGCTGGGGATCGTGCAGGCGGCCTGCGCCGTGGACGCCAGGCCCAACAGCAGCATGGATGCAACGAGGAAAGGTTTCATGGTGTATCTCCTTCCTCGCCGTCTACCGGCGCTGCAGGTAAAATGTGTAGCTCGTGGGAGGAGCGACATCGGCAGTCAAATGCAGGATGTTTGGTTTATTGGCCGATGACGCGTCGATATGCTCCACCGCGAAGCGCGCCGGGTAGGTCGTGGTCGTCCCGCTTGACTTGATCGCGAATGTCCCAAGGCCTTTGCAGCTGGTCTTGCTGAGGCTGCTGACGGTTACTGTTTAGCTGTTGTTGGCGTCGATGACATATTGCCATGTGCCTGCCGACATGGTGCCGCAAACTCCGGATATGCCGCCAAAATTCATTGTCCACGTTCCATTGAGCGCCTTCTTCGTGCAGGCCGCGTCCGCGCCGAAGCAAAGGCCAACTGCACTTCCGGAGTTCATGTGAACTGGAACCGACGATAAGAGAGTAGTTCATTGTCCACACGCCATTCAGGCTGGGGATCGTGCAGGCAGCCTGCGCCGTGGACGCCAGGCCCAACAGCAGCATGGATGCAACGAGGAAAGGTTTCATGGTGTATCTCCTTCCTCGCCGTCTACCGGCGCTGCAGGTAAAATGTGTAGCTCGTGGGAGGGGCGGCATCGGCAGTCATGTGCAGGATGTTTGGTTTATTGGCCGATGACGCGTCGATATGCTCCACCGCGAAGCGCGCCGGGAAGGTCGTGGTCGTCCCGCCCGATTTGACCGCGTATGTCCCAAGGCCCTTGCAGGTCGTCTTGCTGAGGCTGCTGACGGTTACTGTGTAGCTGGTGTTGGCGTCGATGACATATTGCCACGTGCCTGCCGACATGGTGCCGCCAAACCCGGTTACGGCACCGAGGTTCATTGTCCACGTGCCATTGAGCGCCTTCTTCGTGCAGGCCGCGTCCGCGGCCGAAGCAAAGGCCAGTGCCGAAATGCCAATCACTAAAAGTCGTTTCATGACTTCCTCCATTGATCAGCCCCCGAAGGAAGATTGCGCCCAAATCACCGAGTTCTTCAAGCCGGGCCCGGCATAGACCTTGCAGCCGCCGTGTTCCGAGGAACGGCAAGGAGCCTTCGCCGGTGTGGGGCAGTACTTCGTTTCATCCGCACACGGAGTGCCAAATTGACCAATCCGTCAATTTCGCAATTGCAGGCGCATTAGGAACATTCATTTTGCCGAGTAATTCAGAGTTGACGACTTGGCTACCAAGCCATAGGCTTTCCGTGGGGGCTATCAAATGGAGAATAGCATGAAGAAGGTGTTTCTTGTAGCCGCGGCACTCGCGATGGTCACAACGGCTGCTGAAGCGAAATGCACCAAGAAATCGCTGAACGGAAACTGGTCAATGGGTTTTCAAGGCCAGGGATTTCCTGCAACGATGGCCGGAGGTGTGTTCAGCGGGGCTGGTGGCGCTGTCACTTTTACGCTGACCAGCTTCAACTCAACCAAGTGCAGAGGCATCGGTTCCGGATCGTTTGAAGGAACGCCCGTCACCGTGGCGGTGGCCTCCGAAAGGATTCCCGGCTCGGACGTGTCGCCCAATCATATCTTTGTGACAGTGACGGCAGGCAGCAGCAGTCTAGTGCTGACGCTGCAGCGGTTATAGGCGGGGGCAGGCATGAACAAGATATTTCTCGCAGCCTCGATTTTCGCCGTGTTAGTTACGGCAGCCGAGGCAAAATGCACCAAGAAGTCACTGAACGGGAATTGGGAACTGGGGACCGAATCAACCGCGATCCCCGGAACGGCAGCCGGTGGCGTATTTACATTCACCTTCTCTGGGTCGACTTTAACCATGACTCTCTCGTCTTTTAGTTCCAAGACATGCCGGGGCAGCGGCAGCGGAGCGAGCGGGAGCACCCCGTTCACCTTCACACTAGCAGCCGAGCGCATCCCCGGTACCGCTGAATCACCTAATCAGCTCCTGGCGACGCTGTTTGGGCCGACAACCGCAGTGGTGACACTGCAACGGCGCTAAACATCTAAAGGCCTAGAGGCAAGCGGAGCCCGGCGGGTTGTGCTGCCGGGTTCTGCTTTTTTGGTTCCGGATCATGTTTGCAAATGACACGGTGAAATCTGGCCGTGGCGCTCGCCATCTTTTCACCCCAACGCTATCGTGTAACCATCGCAATTCTTTCGAATCGGCGGGGCGGCTTGTTTGGGGAGGCACATCATCAATGCACCGTTTTGCAAACGTCTTTCGCACCGTTCTGCTCACCGCACTGACGGCCGCCAGCGCCACAGCGGCCCTGGCTTATGAACTCGACCCCGTAGCGAGCTTCGATCAACCCGTCGACGTGCGCCAGGCGCCGGGGTTTGCGGACCGGCTGTTCGTGGTCGAGCAGCCCGGCCGTATCATGGTGGTGAAGAACGATGTGAAGCTGGCAACGCCGTTTCTCGACATCACCAGCCTGGTTCAGGACGGCGGCGAGGAGGGGCTTCTGTCCTTGGCGTTTCCTCCCGACTACAAGACGTCGCGGCGCTTCTATGTCTGGTATGTGAACAACTTCCGGCAATCTGGTTCTCGCCGAATTCCGCCGCTCGAAAACCAATCCCGACCGTGCCCTGAGAAACTCGCGGCGCACCGTGCTTGTCGTCAATCATCCGGTTGCCGGCAACCACAACGGCGGACAGTTGCATTTTGACGGCCGTGGCCGACTGTACATTTCGGTTGGAGATGGCGGTAATCCCGGTCTCAGCGGCATCGAAGACGGCGAACCGGCCCGCGACCGGAAGAAGCTGTTAGGCAAAATCCTGCGCATCAACCCTGTGAAATCGGGAACGAAGCCCTACACCATCCCCAAATCCAACCCCTATGTCGGCAAACCCGGGCGCGACGAAATCTATACCTACGGCGTGCGCAACCCCTGGCGCTTCTCACTGGAAAGCGGCGCGATTATCGTCGCCGACGTCGGCCAGGGACGCCGAGGAAGAAATCACCGCCGTGAAACGCGCGACGGCAAATGGCGGAAACTTCGGCTGGCCGGAATGGGAAGGCAACAACCATTACCGCCCCGCCAGCGCCATGCCCAACCCCATCGCCCCCATCCACACCTACGTCAACAATCACACCACCACCTGTGCGGTCGTCGGTGGCTATGTGGTTGATGACCCCGGAACTGCCAGCTCTGGCTGGCCGCTACATTTATGGCGACAGTTGCGCCAGCGACATCCGGAGTTTTGCTTTTGACCTGCAAACCCAGCAGAGTTCCGGAGATGCCGCACTCGGTCTGAATATTGGCGGCGTCACCAGCTTCGGCCGCGGCCTCGATGGCCAGATCTACGTTGTGGGCAACGGTTCGGTGTTCAGGCTCGAGCCGTCGCCCCCGTAACCGGGCTATGACCCGCTGGTGATGTGACCGGCGAGGCTCGCAAATTTGCCGGTAAGCGCCGCCGCCAGAATCGGCATAGCCGCAATGAGCGCAATACCCATGATCGAGCCGATCAAGGCGTATTCGATAGCGGTGGCACCGTCTTCATTGCCGAAGAAGGATTTGAGCCGTGTCATGGTGTTCTCCCGTGGCCGTCAGGCATTCACCCATCGGTGTGCCTCAAACCAATTTCCGCCGCGACACTGAAGCGCTCGTAAACGAACCACTTACAATTGCCGCCAACCGCGAAACCCGTGAGTTACCCCTAATCTTTAACCATTGTTCATGGCTTTATGGCGGGCAAAGCAAAAAGCCTCCCGGGAGGGGGAGGCTTTGGGCTGTAACGAACGAAGCAGCGGCGAAGGCCGCTGCCCCGGAGCGATTACGAACCAGAAGTGATGTGGCCGGCGAGCGACGTGAACTTGCCGGTGATCGAGGAAGCCAGGATCGGCATGGCGGTCACGAGCGCGAGGCCCATGGCGGCGGCGATCAGGCCGTATTCGATGGCGGTTGCACCCAACTCATCCTTCACGAAACGAACGAACTTCAGCATTTGACTCTCCATATGGGTCTTTGATCTGTGGGGGCGAGGCGTTACCGTCATGGCTAACCTCACCATCGCCAGACCATATCCCCGGCGCCTAAAGGAGTCGTGAAAGCGGTCTGTTGCATTTTTATGGTTTCCGCCCACCGCCCGGCGTAGTTAACCGTGCCTTATTTGTGACACGGGCCCACCGTGCTATCAGGGAATCATGAATGTGCAGCCCGCCTCTTCAAGTTTTCTCGACGCCCTGGTGGCCGACGGCCTGGTGGCCCGCGATCAGCTCGGCCGCCTGTCCCGGCTGCAGGCCGAAAGCGGCGAAAGCCTCATCCGTCTGATGGTGCGCACCGGCATCGTCGATGCCGAAAACCTCGCCGAGGAAATCTCCCGCCACTACGGCCTGCCGTTGCTCGACGACGGCGACTGGCCCAAGAGCCTCATCCTGCGCGACCTGGTTTCGCCGCGCTTCCTGAGCGAGCACCACCTGCTGCCGGTGCGCCGCGATGCCGATGGCCTGGTTGTGGCGGTCTCCGATCCCGATGACCACCGCGCCCTCAAGGCCCTCGAGATTGCCTGCGAACAGCCATTGAAGCTGGCGATTGCCGCCGACCCGGTGCTGATGTCGCAGGCTCGAGAAATTGCTCGAAGGCAAGGACCAGGCCGAACCCGACATTCCCCAGGCCGAAGCCGGCAGCGGCAACGCCGAGGACGAGGAACATCTGCGCGATCTTGCCCTCGATGCGCCGGTGATCGATCTCGTCAACCGCCTGTTCCGCGAAGCCTCGGCCACCAGGGCAACCGACCTTCATGTCGAGCCGGCCCGTGGCCGGGTGATTGTCCGCCGCCGCATCGACGGCCTGTTGCAGGAAGCCAGCGTGCTGCCCGCCGACATCGGCAAGGCGGCGGTGTCGCGCATCAAGATTTTGACTCAGCTCAACATCGCCGAACGCCGCCTGCCGCAGGATGGCCGCGCCCGCATCAAGATCAATGACCGCGAATACGATATCCGCGTCGCCACCATGCCGACCGTTCACGGCGAAAGCGTCGCCATCCGCTTTCTCAATGCCACCCACCAGATACCGGAACTGGGCCGCCTGGGGCTTTCGGTGCGCGACCTCGATATCCTCAAGCAGCAGGCGCTTCACCCCTACGGCATGATCATCGTGACCGGCCCCACCGGCAGCGGCAAAACCACGACCCTTGCCGCCGTTCTGTCCTATCTCAATGATCCCACCCGCAAAATCCTGTCGATCGAAGACCCGGTCGAATACCAGGTCGACGGCGTCAACCAGATTCAGATCCGCTCCGACATCGGCCTGACGTTTGCGACCACGCTGCGATCGATCCTCCGCCACGACCCCGACATCATCATGGTCGGCGAAATGCGCGACAGCGAAACCGCCAAGATCGGCGTGAATTCGGCCCTGACCGGCCATCTTGTGCTGACCACGCTGCACACCAACACCGCCGCTGGCGCCATCACCCGCCTTCTCGATCTCGACGTGCAGGCGTTTCTCATTGCCTCAACCCTGCGCCTGGTGATCGCCCAGCGCCTGGTGCGCAAGCTTTGTCCCGCCTGCCGCAAGCCCCATGCCCAAATTCCCGATCGCCTGGCGGCCACCATGCTGACTGCCAACCTCAAATTGAAGCCCGGCGAAAAACTGTGGAAGGCCGTGGGCTGCGAAACCTGCGGCGGCACCGGCTACCAGGGCCGCGCCGCCATATTCGAGTTTCTGGTGATCGACGAAGCGATGCGCAAGCTGATCAAGCCCGGCGTCAACTCCGACGACATTTCCGCCGCCGCCCGGGCCCACGGCATGCCGTCGATCATCGCCGATGGTTTTGCCAAGGCCAAGGAAGGCATGACCACGCTGGAAGAAGTGGCCCGCGTGGCGTTGGAAGAATAGGAACCCATGGCGAGCTTCCAGTATTCCGCCATCCGCAACGACGGCGTGCGCGTCACCGGCGCTATCGAAGCCGCAAGCCACGAAGCCGCACTCCGCCGCATCAGCGAGCAGGGCCAGCACCCGATCGAGGTGAAGGCCGCCGAAGCCGAAGTGTCATCGCGCTCGATCTTTGCCTTGGGCGGCGGCGTCGCCAGTTTCAGCGACATTTCGGTGTTCACCCGCGAACTCGCCTGGCTGCTGCGCTCCGGCATGAGCCTCAACAACGCCTTGACCCTGCTCGCCAAGGAAACGCCCACCCCGCAATTCGCCAAGCTGGTCGACGATCTCCGCTCCGACATCCGCAAGGGCCGCACCTTCCATGATGCCCTGAAGAACATCGGCATCTTCGGCAACTACTATGTCAGCATGGTGGAAGTCGGCGAGGCGTCCGGCACGCTTCCCGCCGTGCTCGAGAAGATTTCCGAATCCCGCGAGCGCGAACAGAAAGTAAAAGGCAAGCTGGTCTCGTCGCTGATCTATCCCTCGCTTCTTGTTGCCCTGGCGATCGGCGCCATCACCTTCATCATGGTGCAGGTGGTGCCCAGCATCAAGGACATGATCACCGGCTCCGGCGCACCGGTGCCGGCTTCGGCGCAATTTGTGATCGACATTTCCGACTGGATGATCGCCAACGGCTGGAACGTGCTGATCGGCCTGCCGGTGGCGGCGCTGATTCTCGTCCTGCTGTTCGGCTCCGGCGGTTTGCGCCGTGGCTTCACCCGCATTGCCTCGCATTTGCCGCTGATTGGCGGCGTCATGCGCAAGGCGGCGGTGGTGCAGTTCTGCCGCATCCTCGGAACATTGCTGGCGGCCGGCGTCAGCCTGCCCGATAGCCTGAAACTGATGCGGCCCTCGCTCGGCAACCGGGTGCTGCAGGCAACCGTCAACGAGATGGAGCAGGCGCTCCGCCGCGGTGAAGACTTCCTGAAGCCACTGGAGCGCACGAAATACTTTCCCAAACTTTTGGCCCGCATGTTACGGGTTGGTAATGAAACCGGAAATCTCACGCCTTCGGTGCAGCAGGTTACTAATATTTTAGAAGAGGATCTCGATCGAACCATCGACCGATCCTTGACACTGCTGGAGCCCCTAATTATCCTTTGTCTAAGCGCCGTGGTGGCATCGATCATCGTGTCACTGATGAGCGCGATCCTCAGCATCAACGATTTGGCGGTATAACCCTTGGCCCAGTTTCTCTCACAGTGGCGCGCCCGGCTTCGCAACAAGCTCACCGGCAAAGGCCGTGGCGAAGATGGCTTCACCCTCGTCGAACTTCTCGTCGTGCTGGTCATCCTGGTGCTGCTGGCCTCGATCATTGGGCCGCGGGTCATTGGTTACCTCGGTTCGTCGAAATCCAAGGCGGCGCGCATCCAGATCGAAAGCTTGGTCACTTCGATGGAACTGTTCCACGTCGATGTTGGCCGCTACCCGACAACCTCCGAAGGCCTCGACGCCCTGGTCAAGAGCTCGACGTCGATCAAGGGCTGGAATGGTCCCTATCTCACCAAGGGCACGGTGCCCGCCGATCCGTGGGGTGCTGCCTTCAAGTACGAGTCGCCCGGCAAGGGAAAGCCCTTTGAGATATTCTCGCTGGGCGCGGATGGAAAGGAAGGCGGCAGTGACGAGGACGCGGATATCCGCTCCTGACCGGGGCCGCGGCGAAGCGGGGTTCACCCTCGTCGAGCTTCTGGCCGTCATCACCATTCTGGCCGTTGTCGCGGCCATCATCTCGTTCCGCGGCCAATCGGGGTTTGGCGCCACGAAATTCCGTGCCCTGATGACCGGAACGGCCGCCGCCCTGCGCGAAACCCGCGCCGCCGCCATATCGTCAGCCGGTGACATGGTGTTCGTCATTGACACCAAATCGCGCAAACTCACCGGCGCCAACCGTGCTGCGGTGATTGCGCTTCCCGATGGCGTGACGCTCGATGCCGATGTCGCCGGGACCGAGACCGACGGCAGCATCGCCGGCATACGTTTCTTCAAGGATGGCAGTTCCACCGGCGGCACCCTGCGCTTCGACTGGAACGGCAATCGCTCGTCGATCGACGTCAACTGGCTCACCGGCAATGTGGTGATCAATGGCATATAGGTGGGTAAGCGTCCTCTCTCCCGCGATAGCGGATATGGGGTGCACTCTCCGTGAGCGCGCGCAACGGGCGGCGCCAGCCCTCATCTCCCTTCGGGACCTTCTCCCATTCCGCAAGTTGCGGAACGGGAGAAGGCGGATAAAGGTCATGCGCCTTCTCCCGTGGCGCAAGCCATGGGAGAAGGTGGCCGACAGGCCGGATGAGGGCTGGTTCAGCCTGCAGTCTGTTCTTGGGATGCGTGGATTCGGCGGCGGGGAGGACGATAAGTGTTCGCGCCGGGCGAAGACAATGAACGAACATGGCTTCACCCTCGTCGAAGTCCTCGTGGCACTGGCCATTGCCGCCGTTGCCATGGTCGCCCTGTTTCGCGCCGCCACGCAATCGACGACCGCCAGCATTTCGGTGGAGAACCGCATGGCCGCCGCCACCCTGGCGCGGTCTCTGCTCCTCGACACTGCCCAGGCGCCGATCAGCGTCGCGGTAAACCAGAAGGGCAAGTCCGAAGGCCTGAGCTACGCCATCACCGCAACCCCGTTGACCGGCTCGATTGGCCGCCTGGCGCCGCGCGGTCTTGCCCTCTACGAAGTGACCGTAACCGTGACCTGGGAGCCGCGCGGCCGCTACGACCTTGCAACCGTCGTGCTGGGCAATTGACATGAGCGCCCCCGGCCGCGGCGAACAGGGCTTCACACTATTTGAAATTCTCGTCGGCCTGGCGATTTCGTCGCTCATACTGGTTGGCCTGTCGTCGGCCATGCGCACCATGGACATGAGCTGGCGGCGCGCCACCACCCTGGGTGAACGCCATGCCATGATCGTTACCGGGCTATCGGTGTTTGGCGGCGACCTGGCGCGCGTGCAGCGCATCTACGACAATCCGGCCAAGCCCGCGAGCTTCCGCTTCGTCGCCGACAAAAGCGAGATCATCTTTCCGATGATCGAGCGTGACGGCCATAATGAGGAGGGGCTCTACTGGATCCGCTATTTCCTGCGGAAAGAGGGCGCAGATATCGAGCTGGTGCGGGCCCGCGGCACCTATGACCCGGCAACCCTTGATCTGCCGGCCGTAGTCTGGCGCGATATCGTGGTGCTGCTGAAGGGGCCATACCGCGTCGAATTTTCATTCCTCCCGCCCGCCGAGGGCGGCTGGGAAGACGTTTGGCCAATGCAGAACCGCCTGCCACGCCAGGTGCGCGTCAGCGTCGAGACGGTGCGTGGCATCGCTCTCGAAATTCCACCCTATGTCGTGGCCCTGGAGCACGCCGCCGAAATCGCCTGCGCCAATATCGAGTCGCAGTTCTGCACCATCAAGACCAATGGCACCTTCACGCCCAAACCGGCCGGTCAGGACCAGCAGCGATGAACACGCGGGCACCGGTCGGCAAACACGGCGAGCACGGCATGATCCTGCTGGTGGTGCTGTGGACCGTGTCGATCCTCACGGTGATCGCCGTGGCGCTCACTACTTATGTGCAGCGCAATCTCATCACCGTGGCCACCGACAATCTGCAGCTTCGCAGTGAAATGGTGCTGCGCGGCGGCCTTCACTTCGCCGGCGCCCTGGTGCTGGCCGGCAAGGAGGACGACCGCCTGTTCGTTGACCGCATCGAGCGCGACATCGATTTGGGCGGTGGCCGCCGCATTCTCGTCACCGCCACCGACGCGTCCGCCAGTATCGACATCAACAAGACCGACAAGACCTTCATGGAAGCGGTGTTCATCGCCATTCTCGAATCGAAAGGTGCGGGCAAGGAAATGGCCGAGGCCGTTGAGACAATCCGCAAGTTGGGCGCAGCCAAGGACGCCAAGCCCGGCGGCGATGGCAATGCCGACCGGCAAACCGCCGGCGAAGCTTCCAAGCCGCAGCGCCCGCCCGTCAGCCTTGCCAATGCCAACAGCCCCAACAAGGACAAGGACAAGCCGAAAATTCCCGACGACATGCCGCTATTCGTGTCGCCGCTGCAGCTCCTGGCGCTGCCGGGAATGGAGGTGGAACAAGTCAACCGCATCATTCCCTATGCCGGTGTTGCCAGCCGCGAAGGCAAGATCAACCCGATGACCGCCCCCCCGGTTCTGTTGGCGGCCATCCCCAAGATCAAGGATAGCCATCTCGATGTCATTCGCGAGGCCCGGGTGCGCAAGAACATCAAGTCCGAGGAATTCAAGGCGCTGATGAAACAGTTTTCGGCCTATCTGACCATCGATCCGCCTCGCGTTTACCGTGTCAGCGTCGAAATCACCGAAGGGCCGGGCGTGATCGCCGGAAGCCGCCTGTTTGCCACCATTCTTTTGACACCGGAGACCCCTAAGCCTTTTCAGGTTTTGAACCTGTCATGGTAGTGATCGGTCACATTAAGGATTCTCGCGGACGATGAGCGATTTGGACAATTCGGCGACCCGTCAGGTCTCGGCCCTTTTCGGCCGCGGCTGGCGCTGGGCGCGTGGCTGCGTCTCGGCATTGGTGACCGAGCTGGCGACTCCCAAGGCCGGTGGCGGCGACAGCCGCGCCGTCATGGTTCTGGGCGGCGACGGGGCAACGCTTCTGGCCCGCCGCAAAGGCCACATGGCCGCACTCACCAGGGCGATTCCCGATATCGGTACGGCCGCCCGAAATGCCCGTTCGGCCCTGAGCCGTGGCGAGCAGCAGCGCCTGACCCTGCGCATCACCGAAGACCGCGCCATCGTTCATGAGATGCAGTTGCCGGAAGGAGCGCGGTCACTGCTTGCCGCCATTCTCCGCAACAAGATCGAAAGCCTGGCGCCGTGGCCGCTCGAAGACACCGCCTGGGGCTACGTGGCTGGTGAAGCAACCCGCGGCGGCTCGGTTCCCGTAACCATCGGCATCGTCGGCCGCAAGGCGCTGGCCGCCCCGTTGATGGCGCTGGCCGCCGCCGGGCTGAAGCCGGCCCGGGTCGAAATTGCCGCCGGCGGCCAGTCGATCATTATCGACCATAGCAGCGACAGCCGCCGCCACCGGGTGAGCACGGCATTGCGCATGGCCTTCGGCACCGCCGCCATCCTGATTGTTGCCGCTGGCGCCTTTGGCGGTCTGCTGAGCTGGCGCGATAGCACCGAACTTGCCGCCTTGGCCGAACGCACCGAGCAGCTGAAGCGCGAGCTTGCGGGCCGCAATGTCGAGGGCGGCGATGGCGGTCAGATTGCCGAGGCCGTGAAGCTGGTCGATGGCAAGAAAGTTCAGCGGCCGGTGGTCGCCATTCTCAATGAACTCACTACAGCCATTCCCAATGGCCACTGGCTGACGGCCGTCGACTTTGCCGATGGCACCCTGACAATCCAGGGCCGCGGTGGCCCGCCGACCGAATTGATCAAGAGCCTGGAAGCCGCCGCAGCCTTCAGCAACGTGAACTTCGCCGCCGCAACCCAGCGCGACGAGGAGGCCAACGCCGATGTGTTTTCGATCGCTGCGGCGATTGAACCGATGGCGGTGGCGCCATGAGCGAAGCCGCGAGAGGATCGCGCTTCAGCGGCAAGGGCCTGATTGGCGCCATGCTGCTGCTGCTTGTGCTGCTTGGGTTGGCAGGCGCTGCGGCGGCACCGTTCTACTGGCGCAAGGCGATGGCGCCCGAGCTTGAGGAAAGCCGCCGCATGCTGGCGCTGATCGAGCAGAAGCTCAAGGACGCCGAAGCCAACCGCAAGCCGCAGGCCGTCAATGCCAAGAATGCCGGCCAGGCCTTTGTCGACGGAACGACCGCCGGCCTCGCCACCGCCAGCCTGCAGAAGGTGATGGTTGATGCCGCCAAGGCCAATAAAATGCGGGTCGAGCGCGTGCAGCCGCTGCCCGCCGAAACCGTTGGCGGCCTCACCAGGCTGCGCCTCGACATCGAAGTGGTGGGCGGACTTGAAGGCTTGAACGACTATCTGCTGGCGATCGAGAGCGGTGCTCCACTGATCTTCGTCAAGGAGTTCCACATCACCACACCGCTTAACCGCGAAGAGGAGCCCAACCCCTATCCCAGCGAAAACCTGTCGGTGAGCCTGCAGGTCGAAGCCTTCAGCTGGTGGGCCCCGCAATCATGAGCAGCCACGCCCGCGCATTGAAACTGGCGGCCCTCGGCCTCGTTGTGGTCGGCGGCGCCCTGTGGTTCAGCCCGCCGCAACCGATCGTCGATTGGCTGTCGCCGGACATTCCGGTGGCCACCAAGGAACCGCAAGGCAGCGAGGCCGGAAGCGAAACGCCGGTCGAAGTGGCCACCGCCATCAATCCCCTGTCGGAGATCACCAAGGGCCAGTTCAAGGAAACCCTGGCACGGCCACTGTTCAATCCCGGCCGGGAAGGCCGCCCCGATGCGCCTGAGCCGCAGCCCGAACCCGAACCAACCGTGACCGAGGAAGAGCCGCCGGTTGATGAAGGCATTCAAGCCGCCGATCTCAGCCTGTTGGGGATCGCCGGCGACCAGACCGACCTCATCGCCATGGTGCGCTGGACCAAGACCAATCAGGTCTATCGCCTGAAGCGCGGACAGTATCTTTCCGAACTCGAACTCGTCGCCATCGACCTCAAGGGCGCCACCCTCAAGAAGGACGAGAAAGTCATCGAACTGGCGCTGTTCGCCAAGGGCAGGGGCGTCAACGGCGAAGGCGTAACGCCAGCCAGCGATGATGGCACCGAGGACAGCACGGACGAAGAAGACACAACCGCCACCGACGGCGCCGCCACCGACGAAGAAGTTTCCGCCGAAGACGATGGCTTCATGGACGAAGAAGACACAACGGTTGAAGAAGACAGGTGAAGAGACCGGCCGCCGAGGAAGATGCCGCCGCCGAAGAAGACACATCAGCAACCGAAGGTGAAACCTTCGAAAACGAAGCCGATCAGGAACAATGAGCGCGTCCTGCCACCCGCTTGCGGGGGGAGAAGACGTTGCGCGACGTCCTCATGACAGTGCCGGACTGGGGCTCGAACCGCCCCGTCACAACTGTTCAGGGCGGTATGGGTCATGGTGCGACTCACTCCCTTCACGTCATCCCGGCTTTCCCGCCGGGATGACGGAACAAGGTGGCTCCATCACAACCGCAAACCGCTCTACGCTTCAATTAAACCCCAGGTTCCGCATTTTCTCGCGCAGTTCCTCCGAGACCTGCGCTGCATCTTCGCCATCCTGGATCACTTGCGGTGTCAGGAAGATGATGAGTTCGGTGCGCCGTGCGAGGTTCTCGGTCTTGCCGATCAGGTCGCCGATGATCGGCACCTTGTTGAGGACGGGAATCGACTTCTTGCCCTTGGACTCCTGGCCACTGATCAGGCCGCCGAGCGCCACGGTCTGCGTACTAGGCACCGAAACCGTGCTGGCCACCGTGCGCTGCGAGAATGTTGGGTTATCGGCGGTACCGCCGGTTACCGAAGACAACTCCTGCGAAATCACCATCGTCACCATGCCGTTGGCCGAGACCCGCGGCTTCACTTTGAGGATGACACCGGAGTCGCGATACTCGATCTGATTCACGATATTGGAATCGCCGGTTGTCGACTGCTGTTCGCGCACCTTGATCGGCACCGAGTCACCGACCTTGATGACGGCATTTTCGTTCTCGAGAACGACGACTGACGGCGACGACACGACTTTCACCCGCGTAACCGCGCTCAACGCTTCGAGCACAACGCGGGGGTCAACGGGGCTGCCGACCAGGAAATTCAGGCCTGGTATGTTTGGCTTGATGGCAAGGCCGGTGCCCTCGGCAAATCCGACATTGATATCCTTGTCTTTGAGATAGGCTTGCACGCCATAGGACAACTCGTCGTTCAGCGTCACCTCGGCAATGGTGGCGTTGACCAAAACCTGCACCGCCTGCTTGTCGATCTGTTTGAGGGTCGACAGGATCTTGGCGTAGATCTTCGGCGGCGCCCGGATGATGATGGTGTTGGTTTCCGGGTTCGGCGTGATGCGGATACCCGACGACAGGTCGACCTTTGGTGTTTCGGCCGTGGCGGTGGTGGCCGCCGTGTCAACCGTGCCGTCCTGGCGATCAGACTTGCCGTCCGCCGCCTGATCGGTGCCATCGCCTTCCTCGTCAATGTTTTCTTCATCCCCGCTATTGCTGGAGGATGTGTCCGACGACACCGTCGCCGTGTCCTGATTTGGATCGACCTGCGAGGCCACGGTCTCCTCGCCGCTCTTCTCCAGGAATGTCGCATTGAGAATCTTGGCGAGGCTGACGGCACTGCCGTTCTGCACGTTGTAGACGTAGTATTGGGTTTCCTCGTCGCTTTCCTGGTCGAGCCGGGCAACCCAGGTGAGGGCGCGCTTCACCTTCTTCTGGCTGTTGGCGATAAGGACGACACCATTGAGCCGTTCCAGCGGAATGACCCGCAGCGCATTGCCGCCCGAGAAGCTCGAAATCGGTGGCGAAGATCGACTGCAGCTTCTGCGTCATTTCGGCGGGCTTGCTGTTGGCGAGAATGGCGATGCTGGCCGTCTGCTGCTTCATCCAGTCGACATCAAAGGACAACACCACATCGACAAGCTGCTGGCGCTCCTGGCCGGAGCCGCGCAACAGCACCATGTTGCCGATGTTGCTGGCCCTCACCGAGCCGCTGCGGGCAATGAAGCTGTCCAGAAGCTCCAGCATGTTGTTGGGCGAGATGAAGCGCAATGGAATGATCGTAACGCCATAGCCCGGCGTAGCACTTGCCCCGCGCTCCGCCTTTTCGGCGCTTCCCATCTCGCCTTCGAGAACTTCCTGCAGGGGAACGACCTTGTAGGTTTCACCCTGGCGGATCAGCGTCGCGCCACTCAGCCGCAGCGCCTGCTCGAACGCCGACAACACCTGCTTGGCAGTCATCGGCCGGACCGTGGCAATGGTCATCGTGCCCTGCACCCGCTGGTCGAGAATATAGTTCATTCCCAGTGTGTCGCCGAGCACCAGCTTGGTGACTTCGCCGATGTCGGCGCCATCGACGTTGATCGAGAACTTGTCGCCGGTCTGCTCGACGCCCTCGGCGCCTGACGACAGGTCGCCAACCGAACCGCCATCAACCGCCGTGCCGGCGAACAATTCATAGGACCCCTGCCGCGTGCCTTTTGCCGGCTGGTTACCCTGGCGCGACTTGATCGCCGTCTTGCCCTTGGCGCTGAGATCGATGGCCGATGAATCCGGCAGCTGCAACTCCAGCGCATTGGTGCATGCGGCCACCAGGAGGACCGCCAGGAGCACCACAATATTACGGATTCGATCCTGCCACCGGCTCACCAGGCGAGCCCTGGTCCCGTTACGCTTTACGCCGCTTTGCGCCGCACCTACACCACTTGTTAACATCGCCCCACCGACTAACTGATTCGGGTCTCGTATAAGACCTCTTGATGCGGGATTTGAGACCAAACTTTCCCAAGCTCCGCCGCCGCTTCTGGCCCGAAATTAGCCTAAGTGTAGCTGTTGAATGCGTCTTTGGAAATTAATTTGGAGTCATTCGGTGCAGTTTATCAACGGGAAGCGAATGGTCCTCCTGGCGGCGGCGGTAATGCTGCTGTCCGCGGCGGCACCGGCCATCGCTCAAGACGCCGAAAGCCCTGACCAGCCCATCACCATCTCGCGCCAGGGCGAGCTGTTCAACATCACCATTACCGAAACCTCGCCGGCCGAAGACGTGCTCGCCGAACTGGCCGACGCCATCGGCGCTGAACTGGAAGGCGCCGAAGACGCCGGCGATGTTGGCCCGCTCACCCTGGTGCGTGTAAGTCTCAATCAGGCGCTTCGAGAAATTCTGCAAAAACAATCCTTTGCAATGAAGTACGACGAAGGCTCGAACGATCCCTCGGTCATTCGCGTGTCGGTCAGCAGAGTTGCCGCGGCCGACGCCGGTGAGGGCGCTGCGGATCCGCCAGCCGATGTGGCCGGCAATGACCTGCAGCAGGCAGCCTTGGCCCTGTTCAACGGCAAGAAGCCGCCTGAAGGCTTGGGCAAGGCGGGGGGCCTCGCAGCCCTGTTTGGGGCCAACCCCCGGTTGAAAAACGCTCGGGAATGCGCCGAACTACTGAAACGGCCAGAGAACCGTGGCAAGAAGAGCGAGGCTCTCGTAACTGCCGAAGGGGAGCCGTGCCCGGCCGGCGTCATGAATTTTGGTCCGTGACGGCCTGAACACCAGCAAACTGGCGAGAGCCCCGGCGCAAGCCAGCAAAATTACGGTGGCAAGCCCCTCGAGGCCAACCCACGCTCCAGCAGCGGCCGTCAGCTTCACGTCCCCCATGCCCAGGCCGTCAAAACCGCGCAAACGGCGGTAAGCGGCATTGATGCCATAGAGTGCTGCCGCGCCGATCACCGCCGCAAGGGCCCGGTCCCACAGGACCTCACGGCTGAGCCACCACGTGGTCGCGAGGCCCAGAGGAATGAGCGGCAACGACAACTGATCCGGAATACGGAATGCCCGTAAGTCAGTGATGACGATGAGCAGAAGCGCCCAGCCGAGAACGCCATAGGCTAAGGCGCCGACCAGACCCGTTGCCGGAAAGACCCATGCGCCGACCGCCAGTCCCGCCGCTCCGGCGACTGCCACCTCGCCCCAGGAAACTTCGTTCAACCTCTGCATGTTCGATCACAAAGCATTGCCATCGCGAGGGTTTTCGTCTTTGTTGACCAACCTTGCAATGTCTTTCGGAACACCTCCATGCTTGAGCTTGACCGCAGCCGCTACCTCCAGATTCAAACCGGTGCCATCGCTCAGGCGGCCCGCATTCATGAGACGATTGGCGACTGGCTGGCCGCCGGTGCCGAAGCACTGTTTCTGGCCGGAACCGGTGGTGCGGCGATCCTCATGCACCCCGCCGCCCAGTTGCTGCAGCGCCGCAGCAGCTTTCCCGTGTTCGCCGAAATCACTGCCGAATTGGTGACCGGTGGTCATCGCGCCCTGGGCCCGAAAGCCATCGTGGTCATTCCCTCGGTTTCCGGCACCACCAAGGAGAGCGTTGAACTGGTCGCCCATTGCCGGCGGGTTGGGGCCCGGGTCCTCAGCCTGGTGGGCCATGCCGACACGCCGCTGGGGAGGGACGCTGACGTTGCCTGCGTGAATTTCGCCGAGGACGATACATCCTGCGAAAACTACTACATCCAGTCGCTGCTGGTGGCGCTTTCGCTCATGCACCACCGTGGCGAACTCGCCAACTACGATCAACTGCTGGCCGAGTTCAAGCTCTTGCCGCAACTGCTGCTGGGGGTGAAAGACCAATACCTTCCCGCTGCCGAAGCCTGTGCCGCGAGTATTGAACGCGAGCCCTATCACCTCATCACGGCGGCCGGAAACTGCTGGCCGCAAGCCTGGTATTTCGCCATGTGCATTCTCGAGGAAATGCAGTGGATCAAGACCAGGCCCGTGCATTCGGCCGATTTCTTCCATGGCCCCCTCGAACTGGTGGAAAAGGGCGTCAGCGTTGCCATCTACAAGGGCGAAGATGCCTTCCGGCCCCTGGCCGACCGCGTCGAAAGCTTCACCAGGCGCTTTACCGACAAGACCTACGTGCTTGATACGGCGAGTTTCAAATTGCCAGGACTGTCGCAGGAAACCCGCGCGCTGGTGTCCCCCGCGGTGTTGTCAACAGCCCTTGAGCGCCTCAGTGAGCTGCTGGCCGCCCGCCGTGGCCATCCGCTGACCACCCGGCGCTACTACAAGAAGGTCCCATACTGATTTCCCCGTCCGGCTCTTGCCGATGGGAAGTGAAGCCACCCTTCACAACCTCCACGAAACTGTGATATAAATCACAGTTGCGAGGACCCCCATGAACCGCAAACCAATACCTCGATCAAAAGGGCAGGTCTTTGGCGCCATGCCGGGGCGGGCGGTGCGCGCCATTATGAAGTCGGCTGCGCCCGTGGAACTGAAAGCCCGCGAGGTGCTGTTTCACGCCGGCGATGACGGCGCCAGCTGCTACTATCTCCGTTCCGGCGCCGCCAAGGCTTCGGTGATCGCCAGGGATGGTCAGGAACGCCTGCTCGCCGTGCTTGGCCCCGGCGCTTTGATCGGCGAGTTGTCGCTGTTCGATGATCGGCCGCGTTCGGCCACCGTCAGCGCGCTGCGGCCCTGCCGCCTCATGCATCTCACCAAGTCGGCGTTCTTCAAACTCGCCGACGCCAATCCGGTGATCTACCGCCAGGCGCTCATGCTGCTCACCGAGCGCCTTCGCGGCACCAACGATACCATGGTGGCCCAGGGCACCGTAACGGTTCTTGGCCGCGTTGCCCGCGCCATTGAAACCCTGGCCGAAGGACTGGGCGAAGCTGACGCCAAGGGCCGCATAGTGCTTGCGCAAAAGATCACCCAAACCGACATCGCCGGCATGGCCGGCGTCGCCCGCGAAAATGCCAACCGCGCCATCCTGGAATTGATGCGCGACGGCATTCTCTCCCGCGCCAAGGGCTACTACGCCATCGAGAAGCCCGGTGCGTTGGCGGAGTTGAGTGAGATTTAGCCGGCCCTAACCCTGGCTCTCGATCAGCCGCTCGGCCACCAGTGGCATGTGCTCGGCTTCGGCGTTGGCGAAGGCGATGCGCAGGTGGTGCTCCTGACCCGGACCGAACATCGATCCCGGCAGGCACAGGAGATCATGTTCACCCGCCAGCCTGATGGCCACCGCCTTGGCCGTTTCGTCCGTGAACGGATGTTCCACATAGGCGAAATTGGCGCCCGACGTAATCAGCCGGTAGCGTAAGCCCGGTGTAGCGAACGCCTTGCGGATCGCCGCCGTCCGCGCCACCATAGCGGCGCGTTTTTCGGCTTTCCACGATTCGAGGTTGGTGAGCGCGAACAGACTGGCGCGCTGCGAAATATGTGGCGCGCAGATGCCCAGGCAATCGAGGATCTTTTCGATTTCGGTCAGCACCACCGGCCCGGCGATAATCGATCCCGTCCGGTACCCGGTCATGGCGTAGGTCTTGGAGAAACTGAACAGCTGGATGAACGTATCGCGCCAGCCGGTTGCCGCAAACAGATGGTGGGCCGGCGAAAGATCGTCGCGGAAATCCTTGTAGGTTTCGTCGATCACCAGCGCGATCCCATGGTATTGCGCCAAAGCGAAAAACTCGCCGATCAGCGCCGGCGGATAGATCGCCCCCGTTGGATTGTTGGGCGTGCACAAGACGATGGCCCGGGTTCTGCCGTCGATCAGATCCAGCGGCGTCGGCGGTCCGGGGCAGGGGGCCATCGGCCGTGAAGGCCGGAATATATCGCGCCTCGATCCCCTGCATGTCGAACCACATCTGGTGATTGAAGAAGTAGGGCGAGGGGATGATGACATTGTCGCCCGTGGCGGCAATCGCCATCAGGGCCGCGCTGAACGCCTGATTGCAGCCCATGGTGATCGCCACGTCATCGGCCTTGACGTCGCCCGCATAGTCGGCCGCCATATGCTGCGCCAACCCTTCGCGAAGCTCCGGCAGGCCGAAGATGTCGGTGTAGAAACTAACGGCGGGGTCGGCGGCGAGCCGCGCCACTTCCGCTTGCAGTGCTTCGGCCGCCGGATAGCGCGGCACCGCCTGGCAGAAGTTCAGCAGCATGCGGTTGCGCGCCCCCGGCCTGATCCAGCCCTGCGCCTCGGCGATCGGCGGGGCTTCGATGCGGGAAATGGCGGGATTGACGGCAAACGGCATGTCAGGCACCTAGGAACGCTCAATCACGGTTTTGGCCTTGAATGGCCGAGGGGCGCAAGCATGAAAGCAATCCGGTTTTCCGAAACGGGCGGGCCAGACGTTCTGAAACTCGCCGATATCGACGTGGGCGATCCTAAACCCGGCGAAGTGCGCCTGCGCCACAAGGCCATCGGCCTCAACTACATCGACACCTATCACCGCTCGGGGCTCTATCCCGTGGCACTGCCCAGCGGCATCGGCCTCGAGGCCGCGGGCGTTGTCGAAGCCGTGGGGGCAGGGGTGAAGGGCTGGAAAGTCGGCGACCGCGCCGCTTACGGCGTCGGCGGCCTCGGCGCCTATGCCGAAGTCCGCAACATGCCAGCCAATCGCATCACCAAACTCCCGAAAGCGATCTCCGATGAAGCCGCCGCCGGCATGATGCTGAAGGGCATGACCGTGCGCTATCTGCTGCGCGCCACCTACAAGGTGAAGCGCGGCGAAACCATTCTGCTTCACGCCGCGGCAGGCGGCGTTGGCCTGATCCTCAGCCAATGGGCCAAGGCATTGGGTGTGAAAGTGATCGGCACCGTGGGCTCCGACGACAAGAAGGCGATTGCCTTGGCGCACGGATGCGCTCACGTGTTGAATTCGCGCAGCGATGACATCGTCAAGCGCGTCCGCGAATTGACCGGCGGCATGGGGGTGCCTGTCGTCTATGACGGTGTTGGCCAGGCGACATTCATGACGTCGCTCGACTGCCTCAAACCGCGCGGACTTCTGGTGAGTTTCGGCAACGCCTCGGGCCCAGTGAAAGGCTTCGAGCTCGGAATCCTCGCTTCGAAGGGCTCGCTCTATGTCACACGGCCCACACTTATGACCTACACGGCGAGCGACGCAGATTTGAAGGAAACCGCCGATGACTTGGTGGAGATGGTCAAATCCGGCAAGGTGAAGGTTCCGGTCAACCAGCGCTATGCCCTGGCCGATGCCGCCCAGGCCCATCGCGATCTCGAGGGCCGCAAGACGACAGGCACGACAGTACTGATTCCCTGAGGGCTCTATCCGCGCGGGCAATCTTCGGTGTTCTGGGCCGAGAGTGCTGCCCAGTTGCCGGCGCAGTTCGTGTGCTGGCACAGAAACGAAGCAAGGCTTGACGCCGGCACCGCATGCGCCAGGTTAAGCGGGCGTCCGCTGGTATCGGACAGGGTTGAAACCACCATGCCAACCAACTGCCCCTGGCTATCGAACACCGGACCGCCCGATTCGCCCTTCTGGGTGCCCATGCGCAACACCATGGCGTCGTCATAGCCATACTCGCCGTAACGCACCGGCCTGCCGAAATGCATCAATTCCAGCTGGCCGAAACGCGCCGTATCGCCCTGGGAATGCGGCCGGCCCAGCGAAAACACCGCCGAGCCCGCAGGCACGCAGGCCCGCGGAGAGGGCGACACCGAAGTTCCCTTGAAATCCTTGAGCTGCAGGATGGCCATGTCTTTTTCCGGCGCCACATCGACCACCACGCCGGAATATTTCCGGCCATTGGCGGCCTGCGCCGTAACCACATTGCCTTTGGCCACCGCCACATGGGCGGCAGTCATCAAGAGCCCCGTGCCATCGACCAGAAACCCCGAGCCCGACGTCAACGCCTTGGTGCGAGAGGTGAACACCGACCCCTTGCCGGTTTTCTGGGCGACCGTCAGGGTGAGGAACGACGGGCCGACCTGCGACACCAACTCGTTCTTGGAGGCAGGCTCGGCCGAGGCCTCTTCGATCTGATCGACGATGTTGATCGAGCGATTCTCGGTGAACACATCCGTCGACGCGCACGCCGACAACGCCAGTGCCGCGGCACCAAGCGCCAGAGTTTCGAAGCGGTGGAAGGTGGACATTAACCTGCGAGTTCGCTCGTTGGAGACTGCTTATGTCACGCCACAGCCCGTACTGGCAAGCAGCGCCCTTTGCGCCTTCTTCACCCGAAAATCATGTCGGCTTTATGTTGCCGGATACGCCCAGCTCCTTGAGCAACGGCCCGATATAGGGCGCATACTTGCGCCAGCGCTCCACCGACGATTTGTAAATCGGCTGGCGCACTTGAACTTTCGAGAAGGTGTGAACGCTGCGTTCGGTTTCGGTATGCGACAAGCAGCGCTCGTCCCACGGCAAACCCAGGAAATCGATTAACTTGCGGATGTTCGGTTCGGGTTCTGATACCAGAGCCTCATAGTCGTTTTCAAACCATTGCAGATCACACACCGCCTTCCAGTGTGAAACTTGCTGGCGATAAAACATGTAGAACTTGCCGAGTGTTGCGAGATCCTGCGCGTACCAGTGCCCCGCTGAAAAATTTCTGAGAAAGATCGAAATGCTGATATCGACCGGATTGCGGTCGCAGACAATGACACGAGAATTTGGAAACAGTAGTTTGGCAAGCCAGATCGTCTCGAAATTGTGGGGCAGCTTGTCGGTTATCCGCAAGGCCCCGGCCTTCTTGTCTTTACCGAGGATTGCCAAATACCGCTCGGAGAGTAGCTGACGGTTATCTGGCGTCATGGCCGCAAGTTTGTTCACGAGGTCGCGCGGCGGCATTCGCCTGAATCCGATTTCTTCGGCAATCGCCGGGAATGCAGTCAACTCGCCCGCGCCATCGGCCAAAGGATGGCTGGCGATGATCTGTTCGGTCAGAGTGGTTCCCGAACGCGGCATGCCGATGATGAACACCGGCTGCTCGCTGGAATTTCCGGCACCACGGTTGCGGTCAAAGAAATCCTTGTCCATCAGCCGCATGCACTCGGTGATGTAGTCACGGTAGGCATCGAATGGCATGTCAAAAGGTTCGACGGCCTTAGCTGCAGTCGCTGCGGCAACCGCAGCGCCATGGTTGCCGAGGTCATCCTCCATCTTCGCTTGTGCAAACAACAGGGCCCTGCGTTCCTTGGGTGCCATGGCCGGGCCGTCAAGCAGTTGCTTGACCATGGCTATCTCTGGTTCGCCGGATTTGAACTTGTGAACCTGCGATAGACCGATCAGGGCATCATGCAACTGCTGGCCGGAGCCAATCATGTCGCGAAACACCGCTTCCGCCTCGTCGTTGCGACCGAGATCGATGAGACAGCCTCCGACAAAGGTTTCGAGCCCCGCGTCCCCGCTTTTGATCTCGATCGCTTTACGCGCCACCGCCATTGCCTTCTCCGCCTGCCAATTGGCCCGGTGAAGGTGGGCGAGATTGGTCAACGCCTGTACGTTCTGCGGATTGGCCTTCAGCGCGCCGCCTAGCACCTTTTCCGCTTCATCGAACAGCTTGAGTTCGGTCAAAGTATTACCGAGATTGCAAGCCGCTTCCTGATAGCCGGGCTTCAGTGACAGCGCACGGCGATAAACTTCCGCGGCCTCCCGGAACAACCCTGCGTTCGCCAGCGTCCGCCCGTATTCATTCAAGACATCCGCCACCTGCGGAAACCGGGCGACGGCCTTTTTCCCGAATTCCAATGCTTCATTGGTTCTCTCGAGTTCGTTGAGGCATTGCAAGAGGCCCCTGACCACTTGGGCATTTGCCTGCCCATGCGTGAGCAGCGACTGGAACAGAGAACATGCTTCCGTGAAATTCCGGGCTTCAACCAGGGCGTTGCCGAGGTTGAGCTTGCAGTTCATCGAATCCGGCGAAACCTGAACTGCCTTGCGCAGGCTGCTGATGCCCTCGGCAGTCTTTTTCTGTTGAACAAGGGCCACGCCAAGCATGTGCAGGGCGTCGAAACTCCGTGACGATGACGACAGCACCTTGCGATAGAGCCTGATCGCTTCGTCAAGTTGCCCCGCCTGATGCAGTTTCACGGCCTGGCCGAGCAAGGCTCGAAGCGCGGATTGAGCGTTCGTGGGCGGAGACGGCAAACTCGGCATAACGCCCTACTTAGTTGGAACCTTGGGAAATCCAACAAAAAAAATGGCCCGCCGAAGCGGGCCATTCTCAGCCAAGCTAAGCTTGGATTAGAAACGCCACCAAGTGACGAGCGAAGCGCTCATCGAGTCCAACGAGCCAACTGGTCCCGCCGGGTTGGTGCTGGTGTAGTCGCCCTGCAGACCGATGGTCAGCGGAGCAGCCGGGGTCCAGTACATACCGGCATTGACGTTAAAGCGGTCAAACGCGTCGGCATCGACGTAGCCGCCGCTCAGTTCGAGCATGGTAGCTTCCGTCACGTTGGCGCGGACGCGGCCAGTGACGCCGAAGTAGTCGCCACGACCGTCGGGAGCAGCGCCACCATATCCAGCGACGCAGCCGGCAATCGTGCACTCTTCCTGACCAAACACACCGGCGACGCGCAGACTGATAGCATCGCTGAGGTTGAAGTTCACGTTGGCGCCGATCTGATAGCTGTCATCATATCCCGGAGCGTCATTCATGACGTAGTTGCCCTGAAGGCCGAACGACACCATGTCACCCGCCCAACCCATGCTGGCATAGAAGTCCGGGGTCGAGTCGAACGAAGCCGAAGCATCCGGATCGTCACCGTTCTCGACGCCGATGATGAACGAGAACGGGCCAGAAGCGTAGTTCAGCTGGAGAGCGTTGTCGGTGGTGGTGGCGAATGACGGGCTCAGGCCAACGGTGTTGCCGTAAGTTTCACCCTGTCCCTGGCCGCCCGTGAACATCCGGCCACCCTGGAAGGCGAGTTCCGGAGTCATCTGCCATGTACCCCAGTACTCGACCCAGCTGATATCCCAGCCGCCACGCGGTTGCGACTGCGATGCGCCGAACACGCCATGGAAGGACACGTCGCCGACCGAGGTCGGGGTCGTCGCGTCAACGATCAGACGAGCGCGGCCGCCATTAAGGTCGAGACCCGAGTCAAAGCCATCGTCGTCGCGGAAGGTCAAGGCCTGGCGAACAAAACCAGCCCAAGTGATCGTCGCGCCTTCCGGAGCGTCGGCAACCGGCGTGGCAATCAAGCCAGTCAATTCCATCGAGCTCTTCAGGTTCGACAGTTCGTCTGCGAAAGCGCCAACCGATGTAACAGCAAGAGCTGCACCACCCAAGAGCGCCACTTTCATCATCTTCATTTTTATTCTCCCAAATCTCTGGAGTTGAGTAGCCCCCCCATCCCCTGCAAATGGTCTTGGAAGGCGATGCACGAGTCGTTCGCACACAGTGGTGTTGTCGCCGCAATGGCTGTTAAGGTCAACGCAGAAGGCGTCCCGGTGGCCAGAATTTCGCCACATGTGACTCAATTACCACAGTTTTTGAGTCACCTCGTTCATAGCTCATTCAGGCTTGTAAATCAATGGGTTAATGATTGGTAAACGCAGGAGTTGCAATGCCGTGCAGGGCGATGGTCAAGCTCTCCAACACTATGCTAACACAATTGCTGCGCTGGGCTTTTCTGCCCTTGCCAAGGGGAAATTAACCATAAAATACTGCAGGAAGGCATTGCGCTGTCTGCAACCGGGCTGTAACCGGCGTTGAAGGCAGGGCTGAGACAAAACAGGGGGCTTGGATGGCATTGCGACCGAGTAAGTGGATCAAATACACGCCCATAGCCGCCTTGCCTCTGCTGGCGGCCTGGGCCCTGAACACCAATCCGATGCAGCAGGACGTGGTGACGCGGGCAACCGAGGCCCTCAAGGCCGCAGGCGCCGATTGGGCTGATGTGGCGCTGGATGGCCGCGACGCCACGCTGTCAGGCGATTCCCTCACCCAGGAATCGATTGATGCCGCCGTCAAGGCGGTGGCCGGAACCTATGGCGTGCGCCGCGTCGAATCACTTGCCAGAGTGCTGCCGCTACTGCCGCCCTCGGCCAATGCCGTAAAGCTCGAAAACCCGCCCCTGGTGGTCACTGGCACCTGGCAGGAAGGCGTGGCCAAGGGCCTGCGCGTATCGTTACTCGGCGAAGTCTGGGAACTTGGGAAAAATCAAGAGCTTGCATCGGATGGCAAGGGCAAATGGACCCTCACTTTCCCGCTGCTGCCGGAGCCCGGCACCTATGACATTCTGGTCGAGGTGCTGGATGGCGCCGGCACGCCAACCGCCGACACCAGCAAGGACGAGATTATTATCCTGCCGAAACTGACGGCCCCCACCGTGGTCTCGGTCGAAACCAACCAAAACCCGCCGGAAATCCGCGGCACCTGGCCTTCGGCAGTCGCTACCGCCATGACGGTTGCCGTTGGCGCCGCCAAATACGTGCTGGGCCAGGCCAAGGAACTGACCACCGAAGGCGACAACTGGCTGCTCCGCCCGGCTGCTGTTCTTCCACAGGGGGCGGCAGCCGTGACCGTTGAAATATCAGACAATTTCGGGCGCTCCATCAAAACCGCGGAGCCCGGCGAGATCATCATCGACACCATCCCGCCGCCACCGCCGGTGATTGGGCCGGTGACCATTGATGGCGCTACGATTTCAGCGACTGGCACGTTTGACGAGGCTGGCACCGACTCATTTACCGCCACGCTTGCCGACCGGATTTGGGTCTATCGCGCCGATCCAGCGCTGAAATCCGACGGCAAGGGTAACTGGTCGTTTGCCCCCGACATCAAGCTTGCTCCCGGCACCTATGACCTTGAACTCGAGTTGCGCGATAAGGCAGGAAACATCGCTCGCGATTCGACCCGCGACGAAATCGTCATCGCCCAACCGGATACGTCGCAGCCGCCAGCGCAAATGCTGGCGCCGACCGTGGCCGCGGCGGAAGAACTCGTGGCCCGCCCGGTCGTCACCGGCACCTGGAGCGAAGCCGCCGCTAAGAGCCTGGTCGTGGGCTTGGCCGGAAAATCCTACACCTTTGGCACCAGCGAGGAACTCAAATCCGATGGCATCGGCAACTGGTCGCTGACCCCGGCCGCAGCACTCGCCGATGGCTACTATGACGTATCTGCCGAAACCCGCGACGCCGGCAACCGCATCCTCACCGACACCACAGTCAATGAACTGCTAGTCGATGCCAAGGGTCCTGCCACGCCGGGCGTAACGCTCTACGCTGGCGAGGCCCAGCCGGCGTCGATTTCCGGCACCTGGGACATTGCCAACGCCGTGTCCCTCAACGTCGCCATTCCGGCCGCCGGGATTGCCGCCAGCCTTGGAACCGGAACCGATCTCTCGGTCTCCGGCGGCACCTGGACGCTGGCCCTGCCTGCGCCGCTGCCGCCGGGCGTCTATGATGTTGTGGTCGACACCGCCGACCAGCGTGGCCGCATCGCCCGCGACCAGACGAAGTTCGAAATCAACGTCAAGGAGCCGCCACCACAGCCGGAACCGGTTCCCGAGCCGGTGCCGGAACCCGTGCCCGAACCGGTCCCAGCCGAAATGACCCCGCCGACCGTCAACACCTACAGCGGTGAACAGAGCCCGGAAGCGATTTCCGGCACCTGGGACAATGTCAACGCCGCCGAACTTGAAGTGGCGATACCCGGCGCCAACATCACCGCCAGGCTTGAGCCGCAGTCGCCACTGATGACCAGCCCCGACGGCAAATGGATTTTGGCCCTCGCGCAAAAACTGAACCCCGGCATCTACAATGTGGTGGTCCGGCAGTCGGCCAAGGGCGGCCGTGTTTCAACCGACAATTCGACGGCGGAAATCTACATCAAGGAACCGCCGCCGCCGCCCCCACCGCCACCGCCGCCACCGCCCTATGATTGCGAGGGCGTACTGGCGAAAATCAGCGCCGTCTTCCCGATCCGCTTCGAGTTCGGCATTTCGCAGCTGGCCGCCCCCTATGATCTGGCGGTGAACCAGTACGCGTCATTGCTCAATGATCCCCGCTGCCTCGAGGTGAAAGCTCTGGTGGCCGGCCATGCCGATTATTATGGCGGCAGGCTTTACAACCGCGCCCTCAGCGTGGCGCGCGCCCAGACGGTCGCCGGATTGTTGGCTGCCGCCGGGGTCAATCCCGCCAGGCTGAGTGTCGAAGGCATGGGCAAGACCATGCCGCTCGACCCCGAGCGCAAGCGTGAAGCCCGCGCCAAGAACCGCCGCGTCGAAATCACCATTGTGAAGTGAGGACAGGATGATGACCGAGTTTTTCAATTTTCACGATGGCTTCTACGTGGTGCAGCACAATTGGCTGTGGCTGCTGGTGGCCCTGGCCCTTGGCGTTTGGGTCGGCTGGCGCACCAACACCAGCGATGACCGGGCAGGGTGAGGAACAATTATGTCGCACTATGTCATTGAACTCATCGTCTGGTCGCTCATCGCCTACTTCATCGGCTGCCTGATCGGCTGGCTGCTGCGTGCGATGTTTGGGACCGCAGAATCCGTTTCGATGCGGCAACCGGAACCGCTGCCCGTGGCGGTACGCGAACCGGAACGCGTTGCGGTGCATGTCCCGGATCCAGCACCCGTGGCAGAACCTGAACCAGCAGTACCAGTACCGATGCCCGCCGCCCGCATGGAGCGCCCGCGCGGCATTGACGCCGCCCGCGGCGGCAAGCCCGATGACCTGCAGCAGATCAGCGGTATCGGTCCTAAGAACGAAAAAATCCTGCACACATTGGGTTTTTTCCACTTCGACCAGATCGCCGCCTGGGGCCGGGGAGAGGTCGCCTGGGTCGACGACCACCTCAAGTTCAATGGCCGCATCGGCCGCGAAAAATGGGTCGAGCAGGCAACGCTGCTGGCGGCTGGCGAACTGGATGAATTCCGCCGCCTCTACGGCACCGGCGGCCTGAAAAACGCCAGCGGCCAATCCCAGTCCGGCGAGCGCACCAGACGGTCCTAGGAAAGATTACCCGGCATTGGCATCGACCGCCCGCAGCCATTGTTCGATGGCCGCCACACTCTCCGGTTCGTCGAGCAGGGGCACGTGCGCCCGGTCCTTGACCGTGACGGCGGCAAGGCCAGGATGGCGGCGCTGCATTTCAGCAACTGTCGCCGCGGTGAGCAGGTCGGAGAATTCGCCGCGCAGCACGATTGCCGGCAGCGGCACCGTCAGATCGAACAGCGGCCAGGCATCGGCGAGCTTGCCCGCCGCAATCTCTTCTGCACTCGGAAAACTCTCGCCCAGCGCCAGATCGTAGTTGGCGCGTGGCACGCCGTTCGTCGTCCTTGAAAATGCGCCTGGCGAAGGCCATCCATTGACCGTCGGAAAGATTTCTGAAGCCCGGGTTGACGGCCTTGATGGAGGCGACCGCCTGCTCGAAATTCTCGAAGCGCGGCGCAACGCCCAAGTAACTCCGTATACGGAGCAATCCTTCGGGCTCGATGCGCGGGCCAATGTCGTTGTAGCAGATGCCGGCCAGCCGCTCCCGGGCCTTGGCGGCCATCACCATGGCAATCAGCCCGCCGCGCGACGTGCCGATCACCGCCACCCGTGAAATGCCGAGCTGGTCAAGCAGCCGCAAAGCATCGTCGAGTTCGACATCGGGGCGATAGCTCTTGGGATCGGCGGCGAATTGCGACAGTCCCCGCCCGCGATAATCCGGACAGATGACCCGCCGTGTCAGCGCCAGCCGCGGCGCGATGGTTTCGAAGTCCTGCGAATTGCGCGTCAGCCCAGCGAGGCAGAGCACCGGCAGCTAAGTTGGAGTTCTCCGGGCCATGGTCGCGCGCAAACAGCCTGAGCCCGTCGGCCGATGTCGAGAAGACGTGGCGATGCTCCACGCTCAGTCGCAGCTGGAAATGATCTGGGTGATGGACTTTGCGCCGCAATCCGCCTCTTTCGGCTTGCCGACCGAAGCCGTCACGTCAGCGGTGTCGGGGCCGCCGCGGGCCAGATCATAACTCATCGGCACCACCGTCTTCGGCGCCAGGCGCGACCGGTAGACATGGGTATTCTGCAGCACCTTCTGCACGTATTGCCGGGTTTCCTGGAAAGGAATCGATTCCACCCAGTCGATGGGGTCCACCTGGCCGCCGCGCAAGTCGCCATATTCGGCAATCCATTCCCGCGCCCGCCGTGGACCGGCGTTGTAACCAACCAGCGTCAGCACATACGATCCGCCATTGTCGGCAACCAGATCGCCGAGATGGGCAGCACCCAGCTTCACGTTGTAGGACGGATCGCTGATGAGTTTGGCCGGCGCATAGGCAACCTTGTGCTGTTTTGCGATAAGCCGCGCCGTGGCCGGCATGATCTGCATCAGGCCTTGCGCCCCGACCACACTGCCGGCACCCGGGTTGAATTCACTTTCCTGGCGGGCCAGTCCGAACACCAGAGCCTTCTCGACCGGGCGGCCGATCTGCTTCCAGTCCGGCAGTGCGCGCACCGGATAACTCCAGTGATCGATGTCGATATTCTTGGCCGCAGCCGCCTTGGCGAGTTTCACGGAGAGGAACGGTCCGCCTGCGTCCCACACCACGCTGGCCACGGCGTTCAAATCGTCCGCCGTCTTGAAGCGGTTGGCGAAAGCCCACAGGAACATGTGAAGTTCGGCCTTGCGGCCGGTCTCCGCGACGATCTGGAACGCCCGGACCACCTCGTCATTGTCGATCTTCGAACGCGCCGAAGCCGAAGCCTCGCCGTTGTCGATCTCTTCCGGAACCTTGCCGCGCCCCAGCTTCTCGCGCGCCAGCTGTCCGTAATAGACCGTGCTGTGCTGTGCCGCCTCGCGATACTGCGATGCCGCGTTGTCTTTCTCGCCCATCGCTTCGTAGGTGCGGCCCAGCCAGTAATGGGCCCGCGCCCGCTCGGTGCGCGACGGAGCGATGTCCGCCAGCCGGTTGAAATGTTTCATGGCCGTCGCCGGCTTGTCGAGATAGCGCAGCGCAATCCAACCTGCCAGGAACTCGCCTTCAACGGCACTTTCGCCCTTGCTCATGCCGTGATTGCGGGCGATCTCATAGGCAACGCCGCTGCTGTTGGGATGGCTTGGCCCGATCGACCGCCGCGCCACGATGCGCCGCTCGATCCACCAGGCATCGGGATTGCCCATCAGCGCCGGGTCGCCCGGCATTTTGGCCAGCACCGTTGCCGCCTTGCTGAAATTGGAGTTCTTGCGATAGTAGCGCGCCAGCGCATAGCGCATGCCCGGCGTGGTTTTCATGGCGGACGGAAGATTGTTGTATTGCTTGTCGGCGCCTGCCGTGCCCCGAATGAGCGCCTGCGCCACCTTCGCGGCCTTCTGATAATTGCCCGAGAGTTTGCCTGCCATGCGTAACCCGGCCACGGTTTCCTCGGCATAGAACAACTGCCACATTCGCCGCTCGTGGTCGTCGTCTGTCAGGTAGTCCTTGAACTCGGCGGCCACTTCCTTTTCGAGTTTGGCGTCGATGTCCGGATTGTTCCACACCGACTGCACCAGCTTCTTGGCCACCGGTTCATTGCCGTTGGCGCGGTGGGCGCGGGCCAGCGCCAAAGCACCTTCGGCGGTCAGCGGCTTGCGGTTTTCGAAGTGCGCGATGATCGTCTCGGAAGCTTCCTTGTTCACGTAAAGCGAGCGTTCGGCCCGCTTCTGCAGTGATTCGGTGAGCGGCCAGTTCGGCGCGTCGTTGAGAAACGCCACGATCCGGCTGAAGCCCGCCTCATTGGGCCGGTCGCGCAGGTAGATGAGTTCAACGAGCTTGATGGCGGCGGGATCGCCGGAACGCTCGGCCAGCTGGCCGGCCTTCGCAGAAATCGCCGGCAAAGGCCGCCTTGGCGGCGTCAATGGCGGCGCGTGAAACCTGCGGCTCGGCCACCGCAATCTCGGTTCCGTGCAGCACAAACCCCGGCGCCGCCAGAAACGTGCAGCCCAGCAGCAGCGAAAGCGCAAACCGTGTCAGGAAATGACGCCGCATTCTTCTCCACCGTCCCATAAGTGACCCCAGCGCTAGAAGGCAATCGTGTCGAAGCTGTGGCCCAATGTGACCTGCCGAACACGCTTGCCGCACTACCCCTGAGCGTCTATTGTGCCGCGCCTTTGGGGGGCTTGTGCGGCCATTGCCAAACTTAGTCCGCCGATGGTTTCCAACTTCTTACCTGGAGCATAACAGTGCAACTTCGTGGTTCCTTTCCGGCCCTTATCACCCCGTTCAAGAACGGGGAGGTTGACGAGAAAGCGTTCCGCAACTTCGTGGCCTGGCAGATCGCCGAGGGCAGCCACGGCCTGGTGCCCGTCGGCACCACCGGCGAAAGCCCGACGGTGACCCCCGAGGAGCACAAGCGCGTCATCGAAATCTGCATCGATGAGGCCAAGGGCCGGGTGCCGGTGATCGCCGGGGCGGGGTCCAATTCGACGGCGGAGGCCATCGAATACACCGAACACGCCAAGGAAGCCGGCGCCGATGCCGCGTTGATCGTCGTGCCCTATTACAACAAGCCGACCCAGGAGGGGATTTACGCCCACTTCGCGGCGGTGGCCCGCGCCGTCGATATCCCGATCATCGTCTACAACGTGCCGGGGCGCACCGTGGCCAATTGTTCGGTCGAGACTTTGGCGAGACTTTCCAAGGACTTCGGCAACATTGTTGGGACAAAGGATGCAAGCGCCGATTTGACCCGCCCGTCGCGCCAGCGGCTGATGTCGGGCACCGATTTCATCCAGCTGTCGGGAGAGGACGGCACCGCCCTGGGCTTCAACGCCCATGGCGGGACGGGGTGCATTTCAGTGACCGCCAATGTCGCCCCGCGCCTTTGCGCGCAATTCCAGGAAGCAACCCTCGCCGGTGACTATGCCAAGGCCCTGCAGTTGCAGGACCGGCTGATGCCACTGCACCACGCGCTGTTCGTGGAGACCAGCCCCGGCCCGATCAAATATGCCGTGAGCCTGCTCGGCCATTGCGAGGCCGAAGCCAGGCTGCCGATGGTGCCGGTGGGCGAGGCGACAAAGAAGACCGTGCGCGACGCCATGGTCCACGCCGGCCTCTTGAACTGACATGTCGTCAAAGAGCGGCGGCGCAAAAGCGGCGCGCAAGGAGGAAGGTCTCAAGGTCATCGCCGACAACCGGCGGGCCCGATATGACTATGAGATTCTCGATACCTTCGAAGCCGGCATCGAACTGAAGGGTTCGGAAGTGAAGTCGCTTCAGCGGCGGCCGCACCAATCTGGGCGAAAGCTACGCCACCATGAAGTCTGGCGAGCTGTTCCTGATGAACTCCAACATTCCCGAATACCGCGAGGCCAACCGCTTCAACCACGAACCCAAAGCGCCCGCGCAAACTTCTGCTCCACGGCAAGGAAATCAGCAAACTCGCCAACGGCGTGCTGCGCGAGGGGCTGACCATCGTGCCGCTCAAGATGTTCTTCAACGGCCGTGGCCGCGTCAAAGTCGACATCGCCCTAGCCAAAGGCAAAAAACTCCACGACAAGCGCGAGGCGATCAAGAAGAGCAGCTGGGACCGCGAGCGCGCGCGGCTGATGCGCGACAAGGGGTAGTTCCCAACGTCCTCCACCCGCATAGCAATTTCTAGGCCTGTCATCCCGGCTTTCACTGCTATCGTCGGCACACATTTCCCCGACGCCGTCATTCCAAACGCGACCGGCATTTGCGAAGCAAATGTATAGGGAGCGATTTGAGAATCCAGCTTTCGTTCAGCGTGTCTAGCGCCCAGAGCGGGATTCCGGACAAAGGGCTTACGTTTTGCGTTCCGCAAAACACAGCCCTTTTCCGGAATGACGGTTCTAGGGAATTGTGTGAGTCTGATTGCGGTTTTCGCCGGGATGACGGACGTGGGTGGTCACCCCAACGTCGCCCGCACTCTCTCAAATACCGCCTCAAACATTTCCGGCGTCAGCACGCGGGTGTTGGTGTTGTATCTCGAGCAGTGATAGCTGTCGAAGAGGCGTAAGCTGCCGATCGTATGTTCGGCCCCGTGCCCGAAGGCATGGCGCGAGCGTTTCTCGCCGAGCGCCGTCAGCACCGCGTCATGGGCAATACGGCCCAGCGCCACGATGGCGCGGAGGTTCGGCATGGCCTTGAGTTGCGTGGCGAGAAACGAATTGCACGACTTGATCTCGGCCGGCGTCGGCTTGTTCTGCGGCGGCACGCAGCGCACCGCGTTGGTGATCCGTGTGCGGACTAATTGCAAACCATCATCGGGCGAGGCCTTGAATGTACCCGAGGCGAACCCGAACTTGATCAGCGTGCCGTAGAGCAACTCCCCGGCGAAGTCTCCGGTGAACGGCCGCCCCGTACGGTTTGCCCCTTGCAGGCCCGGCGCCAGTCCGACGATCAGCAGTTCGGCATCCAAGCTGCCGAACGACGGCACCGGTGCATTGTGCCAATCGCCATGCGCCCCGCGTTGAATAGTGCGGAACGCCGCCAGCCTCGCGCACAGCGGGCAGTCGTGCCCCGGTTCCATCAGGCGTTACCGTTCGAATCCTCGAAGTCATCGCGCGGCGCCGCCGCATAGGCGCGCTCGCGTGTGCGGTTCTCGCGCTCGGCGGGATCCCTGCCGATATCGTCCTTCATGTCGGCAAGGTCGATGAAGATATCGGTTTGCCGCCGGAGGTCGTCCGATATCATCGGCGGCCGGGTGGTCAGTGTCGAGATGACGGTCACCTTGCGTCCCTTGGCCTGCACCGCAGCCACCAGCGAGCGGAAGTCGCCATCACCCGAAAACAGCACGATATGATCGAGATTGTCGCATAGCTGCATGACATCGATGGCCAACTCGATATCCATGTTGCCCTTGATCTTGCGCCGCCCCATGGCATCGGTGAATTCCTTGGCGGGCTTGGTCACCACCCGGTAGCCGTTGTAATCGAGCCAGTCGATCAGCGGCTTGATCGGCGAGTATTCGGCGTCATCGAGCAGTGCTGTATAATAGATGGCGCGGATCAGCCGCGTCTTCTTGCGAAAATGCACCAGGAGTTTCTTGTAGTCGATATCGAAGCCCAGGGTCTTGGCGGTGGCATAGAGATTGGCGCCATCGATAAACAGTGCCGTGCGCTCGTCGGTGTAAAAAGCCATGATCAAATCCCTCAGGTAATGTAATGTGAGCGTTGTAGTTCCGTGATCGAAGGGCCTCAAGCAAAATCATGATTCTGGTTGCACTGGGTGCCAACATCGACGGACCTTGGGGCAACCCCAAAGCCACTGTGCGGCATGCCCTGAGGGAAATGGATCATGATGACCTGCAACTGGTGAGGGCCTCGCGGTTGTTTGTGACCAAGGCCTTCGGCGTGACCGATCAGCCGGATTTCGTCAACGCCGTGGCTCGCATCAATACCCGGTTGCAACCTGAAGAACTTCTGCGGCGCCTCCACACCATTGAAGCCGAGGCCGGCCGCCGCCGCGGCAAGCGCTGGGGCCCCCGCACCTTGGATCTGGATTTGCTCGATCACAACGGCATCACGGCCAGTTTTCCTTCGGGCCTCGTTCTACCCCATCCCGGAATTGCTGAGCGCCTGTTCGTATTGATGCCCCTGCTGGAAGTGGCCCCCGGTTGGATACATCCCGTCTTGCGCCGCAGACCCGCAACGCTGATCCGCGACCTGGCCGCCAGCGGTGCGGATTTAATCTCGCATTAACGCTGTTGCTTCACACTCCGCCGCCGTGATGGCCCAGACATCGGCGCTGGGTTCAAGGTGGTATGTATGCGTAAACTGGTGTTGAGCCTCGCTGCTCTGAGCGTCGGCCTGTGGGCCATGCCTTCGGGCGCGGCACAAATAAAATTCTCTCCCAAACAGTTCAAAGTCCTCGGCAGCATGCCGGGCCAGGTCCAGAAGAAGAAAAAGAAATTCTTCTTCGGCAGCGGAACCACTGCCGCCCTGTCGCAGGACGAACTCACCCACAAGACGGTGGCGTTCAGCACCCGCCTGTCGCCTGGCTCGATCATCGTGCGCACCGGTGAGCGCAAGCTCTACTATGTTCTGCCCGGCGGCGAAGCCATTCAATACGCGGTCGGCGTTGGCCGCGAGGGCTACACCTGGTCAGGCACCAACAAGGTGACCCGCAAGGCCGAATGGCCCGACTGGCGCCCACCCACTGAAATGATCGAGCGCGAGGCCCGCCGCGGCCATATCATCCCGGAATATGTTCCCGGCGGAGAAAATAATCCCCTGGGTGCCCGCGCCATCTATATTGGCTCGACCGAGTATCGCATCCACGGCACCACCCAGCCCTGGAGCATCGGCCAGGCGGTGTCCTCAGGCTGCATTCGCATGATGAACACCGAGGTCATGGACCTTTATGAGCGCGTCAAAGTCGGCGCCACGGTCGTCGTGGAGTAGGCGCTGGCGATTGTTTTTCGCAAGCCCCAGCCGCTAACCGTCCCTTAACCTAAACAAGTCATTGTCGGCGTGTCAGTTTGTTTCGGAGTGTGGGTATGTCCAGCGTTCCTATGGGTCCTCGTCAGGGCCTCTCGAAATCCAGTCTTCTGCTTTCGGCGGCCGTCGCCGTCCTCCTCGCCGGTTGTTCCAGCGCCGTGGACCGTTTCGCGCGCAATCCCTCCGACGGCGATCCGGTCTATACGGCCTCGACCCACAACAGCAAGAAGAAGCCGGTGCAAGATGAAGTGGCATCCGCCGAGGATACCATCGTCTCGAAGCCCCTGGCCTCGACCAATCTCGCCAAGAAGAAATACACCTACGACACGGCCGAGCAGAGCTACCAGGAACCGGAGATCAAGCAGCCGGTCTACAAGCAGCCCGCCACCGCCGAGGCAACCGGAGGCAAGGTGAAGGTTGGCCCCGGCATGACGCTGTATTCGATCGCCAAGGCCAATGGCCTGACTGTCTCGAAACTCGCCGCCGCCAACAACTTGAAACCGCCCTTTGCCGTGCGCCAGGGCCAGGTGTTGCGCATTCCCGGGCGTCGATGACGCCGTAACCCCGGCTCCCAGGGTTGCCGAGATCACCGACGACAGCAGCGACGCCACGGCCAAGACGCCGTTCAAGAAAGTTGCGGCAACTGCCAAGGCCGGCAGCCATGACGTGGAGTCCGGCGACACGCTGTTCTCGCTTGGCCGCAAGTATGGTGTTTCGCCCTATGCCATCGCCGATGCCAATGGCCTCGCCAAGGATGCCGGCCTGAAGCTTGGCCAGTCCCTGAGAATTCCCGGCTCCGGCAATCTCGCTGCCAAGACTCCGGTGAAAACCGAAACCGAACGGGTGGCGGCGAGCGAAGAGGTGATCACCGAAGTTCCAGCCAAGCAGGACGCCGTCGAGTCGGCTGCGGCCCAGCCGCAAAAGACCGTAACCCCCGAGCAATCGGTGCAAATGGCCGACGGCAGCGCCACTGGCTTCCGCTGGCCGGTGCGTGGCAAGATCATTTCCGAATTCGGCTCCAAACCCAATGGCCTCAAGAACGAGGGCATCAACATCTCGGTTCCCGAAGGCACCAGCGTGCGCTCTGCCGGCGACGGCGTTGTCGCCTACGCCGGAAACGAGCTCAAAGGCTATGGCAATCTCGTTCTGGTACGCCATGCCGGCGGCTGGGTGACCGCCTATGCCCATGCCAAGGAGTTGTTCGTGAAGCGCGGCGATACCGTGAAGCGCGGCGATGTCATCGCCAAGGCCGGCCAGACCGGTTCGGTGTCAAGCCCGCAGCTGCACTTCGAGGTGCGCAAGGGCGCCGTCGCCATGGACCCGCTCAAATATCTCGACAAGACCACCGCCGCGAACTGATAAAACCTTAGTCCCCTGCAGAGCCTGGGCCCGGATGTCATATCCGGGCTCTTGCTTTTTTGGTCAATCGGCAGAAACTGCAACCAACAGGAGATATTGATGATCCGTGTTTGGGGCCGCCGCAGTTCGGCGAACGTGCAGAAAGTGTTGTGGACGCTGGGTGAACTCGATCTGCCATTCACCCGCGAGTGTGTCGGCGGCAGCTTCGGCGGCAACCGCGACGCCGACTTCCTGCGGATGAATCCCAATGGTTTGATTCCCGTCATCCAGGATGGCGATGTCACCATGTTCGAATCGAACGCCATCGTGCGTTATCTTACGGCGCGCTACCGCGCCGAGCTGCTCCGCCCCCACGATCACCGCGCCCTGGCCGCCGCCGAACAGTGGATGGATTGGCAGCACCACCATGTGGCGTTCCATGTCGGCGTGGTGTTCTACAATCTGGTGCGGCTGCCGCCGGCCAAGCGCAATGACGCCGCCATCGCTGACAGCCGCCGCGCCATAACCGAAGCAATACGCATTGCCGACGATCACCTGTCGCGTCACGAATGGTTCGCCGGTGAAAGTTTCACCTTCGGCGACATTGTCATGGGCGTGTTCCTGTGGCGCTACATCGGCATGGGCCACGATGTCTCCAATGTGCCCCACCTCCACGCCTGGTTCGACGCCACCGTCCGCCGCGAAGCTTTCGCCGAACACGTAAAACTGCCAGTGGCGAAGACCATGGAAGAGTGGACGAAAATCGAGAAGGAACTGGGATAAACAACCCTCCCTCTCGCGACCGTTGGATTCACGCCATGTACCAATCGCTGTCATCCCGGCGAAAGCCGGGACCCAGACTTTCCGCCGCCCTGCCGTTTGCAAGCCTGGGAATCGTCTTCCGAAGGTACGCCGGAACAGCAGTGAGTCCATCATGACCCATACCGCACTAGTTCTCTAGAGGGGCAATCTCAACCTCCACAAATCTCCTGATAGAGGTCGTTCCAACTGGGATTCGACTTCTCGATAAGTTCGAGCTTCCACTTCCGCTGCCACTCCTTGATCTGCTTCTCGCGCCTGATTGCGGCTGCCATGTCGGCGTGGCTCTCGGACCACACCAGCATCTTCACGCCATATTGTCGCGTGAAGCCCGGAATCTCTCCTTGCCAGTGAGCAGCAATTCTATTGCAGATCGCCGCCGTGACGCCGACATAAAGTGTCCCATTGCGCTTGCTGGCAAGAATGTAGACTGCTGGCGCCTTCTCACCGCGCATTTTTCAGCAATCCGAAGCCTGGGTCCCGGCTTCCGCCGGGATGACGGGACGAGAAAGGTGGTCACCGAGTACATTCCATTGCAGCAACTTTGCGAACAAGTTGATGAAATTCATGTGCCCCCTCGCGGGAGAGGGTTAAGTTTCCAACCTCTGACCCAACCGTCCCGCCAAATCCTGCACATATTGCCACGCCACCCGGCCCGAGCGGGCGCCGCGGGTGACCGACCATTCGATGGCCCCCGCCGTGAGTTTCTCGTCGCTCACCTTGAGCCCGAAGTGCTTGGCGTAACCCCTGATCATCTCCAGGAACTCATCCTGCGAGCAATTGTGGAAACCGAGCCACAGGCCGAACCGGTCGGAGAGCGAAACCTTTTCCTGCACCGCTTCCGAAGGGTTGATCGCCGTCGAGCGCTCGTTTTCGATCATGTCGCGCGGCAGCAGGTGGCGGCGATTCGACGTGGCGTAGAAAATCATGTTCGGCGGCCGGCCCTCGATGCCGCCGTCGAGTGCCGCCTTCAGCGACTTGTAGGACGTGTCATCGGCATCGAAGGACAGGTCGTCGCAGAACACGATGAAGCGGAATGCAGCAGCACTCCGGATGATGGTCATCAGGGCGGGCAGCGATTCGATGTCCTCGCGGTGGATTTCGACAAGCTTCACGTTTCCGCCGTGGCGGCTACTCACAAGATGATGCGCCGCCTTGACCAGCGACGACTTGCCCATGCCGCGCGCCCCCCACAGCAGTGCGTTGTTGGCCGGCAGACCCTTGGCGAAGCGCTCGGTGTTTTCCACCAGAATATCGCGCGTCATGTCGATGCCCTTGAGCAGCCCGATATCGACGCGATTGACCCGCGCCACCGCTTCCAGCCAGCGCCCATTGGCATGCCAGACGAAGGCCGAATGACCGGCAATATCGGCGGCGGCATGCGCCTCGGGCGCCAGCCGTTCCAGCGCCGCAGCGATGCGGGCCAGCGCGTCTTCGTTGTTTTGTGACGTCATATGAAGCTCTTAGCCCGTGGGGCAGGGGGCGTAAAGGGCGGCGCGGACTTCGGTTGCAATGGCCCGAACCATCGCTATATTCCGGCCAAATCAAATTCGGGAGACATTCTTGTTCATCACCCCAGCCTATGCCCAGGCCGCCGGACCCGGTACCGGCGACTTCATCGGCATGATCCTGCCGCTCGTCGCCATCATGGCCGTGTTCTATTTTCTGCTGATCCGCCCGCAGCAGCGCAAGGTGAAGGAACATCAGGCGATGCTCCAGAAGGTCGGCAAGGGCGACACCATCATCACCACCGGCGGCCTCATCGGCAAGGTCGTGAAAGTCATCGATGATCATGAGCTTCAGGTCGAAGTCGGTGAAGGTGTGAAGGTAAGGATCGTGCGCTCCGGCATTGCCGACGTGCGCGCCAAGGGCGAACCCGCCAAATCCGAAGCCAAATCCTAGGGCCAATTCTATATGTTGCACTATTCCCGCTGGAAGACGCTGGCTATCCTCGGCACGGTGCTGCTGGCCATCTTCGTGGCGCTTCCCAATGTGCTGCCGGCTTCTATCAACGAGAAACTGGCGCCCTATGGCCTCCGTCCGCTGACCCTCGGCCTTGATCTTCAAGGTGGTTCCAACGTGCTGCTTGAAGTCGATCGCGTCGACCTCAAGCAGAAGCTCGGCAAGCAGCTGGCCGGCGACATCCGCTCGGCCATGCGCGAGGCCAAGATCGGCTACCAGGGCATCAACCAGACGGCAGATGGTGTCAACGTCCGGGTGACCAAGCCTGAAGATCTCGACAAGGCCCGCACCGAACTGGAAAAGCTGAAGCAGCCCCAGGACGTCGGCCTGTTCGGCACCGGCCAGCCTAGCAACCTCTTCGACCTCGCCCAGCAGGACCAGGTGTTCAGCTTCACCTACAATGACGCGGGCATCGAAACCAAGATCGCCAGTGCCGTCAGCCAGGTTCTGAAGATCGTCGAAAACCGCATCAATGCCCTTGGCACCACCGAACCGGTGATCCAGCAGCAGGGCAAAGATCGCATCATCGTGCAAATTCCGGGCCTCCAGGACCCGGACCGCGTCAAGGACCTCTTGGGCCGCACCGCCAAACTGACATTCCAGCTCTTGTGCGAGGACCAGCCCACCGCCGCCAGCAAAAATCCGCCGGGCGATTGTGAAGATCTGAAATCCAAGGACCCTGGCCTGCCACCCAACATGTGGGTTCAGACCTCGAGCCGTGCCACCGTTGACGGCGGCGATCTGGTCGACGCCCGCCCGGGTTTCGACCAGACCAACAGGCCAGTCGTGACCTTCCGCTTCAATACCAAGGGTGCCGAGAAGTTCGCCAAACTCACACGCGACAATGTCGGCAAGCCTTTCGCCATCGTGCTTGACGAGGAGATCGTCAGCGCTCCGCGCATCAATGAGCCGATCCTCGGCGGCTCCGGCCAGATTTCCGGCAACTTCACCACCGAAGAGACCGCCGATCTCGCCATCGTTCTGCGTTCCGGCGCCCTGCCGGCAAAGCTCACCATTGTCGAGGAACGCACCGTCGGCCCTAGCCTCGGCTCCGATTCGATCCGGGCGGGCCTTGTCGCTTCGGCAATTGGCCTCGCGCTGGTGCTGGCCTTTGCGGTGGTGGCCTATGGCATGTTCGGTATCTTCGCCAACATTGCCCTCGTCGCCAACCTCATCATGCTCATCGCCCTGATGTCGTTCTTCGGCTTCACCCTCACCCTGCCGGGCATTGCCGGCATCGTGCTCACCATGGGCATGGCGGTTGATTCCAACGTGCTGGTGTTCGAGCGCATCCGCGAGGAATGGCGCGGCGGCCGCACCGCTTTGAACGCCATCGAGACCGGTTTCCGCGCCGCACTTGCAACCATCCTTGACGCCAACATCACCACATTGCTGGCGGCCTTCGTGCTGTTCGGCATCGGCTCCGGCCCCATTCGCGGCTTCGCGGTCACCCTCTCCATCGGCATCATCACCACGGTGTTCACCGCCTTCACCTTGACGCGGCTGATCGTCGCCTGGTGGGTGAGATATGCCAAGCCCAAGGAGGTGCCGCTCTAGGAGCGGCTCAGCATCATGGCATTCAAACCCATTCGCTTCATTCCCGACGACACCAAGATCGCCTTCATGAAAGTGAGCCGCTTCGGCTTCTTCGCCTCCGGCATCTTGTGCACCCTCTCGGTCCTGCTGTTCATGTTCGTCGGCCTCAACATGGGCGTCGATTTCAAGGGCGGCACCGTCATCACCATTAGAACCGAGCAGCCCGCCAACATTGATGAGTTGCGCGGCAAGATCGACGCCTTGGGCCTCGGCGCTTCCGAACTGCAGGAGTTCGGCTCGCCCAACGACGTGCAGATCAGGATCGGCACCCTGGAGGGCGGCGAAGCCGCCCAGCAGGCGGCCATCACCAAGATCAAGCAAGCGCTGGGCGAAGGTGTGGAGTATCGCGCCGTCGAAGTCGTTGGTCCCAAGGTCTCCGGCGAATTGGTGCAGGAGGGCATCATCGCCGTCGTGCTGTCGATCATCTGTGTGCTGATCTACATCTGGTTCCGCTTCGAATGGCAGTTTTCCTTTGGCGCCGTCGTCTCGCTGTTGCACGACGTGCTGCTGACCATCGGCCTGTTCTGCATCCTGGGGCTGGAGTTCAATCTTTCGAGCATCGCCGCCATCCTCACCATCGTCGGTTATTCCCTGAACGATACCGTCGTGGTGTTCGACCGCATCCGCGAGTACCTGCGCAAGTACAAGAAAATGCACTTTGCTGATCTGATCGACTTCTCGATAAACTCGGTGCTGCCACGAACTCTGATCACTTCGGTCACCACTATTCTGGCGCTCACCTCGCTCTATATATTCGGCGGCGAAGTGCTGAGAGGCTTCACCTTCACCATGCTGTGGGGCGTGCTCGTCGGCACTTATTCGTCGATCTTCATCGCCGCGCCCGTGCTCATTCTCCTCGGCAACATTCGCGACAGCCAGGCCGCCGCGGAGGCCAGGGCGGCGACCGCCAGGCCTTGACCGCCCACTATCCCGGAAGGCCGCCGATCGATGCCTATGGCAGTGGCGGCTTTCGTTTCGCCGGTATGTCGCACCTGGGCTCGATCCTCATCCTGCCGAGCGGCGTCTATGATTGGGACGGCCGCGGCTTCGCTGCCGTCTTCGCCGAGAAGGAGCAGATTGAGTTCCTGTTGCTGGGCACCGGCAAGGACATGCTGCGCCCAGCGAAGGACGTGCGTGATGCCTTTGCAGCACGGCAGATGGCCCTTGATTACATGAACACCGGTTCCGCCGTCCGCACCTGGAACGTGCTCTTGGCCGAGGGCCGCCGTGTCGCCGCCGCCCTGGTGGCCGTGGAGGAAGCCTGGTGATCGAGGGCCTTCGAACAGCTGACGGCGACCGTTACCTCGCAAGCCTCTTTGCGCCCGACGGCGCCCGTCAAAAACTGCAGGCTCTCTATGCCTTCAACGCCGAAATCACCCGCATTCCCGCCCTCGTCAGCGAACCGCAACTGGGCGAGATCCGCCAACAGTGGTGGATTGATACGCTGGCGGCCGGCGCCTCCGGGCACCCCGTGGCCGAAGCCCTTCTTGCCGCGCGGTTTCCAGTCGCCCACCTTCAGCAACTCATCGCTGCCCATGCATTCGACCTCTATGACGACGTGATGCCCGATCTCGCGGCCCTCGAACTCTACCTCGGCAAAACGTCCTCGGTACTGATCCAACTCGCCGCCATGGCGCTGGACGCGAGGCCGCCCCCAAGGCCGCCGAAGCCGCGGGCCTGGCCGGTGTGGCCTACGGACTGGCGCGACTGCTGGCCGCTGGAGAACCCAAGTTCGTGCCTCCCGGCGAAACCAGAACCAGCCTCGCCGCCCACGCCCACAAGCGCCTCGCTGAGGCGAGAACTGCCGCCAGGGACTTGCCGGCCGCACTGTTGCCAGCCTTCCTGCCAGTGGCTTTGACAGAGCTTTACCTCAAAGGCCAACCATCACAATTCCGCCGCCAACTGAAACTCTGGTGGTCGGCGCGCAACGAGCGTTTCTGAAGGGTGACATCTTGAACCTCGCATCCCGCCTGCATGCCCTCCTTCCCGATCTGGCGGCCGCCATCGCCCGCTTTCCGGTTCCGGCATTGTTGTCGCTGGCGCTCACCGTCCTGATCAATCTCGACGGCCCCGGCGGCAGTGGCCAGGAGCACGTCATGGCCGGTGCCGCTGCCGCGTTCCTGGCGGCAGGTAGCGCCCATCTCTTTGCCGAGGGCCGGGGGCTCGCGCGCTCCACCAATCTGCTGCTGGCCGCTGCCGCCGCCGCCGTAGCCGGCCTGCTCGGATATTTCGCAGGCATCTTCGAAACCCAATATCTCTTTCTGTTCGCCGCCCTCGTTCCGCTGGTGATGATCGCCCCCTTCCTGCACGACGGCGCCAGGCAGGGTGCCCTGTGGCTGTTCAATCTGCGCTTTGGCCTGGCAGCACTTCTCGCCACCGTCGTGGCGCTGGCCTTCGCGGCGGGCCTTTCGGCGATCGTCGGCGCCCTCGACTTCCTGTTCGGCGTCAGTGTCTTCAACAGCTACGAGCACATCTGGGCCACCGCCTTGGCGCTGATTGGTCCGCTCTATGGCCTGACGCTCATGCCGCGCGAACTTGATGAGGAAGTCGACATCGAAGCCCAGAAGGGAACCCTTCTCGAGCGCGGCGTATCGGTTCTGGTGAACTATGTGCTGGTGCCGGTCATCGTCATCTACGCCCTGATCCTCCACGCCTATGCGGTGAAGATCATCCTCGAGCAGGCGCTCCCCAAGGGCAACGTGGCGATCATGGTGTCGGTTTTCGCGATCGGTGGCACCGGCGCCTGGCTCATTGCCTGGCCATGGCGCGACAGCGGAACGAAACTGCTTCGCCTGTTCATGCGCGGCTGGTTCTGGCTGACCATCGTGCCTGCCATCCTGCTGGCCGTCGCCATCTGGCGGCGCATTACCGACTATGGCGTAACGCCCGACCGCTATGGCATCGCCGCAATCGCCCTGTGGATTGCCGCCGTCACCGCCTATCTCGCCTTCCGCCGCAACCGCGCCGACATGCGGGTGATCCTCGGCGCCATGGCCGTGCTACTTCTGGTCGGTTCCGCTGGCCCGTTCGGCGCCAACGGCCTGACAATCAAATCGCAATTCGCCCGCCTCGAGAGCCTGTTGGCGAAAACCGGCCTGCTGAAAGACGGCAAGGCGATTGCGCCGTCAACCCGGCCGGCCAACGAGATTGTGTCCGAAGGCTATTCGATCATCTACGTCTTGCAGGAGGCGGGCGGCCTCGAGCGCCTGCGCCCGTGGTTCGCCAACGATGCCAAAAATCCGTTCAAGGACGGTGTCACTGGCTGGTCGCTGAGCAACGCCATCGCCACGTACTTCCTGTTCGATAACCCCTACCAGACCGAAGGCATCGTCAGCCTTTCGGCCAACCGCCCGTTTGCCTCCGACTTCACCGGCAACGTGCAGGTTCTCGGCCCCTTCCAGACCATGCAGATCTACGGCAAAGACAAGGTGCAGCAGCCGATGACCGCGGTGCTTGACGAGACTACGCTGACCATCATGACCGGCAACGCCACCTATCGCCTGGATACAAAGGACCTGGCGCAACGCGTCAAGGCCAGGATCACCGGTACCGCCGATCAGCCCGCCGTGGCCATTGCCGTGGCACCGGATGTCACCATGGTGCTGGACCAATTATACGGTGACCTAAACGCCACCTGGCCGGTCAACAACGCCCGTTTCTGGCTCATCATCCGTTCCGGGGTTTGACCGACAGCGGCAGGCTGTCGAACAGCGAACCTTCCGGCTTGATATTGGCCTGTTCGATGGCGAGAATCTTGAACTTGGTATCAACCCCTCCCGGCGCCGAAAACCCGCCGGCCTTGCCGCCCGATGCCAGCACCCGGTGGCACGGCACGATGATCGGCCACGGGTTCCGCGCCATCGCTTGCCCCACCGCCTGTGCGAACAGCGGATCGCCCAGTTCGCGGGCAATTTCGCCATAAGTTCGCGTCCGGCCGGGCGCAATGGCCCGGGTGATGGCATAGATGCGCCGGTTGAGATCGGTCACATCGGTCATGTCGAGCGGCAGCGACGTAAGGTCATCGGCCTCGCCCGCCAGCAGGTGGCGAATGCGCTGGATCGCCTCATGCACGAAAGGCGGCGGCGTCGAGAGTTTTGCGTGCGCATAGCGCCGCTCGATATCTTCAATCGTGGTTTCCGGAAGCCGCGTGCCGGCAATGGCATCAGCTGTCCAGGCAATGCCGCAGTGGCCGAGAGCCGTATCGAACACCGAAAAGCCGATGGCGCGGGTCATGGCCCGAGACTATCACGGCGCCTATTCCGCCGCCAATGCCACGCTTCCAGCCAGCCAGGCGGTGAAATCCGCCTTGGCCTTCGCCGTATAGGCATGCTTGCGGGCTTGAGCCTTGTCGGTGTGTTTGAGGCGTTTGCCATCCGCACCCAACTTCGGCGCATCGACCGGCGGGAACAGGCCGAAGTTCACATTCATCGGCTGGAACGATGACCGCTGGTCGGTGGTGACGATGTGCCCGCCGGTAATGTGGTTGATCAAGGCCCCATGCGCCGTTGAGGCGGGCGGAAGTGTAAAGGCAAGTCCCAGCCGCTCCGCCGCCGCCATCCGCCCGGCCATCAGCCCCATGGCGGCACTTTCCACATAGCCTTCAACGCCGGTGATCTGCCCGGCAAACCGCAATCGCGGGTCGGCGCGAAGCCTGCAGCCGCTCGTCAAGAACCTTCGGGCTATTGAGGAAGGTATTGCGGTGAAGCCCCCCAACCGTGCGAACTCGGCGTTCTCCAGCCCCGGTATGGTGCGCAACACCTTCACCTGTTCGGCATATTTCAGCTTCGTCTGAAACCCCACCATATTGTAAAGCGTCGCCAGCTTGTTATCCTGCCGGAGCTGCACCACCGCATAGGCCTTCACATCGGGGGTGTGCGCGTTCGTCAGCCCGCGCGGCTTCATCGGCCCGTGGCGCAGCGTTTCAGCCCCGCGCTCCGCCATCACTTCAATCGGCAGGCAGCCATCGAAATACGGCGTGGACTTCTCCCACTCCTTGAAATCGGTCTTCTCGCCATCGATCAGCATACGGACGAAAGCGCCGTATTGCTCGCGGTCCATCGGGCAATTGATATAGTCCTTGCCGGTGCCGCCCGGCCCCACCTTGTCGTAGCGCGATTGATACCACGCCACATCCATGTTGATGGTCTCGCGGTGAATGATCGGCGCGATGGCATCGAAAAACGCCAGCCCTTCCTCGCCCGTGAGCGAGGTGATGGCCGCAGCAAGGGCAGGGGAGGTGAATGGCCCCGTGGCGATGATCACATTGTCCCACTCCGCAGGCGGCAATCCGCCGACCTCGCCTTCCTCCACTGTCACCAGCGGGTGCCGCCGCAAGCGTCTGCGTCACCTCGGCGGAAAACCCATCGCGATCAACCGCCAGCGCCCCTCCGGCCGGCACCTGATGCCGGTCCGCAACGCCCATGATCAGCGAATTCGCCTGACGCATCTCCCAGTGGATGAGCCCCACCGCATTGTTGTCGGAATCATCGGAGCGAAACGAGTTGGAACACACCAGTTCCGCAAATCCCTCCGTCCGGTGCGCATCAGTTCCCACCAGTGGCCGCATCTCGTGCAGCACCACGGGAACGCCAAGCGAAACCGCCTGCCAGGCCGCCTCCGACCCCGCCATCCCGGCGCCGATGATGTGAATGGGTTGTCATGGGGTGGCCGATAGCATGAATTAATACTACTCCCAACAACGTCATTCCAGCCAAGCGAACCCGGCGGAGCCGGGCGAGCGCGAGCTGGAACCCCGCTACGGCGCATGCCACACTGTATCCATGCGTGATGAAAAGCAACCTGCCGTCTATATCATGGCCAGCCGCTACCGGGGCACGCTCTACATTGGCGTGACCAGTGAACTCTACAATCGCGTGCTCGTGCACAAGTCTGGAGACGTTTCCGGCTTTACCGTCAAATATGGCGTCAAGACTCTTGTCTGGTATGAGCACCACGCGAACATGGAAGAGGCCATCCACCGTGAGTCACAAATGAAGGCTTGGAAGCGCGCGTGGAAGTTTGAACTCATTGAAGCATTCAATCCAGATTGGCTCGACATGCATGAACTCATCGTTCATGGGCCCCAATCGTGATCTGCCGTAACTGGGTTCCAGCTCGCGCTCCGCTTGGCTGGAATGACGAAATATGGGGATGTGCTATAGGGGCAGATAACGCAACAGAGTTACACCCCCCATGTCCACCACCCTCGCCGACATTGCCACCGAACTCACCGCCATCCGCGCCCAGTCGCTATGGAAGACCGAGCGCCCCATCCTCGGCCACCAGTCTTCACGCATCGCCGTAGCCGGTGGCCGTAACGTCCTGAATTTCTGCGCCAATAACTATTTGGGCCTCGCCGATCACCCGGCCCTGATCGCCGCCGCCAAGGACGCCATGGACAGCCACGGCCTCGGCATGGCGTCGGTACGCTTCATCTGCGGCACGGCGGACCTCCACGAGGCGCTGGAGCGCCGCATCGCCCAATACCTCGGCATGGACGATGCCATCCTCTTCGCTGCCTGTTTTGATGCCAATGGCGCGGTGTTCGAGCCCTTGTTCGGCGAGCAGGACGCCATCGTCTCGGACGCCCTCAATCACGCCTCGATCATCGACGGCATCCGGCTGTCCAAGGCCAAGCGTTTCCGCTTTGCCAATGGCGACATGGACGATCTCGAAAAGCAGCTGAAGGAGGCCCGCGCCGCCTCCGCCCGCCGCGTCATCATCGTCACCGATGGCGTGTTTTCCATGGACGGCTATTTCGCCAAACTGGCGGATATCCGCCGCCTTGCCAATGCCTATGACGCGCTGCTGATGGTCGATGATTGCCACGCCACCGGCTTCATTGGCCCCGAAGGCCGCGGCACCCCGCACCGGGCAGGCGTCAAGGCCGATATCCTTACCGGCACCCTCGGCAAGGCCCTGGGCGGGTCCGCCGGGGGCTATATCGCGGCGGCCAAGCCCATCGTCGATCTCATGCGCCAGCGCGCCAGGCCCTATCTCTTTTCCAATGCCCTGCCGCCGCCCATCGTCGGCGCCAGCCTCAAGGCCATCGATCTTGCGGAAAAAGGCGACGACCTCCGCGACAAGCTGTTCCACAACGCCGCCCGCTTCCGCTTCGGCATGGCCAAGGCCGGCTTCAACCTCTTGCCCGGCGAACACCCGATCATTCCTGTGATGCTCGGTGAGGCCAAATCGGCCCAGGAAATGGCGGCAAGCTCTACGACACCGGCGTCTATGTCACCGGCTTCTTCTTCCCCGTGGTGCCCAAGGGCCAGGCCCGCATCCGCACCCAGATGTCAGCCGCCCATACATCAGCCGATGTCGACTCCGCGATAGACGCCTTCACGGCAGTAGGCCGCGCCATGGGGATCGTGTAGTCTTGCCGCCACAGACTGGCGCAAGCCGCAAGAGCTAGGCCAGCCGGGAGGAAAGCCATGAACTATCTGCGCCTGCCGCTTACATCACGCTACGCCGGCATCACCATTGCGGCGGCGCTGTCGCTCCTGCTGATCGCTGCCACATTGGCATTTCCGGCCTGGCGCTATGTGACCGCACTTCCCGCAACCCTTGCCGTCCTATTCTTGTGCGTCGGCATCCGCGATGTCACCCAAACCCGTCACGCCATTCTCCGCAACTACCCCATCATCGCCCACCTGCGGTTTTTCTTCGAGAAGATCCGCCCGGAGATGCGCCAGTACTTCTTCGAATCCGATCACGACGGCGCACCATTCACCAGGGACAAGCGCGCCGTCGTCTACCAGCGCGCCAAGAAGGCGCTGGACAAGCGCCCCTTCGGCACCCAGCAGAATGTCTACGAGGCGCAATACGAATGGATGCACCATTCCATGGCGCCAAAGCCCGTGGCCAAGGAACCGTTCCGCATCGTGATCGGCGGCCCCCAATGCAGCCAGCCCTATTCGGCCTCGATCTTCAATATTTCGGCGATGAGCTTCGGTTCACTGTCCGCCAACGCCATCCGCTCGCTCAATCGCGGCGCCAAGCTCGGCAATTTCGCCCATGATACCGGCGAAGGCAGTTTGAGCCCCTATCATGCCGCCGAGGGTGGCGACGTCATCTGGGAAATCGCCTCGGGCTATTTCGGGAGCCGCAATGATGACGGCTCATTCTCGGTGGAGAAATACGCGGCGATTGCCCGCTTGCCGCAAGTCAAAATGATTGAGGTGAAGCTGTCGCAAGGCGCCAAGCCCGGCCATGGCGGCGTTCTCCCCGCTGCCAAAATGACCGAGGAAATCGCCCGCATTCGCGGCATTGCAATGGGCAGCGATTGCATTAGTCCCGCCAGCCATTCGGCGTTTTCAACGCCGGTGGAATTGATGCACTTCATCAAGCAATTGCGCGACCTGTCGGGCGGCAAGCCCACCGGCTTCAAGTTCTGCGTCGGCCACCCGTGGGAGTTTCTGGCCATCATCAAGGCCATCATGGCCACTGGCATCCATCCGGATTTCATCGTCGTCGATGGCAAGGAAGGCGGCACCGGTGCCGCCCCCCTCGAATTCATGGATCACCTCGGCGCCCCGTTGCGCGACGGCCTGGCCTTTGTGCATTCAGCACTGATCGGCGCCAACCTGCGCGACGGCATCAAGATCGGCGTATCCGGCAAGATCACCACCGGTTTCGACATGGCCCGGGTTTTGGCCCTGGGTGCTGACTGGTGCAACGCGGCCCGCGGTTTCATGTTTGCCGTGGGCTGCATCCAGGCCCAGCAGTGCCACACCGGCCATTGCCCGACCGGCGTCACCACCCAGGACCCGCTCCGCCAGCGCGCCATCGTCGTGCCCGACAAGGCCCAGCGCGTCGCGAGCTTCCACCGCGAGACCGTGAAGGCCCTCGCCGAACTGATCGCCGCCGCTGGCCTCGAACACCCCAAGGACCTCCGCCCCACCCACTTCATGCACCGTGCGGCGGCCGACCGCGTCGTCACCTTCGCCGAGCAGTATCACCTGATGAAGCCCGGCGAACTCCTGGCCGGTGGTGGTCCCGTCCACATCCGCGAAGCCTGGGCCATGGCCAGGAGCGACAGCTTTTCACCTGCCGAACCCCTGACGCTCGCCGCCGAGTAGGTGTAGAAGGGCGCCAACAGGGAGGCGTCGATGCGCGCATTAGTGAAGGCGGAAAAGGCGGAAGGGCTCGTCCTGCGCGATGAGCCAGTGCCCAAAATTGGCGCCGACGACATCCTGATCCGCGTCGCCAAGACCGGCATCTGCGGCACCGACTTGCACATCTGGAAATGGGACAAGTGGGCCGAGAAAACCATTCCCGTGCCGATGGTCGTGGGTCACGAATTTGCAGGTGTTGTCGTCGAAGTCGGCAGCCACGTGCGCACCGTCAAGGTGGGCGAACGCGTGTCGGGCGAAGGCCACCTGATCGGCATGAAAAGCCGCATGGCGAGAGCCGGGCACTTCCACCTCGATCCCGAAACCAAGGGCATCGGCGTGAACTTGCCCGGCGCTTTCGCCGAATATCTCAAAATCCCCGCCTTCAACGCCATTCATCTGCCCGAGGAAGTCGATGACGAGATCGGCGCCATCCTCGACCCCCTCGGCAACGCCGTGCATACCGCACTCTCGTTCGATCTCGTCGGCGAGGATGTGCTGATCACCGGTGCCGGCCCCATCGGCATCATGGCCGCCGCCGTCTGCCGCCATGTCGGCGCCCGCCACGTGGTCATTACCGACGTCAATGACTATCGCCTGGAACTTTGCAATCAGGTGACCGACGCCGTCACCGTCAACGTCTCGAAGCAGAACCTGCGCGACGTGATGACCGGCCTCAAGATGCAGGAAGGCTTCGACATCGGCCTCGAAATGTCGGGTGCCCCCCAGGCCTTCGACCAGATGGTCGACCACATCATCATGGGCGGCAAGATCGCCCTCCTCGGCATTCCCTCTGGGCCAACCACCGTCGACTGGAACCGGGTGATCTTCAAGTCCCTGGTCATCAAGGGCATCTACGGCCGGGAGATGTTCGAAACCTGGTACAAGATGATCGCCATGCTGCAATCGGGCCTTGATGTCAGGAAGGTCATCACCCACCGCATGAAAGCCGCGGATTATGCGCAAGGCTTCGCGCTGATGAAGCAGGGGAGTTGCGGGAAGGTAGTGCTGGACTGGGCGTGATCGTCAGGCGCTTTCATGCCATTTCAGTCCGTTCTGCTCCAGCCGCCACACCAGCATGTCGAAGCGGTCCTGGCCGAAGAACACTTCGCCGTTGAAAACCATGACCGGCGCGCCCCAGTGGCCCGCCGCCCGCAGCGCCCTGTCGTTGGCCGTCAGCCGGTCCTCGAAGTGGTCCGGGGCGGCGGCCACATCGGCCTCGAGCTGCGCAAGATCCAGCCCGGCACGGGCCGCCGCGTTGGCCATATGGTTGCCCTCGTTCCAGCCATCGACGCCGCCATCCCACAGCAGCTTCGAAACCTCGCGCGCAAACTCCAGCCCGTGCCCACGATTGCAGGCCGCAATTCCGAGACGGCTCAGATAGCGGGCGAGGGGCTGTTCGCTGGCAAGCTTGAGGGTGACGGCATCCTGGGTAATGGGGTCGGGCACCGGGCGCCGGAACGGCATGCCATGAAATGCCGCCGCCCGGGCCGAGTCGAGCAAGAAGTAGGGCCGCGCCAACGGATCCATGCGCTCGAAATACGTGTCGACGCGGATGGCATTGGGATGGATGATCCTGAGATCGATCGTGGCGTTTGATGCCTGCTGCAATTCCATGATGCGTGGCAGCACGATATAGGAATAAGGGCTGCGGAACGACCAGTAGAGAGTGACCACCAACATTGTGCACCTCCGGAAAGATCGCTAGCATACCACGGCGGAAGGCCACTGTTGAGAGTGTGGCGTTGCGCCATGATTCACGAGAGGGCGCGCACAGTGGTACACGGCAGATACACGCTCTACGGCTTCAAGTTCACCGGCTCCTGCGCCATCGAGGCAGCACTGGCCGAAGCGGGCATCGAATACGAGTTCGTGCCCGTCAACCCTAAGCTCGGGGAAACTCGCAGCGAGGCTTTCACCAAGATCAATCCGCGCCAGCAGGTGCCGGTGTTGCGCTTGCCCGATGACACAATCGTCACCGAAGGAACGGTAATTCTCACCTACATTGCCGATGCCCATCCCGCATCGAAACTGTCACCGCCACCGGGAACTTCGCAGCGTATCCAGCACGACCGCTGGCTCGCCTTCTGTCAATCCAACATTTACGAGGGCGAAAACCGCCTATGGTTTCCGGAGCGCTATGCCGATGATGCGTGGGCAGTGTCCTCCGTCAAACGCGCCGCCGATCGATATGTCGAACGCCACTTTCTGATTTTCGAGAACGAATTGGCGAACACGCCATATGTCTTCGGTGCCGGTTTGACGATCCTCGACATTTACGTTTGGATGCTCTCCCAGTGGATGCCCCAGGATTGGCTGGCGGCCCATTGTCCGAAAGTGAAACTACTTTCGGACACGGTGGCCGCAAGACCGCTTATCGCCCCCATCCACGCCCATCATTTCGGATAGACTGTGGACACCACTAATCGCCCCAACCGCATTCCCTGGCCGCCGATCATCTACATCGCAGCGGCAGTGGCGGGCATTGCCCTGCACTGGCTCTATCCGCTGCCATGGCCCGGCGGCGGCGCGCGGGTGATCCTCGCGGTCATTGGCCTTTGCGCGCTCTGCACCGGCGTGGCCCTGGAAATCGTCACGGTACTCACCTTCCGCCGTCACCGCACTACCATTCTTCCCAACAAGGGCGCCACCGCACTCATCACCGACGGCCCTTTCGCCAGGTCGCGCAACCCCATCTACACCGGCAACACCATGCTGTTGATCGGTGCCGGACTCCTCTTCGGCATCCTGTGGCTCCTTGCAGCGGCCCTGATTGCTGCTGTTTTCACTCAGAAGCTCGCCATCGAGCGCGAAGAAAGACATCTCGAAAGCCGGTTCGGGCAAGCCTGGAAAACCTATGCTGCAAGAACCCCACGCTGGCTCATCCTCCGCTGATCCGCACTTGCCGCGCCCGCGAAAATCGGCCTAAACAGGCCCATGCTCAATGCCTATGGAACCGCCAAGGATTGTCTGATCGAATTCCCGCCCGGAGACGCCCCGGGTGTGCCCGATGGCACCGTCTGGCTCGACATGGTCGAACCCACGGCGGAAGAGGAAACCGCCGTCGAAGCAGCCCTTGGCATCGACATTCCGACCCGCGAAGAGTTGGCCGAAATCGAAGCCTCGAGCCGGCTCTATCAGGAAGACGGCGCCGCCTTCATGACCGCCAACCTCATTCGCCGCGGCGACAACGACCAGCCAGAGTCCTCGCCTGTCACCTTCATCATCAAAGGCAATGTCCTCATCACCATCCGCTACCATCATCCCCAGGCATTCCCGGTCTATGTCAAGCGCGCTATGAAGCCTCAATCCACCGCAATGACCGGCTGGGGCATCTACATCAGCCTTCTCGAAGCTGTTGTCGATCGCGCTGCTGACCATTTGGAGCGCGTTGCAGCAATCGTCGAGGAAACCTCGCGCAAGACCTTTGGCACCGGCCGCCTGATGGGCGCCGATCCCAAGGCCAAGCGACAGCCGCGAAAGCGCGGCGTAAACCTCACCGAATTGATCGAGAACATCGGCGAAGAGGGCGACTTCACCTCCAAGATGCGCGAAAGCCTGGTCTCCATCGGCCGCGTCGCCGCCTTTATGACCGCCATCATCGACCAGATGAAACAAACCCGCGAGGTGAAGGAAAATCGCGCCCGGGTGCGCATCCTGCAGCGCGACATCCAATCGTTGACCGACCACGCCACCTTCATGTCCGGCAAGATCAGTTTCCTGCTCGATGCCGTGCTGGGACTCATCTCCATCGAACAGAACGGCATCATCAAGATTTTTTCGGTCGCTGCCGTGGTCTTCCTGCCGCCAACCCTGGTAGCCTCGATCTACGGCATGAACTTCGATGTCATGCCGGAACTAAAATGGCTTCTGGGTTACCCCTTCGCCCTCGGCTTGATGATCCTCTCGGCCATCTTGCCCTTCATCTATTTCAAGCGCAAAGGCTGGTTGTGAAGACACTCGCGCTGGCCACCATGCTGTTGAGCGCCAGCCCCGCCGCCGCCGAAATGGGTTTCGAACCTTCCTTCGATTGCGCCAAGGCTGCAACCCCCGTCGAGAAAATACTGTGTACGGACGAAGGCTCGCTGGCTGCGGCCCGCGACGGTATTTTGGGCGAATACTACAAGGCGCTGAAGGACATGGGTGGCCACGAGGCGGTTCTCGCCGGGCAGCCCGCCTGGCTGAGAAAGCGCGACCTGTGCGGCACCAACATCGAATGCCTGGAACGCGCCTATGATCAGCGCCTGGCCGAGTTAGCCAAGGCGGCGGGCGACGAGCAGGGCGTCACCGGCAGCTACACCTACAACTATCCCGATGAAGGCGCGGAAGAGGATACCGATTCTGGCGACCTGTTCGCCTATCGCGCCATCGACGGCACGCTGGCCGGTTGGATCGATACGGTTTCCGGCCCAACCTTTCACACCTGCGGCCTGGAGTTCGACAGCGCCGAAGCCTTCGGAGATGCCTGGCTGTGGACCGACAGCGCCGAGAACAAGGATTACGATGGCCGCATCTGCCGTGTGTTGTTCCGTCTGCGAGGGCGGCAAGCTCAAGGTCGACTCCAATGGCTGCGGCAACTACTGCGGCGCGCGCGGGCATTTCGATGAGGCTTATGTGAAGTTGAAATAGCCCGGGATTCAATGTTGCACGTTGGTTCAACATATGCTATCAAATATGATAGCATGAGGATTCCATGGGACAAATTCTGATCCGAAATCTCGACGATGCCGTGATTGAAGCGTTCAAAGCTCGCGCGCGATTGAAGGGGACGTCGTTGGAGCAGGAAGTTCGTGAGCTCCTGACAACCCATCGGCGGCTAACCGCCAAGGAAAAGTTGGCCGTATCGCGTGAGTTCCGGGCGCGGACCAAGGGGTTGGTCCCTTCGCTGACCGCCGAAGAGCGCCGCGAAGGGCTTGAATGACTGGACTAATTGTAGACGCAAGCGTCGCGCTCAAGTGGTTGGTCCCGGAAACTGACAGCGAGAGTGCCGAAGCGATTATCGGCAAAGCGTCGCCACTGCACGCCCCCCATTTCCTGATGCTTGAAACCGTCAATGCCTGCTGGAAGAATTGGCGAAAGCAATTGATCGACAAGTCGATCGTCTTCGATGCTTCGTCAAAGCTGACCGGATTGATCGACGTTTGGCATCATGATGAGGGCCTGATCGAGGACGCAGCACGGCTCGCTGTTGATTTGCAGCATCCCATCTTCGATTGCCTGTATCTTGCGCTTGCGAGGCACCTGAATCTTCCGGTCGTGACAGCAGACCAAAGACTGCTGACGGTTGGATCAGGCCTCGCGGTTTCGCTCGAAGCGTGGCGCCAGAAAGTAGCGGGAAGAAGTTGACATGACAATCCTTTGGGTCGCCCTCGGCGGTGCCTTGGGTTCGGCGGCGCGTTATCTGGTTAATGTCGGCGCCGGCCGCGCCTTCGGCATGGCCTTCCCGTGGCACACGTTGATTGTGAACGTTGTCGGCTGCTTCGCCATGGGCGTGCTGATCGAGATGTTGGCTCGCAAGCTCAACGTAGGGCTGGAAATGCGCACCTTTCTCACCACCGGCATCCTCGGCGGCTTCACCACCTTCTCGGCCTTCTCGCTGGATTTCGCGCTGCTGGTGGAGCGCAAATCCTATGGCCTCGCCGGCGCTTATGCGGTGGGCTCGGTTGTTCTGTCGCTTGCCGCTGTGTTCGCCGGGCTTGCTTTGGTACGTTCGCTCCTGCCATGACCGAAGTGAAACGCCACGTCGTCTCCGCCGAAGAGGACGGCATGCGCCTTGACCGCTGGTTCAAGCTGCATTTCCCGCAAGTGACATTTGCTTATCTCAACAAGCTGACGCGCACCGGCCAGGTGCGGGTGGGGGCAGGGCGCGCCAAGACCTCGACCAGGCTTGCAGCCGAACAGGAAATCCGCGTGCCGCCACTCGCGTTTGACAAGCGCCCGGCCGATACGCCGAAGGCTGACGTCAAACCGTTGACCAAAGAGGAGCGCCGCCTCTTCACCTCCATGGTGATCCACGAGGACAAGGACGTCTTTGTACTGAACAAGCCATCGGGCTTCGCCGTGCAGGGCGGCACCAAGACCCACCACCACCTCGATGGCCTGTTGATGGGCCTAGGTGTCGAGCTGGGCGAGCGCCCCTTGCTGGTGCATCGATTAGACCGCGATACCTCCGGCGTCATCGTCGTCGCCAAGCGCCGCGCCGTGGCGGCCTCGCTGGGGAAGCTGTTCGCCACACGCAACGTGAAGAAAACCTACTGGGCCGCCACCAAGGGCGTTCCCAAACCCAATCAGGGCAGGATCGAAGTGGCGCTCATCAAGTCGAAAGGCCCGGAAGGCGACCGCATGCGGGCCAGCGCCAAGGGCGAAGAAGACGACGAGCAACACGCCGTCACCAGCTACGCGGTGATCGACAAGGCCTCCACCATCACTGCCTGGGTATCGCTGAAGCCCGTCACCGGCCGCCAGCATCAGCTCCGCGCCCACATGGCGCATATCGGCACCCCGATATTGGGCGACAACAAGTACGGTGGTGACCTCGGCCTGCCCGAGGGCGTTGCCAATCGCCTGCACCTCCACGCTCGCCGCATCGTGTTCCCGCATCCGCGCGGCGGCACGGTGGATATTTCAGCGCCCTTGCCCGATCACATGATGGAAACCTGGGCGCTGTTCGGCTTCGATGCCAGCCGTTTCGAGAAAGACGAAGAATGAAACTGGCGCTGTTCGATGTCGATGGCACGCTGGTCGATAGCCGTGCTATGATCACCGCCGCGCTCACCGCCGCATTGACGGCTGAGAAACTTGCCGTGCCGCCGCAGAAAACGCTTCTCTCCATCGTCGGCCTGTCGCTCGCCGATGCCATGCGAAAGCTGGTTCCCGAAAGTGGTGACGCGCAGGTGCAGCGCCTGACCACGACCTACAAGGAAGCTTTCTGGCACTACCGCGCCAGCGGCGAACATGCCGAGGATCTGTTCCGGGGAGCCCGCGAACTTCTCGAAGATTTGCGGGCAACGGACGATGTCATCCTCGGCATCGCCACCGGCAAGTCGCGGCGCGGCATTGATCACCTGTTGGCCGCCAAGGGCATGGCGGGCTGGTTCGCGACGATCCAGACCTCCGATGATCATCCCTCGAAACCGCATCCTTCAATGGTCATTCAAAGTCTTTCCGAAACCGATACGAAATCATCCAAGACCATCATGATCGGCGATACCACCTACGACATCGAAATGGCGCGGGCGGGCGGCGTCAAAGCCATCGGCGTCACCTGGGGCAACCACCACGCTGATGAGCTGGCAAACGCCGGCGCCAACCTTCTGGTCAATGATTTCAGTGAATTGCGCGGTGGTCTTGAATCACTTTGGCAAGAAGATGCGCCATGAGCCGCAAACGATTCTATAAACGGGCCCTGGCAACTCCCGAGAACACCATCACCCTCGATGGCCGCGCGCTTAAAACCCCCGAAAAACGCCTGCTGCAACTCCCCACCGAGGCCTTGCCCAAGCCATCGCCGCCGAATGGCAGGCCCAGGGCCAAACCATTGATCCCAATACGATGTTTCTCACCAAGCTGGCCAACACCGCGCTTGACCGTGTCGCTCCGCGCCGCGACGCGATCATCGCCGAAATGGTGGAATTCGCCGGTAGCGATCTTGTCTGTTACCGCGCCGACCGTCCACCCGATCTCGTGGCAAGCCAGCAGGCCCATTGGGACCCGATACTCGCCTGGGCCCGCGAAAGCCTCGGGCGCCGACTTCCAGACTGTCTGTGGCGTGGTTCACATCGCCCAGCCGCCCGCGGCGCTACAGTCGGTTCGAAACCACTTCGAAGCGATCGACTCTTTCATGCTCACCGCCCTTCACAACACCATGACCTTGACCGGCTCTGCCGTCATCGCCGCCATGGCCGGGGCAGGGGCAATCAACCCTGAAAAGGCCTGGGATGCCGCCCACGTCGACGAGGACCATCAAATCCATCATTGGGGCTGGGACGCCGAAGCCCGGGCGCGAAGAACTTTGCGCCAACGGGAGTTCATGACGTGTTTCCAGTTCATGAACTTGCTGTAGGGCTTTCGCGCCCTTGCGAAGGCTCCGGTGAACTGCTCTCATGACCTTGCGAGTTTCCATGACCTTGACGCGCCGCATCCGTTGGAAGATTGCGAGCTGGCTGACAGTTGTCGCTGTGGCCACTTTTGTTGGCGCCATTTACTCGCGCATGGTCTATCCCGAAGGCTCGACCAATCCGGGCGACTGGCGTGTCGGCGCCATCACCGGCATGGTGATTGCGCTGGTTTCGATTCCGCTGGAAATCTTCTCGCGCGACTTGTACCTGATGATCTGGGTGCGCGGGCTTCGCCCCGGCGTGAACTGGCTGGTGCGTTCGGCCATTCACTTCGCCATCATCCTCCTGGCGCTGCTTGGTACCCAATATGTCTTTGACGCCTTGGTGTATGGACGGCCGGTTTTCAGCACGATTTCCGTTGCTGAAACCGCAACCGACGCCACTTTCTGCGTCATCGTTCTGGTAACCGTCGTCTTCATACTGGAAATGAAGGCCATGCTGGGCGGCCGGGTGATCGCCAACACGCTGTTCGGCAACTATTCCGCCCCCAGCGTGCGCAACAGGATTTTCCTGCTGGTTGACATGGTGAAATCCAGCGAGGCCGCAACAACTCTCGGCGACCGGCGCTTCCACGGTTATCTCTCCGATGTCTTCCGCATCGCCGAGGGCTGCGTGGAGGAGGCGGGCGGCGAAATCTACACCTTCATTGGCGATGCCATGATCGCCAGCTGGCCTTTGCTCGACAGGCCGAAGAATGCCGGCGCGGTGGCCGCCTGCGTCAACATGCTGGGCAGCCTCGATGCCGCGGGTGCGGTGTTTTTCGCCCGCTACGGCATCGAGCCGCGACTGCGCATTGTGATGCACGGTGGTCCTGTGGTGCTCGGCCAGTATGGCGAGGCCCGCCGCCAGGTCACCTATCTGGGCGAGGTTCTCAATGTTACCTCGCGCATGGAACGCTTCGCCAAGGAGACCGGTTACGAAATGCTGGTGTCGCGCGAACTGCTGATGAAACTGCCGCTGCCCGAGGGCGTGGCCGTCGCCCCCATTCCGGCCGCGGTCCTCGACAAATGGCGGGGCAACATCGAACTTCTGGCCCTGCAGCGTACATTTTCCGCCTCGCATTTGCCCACATTGCCGGTCAAGAAGCGCCCGCCCGAACAACCATTGAAGGCTGTACAATGAAATTGACTTATTTCGCCGCTGTTGCCCTTGCCGTCGTGGCCCTGCCGCTTCCAGCCTTCGCCCAGAAGGCCCCGGCCGACCTCGTGGCCGCCTATAAGGCGGGCGTTGCCGGCCAGAAGTGCGATCTGGGCCTCGACAGCGACAAGTCGAGCCAGCTCGGAGACGCCGTCGCCCGCGCCGAACAGAAATCCGGCCTCGCCCAGGAAGACCTCGACGCCCTGTGGTCCGAAACGGAAGCCGCGGCCGATGCCGACAACGCCGCCTTCTGCGCCGAAGCGGCGGCGTTGATCGACAAGGTGGTTGGCAAGTAAGCGGATCTGGCGTCCAGCGGTTTCGCAGTCTAGTATTTTGACCTCGTACTGCGAGGCACACAATGGATGCGGAGCTCACTTACAAAGATGAAGCGGCTGCAGGATATGACCGCGCCTTTGGGCATGTCACATCTCACTTTGCACCCTTTCTGCTTCGCGCCGCCCGTATGGCGCAGGGGATGCGTGTTCTTGACATTGCCACAGGTACCGGACTTGTCGCCGCGGAGGCACTCAAGATTGTGGGGCCAACCGGCCATGTGACCGCCGCCGACCTATCACCGGCGATGGCAGAGAAAGTACGTGAGCGTCTGGCCAATGCCGCGAACGTGGCTGTTGCGGTAGAGGATGGTCAGGCGCTTTCATTCCCCGATGCGAGCTTCGATGCGGTCATGTGCAGCTTGGGACTGATGTTCTTTCCCGGCCCCTTGCGCGGCCTCAACGAGTTTCGCCGCGTCCTTCGTCCCGGTGGCCGTGCTGCTGTCTCGGTCAACACTGTGGCCGAACGCTCATACAACAATCATATCACTATCGCCATTGCCCGCCACGTTCCGTCGCTGGCTGCCGCCGCCGCCCGGGTGTTTTCGATTGGTGATCCAGCGAAACTGAAATCGCTTTTTGCCGCGGCCGGCTTTGAGGATTTCGAAGTCACAACCGAAGTACACCATTTTGTGCTGCCATCGTTTGACTGGTACTTTGAGCCGTTTGAAAAAGGCGCCGGTTCGCCGGGACAAGTGCTGATCTCGCTCCCGGATGAGGTTCGCCAGACGGTACGCGAAGACGTTCGCAAGAGCCTCGGCGACACGGGGGGATCCATTACAGTCGAAGTCGAGTACCGGTTCGCTTCCGGGCGGAAGTAGCCTCGACTATCGGGCGATTTGACGTCGTTCCCCCTGCCTGCTTAACAGTCACAAGTGCGGTATGAGTCATGATGGACTCACTCCTATTCCGTCATCCCGGCGAAAGCCGGGACCCAGACTTGCAAACTGCAGGACGGTGGAAAGTATGGGTCCCGGCTTTCGCCGGGATGACAGGACAAGGTGGCTCCATCAAACATCATCCAGCTCAAGCGCATTGCCGGGGGCAGGGGACAACATGCAGGAAATTCTCGAAAAACTCGAAGCCAGGCGCAAGGAAGCTCGCATCGGCGGCGGCCAGCAGCGCGTTGCCGCCCAGCACAAGCGCGGCAAGCTGACCGCCCGCGAGCGCATCGAAATCCTGCTCGACGAGGGCTCGTTCGAGGAGTTCGACATGTTCGTCGAGCACCGCTGCACTGACTTTGGCATGGAGCAGACCAAGTTTCCGGGCGACGGCGTGGTGACCGGCTGGGGCACCGTGAATGGCCGGGTGGTCTATGTCTTCGCCAAGGATTTCACCGTGTTCGGCGGCTCGCTGTCCGAGGCCCACGCCCGCAAGATCACCAAGATTCAGGACATGGCCCTGCAGAACAGGGCGCCCATCATCGGCTTGTTCGATGCCGGCGGCGCCCGCATCCAGGAGGGCGTCAATGCCCTCGGCGGCTATGGCGAAGTGTTTCAGCGGAATGTGCTGGCCTCGGGCGTCATCCCGCAGATTTCGGTGATCATGGGCCCCTGTGCCGGCGGCGATGTCTATTCCCCGGCAATGACCGATTTCATCTTCATGGTGCGCGGCACAAGCTACATGTTCGTGACCGGGCCGGATGTGGTGAAGACCGTGACCAACGAAACGGTGACCGCCGAGGAATTGGGCGGCGCCTCGATCCACACCACCCGCTCATCGATTGCCGACAAGGGCTACGACAACGACGTTGAGGCGCTGCTGCAGATGCGCCGGTTGATCGATTTCCTCCCCGCTTCCAACACCTCGCCCATTCCCGAACTGCCGAAGCTCGACGATCCCGAGCGCCTGGAAATGTCGCTCGATACGCTGATCCCCGCCAATCCCAATCAGCCCTATGACATGAAAGAGCTGATCACCAAGATGGTGGATGACGGCGATTTCTTCGAAATCCAGGAAGCCCACGCCCGCAATATCGTGACGGGCCTTGCCCGCTTCGGCGGCCGCACCGTGGGGATCGTCGCCAACCAGCCGATGGTGCTGGCCGGTGTGCTCGACAGCGACGCCGGGCGAAAGGCCGCGCGCTTCGTGCGCTTCTGCGACTGCTTCAATATTCCGATCGTCACGCTGGTTGATGTGCCGGGCTTCCTGCCGGGAACGGCGCAGGAGTATGGCGGCCTCATCAAGCACGGCGCCAAGCTGCTGTTCGCCTATGCCGAGGCGACGGTTCCCAAGATCACCGTGATCACCCGCAAGGCCTATGGCGGCGCCTACGTGGTGATGGCCTCGAAACACCTGCGCGGCGACGTCAACTACGCCTGGCCGACAGCCGAAATCGCCGTGATGGGCTCGAGGGGCGCCGCCGAAATCCTCTACCGCTCGGAATTGCCGACCCCGACAAGATCCAGAGCCGGGTGAAAGACTACGAAAAGCGCTTCGCCAACCCCTTCGTGGCCGCCGAAAGGGGCTTCCTCGACGAAGTGATCATGCCGCATTCCACCCGCAAACGCGTCGCCCGTGCGCTGAACATGCTGCGCCACAAGGAACTGGCAAACCCCTGGAAGAAGCACGACAATATTCCGCTGTAAAGTTTCAGGCAAAAATGCCCGGGGATTGTGTTCTCTGAAATAGGAAAAATTTCACGTGAAACATCAGAATTTGCCGGTGTTTAGCCGCCGGAAGAGATCGGATTTGCGCTCGATTAGGCCTCGAAAACTGTCGCTTTTGCCCGTCAAAACCCACGTTTTTGCGTCGAGTCAGCGTTGCCCCGGCAACGCAATCATTGGGGAATTCGCCCTAATTCGGTGACAGTGCACGAAACTCATAATGCATTGAATAAAAGCTTGATTGTATAACGAAAGAATTATATAAGTGGTGCGTTAATAAACGGACTGCGCCATGACCACCCTCGATCAATCCTTCGCCGCCCTCGCCGACCCCACCCGCCGTGCCATCATCGCCAGGCTGGCGGCGGGCGAGGCGACGGTGCAGGACCTGGCCCGGCCGTTTGCGATCAGCCAGCCGGCGGTCAGCCGCCACCTGAAGGTACTGGAGGAGGCAGGCCTGATCAACACCCGCATCGATGGCACCGCCCGCCCGCGCCGCCTGAAACCCGACGCCGTCGCAGCCCTCTGGGACTGGCTCGGCCAATACCGCGCCCTGTGGGAGGCGCAGTTCCAGAAGCTCGACGCGGTTCTCGATGGCATGGCCGTCGAAGCGGATCACCAACCATCCGGAAAACCTGAAAGGAGCAGGCCATGAACAAGGCCCTCGACCTGACCAAGCTGCAGCTCGCCCTCGACGGTGAAACCGACATCATTGTTCGCCGTGATTTCACCCATCCGCCAGCCCGCGTTTGGCGCGCGTTGACTGAGCCCGCGCTCATCCGCCAATGGCTGGGGGCCGAGGATGGCTTGAAGCGCTGCGAGATGGACCTGAGGCCGGGCGGATCGTTTCACTATGAATGGTCCGACTTCGCATTCTCGGGTCCGATCATCGCCGCCGATGCCCCGCATCACTTGACCCATGTCGAACACTTCAGCCGCGATCCGTCCTATCGCGTCGAGATCACCACCGACCTCGCCGCAAATGGAACCGGAACCCGCATGACCCAGGTGTTGCGCTACGCCAACGCCGGGGCCCGGGCCGCAGCGATGGCCAACGGTTTTACCGACGGGTTTGAGGAGGTCTATGGCCGGCTTGAGGGGCTGAAGATCACGGAGTGAAGGGCCGTTCGCCACAAAAAGGAATGCGTGATGACAAAGGGGAAAATCGCCTATTGGGTGAGCACCGCACTGTTGTGTTTTTTCTATGCGTCAGGTGCTGCCATGTATCTGGCGCAGCGGCCAATGGTTGAAGAGGGCTTTCGCTACTTCGGGTACCCGGCCTATTTGATCACTGTACTGACAGTCGCAAAGATCGCGGCGCCCTTGGCCATCTTGTCGCGTGTTTCAGTCCGCCTCAGTGATCTCGCCTATACAGGAATCTTCTATCACCTGTTGCTGGCCCTTTCGGCACATCTGAACGTCGGTGACGGCGGATTTGTTCCCGCCCTCATTGGGTTGGCTCTGCTGGCCGTCTCATTCCTCAGCCAGAACGCGGGCCGCAAGGTGGCCTCGCCCAATGTGCCCACTGTGTTCGGCTCGGCGGCATAGGTTCGGGTGCCTTGCCATGTAACCGTCAAGAGTTCGCGCGCAGGGCCATGCCACTGACCGCCACCTGCACCCCCGGCATTGCTGCCGCCCGTGTGCCGGTGAGGCGGTTGTCACCTTTGTTAGTGTCAATCAGTCGATGCAGGAGGTCACGTAATGCCGCTCGAATTCATCAACCCCGATGATCTGCCAATTCCAGAGATGTACACTCAGGTTGTCGTCGCGACGGGATCCAAACTGGTGTTCGTCTCTGGCCAACAGCCCGAAGACATTGACGGCAAACTTGTTGGGCATGGTGATTTTGCAGTGCAAGCGCGTCTGGCATTCGGCAATCTCGGCCGAGCGCTCAGTGCGGCAAGTGCACGGCCTGAGCAGGTTTGCAAGATCACGATCTACATTGTCGACTACAGGCGCGATGACCACGTGCCGATCATCGAGGAAGCGCAGATCTCGCTGTTTGGAAATCACAAGCCCGCGAATGTGGTGGTCGGGGTCGCGATGATGTCCCCGGGCTACCTCATAGAAGTCGACGCGATAGCGGTCATTGATGAGGCCATCAGAATCTAGCTTTGCTGCAATGTCTTTTCTTTCTGCGTCAGAAGCCCTTCATTGCAGTTGGATACGCCAGATGCTTCTCGACTCCGCCTGACATTCGGCGGGCCGGCGGCACCGATCTTGGCCAACGCCGAGCAGCTTTACCTGGTTCAAGACAGGAGCGCGGGCGTTCGCTAATCTCCCCCAATGAATCACTCCGAACTCTTCCTCCGCCTCGGCTTGGCCCTTGCCATCGGCTTCCTCATTGGCCTGGAGCGCGGTTGGCGCGAGCGTGATGAGGAGGAGGGGCACCGCGCCGCCGGCATTCGCACCTTTTCGCTGATTGGCCTGATGGGCGGGGTGTTCGGCGCCCTGTCGCTCGATGGCGACCGCCTGCTGATCTCGGCTGCTTTCATCACCACTGGTGCCACGCTCGCCGCCTTCATGTGGCGGGTGGGCGAACACGATAAGGACTATAGCGCCACCAGCCTGATCGCCGCACTTCTGACCTTTGCGCTCGGCGCTTTCGCGCTGCTGGGCGACATGCGGGCGGCCTCCGGTGCCGGCGCCGCGACGCTGCTGCTGCTTGCCCACAAACACCTGCTGCATGGATTTCTCGAGCGTGTCACCTGGGTGGAACTGCGCTCCGGCTTCCTGTTGGCGGCGATGACCTTCATCGCCCTGCCGCTGCTGCCCGATCGCTTTGTCGATCCGTGGAATTCCTTGAACCCCAATGCCCTGTGGCTGATGACCATTCTGATCGCCGCCGTATCCTTCGCTGGCTACGCGGCGGTGAAGTTGGCCGGGCCACAGCGTGGCCTGTTGCTGGCCGCGGCCCTCGGCGGCCTGTTCGCCTCGACGGCGGTGACCCTGTCGTTGTCGCGGCTGGCGCCACACAACAAGGGTCACTTGCGGCTGCTGGCTGGTGGCATTCTTGCCTCCGGCACGGTGATGCTGACCCGGGTTCTGGTGGTGACCGCGCTGATCAATCTGCAATTGGCCGAGGCCCTGGCGCCGCCGCTTCTGGCCGCCGCTCTTGGCATGGCGCTGGTGTCGGCCCTTTATGTGTGGAGCGATCACGGCAAGCCGCAACAGGACGGCGGCCGCTTCGTGCTGAAAAATCCCTTTGAGTTGCTGGAAGTCTTGAAGTTCGGCCTGGTGTTGACGGTGATCTCCGCCGCCGTGGTGCTGGCGCGGCGCCTGTGGGGCGACACCGGCCTGCTGGCGCTTTCCGCCATCTCGGGTCTTGCCGACGTCGACGCCATCACACTTTCGGTGTCGCGATTGGGCGGGGCCGAGGCCGTAGCCGTGCTGGCCATCCTTTTAACCGTGATGATCAACACCCTGGCGAAGAACGTCTACGCCACGATGGCCGGCGGTGGCAGGCTCGGCGCGTTGGTGGTGTTGGGAACCGCGGCGGCGGTGGCGGCCGGGTTTGCGGGGTGGCGGTTGGTGTAGAATGGAATGAGTCTTGATTGATGAGCTGCGGATGACGTCGATTCTCATCCTTCTTGCCTTGTCATCCCGGCGAAAGCCGGGACCCAGACTTTCCACCGTTCTGCCGTTTGCAAGCCTGGGTCCCGGCTTTCGCCGGGATGACGGCAGAGGTGGGATCGATCAAACAAAAGTCTTTGCTACACCCTCTCGCCCACCAGATCGTATTCCTCCGCTTCGACAATCCGTACACGGAGTTTGTCGCCCGGCTTGAGGCCTTTGGCACCGGGAATGAAAACGTTGCCATCGATCTCCGGTGCGTCCCAGGGTGAGCGGGCGATAGCTTCATCGTTTTCGGTGTCAATATCGTCGACCAGCACGTCCACCTCGCGGCCGACTTTCGACTGGAAGATCTCTGCCGAAATCTCCTGCTGCGCCGCCATGAAACGTTCCCATCGCTCCTGCTTCACTTCGTCGGGAACCTGGGCGCGGCCGAGATCGTTCGACGCCGCACCATCAACCGGCTCGTATTTGAAACACCCCACACGCTCGAGCTTCGCTTCCTTCAGCCACGACAGCAGGTGGTTGAAGTCCTTCTCGGTCTCGCCCGGGAAACCGACGATGAACGTCGAGCGGATGGCGATGTCCGGGCAGATCGACCGCCAGCTGGCGATGCGGTTCAGAACCTTCTCCTGGTTGGCCGGACGCTTCATGGCCTTAAGCACCGAGGGCGATGAATGCTGGAACGGAATGTCGAGGTAGGGCAGAATCTTGCCCTCGGCCATCAGCGGAATGACATCGTCGACATGCGGGTAGGGGTAGACATAATGCAGCCTGACCCAGGCGCCGAGATCGCCCAGCTCCTTCGTCATGTCATAAAAGCGCGCCCGCACCTCGCGGCCATGGAACTTGCTCGACGCATATTTGGTGTCGACGCCATAGGCGCTGGTATCCTGCGAGATGACCAGCAGTTCCTTGACGCCGGCTTTGACCAGGCGCTCGGCTTCATAGAGCACCGACGCCACGGGGCGTGAAACGAGATCGCCGCGGATCGACGGAATGATGCAGAACGAGCAGCGATTGTTGCAGCCCTCGGAAATTTTCAGATAGGCGTAGTGCTTGGGCGTCAGATGCAGGCCCTGCGGCGGCACCAGATCCATTTTCGGATCATGCACCGGCGGCAAGGCGTCATGCACCGCACCAACCACCGCCTCGTATTGATGCGGCCCAGTGATCGCCAGCACGCCGGGGTGTGCGGCCTTGATCCTGTCGGCCTCGACCCCCATGCAGCCGGTGACGATCACCCGGCCGTTCTCCTGCATCGCCTCACCGATGGCGGCCAGTGACTCGGCCTTCGCCGAGTCGAGAAAGCCGCAGGTGTTGACGATCACCACATCGGCGTCGTCATAGCCGGGGGCGATGACATAGCCTTCGGCCCGCAACTGCGTGAGAATGCGCTCGCTGTCGACCAGCGCCTTGGGGCAGCCCAGCGACACCAGGCCTACTTTTGGGACGTGTTTGTTCATGGTTGAGGTGGCTTTAGCCGAGGCGGGGCGGCAGGCAAAGGCCTGAATCGGCTCAATTACGGCGGGAATGTGGCGGTAACCGTAGGCATCCGTTGCACAATTGCCACGCAAGCCCCGATTGCTTGTCCGCCCCCGCGACTGCCCCTCGACCCCCTATGGCAAATCACCTAAGAAATCCGGGCGGTAACCGAGGATTGCACATGCGCCTGAAACTTCTCGCCACCATTGTGTTCGGCTCGCTTTTGCTGGCCACCGCACCCGCATCCGCCGCCAAGTTGCTGATCTCCATTTCCAAGTTGAGCCAGAAGATGACGGTCACCGTCGATGGCGAGAAGGAGTATCAATGGAAAGTCTCGACCGGTGGCTCGGGCTACGACACGCCGGCCGGCAGTTTCCGCCCTTTCCGAATGGAGAAGGAGCATTTTTCCAAGGAATGGGACGATGCGCCCATGCCGCATTCCATTTTCTTTACCGGCCAGGGACACGCCATCCATGGCAGCTACCACATCAAGCGCCTCGGCACCCGCGCCTCGCACGGTTGCGTGCGGCTTGCTCCTGAAAACGCCGCGAAACTGTTTGCCCTCGTCCAGAAGAACGGCATGAGCAGCACCACCATTGTGGTGAAGGGCGGCTTCTTCGAGCCGGGCGAAGAACTCTATGCGCTGAAAAAGAAAACCCTCGCCAGTCTTGCAGGCCCTACGACCACCATCAAGAAGGTCGCCAAGGACACCCGCAAGAAGCTCGCCAAAAGCAAGACCAAGAAGGGCAAGAAGCCCTTCTGGTGGCTGGCCGAAAACGAGGATTGAGGCCGCGCGGCCGGAGACGTTTGCCGGTTGACAAATCGCCCCTCCCATGCGCTTTTCCGCGCCAAATTGCGCTGATATGCGAGGGATCATGCACGCCTACCGGAGCCACAGCTGTGGCGCGTTGAGAACTGAACACCAGGGTGAGGTTGCCCGCCTGTCCGGCTGGGTGCACCGGGTGCGTGACCACGGCGGCGTGTTGTTCATCGACCTCCGCGACCACTACGGCATAACCCAAATCGTCGCCGACCCCGATTCACCGGCCTTCAAGGTGGCCGAGAAAGCCCGCAGCGAATGGGTGATCCGTGTTGACGGCAAGGTCAGGCCGCGCCCCGCCGGAACCGAGAACGCCGACATGGCGACAGGTCTCGTCGAAGTCTACGCCAGCGAAATCGAGGTGCTGTCGCAGGCCGCCGAACTGCCGCTGCCGGTGTTCGGCGACACCGAATACCCCGAGGACATCCGCCTCAAGTATCGCTTCCTCGACCTTCGCCGCGATCGCATTCACGCCAACATCATGAAGCGCGGCGCCATCATCGATTCGCTCCGTAGGCGGATGAAGGACCAGGGCTTCTTCGAGTTCCAGACGCCGATCCTGACGGCGTCCTCGCCCGAGGGCGCCCGCGATTTTCTGGTGCCCAGCCGCATTCATCCCGGCAAGTTCTACGCCCTGCCGCAAGCCCCGCAGCAGTTCAAGCAGTTGATCATGATGTCGGGCTTCGACCGCTATTTCCAGATCGCCGCCTGCTTCCGCGACGAAGACGCCCGTGCCGACCGCTCGCCCGGCGAATTCTACCAGCTCGATATCGAGATGAGCTTCGTGACCCAGGAAGACGTGTTCAACGCCGTTGAGCCGGTGTTGCGCGGCGTGTTCGAGGAATTCGGCGGCGGCCTGCCGGTCACCCAGAAGTTCCCGCACATCGCCTTCAAGGACTCGATCCGCTGGTATGGCACCGACAAGCCGGACTTGCGCAACCCCATCAAGATGCAGGCGGTGACCCAGCATTTCGCTGGGAGCGGCTTCAAGGTCTTCGCCGGCATGATATCAGCTGATCCGAAGGTTGAGGTGTGGGCCATCCCGGCGCCCAAGGGCGGCTCCAGAGCCTTCTGCGACCGCATGAACTCTTGGGCTCAAAGCCAGGGGCAGCCGGGCTTGGGTTATGTGTTCTGGCGCGACGGTGAGGAGGGGGCTGCTGGCCCCATTGCCAAGAACATTGGACCCGAACGTACCGAGGCCATCCGGACACAGATGGGTTTGGGCGTCGGCGACGCCTGCTTCTTCGTGGCCGGGCAACCCTCGAAATTCTACAGGTTCGCAGGCGACGCCCGCGTCAAGGTTGGCGAGGACCTGAACCTCGCGGCGAAGGACCGCTTCGAGTTCTGCTGGATCGTCGACTTTCCGATGTTCGAATGGAATGACGACGAGAAGAAGGTCGACTTCTCGCACAACCCCTTCTCCATGCCGCAGGGCGGGCTTGAAGCGCTGGAGTCCCAGGACCCTCTCACCATCAACGCCTTCCAGTACGACATCGTGTGCAACGGCATCGAACTGTCGTCGGGCGCCATCCGCAACCACCGCCCCGACATCATGAAGAGGGCCTTCGAGATCGCCGGCTATCCCGAGAGTGTTCTGCTCGAGAAGTTTGGCGGCATGTATCGCGCCTTCCAGTATGGCGCACCACCCCACGGCGGCATCGCACCTGGCGTCGACCGCATCGTCATGCTCCTGTGCAACGAGCCCAATATCCGCGAAGTGGTGCTGTTCCCGATGAACCAGCAAGCCGAAGACCTGCTGATGGGGGCGCCTTCGGAAGTGACGCCGAAACAGCTCCGCGAACTTCACATAAGGCTCAACCTGCCGGAGGCGTAGAGCAGCCTTAGCAGTTGTTTACCGAAGGGAACAAATGATGTACATATTGACTGCGGAAGGCACGATTGAACTGCGAAACGTCGACAAAGCCGCAGTCTTAAGCGACGCTGCTGATCTGGAAGCTGCACAGCGCCCGTTTCCATGAGTGAAAACGAAAAAGAAGCGCAGCGTAGAAGCTTCGCGTATGGCTCGGCCAAAATTGAGAATGAAGATGTGACGCGAGAAATGGTTGACCGGGCAGCAGAACGCCTGAGGCAATCATCCTATGGCTAAAGATCGTTCAAGTGAGGCGCAGTCGCCACTCTTGATAACCGATCGGCACGAAATTGCGGAACGGGAGGCTGAAAACTCACTCAAACAGTTCGACGCTTCAATGGTTGAACTGCAAAGGTGGCTCAAAAGCAATACCTGCCGGTTGAAACCATCTATTCTGCTCAAACTCAATCGAATTGCCTTGGAGGGTATCTCTGAGTTTGCAGGGAACTATCGCCCCGCTGGCGTGAAAATTACTGGTAGCAAGCACACGCCAGTAGATGCGGCGGAAGTTCCGTCAGCCATTGAGGAAATGTGCGACTATATCAATGACAACTGGCAGCGGAAAACAGCGGTCCATCTTTGCGCGTATTCGCTTTGGAGACTGAACTGGATTCACCCATTCGTGGACGGCAATGGTAGAACAGCAAGGGCGGTTTCCTACCTTATTCTCTGTGCCAAGCTGGGCAGTAGATTGCCTGGGCAGAATACGATCCCAGAGCAGATAGCAGCGAACAAGGCACCCTACTACCGCGCACTAGAAGCAGCGGATGAGTCCTACAAGAATGAGAGGAAGATTGACGTGTCGGCAATGGAGGCGATGCTGGATAGCCAATTGGCACAACAGCTGGTCGACTTACATGTTGTAGCCACGGGCGGACGAAGGCCAGCAAGTGCTGAAGTCACATCACGTGAACCGGAAGTGAATTCGATATGGAGGCGAGCCGTTCGTACAGTGGAAAAACACCCCGCAATTTCTACTGGCATATTCACAATTATCGCGGCGATTATTGCGATTATTTTTGCCGGTTAGCGACACTGTATCTCTGTCCAAGTGTGACTTCCGCGCCTTCCAGTATGGCGCTCCCCCACGGCGGCATAGCGCCTGGCGTTGACCGCATCGTCATGCTTTTGTGCAACGAGCCCAACATCCGCGAAGTGGTGCTGTTCCCCATGAACCAGCAAGCCGAAGACCTGTTGATGGGCGCCCCCTCGGAAGTGACGCCCAAGCAACTCCGCGAGCTTCACATAAGGCTGAATTTGCCCGAGGCGTGAGTTACTGCTTCAGCGTCACCTGCAGGCTGACGCTGGAGTTGACGTAGATTGACGGTGGCTGGCCGTAGTTGCGGTTGATCGACGTCGACACGTTGATGGCGGTAATCGAGCAGGTCAGCGCGATCGTTGCCCGCATGTCGTCGCATTCCCGCGCCGCCCGCTCATACATGGCGCGCTTCAGCACCTTTTCCTGTTCGGCGATCTTGGTTTCGTTGTCGTCCAGCACAATGACTTGCGAATTGAACGAAGCGCTGACTTGAATAGTCTGGCCCGCGGCAAAAGTCGGAACCACGGTTGAAAGCACGGCGGCAGCAGCCAGAATGGCGGAACGCATGAATGTCTCCCTGGGTTAAGGGCGCCAATCAACGAAGCAAATTGCGGCGGATTGGCGGCTACCCGAACACCCGGGTGAAAATCGTATCGACGTGCTTAAGGTGATAGCCGAGGTCGAACAGCGCCTCGAGTTCGGCGCCGGAAAGCAGCTTGGCCACGTCTTTGTCTTTTTTCAGGAGATCAAGGAAATTGCCCTCGCCGCGCCACACCGGCATGGCGTTCCTTTGCACGGCGGAATAGGACTCTTCGCGGCTCATGCCCTTCTGGGTGAGGGCCAGCAGAACGCGCTGCGAGTGGATCAGGCCGCCGAGCCGGTCGAGATTCCTTCGCATGTTCTCGGGGTAGACCACCAGCTTGTCGATGACGCCGGTCAAACGTTTCAGCGCGAAATCGAGATGTACCGTGGCGTCGGGGCCGATGCCGCGCTCGACCGAGGAGTGCGAAATATCGCGCTCGTGCCACAACGCCACGTTTTCAAACGCTGGAACGGCGGCCGAGCGCACCAGCCGCGCAAGGCCTGTGAGATTTTCGGTGAGAACGGGATTGCGCTTGTGCGGCATGGCGCTGGAACCCTTCTGGCCCGGCGAAAAATATTCCTCCGCCTCCAGAACTTCCGTACGCTGAAGATGGCGGATCTCGGTGGCCAGCCGTTCGATGGAACTGGCCACCACGGCGAGATGCGCGAAATAAGCCGCATGCCGGTCGCGCGGGATCACTTGCGTGGATACCGTTTCAGGCGTGAGCCCGAGCTTCCGCGCCACATACTCCTCAACCCGCGGATCGATATTGGCATAGGTGCCGACCGCCCCCGAGATGGCGCAGGTGGCGACTTCGGCGCGGGCCGCTTCCAGCCGTGCCCGGCCGCGCGTGAACTCCGCATGGGCATAGGCCAGCTTCACGCCGAAGGTCGTCGGCTCGGCATGAATGCCGTGGCTCCTTCCGATGCACGGCGTCATTTTGTGCTCGATGGCCCGTTTTTTGAGCGCCGCCAGCAACTCGTCAACATCGGCAATCAGAATATCGGCGGCCCGCACCAGCTGGATGTTGAAGCAGGTATCGAGCACGTCCGACGACGTCATACCCTGATGCACGAAACGCGCTTCCGGCCCGACGATCTCCGAAAGGTGCGTCAGGAAGGCGATGACATCGTGCTTCACCTCGCGCTCGATTTCGTCGATGCGCGCCACATCGAACGTGGCCTTCCGGCCTTTCTCCCAAATTGTCTTGGCGGCTTCCTTCGGCACGACGCCAAGCTCGGCGAGCTTGTCGGTGGCATGCGCCTCGATTTCGAACCAGATGCGGAAGCGCGTGGCGGGCTCCCAGATCGAGGTCATTTCGGCGCGGCTATAGCGGGGGATCATGCGAGGCCCTTCGGTAGGTGTTTTGCCCGCTGTAACAAATCCACTTCCCCCAAGCGAGGGGCAAAATCACTCAGGGTTGGCCGGTATGGCGATATAGCGCCGGTCGCGGCCCTCGAAGCCAAAGCTGTAGACGCCGACAAGCGCCACGAAGCGGCTGGTCTCGCTGAACACTGCAGGCGTCACCACCTTGTCGATGTCATAGCCGGTGGGGCAACCCCGCGATTTGGGGATCGACGTGTCGTTATGGACGGTTTGCGCCTTGCCGGTCTTGAGATCGGTGAGGGTGAGAGTCAGTGCCATGATCGTTTCGCCGAAATCCTTGCAGTGTTCGGGCATGGGTTTGATCTCAGTTGATTTGGCCGTGAGCGTGTAGCGCGTGCCCCACAAGTCAGCGGTTGGTTGCGGCACCGAGCCGCCCGTGTGGCGGTAGTAGGGGTCGAAGGTAACCGAGCTGCGATCGTCCTGAACCTCCGTAGCCGGGGTAGAGGCCAGGACGAAGGCGAGTTCACTAATCCCATGTTTGGCGATCAACGGCGCCGCGGCCACCATGGCCTTGCCATGGGCGGCGCCAAGCGTGGCTTGTTCGTCGTCAATCCGCACATCGATGGGCGATCCCGCCGCCCAGGCATTGTTGTTGAGATCGACAACGTAGATGCTTGCATACGGAAAACCCGAGCCATCCTGGGTGCCGAATTCCTCGAATGCGAAGTAGCGGCCATCACTTGAATAGCCAAGCGGCGCAGTTTCCGCTGCGTCCGACGCCATTGCGGGGCCCGCGAACAGAAAGAGCAGGGCGGCGCTAGAAAGCCCGGAACGTAATGATCGTGTAGGTGTCGCGGATGCCGGCGATCGGCTGCACCTTGTCGGCGATGAAGCGGCCCACATCTTCGTCCTCCTTGAGATAAAACTTCACCAAGAGATCATAACCACCCGCCGTCGAATAGATTTCCGAGGCGATTTCGGCATCGGCGATGGCCGTTGCCACATCATAGGCCTTGCCGAGGTCGCATTTGATTTGAACGAAGAATGCCCGCATATCCGTACCTTGTCGTTATGGTGCCGTGTTGAGGTCTTCGGCTTCGGCGAACTTGCCGCCTGACCAGCGCAGCCAGATGAAGGACTGGGTGGTGAGGTCGCCTTTTGCGTCGAAGGAAATGTCGCCGAGCACCGTTGCCATGCGGTTGCCGCCGCGCAGCCACGCCGCCATGGCGCGCGGATCGCTGCCGCCGGTTGCGTCCATGGCCCGCACCATGGCCTGAATGGCGGCGTAGGCATTGAGCGTTGTGCCTTCGGGCGCGAAGTCTTTTTCGCGGAACCGGGCAATGACGCTTTGCGCTGCTACGATTTTCAGGGGATCGGGCGGGAAACTCATCAGCGTGCCTTCGCCAAGATTGCCCGCCTGGTTCCAGAATTCGTCGGTAGCCAGGGCATCGTCGGAAATCATTTGCACGCTGCGTCCCAGCGCTTTCATTTCGCGCAGCACGGCGGCGGCTTCCGGATAGGCTCCGGCGATGTAGATGACAGTCACCCCGGCATCCGCCATGCGCTGGGTGAGTTCGTTGTAGGTTTTGGCCCCGGCGATGTATTCGGCTGATATCGCTTCACTGACGCCCATGGCATTGAGCGCCGCCTTGGCCATTGCCGCATTCGCCGCGTTCGACGGCGATTGGTCGGCGAGGATGGCGATCTTGGCGTCCTTGTACTTGCCGCCCATGAACCGCCCGGCGAAGCTGCCCTGGGCATCATCGCGCGCCGCGGTACGGAACACGTTCCAGCCGCCCTCGTCGGTAAACTTCGGCAAGCTGGATGCCGGGCTGATCTGCAAAACACCCGCCGCTTCGTAGATTTTCGCGGCGGGTATCGATGAACCCGAGCAATAATGCCCGGCCACCAGTTTCACGCCCTTGGCAACCAGGGCGTTTGCCACCTCCACCGCCTTGCGCGGATCGCAGGCATCGTCGCGGGCATCAAGCGATAGCAGTTCGCCGCGCACGCCTCCCGTGGCATTGATGTCGTCAATCGCCGCCTGGGCGCCGCGCCGCATCTGTTCGCCCAGCGTTGCGTTCTGGCCCTGTAGCGGGGCCGCCAGGCCAATGACCTTCTCGGCCTCCGCGCGGGCCGCGAAGAGGCACAAGGAAAGGGCGAGAATTGCAAGGTTTCGGCGCATTGGTGATTTTCAGGCGCTACTAATGGGGGGAATCGCCGCAAATCGCAACAGCCCAAACAAAACCCCGCGCAACTTGCGCTGCGCGGGGCCTTTGGTGGTGTCAAACCCGATTACTGGATCGACGAATCTTCGAAGTAGTTGCCGTCCTTGAAGCGATACCACACATACTTGGCATCGATCAGGTCGCCCTTGGCGTCGAGTTTCAGGTTGCCGAGAACTGTCTTCAGCTCGTTGCCGGCGCGGAGATATTCGGCGATCTTCTTGTTGTCGAAGCCACCGGTTGCGGTTGCCGCCTGGGCATACATCTGCACTGCGGCGTAAGCGTAGAGTGTGTAGCCTTCCGGATCAAAGCCACCGGCCTTGAGCTTTTCGACGACCATCTTGGCGTCCGGAATATTGCGTGGTTCCGGCGCGAAGGTGAAGACGATGTTCTCGGCGGCCTTGCCGGCGATCGTCCACAGTTCGACGTTGTTCTGTGAGTCGCCCGACACCATGGTGGCATTGAGGCCTTGCTCGGCAGACTGCTTCAGGATGAGGCCGGCCTCCGGATGGTAACCGCCGAAGTACACGGCGTCGATGCCGGCTTCCTTCATCTTCGAAACCAGCGCCGAATAGTCCTTTTCACCGGCGTTGATCAACTCGTTGAGCACTTCCGTGAGGCCCGCGGCATTCATCGCCTTGCGGGTTTCGTCGGCGAGGCCCTTGCCGTAAGCCGACTTGTCGTCGACGATGGCGATCTTCTTGCCGGCATAGTTCTTGGCGAGGAATGCACCGGCAACCTTGCCCTGCGCGTCGTCACGGCCGCACACGCGGGCAACGTTCCAGCCACCTTCATCGGTGAACTTCGGGTTGGTGGAGGCCGGCGTAATCTGCAGCATGCCTTCTTCTTCGTAGACCTTCGAGGCCGGGATCGACGAACCCGAGCACAGGTGGCCGGCGACGAATTTCACGCCCTTCGACGCCATCTGGTTGGCGACGGCAACGGCCTGTTTCGGATCGCAAGCGTCGTCACCGATCTCCAGAACCAGCTTTTCGCCGTTGACACCGCCAGCGGCATTGATGTCGGCAACCGCCGCAGTGGCGCCTTGCTTGTATTGCTCGCCAAGTGCCGCCAACTGGCCGGTGATCGGGCCGACCGTTGCGATCGTCACGTCGGCCAGCGCCGTGGTGGCGCTCAGGGCTGCCGCAAAGCTGATCGCGATGCCGGACAACAGAAGTTTCTTCATTACAAATCTCCCTTGGTACAATTGACCATTTTCTCTCGGGGTTAACTGCCCCTTGGACCCATATTTGCCCAAAGCAGCAGGCTTGGAAAGGGGGCAAAAGCGCCCCCTGCCAAATAGGTGAATTAGTGCAGAATGGCTCTTGGTTGGCCCACTCCTGTTATCGTCATCCCGGCGGAAGCCGGGACCCAGACTCTCCGATACCTCGCCATTTGCAAGCCTGGGTCCCGGCTTTCGCCGGGATGACGGAACAAGTTGGTTTGATCAATCATCATCCTGCTCTACGTTTTGGACTTCCAGCCTAGCGGGCCTGCCTTTTCATAGAGCCACGGATACTGGCTGACCATCTTGGCAGCCTTGGTCATCTGATAGCCTAGCACCGCGGCGCCGATCATCACCAACGTATCGACGATGAGATAATGCAGCGACGTGAGTTTCCCGCCAAACAGCGCGAAATGCAGGAAGCGGATTGCAATGCCCATCGGGATCATCGACACGATGACCCGGCTGATCGGTTGCCAGCCGCCGGCGATGGCCCGGCCCGCCAGGAACGAGGCACCTCCGCCGAGGATGACCGTCAGCATCAACCACACCCAGAAATTGCCTTCAGCAACCAGTGACATGTCAGTGGCCTCCTTCCAGGTAGGCGGCGCGGATTTCCGGCCGGGCCAGAAGCTCCTTGCCGGTGCCGCTCATGGTGATCAGCCCGTTGACCATCACATAGGCCGTGTGGGCGAGCTTCAAAGCGTGGAAGGCGTTCTGCTCGACCAGGAACACCGTGAGGCCCTGGGCTTCGTTCAGCGTCTTGATGGCTTCGAAGATCTGCTTGACGATCAGCGGCGCCAGGCCCAGCGACGGCTCGTCGAGCAGCAGCAGTTTGGGCCTGGCCATCAGCGCCCGGGCAATGGCCAGCATCTGCTGTTCACCCCCCGACAGCGTGCCGCCGCGCTGGCTCTGGCGCTTTTCCAAGATGGGGAACATCGCAAAGGCATTGGCCAGGTCTTCGGCGAGATGGGCGCCGCCATTGACGGTGGCCCCCATTTGCAGGTTTTCCAGGACCGTCATGCGCGGGAAGATCCGCCGTCCTTCCGGCGACTGCGAAAGGCCCAGCCGGGCAATTTCATGCGGTGGCAGTTGCGTGATGTCGCGTCCTTCGAAGGTGATTTTGCCGGCCCGGGCCCGCGGTGAGCCGAAAATCGTCATCATCAGCGTCGACTTGCCGGCGCCATTTGAGCCGATGAGGGTCACGATCTGGCCCTTGGGAATGTCGACATCGACGCCCTTGAGGGCCTGAATCTTGCCGTAGAACGTCTGGACGCCGCGCGCCGAAAGCAGCAGTTCGCTCATTTGCGCCCGCCTTTCTTGACGGCCTTCTTGACGGCTTTGCCGGCGACCTTCTTCGCAGCCGGTTTGGCCGCCGGCCGCTTGTCCACGGATTTGATGGGCGCTACCCCGAGGGCTTCGGCCATGATGTCCGGTGCCACCGCTTCCGCCTCGCCTTCATCGACACCGAGATAGGCGCGGATCACTGCCGGGTCGGATTTGACATGTTCCGGTGTGCCGTCGGAGATCTTCAGCCCATAGTCCAGCACCACGACATGGTCGGAAATTTTCATCACCACGCTCATGTCGTGTTCGATGAGCAGGATCGCCATGTCATGTTCCGACCGGATGTACCGCAGCAAGGTGTTGAGGTCTTCCGACTCGCGCGGGTTGAGACCCGCCGCCGGCTCGTCGAGGCACAACAGCACCGGTTTGGTGCACATAGCCCGGGCAATTTCCAGCCGCCGTTGGTCGCCATAGGGCAGGTCGCCAGCCGGATCGTCGGCCCGGTCGATGAGCTTGATCTTCTCCAGCCAGAACTTGCAAAGCTCGATCGCCTCCAACTCGGCCCGCCGGTAATGGCCGCTGCCGACCACGCCGCCCACCGTGTATGAGGAGGCCACCATCAGCTTGTTGTGCTGGGCCACCATCAGGTTTTCCAGAACAGTCATTCCCGAGAACAGCCGGATGTTCTGGAAGGTGCGCGCCACATTGGCATGCTGGGCGATGATGTAGTCGTCCATGCGTTCCAGCAGGAATTCCTTGCCGCCGGGATGTCGCAGTTTGATCATGCCTTCGGTCGGCTTGTAGAAGCCGGTGATGCAGTTGAACACCGTGGTCTTGCCAGCGCCATTGGGGCCGATCAGCGCGGTAATCTGCTTCCGCGCCGCGTTGAAAGTCAGGTCCGACACCGCCGTCAGGCCGCCGAAACGCATGGTTACGTGCTCGACCGCGAGCACCGGGTCATTATCCCAGATCGCCATCAGCCGTGCCCTTCCTTCACCAGGTCACCGGACACCGACTTGCGCTCCTTCAGGTAGACGGTTGGTTCTCTTCGGGTAACAAAACCTCGCGGCCGGAACCGCATCATGATCACCATGGCAAGGCCCACCGCCAGCATGCGGAAGTGAATGGGGTCGGTGTTCTCGTCGAGAATGGCCTTGAGGAAGCTCATTTCGCGGAACAGCTCGAAGGCGCCCATGATGACAATGGCCGCGAAGGCAATGCCGATCTGCGAGCCAAGCCCGCCCAGCACCACGATGGCCAGGATGATCGCCGACTCGATGAACACGAAACTTTCCGGCGACACAAAGCCCTGCCGCGAAGCAAAGAAGCTGCCGGCGAAACCGCCGAACATGGCGCCGATGGCAAAGGCCGTGAGCTTGGTATTGGTGGTGTTGATGCCAAGCGACCGGCAGGCGATTTCATCTTCGCGCAGCGCCTCCCAGGCCCGCCCGATAGGCAGGCGGCGCAAACGGTTGGTGACGAAATAGGTGAGCAGCGCCAGCAGCAGTATCACGTAGTAGAGGAAGAAGTAGAAGTGGATGCGGTTGTATTCGAGGCCGAAGAACGCCGCGAAACCGTCTTCGCTGTCCTTGAACGGCAGGCCGAAGAACGTGGCCTTTGGCACATTGATGCCCTGCGGGCCGTTGGTGAAATTGAACCAGTTGATCAGCACCAGGCGGATGATTTCACCGAAGGCCAGCGTCACGATCGCTAGATAATCGCCCCTGAGGCGCAACACCGGAAATCCGAGGATGACGCCCCACAGGGCCGCCAGCAGCCCGGCAAGCGGCAGCGCGAGATAAAAGGCCCAAGGTACGATGCCATCGCCGAACCACAACGGGAAATACACCGTCGACAGCAGCGCATAGGCATAGGCGCCGACCGCGTAAAAGGCCACATAGCCAAGGTCGAGAAGCCCCGCGAGGCCGACCACAATGTTGAGCCCCCAGGCGAGCATGATGTAGGTGAGAATGTAGATCGCCAGGTCAATGGTGCGCTTGTCGCCACCGGTGACGATCGGCAGTAGGATCGCGAAGATCAGCAGCGCTGGGGCGACGTATTTGCCATACTTGTCGGCGAAGCTCCGAGCCGGAGGCGCCGTGGCCCTTGCGGTCGCGTGGTCCTCCCGGCTCCACACAAACAGGTGCATGAACAGCCTTGCGGCCAGCACAATGGCCATCAGGATACCGACCAGCCACCAGCGCGAGTGCAGCACCAGCGCATATTGTGTGATGACCGACTTGTAGGTGACGATTGGTGTGAGGATCAGGAAGGACACGATGGCCGTTCCCACGAGATCCTTGACGATGGCGTTGATGTCGTAGGCTCCGGCCGGAGCGGCAGTGTTGGATGCCGTTGCCGCCATGATCAGACTTTCTCCACTTCGGGTTTGCCGAGGAGGCCCTGCGGCAGGAAGATCAGCACGATGATCAGCACCGTGAAGGCCGCGACATCCTTGTACTCGACCGTGAAATACGCCGACCACATGACCTCGATCAGCCCGATGATCAGTCCGCCGAGCATGGCGCCGGGAAGCGAGCCGATGCCGCCCAAGACCGCCGCCGTGAAGGCTTTAACGCCGGCCAGGAAGCCCACGTAGAAATCGGTGACGCCGTAATAGAGGAAGAACAGAAGGCCGGCGAAGGCCGCCAGTGCCGCGCCCATGATGAAGGTGATCGAAATGGTGCGATCGACATTGATACCCAGCAGCGACGCCATCTTCATATCCTGCTCGCAAGCCCGCTGGGCACGGCCCAAGGAGGTTTTCTTGATCAGCAGCGTAAAGATGATCATCAATGCCAGCGTCGATAGCACGATGAGAATCTGCATGTTGGTGAGGCGTACGATGAATTCGCCGTTTTCGTTGATCCGGTGCATGATGTCGTAGTCACCGGTCACCAGCGGCTGGATCGGTTTTGGCCGCCCTTCCTGGTTGACGCGCACGAACTCCTGCAGCACGATCGACATGCCGATGGCCGAAATGAGCGGCGCCAGCCGGAACGACCCGCGCAGCGGCCGGTAGGCCAGCCGCTCGATCGTCCAGTTGTAAGCAGCCGAGATCAGCATGGCGATTCCCGCCACCAGAAACAGCGTCATGGCGATCAGCACCGCGCCATCAGCACTGGTGATGCCGAAACCGAGAACTACGAGGAATGCCGTGACTGAGCCGACCATGAACACATCGCCATGGGCGAAGTTGATCATGCCGATGATGCCGTAAACCATCGTGTAGCCGATGGCGATCAGACCATAGATCGACCCGAGTGTAAGGCCATTGATAAGCTGCTGGAGAAAATACTCCATTCGCCCCCCTGATGTTTGTCCCTGTGCCGTTCTGTGGCGGCCCTTGTTGCCAAGCTGTTTATACAGTTCGTGCCGGGCTGACAAGGCAAGGAGATGGGAGAATGCGCCTTGAAGATAGAAGAGTTTAGTGAAAACGCCTAGGCAACGGCTATTGATCAATCGAAAGACATGCCTACCTACCTCCATCTTGGTGGACTGAACAGTTAGGGCCCCGGGCAAATGCCCATCCGCATGTCGTGATTGCCCCGGCGCCATGTTGATTTTGGGACTTGACTATATATCAATCCGATATATAGACCTATATCGCAATGGCATATATCGAGCGAGCATATAAGTGAACGTCAGAACCCTTTGCCTTGGCATCCTGTCGACCCGCGATGCCTCCGGCTATGAGATCAAGAAGGATATCGAGGAGGGGCTGTTCAGCAACTTCATCGATGCCAGCTATGGCTCGATCTACCCGGCTTTGACCCAACTGGCCGCCGAAGGATTGGTGACCGTCCGCGCCGAAACCCAGACCGGCAAGCCGGACAAGAAGGTCTACACCATTACCGAAGCCGGCCGCCGGGCCCTTGCCCGGTCGATTGCCGTTGTGCCGCGCAAGGACAAGTACAAGTCGGAATTCCTGTTTCAGATGTTGCTCCAGCAATACATCACCCCCGATGTCGTGTTGCTGGCCATCGACAAGCAGCTTTCCGAATTGCGTGCCGATCTGGCGCGCATTGCCGAATGCCGGGCGGGCCAGCAGCCCCATGCTGGCGCGGTATTCGTTTCTGACTATGGCGACGCGGTGCTGACAGCAGCTGTCAGTTGTTTGGAACTAAAAAGACAAGGCCTCGTGCAGGAACTGGCACGCCGGGCAGCGGAGTAAGTTGATATGCGGAAATCCTATCTGTGGGCTGGTTTCTTCTCGTTGGCGATCGGCGCCTGGCTCGCCTCGCCCTATGTTCTGCCCAAGGCGGCGGAAACCCCTGAGACTGGTGCGGAAACCACCAAGACCGAAGAAGCGGCAAAGCTGTTTCAGGTCCGGGTGCGGACCTTCAAGTCCTCGATGCGCAATGCCACGGTTCTGGCCCGCGGCCAGACCGAGCCCGCTTCCCAGGTCGAAGTGCGGGCCCGCACCAATGGCATGATCATCGCCCAGCCCTTCAAGCAGGGCGACGAAGTGAAGGCCGGAGAAAAGATCTGCGGCCTCGATGCCATGTCTCGCACCTCGCAGCTCACCCAGGCCGAAGCCGCCGTGGCCAGCGCCCGCAGTGACTATGATGCCACCGCCAAACTGGTGCGCAGCGGCGTTGCCCCGCAAAACCGCCTGATCGCCGCCAAGGCAGCGCTCGATGCGGCGCAATCCGCTTTGGTTCAAACCAAGTGGGACATCGAACAGACGGCGATTTACGCTCCGGTGACCGGCATCCTCGTCGATAAGCCGGCCGAGGCCGGAAGCCTTTTGGCTCCGGGCAGCCTTTGCGCCATCATCACCGTGCTCGATCCCGTCATCGTGTCGACGCAGGTCAGCGAGCAGTATGTGAATTACGTCGCCGTCGGCATGGCGGCCAAAGCCAAGCTGGCCACCGGCGAAGATGTCGTCGGCAAGGTACGCTTCATTGCGCCCGCCGCTGACGCCGCCACCCGTACGTTCAAGGTGGAGCTGGAGGTCGCCAACCCTGGTAATCGCCTGCGCGCTGGTGTGACGTCTGAAATCACCGTGCCGCTGCCGCCGGTCAATGCCCATCTCCTGCCATCATCGGTGTTGGGCCTCAACGACAAGGGCCAGTTCGGCGTGCGCCTGATGAACGCCGACGATACCTCGACCTTCACCGAAGTGCAGTTGATCGCCCAGGAGAAGGACGGCGCCTGGGTGACCGGACTACCCGCCGAAGCCAAGGTCGTTGTCGCCGGTCAGGATTATGTGCGCGACGGCGAGAAGATTGAGCCGGTCATGGAAGTGGCGGAGAGCGGCTCATGATTGCCGCTCTCGACAAGATTCTGCGGCGCCCGCGCGCTGTTCTGACCCTGTTGCTGCTTTTGGTTGCGGCGGGGTTATATTCCTATATCACCATCCCCAAGGAAAGCAATCCGGATATCCAGATTCCGGTTGTCTACGTCTCCGTGCCGTTGCCCGGCATTTCGCCGGAAGACAGCGAGCGCCTGCTCATCAAGCCCATCGAAACCAAGTTGCGCGGCCTCGAGGGCCTCAAGCAGATCACCGCCATTGCCTCGGAAGGCCATGGCGGCATCCTGATCGAGTTCCAGACGACCGTTGACGTCAACAAGGCGGTGCGCGATGTCCGCGACAAGGTGGCCGACGCCAAAGCCGAATTGCCTGAAGACGCCAAGGAGCCTTCGGTCAACGAAATCAACTTCAGCCTGCAGCCGACCATTCTGGTTGCCGTGTCCGGTGACGTGCCAGAGCGTACGCTCTACAACCGCGCCCGCGACTTGCAGGAAGCCCTCGAAGGCATTCCCAGCGTGCTGGAAGCCCGGCTGACCGGCCAGCGCGACGAAGTGCTGGAAGTGATCGTCGATCCCAAGGCCCTTGAAACCTACAATCTCAGCACCGCCGAACTCTACAGCGTCGTCACCCGCAACAACCTGCTGGTGGCGGCAGGTGCCGTTCACGGCGACGCCGGCAAGTTCAGCGTCAAGATTCCCGGCCTCTTCCAGAAGCCCGAGGATGTGTTCAGCCTGCCCATCAAGTCGGTGAACGGCACGGTCGTGACCTTGCAGGACGTGGCCCAGATCCGCCGCACCTTCCAGGACCGCGAGGCATACGCGCTCTATAACGGCCGTCCCGCCATCACCATCGAAGTGGTGAAGCGCAAGGGCACCAACATCATTGAAAACAACGAGGAAGTGAAGCGCGTCACTGCCGAGTTGCAGAAGGGCTGGCCCAGCGCCATCCACATTTCCTACGCGCTCGACCAGTCGCACGTCATCAAGGACGTGCTGCAATCCCTGCAGGACGCCGTGTTGCTGGCCATCGTGCTGGTCATGGTGCTGGTGGTCGCCGCCCTGGGCGTGCGCGGCGGCATTCTCGTCGGCATATCGATCCCCACCTCGTTTCTGATCGGCTTCCTGGTCATCGGCATGATGGGCTACACCGTCAACATCATGATCATGTTCGGCCTGATCCTGTCGGTCGGCATCCTCGTCGATGGCGCCATCGTGCTGGCCGAATACGCCGACCGCAAAATGGCCGAGGGCCTGTTGGCCAAGGAAGCCTATATCGCCGCCGCCAAGCGCATGTTCTGGCCGATCGTCGCCTCGATGGCGACGACCATCGCCGCCTTCGTGCCGATGCTGTTCTGGCCGGGCGTTGCCGGCAAATTCATGAGCTATTTGCCGGTCACGGTAATCACCGTGCTGGCCGCCTCGCTGGTCACCGCCATGGTGTTCGTGCCCGCCGTTGGCTTCTACATCGGCAAGACCGACGAGGAGACCAAGAAGCAGTTCGGCCACTTCGCCGACGACGAAAAGGCTGATTTCCGCGAATTGCGCGGTCTGACCGGCATGTATCTGCGCTTTATCGAGCGCGTCATCCGCCACCCCGCCAAAGTGATGATCGCCGTCGCCCTGCTGATGGGCAGCATTGTTTTCGCCTTCGCCACCAATCCGACCGGCGTCAAATTTTTCGTCGACACCGAACCCGAGCAGGTGAACGTCTATGTGCGGGCCCGTGGCAACCTCAGCAACGACGAAAAGCTCGCCATGGTGCGTCAGGTCGAGCGCCGCCTGTGGGGCGACCCGGCGATTGAGGCCATTGCCACCCAGGCCGGAGCGATTTCACAAGGGGCGTTCGGCAACCAGGACGTTCCAGCCGATCTCGTCGGCCAACTGCTGATGCAGATTGCCCCCGTCGGCACCCGCCTGCCATGGGCCGAGTTGAAGCCCGAATTCGAGAAGAAGATCGCCGGCATCCCCGGCATCATCACCGAAGTGCGCGAACTCGAGGGCGGGCCGCCGACCGGCAAGGATGTCCGCCTGCGCATTACTTCGGCAAATCGCGGCGACGCTTTCGAAGTTGCCCGCAAGGTGCGCGAACACATGCGTTCCGGCATGACCGGACTTCGCGACTTCGACGACGACATGCCGCTGCCCGGTTATGAGTACAACTTGACCGTTGACCGCGAGGAGGCCGGCCGCTTCGGAGCCGACGTTCTCTCGGCCGGCACCTTCGTGCAGCTGATCACCAACGGCGCTTTCGTCGGCACCTATCGCCCCGATGACTCGCGCGACGATATCGACATCCGCCTGCGCCTGCCGGAACCGGCCCGCTCGCTCGACGAGTTGAAGCAACTGAAGTTGCAGACGCCCGCCGGGCTGGTGCCGCTCACCAACTTCATCAAGATGGAGGCAAGACCCCAGGTCAGCGTTCTCTACCGCGAGAACGCCATGGCCTCGTTCTATCTCAAGGCAAATGTTGGTGAGGGCCTGTTCGCCACCGACAAGATCAATGAGCTTGAGACGTGGCTGGGCGGCCAGAAATGGCCGGAAGGCGTGAACTTCAAGTTCCGTGGCGCCGATGAGGACCAGCAGGAATCCGGCGCCTTCCTGATGAAGGCGTTCCTGGCTTCGGTGTTCATGATGTTCATGATCCTGATCGTCCAGTACAACTCGTTCTACCATTCGATCATCACCCTTTCGACCGTGGTGATGTCAACGGTCGGCGTCATCCTCGGCATGCTGATCACCCAGCAGTATTTCTCGATCATCATGACCGGCACTGGCGTCATCGCTTTGGGCGGCGTCGTTGTCAGTCACTCCATCGTGCTGATCGACACCTTCCATCGCCTGCGCGATGCCGGTCAGCATGCCGTCGAAGCGGCGATCCGCACCTGCTCGCAGCGCATGCGGCCGGTGCTGCTGACCTCGGTCACCGCCATGCTCGGCCTTCTGCCGCTGGTGTTTGAATTGAACGTCAACCTGTTCGAGCGCAAGGTGTTCATCGGCTCCATGACGTCGGCCTGGTGGGTGCATCTTGTCGACCGCCATGGTCTTCGGCCTGCTGTTGGCCACCATCCTGACGCTGATCCTGACGCCGGTGATGCTCGCCGCCCCGACCGTATGGCGCGAAGGTAGGGCGGCCCGACGCGAAAGCAAGCGCCTGCGCAAGGAGGCGAAGAAAGCCAAAGCCACTTCGCAGGCGCCCGAGCCCTTCAACGAACTCGAGCCGATGAAGGAAGCGGCGGAGTAGAGTGAGCGGAGTGAAATTGGTTGTATCGGCTCTTCAACTGTCACCATGGCTTTTGCCGGTGTGACAGCCGTCGTTTTGGGCTGCATGGCATCTTCGATATGAGGAGCTACCATTGCCGCCCTGTGGGTTTATGGCCTAGTCTCTTGCAAAAGCTTATAGGAATCCAACTCTCCGACAACTTTTGACAATGTACGATCGGTTGTTCATCGCGGCATTTTTCACTGGCCTCTTGCATACGATGGCCGATGCGGGTGGAGCACCTACGATCCCGTTTGTCGACGGCCGCTGGCATGGGGACATTGAAACCGGCTCAAATCGTTCGGAGTTTTATGAGTGTTGGGCCAGCACGGCGTTCGACGATGGCACCACGTTTACGCTCACTGAACGAAATGATGGGAGCTGGCATCTGCGGCTATCTAATCCCAGGTGGCGGCTGCCAAATTCGCGCCGATACGCCATGGTTGCGCAGGTCGATTTCTATCCCCGGCTTCGCATAGCGGCCGAAGCCAAGAACCAGACACTTCTGGAGATCGCGGACCTTGATCATATCCTCCTGTTGGGACTCATCGAGAATGGTCACACGATCGATCTTGCGTCTGACGGCTTCAATGAAAAGTTTGAACTTGAAGGCAGCGCCAAGGTTATCGAGAGGATTCGAAACTGCTTTGCCGATCAGTTGGCTGCTGAAAAGCCAGCGACGGTCGATGGGCCTGGAAAATAGTCCCTTGTTTGCTAATGGCCGGAATTGACAATGAATTGACGCGCGAAACGTGCCGCAAATCAAGAATCCAAAACGGTCGAATAATGTGGCTCAGTCCGCATAGCGGTCATTCGAGCAACATTGAGGTGGGAGTTCCAAGCGACTGAGACCAGCCGCTAGGAAAGCACCTCAAACGCCCTCGTCATCCGATCCAGTGCCTTCGCGATCTCCGCTTCGCTCGCTGCAAACGACAGGCGGATGGAGTTTGGCGCGCCGAAGGCTGTGCCTGGCACCGTGGCAACGCCGTGGACTTCCAGCAGCCAGTCGCACAGCTGCTCGGTGGTGTCGATCAGGTGATTACCGGCCTTCTTGCCGAGGAGCCCCGACACATCCGGGAAGGCATAGAATGTCGCCGGGATTGGCGCCAGCTTGACACCGGGGATCGCATTGAGCGCCGTCATCACCATGTCGCGCCGCCCCCGGTATCGCAGGCGCATCGCCTCCACCTCGTCACGTGGGCCTTCGAGGGCGGCGATGGCGGCGCGCTGCACGAACTGGTTTGCGCCGGTGGTGATGGTGCCTTGCATGCCCATGAAGGCCTTGGTGAAGGTCTCGTGTGCCGCCGTATAGCCCAGCCGCCAGCCAGTCATCGCGAAGCCCTTGGAGAAACCATTGACCGTGATGGTGCGCTCGCGCATGCCCGGCAGCGCCCCAATGGACGCCATCTCGCCATCGAACACGATGTATTCGTAAATCTCGTCGGACAGCACAACCATATTCGGATGGGCTCTGACGATGCCAGCGATCTCCTCCAGTTCCGCCGCCGACCACACTGCACCCGTCGGGTTGTTGGGCGAATTGAGGATCAGCATCTTGGTCCTGGCCGTCACCGCCGCGGCGATACGGGCCGCCGGCACCTTGTAGTCTTCCGCCACGCCGGCCTGCAACACCACCGGTGTTCCGCCCGCGAACTTCACGGTGATTTCGTACGACACCCAGTAGGGCGCCAGCATGATCACTTCGTCGCCAATGTCGATCAGCGACAGGATGGCATTGGCAATCGCCTGCTTGGCGCCGTTGGCTAGGCAGATTTCGGAAGCCGCGTAGTCGAGGTCATTTTCGGTCTTGAGTTTCTTCGAAATCGCCGCCCGCAGTTCAGGGATTCCGGCCACCGGCGAATAATGCGTAAAGCCCGCTTTCATCGCCGCCGCAGCCGCTTCTTGAATGTTGACCGGCGTATCGAAATCCGGTTCGCCCACCGTGAGGCTGACGACATCCATGCCTTTGGCGCGGAGATCGCGCGATTTCTGCGCCATGCGAATGATGGCGCCTTCTTCGGCAATTCTGGTGCGGGGAACGAGAAGGGCGGCGGGTTCAAAGCGGGTCATCATCCGCGCTCTATACGTGACCGCACTTGCCGCGTGAAGACCGAGCGGGCATAAGGCCGGACATGAATCGCCCGATCATTCTCGCCGCCTGCCTCATCGCACTTGCCGCCTGCGCCGAAAAGCCTGACGTGACGGTGACCAAATCAACCGGCAAGGTGCAGACCAAATCCCGCTCCGAGCCGATTTTCTATAATGGCAAGACTTACCACCTCGACTATTCCTATGTCGAAAGTGCCGGGGTGTTCGACATGAAGGTCTCCGGCATGGGCGCCAAACAGCAGAGCGACGCCGTGGCTGTCGCCACCTCGTCGCTAGGTTATTTTTCCTGCCCCGAGGGCCAGAAGGGCCGCCTCACCAATGCCCCGAAGTATGACGGCGGCGGTTGGCTGATGCAGGCCCGGTGCGGTTGAGCCGCGACAAACGCCAGAGAATCTGTTACAAGTGATTTGCGCCGCGGGTTGGGGTGTGGCGCGAGGCAAGTTGTGTTCCCGTGCTTTGCATATTGGCAACACCATGAAAGAGGCCCCACATGACCGAACATCCCGTGATTGACCACCTCGCCAAGGAACAGCGCATCCGCGCCATCGCCTATGCCATCTGGGAAGAGGAGGGCCGTCCCGACGGTTGCTCCGAAGCCCACTGGCTTAGGGCTTGCGAAATTGTCGAAGCCGAGGCGATCGAGCCCGATTGGCTGAAGCGCAAGGAAGAGGCGGAGACCAAGGCGGACATCCACCGCCACGAACCCCGCCGCAAGGTGGCGTAGACACATCCGTCCTGACACCCTTCGAGGCCCCGCTGCGCGGGGCACCTCAGGGTGAGGAGTTTAGAAAGCCCTCATGCTGAGGAGCTCACGGCAACGCCGTGAGCCTCGAAGCACGCTGGCCCCGCACTCAATCCTCGCGCAGCCTGGCGTAAATCGCATCATCGGCCCAGGAGCCCTTGAACCATATGCTCTGCCGGAACAGCCCCTCGCGCCGGTAGCCCGCTTTTTCCAGCGCCCGGCACGAACCGGTGTTCTCAGGGTCAACCGAGGCGGTGATGCGGTGGATCGGACTGCTGGCGAACGCATAGGCCGTCAGTGCACGGATGACCTCGGTGGCATAGCCCTTGTTCCAGTCGGCGCGCGCGATGGTGTAGCCGATTTCCGCCAGGCGAATGTCGCTCTCCAGGATCTTGAGGCCGCAGTCGCCCACGAACGCCCCCGTAGCCTTGCTCTCGAGTGCAAACTGGAACCACCCAGGTTCACTGGGATTGCGCGACTGCAGGTCCTGGTAGCGCTTGAGGCCATCCTCCGCCGTGTAGTTCTCCCACGCCTGATAGCGCGCTACCTCCGGGTCGGCCCGCATCGCCACAAAGGCCTCGAGGTCGCCTTCCGTGAAGCGCCGCGCAACAAGCCTTGGGCTTTCGAAAATCATCCCAGCCTGCGGTCGATCCAGTCGCGGGTGCGGAAATAGCGCCCGATCCACGGCACGAACCACGGGTTGCCGTTGTACAGCGGATGGGTGGGAAATTCCGGCCGGTCAAAAGCGCACACGCGGTTGGATTTGCCGGCGATCTTGCGTGCCGTCTGGTGGCCGAGATAACTCATCATGGCGACCCCCGATCCATTGCAGCCCAGCGCGTAATGCAGGTTTTCGTACCGGCCCATGTGCGGCAGCTCGTCGACGGTGAAGGCCACATTGCCGGTCCATGCATGGGTGATCTTCGTGCCCCTGAGCTGCGGGTAACGGTCGATCATGAACTGGTGGAGGATGGGGGCTGTTTCAATTGGATCGGTCATCCCGAACTTGGCGCGGCCGCCGAAGATCAGCCGCTTGCCGTCGGGCGACATGCGGTAATAGGTGAGTACCCGCCGCGTATCGGCAATCGACCGGTTCTTGGGGCTGAGCGAGGCCGCCACCTCCGGCGCCAACTCTTCCGTGGCGATGATGTAGGAGCCAAGCGGCACCACGCGGCGCTTCAACTGCGGCGTGAGATCGCCGGTGTAGCCATTGGTGGCGATCACCACATCGCCGGCCTTGACCATGCCGCGCGGCGTTTCGACAATCCACCCGCTGGGCGTTTGCGACAGACGTGCGGCCGGCGTCCTGGAGGCTATGGCAATGCCGCGCTTCTGGCACAGGTCGAGCAGGCCCTTGTAATAAAGGGCAGGGTGCAACTGCCCGGCGCGCCCCACGACCATGCCGCCGCGATAATAGTCCGAGCCGATTTCCTCGCGTTGCCGCTCCGGCGGCACCAGATAGGCCTCGGAGCGCGCGTAGTGATTGAGCATCTCCACTTTCTTCGCCATGCCGTCGAAGTGGCTCTTGCACCACGCGCCGACGAAATAGCCGGCCTTCGTCCAGTGGCAGTCGATCTTTTCGCGGGCCAGCAAGTTTTCGATGTGCCCGAAGGCGTCAGCGGCATCGGCCAGAAACGGTGCGGCTTCCTCTGGCGACAGCGCCTTCGCCACGTAACGCTTGCCGACATTGACGCCCCCCGACACCATGCCGCCATTGCGCGTCGACCCGCCGAACCCCGGCTCATTGGCATCGAGCACCAAAGCCTCGATCCCCTCGCGATTGAGCTCCAGCGCCGCCGAAAGCCCGGCATAACCGGCACCGACGATCACCACCCGCACTTCTTTGGGAAGTGTGATGTCCGGCAGTGGCTTCGGCTCGTGCGCCTCCCACCAATAGGGCCTGGCCTTGAAGTCCTTGTGGAAGATCGCCGAGGGGGGCATGGGAGCACTTCTTGTTGCTTGCGCCTGATCGTAGCAGAGGCCGAATGGCAGTCAAACCGCCCACCATTGTCATCCCCGGACTAAACAACAAGCCCGGCAATGACAGAACTGGTGCGGCACAGCTGCTTGTCTCCCAATACAGTCTACTTGCGGCTTGAGCGAGCCCGTCGCAACCGCTATCCCCGGCCCATGCCTCGCTTTTTCAACACCAAACCCCTGCACATCGCCGAATTCATTCCGCTGGTGGCCCTGGTCACCGCCCTTGATGCCCTGAGCATCGACACCATCATTCCTGCCCTCCCGGCCATTGGCGCGCGATCTCGGCGTCGAACGCCGGCAATGACTTGCAATTGCTGATTTCGCTGGTGTTCGTGGGCTTTGCCATCGGCCAGCTTGTTGCCGGGCCCCTGGCCGACAGCTGGGGCCGCAAGCCGGTGATCTATTTCGGCCTTGCCCTCTACATCGCCGGAAGCCTTCTCGGCATGGTGGCGGCGTCGTTTCCGGTCATTCTCGCCGCGCGCCTGCTGCAAGGGATGGGGGCATCGATACCATTTACTGGCACCAATGCCCTGGTGCGCGATCTCTATGAGGGCGCCCCCATGGCCCGCATCATGTCGTTCATCGGCACGGTGTTCATTCTGGTGCCGATGCTGGCGCCGCTGGCCGGGCAGGGCATATTGATGGTTGCCACCTGGCGCGAAATCTTTCTGCTCTATCTCGCCCTCGCCGTTCCCGCCGCCATCTGGTTCGCACTGCGCCAGCCGGAAACCTTGCCGCGCGACAAGCGCGTCGCCATGTCGGCGGCCCATATCATCAGCACCACCGTTGAAGTGTTCCGCATCCGCCGTGCTGCCGGTTACATCATATGCGGCGGGTTCGTGACCGGCAGTTTCCTCGCCTACCTCAACACCGCCCAGCAGATGTACCAGCAGACCTTCGGCCTCGGCCGGGAGTTTGTCTTCTATTTTTCGCTGCTGGCCTTCTCGCTCGGCCTGTCGATGCTGATCAATGGCACCCTGGTCGAGCGCATCGGCATGCGCCGCCTCACCGCGACAGCCTTCGCCGCCATCATCGCCGCCGCCGTGGTGTTCCTGCCCCTGGTCTTCGCCACATCGGGCGTGCCGCCGCTGTGGGCGATGATGGCCTACCTGATGGTGACCTTCCTGTGCATCGGCATCACCTTCGGCAATCTCAATGCCCTCGCCATGGAGCCCCTCGGCCACATCGCCGGCATTGGCGCGTCGGTCGTTGGCTTTGTGTCGTCAATGATGGGTGCGGTCCTCGGTGGCCTCGTCGGCCGCGCCTATGATGGCGGCGTGACGGCACTTGTGCTGGGCTTCGCCATTCTTAATATTCTAGCCCTTGCCGCCATGTGGTGGGGCGAGCGCCAAGGCCAGCTGAAAGGAAACCCATGACGTCAAAGCAACGCATTGCCCTTATCACCGGCGGGGCCCAGGGGTTGGGGGCCGCTGCCGCCGCCCGCCTGCTGGGCGATGGGTTTGCAGGCGTTGTGCTGGTTGATCGCAGTGCCAAAGCCTTGGCGGCAAAGCAGCGTGAGCTTTCTGCACTGGGTGCCTGCGAGATGTTGGCCGCTGACGTGACCGACCCCGCAACCCCCGCCCGCGCCGTGGGGCTGGCGCGGCAGCGCTTTGGCCGTCTCGACGTGTCTGATGAACGCCGCCGGCAACACCGAGCGCTGGGGTCTCGACGATGCCACGCCCGAAGCCTTCGACCGCATCTTCGCCGTCAACGTCAAGGCGCCGCTGTTCATGATGCAGGAAGCCGTCAAGCTGATGCGCGAGGGCGGCGGCGGAACGGTGATCAATGTCGGCAGCATGTTGTCCTACGGCGGGCCGCCCAACCTTATCACCTATTCGGCCTCCAAGGCCGCTCTCGCCACCCTCACCAGGGCCGCCGCCAATGCCGTGAAGCGTGAGGGCATTCGCATGTTTACCATCAACCTCGGCTGGGTGGCCACCGAGGGCGAGCACAAGACGCAGACCACCTTTCACCATATGCCGGAAAACTGGGCCGAGAAGATCGGCCGCCGCATGCCGTCTGGCCGCCTGATCAGCTCGGAAGATGTCGCGGGCCTGGTGGCCTTCCTGGTGTCGCCGTCCGCCCAAATGATGACCGGTGCCGCCATCGACTACGAGCAGATGCCGGCCGGCACGTTCGATTCGCATCCCGCACTTGCGCCGGAGTAATCAGCCGAGATCGACGACCACCAGTTCTGGCGGCGAGCCGAAGCGCACCGGCAGGCCGCTGCAGCCGATGCCGCCGGAGACGAACATGTGGCGGCCCTGTTCCTTGATGTGGCCATAGACGAAGCGGTTGCCGAATTGCGACGGCACAATCGGCGCGTAGCCGAACAGCCTGACCTGACCCCCATGGGTGTGGCCGGCGAACGTGGCGGCGATCCGCTTGGGAACATCGACGAAGCTGTCAGGCTCGTGGATCATCAGCAGAGCTGGCGCATCGTCGGTGATGATGGCCAGCGTTTTGGGAAGATCGTCGACGCCGGTGAAGCCACGGCTGCGGCCGTTGAGCAACGCCACCGAGTCGCCGAGCCCCAGCAGCCAGAACGGTTGGCCGTTTTTCTCCAGCCGCACGCCATGGTTTTCGTAGACCGGAATGCCTTCCGCTTCGAGTGCCAGCCGGGCCCGCACCGGGCCGGCCCGGCGCTTTTGGGCCGCCGGATCGTCCCACCAGTCATGGTTGCCGAGAATGGCGTGGGTGCCAAGCGGCGCCGACAGGCGTTTCAAGGCCACTGCCGTTTGCTCATAGCTCACCGGCGTGGTGACAAAGCGGTGCGTGGCGCGATAATCGCCAAGCAGCATATGGAGATCGCCCTCCAGGCTGTTGGCGAGGTCGACGATCTTGGCGATCCGCGCCTCGCTGATGTAAGGCCAGCCGGCATGTAGATCGGCGATGACCACCACCCGCAGCTTGAAACCCTGTGGCCAATCAGCTGGCGTCAAAGCGTAGTGCTGCACACGCAAGCGAAATCCCGGCTCGATGCCGAAGCCATAGCTGGCGGCCGCTGCTCCGGCATAGAACAGATACTTGAACCCCTTGAGAAAGCCGCGGCGCGTCATCATACCGTTTGTCTGCCCGCCAGCGGTTAATTTTTTGCCGACGCGCCGGTGTGCAGAGCCTCTTCCAGAATCCAGCTTCGGAACGCCTTGACGATCGGCCGCTCACCCGCATCCTTGCGGGTGATGAGATGGTAGGCGAATTGTGGCGGGCTCTTGAGGGCAAGCTCGAAGGGCTTGACCAATCGGCCGGCGGCAATATCGTCGGCCACCAGCGTTGAATCCCCCAGCGCCACGCCATGGCCGTCGATCGCCGCCTGCACGGCAAGCGACGTCTGGCTGAAATGCAGGCCGCGCGTGTCGTTGAAATCCTTGATCCCCGCCGCCAGCATCCACATGCGCCAATTGGGCCACACGGCTCCCAGTGCCTCATACTCAAGGTGAATTAACGTGTAGTTCAGAAGGTCGCGCGGTTCGCGCAGTGGCTTGCCATCACGCAACAGCGCCGGGCTGCACACCGGAAACAGCACGTCGCTGAACAGCTTGTCGACCTGCAGGCCGGGGTGAATGCCTTCGCCGAAACGGATTGCCGCGTCGATCTCGTCGCGGTCGAAGTCCAGAACCGATGATGTCGCGTCGATGCGCACGTCGGCCCCAGGCACCGCTTCCAGGAACTTGTCGAGCCGCGGCACCAGCCATTTGGCGGCGAGCGACGGCGATGCGGTGACCCGGATCTGTTTAGGGTTCTTGGCCTGCCGCAATTTGTTGACCGCCAGCGTCAGGCCCTCCAGCGCGTCGGCCACGGCGGGCCGCAGCACGTCGCCATGCCGCGTCAGCTGCATGTGGCGGCTGGTGCGCTGGAACAGGGAAACGCCAATCTGTTCTTCCAGTTCCTTGATCTGGTGGCTGACGGCAGCCGGCGTCACATTCAGTTCTTCCGCCGCACGGCTGAAACTGAGGTGCCGCGCGGCGGCGTCAAAGGCTTTGAGGGCTTGCAGCCCCGGAATGTGGCGTAACATGGACAATCTTCAAGTTATGCTTGAAGATTAACATACAACTCATCGTTTGTCACTGCCGATTCAAACGCTTATCTTCAGACCATCAAACGACGTTAAAAAGGAATTGAAGATCATGACCCGCCTCGCCGCCACCCTCGCTTCCCCGTCCGCTCTCTGGGTTGGTGTAACCGGCACCCTGAGCCGCATGACCAGTCTTGGCAAAGCCGACTTCTCCGGTCTCGAAACCGTGGAACGCGATGCCGCCCGCATCCGCCTCTCCGGCCGCCACTGGCTGATGTAACCTATTACCGTCCCGCTCCCCAAGCGGAACACCCTGGCCGTGGCGCAAGCCGCGGCCATTTTTCTTGGGGATTACCGCCCCTTCCACTGCGGCTTGCGCTTTTCGGCGAAGGCTTTCGCACCTTCCAACTGGTCTTCGCTGGAATAAAGCCGGTCGACGGTCTTGAGCTTGCGTTTGGTGACCAAATCGAAGGCCTGCTGCACGGGAAGATGCGCCGTGTCGCGGGTGATTTCCTTGATCGCCGCGAAAACCAGGGGCGGGCCGTCTGCCAGTTGATCGGCCACGGCATGGGCCCGCTCCATCAGCTTGTCGGCCGCCACGATCTCGTTGATCAGCCCCCAGTGCTTGGCTTCCCTGGCATCAATGCGCCGGCCGGTGAACAGCATCTCCATGGCCACATGATAGGGAATGCGCCGTGGCAGCTTGATCGACGCGGCATCGGCCACCGTGCCGGAATTGATTTCGGGAAGCGCGAAGGTGGCGTGCTCAGCGGCGATGATGATGTCGCAGGAAATCATGATTTCGAAGCCGCCGCCAAAAGCCAGGCCATTGACGGCGCAGATCACCGGCTTGTTGAGGTTGGGGAGCTCCTGCAACCCGCCGAATCCGCCGACGCCATAGTCCGAATCCGGTGCCTCGCCCTCCGCTGCCGCCTTGAGATCCCAGCCCGGGCAGAAGAATTTCTCACCCGTGCCGGTGAGGATGGCGACGCGCAATTCCGCATCGTCGCGAAAACTCGCGAAAATGTCGCCCATGATGCGGCTGGTCGCCGCATCAATGGCATTGGCCTTGCCGCGTTCAATGCGGACTTCGAGGACGGGGCCACGGCGGGTGGTGATGATCGGGGAGGTCATGGGGAATACTCCGTGGGCTGAATACTAGACCCGTCATCCCGGCGGAAGCCGGGACCCAGGCTGTCAAACTCAATGCTCTCGCAATCTTCGCGCGGAAAGTCTGGGTCCCGGCTTTCGCCGGGATGACGGAATAAAGCCAACATCACGTCCTCATCTTGATCAGTGCATCAACCGCCACCGCCCCATTTGGCAGTACGAGCAGGGGGTTGACGTCCAGTTCCTCGATCAACCCATGATGGGCCTCGGCGAAGCGGGCGACGGCTTCGACTGCGGCGATGACGGCGGCTTTGTCTCCGGACTTGCCACGGAAGCCCTCGACGAGTTTCCACACCTTGAGCGATGCCAGCGCACGTTCGATTTCGCCGCGCGTCGTGGGCAGGATCAGGGTGGCCGAGTCCTTGAGAAGTTCGGTGAGAATGCCACCGGCGCCAACCACCAGTGCTGTGCCGAACTGCGGGTCGGAGGTGAGGCCGATGATCAGTTCGGCGACGGCCCCCGTCACCATGCGCTCAACCAGAACCTCGGGCGCGAGCTTCGCCATACGGGCCGCGGCGGCTTCGACATCGGCGGGAGTTCGGAGGTTCAGGGCGACACCACCGGCTTCCGTCTTGTGGGCAATGGCGGCGGAGGAGACCTTGAGGGTCACCGGGTAGCCCAGTTTCGCGGCCGCCGCCACCGCTTCCGTGGCCCGGCACACGATGCCTTCCGGCACCGCGAGGCCATGCGATTTCAGGAGCTGCTTGGCCTCAAACTCGCTCAACACGCGTTCGCCGGAGCCTTTGACGATGGCTGCCAGCATCTCCGGTGGTTCTTCGCCCCGCGCCCAGTTGCGGCCGATATGGGCGGCGGCTTCGAAGGCGGTGAGCGCATCATCGAGCCCCATCATCGGCGCCACGCCTTGGCCGAGAGTTCGGCGGCGAGGGTGAGCGGCATGCCTTCCGAGCAGCGAGGCGACCACCGCGGCTCGCGCCCCCGTGGCCTTCGCCGCCGCCGCCATGGCGCGCGCCGTGGTGGCCCAGGCATCGGGCTTCATCTTGGGGTGGGTCGGCGTGTCGAGGATCACCATGCCGACATCGAAGCCGCCCTTCAAAACTTCGGTGAAAGTTGCCGTGAGTTTCTCCGGCTGGTTCCAGATGAAGGTGTGGTAGTCCAGCGGATTGTCGATCGCCACATACTCATTCAATGTCGCCGCGACGCGCGGTTTGGTTTCGGCAGTCGAAGGGCGGAAACGACACGTCGCGCTCCAGCGCCATGTCGGCGACCAGATGCCGCCTCGCCGCCTGAGCACGACAGCGAGACGAGACGCGATCCCGCAATCGGCCCGCCATTGTGCAGGAACTTGAGGGTTTCGGCGAAGGCCGACACCGACTTCATGCGGGCCACGCCATAACGTTCGAACAGCGCGTCATAGAGCGTGTCGGCACCGGCCAGTGACGAGGTGTGGCTCATGGCGACCTTGGCACCCTGTTCCGAGCGCCCGGTCTTGAGCACGACGATCGGCACCTTGCGCTTGCGTGCCAGTGCCGCGGCACGCGCGAAGGCCGGCACATCGGGCAGGCCCTCGACATGAAGTCCGATGGCCGAGATGCGCGGATCGGCCGAGAGCGCCTCGACCATCGTATGCATGCCGACATCGACCTGATTGCCGATGGAGAAGACCGCGGCGACCGGTAGTCCGCGCATCATCATGGTGAAGTTGCAGGCGATGTTGCCCGACTGGGTGATGAGCGCGACACCGCGATCAACGGCTTCGAGCCCCGATTCATCGGGCCACAGGGCGGCGCGCGACAGCGTGTTGACGAAGCCATAGCAATTGGGTCCCATCAGCGGCATGCCGTTGGCGGCCTCGAGAAGCTGGCGCTGCAACACCGCGTGGCCGGTTTCGGCAAAGCCCGCCGCATAGATCACCGCCCCGCCGCAACCTTTTGCGGCGAGTGCGCGAACCACCTCGATGGTCGGCTCGCGCTTAACGGCGATGAAGGCGGCATCGACGGGTTCGGGAATGTCATCGACGGATTTCAGCGTTGCAACGCCTGGCGATCTGATCGCGCTTGGGATGGATAGCCCAGATCTTGCCCGTGAAGCCTAAGTTCGCGCGTGCGCTTGATGGCGATGGCACATTCATTGCCGCCCACGAAAGCGATGGAGGTTGGGTTGAGAAGGCGGGAGAGGCTTATCACAACTATCCCTCCCCGTTCGCGGGGAGGGTGCTTCGCGCAGCGAAGCGGGTGGGGGCTGCGGCGCGCGGCAGGCCCCCTCCGGCGCTGCGCGCCACCTCCCCCGGAGCGAGGGAGGATGAGCTGAGAATCATCATCATCCCCCCAACGGCCTCAGCAGCGCGCGGCTGATGATGTGGCGCGGGATTTTGCATGCGCGGCCGCGAGTCAATCACTTCAGACTTTCTCCCAAACCGAAACGTGCTGGCGGCTTGTGTCGTCAAAAGGTGTCTCGACCCAATCGGCATGACGCGACAGAAGTTTCAGCCCAGCCAACGCGGCCATCAGATCAAGCTCGGAAGGCCAGACATAACGAAATGGAATCGCGTTGTAGCTGGCGCTGCCATCGGAACCGACCGTAACATGATGGGACGTGAGTTTCTGCTCGGCAGTCCGGTACGTATCGAAACCGACATGCCGATTGGTGACGTCAAAGGGAACGGCGACAGCGCCCGGCGGCAATCGCCTCAGATCCGGAACCATGACTTCCACGACGAATTTTCCTCCAGCCTCCAGATGTTTCGAGGCGTTGCGAAAGCACTTGACCTGTGAGTCCTGGGTGGTGAGGTTCATGATGGTATTGAACAAAAGAAAGACCACGGAGTAGGTCTTGCCCATGTCTGTTGAGGTCATGTCGCCGTGGCGGATATCAAGTGCAGCACTGCCCGGCTTTGCCATGAGTTGCTGAATCATGCCGGCGGAAAGTTCGATGCCGTCAACGCGCAAGCCACGCGCCTGCAGCGGCAGAGCGATGCGTCCCGTGCCGACAGCGAACTCCAGGCAAGCGCCGCCCCGTGCCAGTACCACAAGCCGATCCACGACCGGCGTGATAGCGGCGGGGGCGAACCACGCGGCAACTTCGCCGTCGTAAGCCTCGGCGATCTTTCCGGCGAAATGGTCAACAGTCATTTCAGCCACTTCATCCCCCCAATGGCCTGAGCAGCGCCCGGCTGATGATGTGGCGCTGGATTTCCGACGTGCCTTCCCAGATGCGCTCTACCCGTGCATCGCGCCAGATGCGTTCGAGCGGCAGGTCGCTCATCAGCCCCATGCCGCCGTGAATCTGAATGGCTTCATCGGCGACAAAGGCCAGCATCTCGGTGGCCTTGAGCTTGGCCATCGCCATGTCCATGTCGGTCACGGTTTTCTGGTCGAACTTCCAGGCGGCTTCTCGGGTCAGGAGTTCGGCGGCTTTGAGTTCCAGCGCCATGTCGGCGAGCTTGAAGGAGACACCCTGGAACTTGCCGATCTGCTGGCCGAATTGCTGGCGGTCGACGGCATATTGCTTGGCATGGTCCAGCGCCCGCTCGGCGCGGCCAATGCAGGTGGAAGCCACCTGCAGCCGCGTGGCGCCCAGCCAGTCATTGGCCACTTCGAAGCCCTTGTGAACTTCGCCCAGCACTTGTGATTTGTGCACGCGGCAATCGTTGAATTCGAGAATGCAGTTGTTGTAGCCGCGATGCGACACGTTCTTGTAGCCCGCCCGCACCGTGTAGCCCGGCGTTCCCATGTCGATCAGGAAGGCGGTGATCAGTTTCTTCTTGCCGCGCGGCGTGTCCTCCTCGCCGGTTGCGGCAAACAGGATGACGAAACTCGCCTCATCGGCGTGGCTGATGAAATGCTTGGTGCCGTTGATGACGAAATCATCGCCGTCCTTCTTGGCGAATGTCTTCATGCCGCGCACGTCGGAGCCGACGCCAGGCTCGGTCATGGCGAGGCAATCGGACTTCTCGCCGCGCACCGACGGGAAGAGATACTTTTCGCGCTGCTCGCCCGCGCAGGCCATGAGAATGTTGGAGGGCCTCGCCACGCAGGTCCAATGCAGCGCGTAGTTGGCCTTGCCCAGTTCCTTCTCGTAGAGCACCCAGGTCAGAGTATCGAGGCCCGCACCGCCCACCTCGGCCGGCATGTTCGCCGCATAGAGCCCGGCCTCGATGGCCTTGGCCTTGATCGCGTCGCGAAGGTCATGGCGTAGAACGCCGGTCTCCTCGACCTCGGCTTCATGCGGATAGATTTCGTTGACGACGAAATCCCGCGTCGTCTTGACGATCATCTCTTGTTCTTCGGAAAGGGCGAAATCCATGTCTTCCTACTTGATATGAAAAGTTTCGGTATGGCCATCGACCGCAATCGCCTGGCCGTTGACCATCTTGGCGGCGGGGGAAGCGAGGAACAGGCACATGTCGGCGATTTCATCGGGTTCGACGAGGCGCGAGATCGACTGCCCGCTTGCAATCTTCGCGGCGATCACTTCGTTCGGAACGCCCAGCAGACTTGCTTCGCCCTCGATCACCCGCTGAATGCGCGCCCCCGCCACGGCACCCGGGCAGATGGCGTTGCAGGTGACGTTGTAGGGGCCAAGCTCGATGGCGAGGGACTTGGTGAGGCCGATCACCGCCCATTTCGCCGCCGCATAGGGCGTGCGGTTGCCGAAGCCGAAGAGGCCGGCCGTCGATGAAAGATTGATGATCGTGCCCTTGCGCTGGTCCTTGAGCAAGGGTGCAGCGCGCCTCGCGCACAGGAAGTAGCTATCGAGTCCGATTTCCAGGCATTCTCTCCACTCGGCGTAGTCGATGTCATCGACCGGCGCCGTCGGTCCTTTGATGCCGGCGTTGTTCACCATCACATCGAGGCCGCCCATGTCGTCCAGGGCCTCATCGAACCAGCCCTCGATTTCGGCTTCGCTCCGCACATTCACATGGGTTGCGCCGATTTCCGGAAACTCCTCGCGGAATTTTTCGAGTGCCGCTTCGTTGACGTCGCAGATGTGGACCCGCGCCCCTTCGGCGGCGAAGGCCTTGGCGATATGCCGTCCGATGCCATCGGCGGCGGCGGTGATCATGACGCGCTGGGGCATAAAAGTATGTCTCCGTTCCTACAACTGTCATCCCCGCACTTGTTGCGGGGACCCATGGTGCAACAGTTTAACTGGTTGAGTGTGCTGCACGATGGGTCGCCGGGACAAGCCCGGCGATGACAGGATTTGGTGGTTCTAGCGCTTCTTCTTTGCCTTCATCTCGCGTTCCAGCACAAGTCCTGCGCCGATCTTGTGTTTCCGGAACAGCTTCATCATGTCGACCAGGATGGCGTTGCGCTTGGCTTCGATCTCGGAAACCTTGCGGCCCCCGGCTTGCGCCTCGCAGCCTTCGACCAGACGGGTTTCGAGTGCGGCATTCCATTTCGGGAATTTGAGATCGGTCCAGTCGAGTTCCAGAGTCGGGTCAAACTGCTTGATGAAATCGCGCATGCCGCCGGGGCCGCCGGCCACATGATAGTTGAGGAACGAACCCATGAAGGCCCAGCGCATACCAGCCGAATAGACGATGGAATCGTCGATTTCGCCGGTCGTCGCGATGTCCTTGTTGAGGATGTGCAGGGCCTCGCGCCACAGGGCCTCCTGCAGCCTATCGCAGACATAACCCATGATCTCGCGCTTCAGGCGCAGCACCTGCATGCCGATCGCCTCGAAATAGACGCCGGCCCGCACCATCACCTCTTCCGAGGTCTTCTCGCCCGGCACCGTTTCGACCAGCGGCAGAAGATAGACCGGGTTGAACGGGTGGCCGATGATCACCCGCTCCGGGTGCTTGCACTGTGACTGCAGGTTGGTGGGCAGGAAGCCTGACGACGAAGATGCGATAATGACGTCGGGCCGGGCGGCTGCATCGATCTCCTTGAACAGCCTGATCTTCAAATCCTCGCGCTCCGGGGCGGCTTCATGGATGAAGTCAGCTTTGGACGCCATCTCTTTGAGATCAGTGGTGAAAGAGAGCTTGCCCTTTTTGGCGGGTTTGCCGAGGAGGGCCACGAGCGACGGCCATGCTGTCTTGATTTGCGCTTTCAGGCGCTCTTCGGCGGTGGGCGACACGTCGAAAGCGATGACATTGTAGCCCCGGAACAGCAGCCTTGCGGCCCAGCCGGCACCAATGAGACCGGTTCCCGCGATGCCGACGGTTTTGATAGCGGCCATGCTCAAGCCCGCGGCTTCAACTTGAGGATCGCCCGGCCTTCATCGGGACTGGCGACGCTTGTTCCGAGGATCTCGATAATCTTCACCGCCTTCTCAACCAGCGTGGCGTTCGACGCGGGCACGCCCTTGGCGAGCCAGAGATTGTCTTCAAGCCCGACGCGCACGTGGCCGCCGAGCAGCACGGCCTGCGCCACCGCCGGAAACTCGTTGCGGCCGATGCCGAAGGCGGCCCACACGGCGTTCGGTGGGAGTTGCGACTTCTGATAGGCCATAGTCTCCGAGTCATAGGGCGCACCCCACGGGATGCCGAGGCACAGCTGAAACATCGGCGGATCGTCGATCAGCCCTTCGGCGTGAAGTTGTTTGGCGAACCACAGGTTGCCAGAGTCGAAGATTTCCATTTCGGGCTTGACGCCATAGGATTTGATGAGTTTTGCCTGTTCGCGCAGTTGCACCGGCGTTTGCACCACGATGGAATTGCCATCGCCGAAATTCAGCGTTCCGCAATCCAGCGTGCACAGTTCCGGGCGCAGTTCCTTGATGTGGATGAGGCGTTCCTCGGGACCGACGCAGTCGGTGCCAGGGCCAAACGCCAGCGGTTTCTCGCCAGCCCCCACTTCAACATCGCCGCCCATGCCGGCGGTTAAATTGATGATCACCTCCTTGTTCTTGGCGCGGATGCGCTCCATCACTTCGCGGTAGAGGTGAACACCGCGCGCCCCCTTGCCTGTCTTGGGATCGCGCACATGGCAATGAACAACGGTCGCCCCGGCGTTTGCCGCTTCCAGGGCCGAATTGGCAATCTGCTCGGGGGTCACGGGAATGGCCGGGTGCTTGCCGACCGTGTCTCCCGCTCCGGTGACGGCGCAGGTGATGATGACTTTGGGCTGCATGGGACTCCTCCTGGGTTGGCGGTGAGAGTAGTCCAGCCACAAAACACAATTTGACAAAATCCGCCAAAACTTGCAAAATTCCGCCATGGCCCGGTTTGATGTCGCCTTCTTGCTGGTTCCGCGCTTTTCGATGATCGCCCTCTATGGCGCGCTCGAACCCCTGCGCGTCGCCAATCGATTTGCCGGCGAAGCGTTTTCCTGGCGCTTCGTCTCGGCTGATGGCCAGCCGGTTGCGGCCTCCAACGGCATTCCGGTTTCGGTGAGCGGAAACCTGGCTGAAATCGGCAGGCCCGCCATGGCCGTGGTCTCCGCCAGCTACGAGCCGGAGCAGGGGACGACGAGGCCCATGCTGGCGGCGATCCGCAAGCTGGCCCGCGCCAAGGCGCTGCTGTGCGGCATCGATACCGGGCCCTTCCTGCTGGCCCGTGCCGGTGTGCTCGATGGTTATCGCGCCACATGCCATTGGGAGAGCCTTCCCGGTTTCCGCGAAAGCTTTCCCGGCTGTCATGGCAACCCAAGCCCTCTACGAAATCGACCGTGACCGCATGACCTGTGCCGGCGGCGCTTCCGCCATCGACATGATGCTGGCCTTCATTGCCAAGCAAATGGGCCGCGATCTGTCGGTGCTCGTCGCTGACCAGCTCGTGCATTTCCGTTCACAAGAAGAGCAGGGGCAAGCGCGGGCCTCGGCGCAAACCCGTTTCGGCACCCGCGACCCGCGCCTTCTCGCCATCATCGCCGCGATGGAGGAGCAGATTGAGGAGCCCCTGAGCGCTGCAGCGCTGGCGGCAATCGCCGGCCTTTCGCTGCGCCACATGGAGCGGCTGTTCCGAGAGAAACTGCAAGCGCGCCCCATGGGCTTCTACCGCCAGCTCCGCCTGGAAAAAGCCGAGCGCCTGCTCAACTATTCGCGCCTCGGCATCCGCGATATTTCGATGGCCACCGGCTTTTCGACGCTTGCCGAATTCAGCCGCGCCTTCCGGGCGAGAACCGGTTCTTCACCAAGCCGCTTCCGCAACTCTTGATTCGGGGCCCAGACTGCGCTTCGATAGGGGCGATGACGGCGAGTCTTCTGCCATTCCTGATGTTGATGCTGCCCGTGGCCCCGCCCGAGGCGCGGGATGCCAATTGGTGCGTGGTCGGACAATCGGTCATCATCCCCGATGGCCGCGATGGCCCCGTCATGTTTGTCGACGGCGATTACTGTGGTGTGTTGCCCTACGGCGAAAAATACGCCACCCGCTGGGCCTTCTTTTTGATCGAGCCAGAGTACAGGCGGTTCGGGCGGTAAACCGCCCCCCGGCTGCGCACCATTCGAGGCCCGGCTGTGCCGGGCACCTCAGGGTAAGGGTGATGGATTGAAATGATTTTTCCTCACCCTGAGGTGCCCACGAAGTGGGCCTCGAAGGGTGCGCCAGGGTGAACAATGCCGGGAGCATGGGTTTACATTCTCCGCTGCGCCGATGGCAGTTACTACACGGGGCTGACCCGGCATGAAATGCCGGAGACCCGGCTTTCGGAACACATGATGAAGCTGTCGCCAGGTTCCTTCACGGCCAAGCGGCTCCCAGTGACGTTGGCCTACGCCGAATATCTGGACATGGTTTCGGACGCAATCGCCGCCGAGCGCAAGATCAAGGGTTGGTCGCGGGCCAAAAAGGAAGCCCTGATCAATAGCGACTGGAAAGAGGTACAGCGGCTTTCGAAGAGGCGGGGAGGCCGGCCCCGAAACGGTGGCTGACCCTTCGAGGCCCGGCTATGCCGGGCACCTCAGGGTGAGGGAACTTGTTATCACCCGCCCGCCTGCCACACCTTGATCGCGTCCAGCGGCCACACCAGCATGATGATGTTGAGGGTGAGGTTGTCGCGGATGATGGCACCGACGATCAGCTCCATGGCGAGCGCCGCGGCTATCGTGACCCATACCGGCAATCGCCAGGCGCCGTAGAAACCGAGGACCATGGCAAGAATGTCGAACACCGAGTTCAAAACGCTATCGCCGTAGTAATCGAGCGAAATCGTCACCTCGCGGTAGCGGTTGATGATCATGTCGGTGTTCTCGAAAACCTCCCACGCACTTTCAACCAGCGTGGCGACAACCAGGCGCAATCCGAGCGACCAGTTGCGGCCAACCAGCCACAACAATCCGAAGAAGATAAAGCCGTGAATGATGTGCGAGAACGTGTACCAGTCGAAGACATGCTGGCTGTTCTCCGAGCTCATGGTCACACCATGCCACAACTTAACGTAGCCGCACTTGCAGACCGGCTCGCGACCCATCCACAACAGGAGTATGGCCGCGCCTGCAACCAAGGCAAACGCGGCGGCGATGGCGCTGAATGAGAGTTTAGATTTGGCCTGGGACTCGGGTCGCACTCTGCGAATTATTACACAGAAATGCTGAATCGCACCTACTCACTTTTACAGATTACCACGCGTCCGCTTAAGCAAATTTAATAGGTCCCAAATAGGGTCGTTCAGTCGAAGTCGAGTTTCGGCGACTGAGTAGGAAGTAATGCGCCAAATCAATGTAACGACCAAACTAGCTGTGGCTGTAGGGGCGCTGCTGGTATTTGCATTGAGCGCCGCTATTGTCCGTTACTTCACGGGTGAAATGCTGGAAACCGATGCCAGCCGCAGGGCGCGCGACTGGTCGGCCAACCTTGTGTCACATGTCGAGGATTTGCCAGATATTCTTGCCGGAGAGTTACCGTCGGATAAATCGATTGTGTTTTTTGAGCAGGCAAACCTGGTGGGAGACGTATGGCAGTACCGGCTGTATGATCCCCGGGGAAAGCTTGTCGTCGTTTCCGACAAGGTCGGGCGCACCCACCAATTCACCGAAAACCTGCTAGACAGTAGCCCCGAGTTATTCACACAATTGAGCACCGGTGAGACCGCAGTGAAAGTCCGGCAAGGCGAGGGCCGCTCGGAACCGGATTACCTGGCGGAAGCCTTTATTGCAATTCGCTCTGGCCAGGATTTGCTCGGTTTTCTGGCCGTGATCGTCGATGAATCCGAGACGCAGACGAGTTTCCTTGCAACGGCCGGGCGGATGGCTGCTGCGATTTTTCTGCTCATTCTTTTCGCCTTTGGCGTGCCCTCGGCGGCCTATCTTCGCCGCACCAGGCAAAAGGAAGCCGCCGAAACCAAGCTCGAGCACCTGGCGTTTCACGACTCACTGACGGAACTCAAGAACCGGCACGCGACGATGGAATTTCTTGAACGCCACTTCCGCCGGAACCTGGGCAAGACCGCAACCGCCGTGCACTTCGTCGATCTCGACAAGTTCAAGGAAATCAACGACACGCTGGGCCACGATGCTGGAGATGAGGTATTGCGCCAGGTTTCATCGGCGCTGGTGCGTGCAGTTGCCGGCGAGGGCTTCGTTGGCCGTGTCGGCGGCGATGAATTCTTGATCGTCCAAACTTCCGACGACTGTCATTCCAGCGCGGAAATCCTCGCGGCGCGGGTGGTCCGGGCGCTCGCCGAGCCATACCAAGTCAATGGCAGCCGGGTGTTTGCCTGCGTGAGTGTGGGTACGGCCATCAGCCCACACGACGGCGAGACCTGTATCGACCTGATCAAATCCGCCGATATTGCTCTCTATTTTGCGAAGACCGAAGGCCGCGGTTGTCACCGCGCGTTCAAGCCGGAAATGGACATGAAGTTGAAGCGCCGCCGGGACATTGAGCGCAGCTTGCGCGCGGCAATTGAAGCGGACGGATTTGTTTTTCATTATCAGCCGCTGTTCAACCTCCAAACCGGCGATGTCGAATGTGTCGAGGCCCTATTGAGGCTGCCGGACCCGGTGCTCGGAATGATCTCACCCGGCGAATTCATTCCGATCGCCGAGGAGACCGGCCTGATCAGCAGTATCGGTGACTGGGTCATTGCCGAAGGCTGCCGGTCCCTGCACTTGCTGCCACCGCACCTCAAACTGGCGATCAACCTGTCGCCAGTCCAATTCGAAATGGGCGATGTAGTGGCCAGTGTGCGGCAGGCACTTGCTGACAGTGGTGTGCTGCCCTGGCGGCTTGAACTTGAGATCACCGAGAGCCTGTTGATCAAGGACGGGGCTGACGTACGAGGCATCGTGGAGAACCTCAAGAACCTCGGGGTTTCCATTGTCCTTGACGATTTTGGCTCGGGCTACTCAAGCCTCAATTACCTATGGCAATATCCGTTCGACAAAATTAAGATTGACAGGTCATTCATTTCAGCGCTGGATTCCAACTCCGAAGTCAATGGCATTGTAGAGTCGATCATCCGGCTGGGGAAGACGCTCAACATGAAAGTCACCGCAGAAGGGATCGAAAGCGAGGCGCAGGCCAATACACTGCGGTCGATGCATTGCGGCCAGGCCCAGGGATTTCTGTTCGCCAAACCCATGGCCATGGCGGACCTCGCAGCCTTGCTCCTTCGACACGACCAGGCCAAGATGCGACTGTGTGGGAAAGAGTTAGAATTTGCTCTATCTGCTTGAAGGAATTGCTGGTGGGAAACTTGGCACGGGTTTTGGCTTGCGCCCTATTGATTGGAATTCTGCCCGGCATTCAACTAAGTCGGGTTTCTGCTCAAGAAAGCTCGGCCGAAGCCGATAAATCCACGCTGGTTTACAATGAGCAGATCGTCCTCAAGCTGCTCGAAGATTCGGACCCTGATGTCGCATTCCTTGCCCGCCTCAAGATGATGCGCGGTCACCTGCATGAGGCAGTTGCGGCCGCCAACCGAGGTGATCCGGAGGAGGCAAAGGAGCATTTAAGACACCCCGGTTCGGAAATCCTTCCGGATATTCTGAGCGTCCTGAAAAGCCGGAATTTGAAGAACTTGAGCATCGCTTTGGCCGCCACCGAGGAAATTCTTGGTCGCAGCGACCTTGATGGCCTGGACGCCGCAGTGGCTGCCGTAATCAGCGAAGTAGCTCTAGCTGAAGCGACAATCGATACCTCAAAAATGGTGATCAATGGCATTCTTGCGGATACTGCCGTGCTTCTCCTTCGGACTGCCGTTGTCGAATATGCCGAGGCCTTCGAATATGGCAAGATCTCCAACATCGTCGAGTATCATGACGGGTCGGCATTCGTTGCCGAAGCCGCGAAGCTGATCCGCAGTGCCGAAGGGCAATGGGTAGCGCAAGATGCCCCCGCGTACCGCAAACTCGACCAATCCCTCACCGAACTTCAAACGGCTTGGCCAGGCGCTGTGCCGCCATCAAGAACCGTCATTCCCCTTTCCAAGATGCTTGCGTTGGTCACCATCATCGAACTCCAGATCAACCGGATTCGCGGCGGCGTCTGAATACTTCCAAGTCGATGTCAATCTGCGTGGCCAGGACCAGCCGTAATCCGAGAGACCAGTTGCGGCCGACGAGCCACAATGCGGCGAAGAACAGAAAACCGTCGATGATATGCGAGAACGTGTACCAGTGGGAAACATGCTGGCTGTTCTCCGAACTCATGGTCACGCCATGCCAGAGTTTCACGTAGCCGCATTTGCAGATTGGCACCCGGCCCATCCACAACAGAATGGCTGCCGCCAGGACAATGATCATTGTGACGAGAAGCACAGCGCCAAGCGAAAGCACAGGCTTTGATGCTGATTCCTTGGTCATGGTGGCGAGCTATGACATAAACTGGGACGCCGACAAAGGAGGCCGCCGTGCCGGACAACAAACTCAAAAAACTCTTTGACGGCGTAACCGATTGGGCGGTGGCGTTTCGCACCGGGCTGGCGGACATGTCAACTGTACCCCGCAAGAGCTATGCTCAAAGTCTGGCCGATTTCTCCGCGCCGGTTCCCGAATCCGGCGAGGATTGGGGCGCCATTCTTGAAGAACTCGAAACCAAGTCAAAGGGCGCGATGCTGATGCAAACCTCGCCGCGCTTCTTCGGCTGGGTGATGGGCGCTACGCACCCGGTGGGCGTCGCGGCCGAGTTCTTTACCGCCGCGTCGGGGCAGATGGCGGCCCATCCCGGCGCCACACCCGCCAATTCCGCTATCGAAACCGTAACCGAACGCTGGATTCTCGACCTTCTCGATCTGCCGCGTCAGTCGTCGATTGGCTTCGTGAGCGGTGCGACCATTGCCAACTTCACCTGCTTGGTTGCGGCGTCAGGCGAAGTGCTGCGCCGGGTGGGCTGGGATGCCAATGCCGATGGACTGTTCGGGGCGCCGCCCATCACCGTGCTGATCGGCGAGGATGCCCATTCCACGGTGTTCATGGCCCTGCAATACGCGGGGCTAGGCCACCGCAGGGTGGTGCGGGTTGCAACCGACAGCCAAGGCCGGATGCGGCCCGACGCCTTCGCTACGGAAATCGCCAAGGTGAAGGGCCCGGCCATCGTCATCCTCCAGGCCGGACAGATCAACACCGGCGATTTCGACCCATTTGCCGAAATCGTGCCCATGGCCAAGGCGGCCGGCGCCTGGGTGCATGTCGATGGCGCCTTCGGCCTGTGGGCCCGCGCCGCAAAATCACTGAAGCATCTTACAGCGGGAATCGAACTCGGCCGAACTCATGGGCCGCCGACGGCCACAAATGGTTGCAGGCGCCCTATGATTGCGGCTTCGCCATCGTCAAGGATGAACTGGCCCACCGCCGCGCCATGTCGATTGCCGCGAGCTATTTGCCGACGGCCCAGGCGGGCGAGCGCGTGTCCATTCAATTACGTCCCGGAACTGTCGCGCCGGGCCAGGGGCAACTCCACCTGGGCGGTGATCAAGGCGCTGGGCCGGGCAGGGATCGCCGAAATGGTGGAACGCCATTGCCGCGTCGCCCGCCAGATGGCCGAGCGGCTTGCCGCCGAACCCGGTGTTGCGGTGGTCAATGACGTGGTGATCAACCAGGTGGCGGTGCGCTTTGGCACCGATCTGGGCGACGCCGAAAGCGACCGGCTGACCACCGCCACCATTGCCCGCATTCAAGACGATGGCGTGTGTTTCGCAGGCGGCGCCGAATGGCACGGCCACCAGATCATGCGGATTTCCGTGACATCGCGGGAGACCAGCGAAGAAGACGGCCGCCGCAGCGCCGAAGCCATGCTCGACGGCCTATCGCAACGTGCGCCAGCAGGGGTGATTACGCATCAAGCCCTGGTATCACGACAATCGAACAGCCATTGATCTTCCAGTCGCCGTTTGGCTGCTGCTGCAGGGTGTAGACCGCCTCATAGGTCTTGCCGTCCGGACCGACGATGATCACGTGCTGGGTGGGCGAGCCATCGACCGGCGAGGTTCCCATCTTGTCGAACTTGTACTTCTGCGGGCGGTAGACCTGTGGATAGCCTTCCCGCACCATGGTCATGAACAGGTCGGCGGTCGGAAAAATCTGCCGGATGGTCGGCGAGGCATGGCCATAGGCCGCCGTGCCGTCATTGGCCCGGAAGGCGGCGATCTGGTCGGCAATCACCTGTTGCATGACGGCCCGGTCGGCGGGCGTTGGCTCGGCCGCCAACGCATTCCCGAGAAGCCCGCTCAGCAATGCACAAACAATGAGCACATGTCGTAGCATTTCAACCTCCCCGAAGCAGTTCTATAGTCACCATACGCTCGCCACCGCCATATGGTTTCCAGTGTGCGATGCACCATGCGAAAAATGTTTCACAAATACTTCTCGCCGCACCTTGGTAGCGCTTGACCCCTGCGCGCAACTCAGATGAGTATGCGCGCGGCGAAGACAATGCCCCCGCCGGGAAAATCATCGCCTGCCATTGGCGGCGCGAGGAACTGGTATTGTTGGGGCGGTATGGGAGGAGAGGTCGATGCCTGCAATTTCTATGAAAGTGAACGGCCAGGCGGTGTGTGGCGATGTTGAAGGCCGCACCCTGCTGGTCGAATTCCTGCGCGACAAGATCGGCCTGACGGGCACCCATGTCGGCTGCGACACCAGCCAGTGCGGGGCCTGCGTCGTGCATGTCAACGGCAAGGCCATCAAGTCCTGCACCACGCTGGCCATGGCCTGCGAAGGCGCCGAGGTGACCACCATCGAGGGCCTGGCCAAGAACGGCGCGCTGCACCCGATGCAGGAAGCCTTCCGCGAGCACCATGGCCTGCAATGCGGCTTCTGCACGCCGGGCATGATCATGTCGGCCGTCGATATCGTCAAGCGCAAGGGCAAGAAGCTCGACGAGGAAACGATCCGCCACGAGCTGGAAGGCAATATCTGCCGCTGCACCGGCTATCAGAACATCGTCGCCGCCGTTCAGGCCGGCGCCGAGAAGATGTAAGGGAGAGGACCATGAGCGAGACCGGAATCGGCGCGCGCGTCAGGCGCAAGGAAGACCACCGTTTCATCACCGGCAAGGGCAATTATACCGACGACATCAACCTGCCGAAGCAGACCTGGGGCTATTTCGTGAGAAGCCCCCATGCCCATGCCTCGATCAAGTCGATCAACACCGCCAAGGCCAAGAAGATGCCGGGCGTGGTCGGCATCTTCACCGGTGACGATATCGCCAACGACAAGCTGGGCGGACTGATCTGCGGCTGGATGATCCATTCCAAGGACGGCTCGCCGATGAAGGCAGGCCCCCATCCGGTGCTGGCCCAGGGCAAGGTGCGTTATGTCGGCGACCATGTGGCCCTCGTCGTCGCCGAGACCAAGGAACAGGCCAAGTCCGCGGCCCAGGCCGTGGACGTGAAATACGCCGTGCTGCCGCACAATGTCGAAGCCGCCAAGGCCATGAAGACCAAGGCCCAGGTGCATGATGTTGCCGCCGACAACCGGGTGTTCAACTGGTCAATCGGCGATGAAGCGGCAACCGATGCCGCTTTCCGAATCCGCCGCCCATGTGACGAAGATCGATCTCGTCAACAACCGGCTGATCCCCAACGCCATGGAACCGCGCGCCGCGATCGGTTCCTATGACACCGGGTCCGACCACTACACGCTCTATACGACCAGCCAGAACCCGCATGTGGCTCGCCTGGTGATCTCCGCCTTCCACGGCCTGGCGCCGGAGCACAAGCTGCGCGTCATCGCGCCGGACGTCGGCGGCGGCTTCGGCTCCAAGATCTTCATCTATGCCGAGGAAGTGGCCTGCGTGTGGGCCTCGAAGAAAATCGGCGGCCGCCCCATCAAGTGGACGGCGGAACGGAGCGAAAGCTTCCTCGCCGACGCCCATGGCCGTGACCACGTGACCCACGCCGAACTGGCGACCGATGCCTCAGGCCGCATCACCGGCATGAAGGTTCGCACCACGGCGGCGATGGGGGCCTATCTCTCGACCTTCTCAAGCTGCGTGCCGACCTATCTCTATGCGACACTGCTGTCGGGGCAATACGCCATTCCCAACATCTACGCCGAAGTCGATGCGGTCTACACCAACACCGCACCGGTTGACGCCTATCGCGGTGCCGGCCGTCCGGAAGCGACCTATGTGGTGGAGCGCATCGTCGAAACCGCGGCGCGCGAATTGAGGATCGACCCGGCGGAATTCCGCCGCCGGAACTTCGTTCAGTCCTTCCCGCATCAGACGCCGGTGATCATGTGCTACGACGCCGGCGACTATGGCGCGTCCCTCGACAAGGCGCTGGAGATGGCCGACTACAAGGGCTTCGGCGCCCGCAAGGCGGCTTCGGCCAGGAACGGCAAGCTGCGCGGCATCGGCTTCTCGGCCTATATCGAAGCCTGCGGCATCGCCCCTTCGGCGGCCATCGGCTCGCTGGGTGCGGGCGTCGGCCTGTGGGAATCGGCTGAAGTGCGGGTGAACCCGGTCGGCATCGTGGAAATCCTCACCGGTTCCCACAGCCACGGCCAGGGCCATGAGACGACCTTCGCCCAACTCGTGTCGGATCGGCTCGGCGTCGACATCAACAACGTGTCGATCGTCCATGGCGACACCGACAAGGTGCAGTTCGGCATGGGCACCTACGGCTCGCGCTCCGGTGCCGTCGGCATGACGGCGATCTCCAAGGCCCTCGACAAGATCGAGGCCAAGGCCAAGCGCGTCGCCGCCGCGGTGATGGAAGCCTCCGCCGATGACGTCGACTTCAAGGACGGCACCTTCACGGTGAAAGGCACCGACAAGAAGATGGCCTTCGGTGAAGTGGCACTGTCGGCCTATGTGGCCCACAAGTTCAACTCCGCCGAGATCGAACCGGGTCTCAAGGAGAGCGCCTTCCACGATCCGTCGAACTTCGTGTTCCCGGCCGGCGTTCACATCTGCGAAGTGGAAGTCGATGCCGACACCGGTGTCACCGAAGTGGCGAGTTACACGGCGGTCGACGACTTCGGCAATGTCATCAATCCGATGATCGTCGAGGGCCAGGTGCATGGCGGCATCGTGCAGGGCATCGGCCAGGCGCTGGCCGAAGGCTGCGTCTATGATCCGGAGTTCGGGTCAACTGCTGACCGGTTCCTACATGGACTATCAGATGCCGCGCGCCGCCAACGTGCCGAACTTCAAGCTCGGCTTCACCTGCACGCCGTGCCCCAGCAATCCGCTGGGCATGAAGGGCTGCGGCGAAGCCGGCGCCATCGCCTCGCCCGCCGCCGTGATGAACGCGGTGACCGATGCGCTGGGGGTTCGCGACGTGGCCATGCCGGCAACGCCGCTCACCGTATGGAAAGCCATGCAGCCCATGAAGAAGGCTGCGGAATAAGGCAGGGAGAAAACACAATGGAAAGCTTCAACTATCATCGCCCCGCCAAGGTGGCCGACGCCGTCAAGGCCATGAAGAAGGCCAAGGATGGCAAATACCTCTCGGGCGGCCACACGCTGATCCCCGCCATGAAGCAGGGACTGGCGGCACCGACCGACATCATCGATCTCTCCGGCCTCAAGAGTGCCGGCGTGAAGGTCGGTGGCAAGTCGGTCACCATCGGGGCCGGCACCACCCATGCCGAAGTGGCGGGTGACAAGGGCCGTCAAAAAGGCGATCTCCGGCCTGTCGTCGCTGGCCGGCGGCATCGGTGATGCCCACGTGCGCCACAAGGGTACGATCGGTGGCTCGGTCGCCAACAACGATCCGGCGGCGGATTATCCCGCCGCCTGTCTGGCACTTGGCGCCACCATCCACACCTCGGACCGCAAAATTGGCCGCCGACAAGTTCTTCACCGGCATGTTCTCGACCGCCCTCAAGGGCAGCGAGGTCATCACCGCCGTGGAGTTCCCGCTGGCCAAGAAATCGGGCTACGCCAAGTTCCCGAACCCGGCCTCGCTCTATGCCATGGTCGGCGTATTCGTGGCGCAAATGGCCGACGGCTCGGTGCGCGTGGCGGTGACCGGCGCGGGCGCAGGCGTGTTCCGCGTTCCCGAAATGGAAGCGGCCCTTGCCAAGAACTTCTCCGCCAAGGCGCTGGATGGCATCGCGGTGAAGGCCAAGGGCCTCAACAGCGACATGCACGCCTCAGCCGAATACCGCGCCCATTTGATCGCGTCATGGCCAAGCGGGCGGTCGAGGCGGCGAAGTAGAGCACGGTACCAACGATTGTCATCGCCGGATTTATTCCGGCGACCCATTTGTCAGCTGGCGCAATTGTGAACAATGGGTCCCCGGGACATGCCCGGGGATGACAGCTATTGTTAGGTCATGACCCCCTCAACCCCCAAAACCTTCATCCACATGGCGCGCGATGCGCCGGTGGGGGTTGTGCTTTACCGGCGCAGCCATCTCACCACTTATGTACTGAAACTCGATCACAAGGACCGGCTGATCAAGGGTTCGCGCTTCTATGGGCGATTGTTTCCGGAACGCTGCGATGTCTCGCCCGATGGCAAGCTGTTCATCTATTTCGCGATGCGCGGCAAGAAGACCGACGGCAAGGCCGATCCCGCGACGTGGACGGCGATTTCCGAACCGCCGAGTCTGCACGCGTTGGTGTTCTGTCCCAATGGCAGCACTTGGGGTGGCGGCGGTGCGTTTCTTGACAAGAAACAACTGATACTGTTCGACGATGCGGCGGACCGGAAATCGGTGCGCGATTATCAGATTGTTCCCGACTTTGCGCACGCCTCTGGCGACTTCGTTAACCAGACACATCCCTACCTCAACCAGCGGAAGCCGCTGGTCATGACATGCCCACTTGTGGACCGCCGCCGTCGATATCCAAATCTGAGGCGCAATCTCAAACCAGATGTGGCCTCCGGCTATGACATGTTCGACTACGAATTGCAGAACCCCGATGGCTCGGACGTCGCAGGCGCCGAGGACATCATCCTTGCCAATTGGGCGGGCTGGCACCATGACGGGCGGCTGGTGGTTGCGGCGGGACGTTTGATCAAGATCTATGACGTAAAGCCCGGAAAGCCCCTATATAAGCCGGTAAAGACCATCGACATCGAAGCCGCCATTGCCTGAGGATCCATGATGACCGCCTTGCCCGCCTCCATCGACGACGACCGCCGCACTCCTGAAAGACAGGCGGGCTACATCGCCGGGCCGCGATCTGGCGACCGTCGTGTTCCTCGCCCTCAAGATGGGCCGCCCGCTGTTCCTCGAAGGCGAGGCCGGTGTCGGCAAGACCGAGATTGCCAAGGTGCTGGCCGATACGCTGGGGCGCAAGCTCATCCGCCTGCAATGCTACGAGGGGCTCGACGTCAACTCCGCCGTCTACGAGTGGAACTATTCCGCCCAGATGATCGAGATCCGGCTCGCCGAGGCATCGGGCGAACTCGACCGCGAACGGCTGGGGCAGGATATCTTCGCCCAGAAGTTCCTGATCAAGCGGGCGCTGTTGCAGGCGCTGGAAGCGCCGAAGGGCCAGGCACCCGTGCTGCTGATCGACGAATTGGACCGCACCGACGAAGCCTTCGAGGCTTTCCTGCTCGAAGTGCTGTCGGACTATCCAGGTGACCATCCCCGAACTCGGCACCATCAAGGCCGAAGAGCCGCCCATTGTCATCATCACCTCGAACCGCACCCGCGAGGTGCACGACGCCCTGAAGCGCCGTTGCCTTTATCATTGGGTCGGCTATCCCGATGCCAAGCGCGAACTCGCCATCGTCCAGGCGCGGCGGCCCAATGCGTCGAAGGCCTTGGCGCAGGAAGTCGTGCTGTTCGTGCAGGCCCTGCGCGGCGTCGATCTCTACAAGTCGCCCGGCGTCGCCGAAACCCTCGACTGGGTGTCGGCACTCCATGAACTCGACAGCGTGACCCTCGACCCGCAGACCGTGAACGACACGCTCGGCGTTCTGCTCAAGTACCAGGACGACATCGTGAGCATGGAAGGCTCCGAAGCCAAGCGCATTCTCGACCAGATCAAGGACGAGATCAGGACGATGAGCAGTGTAAAGTCGTCCTTGATGTCTCGCCCTCGGCCAACTTCGCAACATCCTTCGCCCGTCCCCTCCGGCAAGCTTGCCCACAACATCATGCATTTTGCCCGCGTGTTGCGCCAGGCGGGGTTGCCGGTGGGGCCGGGGGCGGTGATCGATGCGCTTGATGCCGCGCTCACCGGTTCGATCCGCACCCGCGATGATTTCTACTGGACGCTGCATGCGATCTTCATCAAGCGCCGCGACCACAAGGAGGTGTTCGACCAGGCCTTCCACGTGTTCTGGAAGAAGCCGAAGATGCTGGAACAGCTGATGCAGCTGATGTTCCACCAGATTTCCCGCGACCTCGGCGAGAAGGCCAAGCAGGCGGGCTTCCGCCGCCTGGCCGAGGCGATGTTCGACAAGAACGACGCGCCGTCGAGCCAGCGCCAGAAGAAGGAAGAACTCGAAGTCGACGCCTCGTTCACCGCCTCCGCCGACGAGATGCTCCGCGCCAAGGATTTCGAGCAGATGACGGTGGCCGAACAGGCCCATGCCAAACAAGCCATCGCCCGCCTCCGCATGCACCGCACCGAGGTGATGACCAGGCGATACCAGCGGGCCGATGAAAGGCCCGGCCATCGACATGCGCCGGAGCCTGAAGGGCTCGCTCCGGGCCGGTGGGCATTTCATCGATCTCGAACGCCGCGAACGGCAATGGCGCGAGCCGCCGCTCGTCGTGCTCTGCGATATTTCCGGCTCGTGCTCCAACTACAGCCGCATGTTCCTGCATTTCCTGCACGCGCTTGTCGAATGACCGCGAGCGGGTGACGGTGTTCCTGTTCGGCACCAGGCTCACCAACATCACCCGCGAACTGCAGCGCCGCGATGTCGACGAGGCGGTGGGCAAGGTTTCGAAAGCTGTGAAGGACTGGTCGGGCGGCACGCGCATTGGAACTTCGCTGAAGGAATTCAACTATCGCTGGGCCCGCCGTGTCCTGACGCAAGGCGCGCATGTGCTGCTGATGACCGATGGCCTCGACCGCGAGGATCTTGCAACGCTCACCCACGAAATGCAGCGCCTGCGCCGCCAGTCGAAGCACATCGTCTGGCTCAATCCGCTGTTGCGTTTCGACGGCTTCAAGGCGCTGGCCGGCGGCATCCGCGCCATGATGCCCCATGTCGATGAGTTCCGCCCCGTGCATTCTCTTGATAGTCTGGCCGATCTGGCTGGCGCCCTTGCCGGCCGCCGGTCGCCGCAGCATGATCCGCGCTTCTGGACGAAGGAGGAAGGCCATGGCCGCATCCGATCACACGCTTCTTGAAGCAGGCCGCCGCATGGCTCGACGGCCGGCCGCAAGGTGGCGATTGCCACCGTGGTCGAAACCTGGGGTTCGGCGCCGCAGCCCATCGGCAGCCAGCTGGTCATTGATGGCGAAGGCAATTTCATCGGCTCGGTCTCCGGCGGCTGCGTCGAAGGTGCGGTCGTCACCGAGGCCGCCGATGTGATCGCCTCGGGAAAGCCCAAGCTCCTCAATTTCGGCGTCGCCGATGAAACCGCCTGGAAAGTCGGCCTCGCCTGCGGCGGCAAGATCGGCGTCTATGTGGAGCCGCTGCATTGAAGCGTGAGACTCTCACCGAACTCCTCGCTGCCCAGAAGGCCCGCCGCGCCGTGGCGCTGGTGACCGAACTGGCGAGCGGGACCGAGCGCCTGGTGTTTCGCGCCAATGCCGCTGAGCGATCCGCTGGCGGGCAGTTCTCGACGAATGCTTCCGCTTCGACCAGTCGAAAACCCACGACGGCCACTTCATCAACATCTACAATCCCGCCTTGCGCCTGGTGATCATCGGTGCCGTGCATATCGCCCAAGGGGTGATCCCCATGGCCCAGCAGGCGGGCTACCACGTGACGGTGATCGACCCGCGCGGCGCCTTCGCCACCGGAGCGCGCTTTCCCGGCATCGACCTTCACGCCGAATGGCCCGACGAGATCATCCCGAAGATCGGGCTTGATGCCCGCACCGCGCTGATTGCGCTCACCCACGATCCTAAGATCGACGATCCGGCGCTGGCTTTGGCATTGACCTCGGAAGTTTTCTACATCGGAGCATTGGGCTCGAAGAAAACGCAAAGTGCCCGCGCCGAACGTCTCAAGGCCAAGGGCATGTCAGACCAACAATTGGCTCGCATCCACGGCCCCATCGGCTTGTCGATAGGCGCTAAAGGCGCTCCGGAAATCGCCATCTCGATCATGGCCGAAATGACCCGCGCCTTGCGCCTCGGTGAATGACATGAAATTCGGCGAATGGCCCGTGGCCAAAGTTGAGGGCGCCATCCTCGCGCATTCGGTGAAACATGGAAGCGGGGTATTCAGGAAGGGCAGGGTGCTCTCCGCCGCCGACATCGAAGTGCTGACGGCCACCGGCTTTGAAAAAGTTTTCGCCGCCAGGCTTTCGCCCGATGATGTACCGGAAGACGAGGCGGCCAACGCCGTGGCCCGCATCGCCGGCGGCAATGGCACCATTGCGCAGGTGCCGTTCACCGGCCGCGCCAATTTGCATTCCTCCGTACACGGCGTAACTGTGGTGGACATTGCGCGGGTCAACGCCCTCAACGAACTCCACGAAAGCCTGACGCTGGCCACCGTTGCCAACCATGCCGTGGCCGGCCTTCGCCAGACTGGTGGCAACCGTAAAGGTCATTCCCTTTGCCGTGCCGCGCCCCATTCTGGAGAAGGCGCTGGCGCTCATCGGCAACGAGCCGCTGGTGCGCGTCGAAGCCTTCCGCCATTCCAATGTTGGCCTCGTCATCACCAAGCTGCCGCAAACCAAGCCATCACTCGTCGCCAAATCCGAAGCCGCCATGCGCGAGCGCATCGCCGCTCTGGATGGCATGCTGTCCAAGGTTATCTCAACGGATCACGCAATCGCCGCAACCAAGGCGGCCATCGCCACCTTGCACGCCGCCAAGTGCCATCCCATTCTGGTGTTCGGCGCCTCCGCCATCGTTGACCGTGGCGATGTGATCCCCGCCGCAGTAGAGGCCGCTGGCGGCGAAGTGGTGCATCTCGGCATGCCAGTCGATCCCGGCAACCTGATGATGTTTGGCCGTCTTGATGGTGTGCCGGTCATCGGTGTCCCGTCCTGCGCCCGCTCGCCCAAGGTCAATGGCTTCGACTGGATTCTGGAACGCGTCATGGCCGGCATTCATGTCTCCGCCCACGACATCATGGCCTTGGGGGCAGGGGGACTTCTCGCCGAGATTGCGACCCGCCCCAGCCCTCGCGAAGGAAAACCCCAGGTGCAGCGCGCGCCGAAGGTGACGGCCATCGTGCTGGCCGCCGGAAAATCCGCGCGCATGGGTTCCAACAAGTTGCTGGCGGATATCGGCGGCAAGCCGATGATCCGCCACGCCGTGGACGCCGCATTGGCCTCGGCCGTTGACCGCATCATTGTCGTAACTGGCCGCGATGCTGATTTGGTCGCGCATGCCCTCAGCGGCATGAATGTTGATATCATCCACAACCCCAACTATGCCGACGGGATTTCGACATCGATCAAGACAGGTCTCGCGGCCCTGGGCGATGCCGAGGCCGCCCTCATCTGCCTCGGCGACATGCCGCGCGTGAGCGCCGCCGTCATCGACAAGCTTATCGCCGCCTTCAACCCCGCCGAGCATCGCGCCATTTGCGTGCCGGTGTTCGACGGCAAGCGCGGAAATCCGGTGCTGTGGTCGCGCCGCTACTTCGACGAGATGAAATCCATAGCCGGTGACAACGGCGCTCGCGGGCTCGTTGCTGAACATGGCGAGGATATGGTGGAGGTTGCGATGCCCAACGACTCCGTGCTCGACGACATCGATACGCCCGACGCGCTGGCAAGAGCGATTGCAAGGACAAGAGACTGACAACCTTCAGCAGCACCAGCAACAAAAAGCATGGCAGATCGTGATTTATTGCATGGAATAAACTGGCTCGCCCTTGCGTTATAAAAAATTTTGCACAATAGTTGAACCTGGTTGATCGGCCGAATTCGACTTGTTTGGCTGCTCACCGCCAACCGGGGGTTAGAAAAAGTCTACAACGACTAGGTTGGAAGTGCATGGTAAGGGGGCGGCAGCTCAAAGACCCGCCGGCTACTCCTGAATTCATGGGGGCCGATAGCAACACACCGCTCGTTTCGGGCGCTGATCACTCATTGGAGGAACTGCGGGCACTCGTTACAGAGTTCTGTTTCTCACTGCAGCTGGATTCAGCTTCCATTGTCTACGGGCTCAACAATCGGTGGCGAATTATTGCAAACCACAACTCGCCGCGCGCCTTCTGCAGCTACCCAAATACGCCAAGCACTTTCCCATTTAGGATTGCCGAACGGTTGATTGTCTCAGACTTGGCGGCAAGACCTTCGCTCAGAGACAGGCTGGCAAGGACATCGCTCAAACTCGAGTTGCACAAGTGGCGGGCGCTGCTCCGGATTCCGTTTCCAGTTGGTCCGCAAGAGTGGTTTGCGGTTACTGGGCACGCCCGCACCCCTAAGGCTCAGTTCCCGGAAGATGGGCTGGCGCTGTTGAAGTCATTGGAAGTGAAGATCGCCCACATCTGCCGTGCGCTTCTGCCGCAATTGCGGAAGTTTGGTGACAAACCTGGTTATCCGCTGACACGTGATGAATTGGTCGCCTACGTTGAGTCGAGCAATCAGGCCGTGTCACTGTGTGACGACAACATGCGGATGATCACCGGCAGCCCGGCCATCAGGATGATCTTCGGAAAGGATGTCGCCGAATTGAGGGGTAACTGCATCGGAAAGTTTGCCGGTGGATTTGCGGAGCCGATTATTCATTTGTTCAAGAACGCGATTGAAACCGGATTTACGTCGCCCGACCATCGAAATCAATCTGTCTGACCTTGGTTCCTCGTTTGGCAATTTCGATCAACATGCGTCGCCCGTCTATGTGAAAGACAGGAGAAGTCCGCTCCTTGTGGTGCAACACTCGCAGACAAACGGGTTGTGTCATTCGCCGCCGTCGCTGATGAATGGCAAGCACAGGATGGAGCACGGCTCCGCCACGGAAGAATTCCTACTGGAGACACTCGCCAAGCATCGCGCAATCCATTCCCGGGGCGGTGCCGCCTACATCACCCTGCGGAGTTGGGTAAGCTCGATCAAGACCCATCAGATCAGAGCGCTGAGGGCTATCAAGAGCCACGGCGTCGATCACTTCGCGGATTGCATCGCCGCCGAATTGGAGGCCGAAATCGATCGCATCGCCGGTTTTGACGGCTTCACGGCAATTGTACCTGTCCCCGGAGGGCATTCGCCAAACGGCAGCAGCCTGTCAACGGCCATCGCAAGGTCGCTCTCCAGGCGCGTGCGGCTCCCACTGATCGAAGTATTCGATCACCTGGAACTCACCGGCAAGTCGCATCCCAAGACCAACCTGACGCGCCCCCAGATGATTGCGCGTCTGCGGTTGACGCGTCCGGTTATCCTCGTAGACGACGTCGTCACCTCCGGACTGCATATGCAGGAGTGCATTTCGCAACTCCGGCAAACATGCAAGACGGTGCTTGCCATTGCATGGATATCGGGAAGGCCGCGAAGCGGGTGACGTTCGCTGCCAGCCGGTGTGCCATGCCTGCGCCACTCCAATACTGGCGGCAAAAATACTCTGGCCCCAATCAGCTTCACATCAACCCCAACTGCCGCAAGCTCACATGACCTTGCCGCGCGACGATCACATGGTCATGCACCGCCACACCAAGCTTGGCGCCGGCCTCGACGATACGCTTCGTCATGTCGATGTCGGCCATCGATGGCGTCGGATCGCCCGACGGGTGATTGTGAACGAGCACCACGGCGGAGGAGCCGAGTTCCAGCGCCCGCTTGACGACTTCGCGGGGATAGGCCGGCGTATGATCGATGGTGCCTTCCTGCTGCACCTCGTCGGCGATCAGCTGGTTTTTCTTGTCGAGGAACAGGATGCGGAACATCTCGATGTCGTTGAATGCCATGGCGGCCCGCACATACTCAAGAATGGCCTTCCACGATGACAGCAGCGGCCGGTTGATAACCTGACCCCGCATCAGCCGCATGGCGGCGGCATGGACGATCTTGAGTTCCATGGCAACCGCTTCGCCCACACCTTTCACTTCCACCAAACGCTCAGGCTCGGCGCTGAGCACTTCCGCAAAAGTGCCAAAGCGCGCCAGCAGCGCCTTGGCGATGGGCTTGGTGTCGCCCCGGCGGATGGCCCGGAACAGCACCATTTCCAGAAGTTCGTAGTCGGGCACCGCATCGGGGCCGCCACCCGCGAAGCGGCTCTTCAGCCGGTCGCGATGGCCGAGGTAATGCGGCGCCGCAGGCTTCATGCCGGCATCTTCAAAGCCGGCCATGGCCTAAACCTTGTAGGGCGGGCAGTGATAGCCCTTGGGGCTGAGGGTGAAGATTTCGCACCCCGTTTCGGTCACCGCTACCGTATGCTCGAACTGCGCCGACAGCGACTTGTCGCGCGTCACCGCCGTCCAGCCATCGGCCAGGATTTTCACATGCGGCTTGCCGAGATTGATCATCGGCTCGATGGTGAAAAACATTCCCGGCTTGAGCACGACACCTTCGCCTGTCCGCCCATAGTGCAACACATTGGGATGATCGTGGAACACCTGTCCCAGCCCATGGCCGCAGAAATCCCGCACCACCGAGCAGCGCTCGGCCTCGGCGAAGCTCTGGATGGCGTGGCCGACATTGCCCAGATGCGCCCCAGGCTTCACCGCCGCAATGCCGCGCATCAGGCATTCGTAGGTGACCTCCACCAGCCGTTCGGCCTTGCGCGCCACATTGCCGATGTTGAACATGCGGCTTGAATCGCCATACCAGCCATCGACGATCAGCGTCACATCGATGTTGACGATATCGCCATCGCGCAACGGCTTGTCATTGGGAATGCCGTGGCACACCACGTGATTGATCGACGTGCAGCAGGCATGGCGATAACCGCGATAGCCGATGGTCGCCGGCACCGATTTCGTGGCCGTGGCGAAGGCGATCACCCACTGATCGATTTCTTCCGTGGTGGTGCCGACGCCGACCCGTTCCACCAGCATATCCAGGCATTCGGCGGTCAGCCGGCCGGCATGGCGCATGGCCTCGAAGTCAGCCGGACCATGGAGCTTGATTTTGGTCGAGCGCGACGGCACGTCTTCGGCGGCTGCGTAGGTCATTCAGGGTCCTGAACCGGAATCATCCGGGTAGCGGTTATGGCAGATGGTCGAGACATTACAGCAAAGCGCATAAGCCTCAACTCCGGCCTTTCGGGCGGCTTTGAAGGCCTTCACATAGTTGCCGTCAAGGTCGGCGGCAAGCGTGAGATGGCTGGGAAACGCCGCCTGCACCAGATAGACCATGGCCGCCCGGTGGCCGTCGTTCACCATGTCTGAAAGCTCCGCCAGGTGCTTGGTGCCGCGCTCCGTCACGCAGTCGGGAAACTCGACCTGCCCCGGCTTGCGGAACAAATGGGCATTTTTCACCTCCACATAGCAATTGGGCCGCTGGCCTTCCGTCCAGCAGAATGTCGATGCGGCTGTTCCGGCCATACTTCACCTCCTGCCGCAGGCTGACATAGCCGGCAAGCTCCGGCACCAGCCCGGCGGCAATCGCCTCGGCGGTGATGCGGTTGGGATTTGCCGTGTTGACGCCGATCATCCCCAATCCGCCAATCTCGACGATCTCCCACGTATGCGGGTACTTACGGGTGGGTGAGGCCGAACGCGACAACCACACGGTGGAGCCCGGCGCCGTCAGCCCCAGCATCGCCCCGGTATTGGGCACCGCCGCAGTGATCGTGTCTCCGGTCGCAAGCCGCACATCGGCCAGGAACCGTTTGTAGCGCCTGAGCAGCGTTCCCTTTTCCAGGGCACCCTTGAACTCCATGGCTTTGACACTCTCCCCCGGTGGTGGCACATCTCGCATAAAGGGAATTGCCAGCCATGACCATAGAGGCCCCCACCGCCGCCATCCTCCTGATCGGAGATGAAATCCTGTCGGGCCGCACCAAGGACAAGAACCTCGGTTACATCGCCGACTATCTCGTGGCACTCGGCATTGACCTGCGCGAGGCCCGCGTCGTGCCCGATGTCGAAGCCGAAATCGTCGCCGCCGTGAATGCGCTTCGTGCCCGCTACACCTATGTGTTTACAACCGGCGGCATCGGCCCGACCCACGACGACATAACAGCCGATTCGATCGCCAAGGCATTCGGCGTGGAGATTTCCCACCATCCCGAAGCCAGTGAAATGCTTGTGGCCTATTTCAAGGAATTGAACCGTGAACCCAACGAGGCCCGCATGCGCATGGCCCGTATTCCCCATGGCGCATCGCTGATCCACAACAAGGTGTCGCGCGCCCCTGGCTTTCAGCTCGGCAATGTCTTCGTCATGGCCGGCGTGCCCAAGATCATGCAGGCCATGCTCGATGAAGTGGCGCCGCGCTTGACCAAGGGCGTGCCCATGCAGTCGCGCAAGATCGAGTTCCAGGGCGGCGAGGGCGACGTGGCTACACCTTTGGGCGAAATCCAGAGCCGCCACCCGCAGGTGGTGATCGGGTCCTACCCATTCGAAAGCCCGACCGGCTACGCCACCAACCTCGTGCTCCGCGCCCGTGATGTGCCAGCTCTCGATGCCGCCTGCGCCGAGGTGAAGGCTCTGGCCCAAGCCCTGACCGACCAGGGCAAGGCCCGCGGTTGGAGCTGAAGTGCCTAAGCCGCCAGCGCCTTCTTCACCTTCTCGGTGAGGTCGCCGCGCGTGAACGGTTTGTTCACGAGATCGACGGCGTTTGGCAGTTCCTGCTGCATCTGACGCAGGCTGCCCGGCGCGTATCCCGACATGAACAGGACCTTGAGCGAAGGCCGCACCTCGTGGGCCTTCTGGGCCATTTCCGGGCCATTCATGCCGCCGGCCATGATGACGTCGGACAACACCAGATCGATATCGCTGCGCGACGTGATGTGATGCAGTCCCTCATGGCCGTTGGAAGCGACAATCGCCTCGAAACCCATGTCTTCGATCATCGCCGCCGCGACATCGCGAACCGATGGATTGTCTTCGACCACCAGCACCACGGTCTTGCGCCGAACCGTGGCAACCGTTTCGGCTGCAGCTCTGGCAGTTGCAGCGGCAGACCCAATGTCCGCCGGTGTCGCGTCGAACGCCGTGCTGATCTTCTCCACGGCATCATCGAGTTTGGCCTGCGGCAGGGGCGCTGCCTGCTGCTGCCCCGCGAAACGCGGCAGATACAGCCGGATGGTGGTACCATGGTCCACTTCCGAATAGATCTTCACATGCCCGCCCGACTGCTTGGTAAATCCGTAGATCATCGACAGGCCAAGGCCCGAACCTGCTTCCGGCCCCTTGGTCGAGAAGAACGGCTCGAAAACTTTTTCGATGTTCTCCGGCGGAATGCCGCAGCCCGTGTCGGTGACGGCGATTTCCACATAGTCGCCCGGCGTCACGTCCTCGTTCTCGCGGCAGAACGCGTCGTCGAGTGACTGGTTACTGGTTTCGATGGTGATGGTGCCGCCCTTCGGCTTCATGGCGTCGCGGGCGTTGATGCACAGGTTGAGGATCGCCGTTTCAAGCATCGTTGCATCGGCCCGCACCGGCCAGATGTCGTCGCACGGCACCACGTCGAGCGTCACCGCGGCTCCCACCGCATGGCCCAGGATGTCGTGCATCTTGGTCACCAGCGTGTTGATGTCGAGCAATTTGTTCTGCAGCGTTTGCTGGCGCGAGAAGGCCAGCATGCGCTTGGTCAGTTCCGAGCCGCGCTCTGCCGCCTCGGTCGCCGCCCGGATGCGTTTGAGCGCCCGCTCATCGTGGTTGACCAGCTGTTCGACCAGTTGCAGGTTGCCAAGCACCACCATCAGCAGATTGTTGAAGTCATGGGCGACGCCGCCGGTGAGTTGGCCCACCGCTTCCATCTTTTGCGCCTGCATGAACTTGCGTTCCAGCGTCTTGCGCTCGGTGATGCACTGACAAGTGCCGAAGATCGAATCGAGGTGCCTCGAAACATCGCGGTCGGCCTCGATCTTCACTTCGAAGTAATTGAGTTCGCCGCCCACCAGCGTCTTGTACCCGATCTCGAAAGCCGGGCAGTTCTGCCCGAGCTTGGCCATTTCGATGGCTTCGCTGAATTTTTCCCGGTCGGCGGGTTCAATCATTTTTTCGAACACGCCGAGATTGGGTTGCACGATGGCATCCGCCATGCCGATAAGCGCGATCATCTCGCCCGACAGCCGCGAGGCGCCGGTGTCGGCCTTGATCGTGAAGCTGCCGAGCCTTGCCGCCTGCTGCGAACGCTTGAGCACCCGCTCGGAGGCCTGCATGCGGTCGAGCGACGCCATCTGATCGGCGATGTTGCGCGACAGGCCGACGCATTTGATCGGCTGTCCGTTTGCCGGATCGCGGATGACCCCGGCGATCGATTCGATCCACACATAGTTGCCCGACTTGGCCCGCACCCGGTAGCGGGTCTGGAACATGTCGGAGCCGAACGGCGCCGTTTTGATTTGTCCGTCAAGCGTCTGATCGCGGTCGTCCGGGTGCACCAGGTCGTTGAACGACAGGAAGTTCAGATCTTTGCTGCCGCGCTCGAATCCCAAGAGGTCGAACATCTCCGGCGAGTTGTAGGTGGTGTTGGTCCGGTAATCGTGATCCCATGCGGCATAACCGCCCGAACGGAGCGCCAGGCTCAGGCGGCGCTCGTTCTGCACCGCGGCGTCGGCCTGTTCGGCGCTGGCGTGCTGGCCGATCAGCACCATGTATTGCTTGTCGCCATCGCGCCAGCTTTGCTGGCTGAATGTGGTGTTGCGCGCTGTCCCCAGCGGCGGCACGAAACACAGTTCGATCTGTTGCGTGGGACCCGCCGGTCCAGCAACTTCGATGTGCCGCGCCGACAACGGACCGGTGCCGAATTTCACCAACTGCCGGCCAACGACATCTTCACGGCGGCAATTCCATTTGCGGATAATGGCGTTGGTCGCTTCCGCCACAATGGCTTCCGGAAGCTGGACCGCCAGCATTTCAACATTGGCCGTCTCGAAGGCCTTGCACAGTTCGCTTGTCACGCCAGGCGCTGCGGTCATAAATATTAACTCCACTCACCAACCGGCGAATTTGCCCGGAAATAGTGAACACAGGGTTGATGGTTAATGGCTGATTGCGCGAAATTCGCCGTCCGGGCATAACCATTGAAACAGGGGCAGGGCCGCAATGGACGAGAAATGGCAGAAGAGCTTTCCGGTATCCTGGGATCAGTTCCACCGCGATGCCCGGGCTCTGGCCTGGCGGCTGGCGGCGGCCGGGCCTTTCCACGCCGTGGTGGCGGTGACCCGCGGCGGCCTGGTTCCCGCCGCGGTTGTAGCCCGCGAACTCGGCATCCGGGTCGTCGAGACCGTCTGTGTCGCCTCCTATGACTATGACCGGCAAGGAGAAATAGCCGTTTTGAAGCGCATTGCGCCGGACGTGTCGGCCAGCGATGGCGGGGCCGGAGTGTTGATCGTCGATGACCTTGTCGATACCGGTGCAACTGCTAAATTGGTGCGCGAGATGCTGCCGAAAGCCCACTTTGCAACGGTCTACGCAAAACCGGCCGGAAGACCAATGGTTGACACCTTTATCACCGAAGTCAGCCAGGATACCTGGATCTATCTGCCCTGGGACATGGGGTTGCACTTCACCCCACCCATAACGGAGAAGGCGACAGCCTAGGACATGGAACCGATCAGTGCCTACGGCGTACTGATGCTGGTTGCCGGGTTGCAGATCAAGCACATGGTGTTTGATGGCCCGGCGCAAACCCGTTGGATGCTCGCCGGGAAAGGTAACTACGGTGCAACGCCGGGTCTGGCTCACGCCAGCTGCCACCTGCTGGGGACACTCGTAATCCTGCTGCTGTGCAGTATCCCTTTCGGGTGGTCTATGTTGCTGGCCGCCGGCGACGGCACGGCGCACTATCATGTCGACTACTTCAAGGAGCGCCTGGTGAAAGCAAAGGGCTTGACCCCCGCCGACCAGGGATTCTGGTGGACGCTGGCCATTGACCAGTTGCTGCATCACATGACCTACATCGCCATTGTCGCCATTCTCATTGCTATTGCCATTGCCATATGACCGACATTGACAGCGCGCTTGCCGCCGCCATTGCCAACTTCAGGGCGAAGCGGCCGAACACCGAGGCCCAGCACGCCCGCGCCACTGAGGTCATGCCCGGCGGCAACACCCGCACCGTCCTCTACACGGCACCGTTTCCCATTCGCGCCGCCAGGGCCGAAGGCGCCACCATCACCGATATCGATGGTCATACCTACCTCGATGTCCTCGGCGAGTATTCCGCCGGCATTTACGGCCATTCCCATCCGCTGATCCGCCAGGCGGTGATCGCCGCCCTGGATGGCGGCGTGAACCTCGGTGCCCACCACGGCAAGGAAGTCGAACTCGCTGAAGCCGTCACCCGGCGCTTCAATCTCGAACTGGTGCGCTTCACCAATTCCGGCACCGAAGCCAACATGATGGCGCTGGCAGCAGCCCGCTGTTTCACCGGCAGAAACAAGATCATGCCCATGGAAGGCGGCTATCACGGCGGCACGCTGTACTTCTCCCATGGTGCCTCGCCGGTGAATGCGCCATTCGAGACCGTGATGGCGCGTTTCAATGACATTGAGGTCACTCGCAATCTCATTGCCAAGCACGCGGACCAGCTCGCGGCGGTCATTCTCGAACCCATGCTCGGCGGCGGTGGTTGTCTTCCCGCTGACCGGGAATTCCTCGCCATGTTGCGCGTTGAATGCACCAAGCATGACATTGTGCTGATCTTCGACGAAGTCATGTCATCGCGCCTCGCTCCCGGCGGCCTCGCGGCCCATTACGGCATCGAGCCGGATTTGAAAACCCTCGGCAAATATGTTGGCGGCGGCATGAGCTTCGGCGCCTTCGGCGGCAAGCGGGCGATCATGGAGCAATTCGACCCGGCGAAACCCGACGCATTGCCCCATGCGGGAACCTTCAACAATAACACCCTCACCATGACGGCGGGTGTTATGGGCCTCACCAAAGTCTTCACGCCGGAAGCCTGCATCGCCCTCAACGCCCGGGGCGACAAATTGCGCGCCCGCCTCAACGACCTGTTCATGACATCCCAGGTGCGGATGAAGGCAACCGGCATGGGCTCGATGATTACCGTTCATCCCCTGGGTGGAGACATCGTCAAACCCGAAGATGCGGAAAAGGCCGACAAGCGCCTGAAGCAACTGTTGTTCCTCGACCTCCTCGACCACGGCATCTACATCGCCGAGCGCGGCTTCATGGCGCTGTCATTGATGATCGATGACAAGGCGTGTGACAGGGTGGTGGCAGCCTTCGAGGCCTTCATCGACAATCGCCGGGCGCTGCTGGCTTAACCAACTTCCGTCATTCCAGCCAAGAGGAGCCCGAAGGGCGTAGCGCGAGCTGGAACCCCGCTATTGTGGCGAGAGCACCGCCTGCGGCCAAGCTGGGTTCCAGCTCGCGTTCACTCAAGCTTCGCTTGAGTTCTCTTGGCTGGAATGACGGCGTTAGGGGTGTCAACAGTCAACTCACCACCCCCGGCATCACCACCTTGGTCATCACCTTCAGCGGCATCTTCCATTGGTCTGATGCGTTGTAGTTTCCGGCGAGGATCGCCACCGCCATGTCGAGGCTGGGAATGACGATCAGCCGCTGCCCGCCATTGCCATAGGCCGCCATCCACGGTTTGGCGGTGGCCGCCAATTGCCCGATCCACCAGTGATAGCCGTATCGCAAACCGCTCTCGACATAGCCACGTGGCTTGAATGCCGTGGAGAGCCACCCCGGCGGGACAACGCGGCGGCCAGCATAACTGCCACGCTCCAGCACCATTTGCCCGATCAGCAACATGTCGCGCGGCTTCAGCCGCAGGCCCGAGGACACCGACGGCCTTCCGTCCGAACCGTTGACCCACGCGAAGTCGTCGATGCCCAGTGGCGCGAACAGCTTTTGCCGCGCGTAATCATCGATCGCCATGCCGGTCCCGCGGGTTATGATTTCGCCCAATAGCGCCGTGGCACCCCCCGCGTAGCGCCACGTGTGCCCCGGCGCCTCCACCATGGGCTGGCTCAATATGAAGCCGATGCGATCATTGGAGGCTTCCATCTGCATCTCGCCGTTGAGCGGGTCGGAATAGGGCAGGTCCTCATCCCATGCGATGCCCATGCGCATCGACAGCACATGGCCGATGGTCAAATGCCTGCGCAGCCGCTCATCCATGAGGTGGGCATGGTCGGGAAAGCTCGCCGCCACTTTCGCAACAGTCTTCGGCACCCGCTCTTCCGAGAGTGCAATCCCATACAGAAGTCCGATAATGCTCTTGGTCACCGACCGCATGTCATGCAGCAGGCTGGCATCGTGGTGCGGCGAGGCGAGCGGCTTGCCCCAGTTCTGGTCCGCGCCATCAAAGTAATGTTCCAGCGCCAGTTTGCCGCGCCGGGCAATCAGCAGGCCATGGAGCCCGGCGAACTCGCCCTTGTCGAGTCCCGCCCTGAGCCAATCGCCCATCTCCGGATCGAGCCCCGCCTGCGCCAGCGACACCCGCTCCCAACCACCCGTTTCGGCGGGCAAACCCATGATTCCCATGGGCCGCTTGTAGCCGCATTGACCCTGAAAGCGGTAGTGGTTCCAGGTTTTTTTGATGCGTGGGGGTATTGCCGGATGGCGCGTGGGTCGATTGAAGGCAGGATGGCTTCACTCACAATGGAGGAGAACCCAGATGAGCACCGAAGCCAACAAACAGACGGTCCGCAAGATGTTCGAGAGCATGGACAAGGGTGATGGCAGCACATGGCACCCGCTGCTGGCCACCAACTTCACCGCACATTTCGCCGGCAACGGCCCCACCATGAATGCCGAGCAGTTCAAGGGCATGGTGCGCATGTTTGCGGCGAGCTTCGCCAACGGCCGCCATATCATCGAAAGCCAGGTGGCCGAGGGTGATTGCGTCGAAACGCGCATTCTGTGGACGGCGCTGCATGTTGCCGATTTCAACGGCATTCCGGCCAGCCAGAAGCCCGTCAAGATTGCCGCCGTGGCGTTTGATCGTCTCGCCAATGGCAAGATCGTCGAACACCGGGCGGTGGTCGACGTGATGTCGCTGATGACCCAGATCGGCGCTATTCCGGCGGCGGCCTGACCACGGCAAATTGTTGACGACGCGGGAGCGGAGTGAGTGGTGGTACTCATCCCGCTCTCAACTTGCATGCGGCACCGCTTCATTGACACCGCGCTAGAGTTGGCGTCAATTTCTCCCGGGGGGCGAGGGGACAGCGTGGAAAAATCCGGCGTGCGTTTGGCGGAAGTGCTGACATCGCTGGCGCTGGCCATTGATCTTGGCCTCGGACTGCCGATGCAGACGGTGATGAAAACCACGCTGATCGCGGTGCGTCTGGCGCGGGCGGGCGGTCTCGAGGACGCCGATGTGGCGGCGGCCTATTACCTGGCGATCCTGCGCTTCGTCGGTTGCTCCACCACGTCGCACGAGACGTCTTTTGCAGTGGGCGACGAACTGGCGCTGGGTGACCTTCTGGTGGTGACGGACGCCGAGATGATGCCGGCGTTCACCCGCGTCATTGGCGCTGGCAAACCTGCGGCCGAGGCACAGGCCGCGGTTCAGAACGCCTTTGCGGCAATGGCTGCGGGACTGTTCTTGAACAATCATCGCAGCCATTGCGAAGCCGCCCGGCTGATCGCACTGCGGCTGGGATTGGGGCCACGGGTCGTAGATGGCCTGGCCCACGTCTACGAGCGCTGGGATGGCCAGAGCACGCAGCGGCTGGCCGCGGGCGAGGGTGTGAGCCTGCCGATGCGCGTTGTGCAAGTGGCACAGCTGGCGGGCTATGACAGTGCCACCAGGGGTGCCACCGAAACAGCCGAGCGGGCGCTGGTTCGGGCCGGCAGTCAACTTGACCCGAGGCTGGCGTCACTCTTTGCCGAGGATCCCCAGCATTTTCTCTCCGGTCTCGATAGCGCCGACCTGACGCCGGAGGTGCTAGCAGCCGAACCGGGTGGGCCGGTGTGGCTGTCAGGCGGCGAGATCGACAAGGCGCTGAGCGCCATCGCCGATTTCGGCGACTTCAAATCGCCGCATATGCTCGGCCATTCGCGCCGGGTCGCCAATGTCGCCATGGCGGCGGCGAAGGCCGCAAGCCTGCCTGCCGCCGACACGCTCGAGGTTAGCCGCGCCGGGCTGATCCACGATGTCGGCCGCATCGGCGTGCAGGCCCAGCTTCTAAGCAAGACCGGACCGCTGACCCGCGCCGAACATGAGCGCATCAGGATGCACAGCTATCTGACAGGCCGAATCTTCGCCAACTGCCCGGTGCTTGCGCCGCTCGGGCAGCTCGGCTCATCCCACCATGAAAAACTCGATGGCACCGGCTATCATCTCGGGCTGGCGGCACCGGCGCTGTCGGCCAGCGCCCGCCTGATGACAGTGGCGAACGCCTGGTGCGCACTGACCGAGACGCGACCCCACCGGCCGCAGATGACAGACGCCGAGGCGGCGGTGGCGCTGTCGGCCCAGGCCAAGGCCGGGCTGTTTGACCGAAGAGCGGTCGATGCCGTGCTGACATCCGCCGGGCAGAAGGGCGCCCACACCCGCCGCGCCACGTCGATCGCCCTATCGGAACGCGAGATCGAAGTGCTGCGGCTGGTTTCCCGCGAGCACACCAATGCGGCGATCGCCAGTGAACTTGGGCTTTCGCCCAAGACCGTGGAGCGCCACGTGACTCACATCTACGACAAGTTGGGCGTGACCACGCGGGCGGGGGCGGCGATTCACGCGCTGGAGAACGGGCTGCTCTAAAAAACGCGACTTTCGCCAATGAGCCGTCAAATGCGGAATGACTTGAGCAGGAGTCGATCCATTCGCCTCCCTGCCTACAAGGCGGAGGGCGTCTCTCCACGTGGCGGAACCTCCACTCGGCGCGGCGCATCCGCAAAGGGAAGCGTCCCTTTTTTCTCAACCAATTTTCTTGTCCCGAACCGGCATTAGCGTTAATTTCCAAAATGGATGTGCCAGCCGTGTGGTGGTTGTTAGTAAATTATTGGTAAAACATTGAGGGAGTTCCATCGATATGAAATCCAAAGTCATAAGCTTGATTGGCGCCGCGATACTGTCCGGCATGACCAGCTTGAGCGCCAGCGCTGATGTCACGGTGAAGTGGGCCACTGACCTTGCGCCGAATTCGCATCCGGAAAGCGTCTATTACAACAAGGCGCAGAAGGTCTTGTACGTATCCAACATCGTTGGTGGTGGAACCGACATCGACGGCAATGGCTACATCTCCCGGATGAATGCTGTGACCGGGCAGATACTGCCGGGACCGCTGGTCTCCGGCCTGAACGGCCCGAAGGGCATGGTCATGTCCGGAAACACGCTCTGGGTTTCGGACATCAACCGGCTGGTTGAAGTCAACACGCGCACCGGCGCCAAGCGCTTCTACAACGCGCCGGGCTCGATTTTCCTGAACGACACCGCAGTCGATGACGACGGTAATGTCTATGTTTCGGATATCGCCACGCGCAAGATCTGGCGGCTCCATGAGGGCGTGATGTCGGTGTGGGTCGACACGCCGCTCAATCCCAATGGCTTGCTCGTGGCCAAGGGCAAACTCGTGGTGGCCGGGTGGGGCGTCATCCAGCCGGACGATAGCGTCAGTCCGCTGGGCAATCTGTTCACAGTGGACCTCGAGACCAAGGCAATCGCCGACCTTGGCGACGGCACGCCGATCGGTACCCTTGACGGCCTCGAGTCCGATGGCAAGGGCAACTTCCTGGTGACCGACTTCGTCGCCGGCAAGCTGTACCGCATCCGTGCCGACGGCACGTTCACGGAGCTCGCCGATATTGATGAAACATCGGCCGATCTCGAAGTGCTCGACAAGGGCGCGACGGTGGTCATTCCGTTCCTGGTGGGCGACAAGGTCGTGGCCTACAGCATCGACTAAACACACCGATGGCATCTTGCGTCGATTTCCGGCTCCCTGGGCGGCCATGGGGCCGGGAGTGGCGGAGACGTCGGCGGCACGATGATGGTGGAAGTGCACCGCATCACCCTAATTCTCTCCTTCCCCCGCGCGCGGCAAATGGGGGAGGGAGGTCTACTGAGCGCGAATGAAGTCGTTTCGCTCTTGAACTCGTTCAGTCATTCTGGATGAGCGCCACAATGACATTCACCCGAGCCTACGCAAGAGTTGCAAAACTTGCCCCGAAACCCGCCCCATGATATTGACTGGCGTGAAAGTCAAAATGGAAGTGGGGACAGTCATGGACAAGCACAGCGGCAACAACCGGTTCGATGCCGCCGCCCTGTGGCAGAAGGACCATGACCATTTCTTCCACCCCTGGACGCACTTCGACAGTTTCAAGAAACAAGGCTCGCTGATCATCACCGAGGGTGAGGGCGTTTACATCAGCGATATCAACGGCAAGCGCTATCTCGATGGCCTCGGCGGCATGTGGTGCGTCAACGTCGGCTACGGCCGCAATGAAATGGCCGAGGTCATGGCCGAGCAGGCGAGGCTTCTGCCCTATACCAACACCTTCGTGGATATGGGCAACGCCCCGGCCGCCGAACTCGCCGCCAACATCGCCCGCATTGCGCCCAAGGGGCTGAACCATGTGGCGTTCTCGACCTCCGGCTCTTGCGCCAACGACACGGCAGTCAGGCTGGCCCATTTCTACCACGCCCGGCGCGGCGAGGTTTCACGAAAGCATGTAATTTCGCGTCACAATTCCTATCACGGCTCCACCTATCTCGGCATTTCGCTCGGCAACCGCGATGGCGACCGCACACCCAACTTCCATTACATCTCCGACTTCATCCATCACCTGTCGGCGCCCTATCCCTATCGCCGCCCGGATGGCATGACAGAAGATCAGTTCACGGATTTTCTGGTTGATGAATTCAAGGCCAAGATCAACGAGCTTGGCAAGGAAAACATCGCCGCCTTCATCGCCGAGCCGATCCAGGCCTCGGGCGGCGTCGTCGTGCCCCCCAAGGATTACTTGCAGCGCATGTGGGAGGTGGCGAAGGACAACGGCATCCTGTTCATCGCCGACGAGGTGGTGACCGCCTTCGGCCGCATTGGCCACTGGTTCGCAAGCGAAAGTGAGTTCGGCGTGGTGCCCGACATCATTGTGTCCGCCAAGGGCCTGACATCGGGCTATCTGCCGCTCGGCGCCACCATCTTCTCCGATGATGTCTACGAGGCGATCAGCCAGCCCGGCGCCGATGTGTGGTTTGCCCACGGTTTCACCTACTCGGGGCATCCGGTTTGTTGTGCCGTTGCCAACAAGAACATCGAGATCATCGAGCGCGAGGGATTGCTCGAACACGTAAAGACAGTTGGCGACTACTTCGAAAACCGCCTGAAGGAACTCGAGAACCTCCGCATCGTCGGCAATGTCCGCGGCAAGCGCCTGATGATGTGTGTCGAATACGTGGCCGACAAACACACCAAGGCCCATCTTCCCGACTCGATCAACATCTCCAAGCGCATCTCCAATCTGTGCGAAGAACGTGGCCTCCTCGTGCGCCCCTTGGGCCACCTCGACGTGATGTCGCCGCCCCTCACGCTGTCGATGAAGGAAGCAGATTTCCTGGTCGATACTTTAGGCGGCGCCATCGAGGATGTGACGAAGGATCTGCAGAAGGAGGGCCTGCTTCCACCCGTCCGCCCCATTCAGCATGGCGGGAATTGAGGCGCGGCGGATTGGCGGAGCAGGTTTATTCCGAGAAACCTGTCATTGCCGGGCTTGTCCCGGCAACCCATTTCACAAGTTGTGAACTGTTGAACGATCGGTCCCCGCAACAAGTGCGGGGATGACAGTGCATACAAGCTACCACTTCACCAGATACACATCTTCCGGCCCATCCGTCTCGTCGATTTGCGAGCCGATCTGCACCGCCCCCAGTTTGCGGGCCAGGGCGTTTGAGGCAACGTTGTCCGGCGACACCGACAGCACGAACCACGGTACGCCCAGCGCCTTGGCCCAGGTGAAGAAGCCCGACACCGCCTCAAAGCCGAACCCCTGGCGTTGCCAGTCCGGGTAAATGTCGTAACCCAGTTCCACCGCCTGCGCCGTGGTGTCTCCGTGCACAAAATCCATCGGTCCATGGTGGCAGTTCATGGTGCCAATCAACTTTCTGCTCTCTCTGTCGATGATTGCCCGGATCGACCACGGAGCATAACCCTCGTCCTCGCGCCATTGATCAAGCCGCCATTGCGCCAGCCAGTCCTGGTCAAACCACTGCGCCGGAACCTCCGCCCCGAGCATCTGCTCCAGCACCCCGCCATCATGGGCAATGGTCGCTTCCAGACCCGCCAGCGGCACCAGCCGCAAGACTGAGCCGCCGGGTTTCGATGTCTGTCAAAAGCACGATTTCAACTCGCGCATGAGATTGCCTTTGGCGCCGGTCTCGACGCCAGCCAGACCCAGCCATTGCGCCATCAGTTGCAGCTCGGAGGCCAATCCCGCCGCTGTTTCCCCAGGATCGGCGTGGGGCTCAATGTGGGCGGCATTGGCGCGCAGCACGTTGGCCTGCCGGTCGGCCTTCAGGCACACCCGCCCCGCGAACCTGTCGCCACACAGGAAGGGCAGCACGTAATACCCAAATTTCCGTTTCGGTGCAGGGGTATAGATCTCGATCCTGTAGTGAAAGTTGAAGAGGCGTTCAGCCCGCGCCCGTTCCCAGACGAGGGGGTCGAACGGTGAGACCAGCGCAGTGCCACCGGCTTTCCTTGGCAACCTGGCATCGCGATGACGATAGGCCTGGTGTTTCCAGTCCTGCACCGACACCGGAACAAGCGTGCCATCCTCCACCAACTGAGCCAGCGCCACCTTGGTCTCGGCCACCGGCAGCCGGAAGTAATCACGGAGATCGAATTCCGTGGCGATGCCCAGCGCCCGGCCCGAATGATCGAGCAAGGTTCGCAGGCTGTCACGCTCCGATGGCGTTTCCAGCGCCAGCACCTCGCCGGGGATCACCCGTTCGGGCAGATCATAAAACCGCTCGAAACTTTCGCGTTTGGCAGTGGTCACGAGGCCCTGGTCGAACAGGCATTCCAGCGCCATCTTGCCTTTTGACCAGCCCCACCAGCCGCCCGCACCTTGGCCAGCGTCGGGCAAATCGCTCACCGCCGTTGGCCCATGGCGGGTGACGAATTCCAGCACCGACTTCACATACACCTTCTGGTCCCGCGCGAACCGGTCCATCGAGTCATAGGTGCCATTTCCCGCCCTCGCCCGCGCCATCCGCCAGCGCATCAATGGATGCAGATCCATCGGCAGCAGCGAGGCTTCATGCGCCCAGCACTCGAACATGGCGCGGCCCCGGTGCTTCAGCGTCTTGCCGTCAAGCTTGTCACGGTCATAGGCGCCGAGCCGCGAATAGAGCGGCAGATAATGCGAACGCACCAGCACATTCACGCTGTCGATCTGCAACAGCTTCAACTGATCGATGGCCGTGCGCATCTTCGCCCAGCCGGGTGCGCCCGAACGCTCCGGTTCATTGAACCCCTGCGCCGCCAGCGCCATGCGCCGCGCCTCGGCAAGCGACAGGGAATCCTTCACGTCAGCGCCTTTTCCATGGTGTGGAACGCCGCTCGGAAGCCCGCACGCTCGTAAAGCCGCACCGCACCATCATTGTCGGCGATAACGCCAAGCCTCAACCATTTGTGCCCGGCGCTCCGCGCCGCATTTTCGCACGCCGCCAGAATTTCACTGCCGATGCCGCGGCCGCGATGGCTGGCGAGCACGCCAAGGTCGCCAACATGGGCATAGGTGTAGAACACTTCATCTAGCTCTTTCGCCGAGTCGAAGAACAACAGCGTCGCATAGCCGGCGATGATGCCATCGGCTTCCGCCACCAGGATGCGGCCGGTGTGCTCGGCAACGTCCTGTTTGATGGCATCGACGTACCACGGGCCAATTTCCTCTGCTTGCTTGGCACGATCATAGATCAGCGCTTCATGCCCCTGCAGGTCCCGGACAATAGCCAGGATATCTGCCTCTTCGCCTTCACGGAAATCGCGGACGGTGATGCCGCCTAACGGCGTCCCGGCAATCGGCGATGTAGCCATCACGTCAAGACCTTTTCCATGGTCTGGGCAACGGCCCGAAATCCCTGGCGTTCATAGAGCCTCACTGCATCGTGATTGCCGGCAAGCACGCCAAGCTGCAGGTACGTCTCCCCGGCCTCCCGGGCAATTGTTTCGCAAGCCGCGAGAAGGGCCGTGCCAACGCCCTGGCCACGACATTCATTGCGAACGCCCAAATCCGCCACATGGGCGAATGTATAGAATGTCTCGACGCGGTCTTCGGAAGAGTCCTTGAACAGCAAAACAGCATAGCCTGCGATAGCGCCGGCGAGCTCTGCAACCAGGAACCGGCCCTTGTATGTGGCGACGTCCTGCTTCCGCAATTCGACATACCATAAGCCAATTTCTTCGACCGGCTTGGACCGCGCTTCAACAGTCAGTTCATGGGCCTGCGCTTCCCGGGCGATGGCGAGAATCTGCGCCTCCTCACCCGCCTGGAAGTCGCGGACCTCTATGCCGCCTGCTCGTGCCATACCGCTTCGGCGGGCTTGGCTTCGGCCGCACCCAGGCTGGCATTGTGCCGGTAGAGCGTCGAGCAATAGGGGCAGATGATTTCCGTGGCCGCACCCATGTCGAGGAACACATGCGGATGATCGAACGGCGGCTTGGCCCCGACGCACATGAACTCAGTTGTGCCGATCTCGATGACCGCCAAACCCATGTCGTTCTGGAAATGTGGTGTCGCACCCGATGCCATGGAAAACCCCGAAAAACCTTGAGTGTAAAGGCGAATAGCATATGTTCGCTGGCATGCACAAATTCATTTCCGATGGTGTGGAAATCGCTTTCGAAGAGGCGGGCGAGGGCGATCCAATTCTGCTCATCCATGGTTTCGCATCGACTGGGCGTGTGAACTGGTGGGACACCGGCTGGGTGAAGACGCTCACCGATGCCGGCCACCGCGCCATCACCTTCGACAACCGCGGCCACGGCGAAAGCGGCAAGCTCTACGACCCCGCCGGCTACACCGTGCCGCAAATGGCCGGTGATGCGCTGCGCCTGCTTGATAACCTCAGGATCGGCAGGGCTGATGTCATGGGTTACTCCATGGGCGCCCGCATCACCGCCTGGCTCACCGTCCACCATCCCGGGCGGGTGCGCCGCGCCGTGTTCGCCGGCCTCGCCTCGCGCATTGTCACCGGAGTGGGCGGTGGTGAGGCCATTGCGGCGGGCCTCGAAGCGCCAAGCCTCGAGACCGTCGAAGGCGCTGTTCCGCGCGCCTTCCGCATCTTCGCTGAACGGACCGGCAGCGACCTCAGGGCACTCGCCGCCTGCATGCGGGCCGGGCGCATCAAGATGACGGCGGAAGAATTGGGCGCAATCAAATCACCGGTGCTGATCGTCGCCGGCGCGCAGGACGAAGTCGCCGGAAGTGTTCCCGAACTCGCCGCCATCATCCCCGGCGCCAAAGGTGTCGTCATCCCCAACCGCAACCACATGAATGCGGTGGGTGACCGGACCTACAAGCAGGCTGTGGTGGAGTTCTTGCAGTGAAGAAACTGTTGGCAACCCTCGCCGTGCTCATTGTCTCGACGGCCACCGCAACAGCCGACTGCGTCGCCAGGTTCGAGGCCGCCGCGCCGGGCAGTGTCATTCCCGCCATGTCGCTCTTCAACTTCGGCGAACATTGGGAACTGCAGTTCGACACGCCGTCACAACAATTCCCGGAAACCGTAACGCTCGCCATCGATGGCGCCCGTCAGCAGGCCTTTATGTCCGGCGGTCTCGACGATCTGTTGTTCGTCGCGTCCAGCGAAGAAGCGGCCCTCAATCTCTCCGCTGAATTCCTCGCAAGCTTCGCCGCCGGCAGCGAACTGACGGTAACTGGCACGCTGGGTGGAAAGGCCTTCACCACGACCTTTGCCCTCCAAGGTTCAGCGGCGGCAGTGAAGCGGCTGAAGGACGGGTGCAAGTGAGATTCGCGGGTTTGGGATTGTGAGGCTCTTGCAAAGACTCCATGACTTTCGCAACAGCAGTACCAGTAATCGCTTCCGCAAAAGGTATTATGCCATTGCAACCAAGCCTAATGGGCCACCTCGCGCATCAGAGTCTTGAACTCCACTTTCTTCTTGTCGGCTGCAAGAAAACTGCCCAGTGATTCGGTTGCAATTTTATGTTGTGGTTCGAATGCCAAGTATACACAATGTTGAGCCCGGTGAAGCCATCCGCCTCGAAAAGCCTTCACCGCACAATCCAGTTGGTTCAGCCGCCACTCGGACACTGGGCTGTCAGCTAAGTAGCAATGCTGAAGCGCAGCTCGGAGCAATCCCTTGAGTCCATCGCCATCCTCATTTGACATGTTGCCGGTTCCATTTGAGCGATTCTTCTTAGCGTTTCACATGGTCGAATTGTCATGCCACGAGGATGTTAGCAGAGCAGCGGCGTGCACTTCGAGGTTTCGTGTGTTTGTTATTGGTGGGGGTGTGGCGACAGGGATTTTGCCGCACTACAATCTGTTACGCCGCCCGCCGTGCTGTTTTTCGCACGCTCATTTTTACCGTCAACCCCGCCTTATGGGCGATCGCCGCCAGCGCTTCGAGACTGAACTTGCTGATCTTACCGCGCAAGAGGTCGTTCAGACGAGGGCGGGTGAGGCCGAGGCGCTTGGCGGCTTCAGCTTGCGGCAGGTCCCAGCCGCTGACAATTTTCTCGATTGACGTCATTAGGTCCGACCGCATGGTCATGTTGATGGCATCCGCCTCGTTGTCGGCGAGTGCGAACCAGACATTGCCGAATTTCTCATGGACCATGGACCTACTCCTCGATTTGGCGGTACCTTGCGGCCGCAAGTGCAATGTCGCGCTTGGGCGTCTTTTGGGTTTTCTTGTGGAAGGCATGGAGCACAAAAATCGTCCTGCCAATGCTTGCCACGTAGATCACGCGAAATTCCCCGGGCCTGTCCGACACTCGGATTTCGCGAACGCCCATACCAACGGCGGGCAGGGGCTTCCAGTCAATCGGATCACGGCCTTCTTGAAGGCGCGCCAGTTCGCGGCCCGCATCCTGCTTGGCGTCTTGCGGAAAATCTCGAAGACACTTTAGCGAGTTGCCAAGAAACGCTACCGGTTTGCGGCCAGTCATTGCGATAGTGTATCAGAAGCGATACAATAGTGCAAATTCGGCGTTGGTGCCCTCGGTGCGAGTTCAAGTAAAAATTGCAACATAGTAAAATACAACCTAATGGACACATCTCACGAATCGGGCCTATATCAGCCTGCGGGGCTAGGCCGCTACTCCACGCGGTTTCAACCCCGCCGTACCCCAAGACAGCGGCGAAGCCCAATCGCCGCCGCCCGAAGGGCCGGGCCTGCCTCCGTCCCCAATGCTGGCAGTCTCCATTGCCAACCCGGAGCGGCCCGGCCTCGAGGTCTGTTCCCGTCGCGTCATGGTTTCACGTTTTTGCTCTGTCCGGGCAGTAACCGCTACCGGCCCCGGAACATTCGCCATACGTTCCTTCAAAGTTCCATTCACCATTAAAATAAATCAGCAATTTCAGCCAAGTAATTTTGCACTTGCGCAAGAAACAAAAATAGAACATATTGCCAACATCGCCGGTACAGCAGCGCAATTGCACCCGGCACAACCCTGTGGAATAAGGAGTAGGCAATGGGGCAGGCGAATCTTCGGGTCATCGACAATTCCATGGACAAGAACAAGGCTCTGGACGCCGCTTTGAGCCAGATCGAACGGGCCTTCGGCAAGGGTTCGATCATGAAACTCGGCGCCAATCTGGCCATGGAAGTGGAGGCGGTTTCCACCGGTTCCCTTGGCCTTGATATCGCCCTTGGCATCGGCGGCCTGCCCAAGGGCCGCATCGTCGAGATTTACGGGCCGGAATCCTCCGGCAAGACCACCCTAGCCCTCAGTGTCCTGGCCGAGGCCCAGAAAAAGGGCGGCATCTGCGCCTTTATCGACGCCGAGCACGCGCTCGACCCTGTCTATGCCCGGAAACTCGGCGTCAATGTCGACGACCTGCTGATTTCCCAGCCCGACACCGGCGAGCAGGCCCTGGAAATCGCCGACACCCTGGTGCGCTCCGGCGCCATCGAAATTCTGGTGATCGATTCGGTTGCCGCCTTGACGCCGCGCGCCGAACTCGAAGGTGAAATGGGCGACCAGTTGCCGGGCCTTCAGGCCCGCCTGATGAGCCAAGCATTGCGCAAGCTTACCGGCTCGATTTCCAAGTCGAACTGCATGGTGATCTTCATCAACCAGATCCGCATGAAGATCGGCGTGATGTTTGGTTCGCCCGAAACCACCACCGGCGGCAATGCCCTCAAGTTCTATGCCTCCGTCCGCCTCGATATCCGCCGGATCGGCGCCATCAAGGAACGCGACGAGGTGGTCGGCAACCAGACCCGCGTCAAGGTGGTCAAGAATAAGGTGGCCCCGCCCTTCAAGCAGGTGGAATTCGACATCATGTATGGCGAAGGCATCTCCAAGGTCGGCGAACTCGTTGATCTCGGCGTCACCGCCGGCGTCGTCGAGAAGTCCGGTTCCTGGTTCTCCTATGATGGTGAGAGGATCGGCCAGGGCCGTGAGAACGCCAAGAGCTTCCTCCGCCAGAACCCCGATATGGCCCAGTCGATCGAGGCTAAGATTCGCTCCAACGCCGGCCTCGTCGCCGCCGCCCTGACTAAGGCCGGCCCCGACGACAAGGAAGCCGCCGACGATTGATCTCCTCCAATTCCATGCCCGCTTGCCCGGCGGGTATGGTGTCAAGGTGTGACCCCACACACCGGTAGGCCAGGCGCTCTCCGCTGCCCCCGGAGAGCGCCATTTTGTTGCCGCCAATCCCTGGCGCCACGCCACCACAAATTCTGGACATGACCCCCCATCGCCCTTAAAGACCGGCCCGACAGAACTCACAGTGATGCGGACCACCAATGACCGGGCTTGCCCAGATACGCTCCACCTTTCTTGATTTCTTCAAGCGTCAGGGCCACGAAATCGTCGCCTCTTCGCCGCTCGTGCCGAGGAACGACCCCACCCTGATGTTCGCCAATTCCGGCATGGTGCAGTTCAAGAACGTGTTCACCGGCGTCGAGAAGCGGCCCTACAGCCGCGCCACCACGGCGCAGAAATGCGTGCGCGCCGGCGGCAAACACAACGACCTCGACAATGTCGGCTACACGGCGCGCCATCACACCTTCTTCGAGATGCTCGGCAACTTCTCGTTCGGCGATTATTTCAAGCCCGACGCCATCGAATGGGCCTGGAACCTGATCACCAGGGAATACGGCCTGCCCAAGGACAAGTTGTCGGTCACAGTCTATCACACCGACGACGAGGCCCATGGGCTGTGGAAGAAGATCGCCGGACTTCCCGAAGCTCGCATCATCCGCATCCCCACCTCCGACAACTTTTGGGCCATGGGCGATACCGGCCCCTGTGGACCTTGTTCGGAAATCTTCTTTGACCACGGCGACAATATCCCCGGCGGCCCTCCGGGCTCCGCCGATGCCGATGGCGACCGCTTCATCGAAATCTGGAACCTGGTGTTCATGCAGTATGAGCAGGTGACCAAGGACGAGCGGGTATCGCTGCCCAAGCCGTCAATCGACACCGGCATGGGTCTCGAGCGCATTGCCGCCGTGCTCCAGGGCACCCACGACAACTACGAAACCGATCTGTTCAGGGCGTTGATCTCGGCGATTGTCGAGCGCACCGGTGTGCCAGCCGAAGGCAAGCACAAGGCCTCCAACCGGGTGATCGCCGATCACCTGCGGGCTTCGTCATTCCTCATCGCCGATGGCGTTCTACCGTCCAACGAGGGCCGCGGCTATGTGCTCCGCCGCATCATGCGCAGGGCGATGCGCCATATCGAGCTCTTGGGCGCGCGCGAGCCATTGATGTGGAAACTGGTGCCAGCGCTCACCCGCGAGATGGGGGCGGCGTACCCTGAACTGGTTCGCGCCCAGGACCTGATCACCGAAACCCTCAGCCTCGAGGAAAGCCGCTTCCGCAAGACGCTGGAGCGCGGCTTGCGCATTCTCGACGACGAGTTGGGGCCACTCGCCATCGGCGACACGTTCTCCGGCGACACCGCCTTTAAGCTTTACGACACCTACGGCTTCCCCCTCGACCTGACCCAGGACGCGCTGAAACCGCGCGGCATCAAAGTCGACACCGATGCCTTCAACGCCGCCATGGCGGCCCAGCGCGCCGAAGCCCGCAAGGCCTGGCGCGGCACCGGCGAAGCCAAGACCGAAACCGTATGGTTCGAACTCCGCGAGCGCGTCGGCGCCTCCGAGTTTCTCGGCTACGACACCGAGCGCGCCGAAGGCGTCATCACCGCCATTGTCAAGGACGGCAAGGACGTCAGTACACTGACCAAAGGCGAAAGGGGCGCGCTGCTGCTGAATCAGACGCCGTTCTATGGCGAGTCCGGCGGCCAGACCGGCGACTACGGAGTGATCAGGACCGCCGATGGCGCCACCTTCAAGGTGACCGACACCCAGAAACGTCTTGGCGATCTCTTCGTTCATGTAGGCGAAGTCACCGAAGGCACCCTGAAGCCCGGCAGCGCAGCCGAATTGGTGGTCGATCATGCCCGCCGGACCGGCAACCGCCAGCACCATTCGGCAACCCATTTGCTGCACGAAGCGCTGCGTGTAACACTTGGCACCCATGTGGCCCAGAAGGGTTCGCTGGTGGAACCCAACCGCCTGCGTTTTGATTTCTCGCACAACAAGGGATTGAGTCACGAAGAAATCCGCGAGGTCGAAGAAATCGCCAACGCCATCGTGCTGCAGAACGACGCCGTCACCACGCGGCTGATGTCGGTTGATGCGGCGATCGCCGAGGGCGCCATGGCGCTGTTCGGCGAAAAATATGGCGACGAGGTTCGCGTCGTTTCCATGGGCCGCAACGATCATGGCGCCGGCCGCCCGATCTATTCGCTCGAACTGTGCGGCGGCACCCACGTCGGCCGCACTGGCGACATTGGATTGATCAAAGTGGTGGCCGAAAGCGCCTCCGCCGCTGGCGTCCGGCGCATGGAAGCGCTGGCTGGCCCCGCCGCCCGCGCCTATCTCGAAGAACAGGACCGCCGCGTGCAGGCCATTGCCGCCGCACTCAAGGCGTCTCCCTCCGAAGTCGTGGCCCGCATCGAGACCCTGATCGATGAGCGCCGCAGGCTCGAGCGTGAACTGGCCGACCTAAAGCGGAAGAATCTGTTGTCACCCGCCATGTCGTCAAACACAGGGCAAGAAGCAGTAACAAATCCAAATGCCGTGGAGTTTGTCGCCAACAATGAGGTTCGATTCATTCGTCGGAAGGTTTCTGGTGTTTCTGCAAACGACTTGAAGAGTCGTGGTAGATGACTTCAAGGCCAAGCTCGGCTCCGGCGTCGTCGCCCTCGTTGGCCTTAACGACGAGGGCAGGGCAGGCCTCATCGTCGGTGTCACCAGCGATCTCACATCGCGTTTCAACGCCGTCGACCTCGTCAACATTGGCGCCCCGCTGTTGGGCGGCAAGCGCGGCGGCGGCCGGCCCGACATGGCCCAGGCCGGCGGCCCTGATGCCTCGAAGGCCGAAGAGGCGCTTGCGGCGATCAAGGCAGCACTCGGTTAATCGTGATCGGGGTGCTGCAGGCTCTTGAGCTTCGCCATCTCTTCCGGCGACACGTCGTCTTCGGTTCGCGTTCCGGGCAGGGTGTGGAGCGCCGCGAAGGCGGGGAGCCTCGCCTCAATGCCAAACTGATTGGCTGGAACGGCTAGGGCCGGATTGTCCAACGAGCCAATCGCTACGGCGATATGCTGCGAATGGTCATACGCAAACGACAAGGGCGTGCCGCAATCGCGGCAGAACCCGCGACTGACCACCGATGAGCTGCGGAACATGCCGGGCGTGCCGCGGCTCCATCGGAAGGTGGCTTTCTTGGTGCCCACCAGCGCCGCGAAGAAATTGCCGAAAGCCTTCTGGCACATGCGGCAATGGCAGATGTGCGGGTTCTCCAGCGGTCCCAAGATCTCATAACGCACCTTGCCGCATTGGCAGCCGCCGGTGATGGCTTCGTTCATGGCCAGTGCTCCGTATCGTGGTCCGGGTGTTGCAGCGAGGCAAGCCGTGCCAGGTCTTCCGGCGTACGATAATCCGCCGTCGTCTGGGTGGGCAGCGAGAACATGGCATCGAACCAGTCAACCTTGCTTTCGACACCCGATTGCTCCGTCATCGGAGCAATCACACTGGGATTGTCCAATGTGCCAATCGCCATATCGATGTTGGAGTCGCCATCCTCGCGCATGTAAAACGGAGTGCCACAATCCTTGCAGAACCCCCGCGCAGCGATAGCCGATGACCGGAATTCCGCCGGGCTGCCCCTGGTCCAGGCCACATCGGCATTTGCGACGCTCACCAGCGCCGCCCCAAAGTTCCCAAATGCTTTCTGGCACATGCGGCAGTGGCAGATACCCGCCTTGCCCAATCGTCCAGTGATGCGATAGCGCACCGCTCCGCATTGGCAACCGCCTGAAAGCGGCAAAGACGCCTGTTCCACCTGTTGGGCCTCCTGGTCTCGATGGTCATTTCTTAACGGTTGACCGGGTACATATTTATGTTTGCAAACAATTCTTTACCCAAACGGCAGCATGCAGTCGAGTTCTGAAACATCGGGAATGCAAACGCAGGGTCTGCCGCGGCCCAACTGGACGCGTCTGCATCTGGTGTATTTCGTGCTCGCCGCCTTCGACCTTGCCGCCGTCGGCACCGGCCTCTGGCTCTCCACCAACACCCAGACTAACTTCGCGCGCAGCACCGCCAGCGTCGATGGCACCAACTTTCTCTATGATCGCGCCGCCGTCCTGCAAAGGTCGGCGGCCCAGCTATCGCAACCCATCTACGAGCTGCAGTACCACCGCGACCCCAAGAAAGCCGAAGTGGCACTCGACAAGGCCGCCGCCGGCTTCAAGGAGGCAGTGTCCGAGGAAGGATTCCGCAAGGACTTGCAGCGGCACTTTGGTGGCGTGATGCCATCTGAACTTGAAGACGGCAGCGAAGCCGAAGCTGCCTATGCATCCATTCTGCACGTCCCGGAACAGGTGATGGAAAGCTATGAAAGGTCGGAAGCCAAAGTCCGGTCCCTCGGTGAAACGATTACCGGCCAGTTGCGCAAGGCCATAACCGAGTTCAAACAAGGACGCACGGAATCGGCGGCGATCGCCGTCGGCCGGGCCAGCCGTTCCACCGCCGAACTTCAGAGATCAATTGCCGAGCAAAGTCAGCTGGCCGACAACTATGCCCAGATCGTCGTTGCCAACAGCCGTGCCAGCCTCGATAATTCGCACCGGATGCAATATGGCATCGGCGCCTTCATCTTGGCCATGGTTTGCCTGGTGATGTTCTACGCCCATGCCATGGGCAGGCTGCTGATGGCCAAGTTCAAGGAAATCGAGGCGGCCCGCAATTCCAGCCAGCAGTACGCAAGCCGCCTTGCCATCGTCAATAATGATGTATCCAAGCTCAACATACAACTTGCCGAAAACATGAAGCGGCTGTCACTGACCCAGGCTGAGATCTTCAAGAAGGGCCGCATGGAACAACTCGGCCACCTGACCGCTACCGTCGCCCATGAACTGCGCAATCCGCTTGGCGCCGTACGCACGTCGGCCTTTCTCCTCGAGCGCAAGGTCAAGGGCAAGCACACCGGCCTTGAACCGCAAATCCTCCGCATCAACAATGGCATTGTCCGTTGCGACGATATCATCACTCAGCTCCTCGATTTCTCGCGCTCGGCCGCCGCCCACGTCGAACCTGGCGACCTTGATAGCTGGCTGCAGAAGCTGGTGGAGGACGAGGTGCAGAAACTTCCGGCGGCCGTCGAAGTCGAGCTTGCGCCGGGCCTGTCGGGGCAGATTGTCGAGTTCGACGGCGCCAGACTGTGCCGGGCCGTTATCAACCTCGTGAGCAATGCCTCCGAAGCCATGGTTGGTAAGGGCGATGATCCCGCCAAATTCTCCACGCCAACTCCAAGAATTGCCATCGCCACCCGCTTAACGGCGCGCGGCGCCGAGATATCGGTCAGCGACAACGGCCCCGGCATCAATCCCGAGGCGTTCGCCAAGATCCTGGAACCACTCTACACCACCAAGAACTTCGGCACCGGCCTCGGCCTTCCCGCCGTCGAGCGCATCATGGAACAGCATGGTGGCGGTCTCGACATGGCGTCGGCGCCGGGGCAGGGCGCCACCTTCACCATCTGGATTCCGCTGACTCAAACCGCCGTGCAAGCCGCGTAGGATGAGGCACCACACTGATGGTCCTCATGCCGAGGTGCTCACAGCAGCGCCGTGAGCTTCGAAGCACGAGACGAAGAACGGTAGCGGCGTTGCTGTTCAATCCATGGCCTTCTGCAGATTCTTGTCGACCGCGTCGAGGAAACCCTCGGTCGACAGCCACGTCTGATCGGGGCCAACCAGCACCGCCAGGTCCTTGGTCATGTGACCGGACTCGATGGTCTGCACCACCACCTTCTCAAGCGTTTCGGCGAACTTCTTCAGCGCCGCATTGTCATCGAGCTTGGCGCGGTGCTTGAGGCCGCCGGTCCAGGCGTAGATCGACGCCGCCGAATTGGTCGACGTCTGCTTGCCCTGCTGGTGCAGGCGATAGTGGCGCGTCACCGTGCCATGGGCGGCTTCGGCCTCCACCGTCCTGCCGTCCGGCGTCATCAGCACCGAGGTCATAAGGCCGAGCGAGCCATAGCCCTGGGCCACCAGGTCGGACTGCACGTCGCCATCATAGTTCTTGCACGCCCAAACATAGCCCCCGGTCCACTTCATCGCCGAGGCCACCATGTCGTCGATCAGCCGGTGCTCATAGGTTGTTCCTGCCTTGTCGAACTCGGCTTTGAACTCGGCATCGAAGATCGCCTGGAAAATGTCTTTGAAGCGGCCGTCATAGGCCTTGAGAATGGTGTTTTTGGTTGACAGATAGACCGGATATTTGCGGCTGAGGCCATAGTTGAACGAAGCCCTCGCAAACTCTTTGATCGAGTCGTCGAGATTGTACATCGCCATGGCAACGCCCGCGCCCGGCGACTTGAACACTTCCTTCTCGATTGTTTTGCCGTCCTCGCCCACGAACTTGATGGTTAGCGTGCCTTTGCCGGGGAAGGTGAAGTCGGTGGCGCGATACTGGTCGCCGAAAGCATGGCGGCCGATGATGATCGGTTGCGTCCAGCCTGGAACCAGCCGCGGCACATTGGAACAGATGATCGGTTCACGGAAGATGACGCCACCCAGGATATTGCGGATGGTGCCATTGGGGCTCTTCCACATCTGCTTGAGGTTGAATTCCTTCACCCGCGCCTCGTCCGGCGTGATTGTCGCGCACTTGACGCCGACCCCGTGCGTCTTGATGGCGTTGGCGGCATCGACGGTCACTTGATCGCTAGTTTTGTCGCGATACTCGACCGAGAGGTCGTAGTAGTGCAGGTCAATGTCGAGATAGGGATGGATCAGTTTCGTCTTGATGAGGTCCCAGATGATGCGGGTCATCTCGTCGCCGTCGAGTTCGACAACCGGATTCTGGACCTTGATCTTCGCCATGGGGAAAGCCTTCTGTTGCAAAGCGGAAACTGGAGTTTCGGGCCTATAGCAGCCGCCTTGCGCCGGGGCAATTGCGACTGAAGTTGGGTCCGGGTTTAACCTGTGGCATAAGGCTTCCGGCTCGCGGAGGGTGTGATGAATGTGACTGGAGCGGAGGTGATTGAAGGTGGAACGGCAATTGCCGTGAAGCTCTCGGGCAAGACTCACCGGTTTCATGCCCTTTGGCTCAGGGACAATGCCCAGGACGACAAGACCCGGAGTGCCGGCAACGGCCAGAGGCTCATCACCATTCTGGATATCCCGGCCGCCACCCGGGTAACGGCGGCAACCGTCGGAAATGGCGGCCTTGAGGTGCTGTTTGAACCGGAGGGAAAACAGGTCACCTACACGGCGGACTGGCTCGCGTCCCACTCCTATGACGAAACCTCGAGCCGCGCAGCGGGTTGGGCGGACCACACCGTCACCCGTTGGGACCGCGGCCTTCAGTCCAGGGTTCCGGTTAGCACCTATGCCGATGTTGTGGCCGACCGCGCTGCCCTCGGGCGCTGGCTTGCCGCCGTGCGCCGTTATGGCTTTGCGGTAATGACCGGGGCACCAACCGAAAGCGGCACCCTGTGCAAGATCACCGAGCTTTTCGGCTACGTGCGCGAGACCAACTATGGCCGTTGGTTCGAGGTGCGGGCCGAAGTCAACCCCAACAACCTCGCCTACACCAATCTCGGACTTCAGGCTCACACTGACAATCCTTACCGCGACCCGGTGCCGACCCTGCAAATTCTCGCCTGCCTCGAAAACTCCGTGGATGGCGGCGACTCGGTGGTGGTCGATGGCTTCAAGGTGGCCGAGCGCCTGCAGCACGAGAATGCCCGAGGGTTCGAACTGCTGGCGCGCTACTGCGCCCGCTTCGAATATGCCGGTTCGAAAGGCGTGCGCTTGCGCTCAAAGCGGCCATTGATCGAACTTGGCCCCGATGGCGAGTTGGTTGCCATCCGCTTCAACAACCGGTCGGCGGCTGCCTTCACCGACATACCCTACGGCGACATGCCGGATTACTACGCCGCCTACCGGCGCTTTGCCGAACTGATCGAGGACCCGGCAATGGAAGTGACTTTCAAACTGAAGCAGGGGGAACTGTTCATCGTCGACAACACCCGCGTGCTGCATGCCCGCAAGGCATTCTCGTCGGGCGGCAATCGCTGGCTGCAGGGCTGCTACGCCGACAAGGATGGCCTGCTGTCGACCCTCGCTGCAATCGAAGAAAAAGGATTGCTGTAATGGTTGCGCCGCGGCTGACACCGGAGAACATCGTCACATTCATTGCCGGCATTTTCGAGCGCCGGGGTGCTGAGGACTATCTCGGCGAGGCAGTGACCATGGCCGAACACATGCTGCAGGGCGCCGCCCTGGCCGAGCGGGAAGGCGCTTCGGAAGATCTGGTTGCCGCGGCTTTGCTGCACGATATCGGCCACTTCACCTCGGAATTTGGAACCATGTCGCTCGGCGACACCCGCGACAATTATCACGAGGAGTCGGGAGCCGAAGTTTTGGCGCCGTTCTTCCCGGCGGTGATTGTCGCATGCGTGCGCCTGCATGTGCCCGCCAAGCGCTATCTCTGCGCCACCGACAAGGGGTATTTCAACCGACTGTCGGAAGCCTCGAAACACACGCTGTCGCTGCAGGGCGGTCCGATGAGTGCTGATGAAGTGGCGGCATTCGAAGAAAATCCGTTCTATCGCGAGGCGGTGCGGGTGCGCATCTGGGATGACGAGGGCAAGAAGCCCGGCGTGAAAACGCCGGCGTTCAAGGATTACATGCCGCTTCTGCAGCGCGTGGTGGCGCGGGGCAGGGTGGCTTAGCGTTTCTTCTTTGCAGGCTTCTTCGCAGCCTTTGCTGGCAGCGTGTTCACAAAGGCCAGGGCGCGATCTACCCAGCCCTTGAGGGCGGCATCGCCGGTGATTGATGTGGCGCCGACCAGCACGTAGCCTTGCATCGTGCGGCCCTGCATTTCGAATGTTGCCGCACCCGGAAGCTTGAGGGCAGCGGCATGGCCGTCCTTGCCGACCCGCACCAGAATGCCCTCCCTGAAAGTACCGATCACCATGTTGCCGTTGATCATGAAACAGGTGCCGCCGAACATGCGCTTGGATTCGGCACCCATCGGATCGAGAAGGGTCTTGAGGCGTTCCTCCAGAGTCATGGAGCGACTATAGCGCAAACCATGGCTTTTGACATCCTTCCCCGCCCATGGCACGGGAGGCGATGACCGCCGCTTCGCCGTCCGCCAACGCCCTGCATCATCCCAAATTCGTCTACTACTGGTTCGCCACCTGGGCCACGTCCTTCGCCGTGCAGATCATGTCGGTGTCGGTGGGCTGGCAGATCTATGACATCACCCGTGATCCGCTGGATTTGGGTCTCGTTGGCCTGGCGCAGTTCCTGCCGCCGCTGTTGATGGTGCTGTTCACCGGCCTCGCCGCCGACAAGTTCAATCGCCGCCTGATCATGGGGCTGTGCCTGATGATCGAGATCGGCTGTGCCGCGGCCCTCGTGCTGTTCACCCTGGCAAAGCCCAGTGTTGTCTGGCCAGTGTTCATCATTCTTGTGGTGCTGGGTTTTGCCCGAGCCTTCTACAATCCGGCATCCGACGCCCTGGCCCCCAATCTCGTGCCGCAGGAGGCGATTGCCCACGGCATTTCGCTGAACTCCATGAGCTGGCAGGTGGCCAACATCGCCGGTCCCGTGGCCGGCGGGTTGCTTTACGGAATTTCGGGCGAAGCCGCCTACGGCGTGGCCGCGGCCCTCGTGGTGCTAGCCGTGGCGCTGATTGTATTGATCGGCACGGTGCCGCAATCGAACCACGCCGGAGAAACGTCGCTTGGCACGCTGTTGGCGGGCTTCAAGTTCATTCGCAAGGAGAAGATTGTGCTCGGCGCCATCTCGCTTGATCTGTTCGCCGTGCTGCTCGGTGGCGCCGTGGCGCTGATGCCGGTCTATGCCCGCGACATTCTCGAGGTTGGCCCAATGGGCCTCGGCCTGTTGCGCGCCGCACCTGGGGTGGGCGCCGTCATCATGGCGCTCTATCTCGCCAAGTTCGGCATCAGGGATCGCGCCGGCATCGTTCTGTTCGTGTTTGTGGCGGCCTTCGGGCTGTTCACTGTGGTCTTTGGTTTCTCGACCTGGGTGCCGCTGTCGATTGCCGCCCTGGCGCTGATGGGTGCCTCCGACATGGTGAGCGTCTACATTCGTGAAACCTTGCTGCAGTTGTGGACGCCCGATGACGTGCGCGGCCGTGTCAACGCCGTCAACCGCGTGTTCCTCGGCGCCTCCAATGAACTCGGCGAGTTCCGCGCCGGCGTCGTGGCTGCCTGGATCGGCGCCGTTGCCGCCGTCACCATTGGAGGCGCTGGGACGGTGGCCGTCGCATATTTGTGGTCGCGCTGGTTCCCGGAACTCCGCACCGCAAGAAGGCTGGACGGCCAACGGTAGGGCATATCAGCGAACTTCGATAATTTTCTCGCCGGCCTGGAGTGCCATTTCGATCTGCGGAAGGATTTCGGCCATTCGGGCAAGCAATTTGACCTTCGTGACATTGCCAAGCCGTAGCCAAACCACAGAGGGTCCAGAAGTGTCGCGCCCCATGCGATTGAAATCGTCGTCCTTGGTGACGATCACCGCCCCGGTTTCCAATGCCCTCCGCCAGATTTCCCGGTCCGTAGCAGAGTCCATGCCAATATCGGTATCGTGGTCCGCAGAATGACCAAGCTGAACAAACAGCCGTGCAAGGACCGGCGGCAACTGCTCGTCAATGAGAAATCGCATGCCTACTCAGCGGCGATGACGCGATGTGAAGCCGCCGCTGACGCGAACTCGAGGGCTGCCGTGATATCGTCATCGACCAAATAGGGATAGTCAGCCAGAATCGCAGCCCGGGATTCCCCCGCAGCCAGCAGATCAAGGACGTCCGATACCCGGATACGCATGCCACGAATGCAGGGGCGGCCGCCGCAAACTTCTGGGTTGGTTGTTATGCGTGATAGTTGGCTTGTCACGGGTTTCTCCAATCTTAAGTGCATAGCACCATTTGGCGCACGAATGAAGTAGGGTATAGGCAGAACTGGCGCCGGGCATTGTTCTTCGCTATTGAGCCGCCCCATGGCCGGAACCGACAAGACTCGCAATCAGACGCTGGGGCCCGCGCCCTTTGTCGTGCTGGTGAACCCGCAATTGGGCGAGAACATCGGCACGGCGGCCCGCGCCATGGCGAATTTCGGGCTGCATGAATTGCGCATCGTCGAACCCCGCGATGGCTGGCCCAATGAAAAGGCGCTGACCTCATCATCCGGCGCCCACTGGATCATCGAAGGCGCAACTGTCCACGAGACACTCGCCGATGCCGTGAACGACGCGCAGTTCATCTACGCCACGACGGCCAGGCCGCGCGGCATGATCAAGGAAGTGATCACCCCCGAGCAGGCCGGAAACGACATGCGCGCCCGAATTGGGCGAGGCGAGAAAATTGCCATTCTGTTCGGCCGCGAGCGTTGGGGCCTCAATAATGACGAAGTCTCGCTGGCTGATGTCATCGTGACAGCACCCGTCAACCCGGCCTTCGCCTCGATCAACATTGCCCAGGCCGTGCTGCTGGTGGGTTACGAATGGTACAAGACCCAGGCAGAACTCGCTGGGCCAACAAACACCGGAACTTCCCGCCCTCGATGGCCCCGGCTTGCAAACCCCCGATACCCGCCTGGCCACCAAGGAAGAACTCTACGGTTTCATCGAGCACCTGGAACGCGAACTGGACGTGGCCGGGTTCTTCAAGACCGAAGATAAGAAGCCTGGCATGCTGCGCAACATTCGCAATCTCTATGCGCGGGCAGCATTGACCGAGCAGGAAGTCCGCAGCTTGCGCGGCATGGTGGCGTCTCTGACCAGGGCGCATGAACAGGCGGAAGGAAGGGAAGCCGTGACCACCCCGCGCATTTTGCTGTTTGATTCCGGCATGGGCGGCCTCACCGTGGCCCGCGCCGTGGCGGCGCAATTGCCGGATGCCCACCTCACCTACAGCGCCGACAATGCCGCCTTTCCCTATGGCGCCTGGAAAGAACACGCGCTCACCCAGCGCATCATCGAGGTCGTCGGCAAGCTTATCGAGCGCACTGATCCGCACATCGTGGTGGTTGCCTGCAACACCGCTTCAACCATTGCGCTGGCGGCACTACGCGAAACGTACAAGGTGCCATTCGTCGGCACCGTTCCGGCCATTAAACCGGCAGCGGCGCAGACCAAGTCCGGCATCATTGGCGTTCTGGCCACGCCCGGCACCGTCAGCCGCGAATACACCCACGCATTGATCCACACGTTTGCTAACCACTGCCAGGTCATCTTGCACGGGGCGCCCCGGTTGGCCGAAATCTGCGAAGCGGCGCTGCGCGGAAAGCCGCTTGACCGCGAGGAATTACGCAGCGAAATCGAGCCGGTATTCCGCACCCGTGAAGGCCAGCGCACCGACACGGTGGTGCTGGGCTGCACCCATTACCCGCTGCTCCTTGACGACATCCGCAGAGTGGCGCCGTGGGAGGTTTCCTACATCGACCCGGCCCCGGCCATCGCCCGAAGAGTGGCCGATGTGCTCGACGAAACCCCGCGCCATGAAGTGGCCCTACCGGTGCCGCCGCACGGCACGGTAATGCTGACCGCCTCGCGCGGCGGTTCCGCGGAATCTCTCGGCGCCTATGACGCCATGGGTTTTCCATTGCCGGAGTTCATGGAGATGCCGGTTTGACACCCGCACCGTGATCCCCTATAGCCAGCTTTAACACGGGGCCGAAAAGCCCCGTGTTTGCTTGCCCGTGCCCCTTCAGGGGGCTGTCGGCCGGGAGACCGGTGTTCAGGAGGGTGGGTCCAACTCATTGATTGGAGACCGTAAATGACAAAGCGCCAGAGCGCCAAGTACAAGATCGACCGCCGCATGGGCGAAAACATCTGGGGCCGCCCCAAAAGCCCCGTCAACAAGCGTGAATATGGCCCCGGCCAGCACGGCCAGCGCCGCAAGGGCAAGACGTCGGACTTCGGCGTGCAGCTGAAGGCCAAGCAGAAGCTCAAGGGCTATTACGCCAACATTTCCGAGCGCCAGTTCCGCAAGGTTTACGAAGAAGCCTCGCGCATGACCGGCGACTCATCCGAGAATTTGATCGGCCTCCTGGAGCGCCGCCTCGACGCCATCGTCTATCGCTCGAAATTTGTGCCCACCATGTTCGCCGCCCGCCAGTTCGTGAGCCATGGCCATGTCAAGGTGAACGGCCGCCGTGTCACCATCGCTTCGATGCGCATCAAGGCCGGCGACGCCATCGAACTCTCCGCCAAAGCCAAGGACCTGGCGGTGGTGCTGGAAGCAACCCAACTCGCCGAGCGCGATACGCCCGATTACATCGAAGTCGATCACAAGGCCATGACCGCCAAGCTGGTGCGCGTGCCCGGCCTTTCCGACGTGCCCTATCCGGTGCAGATGGAACCGCACTTCGTGGTGGAATACTACTCGCGCTAAACAGCGCTGCGCGTTTCAGAACTGCAAGCGGCGGGGTTTTCCCCGCCGTTTTCATTTCAGTGCAGCCGCCACTCGTGGTCAACGTGCCGCATGCGCACCGGACTGACCAGGCCGGCGCAGGCAACGCGCACCGAGGCCAAGCGGGCCATCGAGATTGTGGGTCCAGAAATCCAGGAACTTGATGAGCTTGGGAAAGCGCGGAGCCAGGTCGTATTCCTGCCAGACAAAGGTTTGCAGGATGTCGCGGTAGTCCGGCATGTAGTACATGATTTCCGCCGTGGTCAGGCGCTCTCCGCGCAATTGGCGGGCAAAGTCCATGTCGCTCATCTTAGGTCTCCAGTCACCAGCTCCTCTTCTCTCGCAAGGCAAATGTTGCACTTCGTCCGTGAACGGAGGCTTAACGGGACTTGGCAGCCATAGTGGGGGAGTGCTGTTATGGTTGCAAAGTACTTGCAACTGCCGCATCGGCCCAGGCGAAACACCCGGCGATGGTCGGGTTGATCGGCAGGTCGCGATAGGTGCCGATGGCGCCCTGCGCCTCAAGCCGCCCGGCCAGCCCCGGCGCATCGCCCGCCACCACCCAGATGAAGCCGAACGCCGTTTCCTTGATTGGCCGGGCATCGGCCTGCGTGAGGCGCGCGAAAATGTCTTCAGGCGCCATGCCGGGCTCGAACACCGCCAGCATGACCCCGTTGGCTTCGGGCGGCAAGGCGGCGGCGCGCATCAGTGCGGCCATGATGACCAGCCAAGTGATGATGACACCGGCAAAAAGTGTGAGCAGCCAGCCGGTGCATGGTTCAGGCCGTGGCGAATTTGGGCGCGCGGGTTTCGCGGATCGGCAGGTTCACCAATGCCGCGAACAGGCTGAGCGCCACGCCAATCCACCACACCGGATCATAGGTGCCAAACTGGTCATAGAGCCTGCCGCCCAGCCACACGCCAAGGAACGAGCCCAACTGGTGGCTGATGAACACGAAGCCGTAGAGCGTTGCCATGTAGCGGGTGCCGAACATCGCCACCACCAGCCCCATGGTGAGCGGCACGGTTGAGAGCCACAGCAAGCCGAAGGATGCCGTGAAGATCAGTGTCGTGACGGGGCTAACCGGCAGCAAAACGAAGGCAGCGATACTCACGCCGCGCAACAGGTAGATGAGACTCAAGGGCAGGCGCTTCTGGTATTTGCCGCCGATGACACCCGATGTGTAGGCCCCAACCACGTTGAACAGGCCGATGGCCCCCATGGCAAAACCGGCGAATTCCTTGCTGATGCCGTGTTCGGCGAGGTAGGGCGGCAAGTGAACCAGTACAAAGGCCAGTTGGAATCCGCACACGAAGAACCCGGCCACCAGCAGCAAATAGGAGGGGTGCGCGAAGGCGCTGCGGATGGCTTCGCGCATGGAAATCCCGGCCTCGCCCCCGGCCGTCTTGCCTGCGCTCATGTTTTGACTGAGGAGTGGCACGGCCAAGGGCACGATGAGCAATACGCTGGCGGCAAGCACAACCAGCGCGGTCTGCCAGCCATAGGCCGAGATCAGTGCGGCGGCCATTGGCGCGAATATAAACTGGCCGAGCGAGCTTGCCGCGGTGACGATGCCAAAAACCCAAGAGCGCTTTTCCGGCTGGCACAATGCGGCCCAGCGCCGCCATGACGATACTGAACGACGAGACGGCGATGCCGATTCCAGCCAGAACGCCGCCGCTGAAGTGGAAGGCCAGCGGCGCTGCAGTGAAGGCCATCAGCAATGTGCCGGCCGCGTAGATCACCGCACCGGCCATGAGAACCTTGGCCGAACCATAGCGGTCTGCCACCGCACCGGCGACCGGTGTTGCCAGACCCCACAACAAATTCTGCATCGCCATGGCGAAGGAAAATGTCTCGCGTGGCCAGGCATGGGCTTCGGAAATTGGCCCCGTAAACAGGCCGAAACTTGAACGCACGCCGAAATTCACCATGGCCACCAGGCAACCCGCCACGATCACCACGGTGGGCGCGAAATACCAGGGCAGTTTAGGTGCGGCAGCGTTCATGGCGCCCCCCATAGACTATTCGAATTCCGGTACCAACCGCGTTCTGCGCAACCGTGGCCCGAACTGCGCGATGGCAACGCCAGCGATGATCAGCAGGCCGCCGGCGATCAGTGGCCAGGTCAACTGCTCGCCGAGGATCAAAATGCCGGCGATGGCCGCGACCACCGGCTGCACGTAAAGAAATACTCCGGCAACGGAGCTTTCCATATGCCCCAGCGCGTAGTTCCACGCCGAAGTGGCAAGGAACGTGCCGAATACCACCACGAAGAATACCGCTCCCCATTGCGCCGGTGTGAGCGCGGTGACCACCGGCGCGAAGTCTGGCGGAACGAAGAACACCATGGGCAGCGCCGAAATGCCGATCGCCAGGCAGGCCACCTGGAATGCGCCATACTTGGCCGAGACCGGCCTGATGACCACCGTGTAGATACCCCAGCCCATGGTGCTGATTGTCACCAGCAACAGGCCCCACACGCTGACATCGCCAGAGGGAAGGAGCGTCGACCCAAGCATCAGTGCTGCGGTGCCCGCCAGTGCTAGGGCCATGCCGCCGATCAGCCATGGCGTAAGCCGCTCGCCGGCCAGCACAACGGCGAACAGAGCGATGAACACCGGTTCCAATCCAAACAGCAGTCCCGTCCAGCTGGCGGGCACGGTTTGCATGCCATAGGCGGCGAGGATCTGATAACCGACATTTCCGGCCATGGACGCGATCACGATCCGTCCCCAGTCGCGCCATTCGATCTGCCGCACGCCGACGATCAGCACGGCCACGATGGCAATGAGCCCGGCCGGATAGAGCCTTAAGACCATCGCCGTCTCCGGTGACGTGCCGAGGATGAGAAACCGCATGGCGACTGGGATGAGCCCCCACATGGTGACGGCGAAAATGATGGCGGCGAAAGCCGCAAGCCCGGCGCTTGACCGCAAGTGCGGCGCAAACTGTGCGATGGCGACGCCAGCCAGAATGAGCGCCCCACCGGTGAGCATGTTGAGTGTGACGGTTTCTCCGAGCATGACGGCACCGGCCGCCACGCCGAACACCGGGATCAGATACAGGAAGGCACCTGCCGCCGCCGCTGGCATGCGTGCCGCCGCATAGTTCCAGGTGACGGCGCAGATGACCGTCGACAGGATGGCGATATAGGCCATGTCGAACCAGCTCCATGGTGACATGTTGTGCAGGGTCGTGAGGGTTGCCGGGCGTGCCAGCAAAAGTTCCAGCACCACCGAGGCGATGACGATCGACAGCGCACTGATGTCGAAGGATCCATACTTCTGAATGAGCGGCTTGCTGACCACCACATAGAGCGCCCAGGCCACGCCACAGGCGAAGACCATGGCGCAGCCGGTCAGGAAGTCCCAGCCATTGCCGGCCAGCGCCAGATCGCCCGACACCAGAATGGCAGTTCCGGCGAAGGCCACGGCCAGCCCTGCGATGGTGGCGGGACCGAGCCTTTCCTTGGCGATGACCGCGCCGAAGAGGGCAATGACCAGCGGTTGGGTGCCGATGATCAGGCTGCCGATACCAGCACTGACCCGCTCGAAGCCATAGGCCGAGCCGAGATTGTAGCCCACAATGCCGATAAGCGAGATGACCATGAGCCGCGGCCAGTCTTGGCGCTCGATGCGCCAGCCGCCGGTCCACAGCAGGCCTGCCGCGAAGATCACCCCGACGATGGCATAGCGTATTGCCAGGTGATCGGCGGCTCCGAGTTCGACCGAGAGATTGCGCAGGAACACCGGCCCGATGCCCCACACCAGGATCGTGAACAGCATGGCCGCGAGGGCGCGGGACTCCATAGTCAGGATTTTCGGAACAGGTTGGGCCCAAACTGCGCCAACGCCACGCCAGCAAGGATCATGGCGCCGCCAGCGATCACAAAGACGGTCACCTCTTCCTTGAGGATGAGTGCGCCACCGACGACAGCGACCACCGGGATCAGATACAGGAAGCTGCCGGTCACCCCGCTTGACAGGTGTTTGCTGCCATAATTCCACAGCAACGTTCCGATGATGCCGCTCGGCAGCACCAGATAGGCGACCTCGAACCACTGCCGCGCATCCAGCTTGGCGGCCAGCGCCACCAGAGGCTCAGTCGCCAGGGCGATCAGCAGCGGAGCCGAAATCAGCATGGTCACCGCCGTCACCGTAAAACCGGAATAGGTCTCGAACAGCGGCTTGCACACCACCGTGTAAATGGCCCAGCACAGGCAGCAGATCATCAGATAGGCAATGCCAAGCGGCGAGATGGGGTGTTGCACGTCCGCCGTCAGGTCCGGCCAGAACAGCACGACCGCCCCCAGCGTGGCGATGACGATGCCCGCCAGCACAAAGCGTGTGATCGGTTCGCGCAGCAGAAACCACGCCAGCACGGCGATCATCATCGGCTCTACCATGGTGACGATGGTGCCGACACCGGCGGGAACAAGCTCAAACCCGGCATTGACGAAGGCATTGTAGCCACCCATGCCCGCAAGGCCGGCAATCAGAAACCGCCCCCAATGTTCGCGCCGGATTCGCCAGCCGCCAAGAATGGCAAGGCCAGCGAGGTTGATGGTGGTGATGAACACATAGCGCAGCGCCAGTGAGTTCTCCGGCGACAGACTCAACGCCAGTGTGCGCATGAACACCGCCGCCGAGCCCCAGAAGATCATGGTGAGCAGCAGGGCAAGTGCGGCGCGGGTCTTGACAGAATCCATGGGTCCTTCCGGTGGGAACGCCATGGGTGCACGAGGCGGCGCGCCCGGTCAATGCTTGCCACCCATGCGCCTTGGCGATAGCAAGTGGTGATGAAACGCTTTCTGTCAGCCGCGCTGGTCTTCCATGTGTTGATGTCCGCAAGCATGGCCGCCCCCGCCGACGATGACGTGGCGAGGGGCAGGGCGGCCATGCGGGCGATGGACATTCCCGGCGCCATGGCGGCGTTCACCGCTGCCCTCAGTGCCGAGCCAAAACATGCCGCCGCTGCCTTCGAGCGCGGCCGCATTTTCCTCAAGATGGGCGACGGCAAGGCAGCGATTGCCGATTTCACCACCACGGTCCTGAACGATCCCGGCAATGGCCGCGCCTTCACCCAGCGTGCCATGGCGAAGCTTCTGCTCAAGGACGGCAACGGCGCCATTGCCGATTTCGACCAGGCGATTGTGGTTTCACCGAACGACTACGAAGTCCACGTCCGCCGCGCCACCTTCCGGCTGGCCATCGGCAATATGGCGGGCGCCCGGGATGATCTCGCAAATGCCAAGGCCGTGGCGGATGAAGCCACGGCCGTGCGAATTGAGGAAATGATCAAAGCATTGGGCCCCTGACTCAGGAGTTCCCATGCTGTCATCGCCGGACTTGTTCCGGCGACCCATCTATCAGCTGTACCATAGGTTGCCGGGACAAGCCCGGCAATGACACTGGTTTGAACGAGTTGCTACGAAGCAACACCCTTGTCGGCCATCAGCTGCTTCAATTCGCCCGACTGGAACATTTCCATCATGATGTCCGAGCCGCCGACGAATTCGCCCTTGACGTAAAGCTGCGGAATGGTCGGCCAGTTGGTGTAGTCCTTGATGCCATTGCGCAGCGCATCGCTTTCCAGCACATTCACGCCCTTGAAGGAGACGCCGAGTTGGCCGAGAATTTGCGTGGCCCGCCCCGAAAAGCCGCACATCGGCATGTCGGCGGTGCCTTTCATGAAGAGAACGACGTCGTTCGTCTTCACTTCATTGTCGATCCACTGGTTGATGTCAGTCATCTTTCACTCCGTCGGGGTGCTGGTTTGTAACGCAAGTGCATGAAGCTCGCCGCCCATGCGGCCTTTGAGCGCCGTATAGACCATCTGGTGTTGCTGAACGCGGCTTTTGCCCTTGAAGGCGGCCGATACGACATTGGCGGCATAGTGGTCGCCATCTCCGGCCAGATCACGGATCTCAACGGTGGCGTCGGGCAGCGCCTCCTTGATGAAGCGCTCGATATCGGTGGCGGACATGGCCATGGGCTTGTTCCTAAATCTCGCCCGCCATGTAGGCTGGGAACCAGCCTTCATGGGCGGAGCGGAGTTCGTCCAAGGATATAGACGTGACGGCCCCGACATTCAATGTGAGGCCGGCGGTTACCGTTCCAACCCGTGTAACGCTGATTCCCTGTGTGGCGGTAATAGCTTCCGCCTGGTTAGGCTTGCAGGTCACGACATAGCGGGCCTGATCCTCGCCGAAAAGCTCCTCGTGGCCCATGCCGCCGAGGGCAGCGCCGAGGTTTCCGGCGAGTGCCATTTCGATCACCGCCGAGGCCAATCCCCCATCGGAAATGTCATGCACGGCAGTGACTTGGCCTGATGTGATGAGATTTCGCACGAAGTCGCCGTGACGCTTTTCGGCGGTCAGGTCGACCGGCGGAGGTGCCCCTTCCTCGCGGCCCAGAACCTCGCGGAGGTAAATCGACTGGCCGAGATGGCTGCCCTTGCCGCCGATGAGCAGGATCACATCCCCCGCCGTCTTGAACTTGAGTGTCGCCATCTTTGAGAGATCGGACAGGAGGCCGACGCCGCCAATGGTGGGGGTCGGCAGGATGCCCTGGCCGTTGGTCTCGTTGTACAGCGACACGTTCCCGGACACGACGGGGAAATCAAGCGCCCGGCACGCCTCGCCGATGCCTTTGATGGCGAACACGAACTGGCCCATGATTTCCGGCCGCTCGGGATTGCCGAAATTGAGATTGTCGGTGATGGCGATGGGGTCCGCTCCCACCGCCGTCAGATTGCGCCACACTTCGGCCACCGCCTGCTTGCCGCCCTCGAACGGGTCGGCCTCGACATAGCGCGGTGTCACATCGCAGGTAACGGCAATGGCTTTTTGCCCGCGTATCCGGATCACCGCCGCGTCGCCACCGGGGATCTGCGCGGTGTTGGATTGGATCAGATGGTCATACTGCTCCCACACCCAGCGCCGCGAACACATGTCGGGCGAGCCGGTGATCTTGAGGATCGCCGACTTCAGGTCATTGGGGGCGGGCACATCGTTCAATACCGGCAGCTTCTTTGGCTCAACCCACGGCCGTTCATATTCAGGTGCCTCGTCGCCCATCTGCTTGATGGGAAGGTCGGCCTTGACCTCGCCCTCATGCTTGATGATGAAGCGCAGCGTGTCGGTGGTCTTGCCGACGATGGCGAAGTCGAGGCCCCATTTGTGGAAGATGGCTTCGGCCTCCTTCTCCTGCTTCGGGTCGCAGCACCATGAGCATGCGCTCCTGGCTTTCCGACAGCATCATCTCATAGGCCGTCATGTGCTCTTCGCGGCAGGGCACCTTGTCGAGATCAAGCTCGATGCCGAGATCGCCCTTGGCGCCCATTTCGACGGCGACGAGGTAAGCCCCGCCGCCCCCATGTCCTGAATGGCAATGACGGCGCCAGAGGCCATCAATTCCAGGCAGGCCTCGAGCAGGCACTTCTCGGTGAAGGGATCGCCCACCTGAACGGTCGGGCGCTTTTCGTCGGCGTCATCGGCGAATTCGGCCGAGGCCATGGTGGCGCCGTGAATGCCATCGCGCCCCGTCTTGGCGCCGAGATAGACCACCGGCAGGCCAACGCCCTTGGCCTTCGAATAGAAAATGGAATCCGCCCGCGCCAGGCCCACCGCCATGGCATTGACCAGAATGTTGCCGTTGTAGCGCGGGTGAAAATTCACTTCACCGGCCACCGTCGGCACGCCAAAGGAATTGCCATAGCCGCCGATGCCGTGAACCACGCCGGAAACCAGATGCCGCGTCTTGGGATGATCGGGTGCCCCAAACCGCAGCGCATTGAGCGCCGCAATGGGCCGCGCCCCCATGGTGAACACGTCGCGCAGAATGCCGCCCACACCGGTCGCCGAACCCTGATAGGGCTCGATGAACGAGGGGTGATTGTGGCTCTCCATCTTGAACACGATAGCATCGCCATCGCCGATATCGATGACCCCGGCATTTTCACCCGGGCCCTGGATGACCTTGGGCCCCGAGGTCGGCAGCGTCTTCAGCCATTTCTTGGAGGACTTGTAGGAACAGTGCTCGTTCCACATTGCCGAGCAGATGCCGAGTTCGGTGATGGTCGGCTCGCGGCCGAGAAGCTTGACGAAACGCTCGTACTCGTCGGGCTTCAGCCCATGTTCCTTGACGAGTTGCGGGGTGATCTTGACGGTTGCAGTGGAACTGCTCATGTTGGCCGCCGTTTAGCGGGGCAGGGCGGGAATCACAATGCTGATTTCCTCCCCGAACTGTCATTGCCGGGCTTGTCCCGGCAACCCATGGCGCAGTCTATTCAAACGGTGGATAAGTTGAAACATGGGTCCCCGGAACAAGTCCGGGGATGACAGAAAAGGGGCGGAGTGCTTGCCATGAACGCAGACGACTTTCGCCACTGGTCCAGGCGTGCCGCCGACTGGGGCGTTGACTACCGTGAGGGTCTGCGCGACCGGCCGGTGCGCGCCAACACAGCGCCTGGCGAAATCTCCCGCCAGATTCCCGGTGCTCCACCGGAAGCACCCGAGGCAATGGAGGCGATCTTCGCCGATTTCGAAAACATCATTCTCCCCGGCATGACCCACTGGCAGCATCCGCGGTTCTTTGCCTATTTTCCGGCCAATGCCGCGCCCGCCTCGGTCGTGGCCGAGTATCTGGCGTCTGCCATGGCAGCGCAATGCATGTTGTGGCAGACCTCACCAGCCGCCACCGAGCTCGAAACCCGCATGATCGACTGGTTGCGGCAAGCTCTGGGGCTTGCGCCGCACTTTACCGGCGTTATTCACGACACGGCTTCCAGCGCCACCTTCGCGGCGGTGCTGACCATGCGTGAGAAGGCCCTGGCCTGGGCAGGCAACATCGGCAGGCCTTGCCGCGAACCGGCCGCTCCGCATCTACGCCTCGGCGCAAAACCACTCGTCAATCGACAAGGCAATCCGCATGTCGGGGATCGGCGAAGACAATTATGTCCGCATCCCGGTTGAGGGGCCGCGCCGCGCCATGCGGCTCGCCGACCTTGAAGCGGCGATCATCCGCGACCGCCAGGCAGGCTTCCTCCCATGCGGCATCATCGCCTGCGTTGGCGCCACCGGCATGGGCGCCTGCGATGACGTGGCGGGCGCCGCTGCCATTGCCCGCAAACATGGCCTGCACCTCCATGTCGATGCCGCCTGGGCGGGATCGGCCATGATCTGCCCGGAGTACCGGCAGCTTTGGGTTGGGATTGATGAGGCCGACTCCCTCGTCTTCAATCCGCACAAATGGCTCGGCGCCCAGTTCGACTGTTCGGTCTACCTGGTGCGCGACCCTGAAGCCCTGGTGAAGACCATGGCCATCAAGCCCGAGTACCTGCAAAGCACCAGGCCACAGGAGGTCATCAACTATTCGGAATGGTCAGCACCACTCGGCCGCCGTTTCCGGGCCCTGAAACTGTGGTTCCTGCTGCGCGCCTACGGCCTTGAATACCTGCGCGCCATGATCCGCAATCACATCAGCTGGGCCGAGGGCCTGGCGCGGCAACTCGCCGCCACCCAGGGCTTCGAGATCGTAACCGAGCCGGTGTTATCGCTTTTCACATTTCGCTTCGTGGGCGATGGGACGGGCGACATTGATGCCCAGAACCGCGACCTGATCACCCGCATCAACGACGCCGGCCGGATCTATCTGACCCAGACATCCATCGACGGAAAGTTTGTGATTCGCTTTCAGGTGGGCGGCTTCGAAACAACCGAAGCCGATGTCGAAGCGGCCTACGCCGCCATTTGCGAAACGGCTGGTTGCGAGAGCATCTTCTCGACGCGCAGCTTCAGCGCGTAGTTCGCGTAGTTCACTTCCTGCTGCTGCTTCATCTCGCTGACCTTGGCCTCGAGCTTCCGCGCTTTGTATTTGCTGATGATGGTCTTGATCATGGCCGCCTCACGTGTGGTTCGTGGTTGATGAAACCAGAATGCCCGCCGTTAATCCAAGATTAACAGCGGGCGCGGTGAAGGCGCAATTTCCGCAACAATTAAAATTTTAGCGATTGGCGATTGCTAGAGCAGGATGGTGTTTGATGGAACCACATTGTTCCGTCGTCCCGGCGAAAGCCGGGAGGTGGATTCACATTCGAAGTGCAACAGTTGAGCCAAGAAGACCTCGGCGGGTGTTTGGAAGTCAAGGCATTTCCGGGGCGTGTTGTTGTATGTAGCGATGATGCCGTTGAATTGCCGATCTGAGATTTCGGCAAGATTTGTCTTTCTGGGCAGGAAACGTCGGGTTCTTCCGATGGCATTTTCGATGCCGCCTTTCTGCCAGGGCGAGTGGGTGTCGCAGAAGTAGGTCTTGAGATGAAGGCGGTGCAGGCGGAAGTGGCGCGCGAACTCGGTGCCGTTGTCGAAGGCCACGGTCTTGCGCAGCTGTTCCGGGAGCAGTTCAAAAATGCCCTGCATCTGGCCTGCGATGATGTCAGCGGTTCTGTTGGGGGGCCTCTGGGCGATGAGAATGCGCGAAGTTCTTTCGTGCAGGGTAAGAATGGCTTGTCCGTATCTTGCAAAGAGAATGAGATCAGCCTCCCAGTGGCCGGGGATTGTTCTGGTCCCGGCATCGGCGGGGCGTTCGGCAATGGAAATCCGCTGCCGGATGAAGTTTGCCGGGCTTCCGCCTTTGCGTCCGCGCCACCCGCGGTAGGCCTTGGCGCGGGGCAGATAGTTGCGCCAGGAGAAGTCGTTGTGCCGGGTGATCTGGGCATAGATGAAACGGTAGATGGTCTCGTGGCTGACGAGGCAGCTACCATTCTCGAACTTGAGCCGGCCTGCCACCTGTTCGGGCGACAGGCCATTGCTGAGACCCTTGAGCACCAGATTGCGCAGCTGTGGCCGGCGCTCAAGCCTGGAGCCCGACCAGCGTCTGGCGCGGGCCCGGTCTTCGGCCTGGGCGGGTTTATAGGCCTTGGCGCCCTCATTGCGCTTCAACTCGCGAGAAATGCTCGATGGCGAGCGATCCAAAGCTGCAGCAATTTGCCGGAGCGAACGGCCTTCGGAATGAAGTCTGGCAATCTCGCAGCGCTCTTCCAAAGTGAAATGTCTGTATCTCTGTCCCATCGCAACACCTTAGTCTGGTGTTGCACTTCGTTTGTGAACTCAGGGATCCAGACTTTCCGCCATCCTGCCGTTTGCAAGCCTGGTTCCCGGCTTTCGCCGGGATGACGGAACAGGAGTGAGTCCATCATGACTCATAACGCTCTAGCCGCGGAACCTGGCAACGTGCGCTTCAAATGCCTGCAGGAACGCGGTGATGAACTTGGTGGTTTCTTCGCTGGCAAACTTGCCGTCGCCGCCAACCAGTCCGCCGGAGTGGCCAACATAGGCTTCTGGCTGTTGCAGTGCCACCATGTTGAGAAAGGCCAATGACTGGCGCAGGTGATGGTTGGCGCCAAAGCCGCCGAGTGCTCCCATGGATGTGCTGATGATCGCCGCCGGCTTGCCGTTCCACATGCTCTGGCCATAGGGCCGCGACGCGGTGTCGATGGCATTCTTGAGCGCGGCCGGAACCGAACGGTTGTGCTCGGGTGTTGCAAACAGAATGGCGTCCGCCGCTGCGATTTTCGCCTTGAACGCTGTCACCGCTGCCGCCGGGTTGGCGTCATTGTCCTGATTGTAAATCGGCAGGTCTCCGATCTCGGCGATGTCCAGCTTCATCGACTTCGGCGCCAAGCCTGCGGCGGCCTTGACGATTTTGCGGGTGAACGAGTCCTTGCGCAGGCTGCCGATGATCACGGCGACATTGGTAGTCATGGGTGTGCTCCTCTATATCGTAACATTGCAAGTTACGATATAGAGCGCCAAGCGCCAAAGTCAAGCCGCCAGCAGGCTTTCAAACAGCGGCCGGCAATCGGTCTTGCCGTGCAGGGGTTCGATCATGTTTTCGGGATGCGGCATCATGCCGATGACACGGCCATCAGCACTGACGATACCGGCGATGTCGTTCACCGCACCATTGGGGTTGGTACCCTCGGCATAGCGGAAAACCACGCGGCCTTCGCCCTCCAGCCGCTTCAGGGTTTCAGCGTCGCAGATGTAGTTGCCTTCGCCGTGGGCAACCGGGCAGCTGACAACAGTGCCCTTTTTCATCCGGTTGGTGAAGAACGTCGTGGTGTTGTCAACCCTGAGCTTCACTTCCCGGCACACGAAGCGCAGACCAGCGTTGCGCACCAGCGCGCCGGGTAGCAGTCCCGCCTCGGTGATGATCTGAAAGCCGTTGCACACACCCAGAACCTTGAGGCCTTTCAGGGCTTTGGCGCGAATGTCTTGCATGATGGGTGAGCGCGCCGCGATCGCCCCGCAGCGCAGATAGTCGCCATAGGAGAAACCACCCGGAACCACGACGAGATCGACCTTCGGCAGCACCGTATCGGTGTGCCACACCGCGACCGGCTTGACACCCGTCACCGTCTCCAGCGCCAGCATCATATCATGCTCGCGGTTGATGCCGGGAAAGGTGACGACGGCAGATTTCATGAGGGGATTCCCTGTTGGAATGGGGCTCCCTATAGACTAAGGCAAGGCACCGTCAATGATGCAAAACCGCCCCCCGGATCGCAGCCAGATCATCGCCGGCCTGCTGGCCTTCGCGGCCCGCAACGTGCCCTATTACCGCGACCAGGCCTGGGCCGGGCGCGTGCGGGCCGGCAAGCCCATGTCGTTTTCCGAACTGCCACTGACACCCAAGAAGGATGTCAAGGACCAGGTCGAACGCTTCTATGGCGAGCAAGTCCCGCCGTCCGAAGGACCGGTGATCGAGAAATACACATCGGGTTCAACCGGCGTACCACTCCGCATCCTCAAGACCAGGCGGCATTTTGAAATCAACACCAAGGAAAACCAGCGGCTTGCCGATGGCTGGGGCCGGAGCAACCACAAGACGGTGGTTCACACCTCCTACGCCGAGCAGGGCCACGAACCGGGTTCCATCACTGAGTTTGTGGCCCCCAACGGCATCCATCATTGGCGTGTCTACAGTTTTGCTTCACCGCTGGTGGCAGACCTTCTGGAAAAGACCCGAGCGCCGCACTTCAACAGCCGTCCCAGCGTGGTGCTCGGCGCCCTGCTGGAAGACCGGGACTTCAGCTTTCTCCGCCTGATCTCGACGATCAGCGAGATCATTCCGCCGGAATTGCGGGTGGTGGTTTCCAAACTCCCCGGTTGCCGCCTGTTCGACAGCTACGGCACTGTCGAAACCGGAATTCTCGCCTCGGCCTGCGCCATTTGTGGCCAGTACCATGCGGCAACCGGCCATGCCCACATTGAAGTGCTGAACGATGGGCGCCCCGCCCAGCCCGGAGAAATGGGCAAGGTCGTGGTCACATCGTTGTTCAACCTTGCCATGCCGCTGATCCGCTATGACCTTGAGGACTATGTGGAGATCGCCGCTCCCGGCGGCTGTGCCAGGCGCGGCTTGACCTTCAGCAAGATTATCGGGCGCGAGCGCAACCTGTTCAAACTGCCTGAAGGTGGGCGGGTGACGCCCAACATCCCGCCTGAGGACGTCCTGGCCCTCGGCATCCGGCAATACAAACTGATCCAGCGCACGCTGACTGAAGTGGACCTGCTCTATGTGCCGCAATCGCCCGGCATCGAAATTTCGCGAGAGGTGGCGCAGCGGCTCGTCGATGAAAATCTGTCACGCGGCATCAGGGCGAGTGTCTACAAGGTTGCGGAAATGCCGCTCTCCAAAGGCGGCAAGTTCCTGATGCACGAGTCGCTACTGTGACTGTCCCGCCCAGCCGTTGGCTCAGAAGTGCCCATGAGCCTTGAACAACATGAACTGCCATCAAGGTCCTGGCTGTGGAATGAATGGCTATGGTTATCAATCGGCGTGGGATTTTCACTGGTCTTTCGAAGTTTCTCGACCGAACCATCATCGCCCTACGCCAGCAGTGAACTGATCCTGTTCGCCACCATGGCGATTGGACTGCTCGCCAGCCGTCTCTCCGGTTTCAAGGCGAAGCTCAGCTTGCCGCGAGCCATGGCCCCTTATCTCTATGTGTTTCTGGTCTGGGCCTGCGGCATGATTTACGAGTCGAGCCTCACGGTTACCGGTTCCGGCATTGGCGGCATGCACCCACAAACTTATGCATCCTTCATCCTTGCGCAGGGTGATTACCTTGCGCTCGCCATCGTCAGCCTGATGATCATCAGGTGGACGCGAGCCTCCTTCAAGGACGTATTCTTTCTGGCCGGCGGCATGAGCATGACAGAAGGTCTCATATTCACGGGAATGCTGACCCAGATCCTGTTATCGCCTCAATTTTGGCTGTCGCCTGCCGCCCTGGCATACTACACGCTGGTCTACGCCAGCTTTGTCGCCCTGCCGCTGCTGGTCATTGACGAACGCCTGCTTTGGCAGTCATCGCAATCAATGAAGAAGCCGTCCATTCCGGTGTACTGGTTGATCGGATTTGTGACGGCATTTATCGTCCGCCTGTTTTGGGGGCTGGTTTACGGCCCGAGTGTGGAGTGGCTTTTTGACTTGCCGCCCAACCCGCTTTGACCGGCTCGCTATTCCAAGTCTAACCCAATTCGATATCGTAATTTTCGATCACCGTATTGGCGATCAGTTTCTCGCACATGGCCTTGGCGGCTTCGAGGGCTTTTGCCTTGTCGCTTTCAGCGAGGTCGATCTCGAAATACTTGCCCTGGCGCACATGTTCCACGCCGCCGAAGCCCAGGTGCCCGAGAGCGCCTTCAATCGCCTTGCCTTGCGGGTCGAGCACGCCCTTCTTGAGGGTGACCTTGATTTTGGCCTTCATCAGGTATCGCTTTTCACCAGCTTGGGTCGCGAACGCTCGGGCTTTTCGCCGGCGGTGATGATGCCGAGGCGGCGGGCCACTTCCTGGTAGGCCTCGACAAGGCCTCCCATGTCGCGGCGGAACCGGTCCTTGTCCATCTTGTCGTTGGTCTTGGTGTCCCAAAGCCTACACGAATCGGGGCTGATCTCGTCGGCCAGCACGATCCGCATCATGTCGTTCTCGTAATAGCGCCCGAACTCGATCTTGAAGTCGACGAGCTTGATGCCGATGCCCAGGAACAGCCCGGTCATGAAGTCATTGATGCGGATGGCCATGTGCATCATGTCGTCGATTTCCTGGGGGGACGCCCATCCCAGCGCCGTGATGTGCTCTTCCGACACCATAGGGTCGTGCAATTCGTCGTTCTTGTAATAGAACTCGATGATCGAGCGCGGCAGCACCTTGCCCTCCTCGAAGCCCAGGCGCTTGGCCAGCGAGCCCGCCGCGATGTTGCGCACCACCACTTCCAGCGGAATGATCTCGACCTCGCGCACCAGCTGCTCGCGCATATTGAGGGTGCGCAGGAAATGCGTGGGCAAGCCAATTTCGTTGAGCTTGCTGAAGATGTACTCGGAAATCCGCTGGTTGAGGACGCCCTTGCCGTCGATCACTTCTTTCTTGGTGGCGTCGAAGGCCGTCGTGTCGTCCTTATAATGGACAATGATGGTGCCGGGTTCCGGGCCTTCGTAGAGAATCTTGGCCTTGCCTTCATAGATGCGGGTACGACGGCTGTTCATGGTCAAAATCCTCATCCAAATCCTTACCCACCTTCGCCACCATACCCGGCGAAGCCGATGCACACCATCCGAATGTCCCGGAAAGAAGGCGGAAACACCACCCCCGCCGGGGCCGCCTTCTAGCCGAACCTGTTGCAGCGCACAACCGCCAAGAACGGTTGATTTGCCGGAGGTCACTGGCTATCTCAGGACAACCCGGGTTTTCAGGAGATGGACATGACCACATTCGACAAGCGCCAAGAAGGTTTCGAGGGAAAGTTCGCGCATGACGAAGAACTCCGGTTCAAGGCCATGGCCCGCCGCAACAAGCTTCTGGGCTTGTGGGCCGCTGAAAAACTTGGGCTTTCCGGGACGGAGGCCGACGAATACGCGAAGACCGTTGTGAAGGCCGATTTCGAGGAAGCCGGAGACGACGACGTGTTCCGCAAGGTTCGCGGCGATTTCGATGCCAAGAAGGTCGAACAGTCCGACCATCAGATTCGCCGCACCATGGACGAATTGATGGGCACCGCCATCGAGCAGATTCAGGCTGGCAAGTAATTGTCGAAGCAACACTATGACTTGAAGAAACGGCTGGCCACCGGCGAGCCGTTCCTGTTTTCCTGGATGTCGATTGCCAGCCCGCAATTGGCCGGGCAGATGGCCAGATTGCCGATCGAGGGTGTGTGCCTGGATTTGCAGCACGGCCTCATCGGCTTTCCCGATGCCACAGGCATGATCGCCCAGATCAATGCCGCCGGAAGGCCTGCCATCGTCCGCACCTTGTGGAACGATCCCGGTCTCGTCGGCCAGGCATTGGATGCCGGTGCCGCCGCGGTGATCGCCCCCATGGTCAACAGCCGCGCCGAAGCCGATGCACTGGTGCGCGCCGCCAAGTATCCGCCCGCCGGTGGCCGCAGCTGGGGTGGCTACACCATGCTCCAGGCCTCTGGCCTCCAGGCGGGGGACTATCTCAAGGAAGCCAATCGCCTGACCCAGGTATTCGCGATGGTCGAGACCACCAGGGCACTGGACAATCTCGACGAGATCGCCGCAACTCCCGGCCTTGATGGCCTGTTCGTCGGCCCCAGCGATCTGTCGATCACCCTGTCGAATGGCGCCAGGATCGACCGCCTGGGGACGGCCACCATCGAGGCGATGACCCGGGTTGCCGCTGCCGCAAAAAACAACGGGTTGGTTGCCGGTGCCTTCGGCGGCGTGGCCGAGCAGATCAAGGCCTACATCAAGCTTGGCTACACATTCCTGGCGGCCGGCGTGGATGTCGATCTGCTGCAATCAGGTGCAGCACAGTTGGTCAAGGCGGTGCGCGAGGTTTGACGGCCACCGCAAATCCCGCCATGTTGCTCCGCCATGGACCAGCGCGCCCCCCTGATCACCGGCCATGAGGCGATACTCGACCGCCTTGCCGATATTGCCCTGAGCGCCGGAACCACGGCCAGCCAGACCGACAAGTATTTCACCAACACCAGCCGCATCGTGGCCGCCAATGGCGATGCCGAAGTGACGTTCGCAGTGTTCATGCGCCGCCGCGTCGTTGCCGCACTTGAGCCAACCATCCGCCTCGTCAAGCGCTTCGTGCCCGATGCCCGCATCAAGCGCTACTACCAGGAAGGCGATATCGTTCCCTCCGAAAGCAAGATGATGGAAATCACCGGTTCCATGGCTAGGCTTTCCGAGGTCGAGACGCTGTTGTTGCAGAAGACCGGCTTTCCCTGCGTATCCGCCAACAACGCCTATGAAATGTGCCGGGCCATTCCCAACGCCGGCTTCATGGACATGCACGCCCGCCACGCCAGCGGTGCTGAAATGAACATTCTCGCAGCCTACGGCGCCGCCGTGGGCAGTGCCGCGGCAAAAAGGGCCGATCCCGCCGTGAAGGGCTTCATCGGCTCGTCGCAGGATCTGACCGCACCGTTCTTCGGCGCCACGGGTGGAATGGGCACCATGCCCCACGCCCTGGTGGGCTACACCAACGGCGATGTGCTGGAAGCCATGAAGCTGTTCGCCCGGACAATTCCCGAAGCCAGGTCGCTGGTGGCGCTCGTCGATTATACCGGCGAGGAGGTCAGCGACTCGCTGCGCTGCGCCCGCTGGTTCTATGATGAGGCGCGGCTGCAGGATGAGGGCAAGGAATTCGGCATCAGGCTCGACACCCACGGCGGCCGTTTCGCCGAGGGACTCGATTATGAAAAATCGGTCGAAACCGTCGGGCAATGGCTCGGCATGCATGGTGAATACAATATTGTCGAGCAGGTGCTGGGCGGCCGCGCTTTCCAGCTCGACCCCAACAACATCCTCGTCGACAAGGTGCGCCGCATCCTGTTCGGCAAGGGTGTTTCGGTGGCTTCGATCATTCACGTGCGCCGGGCCCTGGATACGGCGAGCTTCAAGGATGCCCGGATCGTCGCGTCCTCGGGCTTCGACCCGCAAAAGTGTCAGGTCATGGGGGCGGCCAAAGCGCCCCTCGATATGGTTGGAACCGGTAGCTTTTTACCGGCCACCTTAACCGAGACTTATGCCACCGCTGATATCATCGCCTATAACGGGGTGCGGCGCGTGAAGGTCGGGAGGGAATTCCTTTTCGACCAGGGATAGTGTAACGTCCGCACATCCATATTGAGGGGGCTCAAGTGGTAGGGACGAGCATGAAGAGAATATTCACAGTTTTGTCGGCCCTTTTGGGCATGGTTTGGGTTCTTGCGGCCCCTGTTGAAGCCGCCAAGTCGCCCGCCAAGGTTTCCGTGACAATTGACGTTTCCAGCCAGTCCATGGCCGTCAATGTCGGAGGCTTCCCCTATGGCCGCTGGCGGGTGTCGACGGCCCGCTCCGGCTATTGGACACCCCGCGGTCACTTCCGGCCGACGCGGCTGGCCAAGGTCTATTTCTCCAAGAAATATGACAATGCGCCGATGCCGAATTCGGTGTTTTTCCATGGCGGCTATGCCATCCATGGCACCAACTATGTCAAACGCCTGGGTACGCCCGCCTCCCATGGCTGCGTCCGGCTGGCCCCCAACAACGCCGCGAAGCTCTTTTCGCTGGTGAAGAAGTATGGCCCGCGGGCGGTGCGCATCACCATCGTCGACTAAGGCCGGCGTAGGCGTCCCGCCCTCCACGGCATGACAACGAAAAAGCCCCGGGAACTTCCCCGGGGCTTTCTGGCTTTTCGCCCAATCAATCGTTGGCGCTGACCGTCACGTTCAGCATCTTGATGGCGGCACCCGGATCGTTCGGGTTCAACGTCATCAACTGCGAAACCGAAACCGGTGCCGATGGCTTCGCCGCCACGGTGAACGACTTCGGATCCTTCAGGAAGGCATTGATCGCCGCCACGGCTTGCGCCGAGAATTCCGGAGCATTGAGTTGCATGAGGCCGACCTGTGCCATGGCCCCGGCATTGGCCACCAGAGCCGCCTCATCTCCCATGCCCGACATCATGGCGATCATCGGCAACAGTTTCTTGGTGATCGAAGCATCCTCCAGTCGGATCGAGAAGTTGCCGAACGTGACACTCTGCAGCTGCGGCATCAGGGCGTTGAAGTCCGGCTCCTGGCCGCTGGTCTGCGCCTTGCTCAATTCGGCATAGACAGCAACTGGAATGCCTTCGGCATTCATCGAGAACTTGAGGCCCGCCATGTCCCGCGCCGCAAGCCCGAAGTTGAAGTCCATGCCGATATTGTCGCCGTCCACCCGGGTCTCGCCATTGCCCGACATGTCGAGCGTCATGCCCGTATAACCCATGCCCTTCAGCGTGCCCATTTGATCGGCCATGCCGATCAGCGCTTCCGGAATGACCACATTGGCAAACGAAACGTCGAACTTGCCGGCGCCGGTTTTCGGATCGCCATCCCAGGTCGACATATACCCATCGCTGGTGATCGCCTGGCCCATGGCATTGACGGTAATCGGCCCGCTCGTTGCCTTCCGCGCCAGGGTCATCGAGGCGCGCATGATGTCCTTGGCATCGGTGCTGTCGCCGGCGTCGAACACATACCAGCCTTCGACCGCTCCCTCCGGCATGTTGGCCGAGAACGTCTGGCCATCGCTGCTCTTGCCGTCGAGTTTGACGTCTTTGATCACCGCGCTGCCAACTTCATAAAGTCCATCGCCGCTGTCCGAAACGCCGTTAAGCTGTATCTCGCTCACCGTCAGGGTCATCGTGGCTTCGGGAATGGACGGCGACATCGTCAGATTCTTGATCACCACATTGCCGTTGCCGTCATCCACGGCCAATTCGAAGCTGGGCTTCAGCTGCGTCTGCTTTTCGATGTTGCCGAGCAGAACATCGACGATCTTCGGATTTTCGGCATAGGCGGGCGCGGCAAGTGCCGTACCGGCAAGACAGATCAGCAGGAATGTTCGGGGGGCTTTCAGCATGGCGGTCCTTGTGAGTTGGAGTGGGGGCCCGTCTCTCGCCTTCAAGCATAAGTGATTGTGGCGCCGGGTGCAAAGGCCATTGCCGAAGCGGCGGGCTTTGGCTAGGGTCCGCGCCGCTTTTATTGAAGGACGGTAAACATGCGAAAACTGACGGTGATTTTGGCTTTTTTCATGGCCAGCCTGGTGCTTTCACCCGCCGCCATGGCCGCCACCGGCAAGCCAGCGGCCGTCGAGCAGAGCGCGGTCAAGAAGAAGAAAGTGGTCAAGGCCAAAACCTGCCGCAGCTGGGTCGAATGCCTGAAGGGCAAGGGCAAGCCAAGGGTGGCGCGTGCCGGCACCAAGAAATCCAAGGTCAAGGGCGCCGCCGACCGTTCGACCGCCGAAGTGGTGAACTGGGACAAAGCCGGCAAATACGCCCCCGGCTCGATCGTCGTCTCCACCCGCGAGCGGCTCCTGTATCTGGTTCTCGATGGTGGCAAGGCCCGCCGCTATCGCGTCGGCGTCGGCAAGGAAGGCTTCCAGTGGAGCGGCAACTCACGAGTTGCCGCCAAGGCCGAATGGCCGACCTGGCGCCCGCCAGCCGCCATGATCGCCCGCGAGGCCGAGAAGGGCCATATCCTTCCCGAAGAGATGAAAGGCGGCCCCGCAAACCCCATGGGCGCCCGCGCCATGTATATCGGCGGCACCATCTACCGCATTCACGGCACCAACAATCCCGGTTCGATTGGCGGCTTCGTCTCGTCGGGCTGCATCCGCATGATGAACACCGACGTCATCGAGCTCTATAACAAGGTGAGGATCGGCGCCCGCGTCTACGTTTACTGACCGCCGGGCATCGCTGCAAATGCAAGAGGGGGCCACGTGCCCCCTTTTCAATTTCGCTGTCCCCTGAAATGAACTGACCCCGGAGGCAATGCCGTCCGGGGTCCAGTCCTGAAGATATCGCTAGAAGCGTTAGATCTTCTTCTTCGCGGCCTTCTTGCTGGCCTTCTTTGCGGCCTTCTTCGCCGGCTTCTTAGCAGCTTTCTTCGCAGCCATGTTGTTCTCTCCTAGAGTGTTGTTAGTGCCCACAACGCAGGTAAGCCACACATCGAACGGACAAGAGAAAGTATTCGCTCCCGACCGCCAATGACATGTGTTCTGCACCCGCTTGTGTGATTCGGCAATATGCCGTCAACATTTGGTATATCGCCGGAACTCTCCTAACATTTCGTAAATGCCGCGCACCCCGGCCAAACCGTCCGCATACGGATGAAATACCCGATATGCGCGATTTACCTGCGGAAAACCGGGGTATTTTGAGTCGTCCGTATACAGACAGAGCGCCGATTCGGAGCGATTCGCACACCCGCCAGACGCGTCGCGCCACTGTTGCACAAATGCACACCCGAAAAAAATTGTGGATGAATTGTGCCGGCACGCACTTTCCAACGGTCATCATGACCACTGCCGATGACATGCAGAGAGGTCGCTCCCGCACCTCGTCATGACCGGGCCTATCCCGGTCATCTGCATCCGCTTTGATGGGTCAACGATGGGACGCATGGCATGGCGCGCCAAGGCTTCGTCTGTTTCATGACCAACAAACCGCATGGCGTGCGCTATGTTGGTGTGACATCCAACCTGCCACGACGCATCTACGAACAAAATGGAATGCGAACGTCATTGAGACTTTCAATCCGCAATGGCGGGACCTCTATAGCGAACTCGTTTGGAAGAGATAGCCGTGACGAGAGGGGAGAGGTGGCCGGTCCGTTGCAGGCGGTCTTGATTTTCCGAACCAGAATGTGTATAAGTCTGGCTCCTATACACATGGAAGAAGCAATGCGAACCAACATCGAGATCGATGACAAGTTGATGGACCGGGCCATGAAGGCGGCGGGAACCACGACCAAGAAAGAAACCGTCGAGCGCGCCCTTGAGATGCTCATTCGCGTGGATAGCCAGAAGTCAATCAGGCGCTTGCGGGGCAAGCTGCATTGGGAGGGCGACCTCGATGCCATGCGCCGTGACAAATGATTCTGGCGGATACATCGGCCTGGATCGACTTTCTGAAGGGCAAGAATTCGCCAGCTGCGCAGGCACTTGATCGCGCCGCTAGTGGAGACACGCTGATTATCGGCGATCTCATCCTCGTCGAGCTGTTGCAGGGGTATCGTGAGGGGCGGGACTTGGCAGCGCTGCGTGAAGACCTTCGCAACTTCCCTATGGTTTCGCTGTGCGGGCCGGTTCTTGCCCCGAAAGCCGCCGACAGTTATCGCCTGCTGCGCAACCGCGGCATCACCGTGCGTGGCACCATTGATGTCATCATTGCCACGTGGTGCGTCGAGAACGATGTGCCATTGATCCACGCCGATCGCGACTTTGAGGGGATGGAGAAGTGGTTGGGGCTGAGGCGGTGGGTAGGATAATTGCGAAGACAAATTGGCCGGGACAAGCCCGGCCAAGTTGATCTCGTTGGTTAGCTGTTCAGCTCACGAACACCCGCTGGTGCCGCCACAGGTGTCGCACTTCAGGCACGTGCCGTTCCTCACCATGGTGAAGTTGCCGCATTCACCGCAGCTCTCGCCCTCGTAGCCCTTCATCCGGGCCTCGGTGCGGCGGTCCATGGTCAGCGCCATGGTCGCAGTCTCGACTTTCACATGGGTCTCGACCACCGGCGCGTCAGACAGCGCCAGGGCGCCGACCGTTTCGGTTGTGAGCCGCGCCTGTAGTGCCTGGGCTGGCGATTGCATGGCGACGGTGCCCTGCGGCATCACCACCACGTTCGACGGGATTCTGCTTTCTCACGAAACCTTGCGAAAGGTAACGGGCAGCGGGAACCCGCGGCGCCTCGGTTTCAGCGTCGACACCCTTGCCTAGGGCGTCGAAACCCATTTCCGACGGTTCGACATGCGCCAAATCGTTGCGGCCGAGATACGAGACCGCCAATTCGCGGAACACATAGTCGAGGATCGACGTCGCGTTCTTGATCGAGTCGTTGCCCTGCACCATGCCGGCGGGTTCGAACTTGGTGAAGGTGAAGGCGTCGACATACTCTTCCAGCGGCACGCCATATTGCAGGCCCACCGACACCGAGATGGCGAAGTTGTTCATCATCGCCCGGAGTGCCGCACCTTCCTTGTGCATGTCGATGAAGATTTCGCCGAGCTTGCCGTCGTCGTATTCACCGGTGCGGAGATAGACCTTGTGGCCGCCGACCACCGCCTTCTGGGTGTAACCCTTGCGCCGTCCCGGCAGCTTGTCGCGGCCGCGCACGATCTCGACGATCTTCTCGACGATGGTCTCGACCCGCTGCACCTGCGGCTTGGCCATCAGCGCTTCGCCCGCATCTTCCATGTCGTCGGCCTCGTCGGCGATCAGCTGCGACGACAAGGGCTGCGACAGCTTCGAGCCATCGCGATACAGCGCATTGGCCTTGATGCCGAGCTTCCACGACAGCATGTAGGCGGCGGCGCAGTCTTCAACCGCCGCATCGTTCGGCATGTTGATGGTCTTGGAGATGGCGCCGGAGATGAACGGCTGGCTCGCCGCCATCATGCGGATATGGCTGTCAACCGACAGGAAGCGCTTGCCGACACGGCCGCACGGGTTGGCGCAATCGAACACCGCCAAGTGCTCGTCCTTGAGGCCAGGAGCGCCTTCCAGCGTCATGGCGCCGCACACATGGATGTTGGCGCGGTCAATGTCGGCTCGGGAAAAACCCAAGGCGCTGAGCATGTCGAAGCCGAAGTCGTTCAATTGCCCATCGCTGAGCTTGAGAACCGACTTGCAGAACTCCTCGCCCAGCGTCCACTTGTTGAACACGAACTTGATGTCGAAGGCCGAGGCAAGGCCCTGTTCGATCTTGTCGATCTGCGCCTCGCCAAAACCCTTGGCGCGAAGCTGCGCGTGGTTGAGGGCAGGGGCATCGGCCAGCGTGCCGTGGCCCACCGCATAGCCGATGATCGCCTCGATCTGCTCCGACAGTGTAGCCGAGGGTGCGGAGCGCTTCCGGCACCGCCTGGTTGATGATCTTGAAGTAGCCGCCACCTGCCAGCTTCTTGAACTTGACGAGCGCGAAGTCGGGCTCGATGCCGGTGGTATCGCAATCCATCACGAGGCCGATGGTGCCGGTCGGCGCCACGACGGTAGCTTGCGCATTGCGGAAGCCGTGGGCTTCGCCGAGCGTCACCGCCGCGTCCCAGGCCTTGCGGGCGTGGGCGACGAGGTCCTTGTCGTGGATCTCGCTCTCATCGAGCGGCACGGGCGCTGTCGCAACGTCTTCATAGCCGACAGCCGCGCCATAGGCGGCGCGGCGATGGTTGCGCATAACGCGGAGCATGGGTTCGCGGTTTTTCGAGTAGCCGGGGAAGGGGCCAAGCTCCTTCGCCATTTCGGCTGACGTGGCATAGGACACGCCGGTCATGATGGCCGAAAGGGCGGCGCAGATGGCGCGGGCTTCATGGCTGTCATAGGGAATGCCGTTGGTCATCAGCAGTCCGCCAATGTTGGCGAAACCCAGGCCAAGGGTGCGGAACTCGTAGGACAGCTTGGCGATTTCCTTCGACGGGAACTGCGCCATCATCACCGAGATTTCCAGAACAACTGTCCACAGGCGGACCGCATGCTCATAGGCCGCGATGTCGAATTTGGCAGTTTCCATGTTGCGGAACTGCAGCAGGTTCAGCGACGCCAGATTGCACGCCGTATCGTCGAGGAACATGTATTCCGAGCACGGGTTCGACGCGCGGATTTCGCCCGACGCCGGGCAGGTGTGCCAGTCGTTGATGGTCGTGTGGAACTGGATGCCGGGATCAGCCGAGGCCCAGGCGGCATGGCCGATCTTGTCCCACAATTCGCGGGCTTTCAGCGTCTTGATGGTCTTGCCGGAAAGCCGGGCCTTGAGCTCCCAATCGGCATCGGTTTCGACGGCTTTCAGGAAGTCGTCGGTCACCCGCACCGAGTTGTTGGAATTCTGGCCGGACACCGTGCGATAGGCTTCGCCGTCCCAATCGGTGTCGTAGGTATCGAATTCGATCTCCTTGTAGCCCTGCTTGGCGAACTGGATGACCCGCTTGATCAGGTTGTCGGAAACGAGGTTCTTGCGCGCGTCCTTGACGGCGCGCTTCAACGCCGGGTTCTTCTCGATCTCGAAGCAGTCATCGCCGGGGCCGGCGCAGTTCACGCAGGCCTTCATGACCAGCGTCAGGTGCTTCTTGACGATCTTCGAGCCGGTGACCAGGGCCGCAACCTTCTGCTCTTCCTTCACCTTCCAGTCGACGTATTCCTCGATATCCGGATGATCGACATCGACCACCACCATCTTGGCGGCGCGGCGCGTGGTGCCGCCCGACTTGATGGCGCCCGCCGCCCGGTCGCCGATCTTCAGGAAGCTCATCAGGCCCGACGACTTGCCGCCGCCCGACAGGCGCTCGCTTTCGCCGCGCAGGAACGAGAAGTTGGAACCGGTGCCCGAACCATATTTGAACAGCCGGGCTTCACGCACCCACAGGTCCATGATGCCGCCCTCGTTCACAAGATCATCGGCGATCGACTGGATGAAACAGGCATGGGGCTGCGGATGCTCGTAGGCCGACTTCGACTTGGTCAGCTTGCCGGTCTCGTGGTCGACGTAATAGTGGCCCTGGCCCGGGCCATCGATGCCATAGGCCCAATGCAGCCCGGTGTTGAACCACTGCGGGCTGTTGGGCGCGCACTTCTGGGTGGCCAGCATGAAGCACATCTCGTCGTAGAAGGCGCGGGCGTCTTCTTCGGTGTTGAAATAGCCGCCCTTCCAGCCCCAATAGGTCCAGGTGCCGGCCAGGCGGTTGAACACCTGCTTCGACGAACGCTCGCCAACAATCTTCTGCTTCTCGGGGAGCGGCTCAAGAGCCGCCTCATCGGCCACCGAGCGCCACAGCCACGAGGGAACGCTGGTCTCTTCGACCCGCTTCAGGGCCGCCGGAACGCCCGCCTTGCGGAAATACTTCTGGGCCAGAATGTCGGTCGCCACCTGGCTCCACGACGCCGGAACCTCGATCCCCTCGAGGCGGAACACCACGGACCCGTCGGGGTTCTTGATTTCGCTGATGGCCTGGCGGAATTCCAGGCTCGCATAGGCATCTTCCCCGGCCGTCGTGAAGTGGCGCTCGATCTTCATCTTGTCTATCCCTCAATTCGTCTTCTTGTTGCCGCGGGCGCACAACAACGCCCGCGGGTCATGCTTCACCCGCGAAAAACCACGCAAACCCTGTTTCCGCGAAGCCGCCGCCCCCCGGATACTCCGGCCTAATGTTTTGAGTTGTCTCTTTGCAGAGAGGTCCACCCCGGACCGTTTCTCTACCCCTCAGCCTTGGATCAAAACTATTACAGACGAGGGGGCTTCGTCAATGGCTAGTGTGTTAACGAAAGCTTACCACAACATGTGGTGTCCACAGTCATGTGGGCTCTGTGGATAACCCGATGATCGACCGATTCTGCGGGGAAGCTCAAGTGTTTCGTGGCCTTAGCGGCGGTACAATCGACAAGGCTGTTGACGGCGCCGGATTCGGCAACGGGCGGTCAAGGGGTTGGGGCCTTCCGGGGCACTTATATTTATCGTTAATGAATGGTTAACGCTGAAAGCCATTGCGTGTCGTTTCAGCCTGTCTGCACTCTAAGATTGCTGGGTTGACTTCACGGAAGTCGGTCGAATCGGCCCCATGACCCACAGCAGCACCAGGGCCAACAGGGTGATGGCCGCCGAGCAGCATCCAGCCCTCGTTGATCGACATGGTAAAAGCCTGTTCCTGAACGATATCGGCAATGGCCAGAAGCCCCATGGGGTCTTCCGGGTCCGGCAGGTCCGACACCGGAATGCCCATCAGCGCCGCAGCAGCGTCCGGCGCCGTCCTGATCTGGTCCATCAGCGCCGCGCCATGGTCCTCGGTCCGCCCAAACAGAATGGTATCGAGAAGCGCAATGCCGATGGCCCCGCCGAGATTGCGCGACAGGTTGAACAGCCCGCTGGCATCGCTCACCCGGTCGAGCGGCAGAAGCCCAAGGGCAAATCGCGTGGGCGGCAGAATGCACAGGGCCACAAAGGCGCCACGCACCACCTGCGGCCAGAACATTTCGTCATAGTCGGAAAGCCTGCGACTCGAAGGCGCTCATGAACAGGCCGATGGCGAACATCGCAAAGCCAATGGCCGACAGCAGCCGCGCCCCGTAGCGCCGGTCAAGCTGCACGGCGATGGGTGCGGAAATCAGCTGGGCAATGCCCGTCACCAGTATGATGACGCCGATGTCGATCGGCCCATGGTCACGCACGAAGGCGAGATGCACCGGCATCAGATACACCGACCCGAACAGGCCAACGCCAAGAATGAAGCTGACGGCGCAGCCAAACGCCAGATTGCGGTCGTGCAACAGCGGAAAGTCCACCACCGGCCGCGGCCGCATGACGGCAAACCACATGGCCAGCACGAAGACGATAACCAGCCCCAGTACCTCCGGCGAAAACCAGCCGCGTTCCGGCGCCTGTTTGAGGGCGATTTCCAGCATTGCCAGGGCCAGGGCAATGGCGGCGAGTGACAGCCAGTCAAGCTGGCGGAGCAGCGAGAGCTGCGGCGCCTTGCGCGGCAGAAAGGCAACGCCGGCGATCAGTGTCAGAATCCCAGGTGCAACATTGATCAGAAACAGCCAGTGCCACGAAAAGTTTTCGGTCAGTAGCCCGCCGGTGATTGGCCCGAGGGCCGGGGCCAGCACCGCCAGCACCCCCGCCATGGTGATCGCCACCGTCTGCTGAAATCCCGGTTTGAACAACAGGAACACCGCCGAAAACACCAGTGGAATGAGGACGCCACCGGCCAGGCCCTGCACCACGCGGTAGGCAATGAGATCGGCAAAGCCCACGCTCGTGGCGCAGCCCACCGACGACAGCGTGAACAACACCACGCCCCCGGCAAACAACCAGCGCAACGAGAATATCCGCGTCAGCAAACCGGTCAGCGGAATGGCGATCACTTCGGCGATGAGATAGGACGTCTGCACCCAGCTCATCCGGTCGGCGCCGATTTCCAGCGCCTCCTGGATGACCGGCAGCGAGGTGATGACGATCTGGATGTCGAGGATCGCCATGAACATGCCGATGCACATGGCCGCATAGCCGATCCAAAGGGCGAATGGCGAAACGCCCCCGCGCTGCTCATCGACGCTGGTCATGCGCCGACTATGGCGGCACCCGGAAATAAGTCCAAGTGCCGTTTGCCCATGTGGATATCTGCCCCGGCATGTTAACTGGCTCGAAGCCAGGAATAGCTATATGGGTGCAAGTTCAGCCCGGGACGCCGCACTGCTTCATGGAATCCATCCAGCCCTATCTCGACTACTTTGCCGCGCACCCCAATTGGGCGCTGGTGCTGATCTTTCTCATCGCCTTCGGCGAGGCCCTGCTGATTATCGGGCTGTTCGTGCCGTCAACCGTCGTGCTGGTGGGGGCGGGCGTTCTTGTCGGTTCCAACCACTTGCCATTTTGGCCGGTGTTTCTGGCAACGGCGATTGGCGCCATCGCCGGCGATCAGATCTCCTATTGGGCGGGCCGGTTGTTCGGCGACCGCCTGAAAACCTTCTGGCCGCTCAACCGCTATCCGCAACTTGTCGCCAAGGGCGAGGATTTCGTCAGGCTTCATGGCGGCAAGTCGATTGCCATCGGCCGCTTCGTGCCCGGTGTCAAAGCCGTGGTGCCGGGAATCGTCGGCATGTTCGGAATGGGGCAACTGTACTTCGCCTCGATCAACTTCTCTTCCGGCCTCGTCTGGGCGGCGGCTCATGTGTTCCCGGGCATTCTGATCGGCCAGGGCTTGGCGCTGGCCGGTGAACTGAGCGGGCGGCTGGTTGTCGTGTTGCTGGTGTTGCTGCTCATCCTGGCGGTTGCCGGCTATCTCGTGCGCCTGCTTGCTGCCGGACTTTCACCTTATCTCAACCACCTGCTGGGGCGGATTTCGGCGTGGGCGCGCTCCAAGCGCAGCAATTCCATGCGCCGCTTCGGCCGCGCCATCGCGCCTGAAAATCCCCGTTCCATTCTGATCGTGGTCTTTGCAGCACTTTTCGTGGCCGCTGCCGTGGCCTTGCTCGACGTGCTGGTCGGCATCACCGCCCGCAACGCCTTCAGCGATACCGATATCTCGATCTTCAACCTGATGCGCGAAATGCGCAACGCTCCCGCCGACGAATTGATGATCACCCTCACCATGTTGGGCGACGGGGTCGTGCTCACCGCCATGGTGGTGGTCATGGTGGTCTGGCTCGCTTGGCATCGCGCCTATCGTGCCGCCATCGCCGCGACCATTGCCATCGCCGCCGGCAAGCTGTTCGTGCCACTGATAAAGTTGGTCATCCAACGCGAAAGGCCCGTCGAACTCTACGATGGCGCCGAGTATTTCAGCTTCCCCTCGGGCCACGCCACCATGTCGGCGCTGATTTTCGGCGTGTCTGGCCGTATTGGTGTCCCATGCCATGGGCCGCTGGGGCAGGGCGCTGGTCTATTCGATCTCCTCGGTGCTGGTCGTGGCGATTGCCTATTCCCGGGTCTACCTCGGCGCCCACTGGTTTTCCGACGTGGTGGCCGGATTGTTGTTCGGCGCCGTCATGGCCATGGCCTTTGCCATCGCCATCGAAGCCATTCCGCCGCGCCGCATCAGGCCAGTAGGGTTGTTCGGCGCATCGCTCATCGCCTTTATCATTGCCGGCACTGCCCACGTGGCTCTCGGTTACCGCTCGGCCGAAGAACGCTATGCCCCGCCGCAGCGTCTTGTCTTCGAAGGCCTCGGTCTGTGGTCGGCCACGGGCTGGAAGAACTTGCCGGTCCGCCGTGTCGATCTGGTCGGCCGCACCGGCGAAGTGTTCGTGGCGCAACTCAATGGCAGCCTCGACAGTCTCCGCCTGGCATTGTCAACGGCCGGCTGGAGCGAGACACCGAAGTGGAGTTGGCGCGGCGCGTTACCCTATCTCAATCCTTCGGCAACCCTGTCCGAATTGCCGCCCCGTCCCGCCCTGCACGAAGGCCTTCAGGCGAAGTTCACCGCCGTGCGAACCCTGGCCAATGAACAAGGCGACCGGCTGGTGCTGCGCGCCTTCAAAACCAACTTGATGGTGAAGAGCCGTGACCGCGCCCAGCCGGTCTATCTTATCAGCATCACCCGTGAGTTTCTGCGCCATGGCCTGAACCTGTACGCCGTGCCGAGCGGCAGTTTCGCCGCCCCGGCGGAAATATCCGATGCGCTGACGGCGTTCAGCACGTCGCGGCACCTCCATCAGCTCAATGCCAACCCCGAACCTGCCCTCTACATGACTGTGCCGTGAGGCAATATCCGCACTGGACTGCAAACCCCCGATCCGCCATATTCCGCCGCGATTTATGGGTATTCGCGACGGAAATGGCATGAAATTCATCAAGCAGCTTTTCACCTGGTGGAACAGCCAGACGCTGAACACCCGCTTCTACACCTGGCGGAAGGGCGAATACGTCGGCAGCGACGACATGGGCAACCGCTATTATCGCGCCAAGTCGGCCATCCCCGATTCGATACCCGAACGCCGATGGGTGATTTACAGCGGCTATTCCGAGGCCTCGCAGGTGCCGCCCGGCTGGCATGGCTGGATGCATCACCGCGTCGCGACACCTCCCAGCCAGGAGATTTATGCCCCACGTGAGTGGCAGTTGCCGCACCAGGAAAATCTGACGGGAACGGCCAAGGCCTATCGCCCGCCAGGCTCAATCGTCGGCGCCGCCCGGCCGGCCGTCGCGGCACCCGACTACCAGGCTTGGAAGCCCGAGTGATTGCCACAATTACTCCGCACTATTGCTGGTTCTGACGTGGTCCGGAGGCCAACATGAAAAGTTCAACCGTTGAAACCCTGATCGGCGCCGCCGTCATCGCCATCGCCGCTGCTTTTTTCTTTTTTGCCTATCGCTCGTCGGGCGTGGAGGCAGGTTCCGGCGGCATGAAGGTCTATGCCGAATTCGACAATGCCGAAGGCATCAATGTCGGGTCCGACGTGCGCATGGCCGGGGTGAAGATCGGCACCGTTGTCGAGCAATCTCTGAACCCGGAAAACTTTCAGGCCCGCGTTGCCCTGCAGGTCGACAATGCCGTCAAACTCTCCGAGGACGTGACCGCCAAAGTTACCGCCGAAGGCCTGCTCGGCGCCAAGTTCATTTCACTCGAGCAGGGCGGGGCCGAAGCAAAGCTGGCCGATGGTGGCATGATCACCTATACGCAAGGCGCCGTCGACATCTGGTCGCTGATCAGTGAAGCGATGTTCGACAAGGCCAAGAGCGGCGGCGAGACGGCTCCCGATACCGCCACCCAATGACCGCTGCCCAGACCTGGACGGCCCAAAGCTATGATACCCACGCCCGTTTTGTTTCGGAACTCGCCGGTGCCGTGGTCGAATGGCTAAATCCCAAGCCCGGGGAACGTATCCTCGATGTTGGCTGTGGCGATGGTGTACTATCAGCCGATCTCGCCCGCTCCGGCGCCACCATGGTCGGCGTCGACTCGAGCCCCAACTTCGTCGCCGCCTGCCAGGCCAAAGGGCTCGACGCCAGGCTGATGAGCGGCGAAGACCTCGCCTTCAACGAAGAATTCGACGCAGTGTTCTCGAATGCGGCGCTGCACTGGATGCCGAACGCCGCACAGGTGGCGCAAGGCGTCGTCCGCGCGTTGAAGCCGGGCGGGCGTTTCGTCGCCGAGTTTGGCGGCCACGGCAATGTCGCCGCCATCTGCACCGCCATGCGTGCCGTAGGGATGAGGCGCGGCGGCGACCTGGCGCTAGCCAACCCGTGGTATTTCCCGGCTCCCGCCGTCTACCAAGCGGTGCTGGAGAATGCCGGCCTCACCGTGAAGCGCATCGGCCTTTACCCGCGCCCGACCATCCTGCCCACCGGCATGGCCGAGTGGCTGAAGCTCTTCCGCAAGCCATTCTTTGAACAATTTGCGGGCGAAGAAGATGCCGCGCTCGCCGAAACGGTGGAACTTCTGAAGCCCGCCCTCTGCGACGCGCTGGGAAACTGGACGGCGGATTATGCTCGTTTGCGGGTCGAAGCGGTGAAGGCATGACAAGACTGTTATTGGGTGTGATTGCGGCAATGTTCGTCCCGGCAATTGCCCACGCCGAGCGCATTGCCAACCCCATCGCCGTGTTCAATGGCCTCGACAAGATCACCGGCATCACCACCAATTTCGAGATCGAGATCGGCAAGGAAAAACAGTTTGGCGGCCTCATCGTGAAGCCCGACGCCTGCTACACGCGGCCCGTCACCGAAGAACCGAAAACCACCACCTTCGTCGAGGTCGACGAGGTGAAAACCGACAAGACCCGGTCGCGGGTGTTCAGTGGCTGGATGTTTGCCGAAAGTCCGGGCCTCAGCGGCGTTGAACACCCGGTCTACGATGTCTGGCTCACCGGTTGCCGCGATCCCAACGCCCCGCCGCCCGTCGTCGAGGCAGCGCCTGATTCTTCGGCCCTTGACGGTCAGATCGAAGAAGGCGAGCCAGAGGATTGAGGCCGCGCCAGCCGCAACACCTCATCCGGGTCGTTGTCACCCGCAAAAGAATGAAAGCTGGCGTCGATTGCCAGCAGGGGTTCCATGAGCCGGTGGTAGTCGGCCTTTGACACCGGTTTGGCGCCCAACCTCTCGAGGTGCGGATTGACGAACTGGGCATCGAGCAGCTTGAAGCCGCCGGCATTGAGCCGGGCGACCAAATGTACCAGCGCCACCTTGCTGGCGTCGGTCCGCCGCGAGAACATGCTTTCGCCGAAAAACACCCCGCCGATCCGCACGCCATAAAGCCCGCCAACCAACTCGCCGTCTTTCCAGCACTCCACCGTATGGCAACAACCCATGCGGAAGAGCTGCGTATAGAGCGCCTTGATCCGGCTGTTGATCCACGTCGATTTGCGCTCCGGCGTCTTTTCGGCACAGCCGGCGATAACCCCGTCAAAGTCGCTGTCGATGCGGATGTCGAATTCCCCGCGCCGCACCGCCTTGCGCAGCGACGCCGAAATCACCAGGCCATCGAGCGGAATGATGCCGCGTTCTTCCGGTTCGATCCAGTAGAGAGCGTTATCTTCGGCACTCTCCGCCATGGGAAAGATGCCCGCCGCATAGGCACGCAACAGGATCTGCGGCGTGATCGTGCTCATCACACCTGCTTGGCGAGATAGTGCTCCAGCCAGTGAATGTCATAGTGCCCGTCGATGATGTCGGGCTCAGCCAGGAGTTGCTGGAACAACGGAATGGTGGTTTCGATGCCTTCGATCACGAACTCGCCCAGCGCCCGTTTCAATCGCATCATGCACTCGGTGCGGGTTTTGCCGAAGACGATGAGCTTGCCGATCAGGCTGTCGTAGTAGGGTGGAATGCGGTAGCCGGAATAAAGCGCTGAATCGACCCGGCAACCCAGCCCGCCGGGGAAATGCACGGCATCGACGCGGCCCGGGCGAGGGCGCGAAAGTCGTCGGATTCTCGGCGTTGATGCGGCACTCGATGGCATGGCCGGAGAAAGTGATGTCCGACTGCTCGTAGCGCAGTTCCGAACCCGCTGCGACGCGGATCTGCTCCTGCACCAGATCAAGCCCGGTGATCGCCTCGGTCACCGGATGTTCAACCTGCAGGCGGGTGTTCATTTCGATGAAGTAGAATTCGCCGTTCTCATAGAGGAACTCGATGGTGCCAACACCTTCATAACTCAGCTTGCGCATGGCCTCCGCCACGCGGTTGCCGATCTGCTCGCGCTGGATGGCGTTGAGGGCAGGGGAATGGGCCTCTTCCCAGATCTTCTGATGGCGGCGCTGCAGCGAGCAGTCGCGCTCGCCCAGATGCACCGCGCGGCCTTGGCCGTCACCCAGCACCTGGATTTCGATGTGGCGCGGCTTCTCAAGATATTTCTCGATATAGACATCGCCATTGCCGAACGCCGCCTTGGCTTCCGATGTTGCGGTCGACATGGCGAGTTCAAGGTCGGCCTCGCTGCGCGCCACCTTCATGCCGCGCCCGCCACCCCCGGCGGTTGCCTTGATGATCACCGGATAGCCGATGTCCTTGGCGATTATCTTGGCCTCGTCAATTTCCGAAACCCCGCCTTCCGAGCCCGGCACCACCGGAATGCCGAGCGCCTTCGCCGTGCGCTTGGCTTCGATCTTGTCGCCCATGACGCGGATGTGCTCGGCCCTGGGGCCAATGAACTTGATGCCGTGCTCGTCGAGGATATCGGCAAACCTGGCGTTCTCGGAGAGAAAACCATAGCCCGGATGAATGGCCTCGGCGCCGGTGATTTCGCAAGCCGAAACGATCGCCGGAATGTTGAGATAGCTGTCGCGCGCCGGTGGCGGCCCGATGCACACGCTCTCGTCAGCGAGCCGCACATGCATGGCGTCGGCGTCGGCGGTGGAGTGCACGGCCACCGTCTGTATGCCAAGTTCGCGGCAGGCGCGCAGCACCCGGAGTGCGATCTCGCCGCGATTGGCGATGAGAATTTTGTCGAACATGTTACTCGATCACCACCAGCGCTTCGCCGTATTCCACCGGCTGGGCGTTTTCCACGAAAACATGGGTAACCCGTCCAGCCCGTGGCGCATTGATCTGGTTCATTGTCTTCATGGCCTCGATGATCAGCAGCGTCTGGCCTTCCTTCACTTCAGCACCAACATCGACGAAATTGGGTGTTCCCGGTGTTGGCGCCCGGTAGACCGTGCCCACCATCGGCGACTTGACCGTGCCGGGATGATCGGCGTCCGCAGCTTTGGCGGCAGGTGTCACCGCCGCCGCAACAACTGGGTGAGAACCATGATGCACCGGAGCCGGAGCGGTCACATGCGCGACAGCCGTCATGGTCTTGGCGACACGAAATTTGGTGCCTCTTTGGTCGAGTTCGATTTCGCTGAGCCCCGTATCGTTGAGAATGCCGGCGAGACTCCGGATCAAATCGAGTTCCGGCGAAGGCTTGGCGGCGGGGCGGACGGGTGTTTTCTTCTTGGCGGGCATTCGTTCAACCCTTGTTTTTGGCGTTGATGATATGGGCGAGGGCTTCGATCGCCAGCTCATAGCTGTTGCTGCCGAAGCCGGCGATGACACCGTTCACGGCGGGAGCAATCAGGCTGGCATGCCGGAAAGCCTCGCGCTTGTGAACGTTCGAAAGGTGAAGTTCCACCGCCGGAACCTCGGCGGCCTTGAGTGCGTCGTGCAGCGCCACCGACGTGTGCGTATAGGCTCCGGCATTGATGGCGATGCCCGAGGCTTTGGCGCGCGCGTCCTGTATCCAGCCGACGAGTTCGCCTTCAATGTTGCTTTGCCGGAAGTCGATGCCGAAACCCAGGGTCTTGGCCTTGGCGGCGCATAGCGCTTCGATGTCCTTCAGGGTCTCGTGCCCATAGGTCTGTGGCTCGCGCGTGCCCAGCATGTTCAGGTTGGGTCCGTTGAGAACATAGATGGGCTTCATGATCAGGCACGATTCCGTTGCATCAAACCCTTATAGGGGCTGGCAAGGGGGCAGGGAAGCGCTGCGCTTGGGCGGCTCTCAACACACCTGGCAGCCGCCGCTGGCGCGCACTTGCTCGATCTTTTCGGCCAGTCCGGCTTTTGGCAGATAGCCCGGCACCACCTTGTTATCGATGATGAAGGCGGGCGTGCCGTTGATCGCCAGCTTCTGCGCCAGCGCCTGATTTGCGGCAACGACACCGGCGATTTCATCCGAGTCCATGTCCTTCTTCATCTGCTCGACATCGAGGCCCTGGGCCTTGGCGATTTCATCGACGCTGTCCTGCGCCACCTTGCCTTCATGGCCAAGCAACGCCAGATGGAACTCCCAATACTTGCCCTGCTTCTTGGCGGCCAGGGCGGCGCGCGCCGCATACTCCGAATCAGCACCGAAGATCGGAAATTCCTTGAGCACGAAACGCAGGCCCTTGTCGGACGCCACGAGATCGACGACCTCCGGCATGCCCTTCTTGCACCAGCTGCAATTGTAGTCGAAGAACTCGACCATGGTGACATCGCCATTGGGGTTGCCACCCACGAAATCGTTGGGCGAGCGGAAAATCTCTTCTTTGTTCTCGGTAACCCCTGCCAGCCGCAGATTGTCCTCTTCTTCCTGCTGTTTGGCTTCCAGCGCCTTGCTCACATCGAGCAGAACTTCCGGATGCTGCATGAGGTACTCGCGAACGATGTCGCCGATCTCGCCGCGCTGCTTGTCGTTGAACTCGGCGGCGCTGGCCATCACCGGGAAGGCCACGGCGGCGGCGAACAAGGCGGCGCGAAAAATGCTGGGCATACCGTTCCTCTTGGCTGGTTTGGCGGCATATAGCCCGCTTTCGGGCCGCGCGTCCACGTTACTTGCGGCCCGCGAAGTTCAAGATATCGTTAGCGCGCAGCCACTCGGGCGTGCCCTTCTTGAAGTTTTCGGCCGCCGCTTTTGCCTTGCGTGTCGCCAAATCCTTGTCGCCCGCCAGCCAGGCAAATTCCGCCGTTGCCAGGTCGGCGCGAGGTACATCGCCGAGCAAGCCATAGGCCTGAGCCATGGTCTTGAACAACGTTGGGGTATCGTTTTCGGTCTTCTGCGCCTGGCGAAGCGTGGCAATAGCCGCCTTGGCATTCGCCGGATCTTCCGTAGCCACCAGGGCCTGGGCCTCGAGAATGCGCACCAAGCCGTTGGTCGGGATCATTTGCACGGCTTTGCGCAACGGCGCCAGGGCGGCACGCGGCTGGCCGCCTTCCAACAGCGCCTGTCCCTTGAGCTCCCAGAAATAGGGATTCTGCGGCATGTCCTTGGTCAGCGTGTCGATCACCTCAACGGCATTCTTGGTGTCGCCACGCAGGAACATGGCGATGGAGCGGGCATAGCGCCCGGCAACCGACTTGTCGGTCTTGGGGTATTTTTGAAAGACGATTGCCGTCGGTTCCAGAAAACCCACGAGCTTCGCCTGCATCAGCTTGTGGCGCAGCAACATGTCTTTGTTGTCTGGAGCATCGAAGTACGGCGACTTTTTCGCCGCCTCCTCGAGATTCTGAATGCGGTCGGCCGGGCATCGGATGCGACATCACATAGCGGTCGACGTTCTGCGCCGAAGCTATCGAATCGTTGGAAAGTTTCTGGAACAACCCGATCATGCCGCGCGCCGATTGTTTGGTGGCCGTCAGATATTTGAGCGCCGCCTGGTCGGCGGAAGCTTCCATGGCGCGCGCATAGGCCAGAACCGAGCGCTGGGCAATGCCTTGCGAACCCAGCAATACGCCTTGTCCGGCCTTGGCCGTCCCTTCACTGCCGGCAACAGCCCCTCCCACCATGGCGGCGGCACCCAGAAGTGCGCCAATGATCGCTGCCGTGCCAGCCCGGTCGAGTTCGATACCCAGGCGCGCCAGATGACCACCTGCGATATGCCCGGTTTCATGCGCCAAAACGCCGATCACCATGTTGGGGGTCGGTGCCTTGGTCAGCAGCCCGGTGTTGATGAAAATGCGTTGACCACCGGCCACGAAGGCGTTGATCCCCGGATCGCTGATCAGATACACCCGCACCGATCCCGGATTGATCCCCGCCGCCTTGAAAACCGGCCGCGAATAAAGCCGCATCAGGCCCTCGATCTCGGCATCACGGATGATGTTGGGCCCGCTGCGCTTCTTGGTCTGGGCAGCAGCCGGCACAATGGTGCTGCTCTGCAGCGCCACAAATGCCGCCATGACCAGTGCGAAAATACTGCGGACCCGACGCATCTGCGCCACAAACCTCTTCAGTGAAGGCGCCTCAATCGGCTGCGATTGAGGCGAGTTTGAGGCCCGGCGAAGATGCTACTTTTTGCTCCACCAGCCGGACTTGCGCTCGGTGGTCACGATCGTCGGTGCCGGAGGCTGCCACTTCCTGGCTTCCTGCACCGGCTCAACCGCTGGAATGTCGATGACCAGCGGCTGTGCAACCAGTCTCGGCTCGTCTTTGGCAGCCGATTCCGCATGCACAGGAGCATGGTCGCGTGCCAGTTCGGCATCGCCACCCGTAGTCTCGCTCCGCGGTTCGCGTGGATCGCGGCCCTCGCGGTTGCGGTCACGGTTGCGGCCCCAGCGGTCGCGGCGTCCACGGCGTCCGCGCTTGTCGTCGCGGCCTTCGCCACGGCCCTTGCTTTCGCCGCCGCGGTCTTCGCCTTCGCCGCCAATCGTATCGACACCTTCACCGTCGCCGGCTTCATCGATTTCGGTAATCCCGCCTTCGCCACCATCGGCCTGTTCGCCCAGGCTCGGCTTGTCGTCGCCGGAGTCCTGTTCCGGGCGTGATTCACCGCCCTCCGGCCGGTCGCGCCGTCCGCCGCGCCGTCCACGCCGCCGCCGCCGCCGTCCGCCGCCTTCATCGCGGCGCGTATCATCGCCACTTTCCTCGGTGTCCGCCGCCGCTTCTTCAGCGGTGGCCTCCTCCTCTTCGGCGGCCTCTTCTTCCACTTCGGTGTCGGCAAAGGCGCTGTCCATGCGCACGGGCGCCGCCACCACCTTGCGTGGCGGTATGTTGCGCTCGCCCGCCCGTTCGATCACCGACTGCGAGCCCTTGATGTCGCTGCTCGAAACGATGAACACCGAAATGCCGTAACTGGTCTCGATCGACAGCAGGTTGTCGCGCTTCTCGTTGAGAATGTAGGAAGCCACTTCCGGATGGCACTTGACCGTGAGGTTTTCCGCCTTGCGGGCGATGAGGTGTTCCTCGATGGCCCGGATCACCGACAGCCCGCACGACGAAATCGACCTGACAATGCCACGTCCCTCGCAATGCGGGCAGGTGCGCGACGAGCCTTCGAGCAATCCCGGCCGCAACCGCTGCCGCGACATCTCGAGAAGCCCGAAGTGGCTGATGCGCCCGACCTGGATGCGTGCCCGGTCATTTTTCAGGGCATCCTTGAGCCGCCGCTCGACCGACCGGTTGTTGCGCTTTTCCTCCATGTCGATGTAGTCGACGACGATCAGCCCGGCGAGGTCGCGCAACCGCAACTGCCGGGCGATTTCGTCGGAGGCCTCGAGGTTGGTGCGTAGCGCCGTATCCTCGATATTGTGTTCGCGCGTCGACTTGCCGGAGTTGATGTCGATGGCGACCAGCGCTTCCGTCTGGTTCATCACCATATAGCCGCCTGACGGCAGCGTAACTGTCGGCGAATACAGGCTGTCGAGCTGGCTTTCCACCTGGAAGCGCGAGAACAAGGGGCGCGTGTCCTTGTAGAGCTTCACGTTCTTGGCGTGGCTCGGCATCAGCATCTTCATGAAGTCCTTGGCTTCACGATAGGCCGCCTCGCCTTCAACGTTCACCTCGTCCACGTCCTTGGTGTAAAGGTCGCGGATCGCCCGCTTGATCAAATTGCCTTCCTCGTAGACCAGCGCCGGGGCCGTCGAGTTGAGGGTGAGATCGCGCACGCTTTCCCACATGCGGATGAGATAATCATAGTCGCGTTTGATCTCCGGCTTGGTGCGCTGGGCCCCGGCGGTGCGCACGATCAGCCCCATGCCCTGCGGCACTTCGATGTCGCGGGTCACTTCCTTGAGGCGGCGGCGGTCGCCGGCATCGGTGATCTTGCGCGAAATGCCGCCGCCTCTGGCGGTGTTCGGCATCAGCACGCAATAGCGCCCGGCCAGCGACAGGTAGGTGGTGAGTGCGGCACCCTTGTTACCGCGTTCTTCCTTGACGACCTGCACCAGGATGACCTGGCGGCGTTTGATCACTTCCTGGATCTTGTAGTGCCGCTTCGGCGTCCGCCGTGGGCGGCGCACTTCTTCCATGGCATCTTCGGCGCCGACCGATTCCACCTTGGTGCTTTCGGCGTCTTCCTCGACCACCTCAACGCCATTGCCCATCTCGCTGGGTATGCCGTGTTCCATGGCGGGGGCGGCGTCCACCACCGGCCCATCCTCGCCATTGCCATTTGCGGCCGCGTCGTCTTCGCGCGGTGTTTCGGCCTGAACCTCTTCGCTCAGCGATGGTTCTGGGCGGTTCGCCTCCAGGGCCACCGCTTCGGGAGCGCCAGTTTCGGTGTCATCGCCGTCATCGGTGGCCGACGCATCCGGCTGTTCCACAGCCTGGGCGTCGCGCCGCTCCTGGCCATTGCCATTGTCGCCATTGCCATTGTCGCCGTGGCCATTGTCATCGTCATGATCGTTGTGACGGGCGTCTTCTTCTTCCTGCTCGCGCAGCAGGGCTTGCCGGTCGGCCACCGGAATCTGGTAATAGTCGGGATGTATTTCCGCGAACGCCAGAAAGCCATGGCGGTTGCCGCCATATTCAACAAAGGCCGCCTGCAGCGACGGCTCAACGCGCGTCACCTTGGCGAGATAGATGTTGCCTTTCAGCTGGCGGCGGGAAGCGCTTTCGAAATCGAATTCGTCGATGCGATTGCCTTTGACCACCACAACCCGGGTTTCCTCGGCGTGGGTGGCGTCGATGAGCATTTTGTTGCCCATGTCATATCCTTGGCGCGCGCTGGCGGCACGGTATCTCGCGTCTCCGGTCCGGAACGGGGTCCGACTGAGAGCGTGGAGGCCAGTCTGCGCATAAGGGGCAGTCCTTGACGTGTCACCGATGGCGGCAACCCTGTGCCCGGTCCTGGGGACCGTTTTGCAAGGGGCGCTCTCTTCGTCGTCAGGCTCATGCCCGTGATTGTCCTTGTGCCCGGGAACTCCCGGACGGTTCAACTCTTTGTCGCCTGCAAGGGAACGGCCCTTGCACCATTTCGCCAAGACTTCTCTGCAAGTTCTTGGCATACCGCGCTTTTCCTGGGTACCCAATGGGGTTCCGGACCAGTCCAAACACGAAATTCGACGCCCCGGCGGGGAAATACTGCGGGAATCGCTTGCTCCGCCCGAAGGGTGACCGGCAGCTTTTACGGAACCGCCCCCGGTTTGGCAAGCAGAGAGGCGGATGGCGGTGAATGGCGATGTTGATACCGGCGGCCACCATCATCCACGCGACAATTGTTGCTGCACTCTGCATGCGCGAATGGATTTGCTGTTACACGCCGCAATTGTAAATGAACTTGATTACTTCGCACGATCGCAGCTTGCCGCCCGCCGTCAAAGTATATCCCAACAATTATTCATATCACTTCGCAGTGAATTACTTTCAATTGTCTCGACATTACACCAAGCAAGACTTAGTGCTTGTGTTTGAGGGGCCACGCACATCAGATCGAATCATTCGGGTGGTATGGTGGTTGGGATCGGCAACTGGTTTAAGTTATCACGCCTCCTGGCGTGGATAATAGTGATTGCATGTGCGGCTGGATTGTCTGGCTCAGCCTATGCCGCAACACTTCACGTCAATAATCAATCGGGTTGCTCCGACGCCTCGGGCAATCCCTATTGCACCATCAGTGCCGCAGTGGCCAATGCCGGCCCGGGCGACACGGTCTTGGTGGCAGCTGGTTTCTATTCCGGCCGGGTGTTGGTCGACCGTTCGGGCACCTCGGCAAGTGCCCGCATCACCATAACCACCAGTCAGAATGCCGTCGTCACCAGCACCACGCAAGGCTTTGACGTTGCCGGTGCGGCTTGGGTGACAATCAACGGTTTCACCATCGATCAGACATCGGCCGACGGCATACGCTGCGTCCTGTGCACCAACGTCACGCTCTCCAATAACCTGGTGAAGAGATCGACCGGCAACGGCATCTACATTGCCAATTCTGCCGACACCGTCCTCACCGCCAACAACGTCGAAGATTCGCGGCTCAGCGGCATTTCCCTGGCGAGTTCCCAGCGCATCACCGTGACCAATGGTTATGTCAAGCGCTCCGGCTTGCCGCAGAGTGGCCTCGTCCAGAATGGCATAATCATCAGTGCGACGTCCGATTCTCTGGTCGACGGCACCGAAGTTGCCAACAACTCCGATATTGGCGTTTACATCATCAATGGCTCGACACGTGTGCGCATCAAGCGCGTGACCGCCCACCACAATGCCCGGCAGTTTGAGCGCATCGCCGCCGGCATTGAATCGCGCAGTGCCGGCAATTATTTCGAATCCAACATTTCCTACGAGAACGAGGATTCCGGCATCAACATGCGCTGGGGCGGCGCCGATGGGCTGATGGTCAACAATGTAACTTATCTCAATGGCGACCACGGCATTGACGTGCTGGAATCGCCACGCCCGGTGATCATCAACAACACCGTCTACGGGAATGTAACTTCCGGCATCAACATCGAGGGAAACTCTGGCGGCGGCTACGTCTACAATAACATCAGCGTCGATAATGCCCTCAACACCACGCGCAAGAAGGGCGAGATCAACATCGGCAACTCGTCGCCGGTTATTGCCGCCGACTACAACCACTTCTCCGCCTGTTGCGGCAGCGTCCTTTATGTTTTCAACGGTACGACATTCAATTCGCTGTCAGCCCTGCGGGCGGCTTTTCCGGCCGCCGAAGTCCATGGCATTCAGGCCTTGCCCGGTTGGGTCAATCAGACGGCCAACGATTTCCACCTGGCCACGGGTTCTCCGTCGATCGACTCAGCCAAATCTGATGCCATAGCTACGTCCGAGACCGATCAAGACGCCGATGGCAATGCCCGGTGTGACAACACTTCAACAGTCAACACCGGCACCGGCCCCATCACCTTCATGGATCGCGGAGCCTATGAGCGCACGAGTGGCTGTGGAACCCCTGACACCCAGGCCCCAACTGTTCCCAACGGACTGGCAGGCACCGCGATCTCGGCGACCGCCATCAACCTGTCGTGGTCGGCCTCGACCGACAATGTCGCCGTCACTGGATACAAACTGTTCCGCGACAGCGTTGAGATCGCCACTATCACCAGCGGCCTGAGCTATTCCGACACCGGGCTGACGGCCAGCACCACCTACAGCTACCGCGTGGCGGCTTTCGATGCCGCTGGCAACACGTCGAACCAGTCTTCAGCGGTGCCTGTGACCACCCAGGCCGCACCTGACACCCAAGCGCCAACCGTCCCCACTGGACTTGCAGGCACTGCCATCTCGGCGACCGCCATCAACCTGTCATGGTCGGCCTCGACCGACAACGTCGCCGTCACCGGCTACAAGCTGTTCCGCGACAGCGTTGAAATAGCTACCATCACCAGCGGCTTGAGCTATTCCGACACCGGCCTGACGGCAAGCACGACTTACAGTTACCGCGTTGCTGCTTTTGATGCCGCCGGCAACACGTCGAACCAGTCAACCGCCGTACCGGTAACGACGCAAGCGGCTCCTGATACGCAAGCGCCAACCGTCCCCACTGGACTTGCAGGCGCTGCCATCTCAGCGACCGCCATCAACCTGTCATGGTCGGCTTCGACCGACAACGTCGCCGTCACTGGCTACAAACTATTCCGTGACAGCGTCGAAATCGCCACCATCACCAGCGGCCTGAGTTATTCCGACACTGGTCTCACCGCCAGCACGACTTACAGTTATCGCATTGCTGCCTTCGATGCCGCTGGCAACACTTCGAACCAATCAACTGCCGTACCGGTGACGACTGACGCCTCACCGGATACCGAAGCTCCAACAGTTCCAACCGGATTGGCTGGCACCGCGATCTCGGCGACGGCCATAAATCTGTCGTGGTCGGCCTCGACCGACAACGTCGCCGTCACTGGCTACAAACTATTCCGTGACAGCGTCGAAATCGCCACCATCACCAGCGGCCTGAGTTATTCCGACACTGGTCTCACCGCCAGCACGACTTACAGTTATCGCATTGCTGCCTTCGATGCCGCTGGAAACACTTCGAACCAATCAACTGCCGTACCGGTGACGACTGACGCCTCACCGGATACCGAAGCTCCAACAGTTCCAACCGGATTGGCTGGCACCGCGATCTCGGCGACGGCCATAAATCTGTCGTGGTCGGCCTCGACCGACAACGTCGCCGTCACTGGCTACAAGCTGTTCCGTGACAGCGTCGAAATCGCCACCATCACCAGCGGCCTGAGCTATTCCGACACCGGCCTGGCGGCCTCCACGACTTACAGCTACCGCGTCGCCGCATTTGATGCCGCCGGCAACACTTCGAACCAGTCAGCGGCGGTGCCGGTGACGACGGACGCTTCACCAGATACCGAAGCTCCGACAGTCCCTGCCGGACTGGCAGGCACCGCTGTTTCCGCGACCGCCATCAACCTGTCATGGTCGGCCTCGACCGACAATGTGGCGGTCACCGGTTACAAACTGTTCCGCGGTGCAGTCGAGATCGCCACCATCACCAGCGGCCTGAGCTATTCCGACACCGGCCTGACGGCCAGCACCACCTACAGCTACCGCGTCGCCGCCTTCGATGCCGCCGGCAACACTTCGAATCAGTCATCAGCGGTACCTGTGACCACCCAGGCCGCACCCGACACGCAAGCGCCAACCGTCCCCACTGGACTTGCAGGCACAGCGGTTTCCGCGACGGCCATCAACTTGTCGTGGTCAGCCTCGACCGATAACGTCGCCGTCACCGGCTACAAATTGTTCCGTGGTGGAGTCGAGATCGCCACCATCACCAGCGGCCTGAGCTATTCCGACACCGGGCTGACGGCCAGCACCACCTACAGCTACCGCGTCGCCGCCTTCGATGCCGCCGGCAACACTTCGAATCAGTCATCAGCGGTACCTGTGACCACCCAGGCCGCACCCGACACGCAAGCGCCAACCGTCCCCACTGGACTTGCAGGCACAGCGGTTTCCGCGACGGCCATCAACTTGTCGTGGTCAGCATCGACCGATAACGTCGCCGTCACCGGCTACAAATTGTTCCGTGGTGGCGTCGCAGATCGCCACCATCACCAGCGGCCTGAGCTACTCCGACACTGGACTTACGGCTTCCACCACCTACAGCTACCGCGTCGCCGCATTCGATGCCGCTGGCAATACGTCGAACCAGTCGGCAGCGGTGCCGGTGACCACCCAGGCCGCACCCGACACGCAAGCGCCAACTGTTCCGGCCGGACTGGCAGGCACTGCCATCTCGGCGACAGTCATCAACCTGTCGTGGTCGGCCTCGACCGATAACGTCGCCGTCACCGGCTACAGGCTGTTCCGTGGCGGCGTGCAGATCGCCACCATCACCAGCGGCCTGAGCTATTCCGACACCGGGCGCACCGCCAGCACCACCTACAGCTACCGCGTTGCCGCCTTCGACGCGGCGGGTAATACCTCTGCCCAGTCGGCGGCTGTGTCGGTGACGACTCCAAGCGCTACCATCGTGTTTGAACGCCGGATTTCCGCCAGCAACAATGACGCCGAGGAATTTCTCAACGGCAGCACCACGCGCCTGACCAGTCCGGACCTCGAACTGATCACCGATGGCACGGCGCAGATTGTCGGCTTGCGCTTCAACAATGTTACGTTGCCGCGTACCGCCGTGATATCGAACGCCTACATCCAGTTTACCACCCACGAGGTCTCGACCGGCACCACCTCGCTCACCTTCGCCGGTCATGCCCACGATAACAGCGCGGTCTTCACCACCGCCGACAACAACATCTCAACCCGCACCAAGACTTCAGCCACCGTGAATTGGAGCCCTGCCGCGTGGAGCACCGTTGGCCAGGCTGGCGCCAGCCAGCGTACGCCCAACTTGTCGGCGGTGGCCCAGGCCGTCGTCAGCCGCACCGGCTGGGTAAGCGGCAACGCGTTGACCATCATCATCAGCGGTTCCGGCAAACGAACCGCCAGAGCCTATGACACCTCGTCAGGAACCACCGCACCGCTGCTCCACCTCGAATACACCGTGCCCTGATCACTTGACGGCCATCAACCCCTCATTAACCCTCGCTCCGCTAGCGTCATGGCGAACAAGGGTGAAATCCAGGGTCTTCTCTGGCGATGGGCATTGCAGCAACCGTGGCGGGCGATGACAGCAGGGGCATTGCGCCGCTGTTGCCGGTGCTTGCCCTGTTGGCGCTGCTCTTCGCGGCCCTGCCGCAACCCGCCTTCGCCGGCGAACCGGCCATTGCCACGGCGGCCCGTGTCGGCGGCGATGACATTCGCACCCGTTTCGTCGCCGACCTCTCGAAACCCGTCAGCTATTCGGTCTATGTGCTGTCCGAACCCTATCGGGTGCTCATCGATCTGCCCGATGTGACTTTCAATCTTGAGCCCGGCAGCGGTGAAAATACCCTCGGCCTCATTTCCGAGTTCCGCTATGGCGAAGTTGCCCCCGGCCGCTCGCGCATTGTGATCGATACCACCGGCCCGGTGTTGATCGAGAAATCCTTCATCGTCGAAGCCAAGGCAGGCCAGCCTGCCCGCATTGTCGTTGATCTGGTCAAGACCAGCCAGGAAGCCTTTCTCGAAACCCTCAGCGACGACCAGGCCTCCTCGGCGGCGGCCATTGCCGGCGCCAGCGCCAGCGAGCCTGACGGCCAGCCCGTCAGCCAGCAACCGCAAGCGGATGCGCAGGGAAAGCCCACCATCGTGATTGACCCGGGGCATGGCGGCATTGATCCCGGCGCCATCGGACTCCATCGCACCAAGGAAAAGGACGTGGTCCTCGCCGTCGGCGAAAAGCTGCGTCTGGCTCTTGAGAGAACGGGCCGCTTCAAGGTGGTCATGACCCGCGATACAGACAAATTCCTGTCGCTCCCGGATCGCGTTGCCATGGCCCGCGACGCATCCGCTGATCTGTTGATCGCCCTGCATGCCGACACCGTGCGCGGCCCCGCCGCCAGCGGCGCCACAATCTACACCCTTTCCGACAAGGCCTCCGACGCCGAAGCCGCGGCCCTCGCCGAAAAGGAAAACCGCGCCGACATCATCCATGGCATCGACCTCGGCGCTGAAAGCGAGGAGGTGGCCGACATTCTCATCGATCTCGTGCAGCGCGAATCAAAGCACCACGCCCTGGCGTTCGCCCGGTCAGCGGTGACCGAAATGAAGAAAGTCACGGTGTTTACCGGAAAGCCGCTGCGCTCGGCCGGCTTTGTCGTTCTGAAAGCCCCTGATGTGCCCTCGATCCTCGTCGAGCTGGGCTACCTTTCGACACGGCAGGATGCCGAACAGCTGGTTAATCCCAAGTGGCAGGCCAAAGTCGCCGAAGCCCTGGCCGCCGCCGTAACCCGGCATTTCGCCGCCGAAGTGGCGGAGACTAACTAACCCCGCGCCCCCGCTTCGCCACAATCGGCCCCTAGCAAAACCCACTGGCGGCCCGCAACTTCCATGCTATCCCGGCCGCGACCAGAGATTCCGGGGCGACACGACCAAATGCTGAGATTCCTGAGTTGGCTTTTTACCGTGGGCTTCATGCTGTTCATCGGCATGGCCGTGGGTGTGGCCTATGTCATCTATGACATCTCCAAGGACCTGCCGGACTATCGCCAGCTCGCCTCCTACGAACCCAAGGTGATGACCCGCATCCACGCCGCCGACGGTTCGCTGCTCGCCGAGTATGCCCAGGAGCGCCGACTGTTCGTGCCGGTCGGCCAGATGCCGAAGCAGTTGCTGAACGCCTTCATATCAGCCGAGGACAAGACCTTCTACGAACACGGCGGCCTCGATTGGCAGGGCATCGCCGCCGCCGGCATTCGCTATGTTCAGGTGCAATGGACCGGCCGTGGCCAGATCGTCGGCGCCTCGACCATCAGCCAGCAGGTTGCCAAGAACTTCCTGTTGTCGAACGAACGCTCCCTGTTGCGCAAACTGAAGGAAGCCGTGCTCGTCGAGCGCATCGAACAGGCCTTCACCAAGGACCAGATTATCGAACTCTATCTCAACGAAATCTTCCTTGGCCTGAATTCCTATGGCGTCGCCGCCGCTTCGCTCAACTACTTCGGCAAGTCGCTGGACCAGTTGAGCCTCGAAGAGATGGCCTACCTTGCCGCCTTGCCCAAGGGCCCCAACAACTACCATCCGTTTCGTCACAAGGAACGCGCCATCGAGCGCCGCAACTGGGTGCTCGAGCAGATGCAGAAGAATGGCTACATCGCCGAACAGGAAATGAAAGAGGCTCAGGCCAAGCCACTGCAGGTCAATCCCCGCCCGTTCGGCGCCCAACTCTTCGCGGCCGAATCCTTCGCCGAAGAAGTGCGGCGCGAATTGATCGAGATTTACGGCAAGGAGAAGCTCGAAACCGGTGGCCTGTCGGTTCGCACCACCCTCGATCCCAAAATCCAGATGTTCGCCCGCCAGGCGCTGGCCCGTGGCCTCATCGATTTTGACCGCAAGCGCGGCTTCCGCGGCCCGATCGACAACGTTGAGGTAAATGGCGACTGGGCGTTGGCAATCGCTGGCCGCAAGGTTCCCGACGATGTGGCCCCCTGGCGCCTTGGCGTCGTGCTGGAAGTTACCGATGAACAGGCAGTCGTCGGCCTCCAGGCACTGCGCGGCCCCGATGACAAGCTGCTGCCCGAGCGCGAAAAAGTATCGGTGCCGCTCGCCTTGCTGAAGTGGGCCCGTGCCTATGTTGATGGCACCAAGCTGGGCAAGGAAATCAAAGCCGCCACCGAAGTGCTGAAAACCGGCGACGTTGTCTATGTTGCGCCCGGCAAGGATGCCGGCCAGTGGCACCTCGTGCAAATGCCCGATGTCGAGGGTGCTCTCGTCGCCATGGACCCGCATACCGGCCGCGTTCTGGCGCTGGTCGGAGGCTTTTCCTATGGCCGCAGCCAGTTCAACCGCGCCGTTCAGGCGCTCCGCCAGCCGGGTTCGTCATTCAAGCCCATCGTCTATGCCGCCGCCCTCGACAACGGTTACACCCCGGCTTCGGTGGTCATGGACGCGCCGATCCAGTTCAAACTGTCGAACGGCACAACCTGGAAGCCCAAAAACTACCAGGATAAGTTCTACGGCCCTTCGACACTGCGCCGTGGCATCGAGCAGTCGCGAAATGTCATGACAGTGCGCCTCGCCGATGAACTGGGCATGCCGCGCATCGCCGACCTTGCCAGCCGGCTTGGCATTTACGACAGCATGCCGAACCAGTTGGCATTGGCCCTGGGTGCTGGCGAAACCACTCTCCTCAAGATGACCACCGCCTATTCGATGTTCGCCAATGGCGGCAAGAAGATCGAGGCAACGGTCATCGACCGGGTTCAAGATCGCTATGGCCGCACCGTGTTCCGCCACGACAAGCGCGATTGCTCGTCCTGCAAGGTCGAGAACTATACGTCCGACGCCGTCGAGCCCGAACTCCTCGATGTCCGCGACGAGGTGATGAACCCCTACACTGCCTACCAGATCACCTCGATGTTGGAAGGCGTCGTGCAACGCGGCACCGGCAAGAAGGTTCTGGCGGTCGGCAAGCCGGTTGCCGGCAAAACCGGAACCTCCAACGATGAGAAGGACGCCTGGTTCATCGGCTATACGCCGGATCTGACGGTTGGCGTTTACGTTGGTTATGACAACCCGAAACCCATGGGCCGCAAGCGCACCGGTGGCGAATTGGCGGCCCCCATCGTCGCCGATTTCATGCGCGTCGCACTCCGCGACAAGCCGGCAACGACGTTCCGCGTGCCGCGCGCCATTGAACTCATGCCGATCAACGCCAAGACCGGCCGCCGCGCCATCTTCGGCAAGGAGGGCGTCATTCTCGAAGCCTTCAAGCCCGGTGACGAACCGCCGGAGAACACCAAGGTCATCGGCTCGGACCTTGCCGCGGCCGGCACCACGCCGGATGGTGGCGTTATTCTGGTGCCGCCCTCGCAGCAGTCGCCCGAGGAACAGGGTGGCGGGTTGACGGGCAGTGGCGGCGGCCTCTATTGAGCCCCATCTGACAGCTGGAATCCGATAGAATCATGCGCGCCGAAATTGCCAATGTGGTCGACGAAATGCAGCAGTCCCTGGGACTGCTGAGGAGGCATCTTTGACTGGGATACTGCCCACCGCCGCCTCGCCGAGCTGAACGCCAAGGCCGAAGACCCGGCCATCTGGAATGACCCCCAGAAGGCCCAGGAGGTCATGCGCAAACGCCAGGACCTTGAAGGCCGCATCCGCATCGTCTCCGAAATCGAGACGGCACTCGCCGACAACGCCGAGCTTATTGCCATGGGCGAAGCCGAAGGCGATCAGTCAATCGTCACCGAGGCCGAAAAAGCCCTGCTGGCGCTAAAGCCCAAGGTTGCCGAAACCGAAATCGAAGCGCTTCTGTCGGGCGAAGCCGACGCCAACGACAGTTACCTGCAGATCAATGCCCGCGAGGGCGGCACCGAGAGCCAGGACTGGGCCCAGATGGTCATGCGCATGTACGTGCGCTGGGCCAACAAGGCCGGCTACAAGGTTGAAATCCTCGACGAACACGCCGGTGAAGCTGCTGGCATCAAGTCAGCGACGTTGCAGATCAAGGGCCACAACGCCTACGGCAAGCTCAAGACCGAGTCAGGTATTCACCGCCTCGTCCGCATCTCGCCCTACGACGCCAATGCCCGGCGCCACACCTCATTCGCTTCGGTCTGGGCCTATCCCGTCGTCGACGACGAAATCAACATCGAGATCAACGAAAGCGAATGTCGCATCGATACCTATCGTGCTTCCGGTGCCGGCGGCCAGCACATCAACAAGACCGACTCCGCCGTGCGCATCACCCACATTCCGACCAACATCATTGTTGCCTGCCAGTCGGAGCGTTCGCAGCACAAGAACCGGGCGACGGCCTGGAAAATGTTGAAGGCACGCCTGTATGAGCTGGAACTGCAGAAACAGCAGGAAAAGATCGACGCCGCAAATGCCAAGAAGGCAACCGTCGGCTGGGGCAGCCAGATCCGCTCCTACGTGCTGCAGCCTTACCAGCTGGTGAAGGACCTGCGCACCGGCCACACCAGCACTGCGCCGTCCGCGGTGCTCGACGGCAGCCTCGACGACTTCATCCAGGCCTCTCTCGCCCACAAAATCAAGGGCGGCGGCGAAGCCATTGAAGACCTGGACTAGCGCAACAGGTGGTCAAGTGGGAAGCGGTTGAGCGCGAAAGACTGAAGCGCCCGTACGTGTTAGCGCGGCTTGATGACTTTGAGGGGCCGGAAGGCGTCGTCGTCACCACTCCACAGCGGTGACTCGAGGAATGACGCGGCCGGCCGCAGATCCTGCGGCTTGGCTGGTTGGCTGCCCAATGGATTGTCCGACTGCCACACCGCGCCGCGCAGCTGCGCGCCGCTTTGCATCGAAATCGATTCGTTCATGACATCGCCTTCGACCGTGGCGCCGTTGTGAATTTCCACATGGCCGGCATAGATCGGCCCCAGCACCCGGCCCCGGACAACCAACTCACTGGCCCGGATACTACCCTCGACCGTGCCCTCGCGCCCGATGATGCAAACGTCGGCATCAATCGATCCGCGCACCGTGCCTTCGACATGCAGTTCGCCCCGGCTGGTAACCGTGCCCTCAACTGTCATATCCGGGGCAATTATCGAAAAGGGCCCGCGGCTCTCGGCTGGCAAGTTGTCATTGGACGTGGCCCGGTTACGCTTGAAAATCATGTTGCCCCAACTCCCCAAGAGACTGTCGGCTGCCCGCCGACCACGGGCGACTCTCCACTGGATCAATGATTAGCCGGGTGTAGCCGGGCTGTCATGGCGTTTTGATGGCTTTTGCCCAGGTGCCCGGCAACCCTTGGCCCGCTTGGGAAGACGTGGTTAGCTTCAGGCTGGCGCCGGGATTCGGCCACGCTTTGGCCCACCTTTGCCGCCAAGGGAGATTGCAGACGGGGGAGATCCGCCGGTAAATGACGTGGGAGGGGGCTCTCGCGCAGCGAGATGGTTAGGAACGGCCAGGCAAAAGCGACGTGCCAAGAAGAGTTGTCAAAATAACAGCCTACGCGGTGATGTCGGTCGCGCTGGTTGTGTTGCTGTTGGTGGGTGGCATCTATCTGCGCCTGTCACAGGGGCCGATTTCCCTCGATTTCATGACATCCACCGTTCAGTCCCGCATCAACTCGGGGTTAAGCGGCATGTCGATGTCGCTCGGCGGCGTCGTCATCGAGCGCCCGCCCGGCGAGGAACTGCCGCGCTTCCGGCTGCGCGACCTGGTGCTGCGCGATGGCAATGGCGCTGTGATCGCCAGGGCCCCGCGCGCCGCAATCGGCGTCGATGAACGCCAGTTGTGGACCGGAACGCTGGTGCCGAAAACCCTTGAACTCCTCGGCCCCCGCATCTTCATGAAGCGCAATCTCAGTGGCGGCTTTGAAATGGGTTTTGGCGCCACCGATAGTGCCATGCCGGCCCCCGCCATCGATGTAACCCAGGAAGCCGGCGGCAAATCCGACCGCCAGGGCAACGACCAGGCCGTTCCCGACGTATCAGATATTGCAGGCGAGGCTCTTCTCAAGGTTCTGTCCGGAAAGCAGGATGGCACTGACGGCGGCATAAGCACGATCGAAGATATTCGCGTTTCCGGCGCCGTGCTCACCCTTCGCGACGAACGCAACAATGCCGTGTGGACAGCACCGCAGGCCGATCTGGCTTTCCGCCGCATGCCCTATGGCTTTGTCGTGGTCACCAACGCCAGCGTTGCCAATGGCCGCGAACCTGGCGTCTGGCACATCGAATTGTCGGCAAGCTATCGCCAGGAAACCCGGTCATTCGCCATCAGTGCTCGCATCTATGATCTGGTGCCGGCCAACATATCCGAGAAGATTTTCGCCCTGGCCCAGTTCGCGAGAGTAAAGGTGCCGCTGTCGGGCCACGCCGAAATGGAAATATCCCAGGACGGTAACGTCACCAAGGCGACAATGGAATTTGCTGCCGCCGCCGGCCAGGTTGGCCTTCCGGAATACATTTCCGAGCCGATTTTCATCGATGAAGGCTCGTTGCATGCCGACTACGATCCCGCCACCGGCGGCATCATTATTCGCGACTCGTCGCTGCTGATAGCTGGCTCGCGGGCTGATTTGTCCGGTGGCCTGGAACCGGTGCGCACCGCCGAGGGCCGCCTGACTTCGATCAACATTTCACTCAAGGCCCGTGCCGCCAACCTCGCGGCATCCGGTGCCACGGCTGCGCCGGTGATGATCGACCAGGTGGAATTCAAGGGCAACACCGGCATCGAGCAGGCCGAGCTCAACATCGAGGACTTCGTCATCATGTCCGGCAATGCCGGCATTCGCATGCGCGGCAAGATCACTGGCGGCGAGCGCTCGCCCGGCCTCGTCTTGTCGGGGCGGGTAAGGGGTCTGACATCGGAATTCCTGAAAAAGATGTGGCCCCCCATCATTGCGCCCAAGACTCGCAACTGGGTCACGGCGAATGTCCGGAAAGGTGTTATCACCGACGGCACCATCCAGCTCAATCTCCCCGCCAACGTACTGGCCGACTCCAAGCAGCGGCGGCAGTTCCCCAAGGGCGCGATCGATATCCGCTTTGCCATGGAAAATGTGACATCCGGTTACTACAAGGACTTGCCCGATATCACCGCCGGGTCCGGCGAGGCTCAACTGGTGGACAACGATTTCTCGTTGCAGATGAACAACGGTTCGGTTGCCGTTCCATCCGGTGGTACGTTGCGGATCGACAAGGGATCATTGAAGTTCACAGGACTTCTCGCCCCCGAAACCCAGGCGGAATATGTGCTGAATGGCAACGCCACGGCCCAGCAAGCGCTCGAGTTTCTCAATCTCCCCGCCCTGTCGTTGATCGGCAGCGCTGGTGTCAAGACCGGCCAGATTGCCGCCGATACGTCGTTCAACGTGAACATCAACATGCCGCTCATCAAGGATGTTCCACGCTCGCGGGTGGTAGCCACCGCCAGTGCCAAGCTGACCAACACCACCATCAAGGGTGCGCTCGACAATATCGACATCACCGGCGGCACCTTCGATCTCAGCTTGGCAAAGGGCGAACTCGACGCCAAGGGCTCTGCCAAGTTGAACGGCAAGGATGTCGACATCATCTGGCATCGCGACCAGGGCAAGGGCGCCCGCCAGTCGGCGAAAATCAGCGCCACCCTTGATGACGATGACCGCAAGAAGATCGGCATCGATCTTTCGGAATTCCTCGAAGGACCGATCCCGGTAACCGCAACCGTGCCCGATCTCGGCAACAAGGCAGCACCCATCGCCATTGCCGCCAATCTCTCCAAAGTCTCCATGCATATTGCCCCCATCAGCTGGCGCCGTGGGCCGGCCGCGAAAACTTCCGCGACATTCAATTTCGTGGCAGGAGGCGAAGGCGGGCGCCGCGTCGAAGACCTGGCGATCGACGGGCCGGGCGTCATCATCAAGGGCAGCATTGCGTTGAAGGACAACAAGGGCGGGATGCGCGAGGCCAACCTGTCGTCTGTTGTCTTGGGCGATGAGAACTCCTTCGCCATGAAGGTGAAACCCACCGACAAGGGCACGATCATCAACATCACCGGCAAGCGCTTCGATGCCCGGCCAATCATCCGCAATATGTTCAGCGCCGGCACCGGCAGTGGCCTCAGTGACAAGACACCGATCCAGATCACCGCCAACATCGACAGGGTCTATGCCTTTCGTGGCGAAGAGATCAGCGGCGTCAATGCCAGCCTGACTTCGGTGGGCGGCGTCGTGAAGTCGGCCGATATCACCGGTGCCTTTCTATCCGGCCAGCCCATCGTGCTGCGCATTGAGCAGGTGGAAAACGGCCGCCGCCTGCAGGTGACCGGCCGCGATGCCGGCGCGGCCCTCCGGGCTTCCAATCTCTATTCGAAAGTGGCCGGCGGCCAGTTGAACTTTTCCGCGCTGCTGGTCGGTGACAAGCGCTCGACGGTACGCAACGGAAAACTCAACATCCGCGACTTCGAAGTACGGAACGAAGCGGCGCTCGCCGAACTCGATCAGAAGGGCAAGCCCAAGAAATCAGGGCCCCGCAAAGGCGGCATACAGTTCCGCAATCTCCATCTGCCATTTACCGCCGACGATCAGTTCGTGCGCATTGGCGAGAGCCTGGCCAAGGGCCCGGAACTCGGCGTCCTCGGCAGCGGCTTGATCCGCAAGAAGGACAGCGCCGTCGACATCGTCGGCACCATCATTCCGGCCTATGCCCTGAACTCGGCGGTGGGCGAGATTCCGATCCTCGGAGACATTCTCACCGGCGGCAAAGGCGAGGGCATCATCGGCATTACCTTCGCGCTTGGCGGCACCTTTGAAAAACCGGATTTTCAAGTGAACCCGGTGTCGGCCATCGCGCCCGGCTTCTTCCGCAAGATTTTCGAATTCCGTAAGAGCGGCAGCAAACCCAAGCCGCCGGCACCCACGCCGAATTCGAACAATTAGCGATCAGCTCTGTTTGATCAGGACGTGTTTCTTCTTGCCCATGGATAGTTTGATGAGGCCATCGCTTCCGGTCAGTTCGGGCGTAAGCTGCATCTTGTCGTCGGTGATTGTTTTGTCGTTGATCTTGATGGCCCCGCCCTGAATGTGCCGCCGCGCCTCGCCGTTCGATGCGGCAAAACCCGCCGCGACGATTGCCGACAGCAACCCGGCGCCAGACGCAATGTCGAGACTGATGCGTGGCAACCCCTCTGCGCTCTCGCCTTCTTCGAAAGTCCGGCGCGCGGTTTCGGCGGCCTCGTCGGCAGGGCCGCGCCCATGCAGCATGGCCGTAGCCTCCGTCGCCAGCACTTTCTTGGCGTCATTGATTTCCGAGCCGCCGAGCGCTGCGAGCCGGGAAATTTCGGCAAGCGGCAGTTCCGTGTAAAGCCTTAGAAACCGCCCCACATCGGCATCTTCGCAATTCCGCCAATACTGCCAATAGCCATAGGGCGGCAGCATGTCGGCGTTGAGCCATACCGCACCCGCCGCCGTCTTGCCCATCTTGGCGCCGGATGAGGTGGTGAGCAGCGGTGATGTCAGCGCGTAAAGCTGCTTGCCGTCGATACGGCGGCCAAGTTCCATGCCGTTGACGATGTTGCCCCACTGGTCAGAGCCGCCCATCTGCAACACGCAGTTCTCGCGCCGCGACAGTTCGAGAAAATCATAGGCCTGCAAGATCATGTAGTTGAATTCGAGGAAGGTCAGCGGCTGCTCGCGCTCCAAGCGCAGTTTCACCGAATCGAACGCCAGCATTTTGTTGACCGTGAAATGCACGCCATAGTCGCGCAGGAACTCGATGTAGTTCAGCTTGTCCAGCCACTCGGCGTTGTTCACCATGACAGCGCCGGTGGGCTCCGAACTGAAATTCAGGAACTGCGCAAACACCTGCTTGATGCCGGCGAGATTGGCGTCGATCTGCGCGTCGCTCAAAAGCTTCCGCAACTCGTCCTTGAACGACGGATCGCCGATCTTGGTGGTGCCGCCGCCCATCAGCGCCACCGGTCGGTGCCCGGTTTTCTGCAGCCAGCGCAACAACATGATCTGCACCAGTGACCCGGCATGCAGGCTCGGTGCCGTGGCATCAAATCCGATATAACCGCAGATCGGTCCCTTGCTGGCCAATTGATCCAGCCCCTCGGGGTCGGAAATCTGGTGGACGAATCCACGCTCCGAGAGGACATTGAGGAAATCGGACTTGAACTGGCTCATTATCGGCTGCTTTCTGGAAGTGGCGGGCTCTTAGAGCAAATCCCGCAAAAGTTGAAGACTTTTGCGATAAGGATTTGCTCCAATGCATTAGATTAGCGCGATTCCTTTTCGGCTTGACGATTCCGTCAAGCCGGGAAGCGCGCCTGCACGGGACAACAGCGTGTCAAAACCTCTCACTGCCCTAGGCCTCATGTCGGGAACCTCACTCGATGGCATAGACGTGGCACTGCTGGTAACCGACGGTGAAAACCTCGTCGAACGCGGCCCATCGGCTACCTATCCCTATGGCCCTTCGGCAAACATTACACTGCGCAAGGCGTTGTCCGATGCACGAGGCGTGGCCGAGCGGTCGGAGCGGCCCGGCTATCTCGCCGTGGCGGAAGCCTTCATCACCAATTGGCACGAAGAGGCCGTCCGGCAGTTCCTCAAGTCCCATGGCATCAAGAATGTCGATATCATCGGCTTCCACGGACAGACTGTCATTCACCGCCCGGAAATCCGCCTGACAGTGCAACTCGGCCTTGGCCAGGCGCTCGCCAACCGATTGCGCACACCAGTGGTCTATGATCTCCGCGCCGCCGATGTGGCAGCAGGCGGGCAGGGGGCGCCCCTGGTGCCCGTCTATCACCGCGCCCTTGCTGCAAGTCTCGCTGAGCGGCCGGTGGCCTTTCTCAACATCGGTGGTGTCGCCAACGTCACCTGGATCGGCAGGCAAGGTGAACTGCTTGCCTTTGATACTGGCCCCGGCAATGCATTGCTCAATGACTGGTGCATGAAGCGCCTTGGCAAGGCCTTTGACGAGGGCGGCAAACTCGCTGCCTCGGGCCGTGTGGATAAGGGAGCCCTCGCGCAATTGCTTGGTGACAGCTATTTCGAACTGCCGCCGCCAAAATCGCTCGACCGCAACAGCTTTGCTGGTTTGAAACTCGAGTCACCTGTCGGATGGCGATGGCGCCGCGACATTGCTTGAGTTCACGCGGTCGAGCATCTTGATGGCGCGAGACTGGTTTCCGGAGCCGCCCAAGCGCTGGATCGTCTGCGGCGGCGGCCGCAAGAACACGGCACTGATGGCCCGCTTCCCACAAGGCTTCGTCTCAGCTGAAACCGTGGGCTTCGACGGTGATTCCATGGAAGCCGAGGCCTGGGCCTATCTGGCGGTCCGGTCGAAGCGTGGCCTGCCGATCACCTTTCCCGGCACCACGCGGGCGCCGCAGCCCTTAACCGGCGGCGTCCTGGCGCTGCCCGAATAATCCCAATACCCGCCCGTCGATGATCGCCAGCGCCACGATGATGATTGCGGCGCCAACAATCTCGCGGACCTCAAGGGTTTCAGAGAGCAGGGCATAGCCCATCAGGATCGCCGACACCGGAATAAGCATGGTCACCAGTTGGGCATTGGCGGGTCCCGCATGGGTCACCAGCCGGAAGTACACGATATAGGCAAGCGCCGTTGACAGCAAAGCCAGGCCGCACAGCGCCAGCCACGACAGCGAAGATGCGTCGAACAACAGTGCAGGCGTATCGAACACAAAGGCAATCACCGCCATGTAGACGGCGGAGCAGGTAAGCTGCCCGGTGGCGATGGTGAGTGGCGGCATGCGCATCAGGCGCTTCTTGGCCCACAGGCTGGCGAAACCGTAGCTCGCCGATGCCGCCAGACACAGCAGGATGCCGAGGCTTTGCGTGCCTTCCCCCAGTAGCGAGAAACCCTTGATGACGGCAACGCCAAGAACCCCGATCATCAGCCCGAACACCTTGCGCAGCTCGAACCGCTCTTCGCCGGCCATCGCCAGAAAGGAAAGCGCAAAGAACGGCGTCGTGGCGTTGATCACCGCCGCCAATCCGCCGGTCACCATCGTCTGTCCATAGGTGAACAGCGTGAAAGGGATGATGTTGTTGATGAAGGCCATCACCGCGAAACTCACCCAGCTCCGGCCATCGCGCGGCAGCGGGCCTTGCAACAGGCGATGGAGCAAAAGCAATGCCGCAGCGGCCAGCCACACCCGAGCCAGCACGATGACCAGGGGCGGCAGCTCTCGGATCGCCAACCCCACGAACAGGAACGAACCGCCCCACAGAACCGACAGCAGAACCAGCAGGCCCCAATCTTGGGCCGTCATGCGAATGGAAGGTGATCTCATCGGGGTGATCCTGATCGCTTCGCCGGACTATTGAGCGTCAATCAGGTCGCATCCACCCGTTTGTTGTTATATCTGTCCTTCGCGCGCCAGGCGCTTGTCGAGATAGACCGAACAGATCTTGGTCAACTCGTCGATCTTGTCCTGGAAGAAGTGGTTGGCGCCGGCAATCACCCTGTGCTCGATGGCGATGCCCTTTTGCGTCTTGAGTTTGGAAACCAGGCTGTGCACCGCTTCCGGCGGCGTCACCGAATCCTTTTCGCCGTTGATGAACAGCCCCGATGCCGGGCACGGCGCCAGGAACGAGAAGTCATAGTGCTTGGCCAGCGGTGCAACCGAAATGAACCCGGAAATTTCCGGCCGCCGCATCAGCAGCTGCATCGAAATCCACGCCCCGAACGACACCCCGGCGATCCAGCAGATCTTGGCTTCGCGATTGAATTGCTGCAGCCAGTCCAGTGCCGAAGCGGCATCCGAAAGCTCGCCCGCTCCGTTCTCGAAAATCCCCTGGCTGCGGCCAACACCGCGGAAATTGAAGCGCAGTACCGAAAACCCGCGGCTGCCGAACATCTGGTAGAGCGAGTGCACGATCGGGTTATTCATCGTGCCGCCAAAAGACGGGTGCGGATGCAGCAGAATGGCGATCGGCGATCCCGACGCACTGGAATGGTGGTAACGCGCTTCGATCCGTCCAGCCGGGCCGTTGAAAATCACTTCTGGCATTCAAACTCTCAATGTTTGTCCAAACCCGACAATCCCCTGAGCGCCGAAGCCAAATAGTTGACTCTGACAGTCGGGAATTCTATATCGCTGTTTAGAACCGTTCAAGAAACGACGGGAACCCACCCGCCTCAGGGGCCTTCGGCTTTAGCATGGGGTAGGGGGCAAAAAGCAAGGATTTCGTGCACATGAAGATGAGCACAAAGGGCCGCTACGCCGTTATGGCGATGATCGACATCGGCGCCCATTCGGCCGGCGATCCCGTTTCGCTGGCCGAAATTGCCGACCGCCAGGACATAAGCCAGGAATACCTCGAACAGCTGTTCGGCAAGCTGCGCAAGTCCGGCCTGGTGGAAAGCGCCCGCGGTCCCGGTGGTGGCTACCGTCTGGCAAGGCCTTCGGCCGAAATCGCCGTCTCCGAAATCATCGACGCCGTCGACGAACCGCTGCGCGTCACCCGCTGCGATGGCGATGCCGTTGATGGTTGCGTGAAGGGCGAACAGTGCAACGCCCACGACCTGTGGTCCTCCCTCGGCCGCCAGATGATGTATTTCCTGGGGTCCATCACCCTGGAAGATGTTGTCGCCAAACGCAATTTGGCGCTGGCCGCCTCCATCAAGCAGGCCAAGGAACGCCACGTAAGGCCAGGGAGTTGAGAACCTATCTCGACCATAACGCCACCAGCCCGCTTCGCCCCGCGGCGAAGGCGGCCATGCTGGCGGCCATGGAGACCGTGGGCAACGCCTCATCGGTGCACCGCGAAGGCCGCGCCGCCCGCAAGGTGTTGGACGATGCCCGCGATGCCGTGGCCAAGGCCGTGGGCGTCATCGCCCCCATGGTGGTGTTCACCTCCGGCGGCAGCGAAGCCAACAATCTCGCCGCTGAAGGGCGCCCCCGCCGAGCGCCTGATTGTCTCCGGCGTCGAGCATCCTTCGGTCATTGCAGCAGCGAAGGCCAGCGGCAAGGCCGTGGATGTCATCCCCGTCGATGGCAATGGCGTTGTCGATCTTGCGGCGCTGGAGAAACTGCTGCCGGGCAAACCCGCTCTCGTCAGCGTCATGCTCGCCAACAATGAAACCGGCGTCATCCAGCCGTTGCGCGAAATCGCCGCCCTGGCTCACGCCCATGGCGCTTTGCTGCACACCGACGCCGTCCAGGCCCTTGGCAAGATCCCCGTGAACTTCGGCCTGCTCGGTGCCGACCTCATGACGCTTTCGGCCCACAAGCTCGGTGGCCCCATGGGCGCCGGTGCCCTGGTGATCCGCGATGGCCTTGCCATGTCGCCGCTGATCCACGGCGGCGGCCAGGAACTGCGCCGCAGGGCGGGCAGCGAAAACCTCGCCGCCATCGCCGGATTTGCCGCGGTGTCTGCCGAAAAGCTGCATCACATCAATGCGTTGCGGAACGAGCTTGAGACTTCGCTTGAAGCCGCAACGATCTTCGGCAAGTCGCGGCCGAACGCCTGCCCAACACCACCTGCTTCGCCCACCCCGGCATGTCGGCCGAAACCCTGCTGATGGCCTTCGATCTCGAAGGCATCGCCGTGTCGTCAGGCTCCGCCTGCTCCTCCGGCAAGGTTGCCCGCTCCCATGTGCTCGCCGCCATGGGCGTTGCCGATGATCTGGCCAAGGCCGCCATCCGCGTCAGCCTCGGCTGGAACACCACCGCTCAGGACATTGAAAACTTCATCGCCGCCTGGCGCCGCATCCTGGCGCGCCACAAGGCCCGGCAGGCCGCATAGGAAACACCATGGCAGATCTCGACACCATTGAACTCGTCAAGGACATTGAAGTCGACAAATACAAATACGGCTTCACCACCGACATCGAATCCGATTTTGCCCCCAAGGGCCTGAACGAGGACATCGTCCGCTTCATCTCCAATAAGAAGGGCGAGCCGCAATGGATGCTCGAAGCCCGCCTCGAAGCCTATCGCCGCTGGCTGGACATGGATGAGCCGACCTGGGCCCGTGTGAGCTATCCGAAGATCGACTTCCAGGACCTCTACTATTATGCCGCCCCCAAGAGCATGGCGACACCCAAGAGCCTCGACGAGATCGATCCCAAACTGCTCGAGACCTACGCCAAGCTCGGCATTCCGCTGAAGGAGCAGGAAATCCTGGCCGGTGTCAGGAAGCAGGGCGAGAAGAGTGAACTCGACGACACCAGTGGCGAATATGCCTCCGGCAAGGTGGCGATCGACGCGGTGTTCGATTCGGTTTCGGTGGTCACCACCTTCAAGGAAGAACTGAAGAAGGCCGGGGTCATTTTCTGTTCGATCTCCGAGGCGCTGCGCGAACATCCGGACCTGGTGAAGAAATACCTGTTCTCGGTCGTGCCCCAGGGCGACAACTTCTATGCGGCGCTGAACTCCGCGGTGTTCTCCGATGGCTCCTTCGTCTACGTGCCGCCCAACACCCGCTGCCCGATGGAGCTCTCCACCTACTTCCGCATGAACGCCAAGAACACCGGCCAGTTCGAGCGCACCCTGATCATCGCCGACAAGGGCGCCTATGTCTCCTATCTCGAAGGCTGCACCGCGCCCACCCGCGACGAAAGCCAGCTCCACGCCGCCGTGGTCGAACTGATCGCGCTGGAAGACGCCGAGATCAAATATTCAACGGTGCAGAACTGGTATCCCGGCGACGCCGAAGGCAAGGGCGGCATCTACAATTTCGTCACCAAGCGCGGCGACTGTCGCGGCGCCCGCTCCAAGATTTCCTGGACCCAGGTCGAAACCGGTTCGGCCATCACCTGGAAATACCCAAGCTGCATCCTCAGGGGCGATGACTCGCGTGGCGAGTTCTATTCCATCGCCATCTCCAATGGCCGCCAGCAGGTCGACAGCGGCACCAAGATGATTCATCTTGGGCAAGAACACCTCAAGCCGCATCATCTCCAAGGGCATCGCCGCCGGGCGGAGCGACAACACCTATCGCGGCCTGGTCTCGGCGCATCGCAAGGCCACCAACGCCCGCAACTTCACCCAGTGCGACAGCTTGCTGATCGGCGACAAATGCGGCGCCCACACGGTGCCCTACATCGAGGCCAAAACCTCGACCGCCCAGTTCGAACACGAAGCCACCACCTCGAAAATCTCCGACGACCAGATGTTCTACTGCATGTCCCGCGGCCTCAGCCAGGAAGAAGCCGTAGCCCTGATCGTCAACGGCTTCGTGCGCGACGTGCTGCAGCAGCTCCCCATGGAGTTCATGGCCGAAACCCAGAAGCTCATCGGCATCTCGCTGGAAGGGAGTGTGGGATGACACTTCTTTCCGCAATTGATCATGTGCAACTTGCCATGCCCAAGGGCGAGGAAGAGAAGGCCCGCGCCTTCTATGGCGAAATGCTTGGCATGACCGAAGTGGACAAGCCGCCCGTCCTCGCCAAACGTGGCGGAGTCTGGTTTGCGTCCGGAGCCGTGCAAGTTCATCTCGGAGTCGAAGACGATTTCCGTCCTGCAAAGAAAGCCCATCCCGCCTTCACGACTTCGAAAGGCGAAGCCCTCCGTGCCCGTCTCGCCGCCGCCGGCTACCCGGTTCGCGGCGATGACGCTATCGCCGGAGTCTCGCGGTTCTTTACCGACGATTGTTTCGGCAACCGCATCGAGTTCATCGAGGTCGGTCTCACATGACCATCACCACCTTCGACATCGCCCTCCCCATAGCGCTCGGCGTGCTGTTCGGCCTGTTCCGTTACATGGAACGCAACAAGGCTGGTGTGGCCGATGCCCGGGCCCTCTCCATCAAGGATGCCGTCACCGGCATTCTCGGCATGGCCGCCATGACCGTCATCCTCAAGTATTTCTCGATTCTCTGACCCCGGAAAGCCAAGCACATGCTCACCATCGACAACCTCCACGTCAAGCTCGAAGACGAAGACCGCGAGATCATCCGTGGGCTGACGCTCCAGGTGAAACCCGGCGAAGTCCACGCCATCATGGGCCCCAACGGCTCGGGCAAGTCGACCTTGTCCTATGTGCTGGCGGGGCGCGAAGGCTACGAAGTAACTGCAGGTTCGGTCACCTACAAGGGCGAAGACCTGCTGGCCATGGCGCCCGACCAACGCGCCGCCAGGGGCGTGTTTCTGGCATTTCAATACCCCGTCGAAGTACCGGGCGTTTCCACCATGCAGTTCCTCAAGGTGGCGCTCAATTCCCAGAAAAAGGCGCGCGGCGAAAAAGAATTGTCGACTCCCGACTTTATGCGCCTCGTCAAAGACCGCGCCGCCAAGCTCAATGTCTCGCAGGACATGTTGAAGCGCGCCGTCAACGTCGGCTTCTCCGGCGGCGAAAAAAAGCGCGCCGAAATCCTGCAGATGGCGGTGCTCGAACCATCCCTGTGCATCCTCGATGAAACCGATTCCGGCCTCGACATCGACGCGCTGCGCGTCGTCGCCGATGGCGTCAATGCGTTGCGGTCACCCGACCGCGCCATGGTGGTCATCACCCACTATCAGCGCCTGCTCGACTACATCGTGCCGGATTTCGTGCACGTCCTCTCGCAGGGCCGCATCGTCAAATCCGGCGACAAGCACCTGGCGCTGGAACTGGAAGAGAAGGGCTACGCCGGCTTCACCAAGGACGCGGCATGAACCTGGCCCTTACCAAAACCCCAGCCGAAACGGCCCTCGGCGTTTCCCTGCCGCACCGGCGCATGGAGGATTGGCGCTGGACCGACTTGCGCCAGCTGATCAGCCAGCCCTATCCGCCGCGCCTCAAGGTCGAGGTGAAATCAGCCGATGTCGCGCGCCTGCTTAAGGCCTCGCCCTTTGCCGCCATCGCTGCCACGCGCATGGTGTTCGTCAACGGCGCCTATGATCCCGCCCATTCAAAACGCGCCAGCACTGCGCTGGAGTCCAGAGCGCCGCTCGATGAACCGGTGATCGCCATGAACGCCGCCTTCGCCGATGACGGCGCCAGGCTGCAATTGTCCGGCACAGCCAATACCCCGGTCGAACTGGTCTTCCTCAACACCAGTGCCGCGCCGCGCCTGATCGCCACCCGCAATGTCATCGAAATTGCTCCGGATGCCTCGGTCACCCTCATCGAAACCCATCTCGGAGAGGGCGACTATCTCGCCAACTGCGTCACCGAAATTCGCGTCGGCGAAGGCGCCAGGCTCGACCGCGTAAAGCTCGAACGCGAAGCGGCGAACGCCCTGCACCTCTCGCACGCCCATGTGACGCTGGCGAAGAATGCCCGACTTTACGACTTCACTTTGACCTCCGGTGCCCGTTTAAACCGCCAGAATGGCACTTATGTTTTCGCCGGGCAGGGGGCCGAGGCCCGCGTTTCCGGCGCCTATCTGCTGGCCGGCAAGCAGCACGCCGACACCCGCCTCGTCGTCGACCACCGGGTGCCGCACTGCCTCAGCCGCGAATTGTTCAAGTGCGTGATGGACGATCAGGCGCGGGGCATTTTCCAGGGCAAGGTCATCGTGAGGAAGGACGCCCAGAAGACCGATGGCAAGCAGTCAAGCCACGCCCTACTGCTGTCGGAACAGGCCGAATTCGACGCCAAGCCCGAACTCGAAATCTTCGCCGACGATGTGGTCTGCGGCCACGGCGCCACGTCGGGCGACCTCAACCACGATCACCTGTTCTACTTGCGATCGCGCGGCATCCCCGAAGCCCAGGCCCGCGCCATGCTGGTCGAAGCCTTCGTCGCCGAAGCCGTGGAAACGGTTGAACACGAAGCGGTGCGCGAAGCGTTGATGTCGTTGGTGCACAAGAGGTTCGCGTGATGATCCCCCAGCCCGTCATTCCAGAAAACCGCGCAGCGCAGCGCAGCGGTTTATCTGGAACCCCGCTTGGGTCGGCAACCAGAGCTGGTTTCCGTGTCGCGCCTGCGCTGCGCTCCGGCTTGCACGGAATGACGGTTAAAGAGATGAATGAGGTTCAGGTTGTTGGAGGGCACGGGACACTCCTATCAATGCGGAAATCGAAAGCGCGGCCATGAGCGACCAGAGCTTCACGCAGTTCCTGGTCGATTGCGTCGTGCGCCCGCGTCAGGCCGCGCGCACGGCGCTTGGCATCGACAAGACGTGGTCTGTTGTCATGCTGGCATCTGTCGTGTCGGCGCTCGTTACTGGAGCCTGTGTGTGGTTCCGCTTGCGGACAGAAACCGACGCCACCTTTTTTACTTACGTGGCGCCTGGAAACGCTGCTGTGGAAGCCTTGCTTGAGGCAGCTCTTACCTTCTTGTTCCTGGCTCTATCGTTTCCGCTCGGCGTGTTCATCTGGAACAGGGTTCTTGGTTGGCATGCGCAGGCCAAAGGCGTTGTTGCGGCAATCGTTGCTGGATTCGGCTTGACGCTCATTACCGGGCCCGCATTCGAAGTTACTTTGACAGCTTTGTGGGCCGCAGGGGCCGCGACCGCGGAGTGGATTGTCATTGCTGCCAGCATCGTTTTGTCGGTTGGCCTCACGACTTTCTATTTTTCCGAGGCCTTGGGTATTTCGTTTGCGAGCGCCCTGCCCAAGAACATCATCGCCAGCTTCCTGGTCGTGTTGATAATCGGATTGCCAATCGCCGCCATTACGGCCATCCCGATATTGGCCGAGGGCGTTTCTGACGGTGCCACACCATGACCTACAGCCTCTCCGCCATCCGCGCTGACTTTCCGATCCTCTCGCGCCAGGTCTATGGCAAGCCGCTGGTCTATTTCGACAACGCCGCTTCGGCGCAAAAGCCCAAGCCGGTGCTCGACGCCATCATGAAGGCCTATACTGAGGATTATTCCAACGTCCATCGCGGCCTGCACTTCTTGTCCAATGCCTCGACCCAGGCCTTCGAGGACGCCCGCGAAAGTGTCCGCCGCTTCCTCAACGCGCCTTCCGCCAACAACCTGATCTTCACCCGCAACGCCACCGAGGCGATCAACCTCGTGGCGCAATCCTTTGGCGGCATGGTGATCGGCGAGGGCGACGAAATCGTGCTGTCGATCCTCGAACACCATTCCAACATCGTGCCCTGGCACTTTCATCGCGAGAGAAACGGTGCCGTTCTCAAATGGGCGCCCATCGACGACGACGGCAATTTCCTCCTCGACGAATTCGAAAAACTGCTGACGCCCAGAACCAAAATCGTCGCCATCACCCAGATGTCGAATGCCCTCGGCACCATCGTGCCCATAGCCGAAGTCATCAAGCTCGCCCACGCCAAGGGCATTCCGGTGCTGGTCGATGGCAGCCAGGCCGCTGTCCATATGCCCATCGACGTCGCAGCACTCGATGCCGACTTCTACGTCTTCACCGGCCACAAGACCTATGGCCCCACCGGCATCGGCGTCCTCTATGGCAAATCAGAACATCTGCGGCGCATGCCGCCCTATCAGGGTGGCGGCGAGATGATCAACGAGGTGACAACGGAAAACGTCACCTACAACGACCCGCCCCACCGCTTCGAGGCCGGAACCCCGGCCATCGTCCAGGCCATCGGCCTTGGTGCAGCCCTTGACTACATGCAGGCAATCGGCCTCGACACTATCGCCGCCCATGAAGCGCAGCTCCGTGATTACGCTACCGAGCGCCTGTCGGCCATCAATTCCCTGCGCATCTTCGGCCGCGCCAAGAACAAGGGCGCCATCGTCTCCTTCAACATGGAAGGGGCCCACGCCCATGATGTGGCGACGGTGATCGACCGGTCAGGGGTCGCTGTCCGCGCCGGCACCCATTGCACCCAGCCGCTGCTCCAGCGCTTCGGCGTCACCGCCACCTGCCGCGCCTCCTTCGCCATGTACAACACCATGGACGAGGTTGACGTTCTGGCCGAAGCCCTTATCTCTGCCCGGAGGATTTTCGGATGATGGACGCCACAGCCACCGCCCCGGCCGATAATGCCCCGAACCCGTCGGCCATTCCTGCCGATGAATTGGCGCGCATGACCGATGACATCGTCGCCGCCATGAAAACCGTCTATGATCCGGAAATCCCCGTTGATATCTATGAGTTGGGCCTCATCTATAAGGTCGACATCGACGACGACCGCAATGTGGCGGTGGAAATGACGCTGACCGCCCCCGGCTGCCCGGTGGCCGGCGACATGCCGGGCTGGGTTGAAAACGCCGTGTCAACGGTTGGCGGTGTAAAGTCGGTGAAAGTCGATCTGGTTTTCGATCCCCCCTGGGATCACAGCCGGATGAGTGAAGAAGCCCGCGTCGCGATGAACATGTGGTAAGGTAAGAAATGGCCCGCCCGATCCCTAAAGTGATGACCCTCACCGAAGCCGCCGCCGAACGCGTGCGCAATATCATGTCGCGGTCCGAGAAGCCCGTGGCCGGCCTGCGCATCGGCGTCAAGAATGGCGGCTGCGCCGGCATGGAATACACCATGGATTGGGCCGAGGAAGCCAACCCCCTGGACGAAGTCATCGAGGACAAGGGCGTCAAAGTGCTGATCGACCCCAAGGCCGTGCTCTTCCTGCTCGGCACCGAAATGGACTATCAGCAGACCGCTCTGAAATCCGGCTTCACCTTCAACAACCCCAACCAGACCTCCGCCTGCGGCTGCGGCGAAAGCGTGCAGTTGAAGCCGGCTGAAGTCTGAGTCCAGAGCAAGATGATGTTTGATGGAACCACCTTGCTCCGTCATCCCGGCGAAAGCCGGGACCCAGCCTTGCAAACGGCAGGACAGCGGAAAGTCTGGGTCCCGGCTTTCGCCGGGATGACGGAATAAGGGTGAGTCCATCATGACTCATTCCGCGCTAATTCCGCCGCAGTATGACGACCGCCTTGCGCGCTGCACTTTGCAGGTTGAGGCCCTTGGCGGTTATGGCGAACTTGCGCACCGATGTCAGCATCCCCAGGAACGCAGCATCATCCGCCCCCTTGCCCTTGAAACAGCCCATGCGGGTGTTGCCCAGGGCCTTGATGCGCAAGTTGTCGCCCGACTGCGTGTAGCTGCCGATGAAACGGTTGCACCCGGCAAACCCTGAGACTCGCCCGCCCGCCGAAAATGCAATTGAGCGCCCGGACCCATCGCCCATCACCCAACGCGTGCCGCTGAGTGTGTTGTCATGGGCAGTGGCACCCTGGGCCACAAGCCCGAGCAACAGCATGGTGATGGCAAGTGTCTTGAACATGATGCCCCCGTAGTCAATCCGCATAACCGATATTGCCGCGCCACCCGCATTTGGCAAGCGCCTGCGACTCACACCCTCAACACCCCGCGAAACCCCCGGGCCGCATAGAACGACTGAGCGCCATTGTGATAGACGAACACCCGGCCAAACCGCCGGTCGCCGAAAATCGCCCCGCCCAGTTTGCGGATGTCGGCGGGCGTCTTCAGCCAGCTCGACGTTTTGCAATCGAACGTGCCCAGCGCCTGCAGCGCCCGATATTGGTCCTCGCCCAGAAGCGCGATGCCCATCGCATCAGCCATGTCGTCGGCCGAAGTTTCGGGTTTGATGTCCTTGCGCGACTCTAGGCCTTCTCGGTCATAACAAAGGCTCCGCCGCCCCGTGGGGCTTTCGGCCGCGCAGTCAAAAAACACGATTTCGCCGGTCGCCTTGTCGATCCCCACCACATCCGGCTCGCCCCCTGTCCGCTCCATTTCGGATAACGTCCAAAGCTTCCCGGGCTGAGCCTCAAGCCGCTTCAGCACCGAAGCCCAGTCCATCCCCTTGTGCCGCCGCTTGTTCTTATCAAACCGGGCTTTCAGCACGGCGACAAGCTCACCACGCTGGGCGCCGGAAAGTGACTTTTTGTCTGACGCGGATTTGGTCACGGCGATAACCCCGAAAAAGCCTGGTGCCGGCTACAGGACTTCAACCTGTGACCCCCTGATTACAAATCAGGTGCTCTACCAACTGAGCTAAGCCGGCGCACTGGCGCCGCTCATAATCCGTCGAACCTACTGCGTCAACGCATAGAGCGCCACGGCGCAGGCGTTGGAGACGTTGAGGCTCTTGATCGGCCCTGTAAGCTCGAGCCGCACGAAATGATCGCAGCTGTCCTGCGTCAGCTTGCGCAACCCTTTGCCTTCGGCCCCCAGCACCAGCGCCAGCGGCGGCGAGCGGTCGATGGCTGAGATCAGCTCCGCCGCCTCACTGTCGAGGCCCACCAGCCGGAAGCCTTCGTCCTTCAGCTCCGCCATGGCGCGGGCGAGGTTGGTCACCTTGACGAACGGCACGTGTTCGAAGGCCCCCGATGCCGCCTTGAACAACACCCCCGATGCGTCCGCGCTGTGGCGGGCCGTTGTCACCACCGCCGTCACCTTGAAGGCCGCACAGGTGCGGAGGATCGCCCCCACATTATGGGGATCAGTCACCTGGTCGAGCATCACCACGATGCCGGTTTTCTCGATTTCGTCGAGGCGCGGCTGGGCGAGGGGCTTCGCCTCCAGCAGCAGGCCATTGTGAACCGCATCCGCTCCCAGCTTCTTGTCAAGCTCGCGCGGGTGGACGATCTCTGGCGCAAGCGGCGCCGCGCCCAGTTCTTCCGCCAGCCGGTCGGCGGCATTCTTCGAGGCCCACAGCTTCTTGAACGTGCGGCGCGGATTGCGCAGCGCTTCGGTTACCGGATGCAGGCCATAAATCAGGTCGAGATCGTCGCTCATGCCGGTGCTATAGCCCAGCAATTATCCGGTGGCCGAAATATTTTCGCCGCATATCGGTGGATAAAGTGTGAGGAGCAGCAGCCGTCATGAAATTTCTCGCCATCCTTCTCGCAACTCTGGTTTTCGCTTCGCCCGCCCTTGCCGGTTCCTACACCGCGCCCGAGGGCCAGCACTTCGTGGCAGTGGCCAGTTCCAAGGACCGCGACGTGGCGATCGGCATCGCCAGGCTCTATGGCACCGCCCTGGTGGTAAGTTCGCAAAGCGGCTGGTTCGCCGTGGTGCTGGGACCGTCAGCCGAACCTTCGCTCAAGTCGTTCAGGAAGAACTACCAGGGCTGGCCGGAACTGCCGCCCGATGCCGTCTGGTCACAGGGCAACAACTACATCGACAGCGAATGGCTGCCCGACACCGGCTTGCCCCAGCCCGTGGAAATCCTGGCTGCAGCCCCCACCCAGGTGCAGTCCGGCGACTTGGCCATCACCGCCAGACTCTCCCAGTCCGACGATGGCCAGGTGGTGCAACTGACCGGCTGGAAGGGCGATGCCGAACTCTTCGATCTCGCCACCCCAAAGGACTACTATTCCGAATTCGGCAACACCCTGCGCCTGGCGCCGCTTGATCCCATAACCGCCTATCCCGAAGCCATCGTCACCCAATACACCGGCGGCGCCCACTGTTGTGTGGCAAGCTGGATCGCCGCCGAGGGCCAGGACGAGCTTTGGCGCCTGATCTCCGGCCAGACACTCGACGGCAGCGGCTATTGGCTGGAAGACGTCGATGGCGACCAGTCCTATGAATTGCTGAACATTGACAATTCATTCCTTTATGCATTCGAATCCTATGCCGGTTCCTTTGCCGCAATCGCCATCAGCCAGTTGCGCGGCGGCGCCCTTGTGCCCTACCAGCGCAACGAAGCGTGGAGGCGGCGCCTGACCCAGGACCTCGCCGGCAAGGAGTTCCTTGCCGGGCTGAACCCCGAGCTGTGGCGATCCAACGGCTTCCTCGCCCCCTGGGTCGCCACCAAGATCCTCCTCGGTGAAGGTCAAGCGGCATGGCAGAAGATGCTCGCAAACTACGAAAAAGACAACGGTTTCGGCCCACAGGTCTGCACCACTGGCGAACCCGTCGAAAGCTGCGCGCCGGAGAACATGAAGCCGGTGCCGTTCCCCGAAGCCCTGGCAGCCTTCCTCAAGGACCATGGCTATACCCCGGTACCTTCCGGCGGCTGAGGCCACATTCCACCCTTCGTCGGGTTGCCGTCGCCCTTTGGCACCGCTACAACCGCTGAAAGCCGGGGCTAAGGGGTTACATGTTCAAGAAAATTCTGATCGCCAATCGCGGCGAGATCGCCTGCCGTGTCATCAAGACGGCACGCCAGATGGGAATTTCCACGGTCGCCGTTTACTCCGACGCCGACACCCGTGCGCTGCATGTGGAAATGGCCGACGAACGCATCCACATCGGCCCGCCCCAGGCTGCCCAGTCCTACCTGGTGATCGACAAGATCGTCGAAGCCTGCCGCAAGACCGGCGCCGAGGCCGTGCATCCTGGATACGGTTTCCTGTCCGAGCGTTCCGCCTTCCCAAAGGCGCTGGCTGCCGCCGGCATCACCTTCATTGGCCCCAACCCCCATGCCATCGATGCCATGGGCGACAAGATCGAATCCAAGAAGGCCGCCGCCGCCGCCAAGGTGTCGACCGTGCCGGGCTACATGGGCATTATCGAAAACGCCGGTGAGGCCGTGAAGATTGCCGGCGAGATCGGCTACCCGGTGATGATCAAAGCCTCGGCCGGTGGCGGCGGCAAGGGCATGCGCATCGCCCACAGCGAAGCCGAAGTGCACGATGGTTTCGTGCGCGCCAAATCGGAAGCCAAATCGTCGTTCGGCGATGACCGGGTGTTCATCGAGAAATTCATCGTCAACCCGCGCCACATCGAAATCCAGGTTCTGGGCGACAAGCACGGCAATGTCATCTACCTGGGCGAGCGTGAATGCTCGATTCAGCGCCGCAATCAGAAGGTCGTCGAGGAAGCGCCATCGCCTCTGCTCGATGAAAAAACCCGCAAAGCCATGGGCGAACAAGCTGTCGCCCTCGCCAGGGCCGTGGGCTATGATTCCGCCGGGACGGTCGAATTCGTGGCAGGCCAGGACCGCTCCTTCTTTTTCCTTGAGATGAACACCCGCCTGCAGGTCGAACACCCCGTCACCGAACTGGTGACCGGCATCGACCTCGTCGAGCAGATGATCCGCGTCGCTGCCGGTGAGAAACTGCAGCTCAAGCAGTCTGACGTGAAACTCAAGGGCTGGGCCGTCGAATCCCGCATCTACGCTGAGGATCCCTATCGCAACTTCCTGCCCTCGACCGGGCGCCTGGTGAAGTACCGGCCGCCAGCCGAACGCGCCGAAAGCGGATTGACGGTCCGCAACGACACTGGCGTCTATGAAGGCGGCGAAATTTCCATCTGGTATGATCCGATGATCGCCAAGCTCTGCACCCACGCACCCACCCGCAAGGAAGCCGTGCACGCCATGGGCAAGGCCCTCGACGCCTTCTACATCGAGGGTATCCAGCACAACGTGCCATTCCTCTCGGCTATCATGCAGAACCAGCGCTGGCAGGCAGGCACCCTGTCGACCGGATTCATTTCAGAAGAATTCCCCGATGGTTTCCACGGCAACGCCTTGACACCGGAACTCAAGGCCACCTTGTCCAAGGTCGCCACCGTGCTCGACCACTGCGAAAATCGCCGCAAGCGCGGCATCAACGTGCAAATGACCGGTAAACCGGTATCATTCTCGCGCCAGCGCGTGGTGCGCCTCGCCGCGGATTGGATCGATGTTTCCGTGTCGCCGGAAATCGACAGCCTTGCCGATCACGCCGGCTGGTATCCCGGCCAGCCGGTTTTCACCGGCATCATCGATGGCGAAGCGGTAACCGTTCAGGTGAAGTCCATCCTCAATGGCTACCGCCTGAGCTATCAGGGCGTCGTCGTCGAAGCCCATGTCTACACCGCCCGTGAGGCCGAACTGGCCCGGCTCATGCCGGAAAAAACCGCCGCCGACACATCGAAGAAACTTCTATGCCCGATGCCCGGCCTCGTCGTTCAGATCAGCGTTGCCGAGGGCCAGGAGGTCAAGGCCGGAGAGTCGCTGGCCGTCGTCGAAGCCATGAAGATGGAGAATATCCTGCGCGCCGACCGCGACGTGACGGTGAAAAAGATCAACGTCGTAAAGGGCGATAGCCTGGCGGTTGACGCCATCATCATGGAATTTGCGTGAGAAAAGAGAACCCTCTCCCGCAGCGGGAGAGGGCCGAAGATCAGGCCGCCAGGCCCTCGGATTTGAGAGCCTTCTGCACCGCCGGGCGGGCGGAAACCCGCGCCATGAACGCGCCGATGTTCTTCCAATTGGCAAGGTCGAGGCCAACCCACTGCCCCCAGTTCAAGACCGTGAAGGCATAGGCATCGGCCACCGAGTAGTCCTTGCCCGTCACATAGTCCTGCTTTCCGAGTACGCCGTCCAGCCAGTCAAGCCGCGCCGACAGCCGGTCGATAATGACTTTGCGGCCTTCCTCCGGCATCGCCTTGTTGAACAGCCCGCCAATGCCCTTGTGCAGTTCCGAGGCAACGAAATTGAGCGTCTCCATGGCGCGATAGCGTTCCATGCCGCCGAACTTTGGCAGCAGCTTGGAGTTGTCGGCCTTGTCGGCCAGATATTGCAGGATGGTGGCAACCTCGGTCAGCACCTGGCCATTGCCCAAATCGAGCGTCGGCACGTAGCCTTTGCCGTTGACGGCCTTGAAGTCGGCTCCACTCTCGGTTTTCTTGGCGCCGAGGTCGACCTTCTCAAGCGCGAAATCGCCGCCGATTTCGTTGAGGACAATGTGAGGGGCAAGCGAGCAGGCGCCCGGTGCGTAATAAAGCTTCATGCGAGTCTCCTTGTGTGACCGCGCACATTTAGCAACATAATGTAACTTTACAAGTATCAATTATCCCAGCGAGCCAAATACCTTTTCAAAGCTCCGCTTGAGCGCCCGGTCTGCGTCCTTGATCGTTGCTTTCACGCCAAGCTGCGCAAGGCTTGTCACCCCGTGCTCGGAAACCCCGCACGGCACGATCCCCGAGAAATGCGTGAGATCGGGATCGACGTTCAGGCTGATGCCATGGAAGCTGATCCAACGCCGCAGCCGGATGCCGATGGCGGCGATTTTGTCCTCGCGCCCGTCATGGCGCACCCACACGCCAACCCGGTCCTCCCGGCGTTCACCCACAACATCAAATTCTGCCAGCGCGCCGATCAGCCAGGCCTCGAGCCCCGCCACGAATGCCCTGACATCAGCACCCCGGCGTTTGAGGTCCAGCATCACGTAAACAACCCGCTGTCCCGGCCCGTGATAAGTGTACTGCCCGCCGCGGCCTGCCGTGAACACCGGGAAACGCTGCGGATCCACCAGGTCGGCAGGCTTGGCGCTCGTTCCAGCGGTATAGAGTGGCGGGTGTTCGACAAGCCACACCCGCTCCGGCGCGGCACCACTCGCGATACCTTCCACCTCCGCGTCCATCCGAGCCAGCGCCGCTTCATAGGGTGTGAGGCCGGAAGCCACCTCCCAGACAACGGGGCTCGCCGCCCATACCGGATACCTGACTTGGTCGCGTGTCGTCACAGGCCGCGCTTCAACCACTTTCGACATTAACCTGCAAGGCGTGTAATTCTGTCAGGCGAGGCAGAGGAGAATCGCATGGACGGCGTCGGGTTTCTGATCGCGGTTGCGGCATTTGTGATGGCCATCATTGCCCTCAACAAGACCTCGAAGCTCGATCGCGCCACGGCCCAGCTCAAGATGCAGCTGGCCCAGTTCAAGGACGAGGTAGACAAGCTCCGTCACGGCGCCGCCGCACCTTCACCGGAAGCAGAAGCCGGGGCCGGGCCGGAAGTGGAACCGGAAATTGCCGCCGCCCCGCCTCCCGCCCAGCCGATTATCACCGAAGCTCCGGCCAACACCAATGCCGGGCCGCCACCACCGCCCATAGCCGCCAGGCCGCCGCGCGACATGGAACAGGCCCTTGCCTCGCGCTGGTTTGTGTGGATCGGCGGCATCGCCATTGCCGTGGGTGGCCTGCTGTTCGTGAAATATGCCTACGACAACGGACTGATTTCGCCCGCGCTGCAGATCGTCCTTGGACTGATTGCCGCTGCCGTGCTGGTGCTGGCCGGTGAATTGCTGCGCCGCCGCGATCCCCGCCGCGCTCAAGACAACTACGTGCCTGCCGCCCTGTCGGCGGCCGGCATCGTCACCGCCTTCGGCGCCATTTATGCTGCCTACGCGCTCTATGGCCTTGTGGGACCGACCACGGCTTTCATCGGTTTGGCCCTGGTTGGCCTCGGTGCCATGGCACTGTCAGGTCTGCAGGGACCTTTCATTGCCGCCCTTGGCCTCGTCGGCTCCTATGTCACCCCCGCGCTGGTTTCGACCGACCATCCATCGGCACTTGGTTTTTTCCCCTATCTTGCCGTCATCCTCGGCGCATCGCTATTTACCCTGCGCGGGCGCAACTGGTGGTGGCTCGGCTATGCCGCTATCGCCGGCGGTTTCCTGTGGGCCATCGGCTGGTTTGTCGGGCCATACTCACCTGCGGACACGCTGATCGCCGGGCTTTTTGGCCTCGTCCTCGGCGTGGTTTCAATGTTTGGCCTACGGGGCCGCGGCATCCTGGCGGTGGAATCCGGCGAACTCCTGCCACAGCCAAACTTAACCCAGCCCTTGGCAATTGGTCTTGTTGGCCTGGCAGCCCAATCCGCCGTGCTGTTCGCGCTGCTGCACGTTTCCGGACATGCAACGCTGGCATTGGTGCTGTTCTTCGCTGGCCTCGCCGTCCTCGTTGCCATTGCCTGGGCCAAGCGCGGTGTCGCTGTTCTCGCCCCTGCCGCCGCCCTCATCGGCTTTGCCGCCATGATGGCCTGGGATGAAGTTGCCTTCCACCAGCTTGCCATGGACGAACGCGGCATCTGGTCGTCCGTCATGGGCGGCGACGCGCCAAGGTTCTTGAACTGGATGGTGCTGGCCGCTGCGGCGCTGACCTTGGCGGGGCTGGCCGGCGTCAAGCTGCGCCCCGGGAAATGGTTGTGGGCGCTGCTCGCCAGCCTCGCGGCAGTGCTCTATGTCGTCGGTGCCTGGGGCAGGGTCGATGCCCTATTGTCGCCATTGGCCTGGATGGCCATTGCTTGTGTCGCCGCTGCCCTGCTGCTTGCCACCGCCTGGTCAAACCGTGAGGAGGAAGGCGGCGCCAACCACCCGGCAGGCATTCTGGCGGCAGGCTCCGCGGCCCTTCTGGTGTTTGCCGCCGACCGCCTGTTCGATGGCGTCTGGCTCACCCTGGCCATCGCCATCCTCGCGGCACTTTATGCTCTTGGCAGCCGCATGTTGCGCGCCCGGTTGATGGGACCGGTCACCTCGGCACTTGCCACCTTGGTCGCCGTCAAGCTGTTCGTGTCGCGCGAACTGTGGAACGACGACCGCACCTTGCCGCTCGGCCAGCACTGGCCGCTCTACGCCTATGGCGTGCCGGTGGTTCTGTTCCTGATCGCCAGCCGCTGGCTCAAATCAGCCGGCCACTTGCGCTCGTCGATCGCCCTCGAAGGCATCAGCCTTGGCCTTATCATGTCGCTGGTGTCGCTGGAACTCCGTGTACTGATTGCCGGCGGCATTAGCGCCGACGAGCCAACCCTTCTCGAGATGGCCGCCCACTTCCTCACCTGGATGGCCGCCGCCTATGGACTGATGTACCGCCAGCAAATCTATTCGTCCTTCGTCTCGTTGTGGGGCGCACGGGCCCTCCTGGCGGCGTCGGCGGCAGGCGTGGTGCTGATCAGCCTCGTGGCCCTGAACCCGGTCGTCACCGAAGAGCCGATGCCCGGCAATGTGCTGTTCAACTCGCTGCTGCTGGCCTACCTTGCGCCGGTTGTCCTGCTCGGGCTCATCGCCCCAAAGCTTGCAAGTATTGGCTGGGAAAAGCTGCGTCCCGCCGCGGGGCTTCTGGCCTTGCTCCTGGTCTTTGTATACGTGACACTTGAAACCAAGCGCGTGTTCCAAGGCCCATTGCTCGTCGCTCAATCAGAGTCGATTGCCGAAAGCTATGCCTACTCCGCCGTGTGGCTGGTGCTGGCGCTCGCCCTGTTCGTAGCCGGTATCAGGCTCGGCCGTCAGGTAGTGCGCTACGCCGGACTTGGGGTGATGACCCTCGTCGTCCTGAAAGTATTCCTCTGGGACATGTCGAGCCTCGAGGGCCTCTATCGCATTGCCAGCTTTGTGGGCCTCGGCCTTTGCCTCGTGGCCATTGGCTGGCTGTATCAGCGTTTTGTCCTCAAACCAGGGATCACCGCAACATGAAGAAGCTTGTACTCCTTGCCGCCGCCCTCCTGCTCTCGGCCTGCGACAGCTCCGATCCCGCACTGCGCGAAAAGATGATCGGCAAATGGGCCGCCAAGGCCGACGCCAAGAAGACCCTGCAATTCCGCCCGAGCGGCGAGTTGACCTATGTCTCCGATCCCGCCGCTTCGCCACCCGCCACCTTTGACGTCTTTTGGGAGTTGAAAAGCGGCAAGGTCACCTTGAGTGTCAAACCGCACGGCGAGGGCCCGGCCTGCGTAGTCAAGGTCAGTGGCGACGATCTCACCATCGAGAATGGCTCGGGCCGCTCATGCATGGGTGGTGACCCCATCAACATGGAAATGGAATTCACCCGGATCAAGTGATGACCACCTCCAATTCCGCCAGCCTCTACGAGCGCGGCCTCAAGGTACTTGTCGAAGGCGTGTCATCGGCATCGCGCGGCCCCGCCACCTTCGGCACCCATCCGCGCTACATGTCCCATGGCGCAGGGGCCAGGCTCTACGACGTCGATGGCAATGAGTATATCGACTGGATGATGGCCTTCGGTGCCCTGCCGCTCGGCCACGCCCACCCGGCCATTGCCGAAACCGTGGCCCGCGAGATCACCCGCGGCTCGCATTTCGCAACCGCCCTCGAAATCGAAGTCGAAGTGGCGGAAATCCTCTGCAACCTTCTTCCGCACGCCGATAAAGTTCGCTTCGCCAATACCGGAACCGAAGCCGCCATGGCCGCATTCCGCTTGGCCCGCGGCCTCACTGGCCGGCGCAAGATCATCAAGTTCGAAGGCCACTATCACGGCTGGTGGGATGGCGTGCTGGTCAACACCAACCCGGTGCCACCGGCCATGGCGGGCCCCCGCCAGTCGCCCATCCGCATTCCCGACAGCGCCGGCCTTCTCGAAGAAACCTGGCTCGATACCGTGGTCGTGCCGTGGAACGATGTCGAAATGCTCGAGCGCGCCATGGAGACCCACGGGAGAGATGCGGCTTGCGTCGTCACCGAAGGCATCATGGCCAACATGGGGGTGATCCCGCCGAAGCCCGGTTATCTCAAGCGCATCGAGGAACTCTGCCGCGAGAATGGCGCCCTGTTCTACCTCGACGAGACGGTGACTGGTTTTCGCGTGGCGCCCGGCGGTTGCGCCGAGCTCTATGGCCTGAAGCCCGATATCGTCACCTATGGCAAGGCCCTGGGCGCCGGGCTTCCGATGGCGGCGATCACCGGTCCCGACCACATTATGTCGGGCCTCGAGTGGGGCAAGGTCCTGCACTACGGCACCCACAATGCCGGCCGCCTCGCTTTGCATGTGACCAAGACCATGCTCAAGGTCATGCTGGCCGATGACCGGGCGAACTACACCAGACTAGCCCACCTCGGCCAATCCATGGCCGATGCCATCCGCACCGCGGCCAAGGGTCATAACCGCCACAAACTGGTGGTGCAGGGCGTCAATTCCATGTTCCAGTTCTTCTTCACTGACAAGGACGAGATCACCGACGTCCGTGATTTTTCCGCCCATGTCAACCGCCTGAAGTTCCGCGACTTCGTACTGAAGCTCTTTGACAAGGGCATCTACATGTCGCCCTCGGCCGGGTTGCATTCGTTGTCGTCAATTGCCCACACCGAAGCCGACATCGCCGCGACCGCCAAAGCCTTCGGTGAAGCCTTGGACGAACTGCTATGAAAACCCTCGGCTTCATCGGCACCGGCAACCTCGCGTCGTTCTTGATCGAAGGCCTGGCCAGGGCAGGGGCGCCTTATGCCATAACCGTCAGTGAACGGAATAACCAGGCTTCGGGCTCGCTCCGCGATCGCTTCGGCGTGAAGGTTGCGGCCAGCAACCAGAGTATTGCCGACAGTTGTGACTTGATCGTCGCCAGCGTCCTTCCGCAACAGGCCGCCGAAGCCCTGTCGCCACTCACATTCCGTGAGGGGCAAACTGTGCTTTCGGCCATGGCCGGCATCTCGCTTGATAGGCTTGAGTCACTTGCAGCCCCGGCCACCTGCGCCGTGTCGATGATGCCGGGCCTTGCCAACGCCCACAATACCGGTCCTTCGGCGCTATATCCCGATTTGCCCGCCGCCCGCGAACTTCTCGCCTTCCTGGGCCCCGTACACTGCTATGCTGAACAACAGTCATTCACCACCGCCAGTGTCATGGGCGCCTTCTCCGGCCTCACCGTCTTGATGATGCGTGATGCCATCGCCTGGTTCGAGGCGAATGGCCTCTCGCCGCAAGACGCCCGCGCCCTCGTCGCCGAAACCCTGCGCGGCAATGCCACGATGCTCATGGAAACGCCCCGCGACATGAACCACATCGCCCGCGGCGTCGTCACCCCCGGCGGCATCACCGAACAGGGGCGAAGGCTTCTTGACGAAGGCAAGAACTGGGGCGAGGCCCTGACGGCCATCCGCCGCCGCATGGAGTCCTGACCCACGCCAAACAAAGGGTGCCTAACATACACCGCGATCGCTGTTAACCATTCCACAGGCTCTTCGCACCGGAATTGAGCCGGGCCTTGCCTGCAACCAAGCCCTGTGCCAAATTGAAACACAACCACGATATCTTGAGGCGGCTGTCGAATTAGGTGAATTGCAAGAACAATTGTTCGGCCCGACTCAAACAGGAACGACGGTGAATTCAATGGGATGTCGAGCAGGTCAGGGCTGTCGCCAGCCATTGATGGCGGCAGTTGCCGCTTGGCTGCTGCTTGCAATGGCCGCAATATTCCCGGCACTTTCAGCCGAAAAAATTCGTCACCAACCACCGCTGGTTCTAAATGCCTCGAGCGAATTTGGCGGCTATCGGATCACCGGAACAACGGCAGGCGGCGGCAGTGGTGAAGTGGTTGCCGGGATCGGTGACTTCAATGCCGACGGCTTCGCCGACGTGGCAGTTACGGCGCTGAACCCGCGCCAGCCTGAGGGCCCGGCGGTGTACGTGGTTTTCGGCAAGGCAGCCGGTGTTGATGTCAAACTCGATCACCGCGGTCTCGACGGCGGCAATGTCTTCAGCATCGAAGGTATAGTCCAGGGCAGTGCCGGTGGCCTCGCCATCGCCGGGGCAGGCGATATCAATGGCGACGGTGCAGCCGATTTGATCATCGGCGCCGGCCGGTCGGCCGGAACCTCATATGTGATCCTCGGCGGTGCCCCGAAACATGATGCGGTGATCGACGTTGCCGCGCTTTCCGGCCGCAACGGCTTCCGGGTTGATGGCGCGGCAGGCGGTGATCATAGTGGAACCGCCGTGGCTGCTGCCGGCGATACCAATGGTGATGGTATTGCCGACCTGATCATTGGCGCTCCGGGTGCGCACAACAACGCCGGCGCCAGCTATGTGATATTCGGCCGGACGGCCGGCTTTCCCGCCCGCCTGAAACTGTCCGAACTGAATGCCGTCATGGGCTACAGGATCGACGGGGCGCGACAAGGCTCCGGCAGTGGCGCATCGGTCGGCGGTGCCGGCGATTTCAATGGCGACGGCCTCTCCGACATCATCGTCGGCTCTTCGGCGGCAGGCGAGGCCCACCTGGTATTTGGCCGTCGGCCGGCGTCGGGCTCCGCCCTCAGCCTCGCAAACCTGAACGGCAGGAACGGCTTCCGTCTCGACAGTGACGCAGCCAAAGGCGTCCTCCAGGTGGCCGGCGCTGGCGATGTCAATGGCGATGGCCTTGACGACGTGATTGTCGGAATGCCGCCAACCGGCGCCGGGCCGAAACAGCGGCCTGCTTCGGTTTACCTGATTTTGGGCAGGTCCTCGGGCCTCGCACCTGCCATCAAGTTGGCGAGCCTGAAAGGTGTTACCGGCTACCGGCTGAATGCGGCAATGGGCGGCGGCGCTGATGGAATTTCGCTGGCCCCGGCGGGTGACTTCAACGGCGATGGCGCCGCCGACCTGGTCGCCGGTTACGCCGGCGCCAATCCGGGTGGCCGAACGGCTGCCGGGTCAAGCTACGTGATGTTTGGCGGCCCCGGCAGAATCGGCAAACTCATTGACCTCTCGGCCATGCCAGGGGGCACGGGCCTCCGCATCGATGGTGGCGTCGCCGGTGACCGCAGCGGTGGTTCGGTTGCGGCGGCCGGCGATGTCAATGGCGACGGTCTGGCCGACGTCATCATCGGTGCCCGTGGCGCCGACTTTTTTGGCAGGACGGATGCCGGCGCCAGCTATGTGGTGCTTGGCCGCAGCAACTGGTCGATCACCGCCAAAGCCTTGTCGGTCAGCGAAAATGACGGCGCAATCGAAGTGACTGTGGCGCGCACCGCAGCCGCCCGCGCCGCGACAGTCTTTGTCAGCACCACCGAAGACCAAGGCACCCGTAATTCGCAAGACTATGCCGCGATCAATGGCCGCCCGCTGACGTTTGCCGCCGGCGAAAGGGCGAAAGTGCTGTCGATCCCAATCCATGACGACGCGGTGCCCGAAGGCAACGAGAAGTTTGGCATTGCCGTGCGTAACAATTCCCGGCGGACAGCCGGTGGCGATCTGGCAAAGGCTGCCTTCACCATCCTCAATGATGATGGCTTGGCAATTGGTGGCCCTTTCGCCGCCGCATCTGCCCGGATTTCCCGGACGATCACCAGTTCGCTCGATACCCAGTTGCGGCAGAGTGCTCCCAACACCGCGTATGGCGCATTGACCGGTGTGATGATCGACGGCAATCACGGCAGCGGCGCCGTCCAGGGGCTGCTGAAATTCAACGTCATCGGCGGCGGCGCCAATCAGGTTCCGCCCGGTTCAACGATCCATTCGGCAACTCTGACATTGCGGACCAGAAATGCCGGCAATGGCGGCAGTTTCCATCGCATGCTCAAGTCGTGGGGAAACACCTCCACATGGAAATCGCTGGCGAACGGCATACAAGCCAACAACACTGACGCCCGCAAAGCCTCTGACTTTACAACCGGCGCCGTGGCGGTTGGCTCGCGGTCGTTCGACGTCACGTCGGCGGTTGCCGCCTGGTCGGCGGGTGCCGCTAATTTCGGCTGGGCGATCTTGCCGCGTGGCAACAACAACTGGGCCTTTAATTCCCGCGAGGCCGCAACGGCGCGCCCCACCCTTACAGTCTCTTTCACACCGCCCGTTGGACCACAGCCTCCCGTCGTATCGCTGGCCGCATCCCCCGCCACCGTCAACGCTGGCGGCTCGTCAACATTGGCCTGGTCATCAACCAACGCCACCACCTGCACCGGCACGAATTTTTCGACCGGCACTGCCGTTTCGGGCAATTTGCCGGTAACCCCAGCCGCCACGACGTCCTATTCGGTGTCGTGCACCGGAGCCGGCGGAACGGTTTCGGCCTCGGCGACTGTCACCGTGCAAACCGGCAGCCCGGCGCCCATCAACGTGCGCGTCGCGGCGGGTGACGACGACGCCGAAGAATCCTCCGACGGCGCCGTCGATCTCATCAGTTCAGATCTGGAGTTGGCCTTCGACGTGACGCCACAAGTCGTCGGAATGCGCTTCACCAACATAGCCCTGCCACCCGGCGTTACGGTCACCAATGCTTATGTTCAGTTCCAGGCCAAAGAGGCTTCGTCAGCCGCCGCCAACCTTGAGGTGCAGGCTGTCGCGGCCGACTTGCCGGCAACGTTTTCGTCAACCAATGGTTATTTGTCTTCGCGGCCCCGCACCGCCGCAGCCGCGCAATGGCTGCCCGCGGCCTGGCCGGTGATCGATGCCGCAGGCGTTGATCAGCGCACGTCAAACCTGGCGGCCGTTATTCAGGAGATCATAAACCGGCCGGGTTGGGCCAGCGGCAATGCCATCGCCATCCTGATAACCGGGTCCGGCAAGCGGGTTGCCTGGTCTTTCAATGGCGCGACGGGCACCAAGGCTCCGATCCTGCATATTGAATACAGCACCACGCCGGATACCACACTGCCGTCCGTGCCCACCAATCTCACGGGCTCCGCGCCATCTTCATCGCGGGTGACCCTCAGCTGGACGGCTTCCAGCGACAACATCGCCGTTGCCGGCTACAAGGTATTCCGCAATGGCGGTGCGACCCCGATTGCCACCGTGAGCGGCCCCAGTTTTTCCGACACCGGACTGACGGCCAGCACCACCTATAGCTATAGGGTCTCGGCTTTCGATGCCAGCGGCAACAACTCGGCTCAGTCATCTCCGGCGGTCGAGGTCACGACGCTGGCTCCTGACACGGCAGCACCTTCAGTTCCCGCCGGCCTCGCCGCAACCGCGGTGTCGCCATCCCGGATAAATCTGAACTGGTCGGCATCGTCCGACAATGTCGCGGTTACAGGCTACCGCATCTACCGCAACGGCGGCGCAACACCGGTCGCCACCGTTACCGGCACCAGCTATTCCGATACCGGACTGTCTTCCAACACCACCTACAGCTACACCGTCGCGGCCTTCGATGAAGCAGGTAACGCCTCGGCCAAATCTTCTCCGCCGGTGCAGGCCACCACGCCGGTACTAGACAACACTGCGCCATCTGTCCCCACCGGCCTGTCCGGGACGGCGGTGTATTCCTTCCAGATCGACCTCAACTGGACGGCATCATCCGACAACGTCGCGGTTGCCGGCTACAGGATTTTCCGAAACGGCGGCGCAACCCCGGTCGCTATCGTATCCGGCACCAGCTATTCCGATACGGCGCTATCCGCCAGCACCAGCTACAGCTACACGGTGCAGGCGTTCGATGCGGCCGGTAACAGCTCGGCGAAGACAACGCCGGCACTTCAACTTACCACCCCCGCCTCGAACGGCACGCTCCGCGTTCCCCAGGATTACGCGACAATTCAAGCCGCCATCAACGCGGCACAGAACGGTAACACCGTGTTGGTGGGGCCGGGCACCTACACCGGCACCATTGTGGTTGCAAACAAGACGATCTCTATCGTGTCACAGTTCCATACCACGGGTGATCCTGCCTATATCGACAGCACCATCATAACGGGAGGTTCACCGAGCTTCTATGTGACCGCCACCGCGCCAAATGTCATGGTCAAGGGCTTCAAATTCATCAGTGGACCGCCACCAAGTTATCAACTCTACTTCGAAGGCGCCGGCGGGCAGGCCTACAACAACATCTTCGAGAACGCCGGCGGCGACGCCATAAGTTTCGAGGATGTGGGTGGCGTAGCCCGGTTCAACACCTGCTACAACCCCATCGACGACTGCATAGATGTCGACTATCCATCGACCAACGTCGTAATTGAAGACAATGGCATCAGCAACACTGGCAATGATGGCATCGAACTCAAGAACAACGACTACACCGGCCCAATGGTAAACGTCATAATCCGCCGTAACACCTTCATCGGCACCAATGGCGATGGCATACAGCTGATCGACTTCCCGGCCACGGCAAACCGCAAGTTTCTGATCGAGCGCAACCTGTTCCGCAACATCAACCAGGTGGGACTCGGGTTGATGGACAGCGGCGAAACCACCGAAGACTTCCGCGCTGCCAGCATGCCGGAGCGCATCGAGGTCTACAACAACACCTTCCACGCCAACAAATACGCCATCACCGGCGGCGACAACCTCATAGCGGTGAACAACATCGTGTCGGGCTCGATCGTCCAGGGCTTCAAGAATATCGATGGCGGCTCGATTGTGTCGCACACCCTGTTCTGGAACAACCTGTCGAACCAAACGGGCAGCAACATGGTGCCCGCGACAACCTACACCGGCAACCCCCTTTATACGGCATCCTATGGGCTGGGCGCCGGTTCGCCGGCCATTGACGCCGGAACAGCAACCTTCTCGTACAACGGCCAGCCGGTGCTGACCATTCCGCCATCGGACTACGCCGGAAGTGCCCCGGACCTGGGGCGCTCCGAATCTGGGCTTTGACCCAACGCCCGCCATGGCCTTGCCGATGGGGTCAACTTGTGCCAAACTGAAACACAACCCGATGTTCCCACCGGGTTTCGTTGCAACTGTGCGGTAGGAAAGCGTTTTACAGTCCGAACCAACTGGAACCACAGTGAATACAATGGAACGCCGACCTGGCTCGAGCCTGTTCCCATCGTTCAGAATGGCCATTGTCGCTTGGCTGCTGTTGATTGTTGCAGCGGCCCTTCCCGCCCAGACAGCCGACAAATCGCACCTGCAACCGGCGCTCAAGTTGAGTTCTGCCGGCGATTACGGTGGGTTTCGGATCAATGGATTTACGGCCGGTAGCGGCAGCGGTGCCGCTGTCGCCGGGATCGGCGACTTCAATGGCGACGGGTATGACGACGCCGCAGTTACGGTGCAAAACGCCCGCCGGCCGGTGGGCCCAACGGTTTTTGTGATTTTCGGAACGGCAGCCGGAACCGACATCAGGCTTGCCCCCTCGACCCTCGATGGCCGTAATGGATTGCGAATCGACGGTGTTGGGCAAGGTGATGGCAGTGGTCTTTCCATTGCCGGGGCTGGTGATTTCAATGGCGATGGCGCTGCCGATCTGGTCATTGGAAACAGCCGGGCCAGCCCAGACGGCCGCAAGGCGGCGGGTTCTTCATACGTGGTGTTAGGCGGTGAGCGCGACCACGCGCCAGCGATAGACCTCGGCTCACTTTCGGGCCACGACGGCTTCCGGCTCGACGGCGCGGCGTCCGGCGAGCGCAGTGGCAGTGCCGTGTCACGTGCTGGCGACATCAACGGTGATGGTTTCAGCGACCTGATTATCGGTGCCCCGGGCGCCAACCGCGATGCCGGTGCAAGCTATCTTGTGTTGGGTCGGGCCTCGGGTTTCCCCGCCAAGCTGAACCTCTCCAAACTCGACGCCAAATTGGGCTACCGACTAGACGGCGGGCGGCCTGGCTCAGGCGTTGGCGCATCGGTTGGAAGCGCTGGTGACTTCAATGGCGATGGACTGGGTGACCTGGTCGTCGGGTCCACGGCTGCCGGGTCGGCCTATTTGATATTTGGCAAGCGGGCAGTTTCCAACGCTGCCGTCGATCTCGCAAGCTTGAATGGCAAGAACGGGTTCCGCATTGACGGTTGGGTCGCGAATGCAGGCCTAGGTGTGGCGGGCGCCGGCGACATCAACAGCGACGGCTTGGACGACGTGGTGATCTGGGAGCGGCCCGCCGGCTCGAGTCCGACAGGCAGGTCTGCATCGGTCCATTTGGTCTTGGGGAAGTCCTCGGGGTTCACACCCGTTGTCAAGCTCACGAGTGGCAAGGGTGTTATCGCTATCCGCACCGAAGCCGCCAAGGGCGCTGGCCTGGCCGCAACTTCAGTTTCCACGGCGGGCGATTTCAATGGTGATGGCATCGCCGATTTCCTTATCGGCACGGCAGGCGCTGATCCCGGCGGCCGGACGGAGGCCGGATCAAGCTATGTGATTTTCGGCCGGCCGGGGAGTTCCGGCACGGTGGCTGACATGACGGCGATCGCCTCAGGTGAAGGCATCCGGATCGACGGTGGCGCCCATGGCGACCGCAGCGGTGGTTCTGTTGCCGCTGCGGGCGATGTCAATGGTGACGGCCTTGCCGACATCATTATTGGCGCGCGCGGTGCCGACCCAAATGGCAAGCCGGATGCCGGGATCAGTTACGTGGTCTTCGGGCGCAGCAGCTGGTCAATCAGTTCCGGGGACTTGTCCATCAGGGAAAACCAGGGCGCAATTGAATTGACGATTTCCCGAACGGCTTCCGCAAAAGCTGCGACGGTGTTTGTCAGCACAACCGAAGCCGAGGGCTTCAAAAACACCCGTGACTATGCCGCAATCAATAACCGTGCGCTGACCTTTGCCGCCGGTGAAAAATCCAAGACGCTCTCCGTTCGCGTCCGTGACGATGCCTTGCCCGAGGGCAATGAGAAATTCGGTGTTGTTGTCCGGAAAAATTCCCGACGCGCAATCGGCGTCGATCTGGCCAAGGCTGCCTTCACAATCATCAACGATGATGCTGCGGCCGTGAACACCAGCACCGCGACCACCCGGGCGACCGTCGTCGTTACCCTCACCAGCGCACGCGACGCGCAGGTGAAGCAAGGCGCCCCCAACACGGCAGGTGGTGCTCTTGCCAGCGTGATGATCGACGGCAATGATGGCATTGGCGTCGTACAGGGGTTGCTCTATTTCGATATTTTCGGCAGTGGCGCCAACCAGGTTCCGCTGGGCTCAACGATTAATTCTGCAACGCTGACACTGCAAACCAACAATGGCGGTAATGGTGGCAGGTTCCACCGCATGCTCAAGGTTTGGGCAGAAAATGCCTCTTGGAACTCGCTCACCAGCGGCATCCAGACCGATAACATCGAGGCCAGCAGCACGTCTGACATATCAACCGGCGCGGTGCCGATCGGCACGCGATCATTCGACGTAACCAGTTCGATTGCCGCCTGGTCGGCGGGCGCTGCGAACTTTGGCTGGGCCATTATTCCACTTGGCAACGACGGTTGGGCGTTCAACTCGCGTGAGGCTACCGCGTCGCCGCCGTCGCTTGCCATCACCTACACAACGTCTGGCGGTCCATTGCCGCCCACGGCATCGCTAACGGCAACTCCCGCCACGATAGCGGCTGGCGGCTCTTCAACGCTCGCCTGGTCGTCCACCAATGCAACGTCCTGCACCGGCACCAATTTCACGACCGGTGGTGCGGTCTCGGGCAACATTTCCGTAACGCCTGCCGCGACGACAGCCTATTCGGTGTCGTGCACCGGCGCCGGTGGAACGGTTTCGGCCGCCGCCACTGTCACTGTCCAGACCGGCGGACCTCAGCCAATCAACGTGCGCGTGGCGGCGAGTTCGGACGATGCCGAAGAGGCCGCCACCGGCTCGGTCGATATCCTGAGTTCCGATTTGGAGTTGGTCCAGGACGCGACCACACAGACTGTCGGATTGCGCTTCGCCAACATTGCCTTGCCGCCTGGCGCCACAATTACCAATGCCCATATCCAATTCCAGGTCGACGAGGTGTCGTCGGCCGCCGCCAGCCTGACGGTTCAGGGCGTGGCGGCCGACTCGCCAACCACATTCACTACGGCTGCCAACAATGTGTCGTCGCGGCCCCGCACCACCGCGGCGGTGTCATGGATACCGGCGGCCTGGCCGGTCATTGATGCCGCTGGCGTTGACCAGCGCACGCCTAATCTTGCGGCTGTGATTCAGGAAATCGTCAACCGGCCAGGTTGGGCCAGCGGCAATGCCATGGCGGTCATCGTGCGCGGCACGGGCAAGCGGGTCGCCAGGGCTTTCAACATTTCGTCCGGCGCCAAGGCGCCGATCTTGCACATTGAGTATAATTCGACCCCCGACACGGCGGCGCCGACGGTTCCCACAAATGTCGCTGGCACCGCGCCGTCTTCGAGCCAGGTCAACCTCACATGGACGGCGTCGACCGACAACACGGCTGTCGCCGGCTACCGGGTGTTCCGCAACGGCGGTGCAACGCCGGTCGCCACGGTCAGCGGCACCAGCTATTCCGACTCCGGACTTACAGCCAGCACGACTTACAGCTATACGGTCGCGGCCTTCGATGCCATCGGCAACACGTCGGCGCAGTCTTCGCCGGCGGCCGAAGTCACGACACAAGCTGCTGACACCGAGCCGCCTTCGGTTCCCGCCGGCCTTGCGGGATCGGCGGTGTCATCATCACAGATCAATCTCAGCTGGTCAGCATCGTCCGACAACACTTCGGTGACGGGTTACCGGGTTTATCGTGACGGCGGCTCAACGCCGATCGCCACGGTAACTGGCACGAGTTATTCCAACACCGGGCTTGCCGCCAACACCGCCTACAGCTACACGGTCGCGGCTTTCGATGCCGCCGGCAACGCCTCGGCGCAATCATCGCCGCCGCTGCAAGTTACGACCCAATCGGTTGACGGGGAATCGCCTTCGGTTCCCACGGGTCTTTCAGGCACGGCGGTATCGTCGGGCCAGATCAACCTCACCTGGACGGCATCTTCTGATAACATCGCGGTCAGCGGTTACAAGGTGTTCCGCAACGGCGCCGCCGCGCCGGTCGCCACGGTTGCCGGCACCAGCTATTCCGACACCGGGCTGTCTGCCAGCACCACCTACAGCTATACGGTCTCGGCCTTCGACGCGGCCGGCAATAACTCGGCGCAATCGTCACCGGCGCTCCAGGTCACCACTCCCGGATCGACCGGCACGATCCGCGTTCCGGAGGACTACGCAACCATCCAGGCCGCCATCAATGCGGCGCAGAACGGCAACACCGTGCTGGTGGCGCCCGGCACCTATCCCGGCGGCATCACCATCACCGGAAAGACCATCACGCTGGCATCCTACTTCCATACCACGGGCGATCGATCCTACATCAACACCACGACAATCAGTGGTGGAACGACCGGCGTCAACGTCGCCGCGAATTCTCCCAATGTCATCGTCAAGGGCCTGCGCTTCACCGGGGGATCCGACTCTCTGGTTTTGCGCGCGCCCGGCGGTCAAGCGATCAGCAATTTCTTCGATCACTCGGGAACCGACGCCCTCAGCTTCGAACTCATCGGCGGCATTGCGCGCGACAACATCTGCATCGGCGCTGGTGACGATTGCATCGACGCTGATGTTCCCACCACCGATCTTCTGATCGAGAACAACACCTTGGAAACTCCCAGAGATGACGGCATCGAACTTCGAATGGAACCCTTGAACGCTCCCCCGCTGCCGCCCCTCCCGAACCTGGTGACCGTCACCATCCGCGGCAACAAGATCATCGGCGTCGATGATGACGGCATCCAGCTCATTGACAGTCCGGGGGTTCAGAACCGCCGCTTCGTGATCGAGCGCAATCTTATCAGGAACAGCGGTAAGGTGGGGCTCGGCCTCATGGACAACGGCGTGACCGTCGAGGACTATCGCGCCGCCAGCATGCCCGAGCGCATTCACGTCTTCAATAACACCTTCGACGGCAATAAATACGCCATCACCGGCGGCGACAATCTGATCGCCGTCAACAACATCATCTCGAATTCGACAACGCTGGGCCTGAAAAACATCGATGCGTCTTCAATCGTTGCGCACACACTGTTTTGGAACAACGCGCAGGATCAGGTGGGAAGCAACATGGATCTTGCCACCACCTACTCCGGAAATCCGCTCTATACACCGAGCTTTGGATTGGGTGCGGGCTCTCCGGCAATCAACGCTGGCACGGCGACATTCACCCACAATGGCGAGACGGTGCTGACCATCCCGCCATCGGATTACGCCGGAAGTGCCCCGGACCTGGGACCGTTTGAATCGGGCTTGTGAGGCTTGGCCGGAAAGGGGGGAGTACCCTCCACATAGTGCCAGAACCAACCGGTGCCGGGCAACCGGTCAGCCTCTGTCGCCGCTTTGCCCGCACATGTTCAGCCTCAATCGGTAGCAGAAATGTGCTGTCAATCCGCATGTTTTATGCAATGTTTTGACCGTGCCCGCCATCAGATGGGTGATGGCGGCGGGGAGTATCGAGTTATGAAGGGTTTTGCAATCGTGGTTTCCCTGTCGGCTCTGCTGGCAGCCATTTCGGCAGGTGACGCCTTGTCGAATGGTACAGGCAAGCGGCTGCTGAAGACCGTTAGCATTGAAAGTTACAATGGCCCGCCGGGCGTGTCGGTGAACAACGCCAACCTTGAACTGGCTGGCACGGCGCGCACCCTGAAATGCCCCGCGGCAATCAAGACTTGCATGATCGAGGTTGAGATGACGACCAATTGGGTTGTGGCCAACACGGGCATCATGCTCAACAAGATGTCGATTAACGGAGTGCCGAGCGTAACAGGTGGCGCCGTCTCCGGTGCCGTCCTCGGACAGTATCAGCCCGCGCACTGGAAATTTACCCGCAATGTCGGCGCCGGAAGCCATCGCGTGAGATTCTTTGTTTCGACGAACGCCGCGCAGTTCCTGGCCGCCTACTCTTTGACCGCCAGCATCTACGCGCGCTAGCCCCCAACAGGCCAAACTCCGTCATGGCCGTGCTCTGTCACGGCCATTTCTATGGGATTATTGCAAATGACCGGCAAGACTATCGGCCTTTCCGAACAGCTCCAGGGCTACTATTCCGCACATGCCTATCGCGAGCCGGCGATCCTCCGCGAGCTGCGGCTGGAAACCGCCAAGTTAGCCCAGTCGATGATGCAGATCGGGCCGGAGCAGGGGGCCTTCATGAACTTGTTGGTCAAGCTCATGGGCGCCCGCCGCATTCTCGAAGTCGGCACCTTCACGGGCTACTCGGCCCTCGCCATGGCGCTCGGCACCGAGGCCCGCATCACTTGCGCCGATGTCAGCGCCGAATGGACCGCCATCGGCCAGCGCCATTGGCAAAAGGCAGGCGTGGCGGACCGCATCGATCTCCACCTCGATGGCGGCGCCGCCGCCATCGCCCGCCTCATGAAGGCCGAGCAGGGCAAGATCGATCTCGTGTTCATCGACGCCGACAAGACCGGCTATGACGGTTACTACGAAGGTGCCCTGAAACTCCTGCGCCCGGGCGGCCTCGTCCTCATCGACAACACCCTGTGGGGCGGCGACGTTGCCGACCCCTCGAAATCCGGCTCCGATCTCGAAGCCATCCGCGCCCTCAACGCCAAGATCGTAAAGGACCCGAGGGTCGAACCCTGCCTTGTCCCCATCTGTGACGGCCTGACCATGGCGCGGAAGGTCTAGACTATCGTTTCTTGTCGTGATTTGTTCAAATCTCGTGCATCCACTGACCCCTGAAGTGCGGAGATCGCCCCCCGTGACCCAGCATTCCACCGAAGGCAGCTTTCATCGCCTTACCATCGCGCCGATCATCGCCGCGCTGGAGAACCTCGACGCCATTCTGGCGAAGGCCGAAACTCATGCCGCAGGTGACAAGATTGCGCCGGACGTATTTTTGGCGTCGCGGCTTTATCCCAACATGTTCAGCCTCATCCAACAGCTGCAATACGCCCTGTTCATCCCCATGGATTTCGCCCAGCATTTCCACGATGCGCCGCCGCCCAAGGTCGGCTACGAGGAAGCGACTTTCGACGACGTGCACAAGGGGCTGGGCGAAGCTATTGCCTATCTGCGGGCAATCGACCCGAAACGCCTCGACGAGCGCGCCCGGCGGGTTGTGCCAACGTTCTTCGATTCCAGCCGCGGCATGCCCGCCGAGGCCTATGCCGCTGGCATGATCATGCCGGACTTCTACTTCCACCTCACCATTGCCTACGCCATCCTCCGCCACAATGGAGTTCCGCTCGGCAAGATGGATTTCATCGGTAAACTGGAGACTTCGGCGCTGTAGGCAGCCCTCTTGCCATCCTGTCCCAGCCCCGCTATACGCCCACCCGCAACTTAACTCACACGCGGAGGGCGGCTCAGCGCACGAGGGGAAACCCTCCACATAGCGCCTGAACCATCCGGTGCCCGGCAACGGGCCACTCTCCTTCGCGGCGGATCAACCGGAAAAGGACAAGACCAATGGCAGTGCCAGATTTCACCATGCGCGCCCTCCTCGAAGCGGGCGTACACTTCGGACACCAGACCCACCGCTGGAACCCCAAGATGAAGTCCTTCATCTATGGCAGCCGCAATGGCATTCATATCATCGACCTGGCGCAAACCGTGCCGATGCTGCACCAGGCGCTGGTCGCCGTCACCGAAACCGTCGCCAAGGGCGGCCGCGTGCTGTTCGTCGGCACCAAGCGCGCCGCCTCCGAGCAGATTGCCGATGCCGCCAAGCGCTCGGCCCAGTATTACGTAAATGCCCGCTGGCTCGGCGGCATGCTCACCAATTGGAAGACGATTTCCAACTCGATCAAGCACTTGCGCACGATTGATGACACCTTGGGTAAGGAAAACTCCGGCCTCACCAAGCGCGAAATGCTGTCGCTCACCCGCGAGAAGGAAAAGCTCGACAAGGCCCTGGGTGGCATCAAGGACATGGGCGGCACGCCCGACCTGCTGTTCGTGATCGACACCAACAAGGAAGCCTTGGCCATCAAGGAAGCCAACCGCCTGAATATCCCGGTGATCGCCATCATCGACACCAACTCCGATCCGGTCGGCGTAACCTTCCCGATCCCCGGCAACGACGACGCCGGCCGCGCCGTGGCGCTCTATTGCGACCTGGTGGCCCGCGCCTGCATCGAGGGCATCTCGATGGCCCAGACCGGCCATGGCACCGATATCGGCGCCGCTGAAGAACCGGCGGCGGAAGAAGTCCCGGCAGCCTAGCGTGTCGTCATCCCGGCGCAAGCCGGGACCCATTCAACTGCTTCAATAGGTGAAACACATGGCTGAGATTACAGCTGCGATGGTCAGGGACCTGCGCGAGAAAACCGGCGTCGGCATGATGGACTGCAAGACGGCCCTTGCCGCCAACAACGGCGACATGGAAGCGGCGACTGACTGGCTTAGCGCGCCAAGGGCCTCGCCAAGGCCGCCAAGAAGTCAACCCGCGTCGCCGCTGAAGGCCTCGTCGGTCTCACCACGGCGGGCACGTCGGGTGCGGTTGTCGAGGTCAATTCCGAAACCGACTTCGTCGCCCGCAACGAGAAGTTCCAGGCCATGGTGGCCGAAATTTCCAAGCTGGCGCTCGCCGCCGGTGGCAACAGCGAAAAGCTCAAGACCATGAAGTATCCGGGCTCCGGCCACGCAGTCGCCGAATTCGTCGCCGAAATGGTGGCGACGATCGGCGAGAACATGACCGTGCGCCGCACCGCCGCCCTCAAGGTCAGCGACGGCGTGATCGGTTCTTACATCCATAACCAGGCCGCCCCCGGCATGGGCAAGATCGGCGTCCTCGTGGCGCTTGAGTTCGACCGGCAAGAAAGACGAACTCGCCGGCTTCGGCCGCTTGCTCGCCATGCACATTGCCGCCACCAACCCGGTCGCCATGGACATCAGCGCCGTTCCCGCCGAAACGCTCGCCCGCGAAAAAGCCATCCTCGAGGAAAAGAACGCCGGCAAGCCCGCCAACGTTCTCGAGAAGATCGTCGCCTCCGGCCTCAAGACCTACGCCAAGGAAAACTGCCTCCTCGAGCAGCCCTACGTCCATGACGGCGCCAAGACCGTGACCCAGGCCATCGCCGAAGCCGCCAAGGCAGCCGGCGCCGACGTCAAACTCACCGGTTACATCCGCATGCAATTGGGCGAAGGCATCGACAAAAAGGAAGACGACTTCGCCGCCGAAGTCGCCAAGATGTCGGGTAAGGACCAGGACGGCGAGAAGACCTGATTCCTTTGTGGCGAACTAAGTAAAGGGCCCCAGAAACAGGGCCCTCGGTCATGGTGCCAATATTGACTTTCAGCCGACCATGAGTTAATTCTAGTCGCTAGGGGGCCTTTCGGGACGTGGTGATACGCGACTTATGGGGAGGGCTTCATCGTGAATCTCAAAACAGCATGGTTTTCTGCCACACTTGCAGCCCTGGCGGCCACCGCCGCGACCGACGCGACAGCTGGGAAAATCCTCTTTGAAGACGGCAGCGACTGTTATCACGTCAGCCCGAACTTCAAGGAAAACAATCGCGCCACCGTTACCTATTTCGTGAATGTTGCGAAATTGCAGGGGCCGATCACCATTGGCCGTTTCAACCGTTTCGAGCTAGGTCGGCCGCGCCGACTGGATAATTGGCGTGCTTGGCGGGCACCCATCAGATAAAGGTGACCTGCGGCGGCACCACTTACACTCAGACCATCGCCAATCCTGTGAACATCCCTACAGTGGATATCATCCTCGGCAACAAGAGCCCGAAGATCAAGTCCAATTGATTTTGCTCTGGGGTTGTGGCGTCCCAGGAAGTGAAGCGGGTCAGCTCCTCAAACAGTCTTGCTGCTCAACAGTGAAAGACCGGGTGCTGGCGGCAAGCGCGAGAATCATGAAGTACGTCGTCCTGAGATGGTGCATTCACAAGTTCAGTGGCGCCGAGATGAAGCAACAAGTGAAGTTTCTACGATACTGGCAGTTCCGCAAAAGGCAAGGCATTTTTGACGTTATCCTCTTGATTTGCTGGCACCGGCAACACAGAATCCGGACCAGGCCAATGCACGAAGGCAAGTTCCAGCTCGCCAACGCGGGCTCCGCCAAGCCTGGGGAATTTTCAAAGCACTTACCGCAGCTCGATCACTTCCTGACGTTCTTCTCCACCATGGCCCTTTCAACCATCGAACAAGTGCCGACCGGAATGACTGTTTCTGGTGACGGTAGAGGTTGCAACTCTACGAGTGGAAGATTTATCGTTTGGGAATTTGAGAAGGATAACGCCGGCAACGTTCAAAAATTCGCGGTTGACTTTGAACATCATTGCGAGGGCGCTAAGGCTGCTCTTTTTGGCGTGTTTCGATACAATTCCGAGGTAGGCGTAACGCCGCGTATCTCAGTTGGCAATTCAGTTTCGCAGAAGGGCAACGCAGGGACAAGCGATGCCGTCGTTACCGTGTCGCTTTCTATGCCATCAAACCACAAAATCACGGCTTACTACACGACAGCAGATGGGTCGGCGAAATCCGGGGCACCAACTACTAGCCAACCAAAGGAAAGCTTGAATTTCCCCAACCAGGCCAGACAAGTCGGAAGATCGTGAAACCGGTCATCGGTAATCGCAAAACAACGAGGCGACAGGCAATTCTTGATAACGGCTGAAATCGGGCAGGGTTCGGATTTCACGGGGGGCTTCGTTCCTCCGGGGTGGGCGTCGGAGACTGGTGTCTACCGGCGCGTCGTGCCCTACTGCCGACCTGAGGCGATACGAAGCGAGTTTCAACACCGAGGCCCTGTTCGCGGCATATGCCAGCACCATCAACAGCTATGTGTGCGACGTTGAAATGTTGATCGAAATGTCCATCAATGACACAATTCACTCTGACCTTGACAAGTCTCCCGGGAGATTATATTACACTCCTACATAGTCCTTCGGATTTACCTGGATGATGTCCTCAACGAGCCAGTTCTGGACTGCAAGGGTCCGAACGAATGAGGCTTGCCGGGACTCGGAGCTGGCTAATATTGCGGCGCCGAGCACCAGATGCGATCACAGCTCAAGGAATATGTTCGGTGGTGTATCGGAAGGAAACAGGACATCCACTTAGTTTGCGGTAGTCAAGCTTACCGGTCTGCCGGAGCAATTGGCGAAGGCACAGACAAGAAGGAAGACGTCTTCGCGGCGGAAGTCGCCAAGATGTCGGGCGGCTAAGTTCCCGCATCGAAGCAGTACTTTGACTACAACCCTTCTTTGAGGTGCCAGAAATCGAACCTATGCTGATGGCTAAGCCATACTTGTTGAAATTTACTCTTCGGCACTATAGAATCCCAGCTGGGTCAATTTCATCGATGGGGGATTCTTGCAATATGAACTCATGGAAAACCACTGGCATTTGTTGCAGTACTCCTTTCTGCTTGCGTTGGATTGCCGACGCTTCCGCAAGAAGAAGCACTAAGCGTTGGCGAAGTAGTAAACCGGGCATCGCGTGGCTGGAGATGGGAAGGGGGCTGTGTCGCCATCCAACCGGCCGGTTTGACGCAGGCGCTACGCTAACGCTAACCGTCACAGATGAAATCATCATTTGAAGCAAAAACTGATTTCAGTGCTTTCGAAAGGACGCGGGTACGCGAGCGACGGCAGTTCATGAGGTTCGCGGCTAGTTTCCACTTCAACAGTAATTTGCCAACCCGAAAACAGAGTACGCACCACTATATGGCGCGGCTCAGCGTTGACGGGAAATCTCGGAATTGTTGATTGGTTGGCAAAACTGGACGTGGCAGTCACCGAGACTGGAATTCAGGCTTGAGAAATCCAATTATGAGATCGAGTTTACTATTGAGCGGTCGCACAATGGCAAACTCGAAATCACAATGTTACCTCTGTCCACGGGTGTGTTTGGAGCAAGAATCGGACCGGAACGCAAGAAGTCCAATGTTCATAAGCTTGTCTTGGCAATTGCAAGAAATGACCCACCAGGCACGAAAAAAACGTCGCAAAGAAAACCCGTTGAGGATCGCCTTTCCGACGATTTGAATGTGTTGCGAGACAACGTGCGCCAATAGAACCCCGAGCTTCTTTGAGAGGCGGATGTCACATCGTCATAGTGCTTGGCGGTTGCAGCAACTTGTGGGGGATTGCCGGTAACAACTACACCGGTGCACTATGATCGTTTGCCGGTAGGGAGACCCACCATGACACTGCAGGAATTGCTCGACTCGATGGAAGCGCAGTGGCTTCGGTGTCATTGCCTCCTTCATCTACGTCGCCACCAGAACCGCAACAACCCCCGCGCCGTGCGTGCCGCCGCTTTCCAGAATCTCGAGCGTCAAACAAGAAAGCTCGACGAACTGGCGCGCAATGACGAGTTGTGCTGCCTCATCCTGCATGGCGGCCATGATTTTGAATTGCTTGACCGGGTCGAGAAGGCCCGCTTCCGGATCGATACCTGGGCTTCATGCAACGCGTCGAGAACTCCTACATGCAACACAACATCGAGCACAAATTGGGAAAGCGACTTGGCAAGCCTCCAGTCGATGCTCGAGACCGTACTGTCGGTGCCCGGACGGCGGGTGGCGTGGAGATTGATGATAGGCCAAATGAGTCCGGAATTTCGGACCTATGTTGATGAATGGTACAAGGGCAGCTGCAATGCCGACGATGGCATTGCCGCTTGGCCCTCCCGAGGCAAAGATCAAGCCGAAGCGCAAGGCCTCGCGCCGACGGTAGGGGCGTTGGAAAGTTCGCCATAGCGCGAATCAAACCCCGCCCCGCTACAATGCTCGAAACGCATCCGGGGTCCTCCATGCCAAAACTCGCCTATCACCGCATCCTCCTGAAAGTTTCGGGCGAAGTCCTCATGGGCGACCAGCCCTTTGGCATCGACCTCGCAACCGTCGGCCGCGTCGCCGATGAAGTGATCGCCTGCACCAAGGCTGGCGCGGAAGTCGCTCTGGTCATCGGCGGCGGCAACATCTTTCGCGGCATGGCGGGTGCCGCCAAGGGCATGGACCGGGTATCAGCCGATCACATGGGCATCATGGCTACCGTCATGAACGCCCTGGCCATGCAGGGAGTCCTCAAGTCCAAGGGTGTCGACGCCCGCGTCCTCTCGGCCATCGCCATGCCCACCGTGTGCGAAACCTATTCCGCCCCCAAGGGCATTCACCACCTGGAAAAGGGCAGGGTGGTGATCTGCGCCGCAGGCACCGGCCTGCCGTTCTTCACGACTGATACCGGAGCCGCACTCCGCGCCGCCGAATTGCAGTGCGATGCCCTGTTCAAGGGCACCAGCGTCGACGGCATCTACGCCGCCGATCCCAAGAAGGTGCCGGACGCCAGGCGCTATGATCGCATCACATTTACCGAAATTCTGGCTAAGGACCTTCGTATCATGGACCCGGCGGCAATCGCCCTTGCGCGGGATAACGGGATTCCGGTAGTGGTATTCTCCATCCGAAAGCCCGGAGCCGTGCTTGAAACGCTAGGTGGAACCGGGCGTTTTACCACCGTGACGAAGGACTAAGCCCATGGCCCAGCCCGCCCCCTATAACGGACCCGAAATCAAACGCCGCATGCACGGCGCCGTCGATGCCCTGAAGCATGATTTTGGCGGTCTGCGCACCGGCCGCGCCTCGGCTAGCCTCGTCGAACCCATCCATGTCGATGCCTATGGCGCCAGCATGCCGCTGGCCCAGGTAGCCTCCATCTCGGTTCCCGAAGCCCGGCTTTTGCAGATCAGTGTCTGGGACAGGGGCCTGGTCATCGCCGTCGAAAAGGCCATCCACGCCTCGAACCTCGGCCTGAACCCCCAGACCGAGGGCCAGGTTATTCGCCTGCGCATGCCCGATTTGACACAGGATCGCCGCAAGGAACTGGTGAAAGTCGCCCACACCTATGCCGAAAAGGCCCGCGTTGCCGTAAGAAACGTGCGCCGTGACGGCATGGACCAGCTCAAGGCCCTCGAAAAGGACCATCTGATGAGCGAGGACGAGCACAAGAAAAAGTCCGATGAAGTCCAGAAAATGACCGATGAAACGATCAAGGAAATTGACCAGGCGTTGAAGACCAAGGAAGCCGAAATCATGCAGGTTTGACGCCATCCATGGCCGCAACCGCTTCCGTCAATTGCCCGCCGCGCCACGTTGCCATCATCATGGATGGCAACGGCCGCTGGGCCCGTGCCCGTGGCCTGCCGCGTTCGGCCGGCCACAAGAAGGGTGTCGATGCCCTGCGTGAGGCGGTGCGCGCCGCCGCCGATTTCGGCATCGAGTACCTGACCATCTATGCCTTCAGCGCTGAAAACTGGGCCAGGCCCAAAAACGAGGTGAGCGTCCTGCTCGACCTGTTGCATCGCTTTATCCGCCAGGACGTGGCCGAGCTCCACAAGGCCGGCGTCAGGATTTCCATCATTGGCGAGCGTCAAAACCTCGAACCCGGCCTTACCGCCTTGCTGACCGATGCCGAAAACCTGACCCGCGAAAACGCCAGGCTCAAGCTGGTTGTCGCCTTCAACTACGGCAGCCGCCAGGAAATCACCCGCGCCGCCCAGGCAATCGCCCGCAAGGTGGCCGAAGGCAAGATCAGCCCGGACGATATCACCCCCGCTGTCCTGTCCAACCACCTCGATACCGGCGGCATGCCCGACCCCGATCTGTTGATCCGTACCGGCGGCGAGCGCCGCCTGTCGAACTATCTCCTATGGCAATGTGCCTACACCGAATTCGTCTTCGCTGATGAACACTGGCCGGATTTCTCCCGCGATGTTTTCGCCCGCGCCATCGCCGAATATGGCGCCCGTGAACGCCGCTTCGGCAACGTGAATGCACAGACCGCCTGATGGCTGACAGCGGTTCGCCTGCGCCGGCCAAGTGGGGCGACCTGGGGGTTCGTGCCATTTCGGCCCTCGTACTCATTCCGCTGGTGCTTGCCAGTGTCTGGGCTGGCGGCATCTGGTTCGAGGAATTCGTGGCGCTGCTTGCGGTGCTGATGGCCTACGAGTGGTGCAAGCTCAGTCACGGCAATGGTTCGCTGCAATTTGCCATCCACGCCGCCGCAGCACTGGCTGGCGCCCTGATACCTGTTCACTCCGGGCCCTGGGGCGCCATCGTGGTCATCGCCATTCTGTGGCTGGCGTCGGCCGCCAACACCCGCCTGCGAAATCCGGCAGCCACCACCTGGTCCTACCTCGGCGTGCCCTACGTCGGCTTCCCGGCAATGGCCCTGGTACTATTGCGCAGCGACCCGGCCAACGGCCTCATGGCCATCGTCTGGGTCATGGTCACCGTATGGTCGGCCGATACCCTGGCCTACTTTGCCGGCCGCATCATTGGCGGTCCAAAGCTCGCGCCCGGCATTTCGCCGAACAAGACCTGGGCGGGCCTGGGCGGCGCCATTGCCGGTAGTGCCTTGGCATCATTGATCTTCTGTGCCTTCGCCGGATATGGCGGCATGCTGGCTCTGGCGGTGATCGCCGGCTTGCTGGCAATCGTCGAACAGGCCGGAGACCTCTTCAAATCGGCTTGGAAAAGGTTCCATGGCGTCAAGGATTCGGGCGATCTCATCCCCGGCCACGGCGGCGTGATCGACCGTGTCGATGGTCTCGTGGCGGTTGCATCTGCCGCCGCCATTATCGGCTGGTTGCGCGGTGGCATCGATGCCACAGCCACCGGCCTTCTCGTCTGGTAACCATGATTTGCCGAAATGTTGACTTAAATCGTGCGTCATGTGGTTAATAATCAGTGAAGCTCTGATGAGCTTTGGCACGGGCCTTGCGGGGGCGTGGCCTCACAGGGAAGCGGGATAGGCCAATGGATTTTCTGAGCATCGTGCAACTGCCTGTCACCACCATCGTGTTCTACGCCCTGCCATTTCTTGTGGCCCTGATGATCATCGTCTTCGTGCACGAGTATGGGCACTACAAGGTTGCCCGCTGGTGCGGGGTTACCATTGAGGCCTTCTCGATTGGCTTCGGCAAGGAGATCACCGGCTGGAACGACAAGCACGGCACCCGCTGGAAACTGTGCTGGATTCCCCTCGGCGGCTACGTGAAGTTCGAAGGCGACGCTAATGCCGCCAGCCTGCCCGATGCCGCGCAGATGGAAGCCGCCAAGCGCACGCCCGGTAATTTCCACGGCAAACCCGTTTGGCAGCGCGCCGCCATCGTGGCGGCCGGTCCCATCGCCAACTTCATCCTGGCGATTTTCATATTTACCGCGGCTTTCTGGCTGATCGGTGTTCCGGTATCGGAACCCCGGGTCGATGAAGTGTTGGCCGGTTCCGCCGCCGAAAAAGCCGGCATAGTGAAGGGTGATCTGTTCATCAGCGTCGATGGCAAGGAGGTCGAATCCTTTGGCGACTTGCAACAGGCGGTGATCACCCGTGCCGGCGAACAGCTGACCATTGTGCTCAAGCGCGGCGAAGAACTGAAAACCCTGGTTCTGGTTCCGGACCTGCGCGAAGAGCCCGATGGTTTTGGCGGCAAGATGCGCATTGGCCTCCTCGGCGTGAAGCACAATCCCAGCACCGATACGACCTTCACCCGTTATGGCTTTGTCAAATCCGTCGAGAAGGGCGTTGACCGCACCTGGTTCATCGTTGCCACCACCTTTAAGTATCTTGGCAAACTGGTGCGTGGCAACGAAAAGGCCGACCAGCTTGGCGGCCCGATCGCCATGGCCAAGGCCGCCGGTGACGCCGCATCCGTCGGCATCTTCTCGTTCATTTCGGTGGTGGCATTTTTGTCGGTCAGCATAGGATTGATTAACCTTTTCCCAATCCCAATGCTGGATGGTGGTCACCTGGTCTACTACGGCATCGAGGCGGCGCGCGGCAAACCGCTCGGCCCCGACGCCCAGGAATGGGGTTTTCGCATCGGATTATCGTTGGTTGTCATGCTCATGCTGGTTGGTACATGGAACGATATTTTGCGCCTTATCAGCATGGCGGTTGGTGGAACCTAAAGGCCGAAAATTCATTTGCCATCAAGGGGAAAGCAGCTAAAACGGCCTCGGCGATGGACTAGAGTGTGGGACGGCGGGTGCAGGGAAGTAAATCGTTTTGACGCGTTATCGGTTTGTAATACTTGGATTATTGGCGTTGTTCTTGTCGGCAGTTGCTCCCGTGCTGCCGGTTGTTGGCAGCGCTGATTCCGCCTATGCCGCAACCATTTCCAACGTCGTCATCGAAGGCAACCAGCGCGTCGAGGATCAGACGATCATTGCCTACCTGCGCGTCGGCCCCGGCGACCAGTTCGACAGCGAAGCGATTGACGAGTCGGTCAAGGCCCTTTTCCAGACCGGCCTGTTTGCCGACGTCCAGGTCTTTCAGCGTGGCTCGCAACTGGTGATCAAGGTCGAAGAGAACCCGATGATCAACCGGGTGAACTTCGAGGGCAACAAGGAAGTCAAGGACACCGACCTCGCCAAGGAAGTGGAACTCCGTGAACGCATGATGTTCACCCGGGCCCGCGCCCAGTCGGATGTCCAGCGCATCATTCAGCTCTATCGCCGCACCGGCTTCTACAATGTTACGGTTGCGCCCAAACTCATTCGCCTCGCCGAAAACCGCGTCGACCTGGTGTTCGAGATCAACGAAGGCAACGAGTCGGTCGTCAAGAAAATCAGCTTCGAGGGCAACAACTCGTTTTCCGACAGTGAACTGCGCGGCAAAATCGCCACCTCGCAGCATGCCTGGTGGAAATTCCTGTCGAAGGCCGATACCTACGACCAGGACCGGCTCGAATACGACAAGGAACTCCTGCGCCGCTACTACCTCAAGAACGGCTTCGCCGACATCCAGGTTGAATCCGCCGACGTGGCCGTCAGCCCCGATGGCGAAGGATTCGTCATCACATTTTTCCTCAGCGAAGGCCCGCAATACCGCATCGCCGACGTTGCCGTGAACATCGGTGGCGCCACCCTCGAGGAGGCCGATCTCAAGGATGGCGTCAAGACCGGCGTTGGCCAGAAATACGACGCCAGCAAGGTCGACAAGACCGTCGAAAACCTGACCCTTGAAGCCGCCCGCCAGGGCTTCGTCTTCGCCCGGGTGAACCCGGAAATCATCCGCAACGAAGGCCAGAACACCGTCAACATCCGTTACGACATCGTCGAAGGTCCGCGCACCTATATCGAGCGCATCGACATCGTCGGCAATACCCGCACCGAAGACCAGGTGATCCGCCGCGAGCTGCAGTTGTTCGAAGGCGACGCCTTCAACCGCGTGCTGGTGGACCGCGCCCGCCGCCGCCTCACCGCTCTCGACTATTTCGAGAAGATCGACTTTCTGGAAGACCAGGGTTCGGCACCCGACAAGATCGTGCTGACCGTCCAGGTCGTCGAGAAATCGACCGGCCAGATCACCTTCTCCGTTGGCTATTCCACCACCGAAAAGGTCGTGGGCTCGATCGGCCTGCAAGAGCGGAACTTCATGGGCAAGGGCCAGAATGTCCGCATCAACACCACGCTGAGCTTCACCCGCCAGCAGCTCGACTTCAGCTTCACTGAACCATACTTCATGGGCCTGCCGATCTCGGCTGGCGTCGATGCTTTCGCCACCAAACTCGACAACACCGAGATCTCGTCCTACGAGAGCGAGCAGATCGGCGGCGCTTTGCGCCTGGGCTTCGATCTCGACGAGTACTCGACCCTCGGCTTCCGCTATGGCCTGCAATGGCAGCGCATCAAAGGCATCAAGAATAGTGAAGCCTCGCCCGCCGTCATCGCCTCGGAAGGCGAGCGCTGGAAATCCGACTTTGGAACCACCTACACGTGGGACGGTCTGGACAATCCGGTGCTGCCCACCACTGGCTTTCGCGGCCAGGTCGAAACCGACATCGCCGGACTCGGCGGCGATACCTACTATGCCTCGGTCGAAGGCCACGCCTGGTACTTCATTCCGGTTTATGAGGACAAGCTGGTCCTGAAGCTCGAAGCCAATGCCGGCCACATCGAGCCGTTGCCTGGCGAGAGAGTTCCACTCCAGGATCGCTTCTTCATGGGCGCCGACACCTTCCGCGGCTTCGCCAAATCCGGTATCGGACCGCGCCAGATCGGCAATGACGGCGTGACCGATGCCATCGGCGGCCAGACCTACGCCATCGGCACCGTGGAAATGTCGTTCCCCATCGGCTTGCCCGAAGAATGGGGCATTCGCGGTGTCGCCTTCTCGGATTTCGGCACCGTATTCAATGCCCCGGAACGCACCATTGCCTCCGGCTCCGGAACCTGCAAACGCAAGAAGGGCAAGCCCTGTACGGTGTTTGACACGCCCGACCTCCGCCTGTCGGTGGGCGGTGGCGTCTTGTGGCAGTCGCCCTTCGGTCCGCTGCGCCTCGATCTCGCCTGGCCCATCCTGAAGGAAGACTACGACGAGACCCAGTGGTTCAATTTCTCGATTGGCACGAGCTTCTAGACTTTGACGTCGAAGGCTTGGTAAGGATCATGACGGCCGGACAAGCTCCGGCCGTCATTTTTGCATGAGGAAACGATGTCCGAGGCCGCTGCCGGCAAGGTTCTGAAGAATGCCGACATTCAGCGCATCATGAAGCTGTTGCCGCACCGCTATCCGTTTCTGCTCATCGACAAGCTGGCCGATCTCGACGGCGAAGAGGCGGCACCGGCATCAAGAACGTCACCATGAACGAGCCGTTCTTCCAGGGCCACTTTCCGGGAAAGCCGGTCATGCCCGGCGTCCTGCTGGTCGAGGCCATGGCCCAAACCGCCGGCGCCATCGTGCTCGATCACCTCGGCGACGAACACGCTGGCAAGCTGGTGTTCTTCATGTCAATCGACAAATGCCGCTTTCAGGAAACCGGTCGTGCCGGGAGACACCGTTCACTTCAAGGCCAAGCTCGCCAACAAGCGCCCGCCCGTCTGGAAATACTGGGTCGAGGCCCACGTCGACGGCAAGAAAGTCGCCGAAGCCGAAATCGGCGCCATGCTGATGAACGAACGCGGCGTGTAGCTACTTCCCGCGCTTGCTCAGCGGCAGATACTCGCGGCGCGGCGCACCGGTGTAAAGCTGCCGCGGGCGGCCGATCTTCTGGCCCGGGTCTTCCATCATTTCCTTCCACTGCGATATCCAGCCGACGGTGCGAGCGAGTGCAAACAGCACCGTGAACATCGAGGTCGGGAATCCCAGGGCCCGCAGGATGATGCCGGAGTAGAAATCGACATTCGGGTAAAGCTTGCGCGCGATGAAATATTCGTCGCTGAGTGCTGCTTTCTCCAACTCGCGCGCCACTTCAAGAAGCGGATCGTCCTTGATGCCGAGCTCGGCCAGCACTTCATGCGCCGTCTTCTGCATGATCTTGGCGCGCGGGTCGTAGTTCTTGTAGACGCGATGACCAAAGCCCATCAGCCGGATGTTGGTGGTCTTGTCCTTCACCTTGGAAATGAAGTCGCTGACCTTGGCCGGATCGCCGATTTCCTTCAGCATCTGCAGCGCCGCCTCGTTGGCGCCGCCATGGGCCGGCCCCCACAGGCAGGCAATGCCGGCGGCGATGCACGCGAACGGATTGGCGCCCGAAGAGCCGGCAAGCCGCACCGTCGATGTCGAGGCATTCTGCTCATGGTCGGCATGGAGAATGAAAATGCGGTCCATGGCCCGCGCCAGCACCGGGTTCACCACATAGTCCTCGCACGGCACAGCAAAACACATGCGCAGGAAGTTCGCGGCATAGGACAGCGAGTTCTGCGGATAAACGAAAGGCTGGCCGATATGATACTTGAACGCCATGGCGGCGATCGTCGGCAGCTTGGCGATCATCCGGTGCGAGGCAATCTCGCGCTGCCGCGGATCGTTGATGTCGGTGGAGTCGTGATAGAACGCCGACATGGCGCCGACCACCGCCACCATCACCGCCATCGGGTGCGCGTCGCGCCGGAAACCCTGGAAGAACCGGGTCATCTGCTCGTGCACCATGGTGTGGTAGGTGATGTTCTTGTCGAATTCCTTGCGCTGTGCGGGCGTCGGCAGGTCGCCGTAATAGAGCAGGTAGCAGGTTTCAAGGAAGTCGCCCTGTTCCGCCAGCTGCTCGATCGGATAGCCGCGATACAGCAGCACCCCTTCGTCGCCATCGATGTAGGTGATTTTCGACTCGCACGAAGCTGTCGAAGTGAAACCGGGATCGAAGGTGAAGGCCCCCGTTTGTGCGTAGAGCTTGCCGATGTCGACCACATCCGGGCCGATGGAACCGGACTTGATTGGCAAGTCGATTGACTTGCCCGCCATGTTGAGGGTCGCCGTCTTCGCTGCGTCAGCCATGAAAGACTCCCTTAAGCTCAAACACCAACACTATTGCACCGCAACATATTAAGGTCAACTTAGCTGACCTGATCCTTTAGTCGGGCGAGCAACTCCTCCCGCCCAAGTACTTCAAGAACATCGAATATCCCTGGCGAAACCGTCGTGCCGGTAAGCGCAGCGCGCAATGGCTGGGCGAGCTTTCCGAGCTTCAAGCCCAGTGCTTCGGCATGGGCCTTCACCGCCGCCTCAAGAACCACGGCCCGCCATTCGTCCTGCGCTTCAAGAATCGGAATGACCCCGGCAAGTGTAGCACCTCCGCCATCGGCAATGATCGCCCTGGCCTTGTCATCGACGGCCAGTGGGCGCTCTGCAAACAGATAGCCGCAACTGTTCTTCAACTCGACCAGCGTCTTGGCCCGTTCCTTGAGGCCGGGCATGGCCTTGAGGAGTTTGGTCTTCATCGCTTCGTCGATGGCCGCCAGCATGTTCTTTCCGCCCTCTGCATGCGGCAGGAAGCCGAGGAACTGCGCCAGCAAACTTGCGTCGGGCGTGTGCCGGATGTAGTGGCCGTTGAGGTTTTCGAGCTTGGCGAAATCAAACCGCGCCGGCGACTTGCCAACGCTTTCGAGGTTGAACCATTCCACCAATTGCTCGGTCGAGAAGATTTCATCGTCACCATGGCTCCATCCCAGGCGCGCCAGGTAGTTGCGCATTGCCGCCGGCAGATAGCCCATGGCACGATAGGCCTCGACGCCCAAGGCCCCGTGGCGCTTCGAAAGCTTGGCGCCGTCCGGCCCGTGGATCAGTGGGATGTGGCTCATCTCCGGCACCCGCCAGCCCATCGCCATGTAGATCTGCATCTGCCGCGCTGCATTGGTAAGATGGTCGACACCGCGGATGATGTGGGTGACCCCCATGTCGTGGTCATCGACAACCACCGAAAGATTGTAAGTGGGGTTGCCGTCGGAACGCAGGATGATGAGGTCGTCGAGGTCCTTGTTGGGGATCGTCACGCGGCCCTGCACCCGGTCATCGACGGTCGTCTCGCCGTCCTGCGGCGACCGGAAGCGGATCACCGGCTTGACGCCCACCGGCGCCTCCGAAGGGTCGCGGTCGCGCCACGTGCCATCATAGCGGATGGGGCGCTTCTCGGCCTCGGCCCTGGCCCGCATCGCCTCAAGCTCGGCCGGTGAACAAAAGCAGCGGTAGGCTTTGCCCTGGGCCAGCAGCAGTTCCGCCACCTCGCGGTGCCGGTGGGCTCGGCCGTACTGCGAAACCGGCTCTCCCGCCCAGTCGATCCCCAGCCAGGTCAGGCCCTCGAGGATCGCGTCAATCGCCGCGGCTGTCGATCTTTCGCGGTCGGTATCCTCGATGCGCAGCAGCATCGTGCCGCCCTTGTTCCGCGAAAACGCCCAGTTGAACAGCGCCGTGCGTGCCCCACCGATATGCAGAAATCCGGTGGGCGAGGGGGCAAAGCGAGTGACGACAGGCGATGACATTCAGGCACTTCTCCGTATAAGCTGACTTAGGGGAAATCGGGTTTTTGGCCGTGGCGCGGATTAGCACAGTCCACCACGCCGGGTAAGGGGATCGCCCATGGTGGCGGGCGGCGTTGGAAAAGGCGGTGGAGGACGAGCCCCGGGGAGTCCTGGCGCGCGCCGTCGAAGCCCAAAGGGGCCGCGCCTTCCTGTGGTCGCCAGTAGCCTTCACCTTTGGTGTGTGGACATACTTCGCGCTCAGTGCCGAACCGTCAGTGCTGACAGCCGCTGCCGTCGGTCTCGCCGCGGCTCTGCTGCTGTTCCGGCGCCATTTCGGCATCGCCATGCTGCTCGCCGCCATGCTGCGCTGGCTTTGCCCTGGCGAAGCTCCGAGCCGAAGTGGTGGCAACTCCCATGCTCCGCGCCACCACTGGCGAGGTGCAATTGATCGGGCAGGTGATCGACAGCACGCGCCGCGGCAGCCGCAACACCCTCATCGTGGCGCCGACTTCGATTGCAGACATTCCCGCTTCGGAAATGCCGCGCCGTCTCAGGCTCTCGTCCCTGGCGAAACATGGTGCACCCCGCCCTGGCGACATAGTCACCGCCAAGGTCAGGCTGCAAGCCGTACCAGGCCCCGTCATACCCGGCGGCTTTGATTTCGGCCGCCAACTCTATTTCGAAGGCATTGGCGGCACCGGGCGGATCACCGCCGCAATGACCATCTCCGAAGGCCCCATGCCGCGCAAGCCTGTGGCTCACCCGCCATCTCGAGCGGTGTGCGCAGCGCCATCAACACGCCGCATCGCCGCCGTGCTCAAGGGCGACGCCGCAGCCATCGCCGAGGCGCTCATTGATGGCGAACGTGGCGCCATCTCGAAGGACGTCAACACCTCGTTCCAGGCCTCGGGCCTGGCCCATGTGCTGTCGATCTCCGGGCTTCACATGTCTCTCGTTGCCGGCGGCGTGTTCTGGATGGTGCGGGCACTCCTCGCCCTGTTTCCGCCTGCCGCACTGCGCTGGCCGATCAAGAAGATCGCCGCCGTCGCGGCCCTCGGCGTCCGGCCTGTTCTACATGCTGCTGGCCGGATCCGAAGTCGCCACCCAGCGCTCCTACATCATGATCGCCATCGTGTTTCTTGCGATTCTGGCCGACAGGCCGGCGCTGTCACTGCGCAATCTGGCAATTGCCGCCCTCATCATCTTGCTGCTGCAGCCCGAGGCCGCCATCCAGGCAGGCTTCCAGATGTCGTTCCTCGCCGTCCTCGGCCTCGCCGCCTTCTTCGAGGCCTGGGCCGAATTTCGCCGCACCGCGGGATAATGAGATCCACCAGCGCCAAAGCCTCATCCATCGCGCCGCCCGCAAGATTGCTGCCGCCATCCTCATCTCGCTGGCGACTACGGCGGTCGCCGGTTTCATGTCGTCGATCCCCGCCGCCTTCCACTTCGGACGCATCGCCCCCTATGGCATTCTCGCCAATGCCCTTGCCATTCCGGTGGTCAGCCTCATCGTCATGCCCATGGGGCTGCTGGCGGCACTCCTGATGCCGCTCGGCCTCGAAGCCTGGCCGCTCTGGCTCATGGGGCAGGGGCTGCAGGTGACGATGGCGATTTCCGATTGGGTTGTAGGCCTTTCCGGCGCCAAGACCGTCCTGCCGCAACAGCCGGCCCTTGCCGCCATGATCATGGCCGTCGGTGCCGCAAGCCTGTGCCTTCTGAGAACCAAAATCAGGTTCACCGGCATCGCCGTCATGGTGGCGGGTGCCATGCTTGGCGCATGGCGTGAGACACCGGACATTCTCATCAACCGGACCGCCAGCAATGCGGCACTCCTGAACGCGGTGGGTGAACTGGTGCCCGTCAACGCCCGCGCCGACCGCTTCGCCGTCGAGCGCTGGCTACTCGCCAATGGCGAGGAGGCAACCCCGGCCGAAGCCGCAAAACGCGCGGGCTGGACTTGCGCCAATGAACTTTGCCGCGCCACCGTTAAATCAGCGGCCATCCTGTACGTGCGCGAAGGTGCGGCACTACCGCTCGATTGCACCGGCATCACTATCGTGATCTCAGCCATTCCGCTTCGTGAAAACTGCAAGACCGTGGCAACCCGCATCGACCGCTTCAGCGTTTGGCGCAACGGGTCCCATGCCCTTCATATTGACCGCTCCGCGACAACCACCGTCACATCGCGCTTCCTGCAGGGTGAAAGGCCATGGGCGATTACCCCCCGGCCACGTGGCGGCTCGCGGCCATTCGCCCCATTCAAGGGCGGCGGCAACTGATGCAAACCCCCGCCCATGTCAACCCGCGACCAATCCCCCATGTCGGCGATCCGCAAGGAAATCGACCGTATCGACAAGGTGATAGACAATGCCCGGGCACTTGCCAGCACCCACCATCTCGATCCGATGCTCGCCGAGATCCTGTGGACCGAAATGGTCGAGTGGTTTGTTGGTCACGAGGAGCGGGCGCTGGACAAGGGCTAGCCCCGTTGGCACACTCGGCCATGAAGTTTCCGAACCTCTTCCAGCCCTTCACCCTGCGGAAAACCGAAATCCGCAATCGCATTCTCTCGACCGGCCATGACACCTACCTGCCGGAAGGCGGCCTTCCGTCCGATGCCCTGATCGCCTACCAGCGGGCCAGGGCCCGTGGCGGTGCCGGGCTCATCGTCATCCAGGTTGTCGGCATCCACCAGACGGCGCAATACACCGACGCGCTGTTGATGGGCACGGATGATGGCTGCATCGCGCCGTTCCGCCGCCTGTTCGAAGCCATTCACAACGAAGGCACGAAAGTATTCGTCCAACTTTTCCATCCTGGCCGCGAGTTGCTGGGCCGCCCCGAAGGCGTGGTGCAACCGGCCTACGCGCCGTCGCATTCCCCGTCGGAACGCTTCAAGGTCGTGCCGCGAGAACTCTCGGTGTCGCTGATCGGCGAGCTTGTCGATGGCTTCGGCCAGACCGCCCGGCGCATGGCCGAAGCCGGCGCTGATGGCGTGGAGATTGTCGCCAGCCACGGCTATCTGCCATCGCAGTTCATGAACCCCTTCGTCAATCGCCGCACAGATCAATATGGCGGCAATCTTGACAACCGCTTGCGCTTCACCCGCGAAGTTGCCGCCAGCATTCGCGCAGAGGTGCCCGCCGATTTCATCGTCGGACTTCGGATGAGTGGCGACGAGGTTGATGGCGAGGGGTTGACCGAGGATGACTCGGTGGCGATCGCCCGCGCCCTCAAGGATGATGTCGATTATCTCAACGTGATCGCCGGAACCTCGGCCTCGGCTTCGGGGGCGGCGCATATCGTGCCGTCGATGGCCAATGCCCATGGTTACGTGGCGCCCTTCGCCCGCAAGGTGAAGCAGGCCACGGGTGCCGCGGTGTTCGTCGCCGGCCGCATCAACCAGCCGCAGATCGCCGAGCAGATTCTGGCCGAAGGAGCCGCCGACATGTGCGGCATGACCCGTGCGATGATTTGCGATCCCGAAATGCCCAACAAGGCGCGTAACGGAAGGGCTGACGACATCCGCGCCTGCATCGGTTGCAACCAGGCCTGCATCGGCCATTTCCAGCTGGGCCTTTCGATCTCCTGCATCCAGCATCCTGAAACCGGCCGCGAACTGCAGTATGAAATAAAGCCCAAGAGCCAAAACCGCGCGCCGCATCATGGTGGTCGGCGGCGGCCCCGCCGGCTTGAAGGCGGCCGCCGTTGCGGCGCAACGTGGCCACGTGGTGCACTTGCACGAGCGTGATGGCCAACTTGGCGGCCAGACACGTTTGGCCCAGCTCCTTAACACTCGCGCGGAATTTGGCGGCATTACCACGAACCTCAGCCGCGAGGCGGACCTGGCGGGTGTCACCATCCATCGCCGGAGCGACGTCGATATGGATGTGATCCGCCGCGACAAGCCGGATGCCGTGATCCTCGCCACCGGCAGCCTGCCGCACATGGCTCCGATGGAGGGAGAAGCGGCGCACGTCATCCATGCCGTGGATTTGCTTTCGGGCAAGTCGAAGTCAGGGGCCCGCGCCGTGATTTATGATTGGCACGGCGAATGGCTGGGCTCCGGCATCGCCGAGCGCCTGGCCAGCGAAGGCGTCCACGTCCGCCTTGCTGTCAACGCTGCTTGTGCCGCCGCAAACTTGCAAACCTACATTCGCTTCGAGACCGTGGCCCGGCTGCACAAGGCCGGCGTCGAAGTCATCCCCTGGCTCCGTCTTTATGGTGCCGATGGCAACACCGTCTATTTCACCCACACGCCATCACGCGAGGCGGTGATCATGGATGATGTGGACACCCTGGTGTTGGCAACCCCCAACATCCCGAATGACACCCTGTCAGCAGCGCTGGAGTCGGAAGGCATCGAACACCATCTGATCGGCGATTGCCTCACCCCGCGCACCGCCGAGGAAGCCGTCTACGAAGGCCTGAAGGCCGGGATGGCGGTTTAGCGCGGTATGAGTCATGATGGGCTCACTCCTGTTCTTTCATCCCGGCGGAACAAGGTCGTTCCATCAAACATCATCCAGCTCTAATTCCCGCCGCAAATCCCCTTCAGCGCCACCCATTGCTCTTCACTCATCACCGGCCGCGCCACGATGCCCGCGGGCAGGGGGCCGATCTTGCTGATGCGTTCCTCCGTGCCCGGATGTGTTGCCAGTATCTGCCCGATTGTGCCGGTCACCGGATTGCCGGCCGACGTCTTTTCCTCCGCCATGATCTTCTCGAAAAACGTCTTGAGGCCCTGCGGGTCGATGGCCGAGGCGGTCATGGCCTCAACCGCGTATTGGTCGGCTTCTTCCTCGGCGGCCCGCGAATAATTGAGAATGGTGGCAACTCCGGCAAATTGGCTCAGCGTATCGCCGCCACCCCCGCCGGTCACCACCGCCAGCAGGATCTGCAAGCCCGCCATCCGCACCAGTTGTGCTTCGCCATGCCGGTGCATCACATGTCCGAGCTCGTGCGCCACAACACCTGCCACTTCCTCCGGCCGGTCGGCCCGCCGGATCAGCTCGGCGGTCACCACCACGCGCTCGCCCGGCATGGCGAAGGCATTCATGATCGCCATGTCATAGACCTTGACCTGAACCGGCGGCAGATCCGGATTGCCTTCGATGATCCGCGCCATGATGGCGGAAAGAGCCTTCTGCCCGGCGGCGCTGGAACACATCTTGGCGCCCTCGGTCAGCGAACTCTCGATCTGCACGCCAACCCGGTCGCGCCACGTGTCCGGCAACATGAAGGCAATGGGCTTCGGCGCGTATTGCACGGTGAGATAGACGGCAAGGCCCACCAGCGCCAGGCCGCCGCCAATCCACGCCATCAGCCGCGTCAGGCGGCTAACGTTGACACCGCCCCGCAGGTGCCGTGCTTGGGCGATCAGGGCGCCATTGAACGCATCGTCGGCGATCACCAGCCGCGCCCCTGGTGCCTGCCCGCAGGAAAGCCGCAGTGGCCGACCCGCGACATAGGGGTCGACGGCCTCGATTGCCGAAAACGGCCAGCGGGTGAGCGGCACCCCATCGCCCGAGAAGCTCACCCCATCGCCGTCCATGATGACCTTGACCGCCCGGTCAGCGGCGATCTTCCCGTCGAAATAAACCGCCGGCGTCACAGGCCACCAATATCGAAAGCGTCCGCCAGGCCTTCGCCGGTCCGGTCGAGCGCCGAAGTCGATTGCTTGATGGCGTCGACATCGATCGCACCGTCCACCTTCATCCTGTCGCACAGAAACCGTACATTGCGTTGCTGCACGAACGGCATGGCAATACCTAGCGTCAGCACTGCGATGAAGAAATTGCCGAACATCAGCTTGATCAAATCCCAGGCCTTCACATCCATCGCGAAGCGCGCCGCACCCGCCGTGGTGTAGCTGGCGAACGTGGCCATTTCGCGAGCCGAATAGATCGCCCAGATCGCCGGGTAGATCGCAAAAAATCCGAGGTAGAGAAGGAAGATGCCGGTCACCAGGGCAATAAGAGTGCGAGCCTGTTCGCCGGTCGGCTCCCACTGGTCATCGAACATGTCGCCAATCAATCCCGCCAGATCGCTGCCGAAAAACGTGCCGAGTGTCCCACCCAGCACAACAGCCGCCACAATAAATCCGCCGATGGTGCCGAACCAGCACAGGGCATAGGAAGGGTAGAGCGGCCCCGCCCGGCCCTTGAACTTGAACGGCAGGTCGCCGAACGTCATGGTCCCGACGATGTGTTCCTGCAGCGACAAGTTGAGCACCGGCGTTGCCCAGCCCAGGGTAATCGCCCGCGCCAGCAACTTGCCGAAATACAACAGGCTATAGGTGGTGGCCGAGCCGTCGAGCGACCCCCTGATGCCCCGCCACAGGGTTCGCGACAGTTGATAGCGGCGCGACCTGTAGATGGCGGCCCCCCAGAACAGCGCAACGACCAGGAACAGCACGCCCTGAACACCTGCCACCGCTGGGTGCTCCGGGCCATAGGCCAGTGAAATTCCGGCGATTGCCAGCACTGCGGGCAGGCCCAGAACCACGAAAACGAACAGCGCGCCCTTGAACAGTTCCATGCCCCGCCCGGTGTACTCCAGCGGCACACCATTGATGTGCACGCAAGACCAGATGTGTTTTCGCACTTCGGTCTTCGCCCAAAACCGGTAGATGGTCAGCGTCACGATGCCCAGCAGGAAATTGACAATGGACAGCCTGCCAAGCCCCGGTCTTGGCACATAGGCGAAATTTATCGCCTCGCCCTCCGGGGCAGGGGGCGAAGCAGCCAGCGAGTCACTCATGCCCAACCATATCCCGTGATTGACGTTTTGGTCATCTGTTGTAACTTTGCAACTAGCAGATGATTTGTGGCATCGGTCAAATTCACTTCCACTTTGAACCTTTCATCCGCCCCAATTGCTCCTTAGCGATAGCCTCAAGATGGCCAGTTTCCCGGATGTATTCGCGGCGGCGCGGGGTTTCCGGAACCGGCCTTGGGCCCAGGCACGAGGCCCAGGAGGTTAGAAGATCGTGGTTTTTTTGCCGGCAAAGAGCGGCAAACTGTTGCTCAAGCGCCATGGCCTGACAAGCCCATGGGCCATGCTCTTGGCCGTGCTCGCCCTGGCCCTGTGGCTGCCCGCCAGCGCCCTTGCTGCCGAGGAAGATGAAGGCGGCATCCTGTCGGGTTTCCACTCCTACCTGCCGGCTGCACCCGATCTGAAGCTGCCGAAGTTCAAGATCCCGTTCTGGACCGACGACCTCAAGAAGGCCCGCAACGCCTACAAGGACAAGAAATTCGGCAAGGCACTGAAGGGCTTCCGCAGCGCTTCGGAAGACGGCTCCATGGTAGCCGACTGGTATCTCGGCCACATGTATCGCTTGGGCCAGGGTGTGCCCAAGGACGACGCCATGGCCTATTCCTATTACTCCCGTGTCGCCGAGCGCTACGATGCCACCGAAGACAACGAAAACCGGCTGCGCATATCGGTCGACTCGATGATCCGCATTGCCGATTACCAGCGCATCGGTGTGAGCTCGGCCGGCGTTGAGCCCAGTCCCCAGAATGCCGCCCGCACCTACTTGAACTTGGCCACCACCTATGGCCACCCCGCCGCCCAGTATGGCCTTGGCGTCATGAACCTCAAGGGCGAGGGCATGAAGCAAAATCCCCAGCAGGGTCTCAAGTGGTTGATCGCCGCGGCCCGCAAGCGCCATGCGCCGGCCGAAGCCTATCTCGGCGAGCTTTATTGGCAGGGTAAACACGTGCAGGCTGACCGTACTCGCGCTGTCATGTGGTACATGCTCGCCGTCCGCTCGGCCCGCAAGAACGAGGTTCCCGACCTCGAACGGCGCCTCAGCGCCTTCGAAGCCGCCGCCACCGAGGACGAGCGCCTCGAAGCCGCCGCCCGCGCCAAGGTCTGGGACGATCAGTATCCGGTCGGCAAGAAGAGCCCTGGTTTCTAGGCCGGCCGGTCTGGCGGCAGGCTGGGCCGCGTCACGATGAAGATGCCAACGGCAATCAGCGCCGCCGCCACGATGGCGATCACCCACTGCGGCGCCATCGTTCCCCATTCGAGATAGGCCACCGCCGCCGCCATCATGGCGATGGCCGCCACCTTGGCTTGCATGGGAATAACTCCATTGTCCTGCCAATCGCGAATGTACGGCCCCGCATAGCGGTTGCTGCGCAGCTTCTCGGCCATTTCCGGCGACGACCGCGAAAACGCCCACACCGCCACCAGCAGGAACGGCGTGGTCGGGAACAGCGGAATGATGATGCCCAGAACCCCAAGTCCAACGCACAGCCAGCCGATGCTCAGAAAAAGCGGGCGCGTCATGGAGTTAGGGCTGCTCCCTGTTGAGGCTTGAAGGCCGAAGCCGGTTGATGCAAACAGAACACCGCATATGGCAAGTCCCGCACCCAAAGACAACATCAAGCTCGTTGACGTTGAGCCAAAACCTCAAGCGTCGGCGCTTGCCCGTCTCCGTGCCTACTTTTTTACCGGCCTCGCCATAACCGCGCCCATCGCCGTCACCATTTGGGCCACCTATTGGTTCGTGACGTTTTTCGATGCCTGGGTAAAACCTTTCATTCCTGCCGCCTACAACCCGAACACCTATTTGCCTTTCGAGGTTCCCGGCTTCGGGCTGATTATTGCGCTGCTGGCCATCACCTTCGTCGGCGCCATTGCCGCCAACCTGGTGGGCCGCACCCTCATTGGCCTGTGGGAAAGAATGGTGCATTCGACGCCCTTCGTGCGTTCGATCTACAAGGGCTCGAAGCAGATATTCACCACCATGTTCTCCGGCAAGGGCACGTCATTCCGTCACGTGTGCCTGGTTGAATGGCCGCGCCGCGACATCTGGTCGATTGCCTTCGTGTCGCGTGAAGTCGATGGCGCCGAGGTCGGCCTCGAAGCCGGCCGTGCAATGTATGTGATCTACATTTCGACGACTCCGAACCCGACCGGTGGCTACGTGTTTTTCGCCGACAAGGTGGATGTGAAAATCCTTGATATGTCGGTCGAAGACGGTCTCAAATTCATCATTTCCCTGGGCCTGGTGTTGCCCGACCGCCCACACCATGCCGCGACAACTCGTGTCTTGCCGAAACCGCCGGAGCCAGAAGATGCGATCAGCGTAACACCCCGTTCGCCCGCTGCCGCCAGGCGTAAACCAAAAGCAGGATCGCCACGGCCCAGATCACCACGTTCATGATGATCACCCCGGTGCCGAAGATCGCGCCAATGTCGGCACCCGACAGCCCGAATTGCCACAAGGTGCTGAGCGCCAGTCCGGCGAGCGACACGATGAACGCCGTCACCGCGTGACGGCTCCTCATCAGCAATAGCACCGATCCGGCAACCGCCCCCCAAACGCCCAGCGCCCAGGTGGCTTCCATCCACACCGGAAAGCTGTCGAAAAACACCCGCTGTTCCGGTGTGAACATCTCGAGGTAGGCGGCATTCTTGGTTTGGGTCATGACATAGTCATAGCCGCCGAACGCACTCCACAGGAGCGACAGTCCGCCCAGGATCCATAGATGAACCGGTGTTTTTGCAGTCTCCACCACGATGAGCACCCCAAAGATTTTCACCGCCAGCCCAGCGCGATACTAGCACACTCACCCCGCCGATAGAAGCCGCACCGCCTCATCGCGCTCGAACAGGTAAAGCAGCACCCGCAACGCCTCGCCGCGCGGCGACAGAAGCTTGGGGTCGCGCGCCAGCACCAGTCCCGCATCATCACGCGCCGCCGCCAGAAGTTCGCCGTCGCTGGCGAGGTCCGCCATGCGGAACAACGGCAAGCCCGCCTGCCGTGTCCCCAGCACCTCGCCGGCACCGCGCAACCGCAAATCCTCTTCGGCAATGCGAAACCCGTCATCGGTTTCGCGCATGATTTTCAGCCTGGCCTTTGCCGTCTCGCCGATCGGCTCCTGATAGAGCAGCACGCACGACGATTTGTCCGTGCCGCGGCCAACCCGCCCGCGCAGCTGGTGCAATTGCGCCAGCCCGAAGCGCTCGGCGTTTTCGACAACCATCACCGTCGCCTCCGGCACGTCGACGCCGACTTCGATGACCGTTGTCGATACCAGCAGCGAAAGTTCACCGGACTTGAACGCCGCCATCACCTTGTCCTTGTCGGCACCCTTCATGCGGCCGTGCACCAGGCCAACGCGCTCCGGAAATCGCCCCACCAGCACCCTGAACCGGTCCTCCGCCGCCGCGAGGTCGACGAGCGCGCTCTCCTCGACCAGCGGACACACCCAGTAAACCCGGTGCCCCTGCGCCATGGTGCGGGCGAGGCCGTCTGTGAGTTCGTCGATCCGCGCCATCGGCAGAACTCTTGTATCGATCGGCAGCCGCCCGTCCGGCTTTTCCATGAGCTTGGAAACATCCATGTCGCCATAAACCGTCAGCGCCAAAGTGCGCGGTATCGGTGTTGCCGTCATCACCAGAAGGTCGGCGGGGACATCCGATTTGCGCTGCAATGCCAGCCGTTGGTGCACTCCGAAGCGGTGCTGCTCGTCAATCACCACGAGGCCCAGATCCCTGAACGTCACGTCGTCCTGAAACAACGCATGGGTTCCAACCAGAATGTCGATTTCGCCACGCGCCAGCCGCTGCAAGACGTCGTCGCGCCCCTTGCCCTTTTCGCGCCCCGTCAGCAGCGCCACATCGATCCCCGCCGCCGCGCACAGCGGCGCCAGTGTCGCCATGTGCTGCCGCGCCAGAATTTCCGTCGGCACCATGAAAGCCCCTTGGGCACCGCTCTCCACCGCCTCCGCCAGCGCCAGCAAAGCCACCACCGTCTTGCCCGAGCCGACGTCACCCTGCAGCAGCCGCAACATGCGTTCGGGGCGCGCCATATCAGCCAGAATCTCACCGATCGCCGTTTGCTGTGCCCCGGTCAGCGCATAGGGCAGTGCCGCCGCTATTTTGGCCCGGGCTTCTCCAGTGCCGGCCATCGCCCGACCCGCCGCCCGCTTCATGTTGGCCCGCACCAGGCTCAGTGCCAGCTGATTGGCCAGCAACTCGTCATAAGCCAGCCGCTTGCGCGCCACCGAATCCGGCCCCAGCGCCGCCACGGTTTCCGGATGATGCATGGTTCGGAGCGCGACGCTGAAATCCGGCCAGGCATGCCGCTGCTTGAAGGCATCGTCCTGCCACTCCGGCAGGGCAGGCAGCTTGTCCAGCCCGTCACGAATAGCCCGCGCCAGGATCTTGCCGGAAAGCCCTTCGGTCAGCGGATAGACCGGTTCAATGAGCGGCAGCTTGGCGAATTCTTCGGCTGTTACGATGTGATCGGGATGTACGATTTGCGCCTCGGCGCCAAACCACGAGACGGCTCCCGACACGAAACGCTTCTCGCCTTCCGGCAACTGCCTCTTGAGTGAGTCGGAAAAGGCGTGAAAAAACACCAGTGTCAGTTTGCCGGTGTCGTCGTGGGTCTCGACCCGGTAGGGCAGGCGCTTGTTATTGGGGGGCGGCGGCCGGTGTTTGCCAACCGTCACTTCCACTGTCACCACGCCCTGCACCGGCAGCTGCGACACCCGCGCCCGGAAGCGCCGGTCGACCAGCCCCGACGGCAGATGAAACAGCAGGTCCACAATGCGCGCCGTATCGCCCGTCGCATGGGCCGGCCGCAGGAAATCCGCCAGCAGCCTGTCAAGCTTCTGGCCGATGCCTTTGAGGCTCGTGGCGCTGGCGAACAGGGGTGTCAGGATCGATGGCCGCATGCCCGCAATGTCTCCGGGAATGGGTTGCGGCGCAAGGGCGGATCAGGCAAACAGCGCCAGCCATGGCAGGACAAACCGACCCGCTTGAGGCCCGCCGCAAGAAACTGTTTTGGCGCGCCACCCACCGCGGCATCAAGGAGATGGACGTGCTCCTCGGTGGCTACGCGCGCCTAAACGTCAGCGCCATGACCGCAACCGATCTCGATTCACTTGAGGCTATTATCGACATTCCCGACCAGACCCTGCTCGCCTGGGCCACACGCCAGGAAGACGTGCCGCCTGGCCAGTCAAGTTCCATGCTGCAAGACGTCCTGAACTTCCGCCCATGAGTGATTTGCTGAACATCCCAACTCTGTCATCCCCGGACTTGTTCCGGGGACCCACGGTGCAACACGTTGAACATTCCGCCGAACTGTATCATGGGTCGCCGGAATGAATCCGGCGATGACAGTGCAGCAATGATCGATCTCTCCCGCCTTAAGCCGCGCCTCGAAGTCTCGGGCCGCGTCCAGCTTTCAAGCGTGCCGCCGGGTTTCGACGCGATGCTGTTGCCGGAGATCGCCGCCAGCCTCGGCTCGACAACGCTTTTGCACGTGGCGCTGGACGATCAGCGCCTGGCCTTGCTCGACGACCAGATCGGCTTCTTCGCGCCACAGCTTGAAATCCTGCGCTTTCCCGCCTGGGATTGCCTTCCTTACGACCGCGTCTCGCCGTCAGCCGAAGTCACCGCCCGCCGCCTCGCCACCCTTGCCAGGCTGGTAACGCCGGCCACGGGCCCTCGCCTCGTCCTCACCACCATCAACGCCATCCTGCAGCGTGTCGTGCCCAAGGCCACCATCGCGTCGGCCACCTTCGCCGCCAGCCCCGGCCAGTCACTCGACTCCAACCGGCTCATATCCTTCCTCGCCGAAAATGGCTTCGCCCGCACCGGCACCGTCGTCGATCCCGGCGATTTCGCCGTGAGGGGCGGCATCATCGACATCTTCCCGCCCGGCGCCGAGGCTCCGATACGTCTCGATTTCTTCGGCGACACGCTGGAGTCGATCAGAAGCTTCGATCCCCAGTCCCAGCGTTCGACGGCAACCTTGAAGCGCTTCGCCCTGAACCCCGCCAACGAGGTGCTGCTCACCCCCGAAGCCATCGCCCGCTTCCGCAAGGGTTATGCCGAAGCCTTCGGCGGCATCGACATTTCCGATCCGCTTTATGAGAGCGTCACCAATGGCCGCCGCTACCAGGGCCAGGAACATTGGATGCCGCTGTTCCACGATCATCTCGAAACCGATTTTCGACTATCTTCCGGATGCCGTCGTTTCGCTGGATTTCGAAAGTGCCGAAGCCGTCACCGCCAGGCTCGACCAGATCGAAGAATTCCACTCAGCCCGCCGCGAGGCCGTGGACAAGCAGAGTTTCGGCGCCGCCCCCTACAAGCCGCTGAAACCGGGATTGCTCTACCTCACGACAGGACGAACTCAACCGAGCGCCTTGCCGATCACTGCGCCCTGCAGCTCTCGCCGTTCGAAAGCCCGGACTCATCAGCCATTTCATTTGGCGTCAAGCGCGGCCGCAGCTTCGCCGCCGAACGCGAGCAGAAATCCGGCAACGTCTATGAAGCCGTCAAGGCCCACACCGAAACCCTGCGCAAGGCCGGAAAGCGTGTGGCCATCGCCACCTGGACCGAGGGCTCCCGCGACCGCCTGCAAACCATCCTCAAGGACCATGAGGTTGCCCCGCTGGCGACCGCATCCGATTGGGCCGAGTTCCGCAAGTGGGATGCCTCGATTCTCGGCCTCATCGTGCTCAGCCTCGAAGAGGGGATCGAGACCGACGATGTCATTCTCATCTCGGAACAGGACATTCTCGGCGACCGTCTGGTGCGCCGCGGCCGCAAGACCCGCAAGGCCTCCGACTTCATTTCCGAATTGCAGTCACTCAGCCCCGGCGATCTCGTGGTTCACGTCGATCACGGCATTGGCCGCTTCGAAGGCCTCAAGACCATCGAGGTGCAGGGCGCGCCACACGATTGCCTGTTCCTGATGTATGCCGACAACAACCGGCTGTTCCTGCCCGTCGAGAACATCGAGCTGCTGTCGCGCTACGGCTCCGACGAGCAGGGCGCCCAGCTTGATAAGCTTGGTGGTGGCGCCTGGCAGGCCAAGAAAGCCAAGCTTAAGGAGCGCATCCGCGACATGGCGGAGGCCCTCATAAAGACGGCAGCGGCGCGTGAGTTGAAACCCGGCGAAATTCTGGCCCCGCCCGAAGGCGCCTTCGATGAATTCTGCGCCCGCTTCCCCTATGAGGAAACCGAAGATCAGCTCACCGCCATCGAGGCCGTGCTCGACGATCTGCAGAAGGGCCGCCCCATGGACCGCCTGGTGTGCGGCGACGTCGGCTTCGGCAAGACCGAAGTGGCCCTGCGTTCAGCCTTCATCGCCGCCATGAACGGCAAGCAGGTCGCCGTCGTGGTGCCGACGACTTTGCTCTCCCGCCAGCATTACGCCACCTTCCAGGCGCGCTTCAAAGGACTGCCGCTGGTGATCGCCCAGGCCTCGCGCCTGGTGCCCAAGAAGGAACTGGATGCCGCCAAGGATGGCCTCGCCAAGGGCGAGGTTGACATCATCATCGGCACCCACGCGCTGCTCGCCGCCAGTATCAAGTTCCGCGATTTGGGCCTGCTGATCATCGACGAGGAACAGCACTTCGGCGTCAAGCACAAGGAGCGCCTCAAGGAAATGCGCGCCAACGTGCATGTGTTGACGCTCACCGCCACCCCCATCCCGCGCACCCTGCAACTGGCGCTCTCCGGTGTCCGCGAACTGTCGCTGATTACGACGCCGCCCTTGGATCGCCTGGCGGTCCGCACCTACATTTCGCCCTTCGATCCTGTGATCATCCGCGAGTCGCTGCTGCGCGAGCATTTCCGCGGCGGCCAGAGCTTCTATGTCTGCCCGCGCATCACCGATCTCGATGACATCGCCGCTTTCCTGCGTGAAAGCGTGCCGGAAGTGAAGTTCCGCATCGCCCATGGCCGCATGCCCCCCACCGAACTCGAAGACATCATGTCGGGCTTCTACGACCGCAAGTTCGATGTGCTGCTGTCCACCACCATCGTTGAATCGGGCCTCGACATTCCAACCGCCAACACCCTGATCATCCACCGCGCCGATATGTTCGGCCTCGCCCAGCTCTACCAGCTGCGGGGCCGCGTCGGCCGTTCCAAGCAGCGCGCCTATGCACTGCTGACCACGCCCGCCAACCGCACCCTCACCGCATCGGCCGAAAAGCGCCTGAAGGTACTGCAGTCGCTCGACAGCCTCGGCGCCGGTTTCACCCTCGCCAGCCACGATCTCGACCTGCGCGGCTCCGGCAATCTGCTGGGCGAAGAACAATCCGGTCACATCAAGGAAGTGGGCTACGAACTCTATCAGAACATGCTGGAGGAAGCCGTCGCCAAACTCCGCACCGGCGAGGAGTCGCTCGAAGCCGAAGGCACCTGGTCACCACAGATCAACATCGGCACCTCGGTGCTGATCCCCGAAACCTACGTGGAAGACCTGCAGGCCCGCCTCGGCCTCTATCGCCGGCTCGCCGACTTGCACGACCAGCAGGCCCTTGATGGCTTCGGCGCCGAGTTGCACGACCGCTTCGGTCAGCTGCCCGAAGAAGTGAATCACCTGTTGAACGTTGTCTCCATCAAACTCCTGTGCCGCGCCGCCAATGTCGCCTCGGTCGATGCCGGACCAAAAGGCGCCACCATCGCCTTCCGTAATGGCGTATTCGCCAATCCGGCGAAACTCGTCGAGTGGATCACCGGCCAGGGCAGCCTTGCCAAACTCCGCCCCGCCGACATGAAGCTTGTCATCATGCGCAAATGGGATGCACCGCGAAGAGCGCCTGAAGGGCACCCGTCAGCTTATGCAGAACCTGGTGAAGCTGGCGGGGTAGGGGCAGTCCTTCATCTTCTCCCGCGCGCGGGAAGAAGAGGCTGCTTACGCAAATTTCTGCTTCAACTCGCCCTTGGCATAGAGTTTCGCCATCTCGGCAACTGGCAGGACCTTCTTGATCTTGGCGGCCTGGCCTGCCGTGTTGAACTCCTGGAAGCGCTGGACGCACAGCTTGGTGATCGCTTCCATGGCCGGCTTCAGATATTTGCGCGGGTCGAACTCGCTCGGGTCTTCGGCGAACACCTTGCGGATGGCGCCGGTCAGCGCCATGCGGTTGTCGGTGTCGATGTTGATCTTGCGCACGCCATTCTTGATGCCGCGCTGGATCTCCGAAACCGGAACCCCCCAGGTCGGCTTCATCTTGCCGCCGAACTTGTTGATGATCTCCTGCAGGTCCTCCGGCACCGACGACGAGCCGTGCATGACCAGATGAGTGTTCGGCAGCTTCTTGTGAATCTCTTCGATCACATGCATGGCCAGCACCGCGCCATCGGGTTTGCGCGAGAACTTGTAGGCGCCGTGCGAAGTGCCCATGGCGATCGCCAGCGCATCGACATCGGTTTCTTTCACGAACTTCACGGCTTCATCGGGGTTGGTCAGGAGCTGGTCGTGGGAGAGCTTGCCCTCCGCGCCATGGCCGTCTTCCTTGTCGCCCTCGCCGGTTTCGAGCGAGCCCAAGAACGCCGAGTTCACCCTCAACCGAAATGCCGCCCAGATGCGCCATGCGGGTGACTTCCTTGGTGACGCCCACGTTGTAAGTCCAGTCGGCCGGCGTCTTGCCATCGGCCTTGAGCGAGCCATCCATCATCACTGAAGTGAAGCCCGACTGGATGGCGGTCATGCAGGTGGCGGCTTCGTTGCCATGGTCGAGATGCACGCATACCGGAATATGCGGGTAGATCTCGGTGACAGCGTCCATCATGTGCCGCAGCATGATGTCATTGGCATAGGAGCGTGCCCCCCGCGACGCCTGGATAATCACCGGCGAGTCGGTCTTGTCGGCCGCCGCCATGATCGCCAGCGCCTGTTCCATGTTGTTGATGTTGAAGGCGGGAACGCCGTAGTTCTGTTCCGCCGCGTGGTCAAGCAACTGGCGAAGGGTAATGCGGGCCATGGGTGTTCTCTCCGGAAGCAACGTTGGTCGCCGCTGCCGATAGAGGAATTTGCGGCCACGATCAACGGCTTTGCGGGCGTCGTGCGGGAGTCGACCTTAATCAGGCCTTCGCCGCCATCCCCTCGACGGCCACCTTGCGGATGGCGTCGGCGATGACCTCAGCCGATTGCGCGCCGACCACTCCATATTTGCGGCCGATGACGAAAGTTGGCACGCCGGTGATGCCCATGCGCCCGGCCATGGCGATTTCGCCCTGGACCTTGTCGGCGTCGAGGTCGCTGGCAAGATCGCGGAGAACTTCGGCACTATCCATGCCGACCGCTGCCGCCGCATCGGCCAGCACCTTATGGTCTGCCAATGTCCTTGCCCTCGTTCCAATAGTCCATGAACAGGCGCTCGGCCACGTCATGCTGCTTGCCGCTTGTGTGCGCCCAGCGGATGACCCGGTGCGCGTCCAGGGTATTGGGCGTTCGGGTGATGGCATCGAACCGGTAGGGCACGCCGTCTTCGGCGCCCGCCTTGATGAGCGGATCGTGAATGGTCTTGAGCCGCTCTTCGCCAAATTTCTCCATCATGTAGTCATGGCGGCTCTTGCCTTCCTTGGGGATCGTCGGATCAAGCATGAACGGCCGCCATGCCACTTCGACGTCAAGACCATCAAGTTGCGCCAGCGCCTTGTCCAGCCGCCGCTTGCCCAGAAAACACCACGGGCAGATCACATCCGAAACCACATCGATGAAAATTGTCATGGAACCAGCGCCTTTCGGATGAGTTTGCCATTGGCGGTGCGTGGCAGGCTGTGAACGAGGATGATCTGCCTGGGGCATTTGTAGGCCGCCAGCCGTTTTCCCGCAAACACCAGAATGGCGTCTTCACCCAGAGAAACGCCCGGCCTTGGAACCACAAACGCGGCGATAATCGAGTTCGTGTCGGACACCCGCAATTCGCGAACGCCCGCTTCAAGGACGCCGGGATGCTGAACCAGAACCGCTTCCACCTCGAGCGGTGAAACCCGGAAGCCTCCGGCATTCATCAATTCATCAACCCGCCCATGAAGCCACACATAGCCCTCGTCATCGATGTCGGCGGCATCGCCCGTCTGAAACCATTCGCCGGAAACGCCAGGCTCCCCCCAATAGCCAAGCATCAGGCCGGGGTCGCTGGTGTGAACGCCGATCTGCCCGTCGCCAACAATGCGCACGCTGCGCCCCGGCTGCGGCTTGCCGGGCGAACCGGGCCTGACCGGCACGCTCGGCGACGACGAGATGTAGGTCGAAATCTCGCTCATGCCGATCGCTTCGAAAATCTCCCGCCCGGTGCGCTGCCGCCAGCTTTCAAGCAGTGGAACCGGCAGCGTCTCACCCGCCGAAAGCCCATGGCGGAGGCTCGCCGGCGCCCGGAAATCACCACGTAGCAATTGCCGGTAAATCCCCGGAACCGATGCAAAGATCGTCGCACCATGTTCGTCCGCCAGGCGTTGCCAGATGTCCGTCCCCGTAACACCCGCATTGACAACCGCCGTCGCCCCATTGGCCAGCGTGTCGCACAGTCCGGTGCCGAGCGTGTAGGTCCAGTTGAACGCCCCCGTATGCAGCAGAACGTCATCTGCCGTGATGCCATACCAGCCCTGATACATCGGCCGCCGCCCCCACACCGCCCGCTGCGCGTGCAAAACGCCCTTCGGCGTCCCCGATGTGCCCGAGGTATAGACCATGTAGCCCGGATCATCCTTGTACGTATCGGCATAATCGCCGCGTCGCGCGGATCTTCAGGGCGGCAATTTCATCGGGCCCGATCACCCCGTCACAGGCGGGAAGAGCAAGAATTCCATCCCACGCCACGCCCCGCGGCCGGCTGTCTGCCAGAAGTCTGGAGACTTCCGGCGCCGTCAGCGCCGCCGAAGCCGGAATGGGCACCGCACCCGCCGCATTGGCGGCAAAGAACATCAGCGCATAGTCGATGCTGTTGCCCATGCGCAGGAACAGCCGCTCGCCGCCTTCGAAGCCGCGCCGCCGCAAGCCCTCGGCCATCCGCAGCACCACGTCCTCTAGCGCCCCGTAGGTCCAGCGCGCGGTCACCTTGCCCGCGGCGATGATTGCGGTTTTCTCGCGCCGGCTTGTCCGCCAGGCAATAGCGCGCCAGGTTGAACCGCTCCGGGGGCAGGGGGCCGCTGAACACTCAGCTGCTCAGGGCACCCGCCACAGCGTCGTGCCCTCGAAGCCCGGCAACGGCTGCTGCTCGGGCCGGCCGATATAGCTCCACCGCGCCACCCACTGCCCGCCCTTGTCGTAGAACGGCACGATGTAGAAGCCCGAAACCAGCAGCCGATCCTCGGCCCGCACTGCCGCCTGGAAATCTTCCTTGGATGTCGCTGTCAGCATCGCGTCGATCGCCCGGTCGATATTGGGGTCGGCAATGCCGGGATAATTGCGCGTGCCCTCCGTGGTGCGCCCGCTCGAGCCGAAATAAAGCTTCTGCTCATTGCCCGGCGACAGCGAATTGAACCACGTGACGGGGATCATGTCGAAGTCATAACTCGTCTGAATGGCCGCGAACTGCGCGCTGTCGACCACCCGCACGTCGGCCTTGATACCGATGGTCTGCAAGCTGCGCTGATAGTGCAGGGCGATCTTCTCCTGGTCCTTGTTCTGCACCGAAATGGTGAAGGCAAAAGCTTCGCCCGCCGCATTCACTAGCCCAGCGTCGGTGATCGTCCAGCCCGCTTCGGCCAGGAGGTCAACCGCCTGCTTTCAGCATCTTGCGGTCGCGGCCCGAACCGTCGCTCACCGGCAGCGCGTAGCTGCCGTCAAGCATGTCCGGCCGCATCAACTTTGCCGCCTCGCCCAGCACCGCCAGTTCCTTGTCATCGGCCTTCTTGCCCTTCGACGATAATTCCGAACCGGAGAAATAGCCATAGGTGCGCCGGTATCCGTTCGAGAACAGGTTGGCGTTGGCCCACTCGAAATCGAAGGCCATCACCAGCGCTTCGCGCACCCGCAACGTCTTCGAACAGCTTGCGCCGCGTGTTGAACGCAAGCCCCGATGCCGGCGCAGGCGAGCGTTGCTCGATTTTCTCGAGAACGACCTTGCCGTCCTTCGCCGCTGGGAAATCATAGCCAGTTGCCCATCGCGTCGGGTCATCTTCGACCCGCACATCCGACTGCCCGCTCTTGAACGCTTCGAACGTCGCATTGGCGTCCTTGTAGTAGTCGAACTTCAGCGTGTCGAAGTTCCAAAGCCCGCGCACCACCGGCAGGCCCTTGCCCCAATAGTCCGGGTTCTTCTTGTAGACGATGGTTTCGCCCGGCTTGATCTCCGCCATCACATAGGGCCCCGAGCCAACGATCGGATCAAGTGTCGTCGCGGCGAAATCCTTGCCCTCCCAGAAGTGCTTCGGAAGGATCGGCATCAATCCCATGATCAGTGGCAGTTCGCGGTCGCCCACCTCCTGGTGTAAAATCACCGTGTGGTCATCGGGAGTCTCGACCTTGGTCACCTTCGAATAGGAATTCTTGAAATTCGGCCGGCCCTTGTCGCGCAGTGTTTCCATGGAGAACACGATATCTGCCGACGTCACCGGCTTGCCATCGGACCATTTGGCCTCCGGCCTGATCTTGAACGTGAACATCTTGCGGTCGTCGGTCACGTCGATCCATTCCGCCAGCAGGCCATAGAGCGAAAACGGCTCGGCCCAATTGCGCCCCATCAGGCTTTCAAACGTGTAGGTGCCGACCCCATAGGCCGCCGATCCCTTGACGATGAACGGGTTGACGCTGTCGAACGAGCCGGTCAGCGCCTGGCGGAATTCGCCGCCCTGCGGCGCATCGGGATTGACATAGGGCAGCGACGTGAAATCGGCCGGCAGCGCCGGCTCGCCATGCATGGCAATGCCGTGTTTGGGTGCTGCCAGTGTCGCTGTGCCAAGTGACACCAAAATGCCCAGGGCGAGGAGGGAAGTTTTGCGAATCATGGCTTTCCCCTTGTGCAATGCGTGCCGGTTCTTAGGCACAAAATCGGGCCAAACCAAGGGGGTGACAGGTGCCGCACCCTCCCATAATCTGGCCCCATGCTGAACCTCGACCCCGCCCTCTATGTCTCGTCCGATGCGTTCTCCCGCGAGCGCCAGTCGATCTTCCGCCGCACCTGGCAGATGCTCGGGCCCGTGGCCCAGGTGGAAGAACGAGGCCAGTATGTCGCCGCCGACATTGCCGGCGACAAGGTCTTCGTCATCCGCGCCCGTGACGGCCAACTCAAGGGCTTTCGCAACGTCTGCCGCCACCGTGGCGCCATGCTGCTGCCCGATGGCACCGGCAAATGCGCCACCATCCGCTGCCCCTACCATCAATGGGTCTATGACGATCACGGCAATCTCATCAACGCCCCGTGGTTCGGCGAAGACCCGGATTTCCGCCGTGAAGATTGGCCGCTGCATCCCATCCATGTCGAAACCTGGCGCGGCATTCTGTTCGCCGCCATCGACCCGTCGAAACGCTGCATCGAACAACTCGGCGAAGTAACAGCCGAACTCGCCGATGAACCGATTGAAACCTACAATCCCGCCGGCAACTGCCCGCGTCCACTTTGATGCCAACTGGAAAATCTACACCGACAATTTCGTCGAGGGCTACCACATCCCCGGAACCCACCCGTCGTTCTTTGCGGCAATCGACTTCGAAGCCTTCAAGACCACCGCCCACAAAGGCTTCGTGCGCATGACGGCGCCACCGCGCGACGGCCTGTTCTACCGCGGCAAGTGGCTATGGATGTGGCCGAACTGGACACTCTCGCTGTTCGAAGGCGGCATGAACACCTCGCGCATCAATCCCATGGCAACGGCCGAAACCGAGCAGCTCTATAACTTCCACTTTGCCGACATTTCGGAGAACACCCTCGCAGCCCGCGAAAAAACCATATCAGGCAATCTCGCCGTGGTGCGCGAGGATTATCAGGTCTGCGTCGAAACCCACAAGAACTACGCCTCGGGCGCCTATCGGGCGGGGCCGCTGTCGCCCCGCCACGAACAGGGCGTGCACTATTTCCAAAAGCGCGTGGCCGAGGCGATTGGCAGTTCAACCCAATAGCTGTCATCCCGGCGAAAGCCGGGACCCAGGCCTGCAAACGGCAGGGCGGCGGAAAGTCTGGGTCCCGGCTTTCGCCGGGATGACGACAACAGAAGCGGGTCAATCAAGACCCATCCTGCTCTAACCCACCAGAAAATTCCTGAACTGCCAGGGGTCGCGCCGGTCCAGGTCTTCTTCGAACAACTCGCCCCGTCCCTGCAGCGGCGTCCAGTCCGTGTACACGCCTTCAATCGGCCCGAGATAGGGCCGCTGCACGTCCAGGCAGCGCTTGTAGTCCATTTCGTCGGTCTCGACGATGCCGGCATTGGGGTTTTCGATTGCCCATACCATGCCCGCCAACACCGATGACGTGACTTGCAGCCCCGTGGCGTTTTGATAGGGCGCGAGCTTCCGTGCTTCGTCAATCTGCAGGCGCGAGCCATACCAATAGGCGCCCTTCTTGTGGCCATAGAGCAGCACGCCAAGATCGTCGCCGCCGTCGATAATTTCGTTCTCTTCGAGAATGTGGAGTCTTGGATTGGCGCTTGCCCGCCCCGAACATCTCGTGCAGCGACAGCACCGCATCATTCGAAGGGTGATAGGCATAGTGGCAGGTTGGCCGGTAGGTGACGCTCCGCCCCTTGCGCAGCGTGTAGTAGTCGGAAATCGATATCGCTTCGTTGTGAGTGACCAGAAATCCGTATTGCGGTCCAACAACCGGAACCCACGTCCTGACCTTGGTGGTCGCCCCCGGCGTTTCAATATAAATCGCCGCACCGCTCCCTGCCTTGTGCTTCTTGCCCTTGGGCGGCAGTTTTTTCTCGTGGCTTCCCCAGCCCAGTTCGGCGGGCTGCAGTCCTTCCGAGATGAAGCCTTCGACCGACCAGGTGTTGACGAAACAGTCCAGCGGCTTCGGGTTCTTTGAGCGCTGCGTGTCGCGTTCGGCAACGTGAATGCCCTTGACGCCCAGCTTTTTCATGAGCTTTGCCCAGCCTTCGCGGTCGGTTGGCGTGGAGACCTTGAGCTTGAGGTCACCGGCAATATTCAGCATCGCCTGCTTTCACCAGCCAGCTGACCATGCCGGGATTGGCGCCGGAGCATGAAACCGCCGTCGGCCCCGCCCCCAGGTCCCGTTTGACGGCCAGCATCCGCTCACGCAGCGCGTAATTGGTGCGCGCTGCATTGTCCACCTTGCTGTTGAAGTAAAATCCCGCCCACGGCTCGATCACCGTATCGAGGCACAGGGCGCCATGCTTGCGCGCCAGCTTCATGATGTCGACGCTGTCGACATCGACCGACAGGTTGACAATGAAGGCCGGTGTCGGTCCCGCCGTCAGCAGGGGCGTCAGCACCTGTGTATAGTTTTTGGGCGTAAGCCCCTGTTGCACGAAGTTGACGCCCTGGCGGACGGCCAGGTGTTTCCATGTCGCGTCCGGATCAATCACCGTTACCTGTGAAGGCTGGCACTTGATGTGCCGCAGGATAAGCGGAAGGCTGCCCCGTCCGATCGAGCCGAAGCCGATCATCACAATCGGGCCGCTCCAGGCCGCGTGCATGGTCCATTTGCTCATGTCATTGCAACTCCTGTCGCTGGCAATCAAAAAGAACGCGCGCTCTTAATGGAAAACGGCGAGCGCATAAAGCGAATTCTTGGCCGGCGTCACGTTAGCCGAAAGTCCGCCTTCGTGAAGCCCAAACTGCGTACTAGGGTGGCGGCCAGTCATGCAACGATCATGAGGATACGGCCATGCTGCTGTCGCGCCGGTCGATCTTGCTGCTTCCACTTCTGGCCGCCGCCGCGCGTCCGGCGCTGGCCGCCGCAAAGCCGTTTCCGCATCACACGGCCTATGCGCAAGGCACGCTTCTTCCCAGTCACGTAACCCGGCAGCAGATGGACGATGCCGTGGCCCGGCACTATGCCGCCTGGAAATTGGCCTATCTCGGCAGCGACGCGAACGGCAGCTTCGTTCTGTACGACGAGGCGAAACAGGCCACGGTTTCCGAAGCCCACGGTTACGGCATGGTGCTTGCCGCCTACATGGGCGAACAGCCGCTGTTCGACTCGATGTTCAGCTACTTCAAGGCCCACCCGAGTGTTCTGACGCCCCGCCTCATGGCGTGGAAGCAAACCCTGGTGAACGGTCAGATGGTCAACATCCGGAAAGCCAACTCGGCAACCGATGGCGACCTCGACATTGCCTACGCCTTGCTGTTGGCCCATGTGCAATGGGGGTCAGCGAGTACCGTGAACTACCGCGCCGAGGCGTTGAAACTTACCCAGGCCATTCTCAATCATGAAGTGAACCAAACCACCGTGACCCTGAAGGTCGGCGATTGGGCCACCGGCACGAACAGCCGCTACACAAGGTCGTCAGACTTCATGACCGGCCACCTGCTGGCTTTCGCCAAGTATGATACGGCCAATGCAGCGAAATGGCGGGCGCTGCACAACTCGATCGTCCGCATCGTCAACCACCAGTTCCGGAATGGCAGCGGCAAGACCGGCCTGATGCCGGATTTCATGGTCAAGTCCGGAGCAAATTTTGTGCCGGTGCCCGGCAAGTACATCGAATCGAAACATGATGGCGACAACCACTACAACGCCTGCCGCACCGCCTGGCGTACTCCCATGTCTTACCTGCTGCACGGCCGCCACGGTATGAAGGAGGTATTCCGCACCCAATCACGCTGGATCCGGACCAAGACCGGCGGCAAGCCTGCGCGCATCAGGGCCGGTTACTATGTGCGCAACGGCATCAACGGCAAAGCCTACGCCAACCACCGGGACCTGGCCTTCACCGCGCCCTATCTGGTCACAGCTGTCGCCGCTGGCGCGGGAAACCAGGCCTGGATTAATGCCCTGTGGGACTCGATCACCGGCAATGACTTCGGCCTCACCACCGGCTATTTCGGAGACAGTATCCGCATGCAGGTTCTGCTCGTCGCTTCAGGCAATTGGTGGGCGCCGTGACATCAACCAATCACTTCACGTCAACCCGCCACCACCGGGGCCGCGCGCCGCGAAACGAGTGATATCCCGGTTTCAGCTCGGCCCGGTTGGCAGAATCGAATGTCCCCAGCAGGAGTGCCACCACCGGCTTGTCGTCAATCGCACCAATTGAGCTGCCGCAAGCCCTGCAAAATGCCCGTGAAGAATAGTCCGACGATCGAAAGGTCGCCGGCTTGCCGGCGGGTCCCGTCCATGACACGGCCTCACGCGGAAACTCCACCCACGCTGATGTCAATGAGCCCGAGTGCCGCTGGCACATCTTGCACGAACATGTGTGGGGTTTGAGGGCAGGGCCCGTCGCCTCGAAACGTACCGCGCCGCACAGGCATCCACCGGAATAGGTCACGGCTTTTGGCATTTGTCCCCCTCTACTCTAGTTGACCTTCGTCACCGGAAAACGCGCGCCGTGTTTCGAAACGAACGTCAGGATTTCGCCGTCATTGGCCACCGCGTAGCAGACCCAGGTCTCGCTTGGTGGCCACTGCGAACAATACTTGTCGCCCCGCACGTCCCAGCGCCCCTGCGACTGCGCGCCGTTCTCGACATAGAAAGTGTCGCCTGACTTTAGGAATATCTGTTCGACTTTCTTGGTGATGTCGGCATGGCGATAGGTGTGCCCGGCCAGCGCCTCGGTGATCTGTTTGCCGGTCAGCAGCGTTTCGCTTGCCTGCGCCGGAACAGTGAAGGCCAGTATAGTGCTAATGAGACGCAGTGCCTTGCCCATGCCGCCACTGTTCCCATGCAATGCGTGCCCGCTTGTAGGCATCGATCACCGAAATTCCGTAGATGAAGATTCCGCCGGCATGGCGGGCGAAGAAGCTTCCGGTCTCCGGCATGAGCCGGAGGCTCACCCACCCGAGAATGACCGTGAAGAACAGAAACATCAGCCCGCGCTGTTGCAGACCGAGAAGCACATGGCCGGCGCCGGGAACAACCAGTGCTGCCGCCAGCACGGCGTAGGGGTTGCGCGGGCGTTCGCCGGTCATGCCGCCGCCTGCCAGGCCAGAATGTCTGTCCGTAGTGTCATCAACCGGTCCAGCAAACCGCGCAATTCAATCTCCTCGATCCGGGCTTCGCCAAACTCCGCCTGGCGCAGCACACCATACCGGACCCGATCCGCCTCGCCAAGCTGAACCACCAGGCGCAACCCCTTGGGCGATATGAGAAGTTCCTTTCCACGCTGTCTGAAGTCCGCATCAAGATGCGGCAGGACAACGCGCGGCGGCACCATCAGCGTCTGGTTGTCGGTACGTATGATGGCCTGTTCGGGGAAACCCGGAGGCGTTCCCGCCGAATCCGGCAAGTTTTCGTAGTTGGAAAACGTCGTGGGGCCGGCCGGCCGCATCATCAGATCGAAAGTCGCTTTGACGGGCAGAGAATCGGCAATCGTCACCATCAGCCACAGGCTCGGCAGCTTGCGCACGCTGAGTGTGTCGACAACCGTCTGGACCTGCACGTCGAGGCCATGGTGGCGGCCAGCCAGCCGGTACGAGCCGTATGTCGGCCCCGGCAGCACTTTGGCATCATCGAGAACCTCCATCACCTCGGCGAACAAGCGATACGGTTCGTCCCTGCGCCTGGCCCTGGCCGCCAACAGTTGCCGGGCCAGAAGCGCTGCCAATCCCAGTGTTGCGATGATGCCGAGAGCTGTCTGCCACATGGTTCAAGCAAGCCGATGGCCCGCCACGGGGGCGGGCCATCGGGCGTGTGCGGGTGAAATCAGTAACCCCTGGGCTTTGGCCACGGCATGGTGAACTGGTCGCCGCGCCGCACGTATTGATAGCGGTAGAAATGGAACCACAACGACATGATGATGTAGAACACCACCATGGCAGTAAGTTGCGCTCCATAGCCAAGGAAGATCGCGAAGAACGTAACCACGCACAGCACGAACAACAGGATCGCCGGGATCGGGTGGAATGGATGGGTATATCCGCGCCGGATCGTTCCCAGCGGCCACTTGGTCCGGAACATCATGATGTTGACGCTCATGAACGTGTAGTGCAGCACCCCCGACAGGATGGAGAAGGTGATCGCCTGGCTAATGTTGGAAATGAAGGCGAAGGCCAGCGCGATCGGCACCAGGAACACGATCGACCGGTAGGGTGTGCGATATTTGGGATGCACCGCCGAGAACCAGGTCGGCAGATAACGGTCACGACCGAGCGAGAACCAGGCGCGCGCCGCGTCGTTGATGCAGCCATTGGCCGAGGCCAGCGCCGCCAGAATGGTGGCGGCGAACATCATCATCTCCAATGTGCCGTTGCCGGTCAGCTTGCCAGCGTCGTAGCAGCGGATAGAATGTGTAGCCAAGATACTGCCACGGCATCAGCGAGGCGCAGATGTACCAGGTGAGCGTGGCGCCGATCAGCAGCGTGATCATGCCGGCCATGGTGCCATAGGGCAGCGAGCGGGCCGGCGAGCGCACTTCTTCCGCCGCCTGCGTCGTGCCCTCGATGCCGAGATAGTACCAGATGCCCCAGTGGAAACCGGCGATGACGCCAATCCACCCGTAGGGCAGAGCGTTTTCCGGCGTAACCATCTCACCAAGCTTCAAGACAGCGCCCTGGCTCCACGGTTGCACCGAGAAGAACAGCACGATGATCGCCAGATAGGCGATGGCGGTGATGACGAAGTTGAGGTTCAGCGTCATCAGCACGCCGCGATAGTTGAGAGCGGCAAGCACCACGATCACCGCCGCCAGGATGCCCTGCCGGTGCCAGTTCTCGAAGCCTTCGCCGGCATAGGACTTTATGGTGTCGGCGATCAGGATGGCATTGGAAACTTCGAGCATCGTATAGGCGAACACTAGATACAGCGCCACGTTGAAGGCCATCAGCGGCCCCACGATGTGCTTGGCCTGGGCATATTGCCCGCCGGCCGCGGCCACCGTCGAGGTCACTTCCGAGTCGATCATCGCGACGGCCGTATACAACAGGCCGATCACCCAGCAGATGATCAGGGCGGCAAGCGTGCCACCCTTGTCGGCGGAGAAGTTCCAGCCGGTGTATTCGCCGACCAGCACGATGCCCACCCCCAGCGCCCACACATGGGCCGGACCGAGAATGCGCAGCAGCGAGACTTCTTTGCACGCTGGTTGAGGCGGCGGTTGCGGTTTTTGCCATGTCAGCCTCCTCAGATCTTGTGGGTTTCGGAAACCGCTTCGATCTCACCCTCGCGGGAAGAAGTCAGCGTATCCTCGGAATAGGACGTGTCCGTCTTGAACCAGTCGTACACCATCCACAGGGCCAGAACGGCGGAAACCACCCAGCCGATATTGGCGATTGTCATCCACATCTGTCCGCCCTCACTTGCCGTTGAACTTTTCGTCGATCACTTCGCGATACTCCTTGTCGGAGGCCCGGAAGAGAAAGACGAAGTAACCGACTAGCGCCACCGTCAACAGCACCAGCTGCATCCAGTTGATCGAGTAGTCCCACTTGTTCTGGATGATGTCGTGGGCCGCCGCCGCGTCGGCAAAGCCGAGCTTCACCCACTGTTCGACCTGGGCGGGCGTTTGCCCCAGTGCTTCCCACGTCGGGTTTTCGACCACCTGCATCACCTTGGTGTTGCCAGCCCAGCCCATATACAGCGGGAACCACAGCGCCAGGAAAATGGCGCCCACCACCACGATGATGTCGAACCATTGCATCGCCTTGGGTTGATCCGGAGGAGTGTACTTCGCCATGGCCTTCAGCCTTTCCGCATTTCGTCGAGATGCTTGATGTCGAGGCCGTAGATGAAGTCCTTGTCGGCGGCGTAGTTCTTCACCATGGCGGCAATCGACGCGGTGTTGAATATCAACACAGCCGCCGCCGCCAGCAGCGCCACGATGCGCACCCCGCTATCCGGAATATGCGGCCACGACATGAACAGCACGAACAGCACGGCGATCCACAGGACCGCCACAAAGGCCCACGCACCGCGCACATCAGCACTGTACATGGCCTCAATCCGCTGATTGAGATCAGACATTGTTTCCTCCACCCCGGAGCGCGGCAATTAATCCCCGCAACGCGCCCGCCCCTGATTCCCCATTTATTGCGGGGCAACTTATTTTGATGACAGGAAAACCCGGACTTGAACTAAAGTCAATGTATTTTCCCTCCTTCCCAAGGGGCGAGGGAAATTTGCGATGACTCCTTCAGGACCGATCAGGCGCTAGCGTACTTCCCGGCAAGCCGGAAACGGCCTGCCGCGTTGGGATTGAACAAGATCAATATGTTGGAGCAAATCCTTAGCGCACAAGTCCGCAACTTCTGCGGGATTTGCGCTAATGAATCTGCTGCCAACTTTCGGATTCGTCGCTGCGGATGCCATGGCCGTAGAAGGGGCAGCCGGCCGAGTCGGCGCCGCGGGTGTTGATGATCTGGCCGGAGTCGGGAACGTTGATGGTGGTTGCGCCCACGGTCACGTGCACCACGGGGATGGTCGAAGAAATCGCCGTCGTGCAGAGTGATTCCGCGCAGCTGTAACAGCCGGCGGTGTTGCGGTCTGAACCATCGAATTTCCCGGAACCTGTCTGCGCCAGGATCAGACTGCTCCCAGCGGGGATCGATTGCTGGCCCCAAAGCGCAAACCTGGAGGAGCCGATGTCCACAGTGACTGTGACGCCGGTCAAAGTCGACGAAGTCAGGTTGTCGACCCGGATGGCAGAACTGTCCCAGCCGCCACTCGAAGAGTCGGGAGCCCCCACGAATATCGTATTGGAAGCACCCTTCCAGGGATTGGGCTTGGGCATGGTGTGATAGGGATGGTGGGTATCATAGTAGCCGGCATAGACGGCGACAGTCGGGCCGCCGCCGCCTGTCGGATTGACGGTGATTTGGGTTTCGTCGAAGCCTGTTAGCAAGCTGTCACTGCACGTCAGACGGAGGATGTAGGCGCCGCTAGTTGAAAATGTTGCGGTCGTGGACGGCAAGGCCGCATTGCCGAAGGTCACCGAGCCCGGGCCACTGGTCTTGGTCCACCCGCAGGTGACGGTTGCGGGTGGGTTCGGCAGACCGTCATCGCTCACCGATCCGGCAAGCGTTACGCCTGCCGGCAGGGTGATCGTCACATCCGGGCCGGCATTGGCGACAGGCGCCTGATTTCCCGGGGCCGTGCCCGTATACTCGATGTGAAGCAGCGGTTGCGTGGTGCGGCTGCCGTCATAGGAGTCCGCCGTGCGATGGCCCGTCCCGGTGATCAGGATCACCAGCGGGTTGCCGGATGACCAGCCTGACAGGTTGACGATCTCTTGCACCACATCCTTCAAGTCGGGTGTCTGTTGGGCCGGCCCGGCTTGTCCGATTGTCGACCAGGCGGCCGGGCTCCAGGGAACGCCGGCGCCTGTCTTGGCGCGGCTCGAAAGGTTGAAGGTGGCCGTCGTGAAAGTCGGCGCGTTGGCCGTTGCCTGACCACGGATCAGCAACGAAGTTGTTTCCGACTGGGCCTCATCGACGGTGAACTGGATCCACGCTTTGGTAATCGCCGCGCCCCGCGGCACAGTCACGTTGGGAAAACGCATGCCGACCATCTGGATGCTGCCGTCGTAGACCAGTTCGAGGTCGCCACTTGTAAGGTTTGTCGTGCCCGCCGCTTTCTCCTCGGCATCGTCGGAGGATGCGGCGATGCGTCTGTCGAGCGGGACGGTGGCGGCACGGGAATCCGGCGTTTCGATGACATCGGGCCCGCTGGCGATGCAGCCGGTTCCCTTGCCAAAAGTATTGCGGCCGCCGGATTGGAAGGCGCTGATGTGATCGATCAGGCAATCGGCAGCCGATCCCGAAGCGCCGCTGTTAGCGGAAACCGAACTCCGGGCAATGCGGATGGTGCCACGTGTGCCGGCGAGGCCGCCGCTCCGCTTGGCATGGTTTCTGGTCACTTCGGTGCGGAAGAGGCTGAGCGAAGCGAAATTTTCGATGCCGCCGACCCCGCTGCTACTGGTGTTATCGCTGACCGTGGCGCCTATCAGGCTGAGGGTGCCGCGGTTGGTGATGCCTCCGGCACTACTTCTGGAAGCGTTGCCGCTGATCGCCGTATCGCTCAGCGTGGCGGTTCCACGGTTATCGATTGCGCCGGCGCCATCGCCGCCCTGGTTGGCGCTGACCGCGCTGTCGATGAGCGTCATTACGCCGGTATTGAGAATGCCGCCGGCAAAGTCCGACGAGCTATTGCCGCTCACCTGTGAATGAACCAGGTTCAGCACGCCACCGTTGACGATTCCGCCGCCGCCCTGGGGCGCCTTGTTGCCACGAATGACGACGCCGCTGAGCGTGGTGAATCCGGCATTCTCCAGCGCCCCACCGAATACGCGGTAGCCCTTCCTTGTGTCATTGGCATAGCCATCGCGAAGCGTTATCCCCGATATGCTGACGGTTGCACCGGGGGCAATGCGGATCAGGCGGCTCGTGCCATTGCCGCTGAGACTGAGAAGCGCTGCACCCGGACCCCGGATCTTCAACTGGGCCCTGCTTGCGATCTTCAACTGTCCGAGACTTAGGGTGATCGTTGAGCCGCCAGCCAGCTGGAAGCCGATGATGTCGGGATCCGCTCCGGCGTTAGCTTCCTCAATCGCCGCGCGCAGAGTGCACTTTCCACTCACAGCGGCACAGCGATGGTCGCCCAGCTTGGCGTCGTGAGCGTCGGCCGTGGCGTTGACAGTAAACGTAGCGGCGCGCGCCCCAGCCGAGAGGGGAAATGCCGCAACCAGGCCGATCAGGACCGTGCGCCAGGAAAGGACTGAATTGATGAAAGACTTGCCGCTGTGAATGCAGTTTTTCATGGCTTGGCCCTGTGTGTTATTTGTTGTTTGGGGTCGAGTACACTTGGGAACCTGATGGACTTTCCGAATATCTGCTGCGCTGTTCTAACGTGGCGAAGCGGAGCCAGGCGGAGGCCCGATCGACTAATCGAGCGTCGAAAAGGCAGAGGACTTCCAGAGTGTCATGGGTTTCACGCCTAACGCCACATCCGCCTGATAGCTCAGCAGCCGAGACTAGGTTTCGCGCATATTGGCAACACTGGCAAGACGCGTTTTGGTGAACGGCGCCGGCCGGGCGCCATGCTCCTGATGCTTGCCATTCGCTCGCCGGGAAATCGAGCCGCAGTGCGCCATCATTTGGTTCACCCGCCGCGCTGGTAACTGCAACCCTGCATCGCCATACTGCGCCGAAACGATTCGGGAACACGAAAGAATGGCCAAGTCAGCCAAATCCAAAGACCTGTTTGACGATCTGCCCGTGGCCCCAAGGCCCGCGAAAGCACCAGCCAAATCGCGCGGCGAGGAGAGTTACACCGCCCGCGACATCGAAGTGCTGGAAGGCCTCGAGCCTGTCCGCCGCCGCCCCGGCATGTATATCGGCGGCACCGACGAGAAGGCCCTGCACCATCTCTTCGCCGAAGTGCTCGACAACGCCATGGACGAAGCGGTCGCCGGCCATGCCTCGTTCATTGAAGTGGACGTGACCGCCGACGGCTATCTCTCGGTCACCGACAATGGCCGCGGCATTCCCATCGACAACCATGAGAAATTCAAGAACAAGTCCGGCCTCGAAGTCATCATGACCACGCTGCATTCCGGCGGCAAATTCGATTCAGGCGCCTATGAAACGTCAGGCGGCCTCCATGGCGTCGGCGTGTCGGTGGTGAATGCGTTGTCCGATCACGTCATCGTCGAAGTGGCGCGTGGCCAGCAGCTTTACCGCCAGGAGTTCCGCCGTGGCCTTCCGGTCACCAAGCTCGTCACCGTCGGCAAAGCCCCGAACCGCCGCGGCACCACGGTGAAATTCCACCCCGACGAACAGATCTTCGGCAAGGGCAACATCGCCTTCAGCCCGGCGCGGCTTTACAAGATGTCGCGCAGCAAATCCTATCTCTTCGGCGGCGTCGAAATCCGCTGGAGCTGCGATCCCGCCCTCATCAAGGACAAGGACACGCCGGAGAAGGCGGTGCTGCATTTCCCCGGCGGCCTGAAAGACTTCCTCGCCGAACGCCTCGAGGGGCTAACCCGCGTCGTCGATGAAATCTTTTCAGGCAACGTCGAAAAGGAAGGCCGCCACGGCAGCGTCGAATGGGCCGTCGCCTGGTTCGCCGGCGATGATGGCTTCACGTCGTCCTATTGCAACACCATCCCGACGCCCGATGGCGGCACCCACGAGCAGGGCTTCCGCGCGGCGCTGACGCGCTCGCTCAAGAACTACGCCGAACTCGCCAACAACAAACGCGCCGGTGTCATCACGGCGGACGACGTGATGACCTCGAGCGGCGCCATGCTCTCGGTGTTCATCCGCGAGCCGGAGTTCCAGGGCCAGACGAAAGACAAGCTCGCCACCCTCGAAGCCGCCCGCATCGTCGAAAACGCGGTGCGCGATCATTTCGACCATTGGCTCACCGGCCATCCGGCGCAGGCCGACAGGCTCCTGGGCTGGATCATCGACCGCGCCGAAGAGCGCATCAAGCGCCGCCAGGAAAAGGAAGTGGGCCGCAAGACGGCGGTCAGGAAGCTCCGCCTTCCCGGCAAGCTCGCCGATTGCTCGGCCACCCAGCACGAAGGCTCGGAACTGTTCATCGTCGAAGGCGATAGCGCCGGCGGCAGCGCCAAACAGGCGAGAAACCGCGCCACCCAAGCCGTGCTCCCCTTGCGCGGCAAGATCCTCAACGTCGCCAACGCGACGAAGGACAAGATGACCGCCAACCAGCAATTGGCCGACCTGATCCAGGCGCTAGGGCCGGGCACCGGCGCAAGCTACCGCGAAGACGATCTCCGCTACGACAAGGTCATCATCATGACCGACGCCGACGTCGACGGCGCCCACATCGCGTCACTGCTGATCACCTTCTTCTACCGCCAGATGCCGCTGCTGATCGACCAGGGCCACCTCTATCTCGCCGTCCCCCCGCTCTACAAACTCGCCCAAGGCGCCAAGGTCGCCTACGCCAGAAATGATCAGCACAAGGACGAATTGCTCAAAGGCGAACTGTCCGGCCGCGCCAAGGTGGAAGTCAGCCGCTTCAAAGGCCTCGGCGAAATGCTCCCGTCGCAGTTGAAAGAGACAACAATGGACCCCAGCAAGCGCACCCTGTTGCGCGTGTGCTTGGACGACGCCGAACGCACCTCAACCGCCAAGGTCGTCGAACAACTCATGGGCAACAAGCCGGAAGAGCGGTTCAACTTCATCTCCGAACGCGCCGAGTTCGTGAGCGAGGAGGGGTTGGATATTTAAGCGCTACTCGAAGTCTGCAGTTACAAATCTAAATGGATTTGGCCGATGCCGCCCCGTTTCTTCGTACTTTGAACTGCTCGAACTTGTCACGGTACGAGAATAGATAGTCGGCAATTGCTACGGTGAAATCTAGCGTATCCTGAGCGTCTTGCAGCGAGACATTGAGCCCAACACCGTGAGCAGCTTCATTGCCTACGACGCGAAGCATATCCGACCACTCATGAAGGCGTTCATCAATTATCTTTTTCTCTAGCATCGTCCTCAAGCTGTTTACGAGGCTGTTTTTCTTAACTCCCTGGAACTCGCAGATACCTTCTAATGCCTTTCGGCACATCACAGCGGATGCGGTATATGCGCGAACTTTGAAGCATTTAATCGCTTCAGAGAATGTGTTTCTAATGTCGGCAGGCGCCTCAGGACTAATCTGAACTTCATAAGTTGGGTACAAATATGAAGGATTATCCCAAATGTCCCCCGCAGCGATGTTTCCAATGTTGTCTTGAGCAAGCAAAATCGGATTGAAGCAATTGTTGCATTTTGCCAGCGAGAATTTGCACTCTGGATGATCTTTGCGAGGTATTGTGTATGAACCAATAAGTGATCTTCGACGCCGGCTTGGCAGACATCGCAAGAGATCATCATTTGCTCTACTCCGCCGCCACGCGCCCCCGCCTGGGAGTGGTTCGCATAGGTCTCCCACGTCGGCGTGTAATCGTCCGTCGCTTGATTGCCCCAATAGGTCCAGCCAGGCCGCGTACCGCGTGCAAACAACTCCAGGAACGGTCCGCGCGAACAGCTTTCGATCACCGCATATTGCTCGTCGGGTTTGCGCGAATGTTCGCGCTTGCGGGTCTCGATCATGTTCACCTGCCGCCGCCCCGGCGCCAGCGTTCTCGCGTTCTTGCCGCGCGTGCCGAACAGCAGCACTTCCGTCACATTGCGGAAATAAAACCCGACGCCGCGCCCGTCCGAGCCGCCATCCTTCCGGATTTTGTGCCAGATGATGTTGCTCTTGTAGTCGAAGCCCCAGGCCTTCATCACGGCAAGCCCCTCGGGCAGCAGTGCGTTGGGCACCCACATGTAAAGATGCGCCGGGTCCTTCACCACGTCCGCCACCGGCAACTGGCAGATGTCCGCCGTGGTCATCGTCTCATAGCGCGTCAGCCGCCGGTGTTCCGGCGCTACCTTGCCGGTGCGGTTGGTGAACCGCCATGGCGGGTCGGCCAGCACCGTGTGGAACTTGCGGCCCTTGAGCGAGGCCGCCAGATCGATGATCGTGTTATTGAGCTTGTCCATCGTCCACATAAGCCTCTTTGCGGATGCCGAACACCACCACCGGGCAGCCGCCCCCGCCGCCGCCTTCGAGGCGCGGCACGAGCTTGTCCATGTGCGTGGTCGAATTGCCGTAGCTCGGCCCCTTGTTGAGGCCGTTGAAGATCGTCCTGCAATTCCGTGCAGCGGGTGACGATGACGCCGACATCGATGGCGCGCAGGTCGAACAGCAGGCGGAAGTTGTTGAGGTCGCGGTCATAGAAGGGATCTTTGTTGTTCCACTCGACTTCGAGCGCCACCCGGTTCTTGTAGCAGTCCACCTTGTGGGTCGGCGTGTGATACTCGACCTTATCCACCACAATCCGCGTGTCGAACTGCTTCTCGATCCAGCCAAGCTGGGTGAAATGCCCATCGAGCTTCCCCGCGATATCGGACTTTGCACCGCCCGGCTTGAGAATGTCACTGCGGAGCAGGGTGAAACCGCGCAGCACCGCCAGGATATCCGCCCACTCGGCGGGCCGCGCCGCTGCCAGAATGGCAAGCCCGTTCCGCCACTCGCGCACCTCGAAGCGCTGGCGAATGTCGTCGGGAACAAGCGTGTGATTTTCCATGTGGTCCATGATGGGGCAGTTACGTCAACGGCCAAAGCAAAACAGATGTTCACGGTATGTTCTTTAACTCGGTTCGGTCAATCTTTTTGGAGTCAGAGCAATTTATTCCTTGACAATGTTCCCACAATGTTCTACAGCTGATCCGTCCTTCCCAGAAGGGGTCCCGGTCATGACGGTGATCAAGGATGGGGAGGGCGGCGGGCCTGCGGGCGGTGGCTGACGTAGTCACTTCCCCCGGGGGCTTCCGGTCTCTTCCGGGGACACTACGACCCCCGCGCCTCTGGCAGGCAGTTAGGCAGTCCTTTGGACAGAGCCGAAGCGGAGACCGGACAGCGAAGAAGCCCCGTCTGCGCGGGCGCTGTTACAGGCGCTCTCCGCCAGCCCATATAGGGCTGGCATACCGCGCCGGGCAGCGCCCGCGCATCCCTTCCCCATGCGGGAAGGGAAAGACCACCCCCGGGATCGGATAGTGCCGTTTCCACAAACGAGGAGTCATGCCCGCCCGCCCTCCTTGCTTTCCCCCCGCACTTTCCCCATAAGGCGGCGCAACTGATGTACGCACCTCATTGGAGATCACCATGACCACCATCATCGACATCACCGCCCGCGAAATTCTCGACAGCCGCGGCAATCCGACGGTCGAAGTCGATGTGATCCTCGAAGACGGCTCGATGGGCCGCGCCGCCGTGCCGTCGGGCGCCTCGACCGGGGCGCACGAGGCCTCCGAACTCCGCGATGGCGACAAGGCCCGCTACATGGGCAAGGGCGTTTCCAAGGCCGTGGCCGCCGTCAATGGCGAGATCTTCGATGCGCTGGCCGGCATGGAAGCCGAAGACCAGATCGCCATCGACCGCGCCATGATCGAGCTCGACGGCACGCCCAACAAGGCCCGCCTCGGCGCCAATGGCATCTTGGGCGTGTCGCTGGCCACCGCCAAGGCCGCCGCCGAAGCCTCTGCCCTGCCGCTTTACCGCTATGTCGGCGGCACCTCGGCGCGCACCCTGCCTGTCCCCATGATGAACATCATCAACGGCGGCGTTCATGCCGACAACCCCATCGACTTCCAGGAATTCATGATCATGCCGGTGGGCGCGGCGTCGTTCCGCGAAGGCTTGCGCTGTGGCGCCGAAATCTTCCACACCCTGAAGGGGGCCCTCAAGAAGGCCGGCCATAACACCAACGTCGGCGATGAAGGCGGCTTCGCGCCCAATCTTCCCTCGGCCGAAGCGGGCCTCGACTTCGTGATGAAGGCCATCGAGCAGGCGGGCTACAAGGCCGGGAAAAGACGTGTTCCTGGCGCTCGATTGCGCCGCCACCGAATTCTTCAAGGACGGCAAATACGACTATGAAGGCGAGGGCGTGAAGCGCTCGATCGCCGAGCAGGCCAAATATCTGGCCAAGCTCGCCAAGGCCTATCCGATCATCTCCATCGAAGACGGCATGTCGGAAGACGATTGGGATGGCTGGAAGCAGGTGACCGACCTGATCGGCAAAAGCCACCAGCTGGTCGGCGACGACCTGTTCGTCACCAACACCAAGCGTCTGAAGGAAGGCATCTCCAAGGGCATCGCCAATTCCATTCTGGTCAAAGTCAACCAGATCGGCACGCTCTCGCGAAACGCTGGAAGCCGTCGAAATGGCCCACAAGGCAGGCTACACGGCGGTGATGTCGCACCGCTCCGGCGAAACCGAGGACGCAACGATTGCCGACCTTGCTGTTGCCACAAACTGCGGCCAGATCAAAACCGGCTCGCTCGCAAGGTCGGACCGTCTCGCCAAATACAATCAGCTTCTACGCATCGAGGAAGAACTTGGAACGCAAGGGTCCTACGCCGGCCGCTCAATTCTCAAGGCCTAATTCCCCGCTCACCACCTTCAACATCGTCGTCTCGAGCTTTGCGGCTCTGGCGGGGGTCGGGCTTGCCGCCTATCAGGTGCTGGCGCCCTCGGCCCCGCAGCAACAGGCGGCACCCGTGCAGGTCACCGTGGCGCTCGACCCCGGCAAGCAGGTGTCCGAGCCCGTCTCCATCAAATCCGACGCCGAGCCTGGAACCGGCAACGCCACCTATGCCGCCGCCCTCAAGGATGGTTCCGAGCAGCGCTACAATTTCGCTGACCTGTTCGATGGCAAGCCGGAAACCTATCTGACCGTTGCCGCCCCCGACACCGAGATCAACGTCCTCGTCACCTTCGGCTCTTCGGCGGGCCAGGTGTCGGAAATCGAATATGTTCCTCCCGTCGGCATCGACCCCGCCACGCTGGCAACCGTCGCCGACATCATGGTGCTGCCCGATGGCGCCATCGGCGCCATTGGCCGCCCCGTTACCTCCTTTACCTTGCCGGTCGAAGGCGGCCGCACGTCTTTCGCGCTGGCTGCACCCGAGCAAGGCAAAGGCCTGTGGCTCCGCGTCGCCGGCGGCCAGGTGATCGGCGATTTCGTCATCCGGCGGTCAAGCCCCTAAGCCTTGCAATTGCCACGTTGCGCGGTACAGTTGGGGCTGACCTCGGTGGACAACGGCCCCCAACTATGCCCACGGCTTTTCGCCTGATCCTGTTGATCCTGCTGGTGTGCGTGGCGCCATCGGCATGGGCCGACCAGCCGCCGGTTCAGGCACCCCAGCTGCGGGTCGATTCTCCCACCCACACGGCGGCCCTATGGGACATCGAAGCAACACCCGATGGCAAGTATCTGGTCACCGCCTCCGACGACAAGACGGCGCGCATCTGGGATGGTAACACCGGCGAACTCATCCATACCATTCGGGTGCCGATTTCATTTGGTTCCGAAGGCCGCGTCTATGCCGTCGCCATCACCCCCGACGCCAAGATCGTCGCCGTCACCGGCTGGGATCACAACTATTGGCAAAACTACTGGACACCGCACGCCGGGCACTTCGTTTATCTCTATGATGCGATTTCCGGCAATCTGCTGAAGCGCCTGGGGCCCTTGCCACAGATCGTCAACAGCATGCAGTTTTCGAAGGATGGGCAGCGCCTCGCGGTCGGCATGGCCGGCAAGAACAACGGCATCCGCATCTGGAACGCACCCTTCGACAAGTTGTCTGCCTGGGACATGGACTATGGTGGCTCCACCACATTCTTGGAGTTCAGCACCAGCGGGTCCCTGGCCACCACATCCGATGATGGTTTCGTCCGGCTTTATGAGGCCGGGAGTGGAACTCCAGCGCGCAAGGCAAATACTCCCGGTGGCCCGGTGCCGCGCGCCCTGCGGTTTTCGCCGGATGGCAAGGTGCTGGCCGTTGCCCAGATCAGCTCAACGAACATAGATTTCCTCGGCGCCAAGTCGCTGAAACCCATCGGCAAGCTCGATACCACGGCCTATTCAAACAATGACATATTCGCCATGGGCTGGAGTGCTGATGGCAAGACGCTGTTCGCCAGCGGCCGTTACGTTGACAAAGATGGCTACTATCCACTGATGGCGTTCAGCGGTACTGGCGTACGCGTCATGGTCGACAAGGAAAACGGGCCGCGAAGCGGCTTCGGCGACATCGCCATGTTGCCGGGAGATCGCATTGCCTTCACATCGCAGGATTCGTCTTTCGGGGTGTTCGACTGGAGCGGCAAGGTGGTACAGCCCCACCGCCCGATCATCGCCGATATGCGAAACAAATATGGCGAGAACTTCTGGGCAAGCCCCACCGGCACCGCCGTGCGCTTCGGCCTCGCCAACGCGTCCGCGGACCCCCATTTGTTTGACGTGAAGACCCTGACATTCGCTGCGTCGCCAGACATCCCGGCTGATTTCATTCGGCCGGCAACCGAAGGTTTGCCGATTGAAAACTGGCTAGGGGCGTTCTTGCCCACGCTGAGCGCTCAGCAATTGCAGCTTGATCCCGCCGAAATGTCACGGAGCCTTGCCATCGCTGGCGACAAGCAGAGTTTCCTGATTGGCACCGACTGGACCATCAACCGTTTCGCAGCCAATGGCAGTCGTACCTGGCGAAAGAACACCGAAGGCACGGTGTGGGGCGTAAACCTCACGGCCGACGGATTGGTGGCCATCGCCGCTTTGGGCGATGGCACCATCCGCTGGTACCGCTACTCCGATAACGCCGAACTGCTGGCGCTGTTTGTCGACGTGACCCAGAAGAAGTGGATCGTCTGGACGCCAAAGGGCTACTACGCCGCTTCGCCCGGCGGCGAGGATCTGATCGGCTGGCACGTCAATGGCGCCAGCTTCGATTCCTTGCCTGACTTCTTCCCCGCGTCGCGCTTCCGGGATCAATACTATCGGCCAGACATTGTGCAGCTGGTCCTGACCACGCTCGATGAAAACGCCGCCATCGAACAGGCCAATGCCAATGCTGGCAAGTCGGCTGAACCGGAACAGGATGTCCGCAGCATCTTGCCCGCGGTCATCGAGTTTGCCCACGACAGCCTGGTGATCGAGACCGAGTCATCGGACGTATCCATCCAGTACCGCGTTCGTTCGCCTTCGGGTCGCACCGTCACCCGCATTGAAGTGCAACTCGACGGCCGCCCCATCCAGCCGCGTGGCGCTGTTCCGGTGGACGAAGGAGACGACGCCAAGACAGTTCAACTCAGTGTGCCGCCGCGTGACAGCGAAGTGACCCTGATTGCCTATATCGACGACCAGCCTGGGGTTCCCGTGACCATGCCGATCAGGTGGAAGGGCCAGGTGGTATCGACCGCCAAACCCAATCTCTATGCGCTGCTGGTTGGAGTAAGCGACTACGACACTAACGATCTCAAGCTGCGCTACGCGGCGAAAGACGCCCAGGATCTCGCTTCGGTTCTTGAACGGCAGAAGGGTGCATTCTACGAAAAGGTTGAGGTTCAACTGCTGCTGAACAGCGAGGCCACCGAAGTGGCCATCGTGGCGGCCCTCACCAAGCTGCAGAAGAAGGCCAAGCCGGAAGACAATGTCATCGTGTTCATGGCCGGGCACGGCGTGACCAACGCCACGCAGGATTTCTATTTCCTGCCATCCAATGTCGACATGCACGAGGACATGATGGAGGCGACCGCCATCGACGGCGACATCATCCGCAAGGGGCTGTCGCGGATTCCCGGCAAGGTGATCTTGTTCATGGATGCTTGCCACGCCGGCAACGGTATCCAGGGCGGGGTCAGCCGGGTGGATATGACTGGCGTTGCCAACGGCCTCAGCGACGGCGCCAGCGTGGTGATGTTTGCGTCCTCAACCGGTCGCGAAGTGTCCTATGAAAGTTCCGAGTGGGAGAACGGCGCCTTCACCGAAGCGCTGCTGGCGGTGATCGGCGACCAGGAAGCCTATGGCAAGGATGGCATGCTGTCGATTTCCGAACTCGACGAAAATCTCACGGTGCGCGTCGAGGAACTGACCGATGCAAAACAGACGCCGGTAATGACCAAGCCGGGAGCTATCAAGCGCTTCTTCCTGGCGTCGCTGTAGCGCCATCAGGTAATGGCGCTGGCCACGTCTTTCAAAGTGGTTTGTGCCAGTGAATTGGACAGCGCACTTTCTGCCGCCCTGAGGGGGCCTGTCAGGATCTTGCCGATCTGTGCCGCGACCGGGCAAGCGGAGTCCGGCGAAATCTTGTGCATGCGGAACACCGCCTCATCTTCGACGGCCCGATAAACATCGGCGAGAGTGATAGTGTCAGCCCTTCGGTCCAGCTCGAAGCCGCCGGAACGCCCGGCAACCGCGCGCACCAGCTTGGCCTTTTCGAGTTCCGACATGAGGCGCCTTATCACCACCGGGTTGGTGCGCACGCTCTCGGCAACCGCCGTCGAGCATACCGGTCCTTTGCCCGCCGCCCGGGCGAGCACCGACAGGGCATGGATCGCGACAACGAATCTGCTGCTTGATAGCATTTAAGTAACTCCGTCGGTTACATTGTTATTATACTCCAATTTGTCAAGAGAATGTATATCGCGGATGGGCGTCATCACGATTTGTTAACCCTGCGCATCTGACTATGCGCCATGCAATCGCGCCGCTTCGACCTCTCCGTAACGCTCGTCTGCCTTACTCTGCTGGGTTACTTCGCCTGGCATGCCAACTATGGGCCGCGTGGTTTTGGCTACCAGGCTCGGCTGGAAAGCCAGGCCGCACTTGTTGAACGGCGAGTTCGACAATGTTCAGCGCCAACGCATTCGGCTTGAGCGCAAGGTGGCACTGCTGCGCCCGGAAAGCCTCGACCCCGACATGCTCGACGAAATGGCCCGGTCACAGCTTGAAGTCGCGGCCCCCAATGAGCTGGTCACATTCCAAAAGCCGTGAGAATCCGGAGCGATAAACCGAAATCCGGTTAATCCCTGATTCTGCGAGCGTTCTCAGCGCTTTAATGCTATGAGCGGAGGCACTACCCACCGGGAGGATGCTTGCATGGCGGTCAGGTCGGCCTATATCGCGCGCAAAGGGGCCAAGGGCGAGAAGGGTGAAAAACCCGACCTGCGCAACAGCGGGTTCACATCCCAGCAGGAACTCCAGGCCTACCGCGACATGCTGCTCATCCGGCGTTTCGAGGAAAAGGCCGGTCAGCTTTACGGCATGGGCTTCATCGGCGGCTTCTGCCACCTCTACATCGGCCAGGAAGCTGTCGTCGTCGGCATGGAAATGGCCCAGAAGGATGGCGACCAGGTGATCACCTCCTACCGTGACCACGGCCATATGCTGGCCAGCGGAATGGACCCCAAGGGCGTCATGGCGGAGTTAACCGGGCGCCGGGGCGGGTTGTCCAAGGGCAAGGGCGGCTCCATGCACATGTTCAGCCGCGAGAAACAATTCTTCGGCGGCCACGGTATCGTCGGCGCCCAGGTGCCGCTCGGCGCCGGGCTGGCCTTCGCCAACAAATATCGCGGCAATGACCACGTCTCCGTCACTTACTTTGGTGATGGTGCCGCCAACCAGGGCCAGGTCTACGAAACATTCAACATGGCATCGATCTGGAAGCTGCCGGTGATCTTCGTGATCGAGAACAATCGCTACGCCATGGGCACGGCAGCGCCGCGTTCCACGGCGATGGCCGACCACCTCGGAGCCCGCGGCGCGGCCTTTGGCATAGCATCGGAGCAAGTCGACGGCATGGATGTGCGGGCTGTGAAAGATGCCGCTGATCGCGCTGTCGAACACTGCCGGGCGGGCGAGGGGCCTTACATTCTCGAGATGATGACCTACCGTTATCGCGGCCACTCCATGTCGGACCCCGCGAAATACCGTTCCAAGGAAGAAGTGCAGAAAATGCGCGAGGAGCACGACCCCATTGAGCAGGTGAAGGCCCGCATCATGAAGTCGGGTTTTGCATCCGAAGACGACCTCAAGAAAATCGACTCCGAAATCCGGGCGATCGTGACCGAGGCCGCCGAGTTCGCGCAGAGCGATCCCGAGCCCGATACCCGCGAACTCTACACCGACATCTACGTTTCGGCATGACGAGGTGAAGACAGGTGGTCACGACACTCATCACCGCCCTGGCGTTTGCTGCCCTAGCGGCGTGGGTGATAGCCGTCACCGCGGCGCTGTCGATCATCGGCCTTGCGCCCAAGGGCCAGAAGCTCAAGGCGTATTTTGCGCTGGGATGGTGGCGGTTCGCGCGGGTCGAAGCCATTGCCGGCCCCGCCGCGGCACCCTACATCGCCCGCTATCGCCAGGCCTTCCTCGCCTTCTTCGCTTGCATTTTCGCGGCCATGGCGGCCGCCATTCTGCTCATTTTCCTACAGCAAAACTAGCCTCGCTGGAGCTCTGATCAATGCCCAACATCCTCATGCCCGCGCTTTCGCCCACCATGGAAGAGGGCAAGATCGCCAAATGGCTGAAAAACGTCGGCGACAATGTGAAGTCGGGTGATGTGATCGCCGAGATCGAAACCGACAAGGCGACCATGGAAGTTGAGGCCGTCGATGAAGGCCCGCTCACCGCCATCCTGGTTCCCGCAGGCACCGAGAACGTGAAGGTCAACACACCGATCGCGGTGATCGGCCAGGCAGATGCGATTGCTTCACCCTCTCCCCTTGCGGAAGAGGGCCCGAAGGCTGCGCAGCAGGCTTCGGGGGAGAGGGGCGTCACCGCGTCTCTTCCCTCTCCCGGCGCGGGCGCGCCACCCTCTCCCGCAAGGGGAGAGGGTTGGAGTAGCGATGAAATCCCCGCCGGCACCGAAATGGTGTCGATGACCGTGCGCGAGGCGATCCGCTCCGCCATGTCGGAGGAAATGCGCGCCAACAAGGACGTGTTCCTGATGGGCGAAGAGGTGGCCGAGTACCAGGGCGCCTACAAGATCTCGCAGGGCATGCTGGAAGAATTCGGCGCCGCTCGCATCATTGACACACCGATCACCGAACACGGTTTCACCGGTATCGCCGTGGGTGCGGCCTTTGCCGGCCTCCGGCCCATCGTCGAATTCATGACTTTTAACTTCGCCATGCAGGCCATCGACCACATCATCAATTCGGCGGCAAAGACACTGTACATGTCGGGCGGGCAGATGGGTTGCCCCATCGTGTTCCGCGGCGCCAATGGTGCCGCCGCCCGGGTCGCCGCCCAGCACAGTCAGGATTATGCCGCGTGGTATGGTGCGATCCCCGGCCTCAAAGTGGTGATGCCGTACACCGCGGCCGACGCCAAGGGCCTGATGAAGGCGGCGATCCGCGACCCCAATCCGGTGGTGTTCCTTGAAAACGAAATCCTCTACGGCAAGAGCTTCGATGTGCCGAAAATCGATGACTGGGTGGTGCCGATCGGCAAGGCGCGCGTGGCCCGCGCCGGAGGCCACGTCACCATCGTCGCCTTCGGCATCGGCATGACCTATGCCCATGCCGCCGCCGACAAGCTGGCAACTGATGGCATTGAGGCCGAAATCATCGACCTCCGCACTATCCGACCCATGGATCTCGAAACGGTTCTGGCCAGTGTCAGGAAAACCAATCGCTGCGTTTGCGTCGAAGAAGGTTATCCGCAATTTTCGGTGACCAGCGAACTCGCCGCCCAGATCATGACCCACGCTTTCGATTACCTCGACGCGCCCGTCGCACGCGTCGCCGGCAAGGACGTTCCCATGCCCTATGCGGCCAACCTGGAAAAGCTGGCGCTACCCAATGCCGATGAAGTGGTGGCCGCCGCGAAGAGTGTTCTTTATGTCTGATCACGACCATCACCATCACGACCACAGCCATGAAACCCATCCGCATCAGCTGCAGCCGCCGCATGAGGTGTTCCACGATCCGAAAGCCGGCGAAGTTGGCCGCATCTGGATCTCCAATGGCCACTTGACGATGTCGCTGCACGCCATGGCCTTCGGCAAGCCCGACGTCTGGGGCCACGTGTTGGCCGGTATGGCGCATCAGGTCGCGGCGTCGATGGAAGAGATGGGCCACGGCAAGGCGGCGGCGAACTTCGATGCGATCCGCAAGACACTCAATGAAGGCCTCGGCAAGGTGGCCGGGCAACTTTCGGCGTTGAGCAACAAGGCCTGACACCATGGCCGATCCCGCCAAGCGCCAAGCGACCTACGCTGATCTTGAGGCGGTGCCGCCACATCTGGTGGCGGAGATTATCCATGGGGCGTTGGTTACGCATCCCCGGCCTTCTCCGCGGCATGCCAGCGCGGCGATAGCAATGGGTGCAAGCCTCGCGCCTGGCAATCAGTGGGGGAAAGGCGGGCCTGGTGGATGGGTTTTCATGAGTGAGCCCGAACTCCACCTCAGCGGAAATGTTGTCGTGCCAGACATAGCGGCTTGGCGCCGCGACAGACTACCAAATTTACCGGATACGGCTTGGATCGGTATTGCCCCCGACTGGGTCTGCGAAATCCTCTCTGATTCGACCGAACGCCATGATCGCAACGGCAAGCGGAGCATTTATGCCGAGGCTGGAGTGCCTTACCTTTGGCTGCTCGATCCGCGCGCGCTGCTCTTGGAAGTTTTTCAGCTAACGGCGGGTCACTGGCTGCTATCAACAACTATCTCCGGTGGGCAAGTCGTGAAGGCAGTTCCGTTCGAGGCAACGCCGTTCCCACTTGCCGATCTGTGGCCATTCGACAATCCCGAAATTACGTAGATGCAGAGGTAACTCCATGCCCGTCCAAATCCTCATGCCCGCTTTGTCGCCCACCATGGAGAAGGGCAAGCTTGCCAAGTGGCTGAAGAAGGAAGGCGACAAGGTCAAATCCGGCGACATCCTTGCCGAGATCGAAACCGACAAGGCGACCATGGAAGTCGAAGCCGTGGACGAGGGAACGCTCGGCAAGATCCTGGTGGCCGATGGCACCGATGATGTTTTGGTCAACACGCCGATTGCGGTGATCCTGGGTGAAGGCGAGAAGGTGGGCGATATCAAGTCCAGTCCCCCTCCGGTGCCGCGTACCAGCTCTCCCGAAAAGGGGGAGGATAAGAAGGAACCTTCGCCCCCGCTTGCGGGGGAGACGGCTTCGCGCAGCGAAGCCAGAGGGGGAAGCCGCATCTTCGCGTCCCCTCTCGCCAAGCGCGTGGCGAAGCAGAAGGGCATCGATCTTGCGGCACTCCTCGGCTCCGGCCCCCACGGCCGTATCGTTTTGAAAGACGTGGAGAGCGCCAAGCCAGGTGCCGCTCCTGCGCCAAAGGCCGCCGCCCCGGCGCTTGCCCTGGGCATGTCCGAAGAGGCCGTGCTTAAGCTGTTTGAACCCGGCTCCTACGAGCTTGTTCCGCATGAACTCGATGCGCAAGGTCATTGCCCGCCGCCTCACCGAATCGAAGCAGACGATTCCGCATTTCTACGTGTCGGTCGATGTGACCCTCGACAATCTGCTAAATGTCCGCGAGCGCCTGAACCTGCAGGCGCCCAAGGACAAAGACGGCAAGCCCTCCTGGAAAGTCTCGGTCAACGACTTCATCATCAAGGCCATGGCGATGGCGATGATCAAGGTGCCGGACGCTAACGTGTCATGGACCGACAGCGCCATGGTGAAACACAAGCATGCCGACATTGGCGTTGCCGTGTCGATCCCCGGCGGCCTCATCACGCCCGTCGTGCGCAAGGCCGAGACCAAGGGCCTCGCGCAAATTTCGCTGGAGATGAAGGATTACGCCGCCCGTGCCAAAACACGGAAACTCAAGCCCGAAGAATATACCGGTGGCTCGGCGGCGGTCTCCAACATGGGCATGCTGAACGTCAAGAACTTCGCGGCGATCGTCAACCCGCCCCATGGCTCGATCCTGGCGATCGGCACCGGCGAGCGCCGCCCCGTGGTGCGTGGGACAGAGATTGTCATCGAACAGCAAATGACGATTACACTGTCCACGGATCACCGCTGCATCGACGGAGCACTCGGCGCGGAGTTCATCGGGGCGATCAAGATGTACCTCGAAGAACCCGCATTGATGTTGGTGTGAGGAGCTGGCATGAAATCCATCCTCGCATTCGGTGACTCGCTGACCTGGGGCTTTGAGGCCGGGACATTCAAGCGTCATGCGTTTGAAGATCGCTGGCCGAACGTCCTTGCAGCGGGGCTGGAGAGCAAGGCGCGGGTGATCGCCGAGGGCCTCAATGGTCGCACCACCGCCTACGACGATCATACGATGGCAGCGGAGATGAATGGTGCCCGCACGCTCCCCGTAATGCTCAAGAGCCACGAGCCGCTCGATCTCGTGATCATCATGCTGGGCACCAACGATATCAAATTTGCCAGCCGCTGCCGGGCTTTCGACGCGTCACTGGGTATTGGGCGGCTGGTCGAGATCGTGCAGAAGCATCCCTACAATGACAACTATTCGGCACCCCAGGTTCTAATCATGGCGCCGCCTGCCTTGTGTAAGACCGCTGACGAATGGTTCAACGATCTTTGGGGCCACGCCATCGAAGAGTCGAAGCTGTTCGCCAAACACTATGCCCGCGTGGCCGAGGACATGGGCGTGCATTTCTTCGATGCCGGCAGCGTCGCGGTTACTGATCCGACTGACGGCGGCCACCTCGACGCGAACAACACGAAGGCCATCGGCAAGGCATTGGTGCCGGTTGTGAAGAAGATCTTGGAGATTTGAGCATGGCCGACAACGCATTCGACATCATCATCATTGGCGGCGGCCCAGGCGGCTATGTTGCGGCGATCCGGGCGGCGCAACTCGGGTTCAAGACGGCGGTGGTCGAGCGCGAACACTTGGGCGGCATCTGCCTCAACTGGGGTTGCATTCCAACCAAGGCACTGCTGCGTTCCGCCGAAATCTTCCACTACATGAAACACGCCAAGAACTACGGCCTGTCGGCCGACAACATCACTTTCGATGCTGCTGCAGTCGTCCAGCGCTCGCGCGGTGTTTCGGGCAGGCTCAACGGCGGCGTCACCATGCTCTTGAAGAAGAATAAGGTGACCGTCATCTGGGGCGAAGCGAAGCTCACCAAGGCCAACGAAGTGGTTGTGTCGAAAACCGCCAAACCCGCCATGCAGCCGCAAATTCCAGAGCCGAAAGGCGCGGCCGGCCCCGGCACCTACACCGCCAAGCACGTCATCGTCGCGACCGGCGCCCGGCCGCGCGTTCTCCCCGGCCTTGAACCTGACGGCAAGCTGGTGTGGACCTATTTCGAAGCCATGGTGCCGAAGGTAATGCCGAAGTCTTTGCTGGTCGTCGGCTCCGGGGCCATCGGCATTGAGTTCGCCTCGTTCTACAACGCCATGGGTGTTGATGTGACGGTCGTCGAGATCATGGACCAGGTGATGCCGGTGGAAGACGCCGAGATCGCCAAGGTGGCCCAGAAGCAGCTGGAAAAACTGGGGCTGAAGATCAGGCTCTCCGCCAAAGTGGCGAAGCTCGACAAAAAGGCCAACAGTGTCACCGCCACCATCGAGGCGGGCGGCAAGAGCGAGTCCCTCACTGTTGATCGCGTCATTTCCGCCGTCGGTGTTCAAGGCAACATCGAAGGCCTTGGTCTCGAAGCCCTTGGTGTGAAAACTGAAAAGGGCTGCATCGTCATAGACGGCTACGGCCGCACCAACACTCCCGGCGTCTATGCCATCGGCGACGTGGCGGGCCCGCCGATGCTCGCCCACAAGGCTGAGCATGAAGGCGTCATCTGCGTTGAGAAGATCAAGGGTCTCGACGCCCACCCGATGAACAAAGAACAAATTCCCGGCTGCACCTATTGCCACCCGCAGGTGGCCTCCGTCGGCCTCACCGAAGCCAAGGCAAAGGCGGTGGGTTACGAACTCAAGATCGGCCGCTTCCCCTTCCTGGGCAACGGCAAGGCGATTGCACTCGGCGAAGATCAGGGCCTGGTCAAGACCATCTTCGACGCCAAGACCGGCCGTTTGCTTGGCGCCCATATGGTGGGAGCGGAAGTGACCGAGTTGATCCAAGGCTTCGTCGTCGCCATGGGCCTCGAAACCACCGAGGAAGAACTCATGCACACCGTGTTCCCGCACCCGACACTTTCCGAAATGATGCACGAAAGCGTTCTCGATGCCTATGGCCGGGTCATTCATATGTAGCGAAATTGGCTTGAACCCGTGGGTTTCGTGGGCCATATCTTGCGCGGCGGCCAGCGGCCGCCTGAACCAGAGGAGGGGACTATGCAAGGACTAATGGATCTTGGTGGCGGTGTGGGCTGGATCGGCACCTTGCTGATCGGCGGACTTGCCGGCTGGATCGCCGAAAAGGTGATGCGGTCCGACATGGGGCTGATCATGAACATCATCATTGGTGTTGTCGGCTCATACATTGGCGCATTCCTCGCCAACGCTATGGGTCTGCGGCTCGGCGAAATCTTCCAAGGCTGGTTCCTGGGCAATCTGATTGTCGCCGCCATCGGCGCCATTCTCTTGCTGCTCGTCTTCAAGGCCTTCAAGGGCCGCACCGCATAAGGGGGAAAACACATGGGCTGGATTTTATGGATCATCATCGGCGGCCTCGCTGGCTGGATCGCCGAGAAGTTGATGAAGTTCGATACCGGACTCGTCATGAACATCGTGCTCGGCATCGTTGGCGCGGTTGTTGGCAATCTGCTGCTGGGTCTTGTCGGCGTTAGCGTCGGCGGTTTCCTTGGGCAGCTGATTGTCGCCATCGTTGGCGCCTGCATCCTGATCTTCATCTATCGCATGGTGAAACAGAAGCAGGCGTGATGGTCTCTCTGCTCGACACGAAGGAAGGGCGGCCCCGCCACCCGGAAAAAGCGCACCGGCCGGATACGCCGGTGTTGCGCAAGCCGGAATGGATCCGCGTCAAGGCACCGGGGTCTCCAATCTATTCCGAGACCCAGAAGATCGTCCGTGACAACAAATTGGTGACGGTCTGCGAAGAAGCAGGCTGTCCCAACATCGGCGAGTGCTGGTCGAAAAAGCACGCCACCTTCATGATCATGGGTGACACCTGCACCAGGGCCTGCGCCTTCTGCAATGTGAAGACCGGTATTCCTGTTGCCTTGACCGGCGATGAGCCGGAGAAAGTTGCCGATGCCGTGGCCCGCATGGGCCTGATGCATGCGGTGATCACCTCGGTTGATCGCGACGATCTCGATGACGGCGGGGCGGAACATTTCGCCCGCACCATCCGCGCCATTCGCGCTGCCTCGCCACAAACGACGATTGAAGTGCTGACGCCGGATTTTCTCAAGAAGCCAGGAGCACTTGAGACTGTTGTCGAGGCGAAGCCCGATGTCTTCAACCACAATCTTGAAACCGTGCCGTCGCTCTATCTCCGCATAAGGCCCGGCGCCCGCTACTTCCACTCCATGCGCCTGTTGCAGCGGGTAAAGGAACTCGATGCCACCATGTTCACGAAGTCTGGCATCATGGTGGGCCTGGGCGAAACCCGCGAGCAGGTCATGCAGGTGATGGACGACATGCGTTCGGCCGACATCGACTTTATCACCATCGGCCAATACCTGCAGCCCACACGCAAGCACGCCGCCATCGACCGCTTCGTGACGCCCGATGAATTCAAAGGCTATGAGACGATAGCCTATGCCAAGGGCTTCCTGATGGTGGCCGCAACGCCGCTCACGCGCTCGTCACACCACGCCGGCGACGACTTCGCCCGCCTGCGTGCGGCGCGAAATGCCAGAGCCGGGCGCCACTGAAAATGCCGAAATTCACGGTAAGCCGCCATGTCGGCTATACGGCCGATCAGGTCTATGCCATTGCCGCCGATGTTGCCTCCTACCGGCATTTTCTGCCGCTGCTGAAGCGCTCGGATGTGTTTGCCGAATCGTTGGATGACGCCGGAAATCGCGCCTTCGACGCCGATCTGACTGTCGCCTACCAGAAGCTCGGCATTCATGAAACAACCCGCAGCCATGTCGTCTGCAACCCCGCGGAGAACTGGGTTTCGGCGGCAGCCCGCAACAGCGGCCCCATCGAACATCTTGATGCCAGGTGGGTGATAACGCCCGACAGCAGGGGATCATCAATCAGGCTCGATATCGACTACAAGATGAAAAGCCGCAGCCTGCAGTTCATCATGTCTGGCATGCTTGACATGATGATGCGCAAGATCATGAACGCCTTCGAACAACGCGCCGCAAAGCTCTATGGGGCGAAGGCCTGACGGCGAACCAACCGAAGCATTTCCCCAATCGAATTGAGGCGAATGGCCTGCCGGTCCAGCGGACCGAAATCGAGGCACACATGAAGCACCGGCGCGCCACGGCGGGCGCAGGCACAATGAACTCTGCCCACCGGCTTGTCAGCCGTTCCGCCCCCGGGTCCCGCAACGCCCGTCACACTCACGGCAATCACCGCCCGGCTGTTTGCCAGCGCCCCTTCGGCCATGGCCCGCGCCACCTCTTCACTGACGGCGCCATAACGCGCAATCACGGCTTGCGGAACGCCAAGCATTTCCGTTTTGGCGGCGTTGGAATAGGTCACAAATCCCCGGTCGATGACATCCGATGATCCGGCGATCGACGTGAGGAGGCCGGCGGCCAGACCACCGGTGCAGCTTTCGGCCAATGCCAGCTTAATTTTCTGCACCCGGCATTGGTCGATCAGCGTTGCCGCTTGATCCTCGAGTTCGGCGGGAAACACCTTCACGGCAGTCGCACCACGGCCACCGCGAGTGCGGCGATTCCTTCGCCGCGCCCCAGCGCACCGAGCTTCTCGGCGGTTGTCGCCTTGATGGCGATACGGTCAGCCGAAATGCCGAGCACAGCGGAAACGGCCTGCTTCATCGCCACGAGATGGGGTGAGATCTTGGGTGCTTCGGCGACGATCGAGATATCGGCGTTGGCGATCCTTCCTCCCTTGGCTCGCACCAGTTCGACGGCGCGCCTGAGAAAAATCGAAGAAGCAGCGCCTTTCCATTGTGGGTCATCAGGCGGGAAGTGCACACCGATATCGCCTTCGCCGATGGCGCCGAGAATGGCGTCGGTCAGGGCATGCAGTGCAACGTCGGCATCGGAGTGTCCGGCAAGTGTTTTCTTGTGAGGAATTTTCACCCCGCACAGGGTAACCGCCGAACCCTCCGTAAACGGATGAATATCGAAACCCTGGCCGACACGGATGTCAGGCAATTCGGCCAGGGCCTTGGCGGTCAGCATGAGATCAGCCTGCGTCACATCTTCCGCCGTGGTGATCTTGCGGTTTTCGCCGCGGCCCGGAATCATCGTTACCGGAATTCCGGCATGCTCGGCAACCGCGGCATCGTCGGTCAGCGTGTCGATGTTTTCGGCCGCCACCCGGCGATGGGCGGCAAGGATGTCAGCGAAATGGAAGCCCTGCGGTGTCTGCGCCGTCCACATGGAGGTGCGGTCAACGGTGTCGGCCACGATGCCGCCCGGAGCCTTCTTCAGTGTCTCGATGACCGGCAGGCCAGGCAACACCGCCGGGTGACGATCGAGCCAGGCGATCACGTGGCTGATTAAGTCTAGCGAGGCGAAAGGGCGCGCCGCATCGTGAATGAGCACTTTGGTGGGCGAAAGCCTCTCCAGTGCCTCCAACCCGCGCCGGCACAACTCCTGCCGGGTGATACCACCCCAGACCGCCGGCAAGATGTTGAAATCGCCAGCCGCTTCGGCAAACCATGGCTGGTGGTCATCGGCAATCACCACTTGCACATGGGTAATCCCCGGATGCGATGCAAATGCCCGGATAGTCCACCAGATCAGCGGCTTGCCACCAATCATCTGGTATTGCTTGGGCCTTTCGCCGCCGGCTCTGAGCCCCGATCCGCCGGCAACGATCACCACCGCCACTGTCATGAATTTGGCATAGCAACGCTGCACTACTCTCGCAACCAAGCCGCTTGACGCACTGCAACATAACTGTAGTGTGCTTGCAAATGCGGCATCACAAGGAATTGCCTAGTTTATGGGCATAAAGATCGGCCATATCGAAACCCGCAATCGGGTTTTTCTTGCCCCGATGTCGGGTGTAAGTGACGTCCCGTTTCGCGCCGCCGCCCATGCTGGTGGTGCCGGACTTGTGGTGTCGGAAATGGTGGCAAGCGAGGAGCTGGTCAAAGCCCGGCCCGATATGGTGCGGCGGGCGGCAGGCCACGAAAAACTGTCACCCCATGTCATCCAGCTCGCGGGGCGCCAAGCTTGCTGGATGGCCGAAGGCGTTCGCGTCGCCGAGGATCTCGGCGCCGACATCATCGACATCAACATGGGCTGCCCGGCGCGCCAGGTGACGGGCGGGCTCTCCGGTTCGGCGCTGATGCGCGATCTCGACCATGCCATGACCCTCGTTGAAGCCACCGTGCAAGCTGCAAGCGTTCCAGTGACCCTGAAGATGCGGTTGGGTTGGGACGCGGAGACCATGAATGCGCCGGAGTTGGCGCGCCGCGCCGAGATGGCCGGCGTTGCCATGGTCACCGTGCATGGCCGCACCCGCTGCCAGTTCTATGGCGGCAGAGCTGATTGGGACGCTATTGCCCGCGTCAGAGATGTCATATCCATTCCGCTGGTTGCCAATGGCGATGGTCAGTCGGCTGACGATGCCCGCGCCATGATGAAAGCTTCCGGCGCCGATGCCATCATGGTGGGCCGTGGTGCCTACGGCAGGCCATGGTGGCCCGGCGTGATTGCCAATGACCTGGATCCCGGCAGCGGAACCCCTGAACCGGCATTACCGGACGAGCGCCATCTGGTGTGCGATCACCACAGCGCTATTTTGGCATTCCATGGCGAACACCACGGCAATCGCATAGCGCGCAAACATGTCGGCTGGGTGATTGATCGCCTGGCCGATCGCCACCTCATTCCGCTGGCTGAAGTCGCCTTCTGGCGGCACCGGCTACTGCAGACCCGGAACAACCAGCAGGTTGCCGCCGGTCTCGTCGAAATCTATCAACAGGCTGCCGAAAGCAAGGCCGCATGAACGCCGAGGCGGAAACACGGCCGCAGCCGCTGCCCCGCATGATCCTCGATGCGATTCCAAATCCCTTAATCGTCATTGACGAGGGAGATCGGGTGCTGCTTGCCAATGCGGCGGCCGAAGGTTTCTTCCAGATCAGCAGCGCCATGCTGCAACGCTTCCGCCTCGCTGATCTGGTGCCCTTTTCAAGCCCCGTCCTTGGCGCCGTCGCCCAGGCCCGCGCCTCGGTCAGTGCCGTCAATGAATATTCCGTGGCGGTCGGCGGCCCGCGGCTGGGTGGCGAAAGAATCGTCGACCTCCAGGCCGCGCCAGTCAGCGACGATCCGCGCTTCGCAATCGTCATGCTGCTGGAGCGCTCCATGGCCAGCAAGATTGACCGCCAGTTGACGTCTCGCGGGGCGGCCCTGTCGGTATCCGGCATGGCTTCGATGCTGGCCCATGAAATCAAGAATCCCCTGGCTGGCATTCGTGGCGCCGCCCAACTTCTGGAACCAGCACTTGACGCCGGCGATCGTCAACTGGCGCGCCTGATCTGTGAAGAGACCGACCGTATTCGCGACCTCGTCGACCAGATGGAAGTATTCTCCGACGAGCGCCCGCTTGACCGCAGCCCAGAAAATATTCACATAATTCTCGACCGCGTGAAACGCCTGCTCGCCGCGGGTCTGGCGCATGGAATCTCGGTGCGCGAAGACTATGACCCGTCACTGCCGCCGGTTCTTGGCAACCGCGACCAGCTGGTACAGGTGTTCCTCAATCTGGCCAAAAACGCCGCCGAAGCCGTTGCGCACGGTGGCAACACGGGCGAGGTGATGTTCACCACGTCCTTCCGCCCCGGCGTGCGCCTGACGGTTCCCGGCAGTGGCGAACGCATGTCATTGCCGTTGGAAGTTTGCGTGCACGACACCGGGCCCGGCGTTCCTGAGGAACTGCGGCCGAACATTTTCGACCCATTCGTGACCACTAAACCAGGCGGGCGCGGCCTGGGGTTGGCCCTGGTCGCCAAGATCGTGCGTGACCATGGCGGCATCGTCGAGTGCGCGCCCCGCGACCGGGGAACGACATTTCGCGTTCTCCTCCCGATGCTGCGGTCCGGCAGCGACGGCCTCGTGGCCGGTGAAGGAGTAATCTTATGAGCGCAAAGACCATTCTGGTCGCCGACGATGACAGCGCCATTCGCACCGTTCTGACCCAGGCCTTGACCCGGGCAGGTTATAGCGTCAGGTCTACGGCCACGGCGACCGCCCTTTGGCGATGGGTCAGCGAAGGGCAGGGCGATGCCGTGGTGACCGATGTGGTGTTGCCCGACGAAAATGCCTTTGATGTCATTCCCCGCATCAAGAAGCTGCGCCCCAACCTGCCGGTAATCGTGATGAGTGCCAAAAACACCATCATGACGGCGATCACCGCCGCCGAACGCGGCGCCTATGACTATCTGCCGAAGCCCTTCGATCTCAATGCCCTGGTGCAGACCGTAGGCCGGGCCGTCGAGCAATCGGCAAGGCCCGCGGTATCCGCCAGCGCCAACCCGCCGCCTGAACAACTGCCGATCGTCGGGCGCTCGGCAGCCATGCAGGAGATCTATCGCGTCATTGCCCGCCTGACCCAGACCGATCTCACGGTCATGATTGTCGGTGAATCCGGCACCGGCAAGGAACTGGTGGCCCGCGCCCTCCACGACTATGGACGCCGCCGCAAGGGACCCTTCGTCGCCCTCAACATGGCGGCAATCCCCCGCGAGCTGATCGAGTCCGAACTGTTTGGCCACGAGAAAGGTGCCTTCACCGGTGCGGCTTCCAGGGCTGCCGGCCGCTTTGAGCAGGCCGAAGGCGGCACGCTGTTTCTCGACGAAATCGGCGACATGCCGCTCGAGGCGCAAACCCGGCTGCTGCGCGTCTTGCAGCAGGGCGAATATACGTCGGTCGGCGGTAATGCCGCGATCAAGACCAACGCCCGCATTGTCACCGCCACCCACCGCGACCTTCGGCAATTGATCCAGCAGGGACAGTTTCGTGAAGATCTGTTTTACCGGCTCAATGTCGTGCCGATGCGCCTGCCGCCGCTGCGCGAGCGCGCCGAAGATATTCCGGACCTGGTAAGGCACTTCCTGGCCGCGGCGGTCCGCGAAGGATTGCCGAGGAAGGACCTGACGCCGGAAGCCATCGAGACCCTGAAGGCTTACCGCTGGCCTGGAAATGTTCGCGAGCTTGAAAACCTGTTGCGGCGGCTGGTGGCCATCGAAATCGAGGATCAGATATCGGCGGCATCGGTGATGCGCGAGCTGTCGCAGACGCCTTCCGTCCACAGCCAGGTCAGCAGTGGTCATGGCGAGGCATCCTTGGCTGAGTTCGCCGAGAACTACCTCAACCGCTATTTCGCGGGCTTTGGCCAGCAGTTGCCGCCGCCTGGCCTCTATGACCGGATGCTGGCTGAACTCGAGCCGCCTCTCCTGCGGGCAGCCCTTGCCGCTACCGGCGGTAATCAGCTGAGGGCCGCCGATCTTCTGGGGATTAACCGCAACACGTTGCGCACCAAACTGCGTGATCGCAATGTCAGGGTGGTTCGCGGCCTGTAGCCTACCCAACTGTCGCAAATCCGCCACGTTTGGTGTTGATTTGATGCAACAGTTCATGACAGCCCGGACCCAATGCCCACTCTGAACGAACTTCACCTGTCAACGCGGTTGCGCCGGCTCACGGGCTGGGCCGGCTTTGGGCTTGTGGCCCTGGGAATCGTCAGCGGACTTGCAACCTTCGCCATTCTGACCGGTCTTTCGCCCATCAAGCCCACGCCGCAGGTTTCCACCGCCTTGCTGGCCTTCAATGCCTTGGTGCTGCTGGCCATGACCATCATGGTTATGGGGCAGGTCATCTTCCTCTACTACGAGCAGCGCAAAGGAACGGCTGGCGCCGGGCTCCATCTGCGCTTTGTTGCGTTGTTCAGCCTCATCGCCATTACCCCAGCCATTGTCGTGGCGGCGTTTGCCTCGGTCACCCTGAACCGCGGCCTTGATGCCTGGTTCTCGCAACGCACCCAGGCCATTGTCGACGGCGCGGTCAATGTTGCCGAGTCTTATGTCAAGGACCACGCCGAAGCCACTCGCAACGATGTTGCCGCCATTGCCGCCGACATCTCCCAGCAGAAGCAGTTGTTTGATACTGATCGCCAATCCTTCGTTCGGCGCATGGCGCGCCACGCCGCCATTCGTGGCCTTCCAGCACTTTTCATTTTCAGTGCCGCGCAAAAGCGTGTTGATACCAATGTCACCGCCAACAACAGCATTCAATTCACAGCACCCCAGAAACTCTGGTTGGAGAAGGCGGCAAAGGGCGAACTGGTAATCGTGCCACCGGGGCAGGGCGGGAACATCGTCCGCGCCCTGTTCAAACTGCAGGGTTTCGATGATGAGTATCTCTACATCTACAAGCCCATAAACGGCACGGTGATCGACCAGTTGCTGGCAACCCAGGCAGCAAAGAACGAGTATGACCAGTTGAAAGCCCAGCGTAGTGGGGTGCAACTGACCTTTGCCAGCATGTACGGCATCGTGGCTTTCGTGTTTCTGTTGGCCGCCATTTGGGTCGGCCTGTGGTTCTCGGACCGCCTGGTGGCCCCGCTCGTCAAACTGCTTGATGCTTCGCGCCGTGTTTCGACCGGCGATCTCGAAGTCAAGGTCGATGCCATCGAAAGTCCAGGCGACTTGGCGACACTGGCAAGGACCTTCAACCTCATGACTGGCCATATCAAGGAGCAGCGCGACCAACTGATAAGCACCAACGAAACCCTCGATACCCGCCGCCGTTTCACCGAGGCCATGCTCGAAGGCGTAAGCGCCGGGGTCATCGGCATAAATCCGGATGGCGCGGTTTCGCTTGTCAATCGCTCAGCATTGAACTTCCTCGGAATGACTGAAGCCGACTTGATCGGCAAGAATACCGAGGAGTGTTTGCCGGCCTTCCGGCCGCTGTTCGAGCAGGCGCTTTCGCGCCCATCCGGTTTCGCCGAGGGCCAGGTGGATCAAAACATCAAGGGCTTCGACCGAAGCTTCTTCGCAAGATTCACCACCGAAGCTTCCGACAATGAAGCCCACGGACATGTGCTGACATTCGATGACATTACCGATCTCGTCTCCGCCCAGCGCAATTCGGCATGGGCGGATATCGCCCGTCGCATCGCCCATGAGATCAAGAACCCGTTGACCCCGATCCAGTTGTCGGCCGAGCGGCTGAAGCGCAAGTACGGCGCGCAGATAAAGACCGACAAGCAGGTTTTTGACCAGTGCACCGACACGATCATCAGGCAGGTTGGCGATATCGGCCGCATGGTTGACGAGTTCTCGTCCTTTGCCCGCATGCCCAAGGCGGTTCCAGAGCCGCAGCAGTTGGCCGATGTGGTCCGTGAAGCCACCGTGCTGCAACGCGTGACGTCGAGTGACGTCGACTTTGTCGTGGACGCCGCGGCGGCTGAATTTGTGTTTCCATTCGACCGCCGCCTCATCACCCAGGCCGTCACCAATCTTGTCAAGAATGCCCGCGAAGCCATTGAAAGCCGGGTCGAGGACACTCCTGAGCCACGAGGCGCTATTCGGGTTGAAGCAGGCTTAGGCCCCCTCGGGCCGTTCATCCGGGTCACCGACAACGGCGTCGGGCTCCCCAAGGAGAACCGCCAAAGACTTGCCGAGCCCTACATGACGACGCGCGAAAAAGGCACCGGCCTCGGCCTCGCAATCGTCAAGCGCATCATGGAAGAGCATGGTGGCCGCCTCATCCTCGAAGATGCGCCGGCGAATGTTTCTGGCGGGCTTGGTGCCCGCGTTACCCTTCAGTTCGCGGCACTTACTGAACCTGCCGCGCAATCCGCATAGCAAGAGTTGAACATGGCCGCAGACATACTGATCGTAGACGATGAAGCCGACATCCGCGAATTGATTGCCGGCGTGTTGCAGGACGAGGGCTACGAAACCCGCCTCGCCCACAACAGTGATGCAGCAATTGCCGAAGTGGATCAGCGGCGGCCGTCCTTGATCATTCTCGACATCTGGCTTCAGGGATCGAAGCTCGATGGCCTCGACCTGTTGATGGTCATCAAGGAAAAACATCCGGACGTACCGGTGATCATCATTTCCGGCCATGGCAACATCGAAACGGCGGTGGCAGCCATCAAGCGCGGCGCCTACGAATATGTCGAAAAGCCGTTCAAGGCCGACCGCCTGCTGCTGCTAGTCAGCCGCGCCCTCGAGACGACCCGGCTGCGCCGCGAAAACGAAAGCCTGAAGGGCCGCGCCGGGGCCGACACCGAGCTCCTCGGAAATTCTGCCGCCATGCGCCATCTGCGCGCCCTTTTGAAAAAGATCGCGCCCGCCAACAGCCGGGTGCTGATTGCCGGCCCCATGGGCTCAGGCAAGGAATTGGCAGCACGGGCCTTGCATGCCATGTCCATGCGGGCCAACGGACCATTCGTCACCCTGAGTGCTGCCACCATGGCGCCGGAGCGCATGGAAGAGGAACTGTTTGGCGTCGATGATGCATCAGGTACCGCCCGGCGGGTAGGGGCTCTGGAGGAGGCCCATGGCGGAACCCTCTACATCGACGAATTGGCCGACATGCCGATGGAAACCCAGGGCAAAGTCCTGCGGGTCCTGGTCGAGCAGACGTTCCAGCGGGTGGGTGGCGCCAAGAAGGTGAAAGTCGACGTACGCGTCATCTCTTCGACCAGCCGCGATCTCGCGGCCCTGATCGGCCAAGGCCGGTTCCGCGAAGACCTCTATCACCGGCTCAGCGTGGTACCGGTGCAGGTTCCGGGCCTGGCCGAACGCCGCGACGACATTCCCGAACTCGTCAGCTACTTTGCCAGAAGTTATTCGCTGGCATCCGGCCAACCACTACGGATCTTTGCCGATGATGCCATTGCCATGCTGCAAACCCGCGAGTGGCCGGGCAACATTCGCGAACTCAAAAACAATGTCGAACGCATCATGATTCTCGCCTCGGGCGATCCCGCCAGTGAAATCAACGCCGCATCACTCCCGCAGGATGCCACGGGTGCTGCTCCGGCGGCCGTCAATTTCAGTGGCGAGCATCTGTTGGTCCTGCCGCTGCGCGAGGCCAGGGAGGCCTTCGAGCGTGATTACATCACCGCGCAGTTGTCGCGCTTCGGTGGTAACATATCGCGCACCGCAGGTTTTATTGGCATGGAGCGCTCGGCCCTTCACCGCAAGATCAAGCTCCTTGGCCTCGCTGGCCGCGGCGAGGAAGAGGAGGCGCCGGTCCCATGATTTGGCATCGCCGCGAATTGTGCTAGTTTCAACCCGCCCAACAGGCCCCCAAGAAGAAGAGAAGAGCAATGGCCCAAGAAAAGCAACAGAACCTCCAGGACACCTTCCTGAACCACGTGCGCAAGCAGAAAGTGCCGGTGACCGTATTTCTGGTCAATGGCGTAAAGCTGCAAGGCGTCATAACCTGGTTCGATAATTTCTGCGTGTTGCTGCGCCGCGATGGCATGTCCCAGCTGGTCTACAAGCACGCCATATCGACCATCATGCCGGGCGGGCCGATCAGCCTGTTCGACGAGGAAACGGCGGCCGGGTGAGCAAGTCAAAACGGCTGGCGCCGGGCTCCGGCGTCGATTTCCACATCGAAGGCCCCCAGGCCACGCGGGCTATCGTCGTGCATGTCGAACGCAAGGACCGGGGCGCGCAGCTTCAGTCTGATCGCGATGCCCAGTCGCGGCTCGAAGAGGCCGAAGGATTGGCCAGAGCCATCGACCTCGAAATTGAAGCCAGTGAAATCGTGCCGCTGTCAAACCCCAAGCCGGCAACCCTGATCGGGTCGGGCAAGGTCGAGGAACTGGCAAGGCTGGTTGAAGCCAAGGAAGCCGAACTTGTGGTGGTCAACGCCCAGCTGTCGCCCATCCAGCAGCGCAATCTTGAAAGGGCTTGGAACGCCAAGGTCGTTGATCGCACCGGTCTGATCCTCGAGATCTTCGGCCGCCGGGCGTCAACGCGCGAAGGCACGCTCCAAGTCGAACTCGCCCATCTGCAGTACCAGAAGAGCCGCCTGGTCCGCACCTGGACCCACCTTGAACGCCAGCGCGGCGGCTTCGGCTTTCTCGGCGGCCCCGGCGAAAGCCAGTTGGAAGCCGACCGCCGGCTCATTCAGGAGCGCATCGCCAAGATCGAGAAGCAGCTCGAGTTGGTCGTCAAAACCCGTGACCTGCATCGCAAGGGCAGGGCCCGCGTTCCCTATCCAGTCGTTGCCTTCGTCGGCTACACCAATGCCGGCAAGTCCACGCTGTTCAACCGCCTCAGCGGCGCCGAAGTCCTCGCCAAGGACCTGCTGTTCGCAACGCTTGATCCGACCATGCGGGTCATCAGCCTGCCGCATGGGCGAAAGGTAATCCTTTCCGACACCGTCGGATTCATTTCGGACCTGCCGACGTCGCTGATCGCCGCCTTCCGCGCCACGCTGGAAGAGGTTCTCGAGGCCGACATCATCCTCCACGTCCGCGACATCGCCCATGGTGAAACCGAAGCCCAGTCCCAGGATGTGAACCGGGTGCTGGGCGAACTTGGCATTGACGAAGCCCGCCGCTCGCACATCATCGAAGTGTGGAACAAGCTCGATTTGCTGCAACCGGAAGAACGCCAGGCCCGCGCCTCCCAGGCCCAGCGCATGGAAAACTGCGCGCTGATTTCGGCGGTGACCGGCGAGGGGCTTGACCGGCTGCTGACCGAAATCGAAACCCGGCTGGGGGCTGGCCACACGGTCTATGAATTCGTGCTCGAACCAAGCGACGGCGAAGGCATCGCCTGGCTGCATGATCGCGGCGAAGTATTGTCTCGCTCCGCCGACGACAACGGCCACACCCACCTGCAGGTCCGCCTCACTGCCGATAAGGCCGGCCAGGCCGCCGCCCGGTTTGGCAAGGCAATGCGGACAATGGCAGCCCGACAGGCGGCGGAGTGATTCCTTCAATCTGTCATCGCCGGACTTGTTCCGGCGACCCACGCTTCCACCTGCGTGCTTGTTGATCGATGGGTCCCCGGAACAAGTCCGGGGATGACAGATTTTGAGGCTATGTTTTCCCCTTCGCCTCATCCCAAAGCGTATCCATCTCCTCGAGACTGGACTCCTTCGGCGCTTTTCCGCGTTCAGCCAACTGCCTTTCGATATATGAAAATCGCCGGATGAACTTCTCATTGGTGCCCCGCAGTGCTGCTTCGGGATCGATACCAAGATGGCGGGCAACATTGGCCATGGCGAACAGAATGTCGCCGAACTCCTCGGGTTTCCGCTCGTCCGGTGCGGCGCGGAACTCCGCGATCTCCTCGGCGATCTTGTCGTACACATTATCGACCGACGGCCAGTCGAATCCGACTTTGGCGGCCTTGGCTTGAAGCTTCAAAGCCCGCGTCAAGCCGGGCAGGGCAAGGGGCACGCCATCCAGCACGCCGCCCTGGGGCTGATCCTGGCGTTCCCTGGCCTTCATGTCCTCCCAGAAACCCTTGGCGAGCTTCGCCGATCGGGCTTCATCATCGCCGAACACATGCGGATGACGGCGGATCATCTTGCGGCACACCGCTTCGATCACGTCATCAAAGGTGAACGCGCCTTCTTCGCTCGCCATCTGCGAATGGTAGACAGCTTGCAACAGCAGGTCACCGAGCTCCTCGCAAAGTTCAGCACGGCTGCCGCCGGCAATGGCGTCGGCCACCTCATAGGCTTCCTCAATGGTGTAGGGGGCGATGGTCTCGAAACTCTGTTCCAGGTCCCACGGGCAGCCGGTAACCGGTGTCCGCAGCGCCTTCATGATGGCGCGGAGCGTTTCGATGTTGCGGGGGTCCATGGCGGCGGGATTGTCGGTCATCGCCGAGAGGTAGCCCAATCGCTCGCATCATGCTACCGGCCTTGGCGATGATCGACAGGCTTTACCACGATGCGGCGCTGGCGCATTTCTACGACCTGGATAATGCGTGGGGTGATGACCTCGCACTCTGCGCCAAGCTGGCCGAGACGGCGTCGTCGGTACTGGACCTCGGCTGCGGCACGGGACGGTTTGCCGTCACCCTCACAGGCAAGGAGGTGGTTGCCGTCGACCCGGCATCGGCCATGCTGGACGTAGCTCGTGGCAGGCCCGGTGGTGAAATGGTCACCTGGATTGAGGAGGACGCCCGCACCGTCCGCCTGGGCCGCCGTTTCGACCTCGTGGTGATGACCGGCCATGCCTTCCAGTGCTTTCTGAGCGACGCTCGACCAACTTGCTGTTTGCCAAACCATTTCCACCCACCTGGCGCCCGGCGGCAGGTTCATTTTTGACAGCCGCGAGCCAGGTGCAGAGGAATGGCTGGAGTGGTCGCCGCAGCAATCAGGGCGCTGGATCGATGATCCGGAACGCGGCAGGGTGCGGGCCTTCAACGATGCCCATCACAATCCGGACAGCGGCATCGTAACCTACGGCACGTATTACGAAGCACCGGACGGCCGCTTCTGGCAGGCCCAGTCGCAGATCAGATTCAGGCCGCAACAGGAAATCGCCGCCTGCATCACAGCGGCGGGCCTCACCGTGGACCGCTGGATGGGTGACTGGCAGGGCGGACCATTGGGGCGAGATCGGCCCGAGATCATTGCCTTGGGACGGCTGACCTAGGCCCATCCGCACACCCATCACCTATTCGCATAATATATATTATGGAATATTTTGTGATAGGTAGAATTGCTGAAAATTGAAGTACGGCAAGCCTTTGCCCGCCGTTCATCGGATAACACATCAGTTTAGTGGCGGCTGTTTCTCCCACGCCTTAGGCTTGCAATCCGCCACCTTGTTGTAGTTCTTGTCCCACACCTGGTTCATGCAGTCGAACCAGTATGGCGTGGTCTTGGCCCAGGTCGTGTCTTTGAATTTCTGCTGCAACAGCGTTTGAGCGGCCTTGGAATACACCCCATGGCCACCATGCCAACGGCAGCCGTAGCGCGTGGTCTTGACCGCCAGCGCCAAAGCCTCCGGGGCGCCATCATCGCCCTTGCTGGCCTTGCCCCAGCGCACCGCCGCCTCGCTGAGCCTCCGGGGGCCGCTGGCGACCCTGGCCAATGCCCCCAGTTCCTTCCAGCCGATGGCTTTGACCACCGGATGGGCCTTGATCGCCGCGTCGCGCTTTTGGGTGAGTTCGGCCAGCAGCTTGTCGTCCAGCACCGGTTCCAGGCGGCGGCGCAACCAGTCATCGCCACCCAGCACGTAGCCAAGGCCCGTCATCGTATCATACTCGCCGCGCAGGCCCGCCAGTTGCCGGTCCGGCTCGAACGGGCACCACCAGTTCTTGTCGTTGACATCCCAGCTGTCAACTTCGCCAAAGTTGTCACGCGCCATTTCGATCGGCTCATAGAGATCGGGAGCCGTCACCAGAATGCCATAGCGCGGGTTGCGCAATATGCTCAGCAACTGGGCGCGCTCCGGTCCGAGACTCGGATAATCAGCCTTCACCTTGTCGGCTGACTCCTGAAGTTTTGGATTGAGCGACATCATGCCCGCGGTAACGTCAGCCGGAAGCTTGCGGCCCAGAGCATAGTCGCGGGTCCATGCGGCTCGGGCCAGCAAGGCGCGTTCCTCGGGCTTCAGAGCCACATTTCCCGATAGCTCCCGCAGCGTCTTGACCGGCAGGAAATTCAGCAGCTGGTGCGAAGTCTTGCGGCTGTGCTGGGACAGTGCCGCCAGCCAGTTCTCCTGGCTTTCGGCCATCCACATGAGCTGGCTGGCAAAAATCGTCCTGATACAGGGTCTTGCGGTCTTCCGGCATCTTCAGCAGAAAATCCGCCGTCAGCAGTGCTATCACGATAGCGCCGGGCCTCCGCCACATTGCCCTGCCCCATCAGATACTCGCCGAGTTTCATCACAGCGCCTTCAATGTAGGCATTGCTGGTTTTTGCCGGCATGGCGCCAAGCGCGGCGTAAATTTCATCAAACTTGCCGGCCTGGGCCGAAACCCGCACGGCATGGCTCAAGCAGCACGGCCGCGGCGGCGGTTTTCCCATCTTCGCCACACGTGGTTTCAGCAGCGGCGATGGCCGCTTTTGCCTTGCTCCACAGTGACGTGCGAGAGGCGTCGTCGGGTTTGGCTGACAATGCCAGCAACAGGTCACGCGCCCCCTCGGGCAGCCCCGAGGCAGCAGGAAGCGCCAGAGCCTTGGCATTGATTTCAGCCCAGCCGCGCCAGCCATTTGTCACCCGCCAGGCTCCACGGGCCATAGGCGCCATACTGGCTGGCGGATTTCCCCGCCATCATCCACAGCACCATGGCATTGCTGCGCGCCGTATCGACCAGGGCTTTCGACAGCGTCGGGTTTTCCGGCAGCTTGCCATCCAGCCACCAGTCGTCCTTCTTGGCATCGACGCCGGCATAACCAATGTCGTTCAACGCAAAGGCATACGCTTTCCGCGCTTCGTCGCTGGCGGTTATGGCCGCTACCGGTTGTTCGATAATCGCCGCCGTATCGTTGATCAGCTCCGTCCAGCCCTGTGCGGTATCTTCAAGATTGGCAATGTAACCGAGGAGGTCCTTGGTAATGGCGTGGACGCTCGCCAGCGACGGGTCGGCGAGAATCGCCCTGGCTTCAGCACGCGCTTCGGCCAGTAGCTTGCCATTGGCCAGGAGGTTCGCCACGTTGTAGCGCGCCGAGGCCCGGTGCGGGCTGTCGCTGGCGGCAATGGCCCTGAACGCCGTCAATGCCTTGGACTTGTCGCGATAGAAGGCAATGGTCGCCTCCTGATAGGCGCGGTCAAACTGCTGCAATTTGGCAAGCTCGGGCTTCACCTCGAGAGGATCAGGAAGTTTGACGTCCGCTGCGGCCGCATCGGTGCAGGCTTGCAGCACGGTGTCCTGGGCACGTAGCCATTGTTTCACATAAGGATCGGCCGCGGTTAGGGTTGCGATGCGCTGGTTCAGCACTTGCAAGGGATAGGCAATGCGGCACTCATAGCCGAAGTTCTGCAGATATTTGCCTTCCGGCGAAATCCCGCCGGCAAGCTTCTGCCAGGCCTCCTGGGCCGACCAGTAATCGCCGCCTCGGGAATTGGCCTCGACCATCGGGTCACCGAGGCCCTTGAGCATCCGCCAGCTGCGCGGACCGAACGGGTCGGCGCCATAGCGGTCGATTGCTTCGGCCAGCTTCTCCGGCGTACAGGAGGTTTGCGCCAGAACCGGGCTGAGAAAACAGGCCATGGCACATAGCCCGGCAGCGAAGCGTTTGAGCATGGGGGTGCTCCCTTTGATCTAGGCAATGGTCAACGTCATCCCATCATAGGCCGGCTCCACATTGGGTGGAAGCTCCGTCCGCAGGGTCTCGAAATCGAGATCAATGTGCATGTTGGTGATAACCGCTCGCTTGGGTTTCAGGCGTTCGATCCACGCCAAGGTCTCGGGCAGCGAAAAATGGCTGGGGTGCGGCGTGCGCTTCAGGGCATCGACAATCCATAAATCCAGCCCATCGAGGGCGGCGAGCGCTATCACTCGGGAATGCCGTTGACATCCGGCGTATAAGCCGTGTTGCCAATGCGAAACCCCAGGGCTTCGATGTTGCCATGGCTGAGGCGGATGGGCAGGGCCGTTACCGGGCCCCCTGCTCCGCTGATCTCAACCGCCGTTCCCGCTGTCAAGCGGTTGAGGCCGAGGATGGGCGGATAGTCACTGTCCGGTGCCGTGTAAAAGCAATAGCCGAAGCGCGTCATCAGCATCTGGCCGGTCATTTCGTCGGCCCATATGGGAACCTTGCGCCGGTTCCTGAGAAATATGCCGCGCAGGTCGTCAATGCCATGGGTGTGGTCGGCATGTTCGTGGGTATAGAGTACGGCGTCAATGTTCGTAACTCCGGCGCCCAGCAACTGGTCACGCATGTCGGGAGAGGTATCGATCAGCACGCAGGTGCTGCCTGGCCGAAGTCTTCTTCTCGACCAGCACTGAGCAGCGCCGCCGCCGGTTACGGGGGTTGGCCGGGTCGCACTGCCCCCAATCGCCACCAAAGCGCGGCACGCCGCTTGATGAGCCGCAGCCCAATATGGTCAGTGTCGTGGTCATGCCGCTGTCGTGTAACGCTCCGGCCGCGGCACCTTGGAAAACAGCCGGAAGAAGTTGTCGCTGGTCGCCTGCGCCATGGCAGCCGCGGTCACCCCTTTGGTGGCGGCAAGGGTCTCAAGGGTTTTCACCACGAAGGCCGGCTCGTTGGATTTGCCCCGGTGCGGCACCGGCGCCAGATAGGGCGCATCGGTTTCAACCAGCAGCCGTTCCAGCGGAACTTCCTTCGCCACATCGCGCAAGTTCTCGGCGCTCTTGTAAGTGAGGATGCCGGAAAACGACACATAAGCTCCAAGCGCCAACCCGGCGCGAGCCAGTGAAGCATCCGATGTGAAGCAATGGAGCAGTGGCTTGAAGGCCCCCCGGGCCATTTCCTCTTCGAGAATGCGGGCCGTGTCGGCCTCGGCTTCGCGGCTGTGGATGACCAGCGGAAGGCCGGTTTCGCGGGCCGCCGCAATGTGCAGCCGGAAGCCGTGTTCCTGGGCTTCTCGGGGACTCAAGTCATAGTGATAGTCGAGCCCCGCTTCGCCAATCCCCACCACCTTCGGATGGCTGGAAAGCCGCACCAGGTCCGCCACGGTCACATCCAACTCCTCATGCGCATTGTGAGGGTGGGTCCCTACCGTGCAGAAAACATTGGTGTTTTTTTCGGCGATCTGTAGCAACGTGTCGAACGTCCGAACCCGCGTACCGATTGACACCATCAACCCAACGCCGGCCGCCTCGGCCCGGGCAATCACCTCGGGCAGGTGATCCACCAGCCCCTCGTAATCGAGGTGACAATGGCTATCGACGATCCACATGGTTCAGGACAAAGTGAGTCTTGATTGACCCACCCCTGTGGCCGTCATCCCGGCGAAAGCCTGGACCCAGGCTTTCCGCGGCCCTACCGTTTGAAAGTCTAGGTCCCGGCATTCGCCGGGATGACGGAATAAAACGGTTAGATCAAACATCATCCTGCTCAGGCCTTTGGCGCTTCATCTTCCACGAAGCGCGGGAAGATGGCGCTGGGCGCGGGAAGCGGTGTGCCCACCACCAGCCGCGTGGCCCGCGCCGCGAATGTCCGTTCCCCCGAACCAATAGCCAGCAGATCAAGCAGCTTGGCGCCTGATGCCGGCATGTAAGGCTGCACCATCAGCCCAACAATCCGCAGCACTTCGGCGGTCACATAAAGCACCGTTTCCATGCGGCCGGGATCGGTTTTTTTCAGCGCCCAGGGCTCTTGCCCCGCGAAATAGCGGTTGGCATCGGCCACCACTTTCCAGATCACGTCGAGCGCCTTGTTCATGGCGAAGGCGTCATGGTGCTGGCGGGCTTCGGCGTAGATTGCGTCGGCGGCTGAAAGGATTTCCAGGTCGGCGGCGATCGAGTTCGCCCTTCTTCGGCACCACCCCGCCACAGTTCTTGGCGATCATCGACAGCGAGCGTTGCGCCAAATTGCCGAGATCGTTGGCAAGATCGGCGTTGATGCGCGCCACAATGGCTTCATGGCTGTAGCTGCCGTCCTGGCCGAACGGCACTTCGCGCAGGAAGAAATACCGCGTCTGGTCAACGCCATAGGTGCGCACCAGGTCGGCCGGGGCCACCACATTGCCAACCGACTTCGACATCTTTTCGCCGCGGCTGAACAGGAAGCCGTGAACGACAATCTGCTTCGGCACGGGCAGGCCCGCCGACATCAGGAAAGCCGGCCAGTAAATGGCATGAAAGCGCGTGATGTCCTTGCCAATCACATGGGCGTCCGCTGGCCAATATTTCGCGCGCGCCGCGGCAGCATCGGGAAAGCCGGTGGCCGACAGGTAGTTGGTCAGCGCATCAACCCACACATACATCACGTGCTTGGGGTCGTCCGGAACCGCAATGCCCCAGTCAAACGTCGTGCGGCTGATCGACAGATCGTTGAGCCCGCGCTTCGCGAAGGCAACAATCTCGTTCTTGTAGTGCTCGGGCGTGATGAAATCCGGATTGCTTTCGTAATGGGCCAGCAGCTTTTCGGCATAGGCGGAGAGTTTGAAGAAATAGCTCTCTTCCTCCACCCACTCAACCGGTGTTCCGGTTTTCACCGCGAAACGGCGGCCATCACGCTCCTCGGTTTCGTCTTCGGCGTAATAGGCCTCGTCACGAACCGAATACCAGCCGGCATACTTCGACAAATAGATGTCGCCCTTCGCCGCCATGCGCCGCCACACTTCCTGGACGCTGACCTTGTGGCGCTGCTCGGTGGTGCGCAGAATGTCGTCGGCGCGGGCATTCAATTGCTCGCCCATCTCCTCGAACTGCGCCGCCGTCCGGTCGGCCAGTCCTTGCGGTGTCAGGCCTTCGCGCGCCGCCTGCTGCTGCATTTTCTGGCCATGCTCGTCCATGCCGGTCACGAACAGCGTGTCGAATCCGTCGAGGCGCTTGAAGCGCACGATGGCATCGGTCGCCAGGCGTTCATAGGCATGGCCAATGTGCGGTGCGCCATTGGCATAGGGAATAGCCGTGGTGATGTAAAATTTCGGTTTGGTCATTTCCAGTCGCTATTATTATGCCTTGAGTGCGTCCCCGAGCAGCATCAAGGCGTCGACGACCGTCTGGCGGCGGTCGAGGTTTAGGGCATCCGTCTGGCGAATGGAACGGGTGATTTCATCGTGCGCCTTGGCGAGCGCGAAGCCCTTTTCGGCTGGAGCCTGGCGCCGGGCTTCGGCTGCCACCCAGGTCGTCAGAAGTTCGGAAAACACCGCGAAATCCTCGGCATTATCGCGATGCGCGAAGTTCATGCCAAGGCTGACGCAAGCCGCCGGCGTCAGCCGCTGGGCGGCGAGAAAGGCCGAATAGGCCTTTGCACCTTTCGAATCGAGAAGCTGCAGGGCGCGGCCCGGACTGCCTTGGGAAAGCCTGGCCGCCTCAGCGATTTCGGCCGGTGCAGCCTTGCTGACCTCGGCCAGCACCTGCTTCGTCTGCTCCTCCGTAAGGGGCTTCAGCGGCAGATGAATGCACCGCGAGCGGATGGTCGGCAGCACCGCTCCCAGCTTGTGAACGGCGATCAGGAACAGCGATTTCTGCGGTGGCTCCTCGATGATCTTGAGCAAGGCATTGGCGCTCTCGCCATTGAGATCATCGGCACTGTCAACGATGCAGATGCGAAAGCCGCCGGAGCCTGCGGTGCGCGAAAAAAACTGGCTGGCGGCACGGGCGTCGTCGACCGCCACTTCCGATTTGACTTTCTTGTTCTTGAAATCAATGGCGCGCTCAACCACCAGCAGATCGGGATGCGCACCCGCCGCAACCAGCCGCGCCGCCGAAGCGTCAGCCGGAATTTGCATGCTGCTGGCGCCGGGGCTCAACATGTAGCGGGCAAAGCGATAGGCAAGCGTCGCCTTGCCGATTCCCTTGGGTCCCGACAGCAGCCAGGCGTGATGCAGTTTTCCGGACTTTGCCGCCTGCAGCAGATGCGCCTCGGCCTCGCCGTGACCCACCAGGGTGGTGCGCCGCCGTGGGTGCAGGGCTGTGTCCCGCGGATCGGTAAAATCCTCGGCCATCACAACAGATCCTTCACCGCGCCCCACACCGCGGCTTCAATCGCATCGACGCCACAACCCGCGTCGATTACCCGGCAGCGCAACGGGTCACCCCGTGCAATCTCCAGGAATCCGTCGCGAAGCCGCTGATGAAAGGCAAGTCCCTTGCGCTCATAGCGGTCTTCGTCACCGGCCCGAATTTTGGCGCGAGCCAGGCCAATGGCCGGATCGACATCGAAAATCAGCGTGCGCATGGGCCTGCTAGCGCCAACCACCTCGCGTTCCAGATCGTCGATCATGTCTTGTGCGCAGCCGCCGGCATAACCCTGGTAGGCGCGGGTCGAATCCATGAAACGATCGCAGATCACCGTGTCACCGCGCGCCAGCGCCGGGCGGATCAACTCGACAAGGTGCATGTCGCGCGCCGCATAGTTGAGAAGCGCCTCGGCCTTCGCTGTCCAGCGCCCTATCTCGCCATTGACCAGTAGCGACGCGGATGGCCTCGGCGCCTTCGGTCCCGCCCGGCTCGCGTGTCTGCACCACCGCAAGGCCCATGCTCCGCAATCGCGCCGCCAGCTTCGCTGTTTGCGTGGATTTGCCCGACCCTTCGCCGCCTTCAAAAGTGATGAACACGCCGGCCATTTCAGCCGCCGAAAACCATCATCATCACGCTGTCAAGCGCCCTGCTCCACATCGAGGAGACCGCCGCCACTTCACCGCCCGTGACCACCGGCTGCTCGGTAATCACCACGCCATTGACCATCACCCGCACGCTGCCCACCGTTTCACCAGCTTTCACTGGCGCCATCAGTGGCCCCGTATAGGTCATGTTGACAGTCACCGCCTTCTGTTCGGGTGGCGACAGCGCCACCTTCATATCGGCACCGGCCAGCAACTCGACGGAACGGCCTTCGCCACCCCACACCCGGGCAGAGCCGATCCGGTCGCCTTTCGAATAGACCTCGAAGGCCCGGAACTGGCTAAAACCCCAGTCGAGCATCTTCTGGGCCTCCAGCCGGCGCTCATCGATGCTCGTCAGCCCGGCAATCACCATGATCAGGCGGCGGCCATCGCGCGACGCCGTGCCTACCAGCCCATAGCCCGCTTCCTTGGTGTAGCCGGTCTTCATGCCATCGGCACCGGGATAATCCTTGAGCAGCGGGTTGCGGTTCTGCTGGGTGATCTTGTTCCAGGTGAATTCCGGCAGGCTGTAGTATTTGAACGGCTCGGGAAAGCTGTTGATGATGTAGCGCGCCATCACTGAAAGGTCGCGCACACTCATATGGTGGTCGGGGTCGGGAAGGCCCGTGGCGTTGCGGAACGAGGCCTCCTTGAGCCCAAGCTCGCGGGCCTTGGCGGTCATCTTTTCCGCGAAGGCCGTTTCACTGCCCGCCATCCCCTCGGCAATGGCGATGCAGGCATCATTTGCCGACTGCACGATCCCGCCTTGAATGAGGTCGCTGAGCTTCACCCGTGAATTCAGTTCGGCATACATGGTGGAGCCCCCGGACGACGCCCCTCCCCGCTTCCAGGCGTCCTCGCTGATCACCAGTTCCTGGTCCAGCCTCAGCTTGCCGGCCTTGAGACCCTCGAACACCATGATCATCGTCATCAGCTTGCTCATGCTGGCCGGTGGAACCTGCACGTCAGCCTGCTTTTCGAACAGCGTATCACCAGACCGGGCATCAATCAGAATGGCGTAGGGCGCCTTGGTCTCGAAGGCTTCGGTCTGCGCCAGGGCGAAGCCCGGCACGCCGAACACCAGAAGAATGACTATGATGATCCTGATCATTCCCCGGAAACTAGTGGGGAATGCCACCTATTGCAACGCAGCCTGCATCGATTGCGCGACAATCAGCCGGGCATCGTTGTGTCCAAGGCTAAACGCCTGTTCCAACGCCGTCTTGGCATCGTCTTCATCGCTCAACGGCCCGATGCGCACCCGGTAAATTGTTCCGTTGCTGCCTTCAAGCTGCATCATCTGCACTGGCCAGGCCGAAGCCAGTTCGGCGCGCGCCGCCTCGGCGTTTTCCAGATCCGAGAAACTGCCGACCTGCACATAATAGTCTTCGCCAATTGATGGCACCGGCATCTTCCGCTTCTTCGCCGGCTTCGCAAACGCCACAGTCTCGGCCGCCACTGCGACGTCCGGTTCAGCGCTCGCCACCATTACATTTTCACTCTCGCCACCCAGATTTCCGTTGGCCCGGGCAATCATCCGCTTCATCGGCGTGCCACGCGCCAACTCGCGATTCATCGCCGCAAGGTGTTGGCCCTTGTCGTCAAGCGGCGCCATGCCGATGAACTGCACGCGGACATCGGCCTTGCCCCTGTCCTTGAACCCCAAAACCTCGGCCGAACGCTTCGACATGTCGATAATGCGCGGGCCGACAAATGGCCCCCGGTCATTGACTCGCACCACAACCTCGCGGCCGTTGTCGAGATTGGTGACCTTCACATAGCTTGGCAGCGGCAAGGTCGGATGCGCCGCCGTCAGCCGCGTCATGTCAAACCATTCGCCGTTCGAAGTCTTGCGCCGGTTAAAGGCCTCGCCATACCACGAGGCTGGGCCCTTCTTGTCGTAGCCCGGCTGTTCCTTCGGCGTAAACCAGCGGCCGGCCACCTGATAGGGCTTGCCGACGTGCTGGCGCCCCCCGCCCCACGGCACCGGTCCCTTCTTGCTGTAATAGGGGCTGCCGTTACCGGCAAAGGGGTCTGAGCTTTGAACTTCTCTTGCTGGAGCACCCCGAAACAACAAGGCCCACTGCCACGACAACGATCGTCACCCACGAAAACCCACGCATACTCACCAACTCCCACGCCGGACTGCCGCCCTCAACGCGCTTTCCGGCGAAATGGAATCATTTCGCCGATAAGAACTCGCGCCATGTCGACAACTTGTGCATGTTCGCTTCGCAAAACCGCTGCGTACTTCTGCGGAACATGCACCAAGTGCCCCCAAATCAACACTCCCGGTTTTTGCGCCGGGAGCGTGAGATTTTCGTTACAATACTTGGTTAATCACGGGTTAGCGGCGGCAGCTTCAGGCGTCAGCCGCTTCAGGTTTTCGGCCGCTGCGGCATTGCCCTTGGCGGCAGCCTGCTTGTAGAGCTCCACGGCCTTTGCCGCATCCTTGGCAGTGCCCCAGCCCACTTCATGCATGCCGCCGAGGTTGTTGAGGCCCCAGCCATCGCCCTGCCCCGCCGCCTGTTCGAACAGCGTGAAGGCCTTGTTCAGGTCGCGTGTAACGCCCTTGCCGTTCAGATACATCATGCCCAAATTGTTTTGGGCGTCGGCAAGCTTCGCGTCGGCCGCCTTGGCATACCATTCGACTGCTTTCGCTTCGTCGGCCGGCGCCGCCCTGGCCGTTCTGCAGCATCTTGCCCAGCGCGTTCATCGACGGCACGTGGCCCTTGGCGGCAGCCTCGCGATAGAGCTTCAAGGCCGTGGTGTAATCCTGCTTGAGCCCCTTGGCGCCTTTGGAAACGATGACCCCCAGCCGGAACTGCGCATCGAGATTGCCCTGCAGGCCCGCCTGGCGATACCACTTGGCGGCTTCAGCGAGATCGAGCTTGGCGCCATTCCCCGTCTCATAGGACATGCCCACCGAGTACTGGGCATCGACATCGCCGACCTTGGCGAGTTTCAGGCGCTTGTCGAATGGCACTTCCTCGACGCTTTGGGCAAGCGCTGGCCCGAGGGCCAGTAACATGGCAAGTGCCGCAGCCGTGATCCGCCGGCCGGTCACGGCGTTTGCACCCGCTCGAATGTCATGTCCTTGCAGAACACCAGCACGCAGCCTTTGACGATCATCACATCGGCGCTTTCCAGGTTCATCCGCGAATCATAGGTCTTGCCGTCATCGGCGTTGTAGATCGTGCCTTCCCAGCTGTTGTCGCCGGTTGGCCGCATGTCGTTGATGATGGTCAGGCCGATGATCTTGCGCTTGCGCAATGACTCGTCGGGGTTCTCCCTGTCGCGCTTCGGCTTGCCGCGCTTGTTCAGCGGCTTGTCGAGACCCACGATCTTGCCGCAATAGCTTTCGCCGCACGGCGCCACTTCGATGGTCACCTTGCCCGAATCCATGCGCCACACGCCGGAGGGGTCGCTGGCCACCGCCCAGGCGCTTCCCGAAATCATTGTCGTGCCGGCAAGTCCGGCCGCTAACAGAAGTCGCTTCATTGCATTGTCCCCGGCGCTCTAAGGTCCGGCATTTGCGCCATGCCGGTCCTTCCATTATGGTCCATCGGCCAGCCAAGGAGCAAGATCATGAGTACTATCTCCACCTTGAAGACCAGGGCGTCTCATGAACCGGACGAATGGCAATTGCGTGTCGACCTTGCGGCGGCTTTTAGACTGGCAGTCAGGAACGATTGGCACGAAGGTGTCGCCAATCATTTCAGCCAGGCGGTTTCGCCAGACGGCCGGAAATTCCTGATGAACCCGCGCTGGCGGCACTTCCAGCGCATCAAGGCGTCGGAGCTTCTGCTGCTCGACGCCGGCGACACCGCGACCATGGACCGGCCCGATGCCCCCGATTTGACCGCCTGGTGCCTGCATGGCCGCCTGCACGCCGCCCTGCCCCAGGCCCGCTGCATTCTGCACGTCCATCCCGCCTATTGCACGGTCATCGCCTCGCTGGCCAATCCGGAAATCCTGGCGATCGACCAGAACACAGCGCGCTTTTACAACCGCATCGCCTTCGATCTCGACTATGGCGGCATGGCCAACAGCGATGAGGAGGGCGACCGCCTGGCAAGCCTCATGGGCAACAGGCGCATCATGATGATGGGCAATCACGGCGTGCTGGTGTGCGCCCCAACCGTTGCCGAGGCCTATGATGAACTGTTCTATCTCGAGCGCGCCTGCCGCAATTTGGTGCTCGCCTACCAGACCGGCCAGAAGCTTCACATCATGAGCCCGGCGGTGGCCGAGAAGACGGCCCAGGAATGGCAAGACTACGGCGAAATGGCCAGGGCCCATTTCGAAGAAATGAAAGCCATCCTCGACAGCGAAGACGGCTCCTACGCCGAGTAGCGCAGGAGCCGCACTGGCCGCTCAGTTGGTCTGGTAAACGATCGTGGCACCGACCGTAGCAATCGCGTTGATGCAGGTGTCTGTTACAGACGAACCATCACGAGCGAAGACCACCGTAATCATATCACCAGCCTTTTGGTCGACCATGGGGCTTCCGGTCTGTTTGTTCAGGAGCGCCGTCTGGCTGAACACTGCTCCAGTAACGGCAGGAGCCGCGACAATTGTACTGCCCGAAAACACCAAACCGGTGCCTGCGGTATTAACCGCTCCCCCTGTAGGGGCCCTGCCCGGCCTGGCCCTGAAGACGAGGTAAGGTGTCAGTGCGAAATTGCATCCGGTTTGACCGGCATAGTAGTTTATCTTGATCTTCACCTGTGAGTTCTTCTTATAGTCGGCAGGAAGAACAAATGGCACCGACACGGCATTCAAGGCACCGTCTGGAATAGTAATAGCAAGACCAAGTACGAAGGTAGACGGGGCGATGGCGACCAGCTCGTTGACATCAAGTTTTATCTTCTTGGTCGCTGCTTCGGCGGAAGCACTCGCCGCAAGCAGCGCGGCGCCCAGTAGAATTGTGGAATAGCGGGTGTTCATGGCCTGTTTCCCATTTTGGCAACACGGCCCCCTCAGGTGCAACATACATAGCCGGTGGCTGGCTTCAACCCCCATTTGTATCAACGGGCAAAGTCAAAGTGGCTCGCTTGACACCCACCTTCGAGAGCCAGCTGCAGCATGATCGAAGGCCCCGCGCCGTGCGAGGTCCGATGAAAGCTCAATTAGTCTTGTAGACGACCGTGGCCCCGACGGCTTCGAGGACATCCGTGCACGTGTCAGCCGCATCTGAACCGTCGCGCGCGAAGATCATGGTGAGGGTGTCACCGGCCTTCTGGTTTAATACGCTACCAGCCGTCGGCTTGTTCAGCAGAACGGTTTGGCCGAAGACTGTGTCATTAGCTGCCGGTACGGCCACTGTTACGCTGCCAGCAAAGATCAGGCCGGAGCCGGGTACATTCACCGCACCGCGATCAGGCCTCGCGCCAAATCTCACCCTAAAAACTTCGCTGGGTATCAACATCATGTTGCAGCCAGAAACTCGGTCGTGTAGTTGATCCTGACCTTGATTTGCGAGTTTTTCTTGTAATCAGCCGGCAGCACAAACGGCACGGTGACAATCGACAACGCGCCATCGGGAAGAAGGACGGAATAGCCAAACCTGCCATCCGAGGGCATCAAAAAGCCAAGCTCGTTGGCATCAAGTCTGATTTTCTTGGTTGCGGCCTCGGCGGAGGCACTTGCCGCAAGCAGCGCGGCGCCCAGTAGAATTGTGGAATAGCGGGTGTTCATGGCCTGTTTCCCATTTTGGTAACACGGCCTCCTCGAGTGCATCATACATAGCCGGTGGCTGGCTTCAACTCGCAATTGTTTCAACGGGAAAAGTCAAAAAGTCTCTATTGGCCTTCGATTGAAGATCAAAAGCTTCATGTCATGAGCCCGGCGGTGGCCGAGAAGACGGCCCAGGAATGGGAAGACTACGGCGAAATGGCCTGGGCCCATTTCGCGGAAATGAAAGCCATCCTCGACAGCGAAGACGGCTCCTACGCCGAATGACGCAGGAGTCGCCGCTAGATTGGCTCATGGGATTTGATAAGTGAACCTGACAGATGTTACAGTCAAGACACTTGCGCAGGTGTCAGTGACGCTGCCACCGGCACGCGCAATGACTGCAACTACGCTGTCACCAGTTCTCTGGCCAACAACGGTGGTTCCAATCGGCGGTGCCAGAATGAACGTCTTGGAGAACGCTTGACCCGGCACCGCCGGTGTCACGACCGCACCCGGAGGTACAATTGTCAAACCGCTGGTGGCCCCAGGTGTTATGGCAGAGACTGATCCAGACCGAACGCGAATAGTGCCGCTGGCAATCATGTCAAGAACGCAACTCGCGCCGCCGCCTGTCATTCGAAGTGTCAGTTTGGCCGTGGAGTTTTTCTTGAAGCCCTTCGGGAGCGTTAAATTAATTGTGACACTGTTAGTCGACCCATCAGGCAAAGCGACGCCTAATGATGACGCACCTGTTCCAGCGAGATCGCTGCCGCTGATGAATACAGTACGCGTTGCAGCCTCCGCCGTGGCGGCCGTCACCAGCAGAGCAGTACCAAGAAGTGCGGAAGAAAGGTAATGTTTCATGGCTGAGTTCCCTTTGTGTTACGGATAGCCCCTCATCGGGGATGATTACACTTGTCATAAAATCAAACAAGTGCGGGTTGCAGGCGATGGTAAAGGGCGAGCCCCGCCTCGCAGCGAGGCCCGCCCGGCCACTCAGTTGGTCTGATAAACGATCGTGGCACCGGTGGCCGACAGGCCATTGGTGCAGGTGTCGACCACTGCGCTGCCTCCGCGGAGGAAGGCCACGGTAATCGTATCGCCTGCTTGCTGGCTGGTCATTGCGCCCATCGTCGGCTTGTCCAGCACGGCGGTCTGGCTGAATACTGTGTCGTCAACAGCTGGCGCTGCCACGGTTGTGCTCCCTGCAAACACCACGCCACTACCCATTTCGAAAAACAAAACCATCCTCGACGGGCGAGGATGGCTCTTTTGCGGAGTTGCGCGGTGCGGGCTACTGAACTTGATAGGTGAATTTGGCCGAAGTCACCAGCACTCCACTTGCGCAGGTATCGGCCGCATCGCCGCCCTGGCGCGAGACGACGAGGAGAACGGTGTCGCCGCCCTTCTGACCAGCGACCGTGCCTGCTACCGCCGGCGCTATTAGCACCGTCTTGGTGAACACTTGCAGCGGCGCGGCCGGAGTGCTGACAGTACCCGGACCAGCAAGTGCAATGCCGCTGGTGGGACCTGGAATGATCGCCATCTGCGACCCCTTTCGCACGCGGTAGGCACCATCGGCCGTCAGTGCAATATTGCAGCTCACTGCTGCACTCGCCATCCGCAAGGACAGCTTCGCAGTCGAATTCGGCTTGAACCCCTTCGGCAGCGTCAGGTTCACGATGAGGGAGTCCGAAACGGCGTCCGGCAGGCTGACGCCAAGTTCACTCGGGTTGTCACCGAGCAAGTCGCTGCCGCTGATGAACACGGTGCTAGATGCGGCCTGGGCGGCCGAACTGGTGGCAAGAATGCCGATGGCGGTCATAGCGGAAATAAGGGTCTTAGTCATTGTGGCGTTTCCTTCGGTTGAGTTGACTTAATGGAGCCAACATGCCGCCACGAGCTTGTATTGCGCCTGAACCGCTTTGTTATCTGCCGTTCATGTTGCTTAATCTGTCTCCAAGCACCAGGAGGTCGACAGTTTCGAATGCCATTAACTCGACGCCCCGAACATCGCAAACGGCTCTTCCACCGTACGCCGGATGAGGGCAGCGCAGCGGGCGTGGTGGGGTGAACCCGCCTCCACCTTTCCAAACGGCTGCAAGGCCGCATCGCCCTTGATCGGCACTAGCACAATTGGCGTCGACACTGGCAACAGCTGCGGTCCCCTGCCCGATTGCAATGTCGTCAGTATACCGAACATTTCGCCGGCGATGGTTGGCTTGGACAGGATGATCAGGCGGTATTGCCCCAGCTTGTTGGTGACGAGATAGACGAAACCCGACTGGTGCGGCACCGAAACGTCGCCTTCCTGGGTGTAGGCGGCATCAATACGTTCCAATTCGCGGAACACCAGATGCGATTTCTCGCCCTCCCAGGCAATGGCGGTGCGATAGGCATAGAAGGCGCCCGGCGTCGAAAACGATGGGCGGATGGTCAGATAGTCGCCCTCGATCCATTTGACCGAGGGCCGGGCGTAGGAACCCAGAGAATCAGGCGCAATGCCTGCCGCCCGCGCTTCGCCAATTGGTCCATTGCCCCGCAGGTCGCGTTTCAGCGCTTCTTCGATGCGCACCACGGTGGCGAGGGTGAACGGCCGCTGCCCGGCCAATGCTTTTTCCAGCGTTGAAAGCGAGATTTTCGCCGTATCGGCCAGGAGTTGGCGGCTCATCCGCCGCCGGGCCATTTCCTCGCGGATGGCCCGGGCCACGGCGTCCGATTGCTCCGGGGAGAGATTCTGTTCGCTCATATCGCCGGCAATCCTGCACCGGTTTGCCGGAATTTGCCACTCCCCCGCCAACCGGCAACGGCTTGCCGAAGAAACCGGGAAACGACGCTGCCATGGCAACCGCCGTTCGGCGACAACAGCAGTGCGGATTCCATTCCCGAAAGCCGCACTGGAGCCAAAAATGCAATCCCTCGCTCTCCCCCGCCTCGCCTGTTTCACCGCCGGCCTCATCGCCATGTTCGGCAGTGCGCTGGCGCAGTCCACCCACTACGTCTCGCCCAACGACATGGGCACCGGCAGCCTGCTGTTCAAATCCGGCGAGCCCGGCAAGTTCATCGAAGCCCCGGCGGTCGCCACCGACTTCGACGTGACGGTCACCGGTCCCATCATCAGAACCCGCGTCACCCAGCGTTTTGAGAACCCGGCCGATGGCTGGGTCGAAGGTGTCTATGTGTTCCCCCTGCCCGATGGCTCGGCCGTCGACACCCTGAAAATGGTCATCGGCAACCGCGTCATTGTCGGCGACGTCAAGGAGAAGCAGGAGGCCAAGCAGATCTACGAAGACGCCAAGGCCCAGGGCCAGAAGGCCGCCCTCCTGGAACAGGAACGCCCCAACCTGTTCACCAACAACGTCGCCAACATCGGCCCCCATGAAGTGATCGTCATCCAGATGGAGTATCAGGAGGCCGTGGCGCAATCCGGTAGCACCCAATCGCTGCGCGTGCCCCTCGTCATGGCCCCCAAGTACAACCCATCGCCGGAAGTGGCGATAAGCGACGGCAACGAGCTCGTGGTGCTGCGCGATCCGGTTTCCGACCGTGACCGGATCGAGCCGCCGGTGCTCGACCCGCGTGAAAGCCCCGCCGTCAACCCGGTGACCATGACCATCCACCTCAACCCCGGCTACGCGATCGGCGCCATCGAAAGTCCCTACCACTCCATCACCATCAACGGCTCCACCGCCACCCAGAAGACCATTACCCTGGGCGACGGCGCCATCCCCGCCAACCGCGATTTCGCCCTGAACTGGCATCCGGCACCTGGCAAGGAACCCGCCGTCTCGCTGTTCACCGAAAACGTCGGCGGCAGCACCTATGTGCTCTCCCATGTGACACCGCCGGAAACCATCTCGGACCAGAAGCGCCTCCCCCGCGAGGTGATCTTTGTCATCGACAACTCCGGCTCGATGGGTGGCACGTCGATGAGCCAGGCAAAGGCCAGCCTGCAGTATGGCCTGAGCCGTCTCGACCCTGCTGACCGTTTCAATGTCATCCGTTTCGACGACACCATGAACACCGTGTTTCCGCAGGCCGTCACCGCCACGCCGGAAAACATCGGTGTCGCCAAGCATTACGTTGGCGGCCTTGAGGCCGAGGGCGGCACCGAAATGATCCCGCCCTTGCGCGAAGCGTTGAACGACCCCAACCGCATGGATGTCACCACCCTTCGCCAGGTGATCTTTCTTACCGACGGCGCCATCGGCAACGAGCAGGAAATGTTTGATACCCTGGCCACCAAAGCCGGCCGCAGCCGGGTGTTCATGGTTGGCATTGGCTCGGCGCCCAACACCCATCTCATGTCGCGCGCCGCCGAAATCGGCCGTGGCAGCTTCACCCACATCGGTTCGGGCGAAGAGGTCGAAGCCCGCATGCGCGAGCTGTTCGGCAAACTGGAAAGCCCGGTGGCCACCAATCTGAAAGCCGTTCTCGATGCATCAGCTGAGTTGACCCCCAACCCCCTGCCCGATCTCTACCGTGGCGAACCCCTGACACTGCTTGCCAAGCTCGAAGGCCCCGCCACGAAGCTCACCGTCTCCGGCACGCTCAATGGCAAGCCGTGGCAGCAATCCCTTGATCTTGCATCGGCGATTGACGGCAGCGGCATCGGCAAGCTGTGGGCCCGGCGCAAGATTTCCGACGCCGAAGTGGCGTCGACGTTGGGCACCATCAGCCCCGAGGAGGCCGACCGCCGCATCCTCGCCCTGTCGTTTGGCCACCACCTGGTCAGCCGCATGACCAGCCTTGTTGCCGTCGACAAGACCCCGGCGCGTCCCGAAGGCGTGTTGCTCACCCGCGCCGAAGTCCCGCTGAACCTCCCCCATGGCTGGGACTTCGACAAGGTATTTGGCGAGAAGCCCAAGATGAAGCGCGCCGCGGCTGATGCCAAGCTCATCCACATCGCCACGAAGCCCGAAACAATCACCAAGGGCCTCGACCAGTTGCAGCTGCCGCAAACCGCCACCCCGTCGCAGCTCCTCATGCTGCTGGGCTTGATCTTCTCTTTGCTCGGCCTCGCCCTCGCCCTGCCGGCCCAGCGGAGGCCGGCGTGACCCGCAAACTCAAACTGCTCAGCGCGGCGGCCTTCGCCGCGCTGGGTTTGACGCTTCTGGGCCAGGGCCTTTACATTCAGGCCAAGGCCCAGGTGGCGCAGCTCCTGCTCGAGCGCGCTTTCACCGCGGCCGTGGTGAGCGGCCAGCCGGTCAAGCCGTGGAGCTGGGCCGACACCTGGCCCGTTGCCAGGCTGCGCGTGCCCCGCCTTGGGCGTGGAGGAAATCGTCCTGGCGTCGGGCAGTGGGCAATCCCTGGCCTTCGGCCCCGGTCATCTCGCCGGAACGCCGGAGGCGGGCCAGCGCGGCACCGCGGTCTACGCCGCCCACCGCGACACCCATTTCAGTTTCCTCGGCGAACTTCGGACCGGCGATGAAATTCGTGTGACCCGCGCCGATGGCACGATGTACACTTACCGTGTCACATCAACCGATGTTGTGCGCTGGGACGCCCCCAACATCGACGCCCGCGCCCCCGGCTTCCACCTGGCGCTCACCACCTGCTGGCCGCTCGATGGCAATTTCCGCGGCCCCCTGCGTTACGTCGTACATGCCGCGTTAATGTGAAGGTAGCACCCCGATAGTTTTGATCAAGCAAGCCGGAGTTTCTATTTCGTCTGATAGATCACGTCCACATAATGCACCGCCACGTCACCAGGGCATGTATCAAGCGGGTCGAGAGGCGTGCGCGTCATCATCAGCACAATGCCGTCGCCTGCCTTCTGTGTCGTCAGTGTGCCTGAACTTGCCGGCTTGAGCGTGAATTTCTTTGCAAATATTTGGCCTACGGCAGGCGACGCAACGACGGCCGGGCCGTTGTGAGTGAAACCGCCACCACCATCCGCGGCCTGGCCTATTCGCATGCGTCCCACGCTTGCCGGGACGATCAGAAGGTTGCAGCCCAAGTCTCCGGACATCAATCGCATGCGCACCGTAACAGGCGTATTGTTCTTGTAGTTCTTCGGCAATGCGAAACTAAGATAGATAGATCCGTCACCGGTCGAGCGCAGCAATGTGCTGAAGTCGGAACGCGGCAAGGTTTCGCCAATGGCGATCCAGTCCGGAGGCACCAACGTGAGCCGCCCTGTTCCCGCCTCGGCGGAAACGCCTGGGACTAAGCCCGCGAGAACAAGCAGCGCAAGGATGTGGTGTTTCATTGGGCAAGCCTCCATTAGGACTATGCCCCCCTGCGCCCGATCATGCCGCAATGCTTTCGTGGAATTCCAGCGGCAAGTGTTAAATCCAATTGACGGCCCGCCAAGCGGGCTAATGCGGCTCGCGGTTGAACCTCACCCAAGCCACAATGACTCACTTGGCTTGCGGCGTTCCCTGCGAGGCCACCAATACGCTTGCCGAATGCATTGGCCTGGATTTTGCGGCAGCGCCCAACGTGTATGTCGTCAGCAGCTTGACGCCGCTATAGGCCTTCTTTCCGCGCAGCATCACGAAGTAAACGCCGGGCTGCGGCGAAGCCGACGTGCAGGTGTCGCGGTTGCTGGCCGAGCGGGAGGCGCATCCGTAGGCCGTCGCACTGGGCACGGCGCCAAGCCGCGCGTAGAGATCGACATTGCCGCTGCCCCGCCTGGTGCTGATCTTCAGGTCGGTTGCACCGGCGGGAACGCCCAGGGCAAAGTATTTCTTGCTCCCCTTGGCGCCCCGCAACTTGCTCAGGCGCACGCCACTCTGCAATGCCCGGACTTTGGTCTTGGTGTAGGTCGCCACCAACCTGGCGCCCGTAAAGCTGCTGGAGCCCCGCACCATGATGAAATAGGTGCCCGGCATCGGCAGGGAAGACGAACAGCTCTCCTTGTTTCCGACAAGATAGGGGCGGCAATCATAGGTGGCCGTATCCGGCATGCTGCCGAGCTTCACATAGAGGTCGGCATTTCCCGATCCGCCACTCAGCGCGATCCACAGTTTCCGCGCCCCGGCGGGAACAGTTACCGAGTAATACTGGACATCGCCGGGCGAACCCGAGAGACCAAGCGTCGCCACGCCATTCGGCAGGGCCGTGATGGTTGGTCCGTCATTGTCGGCAATGCCGATGTTCGCCGTGGATGGCGAAGCGAGCGACAGGCCCGCGGACGGGTTGCTCAGCGCAATCGAAAACGTTTCGGAGCTCTCCAGGTCCGCATCGTCGCTGATTGTCACCACGACATCCGAAGACGCCTGGCCGGCGGAAAAGTTGACGGTCGTGGAAACCGCTTCGAAATCCGCTCCGGACTGCGCCGAACCGCTCGCTGTGGCGATATCCACCGATGCCGCGCCGGACGTGCTGGAGCGCGTCACTGGAATGGTGATCGTGCCAACGCCTTCCGATACGTTGTAAGTGGCAGCACCCAGAGCCACGGTCGCCGCCGCCGAGCCGATCGAAAACGTGGCTGTCATGGTAGCACCCGCCGCCGACAGATTGGTCACCTGCACATTCGTTGATGTGCCGGCATAGCGGTGTGAATTGGGCGAGGTCGCCGGCGTGAAGGTCTTGGGCGAAACATAAAAGTCGCCGGCATCGGCGTTTCCGTTATTCTCGATCTCCTCCAGCCCGTCGGCCTCCATGAGCCGCAACAGCTTGTGGCTGGTGTAGGAATTGTCATACAGGAAATCGGTGTTGCTGCCATTGAGCGTCGCATCGACATGCCAGATGGTCATGCCATCGGTTGGATAGTCAAACGAATCGTTGCCCGCGCTGCTGCTGCGCTTGCGGTATTGCGCCACGAAATGCTCGCTGAAAATGTTGCCCGTCGACGACGGCATGATGACAACCGATTGTGGCTGTGTCGACGTCGGCGATAGCTCGATGGTCTGCGAACCGCTCGAAACCACCGTCGGCGTCAACCATCCCAGCATGGCCTTCGAGAATGCGTTGTGGTCGCCATAGTTTCCGTGCATCATGTCGAGGCCGCCGACACCGCCATCCGGTCCGGTGTTCCCGTCATAGTCGTAAAAGTCCGGCAGGCCCAGGGCGTGCCCGGTTTCGTGAATGTCCACGCGAGGGTGGTAGATCGTCGACCCAAAACTCGAATTGGCAATCCACGACCACACATATTTGCCGAACCGTTTGCCATCGACCACATAAGAGCTGTCGTTGAAGTGCCACTGGTAGGCCCACCAGAAATTGGCCCAGCCATTGTCCGGCCCCGTCCATTTCAAATAGAAAATGTCGATGTAACCGTCGTTGTTGTTGTCATACTGCGAAAAGTCATGACCGAGGGCGTTGTAATGGTTGATGGCTTCCCTCATCAACGCCCGCTGCCCCGGACCATTGCCAAGCCCCTGATAGTAGCTGCGGTTCTGGCTGGCGCGATACCACCCCAGCACAGTACCTTGAATGGAAAGCCCGCCATACGACGAGCGCTCATAATACTTGCTCAGGCTGTCATAGGGAAAGTTGCCCGCCGTGCCGGAGCCGAACATTTGGCTGCTCACAAAGCCCGTGGTGTTGGTGGCATCGGCCGGATAGTCCGGAAAGTCGACCAGCAACACCAGGGTCTTCGGGGTGCCGGAGGCTGGCATGCCACCCTGCCACGCCGGCGGCGGCGCAAAACCGCTGCGCAGCGCCTTGTTGCGCTTGGCGAAATCATAAACCAGCTGCGGCGAAAACTTGTGGTTGCCAATCTCCCGGGCATGATCGAGCCGCGCCTTCAGCTTGCCGTCGCGGGCCAGCCGTTGCAGCTCGCCCTTGCGCGGCGGCTCCATGGCCGAAACGGCGGTAAGGCCGGTAAGCATCAGAAATGCCGCAAAAATGCAGCCCAGCACACGCAAACAGATCGACTTCGCCGGAAATTCGGACATGGGGGTTCCAATCTCGCAACCTGCAAACCGTGGTTTGCGGCGCTCAAGACTAGAAAACATTGGTTAAGCCCGGCTAAAGCCGCCACCATTGAGATTGCGCTAAACTGCTGCTATCTCGCTGCCGCTGGTATCCCTGCGGAGGGGTGGCAGAGCGGTCGATCGCGGCGGTCTTGAAAACCGTTGAGGATGCAAGTCCTCCGGGGGTTCGAATCCCTCCCCCTCCGCCAATATATCATTCTAAGCACTTGAAAATGAATCATTATCTGCGACTAACCCTTCTTGTGCCCTACCATGTGCCCTACCATGTGCCCTGCCATAGTTGAGCAATTGACCTCAGTTGTGAAGTTCGGGCATGGTCGCGCAGTACTCGCGTGACGGGCAACGGACAATGGCAGCACTTTTGGTCGGAAGGGTGGTACCGCCCAAAATTGGACTCCAAACCCGAAAAGGCAATGACATCGACAATGAACTAGACCAGAGTGCTTGTGCGCCCGGTCACAGACTTCAGGTCAAAAGCTATCGTCTTCGCTACAACGACGCAGTGCACCGCCCAGTAGGGCCATCAAACGCATACAATTGCCATGGACTGACTTTTGCCGCGCGACGAACCGCAATTCATAATGACGCCGAAGTGAGAAAAATTCTTGCTGAAGATGGCTATTCCATCGTCAACCGTGCTGACGCAATGGTCGGCGACGTGGTCCTGTGGGTTTCCAATGATTTAGTTCAGGGCGCTATCGAACATTCCGGCATAGTTGTCGAGGTTGCCCAATTCAATATCAAGGCGCTGAGCAAGTGGGGTGCACTACATGAAGTAGTGCACTACGTGACCGAATGCCCATATGACTGCTCCAACCTACAATTCTATCGCATGAACCAATGATAACTCTGCGCAGGCTCAACTACTCCAATGCAGCAAATCACGTCGCGTTGACGAATACACCCTCGTTCTTGGTCCGAAAGCTCATTGACGAACCGGTGGTGAAAGAAACAGAAAGGCGACCATGGAGTGAAATTGCGAAGCGACTCAAGGAGGCAATAAGCGAAGGCGACAGAAGTTATTTTTCCAGGTGTTTTCCGTATGTCGCGTTGGTAGCACTGGCAAACCGCCGGGAAATGTGAAAAATCCGCCAATTGTCCAAATTGAACTCCCCGAGACATCGGTGGTTCAAACCGTTGTGCGAATTGCTATTAAATCTCTATTCGTTCGGATTTGCGAATTGACCTTGCCCAAGGCTCCGAAAATTTCGAGCAAGCACTGGGTGATACAACCACACAATCCTTCTCCGGCATTATTCGAGCTAAAGGGAGATGAACAATGAAGCTCGATTTTCTTGTTTGCTGCAATTCTTACGCAGTAGACGTGACAACGAACAAGCTTAGCATTTTTCATATCTTCACAGACTGGTCTATAGCTGCGTACCCAACAGCAGTGCAGTTGAAGATAGTCGGTTCAATTTCGAAGGAATCCGGACGAACGAAATAGTGCGCCTGCAACAATTGCTATAAGACATTCGCACCTCCGAAACCCTCTGGTGAAGGCCACAATTGCGGTCGAGTTCGGCGAAAGGCTGACTACTCGAATGCTAACTAACGTGGGGACTCATGGCAATCCCAAGCCCAGGAAAAGTGACAGTGTCTGTACACGATGGAAAAGGAAAGAAACTTGGTGCGGTGGATCTAGTGGCGCACAGTCCCCCTGCACAGCTTGGCAATGACAATGGAGCACTGAGGCATGTGCTTGCAGGGAGAACTCCAGCAGTGGCAAAGGCGAAGAAGAAAGTCAGATAGTCCATCAGTGGACCACCATTTGATTGGCGACAGTTCACTGCAGAATTGGTTTGGATGACCGAGCGGACATTAGAGACTTGTTTCAGATTTCTCGCGCGCCCGCGCGTAGAGGTGTCAGAATTGTGCTTGCCGCACACCGGCCTTTATATCTCGCGCGCGCAATAGTGCGTAGAAAATGTGCACCCGGAACACTCTGCCGTCTAAATTAGCCTACTTTAGACGCGCCGCACACACCGGCCACTGATTTCCGCTGATTGTTTTTCAACGCCGCGCACAGTGTCTGGCACGTTGCCGATTTTGCCAACTGGTTCAAATAGCCGAATTGCAGTTGTCGCCGCGAACACTTGGCTCAATCAGCCCGTCACGTCGGCCAGGCGAACATGGGCAACGGGAAGTACATCGGCAATTATGCCTTTCGCGAGCAGCGCCTTGCCAACGCATTCGGCGGCATGGTCTCGAAAGGGAATCCGGTGAAGCCCTTCAAGCCGCTTGACGGAGTTCACGTGCAGGTTCGCCAGCAGCGCGAGCTCCGATTGTTTCAATCCTGCCAGAGCCCTTGCCGCCTTCACGTGACGGCCATTCTGGAATGATGAATGCAGTTTGCTCATATAGCCTTCCTTTCGTTCAGGTGGTGCAAGTCGCGGGTGGTGGTGACGCCGGTGGGCTGCCTTCCTCAAGAGCCCCTCTCCCCTCTCAGAACTCTCCCCTCTGCCTATAGCTTTAAGTTTGATTTTGTTTTGGTTTGTCTTTGTCTTTGGGCGGACACGGTTCGCGAACCGTTCGCGAACTACCTCCTAGCCCTTTGCAGGAATGGCGTGTCGAGATTTCTAAGTGAGCCGCTCGGAGCTGGCGGCGGTGGCATAAACGCTTGCAACGCTTGCCAAGCCTCACTCTGCAAAGCCTCGCAAGTAATGGCGGCAATCTGGTTCTTTATGGCCGCGAGGTGCTTCGCATTCGATGGGCGATTGGCGGTGTAGTAGCCGCGAACTAGAATTGTCTGCGAAGTGCCATCGCGGGAAACAAGGCCCGCCTTCTCGACTTCCTCGCGTGCGATTACCCAACGGGACAGGTCCCACCCCAGATCAATCGCCGCGTAGCCGTCCAGCAACACGTAAACGCCAGCGGATGTCGAATGTGGGCCGGTCCACATGAAAAGCAGGGCCAACATTCCATCTTCGGACAACTGAAGAAAATTGGGGTCCCGCCAAAGGGAAAGGGGCACCTGTCCGAACGTTCTCATGCGAACCTCATTCTCAAGGCCGCTGGCAACTCCGCTGGCGGCAATACGGGGTTTCCAAGTGCCGTTGCACCGGGCGGGGCCGAAACCTCGCCCAGCGCTTTCCTATTCGTTCCGAGAGTCATGCCGGGCAGAAGCCCCGACGCGCGGGCCGCATTGAGCGCCTTGGCGGTAGCATCGGCCAAGGCAGGTAAGTGCCGAAGCGCGATGGTCAGGCCACCGCGCCCGGGTTTCAACGTGCCATCGCCGAACTCATACCAAGCGCGAAGGTCAATGACGGCTTGCCCTTTGAATAAGTAGAGGCGGACGCGAAGCCGTTCCCGGCTGTTCTTTTGCCATTCGGAAATGACTATTTCCGCACTCATGCTGCCGCCCTTTCCGGGTTATCGGTCAGAATTTCCACCGGCGTCCGCAACACAAAACGGCCATGCCAGCCGCCATCGTGCGATTCCCGAAGGGTATCGATGGCCAGCCCAAAACTCCGATTAAGTGCCCAAGTGTAGGCCGGAAGCCGGAACGGTGGACCGCCGCGAAAGTCAAAGGCGACAACACCCACCGGTCCCTTTTCCACCAGCAAAAGTAACGTCTTTGCTTCCTGGCCCCGGCAGACGAAAGGGTGGCCGTCTGGCAGGACACGGGCGCGGATTTTCAACTTAGGCATCACGCACCTCCCGCCAAATCGGCTGCACGATGCAGGACTGGTCCACGCGATAGCCTGCCATCATAATTGGTAGCGGCAATGTCCGCTGACGTGCGGCCCATGCGAGAAGGGGGAGGTAGAAATGCGAATGAATATGGACTATCTTGCCCATGCGATTTTTCCTTGTGAGACAGGGATTGAGAGCAAGGGCCGGACGGTGCTGAAATCACCGTTCCGGCCCGGTTCTTTTCAGGCGGCATCTTGCGAGCCACCGGACTCGGGAAGCGCTTCGATGAACTGGCGGAGTGCCGCCGTTTCAATCAGGGTGCGCCTGCCTGCCTTCCGGGTTTTGAGCCTGCCAGAGGCGATGGCGGCATAGAGCGATGTACGCCCCAGCGATGCCATGCGGACGGCCTCGGCTATGGAAATTGCGAAGGGAATTGTTTCGGTCATGTTTTCCTCGTGATATTGCCGAGTGCCGCCCGGCTCGTTTGCCGGGAACCATCCCGGTCCACGAGGCTATCGCCGAATACATCAGCGCAAGTCAAAGGCCCTTGATGTTGTGCAACAAGAAAAGCGCACGAATAACCGGACCCTATTTCTGTACGGGTTGACCGGTCTGCTTCCTCAGCTTCCCCGAAACTTCAGCAAGTTTCGAAAGCAGCGGGTGCTGCTGCTGTTCGTCTTGCACCGACTTGACTGCATCATTCCAGCGATTGAAGTGCATTTCGAGCGCGCGCGGCGATGCTCCAGACCAAGATTTGTTTCGCTGCCTGCTCAGATGTATGCAGGCACTCGACTTTGAAAGACCACTCTGCTCCATGAGTTGAGTAACGTGCTTCCAGATTTCAAATCTGTCATACTTAGTTTGTCCCGTCCTTCGTCCGGCCTTCGTCGGTCCAATCTTATCGGCCCAGTTAAATCCCACGACGAAATCACCAGCGAGCGCAAACAGGAGTTTGGCCACGGAAGCGTCCTCGTTCAGATCGATTTGGTAGTGTGCTGCAAGCGCAAGCAATCTCTCATGCACCTGACTGAGTTCATATGCGCTGGCGGCATCAATTACGAGCTTCGCTTTCTCCGGGGGCAGTCATGAGAATAAAGGCCAACGATTACGCGGATTCACATGCTCCATTGGCTCAGTAAGAATGCCAGTAAATTTCTTGCCAGATAGTGGAACGGGAAATTTGGATCGTGGCATAGCAGCACCATAGCTTCGCACCATTTGAGGTGCGCCGGGCGGTGGATGGTGCATTCCATGGTCGGCCCGTCGGCCTAGCCCGGCGCATGCAGTGCAATTGGAACTGCGTCACTTCTTCTTTGGTTTTTGAGTCGATTTGCAGCCGCTGAAAAGCTTTCCACATTGAAACTCGCGCGCGATGAGGCCACCGCTCTTTTGGTACTTAATTTGTGATACGCGGCCACCTTGTATGACAACATTCGCTTGGCAGGAATTTGCGCGAGTGTTGCCGATGTAGGTATTGAATGCCTTGTTGACGGTGGTGGTGTAGTTTCCTGTCGCATAGACATAAATCTTGCCTTGGCTGCCAAAATCCATCGTCTGTGCCGGTACACCGGCACACGATACAAGTTCAAACTCTGACAAGCCAAGAATTCGCTCGCTCGCAAAGGAAGTGTCAGGCACAGCAATCAGCGCCGAAAGCAATGCCGCTGCAAGACCAGAGAATCGCATCATCGTCCTAGTTCCTTTCATCTGGCGCAATGGGTGCATATCAGTACGTGTGCGGACGATAGCACCTTTCGGCGGTCGGTTAAGAGATTGAATCGGGAAGTGCTCACTTTCCACAATCGTCACAGGGCATTGGCTATTTGAAGTGAATAATCTTGGCGCTGGCCTTCGGCTCACAGTACGCGGCCCATGCTTCCATTAGTTTGCGGCGCTTGTCGAATTGGTCGCCCCGGCGATAAGCGGCTTCGGCCTTGTCGCTGATCCGGTGGGCCAAGGCGTGTTCGCAGGTCTCGTGCGGGAAGGACGTTTGCTCCGAAGCCCAATCGCGGAAGGTGGAACGGAAACCGTGAACTGTGACATCACCGCGCTTCATGCGGCGAAGCTGCATAGTCATGGCCATGCTGGACAAGGGTTTGCCCTTGGCATTGCCAGGGAACACATGCGGGTTATGGGGAAGCTTCGGCAGGCTCTTGAGTATATCCAACGCCCGCTTGGTCAGGGGAATGCGATGTTCGTGCCCGGCCTTCATGCGGATAGCGGGAATTGTCCAGATGGCCTTGCCTAGGTCAAACTCGCGCCATTCGGCATTCAACACTTCGCCTGACCGGCTGGCGGTCAGGATGGCGAGTTCCAGGGCCAGCGCCGCCGTCGATTTCCGCGCCCGTGAGATCGGCCATGAAGGCCGGGAGGTCATCATAGGCCAATGCCGCATGATGGCCTCTGGTGAGCCGCTGGCGGGCCGGGAGAAGGGTTTTCAGGTGGCCCCGCCACGTGGCGGGGTTAGGGCCATCGCGGAAACCTCTTGCCCGTGCCGCGTCCAGCACGTTTTCAATTCGGCCCCGGAGCCGTGAGGCGGTTTCGGGAACCTTGGTCCAGATCGGTTGCAGCACCTTGAGCAGCGCTTCGGTGTCCACCGCATTGACCGGCATCGACCGGATGGCCCGGCAATAGGCATCGCCAAGGGTCATCTCCCATTGCGCCGCGTGCTTTTCATTCCGGAACTTGGGCCGGTGGGCTTCGATGTAGTCATCGGCAAAGGACCCGAAGGTGGGAATGGTCCGGTCGCGCTTTTCGCGGGCGTCCCTTCCCATGACCGTCATGGGGTCCGTACTGGCATTGAGCAGTTGCCGGGCTTCAAGCGCCTTGGCGCGGGCTTCGGCAAGTGAGACCTGCCCACGGGCTGCCCCAGCCCCATTTCTCTTCTTCGGCCACCGGCCCAGCGGTAGAAGAACACCCACCGCTTGCCGCCGTTCGACAGAAATGGATAAGGTAAAGGTTGTTCGAATGGTCCGAATGCCGACCGGGCTTGGTAAGGGTTTCGACCTTCCGGGCATTGAGCTTGCCTGCCATTGCGCACCTCCAAGGGCAAATACTGCCCTACCACCTGCCCTACCAGATAAGGCGGATTGTGGCGAACGTCAATGGCGGTCAGAAAATGACTGCGAACAGTTAGCGAGCATAACATTAGGTATTTTTGATACGCTGGCGGTGATTGGCGAACGCTCTCAGATGATAGTTCGGCGGACTCCCCCTCCGCCAAGATGCCATTCTAAATAATTGAGACAGCACGGTTATCCAGATTCATCAATGCTGTGGCACCACCCTGTGCCCTTCCACTGAGGCAATCGACGAAAGTCAGCAGGCCCACTGTCAACTGGTACATGGGCAATGGCCGCGGGCTGTCGATCACCTAGGTTACGATCCACACCAACCTTCCGAAAGCATTGCACTCGAGATTGCGGTGACAGTGCACCGAACGTGTTTGTTCAGTTGTAGCCTCGACTGCCTATCTCTATTAAATGCACTGTCACCGTAATCCTACCTATCTCTATTAAATGCACTGTCACCGTAATCCTATTAAATGCACTGTCACCGTAATCTAGTCACCGTAATCCGTAATCTCGCTATTGCAAGGTCATTGCATTCGGAGCTGTATATCGGCTTTACATAGTCCTCGCGACCAGCGTCGTATTCATACCCGAGAATACACTGTGGCGCGGTCCGTTAGGTCGACCGGCCGCTTAAGCCCTTTTTTCCGAATGCTGCGCAACGCACGAACGTCCGCAAAGCCAAGCCGGACTCGATGATCTCACGACGCGCAGCACTATAGTAACTTTGAGTATTTGGTGCCTACGTCACATAGTGCGGAGCCTCAGCATCCAGGCGGCGGCGAATGGCAAGCCATTCCAATTCGCCTTCGTACCCATACCAATCGCTGTTGCTCATATTCGTCAGATGGCGTCGAATTTCCGTTTTCGCGGTGATTTCCCGAATTGTTGCGCCGCCAGCGGCAGACTTCTGCACTTCAAGCTGCACCGCACAGGCCTGATCAAGATAGAAGGACCGGAAAAACGTCTCGCCGGCTGTTGCGCCAAACACGAAGAGCGCCATGCCAAGCCTCGATGATCGCTTTCTTGCCCGTGCCAGCTTTCAGTAGCCCAGATAGAAAACCATCCATGCATTCAATATTCATAGTTCTCTATTAAATGCACTGTCACCGTAATCGTGGTTATCGCCCCGGCACAATCGCTGGCCAGGTGCTTCGCATTATCATACAGTTCAAGGCATTCCCGGTGGCCTTCGCGCAGCGCATGCTCGGGCGCAGCCTGTTGAACGCCCCCAAAGGCCGAGGCGTCCAGGTCGCGCACCTCGAATTACGGTGACAGTGCACGAATTACGGTGACAGTGCACGAAATAATTACGGTGACAGTGCACGAAACGTGTTTACCTAGTTGTAGCCTCGACTACCTATCTCTATTAAATGCACTGTCACCGTAATTATTTCGTGCACTGTCACCGTAATCGCGTAGTCGTTGCGCGAAACCGCTGGGACAAACGAATTCAGCACCACCGAGCGCCTAATTGGTGCACTGTCGCTGTAATCCAGCGACCTTGCCGCCCGCCTTACGGCAGTGGCGGAGGATCGCCATGCTGGCTCCTGAGGAAGGCGATGATGTCGGCGCGGGCGTCCTCGTCCAGCACCATGCCAGCGCCCATGAGCGTGCCGGGGTAGATAGCCGACGGCGCCATAATGAACGCATTGAGGTCTTCATAGGTCCAGACACCGCCGGCCGCACGCAAGGTATCGGAGTATTTCGGGCCTTCGAGGGAGGCTTTGGCGCGGCCGATAACGCCGTGGAGCGGTGGACCTGTACGCTTCTCCGTGCCGGTGATGTTGTGGCAGCCGCCACAATATTCGTCAAAATGAGCCCGTCCCCGGCCTGTATCGGCAGCGGTGAGTTTCGCCGCATTTAATCGCACCACGGGCGGCGTGTAGCCGATCGATTGAAGATAATCGGCGACCTCGCGGTGTTTGCCGAGGATCGCCAGATGGAGGGCGGGTGAACCTTCGGAGGTGAGCGCATTGTTGTCGGCGCCCGCCGCGATCAACAGTTTGGCGCAATCGAGGCAGCCCATTTCCGCCGCCCGGTGTAGCGGTGTTAAAGAGTTCTTCGCAAGCTTGGCATCCGCACCCCTGCCGAGCAGCAGTTCCACGATGTCCGGCCGCCCCATCTCGCAGGCCATCAACAGCGGCGTGCGGGAAGCCACGGCGAAATTAATATCCGCCCCGGCATCCAGAAGAAGAATTACGATTTCCAGGTTCTCGCCGCGGATGGCGGCGATGAGCGGTGTCTGCAATCCGCTCCGCTCGTTCACATCGCCACCGGCGGCGATGGCGGCCTTCACCGTCCCGGCATCGCCGGTTCTGATGGCATCGAGCAGCGGACTGGCCCGCGCCGCGGCGGAAATCGAGAAGACGACGATCAGCGCAAGAACGATCCGGACAATCATGGAGAACTCCGTGAATTGCGGCCCAGTGAACTCCGGAATTCCACCCGACATCCATCGGATGACCGGCCCTTTGAAGACGAGCATGGCGCAGACTGGCGCCAATTGCAAATTCGACCCCTGGCACATGGCATTGCCAGTTCATCCAACAGGCGCTGGGTTGCTCTTGAATTGCGGTGACAGAATTACGAATTACGGTGACAGTGCACGAATTACGGTGAATTACGGTGACAGTGCACGAATTACGAAATTACGAATTACGGTGACAGTGCACGAAACTGCGTGTTTTTCTCAATGTTTTGAATTCAAAACCATTGCAAAGACATTGAATTTCGATCACAAATCATTCGCGTTTGGCGCAATCATCATTCCAAACCTCGCGCGAATCCGCTGTCCAACTGTTTGAAAGCCTGGGTGTTTCACGTGAAACATTTCCTATTCCCGCCAAACCACGCGCTCGACATTTTTCGGGCCACTTTTCAGGTTTTCTGAAAGCACCTCATCCAATTGCTGGAAACGCCATCTCCGGCTTGTACGCCGCGAAGCTCGAGAGCTTCTGGGCATTGCATTCGGCCTGCCAGCGCGAGCCCGGCTGCACACCGGAGACACAGCGGTACTTGCCGCGGTAACCAGCCGTCACGGCGTTCTCCTCGATGGCCACGGCGGCCATGGCGACGACCGTGCCGCCCTGCCTCTCCACCAGGCGGATGGCGCCATCCATGGTGCCGCCGGTTTCCACCCATTGATCGGCGAGAAGTACCTTGGTGCCCTTGGCGAAGGCGGGAAGCCGCATTTCCATGTCCTGGATGCGGCCGGAGTAATTGCCGAAGCTCACCTTGTCGGTATCAACGCACAGCTTTCCCGCCTTGCGAATGGGCAGGAAGCCGACGCCCAGCCGAGTTGCGAGAGCCGCCCCCAGCACAAATCCCATGGCATCGAGACCGCCCACCACGTCGATCTTCAAACCCTTGAGGTCGGCCACCAGATCATCCAGCAAGTCGTGGAAGGCCTTGCCGTTGATATAGATCGAAGTGGGATCAAGCCACGCGAACTTCGGGCCCTTGGTGTTGGGCGCCATGATGTTGAGATACCAGCGGTCGTCGCGCGGGCCCTTGGCTGATGTCATGAGTTCGCTCCTCGGTCACGGGTGAATTTCAGCAGCTTCGCCAGTCGGGCGGGATCGATGTTGTAGAAATCGCCGGCCAGATTGATGCCGGTTGCCACCATGAAGCCATCGACTTCGTCGCCATAGGCGTGTGCATTCTCCGGCGTTATCCCTGAGGCCACCGTCAGCGCGGCGTCGCCGATTGCCCGCCGGAATGTTGCGATCTTTCCAAGGTCGGCCGCCTGCCCCGTGGCGGCGCCCGACGTGCATACCGCATCCATGTACGGGACGGCGAGCCCGGCTGAATATTCGTAATGTTCGGCGGAGACTTCACGCTGTTTCTTGAAGCAGGTGCCGCCAGTGTAAAATCCCTGCCAACCGCAACTCTCACGTATCTCGGCGATTTCGCGGGCCTCCACCTGGTCATCGGCGGCGCGGCGCTCGTCGATGCGGGCATCGTCAGCCCAATAGCCATCGACCGGAATTCCCTCTCGCCCCAATTGCGCCAGGACCGGAAAGGCGTCCTTGCCAGTCACCGCCAGGAAATTGACGCCAAGCCACAGCGCCGGAAACTTCTCGCGCACATGGCGGATGATCGGCAGCAGCCGCGGATAGGCAAAGTCGTGATTGATGAGGAAAACCCCGGCTGCGCCCTCGCCAATGGCAATCCGCGCATTGCGCTCGGCCTGCGCCACGTCGAGCACATGGATGACCGGCAACACCACCGGCCCCACCGACTTGAAATGCTTGTGAAACTCCGAGCGCTTCATTCCCGACATGTTAGTCGCAAAGGTTTCGCCGGAAAGCTGAATTTTTCACCTGGCTCCCGCAAGAATTCCTCAGACTTGACCATCTGGACAATGCTTTCACATGGTGTAGCCTGTCACCGCGCGGGCTGGGCCCGAGGGAGGAATACAATGACAATCAGCAAACCGACACGCCGCGATGTTCTGAAGTACGGGGCCGCAACTTCGGCCCTCTCCATGCCATTTGTCAGCCGGGCCTGGGCCCAGGCCGTCGAAATCAACATGCTGGCCTGGTACGGTCACGGCGAGCCCGACGTGGTCGGCGAATTCGAAGCCGCCAACAATGTGAAATTCAAGCCAAAGTACTATGCCGGCGGTGACAACATGCTGGCCCTCATCGCCCAGTCGCCGCCCGGAACCTATGACATCATCCTCTCCGATGCCGAATTCGTACAGCAGCTGAACGCCGCCGGCTACATCGAAGAGATGAACGCCGCCGACTATCCTTTCGACGACATGATCTATGACGACTTCAAGCAGTTCCCCGGCCACTGGAAGGATGGCAAGCTCTATTCGGTGATGGTGCGCTGCGGCCATCTCGGCGTGTCCTACAACACAACCGCGGTTTCGGATGAAGAAGCCATGAGTTACAAGTGCTTCTGGAAGCCGGAGATCAAGGGCAAGCTCGGTCATTTCGACTGGCATCTGCCCAACCTCGGCCAGGTCAGCCTGTACAACGGCAACGGTGCCAAGCTTTGGGATGTCGATGACGCCGGTTGGGGCAAGGTCAAGGAGACCGCCATGTCGCTGCGTCCACAGGTCGGCGGCTTCTTCGACTACGGCGGCACCTTCAACGGCCTGAAGAACGGCGAAATGCTGGCCATGGCCGGCATCGGCGACTGGATTACCGGCGTTCTTGAGAAAGATGGCGCGCCCGTGAAGTCGGTCGTGCCAAAGGAAGGCGGCATCCAGTGGACCGAGTCCTATTCGCTCGGCAAGGGCACGGCCAAGGGCGACATCGTCAAGAAGTTCATCCAGTACATGCTGTCGCCGGCGGGCCAGGTGCATTCCGCCCGCATGGCCGCCTATCCGGGATTCGCCATCACCAAGGGTGGCCGCATGGCGCTCAATGAGGCCGATGCCAAGGAAGCCCAGCGCACCGGCCAGGTCGACGGCGCCGCCAACGATCCGGTGACGCTGATCAAGGATGGCCGCATCCACTATCGCAACATCCCCGTGCAACAAAGCCTCGAGGACTGGAACGATTTCTGGCAGGAATACAAGAACGCCTCGTAGTTCCGCGCGCAAAAGTAGAAGTCATCCCGGCAATCCACCGGGGTGACTCATTTCCGATGACTAGCAAGCAGGCCAAAAGAACCGACTACTACGCCATCGCCTGGCGTTTGCCGATGATTGTCTGGCAGGGACTGTTCTTTGTCGGCCCGCTTGGTCTTCATGGTCGCCATGTCATTCTTCCTGGTGAAGAACTATCGCATGGAACCGGCGCTGCAGTTTTCCAACTGGGCGAAAACCCTGAGCCGCGGTTTCTTCTGGGACGCCTATTTCCTGACCCTGTGGCTGGCCGCACTGGCGACAATCGTCACCTCTCTCGTGGCTTTTCCGGTGAGCTATTTCCTCGCCTTCAAGCTGTCGGAAACGGCCCGGCGCTGGGCGGTGTTCCTGTTGATCATTCCATTCTTCACCAGCTACCTCGTGCGGGTCTTCGCCTGGCAGGTGATCCTCGCCCAGCAAGGGGTCATCAATGGCGGCCTGAGCCTCGTGGGCCTCGGTCCCTACACCATGCTCAACACCCAATTCGGCACCCTGATAGGCTATCTCACCCTGTGTCTGCCTCTCGCCATAATATCTGCAGACGTTTTCGCTCGCCAGCATCGACAAGCGCTTGATTGAGGCCGCCTACAATCTCGGGCTGCGGCCGGTTTCGGACCATCTACAGCGTGGCCGTGCCACTAGCCAAGACTGGCCTGGTAGTTGCAGCGGTGTTCTGCTTCATCCTGTCATTCGGTGACTTCGTAGCGCCCTACTACCTCGGCGGATCAAAACCGCCGACGCTCTCCATCATGATCATCGACACGTCGAAATCCGGCCAGCAGTGGCCACGCGCCGCGGTGGTCGCCATCATGATGATCGTCACCCTGCTCGTTGTGGCGTTCTCGGCCATCGGCATATGCCTACAGGAAGCGGCGATGAATGATACCAAGCTCACCCGGTGGTTTCTGGCGATCTACACGCTTGCGGTGTTCGTGTTCATTTTCGCGCCAATTGTCGCAAGCTTCGTGTTCTCGTTCAACTCCGACCGGTTTCCAACCATCCCGCTCGGTAGCTTCACAACAGCCTGGTATGAAAAAGCTTTCGGCGGCGAGGCCATCTGGCCAGCCATTCAGACCAGCCTGATCGTCGCCGGATGCTCATCGGTGCTGGCGACCATCATCGGCTTTTCTGCCGCCTACACGGATTTCCGCTACGATTTTGTCGGCAAAAAGCTGTTTCTGGTTCTGGCGCTGTTGCCGCCCACTATTCCGCTGATCATCTTCGCGCTGGCCACACTTGGCTGGCTGTCGATGTTCAATGCCTCGGGCATGGTCATCTCGATCATCATCGCCCACACGGTGCTGTGCGCGCCCTTTGCCATGGCGGTGATAAGGCTCCGGCTCAATCAGATGGACCCCAACCTCGAACCCGCCGCCTGGAACCTCGGCGCCTCGCAATGGGCGGCGATGAAATCGGTGATCATTCCTTTCACTCTGCCGTCGATTGTCGCGGCCCTGTGCCTGACGGCCGCCGTGTCCTTCGACGAATTCGCCGTGGCATGGTTTGTGTCTGGCCTGAACAAGACTATTCCCGTGGTGATACTCGAAATTCTGACCGGCAACATCGACCCGCAGATCAACGCCATAGGATCCGTGGTGTTTGCCGTCTCGATAACCCTCGTTGTGATCGCCCAGTTTCTGGTCATGGGCAGGTCGCGCAAACCGGAGTCCGGCTGATGCCCGAACCCCTCGTCGTCTTCGAAAACGTCGTGAAGCGGTTTGGTAAGTTTGAAGCCGTGAAACGCATGAACTTCGAAATCCATGAGGGCGAGTTCCTGGCCTTTATGGGTCCGTCGGGTTGCGGCAAGACCACGACACTTCGCATGCTCGCCGGCCTTGAGGATCCGTCCGAAGGCGATATCCGTCTCGACGGCAAGTCCCTGGTCGGCGCCAGCCCCCATGAGCGTGATACGCCGATGGTTTGGCAGTCCCTGGCGCTGTTTCCGTTCCTCAATGCCCGCCAGAATGTCGAATTCGGGTTGAAGATGCGGGGGCTGGACGCCGCCACCCGCAAGCGCAAATCAACCGATTGGCTGGAGCGGCTCGGCATTGGCGAATTCGCCGAGCGCGACGTCGCCTCGCTGTCCGGTGGCCAGCGCCAGCGTGTGGCCCTGGCCCGCGCCCTGGTCACCGAACCGCGCATTCTGCTGCTCGATGAGCCACTGTCGGCGTTGGATGCGCACTTGGTCATCCGCATGCAGGGTGTGCTCACCAAACTGCAGCGCGAACTGGGGATTACCTTTGTCTACGTCACCCACTCGCAATCCGAGGCCTTCGCCATGGCTGACCGGGTCGTCATCATGTCGAAGGGTGAAATCGCCCAGATCGGCACGGCACGCGATATCTACCGGACACCTGCCAACCGTTTCGTGGCGGAATTCGTCGGCCGCAACAACATTTTCAGTGGAACAGGCGGGCCTGGCAACACGGTGATCACCGAGGCCGGCACATTCACCGTCGGTGAGCGAGTGAAGGCCGGCGAGCCGGTATCATTTGTCGTTGCCGCCGATCTCATGTCACCGGCGGCAGCCAGGCCTGCTGGCCCTAATGTGTTTCAGGCGCAGGTCATCTCCGAGGAGTTCGTTGGCTCGATGGTCACCCTCTTTCTCGAAGCCCCTGGCGCGGCTGAACTCAAGGTGCAGGTGCAGGAGCGGCAACTCGGCGATTTGCCGCGTGAGCCTGGAACAGCCGTGTACTTGTCCTTCGACCCGGCGCGCGCCCACGTGCTTCGCGCCTAGTTTCGGCACAGCCTAGATTGGATAGTCCCGCACGGGATCGATACCGCAAGTTTCGATAAATCGGCGCAAACTTGAGACTTCATCCTTTGACAATCCATGGTCAGAGCCATGGACCGTTGCATTATTGCCGTTCAGGGCAACGTTGAGGCGCCCGTGGCCAGTGTGCGACAGGTCCGCTCCCAATTCCTTGAAAACGCTCTCAACTTCGTGAAGGTGAATATTACTGGGGATGGGGTGGCTGAACAGGCTATGCAGCACTTTGCGATGCCGGTGATTCATGACATTCCTCTCATTTGACAAGAGGACATTGCCCAGCGCAAAATTCCGGCGCGTTGACCGGGATCAACTGCCGGTGCAAGTTCGCTTTACCACCAAGCTTTGCGAGGGTTCCGAATCGAAATGACACGTTTGTTGGCGATAGCCTCAGCCGCCTTGCTGTCCGCATGTCTTGCGGTTCCTGCCCACGCTCTATTGCCCCTGTGCCATCCCATTTCAAAAGGCGGCATGAAACAGGCGGCCAACGCCCTGTCGGCCTACAACGCGCAGCGCTACACGGTGGCCTTCAGCCGCTTCCAAGGCCTGGCGGAAGGTGGAAACCCCTTTGCTCAAAACCACCTCGCCATCATGTACAATCGCGGCTTTGGAGTTGCCCGCAATTACCGGCTGGCCGCCGAGTGGTGGGAAAAAGCCGCCGAACAAGGCCAGATCACCGCCCAGTGCAACCTTGGCATGATGTATCTCTATGGCCAGGGCGTTCCCCAGGACGATGTTCTGGCCTATGCCTATTTCAGCCTCGCCGCCGCCCGCGGCTCCAATGATGCCAGGAGGCGCATGGACATGATGGAAGCCTGGCGCATTAACCGGGTGGAGCGGGCCGAGGCGCAGGAACTGACGCAGGAATGGGCGAACGGCAACTTTTCCAAGTAGCCTGCCGTCGCGACGGGGAACATCATGGATATTCTGGTGATCGGCGCCGCCGGCATGGTCGGCGCCAAACTTGTGAACCGCTTGTGCCAAGCCGGTGTCATTGGCGGCAAGACGATCGCCAAGGTCATCCGCCACGATGTGGTGGTTGCCGGGCCGCCGCCCGCATCTTCGTTTTCCATCGAAACCTTCGTCGGCGATCTATCCGAGGCCGGCGAGGCCGAAAGACTGGTGGCCCACCGTCCCGATCTCATTTTCCATCTCGCCGCAATCGTTTCGGGAGAGGCGGAAGCCAACTTCGAAAAGGGTTATCGCATCAATCTCGATGGCACGCGCAATCTGTTCGAAGCCATCCGCAAGGTGGGCGGCGGCTACAAGCCGCGGGTCATTTTCACGTCTTCCATTGCCGTGTTCGGAGCGCCCTTCCCCGAGGCCATCGGCGATGAATTCTTCACCACTCCACTGACCAGTTACGGCACCCAGAAAGCCATCGACGAACTGCTGTTGTCGGACTATTCGCGCCGCGGCTTCTTCGATGGCATTGGCCTGCGGTTCCCGACCATCTGCGTGCGCCCCGGCAAGCCCAATCTGGCGGCCTCGGGGTTCTTTTCCGGCATCATCCGCGAACCCCTTGCCGGCCAGGATGCGGTGCTGCCGGTGGGCGAAGACGTGCGCCATTGGCACGCCAGCCCGCGTGCGGCAATCGGGTTTCTGATGCATGCCGCGGCCATGGATACGGCGGCCCTAGGCGCCCGCCGCAACATCACATTGCCCGGCGTCTCGTGCACGGTGGGCGAGCAGATCGCCGCCCTCGGCCGGGTGGCCGGTCCGCAATTCGTCAAGCGCATCAAGCACGAGCCCAACGAGACGATCATGAAGATCGTCGCCGGCTGGCCGCGGAACTTCGATCCCAAGCGCGGGCGTTGCCCTTGGCTTCAAGGCGGAAACATCGTTCGACGACATCATCCGCGTCCATATCGAAGATGAGCTGGGCGGCAAGATCGGCGCCTGATGCGAACAGCAACGCCCGATCAGCTGTTGTCCTTGGCGCAACTTGTCTTGCAAGCCGCGGGCGCCGATGAAACATCGGCAGAAGCCGCCAGCCGTGCCATGCTGCATGCTTCGTTGCATGGGGTGGACAGCCACGGTATCCGCCTGTTGCCATGGTATGCGGAAAGCCTGCGGACCGGCGTCACCAAGGGCTCTTCAACCATCGCCGTGAGTTACCCGCGCCGGGCAACGGCAGTGGTCGATGCCGGCGGCGGCATGGGCCACATCGCCAGCTACCGTGCCATGGATGAGGCCTGTGCCCTTGCAAGGGACTGCGGCGTCGGCCTGTGCCTCGTCATCCATTCCTCGCATTTCGGTGCCGCCGGCGCCTATGCTCTGGCCGCCGCCCAGGCCGGGTTCATCGGCTTCGTGACCAGCAATTGCAAGGCGCTGGTGGTTCCCCATGGCGGCTCCAAGCCCATCCACGGCACCAATCCCATCGCCCTTGCCGCACCCAATCCGGGCGAGCGAGCCGTTCCTCCTCGATATGGCGACAAGCTCAATTCCGTGGAACAGGGTTCTGGGGTTTCGCACCGAAGGACATAATCCTTCCCGCCGGAGTGGCCGTCGACGAGACACGGCGACCTTCACCACCGATCCGCACGTCGCGCCGGGCCCTGGCGCCCGCTGGCGGACAGGATTTCGGATACAAGGGGGCGGGTCTCGCCGGCCTCGCCGAAGTCCTTTCAGCGGTGCTGACCGGCATGCGGCTCGCAACCCAGCAGCCGGATGACCAGGGGTGCGACAGCGAGCTTGGCCATTTCGTTCTGGCCGTCGATCCGGCTCTGCTCATGACCCTCGAGGCCTTCGGCTTTCGCCTGCAAGCCTACCTTGATGGTTTCGCCAGGCAACCCGGCACCTATGCAGCGGGCGGGCCGGAATGGGAGCGCCGCGACCAGCGCCTGATCAACGGCATTCCCATCCCCGATGGCCTCCATGCCGAATTGTCGGAAACGGCCCGCCAGGCCTCCGTCACCATGCCCTTCTAGGCCATGGAAGTTGCCCCCCATGAAAACCGCGTTGCCGGCATTCTCTGGATGCTTGCCACCATCTTCTGCTTCATCGCCCTCGACGCGGTGATGAAATACCTGATGGATGATTACTCCCTGGTGCAGGTCACCTGGGCGCGGTTCTTCTTCGCCACCGTTGCGGTGTTCATCATCTGCGGCAAGCGGATGCCGGAACTTGCCGTCAGCCGCACACCGAGGCCTGCAGTCGCTGCGCTCGGTGCTGCTGATGACCACCACCGGCCTGTTCAACGCCGGCATCAGAACCACGCCGCTGGCCACCGCAACCACCATCATGTTTATCAGCCCCCTCTTGATCACCGTCCTGTCCATTCCCCTGCTCGGCGAGAAAGTCGGTGCCAGGCGGTGGGCCGGTGTTGTTGTCGGGTTTCTCGGGGCGCTCGTGGTTGTAAGGCCATGGGACAGCGGCCTGGGCGGCGTTGGCACCGGCATGCTGTTCCTGCTGGCGGCGGCCTTCACCAATGCCAACTACCAGATCCTCACCCGCAAGGTGCGCGCCGACGATCCCCTGACCTCGCTGCTGTTCACGGCAACCGCGGGTGCCGTCGTCACCAGCTGCCATGGTGCCGTGGTTCTGGACCTGGCCGACCGCCATGGGCTGGCTGCTGTTCGCAACCTGCGGTCTGTTCGGCGGGCTTGGCCACTACTGCCTCATTCACTCGCTGAAAGGCCGCGCCCGCCTCGGTGGTGGCGCCGTTCAACTATTCGTCGATCATCTGGGCCACGCTCTTCGGCCTCGTCATCTGGCAGGAGTTTCCCGATGGCTGGACCTGGGCGGGCGCTGCGCTTATTATCGGCTCCGGCCTCTATGTGTTCCACCGCGAAAGGGTGACCCATGCGCAGCGTTGAGTTTACCGCCATGAAGGATGGCACCAAGGAAGAATATCTGTTCCTCAAGCCGCTGGAAGACGAGCATATCAAGGGTACGGCGGACCGCGTCATTCGCGAACTGCGCCTGCAGGAAGAGGAAACCCTTCCCGGCTACAAGATCACCCGGCTGCACCACGGCCTGCAGGCCGCCACCCGCGCCCTCAACGAAGGCGCCGACACCGATTGGGTTGTCGCCGCCCTTCTGCACGATATCGGCGATGGTCTGGCTCCCCAGAACCACGATCAGTTCGCCGCCGAGATCCTCAGGCCCTACATGCGCGAGGAAGTGGTCTGGACGGTGCAGCACCATGCGGTGTTCCAGATGTATTACTACGCCCACCACTACGGCTGGAACCAGCACGAACGCGAAAAGTACCGGGCATCGCCCTATTACCAATCATGCGTCGACTTCTGCGAGCGCTGGGATCAGTCATCCTTCGATCCGGCCTATGCCACAAAATCGCTAGCAGACTTCATACCGCTGGTCAGGGAAGTTTTCGCCCGCAAGGCCTACGCGCCAGAGGTCATTCAGCCAGGCGTGGTCAAGGGCCTGCCGCCGCTGTCATAGCAAGCTCTCCGCCGTTTGCAGACCAACCATGCCGCAAACCGCGTGGCGGATAAGTGAGGCCACGGGCACTGTCAGCACGTGAGAGCTGAACACCAGAATCGCCCAGTAACCGGCATAGTATCCCTCGCCTTGGGGGTGATCGTATTTTCGGTGCAGGATGCGATTATCAAGAAGTTGAGCGGTGATTATGCCGTAACGCAGGCGGTATTTGTGCGCTGCCTGGTGGCCGCTCCCATTCTGTTGGCCATGGTCCACATTGAAGTTGGTCTCAAAGCCCTTGCCAGCCGCCAAACCTGGCCATTGGTGTGGCGCGGGGCGATTCTCTTGGTGGCCTACACCTCCTATTTCATGGCCATTGCCGCCTTGCCATTGGCCGAGGTCGTTGCCCTGTTCTTCACGGCACCGGTGCTGGTCACTCTGTTGTCGCGGCCAATGCTGGGTGAGCGGGTCACCTTGCATTCGTGGATTGCCGTAGGCCTCGGGTTCATCGGCACACTGATTATCCTCAAACCCGGCACTTCGGTGTTCGAGCCTGCGGCACTCCTGGCGCTGCTGAGTGCCGCGACCTATGCCTTCGCCATGGTGCTGGCCCGGCGCATGGGCGGCACCGAATTCGCAACCGTCATGTCTTTCTATCAGAACGGCGTCTATATCGTCGGCGCCGTGGCGATTGCCGCTGGCTTCGCCCTGGCAGGCCTCGACCGGCCACCACATCCAAGCCTCGACTTTCTGATGCGGCCGTGGGCTGCCGCCACTTGGTTCGACCTCGGATTGATGGCCATTTGCGGCGTCATCGCAGCCCTTGGCGCAACCTTTCTGGCCCACGCCTACAAAAGCGCTAGTGCCAATCTGGTCACCGTGTTCGAATACACTGGCATGATCTGGGTGCCGCTCTGGGGATTTCTGTTTTTCCAGGAAGTGCCGTCGATCACCACGGCCATCGGCATCGTGCTGATCGTCGGTGCCGGGCTCTATGCTGCCTTCATGGCCCGGCGAATGCACCGGACTGCCTAAGACATCTTCCTGATTTCCGCCGCCACCAGCTTCTGCAGCCGCCACAGATACTCGTCGTGAATGCCCAGTTCCTCGAGATGCGCCACGGTCTGCTGCAGGTAGGCAGCGCCAGTGCCTCCGTGACCTGCGGCGCGGGCAAGCATGTGGGCCTGCTCATGAATCGCCAAGCGTACAAAATAGCGGTCGCCCTTCATCCCGGCGTAGAATGTCAGGGCACGCTTGGGCCCCTCGCGGTCCCGCACCATGATCCAGCGAAAACCGGGCATCAAGCGCCGGTAAGGAATTTCGCGGCGCAGAAGCTTGCCGATCTGCTCGCGTTCATGGCCTGGCGCCACACTGAACAACTCGCCCTTGCACTGGCCGCCATGTTCCAGCGCCATCATCAGGCCGGGCTGTTCCTCGGATCCGCGCCAGCGATTGATTTTCATGCAAAAGCTGCGGTGCCAGCCGAAAGTCCGGGCCGGCCAGCGCGCAACAAAGTCGAAGCCGGGCTTCCACAGCAGCGAACCGTAGCCGAACACCAGCAGCGCTTGCGAACCAAGCCCGGCGGCAATCTCGGCTTCGGCCTGGGCATAGTCATCGTCCGACATCGGCGTGCGCTCAGTGTCGGGTGGCGGTTCCGCAACAACGCGATGAACAGAAGCGACGAGTTCAGCCGATAGGTCCAATGGTTTGCGCATGCCGCAAAGCTAGTCGGAGTCGGAACCTGAGCCAAGCTGGCGTAGCATGAGAAGCATGGTGGCATGCGCTTCTCCCTCGCCGATGTTAACGATCTTGTGCGGCCGGTCTCCCCGGAATCGCAGGGTCTCACCCACCTTCACGGTCCGGACTTCATCATCGGCCGTCACTTCAAGCTCGCCCTTCAGAATGTAGAGATGCTCCACGGTGCCCGGAGGGTGCGGATCGGATTCAAGCACGCCCTTCGGCTTGGCCTGGAAATCGTACCACTGCACCACCGCCACCAGATTCAGGGGCCCGGCGATCGCCAGGCGGCAAAGGCCATCCTGACTTTCAAGAATGGGCACACTGGATTTCGACTGATGTTCGAGGAACAGCGCGCCCGCATCGTTCTTCAGAACTTCTTGAATGGTCGTGTCGAGCGCCTTGGATAGCCGGTAAACCGTTGCTAGCGTCGGGTTGGTCTCATTGCGCTCGATCTGCGAGATGATTGACTTCGCAACCCCCGATTGCTCTGAAAGTTCACCCAGCGACATGTTATAGGCTTTGCGCAGGCGCTGGATGGTTTTGCCCAGCGCCGGCGTCGGATCACTTGTTTGCGAAGTAGCGTCTTTTTTCGAGCGGCGCGTTGACATCCGGCTGTCCTGTAATTAGAACCAGTGTTCGATATAACGAACAAACGGCAGTGCGGGAGTTTTCAGGTCTGAAGTAGCGCGTTTTTGTTGGGGATATCAAACAAAATCGACCACTTCTCCTCTCCTGTACGGTTTAGCGAACGTTTGATGAAGCGAACAGAGCCTGAATATGAAAGCGGTAAACGTCAGTTTTCGATCGAAGGAGTAGGGCATGCGGTATTTTCCCCTGTTTCTCGACATGAAGGGCAAGACCATCCTGATTGTTGGCGGCGGCGAAGAGGCGCTGCGCAAGGCCAGGCTGTTTGCCAAGACCGAGGCCACGATCCACGTGGTGGCGCCAGCGCTCGTCGATGAACTCGCCGCCCTGCCCGCTGTCATCTGGAAGGGAAAGACTTTCGAAGCCGGCCATCTCGTTGGCGTATCGCTGCTGATCTCCGCCGACACGACGCCAGCCATCGGAAGCCATCGCAGCGGCAACGGCCGCTAGGCTGCCAGTAAATGTCGTCGATCACCCCGGACTTTCGACCTTCATCGTGCCATCAATCATCGACCGCGATCCCCTGGTCGTGGCCATCGGTACCGAAGGCAAGGCTCCTATTCTCGGCCAGGGTCTCAGGGCGAAATTTGATGCGATCCTCCCTCAGAAGCTCGGCTCCCTTGCCGCCCGGGGCGGCACCCTGCGCGACGCCGTTGCCAGGTCTCTCCCTGCTGGCAACGTGCGTCGCGGCTTTTGGCGCCGGTTCTTCTTTGGCGATGTCGGCGATGCTTTCTTGAACGGTGAAAACGCCCGTTTCGAACTGATGACGCACCGCCTGCTTGAACGGCAGGCCGTCGAGCCACAGTCACGCATTTCATTCGTCACCGCCGGCAATGGCGATCCGGAAATGTTGACGCTCAAGGGCCATCGCCGCTTGCAGGAGGCAGACGTCATCATGCACGATGCCGATGTTCCCGCCCCAGTTCTGGAACTTGCCCGGCGCGATGCCCTGCGGATCGTCTCAAGCCGCGATTTCACCGCCAACGTAAGCGATCTTGCCGCGACTCGCCCGCACCGGTAAATTGGTGGTTCGCCTGAGCCTTGGCAGCTATGCAGTCGAAGAACTCGCCAACCTTGCGGCAGAAGGCATCCCGGTTGAAGCCATTCCAGGAGCAGGCGAAAGCAAATCCTGCGACATCCTGCCGTTTCCCGTCCGTGACGAAAATCTGAGGATTGCATCATGACGACATCCGAGAAAGGCCAGGCCATCACCGCCAACCGCTTGGGAGACGGCATCGCTGTGTTCATGACCCGAAATGGCCAATGGAGCGAAAACATTGACGACGCCGTGCTCGCTCTCGAACCCCAGGCTGCTGCAGCTCTCGAAACGCGTGCCCGCGACGATGAGAAGGCAACGCTCGTCACTGGCAGTTATCTGATTGATGCCGAGCGTATCGACGGCAAGGTCCGCGCCGCCCACATCCGCGAACGCATCCGTACCCTTGGCCCAACCGTCCGCCTCGACCTCGGCAAGCAGGCCGAAGGAACCGCCGGCAGTTTCGCGGCCCCCGAAGGAGCCTGAGTCCGATGTATCGTTACGACGAGTTCGACCATCAGTTTGTGACCGAGCGCACAGCACAGTTCCGCGATCAGGCGGTTCGCCGCCTGAAAGGTGACCTGACCGAAGACGAATTCCGCCCCCTGCGCCTGATGAATGGCCTCTACCTGCAACTCCATGCCTATATGCTGCGTGTCGCCATTCCCTATGGCACGCTGTCGGCGCGCCAGATGCGGCAATTGGCGATGATCGCCGACAAATACGACAAGGGTTATGGCCATTTCACCACCCGTCAGAACATCCAGTACAACTGGATCAAGCTCGAAGATGCCGCCGATATCTTGCAAGCCCTAGCCGATGTCGAAATGCACGCCATCCAGACGTCCGGCAACTGCATTCGCAACGTCACCACCGACCATTGGGCCGGTGCCGCCGCCGACGAGATCGCCGACCCCCGTCCCATCGGCGAACTCTTACGCCAGTGGTCATCGTTGCATCCCGAGTTTTCGTTCCTGCCGCGCAAGTTCAAAATCGCCGTAACCGGCGCGCCGAACGACCGCGCCGCCGTACGGGTACACGATATCGGTCTCCGCCTGCACAAGAACGGCAACGGCGAGCGCGGCTGGGAAGTGATCGTAGGCGGCGGTCTCGGCCGCACGCCGATCATTGGCGTATCGGTGCGTGAGTTCCTGCCGGAGCACGAACTCATCGCCTATCTCGAAGCCATCATGCGCGTCTACAATCTTCATGGCCGCCGTGACAACAAATACAAGGCGCGCATCAAGATACTCGTTCATGAACTCGGCGCCGAGAAATTCAAGGCCGAAGTCGAAGCCGAGTATGCCCGCCGCCCGCAGCAATCTACCGAAGTTGAGGAGCGTGAACTCAAGCGAATTGCCGCTTACTTCGCTCCACCGCTGTTCGAAAAGCTGCCGCGCTGGTCGGCGTCCTTCGAGGAAGCAAAGATCAACGACCCGGAGTTTGCCCGCTGGGCGCGCAACAATCTCGCCGCCCACCACGCCGATGGCTACGCGATCATCAACATATCCCTGAAGCCCGAAGGTGGCATTCCCGGCGATGCCTCCGCCCAGCAGATGCGGGTAATCGCCGATCTGGCCGAACGCTACGCCCATGACGAACTGCGCGTTAGTCACGCCCAGAACATCACCCTGCCCCATGTGAAGAAGGACGACGTCTTTGCGATCTGGCAGACGCTAAAGGCGGCGGACCTCGCGGCCGCCAATTATGGGCTCATCGGCGACATCATCGCCTGCCCGGGCCTTGACTACTGCGCGCTCGCCACGGCGCGCTCCATTCCAATCTCGCAGTCGATCTCGCGCAAGTTCGCCAGCCTCGATGTTCAGGAGGATATTGGCCCGATCAAGATCAATATCTCAGGCTGCATCAACGCCTGTGGCCATCATCACGTCGGCCATATCGGCATTCTCGGACTCGACAAGAAGGGCGAGGAATTCTACCAGATCACCCTTGGCGGCTCATCTGCCGAAAACTCCTCAATCGGCACAATCCTGGGGCCCGGCTTTGCCGGCGAAGAAGTGGCTGATGCCATCGAAACAATTCTGAACACTTACAAGGGCCTGCGCGAGCCCGGCGAAACCTTCCTCGCCGCCTACCGCCGCGTTGGCGCCAAGCCGTTCAAGGAGGCCCTCTATGCCACTGCTTAAGAACAACGTGCTGGTCACCGATGTATGGATTGCAGTTGGCGCCGACGAGCCGCTTCCAGCGAACGGCGACATTGTCGTGCCCTTGCCGCGGCTGGTGACGGAGTGGAGCGCGTTGACTGCTCGCGAGGGTAAACTCGGTGTCAGCGTAACCAATGTTGACCGCGCCGAGGCGCTCGGTAAGTTTCTCCCGCGCCTGTCGCTGGTGATCCTTCCCTTCCCCGCCTTCGCCGATGGCCGCGCCTATTCGATTGCCCGCCAGATCCGGGAGTTCGGCTTCAAGGGTGAACTCCGCGCCACCGGCAACGTACTACCCGATCAGATGCAGTTCATGCTGCAGGTGGGTTTCGATGCCTTCGAAATCGGCGACCGCTTTCCCCTCGAAACCTGGCAGATGGCTTCAAAGCAGATGTCGCTGGCCTATCAGCGCGGGCTCTATCGCCGCAACAGCGAAGCCGAAGTATGGACCGAGCGCCATACCGACGCCGAGCCCTGGGCCGAACAGCCACACGCCGGTTGACCCCCCATGGACAAGTCGATTTTCGAGAACTACGCCGGACTGGAAGGCATCGAGTTGCTGGCCCCGATCCTGCGCGACTTCGCCGGCCGCGCCGCCGTGGTCTCGTCCTTCGGCGCCGAGTTCGGCAGTGCTCCTGCACATGGTCTCCCAGGTTGACAAGGCAACGCCCGTTATCTTTCTCGACACTGGCAAGCACTTCTGGGAAACCTTGTCCTATCGCTCGCAATTGATCGACCGGCTTGGCCTCACCGGCGTACGCTCGATTGCACCCGACCCAGCCGATCTCGCCGCCCAGGACCCGCAGGGGCTTCTGCAGAAAACCAATGCCGACCAATGCTGTCACATTCGCAAGACTTTGCCGTTGCAAAAAGCCCTCGCTGATTTCGATGTCACCATTTCCGGACGCAAGCGTTACCATGGCGCGGCCCGGGCCACGCTTGACTTCCTGTCGATTGCCGATGACCGGCTGAAGGTCGAACCCCTCGCGGGTTTTTCGGCGCTCGACCTTGCGGGCTACATGAAAACCTATGAACTACCTCCGCATCCGCTGACCGAGATCGGCTACTTTTCGATTGGCTGCGAGCCGTGCACAGAGCCAGGCGGTTCAGCCATCGATCCGCGCGCCGGACGTTGGGCTGGCTCCGACAAGACCGAGTGTGGCATACACTGGACGCAGAATGGACGGCCCATCCAAGTAACTGGCCATTTGCAATAGTGGCCGTATTGCCGGGGGGCAAATGTACGACTTTCTGATGTTCGCGGCCGTGGGCTTCCTTGCCCAGTTGATCGACGGCGCGCTTGGCATGGGCTATGGCGTGATTTCATCGGTTGTGCTTTTGGCCACTGGTGTGCCGCCGGCTCACACCTCCGCCAGCGTTCACGCCGCCAAGCTGTTCACTACCGCTGCCTCCGGCGCATCCCACATTGCCCACGGCAACGTCGAGAAGCGCCTGTTCATCCCGCTGGCGGCGGCAGGTGTTGTCGGCGGAATTGTCGGCGCACTGGTGCTGGTCAATCTCCATGGCGGCAGTGTTCGTCCCTTTGTGTTTGGCTATCTGATGATCATGGGCTTCGTCATCATCTGGCGCGGCCTCATGTTGCCCACGGCCCGCGTCGTCCCCAACAATTTCGTCGTGCCACTCGGCACGGCGGGCGGCTTTCTCGACGCTATCGGCGGCGGCGGTTGGGGACCGGTCGTGACTTCAAGCCTCATCGGCGCCGGCGCTTCGCCGCGCCAGGTCGTCGGCACCGTGAACGCTGCGGAGTTCATTGTCACCTGTGCGGTGGTAGCGGCGTTTGTTACGACGTTCCTGTCCGGCGTCTGGCAGGAATCAGGAGGCATGCTGGACCACGCGACGGCGGTAGCCGGACTGGTAATCGGTGGATTGCCTGCGGCATTCGTCGCCGGCTGGCTCCTCAAGAAGGCCCCGCGCAAGCCGCTGATGATCGCCGTGGGACTGCTGGTTGTGGGGCTCTCCGCCTACGAGTTGTCGAAGGTGTTTTAGCGCAAGAAGACGATTGATCGAACCACCTTGTGCCGTCATCCCGGCGAAAGCCCGGACCCAGACTTTCCGTTGACCTGCCGTTTGAAGCCTGGGTTCCGGCTTTCGCCGGAATGACGTCAACAGGAGTGAGTCAGTCGAGACTCATTCGTCACAAGGCCAGAGCGGTCTTCTACTTCCCAATTGCCTGTTTCAGATCGCCGATCAGGTCTTCCGTCTCTTCAAGCCCGACCGACAGCCGCAAAGTTCCGTCGGTAATTCCCATCAGTTTGCGCGCTTCTGGGCCAATGTTCTTGTGCGTCGTCGTCGCCGGGTGGGTGATCAGCGACTTGGCGTCGCCGAGATTGTTGGAAATATCGATGATCCCAAGATGGCGCAGGACGTTGAAGGCCCGCTCCTTGCCGCCGCCGACGTCAAACGACACCATTGTGCCGCCCATTTTCATCTGCTTTCGCGCCAGTGTCACCTGGGGATGGCTGTCGTGATGCGGGTAATAGACGCGGGTCACACGATTGATCGACGCCAGGGCATCGGCAATCTTTGCCGCACTGTGGCTCTGGGCTTCGACGCGCAGCTTGAGTGTCTCCATGCCCTTCAGCAGCACCCAGGCATTGAACGGCGACAGCGTCGGCCCGGTGTGGCGCAGGAATGGCTTCAATTGCTCTTCCTTGAACTTGAGGCTCGACAAAACAGTGCCGCCGAACACCCGCCCCTGGCCGTCGGTGTGCTTGGTGTTGGAATAGAAAACAATGTCGGCGCCCATCGCCATCGGCTTCTGCAGGATGGGCGTTGCAAACACGTTGTCGACAATCAGCCTGGCCCCGCCTTCATGGGCGATGCCGGCTATCATCTCGATGTCGAGGATTTCCAGCAAAGGGTTGGATGGCGTTTCAAGGAACAAAACCTTGGTATTGGGCCGCATCGCGGCGCGCCAGGCAGAAGCGTCGTTGCCAGCTACGAAATCATGAGTGATCCCGAACTTCGGCAAGATCACCGTAATGACCTGGTAGTTGGAGCCAAAGAGGTCCTTGGAAGCAACGATGTGATCGCCGGCCTTGAGCTGGCAGGCCAGGGAACCGAAGGCAGCCGACATGCCTGAAGCCACCGCGTAGCAGGCTTCCGCGCCTTCCAGCAGCCGGAAGCGCTCCTCGAACATCGAAACCGTCGGATTGCCGTAACGGCCGTAGACATAACCCTCTTCTTCATTGGCGAAGCGGCGTTCGGCGGTTTCCGGGTCTTCGTAGACATAACCCGATGTGAGATAGATGGCTTCCGACGTCTCGCCATGGGTCGAGCGATCCAGCCCGCCGCGCACAAGCTTGGTGGCATCGCCCCACGCCGTGGGGTCTTGCCGGCGGGAGTATTTGGCCATCAGCTCTGGACCCAGGGAAGTCCAGCCGCCTTCCATCCGCCCAACGTGCCACGATGACCGGTGGCATCCTTGTCACCCTCAAAGCCCTGGGCCACGTTCCAGGCATTGCCAAAGCCGGCCTGGGTCAGTGCCGAGGCCGCCGAAGCCGAACGAGCACCTGAGCGGCAAATGCACAGGATTTCCGTGTCCTTGGGCAGGCCCATCTGCTCGATTTCGGCTACGAATTGGCCATTCACCTGCATGGCCGGAAAGACCTGCCAGGAGAGCCGGATCAGCCGCTCGACGGCGGGCACGCCCACGAACACCCATTCCGGCTGGGTGCGCACGTCAATCAGCACGGCATTGGGATTGGCTTGCAGCCGCTGATAGGTCTCGGCCGGTGAAACGTCGCCCTGGTGCATGTCAAATGTCCGCTACTGCTTTGGCCAGTTCCTAGCCGAAAGCCCGATAGGCTGCAAAGAGATTTGACTGCGAACTTCCGCGTCAACCCTTGTTGGCGGTGAGGTCGAGGACCACCTCGCCGGAAATGGGATCGGTCACGCCGAGGCCGCCTCCCAGGTCCTCCAGCATACCGCGGAATCCGTCGAGAATGCCGATCATCGCCGGCCTTGCGGCGGCAATCTGATCCATGCCGCCCCACTTGCCGACGAAGCAATAAGCCCGCTCACCGGTCTTGATCAGCGCGCCGTCGCTCATGCCTTTCAACCCGGTGATATCCCGGTGACCATCGATAAAGGCTTTTTCCATGCCCGGCTTCACTTTGAAACGCACGACATTGTATGCGGTCATGTCGACCTCCCTGTTGTGCTGCCCCGGCCCGGTCCTTGTAGCACAGTGTTGAGCCTTTGGCACCGGTGCGTGAGGCAGTCTGGCGCTTTTGCAAGGAGGACAATTACTGGTAGTTACGTACCCACAACCACTCCCTCACATTTTCGGAGTTCCCCATGTCCAAGCCCCTGCCCCTACGCGCCGACGTCGTGATTGTTGGCGGCGGCATCGTTGGTGCGTCGATCGCCTATCACCTCGGCAAAGTGGGAATTACCAACACCGTGCTGCTGGAGCGCAAGCAGCTCACCTCCGGCACCACGTGGCATGCCGCAGGGCTGGTCGGCCAGCTTCGGGCCTCGCGCAATCTCACCGAGCTTGCCAAATACACCGCCACTCTGTTCGAAGGCCTCGAGAAGGAAACCGGCCAGGCCACCGGCTTCAAGCAGAACGGCTCGATCTCCATCGCCTTGACCGAAGGCCGCCTCGAAGAACTGAAACGCGGGGCGTCAATGGCCAAGAATTTCGGCCTGGCGGTAGATGTGATCTCCACCGCTCAGATCAAGGAGCGCGTTCCCCATTACAATATGGAAAACGTCGTGGGTGGAGTTTTCCTGCCAAAAGATGGCCAGGTGAACCCCATCGATGTCACCCAGGCCCTGGCCGCAGGTGCCAGGGCGCGAGGTGTCAAGGTGTTCGAGAACACCAAGGTCACCCGCATTCTGACCAAGGATGGTGCTGCAGTCGGCGTCGAAACCACTGACGGCACCATCATGGCTGACAAGGTGGTGATCGCCTCGGGCATGTGGTCGCGCGAACTCGGCCGTTCCATCGGGGTCAACATTCCGTTGCACGCTTGCGAGCACTTCTACATCGTTTCGGAACCCATCGCCGAGTTGCCGCGCAACATGCCGGTGGTGCGCGTTCCCGATGAATGCACCTACTACAAGGAAGATGCCGGCAAGCTCATGATCGGCGCCTTTGAACCCAAGGCCAAGCCGTGGGGCGGTGGCGGCATTGACGAGGAACACGCCTTCGTAACACTTCCCGAGGACATGGATCACTTCGAGCCCATCCTCTCGGCCGCCATCAACCGTGTACCGTTGCTCGAAACCGCGGGTATTCAGCTGTTCTTCAACGGTCCCGAGAGCTTCACGCCGGACGTGCGCTATTATCTTGGCGAAGCCCCAGAGGTGAGGAACTGCTTCGTCGCCACCGGTTTCAATTCCATCGGCATTCAATCGTCTGGTGGTGCCGGTTTGGTTCTGGCCGACTGGATCAAGAATGGCCACCCGCCGATGGACGTGAACAGCATCGACATCCGCCGCATTCATCCATTCCAGTCGGTGAAGTCCTACGTCCGCGAGCGCGTGTCGGAATCGCTCGGCCTGCTCTATGCCATGCATTGGCCCTACCGCCAGGCCGAAACCGCGCGCGGCATCCGCCGCTCGCCGATCTATCAATACACCAAGGAACTGGGAGCGGTTTTCGGCGAGGTGAACGGCTGGGAGCGTCCCAACTGGTATGCACGCGACGGCGTGAAACCCCAATACGAATACTCTTACGGCCGCCAGAACTGGTTCCCCTGCGCTGACTACGAAGCAAAACAGCTGATGACCCATTGCGCCTTCTTCGACCAGGCTAGCTTTGCCAAATACTCTGTCGAAGGCCGCGACGCCTGCGCCGTTCTCAACCGGATCAGCGCCAACAACATTGACGTTGAAGCGGGCCGCATTGTTTACACCCAATGGCTCAACGAGCGCGGTGGCATCGAGGCCGATCTAACCGTCACACGTCTCGCCGAGGACAGGTTCCTGGTCGTAACCGGTTCCGTGCCGCAGACACGCGATCTGGCGTGGCTAAGGCGCAACACACCATCTGGCGCCCATTGCATGACCACCGACATCACCTCGGGCCTGCCGATGATCGCCGTCATGGGCCCGAAGTCACGCGCCCTCATTGAAAAGCTTTCGAGCGCCGACCTGTCAAATGCCTCATTCCCTTTCGGCACCTCACAGGAAATCGAGATCGGTTATGCCCGGGTGCGGGCCAGCCGCATTACCTATGTCGGCGAACTCGGCTGGGAGCTTTATGTTCCGGCGGAATTTGCTGCCCATGTATTCGAAACCATTTGGCAGGCAGGACACGGAGTTTGGCCTCACCCCAGCCGGCATGCACACCATGAACAATTGCCGCATGGAAAAAGCCTATCGCCATTGGGGCCACGACATGTCGGACGAGGAAACGCCGCTGCAAGCCGGACTTGGCTTCGCCATTGCCTGGAACAAATCAGGCGGATTCATCGGCAAGGAGGCGCTGGAAAAATCCCGCGCCCAACACAAAGTCCAGCCTAAGCGCCTCGTGTGTCTGGCGCTCGACGACAACTCGGCCGCTGCACCGATGATCTATCATGAAGAACCCGTTTATCGGAACGGCGTTATCGTCGGCTCAACCACTTCCGGCGCCTGGGGTCACCGCATCAATCGCTCTCTGGGCCTTGCCTATGTGTCCAGTAAGGAAGGCGTCAGCAAGGAGTGGATCGACAGCGGCAGTTGGGAAGTGGAACTGGCCTGGAAGCGCTATTCCGCCAAAGTGCAACTCGAAAGCTTCTATGACCCCAAAGGCGAGCGCATCAAGGCCTAGCGCCGAAACTGCTTCACTTTGTCGCCTTCAAGCTCCAGCGCATCGCGCTTCTTCAGCATGCCGGCGCTGGGCGGCGGAAATCAGCTCGACATGCGGCGAATTGTCGATTTCCGACGCCATGTCCCAACAATCATCAGCCTTGGTGATCCAGTCTTCCGGCCGGTAGGCGCCGATATTGAAGGGCCTGGATATGCGGCGCAGGCTCTTGTCGTCGTGGTTGATGTATTCGTGGAAGTAACTCATCGCCAGTTCGCGCGGCGAGCGGTAAACCGGATCGCGCCACCGCAACCAGATCGAATTGCTCTTTGAAATCGCCCCCCAGCAGCCATCACGCTTAAACAGCGCCAGCACGTGATCGTCATCGTCCTCGGCTTGAAAATCCAGGAGCAGTGCGGCTTCGCCATGAAGCATCAGGGCGCAGGCGGCGATGAACGCGCCTTCAATGCAATGACACTCGTTGCGCGCAAGCCCCGTGCGCACCGAATGACAGGTATCGCCATCGCGTTCGAAATTCACCGGCATGGCCGACACAAACTCCTGCACAAGGCCCGGCGTCTTCAGCCTCCGGAAAATCTCGGTCTCGTCCACCGTCAGCCCGATGGCCCGGGCCAGCTTCGCGTCAAAGGCCACCATCTGCCCCGTGAGTTACGTTGTAGTCGCGGCGCGCCGAGAAGATCGAAATCGAGTATCCGGCCACCACGTCGATCAGCGCCATGACTGTCAACAGAAAGAACGTCGCCGTACCGCAATAGTCGACCAACAGGAAACACACCAGTGCCACCACGAAGGCAAGCGTCGACATCATGTGGTCAATGATCGTTCCCGATCCCAGCCGGGCGGCCTTCAACATCTCAAAGAACAGCGCGACCAGCCCGGCGAGCGTGAAGAAATCTCCGGCCCGGAGCGTGAAAGGAGCGCCGGAAGCCATGACAGCCGAATAGGCATCCCCGTCGAGGATCAGACCGCCGCCAAAACCCATCACCAGATAGGCTGATATCACCAGGGCCAGGACCGGTATGGAAAGCAGGTAGCGCATGGGACCTCCCGTGTTTGGCCAACCATGCCCAAGCTTTGCGATTCCCGCAAACGGCCCGGTGGTGTAGGAACGCGCCCGTGGTCTGCGGTTATGTCCTCAAGGCTAATGCCACGATAAACGGAATGGCCGCGATAATCAGGACGATGCCCAACGGCATGGAACGGGAGCTGGACAAGATTTGCCTCTCGAAATGATACACTTGAGAAGGCATCTGCAACCCCGGTGCCGTTAACGACTTACCACCACTTCGGCGCCGCATAGCCACCGGCCGCCTGTTCGATAGCAAATGCCGTCTGGAACAGGGTTTCCTCGTCGAAAGGCTTGCCGATCAGCTGCAGTCCCAGCGGCAGGCCGTCCGACGACATGCCGGCGGGAACGGCGATCCCCGGCAGTCCCGCCATGTTCACGGTAACCGTGAAGATGTCATTGAGATACATCTGTACCGGGTCGGTAATCTCGCCTGGCGCGAAGGCCGGGCTCGGGGTGGCGGGCGTCAGCACCACGTCAACCTTGTTCCAGGCTTCGTCGAAGTCGCGCTTGATCAGCGTACGGACCTTCTGGGCGCGCACGTAGTAGGCGTCATAGTAGCCTGCGGAGAGCACGTAGGTGCCGATCAGGATGCGGCGCTTCACTTCCGTGCCGAACCCTGCGGCGCGCGAGTTTTCGTACATCGCAACGATATCCTCGCCCGGCACGCGCAATCCGTAGCGTACGCCATCATAGCGCGCTAGGTTGGATGAGGCTTCGGCGGGCGCCACGATGTAATAGGCCGGCAGCGCATATTTGGTGTGCGGCAGGGAAATGTCGACGATCTCCGCCCCCTGCTCTTTTAGCCACGCTGCACCCTTTGCCCACAGGGCATCGATTTCCGCGGGCATCGGATCGACGCGGTATTCCTTGGGAATTCCGACGCGCAGGCCCTTGATCGGACGGCCCAGGGCCTTTTCGTAGTCGGGAACCGGCATATCGACGGATGTCGTGTCCTTCGGGATCCACACTCGCCATGGATTTCAGCATGATCGCCGCGTCGCGCACATCGCGGGCAATCGGTCCCGCCTGATCGAGCGACGAAGCGAACGCCACAATGCCCCAGCGCGAACAGCGGCCGTAAGTCGGCTTGATGCCAACGGTTCCGGTGAAGGCGGCGGGCTGGCGAATTGAGCCACCGGTGTCTGTGGCCGTCGCCGCCGCACAGATATGCGACGCCACCGCCGAAGCCGAGCCGCCGGACGACCCGCCCGGGACCAGCGCCGCATTCGAGTTCTTGCGCTTCCACGGATTGATGACATTGCCATAGTAACTCGTCTCGTTGGACGAACCCATGGCGAACTCATCCATGTTGAGCTTGCCCAGCATCACCGCGCCATCCCGCCACAGGTTGGACACGACGGTCGAGTCATACTCGGGTTTGAACCCGTCGAGCACATGGCTGCACGCCTGGGTGTGAACACCTTTGGTTGCGAACAGGTCCTTGATTCCCAGCGGAATGCCTTCCAGCGCACCCGCCTCGCCCTTGGCCAACCGCGCATCGGAAGCCTTGGCCATGGCCCGCGCCTGCTCCGGCGTCTCGACGATATAGGCATTGAGAATGCGCGCCTTCTCCATCGCCGCGAGATAGGCGTCGGTGAGTTCGAGAGCGGAGAACTCCTTCCGGCGCAACCCGTCGCGGGCGGCGGAAATGGTGAGGGCGGTGAGAGAGTTCATTCCACCACCTTCGGCACCATGAAAAACGCATCTTCCTGGGCCGGCGCATTGGATACGATCTTCGCCGGGTAGTGTCCGTCGGTCACCTCGTCCTTGCGCATCTTCATTTTCATCGACACCACCGACGTGAGGGGTTCGACGTTTGAAACATCAACCTCGTTCAACTGCTCGATCCAGCCGAGAATGCCGTTCAACTCGCCCGCCAGCTTCGGCAAGTCCTCATCCTTCACCTTGAGACGCGCAAGACGCGCCACCCGCTTGACGGTAGCCTGATCGACCGACATGGCTTCAATCCTTTGGAAATCCGGGCGCTGGATAGCACCCGTTCACGCCACCTGCAACTTGGCTTTCTGGCGTCCCTGTTCATCGAAATTCTCAGGCTTCAGCCACGTCTCGAAGCCCTCCCGCACCCTGTGCCAGTCTTTGTCGAGCATAGCGTACCAGGCGGTATCGCGGTTTCGGCCCTTGACGATCAGGTGCTGGCGGAAAATCCCCTCATACTGGAAACCGAAACGCAGCGCAGCCTTGCGCGAAGGCTCGTTCAACGCATCGCACTTCCACTCCAGCCGCCGCACGCCCAGGTCATCGAAACAGTGACGGATCATCAGGTAGATTGACTCCGTTGCCTCGCGGGTCTTCTGCAGGCCGGGCGACATCCAGATGTGTCCGATCTCAATCACCCCGTTCGGCGCATCGCAGCGCATGAAGGCACCCATGCCGATGGCCCTGCCCGATGCGCGATTGATAAAGGCATAAAACCACGGGTCGCGACTTTCCTCGCGCTCTTTCAGCCACGCCTCGAACTGTTCAAAGCTCGCCCACGGGCCATAGCCCATGTAGGTCCAGATATCACCCTGGGGGTCCTTGCCGTCGAAACTCTCATGAAGTGCCACGGCATGTTTAGCGGCAGAGATGTGCTCCAGCCACATCCAGTGGCCGTGAACCGGCCGCATGTCGGGTTTATTGCCAACCGGCAATGGGTCGACTTTAGGCCCCACAGGCCGTTCTTTTCTGGTCATGTCGAGGCCTCCCTTTGAAGGCTTTTGCAAATCGGCTAGGGGAACACCATGGCCACTTCCGATATTCCACTCAAGACCGCATTCGCCGCCCTGCCGCCCAATGCGCGGCTCATGGGTCTCGATCTTGGCAGCAAGACCATCGGTGTTGCCACCAGCGATTTGACGCGGGCCATCGCCACCCCCGTTGAAGTCATCACCCGCACGAAATTTACCGAAGATGCCAACCGCCTGATCGCGATTGCGAGGCGTGAGAACATCGGCCTGTTCGTCCTGGGCCTGCCCGTCAACATGGACGGCAGCGAAGGCCCCCGGGCGCAGTCAACCCGCGCCTTTGCCCGCAACTTCTCGCGCCTCACACCCATTCCCATCGTATTCTGGGACGAGCGCCTGTCGACGGCCGCCGTCGAGCGCATGCTGATCGCGGCCGACGCCAGCCGGGCCAAGCGCGACCAGGTGGTCGACAAGCTCGCCGCCACCTGGCTGCTGCAATCAGCTCTGGATTCGCTGCGATGATTTCAGCCTTCCTTTTGCTCCTTCCGGTCTTTCTGGCGATTGTCGTGGGGTTTGGCCTCCGCCGGTCGGGGCTCATCGCCGAGCACCACTGGGTGGCCGTCGACCACCTGTGCTACTACGTGTTGTTCCCTGCCATCATGTTCAAGGAGATTGCCGGGGCCGATTTCACCGGCGTGCCCGTCTGGGGCATGGCACTTTCGATGATGCTGGCGATCATCACCATGAGTGCTGCGTTGTTTGCCGCCCGCCGACTGTTGCAGCAAACCCTTCAGCTCGATGGGCCGTCTTACTCCAGCTTCTTCCAGGGCGCCACGCGCTGGCATACGTTTATTGCGCTGGCCATCATACCCGTTTACTTCGGACAAGGGGCATTGGCGCTCGGTGGCCTTGCGGCGGCAGCGATGACGCCGCTGCTCAACCTCATAAATGTGGCGGTTATTTCCTATGCAACGCGCGGTGAAACTCCCACCACGCATGAATTGCTCAAGTCCTTCAGCCGCAATCCCTTCATCATCGCCACGGTCGGCGCCATCGCCTGGCGCACGCTTGGTCTTCCATTGCCCGAAATCGCCATCAAGACCCTGGGGATTATCGGCGGCGGTGCGCTGGGGCTTGCCCTCCTCGCCGTCGGCGCCGGGCTACGCATCGACGCAGCGCTCTCCGCCAAGGCCCCTGTTTTGGCTGCCACTTTTCTCAAGCTGCTCGTCATGCCGTTGCTGATGGCGCTGTTTCTGAAGCTTTTCGGCGTTACCGGCCAGCCCTTCGCCGTAGCCCTGCTCTGTGGTGCCGTACCAACCGGTTCCGGCGCCTATGTGTTGGCCCGCCAGATGGGTGGCGATGCACCGCTGGTCGCCAATATCCTGACCCTGCAGGTGATCTGCGCGGCGGTCACCATCCCGTTGGTTTTGAGCTGGTTTGCCTAAGGGCTTTGCAAGGGTTAAGGTGCAAAAAAAGGGGCAAATCTTAAATCTGAAGGAAACGCTGAACTGGCTGGAAGGCCAAACCGACATCAAGTCACTGCGCGCCGCCGTTTGCGATCTGAACGGGGTGATGCGCGGCAAGCGCATTCCGCTGGAACAGGCGGAAAAAGTGTTGAAGGGCGGCTTGCGCATGCCGTTATCAGTGGTCGGCGTCGATATCTGGGGTGAGGATATCGTCAACAACCCGCTGCTGTTCACGACCGGTGACGCCGACGGGCTTTGCGAAGTCAACGGGCCGCGGCATTCTTCCCACCACCTGGACGGCCGAAGCCTCGGGCCTCATTCCTCTGTGGCTGCGCGAGGAGAGTGGCATTCCCTTTGGCGGCGATCCCCGCCGCTGTCTTGCCACCATCGTTGAGCGCTTCGCCACCCACGGCTTCACGCCGGTCGTGGCCATGGAACTGGAGTTCTACCTCTACGATCCCAAGGACGCCCGGCCGGTCGCACCGGTTTCGCCCGTAACCGGCAAGCGGCTGGATGCCGACAGCGTTTTGTCCATCGACGAATTGGACGATTTCGGCGAGTTCTTCCGCGACGTCTACGCCGCCTGCGAGCAGCAGGGCGTGCCGGCTAACTCGGCAATCGCCGAAAACGGCATTGGCCAATTCGAAATCAACCTGATGCATGTGAACGACCCGTTGAAAGCAGCCGACGACGCCATCCTGTTCAAACGCATCGTCAAGGGCATCGCCCGCAAACACGGCTTCGCCGCTTCGTTCATGGCCAAGCCCTATGGTGGCCGTTCGGGTTCCGGTCTCCACGTGCATTTCAGCCTGGTCGACAAGAAGGGCAAGAACGTCTTCAACAACGGAACCGACCAGGGCAGCGCCACCATGCTGCACGCGGTGGGCGGCCTGATCGAGTCCATGGCCGAAACCACCCTCCTCTATGCCCCGCATGCCAATTCCTACCGCCGGCTGCGGCCGGGAACCCACGCGCCTTCAGCCGCCGCCTGGGGCTATGAAAACCGCACCGTTGCCGTGCGCATTCCCGGCGGCTCCTATGAAGCCCGCCGCATCGAACACCGTGTCGCCGGCGCCGACGCCAACCCCTATTTGATCCTCGCCGGCATTTTGGGTGGCGCCCTGGTCGGCATCGAACGCCAGATCGCCCCTCCCGATCCGATCCTGGGCGATGCCTATGCGCTGCGTCTCAAGAGCCTGCCGCCCGACTGGGCCTCGGCCATCGAAGCCTTCGCCTCGGGCTCCATCGTCGCCGACGCCTTTCCCGTAATGCTCCGCGACATGCTGGTGGCTTGCAAGCAGCAGGAAATGAGCACTTTCGCGTTACAGGTGACGGACTTCGAGTATGAGACGTATCTGGATATGGTGTGAGAGGTGAAGATTTGAATTTTGGCGCGTGGCCGGCCGCCATGCTGTCAAGGACATGGCGAGAGAAAGAGGCGCCGGAGCGCAAACACGAGCCGCGTTTGGAGATGCTTCAGAGGCTGATTTCGGCCCACACTGCCGCGTGATCTGAGGCGGACACTCTCCAACTGTCAACTTCTGGAAAGCTCGCCTCCGCACCCTTGGTGATAGTGGCAAGATCAGCGATGCCGCGGCGTTCAATGCCACTTCCGGCAATGCAACTCTTCAATCCCTTGGACACGAGGATATAGTCGATGGAATTAAACTTCTTCCGGCTCCAATAGTAGTATGTCCAGCGATCCGCTTCGGGGCGGCCAGCAAGATCATGGACGTTGAAAAGGTTGTCGGCCCCGGCAAGCGGTGAAATCGGGTCGCTGTCAGGTTCGTCATTCAGGTCGCCTGCGACGATCACCAGATCGGTTTTCAGATTGTATCTCGTCTCCAGTATTTCCGCCACCCGGGTGGCTTGCCGTTTGCGCTTTGCGTCAGACTTTGTAGGCGTCCGGTCCTTGGCCTTGAAGTGATTCTGCAAAACATGCAGCGGCTTGCCGCCGCCCAAATCGAACGTCACCTCCAGACAGTCGCGCGAAAACACCTCGCCAACGCTGTCAAACTCGAAAATGTTGGTTCGCACATCGAGGATTGGAAAGCGCTTGTCGGCGGCCATGCCGACGTCGATGCCGCGCGGGTCATTGCCATCGATTACCAGTTGGCTTCCGAACCGGCTGGACAGAAATTCCGTGTTGAATCGGCGCATCGTCGCCCGGTTTTCAACTTCCACAAAGCCCAGAATTTGGGGTTTTACCGTCTTGATCACTTTCGCGGTGTTCTTAATCTGCGCATCATCGAATTCCGTCTTGGTGAGGTCGATAAATCCTTCCCAGTCGCCACGGCCCTTGGCGATCAACTTGTCTCTGGTGACAATGTCACGGCCCACCTGGCTCGAACGCAAGTTGATGTCGACATAGGGTGAAAGCTCGAGATAGAGTTCGAGGATACGCGCCTCGACGCCGGCATAGCTCGACCGGTCCATGAGAGTTTTGAACTCGGCCAGATCCTTGAGCAATTGACTGATCCTGTCGTTGTCCCTGAGGCTCAGAATCTTGGGGCGGACAAAGAGGTTCTCGACGTTGAACGTACTGAAACGCAGACTTGCCATGGCGCGGTTCCTCCCGAGCGGCACTTTAGGGCTCAATTTGCCGTTGAGGCAAGTGCAGTTCCAAAACGGCCGCTGGCCAGTTGAGCAACCGGTACAACATCTCCACACCCCGGCACCTCCCCCTTGCTCTTCTCCCCTTTCCCCCCTACACACCCGGCTTTAATGACATCGCAGCGCCGTTCCCCCCTTCTCAAGGGCCAGCACCTGCTGGCGATTGAGGACATTTCCCCCATTGAAATCAAAGCCCTGCTTGATCTCGCTGACACTTACGTCGAAGTCAACCGGCAGATCGAGAAGCGCCACGCGCTGCTGTCCGGGCGCACCCAGGTGAACCTGTTCTTCGAGGCCTCCACCCGCACTCAGAGTTCGTTTGAGATCGCGGGGAAGCGCCTAGGCGCCGACGTCATGAACATGGCGGTGTCAACCTCGGCCATTTCCAAGGGCGAAACCGTACTTGACACCGCCATGACGATCAACGCCATGCACCCGGATTTCCTGGTGGTGCGGCACCAGTCGTCGGGCGCGGTCGAACTGCTGGCGCAGAAAGTTTCCTGTTCGGTGATCAACGCCGGCGATGGTCAGCACGAACACCCGACGCAAGCCCTGCTCGATGCCCTCACCATCCGCCGCCGCAAAAGCCGTCTCGAGGGGCTGACCGTCGCCATTTGCGGCGATGTGCTGCATTCACGGGTGGCGCGCTCCAACATCCATTTGCTTAATCGCATGGGAGCCACAGTACGCGTGGTGGCGCCGTCCACGCTGCTGCCCACGGGGATCGCCAACTTCGGCGTCGAAGTTCATCGCAGCATGGCTGATGGCTTGGCCAATGCCGATGTCGTTATGATGCTGCGCTTGCAGCTGGAACGCATGAGTGGCGCCTTCGTACCCAGCAGCCGGGAGTACTATCGTTTCTTCGGTCTCAACGAAGAGAAGTTGAAGTTCGCCAAGCCCGATGCCCTGGTCATGCACCCCGGACCGATGAACCGCGGCATCGAAATTGACTCGAACGTCGCTGATGGCATCCAGTCGGTCATCCGTGAGCAGGTGGAAATGGGCGTGGCCACCCGCATGGCGGTGCTTGATGCGCTGGCTCGCAACATTCCCGGCGGAGGCAACGCATGATCTCGCCCGCCAGCCGCAATACCGCAAACCGCCGCGCCTACCTCAATGCCACTATCATTGCCCCGGCCCAGGGCCTAAATGGCAAGGGCGGGCTGCTGATTGAAGACGGCTGGATTCTCGCCGCCGGGCCGAAAGTCACCCGTGATAGCGTGGGCAGCGGCACACAGGTTTTCGATTGCTCCGGCCTTACACTGATCCCAGGCCTGGTTGACATGCGGGTGTTCACCGGCGAGCCCGGCACCGAATACCGTGAAACACTGGCCTCGGCCTCCCACGCCGCGGCGGCGGGTGGTGTGACGACCATGATCGTCATGCCCAACACCCAGCCGGTGATCGATGACGCGGCAATTGTCGATTTCATTCTGAGGCGCGCTAGGGACACCGCCGTGGTGCGTGTCGCCCCCATGGCGGCAATCACCAAGGGCCTTGCGGGTGAGTTGATGAGCGAAATCGGCGGGCTGCAGGAAGCTGGCGCCGTCGCCATCACCGATGGTCTGCGCGCCGTCGCCAATGCCAATCTGTTCCGCCGGGCGCTGACCTACGCCAAGGACTTCAGCATGCTGGTGGTGCAGCACGTCGAAGAACCCACCCTGTCCACCGGCGTGATGAACGCCAGCGAAATAGCCGGGCGCTTGGGCCTGCCGGGCATATCCGCCATGGCCGAGGTCGTCATCTTGGAACGCGACCTTCGCCTCGTCGAATTGACCGGCGCCCGCTACCATGCCGCGCAACTGTCCAGCCGCATGTCGCTGGATGTAATCCGTGCTGCGAAAGCCCGCGGCCTTCCCGTCACCTGTGGGGTGTCGATCCACCACCTCGCGCTCAATGAAAACGACATCGGCGCCTATCGTACTTTTTTCAAACTGTCGCCGCCGCTGCGCGCCGAAGACGACCGCCGCGCATTGGTGGAAGGCGTCGCCGACGGCACCATCGATGTGATAGTTTCCGGCCACGACCCGCAGAGCGCCGACACCAAGCGCCTGCCCTTTGCCGAAGCCGCCTTTGGCGCCATTGGCCTTGAAACCATGCTATCAGCGGCCTTGACGCTCCACCATAATGAAAACCTGCCGCTTCCACGCATCGTTGAAGCCATGTCCTCGACGCCAGCATCCATACTCGGTCTTGAAGTTGGCCGCCTCGAAGCCGGCGCGCCCGCCGATTTTTGCCTGGTTGATCCACTGCTGTCATGGACCGTCGAAGACAACAAGCTGCGCTCACTGTCCAAAAACTCGCCCTTTGAGCACCGTACCCTTGAAGGCCGCCCCGTCGAAACCATCGTTGCGGGCCAAAGCGTTTACACGTACCCTCGTAAGCCCTGAGAGGTTTGCCGATGGACCTGAGTGCGCTTGAAATGATCGTCTCGCTGCTGGCCGGCTATCTCTGCGGCACGATTCCTTTCGGCCTGTTGTTGACGAAATTCGCGGGGTTCGGCGATGTCCGGCAGATCGGCTCTGGCAACATCGGTGCCACCAATGTGTTGCGCACCGGAAGCAAAAGGACTGCCGCCCTCACCCTGTTGCTCGATGGATTGAAGGGTACCGCACCTACCCTGCTGTTCACTTGGCTCTACGGCGAACAGGCCGGCATCCTGGCCGGGCTTGCGGCGTTCCTCGGCCACCTCTTCCCCATGTGGCTTGGTTTCAAGGGTGGCAAAGGCGTTGCCACTAACATTGGTGTGCTGCTCGGGCTCGCCTGGCCGCTTGGCCTGATCTTCGCTGGCGTGTGGATCGCCATGGCTCTCCTTTTCAAGCGCTCGTCGCTGGCCGCCCTGACGGCCAGCCTGCTCACGCCGTTGTGGGCCTGGCTTCTGGGCCACGCGGCGCTCATCTTCCCGGCCATATTCATGGGCGCCGCCATATGGCTCACGCACCGGGCTAACATTGCCCGCCTGTTGCGCGGCGAGGAACCGAAGATCAGCCTCGGCAAGAAAGCCTAAGTCGTGGCCCTCACCGATCAGCAACGCCGCGATTGGCTGCGGCTCAGCCTGTCCGAAAATATTGGCCCCGCCACATTCGGCAAACTTCTTGCTCGTTATGGCAACGCCACGGCAGCACTTGAAGCCTTGCCCGGGCTGTCGGCAAGAGGTGGCCTTCGCCGTCCCCTGCGCATTGCCGGCGAGGACCACGTCAACGAGACTTTGGCCAAAGCCGCGAGCTTTGGTGCGCGCTATGTCGTTCCGGGCGAACCCGGGTACCCCGATCTTCTTCGTCACACCGACGGCGCACCAACCTTTTTGTGCATCACGGGCAATGCCGAACTCGCCAGCCGTTCCGCCATTGGCATCGTTGGCTCGCGCAATGCTTCGGCTATCGGTCGCAAATTCACCCGGCAGCTGGCAGCCGAGTTGGGCGAAGCTGGTTTCGCTATCGCTTCAGGGCTGGCGCGTGGCATCGATACTGCCGCCCACGAGGCTTCGTTGGCCACCGGCACAATTGCCGTGGTGGCCGGCGGTATCGACGTTGTATACCCTCCGGAAAACGCCAAGCTGCATGCCGCCATCTGCGACAATGGCCTGATGATCAGCGAGATGATCATGGCATCGGTGCCCAAGGCCGAGCATTTTCCGCGTCGCAACCGCATCATCTCCGGCCTGTCGCGGGCCATCGTCGTGGTCGAGGCGGCACTGCGCTCCGGTTCGTTGATTACCGCCCGGCTGGCCAACGAGCAAGGACGTGATGTCTACGCCGTGCCTGGTTCGCCGCTCGATCCACGCAGCGAAGGCACCAACAAGCTTATCCGCCAGGGTGCAACGCTCCTGACCTCGGCGCGCGACATTCTCGACGAGTTGCCGTCGGAAATCACCCCAACCCAGGGCCGATTCCGCGAGCCTGAGCCGCCACTGCTCGCAACCACCGAAGTCACCGGCAACGATCGCGCCTGCATTGCTTCGCTGTTGTCGCCAACTCCCATTGCCGTTGATGATCTCCTGCGCGAAAGCCGGCTTTCCCCTGCCGCGGTCAGCGAAATCCTCATGGAGTTGGAGCTGGCGGGACGCATCGCCAGGTACCCACAAGGCACCGTGGCGCTGGTGTAGCCCGCCGAGGTCAGTCCACCTCGTCGGAAGGCACCACCCAGGTTTCCTTCAGCGCAGCTTCCTTCCATGCCGCGAAGGCATCAGTCGCCACGACGTTGGCCATGTACTCACGGGTATCGTTCGCCACGGCGATGTCATAGGTTTCGAGCCTGGTGACCACCGGCGCAAACATTGCGTCGGCATTGCTGAATTTCCCAAACAGGAATTTTCCGCCCTTGGCATGTTTGTCGCGGGCCGTGCGCCACAGCGCCTCGATCCGGGCAACGTCTTTGTGCACTGCTTGATCCATCGCGACTGAACGCTTTGGCCGCCGCAGGTTCATCGGGCAAGCGTTGCGCAGAGCTTGGAATCCGGAGTGCATTTCGCTGGCGGCCGACCTCGCCATGGCCCGCGCCCCCGCCGTCGCAGGCCACAGCCCCTTTTGCGGAAATGCATCAGCAAGATACTCGAGGATGGCCAGTGAATCCCAGATCATCAGCTTGCCATGATACAGCACCGGAACCCGCCCCGCTCCCGAATGCCGCGCGACCTCGGATTTGAACTCGGGGGTATCGAGCAGGATCATCTCTTCGATGAACGGCAGTTTCGCCATGGTAAGCGCCATCCACGGCCGCAAAGACCAGGAAGAGTAGTTCTTGTTGCCGATAACCAGGCGGAGCTTGCTCATTTGTGCTCCACTGCCTCGATTGGGCCCCCTGCGTCCTTCCAGGCGCCGAAGCCACCGCGCATATTAAGAACCGGGGAGAGGCCCATGCGCTGCAGCACTTCGGTTGCCAGCAGCGAACGCCAGCCGCTGGCGCAATGGATGACAAATGTCTTGTCCTCGCCGAACACCGGCTTGAAATAGGGGCTCTCGGGGTCGGCCCAGAACTCCAGCATGCCGCGCGGGGCGTGGAAGGCGCCGGCAATCTTGCCTTCGCGTTGCAACTCGCGGATGTCACGAATGTCGACAAACACCACATCGTCGCGTCCGGCCATGGAAATCGCCTCGGCGGCGCTGACGTGCTGCACGGCACTCTCTGCCTCGGCCATCAATTGCCGGAAACCGACCTTGATCTTCTGCGCCATCGCTCCCCACGTCCCGTTTTTTCACGCTATCTGCCGCGCCGGCAGCAGGCGCGTCAAGGCTTAACGTGTTACATTCGCTAGTGCATGTTCCGCAAAAGTGCGTAGCGGTTTTGCGATAAGAACATGCACAAGCTATTGATCTGGCGCGAGTTCTTATCGGCGAAATGGTTCCATTTCGCCGGAACGCGCGCTAGAGTGAGCGCGGCAGGTAGCGCCAGGCCATGATGCCGATGGCGGCTAGACCGCCGCCCATGATCACGAACACTACGCCGATCCCGAAATGCAGGAGCGCCAGCGAAAACACCATGGCCGGGATCAGTTCCGAAAAGTCGATATAGGTGCGGTAGACCGGTGTCATGCGCTGCCTTTCGTGGGGCCGCACGGCGCGCATGAACGGAATACCCCCAACGCCATCAAGGGCCGAGGCAGCCAACGCCCCGACCAGAAGGAGACCGGCCGCAAAATACGGATGGCTCACCCCCGCCATGCCCGCGCCAATGGACCCAATCGCACCGACAAGGAAAGACGCGGCAACCACCACGCGGATGCCATGAACCTGGGCGACACGCCCGAACAGGTAGGCCGACAGCAGCAGTGCTTGGCTGCCTGAAATCAGCAGCCCGCCATAGGTTTGTGGAAGACCCGCCTCGACAATCATGATCGGGCTGTAGATAAAAAACGTACTCCAGAACATCGAGCGCCCGAAGGCAATGAGCCAGGCAAGCCGCAGCCGTGGCTGTCGCATAAAATGCATGATGTTCTGCAGCGAACTGGCCCGGCTGCGGGCGGCAATGGCACTGATCGGCGCTTCATGCAGGCGCAGGTGCCAGAACACCGCGAGCAGCAATGTGGCTGCGGCAATTGCCATGACCTGTGGAGCCGCCGGCCCGAACCTGTCATAGAGCCAGACGCCGAGCGCTGGCCCGATCATCCACGAAAACGTTGAAAGGCTGAGGCGCAATGGTTCGCTGCGGGTAAGATCGGCCCTCTTGATGTGCTCGAGAATGTAAATGGAAAGCGTGATGTTCATGACCGCCGCGCCGCAGTTGCGCATGAGCATTCCTGTTCCTTGCCCCACGAGCGTGTGTGTCGATAACGCAATTGAGGCGTTGATGATCAGGCCGACGCCAATGGCATAGGCATAGCGCTTGGGCATGCGCCGGAGCAGCTGCGGAATGTAGAGCGTCACCACCAGAACGGCCAACGCAATCGCCGTCGAAATCAGGCTCACCCTTTGACTCGACCCCAGAATTTCATAGGCCTGCAGCGAAACAACCGTTGAATTGAGTGATCTGACCAGCGATTCCAGCGAGAAAATCAGTGCAAACGTGGTGGGCCCGGCCTTTGCGGGCTGTGCTGCGGTTGGTGCTTGAGATTTCACTGTCATGGGCTGCCGTAGCGCTTAAGCAGCACGGCAATGTGGGGGGCCGCAAGTGGCCTGCTGCAGTAGCCCCATGTGACGAGGGAATGGCTTGTGCCGCCCCTGCCCCGGTCCTAGTACAGCACAATGTCTGCCTCTGAAAAACAATCGGTCGCCCTGGTCTCAATGGCCGCCAGTTTCGTCCTCGCCGTTGCCAAGCTGGCGGCAGGACTGTTCACCGGCTCCCTCGGCATTTTGTCCGAAGCCATCCACTCGATTCTCGATTTCGGATCGACGGTGATCACCTGGTTTGCGGTGCGTTACAGCGATCAACCGCCTGACGAGGAGCATCATTACGGCCACCACAAGGCCGAAAGCGTTGCCGCCCTCATCGAGACCGGGCTCCTGTTCCTGACCACCGCCTGGATTGTTTGGGAGGCGGTCAGCCGCCTGTGGGGCGGCGGCCACCATGTCGAGGTCACTTGGTGGGCGGTGGCCATCATTGCTGGTTCCATTGTCATCGATTTGAACCGGGCGCGGGCTCTGAAGCGGGTGGCGGAGAAAACCTCGAGTGATGCTCTTGAGGCCGACGCCCTGCACTTCAGCTCCGACATGTGGAGCTCCATCGTGGTGCTCATTGGCCTTGGCGCCGTGTGGGCTGGCATACCCGCCGCCGACGCCATCGCCGCGCTGATCGTTTCCGCCTTCGTCGCCCTGGCCGGTTTGCGGCTCGGCCAACGCACGCTGGCCACCCTGCTCGACCAGGCGCCCGAGGGAGCCACCGAAAAAATCCGCAGCCTGGTCATCGGCACGCCCGGCGTGTTGCGTCTCAAGACCCTGCGCATAAGGCCCGCTGGCCCTACCCTGTTTGTGAGCGCCGTCGTTGAAGTGGCGCGCACCATGCCGGTTGACGATATTGTCGCCCTCAAGCAACTGCTGCTCGACAAGGTCGAAGAACTCTATCCAAAAGCCGATGCCACGATTACCGCCAATCCGATTGCTCTCGACAACGAGACGGTATTCCAGAAGGTCATGCTGATCGCCTCACAGCGTGCCATTGCCATCCACCATCTCACGGTCCAGCAGATCGGTGATCGCCTGTCGGTAACTTTCGATCTCGAAGTGCCTGGTGAAACCCCCTTGAAACACGCCCATAACAAGGCATCGGCCCTGGAAGCCGCAATCCGGCGAGAGCTTGGGCCGCGTGTCGAGGTTGAAACCCACATCGAACCCCAACCCGAAGTGATGCTCGAAGGAGCGAACGTAAAGCCTTCGGAATACAAGACAATATCGACAAAACTTCTGGCACTCTCTGGCCGCCAGAAACAGCTCCGCGATGTGCACAATGTTCGGGTCAGGCGCACCGCTGAAGGCCTCTTTGTGCACTACCACTGCCGCTTCAAAGGTGACGAAACCGTCGACACGGTCCACACTGCCATCGATCACATCGAGAATGGATTGCAAGCTGCCTTCCCGAGGATACGCAGGGTCATCGCCCACGCTGAACCCTTGGGCCATCCGCGGCACGACTTGTGAAGATCCTGCGCCCTTCGGATTACCGGGTCATGCCGTGGAAGAATGGTGGTGGGACCACGACCGAGATCATGATCCGGCCGGAAGGTGCCGACGTTGGCACCGCCTTCGACTGGCGCGTGAGCATGGCGGAAGTTACCACCGACGGTCCGTTCTCGGCTTTTCCGAACCACCAGCGCTCACTTTTGGTGCTGGCCGGAAAGGGCCTGATCCTGAATAATGCTGGCTTTCCCGACATTACATTAAGGCCGGGTGGCGAGATCATTGAATTCCAGGGCGATGAACCGGTCTCGGCCAAGCTTGTTGACGGTCCGGTTCGCGATTTCAATGTCATTTGCCGCAACCGCAACGGTCCGCATTTTTATGGATGGTTGCGCGCCGAGACGCTATCGCGGAAATCCGGCTTGCGCCTCGCCGCCGACTTCGAACTGTTCTTTGCCTTGAGTGGCAAGTTCTCGGCGAATGGTCAGACAGTTGACGAAGGCGAAACACTGGTCGTGACCAAGGGTGAAACTCCGGAACTCTCTGCTACGCCTGAGGCCGAAGTCATTATCGTGACGATCTGGGATGACGGCATGGCGGGTGCTGAAGAGTGACTTGTCACCCAAAGTCCATTTCTTACTTCCTTGCTTCTACCCGACCTTGGCCATGGCTGGTTCACCTTCTGCGTTCGCCAGGGCTTCCCCAATACCGGTGAGCGCCCGCAGCCTCTCAAGTTCGGCCGCCGGGATGTCAACCTGGTTAGCGGCGTTGAAGGCCTCGTAGTAGGCAAACTCCAAGGGCACCATAACCTTGTAAAGTTTGGCTGATTTCGAGATGTTTCGAAGTTCCAGGATCATGTCTGCCACATAATTCGCCGCATCCTGAGTCTCCAGGCCGGCGCTGGAACGTCGACCCTTGATTGCGATTGTCTCTTCGCCTACCGTTGAGGTTGAGAATGCAGGCGAGGTCGAGGCAAGGACTGTCGTCATGGGCCGTCTCCAAAGCTGATGATTCATCACAATATCAGCGTGTATTTTAGGTGTTAAGCACCTCTAGATTGTAGACCGTTGCAATCCGCCCATCTGCCTTGCCTTGCGGTGGCGAGTGGATGCCTATATGAGGCGGACCCGGCAATTTCAGGAAACGGAATGACCGTCGTCGTCGTAGAATCGCCCGCCAAGGCCAAAACCATCAACAAATACCTGGGAAAGGACTTTACCGTCCTCGCATCCTACGGCCATGTGCGCGACCTGCCCGCCAAGGACGGCTCGGTGCGGCCCGACGATGATTTCGACATGTCGTGGGAGGTAGACGGCAAGTCAGCCAAGCGCGTGTCGGACATTGCCGCCGCCCTGAAAGATGCTGACCGCCTCATTCTGGCGACCGATCCGGATCGAGAAGGCGAAGCCATTTCCTGGCACTTGCTGGAGATTCTGCGGAAGAAGGGGGCGCTGAAAGGCAAGGCCGTGCAGCGCGTGGTGTTCAACGCCATCACCAAGCAAACGGTGCTGGAGGCTATGCGGCACCCCCGCGATGTCGATGCCGCACTGGTCGACGCCTATCTTGCCCGCCGGGCGCTGGACTATCTCGTCGGCTTCTCGCTGTCGCCGGTGCTGTGGCGCAAGCTGCCCGGCTCGCGCTCGGCGGGGCGCGTACAATCGGTAGCGCTACGCCTGATCTGCGACCGCGAACTGGAAATCGAAGCCTTCCGGGCCCAGGAATATTGGACCATCGACGGCACATTCACCACGCCCTCGGGTGCGGAGTTCCAGGCCGGCCTCAACGCCATCGGCGGCCAGAAACTCACCAAACTCGACATCAAGGACGAGGCTTCGGCCAAAGCCATAGAGCAGGCACTCAGGGGCGCCAGTTTCGCCGTCGACTCGATTGAATCAAAGCCCGCCAAGCGCCACCCTTACCCACCTTTCCGAACCTCCACCCTGCAACAGGAAGCGTCACGCAAACTTGGCTTCTCGTCGGCACGCACCATGCAGGTTGCTCAGCGGCTCTACGAGGGGATCGACATCGGCGGCGAAACCGTGGGTCTCATCACCTACATGCGAACCGACGGCGTAGATATGGCAGGCGAAGCCATCGCCGCCGCCCGCAATGCCATTTTCAAGAATTTCGGCGAGCCCTACCTGCCCTCTGCGCCGCGGGTCTACACCACCAAGGCCAAGAACGCCCAGGAGGCCCACGAGGCCATCCGGCCGACCGACATGCTCCTCCATCCTTCTTCGCTGCGAAAGGCGCTCGATGCCGATCAACTGGCGCTTTACGACCTGATCTGGAAACGCACGCTCGCCAGCCAGATGGAAAGCGCCGAGATGGAGCGCACCACGGCGGATATTGGCGCCGATGGCAAAGACGGCAAACGCTACACGTTCCGGGCCACCGGCTCGGTCGTGAAGTTCGACGGGTTCTTGAAGATCTATCACGAAGACCTCGACGACGAGGAAGACGAGGACTCGAAACGCCTTCCTGCCATGGCCCGGGCCGACCGCATCGGCGTCAAATCGGTCCTCCCCACCCAACATTTCACCGAACCGCCACCGCGCTATTCCGAAGCATCGATTATCAAGAAGCTGGAAGAACTCGGCATCGGCAGGCCTTCCACCTACGTGTCGATCCTGTCGACGCTGCGCGACCGCGGCTACATGCGGATCGACAAGAAGCGCCTCATTCCCGAAGACAAGGGCCGTGTGGTCACCGCCTTCCTCGAAAGCTTCTTCCGCCGCTACGTGGAATATGATTTCACCGCCAATCTCGAAGAACAGCTCGACCGCATTTCCAACGGCGAAATCGACTGGAAACAGGTGCTGCGCGAGTTCTGGAAAGACTTCACGGCGGCCCTCGACGAGACCAAGGAACTGCGCATCACCAATGTACTCGATGCGCTGAACGATGTTCTGGCGCCGCACATCTTCCCGGTGCCCGCCGATGGCGGCGACCCGCGCAAGTGCCAGTCCTGCGGTACCGGACAATTGTCACTCAAGATCGGCAAGTTCGGCAACTTCATCGGCTGCTCGAATTATCCGGAATGCAAGTTCACCAGGCCGATGACCGCCGGCAGCGGCGACGCCTCCGCAATACCCGCTGAGGGCATCGAGATTGGCGCCGATCCTGAAACCGGCGAAAAGGTCACCCGCCGCCAGGGCCGCTTCGGTCCCTACTTGCAGTTGGGCGAAGCTGTCGAAGGCGAAAAACCACGCCGCGCTTCCATTCCCAAGGGTTTCGACCCCAACACCATCGATCTCGAAACGGCGCTGAAGTTCCTGTCGCTGCCGCGCGAAATTGGCATCCACCCGGAAACCGGCAAGGAAATCGTTTCAAACTTCGGCCGCTTCGGGCCCTACGTACTGCATGATGGCACCTACGCCAGCCTCGACGCGGCGGAAGAGGTGTTCACCGTCGGCATCAACCGTGCTGTTGATATTCTCGCCCAGAAGAAAGCCAAGGGCTTCTCTCGCCCCAAGCAAGGCGCCCTCAAGGACCTGGGGCCGCACCCGGAAGGCGGCGGCAATATTCAGGTGATGTCCGGCCGCTACGGCCCCTATGTGAAATTTGGCAAGGTCAACGCCACGCTCCCCAGGGACCTGGACCCCCAGGCCGTGACGCTCGAGGAAGCCATTGGCCTTATCGCAGCGCGCGCCGGCAAGGAACCAAAACCCAAGAAGGCCGCAGCGAAGAAGGCACCAGCGAAAAAGGCCACGGCAAGGAAAGCTCCGGCCAAAAAGTCCGTCAAGACCAAGAAGCCAAAACCCGCTGCGGCAGCGGCGGCCGAGTAACCGGAATTCTGAAGAACCATCATGCGAAAGCTACTGCTCGGCGCTACCCTACTGGTCTCGACTCCGGCCGCCGCCATGGACCTGCAACCCTTCCGCACGCCGTCAGATAACATCCATTGCATGTTCATCACCGATGACGAGGGCCGCTCTTCCGTTGAATGCGAGCTCCGCACCCGTTCCAACACCAAGCCCGCCCTGCCCCGTCCTGACGATTGCGACCTTGAATGGGGCAGCCGCTTCTATGTCGAAGCCAAAGGCAAGGCCGGAATGGCCTGCCATGGCGACACATTGGCCGACCCATCGGCACCCGAGTTAGGCTACGGCGAACAGGTATCGGCAGGCGGCATAGTCTGCAAGTCGGCGGAAACGGGCATGACCTGCAAAAACGGCAAGGGCCGCGGCTTCAGCCTTTCCCGGGCCAAGCAGACGCTATTTTGAGATTGATCCGCACGATGACGCGCGGGCCATTGCCAACAAGGCCTCCGCACCACTATGGCAGGCTTTGGCCGCCATTTCCGCGAACCCGGCGCACAATTTGGTCGAGCCCGACGGGTGTAACTCCCAGATAGGCGGCGAGGTCTTTCTGGGTAATTCGCTGTTCCAAGCCGCATTGATCCAGACAGAATTGGCGATAGCGATTCTCTGCATTCAGCATCAGCAACTCGCGCTCGCGTTGCTCCTTGCGCGCCGCGAAGGCCATAATCGCACGGCGCAACATGTTGGACCACAGTATGTTATTTTCGGCCAGACGCTCGATTGCGCGAAACGGAAAGCGTTCGAGTTCGCCGTTCTCGATGGCTATGGCGGAAAAACTGCACAACCCGCCTGGCTGCAAGGCCGAGATGCTGGCAAAGAACTGGCCTTCGCAACTGAAAGACTTGATCCAAGCCTCCCCATCTTCGCGAATGTACACGTTCTTGAACAGGCCGCGCCGTACGACATAGACGAACGGATGTTCGGCACCCTGTGCGAACACCGTCGTACCGGCGTCCAAAAAGTGCAGCTGAATGTTTGCGCAAAACTCGGCCCAATGAGGAAGCGGTCCACCTGCCAACCCCTCGAGCAGTTTCCGGCTGCTCTCACCATTCTGATTAACCCGGGTTAATGCCCGCGATGCTGGGTCTGTTATCATGGCCACATGATACAGAATGAACACCATGGCAGACAACGGCCGCGAACCCTGATTGTCACCGGCGGAAGTTCCGGAATAGGGCGTGCCGCCGCCCTGAAGCTTTCCAGCGAAGGCCACACCATCATCGCGATCGGCCGCGACGCAGCCCGGCTTTCAGCGCTGAAACTCGAAAGCCCAGGCATTATAACGGTCGCTTTTGATTTCTCCAGGGTCAATGAAATTGCCGCTCTGGTAACCGAGCTGCTCCCCGGCGATCGTCCTGATCAATTCCGCCAGTTCGGGCTCGGCAACCAATCTGGCAGCGGCCACGGCGTCCACCCACTTGCGCTCGCGCTGGTGGCTCTCATGCCAATCGGCGTGCTCGGTGCCAACATCGAGCCGGTAGACGTCGACACTGCACGGCACCACGGTTCCATCCTTGCGGCGCTTACCGTAGTGAAAATTTCCGACCGGCAGGTCACCGATCTTGCCTTCAATTCCCGCCTCTTCCAAGGCCTCACGAGCGGCGGATTCGGCATGGGTCAGGCCATTGATCGGCCAGCCCTTGGGAATGACCCAGCGCCTTGTCTCGCGCGACGTGACAAGCAAAACCTCGGTCTTGCCGGAATGCCGCCGCACGGGCAGGGCCGCGCATTGCTTCTCAATCATACGTTCTCTGGACATGGGATTCGTTACGCCAAAACCAATTCAAGCGCCTACTCTAGCGCCTGAATCTGAAGCGAGCGTGAACGTATTGCGGCAGTACCAAGGCTACATGCCGGCGAGTCTGGCCCCCCAATAGGCCAATGCCGCCATGATGGCCGCCGCCGGCATGGTGATGATCCAGGCATAGACGATGCCGGTCGCCACGTTCCAGCGCACCGCCGAGAGCCGCCTGGCCGACCCCACGCCGACGATGGCCGAGGTGATCGTGTGGGTGGTCGAAACCGGAATGCCGAGATAGGTGGCACCAAACAACGTAAGTGCGCCAGCAGTTTCGGCACAGGCACCCTGCATTGGCGTCAGCCTGGTGATCTTTGAGCCCATGGTGTGCACGATGCGCCAGCCGCCCATCAGGGTGCCAAGACCCATGACCAGATAGCACGACAGGATCACCCAGCCCGGCACCACGAACTCCGAATAAACGCCGTTGGAGAAAAGCAGAACGGCGATGATCCCCGCCGTCTTCTGCGCGTCGTTGCTGCCGTGACCCAACGAATAAAGGGCGGCCGTTACCAGCTGGGCCTTGCGGAAGAAACCATCAGAGAAGGCCGGATTGGCCCGGATGAACGCCCAGCTCACCAGCAACACCATCAGCAGCGCCAGGATGAAACCGGTGAACGGCGACAGCACAATGGCATAGAGCGTCTTGGAGAGGCCGCCCCAGATGATCGCCGAGAACCCGGCTTTGGCGACACCGGCTCCGACGATGCCGCCGATCAGCGCATGCGAACTTGACGACGGAATGCCGCCCCACCAGGTGATGGCGTTCCAGGCGATGGCGCCAGCCAAGGCCCCGAACACCACGGCGTTATCGACCAGCGTGGGCTCCACGATGCCCTTGCCCACCGTATTGGCGACATGTACGCCGAACACGAAATAGGCGGCGAAATTGAAGAAAGCCGCCCACAGCACCGCGTACTGCGGCTTCAGTACCCTGGTCGAAACCACCGTGGCGATCGAGTTCGCGGCATCATGAAGCCCGTTCATGAAGTCGAAGGCCAGCGCCACGAAAATCAGGAACACCAGCAGGAATGTCACGTGCTCCATATGATCACACGTGCTCGATGACGATATCGCTCATCACATGGGCTACGTCCTCGAAGCGGTCGCAGACCTTTTCCAGATGCTCGTAAAGTTCCGCGCCGATCACGAAAGCCATGGCGTCTTTCTTGCCCTTGCCGATGTAGAGGGCGCGCAACCCATCGTCGTTCAACTGGTCGGACTCGCCTTCGAGGCTGGTTAGCTTGCCAGTCAACTCATGCAGCCTGGCCGAGTGCGTGCCGACCTTGCGCATCAGCGGCATGCCTTCGGCCACCAGATCCGCCATGGCGATCACCTTGTCGGCCATCGCCTTCATGTTCGGCTCGAAGCTCTTGACGTCATAGAGCATGACCGTCTTGCCGGTCTTGTTCATCTGGTCGATGGCATCGTCGAGGGCCGCCGACAGGTTGTTGATATCGGTCCGGTCGAAAGGCGTAATGAAGCTGCGGCGGATGGCCTGCATCACTTCATAGGACACCACATCGGCGTCCTCTTCCTGCTTCGAGAGTTTGGCACAGTTGGCGGCCACGTCCTTGCCGCCATCGACGATGGCCCTCAGCGAGCGCGCCGCATCCTTGGCAATGCTCGCATGGGACTCGAAGAGATCAAAAAATTTCTCTTCCTTCGGCATCAGTTTCTTGAACCAGTCGAGCATCTTAAGTCCCCTGTCCCCTATGCTGTCGTTCCAGCTAGCGCAGTTTGGACCGTCATGAAACTGTCAAATGGCCGCGATCCCGGGATTTGCGCCAATTCCGCCGCCGGGCTATGGCAGTGCCATGGCCAAACCCAAGCAGGAGCTTCCGAGCGAGGCTCAAATACTTGACTTTATTAAACAATCCCCTGGCCTTGTGGGCAAGCGGGAGATCGCCCGGGCGTTTGCCGTCAAGGGCGCGGACAAGATCGGCCTCAAAGCCCTGCTCAAGCAGATGGGTGGCGACGGCAAGCTGGCGAGAAAACAGCGCCGCCTGGTGGACACCTCATCCCTGCCCCCCGTCACCGTCCTTGAAGTGACCGGACTTGATAGCGATGGCGAAGCCTATGGCGAGCCCATGGAATGGGACGAGCGGACCGCCGGCAAACCGCCAAGGGTGCTGATCGAGGGCGGTGAGGCCGCACGCAAGGGCGACAGGGTGCTGGCCAAGATTACCGCCGCCCGCGATGGCCACTACAAGTTCAAGGCCAAGGTCATCCGCAAACTCACCGATCAGTCGCGCCGGGTGCTGGGCATTTACCGCATCATCAAGGGCCAGGGCGCCCGGCTTGTGCCGGTCGACAAGAAGGCCCGGCACGAATTGCAAATTCACGCGGGCGACGACAATGGCGCGCAGAATGGCGAGCTGGTTGAAGTCGACATCATCAAGGACCATGGCCGTGGCCTGCCGCGCGGCCGGGTGCGCGAAAGGCTTGGCGAAATCGGCAGCCAACGCAATATCTCGCTGATCGCCATTCACCAGCACGGCATTCCCAATGTTTTTCCCGAGAAGGTGATACAAGAGTCGGAGGCCCTGAAGTCTTTCTCCCACGCAAAACGCGTCGACCTCCGCCACCTTCCATTGATTACCATCGACCCGCCCGATGCCCGCGACCACGACGATGCCGTGTGGGCCGAGATCGACGCAGAAACTGGCAAGACCAGTGTCATCGTGGCGATCGCCGACGTCGCAACTTATGTCCGCCCCGGCACGGCGCTGGATCGCGAAGCCCGCGTTCGCGGCAACTCCGTCTATTTCCCGGACCGCGTTGTGCCAATGCTGCCGGAGCGCATTTCCAATGACCTGTGCTCACTCCGCGAGAAGGAAGATCGTCCGGCTCTTGCCTGCTACATGACCTTCGACAGGAGCGGCAAGAAGCTCTCGCATCGCTTTGAGCGCGTCATCATGCGGTCGGCCGCCAAACTCTCCTACGAGGAGGCGCAAGCCGCCATCGACGGCAAACCGTCACCCAAGGCCGAGGTGCTGCTGGACGCCGTGTTGAAGCCCCTGTGGGCCGCCTATGCTATCGTGCTCAAGGGCCGCAACGCCCGCGCGCCCCTCGAACTCGATATCCCCGAACGCAAACTCATTCTCGATGCCCACGGCCTCATCGAACGAGTGGTCACTCCCCTGCGGCTCGATGCCCACAAACTCATCGAAGAGTTCATGATCCAGGCCAACGTCGCTGCCGCCGAGGAATTGGAGTCAAAGAAGACTCCGCTGCTCTACCGCGTGCATGATCAACCATCGGCGGAGAAACTGCGAACCCTGGCGCAATTCCTCAAGACCGTGGATCAGCCCTTTCCGCTTGGCCAGATCGTCAAGCCGAAACATTTCAACGTGCTTCTGCGCGATGTCGCGGGCAAGGACTATCAGCATCTGGTCAACGAGATGGTGCTCCGCACCCAGGCGCAAGCCACCTACGCGCCGGATAACATCGGCCACTTCGGCCTGGCGCTGCGGCGCTATGCGCATTTCACCTCGCCCATCCGCCGCTATGCCGACCTGATTGTGCATCGCGCCCTGGTTTCCGCGCCTGGGATTTGGTGACGACGGACTGTCGGGAGAAGACATTGCAAGGCTCAAGGAAACCGCAGATCTCATCTCCGATTGCGAACGCCGCGCCATGGCCGCCGAGCGCGAAACCGTCGACCGGCTGATCGCCACCCATCTGGCAGGCCAGACCGGCGCCATCTTCCGCGGCCGCATCGGCGGCGTGGTTGGCGCTGGCCTGTTCGTGAAACTCGATGACTCCGGCGCCGATGGCTTCGTGCCCGTCAACTCCCTGGGCACCGAGTATTTCGTTTATGATCAGGGGTCACATAGCCTCACCGGCGAGCGCAGCGGCCAACTCTACCAGCTGGGAGACCGGGTCGAGGTGAAGCTCATCGAAGCCGCACCGGTTTCCGGCGGCTTGCGGTTTGAAATGGTTTCCGAAGGCCGCGAAGGCCAGCCCGCCAGGCGCCGCACCGCGCACCTGTCCCGGCAAACTCCAAAGAAGGGCCGTCGAAAATGACCTTCACAGTCCACCAAGGCGAGGCGTTAAGCGCCCGCTCGCGCAAACAAGCCATGTCCAAGGGTTTCCTGTGCCGTTGCCCGAATTGCGGCGCGGGGCCCCTGTTCAAATCCTATCTCAAGACCGCCCACTCCTGCAGCCATTGCGGTGAAGAATTACACCACGAACGCGCCCATGATGCGCCGCCGTACTTCACCATGACCATCGTCGCCCACATCATTGTGCCCGCACTGCTGATCGTCGAGAGGCTGTGGTCACCCAACCTGTGGCTTCACGCCGCGATCTGGTTGCCGCTCACACTCGTCTTGACGCTGGGCCTTCTCCCCATGGTCAAGGGCGCCATCATCGGCCTGCAGTGGGCCAACCGCATGCATGGTTTCGGCGGCCACGAGGACGCTGCCGAATGACCTATGACCACCCGGAATTTGCCGGTTCGAAGCTCCACGACACGGTGCAGAAGCCACGCGACTCGGCCACCCTCATCCTGGTCCGCCGTGACGGCGGCGCCCCACGGGTCTTGATGGGCGAGCGAAGTGCCGCCCATGCTTTCATGCCGAACAAGTTTGTGTTCCCCGGCGGCCGCCTCGACGACGCCGATGCCAAGGTAAAGCCCGCCCGCGATCTCCATGAAACGACGCTCGCCAAGCTCATGACCCGTATGCGCACTGGCCCCTCCGCGTCACGGGCCCGTGGCCTCGCCATGGCGGCAGTTCGCGAGACGCTGGAAGAAGCTGGGTTGCTGTTTGGGCGGGCTAGCGTGGAAAAGCGCACCTGATCTGTCGGCCCTGCATTTTTTCGCCCGCGCCATCACCCCGCCAGGCCGCACCAGGCGCTTCGACAGCCGCTTCTTCGTGGCCGATGCAGCGCATGTGTCGAACCTGGACAACCCCGTCCATATCGGCACCGAGGAACTCATGACCCTCCGTTGGCTGACGATCGACGAGGCCCTCACCCACGACCTGCCGCTCATCACCGTCGACATTCTCGGCCGCCTCAAGCCGTTCCTTGATCGCGGCACCCTGCCCGCTCCGGGTGATCCGGTGAGCTTCCAGTATTTGCGCGGCAAGACCTGGCAGGAAGAAGAGATTTGAGGTCTCCGGCTGTTCCGCCTTCAGAGATCGTTGTGCCCCCCAATGCTTGACTTTCCACCAGGATTGGGGTCTATCCGCCGCCAAATCCACTCGGAGCGCATTATGGCCAAGGGCAACGTTATCAAGATCAAGCTGGCGTCGACCGCCGACACCGGATATTTCTATGTGACCAAGAAGAATTCCAAGACCAAGACCGAAAAAATGTCGCTGAAGAAATACGATCCGGTGGCGCGCAAGCACGTCGAGTTCAAGGAAACCAAGATCAAGTAAACCGGTTTTGCCGGCACAAGAAAAAGGGCACCTTTTCAGGTGCCCTTTTGCATTTGGTGCCGGCCCGGGGTTCCCGGACTCGAGGAGGCCACTCTCATCCGCCCCGGACCGGCTGACCCCTCGTTTCAGGAGATGCGGCGGACCTGACCCGCGGGGTATTCGGTTGTATCGATGGCTAAAATTTTACGAGAATCCAATCCCGATTGCCAGTTTAACTCGTGGTAAACACTTGGTTTCTGCCGAACAGGATGAACCGTTAGGGTAAATGACCCTCGGGCAGATCATCGGCAGGGCCGGCCTCGGACATGGTTTCGCTGTCGCTAGCCTCGGGAAGGTGCATTTCGAGCGGCATCTGTAACTCCGTCCCATCCAGCGGGTCCTCATCGGGTGTAAGTTCGTCGGAACCGCGCGGCATCGGAACATCGAAGCCAGGCGGCAGATTGGCATCGAGAAGCCCCGCTCCCTTGAGCTCCTGCATCCCTGGGAGATCATTCACTTCATTAAGGCCGAAATGTGTAAGAAACGCCTCGGTGGTGCCATAAGTTACAGGCCTGCCGGGCGTCCGGCGCCGGCCCCGCATCTTTACCCAGCCAACCTCCAGCAGAATATCGAGTGTTCCCTTGGAAATCGCCACGCCGCGAATATCCTCGATTTCAGCGCGGGTAACCGGCTGGTGGTATGCGACGATGGCAAGCGTCTCGAGCCCTGCCTTGGACAATTTGCGCTGCTCGACCGTTTCGCGTCTGAGAATGAATGCCAGGTCTTCGGCGGTTCGCAGCGACCACTTGCCGGCGACTTCGACGAGATTGACGCCACGATTGGCATAATTTTCCTTGAGATCGGCAAGCAACGCGGCAAGGTCGGTCCCCTCGGGCAGAAACCCCATGATTTTCTCAGCCGGCACCGGAGCGGCGGCCGCGAACAGCACCGCCTCGACAATTCGCAAGTGCTGGTTGCGGTCGGCCCGCGGGTGGAGCGTCACCACCGCGCGTTCGCCCTCCTCGATATGCTCTTCGGTCATTGCGGCCTCTGTTATGGCGGCGCTGGATTGCTGCGGCATTGAGAACTCCTGATCAGGCGGCTTGCGCCTTGCGGCGCAAGTAAATGGGTTTGAAGGCCTCGTCCTGGCGTATCTCCAGAACACCCTCGCGGGCAAGTTCAAGGCTGGCCGTGAAGCTCGATGCCCGCACCGAACGGCGCATGGTGGGCTCGATCAAATATTGCGCAAGCCACGAATCGAATGTTCCCCAGTCATCCATCTTGCCGATCATCCGCTCGATGGCGCTCCGCGCCTCAACAACCGGCCAGGTCGGCAGCTTGCGCACCGTATAGCTCTGATGGCGGACTTTCAGCTGGCGGCGATGAGCATAGGCCTTCAGAAGGTCGATGAGGTTGTCGGAATATTCGCGCTTGGTGTCAAACACCAGCGGCTCCGGTGTGCCGCGCCCAAACACATCGCGGTCCAGCAGATTGCGCGACATCAGCCGCGCTGAGGCCTCACGCATGGCTTGCAGGCGCTGCAGACGGAACGCCAGCCGTGCCGCCATGTCTTCGGCCGGGGTCTCCTCGCTGCCGGGCGCTGCCGGAATGAGCAGCCGCGACTTGAGGTAGGCAAGCCATGCCGCCATGACCAGGTAATCAGCCGCCACTTCCAGCTGCAGCTTGCGCGCGCCATCGATAAACTTGAGATACTGCTCGGCCAGGGCCAAAATGGAAATCTGCGCCAGGTCGACCTTGTGGTGGCGAGCAAGTTCGAGCAACAAGTCAAGCGGGCCTTCGAACCCGCCAACATCCACAATGAGTGTGCCATCCTCGGCGGGCGCCGCTTCGGAGCGTAAAGGCGCCTCGCCGTCCGGCCATGGCGGTTGCTGCGTATCGCCGGTCATTTTCTCGTTCACTCGCTTAACCCCCGAACCCGATTTGGAAATTACCAAGCCGGGCTACATGATTCGATGCCGTGCGCTAGGTTATCCCCAGAATCAGGCCGGCGCGAGGCTTTCGAGGTCGGCCAGCGCGGCTTTCCGGTCGAAAGGTCGAGGCTTTCGCATCTTCTTGAGTGCTGTCCGGGCTCGCCGCAAGGCCTTGCCCTTCAGGTGCCCGGCTGAGGCGGCCACTTCCTCCATCTCATCCGGAATACCCGCGCAATAAAGCACAACATCGCAACCAGCCTTCAGAGCCCGATGGACCTTCTCGGTGAAACTGCCACCGAGTGCCTTCATCGAGAGATCGTCGGTCATCAGCAAACCATCGAAACCGATTTCACTCCGGATGATGCGCTTCACGACCTTGGCCGATAGCGTCGCTGGCGCCGACTTGTCGATCGCCGTGTACACGACATGCGCGGTCATCGCCATCGGGCAGTCGGCGAATGCCGCAAAGGGCGGAAAATCGCTCTGCCGCAGCTCTTCGAGTGTGGCATCAACGATAGGAAGATTATGATGGCTATCCACCTTGGAACGGCCATGGCCGGGAATATGTTTCATGACCGGCAAAACACCGCCGTCCATCAGCCCGGCGGCATGGGCGCGCGCCAGTGCAATCACATGCTCGCGGTTGAGGCTGTAGGCCCGGTTGCCGATAACGTCGTGGCTTCCGGGCTGCGGCACATCGAGGACGGGCAGGCAATCGGCGGTAATGCCGGCGGCACGAAGATCTTCGGCCATCAGCCTCGCCACATTGCGTGCCGAGCGCAGGGCGCCCACCGCCTGGGTGGAATAAAGATCGCCAAAGGCCCGCGCCGGGGGGTATTTGCGCCAGCTGTTGGAAGGTGGCCCAAGCCGCTGCACACGCCCGCCTTCCTGGTCCACAAACACCGGTGCATCCCTGCGCCCCACGGCTGCCCGGAAAGCACTGGTAAGCTTGAAGAGCTGGTCAGGGGTCTCGCAATTGCGCTTGAAGACAATCAAGCCCCAGGGGTTGGTTCGCGCGAAGAATGCGGCTTCCGCTGCCGAAAGGACCGGGCCAGCGCAGCCCGAAACAAATGCGCCAATCTTCATTCAGATCAAGCTACTGCTTGCGAACCAGACAATCGCGCTCGCCGTTCGCCAGAAGCGACCCGCAGACCTTCTGTGCCTCGTCACGTGACGCCATGGGGCCGACACCGAGGCGATAGCGCTTGCTGCCCGCCACCGTTGCCGTCGAAATATTGGCCTGCTTGCCGCCGAGCGCATCCGGGTACTTGCCTTTCAGGCGATTGAACTCGGCCTGAGCTTCGGCCTGGCTGCGGAACGACGCGAGCTGCGCCACATAGCCGGCACCTCCCGTTGCCTTGGCCGCGGCCGTATTGCTTGTCGAAGCAGTTTCTTCCTGGGTGACGGCATTACTGGCCACCTGGGTTTCTTGCTGCTCGGCAGGCGCGGCTGTATCGCCGGCACTCGCATTCTTGCCCTTGAACAGGTCAAAAATTGTTTTCTTCTTTTTCGGCGGCGTCACCGCCTCACCTGTCACTGCTCCATCTTGGCCAACGGCTGTACCGCCGCCAATATCGATCGCTTCCGGTGCGGTTTCGGTGCCTTGCGACGGCGGCACGATAACCACCGGGTCGGTGCCCGTGCTTTCGTCAGGCTTGGCCTTCGCCTTCGCCGGCTTCTTGGCCGGCTTGGCCGCCACTTTCTTGACAGGAGTGGCGGGTTTCTTCACTTCCACAGGCTGGGCGGCTTCCGGCTCCTGGCCAACATTCTCCAGCTGCGGAACCTGCTCGGTCGCGGCGGCTGTGGAATCGCTGCCGCTGACCGGCGGCGTTTCCACGGCCGCCGACGTATCTGTCGCCGACTTCTCGACCAGTGATCCAATGGTCTCGGCATTGGCATCAGCGCTTTCCGTTCCCGTCGCCGCGGGCTGAACCTGCGTGCCGTCAAGGACGCCTTGGGTGTTGGTCCCGTTCTCGCCGGGCGGCGGCGGCAGTGGCAGCGGCTCGGCGTCGTCGGTGCCTTGAGTTCCGGCCGGAGCAGGAATGAGTTCGGAGCCGGTTTGCCCATCCTGGCCACTGCTCTGCGCTTCAGGCTGAATGGGCGTTTGTTCGCTGGGTGCCAGCATGGCTTCACCCAACACTTCCTGGTCACCCACAATCCGGTCGTAAATCTGCTTCTTGTTGGTTGGCTCGACCACTACCGCCTGCTCGGCTGGCGTTTCGGCAGCCGTTTTCACCGGCTCGACTGGAGCCGCGACCACCGGCACCGACTCGGTCGTGGTTCCCGACCCTACGGATGCGACAGGTTTGACCTTCGTCTGGTAGTACCAGACGATGCCGCCCGTCGCCACGGCTGCGACCAAAAGCGCGAAAAGCAGCAACCATGGCCCGCCTGAACGGCGGCCCGGTTCGGCATATCCCTCTTCGGCCTCGCGGTACGCGGCATTGTATTCAGCCGCACTGGCGCGGCGGCGGCCATGTGCCGGTTGCGCCGGTTCATCGAAAACATCGTCTCCAGCCTCGGCAATGGGCTGTTGCCGTGCCATGGACCGCGTAAGCCGCGGATCGCCGCGGAAATCTTCGTCTTCGACAAGGTAGCGGTCATCGAAAGCCGGTGGCGAGGCCTGCCTGCGCCCGGCGGGCAATGCTGGAGCACTGTTGCCGCCAAGCGGCGGGAAATTCCGCGAAACTGATCCTGCCGGCTGACGGCCCGGATAGCCCGTTGCCGGATCAATCGGCCGGAAACCGGCTGGCGGCTCCTGCCTGTAACCGCCATTGGGTGGCGCATAACCAGCGCCGCGCGTCGAAAATCCGGGGGGCCGGTCGCCGCCAAGCGCCGGGCGCGGCGGCAGCAGCGGCGGCAGGCCATTCGAGGATTGCTTGGGCTGGAATGCCGGCGGAGCCGTTTCATCGGCGAAGGTGAACTTGGGCCGCCCTGCTGAAAGCTCGGCCCGCCCCTCTTGCTGGGTTGGCCGCAGTCTGGGCTCGGGTGAAATCCTGGTCTCGGCGCGCTCACGCGCCGCGGTAACCCGCTGAGCCGCCAGTTTCTCCGCCGCCTCACGCTGGGCGCGAAGCTTCTCGGCCAACGCCGAGTGCTGATTGTCCTGTGCCGGGCGCGGGACATTCTTCGGTACTGCAATTTTCGGCGCCACAACCTTTGGCGCAACGTTGCGCGGCGCCATCGGTGCCGGTTTTGCGATGGGCTTCGGTGCCTTCACGCTGCTTGAGCCCAACGGCGGGGCCGGGCGTTCCGCCCTGAACTCATCGGCAATTTTCGGCATGTCTTTAGAGCCAATCCCCAAGCGTTCCCGCCAGTTGCGTTTCTCTGTTACCGGGCCGTTCGAAGAATTTTGGTCCATGTGCAACCGTTTCGCATCACATCTCCTCGGCGGGCCTTACGCCGAGAATTCCAAGGCCATGACTCAAAACATAGCGAATCACACGTAAGAATGCGAGCCGCGTTGTTGTTTTGTTAGCGTCATCTTTCAAAATAAATCTTAATTGCGGCAACTCTTTGCCCCTATTCCACAAAGAATGAAATTCCGCAGCCAGATCATACAAATAGAAAGCAATTCTATGTGGTTCATGGGCCTGTGCGGCGGCCTCCACCAGGCGCGGATAGCTGGAAATTAACCGGACCACCGCCAATTCCTGTGGATCGTTAATAAGCGTGAAGTCAATTTCCCCCGCCGCGAGTCCTTCGGCCTCGGCATTGCGCAGCACCGAGCAGGTCCGTGCGTGGGCATACTGCACATAGAACACCGGATTGTCCTTGGACTGTTCGGTCACTTTGGCGAAGTCGAAGTCCAAAGGTGCCTCATTCTTGCGGAACAACATCATGAAACGGATGACGTCGGGTCCAACCTCATCGACGGCCTCGCGCAGCGTAACGAACTCTCCGGCCCGCTTCGACATCCGGACTGGTTCTCCACCCCGGTAGAGCTTCACCAGTTGGCACAGCCTCACGATGACTTTGACCGCATCACGCCCGGCATGCGCCGCGGCGACCGCCTCCAGCCGCTTGATGTAGCCACCATGATCGGCGCCGAGCACATAGATCAATTCCTTGAAACCGCGTTCGATCTTGTTGCGGCTGTAGGCGACATCCGACGCAAAGTAGGTGTAGGAACCGTCCGACTTCAGGAGCGGCCTGTCGATGTCATCGCCAAAATCAGTGGCGCGAAACAAGGTCTGCTCGCGGTCTTCCCAATCTTGCGGCACTTCTCCTTTGGGTGGCGGCAGCGTGCCCTGGTAGACGTGGCCCGCCGCCCGCAGCTTTGCAACTGTTGCAGCGACTTCGCCGCTTTCATGCAGCGAACGCTCCGAGAAAAACACCTCGTGATGAATGCTGAGAGCACCGAGATCCTCGCGCACCAGATCCATCATCATGGCCATGGCTTTGTCACGAACGATGGGCAGCCATTGTTCTTCGGTCATGCCCAAGAGCGCCCGGCCATGGATTTTTGCCAGCGCTGCGCCCACTGGCTTGAGATAATCACCCGGATAGAGGCCAGCAGGAATTTCGCCAACCGTCTCACCCAAAGCCTCGCGATACCGGACGAAGCACGAGCGCGCCAGCACGTCGACCTGCGCTCCGGCATCGTTGATGTAGTACTCCTTGACCACATCATACCCGGTCGACGTCAGCAAATTCGCCAGGGCATCGCCGAATACAGCACCTCGGCAATGGCCGACATGCAGGGGTCCGGTTGGGTTGGCAGAGACATACTCGACATTGGCCTTCAGCCCGTCACCAATCTTCGAGTTGCCGAATGTCGAGCCCTCGATCAAAGCGGCATTCAGGACTTTCGGCCATATGGACTGGTTTGAGACTGATGTTGATGAACCCCGGCCCCGCGACTTCAGCGGCGGCCACGTCCTCCACCCCAGCGAGTTTTTTGGCCAGGGCGTCGGCGAGGGCGCGCGGCGATAGGCTGAGTTGCTTCGCCAAAACCATCGCCGCATTGGTTGCGATATCGCCATGTGCAGGATCGCGCGGGGGCTCCACCGTGAGTTTTGAAAAATCCAGCACTGCAGCCCGGCCCTCTTCGGCCGCCAGCGACCGGGCGAGGCCCTGGACCACTTGGCCATAGTGCGCAAACAGGTTCATAATACTCAAATAAGCCTTTGATATTGTTATTATCGTCTCGCCCTAGCGGAAAACCGGATCAAGGTCAAACAAGCGCTTGTGCTGATCCAGTGCATAACGGTCGGTCATACCGGCAATGAAATCGCAAACCTGCCGCGCCAACTGGTTGCGGTCATTGTTTGCCGGATCTTCGCGCCATTCCTGTGGCATCTGCCGCGGATCGTTGAGATAGGCGTCGAACAGGTCGCGGATCACCCGCTGTGCCTTGCCCATGGTAGCTACAACCTGCGGGTGTTGGTACATGCCGCCCGCCAGAAACTCCTGCAACACGCGGTTCTTCTCGGCCATCTGCGCGCTGAACGACACCAGCGGCCCCGGCAGAATGCGCACGTCTTCCACGGATTTCGGGCGCTGCTCGGCGATCCGGCGCTTGGCTTCCCCCAGAACGTCCTGAACCATCGCTGCGATGACCCGGCGCACCGTTTCGTGAACCAGGCGGCGTTGTTCAATGTCGGGATAGGCTTTCAACACCTCGCGCCAGGGCTTCTCCAGCCAGCGGAACATCGCCGAGATCAATGACGTTGAACAGCCCCGCCCGAAGGCCATCGTCGATATCGTGGGCGTTGTAGGCAATATCGTCCGACAGCGCTGCAACTTGCGCTTCGGCGGAAGCAAAGCAGGCGAGATCAAGCCCATTGAGGCTCGCGTACTCGACAATGGCTGCGGGCAGCCCAGAGTCACGGTAGCGCCCCACCGGATCGCCATTGCCGTCAACCGCCGGGCCATTGTGCTTGACAAGGCCCTCGAGCGTTTCCCAGCTCAGATTGAGACCGTCAAAAGCCGCGTATTGCTTCTCCAGCCGCGTAACGATTCGCAGCGACTGGGCATTGTGGTCAAAGCCGCCATGGGATTGCATGAGCTGATCGAGTTGGCGCTCGCCCGCGTGCCCAAACGGCGTGTGCCCGAGATCATGGGCAAGTGACAAAGCTTCCGTTAGGTCCTCGTCAAGGCCAAGGGCCCGCGCCAATGACCGCGCCACCTGCGCGACTTCCAGAGTGTGGGTCAATCGCGTCCGGTAATGGTCGCCGTCATGGTATACGAAAACCTGGGTTTTGTGCTTCAGCCGGCGAAATGCGGTTGAGTGGATGATCCTGTCGCGATCCCGTGCAAACGGCGAGCGCGGCGGGCTTTCCGGCTCTAGAATAGCCCTGCCCCGCGACTGATCGGCATGACATGCAAACGACGCTAACCGGGTCACTCTTTTACCTGCCAGTTGACACAGCACTGCTGCCGCACAACATATGCGGCATGACCAACACCGTTACCGTAACCGATCGAGCCGCCTCACGCATCCGCGACATCGTGGCAGCCTCGCCCAACGGCCTGGGTTTGCGCCTTGCCGTCAATGGCGGAGGCTGTTCTGGATTTCAATATGAATTCTCGATTGCCGAAAGCGCAGCCGATGACGACATCATTCTCGAGCATGACGGCGCCAAGGTCATTCTCGACGCTGTCTCCAGCCCTTTCGTATCCGGCTCAGTACTGGATTTCGTCGATGATCTGATCGGCCAAAGCTTCAGGGTCAACAACCCGAAAGCCACCGCCTCATGCGGCTGCGGAACAAGCTTCTCGATTTGATGGCATCAACAGCTTGCCTTGCCGCGGCGCCGGAGCCATCATGCCGCCATGCAGGTGGCAACATGGAACATCAATTCGGTCAAGGCCCGCATCGACGTCCTCGTCGCGTGGTTGAAGGAAACGCAAGTGTGACGTCGTCTGCCTTCAGGAACTGAAATGTGAGGACGCGGCTTTTCCTGCCCCTGCCATAGAGGAACTCGGCTACAATTTTCTGGTCAATGGCCAAAAGACCTACAACGGTGTGGCCATCCTGTCGCGCCATCCCATTGAGCTGGTGCGTTCGGGGCCTCGACGGCGATGCATCCGACATGCAGGCGCGATACATCGAGGCGCTTGTTGCCGGAGGTCCTGAGCCCGTGCGGATCGCTTCAATCTATCTGCCCAATGGCAATCCGCTGGGCACCGAGAAGTTTGAATACAAGCTGCGCTGGATGGACCGCCTGGCAACTCACGCCCGGCGTTTGCTGGCGCATGAAGACCTCAGCATTCTCGCCGGCGATTTCAATGTCATTCCTGCCCCCCGTGATGCCCGCAATCCCGAGGGCTGGGCCCAGGACGCGTTGTTCCAGCCGCAATCGCGCCAGAAATTTCAAAGCATGGTTAACCAGGGGTGGACGGATGCCCTTCGCCACCTGCGTGGGTCCGAGCCCGGGATCTACACGTTCTGGGACTACCAGGCCGGCGCCTGGCAGAAAAACAACGGCATCCGCATCGACCACCAGCTGTTGTCGCCCAGGGCCCTCGACCGGCTGGAGGCCGTGCGAGTCGACAAACATGTGCGTGGCTGGGAGCACCCTTCCGACCATGTGCCGGTCGTAACGGTGCTTCGAACATAGCAAAACCCCGCAGGTTTTTGACCCACGGGGCTTGGCGATACTCTACTGACGAAACTTACAAACTACTTTGGGGCCTTTAGGCCAAAAGCCGCAAAGGTTGCTTCGTGTGGCTTGTAGGCGGCCTGGACGGTCGCCACCCACTTCTCACTCATCTTGTTGAACTGGCTAACAAAATCTTCGAAGGCCTCCTTGGCGAAAGCCTGTTGGGCTTCGATGGCCTTGTCAGCCGACTTGGTGGCAAACAGCTTCTCCACTGTCGCGGTGCTCTTCTCGAAAGCCTTCTTCGAGTAGTCGGCGGCATCCTGTGCCACGGTCTGAAGACCCTTTGACACCACAGTCGCCGAAGCGACATAGGCTTCCCAACCGTCTTTGCCAGCATTCTGGAATTCTTCGTAGGATTTGAACATTGTGGGCTCCCATAGGTTCAAAGTTGCGTCGTCCGTTGAACCGCATATATGCACTGCAACAAAGCTTGTCAATGTTTGTGTTGCACTGCAGCAATGTGTAAACTGTCTATTGAGGAAAATGACTTATCGATTTACTTGGTACAGTCTTATTGATCACAGTGCTGAATCGGTTGCGGGCGAAATGTGGGGGCTAGTCACATTTGGCGCGAAAAGGCAGAATACGGTTCTTCGGAGCCAGGGACACACGGCTAGGACAGGTGGAATTTTGAAGTTTGAACGGGATTTGGGCAGGCTGAAGGGCCTTGTTGGCCAACTTGCCATGGTCTTGCTGGCTATCGTGGTGATTGCCGGAACTTCGGCGGCGATTGCAGCACCCAGATTTGCTGCGATAGCTGTCGATGCGCGTACCGGCAAAGTGCTGTTTGCCACCGATCCCGATGGCCAAAGGTACCCGGCGTCTTTGACCAAGGTGATGACGCTTTACGTGCTTTTCCAGGACCTCAAGGCCGGCAAGATAACCTTGCAATCCCGCCTGAAGATTTCGGCCCGTGCCGCTGCCATGGCGCCCTCGAAGCTGGGCCTGAAACCTGGAACCACCATTACCGTCGATGAAGCCATCAAGGCGCTGGTGACCAAATCGGCCAACGATGTTGCTGCGGTCATTGGCGAAAATCTTGGCGGCAGCGAATCCAAGTTTGCCGAGCGCATGACCAAAGTCGCGCGCTCGATCGGCATGAACAAAACCACTTTCCGCAACGCCTCCGGGCTTCCGAACCCCGGGCAGGTTACCACCGCCCGTGACATGGCGACGCTCAGCCTTCGTGTGCAGCGAGATTTCCCCCAGTACTATCCATATTTCCGCACCATGTCGTTCAACTACAAGGGCCGCATCATTCGCACCCACAACCGCCTGCTGGGCCGCTATGACGGCACCGACGGAATCAAGACGGGTTACACCAACGCCTCAGGCTTCAATCTCACCAGTTCGGTACGCCGGGGCGACAAGCGTTTGGTTGGCGTCGTGCTGGGCGCCAAATCCTCATCCGGCCGCAACTCCTACATGATCGGCATGCTCGACAAGGCCTTCCCAAAGGCACGGGCTGGAAAGACCATCGCCGCTCTTGCCGGTTCTTCCAAAGGTGTCATCGATCCACTGCAGGCTAACGTTACGCCCAAGAAGAAATCGATTGCCGACCTCATCATGAAAAACAAGGATGAGCCGCCCGTTCCGGAAGTCGAAGCAAAAACCAGCGAGCTCGCCGCTGCACCAGCCGAAGACTCGATCGCCGCCTTGTCTGAAGACGAAGCCGAGCAAGGTTCGACTTTCGAGGCCGTCGAAGCTCAGAAGCCGCTGGAGCCAGAGGTCCTGGAGGCCAGAATTGGCAAGGAAGCTGAACCGGCCAAACTGCCTTTCGAGGTAAAGACCGAGGCCGGCCAGCAGGAAAACACGGCGTCTGTACCCCAAGCCACAACCGACGTCTGGAACGTGCAGGTCGGCGCATTCGCAAACAAAGCCGATGCCCGCAATGCCCTTCTGTCACTGCAGAAATCGCAGCCGGCGCTGAAGGACAAATTGGCCGTCATGGTTACCGTCCAGAAGGGCAATTCCACCAGCTACCGGGCGCGGTTCTCGGGCTTTAGCGAAGAGGATGCGAAGAGCCTCTGCGGTAAACTGTCGAAGAAAAAAGTCGACTGCATGCCGGTCTTGCCGCAATCCTAGCGCAACGGGCGCTCAAGTGCGAAGCGGTTGAGCGCGAAAAGTTGCGCCAGACTATTGATTGCCGAGAAGCGCATCCTTGGCGGCGTTGATCTTGGCCGCCAGATAGTCGGTTCCACCGAGATCCGGATGAAACTGCTTCATCATCTTGCGATGCGCGGCCTTGATGTCATCCTCCGTCGGCTTGCCGCGCAGCCCCAGCACCGCCAGCGCTTCGTCGCGCGTCATCTTGCCGGAACCGGCATTGCCCGCTCCACCACCCGGCTGGCCACCCTGGTGGCGAAATTCCGGATGAACGCGCTGCAACCAAGCCTCAAGCAACGCCGCACTTTGATCACCGGCCGAAACGCACTGGGCATACAGTGCCGAAATCTGCTCCGGTCCCAGCGCTGACAGCTTTTGCCCGGCCAGCGGACCAACCAACACCAAGCCATCCATGGCGCCGGTATCATGGTCCAGTTCCATTTCCAGCACTGACGTCTTGACCCGGGATTTCTGGCCCTCTTGCTTCTTCCAGAAGGCTCCCGGCTTCATCATCGCCGCCACATTGGTGAACATGCCAAGCCCCACCAGAAACAGCGGGCCGGCAATCTGTATGGCTCCACGCATGGCAAGAACCGCCGAAACCAGGATCAGCCCGCCGCCAGCGGCCTTGCGCATGGCGGCCCTGACCTGGGCGGGTTGGGCGCTACCTAGCTGTCGCAGTGCCCACCAGCCGCCAATGACCACGATCAGGGCGATGAGAAGATTGATCATCGGCGCCTAGGTCTTCATTTGAGACAGAAGCAGTCGCGAGGCCGCATTGCCGGCACTCTCAAGTTTGGCGAGCGCCGCCCTTCCGCCCGAAGCATAGGCGGCAACCGCGGCCAGAAGCTGCCCGAGGATCGCCGGCGCCGAACCGTCAAGCTGATGGAAAGCGCCGCCGCTGAGCCTCGCCATTTCCGTGAATGCCCGCGCCGCGCCACTGTCATTGCCCTCCAGAAACATGAACAGCGGCGTGGCCAACAGTCCTATTTCGCCTGCGGCCTGGCAGAGGCTATCGATGTTTTCCTCCACCGCGTCACCGACATAGACAACGGCATGCACTTTCTTTCTCGCCGTTTCTTTCACCGCGTGTTTCAGCACCCGGCCAATTTGCGTATTGCCGCCACGGCAATCCACTTTGGTCATCAGCGCGGCCAGCGCCTTGGCATCGGTAGTCCAGCGCGACGCCTGGCATTCGTTGAAACCGCGGAAGTAGACAAGCTGAACTTCCAGTCCCTTTGCCTTGGCAGCCTCAACGAACATCTCCGACTGGATCGCCAGCGCCCGGTCCCATGTCGGCTGCCGGCTCATCGTGGCGTCAAGGGCGAGGATCAACCGGCCGCGTTCACCCGGCTTGGAAGCCGGGCTGACGGTCTTTGCCGCCGCCAGAAAGGCCTCGATGTCCGTACCCGCGCTGGCTTTCGGAAGGCTGGTCATCTTAGGATCAGTCGCACGCCTCGGGATCGAACAACTCGAGTTGCGCAAGTTCGCCGCGCATCTTGAAGGTGCCGTAGTCCATGCGCAGCGATGAGGCCACGCCGTTCTCGAAGAGATCGAATGTGATCGAGTAGTTCGGCGTATCCTGTTCGCCCTTGCCGGTGGCGTAATAACTCATGGTGACCGGCCAGGCCCGGAGGTTTCGCAGCGGATCAAGTTGCGCATTGTCGGCACGCAACGCAACGCTGCCCGCAACCTTCTCCTTGCCGATAAATGTGATGGTTCGAACCGGTTTTTCCTTTTCCGAGCCGTCAAACACCAGGCTTGCATCGCGCGTATCGCCGTTGCGTGCTCCCGCCATGATTTTTAATTGATGCTGCAACGGAAACAACGCCCCCGCTTCAACCGCGAACTCCTTGCTGTCCGGGAGAGTGATCGATCCCTCGCCCCCCGCGCTGGCCGAATTGCGCGTCACTTTCAATCTGGTTTCACCGTCCAGCTTCTGGTTGACGAAGGTTTTCTCGCTGTAGTCAAATTTCGCTCCGTCCTCCGATTCGTAGGAGGTCGATTGCGTATCGACCAGCCGGACATCGCCCTCCATCGGCACATAGCGGTTGGCCATGCGGAAATTGACTGTCCAGCCGTCGCACCCGGCTTCGGCAACCTCGAAGGCCAGCCGCCCCTCCACGGCAGAAAGCTTTGAGTTTTCGCCGCGGCCGTCCAGCACCAAATCATAAATCGCCCGGTGCGGTGCAATGGGCCCTGCCATCGCCACCATGGGCATCGCCGCCGCCAATATCGCCGTGGCCAATTTCATACGCATCCGCGCGCTACCTTTCCCATGAAACGCTTGTGTTGCCTTTGCGGAGCAAAGATAGTGTTCAAGCGCCTGATTTGCAAAGCAACTGTGAGAGGAGGGCTGTGCCCATGGGAAACGTAGAAAAACGGCTTGCCGAACTGGGTGTCACCATTCCGGTAGCTGCGAAACCTGTGGCAAACTACGTCGGCTGGGTCAGGACGGGCAATCTCGTCTTCACCGCCGGCCAGGTAACCCTGTTCGAGGGCAAGTTGGCCTACCAGGGCAAGGTTGGCGGGGAAATCTCCTTGGACGACGCCAACAAGGCGGCACGGCTCTGTGCCATCAACATTCTGGCGCAGTTGAAGGATGCCTGTGGCGGTGACCTCGACCGGGTGGTGCGCATCGTCAAGCTTGTTGGATTTGTGAATGCCGTGCCGGAATTCACCGATCATCCGAAAGTGATCAACGGTGCTTCGGACCTTATGGTCGAAGTCTTCGGCGAAAAAGGCAAGCATGCCCGCTCGGCGGTCGGATCGGGTTCATTGCCATTCAATGTCGCCGTCGAAATCGAAGCTATCGCCGAGATCGCCTGATCGATGCGTTTCTCGCCTGACATGCGCCGCCTCTCCTGGCTGGTCTCCCGCCCCATTGCCCACCGTGGCCTTCACAACGAGGCCACCGGCGTTGTCGAGAACACCCGTTCCGCCTTTGCCGCCGCGATCGAGCGCGGTTATGGCGTCGAATGCGATCTGCAAATCACCAAAGACGGCGAAGCCGTGGTATTTCATGATCGGACCCTCGATCGCGTGACCCAGGCCACGGGCCGCGTTGATGGCCGCACCGCGGCGCAACTGAAGGCCGTGCCATTCAAGGTTTCCGAAGACCGCATGCAAACACTTGCGGAGTTTCTGCAGCAAGTTGGAGGCCGTGTGCCCCTGGTCATTGAGATCAAGTCGCGGTGGAACGGCGATGAACGCCTGACCGTTCGTGCACTGAGGATTTTGGAAAGCTATCCCGGTCCATACTGCCTCATGAGCTTCGATCCCCACGTGATCGAAGTCGTGAGGCGCCAATCCCCGGCCACCATCCGCGGTATCGTAGCCGACCGGACAATCGATGACGACTACCGCGAACTCGCGGTTCCGCAGCGCCTGGAAATGCGCTACTTCACGCACCTTGCGCGCACCCAGCCGGATTTCATTTCGTTTTACTGGCGGGACTTGCCGTGGGCGCCGGTCAATCAGTTCCGGCAGGCGGGTTATCCTGTTCTGTCTTGGACCATTAGGTCGCCAGAAGTGGCCAGCCTGGCGCGGCGCTATTGCGATCAGATCACCTTTGAACGGTTCTTACCCTGAATGCTCACCGCGCACTCATCGGTATTCGATGTGGGCCGCGAAGACTGGGACCGGCTCGCTCAGCCGTACAATCCGTTCACCAGTTTCGACTTTTTCGCGGCCCTTGAAAAATCCGGATCGGCCACGGCCAAAACCGGTTGGGCCGGGCGCCACTTGGTTCTGAAAGAAAGGGGTGTGGTGGCCGGTCTGGCGCCGTGTTTCCTTAAAACCCACTCGCAAGGCGAGTATGTTTTTGACCACGGATGGGCCGAAGCGTTTCACCGGGCGGGCGGCAATTACTATCCCAAACTCCAGGTTTCCGTGCCGTTTACACCAGCAACCGGATCGCGGTTGATGGGCGAACCAGCAAAACTGGCAGAAGGCCTCGTAGCACTGTGTACGCAGGAAGAAGCTTCGTCTGTCCACATCACCTTTACGCCGGAACTCGAGCTTGGACCGCGATGGCTGCCGCGCAACGACATCCAGTTCCATTGGCAAAATGCCGGATACACCAGCTTCAACGATTTCCTGGCAAGCCTTTCGTCGTCCAAACGCAAGAACATCCGCAAGGAGCGCGAAAGCGTGGCTGCCCTTGGAATTACTTTGGAGTGCCTTACTGGTCCGGACATCCGCGAGCACCATTGGGATGCATTCTTCGCCTTCTACATGGACACCGGCGGGCGAAAATGGGGGCGGCCCTACCTCACGCGGGCGTTCTTCAGCCTGATCGGCGAGACGATGCCCCAACGCATCCTGCTGGTGATCGCCAAACGTTCCGGCCGGATGATCGCTGGCGCCTTGAATTTCATTGGCGACGATGCGCTTTATGGGCGCAATTGGGGCGCCCTGGAACACCACCCCAATCTGCACTTCGAGGCCTGTTACTATCAGGCCATTGAATGGGCGATTGCCCACAAACTCTCCCGCGTTGAGGCCGGTGCCCAGGGGCCACACAAGCTGGCACGTGGCTATCTTCCGGTGAAAACCCACTCCCTGCATTACCTGGCGCACCCCGGACTGTCGCGGGCCGTGGCCGAGTATCTGGCGGCCGAACGCCGGGCGGTGGACGACGAGCGCCAGGCCCTTGCCGGCCACGCGCCATTCCGGCACGAGTTTGATTTCTGAAAGGTGTCCCATGAGCTACGACCCCAACAACATTTTTGCCAAGATCCTGCGCGGCGAGATCCCCTGCCACAAAGTCTATGAAGACGAGGCGACGCTGGCCTTCATGGACGTCATGCCGCAAGTCGATGGTCACACCCTGGTTATCCCCACGAAGGGCTCCCGCAATCTGCTCGATGCGGATCCGGCAGTCTTTGGGCCGCTAATGGCCACCATTCAGAGGGTCGCGCGGGCCGCCCAATTGGCATTCGATGCCGGTGGCGTTCTCATCAAGCAGTTCAACGAGCCCGCCGCTGGGCAGACGGTGTTTCATTTGCATGTCCACGTGCTGCCGGTGATGGAAGGTGTCGGGCTCAGGCCTCATTCGGGCAAGATGGCCGACCAAGCCTTGCTTGCGAGGCACGCCGAAATGATCCGGGCAGCGCTTCGCGTAGGACGCGATTGCGTAATCACCTATTTCAACCGCCCTGCCCGAACCACCTCGCGTAGAGGGCGTCGAAAGTCCCATTTTCCCGAAGTTTTAAGAGTGCTCCATTGACCGGCGTGCGCAGCTCCGAGCCCAATGGAAAAACAATCCCGTAATTCTCCTTGCGAAAAATCGGGCCCACCACCTGCACTTTTCCAAGACCCCCATGACCCGCGTGGTAGAGTAGTACGGGAGCGTCGAACACCACGGCATCAAGTTGCCGGCGTTCAAGCGCCAGGAAAGCATCCTCAATCGCCTGGAACTCCGTTGGCACCATGTTGTGATCGACAAGCCAGCTTGCCGCCGTGCTACCCGTCGTCGTGCCGACCCGCTGTCCCGGCAGATCGCTGGGCCCGGATATGTTTCCTTGCAACTGCTGCACGGTGATGGCCGCCGTCACCGCTGCCGTGAAGTAGGCGACAAAAATCACACTCACCGGAATAGCCAGCCAGGCCAGCACCCTTCCAATGAGCGAGCGCGGCGAATCCGGTTGTTGCCCCGCCGATGCCCCCGTGGCCCACCAGATGGCATGGGCAATTCCCTTGAAATACTCTGCGCGAAAACAGCCGGTCCTCGCGCTTGCGCTCGGCAAACCACGCAAGATGCGCCGGGATCAGCACCAGGGCCGCAAGAATCGCCAGTATCGTCGGCATGGCGCCGGTTGTGAAAATGCTCAACACCTGCCGCAGGCCCAATCCCGCTTGACTGTTCTCCGCCACCAGAATCTGTAACCCCGACTCAAACATCGGTTGAGAAAAATCAAACTTTTCCACGCGCTCCGATGTGATGGAGATCGCTGCGATTCCAAGTTCGCCTTCACCGCCATCGACGGCGGCCAGCAGCGCTTTCACATTGGCCGTTGCCTTGAATTCGGAACTGCGTCCCAGTTCGGCGGCAATCGCCTTCCACAACTCGATCGAGAAACCGGTGTATGACCCAGCTTCTTCAATGACGAACGGCGGCAGCACCCGGGTAATGACCGTCAGCGGTTTGATCCTGCGCCGCCGCAGGGCAAGCCAGAAGAAAGACCAAGATGATAAACCTGATCAGTTGCACGCAGTTCCCCTGCTGTCGGTTTTGGGCACCGCTTGTGCTAGACTGATTGCCGGGAACGAAGCAAGGACAATGACCATGTCGAACGTCATCTCGGCAAAATCGCTGCTCTACGCATTTCTGTCATGGCTCATCCCTTTCGTGGTGAGCTTCGCCTTCTTTGGGCCAGGCGGTGTGCCGTGGATTCCCATGCCGCTGTTCAAGTCGATCATGGTGGTGGTGTTTGGCGCGGTCGGCCTGTGGCTGCTGTTGCGCGCCGCCGATGGCGCCCCATTGAATGTTAGCCGTGGCCTACTGCTCGGCCTGCTCTTTCTCGCTGTAAACGCGGTGCTGGACATCGCCGTGTTGCTGCCGATGACCGGCATGGGGTTCGTTCCTTGGCTGATGGATATTGGCCTGCGCTATTTGCTGATCCCGGTGATGGGTTGGGGCATCGGCACGGCGGCGGCCAAGGCAAGGGCGGTTTGACACTCATTGCTGGCCCGGCTTCGCGGCGGAGGATAGCAGCGCTCAACTCGGATAGATCAGAAATGTTCCTGAGCCATGGGCATAGAGTTTTCCGCCCGCATCGCTGAGACGCGCATCGGCGGTGAACATGGTGCGCCCCGCATGGATGACGTGTCCCACGCAGGTGAGCGGCCCCGCGCTCGCGTCGAGCTTGCGCACATAATTGACCTTGAGCTCAACGGTACCATAACCAACTTCCTCCGGCAGCTTGGTGAACACCGCGCACCCCATCGCGCTGTCGATAAGCGCCGCCGCGAAGCCGCCATGGGCCCGCATTTGCGGATTGTAGAACGCTTCCGAAGCCACTGCACCAAGCGTGGCGGTACCCTCCGCGGCATCGATCAGCCACATGCCCATGGTCTTCGCCATGTGCGAGTGGTCCCAGTTCCGCCGCAGCCTTTGCAGGTGATAGTCGGCCGGCAGCACACCGGCAGTAACGTTCATGGGAGGCCTCGTTTACGCTTTCGGCGTCATTAAAGCAGGAGCCGTGGCGATTGTAATGCCCTTTTCGGCAAACGACTTGAGTAGCGCGAACCGCAGGTCGCTGGCCACATGGCCGGCCTCGAAGACGTCGGCAACCAGGGCCCTCAACTCGAAATCGAGCGACCACGGACCGAACTTCGCCAACGCCACTTGTGGCTCCGGATAGGTCAACACCTTGGGGTGGCTGCGTGCCAGTTCCAGCAGCGCATCGCTGACCTTTGCGGCATCGCTGTCGATAGGCACCGACACAGCTACCAGAAACCGCCCCATGCCGTCATCATGCGTCCAGTTCTTCACGGCATTGGCAACCAGCATGGAGTTGGGCACGATGATCGTGCACTGGTCAAAAGTCTCGATCTCCGTTGACCGCACATTGATGCGCTTGACCAGCCCCTCGCCGGCATCGAGCACCACCCAGTCGCCCACCCGCACCGGCCTTTCGGCCAGCAGGATGAGGCCCGAGACGAAGTTGTTGACGATTGACTGCAGGCCGAAGCCGATACCGACACCCAGCGCGCCCGCCACAATGGCGATGTTGGAGAACTCGATACCGGCAGCCCCCAGCGCCAGCGCCCCGGCCAGCAAGTAGCCGGTGTAGCTGGCACCCTTCCGCAGCGAATCCTGAACGCCCTTGTCAACCCGGGTTTGCGAAAGAACGCGGTGATCGAACCAGCGGATGACCAGTTTGGTGAGAATAACGCCACCAATGAGAATGGCGAGAACCAGGAGAAGCGACCACGGCGATATGGTGATGTTGCCGATCTTGAAACCAAAGAAGGCGGAATTGAAGATCGCCCGGAAATCGACCCAAGTAACAGTCCACAACAGGAACAACAGCGGCAGCCCGGCAAGCACCAGCAGCAGATCGACAAGAATCCGGAACACCAGGCCGATGCGCTCGATGGCTCGCTCGCCAAAACCGGTGAACCGCCGCAGAAATTTGCCAAAGCCAGAACCCGGATCGAAACTCGCCGTAACCGCCGCATCGGAAAGGTGATGCAGCAAGAACAGCGACACGATGAGAATGGCGGTTTCGAAAATCTGCTCGGCAAGATAGGCCGCCAGAGCCACATAGCCGAACAGCAGGGCAATGAACCCGACAGCGATGGCGATCCACACCAGCGGCGCCACCCGGGCCGCCCAGTTGAAGTATACCCGGCGCCCCGCCGCCTTACCCGGAATGCCTTGTTGATTCTTGAAGGTAATGAGTATGAGAGCGATGAGCAGGAACAGCGCGATGGCTAGCAGCGCCGACTGCCCAACCGTGTAGTCAAGTGGCAGAAACAACCCCGTGGCGACCGTCGACAGGCTCTGCGCGGACGACGACACCAGTGCCGCCATCCCCACGAGCACCGGCAACCGGCTGGCAGCGGCATCGTCAATGTCGATCACACGCCACGCCGATTGACCGGGCGCCGCCACGCGCCGTGCCAGAACCCAGTAGATGACCGTAATGAAAACCACATCGGTCGCAGCCGAGAACACCATTTCGAACCGCGGCGTAAGGAATCCGCTGAGTGCCAGAACGATAGTCAGAGGGAGTATGATGATGAGGAGTGCAACGAAAGTGCCGGCAAGAGCTCGCACGATCCGCCATAGCCGTCCCATCTCGTCGGGCGCGCGGTTGGCCAGAAGCTGTGCGTCGATCCAGCGCTGCAGCTTTCCGCGCAACACGAAGTAAAGTCCCGTGAGCACCAGCATCATCAGCGGAACGAGCGCCAAGCCGCCGAAACTGGCCGCTCCCTTCACATCGTCCCACCACGTTGCAAACAGGGCGAACAACCGCTTCACCAACAGGCCGAATCCCAACCCCGTGTCGACCCACAGCAGTGGATTGATGATGGATCGTCCGGCTTCGAAGATTCGGCTGAAGAACTGGTCGCGTTGGATAACCGAAACGCGCCCTGCCAGTTGCTCCGCTTCGACTGCAATCAATTCCAGCGATGCCCTGGTTCCCTGAATGCGGCTGAGATCGTCGCCCAAGACTTTGCGTTGTTCGGCAATTTCGGCGGACTCGCTGGCATTCTTGCCGGGCGCGGGGCCAAGTTGGGCGATCTGCTGGACGACCTCGGCAATCGGCGCCACCAGAAGTCTCGGCTTTCGACAGAGCCTCGGTTCGGATATCTTCGATTTCGGTGCGCGACGCGGCGAGTTTGGCATCGTCGATCGCCGGGGCGGCGATTTCCTGGCCAATGCGGGTGAGGTTGAGGCGCAATTGCTCGACCGCCCGCTGCGCGGCGCCGACCACTGCCGCATCATAGGCAAGGGCCAAAGGCACAGCCATCCACATGGCGCAGATCAGCGCCAGTGCCAGCCTCAGGCCGGTTCTAGGGGGGCATGCCAACTTCACTGGCGGTCTTCCTTTCCTCGACTGCCACCTAGCTATACCAACCGGCTCTGCTCCACCGCTGCGGCAATGAACGACGCAAAAAGCGGATGCGGCGCGAATGGTTTCGACTTCAACTCCGGATGGTACTGCACACCAATGAACCACGGATGATCCGGATACTCCACTGTTTCCGGCAGCAAGCCGTCCGGCGACATCCCGGAGAATGTCAGACCCGCCTTTTCCAGCCTCTCGCGATACCGCGTGTTGACTTCATAGCGATGACGATGGCGCTCCGATATGCGGGTATCGCCATAGATTTGCGCAATCCGGGTCCCAGTCTTCAAAGCCGCCTCGAAGGCGCCCAGCCGCATCGTGCCGCCCAAGTCACCGCCTGCCCGGCGGATTTCCAGTTCATTGCCCTTCATCCATTCCGTCATGGTGCCGACGACCGGCTCCTTAGTGTCACCAAACTCGGTGGACGAGGCTCCGGCGATGCCGCAGAGATTGCGCGCCGCTTCGATGCAGGCCATCTGCATGCCGAAGCATATCCCGAAGTATGGAACTTTTCGCGTGCGGGCAAAGCTAGCGGCCTTGATCTTGCCTTCCGAGCCGCGCTCGCCGAAGCCACCTGGAACCAGAATTCCGTGCACCCCTTCGAGGTAAGGCGCCGGGTCTTCGTTTTCGAACACCTCCGATTCGATCCATTCGAACTGCACTTTGACGTTGTTGGCGATACCGCCATGAACCAGTGCTTCCTGCAGCGACTTGTAGGCATCAAGCAGCCCCGTGTATTTGCCGACAACTGCAATCCGCACTTCGCCTTCCGGCTGGGTGATGCGCCGCATGATCTCATCCCACTTCGAAAGATCGGGTAGCCGGGCATTCTTGATGCCGAAAGCCTCCAGAACCTCGGCATCGAGGCCTTCGGCATGATAGGCACGCGGTACATCATAGATCGACTTGACATCGAGCGCCTGAATGACAGCCGACGGCCTGACATTGCAGAACAGCGCAATCTTTCGCCGCTCGTTCTCCGGAATCTCCCGGTCGGCGCGGCACAGCAGAATGTCGGGCTGAATGCCGATCGACCGCAACTCTTTCACCGAATGCTGGGTCGGCTTGGTCTTGAGTTCTCCCGCCGTCGGAATGTAGGGCAGCAGTGTCAGGTGCACATAGATGCAATCGCCGCGTGGTTGCTCTTGCCCAAATTGGCGGATGGCCTCAAAAAACGGCAGTCCTTCGATATCGCCCACCGTGCCCCCCACTTCGACGAGGACAAAATCGAACCCCTCGCTGCCTGCCCTCACGAAGTCCTTGATGGCATCGGTCACATGCGGAATGACTTGCACGGTGCCGCCGAGGAAGTCGCCACGCCGCTCCTTGGCTATGATGTCCTGGTAAATGCGGCCGGTCGTGATGTTGTCCTGTCTGGTGGCGTGCCGGCCGGTGAATCGCTCGTAGTGTCCCAAATCCAGGTCTGTTTCCGCGCCATCGTCGGTGACGAACACCTCGCCATGCTGATAGGGGCTCATGGTGCCGGGATCGACGTTCAGATAGGGGTCAAGCTTTCGCAACCTCACGCTGTAGCCTCGCGCCTGCAGCAACGCCCCGAGCGCTGCCGAAGCCAGGCCTTTGCCAAGTGAGGAAACCACGCCGCCGGTTATGAAGATATATCGCGCCATGGGACTCGACCCTAACCTTTCCACCAAACAATTCGAAGCCCGGAAATCGCTTTCCGGGCGTTCATCCACGTGGTTTGTGATGCAGGTCTTTCACTTAGCGATGCCGAGCCGGAAAATCCAGCCCTGACATGTGGATAACCTTGATTGGAAGGCTTGCCCGGCGCCTATTGCGAGACCGGAACCTGCGATCCGCCACCGAGGTCCGGGAGCACCGAGTTGCCGTCCTGGGCCGGCGCCTGCTGCTGGGTGGGCGCCGTTCCACCCGATGCCCCATCAAACGCCGAACCGCCATTGCCGCCACGGGTGGCCAGCAATGTCAGGGCGATCGAAGTGGCAAAGAAACCAAGCGCCAGATACGCCGTGGTCCGCGTCAGCGCATTGCCGACGCCCCGCGCCGAAAACAGGTTGCCGCCGCCGGAACTGGCGCCCCCAATACCAAGCGCACCGCCTTCCGAGCGCTGCATCAGCACAATGCCGATCAGCGCTAGGGCAACAATCAGGTGAACAACAAGCAATACGGTTTCCATGGACCTGTCCGGATGTGAATTTCGCGCCGTTTAGCCGGTATGTGGGTGGGATGCAACCATCGGGCAAGAGACCTCTTGCCTGCCCGGCGGGCGGGTCATAGCCTGTCCTCCCAAACAGGAGCCAGCCATGACCCCGCGCCAAGCCCTCTTCGCCGCCTTACTCGCCCTGCCGTTCGTTTCCACCGCCGCCCAGGCCGAGGAAAAAATCGCCACCACCTTGTCGGAAGGTGGCGAAGACGGGCACAGCATCGGGTTCGAGTATGAAAGCTGCGGTGGTGAGTGTTACTTGGGAGGCTTCAGTTGCAATTCCGCGGGTGGCAACATTGAATTCCAGTTTGGCGACGTGGAGTCAGACATTGCCGCCAGCGTCGTTGCCGACGAGCAACGCAGCTTCAAGATCACCGCCGGTAGTGTAACCACGGAGTTTTCGGCCTATCGCCTGATGTATCAAGAGATGACGGGCACTTGGTCGATGGAAGGCAACACGTTTGGGGAAACCGGCCCGTTGCTGGCGGCCATCGCCAAATCCAAAACATTTGTGGCGGCTGCCGGGAAACTCAAACTCGAGCTTCCTGTTACCGATGATATGAAGACCTGGGTCAAGCGCTGCGGGGGATAGACGCCGAATTCAGGCCTTGGGACCTCCGCCATAACGATAGCGGAAGGTGCAGCAGGGCGCTCCTTCCATGATCGTCTGCTTGCGTTCCAGAGTGATATTGGCATCGTAACCCTGGCAAAACGTGCCATCGCGGTTGCACGATAACAGATGGCCGATCTTGCCAAGGCCCATGTCCTTGTAGGTTTCTGCATATTTGCAGCGGGTAATGTCGAAATCGAAGCGCGTGTCGCTGGCTTCAATAACTTCCATCTCGAGAGCCCCATCGGCCGTCCAGTTTTCGTAGAGCGTGATGAAGTCAGCCATTGACGTCGTGCCCCCGGGGGCTTTGGCGGCAAATGCCTTGCCCTCGGCAATGGCTGCCTTGCGGACTGCAGCATCCAGTATCCGGGCCGCCCTCTCTTCGCCAATCTCCGCTACCATCCCGGCATAAATCGGCCCGATCACCTCCGCCTGTAACCTGCGTTTGACGATTGTGGGGATCTCGCTAGTCACGAGCCTGCCTGACCCAAAACGCTCGCCGTCAGTTTCAGACCAAGAGAATTCATTAGCTTATGCACGGTCTCGTATCTCAACTTGGAGTCAGGAGCCAATGCCTTGTAGAGGCTCTCCCGCCCCAAGCCTGCATCCTTGGCAATTTGTGCCATACCACGCGCTTTCGCTACGGCGCCGAGAGCGGCCACAAACACGCCAGGATCGTCTTCTTGCAAGGCCGCATTCAAGAACTCTGCAATAGCGATCTCACTAGTCAAATAGCGTGATGCATCGAACTTCTCGAACCTGTGTTTGGACACTTCAAATGTTCCTAGCGATGGTCAACGCCCGTTTGATATCGCGCTTCTAACTCTTCTTCGCGCCACCGAGCAAAAGCAGATAGACGATTTTGCCACGGCGTACGTAGTAGACCCGATAACCTGGACCCACGTCGATCCGCATTTCAGAAACACCTTCGCCCACCGGCCTGCAATCTCCAAAATTGCCAAATTCGGCGGCGACCAGCCGTGCCGCGATACGAGCCTTGCCGACCTCGTCAGGTAGCGCCGCCAGCCATTCATCGAATTCATCTGTTCTTAGAATCGAATACATGTTTGTATCCTATTGGATACACTCTGTCAACTAGGCATAGGCCTTGATAATGCCGATGAAGTCGGCGGCCTTCAGGCTGGCGCCACCCACCAGCGCCCCGTTAACATTGGCGACCGACATCAGTTCCACGGCATTTGATGGCTTGACCGAGCCGCCATAGAGAATGCGAACCTTGGCCCCTTCCTCGCCGGTGATCTTCGCCAGTTCGCCGCGAATGTGGGCGTGAACTTCGGCGACTTCTGCCGTGGTGGGTGTGAGCCCCGTGCCGATCGCCCACACCGGCTCGTAGGCAACGACCATGTTTGCCGCCGTGGCGCCCTCGGGGATCGACCCCTTGAGTTGACGGGAAACCACGTCGAGCGTCTTGCCGCCCTTCCTCTCGTCCAGGGTTTCGCCAATGCACACGATGGCCGTGAGGCCAGCCCGCATGGCGCCCATGGCTTTCTTGGCCACCACCGCATCGGTTTCGCCATGGTTGGTGCGGCGTTCGGAATGGCCCACGATAACAGCCGAACAGCCCGCTTCCTTCAGCATTTCGGCCGAAATATCCCCGGTATGGGCGCCTGAAGCATCGCCATGACAATCCTGTCCGCCAACCCTGATTTTCGAACCCTTTACGATGGCCTTCACCCGGCGCGCCAGGATAGCTGGCGGGCACACCATGACGTCACACTTGAGTTTCACGTCCTTCAACATGGCGGCCAGCAGGCGCGGTTCCTTCAGCATCGCCACCGAACCGTTCATCTTCCAATTGCCCGCCACCAGGGCCTTCGGACCATTTGCCGCCATTTTTGATCTCCACACCTCTGCCGAGGGGCCTCTTAGCAGACGCATCAATCGCTTGCGAGGGGGTGATCACCTACCTATTATGCCTAGTGCGCCCGATTTGGGCGCATTCGTTTGGAAGGACCGGCCCTGATGATGGACGCCATGCGCAATGCCGCGAAAACGTGGGTTGCGAAACTACTGCTCGGACTGCTTGCCTTGAGCTTCGGCGTTTGGGGCATCGCCGACGTTTTTACCGGGTTCGGGCAAGGGCCACTGGCCAGTGTTGGCGAACAGCAGATATCGGCCGAACAATTCAGCACCGCCCTGAACAACCAGTTGCAGCAGCTTTCGCAACAGACCGGCACGCCGATCTCGATCGAAGACGCTCGCAAGTTCGGCATCGACCGCTCGGTTCTCAACTCGCTGATTCAGACTGCCGTCGTCGACGACCAGATCCAGAAGCTCAAGCTCGGCGTATCCAATGCCTATATCGTCGCCGAAACCGCCGCCAATCCGCAGTTCCAGGACTCGGCCGGAAAGTTCGACAAGGACGCATTCCTGCGCACCCTGGCCCAGGCCGGCATTTCCGAACAGGCCTACCTGGCGGGCGAACGCCGCGACAAGCTGCGCAAATCCATTGCCGACGCCGTCAACGAGGACTTCACACCGCCCAAGGCCCTGATCGACGCACTCTATCGCGACCGCAGCGAGCAGCGCGACGCCCGCTACTTCGTGATCAAGGCCGCTGACAGCGAAGTGGCTGCACCATCCGGCGATGACATCAAGAAGCAGTATGACGGCAATCCCCAAAGCTACACCGCACCCGAGTATCGCACCGTTGCCATCATGTCGGTGTTGCCCGCCGACATTGCCAAGAAACAGACCGTATCCGCCGACGAATTGACGGCCGGATACGAGAAATACAAGCTCGACTATTACACGCCGGAAAAGCGCACCATATTGCAGCTCTCATTCGCTGATGAAGCCACTGCCAGGAAAGCCAAAGAGCGGCTGGCAGGGGGCCTCGATTTTCTGGCGCTCGCCAAGGAAATGGGGGTGAGCGAAACCGACATGACCTTCACCGACGCCATCAAGAAAGACTTCATTGACCCGGCCGTGGCCGAAGCCGCCTTCAGCCTGGCGGAGGGAGCGATAAGCGATCCGATCAAGGGCTCCCTTACCATCACCCTGCTCAAAGTCGTGAAGGTCACGCCCGAGGTGCAGGAAACCCTCGAACAGGCCAAACAGAAACTGACCGATCGCCTGCAACTTGAGAAGGCCGAAGAAGAAGTTCAAGCCGTCTATGACCAGGTCGAAGACGCCCGCGCCGCCCAAACCAAATTCGAGGACATTGCCAAAAACCTTGGAATTTCATTCCAACTCATTGGCCCGGTTGACGTCAATGGCCGCGGCAAGGACGGCAAGGACACTGCCATTCCCCAAGCCGAAGCGCTCCTGCGCTCGGCGTTTGCCAGCGATGTCGGCGTCGAGAATGACGCCTTGTCCGATGAAGCCGGCCACCTCTGGTACGAGGTGCGCGAAGTGCAACCCTCGGCGGTGCGCCCGCTGGAAGACGTGAAGGCCGATGTGGTGAAAGACATCGTTGCCACCAAGGTTCGCGAACTGGCACTCGACAAGGCCCGAAAACTGGCGGAACGTGCCAAGGGCGGCACACCGCTCGAAACCCTGGCCACCGAAGTATCCGCGACTGTGCAGTCGGTGACCGGCCTCAAGCGCAACGAAACCAGCGCCGAATTTGACGCCGTAGCAGTTCAAGCGGTGTTCGCAATCCCTGAAAACGCTTTCACCGTGGCGCCAGAGGGCGATGGCACGGGCGCCAAGGTCATTCAGTCCCAGGCGGTTCTTCTCCCACCCTTTGACGAGAAATCCGCCGAGGCCAAGGAAATCATCTCCCAAACCAGCGAAGGTATCGGCGCCGACGCGCTTTCGTCTTACCTTGCCAGCCTACAGGCGACCTCCGGCGTAACCATCGACGAAGACCTCTGGCGACAGATCTCGGGAACGACACAGCAGTAACCCTTGATCGCCATGCCAGCCCAGAGTTCATCCGATGATTGTCCAGCCCGACTACGACCAGTTTGCCAAGGCCTATGACCAAGGCCTGAGCCAGATCGTATCAACGCGGCTTGTGGCCGACCTCGAGACACCCGTGTCGGCGATGATCAAACTCACCCGCAACGCCCGCTACTCCTTCCTCCTGGAGTCGGTTGAGGGTGGCGCCGTACGCGGGCGCTATTCGATCATCGGCATGAATCCCGACCTGATCTGGAAGGTCGAGAACGGCCGGGCTCTGGTCAACCGCCGGGCCGGTTCAAGTCCTGACGGTCCGTTTGAAGAGCAGGCATTGACGCCGCTGCTGGCGCTTCGCTCCCTGCTGGCCGAAAGCCGCATCAAGCTTCCGGACGATGCCCCACCCATGGCGGCCGGCGTGTTCGGCTACATGGGTTACGACATGGTGCGCTTCATGGAGGAGCTGCCGCCACCAAAGGAAGACGCCCTTGGTGTTCCCGACGGCATGATGATCCGCCCCACGGTCATGGCAATATTCGACAGCGTAAAGGACGAAGTGACGGTTACTTCCCCGGTCTATGTCGAAAGGGGCGTCGGAGCGCGTGCCGCCTATACCCGAGCCCAGGAGCGGCTTTCAGAAATCGTCGACGCCCTTGACCGGCCGCTCGACCACGTTGCCCTGAAAGACGGCAGCATTCCACCAGTCAAGCCCACCAGGTCCAACACCACACCCGAAGACTACAAGGCGATGGTTTTGAAAGCCAAGGAACTGATCGCCGCTGGCGACATCTTTCAGGTGGTTTTGTCGCAGCGCTTTGAAACCGAATTCACCCTGCCCCCCTTTGCGCTGTATCGTTCTCTGCGGCGCGTCAACCCGTCGCCCTTTCTGGTTTTCCTGAACTTCGACAAATTTGCTGTCGTCTGTTCCAGTCCGGAAATTCTGGTGCGGGTGCGCGACGGCAAAGTAACGATCCGCCCCATTGCCGGAACCCGCCGCCGCGGCGCCACACCAGCCGAAGATCGCCAACTCGCTGCCGAACTCTTGGCCGATCCGAAGGAACGCGCCGAACACCTCATGCTGCTTGACCTCGGCCGCAACGACGTGGGCCGCGTCGCCGAGATCGGCTCGATCAGGGTGACCGACCAGTTCATCCTCGAATACTATTCCCACGTGATGCACATTATTTCCAACGTTGAGGGTAAGCTCGCGCCTAAGTTCGATGCCATCGACGCTCTCGTTGCCGGCTTCCCGGCAGGCACGGTTTCCGGCGCCCCAAAAGTTCGCGCCATGGAGATCATCAACGATCTCGAGAAACAGAAGCGCGGCGTCTATGCCGGCTGCGTCGGATACTTTTCGGCCGATGGTGAAATGGACACCTGCATCGTGCTGCGCACCGCCGTAGTGAAGGACGGCAAGATGTTTGTGCAGGCAGGCGCCGGCATCGTCGCTGACAGCGTGCCCGAAAGTGAGCATCAGGAGTGCGTGAACAAGGCCAAGGCCCTGTTCCGCGCCGCCGAGGAAGCCGTCCGCTTCGCCGGCCGCGCCGGGAGGGGACAATGATCATCCTCATCGATAACTATGACAGCTTCACCTGGAACCTCTACCACTTCCTGGGCGACCTCGGTGCCGAGACGGTGGTGCATCGCAATGACAAGATCAGCGTCGGCCAGGTGATCTCGGCCAAGCCCGCTGCCATCGTCATCTCGCCGGGGCCAGCCACGCCCAACGAGGCCGGCATCTGTCTTGAACTGATCGCCAAGGCAAGCCCCACAATCCCCATGTTCGGCGTGTGCCTGGGGCTGCAATCCATGGGCCAGGCCTTCGGTGGCGACGTCATTCGCGCCCCCGCCCTCATGCACGGCAAGGTCTCGACCGTACACCACACCGGCAAGGGCGTATTCAAGAACGTGCCACAGGACTTCACGGCAACGCGGTACCATTCCCTGATCGTCGATAAATCAACTCTTCCCGATTGCCTGGACGTGACGGCGGAAACCGATGGCCTGATCATGGGCCTCGCCCACAAGACGCTGAATGTCCATGGCGTGCAGTTCCATCCGGAATCGATTGCCTCCGAGCATGGCCACACCATTCTCAAGAACTTCCTCGATCTGTCGGGAGCGCGCTGATGGCTGAATTGAAACCGATCATCGCCAAGGCGGCTGCCGGCACCGCACTGTCGCGCCAGGAAGCCCGCGAGGCCTTCAACATCATGATGTCCGGCGAAGCCACACCCTCGCAGATCGGTGGACTGCTGATGGCGCTCAGGGTGCGTGGCGAAACCGTCGAGGAAATAACCGGCGCCGTCGAAATCATGCGCGAGAAAATGGCACGGGTTGCCGCACCGGCGGGCGCCATCGACATCGTCGGAACCGGCGGCGATGCTTCCGGCTCCTACAACATCTCCACCTGTGCCGCCTTTGTCGCAGCCGGAGCCGGGTTGAAGATTGCCAAGCACGGCAACCGTGCGCTGTCTTCAAGGTCAGGTGCAGCAGACGTCTTGACGGCACTCGGCGTCAAAATCGATCTGTCGCCGGAACAGATCTCGCAATGCATCGATGAAGCCGGTCTCGGCTTCATGTTCGCACCCGCCCATCATTCCTCGATGAAACATGTCGGGCCTTCGCGCGTCGAACTCGGCACCCGCACGATATTCAATTTGCTTGGCCCCCTGTCAAATCCGGCTGGCGTCAAGCGGCAGGTAACCGGCGTTTTTTCCGCCGCCTGGGTTGAACCTCTTGCCCAAGTCTTGAAAAATCTCGGCAGCGAAGCCTGCTGGATCTGCCACGGCGAAGGCGGCTTCGACGAAATCGTGCCGAGCGGCACCACGCAGATTGCCGAATTGAAGGACGGCAAGATCAAGACCTTCGAGATTACGCCGGAAGCCGCTGGCCTCAAACGCTGGGACGCTTCGGCCTTGAAAGGTGGCGAAGCTCCGCACAATGCCGAGGCGTTACGCTCCGTGTTGCGCGGGCAACCCTCCGCCTTCCGCGATGCCGCGGTAATGACCACGGCCGCCGCCCTGCTGGTCGCCGAGAAGGCCAAGGATTTCCGCGCCGGTGTCAAACAAGCCGAAGCCGCCATCGACAGCGGCCAGGCCCTGTGGGCGTTGGAGACTCTGGTAAAGGTGTCGAATGGGTAATCCCAAACATCTGTCATCGCCGGACTCGTTCCGGCGACCCACGGTCACGTCACGCACAGTTCAACCGGTAATGATGGGTTGCCGGGACAAGCCCGGCAATGACAGTTGTTTGAGGCGTGCGGACTAATGGCAACGGTTCTCGAAAACATCGCGGCCTATAAACGCAACGAAGTGGCGGAAGCCAAGGCGCGGGTCAGTTTGGCCCAGCTTGAAGCCAGCTTCCCGGACAAACCGCGCGGCTTCGCCAGTGCACTGAAATCCAAGGCGGCGGCTGGCCAATGGGGCCTCATCGCCGAAATCAAGAAGGCCAGCCCCTCCAAGGGCCTGATCCGCGCCGATTTCGATCCCCCTGCCCTGGCCCGCGCCTACGAAGCAGGAGGGGCCGCCTGTCTCTCGGTCTTGACCGACACCCCATCATTCCAGGGCGCGCCGGAGTTCCTCACCAGCGCCCGCGCCGCCACGTCGCTGCCGGCGCTCCGCAAGGACTTTTTGCTCGACACCTACCAGGTGGCCGAAGCCCGCGCCTGGGGCGGCGATTGCATTCTCATAATCATGGCGATGGTAGATGACGCCCTGGCCGCCGGCCTCGAAGCGGCCGCCTTTGGCTATGGCATGGATGTGCTGATCGAGGTTCACGATGAAGCCGAACTCGACCGCGCCCTCAAACTCAAATCCGAAATGATCGGCATCAACAATCGCAATCTCCACACCTTCGAAACCACCTTGGCGACGACCGAACGGCTGGCGCCACGCGTGCCGCCGGAACGTTTCGTAGTTGGCGAAAGCGGCTTGTTCACACCTGCCGATCTGATGCGGCTGGAAAAGGTGGGCGTCACCACTTTCCTCATTGGCGAAAGCCTGATGCGGCAGCCCGATGTGACGGCCGCAACCCGTGCTATACTGACCAGATCATGAGCCAGCTCACCCACCTCGATGCCCAGGGCAACGCCCACATGGTGGACGTGTCCGGAAAACACGTGACCAGCCGCAGCGCCACGGCCCGCGCCCGGGTCTACATGTTGCCGTCAACCCTCACCATCATTCTGGAGGGCACCGCCAAGAAGGGCGACGTGCTGGCCACCGCGCGCATTGCCGGCATCATGGCGGCGAAGAAAACCAGCGACCTCATTCCCCTCTGCCATCCGCTGATGATCTCCAAGGTGTCCATCGATTTCGAATGGAGTGTCGATGTCGCGGCGATAGACGTCATCGCCACCGTGAAGGTCGAAGGCAAGACCGGCGTAGAAATGGAAGCGCTCACGGCTTGTTCCGTTGCCTGTCTGACGCTTTACGACATGTTGAAGGCCGTGGATCGCGGCATGAAAATCACCGATCTGCGGCTTGTCGAAAAGACCGGTGGCAAGTCCGGCACCTACACGGCGGATTGAGATGGCACTGCTGCCCGTTGCCGAAGCACTGGCCCGCATTCTCGCGGGCGCCAGGCTTACGGCCACCGAAGATGTGCCCCTCGCCAGTGCCATGTGCCGGGTATTGGCAGCACCCTTGAAAGCCCGGCGCGACCAGCCGCCCTTCGATGCTTCCGCCATGGATGGTTATGCGGTCATCGCCGGTGATCGCCCCGACCTGAGGCTGATCGGCACGTCGGCGGCAGGCCATCGCTACAAAGGTACATTGAAACCTGGCCAAACCGTTCGCATTTTCACCGGAGCTCCCCTTCCCAAGGGTGCCGATGCCGTCATCATACAGGAGGTTGTCGATGCAACGGGCGGCCAAGTCCATTGCCGCGAACCGGTGCGCGCCGGCCAGAACGTGCGAAGCCGCGGCCTCGACTTCAAGAACGGCGAGCAGCTGATCCCCGCCAACACCAAGCTCAATACTCGCGACCTCGGCCTCGCTGCTGCCATGAACTGCGCAACCGTCCGTGTGCGGAAGATGCCGCACGTGGCGGTGTTTGCAACCGGTGACGAATTGGTGCTGCCCGGCGGCATGCCCAATGCCGACCAGATTGTGTCGTCGAACTCAACAGCACTTGCGGCGATTGCTGGGCATTTTGGCGCCCGCGTCACCAACCTCGGAATCGTCAGGGACAATCTCCAGGCGACTATCCGCGCCATCACCAAGGCGGCAAGCGCTGACATCCTGCTCACCACCGGCGGCGCCTCGGTCGGCGACCATGATTATGTGCAGGAAGCTCTCAAGGCCGCGGGCGTGAAGGTCGACTTCTGGAAAATCGCCCTGCGCCCCGGGAAACCCCTGATGTACGGCCGCAAGGGCCGCCAGCATGTCCTCGGCCTTCCGGGCAACCCCGTCTCGGCCCAGGTCTGCGCCCGGCTATTTTTGCTGCCTCTGCTCAACGCCATGATGGGATTGCCGCCACCGCCGGAGACAACCGCCATTCTCGGCGCCCCCATGAAAGCCAATGACAACCGCCAGGATTACGTTCGCGCCACCCTCGACATTCGCCCCGATGGCACCCGGGTCGCAACACCTTTCCCCCGCCAGGACAGTTCCATGCAGCGCACCTTCCGCGAGGCCGGAGCCCTGATCATCCGCCCGCCCGGTGCCCCCGAAGCTCCAGCCGGAACCGTCACGCCGGTGTTGTTGTTGGATTTTTAGCGTTACGAAAAGTAAACACTTGCGGAACACAATGGCAACTTGTAGACATGTTGCATCTTTGTTCCGATTCCGTGACGCGAGAGGTTTGAAACCATGCTCACCCGCAAACAGCTTGAGCTTCTGCTGTTCATCAACGAACGCCTGAAGGAAGAAGGTGTTCCGCCCTCGTTCGAGGAAATGAAGGATGCCCTGAACCTGCAGTCCAAGTCCGGGGTCCATCGCCTGATCGTCGCCCTGGAGGAACGTGGCTTCCTCAAACGCATGCCGAACCGGGCCCGCGCTCTCGAAGTGATAAAACTCCCCGAAAGCCACTCGCCGTCGATTGCCGGAAAGCGCTCCAGCGGATTTACCCCGAATGTCATCCAGGGCAATTTGGGCCGCGGGCGGGCGCCGGCCAGTCCATCCTCCGCCAATGACGGGCGGCCATCGGCTACTTTCGTTCCGATGATGGGCCGCATCGCCGCTGGCGTGCCGATTTCCGCCATCCAGGACCATACCGCCAACATTGCCGTGCCGCCTGAAATGCTCGGGCCTGGCGAACATTTCGCGCTTGAGGTCAAGGGCGACTCGATGATCGACGCCGGCATTTTCGACGGCGACACGGTGTTGATCCGCAAGGGCGACTCCGCCACCAACGGTGAAATCGTCGTGGCTCTCGTCGATGACGAGGAGGCGACCCTCAAGCGCCTGCGCAAGAAGGGCGAGTCGGTGGCCCTCGAAGCCGCCAATTCCGCCTATGAAACCCGCATCTTCGGCCCCGACCGGGTGCGCGTGCAGGGTAAGCTTGTGGGGCTGCTTCGCAAGTATTGAGGTTCGTTGCGTTCCCAAATCTCGTAACTGGCCGGGCATGTCCCGGCCAATTTTTTTGGCCGAGTTCGCCGCATTGAGAACCGCCCTCCGCCACGCTAAGCTTGGCGCCTGAACAGGAGCCTTCCCCCCATGAAAATCTACGGTGACTTCCTCTCGCCCTTCGTGCGCATGTGTTTTGTGACGGCCCATGAGCTGGGCCTCGGCGACAAGGTAAGCCACGAAAAGGAACTGGTGAGCCCCACCAAGCCAAACCCCAGACTCACCGCCCTTTCCCCCATCGGCAAGGTACCGGTATTGGAAACCGATCACGGCCGTGCCGTCTACGACAGCCGGGTGATCATCGAATACCTCTGCCACGTGGCCGGCAACTCGACGATCATTCCCGATGATGGCGTCAAACGCTTCCGCATCCTCACCATGCAGGCCCTCAGCCAGGGCCTCGGCGATGCCGCGGTAGGATTGCGTTATGAGATCGGCGCCAGGCCGCAGGGCCTGCAATGGGCCGACTGGATGGAGCGCACCCGGGTCCGCATAAACGCCACCTTCGACGATCTCGAACACCATTGGGAAGCCGAGAAAGCCGAAGTCAATGCCGGTTCCATCGCCGCCGCCGTCGTGCTCGCTTATATCGATTACCGCCTGCCGGATGTAAAATGGCGCGAAAGCCGCCCACAACTTACGCGATTCCACGAACGATTTTCCTCCCGCGAAAGCATGAAGAAGACGGTCATCACCACGTGAGTGACTACGACATCATCGTTGCCGGGCGAGGCCCCGCGGGCCTTACTGCCGCATGCCTCTTGGCCCGCGCCGGTTGGCGGCTGGCGCTCATCGGCCGGCCGGCAAACGTCGATGAACCGCGCACCGTGGCGCTGATGCAGCCGTCGATCAGGCTTCTCGAAACCATCGGTATCTGGCCCGGCCAGCTGCGCCAGGAAACAGCACCCCTCAAGCGCCTGCGCCTGGTCGATGACACCCAGTCGGCCCTGAGGGCGCCGGAAATCATTTTCGACGCCAGCGAAATCGGCGAAGAGGCCTTCGGCTGGAACATTCCGTTGTCACTGCTCATTCCTGCGCTGGAAGAACGGGTGCGCGAACTTGGCGTAGCAGTTCTGGATGCCGAAGTGGTGGGCGCTACTCCGGGAAGCAGTGCAGTCGCGATCCAGACCAACACCGGCCAATCGCTTGCGGCTCGCCTGATTGTCGCCGCCGATGGCCGGGGCTCGATCCTGCGCGAAGCCGCCGGCATTCATGCCAACGTCTGGTCCTACGACCAGATGGCGCTGGCCACCAGTTTCGCCCATACCGGCCACCACCAGAACATCTCAACCGAGTATCACCGCCCTGCCGGACCCTGCACCACCGTGCCGATGACGAATGGCCGTTCGGCTCTGGTGTGGATGGAGCGCCCTGCCCGATCAGCCGAGCTAATGGCGCTTTCCGACGATGACCTTGCCCGCGAGATCCAACTCGCCATTCACGGTGACTTGGGCTTGGTCTCCGCTATCGGCCCACGCCGCGCCTTTCCGATGCAGGGCCTGGTGGCGCGGGAGTTCGCCGCAAAGCGCATCATGCTGGTGGGCGAGGCGGCGCATGTCGTGCCGCCCATCGGTGCTCAGGGCCTGAACATGTCGTTACGCGATGCCGCCTTCGCCGACGATAATATTCAGGGCGCGGACGATCCAGGTGCGCCGCCACTTCTCGCCGATTATGACAGGATGCGTCGCCGTGACATCCTGCCCCGTCAACAGGTGATTGACCTCATGAACCGATCGCTGCTCTCCGGCTTACTCGCCTCCGCGGGCGGGCGCGCTGCAAGCCTCTTGCTCATAGCCAAGTTTGCACCGCTCCGCAGTTACATGATGCGGCAGGGCATCGGCACGGCCCTGAACCTGCCACCCACTATGGCAACGCGCCGTGCTGGATGAAATAGACGATCACCGGAATTGTAACCGCTGAAATGACGGTGGTCACGATCACCGCCGTAGACGCACCGGCCACATAGGCCTTGTACTGCGAGGCCAGTATGAACGCATTGGAAGCCGTTGGCAGCGCTGCCATCATGACGGCCACCTGCAGCCAAACTGGATTTATGCCCGGCAGCAAGCCAACAATGAGCAGCGCAATTGCGGGCTGCAACACTGTCTTGACGACGGCAATCATCGGCAATTCCCGCCCGATGCCCGTTATTTTCTGGAGGCCCACGGTAACGCCGAGCGCAAACAGAGCGGAGGGCCCAGCGGAATTTGTCAGCATATCGATGATAGTTCCAAGCGCTCCCGGCGCCGAGAAATCCAGCGCCGAGGCCAAGAAGCCCGCCAATGTTGCCAAGATGAAGGGATGGCCAATCACTTCGCGAGTGATGCGCAGCGCCACCTCACCCCAGTGGGCATCCTGGTTCTGTTCGTGATCAATCGTTACAAGAAATGCGGTGAGCGCGAACTGCAACGTGCAATCGAAACAAAAGACCAACGCCGCCGGCACCGCCGCCTCGGGCCCGAAAAAAGCCACCGCAAGCGGCAGGCCCATGTAGCCCACATTGCCATAACTACCGGCAACTCCCCGCAACACCGCCTCGCGATAGGGCACACTGAACACAAATCGCGCTGCCGCAAAGACGCCAAGATAGGCAGCGATGGTCACCGAACTGGTCGCCAGCATGAATGGCCAGCCGATGAGTTGCTCGAAAGGTGCCGAAGCCACATTCTTGAAGATCAAGGCCGGTAACGCGAAAAAAATGAGGAATATGTTGAGCCATCGCAACCCCTGCTCACCCTCGCGCCACAACCGAGCAGCAATGAAGCCGAGTAGGATCAGCCCAAAAAACGGCAGAGAAAGGTTAAGAATTTCGGCCATGGAACGGGAACGTGACTCGCTGCGCTTGGCCGTCCTCTTGCCAAGCCACGCTTCCCTTGGCAATCAGGAGTTATGACTGTGTTGCCATCCGCCAAGTTCGCCATCGGCCAGGTCGTGAAGCACCGGGTTTTCCCGTTTCGCGGCGTGATTTTCGATGTCGACCCGGTATTCAACAATACCGAAGAATGGTGGAACTCAATTCCCGAGGAGGTGCGCCCGCGCAAGGACCAGCCGTTCTATCACCTTCTCGCCGAAAACGATGACACCGAATACGTTGCCTATGTTTCCGAACAGAATCTGCTGGTCGATGAATCGGGCCGGCCCATTCGCCACCCGCAGGTGCGTGAATACTTCGAAGGCTTTGATCCCAAGAACAAGAGCTACCGGCCGCGCAACAGGCAGTCCCATTGATCGCCTGCTGACACGATGACGCCCGCCGTTCCAGTAGACCGGCTGCGCGCCAACCGGTAGAACCTCGCCCAGGGAACACCATCATGACCAGCGCCAAGGCCAGTCGCACCGCGATCTGGTTCATCTTCATCACCGTATTCATCGACATGGCGGGCTTCGGTCTGATCATGCCGGTGTTGCCGAAGCTTATCGAGGAGGTGGGCCACACCGATATCGCTGGCGCTTCGGTGCTGGGTGGCTGGCTGTTCTTCGCCTATGGCGCCATGCAGTTTCTTGCCGGGCCAGCCCTCGGCAATCTCTCCGATGCCCACGGCCGCCGACCCCTCTTGCTGCTGGCGGTCGGCGGCCTGGCCGTCGACTACATCATCATGGCCTTCGCCCCCAGCATGTTCTGGCTGTTCGTTGGCCGCACCGTCGCCGGCCTGTGTGGTGCATCCTACGTGATCGCCAACGCCTATCTGGCCGACATCACCGCGCCGGAAGATCGCGCCAAGGTGTTCGGCTACATGGGAGCGGCCTTCGGACTTGGCTTTGTCATCGGACCGGCCATTGGCGGTCTGTTGGGCGAACTGGGCTCGCGCGTGCCGTTCTTCGTGGCCGCCGCTGTTCTCGCTACTCAACTTCTGCATCGGCTACTTCGGCGTGCCGGAGACCCTGAAGCCCGAGAACCGCAGGCCCTTCGAATGGCGGCGCGCCAACCCTATCGGCACCCTGGTGGTGTTCAAGCACTACAAAGGCGTCATCCCGCTCGCCGCCACTATGTTCCTGTATTTTCTGGCGACCTCGGTCTACCCGGCAATCTGGGCCTTCTGGGGCATCGCCGCCTTCGGTTGGAGCGAGGCGACCATCGGACTGACGCTGGCGTCTTTCGGCCTGTGCATGGCGGTCGTCCAGGGTGCGGGCACTGGGCCCGTGGTGAAATGGCTGGGCGAACGCCGCACGGTGATCTTCGGTCTTACGGTTTGCGCCATCACCGCTGCCGGATATGGCATGGCGCCAAATCTTGCGGTGGTCATGGTGCTGCTGGTGCTGCATTCGCCCGAGGGATTCGTGCACCCCGCCCTCACCGCCATCATGTCGCACGCCGCACCCGCCGACGCCCAGGGCGAGTTGCAGGGCGGCATCGCCAGCCTGCAGAATCTGGCCATGGTCATCGGCACGCTGTTCTTCGCGCAGGTGTTCGGCTACTTTCTGCAGCCCACCGCCCCGGTGGTTTCAACCGGCATGGCCTTCTATATCAGCTCGGCGCTGGTCGTGCTGACGATCATCGGTGTACTGATGTTCACCAAGAACGAGCGCCCTACTCCACCGTGACCGACTTCGCCAGGTTGCGCGGCTGATCCACATCGGTGCCCATGAACACCGCCGCGTGATAGGCGATGAGTTGCACCGGCACGGCATAGAGCAGCGGACTGATGAAGGCATTGGCATGCGGCACCCGGATGCGCTGGAACAGCCGCGATCCGTGCTCTTCCAGCCCCCCGGCATCGGTCAGCATGACGATTTTGCCGCCCCGCGCTGCCACTTCTTCCATGTTGGATACGGTCTTTTCGTAAAGCTCGTCGCGTGGCGCAATGACGATCACCGGCACATTCTCGTCGACGAGTGCGATGGGACCGTGCTTCAATTCGCCGGCCGCATAGCCTTCGGCATGAATGTAGGAAATCTCCTTGAGCTTCAACGCACCTTCAAGGGCGATCGGATAATTGATGCCGCGGCCGAGATACAGCACGTCCTTGGCATGGGCAATTTCGCGCGCCACGCCAGCAATGTGTTTTTCATCCCTGAGAATATCCGCCATGTGGCGTGGCGCCTCGACCAGCGCGCTGACATACTCGTGTTCCTTCTCCGGGCTCAAGCGTGCCGCGCACTTTTCCGGCCAGCAACGCCAGGCAGGCCAGCGCCGTCAATTGGCAGGTGAACGCCTTGGTCGAAGCAACGCCGATCTCCGGACCGGCAAACGTCCGCAGCACCAGTTCGCATTCACGCGCGATCGTTGATTCCGGTACATTGACGATGGCCACCGTATGCTGGCCCTGCGACTTGCAATAGCGCAGCGCCGCCAGCGTATCCGCCGTCTCGCCCGACTGCGACACGACAATGGCCAGGCCATTCTTCGGCAGCGGCGCCTCGCGATAGCGGAATTCCGAGGCGATATCGACCTCGGTTGGCAGCCGCGCCACCTTTTCGAACCAGTATTTGGCGGCAAGCCCGGCATAGGATGCGGTGCCGCAAGCAGTGATGGTGATACGGTCCAGAACTTTGAAATCAAACGGCAGTTTGTCCGGCACATTCACCGTGCGCTCGGCAAAATTGATGTACTCCGCCAGCGTGTGTCCAACCACCTCCGGCTGTTCGGCAATTTCCTTGGCCATGAAATGGCGGTGGTTGCCCTTGTCAACCAGCATCGCCGAGGCCTGCGAGAAGCTCATCGGTCGCACCACATGGCGGCCTTCCGCGTCGCGGATTTCAATGGAATTGTGGGTGAGCACCACCCAGTCGCCGTCCTCAAGATAGGTAATGCGATTGGTGAACGGCGAAAGTGCTATGGCATCGGAACCCAGGAACATTTCGCCCTGGCCATGGCCAACCGCCAGCGGCGGCCCGTTGCGGGCGCCAATCAGCAGATCGTTCTCGCCCTTGAACAGGATGGCGAGCGCGAAGGCGCCTTCCAGCCGTTGCAGCACATCTCGCACCGCATCGCGTGGGCTTTTGCCGGCCCGGCGTTCGCGGGCGATGAGCTGCGCCACGACTTCAGTATCCGTCTGCGTCGTAAACGTGGCGCCGCCGGCGATCAGCTCGTCCTTCAGTGTACGGAAGTTCTCGATAATGCCGTTGTGAACGATCACCACGTCACCCACCACATGCGGGTGGGCGTTGGTCTCGGTCACCCCGCCATGAGTGGCCCAGCGCGTGTGGCCGATGCCAGAGGTCCCGGCCAGAGGCGACTTGACGAGAACATCGGCGAGGTTCTTGAGTTTGCCGACCGCCCGGCGCCGGTCGATGGAGCCGTTCTCCAGGGTCGCCACGCCCGCCGAGTCATATCCCCGGTACTCGAGGCGGCGCAGCGCCTCGACAATATTTTCCGCCACCGGCGTCTTGCCGAGAATTCCAACGATGCCGCACATGTCGACTACCCCCTGCCCTTGGCCTTTGCGGCCTTCCGGGCTTTCTTGATTTCGCGATACTTGGCGGCCCAGCCTTCGCGCACCGTTTGATCGGCGCGGGCAATAGCAAGGGCGTTGGCCGGTACGTTTTTGGTAATGACGCTGCCCGCCGCAATATTTGCCCCGTCTCCCACTTTCACCGGCGCCACCAGTGCGGTGTTGGAGCCAACGAACACTTCGGCGCCGATTTCGGTCACGTGCTTGTCATAGCCATCGTAGTTGCAGGTGATGGTGCCTGCCCCGATGTTCGACTTGGCGCCGACTGTCGCATCACCGATGTAGGAGAGATGATTGGCTTTGGCGCCCCTGCCGATCACCGCCTTTTTGATCTCGACGAAATTGCCGATGTGGGCGTCTTCGCCGATCTCGGCGCCGGGGCGCAGCCTGGCAAAGGGTCCGATGCGCGCGCCTGGCGCAATCCTGGCACCCTCGATGTGGCTGAATGCATGAATTTCGACATTGTCTCCAACCGTCACCCCGGGGCCGAACACCACATTGGGCCCTATCTCAACATCGGAACCGATCGCCGTGTCCGCTGAGAAGAATACCGTATCAGGCGCCGTCAGAGTGGCGCCGTTGATCATATGGTGAAGGCGGTAGCGTTGCTGCAAGTCCGCCTCGATGCCGGCAAGCTGAGCCCGGTCATTGACGCCCGCCACCTCCGCCGCCGGGCACTCTTCCAGGCCCACCGCCAGACCTTCGGCAACTGTCAGGCCCACGAGATCCGTAAGGTAAAGTTCCTTCTTGGCGTTGTTGTCCTTGAGGCGCGGCACAAGGCGCCATAGCAACTCCGCGTCAATGGCGATAATTCCGGAATTGCAAAGGCCAATCTCCCGTTCCGCCGGGCTCGCATCCAGCTCCTCGCGAATATCCACCACCGCGCCACTGGCATTCTGTATCAATCGGCCATAGCCGGTTGGAACGTCAGGCCGAAAGCCCAACACCGACATGGGCGCCGGGTTGGCAGCAAGCCGCGCCGCCGTGGAAGCCTGCAGCAGCGGCACATCGCCATAGAGCACCAGTACCTTGCCTGCAAACCCGGCAAGCGCCTGTCGCGCCATGGACACGGCATGTCCCGTGCCCTTGCGGTCATTTTGGATCGCCGTCACTGATTGCGGAAGAATGGCCCGTGCCTCGGCCTCGATTTCCGGCATTTCCGGACCGGCAATCACCACCACACGGGCGGCCTTCAGATCTTTCGCGACGTGCAGCACATGGCCAAGCAAACTTCGCCCCGCCGCCCGGTGCATCACCTTCGGCAAAGCCGATTTCATCCGCGTGCCCTTGCCCGCGGCAAGCACAATAATCGCCAGTTCCGTCATATGCCCCGTGTCATTTCAGGATTTGCCCTGCTGGTCAAAGCAAGGCACATACCGTGGGGCGAGAATGTGGCGGAGTTGTTAACGGCACCGGTATCCCACAGCGGTTCCGCCGCCGCAAACCCGCTATTGACCCCCAAAGCCCCCGCCCCTACAAGGCGCGGGCCAAGTGGGCCCGTAGCTCAGCGGTAGAGCATCTGACTTTTAATCAGAGGGTCTCGGGTTCGATCCCCGACGGGCTCACCAGGCCTCAAGCCAGAAACCGCTCCACCAGCCGCCCCCAGAAGGCCGGGCCTTTGATCAGCAGTTCGTCGTTGAAGTCATACCCGGCATCATGAAGACTGCGGCTCTGGCCATTGCCAAGGCCGAAATAACACGACGGCACCACCTCCTGCATGCAGGCAAAATCCTCCGAGAACATGAACGGCCCGCGCATATCGACCTTGGCCGCATCTTGCCCGGCGGCCAGCGCCGTGTCGCGCACCAGTCGGGCCTCGGCCTCGCTATTGACACCGGCTGGATAGGCGTACCCGTCGCCATAGGCGATTTCGGCGGTGCAGCCATAGGATTTCGCCTGTGAGGCCACCAAATCCATGATGCGCTGGCGCACCAGCGCCTGGGTCTCCTTGGTGCAGGTGCGAACACCGATTTGCAGTTTGGCTTCCTCTGGAATGACCGTCGGCAGAACACCCGCCTGCATTACCCCCACCGTGATAACCACCGCATCATGCGGGTCAACATTGCGCGCCACCACCGTTTGCAAAGCCATCACGATGGAAGACGCAGCTACGATCGGGTCGACAGCCCTGTGCGGAATGGCGCCATGGCCACCAACCCCGCGAACCGTGATGTTGACGATATCAATTGCCGCCGTAATGGCCCCTGGCCGCACCAGAACCTGCCCCGCATCCTCACCTGGAATGTTATGCAGCGCAAACACCGCATCGCAAGGAAACCGCTTGAAAAGTCCAGCCTCCATCATCTGCTGGGCGCCGCCATAGTCTTCTTCCGACGGCTGAAAAATCAGGTGAACCGTTCCCCTGAATTTCCGCGTCTCCGCCAGGTAGCGCGCAGCACCCAGCAGCATGGTGGTGTGGCCATCATGTCCGCAGGCATGCATTTTACCAGGTGACTTCGAAGCATAAGGCAGATTGGTTGTTTCATGGATCGGCAGCGCGTCCATGTCAGCCCGGATGCCGATGGACTTGCCCTCGCCGTTCCGCAAGGTTCCGACCACTCCGGTCTTGGCCAATCCTGTTGTAACCTCAAATCCGAAACGCGCCAGTTCCCGGGCTACAACTGCCGCGGTACGAACTTCCTCGAACTGCAACTCGGGATGTTCATGTAAGTCGTGGCGAATCGCCCTGAGTTCGCCCGCGAACCGCGCGATATGGTCTTCGATCATCGCCGCTGCGGCACCATGCGCTCGAACCGGCCGAACAGCGCCACGAACACGAAGGTCAACAGCATGTAGATGGCGGCGATGAACATCAGCGGCTCGAACACGATGTAGGTGTCCTGCCGGATCTTCGAGACGACACCCATCAGTTCCATGACCGTGACTGTGAACGCCAGTGGCATCGACTTGAGCTGCAAGACAGTCTCGCCCGCCAGCGTCGGCAGCACCAGCCGCACCGCACGCGGAAACCAGACGCGGCGCAGCACCGTGAACGGCGACATGCCATAGGCCCGTGCTGCCTCAAGTTCGCCCCGCGGCACGCCGAGGAATGCGCCACGCATCACTTCGCCCTCATATCCGGCGAAACTCAGCGTGAATGCAAGAGCCGCATAGTAGAAACCTTCGCGCAACACTGGCCACATGAAGCTTTCGCGAATGCCGGGAATCAACGGAAACAGCGAGCCTAGGCCATAATAGAGCAGCCACAATTGCACCAGCAACGGCGTGCCGCGGATAATGGTGCAGAACCAGCGCGCGATGAATGCCAGCCACGGCGGGCCGGTGACTTGCACCAGTCCGATGGGAACCGCCAGCAATATGCCGAAGAAGCTGGAAATGAAGAATAGCAGCAGCGTCAGCCAGAAGCCCTTGAGCAGTAAGGGCGCATACTTCGGCAGCCATGACCAGTTCGAGGCGAAAAACAGCCAGTAGAGAATGAGCAGCGCCAGTGCCGCGAGCAACGCCAAAACCACGGCCTTGACGATGAACTTGACGGTTTCAATCCTCATGGCCCCGCCCTCACATCTGCGACCGTTGGCCAAGGCGCACACGCTTTTCCAGGGTCTTGAAACCCTTTTGCGAGATCAGAGAGATCAGCAAGTAAATGGCGCCGGCGAACAGAAAGAAGGTGAAGTACATCTTGGTGTTGCCTGCCGCCTGCCGCGTGGCCAAAGTAAGCTCGGTATATCCGACAACGGCAATCAGCGCCGTATCCTTGGTGATGATCAGCCAGAGATTGGCAAGACCGGGAAGCGCGTAAGGCAACATGGCGGGCAGCGTGATGCGCCGGAACTCGAGAACCGGGTTCATGCCATAGGCCCGCGCGGCCTCAAGCTGGCCGACGGGTATTGCCTGGATGGCGGCGCGCAGCACTTCGGTGGAATAGGCGCCTTGAACGAATCCAAGAACCCCCACCGCGGCAAGAAAGCCGTTGATGGCGAATGGCCCGCGTCCAATTGACTCCAGAAACACATTCAGCGCCGCGGTTCCGGCATAGTACAACAGCAGAATCAGGATGATCTCCGGAACGGCTCGAACCAGCGTCGTATAGCCGTCGAGAACGGCCCGCGTGGTCGCGCTGCCATTCAACTTCCCGAGTGCCCCAACAATGCCGATCAGCAGGCCAATGGCATAGGCCAGCACGGCGATGGTGACGCTCACCACAGCGCCCCAGGCAAGCTCGTCGCCATAGCCGGTGTTGCCAAACAATAGAATTTCGGGAAACCCGGGTTTCTCGGCCATGACTGCCTGCAAGCAATGGGCCCGCGGCGAATGCCACGGGCCCGGTTTCGTTACATCGGTTTCGGCGTAACCAACACGCCAACAAGATCCGGATACTTGTTCGTGATTTCGTCAAACTTCTTAGCCTTGGCCAGCTCCATGAGAGCCGCGTTGATCTTGTCCTTGACTGCCGTGTCTTCCTTGCGCAGGCCCGCGCCCACGCCGTAACCAAGAATTTCCGGGTCTTCGGGCGCCTGGCCCTTGAACTCGCAGCAGGCCGTGCCCTGCTCGGTCTTTAGGAAGGCATCGAGCGCCGATCCATCGGCTTGCGTGTAATCGACCCGCCCCGCAGCCAGATCACTGTTGGCCTCATCCTGGGTGGCGTAGGTTTTAATTTCCGAGCCGGCGCTGAAATACTTCTGCGCATACCTCTCGTGGGTCGTCGAGACCTGAACGCCGATGATCTTGCCCTTGAGGTGATCGGGCGTGATGTCGGTGTCGCCGTTCTTGGCGCCGATGAGCACCGACGGGGTATCGTAATACATGTCCGAGAAGTCGATGGTCTTCTTGCGTTCGTCGGTGATCGACATCGACGAGAAGATGACATCGATCTGCTTCGAGGTCAGCGCCGGAATAATGCCATCCCATGCCACTTCGACGAGTTCGCACTTCTCGCCCATCTGGGCGCACAGCGCGTTCATCAGATCGATTTCCCAACCAACCCAGACGCCCGACGCATCCTTCGACGTGAACGGCGCATAGGGCTCGGCGGCAACGCCGAACTTGAGGTCGGCCATGGCCGGGGCGCTGGTTGCCATCATGGCGGCAGCAGCTGCGGCAAACAAAATGCGGCGTGACAACTTCATTCTTCTCTCCCTGTGTTTGCGAGGCCCCCTCAGGGCAACCCGCTGTGTTGAAACCTAAGCATGACTAAAACCGGCATCCAACCGGTTAGTGCAATCCCGAAACAAACTGCCGGCAGCGCTCGCTTTTTGGCGCGCCGAACACCTGGGCCGGCGGCCCTTCTTCCTCAACGACACCCTTGTGCAGATAGATCACATGGCTGGAAACGTCCCGAGCGAACTTCATTTCGTGGGTGACGAGAATCATCGTGCGGCCTTCTTCGGCAAGGTCGCGGATAACTTTCAGGACTTCGCCAACCAGTTCCGGATCAAGCGCCGAGGTTGGCTCGTCAAACAACATGACCTTGGGATCCATGCACAGCGCGCGCGCAATGGCCGCCCGCTGCTGCTGCCCGCCCGACAGGAACGCCGGATATTGGTCACGCTTCTCGTAGAGGCCGACTTTGTTGAGAATCTTTTCGGCCCGGGCGGTTGCTTCCGGCTTGCTGAGTCCGAGAACATGCACCGGCGCCTCGATAACATTCTGCAGCACCGTCATGTGTTGCCAAAGATTGAAACTCTGAAACACCATGCCAAGGCGGGTGCGCACCCGTTCCAGCTGCTTGCGATCGGTCGGATGCAGGTTGCCGTCCTTGCCCTTCTGCAAGGACAATTGTTCGCCGGTCACTTCGATCCGGCCCTGAGTCGGCGATTCGAGGAAATTAATGCAGCGCAAAAACGTGCTCTTCCCGGAGCCCGACGCGCCAATCATTGACACAACGTCACCTTCGCGCGCCGTCAGCGAAACCCCCTTAAGGACCTCGAGTTGGCCAAAATACTTGTGCAGATCATCGACCTTGACCGCCACCGGCCGATCGTCGCCACTGGCTACCGCTGCCTTTGCCAAACCGATCACTCCCTCAACGGCGCCTCTGTCGGGCTCCTCGAAGGCAACACTTTAGCAAGAAAAAACAATCTTGCAATTCGTCTCAAGCCCGAAACCTCAGAGTTTGGCTTTCTTGGATACCGGTGGCTTCTTCTTGGCGGCTGCCTTGGCACGCGGCAGGGCCTTTCGTTCCGGTGGCTTTGGCAGCGCCTTTTCGCCTTCCCGGTCGAGATACTCGAAATCGAGAGCTTCGCCCTTGAGAATGATGCGCACGGTTCCGCCCTTGACCAGCTTGCCGAACAGCACCTCTTCGGCCAGTGGCTTCTTGACCAGTTCCTGAATGACCCTGGCCAAAGGCCGCGCCCCCATCTGTTGGTCATAACCCCTCACCGCCAGCCAATCGGCCGCCGCCGCCGAAAGCTCGATATTGATCTGACGCTCCGAGAGTTGCGCCTCGAGCTGCAACACAAACTTCTGCACCACTTGACGGACAACATCCGGTCCGAGATGCGCAAATGCAATCACCGAATCCAGCCTGTTCCGGAACTCCGGCGTAAACAGCCGCTTGATTGCCTCCTGGTCATCGCCTTCGCGCACCGATTTAGTGAAGCCCATGGCCTCGCGCGCCATGTCCTGTGCACCGGCATTGGTGGTCATGATGAGAATGACATTGCGGAAATCGACCGATTTGCCGTTGTGGTCGGTCAACTTGCCGTGATCCATGACCTGCAGCAGGATGTTAAACAGGTCGGGGTGTGCTTTCTCAATCTCGTCGAGCAACAGCACACTATAGGGATGCTGATCGATGCCGTCGGTCAACAGCCCGCCCTGGTCGAATCCGACATAACCGGGAGGCGCGCCGATGAGCCGCGAAACCGAATGCCGCTCCATGTATTCCGACATGTCGAAGCGCAGGAAATTAATGCCCATCACTTCCGCAAGGCGCTTGGCGACTTCGGTCTTGCCCACCCCGGTTGGGCCCTGAGAACAGGTAGCAGCCGATCGGCTTCTCCGGCTCGCGAAGGCCCGCACGGGCCAGCTTGATTGATGCCGTCAGGGCATCGATGGCCTGATCCTGGCCAAACACCAGCCGCCGCAATTCGGTCGAAAGATTCTTCAGAACCGTGGCGTCATCCTTCGACACCGTCTTGGCCGGAATGCGGGCCATGGTGGCGATCGTCGCCTCGATCTGCTCGACGCCAATGACCTTGGCACGCTTCTCCGCCGCCATCAGCATCTGCGAGGCGCCGGTCTCGTCGATCACGTCGATCGCCTTGTCCGGCAGTTTGCGGTCGCTCATGTAGCGCGATGAAAGCTGCACGGCGCTTTCGATCGCCTCATCGGTAAAGCGAACCTTGTGGAACTCTTCGTAGTAAGGCTTGAGACCCTTGAGAATGGCGATGGCGTCGGGGATCGACGGCTCGTTGACATCGATCTTCTGGAACCGCCGCACCAGCGCCCGGTCTTTCTCGAAGTGCTGGCGATATTCCTTGTAGGTGGTGGAGCCGATGCAACGCAAAGCACCTCCGGCCAGCGCCGGCTTCAACAGGTTCGAAGCATCCATCGAGCCCCCCGATGTGGCCCCGGCGCCAATCACCGTGTGAATTTCATCGATGAACAGAATGGCTCCTGGCCGCGCCTCGATTTCCTTGATCACCGCCTTGAGGCGCTCTTCGAAATCGCCGCGATAGCGCGTGCCCGCCAGCAGCGTTCCCATGTCCAGCTGATAGACTGCGCAGTCTTTCAATACATCCGGCACATCGCCGTTGATGATCTTGCGCGCCAGACCCTCGGCAATCGCTGTCTTGCCGACCCCGGGGTCGCCCACGAACAGTGGATTGTTCTTGTTGCGGCGGCACAGTATCTGGATCGTCCGGCTGACTTCCAGTTCGCGGCCAATCAACGGGTCGATCTTGCCGTCCGCAGCCTTGCGGTTGAGATTGACGCAATAGGCCTCCAGCGCATCTGCTTCACCCTTCTTCTTGGGCGTATCGCGCTCGTCGTTGTCATTGCCGCCGCTCTGCTGATCCTGATCGACACCGCGCACCGGGCGCGCTTCCGAAAGCCCCGAACGCTTGGCAATGCCGTGCGAGATGTAGTTGACGGCGTCATAGCGCGTCATGTCCTGCTCTTGCAGGAAATAGGCCGCATGGCTCTCGCGTTCGGCAAAGATGGCAACCAGCACATTGGCACCCGTCACCTCCTCGCGGCCCGATGACTGCACATGGATGGCGGCGCGCTGAATAACCCGGTGAAAGCCGGCCGTCGGCTTGGCATCGCCATGAGCAGCGGCCATCTGTTCGCTCAACTCGTCGGCAATGTAGCCCTCAAGGCTGTGGCGAAGCACATCGAGATCGACATTGCAGGCGCGCATGACAGCCGCGGCGTCCTTGTCGTCGATCAACGCCAGCAGCAGATGCTCTAGCGTGGCGTGTTCGTGGTGATGGCGATTGGCAATGGTGATCGCCCGGTGCACCGATTTTTCGAGGCTGGCTGAAAACGTTGGCATCGCGGCCTATTCCTTTTCCATCGTGCACTGTAGCGGATGCTGGTTGTTTCGCGCAAACTCCATGACCTGCGTGACCTTTGTTTCCGCAACTTCGAAAGTGTAAACCCCGCAAACGCCGACGCCCTTCTGGTGGACATGCAGCATGATGCGGGTCGCCGCCTCCCGGTCCTTGCCGAAGAAACGTTCGAGCACCAAAATCACGAACTCCATCGGAGTGTAGTCGTCATTCAGCAGCAGCACCTTATACAAAGACGGCTTCTTCGTCTTTACTTCGGTTTTGGTGATGACGCCGGTGTTGTCGCCGGGCCGTCCTGGTTCGCGCTTCGCCATGGATCCAATTATATAATTGCTTCGTGGCGAATGTGGAGAGCTTAATCGTGGTCAATTTGCGGCCCCAAAAACAAAGGGCCGCGCAAAGGCGGCCCGTTCAGATCGTTTGGGAAAATCCAGTTAGGCTTACTTCGCCTTCTTGGCAGCGGGCTTGCGCTTTGGCTTGATGTCTCCGGCCAGTGCAGCAACCGGCTTGCGAGTCACCAGTTCATAGGCCTTGAACCAATGGTATTCGGCGCGGCCTTCAGGGCAGCCTTCTTCGAGCCACAGCTTGTAGGCAATGGCGCGGACGGCGTCTTCCGATGCGGGGGATGTGTTGAGGTTCATCGATTGGGCTCCTGTAGCAAGTTTTGAGTTGCGTACAGCAATTCCTGTTGCGACGCAACATTTACTGACGCAACGCAATAATTCTTGACCAACTGGCAAAAAAATACCGCCCGAAGGCGGTACAAGTTGCTCCAGCAGAAGTGTCAGTGCTGTGGAAACTAGAACAAAGGAATCCGGAAACCGGCCGCCACAACGGCGCCGAGCACGGCGGTCGAGGTGATCTCGTAGGCGATGTACCAGCCACCCACTTTCATGATCTTCTTCGCCATCTGTGCCTCCAAGGGACAACCAAATCAGTTATTCCAGGAAATGCATGCGCCGTGCCAATTGCTCAGGTTGTAGCGAGTTGCACAACACGCCGCACCATGGCGCTACCCGCATCCTGCATCGGATCAACCGCGCTGAAGTGGTTTATCCCCGCCATCTCAACGTAGTCACAGGCACTCCCGAGGCCCGCCCAAGCCGCCGCCAGGCTACGGGATTGACGAATGAATTCAGAGCTTTCGTTGCCACCAACCCAGAAATCGAAAGTCACTTTCCGGGGAAGCGGCCAAAACAGCGGGCTGGCCATCAGACATTGCGCCTGATCGAGGTGCACGTCGGCATTAACCGAAGTCGCCATGATCGGCCTGAGGTCATAGATGCCACTGATCGCCAGGCCGGAATGGATCACATCGGCTGGCAGGCCAAGGTTTTCCCAATTTGTGGCAACCATGCAGGCCGCCAGGTGTGCCCCCGCCGAGTGCCCCGTCAGGATCAGCCGCCGCCTGTGCCGCTGCCAAAGGTGGACAATGAACTGCCGCAACTCGTCGATGATCTCCGGAATCGTGATGTCCGGCGCCAGTGTGTAAGTCGGCACCACGACTGTGAGGCCATGTTCCACCAGCCCTGCCGCGCAGTGACTGAACACCTTGTGGTCGAAACTCCGCCAATAGCCGCCATGAATGAACACCGCCATCGGGCCAGGGCGAGTGCCGGGGAAGATATCGTAAACATTCCGCCCCCTTGCCCCATAGGCAACATCGAAGTCTCCCGCCGTCTGCTCACGGAACGCCGCCGCATCGCGCCGCCAGCGGGCGATGATCTCCGGATGTTCCGGCACCATGCCGCGGTTATCGTATTCGGCTTCCAGATCCATGGGCGAACCCGCCGTCCCTATAGAAACCTCAGCGCCGCCTCGCCATGCGCCGCACGCAGCGCTGGCACGTCCACGCCAATCGGATTGCCATCGATCACCCGCCACTGACCGCCGATCATCACCCGGTCAGCGCGGTGCGCCCCACACAACACCAGCGCGGCAATGGCATCGCCCGCTCCTGAGAATCGCAATTCATCCAACGTGAACATGGCGAAGTCCGCCTGCTTGCCCACCGCAATCTCGCCGATATCCGCGCGGCCCAGGCAGCGCGCCGAACCCGCCGTTGCCCAGCGTAGCGCATCGAGGTGAGTGACCGTGGCATCATAGGTCAGCCGGTTGATCATCAGCGCATGGCGCACGCCTTCCATCAGGTTGCTGCTGTCATTGGAGGCCGAACCATCGACCCCCAATCCCACCGGGGCTCCCGCCGCCTCCAATTCGCGTGTACGGCACTGGCCGGATGCCAGCACCATGTTTGATGTCGGGCAATGGCACACCCCAACGCCGTGTTTCCCCAGTTTGGCCACGTCTGCATCGGTGAAATGAATGCCGTGCGCCAACCAGGTGCGGTTGTTGAGCCAGCCGGTATCCTCGAGGTATTCCACCGGACTCATGCCGAACATGTCCCGGCAGAACCGGTCTTCGTCGTGGGTTTCGGCCAAATGGGTGTGCAGCCGGCAATCATGCTTGGCCGCCAGTTCGCCACATGCGCACATCAGCGGCTTGGTCACCGAGAAAGGTGAGCAAGGCGCCAGCGCCACCTGGATCATGGCGCCCTCGCCCCGCTGATGATAGGCGCCGATCACCCGTTCGCAGTCGGCAAGGATCGTATCTTCATCCTGCACCACACTGTCGGGCGGCAGTCCACCGTCCTTGACCGAGAGGTTCATCGACCCCCGCGTCACGGTCATCCGCATCCCCAGCCGCCGGGCTTCATCCACCTGAATGTCCATGGCATCGGCAACGCCAGCCGGAAATACATAGTGGTGATCGGAAGTCGTGGTCACACCCGACATCAACAGCTCGGTGAGCGCCAATCGCGTGCCAAGCCGCATCGCTTCCGGCGTCAGCCGCGCCCACACCGGATAAAGTGCTCTCAACCAGTCGAACAACTCCTTGTTGATGGCCTGAGGATGGGCACGGGTCAACGTCTGGTAGAAATGGTGATGCGTATTGACGAGGCCCGGCAGGATGACATGGCGCGATGCATCAAAGACCGCCTCACACCGGGTTTCCGGTGCGGCACCTGCCGGTACAAGCTCGACAATGCGGCCGTTCTTGACGGCCACGCCACCGTCAGCACCATCCGCGAGAATCGCCAGCGGCGACTTGATGAACAGCGAGGTCAAATTGCGCTCCCTCTCTTGTCACTGGGGGTTGAATTGCCCCCGTGAGTCCTGCCACAATAGCAGCGTGAGCCGCCTTCGGCACTATCGCCGGAAACAAATCAACGGGCTCAGAGGGAGAATGACATCATGACAATCCTGAAACGTCTCATCGTTTCGATTGCCGCGCTTTCCGCCGCCGCCGGCATTGCCGCGGCTCAGGAAATGAAGAAGGAAATTGGTGCCGGTGAAGGCCAGGTCGATATTGTCGCCTGGCCCGGCTACATCGAGCGCGGCCAAACCGACAAGAACTATGACTGGGTGACCGACTTCGAGGCTAAGACCCAGTGCAAGGTCAATATCAAAAACGCCGGTACATCAGACGAAATGGTGGCGCTGATGAACGAAGGTGGCTTCGACCTCGTCACCGCCTCGGGTGACGCATCGCTCCGCCTCATTTCCGGCAAGCGCGTGCAACCCGTCAACATCGATCTGATTCCGTCGTGGAAGACCGTTGACGAACGCCTGCAAAACGCGCCCTGGCATACGATCGATGGCGTGCACTACGGCGTTCCCTACCAGTGGGGTGCTAATGTGCTGGCCTACAACACCAAGGTGTTCCCGGAAGCCCCGAAAAGCTGGTCGGTGGTGTTCGAAGAACAGACCCTTGCCGACGGCAAGTCCAACAAAGGCCGCGTCCAGGCCTTTGATGGTCCGATCTACATCGCCGACGCCGCCCTCTATCTGATGAACAAAAAGCCGGAACTTGGCATCAAGGATCCTTACGAACTGAATGAAGAGCAATACAAGGCGGCCCTCGACCTGCTGCGCGCCCAGCGCGGCATTGTCGGCCGTTACTGGCACGATGCCTTCATCCAGATCGACGACTTCAAGAACGAAGGCGTCGTGGCATCGTCGTCCTGGCCGTTCCAGGTGAACCTGTTGCAGGCCGACAAGGCGGTCATGGAGAAGACGCCGATCGCCTCCACCATTCCCGAGGAAGGGGCAACTGGCTGGGCTGACACCACCATGATGCATGCCGACGCCGCCCACCCCAACTGCGCCTACATGTGGCTTGAGCACTCGATCAATCCCAAGCTGCAAGGCGATCTTGCCGCCTGGTTCGGCTCGGTGCCCGCCAATCTCGGGGCCTGCAAGGGCAATGCCCTGCTGACCGACGCCGGTTGCGACACCAACGGCCTCGGCAACTTCGACAAGGTCCACTTCTGGCGCACCCCGGTCGCCAAGTGCGCCAGCCAAAGCGCTGGTTGCGTGCCCTACTATCGCTGGGTCACCGACATGATCGCCGTGTTGGGCGGCCGGTAGAATACACTCTGCCTTCTCCCAAGCTTGCTTGGGAGAAGGTGCCCGAAGGGCGGATGAGGGCCCGAGCGACAGCGAGGGTGGCAGCCACCGGTGCTGCGCACCGGCCCTCATCCGGCGCTTCGCGCCACCTTCTCCCGCGGGCGCGGGAGAAGAATGAAGGGCAGTCCAATCAAATGACCACCGCCGTTTCCTTCCAGCATGTCTCGCGCCATTTCGGCAGCGTGCGCGCTGTTGACGATGTCACGCTCGACATCGCCGAAGGCGAATTCTTCGCCATGCTGGGCCCTTCGGGCTCGGGCAAGACCACCTGTCTGCGGCTGATCGCTGGCTTCGAGCAGCCCACCAGCGGTCACATCGAAATCTTCGGCGAAACCGCCGAAGGCGTTCCGCCCTACCGGCGAAACGTCAACACGGTGTTCCAAGACTACGCGCTGTTCCCGCACATGACCATTCTGGAAAACGTCGGCTATGGCCTGATGGTCAAGGGCATTGCCAAAGCCGAACGCGACCGCAAGGCCGAGGACGCCCTGGCCCTCGTCGCCCTGCCCGGCTATGGCACTCGCCGCCCCGGCCAGCTTTCCGGAGGCCAGCGCCAGCGCGTGGCCTTGGCCCGGGCACTCGTCAATGAACCTAAGGTGTTGCTGCTCGACGAGCCATTGGGCGCACTCGATCTTGAAGCTTCGCGAACAGATGCAGGTCGAACTCAAGTCCCTGCAGAAAAAGCTCGGCATCACCTTCGTGTTCGTCACCCACGATCAGGGCGAAGCCCTATCCATGGCCAACCGCGTGGCGATCTTCAACGACGGAAATATCGTCCAGGTCGGCAGCCCTGAACAGATTTACGAGCAGCCAAACACCCGCTTTGTTGCTGATTTTGTCGGCTCTTCCAATGTCCTCCCGCCTGCCTTGGCAAAGGCTGCCGGCGGCCCCGCGAAATGGGCAAGCCTGCGGCCCGAGCGCATCAGTGTTTTGCGCGGCAAGGGAAAAGTGGCCAAGGGCACCCAGCACGCCGCCGTTCGGGTCACCGCCGTCCACTATCAGGGCGCCGTCACCCGCCTCAATACCGTGACATCCATGGGTGACCCGATCAACGTTTCAGCCGGTTCGCAATTCGGCAAGTTCACCGAGGGCGAAAAATTGACCCTCACCTGGCACCCGCAGGCCCTGCACGTCATGGCCGGCGAAGCGTGACAGCCAACCCCGCCATTCTCACCGGCGGCGGCGTGTTGCGCGCCCTTTCCGACACGCTGTTCCGCAAGCCACTGTGGCTGCTCTTGCTCTTGCTGGCCCCGCCTCTGCTGTGGCTCGGCGTCGTCTACGTCGGTTCGCTGCTGGCGCTCCTGCTGCACAGCTTCTATTCGATCGACGAGTTCTCCGGCCTCATCAACTACGAGTTCACCCTCAAGACCTATGCCGAACTCTTCCACATCGCCAATCTCGATATCATCTTCCGCAGCGTGCTGATGGCCACGGCGGTGACCCTGGCCTGCGCTGCTCTTGCCTTTCCCATCGCCTACTACGCGGCGCGCTATGCCCGCGGCAAGTGGAAGGCGCTGTTCTATGTGCTGGTCATGCTGCCCCTATGGTCCAGCTACCTGGTGAAAGTCTATTCGTGGAAGCTGCTGCTCGCCCAGGAAGGCATCATCGGTTGGCTGGCCGACCGACTGCACCTCAATTGGCTGCTTGACGCCATCCTCGCCATTCCAGTGATCGGCGGGCCATCGCTATCGATCAGCTACATCGGCACGTTTCTGGTGTTCTGCTACGTCTGGCTGCCGTTCATGATCCTGCCGACCCAGGCAGCGCTCGAGCGCGTGCCGGGAAATCTCATCGAGGCCTCCGCCGATCTCGGTGCACAGCCCACCCAGACGTTCCGCACCGTGATCTTCCCGCTGGCGCTACCCGGCCTGATCGCCGGATCGATCTTTACCTTTTCCCTGACCCTCGGCGACTACATCATCCCGCAGATCATCGGCAATTCCTCGGTGTTCCTGGGCTATGCGGTTTACCTTCATCAAGGCACCGCCGGAAACATTCCCTTTGCCGCCGCACTGACCGTCGTTCCCATCGTCATCATGCTGATCTACCTGACGATCGCCAAGCGCATGGGGGCCTTCGATGCGCTCTGACAAGGGCCAGAAAGCCCCGCTCACGCTGTCGATCGCCGCCGTTGGCGGGCTCCTTTTTTTGCATGTGCCGCTGCTGCTGATCTTCCTTTATGCCTTCACCACCGAGGAAAAGAGCTACGCCTTCCCGCCACCCGGCTACACGCTGCAGTGGTTCGCGGTTGCCTGGGAACGCCAGGACATCTGGGACGCGCTCTGGCTCTCGGTGAAAGTGGCCGCCATCGCCACGGCCGTGGCGCTGGTACTCGGCACCTGTGCGGCGGCAGCAGTTGCACGTTCGAAATTCTTTGGCCGCGACTACATTTCGCTCCTCTTCATTCTGCCCATCGCCCTTCCCGGCATCATCACCGGCATTTCCCTGCGCTCTGCATTTTCCATGCTGGATATTCCGTTCTCGACATGGACACTGGTGCTCGGTCACGCCACCTTCTGCATTGTCGTGGTCTACAATAACGCCCTCGCCCGCTTCCGGCGCACCGCCGGCAGCATGATCGAAGCGTCGATGGACTTGGGCGCCGATGGTTTCCAGACTTTCCGCTTCGTGGTGCTGCCGCAGATTGCATCGGCGCTGCTGGCCGGTGGCATGCTGGCATTCGCGTTGTCATTCGACGAAGTGATCGTTACCACCTTCACCGCCGGCCAGCAATCGACGCTCCCCATCTGGATGCTGACCGAACTGATCCGCCCCCGGCAGCGCCCGATCACCAACGTGGTGGCGATTTTCGTCATCGCCGTCACCTTCATCCCCATCCTCGCCGCCTACTACCTGACCCGCGATGGCGAACACACCGGCGGGGCGGGGAAGTAGGAGCGCTCTGGGAGCCAGCAACATGACAAATAGTGACTCTAGAACAAAACTGGAAAGACTGCTTCAATCTTACGTCGATGGCTGGCACATATTCATTTGAGGGATTCACCCGCATTGAAGTGAACTCAGTCGGCAAGGAACTGGAAACGCCATTGCACATGTTCGTCACTCAAAAAGATGTAGAGGGCGTCAAGTTGCTGATCGAAGCCGGTGCAAATATCAATGCGAGGACAGATATCGGCTCTACACCGCTATTGCGCGCAGTGATAGAAGGTAACCTGGAGATAATCCGCATGTTACTTGATGCCGGTGCAGATCCTGAGTTGGCAAGCAACTTTGGCGGAACTGCGGCGTCGCTTGCTGAGCACAAACCCAATCGCGATGAAGTACTGGTTTTGCTACGAAAGCACTGACCGCTGTTGCCTTTTGGTTACAGTGGGGTCGGCCGTCCGTTAATTTCGGTGACAGTGCACGAAACAGAGTAAATTCCTCAATGTTCGAGCCTCCAGAAGCATCAAAAACGCATCGATTTGGCATGCAAAAGCACTGCATTTGCAACTAAGTTGCACTTCAAATCGCGCTGGACCGGAGGTCCAAGGGCCTGAAAGCACGGGTGTTTCACGTGAAACATTTCCTATCTCCCGTGAAATGGCGGCTAGGAATTTTTCCAGCCAATTTCCGGAAATCTGGCAGCACCCCCAAACCCCGGCCGCCGCCGGCTATTGGGCCTTCTTCTTGACCACCTTCTTCACGACCTTTTTCGCCGGCTTCTTGGCAACTTTCTTCGCCACCGGTTTCTTCGCGGCTGGCTTTTTGGCGGCCACCTCGCGCACCTTCGCCGCAGCCACCGGTACTTCCGACTTCATGGCGCCGGCTATCTCGGCGAATTTCTCGAAAAACTGCCCCGCCAGCTTGCGCGACACGGGTTCGATCAGCCGCGCGCCCATCGACGGCGAGCTTGCCTGTCACTTGCAAGTCCACGGCATAGCTGAGGATCGTGCCCTCCGGCACCGCCTCGAGCTTCACATTCGCCCCGCCCGTGGCGCTCCCGGCAAAGCCGCCGTTGCCGCTGCCGGAGATACGGTAGGAACTCGGCGGGTCGAGATCACTGAGTTTCACCTTGCCGGTGAAATTTACCTTGAGGGGGCCCAGTGCCACCGTGACCACCGCTTCCATGTCGGTATCCGACAGTTTGGTGATCGACTTGCAGCCGGGGATGCAGCGCTTCAAAACCGCTGGATCGTTCAGGGCTTTCCACACCACCTCGCGCCGGGCCGGGATGACTTCTTCGCCATTGAGCTTCATGAGGGCGCCTCCTGTTGCTGTTGATTATGCCGGAACATCGCCGCGTTTCCACTGTTCCTTGGTCGCAGTTCGAAAATCCTCGAACCGCCCCTCGGCAATGGCCGAGCGGATGCCCTGCATCAACGACTGGTAGTAAGCGATATTGGCCCATGACAACAGCATCATGCCCAGCAATTCGCCGGAGCGGATGAGGTGATGCAGATAGGCCCTGGAGTAGTGTGACAGGGCCGGGCATGGGTGCTCGGCATCAAGCGGGCGTGGATCGTTAGCATGCCTGGCATTGCGCAGATTGATCTTGCCGAAGCGCGTGAACGCCTGGCCATGGCGGCCCGAGCGCGTCGGCAAAACGCAGTCGAACATGTCGATGCCGCGCGCCACCAACTCCACAATGTCGTCCGGCGTGCCAACCCCCATCAGATAGCGTGGCCGGTCCGTGGGCAGGTGCGGAATCGTGTGTTCGATCGTCTGCAGCATCAGCGCCTGACCCTCGCCCACCGCCAGGCCGCCGATGGCATAACCTTCGAAACCAATGGATTTCAGCCCATCGGCGCTGGCGGCGCGAAGTTTCGCGTTGATGCCGCCCTGCACGATGCCAAAGTTGCCCCGCCCCGGCTGTTGTCCGAAGGCTGCGCGCGACCGTTCGGCCCAGCGCAGAGAAAGCTGCATGGCCTTTTCCGCCGCTTTTTCCGTGTGCGGATATTCAATGCACTGGTCGAGCTGCATCTGGATATCCGAGCCAAGGAGGCGCTGAATGTCCATGGCGCGTTCCGGCGACAACTCATGGCGCTTGCCATCGATATGCGACTGAAAGATCGCCGCCTGCTCGGTGATCTTGCGGATTTTGGACAATGACATGACCTGGAAGCCGCCGGAGTCCGTGAGAATGGGCCGCGTCCAGCCAATGAACTTGTGCAGGCCGCCAAGGGCTGCCACCTCTTCCGCCCCCGGCCTGAGCATCAGGTGATAGGTATTGCCGAGAATGATGTCGGCGCCCGTTGCTTCAACCTGGTCGAGATAGAGCCCCTTTACCGTGCCGACCGTGCCGACCGGCATGAAAGCCGGGGTGCGGATTGCCCCATGCAGCGTATGAACCGTGCCGAGCCGCGCCGCGCCATCGGTGGCATGCAAAGTGAAGTGAAACCTGTCGGTCATGGCGCCGGGAATAGCAGGCTGGCATCGCCATAGGAATAGAACCGATAGCCGTTGGCGATGGCATGGGCATAGGCAAGTTTCATGCGCGGGAGCCCGGCAAAGGCCGACACCAGCATGAACAGCGTCGACTTCGGCAAATGGAAGTTGGTGACCAGCAGATCCAAGGTTTTGAACCGGTAGCCCGGGGTGATGAAGATGTCGGTGGTGCCGGAAAATGCTTCGAGTCCCGAAGCCTCCAGAATGCGCAGCGACGTGGTCCCAACCGCAACAATTCGCCCGCCGCTAGCCCGCGCCGCCTTCAGCCGGCCCACCGTGGCAGCTGAAACTTCGCCCCACTCCGCATGCATCCGATGATCCGCCGTATCATCGGCTTTCACCGGAAGAAAGGTCCCTGCCCCAACATGCAGCGTTACGAATTCATGACCAATACCATGAACTTCCAGCTCTTTCATGAGTTCGGGTGTGAAATGCAATCCGGCCGTCGGTGCGGCCACCGCGCCCTCGCTTTGCGCAAACATCGTCTGATAGTCGGCGCGGTCGCGGGCGTCGGTCGGGCGCTTCCCGGCGATATAGGGCGGCAGCGGCATCTCTCCCACCGCGGCGATAGCTTCGTCCAGGGCAGGCCCCGCGAAGTCAAAGGCGAGCGTGATCTCGCCCGCCTCGCCCTTTTCCGCCACCGTCGCCCAAACGTCGTCCAACAGGCACACCCGGCCCTCGCCGCCGAACCGGATGCGATCTCCCGGCAATAATTTCTTTCCCGGCTTGGCGAAAGCCTTCCACCGCGATTGATCGAGCCGCCTATGCAGCAGCGCCTCGATCTTCGGCGTCGTGCCGCCGCGCCCGACGCGATGGCCGGAGAGCGCCGCCGGAATCACCTTGGTGTTGTTGAACACCAGCACGTCGCCGTGACTTCAGCAGCGAAGGCAGGTCTCGAACAGTCCGATCCTCCAGCCCTTCACCCCGCACCACCAGCAACCGCGCCGCATCGCGCGGACTCGCAGGCCGCAGCGCAATGCGCTCGGGCGGAAGTTCGAAATCAAAGTCGCTGACGCGCACTAGACTTGAGTCCAGTCGATGCAACGCAAATTCCGTACGCGTTGAAACTCGCGCAGATTGTTGGTTACGACTGAGAAGTCGCGGCGCTTGGCTTGCGCAGCTATCAGCAGGTCAAACAGGCCGATCAATTCACCCCGTCCCATTTGCTCGGCGCGAATTTCGGCTGCAAGTATTGCGTCGTCCCGGTCGAGTTCGAAGATGTGCGGAACGAGTTGCAGGAAGAGCGCAAGTTTCTGCTCAGCTATCGCGCGGTTGGCCTGCCGTAACACGCCGACCCGCAACTCGAGGACCGAGATCACAGACAGGGCTAGCTCATTGCCATCCGCGAGTGCCGCGATGATGTTGGCGTTCAGTACTGGCTCTCGATCCTTGACCGCACGCACAACGATATTGGTATCGAGAAGGTAGATAGCCATCAGTCGAAGGAAATGTCGCGTGGCGGCAAGAGGCCCTCGTAACGGTCGCCCGACATGAAATCCTTAAGCGGGCCAATCGCTTCCATGGCAGCAAACACCGCCGCCGGATCCACGCGTGGCTTGCCGATCGGCGTCAATACAACGCTATCGCCATCACGGTGCACTTCGACCTCGGTTCCAGGAAGCCGAAACTCCTTCGGCAGCCTCACAGCCTGACTCCTGCCGTGCATGAACAGTTTGGCGCGGGGTTGATCGCCCATGTCGCGTCCTCCAAGTGATAGATACCAAAGATATATACCACTTGGGGAAGGCGATTTCAACCGGATATCAACGCGGAATGGTGACTCACTTCGCGTCCGCCGCCACCTGCATCTTGGCGATCTTGTCGGGCTCGCGCACTGGCTCGCCGCGCTTGATGGTATCGACCACCTCCATGCCCTCGGTCACCTGCCCCCACACCGTGTATTGCCGGTCGAGGAAGCCCGCGTCATCGAAGCAGATGAAGAACTGGCTGTTGGCCGAATCCGGGCTCTGCGAACGCGCCATCGAGCACACGCCACGCACGTGCGGCTCCTTCGAGAATTCCTGCTTGAGGTTCGGCTTCTTCGAGCCGCCGGTGCCGGTGCCGGTCGGGTCGCCGCCCTGCGCCATGAAGCCCTCGATCACCCGGTGGAACACCACGTCGTCATAGAAACCTTCGCGCGCCAGTGCCTTGATGTGCGCCACATGATTGGGCGCCAGATCGGGGCGGAGCTTGATGGTGACCCGGCCCTTGGCCACGCCCTTGGCATTGGCCAGGTCGAGAAACAATGTGTTTTCGAGATCAGCCATTATTGCACCGTCACCTTCACCATCTTGTCGGGAGTTGCCGGCGGCTCGCCGCGCTCAATCTGGTCAACGCATTTCATGCCGTCCTCATCGACCTGGCCCCACACCGTGTACTGGCCATTGAGGAACGAACCCTCGGCGAACATCACGAAGAACTGGCTGTTGCCAGAGTTGGGTTCCTGCGAACGTGCCATCCCCACAGTGCCGCGCACAAAGGGTTCCGGCGTGAACTCGGCGGCAATATCCGGCTCCTGGGAACCGCCCATGCCGGTGCCCGTCGGATCGCCGGTCTGGGCCATGAAACCGTCGATCACCCGATGGAACACGATGCCGTCATAAAAGCCCGACGCTGCCAGCTTGGTGATCTGCGCCACGTGCTTGGGCGCCAGATCGGCGCGAAGCTTGATGGCGAAGCTGCAGCCCTTGCTGGTTTCGATGGTCAGCATATCCGCCGCGAATGCGGGGGCCGACAGGCACAGGGCAGCAATCGCCGCGAGGCCGAATCTCTTGATCATTGAACTCTCCGGTTGTTGATGGGCGCCTAACTGAAGCGGGCTTGAACAAAAGTCAATGTCAGGGCTTTTTCAGGGCGCTTGCCAAGCCCGGTGGCGGGCCCTAGCTTTCGCTAAGCGCGCCGCAAGGTTGTCATCATGGACGTTTCTCTGCATCACGTCGCCGTTGTCACCGCCGACCTCGAGCGGTCCATCGCGTTCTATGCAGGCGTATTGGGACTGAAGCGGTTGGCGCGCCCCGCCTTCTCCACCGATGGCGCATGGTTTGCCGCAGGCCCGTTGAAGGTTCATATCATTCTGACTCCCAACGGCACCTTTCGCGCCACCGCCGAGATTGACAATGCCGATGTGCATTTTGCCATGAACACGCCCGACTTCGAAGCCGCCGTGCGGGAACTCCGGTCCAAGGGCTACAGTGAGAACCTCCCGCCGGGAGACCCCAAGTCAATGGTGATCCTGCGCTCGAGCCCGGCGGGTTTTGCCCAGGCCTATGTGCTCGACCCCGACAACAACGTCGTCGAGATCAACGCCGCAGCGGAGTAAGCGCCGCCGCCACCGCCGCCTTCGCTTCCGGCGGAATGAACAGCGAAATATCTCCACCCATCATGGCAATCTGCTTGACCAGCGACGAGGCAATCATCCGCGTGGCGGGCGAGGCCGCGAGAAACACCGTCTCGATATCCGGCGCCATGGCCCCGTTCATCTGCCCCATCTGCACTTCATAATCGAAGTCGCTGGCATCGCGCAGGCCCCGGATGATCAGGCCGGCATGATGCTTGCGGGCGGCGTCAACCGCCAGTCCATCGAAAGTAACGATGGAAATCTTGGCGCCCGTGTGCTCGGCAATGGGGCGCGTGGCAACTTCGAGCAGTTCAATGCGGGTTTCGGCATCAAGCAGGCCCGGCTTGCCGTGATGCACACCAACACCCAGCACCAGCTTGTCGACCAGCCGGACAGAGCGGGCCACGATATCAAGATGGCCATAAGTGACGGGGTCGAAGGAACCGGGATAGAAACCTGTGCGCGCCATGCTCTTGACTTAGCCCCGCCAGCTTGCTGACGCAACCTGTCAGCAGGCGCGATTAGAATGTCGCAACCACGGAGAACAGCAATGGACGATCTCAGCCCCTCGACGATCTCGCACGTTTCGCTTGGAACCAACAACTATGAGCGTGCCGTAACCTTCTATGATCGTGTGTTGGCGGTGCTCGGCATAGCCAGGGTCATGGAACATCCGGGTGCCGCGGCCTATGGGCGGTCCTACCCGGAATTCTGGATACAAACGCCCTATGACGGACAGACCGCATCCACCGGCAATGGCGTGCATGTGGGGTTCATTGCCGCCTCCCGGGCCGAAGTGGATGCCTTCTTCAAGGAGGCCTTGGCAGCGGGCGCCACCCAGGATGGCGATCCCGGCCACCGCCATGAATATGGCGAACCCTACTACGGCTGTTTCGTACGAGACCTCGACGGCAACAAGATCGAGGCCACCTTCTGGGACATGGAACTGGCGAAAAAGCCGAAGAGCCGCTAACGCGTTTTCAGCGCCAGCCAAATACCGCCAACCGTGAGGCACAGGCCGCTGACGACTTCGATTGTCCTGATCCTCGAATGCGACAACCATGAGCCGGCCTTGCCTGCCGCCAGGGCATAAATCGTGTCGCCCACCAGGGCGATCGCCGCGAAGGTAAGTCCCAGCCGTAGCATCTGCCCCGTGGCATCCTCGCCCGGCACGATAAACGGCGGAATGAGGGCCCCGAACAACACCAGCATCTTCGGGTTCGACATGATGACGATGAACCCCTGCAGGAAGAAATTTCCCGTGCTGCGGTCCATCGCCGTGCCTGCCGAAAGCTTGCCTTTCGCCACAAGCAGCCGGATGCCGAGGTAGACCAGATAGGCCGCGCCCAAGTAACGCAGCACATCGAACCACACGCCCATCACCTGAATGGCAGCCCCCAGCCCCAGCGCCGCGATGGTCAGCCACACGGCAACGCCCGCCTGGGTTCCCAGCACATTGAGAAGACCGGCTCGCGCGCCATAGCGCAGACTGTTGGCAATGATCACCGTCACTGTCGGCCCCGGCACGATGGCCAGCGCCGTCGCCGCCGCGGCAAATGCGATCCAGCTGTCGAGCGTCATGCCGCCTCGCCTTCCTCTTCCTCGCTGATCCGCTCGACTGAAACCACGTGTTCGTCATCCGCCGTATTGATGACGATCACCCCCTGCGTCGTCCGGCCAGCCTTGCGTATGCCGATGATCGGGCAGCGGATGAGTTGCCCGCCATCGGTGACCAGCATGATCTGGTCACTGTCCTCGACCGGGAAGGAGGCAACCAGCGGCCCGTTGCGCTCATTGACCGCCATGGCCACGATGCCTTTGCCGCCCCGCCCGGTGATCCGGTACTCGTAAGCCGACGTGCGCTTGCCATAGCCGTTGGAGGAGACCGTCAGGATCACCTGTTCGGCCGCACTCATCTCGGCATAACGCTCCTGCGACAGCGCGGTTTCACCCGTGACCTCTTCATCCGAGGCACCCTGTTCCACCTCCTCGCCGGTCACCGCGCGTGACATCTTGAGGAACGCCGCTCGTTCATCGGCACTTGCCTCCACATGCCGGATGATCGCCATGGAAATGATCTTGTCGCCGCCGTCGAGTCGGATGCCGCGCACCCCGGTCGAATCGCGGCCCTTGAACACCCGCACGTCATCAACCGCGAAGCGGATGCATTGGCCATGGGCCGTGGTCAGCAGCACATCATCGCGCGCCGTGCAGATCTCGACGCCGGCAATATGGTCGCCCTCGTCAAGCTTCATGGCGATCTTGCCGGCCCGGTTGATGTTTTCAAACTCCGACAACTCATTGCGCCGGACGCCGCCCGACGTCGTTGCGAACATCAGTTGATAGGAACTCCAGGTCGCCTCGTCCTCGGGCATCGGCATGATGGTGGTGATGCGCTCGTCCTGGGCAAGGGGCAGTAGATTGATCAGCGCCTTGCCGCGAGCCTGCGGGTTGCCGACCGGCAGACGCCACACCTTGAGGCGGTAAACCATCCCCGCCGAAGAGAAGAACAGGATCGGCGTATGGGTGTTCGCCACAAACAACTTGGTGACGAAATCCTCTTCCTTCATGCCGACGCCCGAGCGCCCTTTGCCGCCACGCTTCTGGGCGCGATAGGCCGAAAGTGGCACGCGCTTCACGTAGCCGGCATGCGAAACCGTCACCACCATGTCTTCGCGCTGGATCAGGTCTTCATCCTCGACCTCGCCCTCGTTCTCGACGATGACCGTGCGGCGCGGCGTGTTGAACTCAACCTTGATCGCCGCAAGCTCGCCCTTGATGATCGCCATCACCCGGCCCCGCGACCGCAGGATATCGAGGTAGTCGGCAATTTCCTTGGCGAGTTTTTCCAGTTCCTCGGCGATTTCTTCGCGCCCCAGCGCCGTGAGGCGTTGCAGGCGGAGATCGAGAATGGCCTGCGCCTGTTCCTGTGACAGGCGGTAGGTGCCGTCCTCCGCCAGCCGGTGGCGCGGGTCGGCGATCAAGGCGATGAGCGGCGCCATGTCCTTGGCCGGCCAGGCTCGCGACATCAGCGCCGCGCGCGCTTCGGCGCCGTCTTTCGAGCGCCGGATGAGGGCGATCACCTCGTCGATGTTGGCCACCGCAATGGCCAGGCCCACCAAAATATGCGCCCGGTCCCGCGATTTGTTCAGCAGGAATTTGGTGCGCCTTGTGACCACTTCCTCGCGGAAGGCGATGAAGGCCTGGATCAGGTCCTTCAAATTCATCATTTCCGGCCGTCCGCCGGTGAGGCACACGTTGTTGATGCCGAAGGTCGATTGCAACGCCGTGAAGCGGTAAAGCTGGTTCAGCACGATATCGGCCATGGCGTCGCGCTTTATTTCGATCACCACCCGCATGCCCTGGCGGTCGCTTTCGTCGCGAATGTCGGAGATGCCCTCGAGTTTCTTCTCGCGCACCAGTTCCGCCATGCGCTCGATCATCTGCGCCTTGTTCACCTGATAGGGAAGTTCGGTGACGATCAGCGCCTCGCGCTCCTTGCGGATTTCCTCCGTCTGCACCTTGGCGCGCATGACGATCGAGCCGCGCCCCGTGTGGAACGCCGACTTGATTCCGGCCCGCCCGAGGATCAGGCCGCCGGTCGGGAAGTCAGGCCCCGGGATGATGTCGATAAGTTCATCGATGGTGATCGCCGGATTGTCGATTGTCGCGGTCACGGCATCGATAACTTCGCCGAGATTGTGCGGCGCCATGTTGGTGGCCATGCCCACCGCAATGCCGCCCGAGCCGTTGACCAGCAGGTTGGGGAACCGCGCCGGCAACACCACCGGCTGTCTTTCGGTGTTGTCATAGTTGGGTTCGAAGTCGACCGTGTCCTTGTCGATATCGTCGACCAGGGCATGGGCCACTTTTTCCATGCGCGATTCGGTGTAGCGCATCGCCGCCGGCGAATCACCATCGACCGAACCGAAGTTGCCCTGTCCATCGATCAGCGGCAGCCTGAGCGACCACGGCTGCGCCATGCGCACCAGCGCGTCGTAGATCGACTGGTCGCCGTGCGGATGATACTTGCCCATGACGTCGCCGACAATGCGCGCCGACTTCCGGTAAGCCTTGTTCCACTCGTAGCCGTTCTCGTTCATCGAGAAGAGGATGCGCCGGTGCACCGGCTTCAGGCCGTCTCGGACATCAGGCAGGGCCCGCGACACGATGACACTCATCGCATAGTCGAGGTACGACCTCCGCATCTCCTCTTCGATGGAGATCGGCGAAATTTCGGAAGGGTTGGCGGGCGGCGGACCGCTCTTGTCGTCGTCGTTGTCGGCCACGGATAACCTGTGAAAAAGCCCCTGTCAGGACCAGCCTTACCGCACGCCGGGGGCAACGATTCGGATGGCCCCCGACTCTAGTTCGGGAGGCCTCCCGAATCAACGAAAAGCGCTTGATTTTGCGCGCAAAAGTGAGGTTGTCGGCAACCTAGAGTTTGCGAAATTTGACGCCCCGGCCGCGATACCAGCCGCCATCCGCAACCACCATTGAGCACGATGGCTTTCCACCCGTGAAACTCGCCATGGTGATGCACAGTTTGCCGCCGCTGAGACTCCAGCGGCCCTGGTCCTTGTAGCCATTGGCGCTGCCGATCAGCACGCCATTGCCCTTGGCCGAAATCAACACCGTGTAGCCACGCACCACGGCGGTGAAGCTTCCAGGAAACAGCTGGCGCAGCTCGGTCGGCGATAGGGTATCGCCTGCCCTGGCGGACAAAGGCGACAACAACATAACAAAGCCCGCGCAGGCGAGCGCAACGGAACGGATCATCGAAAACCCCTGATTTGATGCGCCGGAAGCGAATACTAAACCATGCCCGGCAGTCGGGGCGCTTTAACCACTTTGATTGTGACTATTTCATGAACCCAATCAGCGGCAATTTCCTCAAAACGGAACTTCGTCGTCGAGATCGCGGGCGAAGCTCTGGGCCGGTTTGCCGCTGCTGCGCGCCCCGCCCATCGGGCTCGACTGGCCGAAATCATCGCCGCCGCTGAAGCCGCCCTCGCCTGCCCCGCCAGGCTTGCCGCCAAGCATGGTCAGTTCGCCCCGGAAGTTCTGCAGCACCACTTCGGTGGAATACTTCTCGACCCCGTCCTTGTCGGTGTATTTGCGGGTCTGTAATTGACCCTCAATGTAAACCGTCGAGCCTTTCTTGAGGTATTGCTCAGCCACCTTTGCGAGGTTCTCATTGAAGATCACTACCCGGTGCCATTCGGTCTTTTCCTTGCGCTCGCCCGACGATTTATCGCGCCAGGTTTCCGACGTGGCAATCGACAGATTGACGATCGGCCTGCCATCCTGGGTATGCCGCACTTCCGGGTCACGCCCCAGATTGCCAACCAGAATAACCTTGTTCACCGAACCTGCCATGACACGCTCCTCGTCTTTCCCGGCACACTAGTCAAAGCCGGGCGCGAAGAAACCGCCATCCCCAGCTTATCCCCACGTATTAAAGCATATGTTCGTGATTTGTTCCATAAGAATCTCACACCACGGAACGCCCGTGGTGTGAGCAACGAATTACGGCGTGTTGGTGATGATGAAGCTCTTGATGGCGGAGTTACTGATGCGCGTGTAAACGCCGAAGAAGTTCGGCTTGGCGCAACCGTTGCCCCAACTCACGATTCCCGTCAGAACTCGCTTGCCGTCGGCGCGCTTGCGGGCAATCGGACCTCCCAAATCGCCCTGACAGGAATCTTTGCCGCCGCCGTTAAAGCCAGCGCAGAACATCCGTGCCGTGATGCCGCCCTGGTATGAATTGGCATCATTGCAGTTGCTGCGGCTGGCAAGCGGCACTTTCACCTGGCGGAGTGCCTTCGGGAAACAGCACCCGCCGCCAACGTTAGGGTTCGTATCACCCCATCCGGTGACCGTCAGCTTGGTGCCAGTCGCGGGATCGGCCGTTCCGACCAATACCGGTGACGCAACGCCGGTCACATTCGTTTCAAGCGTCCAAATCGCCACGTCGTTGTCAAACGTGTTGTTGTCGAATCCCGGATGGATGACAATATTCGTGACGTTGACGCGTACGCCAGTACCATTGAGCTTGCGGGTCTTCGCGACGACATCTACGTTTCCGGGAACCTGGGGAACCGTCAGATTGGGATCCTGAAAACTGCAATGGGCAGCGGTTATCACATACTTCTGCTTGTAGAGCGTGCCGCCGCAGAATTGCCCCAGATAATTGTCGGCAATGCCCGCCGACACGAGCGCAACCTGGAATTTGTGTGGATTGGGATTGGCGACCGTTCCACCGACAATCCGGCCATCCATGCCGCGGCTTTGTGGACCCAAGAACTTCGCATTCTGAGCGGCCACTGCATCCAGGACGATTTGATGGAGAGGATTCTTTCCGGTCTCAGCTACGGCAGCCGTGGATAACGCCGCAAATCCCATGGCTAACGCCATCAGCTTCAGTGATGTTTTAAGCATATTCAATACCTTTCTCCATGATGCACCCCCTATTGCCGCAGAAAACAGCTATTCGCCGCATCGCGCAAGAGGCTTGATTGCCAAAATTAAGTCAGCGTGAATCCCCTGCTCCAAGACCATCGTCCAGGGCCAAGTAACCTCGCGCAGAAACCCGCAAGTCTCTTTGTTGCAGATCCGCGTATAGACCTCGAACTTGTCGGGCAGCGCGCAGCCGACATGCTGCATGAACCTGGCCACGTCACCACTCAGCGGCGTGACAGGCATCCCTCTTTTCCTGGCACAAAAGTCGAGGACCTTTTCCATGCCGCGCAGAATTATCCACGCACCTGGTCTTGTGGCGGAAATTTTTCTTCAGAAGACGTCCACGCCCTGAATGGCTAGGGCGCAGGACTGCTACTACGGCGTGTTGTTGATGATGAAATTGCGGATATTGTCGTTGCTGATCCGCGTATAAACGCCAGGCAAATTGGGGCGCGCGCAGCCGGTGCCCCAGCTTACTATTCCTTGCAGCACTCGCTTGCCATCGGCCCGTTTGCGGGTGATCGGGCCGCCAGAATCGCCTTGGCAGGAGTCCTTGCCGCCATTCTGGTAGCCGGCGCAGAACATCTTCTTGGTGATATCGCCACTATAATTCGAGTTGCACAGTGATCGGCTGTATTGCGGAACGGTTACCACCCGAAGGTTTCTGATCATATGGCCGCCCTCGAATGTGGCACCCCATCCAGTGACTTTCAAATCGGTTCCGACGTTGGGATCTTGCGTGGTGAGCGGCGGGGTGGAGACCCCGGTTACCGGCGACTCAAGCGTCCAGATTGCGACGTCATTGTTGAAGGTCGAGGGATTCCAGCCGGGATGGATCGTGATACTGGAAACATATCTGAATTCGCCGATAACATGTGATTTGCGCGACTTCGCATTAACGCCGACATTGCCGGGAGCCACAAAGTCGCTGCAATGGGCCGCCGTAATCACATACTTCTGCTTGTAAAGCGTGCCGCCGCAGAAAATTTGATAGAAACCGTTGCCAACAGCTTGATAGAGGCCGACCTGGAACTTGTGCAAGGTGCTGGGCGCCAAGCCGCCACCGACGATGCGCGCTTCCGCTTCACTTGCCTTCACCTTACCGCCGGTTGCCTTTTCCATTTGGGCCGCCAGGCGCTTGATCACCAAGTCGCGATAGTTGGCCGTCGTGTCCTCCGCTTTGGAGGCGGTCACCAGCAACGGCAGGCAAACCAGGCTTGCCACCAGGGCGCGGAACGAAACTCTCTTAGACATCACAAACTCTCCCTCGACAAACTGTCCCAAATTGGCACAGAAAACAACCATTTACCGCCCGGCGCAAGAGGCTTTATCGCTGCAGTTGAATCAGTGTGAATCCGCTACTCTGTTGCCATTGGCCACGGCCAGGTCACCTCGCGGATGAAACGGTAAATATCCTTGTTGCTGATCCGCGTATAGACCCCGAACTTGTCAGGCAACGCACAGCCATCGCCCCAGCTGACGATTCCCGCCAAAATGCGGCCGCCTTCCGGGCGCGGCCGTGTCAAGGGACCGCCGGAATCGCCGAAACAGGAATCAAATCCCCCGCCGTCATAGCCCGCGCACAACATGCGCCTGGTCACATCGCCATTGTAGGAATTGGCATCGTTGCAGTTAGTCTTGGAAACCTTCGGCACCTGCACCTGATGCAGGGTGAGAGGCGACGGTCCGATCTCCGAAAGCGCCCCCCAGCCCGAAACCCGCATCATGGTTCCCACCGCCACTTCATGATTTGCGATATAAAGCTTGGGCGCGTCGCCAACTTCTTCTTCCAGGCACCAGATAGCGATGTCGTAGTCGAAGGTGAAGTCGTCCCATTTCGGGTGAATGATGATCTTCCGCACCTTGTAGCGTTTGCCCGAGCCATCCAATTTGTGTGTGCCAACCAGCACGCGCACATTCTGCGGCTTGACGAAATCGCTGCAATGGGCGGCGGTAATGACAAAGCGCCCATGGTACAATGAACCTCCGCAGTAATAGGCCGCGAAATTGTCCGGCGTATCGGCAAACAGCAGAGCCACCTGGAACCGTAGCGAACCCGGCTCCGCTTCGCCGCCACCGACAATGCGCGGTATCGCAATTGCCGCCGGGCGCCGTGCCGGTCCGGCCTTGGCCGCCAGCCGCGCTTCCACGAACGCGCGATAGGGGTTGGCGCCGGCAGGGTCTGCTGTGCCGAAAAGCGCCAAAACCAGGGTGAAAAGCACGGCAAACGCCGGGAAACGGGTCAACATCCACCCTGCTCTTCAAGCGCGATGCCAAGTGCGGCCAATGACCTTAAGCTTAACGAGCGGTTATTGATGGCTTGCGGGGGCCACGAAATGGTGGTTCCATTCCATTACGGCTTCCGCCCCACGCGGAGCCAAAAATCAGGGAGAACCAGACCATGTCTTTCACCCAGGCATTCAGGCCGCTGCTTCTGGCATCGGCCGGACTAGCGCTTTGTTCCGCAACCGCCGGTGCAGTTGCCCCGCCCACAACACCCGTGACAATCACCGGCGCATCGACATTTGCCGGCTGCGCCAACAACGCGCCATCCACCGCCGTGAACTACCTGAGCGCCGAGGTTGAACCCTGGGTTGCCGTCAACCCCGCCAATACCCAAAACGTCATCGCCGGTTGGCAGCAGGACCGCTGGTCCGATGGCGGCGCCAAGAGCGTAATGTCCGGCTATTCCATCAATGGCGGCGACAGCTGGACCAGAGTCGTGGTTCCCGGCATCAATGCCTGCACCGGCGGCTCATCCCCGTTGCTTGACTTCGACCGCTCGACCGATCCTTGGGTCGAATTCAATTCCGACGGCTCCATCGCCTATTTCATGAGCCTGTCTTTCGACAACGATCCATCGCCCGGTGTGAGCGGCGCCAATGCCATGCTGGTGAATCGCTCGGATGACGGCGGCGCAACATGGGAAGCAGCCCCCAAGGTTCTGGTCTACAACGACAACGGTAACGACTTCAGCGACAAGAATTCGCTGACCACCGACCCCAACAACCCGCTGGTGGCCTATGCCGTTTGGGACACGCTGGCCAATGTGAAAGGCAAGCATGACGGCGCCGCCGATTCCAATGGCCGCCGCCGTGCTGCCATCGACCGTGGCGGCACCAGCGAGAACAGCCGCTTTGCCTATATCGGCCCTTCGGTGTTCACCCGCACCATCAACGGCGGCAATTCATGGTCAACGGCTGAGGTCATCCACAATCCGGGTGTCACCGCCCAAACCATCGGCAACCAGATTGTCGTGCAAAGCACCGCTCAGGGCGGCGATGTCTTCAATTTTTACACCCAGATCGACCACAACGGCCAAACGACGCTTGGTTTCGTGAAGTCGTCAAACCAGGGTGCGACATGGACCTCCGGCAAAACGGCCCTCAAAACTCAACTGACCCGCAACGGCACGGTAACACCCGATGCCAAGGAAGCTGTGCGCGATGGCAACATCCTGTTCGACGCCGCCGTCGACCCGGCGAACGGCAATCTCTATCTCGTCTGGCAGGACGCGCGGAACCAGAACATCGACCGCGTAAACTTCTCGATGTCAACCAACGATGGCGCAACCTGGTCCATCCCGGTCGTCATCGCCAAAACGCCGTCGAGCAACAACAAGCTGCGCATGCAGTCGTTTGTGCCCTCGGTTGCCGTCGGCAGCAATGGCCGCGTCTATGTGACTTATTATGACTTCCGAAACGATCTGTCGGATGGCAAAGAGTCGACTGATTATTGGGTTGTCAGCTGCATCGCCAGCTGCCAGGTCGGAACAAGTTGGGGCAACGAACAGCGCCTCACGCCAACATCGTTCAACATGTTGAATGCGCCGGTTGCCCGCGGCCTCTTCCTCGGCGACTACATGGGTCTCGCCCGCCAGGGTACCAAGATGCTGGCGGTGTTCGGTGTTGCCACCGACACGTCGCCGGTCAACAAGTCGGAAATGGTATCGGTTCAGATTTCACCTCCCTGATCCAATGAGCTAGAAGGGTAAGGCGGTCCATCCGGGCCGCCTTTTCCTTTGGGAGCAACCCATGAACAGACAAATCGTGACCTCAAAGGCCCCGAAGCCATTCTCAAACTACGCCCAGGCCATCGAAATCCCGCCGCATCAGCGCATCCTGCATGTTGCCGGTCAGGTCGGCGCGACGTCCGATGGCCAGATACCCGATGATCCGGCGCGCCAACACGATCTATGTTGGGACAACGTTCTGGCCATTCTGGCGGCGGCGGGCATGGACCATACCCATATTGTCGATGCCCATGTTTACATCACCGATCGCCGTCATATCGGCCTGTACCGCGAGGCCCGCGACCGGATGCTCAAGGGCCATCGCGCGGCAGCTACGCTTCTGGTGGTTGCGGGCCTCGCCGACCCGCGGCTTGTCGTGGAGGTTGCGGTTGTGGCAGCGGCCCCGGCCACATAAGCCGGAGCCGCTGAAACGGTTCCATTCTAGCGCTTGTTGAACAGGCCAAAGAAGGCCGGGCGCTTGTCGGGGGCGCGAGACTTCGCAGTTGCAACATGGCGCTCACCCTTCGAGTCAGACATCATCGCAGTCGCGTAAACGTCTGAATATGTGTTGAGAATCCAGTTCATGTGTCGTCTCCTTCTGTAGTCGTCTTCTATGAATGCAATATGACCCCTTCGCTCTTGCAACACAAACGGCAATAATCTACCATACCTGTAACAAAAACTTACAGGCTCGAAACATGGCCCGCCGCCTACCGTCTCTGAACGCCCTGAAGGCCTTTGAATCCGCTGCCCGGCATCAAAGCTTCACGGATGCCGCAACGGAACTTTTTGTAACCCACGCCGCTATCAGCCGCCACATCCGCGACCTTGAGGAGTGGCTGGGCACCGAACTGTTCACCCGCACCGGCCGCGGCGTCGTGTTGACCGATGCCGGCCGCCGCTACAGCTCGCGCCTCACGCCGCTGTTCGACGCCATTGCCGAGGCCACCCGCGACACCGCGGCGGCCGGCGACGTGCGCCAACTCAAGGTGACGGTGGAACCGTCCATTGCCTCACGCTGGCTGGTGCCACGCCTCGGCAAGTTCAACGAACTTCACCCCGATATCGAACTCTCCATCGATCCCGATTCCAAATTGGCCGATTTCCGCGCCGGGGAAGCCGACGTCGGCATCCGCTACGGCCCTGGCGTCTGGGACGATGTCGATGCCGTGAAGCTTTCGGACTGCGTGATCTTCCCGGTCTGCGCTCCAGAGCTGATCGCTGGCGTCACATCCCTGAAGCCCGCCGATCTCGCCAACTACAACCTGCTGCATGAGCAGCGCAAACAGTGGTGGGCCGACTGGTTGACCAGGGCCGGCGTCACCGGCGTCGAAGATTGGCGCGGCACGGTGTTCCAGAACCATCTGGCCATCGAGGCTGCCGAAGCCGGCCAGGGCTTTGCCCTTACCGACCAGATCCTGTGCACCGATGCCCTGATCGAGGGCTGGCTGGTGCGGCCCTTCAACAACGATATCCGCGAGCCGTGGACCTATTACTTTGTGCGCGCCAAAGGGTCCAAGGAAACCGCCCCCGCCCGCGCTTTCCGCGAGTGGCTTGCCAGTGAAATGCAGGAAACCAACCGCAAGTTCGCGGCCATCAAATCGCTTCAGCCGAAAACCTGAACTCACCAGTCGACAGGCCCGAGTCCGTACTGATTATTTACCGTTCATTCGGTAATTAATCGTTGACTTGGTTTGGCGGTTGTGCGAAATGAATTTTACCGAACGTTCCGGAAAGGACCAAACCTTGGCGCGCCCACAGACCATCGAAACCGACCTCGTCATTCACCGCTTGAGCGATCTCTTCAGGGCCGAAGGCTTCGAGGGCGCATCACTGGCAAAGCTCGCTGATTGCGCCGGGCTCAAGAAAGCCAGCCTCTACCATCGTTTTCCACGGGGCAAGCAGCAGATGGCTGAAGAGGTCCTGGCCGCTGCCGGGGCCTGGTTTAAGCAGCATGTGTTGTTGCCGCTCAATGCAGACGGTCCGGCACACACTCGCATCGACGACGTCATGCGGGCTCTCGACGAATTCTATAGCGGCGGCAGCCGTGGCTGCCTGCTCAATGTCCTCACTTTGCACGATGGCACGACTTCGCCGTTCGCGGCGGCGATCGCGGCCATGTTTGAGGCTTTGATCTCTGGCTTTGCCAAGCTGGCAGCGGACGCCGGTGCAAGTCCGGGCGAGGCTATGGTCCGCGCCGAACGCTGCGTGGCCTTGCTGGAAGGCGGGCTGGTGATCGCACGGGGCATGAACGCGCCTTCCCGTTTCAAGTCGATTCTCTCTGGCCTCCCCGCTGAGTTGGGGGTGATCCAATGACGGCGCATTACCGCAAGCTGCTTTTCACGCCTGAAGTGCAGTTGCAGCAGACAGTCCTAGGCAGCCGCTCCACCTATGCACGCGGCGAAGATCTGGCGTCTGCCGGTGCTGATGGCCTTGGCGAGCGCGAAGCCATGTTCATTGCAAGCCGAGACAGCTTCTATCTCGCGAGCACCAGCGCAACAGGCTGGCCCTACCTCCAGCATCGCGGCGGGGCTGCTGGCTTTGTCAAAGTCCTGGGGGAGAGGTTGATCGGCTTCGCCGATTATCGTGGAAACCGGCAATACATCAGCCTCGGCAACCTCGCCACCGACAATCGCGTGTCGCTGTTCTTCATGGATTACCCACGGCGGGCGCGTCTCAAGATGCTGGGGCGCATGCGTGCCGTTGATCTGAATGAAAACCCCGAGCTTGCGAAACAGCTGGCTGATGAGGACTACGATGCAGTTGCCGAACGCGGCCTTCTGATCGACATCGAGGCGTTCGATTGGAACTGTGCGCAGCACATCACGCCGCGCTTTACGGCGGCGGAGGTTGAAGGAGCGATCAGCCGACTGCAAACCCGTATTGCCGAACTCGAGGCGGAGAATGCCGCCCTGAAGCGGGAAACATAAAGAAAATCCTTGCCGCGTGGGCCTTCTACTCTCGTGGGACTTGCTCTAGCGTTTCCTGGCAACAACCCAGATTCGGAATCCCATGCCCGCCAAGAAATACGATTGCCTGAAGTGCCCCGGTTACTGCTGCTCCTACCCTGTCATCGAAGTCAAAGACCGTGATGCTGAGCGCATCGCCAAACATTTCGGGCTGACGCTGAAACAGGCCGAGAAGAAGTATTTCAAGTCCGCCCACGGTTACAAGCGGGTGATGCGCCGCCAGAAGGACGAGCATTTCGGCAAGATCTGCCAGTTCTTCGACACCACCGAGCGCCGCTGCACCATCTATGAAGCCCGCCCCTCCACCTGTCGCATTTTCCCCGGCCAAAGCCGCTGCGGCTACTGGGATTTCCTGAAGTTCGAGCGCGATGGTCAGGAAGACGAAACCTACATTTCGACCACCGAACACAGCGGCAATTGAACGCTACAAAGCCTTCTCGATTGCCGACCACATCGCTGTCACCGCCGACCGTTGCCGGCTGGTCGCAACCTTGAAATCGCTCCCCGACACGGCATCGAAAAGCTGTTGCCGGTCGTCTGCCGTCAGCACTGGCGCAATCTCCGGGTATCGCCGGACAATGGCTTCGGCGAGTGCTGCCCTTTGATCGCCAGAAAAGCGATGCTCTTCGGAAATCGACTGGATTACGCCGGCAATTTGCGTGGTGAGCGCCTCATGGGCGCTGTAGGTTTGCTCGCCCTGTTGCATGGTCAACACCGAAACTGCGGCGGCAACCTCCAGCGCGAAGGCCTGAACCCGCGTCAACTCCTCGTCCAAGGGCTCGCCATAGATCATCGCCAGATTGTATGACGCCCGATAGGCGCTCACCGTTGCGAGTATCTTGCGCAATTCACGTAGCTTGCCGTCAATCGTCTCGGGCGAAGCGACAATCAGCTCGATGTTGCGCCGGTCAACCAACTGCCTGAACAGCAGCGCCTGTTCGGCGCTGCCAAGATGCGGCAGTGGCACTTTGCCTAGATAATGCAGTGAATACTGCCGGGTGTACTCAGCACTGGTCCACGGTCCTGCGGCGGCGGCAGCAGGAGCCACCAGAAAGCAAGCTAGTAAAACCACAGAAAGCCAACGCACAAGCATTTGGAAAGCTCCGTGCCGTAACTGCAGGTTACACCCGCTGGCCTGTCCCGTCCATCACAGCGCCAGCCGGCTGGCCAGCCGCTCGAATCGCCAGGCCAGCAGTGAACCGGTGAAAATCAGTCCGAGTGCCAATCCCCACCACAGTCCGTGAACGCCGTAGCCCATGGGGAAGGCAAACACATAGGCAGCGCCGAGCCCCACGAACCAGTAGCCGATGCCGGCAATCACCAGCGGCATGGCCGTGTCTTGAAGCCCCCGCAGCGCGTGCGAGGCAATCGCCTGCAGCCCATCAAACACCTGAAACACGGCGGCGATCACCAGGAGGCTCACCACCAGGTTGGCGATCTCCACATAACCGTCGTCCCCCGGACTGAGAAACGTATCGGTAATGACCCGTGGCGCCAGAAGCGGAATGGCGACCAGCACCAACGGAATGGCAACCCCTATGACCATTCCCAGATTTCCCGCTTGCCGGGCCGCCGCGCCGTCCTTGGCCCCCGCCCAATAGGAGACACGCACCATGGCCGCCTCGGAAAACCCCAGCGATATGACAAACGGTATGGCGATCCACGCCATCATCATCTGATAGCTCGCGAGCTCCATGGCACCCAGCACGCCGGAGAGCAGCGACACCGCGGCAAACAGGCCCGACTCCAGCGCCACGATGCCGCCAACCGGCAAGCCCAGGCGGATCAGCGCTGCCATATGCCACCAGCCATGGATCCAGCTGCGCCCGGCAATGGCCAGTTTCTGCCAGTGAATCAGATAGGCCGTGTAGGCCGCCAAGCACAGGCACTTGAACCACATGGCGATGATCCACGAAAGCCCGGCCCCGGCAACGCCCATTGCCGGCAACCCATAGACGCCATGCACCAGACCATTCATCAGCCCGTAATTCAGGATCACCGTGACAATGGTGATGGTCATCACGAAACCAGTGCGCATCAGCGCCGCCACGAAGGCCCGCATCACTGCAAACCAGATCATCGGCAACAGCGACCAGGCGAACAGCGTGAAGTAAGGCCGTGCCATATCGATCACCACCGGGTCCTGTCCGGTGCGCGAAAGTATCCAGTCGAGATTGACAACGATGAGCGTCAGCAACGCGCCGAGGCCAAGTGCCAGAACCATGCCCTGGGCCAGCGCCGGCACCACGTCTTCATGGCGCCTGGCGCCCAGCGCCGTCGCTGCCAGAACACCCACCACCGAGAAGAAGCCCATAACCACGATCGCGAACTGGTAGGAAATGTCGGTGGAAATGCCGACCGCCGCCAGTTCCTGGTACCCAAGCTTGCCGACAACCGATTTCGCCGTAACCACCATCGCGACATCCGCCAGATAGGCAAAGATGAGCGGCAAAGAGATCTTGCAAAGCGCCAGCGCTTCCTGCGGACGGGTGGGTTTCATGGGAACATTACCTGGCGCCTCCATACAGACGCCGAACCCAAACGGCAACGGCCCTTGCAATTGCCCCGAAACCCGGCGAAATCCTCGCCATGTCCGAAATCGTAAATCTTTATCGCCTCGCCAGTTTGTCCGCCATGGAGCGCACCAATCTCTTGCGCCGTGCCGAGAACGATCTCGCACCGTTCCTCGACAAGGCGCGCCCCATTGTCGAAGCCGTTCGCAACGAAGGCGACACGGCCCTCGCCCGCTTTGCCCGCCAGTTCGACAAGGCACCCGTCGCCGCCCATGACATCGCCGCCACACCGGAAGATTTCAGCAAAGCGCAGACCGCGCTGACCACCGAACTGCGCGACGCCATCGCCTTCGCCGCTGCCAATATCCGCAAGTTCCACGACATGCAGATGCCCGAGCAAATGTGGATGAAGGAAGTGCGCCCCGGCGTGTTGGCCGGCGAGCGCGTCACCTCCATTCCATCCGTCGCCTGCTACATCCCGCGCGGCAAGGGCTCGTTTCCGTCTTCCGTCCTGATGACGTGCATTCCCGCCACCGTCGCCGGTGTCGAAGACATCTGCATCATCACCCCACCCGGCCCCGATGGATCGATCGATGGCGCAACACTTTTTGCCGCCGACAGCGGCGGGGGTTTCCAAGGTTTACAAAGCCGGTGGCGCCCAGGGCATCGCCGCCGTGGCCTATGGTACCCAATCGATCGCCAGATATGCCAAGGTCGTCGGCCCCGGATCCCTGTGGGTCGCAGCCGCCAAGCGCCTTGTGGCTGACGTGATCGATACCGGAGCGCCCGCCGGCCCCAGCGAAACCATCGTGTTCGCGGATGCCACCACCGACGGCGCCCTGGCGGCACTCGATCTGCTGATTGAAGCCGAACATGGCGACGATTCCGGCGCCTTCCTCGTCACCACCAGCGAACAGGTGGCGCAAGAGGCACTTGCTGCCTTTCCCACCTATTGGAAACACATGGGCAAACAGCGCGTCGCCTTCACCCAGGCCGTGTTGTCGTCATCCCGTGGCGGCGTGGTTATCGCCCGCGATGACGCCGAAGCCTTCGCCTTCATCAACGACTACGCGCCGGAACATCTGCAAATCCTGTCCAAGGAGCCGCGCCGCTATTTGCCGCTGGTGAAAAACGCCGGCGAAATTCTCCTCGGTGAAACCACGCCATCAACGCTCGCCAATTTCGTCGTCGGCCCCAGCCACGTACTGCCCACCGGTGGCTGGGCCAAAACCTGTTCGGCACTCTCCGTGCATGACTTCCTCAAGCGCACCTCGCTCGCCGAAGTCTCGCCGGCCGCCTATGCTGAATTGGCCAAACACGCCAAGGTCATCGCCGAATACGAAGGCTTCGACGCCCACGCCAACGCGGTATCGGAGTTAAGGAAAAAGCACTTGGGAAACTGAGGTGCAGGATCGTGCGGCGATGCTTCGGGGCTCACGGCTTCGCCGCGAGCACCTCAGCATGAAGGAGAATGGGGAATTCCTCACCCTGAGGTGCCCGGCGAAGCCGGGCCTCGAAGGGCCCTTCTGCTAGGCTGCCGAAGCCTGCACGAACTCCCTGATCTCTGCCAGGAAGATATCTCCGAATTGCGCCTGCTTCGCCGCCCCGACGCCATGCACCTCGCCGAAATCCCATTTGGTCAGCGGCTTCTTCGCCGCCATGTCGATTAGCGTGCGGTCGGAGAACACCACATAGGCCGGCACACCGCGCTGCCGCGCCAGCTTGCTGCGCAGCGTTTTGAGGCGTTGCAGCAGGTGATCGGAAACGCCACCCTGTTCCACTGCTTCTACCATGCGCGCCGCGCGTTTGGCCTTCTTGGTGGTCCGTACCACCAGCGGGCGATAACGGAACGAGCCATCACCTTTCATCAGAAGCCGCGCCTTCGACGCAAATGACAACCCGCCATAACCCGCCACATCGATTGCCAGATAGCCGCCGCCCACCAACTGGCGGATCAGCGCCAGCCAGGCACCACGGCTGTGCTCCTTGCCCGCCCCAAACACCGGCAATGTCGTGTGATTGAGCGCTACGGCCCGCTCGTTGGCCTTGCCATCCAAGACATCGGCCAGATGAACCGCGCCAAAGCGCTCGCCGGTCAGGCGCATGGCCTCGAAAACCAGCCGCGCTTCAGCCGTTCCATCGATCAAGCCGGAAGGATCAAGGCACACATCGCAATTGCCACAGGGCTCGGAGTACTCTCCGAAGTAAGCGAGCAAGGCCTGCCGCCGGCATTCCGGCGCCTCGCAATAGGCCACCAGCGCATCGAGCCGTTTGTGCTCGCGGCGGCGGCGCTCTTCGCCGCCATCTTCCTGGTCGATGAAGCGCCGCCGCATTTGAATGTCGGAGAGGCCAAACACCATATGCGCCTCGGCCGCCTGCCCGTCGCGCCCGGCCCGGCCGATCTCCTGGTAATAGGCATCGAGTGACGACGGCAGATCGGTATGGAACACGAAGCGCACGTCGGGTTTGTCGATCCCCATGCCGAAGGCGATGGTGGCGCACACGATCACCCCCTTCTCCGCCATGAACCGGTCCTGCGCGTCGCTGCGTTGATTGGCTGACAATCCCGCATGATAGGCAACAGCGCGATAACCGTCTTTCACCAGCGCCGCCGCCGTCTCCTCCGTCGACTTGCGCGACAGGGAGTAGACGATGCCGCTTGCGCCAGGGTGATCCTCAAGGAAACCCAGAAGCTGCTTTCTGGCGTTCTGCTTGGCCTCGACCGTAAGCTTGATGTTTGGCCGGTCGAAACCCGCCACGTGAACTTCCGCCTTGCCGCCGAAAATCTTGGCGACGATGTCGCGCCGCGTCGCCTCGTCGGCCGTCGCCGTGAAAGCCCCGATCGGCACGCCCGGAAAGGCGTCCTTCAGTCCACGGAGCATATCATACTCCGGCCGGAACGATGCCCCCCATTGTGAAATGCAGTGCGCTTCGTCAATGGCGATAAGCCGCACATCAAGCTTGGAAAGTGCCGCGATCATCCGTTCGGTCATCAACCGTTCCGGCGACAGATAGAGCAAACGCACCTCGCCCGCCAAGACCCGCTTCCAGATGCCGACATTGTCATCACGCGATGCCGAGGAATTGATCGTCTCCGCCGCAACGCCAGCAAGCTTCAGCGCTGCCACCTGGTCCTGCATCAACGCAACCAGCGGCGACACCACAATACCAAGCCCGCCCAGCACCAGCGCCGGAATTTGAAAACACAACGACTTACCCGAGCCTGTCGGCATCACCGCCAGCACGTGGCGCCCGGCAATCAACCCATCGACGATCTCCTCCTGCTGCGGACGAAACGCGTCATAACCGAAGGTCTCGCGCAGAATTTGGTGCTTTGCCGTCATCAGTTCCCTTGCTGCCACGTGCCGGATGTGTTGCTGCTCCGATAACCACAGCGATTGTTCAAGCGCAACTTTGGGCTCAACATAGTGAATGTGGGTTGCGGATTAACTGCTTGCCCCGCCAATCCACGCCACTGCCATCACTGAACCGCTGCCTGGCCGCAAAATCTTCACCGCTTCCTCGATGTGAGCCCCCGACGTTGCAACATCATCCACCAGCAGGACCGGGCCCGGAACGGTTTCAGCCAACGACATAGGCAGGCGCTTGGCATTCTTCTTGGGATGAGACGCGCCGCCCGGCGGGATGCGCAACCCGCGCACCACGGGCAAGCCGGAGATGGCGCCGAGCGCCCGGGCAATTTCCGCCGACAGACAGCTCTCCGAGCGGCTATGGCTGCATGGCATCGGCACGATCACCTTGAAAGCCCGCAGGCCGATGAAACTTTCGATTTCCTTTGCCATGCGTTCGGCAACCTGACGCGTGAAGTCCGGAGGCAAATTATCCTTGAGAGCCTTGAGCGCACCGATCTGGTAGGTTTTCATCGGCTGCCGCCAGACGCTCACCGTGAGATATCCGACGCCGTTGCGTTCGCGCAGGTTGCGCTTGCTGACCAGCGTATCCAGCAGAAACGACGAGGCCGGATCGAGCGCCGCGCGGTGCTTGCGATAGGCGGCGTTTATAGCCTCCTCTTGGCGGTTGGCGGACGTGACGTTGTCCAGGGTCACATACAGGTAGTTCGCCGTGTCGTCGGTTGGACTCACTGGCGTAACCGAAACGAGGTAACTGCTGTGGCCGCCTCTACCATCTCCGCCGGCAATCTCAAATGGCGGCGGCGACAGTTTCGTTTCAAGCGCGTGCCCGAACATGAATCCCAGCGCCTCGCTCGCCCGCAGGTTCAGGCTCTTGAAATGCGAACCCACGACATCCCGGGGTTTCCGGCCAAGTACCTTCCCAAGGCTTGCACTCACGGCGCAGACGTTCATTTTCCCGTCAACAAGAGCGGCAAGGCCCGTGCCTTCCACGATCTCCCGCTTGATGTCCGCCAACGCCGTGATGGCTGACACATTCACCGCATCATCATCCAGCAATTTGAAATACTGCTTGAGGATCTGTGCAATGAGCGTTGCCGTTAAGTCGAGTAGTTTCATCCTCCGGGGAGTTGGAGGTTTTCGAGCCTCACTGCTCAGAACAATCAGGGAGGTGGCGTGGTCGGGCGTGATCGACACCGGCAAACGCAGAAAGAATCGGCAATCTTCAATTCCCAATGGCACGCCTAGTTTATTGAACCGCGGATCGCTCTTGGCCATCACCACGCGTTCTCTGGGCTTAAAGGGGGCGGCGCTCTTGTCATATTCAAAGGTACGATACCGGGTCGCGACGCCGAAACTGGCGATAAGCCGGGTTCGCCCACCCCGATTGTAGGATACGGCCGCCACCTCGCACCCGCAGATCTCCGCCGCCGATCGGCAAAGCCGGTCAAGGATCTCCTGCACACCCTGCCGTTCGGCTCCGGCTGTGAGAGCCTTGCCCGACTGCTTCTTCATGCCCCAGTTCTCGCCACGGTGAACTCCAGATACCGGCGATGCTTTTCTACACCACAAAGATGAGCCAGCTAGCCAATTCTGAGCGAAGCAGCAAACCACCGCAAGCCACTTGGCGCGAGGCACAAGGATTGATTGTCGCCGCCTCTACCCAAATGCACTGAGGACCGTCAGGCCGACCACAGCTCCAGCATGGTCTTGGAACCGTCAAATGGAAGGTGGGCGTAGCGTATTTCGATGTCCCGCACTGGCGCGTCACAGTGGTTGCAGTGGCCGAGCTCGAGGAAGCGACCTGGAATCAACCGGCGCCCGATCGGCATGCTGGCCTTCCCTCCTCCGGCCATCGCGAAGTGAACGGCATCAATCCACAGTCCCGAACCGTGAACCTTCGCCAGCAGCGGCTGCGTCACAACACCGTGTCCCAACCTGATGCGCACACTGGTCCGGTTCGCCGCAATGAGCCGCGAAGCCAGAAGCTCTGGTTGCGGGGTGGCCGGCTGGCATACGGCGGCTCTCGGTAAAACCACCACGGCCACACCCGCGGTCAGAAGGAAACTGCGACGGTTCATGGGTCAACTCCTCCACGGCTTGCAGCCCAACCACTCGCACGGCGCGGAACAGGCGGCTGTAATCGCCCTCACACAACGCCAAACCCGTGCCGATATGGTCAGTTGCTGCAATCATGTGGATAACCCCAAGCTGCTGACGGCTGCTGACAATCGATACTGCCAATGTTGGGCAGCCGCCTTGCCCATGTTCACCTTTTGGTCTAGTCACATCCCATGGCCGAACACAAGAAAGTCCTCTCCATTCAGGGTGCGCGCGAGCACAACCTGAAGAATGTTTCGCTCGAACTGCCGCGCGACAAGCTGATCGTCTTCACCGGGCTTTCGGGTTCCGGCAAGTCGTCGCTTGCCTTTGACACCATCTATGCCGAAGGCCAGCGGCGCTATGTCGAGAGCCTGTCCGCCTACGCCCGGCAATTCCTCGAGATGATGCAGAAGCCCGACGTCGACCAGATCGACGGCCTGTCTCCGGCGATCTCCATTGAGCAGAAGACCACCAGCCGCAACCCGCGTTCGACCGTCGGCACCGTCACCGAAATTTACGACTACATGCGCCTTCTCTTCGCGCGGATCGGCGTCGCCTATTCGCCCGCCACCGGCCTGCCCATCGAAAGCCAGACTGTCACCCAGATGGTCGATCGCGTCCTGGCAATTCCCGAGGGCACCCGACTCTATCTCCTTGCCCCGATCGTCCGTGGGCGGAAGGGTGAGTATCGCAAGGAATTGGCCGACCTGCAGAAGAAGGGCTTCCAGCGCGTCAAGGTTGATGGCACGTTCTACGAGATCGACAAGGTTCCAGCTCTCGACAAGAAATACAAGCACGACATCGACGTGGTGGTGGATCGCCTCGCCGTGAAGCCCGATCTGGGCACCAGGCTTGCCGACAGCTTCGAGACCGCCCTCAAACTGGCCGATGGCCTTGCCGTCGCCGAATTCGCCGACAAGCCCTTGCCAAAATCGCAAACCAGTGAAGACAGCGCCAACAAGTCCAAGAACGAGACCCACGAACGCATCCTGTTCTCGGAGCGCTTTGCCTGCCCGGTTTCAGGCTTCACCATCGACGAAATCGAACCCCGCCTGTTTTCCTTCAACAACCCCTTCGGCGCCTGCCCGAAATGCGATGGCCTCGGCACCGAACTGCGCTTTGAGCCGGACCTGGTGGTGCCCGACGAAACCTTGAGCCTGCGCGAAGGCGCCATCGTGCCCTGGGCCAAGACCGGCAACACTTCGCCCTACTACGCCCAGACGCTGGAGGCGCTGGCCAAGCACTACAAGTTCTCCATGGCAACGCCGTGGCGCGACCTGCCAAAAAAGGCCCGCGACGCCGTGCTGTTCGGTACCGGCGAGGATGAAATCTCCATCACCTATGACGATGGTGTGCGTTCCTACAAAACCAAGAAGCCCTTTGAGGGTGTCATCACCAACATCGAGCGCCGCTGGCGCGAGACCAATTCACAGTGGATGCGCGAGGAACTCTCGAAGTTCCAGTCGGATCACCCGTGTGATGCCTGCAACGGCGCCCGCCTGAAGCCCCAGGCCTTGGCAGTCAAGATCGATAGGCTGCACATTTCCGAAGTGTCGTCGAAGTCGATCCGCGACGCCTACAGCTGGTTCGAGGCCCTGCCGCAGAAGCTCAAGGCCAAGGACATGGAAATCGCCGCCCGCATCCTCAAGGAAATCCGCGAGCGCCTGCAGTTCCTCGTCGATGTCGGTCTTGACTATCTCAACCTGTCGCGCACTTCCGGAACACTTTCCGGCGGCGAGAGCCAACGCATCCGGCTGGCCTCGCAGATCGGCTCCGGCCTCACCGGCGTGCTCTATGTGCTCGACGAGCCGTCGATCGGCCTCCACCAGCGCGACAATGCCCGCCTCCTCGAAACCCTCCATCACCTGCGCGATCTCGGCAATACGGTGATCGTCGTTGAGCATGACGAGGACGCCATCCGCCAGGCCGATTACGTCGTCGACATCGGGCCAGGCGCCGGCATTCACGGCGGCCACATCATTGCTCAAGGCTCGCCCGCCGAGGTGATGGCCAATCCGAACTCCTTGACCGGCCAATATCTCACCGGTTTTCAGCAGGTGCCGCTGCCGCTCCATCGCCGCAAATGGGAAAAGGGCCGCTCCATCCGCGTCAAGGGTGCGCGCGCCAACAATCTCAAAAACATTTCCACCGAGATTCCATTGGGCGTCTTCACCTGTGTCACCGGCGTTTCGGGCGGCGGCAAGTCCACCCTGCTCATCGACACGGTTTACAAGGCGGCCGCGAGGAAGCTCATGGGCACCCGCGAGCCGCCCGCCGAACACGACCGCATCGACGGCCTGGAGGCGCTCGACAAGATCATCGACATTGATCAATCGCCCATCGGCCGCACCCCGCGCTCCAACCCTGCCACTTATACCGGCGCCTTCACGCCGATCCGCGACTGGTTCGCAGGCCTCCCCGAAGCCAAGGCGCGCGGCTATGAACCGGGGCGCTTTTCATTCAATGTCAAGGGCGGGCGCTGCGAAACCTGCCAGGGCGACGGCGTCATCAAGATCGAGATGCACTTCCTGCCCGATGTCTACGTGACCTGCGACGAATGCCACGGCAAGCGCTACAACCGCGAGACCCTGGAAATCCGCTTCAAGGACAAGTCGATCGCCGACGTGCTCGACATGACGGTGGCCGAGGCGGCGGACTTCTTCCGCGCCGTGCCCAGTGTTCGCGACAAGATGGAGACGCTGGAGCGCGTGGGGCTCGGCTACATCCACGTCGGCCAGCAGGCAACGACGCTGTCCGGCGGCGAAGCCCAGCGCGTGAAACTCGCCAAGGAGCTGTCGCGCCGCGCCACCGGACGCACCCTCTACCTCCTCGACGAACCAACCACCGGCCTGCATTTCCACGACGTGAGGAAGCTCCTCGAGGTGCTGCATGAGTTGGTCGACCAGGGCAACACCGTCGTGGTCATCGAACACAATCTCGAAGTCATCAAGACTTCGGATTGGATCATCGATCTCGGCCCCGAAGGCGGCGACGGCGGCGGCGAAATCGTCGTCGCCGGAACGCCAGAAGACGTGGTCCGCGAGAAGAGGAGCTACACCGGGCATTTCCTGAAGGACGTGCTGAGGCGGGGAAAGCGCGAGGCGGCGGAGTGAGCAGTAACCTGATAACATCAATAAGTTCAGATATCCTCGCAATTTGGATGGGGCAGGCGCCAACAAACACTGTCGCACAAGTAATCGGAAGTCAGTTCAATGACTATATGAACCGCAAGACTGCAATAGCGAGCGAAATTCTTCTAGACGAATTAAGGGACGGTGTTCGGCTAAATAGTGATTTCGACCGCGACACATTTTTTGGACTACTTTTTCGCTATCTCAACGCGACCAAACAGGGTGCAGCTCGACGCAACCTTCGACTTATGGCTCAGATCATAAGGAGTGGTGTCGGATGCAAACCAATTGAGTTTGAGCCGGACGAGTTGGCGTCAAATGCCGAACTCGTGGCCCAGCTCAACCGAGATGAAATTGTGCTTCTTGCGAGCCTAGTGCGGCACGGCACAATCCCCCAAACAATAGTGGAGAACTACGACGAGTTTTGCCTCCGGGTGCACCAACTCACCATAAGCGAGCTCGTCCCGTCGTATTTCGAGAACCAAAGGGCATTGCGAAGCAATCGCGGTATCGCTTGGTAGAACGGGTCTCGTGACCACGCCTTCGGTGTGGGGTGGAAACAGGATTCAAGCAACCCCGCGACTGGCCAAATTAGCAAAGCTCTGTAACTTAGAAGTCTGCACTGAATGACTAGTCTCTAGTTCCAATGAGTATCTGGGCCCATCACCAAACCACCTCCACGCCAAACTCCCTGAACGCCTCATCACTGCTCATCAGCGGCATGCGATCATCCAGCGCTTGCGCTGCGAGCAGTCGGTCGAAAGGGTCCCGATGGCTGCCGGGAAGCGTTCCCGCTCTTTGGCCGTGCTTGTAGCTCACAGACAGGGGCAGGTAAGTGAGCTTGCCGAACACATGGTCAATCAGTTCTGCCACCGGAATAGCAAGACGCAGCTTGCCAATGCGGACCTTAGTGGCGATCTCAAATACCGAAATGGCGCTAACGAACAGGCGGTTTTCCGGATTCTCCAAAACCTGGAATTGCCTCGGCCTCAGCCGCGGGTCGTCCTGCAGCATCCAGAGCAGCGTATGGGTGTCCAGGAGTATATCCATATGCGCCTTCCCATGCCGCAAGCTCTTCTTCCGGCAGCGGATCGAAGAAGCTGTCAGGCATATCGATCTTGCCCTTGAACGCACCACGGCCGCGCGATTTCGCGGCGATTGGGGAAATCGGCACAAGCTTGCCGATAACCTTGTCGCCACGCGCGATCAAGATTTCTTCGCCCGCCTCGACGCGTTTCAGCAGCTTGGAAAGCTCGGTCTTGGCCTTGTGGATGGTGACAACGGTCATCTCGCCTACTTAGCTAACCACTTAGCTAATGTCAATCCGCCGCAGAATAATTAATGTAACTTCCCTTGATACCAAACATAAATCGGTATAAATCGCTGTTACAGTTCATCACAGAGAGGGTCAATCACATGAACACTGGCATCATCCCATCCACCTGGTCCGGCTACATCGTCTCGGCGCTGCGCGTCGTCACCGGGCTCCTGTTCCTTGCCCATGGCACCACCAAGTTCTTCACCTGGCCCGCCACCGACTTTTTCCCGGCCCCGGTGCCGGTCCTGTCCATGATGGGCGTCGCGGGCGTGCTCGAGATCGCCGGCGGATTGCTCATCGTCCTCGGCCTGTTCACCCGTATCACCGCCTTCGTGTTGGCCGGCATGATGGCGGCGGCCTATTTCATGGCCCACGCGCCCGCTTCCTTCTTCCCGATCCAGAACGGCGGCGAACTCGCCATCATGTTCTGCTTCGTCTTCTTGTATTTCGCCGCCGCTGGCGCTGGCCCCGTCTCGATTGACGCCAAACGCGCCGCTTGAGCTTCACGCAACAACGATGGCCGGGCTACATTCCCGGCCATTTGCATTTGTACAGGAATGCTGTACATTATTGCCATGAACACAATCACCTATAGCCGTTTGCGCGCCAATCTCAAATCGGCCTTGGACGGCGTTTGCCAGGCCCATGAACCAATGATCGTCGAACGGCAATCGGGCGGCGATGTCGTGCTTGTCGCCCGCAGCGACTATGAATCCCTGGCGGAGACGGCGTATCTGCTGCGCTCACCTGCCAATGCCGGACGGCTGCTCGAAGCTGTGCGGCGCCGGAAAAGTGCCCGGAAGACTTCCAATGCATTGAAGGCCCTGGGCCTTGAGGCTTGAATTCGACCCCAATGCCCTTGAAGACCTGCGGTACTGGGTGGATATCGACCGCCGCAAAGCTCTAAAAATCATCGATCTCATCCACGATGTGATGAAACACCCGTTCGAGGGATTGGGCAAGCCTGAACCCTTGAAATTCGAATTGGCGAAGTGTTGGTCGCGCCGCATCGATCAAGAGCACCGGCTCGTTTACAAGGTGGAAGGGACGACCCTCGTCATCCTCGCCTGCCGCTACCACTATGGCTGACGCTCTTTCCTGAGCTTCGCCCAATACTCCAGCCGCTTCTTCACATCGCGCTCGAAGCCGCGCTCGACCGGCAAATAATACTGCTCGCGCCCCATGCCCTCGGGAAAATAGTTCTGCCCTGAAAACCCGTCTGGCTGGTCGTGGTCATATTTGTAGCCAGCACCATACTCCTGGGTCTTCATCAGCTTGGTCGGCGCATTGAGGATGATTTTCGGCGGCATCAGCGAGCCCGTCTCTTTCGCCCGCTGGCTCGCCGCCTTAAACGCCGTGTACAGAGCATTCGACTTCGGCGCCGATGCCACATAGACCACGGCCTGAGCCAGCGCCAATTCGCCCTCGGGCGAACCAAGAAAATCAAACGTCTCCTTGGCGGCCAGCGCCTGGTGCACCGCTTCCGGGTCGGCGAGCCCCACGTCCTCATAGGCCATGCGCACGATGCGCCGGGCCAGAAACAACGGGTCCTCGCCCGCCGCCAGCATGCGCGCCAGATAGTAAAGTGCGGCATCAGGGTCGGACCCGCGCACCGACTTGTGCAGCGCCGAGATCAGATTGTAGTGGCCATCCGCCGCCTTGTCGTAAAGCGGCATGCGCTGCTGCACGGTCTTGGCCAGCGCCTCCGGTGTCAGCGCCGCTCCGCCTTCGGCCACGCTGGCGAAAACCTCTTCCACCAGATTGAGAAAATACCTCCCGTCACCATCGGCCATGGCGATCAGTGCCGCCCGCGCCGCATCGTCAGCCGGCAGAGCCCGCCGCTCGAACATTTCCGCCCTTCCGGCAAGTGCGGTCATGGCATCAGCACCCAGCCGGTTCAACACCAGGACCTGACACCGTGACAGCAGCGCACCATTCAACTCGAACGACGGATTCTCGGTTGTGGCTCCCACCAGAATAATGGTGCCGTCCTCGACATAGGGCAGAAACAAATCCTGCTGCGACTTGTTGAAGCGATGAATTTCGTCGACGAACAGCAGCGTGCCGCGGCCCTGTTCGCGCCGGATTCGCGCCTGCTCGAAAGCCTTTTTGAGCTCGGCGACCCCCGAAAAGATTGCCGACATCTGCTCGAAGGCAAGCCCGGTTTCGCCTGCCAGAAGGCGGGCGATCGTCGTCTTGCCGGTGCCCGGCGGGCCCCACAGGATGATCGAGGGAATGCGGCCTGCCGCCAGCATGCGCGTCAGGACGCCATCGCCACCCGTCAAATGGTCCTGCCCGACGACGTCTGATAGCTTCTGCGGCCGCAGCCGGTCGGCAAGCGGCCGCGGCGCCTCCTTGCCCATGCCTGCCGCCTGGAAGAGGTTGCTCATCCTCCGACAGTGAGGTTCATCACCCGTCCGCCGCGATTGATGGCGATCTGCCAATAGCCGAGATTGTCCTCAAGCACCTTGAGCAGCGCATTGACATCCAGCGTCTGGATGCCGTTGACGCCCATGATGATGTCACCCGGCTTCAGGAACTGCTTGGCCGGACCCTCGCCGATCTTCAGCGCCACCACACCCTTGAGCGACGACGGCATGCCGAGTTCTTCGGCGACCGCCGGCGAGAGGTTGGCCGCAACCATGCCTGAAAGCGGATTCTTGCCTGCAATCACCGTTTCATCGCGATCCACGGTTTCGGGAGCGGCGATCAATGTCACTCGCGTCTCACTACGTTCGCCGCCACGCACATATTCAACGATCGAAGTCGAACCAATTTCGGCAGTGGCCACCCTGTAGTTCAGTTCCTTGGCGTTCTCCACCGCCCTGCCGTCAATCGCCAGTATCACATCACCGCGCTTGAGGCCCGCCGCCGCCAGCGGGCTATCAGGATGCATGCGCACCACCAGCGCCCCCTCCGGCCGCGCAAATCCCAGCGATTGCGCAATGTCGGATGTAACATCCTGCAGGTCTGCGCCAATCCACGGCCGCCGCACCTTCTTTCCTTCTTCGGCCGAACTCGACAACCGTCCTCACCATGTTGGCGGGAATGGCAAAGCCAATGCCGATCGATCCGCCGGAGCGCGAGAAGATGGCGGTGTTGATGCCCACCACCTGCCCCGCCATGTTGACCAGCGCGCCGCCCGAATTGCCCGGATTGATCGCCGCGTCGGTTTGAATGAAGAACTGATAGTCGGTAATGCCGACATCGGTGCGCGCCAGCGCCGAGACGATGCCGCTTGAAACCGATTGGCCCACGCCGAACGGATTGCCCACCGCCAGCACCAGATCGCCGATCTCGAGATCATCGGAATCGCCAAGTTCCAGAGCCGGAAGCCGCTCGTCCACCACTTCGATCTTCAGTACCGCCAGATCGGTGCGTTCGTCGGTGAGCAGCAGCTTCGCTTCGAACTCGCGGCGGTCGGCCAGCGCCACGCGAATGTCGGTTGCGCCACGAATGACGTGATTGTTGGTGACGATCAGGCCCGCGCCATCGACGATAACGCCGGAGCCCAGCGAGTTCTGCACCCGCGGCGGCTGCTTACGCAAATTGTCGCCGAAGAACTCACGAAAGAACGGATCGTTGAATATCGCGGTTTGCCGCTGCTGCACTGGCACCTTGGCATAGACGTTGACCACCGACGGCGTGACGGCCTTGACCACCGGAGCAAATGACAACTGCACATCCAGCAGCGACTTTGGCAAGGTTTTCTGCGCCCCGGCCGGAACAGCGGCGAGCAAGAGCCCAATCATGAAAATGCAGATCTTCAAACGCATAACCGTCCTCAGGTTGTCCCGTAACCGCTATCTGCGATCAAGCTTTGTCGACAAAATGACCGCCGTTTCGACCCGGGTCACCCCCGGCGCCGCACTCAGCTCGTCGATCAGCTTGTCCATAGCCTCGGAGTTGGCAGCTTTGACGTGGGCCACCAGATCGTACTTGCCGCTCACCGTATGCAGCGATTCGACCTGCGGATAGCGCATGATCAGTTTCGCTGCCTCGACCTGCTTCCTGGGCTCGATGGCAATCGTGATGAAGGCCCGGATGCCATCCCACGCCTTTTCTCCCCCGAGCCGCACTGCATAACCTGCGATTGTACCGCTTTCTTCCAGCCTCCTCAGCCGGTCTTGGACCGTGGTACGCGACAAGCCAAGTTTTCGCGCCAGAGCCGCCACCGGCTCGCGGGCATTGACCCGCAACAGCGCAATCAGTTCTTCATCCTTGGGCGTCAGGTTTGCCATTCGTCGCTTTGTAGATCATTCTGTCGTTTCGACGACTCCTCCGTCACATTTCAGCACATTGCCGTGTGTAATCCAACCCAACTGACTGTCACAACAGCCGCCTGCCAATGACTGGAGGCCAGAATGCCGAAATCCGCCCTCGCTGCTACTAAAACGGTAGAAAAAACAAACGGTTATGCCGATGCCGGTGAGGTCGCGCGGCAGCTCTCGCCGCAGGCACCGGTATTCTGCTTCAGCCGCAAGCAATTGCAGGAGCGCGTGACGATTTTCCAGAAGGGCTTCCCCGGCGAGGTCAGTTTCGCCGTCAAGTCCAATCCCAGCCACGAGGTGATCAAAGCCCTCGCCGATTTCGGCATCAGCCATTGGGACGTGGCTTCGGTTCAGGAAATGGAAACCGTTTCGCGGGCTGGCGGCAAGCCGGTGTTTCACTATCATAACCCGGTCAAATCCCGCGCCGAAATCAAGGACGCCTTCTTGAAATACGGCTGCCGCCGCTTTGCCGTCGATTGCCGCGAGGAGTTGCGCAAGATCGCCGAAATCGTCACCAGCCCCAAGGGTGTCGAGATCGCCGTTCGCTTTGTGCTGCCCCGCGAGCGCACCTCCTCTGCCCATGATTTCTCCACCAAGTTCGGCGCGCCCGATTACATCTGCGTCGAACTCCTGAAAGAAGCCAAGGAGCGCGGCTTCACCCCGGTTCTGACCTTCCACCCCGGCTCGCAAAGCCGCGACCCCCTTGTCTACAAGCGCCACATCGAGGCCGCCGCCCGCATCGCCCGCAACGCTGGTGTCGAGATCGGCAAACTCAATGTTGGCGGCGGCTTTCCCGCCAATTATCAGCGCTCAACAGGCGGCCCCCTCGGGCCATTCTTCGCCATGATCCAGGCCGCCGTCACCTTGGCCTTTGGCAAGGGCAAGGAACCGAAACTTGAGTGCGAGCCCGGCCGCGGCCTCGTCGCCACCTCAATGTCGCTGCTCACTCGCGTCAAACTGGTGTGCACCGATGGCGACGACCTCTTTATCAATGACGGCGTTTATGGCGGCCTCATGGAAGTCATGCAGGTGGCCGAACTCGAGCCGCCCTACCGCGTTCTGCGCGATGGCGAAGTGCTGCACGGCGAAACCAAATCGTGGAAAGTCTTCGGCCCGACCTGCGACCCGTTGGACGTCCTGCCCCACCGCATGGAGCTTCCAGCCGCCATTCAGGACGAGGACTTTATCGAATTCGGAAACCTCGGCGCCTACGGCATTGCCACATCGACAACCTTCAACGGCTACGGCAGCCACAAGGTCGTTGAGGTCGAGGAAGCCCTGACGATTTGAGAGTTTGGGATAACGTATCGGTGATCAATGCAGCATTCAGAAGAAAATCGCTTCTTCAAATTTGTCTGGCGGTTCAATGCCCTGGCCATTGCCATCGCCACCGTGTTGGTGAGCCTCATCGCAGCCTATGCGGTCTATGAGCAATATCGCTTTCGCACGCGGGACCGGCAAACCTCGGAAGTCCTGCGTCCGGAAGGCACCGCCGTATCACAAGACATATTGAAACTCGGCCAGCCATCGCCAATTCGCGGCACACCGTGGATCGCTATTCCGCTAGTGCGGGAACAGAATGCAAATTTCTCCTACTACACGAAGGATTACAAGGGAAATCAGGTAAACTTCTACTTTGCCGACACCACGTCGGGCATCGGGCACTGGCTACTGCCAAACTCCAAAGCACTCATCGTCAATTCACTTTGGCTAACGGTGGGCGAAGCTGCTGATGAAACCACCATTGGTGCCATACATGAAATTATTCGTCAGGACAGCAATGGCGATGGCGTCATAAGCGCCAAGGATAAATCGGCCATCGCCCACACGGGCGTCGATGGTGCCGGGCTGCGCCTTCTTCTCGAAGACGTAACCAACATTATCGCAATGGAACAGATGCCGCAGCAACGCTTCACGATTGTCTATGAACAAGATGGCAAGTCTCTGGCCGCGACATACGAAAGTCAGGACGCCCGGCTCATTTCCCGAACGGAAATCCCCAGCCTGAAATGATTGTCCCGGCCGCGAGCCGGAAACCGGGGCCGCTGCCATCAGTGCAAAATCTGATTTCGCACCGCTATCGCCACCGCCTGGGTCTTGGTCTTGGCCTTCAGCTTGGTCATGGCGTTTTCGGTGTAGAGGCGAATGGCCCGCTCCGATACGCCGATGAGCTGCGAGGTTTCCCATGCCGTCTTGCCGTCTGCCGCCCACTTCAGCACTTCCCGCTCGCGCGGGCTGAGGTCGAAATCCGAAGTTACCGGCCGCCCGGCAATGACGTCCTTCATGCGCAGGTGGAAGTAGTGGGCGAAGAGATGGAAGCCATTCACCAGATCATTGCGGATCTCGTTCCAGTGCCGGTCCTCGCACTCGAGGTTGACCGAGAACATCGCCGACCCAAACCCTGGGTCGCGGATCGGAAATGATATGCCCTGCCTGCCGATGCCATATTGCTCGGCCACGTGGTGAATGTGCTGTGCCGTTGTATCGGCATCGCGGATTTCCGCCCAGTCGAGCGGCAGCAGCCGGCCAAACACAATGTTGAATGCCGGATCGCCCAACGGCGAATAGTCGCGCATGTAGACCGTCATGTAGTCTTCGTCATAGGTCGAAAGCCAGGTCAGCCGGTCTGGCATCTGGTTAGAGGTGCCCAGGAACCAGTATGAGAGATTCAGAACGCTGTATTTCTCGCGCGCCACTCGCAGATATTGCGCCGACTCCTCGGCATTGCCGAACGGCGCCTGTTCTTCGCTGAAAACGTCAAATGCCGTGGCCATTTCGCGGTTACTAAGCATTACCCCTATCTAGCAGGGGATAAGTCCCGGTTGAAAACAAAGTCTCGTTTTGAGACAAATGCTGCAAACCGCGTGCCACTGGCTTGTCCCGCCTGGCCGCAAAAAAGGGGCAGCTCGAGAGCTACCCCTTTGAACTTGCGCGCGAATTCGTATGAAATCAGGCCGCAGCCTCGGCCGCTCCATCGTTGGTCTGCTTGGGACCGGAGTCCTTGCCCTTCTCGCTCACATCGCGATCCACGAATTCGATCACTGCCATGGCAGCCGAATCACCGTGCCGGAAACCGGCCTTCATGATGCGAAGATAGCCGCCAGCCCGCGTCTTGTAGCGCGCGCCCAGCACCTCGAACAGTTTCTTCACCTGGGCAGCGTCACGCACCTGCGACATCGCCTGACGGCGGGCATGCAGTCCACCCTTCTTGGCCAGCGTGATGAGCTTCTCGACCACCGGCCGCAAGTCCTTGGCCTTGGGCAGCGTCGTCACGATCTGCTCATGCTTGATCAATGCCGCCGACATGTTGGCGAACATCGCGGTGCGATGCTCCGGCGTGCGGTTGAACCGGCGGCCCCTGAATCCATGACGCATGACTAGTCTCCTTCAAGCCGGGCGCGCTTGGCGCCCCTCGTGTTCTCAGTAGTGTGTTTCGAATTTCTTGGCGAGTTCTTCGATGTTCTCGGGCGGCCAGTTCGGCACTTCCATGCCGAGATGCAGGCCCATCTGGGCCAGAACTTCCTTGATCTCGTTCAGCGACTTGCGCCCGAAGTTCGGTGTACGGAGCATTTCCGCCTCGGTCTTCTGGATCAGGTCGCCGATGTAGACGATATTGTCGTTCTTCAGGCAGTTGGCCGAACGCACCGACAGTTCCAGTTCGTCCACCTTCTTGAGAAGCGCCGCGTTGAACTCGAGTTCGGGGCGCGATTCCTCGGCCACCACTTTCGAAGGCTCGGCGAAGTTGATGAACACCGACAGCTGGTCCTGAAGAATGCGCGCCGCGTAGGCAACCGCATCTTCCGGCGACATCGAGCCATCGGTCTCGACCGTCATGATCAGCTTGTCGTAGTCGAGGATCTGGCCCTCGCGGGTGTTCTCGATTTTGAACGACACCCGCTTCACCGGCGAATAGATCGAGTCGACCGGGAATAAGGCCGATCGGCGCATCTTCCGGACGGTTGCGCTCCGACGAGACATAGCCCTTGCCGGTGGCAACCGTGAATTCCATGCGCACTTCGGCACCTTCGTCGAGGGTGCAGATCACATGCTCGGGGTTCAGAATGTGAATGTCGCCCGAAGTCTGGATGTCTCCGGCCCGGACCACACCCGGACCTTCCTTGCGCAGCATCAGGCGCTTGGCGCCCTCGCTCTGCATGGCAATGGCGATTTCCTTGATGTTGAGCACGATGTCGGTCACGTCCTCGCGCACTCCGGCGATCGACGAGAACTCGTGCAGCACGCCATCGATCTGCACCGATGTAACTGCGGCACCCTGCAGCGACGACAGCAGCACCCGGCGCAGCGCATTGCCAAGCGTCGTGCCGAAGCCCCGCTCCAGAGGTTCGGCCGTCACCGTCGCAACCCGGCGCCGGTCGCGGCCCGGCTGCACTTCAAGCTTCGTCGGACGGATCAGTTCCTGCCAGTTTTTCTGATTGACCTGCATCTACTTTTTTCCCGTCAATGCCAGCACGTCCAAGGAGGCGCACCGGATTTTAAGTCCCTGTTCGAACACAAACCGCGGAGCCAGGCCCGCGGCCTCACACATAGCTTTAAACGCGGCGGCGCTTCGGCGGGCGGCACCCATTGTGCGGAATCGGTGTCACATCGCGGATCGACGTAACCTGCAACCCACAGGCCTGCAGCGCCCTGAGCGCCGACTCGCGGCCCGAACCGGGGCCTGAAACTTCCACTTCCACGGTGCGCATGCCGTGTTCCATGGCCGCGCGGCCAACCTGCTCTGCCGCCACCTGGGCCGCATAGGGCGTCGACTTGCGCGAGCCCTTGAAGCCCAGCTTGCCAGCCGACGCCCAGACAATCGAATTGCCCTGAACGTCGGTGATGGTGATCATCGTATTGTTGAACGAGGCGTTCACATGAACAACTCCCGAGGAGATGTTCTTGCGCTCCTTGCGGCGCTGACGGACTGCTTCTTTTGCCATTGTTTGTGATCCTTACTTCTTCTTGCCGGCAATCGCCTTGGCCGGGCCCTTGCGGGTGCGGGCGTTGGTATGGGTGCGCTGGCCGCGGACCGGCAGGCCCTTGCGGTGACGAAGCCCGCGATAGCAGCCGAGGTCGACGAGGCGCTTGATGTTCATCGAAACTTCGCGGCGAAGGTCGCCTTCCACCACGTAATCCCGGTCAATCACTTCGCGGATCGCCAGCACTTCCGCGTCGGTCAATTCATTGACGCGCTTGGAGTGGGGAATCTTGACCTTGTCGCAGATCTCCACCGCATTGACCGGGCCAATGCCATGAATATAGCGCAGCGCAATTACCGCCCGCTTGTTAGTTGGAATGTTGACGCCTGCGATACGAGCCACGCCGTTTTCTCCTAATTAAACAGTGGCTTCCGCCACCGAACTCCAGTTATTCCGCAATGCCGAACCACAGCCATGAATGGCGCAAGGCCGCGCCTCCGGAGGTTTCCCTCCCGAAGCCAGCCTTACCGTCGACCAGGATTGGCGGTCTCTTTAGGGTGGAATTGCTTGCGCGTCAACCGTTTGGAAACACATTCCGGGCCGTCATTTGCGGTCCAGCACCTCCTCGATCTGGCGGGTCACCTGCGTGATACCAGCCATCCCGTCGATGCTCTTCAGATTGCCCTTGGCGCCATAATAGGCAACCAACGGCGCCGTCTGCTTGTTGTAAACGCCAAGCCGGTCACGCACTGTCTTTTCATTGTCGTCGGCCCGGCGCGAGAACTCAGTTCCCCCACAGGAGTCGCAGACTCCCGCAACCTTGGGTTTCTCAAACCGGTCGTGATACCCCTTGCCGCAGGTGGCGCAGGTGTAGCGGCCGGTAATGCGCTCAACCAGCGCCTCGTCATCGACTTTCATCTCGATTACCGCATCGAGATTCAAGCCCTTGCCGGCCAGCATCCGGTCCAGCGCCTCGGCCTGGACCGTGTTGCGCGGGAAACCGTCGAGAATGAAGCCCTTCTTTACATCCGGCGCATCAAGCCGGTCGGCGATGATCGCCACAACGATATCGTCGGAAACCAGCTCGCCGCGGTCCATCACCGCCTTGGCTTTCTTTCCGGTGTCGCTGCCGGCCGCCACCGCGGCGCGCAGCATCTCTCCGGTCGACAGCTGCTTCATGCCACGCTTGTCTTCGATGTGTTTGGCCTGTGTGCCCTTGCCGGCGCCCGGCGGACCGAGCAGAATTATGTTCACTTCCGCGGCCCCCGCAACTTGGCCTTCTTGATCAGCCCCTCATACTGCTGTGCCAGCAAATGACCTTGCAGCTGCGAAACCGTGTCGAGGGTGACGCTCACCACGATCAGCAGTGATGTGCCGCCGAAATAGAACGGGATGCCCGTGTAACCGATAAGCAATTCCGGCAGGATGCAGACCAGCGCCAGATAGCAGGCGCCCAGCACGGTGATGCGCGTCAGCACATAGTCAATGTATTCCTGGGTCCGCTCGCCCGGCCTGATGCCCGGAATGAAGCCGCCTTGCTTCTTGAGGTTATCCGCCGTTTCCTTGGGGTTGAACATGATCGACGTGTAGAAGAACGCGAAGAAGATGATCAGCGCCACATACAAGACGAGGAACATCGGCTGGCCATGGCCCAGCAGCGCCGTAAGGGTGTTGAGCCAGTCGGGCCCCTGGCCCTGCGAGAAGTTGGCGACAGTGATCGGCGCCAGCAGCAGCGACGACGCGAAGATCGGCGGAATGACCCCTGATGTATTGAGTTTGAGAGGCAAATGCGAGCGGTCGCCTTCGAACATCTTGTTGCCGACCTGTCGCTTCGGATACTGAATGAGCAGCCGCCGTTGCGCCCGCTCCACCAGCACGATGAAGGCGATGACCGCCAGCGCCATGATGAGGACCCCAAGGATCAGGAAAGTCGAAAGCTGGCCGGTGCGGCCAAGCTCAAGGAGTGCGGCCACGCCACTTGGCAGGCCCGCCACGATGCCCGCGAAGATGATGAGTGACGTGCCATTGCCGATGCCGCGCGAGGTGATTTGCTCGCCCAGCCACATCAGGAATATCGTGCCGCCGGTCAGCGTGATAACCGTCGAGATGCGGAAGAACATGCCAGGATCGGTCACCAGGCCGCCCTGCCCTTCAAGCCCCACGGCGATGCCGTAGGACTGCAGCACGGCGAGGATCACCGTGCCATAGCGCGTATACTGATTGATTTTCTTCCGGCCCTGCTCGCCTTCCTTCTTGAGCGCTTCAAGATGGGGCGACACCGAGGTCATCAGCTGAATGATGATCGACGCCGAAATATACGGCATGATGTTGAGCGCGAAAATCGCCATGCGGCCAAGAGCGCCACCGGCCAGATTGTTCACCCAGCCGAGAATGCCGCTGGAATTCTGCGCCGCGAACTTCCCCAGTTCAATCGCGTCAATGCCGGGAATTGGAATATAGCTGCCGATGCGATAAACGATCAGCGCACCCAGCGTGAACCAGATGCGCTTCTTCAGTTCTTCCGACTTGCCGATCGCCGCAAAATTCAGATTGGCGGCAAGTTGTTCAGCAGCTGATGCCATTTAATCGTCCTCGCGTTCTGCCCCGGACCACCTTATGTGGGTCCGGCCGTTAACGCCTGCAAGCCTACTTTGCTTCCGCCGGAGCTTCGGCGGGACGCAAGATCTTGACCGAACCGCCGGCTTTTTCGACCGCCGCAATGGCCCCCTTCGAGGCGTGCCACACTTCAAAGGCGAGCTTCGCCTTGATCTCGCCCTTGCCGATGAGGCGCACCCCCGCCAGTGGTTTTGACAACACGCCAGCCGCCACCAGCGACGCGACCGTCACCGGGTTCTTGACGTCAAGCTGCTTCGCATCGACCGCCGCCTGCACCTTGCCGAGGTTGATTTCGTTATAGGCAACCACGTTCGGCTTGTTGAAGCCGCGCTTCGGCAGGCGCCGGTAGATCGGCATCTGGCCGCCTTCGAACCCCGCCTTGGCGCCGCCCTTGCGCGCCGTCTGGCCCTTGCCGCCACGGCCCGCCGTCTTGCCGAGGCCCGAGCCGATGCCACGCCCCACGCGCTTCTTCGGATGCTTGGCGCCGGGATTGTCGGCGAGTTGATTGAGTCTCATGGTTGTCGTTCCTTATTCCACGACCTGGATCAGGTGAGCGACCTTGGCAATCATGCCACGCACCGCCGGCGTATCGGCAAGTGTCGAGGTCCGGTTGAGTTTGTTGAGGCCGAGGCCAACCAGCGTCGCGCGCTGTTCCGCGGGCCGGCGCTGCGGGCTGTGAACCTGCTTCACGGTAATGGTTTTGCCTGACTTAGCCATGATCACTGTTCCCTTTAGTCGGCCGCCGCCGCTTCGCCGCCACGGCGGCGCAGCACGTCGGAAACCTTCTTGCCGCGGCGCGCTGCGACTGAGCGTGGCGACACCTGCTTCTTCAGCGCATCGAACGTGGCGCGCACCATGTTGTAGGGGTTGGAAGAGCCCTTCGACTTGGCGACCACGTCCTGCATGCCGACCGATTCGAATACCGCGCGCATCGGGCCGCCGGCGATGATGCCGGTTCCCGGAGGCGCTGCCCGCAGTACCACCTTGCCCGCGCCCCAGCGTCCGTCGATGTCATGATGCAGCGTACGGCCTTCGCGCAGCGGCACGCGGATCAGCCCGCGCTTGGCGCTCTCGGTCGCTTTGCGCACCGCTTCCGGCACTTCCCGCGCTTTGCCGTGGCCGAAGCCGACCCGGCCCTTCTGATCGCCAACCACCACGAGCGCCGCGAAGCCGAAGCGCTTGCCGCCCTTCACCACCTTGGCGACACGGTTGATGTGCACCAGCTTGTCGATGAACTCGCTGTCGCGCTCCTCGCGGTTGTCCTTGCGATCACGGTCGCGGCCGCCATGTTCTTTTGCCATTGTGCTTTTGCCTATCTCAGAAGTTCAACCCGCCCTCGCGGGCAGCGTCGGCGAGCGCTTTGACACGCCCATGATAGATGTAACCGCCACGGTCGAAGACCACGTCCTTGACGCCGGCCTTGATCGCCCGCTCGGCCACCAGCTTGCCAATGGCCGCCGCCGCGGCCTTGTCGGCGCCGGACTTCTTCGAGCCCTTGAAATCCTTCTCGAGGCTCGAGGCCGCAGCCACTGTCACGCCCTTGGCGTCGTCGATGACCTGGGCATAGATGTTCTTGGACGAACGGAACACCGAAAGGCGCGGACGGAGATTGCCGCGCGCCGCCAGGGCCTTGCGGACCCTTGCCATGCGCTTCTGAATTGGACTGGTTTTCGTAGCCATTGCAACCACCTGTTACTTCTTCTTGCCTTCCTTGCGGAAGATGTATTCGCCGGCGTATTTGACGCCCTTGCCCTTGTAGGGCTCTGGCCCGCGGAACTCGCGGATTTCCGCCGCCACCTGGCCGACGCGCTGCTTGTCGATGCCGCTGATCACGATTTCCGTGGGCTTCGGCGTCTTGATGTCGATGCCCGCCGGGATCGGATAATTCACGTCGTGGCTGTAGCCCAAGTTCAGCTGCAGGTTCTTTCCGGCAATCGCCGCGCGATAACCCACGCCGTTGATTTCCAGGTTCTTGGTGAAGCCGTCGGTGACCCCGGTGATCATGTTCTTGATCATCGTACGCGACATGCCCCAGCACGACCGGGCAAGCTTCGTCTGGTCGCGCGGATCGACTTTCACGCCGCCGTCTTCCATCTTCGCCAGCACGTGTTCGACCAGCGCGAACTTGAGTTCGCCCTTGGGGCCCTTGACGGTGACATTCTGGCCCGCCAGGTTGACGCTGACGCCAGCCGGCACGGGAACTGCTTTTTTACCGATACGAGACATGGGATCGGCTCCTTAGAACACGGTGCAGATGACTTCGCCGCCCACGTTCTGGGCGCGAGCATCGGCATCCGACATGACGCCCTTCGGCGTCGACAGTATGGAAATGCCGAGGCCGTTGTAAACCGTCGGCAGCGTCGCAACCGAAGCATAGACCCGGCGGCCCGGCTTCGAAACCCGCTGAATTTCGCGGATCACCGGAGTGCCATCGAAATATTTCAACTCGATTTCGATCTCGGCCTTGGCCGTGCCCTGTTGCACCGTGGCATAGCTGCGGATGAAACCTTCGTTCTGCAGCACTTCGAGCACGCGCTCGCGCAGCTTCGACGCCGGCACCCCGACCTTGGACTTGCCGCGCTCCTGGGCGTTCCGGATGCGAGCGAGCATGTCGCCGATCGGATCAATAACACTCATCTCTTGCTCTCCTGAAGTCCGTATCTGTTACCAGCTCGACTTGGTCATGCCCGGGATCAATCCCGAGTTGGCCAACTCGCGCAGTGCCAGACGCGACATCTTGATCTTCCTGTAGTAGGCCCGCGGCCGCCCCGTGACTTCGCAACGGTTGCGGATGCGGTTCGGCGCCGAATTGCGCGGCAACTGCGCCAGCTTGAGCTGGGCCGTAAACCGCTCTTCCATCGGCAGCGTCTTGTTCTGCGCGATCGCCTTGAGGCGGGCGCGCTTGCCAGCGTATTGCTTCGCCAGCTTCCTGCGACGGTTGTTCTTCTCTACCGAACTCGTTTTCGCCATGTGGGCTACCTCAGCCTATTATCCATCGTGTCCGTTACGCGGCCTGCTTGCGGGCGGGCTTGCGGAACGGGAAGTTGAACGCTTCGATCAGGGCGCGCGCCTCTTCGTCGCTGCGCGCCGTCGTGCAGATGATGACATCCATGCCCCACACGCGGTCGATCCTGTCGTAATCGATTTCCGGGAAAATGATGTGCTCTTTGATGCCGAAAGCGTAGTTGCCGTTGCCGTCGAAAGAGCGTTCGGTCAGGCCGCGGAAGTCGCGAACCCGCGGCAGCGCGATGTTGATCAGCCTGTCGAGGAACTCATACATCCTGACCTTGCGCAGCGTGACCTTGGCGCCAATCGCCAGGTTCTCGCGGATCTTGAATTGCGCAATGGCCTTGCGCGACTTGGTGATCACCACCTTCTGGCCGGCGATCTTTTCCAATTCGGCGGCGGCAACGCCAACCAGCTTCAAATCCTGCGTTGCCTCGCCGATGCCCATGTTGAGCACGATCTTTTCAAGGCGCGGCACTTCCATGACATTCTTGTAGCCGAACTTCTTGATCAGTTCCGGCTTGATCACGTCGTCGTAGTGCTGGCGCAGGCGTGGCACATATCCATCGGGAAGCGCCTCGACCGGACCCGCCGTTTTCTCGGCCGGAGCGGACTTTTTCGCTTCCTTCTTGGCGTCCTTCTTCGGAGCAGCAGCGGCTGCGTCCTTCTTCGGCGCCTTCTTTTCCTTGTCCTCAGCCATCGATCACCTCTCCCGAGCCCTTGGCGACCCGCACCTTCTTGCCGTCGGCCAGGACTTTGTAGCTGACGCGCGTCGGCTTGCCGGTCTTGGGATCGCGCAGTGCCAGGTTGGAAACATGGATCGGCATCTCTTTGGAGACGATGCCGCCCTCTTGCGAAGCCGTCTGCCGCGTATGGCGCTTGGCCAGGTTCAGGCCCCGCACCACGGCGCGGTTTTCAGCCGGGAACACGCGGATGACTTCACCCTGCTTTCCCTTGTCCTTGCCGGTGGTGACGACAACCTTGTCGCCTTTCCGGATCTTGAGTTTCGCCGTCATCACAACACCTCCGGCGCCAGCGAAATGATCTTCATTTGGTTCTTGCCGCGAAGTTCGCGCGGCACCGGCCCGAAGATACGGGTGCCGACCGGTTCGCCCTGGGCGTTGATCAGCACCGCCGCATTGCGGTCGAAGCGGATCACCGAACCATCGGCGCGTCGGATGTCCTTCGCAGTGCGCACCACGATGGCTTTCATCACCGTGCCCTTTTTGACGCGGCCCTTCGGAATAGCCTCTTTGATCGACACGACAATGACGTCGCCGATCGACGCATACCGGCGCTTGGAGCCGCCGAGCACCTTGATGCACTGCACGCGGCGCGCCCCGGAATTGTCGGCCACATCGAGATTGGTTTCTTGTTGGATCATCGGATCACCCGTTCACTGCTCAGGCCTGGCCACCCGCCACCTTTTCGACCAGCGTCCAGCGCTTCTGCTTCGAAAGGGGCCGGGTTTCCTCGATGCGGACGACATCGCCGGTCTTGGCGGTGTTCGTCTCATCGTGGGCATGATACTTCTTCGACAGGCGCACGGTTTTCTTCAAAACCGGATGGCGCAAGCGGCGTTCGACCTTGACCACGATGGTCTTGTCGTTTTTGTCGCTCACCACGACGCCCTCAAGGATGCGTTTCGGCATCGTCTTTCTCCTACTTCGCGGCGGCCTGCTGCGACCCGACCGTCTTGAGACGGGCGATGTCGCGGCGGATCTGGCGGATGCGCGCGGTGTTTTCAATCTGGCCGGTGGCCCGCTGGAAGCGCAGGTTGAACTGCTCTTTCTTCAGCTTCAGGACTTCGTCCTTCAACTGGTCCTTGGTCATGGCCCTGACGTCTGTGATCTTCATGGTCAGAACTCCTATTCGCCGAGCCGCGCCACGAAGCGCGTCTTGATCGGCAGCTTGGCGGCGGCAAGGCCCAGCGATTCTTCGGCAACGGCGCGCGGCACACCGTCGATCTCGAACAGCACCCGGCCCGGTTTCACCCGCGCCGCCCAGTATTCGGTCGAGCCCTTGCCCGAGCCCATGCGCACTTCCGCTGGCTTCTTGGAAACCGGAACGTCCGGAAACACCCGGATCCAGATGCGCCCGGCGCGCTTCATGCCACGCGCCAGCGCCCGGCGGGCGGCTTCGATCTGCCGCGCCGTCAGGCGGTCAGGCTCCGTCGCCTTGAGGCCGAAGGCCCCGAAATCCAGCGTGTTGCAGCTTGTCGCTTTGCCGTGAATGCGGCCCTTGAAGGCCTTCCGGTATTTTGTTTTTTTCGGTTGCAGCATGTCAGTTCACTCTCAAACTCAAGCCGCGTGATCGCGGTCGCGGCGCGGACGCTGACCACTGTCGGGCTGTTCGGCCATGCGCTTGTCCTGGGCCATCGGATCGTGCTCGAGGATTTCACCCTTGAAGATCCAGACTTTGACGCCGTTGGTGCCATAAGCGGTATGCGCCGTAGCGACACCATAGTCGACATCGGCGCGCAGCGTGTGCAGCGGCACCCGCCCCTCGCGATACCATTCGACACGGGCGATTTCAGCACCGCCCAAACGACCCGCACAGGTGATCTTGATGCCTTCCGCACCCATGCGCTGGGCCGATTGTACGGCCCGCTTCATGGCCCGGCGGAACGCCACCCGGCGCTCCAGCTGCTGGGCAATGTTGTCGGCCACCAACGTTGCATCGACTTCCGGCTTCCTGACTTCAACGATGTTGAGGTGCACTTCCGAGCCGGTCATCTCGGCCACTTTCTTGCGCAACTTTTCGATGTCGGCGCCCTTCTTGCCGATCACCACGCCCGGCCGCGCCGAATAAATGGTCACCCGGCACTTCTTGTGCGGACGCTCGATCAGCACCTTGGCGACGCCTGCCTGCTTCAATTCGGTCTTGAGATACTCGCGGATCGCCATGTCTTCGTGCAGTAGCTTGCCGTATTCGCGCGAACCCGCGAACCAGCGCGAATCCCACGTCCGATTGATGCCGAGGCGGAGGCCAATCGGATTGACTTTCTGACCCATTATGCCGCTTCCTTCTCTTCGCGCACTTCGCGCACGATGATCGTCAGTTCGCTGAAGAATTTCTCGATGCGGCCCACCCGCCCGCGCGCGCCCGGCATGAAGCGCTTCATCACCAGATTCTTGCCCACCCATGCCTGGGCAACGACCAGGTTGTTGATGTCGAGATCATGATTGTTCTCGGCATTGGCGATCGCCGACTCCAGCGTCTTCTTCACGTCCTTGGCGATGCGGCGGCGCGAGAATGTAAGGTGCGCCAGCGCCTTGTCGGCCTTCATGCCGCGGATCTCGGCGGCCACGTCGTTCAGCTTGCGCGAACTGACGCGCAGCGACCGGGTGACGGCCTTGGCTTCGTTGTCGGCTAGCGAACGTGGGCGTTTTGGCTTGCTCATGACTTATGCCTTTGCCGGAGCGGCTTTCTTGTCTCCAGCCGAGTGGCTGTGGAAGGTCCGGGTCGGCGCAAACTCGCCGAGCTTGTGACCCACCATGTCTTCCGACACGAGAACGGGAATGAACTTGGTGCCGTTGTGCACCTGGAACGTCAGGCCCACAAACTGCGGCAGAATGGTAGAGCGGCGGCTCCACGTCTTGATGGCCTGGTTGCGTCCGCCACCGCGGGCTGCTTCCGCCTTCTTCAAGATATACCCGTCGACGAACGGGCCTTTCCAGAGTGAACGTGACACGGGGCTCTACCTCTTACTGCGACTTCTTGCGATCATGGCGCGAGCGCACAATGAACTTTTGCGTTGACTTATTCTTGCGGGTCTTCTTGCCCTTGGTCGGCTGGCCCCAGGGCGTTGCCCAGTGCTTGCCGCCATTGGTGCGGCCGCCGTTCGGATGGTCGACCGGGTTTCTCGCAATACCGCGAGACACCGGCCGGAAGCCCTTCCAACGGTTGCGGCCGGCCTTGCCGACCACTTCGTTCATATGGTCCGGGTTCGACACGGCACCAATCGACGCCATGCAGTCCGAATTGATCATCCGGGTTTCACCCGACTTGAGCTTCAGCAGCACATAGCCCTGGTCGCGGCCCGCCACCATGGCATAGGTGCCGGCCGCCCGGGCCAGCGAACCACCCTTGCCGGCCTTGGTTTCGACGTTGTGAACAATGGTGCCAACCGGCATGGCGCCCAGCGGCATGGCATTGCCCGGCTTCACGTCAACCGACTTGCCGGCAACAACGCTGTCGCCGACTGCAAGGCGTTGCGGCGCCAGGATGTACGACTGCTCGCCGTCGGCATACTTGATGAGGGCGATGAACGCCGTACGGTTCGGATCGTATTCCAGCCGCTCGACGGTTGCCGCCACATCATGCTTGGTGCGCCGGAAATCGACCAGGCGATACGCCGACTTGTGCGCACCACCCTTGCGCCGCGAGGTAATGCGGCCCGTGTTGCCGCGGCCACCATGGTTGTTCTGGCCTTCGACCAGCGCCTTGACCGGTTTGCCTTTCCACAGCTGGCTCCTATCCACCTGGATGAGGTGGCGGCGGCCGGCGCTGGTGGGATTGAATGTTTTCAGTGCCATCTTACGATCCTCACAGCCCCGTCGTCACGTCGAGGCGCTGGCCCTCTTCGAGGGTCACATAGGCCTTCTTGACGTCGCTCAAGAGCGCCTGCTGCCCCTTGAAGCGCCTGAGCTTGCCCTTGCGCACCAGCGTGTTGACGGCCTTCACCTTGACGCCGAACAGGCCTTCGACAGCCTTTTTGATGGCCGGCTTGGTGGCGTTGATGTGAACGTTGAACACCACCTGATTGTGTTCCGAAACCAGCGTTCCCTTTTCGGTAATCGCCGGGCTCTTGATGATGTCGTAGTAATGCTCTTTGCTCATTTGAAACGCGCCTCCAGGGCTTCGACGGCGGCCTTGGTCAGGACCAGCTTGTGGCGGCGCAGAATGTCGTAGACATTGATGCCTTGAACCGGAAGCACGTCGATGTTCGGAATGTTGCGGGCGGCGTTGGCAAAACCTTCGTTCACCGTTGCGCCGTCGATGATCAGGGCGTTAGAGAGGCCCAGCTTCTCGAAAGCCTGGACCAGAACCTTGGTCTTGCCGCCGGCCACTTCCGCCTTGTCGAGAATGATCAGCGATTGATCCTTCACCTTGCTCGACAGCGCATGGCGCAGTCCAAGGGCACGGATCTTCTTGTTGAGCGACGTTTCGTGGCTGCGGAACCGCGGGCCGAAGGCCTTGCCGCCACCCACGAAAATGCCCGATTTACGCGAACCGTGGCGGGCCGTGCCGCCACCCTTCTGGTTGCCCAGTTTCTTGGTTGTGCGGTTGATTTCACCGCGCGACTTTGCCTGGTGCGTGCCCTGCTGGCGCTTGTTCAGCTGCCACTGCACGACGCGGTGCAGAATGTCGCTGCGCGGTTCAAGCCCGAAGATGTGCTCGGCAAGCTCGACGTTGCCGGCCGTCTTGGCTTCAATGGTGTGAATATCGCTCTTCATCGAACTCAACCTTCAACTTTCGTGGGCTCGGCCGGAGCCTTGAAGGCGCCTGGCTTGGGAGCGCCGTCCGGAAGCTTGCGCTTCACTGCATCGCGCACCGAAACCCAGCCGCCCTTGGCGCCCGGAACCGCACCCTTGACCAGGATGAGCCCGCGCGCCGTATCGGTCTTGACCACCGAAATATTCTGCGTGGTCACCGTCTCGGCGCCGAGATGTCCCGGCATCTTCTTGTTCTTGAACACCTTGCCCGGGTCCTGGCGGTTGCCGGTCGAACCGATCGAACGGTGGCTGACCGACACGCCGTGGGTGGCCCTGAGGCCGCGGAAATTCCAGCGCTTCATACCGCCGGCAAAACCCTTGCCAAGCGATGTACCGGTCACATCCACGAACTGGCCGGGCACAAAATGATCGACGGTGATCTCGGCGCCCACCGGAATGGTGTTCTCGGGAGACACCCGGAATTCCTGCAGCTTGCGCTTCGGTTCCACCTTGGCGGCGGCGAAGTGGCCGCGCTCGGCCTTGGTCAGGCGCTTGATTTTGGGCACACCGACGCCGAGCTGAACGGCGGAATAGCCGTGCTTCTCGTTCGTCTTCTGGGCAACGACCTGACAATTGTCGACCTTGAGCACGGTCACCGGCACAACCGTGCCTTCGTCCGTGTAGATCCGGGTCATTCCCAGTTTCTGTGCGATGAGGCCAGAACGCATCGCTAAACTCCTCGTAAGCTCTTAGAGCTTGATTTCAACGTCGACACCTGCGGCGAGATCGAGCTTCATCAAAGCATCGACCGTCTGCGGGGTCGGATCAACGATATCCAGAAGACGCCGGTGCGTCCGCATTTCGAACTGCTCACGGCTCTTCTTGTCCACGTGCGGCGAACGGTTCACGGTGAACCTTTCGATGCGCGTGGGCAGCGGCACCGGACCGCGAATGGTGGCACCGGTGCGCTTGGCCGTATTCACGATCTCCTTCGTCGACGTATCGAGAATGCGATGGTCGAACGCTTTGAGACGGATGCGGATGTTTTGACGTTGCATCTTGGAACCTTGGGTTAATCGGTAATCTTGGCAACGACGCCGGCGCCGACGGTGCGGCCGCCTTCACGGATGGCGAAGCGCAGCTTCTCCTCCATGGCGATCGGCGTGATCAGTTCCACGTCGAACGAGATGTTGTCGCCGGGCATCACCATTTCCGTGCCTTCCGGCAGCGTCACGACGCCGGTCACGTCGGTGGTGCGGAAGTAGAACTGCGGCCGGTAGTTGGCGAAGAACGGCGTGTGACGGCCACCCTCTTCCTTGGTCAGGATATAGGCCTCGGCCTTGAACTTCTTGTGCGGCTTGACCGAACCCGGCTTGCACAGGATCTGCCCGCGCTCCACGCCCTCGCGGTCGATGCCGCGCAGGAGTGCGCCGACGTTGTCGCCAGCCTCGCCACTGTCGAGCAGCTTGCGGAACATCTCAACGCCGGTCACCACCGTCTTCTGGGTGTCGCGGATGCCGACGATCTCGACTTCCTCGCCAACCTTGACAATGCCGCGCTCAATGCGCCCCGTCACCACCGTGCCACGGCCTGAGATCGAGAACACGTCTTCGATCGGCATCAGGAACGGTTGGTCCTTGGCGCGCTCGGGCTGCGGAATGTAGCAGTCGACCGCTTCCATCAGCTTGAGAATGGCGTCATGGCCCCACTCGGGGTTGGTGTTGTTCAACGCACACGTCGCCGAACCCCGGATAATCGGGATCTCGTCGCCCGGGAACTGGTACGAAGTCAACAGCTCGCGCACTTCCATTTCAACGAGTTCAACAAGCTCCGGATCGTCCACCAGGTCGATCTTGTTGAGGAACACCACAAGGGCCGGAACGCCGACCTGCCTTGCCAGCAGAATGTGTTCCCGCGTCTGCGGCATCGGGCCGTCAGCCGCACTCACCACCAGAATGCCGCCGTCCATCTGCGCCGCACCGGTGATCATGTTCTTCACATAGTCGGCATGGCCCGGGCAATCGACATGGGCATAGTGCCGGTTCTTGGTCTGATACTCGACATGCGCCGTCGAAATCGTAATGCCGCGGGCCCGCTCTTCCGGCGCCTTGTCGATCTGGTCATAGGCCGTGAACGTCGCACCACCGCTCTCGGCAAGCACCTTGGTGATCGCCGCCGTCAGCGACGTCTTGCCATGGTCCACATGCCCAATCGTCCCGATGTTGCAATGCGGCTTGTCGCGGTTGAATTTCTCTTTGGCCATCGCATCACTCCGTGATCTCAGCTTGTTACGGCGTATTTCTTTTTCACTTCCTCGGCGACTGCGCCAGGAACTTGGGCATAGTGGTCAAACTGCATGGTGTAGGAGGCCCGCCCCTGGCTCATTGAGCGCAGGTTGCTGACATAGCCAAACATGTTGGCTAGCGGCACGATGGCGTTGATGATGTTGGCGTTGCCGCGCATCGACGTGCCGGATATCTGGCCACGCCGCGAATTGAGGTCGCCGATCACCGAGCCCACGAAATCTTCTGGCGAGGTGACTTCGACTTTCATCATCGGCTCAAGCAGAACCGCTCCGGCCTGTTCGAAAGCCTCGCGCATCGCCGCGCGCGTGGCGATTTCGAAGGCGATCGCCGACGAGTCGACTTCGTGGTAGGCGCCGTCGATCAGCGTCACCTTCATGTCGACCACCGGGAAGCCGATCAGCGGGCCGCTCGACAACACCGAGTTGAGGCCTTTTTCGACACCGGGGATGTATTCCTTGGGAACCGTGCCGCCAACGACTTTCGAGTCGAAGGCATTGCCGGCGCCCTTTTCGTTGGGCTCGATTTCGAGGATCACGCGCGCGAACTGGCCAGTGCCGCCGGTCTGCTTCTTGTGGGTGTAGTCCTTGGTGATCTTGCGAGTGATGGCTTCGCGATAGGCAACCTGCGGGGCACCAACCTGCACTTCCACCTTGTGGGTGCGCTTGAGAATGTCGACCTTGATGTCGAGATGCAGTTCGCCCATGCCCTTGATGATCGTTTCGCCCGACTCCGAGTCGGTCGATACCCGGAATGACGGATCCTCGGCAGCCAGCTTATACAGTGCCACCGCCATCTTTTCCTGATCGGCCTTGGTCTTGGGCTCGACCTTCATTTCGATGACCGGATCGGGGAATTCCATCTTTTCGAGAATGACCGGCTTGGCGGGATCGCACAGCGTGTCGCCAGTGCGTGATTCCTTGAGGCCGACGAGGGCCACGATGTCGCCAGCATACGCCTCGGCAATTTCTTCGCGGTTATTGGCATGCATGAGAACCATGCGGCCAACGCGCTCGGACTTCTCGCGTGTCGAGTTGAGCAGCGCCACGCCCTTGTGCAGTGTGCCGGAATAGATGCGGCAGAAAGTCAGGATGCCATACTGGTCGTCCATCAACTTGAAGGCCAGCAGCGACAGGGGTTCGCTGTCGGAAGACCGGCGCACCGTTTCCTCGCCGGTCTTGCCATCGATGCCCTTGATCGGCGGGCGGTCGAGCGGCGACGGCAGATAATCGACAACAGCGTCGAGCAGCGGCTGCACGCCCTTGTTCTTGAAGGCCGAACCACAGAGCACCGGGAAGAAGGCGCCGGTCAGCACCGCCTTGCGGATGAGCTTCTTGATGGTCTCGTTCGCCAGTTCCTTGCCGTTGAGATAGTCGTCCATCGCCTGGTCGTCGAGTTCGGCGCAGGCTTCCACCATGTCGGCGCGCGCCTGCACGGCGGCGTCCATAAGGTCGGCTGGGATTTCTTCGTCATGGAAGTTGGCGCCGAGAGCTTCGTTCTCCCAGATCACCGCTTTCATGCGTAGCAGGTCGATGATGCCCTTGAAATCGGCTTCGGCGCCGATCGGCAGCTGGATCGGAACCGGCTTGGCACCGAGGCGTTCCTTGATGTCCGAAATGCACTGCGCGAATGAGGCGCCGGTCTTGTCCATCTTGTTGCAGAACACGATGCGCGGAACATTGTACTTGTCGCCCTGGCGCCACACCGTTTCGGTTTGCGGCTCGACACCCTGGTTCGAGTTCAAGCACGCACACCGCGCCGTCAAGCACGCGAAGCGAGCGTTCGACTTCGATGGTAAAATCGACATGCCCCGGCGTGTCGATGATGTTCATGCGCTTGCCGTTCCAGAACGCGGTCGTGGCGGCCGACGTGATGGTGATGCCGCGCTCCTGCTCCTGCTCCATGAAATCCATGGTGGCAGCGCCATCGTGCACTTCGCCGATCTTGTGGCTCTTGCCGGTGTAATAGAGGATCCGCTCGGTGGTCGTGGTTTTGCCGGCATCGATGTGAGCCATGATGCCGAAGTTGCGGTAGTCCTCGATGGCGTGTGCGCGGGCCATAATACTTTATTCCTGATTGCCTGTTACCAGCGGTAATGGCTGAAGGCGCGGTTCGCCTCGGCCATCTTGTGGGTGTCTTCGCGCTTCTTGACCGCGGTGCCGCGGTTCTGGGAGGCGTCGAGCAATTCGCCCGACAGACGGTCCACCATGGTCGATTCGTTGCGGCCGCGAGCGGCGGTGATGATCCAGCGGATGGCCAGCGCCTGGCGGCGCTCGGTGCGCACTTCCACTGGCACTTGATAGGTAGCACCACCCACGCGGCGCGAGCGCACTTCGATGGCCGGAGCCACGTTGTTCAGCGCATCGTGGAACACCTGGATGGGATCCTGCTTGGCCTTGCCCTGGATCTTGTCAAAGGCCCCGTAGACGATGCCTTCGGCGGCAGACTTCTTGCCGTCATACATCAGGTTGTTCATGAACTTGGAAACCACCAGATCGTTGAACTTCGGATCCGGATTGATCTGACGCTTTTCGGCGCGGTGACGACGTGACATGGTTTAAAGCCCTCCCCGCTCTTATTTCGGACGCTTGGCGCCGTATTTCGACCGGCGCTGGCGGCGCTTGACGACGCCTTGCGTGTCGAGAATGCCGCGGATGATGTGATAGCGAACGCCGGGAAGGTCCTTCACGCGGCCGCCGCGGATCATGACCACCGAGTGTTCCTGAAGATTGTGACCTTCACCAGGAATATAGCTCACCACTTCAAAGCCATTGGTGAGGCGCACCTTGGCAACCTTGCGAAGCGCCGAGTTCGGCTTCTTCGGCGTTGTCGTGTAGACGCGCGTGCACACGCCGCGCTTCTGCGGGCAGGCCTGCATCGCCGGAACCTTGTTCCGGTAGGTCGGTGCAAGACGGGGCTTGCGGATAAGCTGGTTGATCGTCGGCATTGTGGCCTGGTCTCTACCTTCGCGAAACTTTGTCGAACCCGATTGCGCAAACCCAAAAACACTGACGCGATCCGGGTTCATGGGACCAGCGCAGTGTTCCAAAACCAGAGGACCGGTGAAGCAGGCAGCCTCAGCGGTCTTGACCTTGAGCATTCTATTTCGCTTTCCTGCCAGCGTTTCGGGGCGCGAAGCTCCGACTGCCTGCCGCTAGAAAGCGAGCGGGTTCTACTCGCGCCACCTCCGGGCGTCAACCCCTATGGCCGGGAAATTTTCGCGCGATTACCATTGTTTGAGCAATTCGCAGCCAATCACCGCAAGGGCTGCTGCTGCAATGCAACTAAAAATCGCTTTTCATCCCTTAACTACGTGCCGGGACACGCAGAATCGCCATCCCGAATCGTTCCGCCACAATTCGCCGCAATCACGCCACGTCAACGCCCCGAACCGTCGGCACCTTCCCGACTCGCGGCGACAGGGTTCCATGAGATCGAAACGAGAGGGAGATTCTCACGATGCACATGCCCCGTCGAAACTGGTGGCACGAATTGAATACCTGGGAGCCCGAGGTGGCCCTGGCCTTTTACGGCCGGACCCTTGGCTGGAAGTTCGAGCCCGCCCCCCTGCCCGGAGGTGCCGCCTACTGGATTGCCCATAAGGATGGCAAACCGGTTGGTGCCGTCTTCGAACTGACGGCCCCGGACTACGAGGGAATTCCGTCGCACTGGATGACGTATCTTGAAGTTGAAGACATCAATCGGGCCGAAACCGAAACCGCCAGTGCTGGCGGTGAGGTCATGCGCGCCGCCACCAAGGTGCCGGGCGTCGGCAAACTGGCGGTGGTCAGCGACTCGACCGGCGCCCTGATTGGCCTTATTGAGCCGGATAGTACGCGGGCTTTCGCCGGCTTGCGGCACTAGCCACTCAATCCGCTCCCCGGCGTGGCGTATGGGGGAGCGGTCCACTCCTTTCCAAGATTTGGCACTCCACGGCAACCGCATCACCCGGTAGCGTCTTTTGCCATGTCCATGGCGGTATTAGCCTATTGCGCGTTCTGCGTCTTTCTGGCCGCCGTCGTCCGCGGTTATTCGGGTTTTGGCTTCTCGCTGCTGACCATAACATCCCTGTCGCTGTTTCTGCCCACCGCCCAGGTTGTGCCGGCTATTTTCATGCTGGAAATCGCCGCCAGCCTGCACCTGCTGCCCGGCATCTGGAAGGACATCCACTGGAGGTCGCTGGCCCCCCTGGTCCTCGGCACCATCGTGGCAACCCCTATCGGCGTGTGGTTTCTGGCGAACATCCCGGTCGCACCCATGCAGATCGCCCTTGCCGCCTTCGTGCTCCTGGCAACCGCCCTGTTGTGGCGCGGATTCGCCATAAGCTCCATGCCCGGCACGGCTGCGGCCGCCTCCGTGGGTGCTGCCGCCGGCCTCGCCAATGGCGCCTTCGGCATCGGCGGCCCGCCGGTCATCCTGTTCTATTTCGCAACGCCCGCGGGGAACCTGGCTGGCCGCGCTTCGATCATCTTCTACTTCCTGGCAACCGACACCGTGGGCCTTGTGTTCCTGTCCCGCGAAGGCTTGGTAACCTGGCAGGCAACCTGGCTTGCCGCACTCTTCGTCGTCCCCCTCCTTGCCGGCATCTGGCTCGGAGCCCGCAGTTTCAAATCCGCGAATCCGGCGGTGTTCCGCAAATGTGTGCTGGCCATTCTCGCCACACTTGCGGCGCTGACGGCAATGAAGGGTATCTACGCATTGATCCAATGAAAAGGGCCCGGTTCATCACCGGGCCCCGATCTGCAGTTCTGAAACCCTCACTCCGCCGCTGGCGGCAGCTCGGCGGCTCTTGCTTGTTCTTCGAGGATCAGCGCGTCGCGCTTGTCGGCAACCTGCCTGAGGCGCGACAGCATGCCGCCCGTGCCCGCCGGGATGAGACGGCCGACAATGACGTTTTCCTTGAGCCCTTCAAGGGTGTCGATCTTGCCCTGAACCGCCGCTTCAGTAAGAACCCGGGTGGTTTCCTGGAACGACGCTGCCGAGATGAACGACCGCGTCTGCAAGCTCGCCTTGGTGATGCCGAGCAGCACCGGAACGCCCGATGCCGGGCGGCGGCCATCGGCCTCCAGCTTGGCATTCTCGCTGTCCAGTTCCTCGCGGTCCACCTGTTCGCCGACCAGCAGCGTCGATTCACCCGAGTCGGTGATCTCCACCTTCTGCAACATCTGACGGACAATCACTTCGATGTGCTTGTCGTTGATGTTCACACCCTGCAGGCGATAGACTTCCTGGATTTCGTTGACGAGGTAGGAGGCCAGCTCCTCCACGCCCTTGATCGCCAGAATGTCATGCGGCGCCGGGTTGCCGTCCATGATGTATTCGCCCTTCTCGATGAAGTCGCCTTCCTGCACTGGCAGATGGCGGCCCTTCGGGATCAGGTATTCGACGGCTTCCGCACCTTCATCCTGCGGCACGATCTTGATGCGGCGCTTGTTCTTGTAATCGCGCCCGAACTCAACGCGGCCCGAAATCTCGGCGATGATCGCGTGATCTTTCGGACGCCTGGCTTCGAACAGCTCGGCCACCCGAGGAAGACCGCCGGTGATATCGCGAGTCTTAGCGCTTTCCAGCGGAATGCGGGCCAGAATGTCGCCACCCTTGACCTTGGCACCCGGATCAACCGAAAGAACTGCCTCGACCGACAACAGGTAACGTGCTTCGCCACCGCGAGCGATCTTCTGCACCTTGCCGTCCTTGTCCTTGACCACGATCGCCGGCTTCAGCGCTGTGCCGCGCTGGTTCGACCGCCAGTCGATGATCACCCGGTTGGTGATGCCCGTCGCCTCGTCGGCCACTTCGTTCACCGAGATGCCCTCGACCACGTCTTCGAACTCGACTGTGCCGTCGGCTTCAGTCATCACCGGGCGGGTGTAGGGATCCCACTCCGCGAGCTTCATGCCGCGCTTCACCGTGTCGCCATCGTCGACATAGAGCCTGGTGCCATAGCCCACCTTGTGAACGGCGCGCTCGGTTCCGGCCCCATCGGTCACGATGATTGCGGCATTGCGGCCCATCACCATCAGGCGTCCGCCCGAGTCCTTCATCACGTTCTTGTTGCGGATGCTGATTTTGCCGTCGTGGTTCGATTCCACGAACGACTGGTCAAGCACCTGTGCCGTACCGCCGATATGGAAGGTACGCATGGTGAGCTGGGTGCCCGGTTCACCGATCGACTGCGCGGCGATAACACCCACCGCCTCGCCCATGTTAACCGGCGTGCCGCGGGCCAGATCGCGCCCGTAGCATTTGCCGCACACCCCGAACTTGGTTTCGCAGGTCAGCACCGACCGGATGCGGACTTCGGTGATGCCAGCCTTTTCGATGCGCTCGATGTGAGCTTCCAGCACCTCTTCGCCGGCCGGCACGATCATGGCACCAGTGGCCGGATCGGTGATGTCCTGCGCCGTGGTGCGGCCCAAAATGCGGCTGCCGAGCGACGCGATGATCTCGCCCGCATCGATGATCGGCCGCGCCGTGATCGAGGCTTTGGTGCCACAATCGACTTCCGAGATGATCGCGTCCTGCGCCACGTCGACAAGGCGGCGGGTGAGATACCCTGAGTTCGCCGTCTTGAGCGCCGTATCCGCCAGGCCCTTGCGGGCCCCGTGAGTCGAGTTGAAGTATTCGAGAACCGACAGGCCTTCCTTGAAGTTCGAGATGATCGGTGTCTCGATGATCTCGCCCGACGGCTTGGCCATCAGGCCGCGCATGCCGGCGAGCTGCTTCATCTGCGCCGGCGAACCGCGCGCCCCCGAGTGGCTCATCATGTAGATCGAGTTCACCGGCTTTTCGCGGCCCGTGGCCTCGTCCATCTTCACCGACGAAATGCGCGCCATCATTTCCTCGGCCACGCGATCGGTGGTCTTGGCCCAGGCGTCGACAACCTTGTTGTACTTCTCGCCCTGGGTGATCAGGCCGTCGATGTATTGCTGCTCGAATTCCTTGGCCTGCTCGCGCGTTGCACTGACGATCTTCTCCTTGGTTTCCGGAATAACCATGTCATCCTTGCCGAAGGAAATGCCCGCCTTGTAGGCGTTGTAGAAGCCCAGGCCCATGATGCGGTCGCAGAAAATGACCGATTCCTTCTGGCCGCAATGGCGGTAGACCGCATCGATCATCTTCGAGATATCGCGCTTGGTCATCAGCTTGTTGCACAGGTCGTAGCTGATGTTCGGCGACTTCGGCAGAAGCTCGCCAATCTTCATGCGGCCCGGCGTCGTTTCGACGATGCGCGAGATCATCTTGCCTTCGGGGCCAACTTCCTTCACCCGGCCCTTGATCTTGGTGGCCAGCGTGATGACGCCGGCGGCAAGAGCATGGTCAAGCTCGGCCATCGACGAATACGCCTTGCCCTCGCCCGGCTCGTTCTTCTTCATGATCGACAGGTAATAGAGGCCGAGCACGATGTCCTGCGACGGCACGATGATCGGCTGTCCGTTGGCGGGATGCAGCACGTTGTTCGTCGACATCATGAGGACGCGGGCTTCAAGCTGCGCTTCCAGCGACAGCGGCACGTGAACCGCCATCTGGTCGCCGTCGAAGTCGGCGTTGAACGCCGTGCACACCAGCGGATGCAACTGAATGGCCTTGCCTTCGATCAGCACCGGCTCGAAGGCCTGAATGCCGAGGCGGTGAAGCGTCGGCGCCCGGTTCAGCATCACCGGATGTTCGCGGATCACCTCATCGAGGATATCCCAGACTTCCGGCTTTTCTTTTTCCACAAGCTTCTTCGCCTGCTTCACCGTGGTCGACAGCCCCTTGGCATCAAGGCGCGAGTAGATGAACGGCTTGAACAACTCGAGCGCCATCTTCTTCGGCAGGCCGCACTGGTGCAGCTTCAATTCCGGACCGACGACGATCACCGAGCGGCCAGAATAGTCGACGCGCTTGCCCAACAGGTTCTGGCGGAACCGGCCCTGCTTGCCCTTCAGCATGTCGGCGAGTGACTTCAGCGGCCGCTTGTTGGCACCGGTGATCACCCGGCCACGGCGGCCGTTGTCGAACAGTGCGTCCACGGCTTCCTGCAGCATGCGCTTTTCGTTGCGCACAATGATGTCGGGCGCCCGCAGTTCGATCAGCCGCTTCAGGCGGTTGTTGCGGTTGATGACGCGGCGATAAAGGTCGTTCAGATCCGACGTCGCGAAGCGCCCCCCGTCCAGCGGGACCAAAGGCCGGAGTTCCGGCGGAATGACAGGCACCTGGGTGAGGATCATCCACTCCGGGCGATTGCCGGATTCGATGAAGCTCTCGACGATCTTCAAGCGCTTGGCGATCTTCTTCGGCTTCAAATCGCCAGTCGCCGTCTTCAAGTCTTCGCGCAGCTGCTCGCGCAGCTGTTCGAGGTTGATGGCCATCAGCATTTCGCGCACCGCTTCGGCGCCGATCGAGGCGGTGAACGAGTCATCGCCGTAATCTTCCTGGGCCTTGATGTTCTCACTCTCCGTGAGCGTCTGGTGCAGTTTCAAGGGCGTGAGGCCGGGTTCGAGCACGATGTACTGTTCGAAGTAGAGCACCCGCTCCACCTCCTTCAACTGCATGTCAAGCAGCAGCGCGATACGCGACGGCAGCGACTTGAGGAACCAGATGTGGGCAACCGGCGCCGCCAGCTCGATGTGGCCCATGCGCTCGCGCCGCACCTTGGAGAGCGTCACTTCCACGCCGCACTTTTCGCAGATAATGCCCTTGTACTTCATGCGCTTGTACTTGCCGCACAGGCATTCGTAATCCTTCACCGGCCCGAAGATGCGGGCGCAGAACAGCCCGTCACGCTCCGGTTTGAAGGTCCGGTAGTTGATGGTCTCCGGCTTCTTGATCTCGCCGAAAGACCACGACAGGATCTTCTCGGGGCTGGCGATCGAGATGCGGATCTGATCGAATGTCTGAGCCGGGGTGGACGGGCTGAAGACGTTCATGACCTCTTGGTTCATTGGTCACTTGCTCCTTGTGCGGAATTCCGCGGGGTGTTCAAATTTCATACGCAGGCTACTGGCGCGCGGGAGAACCATTCTCCCGCGCCGCCCGATCACGATTGTTGGCCGGAGTTCTGCAACTCCACGTTCAGGCTGAGTGAACGCATTTCCTTGACCAGCACGTTGAAGCTTTCCGGGAATGCCGGCTTCGAAGGCATCGTCGCCACGGACGATCGCTTCGTAGACCTTGGTGCGGCCCGCCACGTCGTCGGACTTGACGGTGAGCATTTCCTGCAACGTGTACGCGGCGCCATAGGCTTCCAGCGCCCACACTTCCATTTCGCCGAAGCGCTGTCCGCCGAATTGCGCCTTGCCGCCCAGCGGCTGCTGGGTGACCAGTGAGTACGGTCCGATCGACCGCGCGTGGATCTTGTCGTCGACGAGATGATGCAGCTTCAGCATGTAGATGTAGCCCACCGTCACGTTGCGGTCGAACGGCTCGCCGGAGCGCCCGTCGAACAGCTGCACCTGGCCGGAGCTGTGAAGCCCCGCGTCCTTCAGCATCGCCGCGATGTCTTCTTCGCGCGCGCCATCGAACACCGGCGTGGCAATCGGCACGCCGCGCCGAAGGTTCTGCGCGGCCTCCACCATTTCGCTGTCATCCAGCCCGTCGAGTTCGGCGTTCTTGCCGTAGATGCGGTTAAGTTCGGTGCGCAGAGGTTTGGCGTTGCCCTGGTCCTTGTAGGCATCGAGCATCTCGCCGATCTTGCGGCCCATGCCGGCGCAGGCCCAACCCAGATGGGTTTCGAGAATCTGCCCGACGTTCATGCGGCTTGGCACGCCCAGCGGGTTCAGCACGATATCCACATGCGTGCCGTCATCGAGAAACGGCATGTCCTCGACCGGAACGATCTTCGAGACGACACCCTTGTTGCCATGGCGGCCCGCCATCTTGTCGCCCGGCTGGATCTTGCGCTTCACGGCGACAAAGACCTTGACCATCTTCATGACGCCCGGCGGCAGCTCGTCGCCGCGCTGCAGCTTTTCGACCTTGTCGAGGAAGCGGTTTTCCAGGCGCTTCTTCGACTCTTCGTATTGCAGCTTCATGGCTTCGAGTTCGGCCATCGCCTTCTCTTCGCCTAGCGCGATGTTCCACCACTGCGAGCGCGGAATGTCTTCCAGCACCTTGTCGCTGATCTTGCCGTCGATCTTGTGACCCTTGGGCCCGCCGGTGGCGGCCTTGCCGGTCAGGAACCCAGACAGGCGGCCATAAGAGTTGCGATCGAGGATGGCGAGTTCGTCGTCGCGATCCTTGGCCAGGCGTTCGATCTCTTCGCGTTCGATGGCCAGAGCGCGTTCGTCCTTGTCGACACCGTGGCGGTTGAACACCCGCACTTCCACGACCGTGCCGGCAACGCCGGGCGGCAGGCGGAGCGAGGTATCGCGCACGTCCGAGGCCTTTTCGCCGAAGATGGCGCGCAGCAGCTTTTCTTCCGGCGTCATCGGGCTTTCGCCCTTCGGCGTGATCTTGCCGCACAGGATGTCGCCCGGCTTCACTTCGGCGCCGATATAGACGATGCCCGCTTCGTCAAGGTTCTTGAGGGCTTCCTCGCCAACGTTCGGAATGTCGCGAGTGATTTCCTCAGGGCCGAGCTTGGTGTCGCGGGCCATCACGTCGAACTCCTCGATGTGAATCGAGGTGAACACGTCGTCCTTGACGATGCGCTCGGAGAGCAGGATCGAATCTTCGAAGTTGTAACCGTTCCACGGCATGAACGCGACCAGCACGTTCTGGCCGAGCGCCAGATCGCCAAGATCCGTAGACGGACCATCGGCAATGATGTCGCCCTGCTTCACCACATCGCCGACCCGCACCAGCGGCCGCTGGTTGATGCACGTATTCTGGTTCGAACGCTGGAACTTGGCGAGCGTGTAGATATCGACGCCCGACTTCGACGGATCGGTTTCTTCCGTCGCCCGGATGACGATGCGCTTGGCATCGACCTGATCGACCACGCCCGATCGGCGTGCGCCGATGGCAGCACCCGAATCGCGTGCCACCACCGATTCCATGCCGGTGCCGACCAGTGGCGCGTTGGTGCGCACCAGCGGCACCGCCTGACGCTGCATGTTGGAACCCATCAGCGCCCGGTTGGCGTCGTCGTTCTCGAGGAACGGAATGAGTGCTGCGGCCACCGACACGATCTGCTTCGGCGAAACGTCGGCGAAGTCCACCTTGTCGGGCGGCACCTGCAGCACGTCGCCGGCATGGCGCACCAGCACCAGGTCTTCGGTGAACTTGCCGTCTTTCGACAACGGCACGTTGGCCTGGGCGATGTAGTGCTTGGTTTCCTCGATGGCCGAAAGATAGACCACAACATCGGTGACCTTGCTGTTCGACACCTTGCGATACGGCGTTTCGATGAAGCCATACTTGTTGACGCGCGCATAGGTCGCCAGCGAGTTGATGAGGCCGATGTTCGGTCCTTCCGGCGTTTCGATCGGGCAGATGCGGCCGTAGTGCGTCGTATGCACGTCGCGCACCTCGAAGCCGGCCCGCTCGCGTGTCAAGCCGCCCGGTCCAAGCGCCGACAGTCGGCGCTTGTGGGTGATTTCCGAAAGCGGGTTGGTCTGGTCCATGAACTGCGACAGCTGCGAGGACCCGAAGAATTCGCGCACCGCCGCGGCCGCCGGCTTGGCGTTGATCAAGTCATGCGGCATCACCGTGTCGATATCGACCGACGACATGCGCTCCTTGATCGCCCGCTCCATGCGAACGAGGCCCAGGCGGTACTGGTTCTCCATGAGTTCGCCCACCGAACGAACCCGGCGGTTGCCGAGATGGTCGATATCGTCAACCTCGCCCTTGCCGTCACGCAGCTCATGTAGCGTCTTGATGACCGACAGAATATCTTCACGGCGCAACACCCGCATGGTGTCCGGCACATCGAGTTCGAGGCGCATGTTCATCTTCACCCGGCCCACCGCCGAGAGATCGTAACGCTCCTGATCGAAGAACAGGCCGTTGAACAGCGCTTCCGCCGTTTCGCGCGTCGGCGGTTCGCCGGGGCGCATGACGCGGTAGATTTCAATGAGCGCCTGCTCATAGCTCTCGACCTTGTCGGCCTTCAGCGTGTTGCGGATGTAGGCGCCAGTGTTGATGTGGTCGATATCGAGCAGGCTGAGCTTGGAATAGCCGCCGTCCTTCAGCGCCGCCAGAAGCTTCTCGCTGATCTCGTCGCCGGCCTCAGCATAGATTTCGCCGGTCTTCTCGTCGACGAGTTCGTCGGAGAGATAAAGGCCATGCAGGTCCTCGTCGCGCACCAGCAGGTCCTTGACGCCATCCTCGGCGATCTTGCGGGCCAGCCGCGGCGTGATTTTCTTGCCGGCTTCGACCACAACCTGCTTGGTTTTGGCGTCGACCAAATCGACCGACGGCTTGATGCCCTTGTAGCGATTGGCGTCGAACGGTGTCTTCCACCCGTCATTGGTCAGCGTGTAGGGAACCGTCTGATAGAAAGTGTGGAGGATCGACTCGCCGTCGAGGCCCAGCGCGTAAAGCAGCGTGGTGATCGGCAGCTTGCGGCGCCGGTCGATGCGCGCGAACACGATGTCCTTGGCGTCGAATTCGAAATCGAGCCACGATCCGCGATAGGGAATGATGCGCGCCGCGAACAGCAGCTTGCCCGAAGAGTGCGTCTTGCCCTTGTCGTGGTCGAAGAACACGCCGGGCGAGCGGTGCATTTGCGACACGATGACCCGCTCGGTGCCGTTGACCACGAACGTGCCGTTGGCCGTCATGAGCGGCATGTCGCCCATGTAGACGTCCTGCTCCTTGATGTCCTTCACCGACTTCGCCTGGGTATCCGGATCGATTTCGAACACGATCAGGCGCAGCGTCACCTTCAGCGGTGCGGCATAGGTCATGCCGCGCTGCTGGCATTCGTCGACATCGAATTTCGGCAGCTCGAACTCATAGCGCACGAATTCCAGCATCGACTGGCCGGAGAAATCGGTAATCGGGAACACCGACTTGAACACCGCCTGCAAGCCGTCGTTGATCCGCCCGCCCGCCGGTTCCTTCATCTGCAGGAATTGGTCGTAGCTCTCGCGCTGAACCTCGATGAGGTTCGGCATTTCGGCGACTTCAATTCCCTTTCCGAAGAATTTGCGGATGCGTTTGCGGCTAGCGACGGTGTGGGTCTCGGCCATGTGGGTTCCTTCGCGGGTTCTTGAACGGGCAATATCGACAGTTTTCACGACTTCCGGTTTCCCGGAATTCACGAAAGCCGCCGTACAGGGCAACAAACGGTACCGGCGGCGCTCGCTGGCGAGCGCCGCCGCAACGCAACTACTTCAGCTCGACCTTGGCGCCAACCGCCTCGAGCTTCTTCTTCATGTCCTCGGAGTCCTTCTTGTTGACGCCTTCCTTCACCGCCTTGGGAGCGCCTTCGACCAGGTCCTTGGCTTCCTTGAGGCCGAGGCCGGTGATGGCGCGGACTTCCTTGATCACTTCGATCTTCTTCTCGCCGGCGGCGACGAGCATGACCGTGAACTCGGTCTTCTCTTCAACCGGTGCGGCGGCAGCGCCACCGCCAGCGGCGGCAACGGCAACCGGAGCGGCGGCGGAAACGCCCCACTTCTCTTCCAGCATCTTGGAGAGTTCAGCGGCTTGAAGCACCGTGAGGCTCGACAGGTCGTCTACGATTTTGCTGAGATCAGCCATTTTGGTTTCTCACTTTTGTCAGTCGGTTTGGTTACAACGTTTTGCGGAGCCGTCAGGCGGCCTGCTCTTTGGTGGCGTAGGCGTTGATGACGCGGGCGATCTGCCCACCCGGTGCCGCCAGCACGCCCGCAATGCGGGTGGCCGGAGCCTGGATGAGGCCAATCAACTTGCCCCTCAGCTGGTCGAGCGAGGGAAGTTCCGCGAGCGCCTTGACAGCGGCGGCATCCATCACGGTCTTGCCGAGCGCCCCACCGAGAACAACGAACTTTTCGTTGCCCTTGGCGAAGGCCGCGGCGACCTTCGGAGCCGAAACGGGATCGGCGGCGTAAGCCACCATGGTCGGACCCACGAAAAGGTCCTTGATTCCGCTTGCGTCAGTGCCATCCAGAGCAAGCTTGGCGAGACGGTTCTTGGCGACCTTCACGGTCGCCCCCGCCAGGGCCATCTTGTTTCGCAGGTCATTGACCTGGTTCACAGTAAGGCCCTTGTTGTGGGCCACAACGATCACCCCGGTGGTTTTGAACACCTGGTTGAGCGATGCGACGAGCTCTTTCTTTTCAGCTCTTTCCACTTGCTCTCTCCTATTTGGTGCCCGAAGGCACCGTTGGACCAACCGTTCAAACTCATCACCGTGAAGGCGAATGAGGCCGAACGGCGCTCACTTGCCTGTCCCCCCTTGCCTTTTGGGCGACGGGGTCCTGAGGTCCAAACCGACTTGGGAACACCCACATATGGGGTTCCGAATTCCGTTTTGACACCCATCTCATGCAGGCTTGGCGGTTTAAGCGAGGATTTCCCTCACGCCTGCAATCTCGGACAGGTAGAACCAAAGTCTTGAGAACTCTGGCTAACCGGCTGAAGAAGCTTGAACTTCTTCAACCGGAAACTGGTTTTCGTCAGGCCGTGACGCTGGCCAGATCGAGTTTCAGGCCAGGGCCCATGCTCGAAGAAATCGACAATTTCTTGACATAGGTGCCCTTCGAGGCCGAGGGCTTCGCCTTGATAACCGCATCTACGAAAGCCTTGATGTTGCCGGCGATCTGCTCTTCCGAGAAGCTCGCCTTGCCAACGCCGGCCTGCACAATGCCGGCCTTTTCAACGCGAAACTCGACAGCCCCGCCCTTGGCGGCCTTGATGGCGGCGGTCACGTCCATAGTCACCGTGCCAACCTTGGGGTTCGGCATCATGCCGCGCGGACCCAGCACCTTACCAAGACGACCGACGAGGCCCATCATGTCCGGCGTCGCAATGCAGCGGTCGAAGTCAATCGTGCCCTTGTTGACGATCTCGAAGAGATCCTCGGCACCCACCACTTCGGCTCCGGCCTTCTTGGCTTCCTCGGCCTTGGCACCCTTGGCGAACACCCCGACGCGCAAATTACGCCCGGTGCCGTTCGGCAGGTTGACAACGCCGCGCACCATCTGGTCGGAATGGCGCGGATCGACGCCGAGGTTCATGGCGATTTCAATGGTCTCGTTGAACTTGGCGTTGGCCCGGGCCTTCACCAGTTTCACGGCTTCATCGAGCGCGTAGAACTTCACGCGATCGACGCCTTCCATGTTCTTCACAATTCGCTTGGCCATCGTCTTACTCCACAACCTGCAGGCCCATCGAACGCGCCGAACCGGCGATTTCGCGGGCGGCGGCATCGACGTCACGGGCGTTCATGCCCTTGAGCTTCTGCTCGGCGATTTCACGGCACTGCGCCATGGTCACCTGGCCGACGATGTTCTTGCCCGGCTCCTTGGAGCCGGCGTTGATCTTGGCGGCCTTCTTCAAATAGAACGACGCGGGTGCGGTCTTCATTTCGAAGGTGAACGACTTGTCCTGGAAGGCGGTGATTACCACCGGCACCGGCGTGCCCGGTTCGACCTTCTGCGTGGCGGCATTGAACGCCTTGCAGAATTCCATGATGTTGAGGCCGCGCTGACCGAGCGCGGGGCCGATTGGCGGCGACGGGTTAGCCTGCCCCGCCGGCACTTGCAGCTTGATGTAGCCGACGACTTTCTTAGCCATCTCTGTTCCCTCTTCCTGAGGTTAGTGGTCAGGCCGTAAAGCCTCCCACGGGTTGCGTTTTAGTCGTCTCCCGCGAGCGTGGAGACGTTTGAGCACTACCGGATCTTTTCGACCTGGGTGTACTCAAGTTCGACCGGTGTTGGCCGGCCAAAGATCGACACGGCCACCTTGAGCCGCGAGCGTTCTTCGTCAACTTCCTCCACCTGACCGGAGAAGGAAGCAAAGGGTCCATCGGCAACGCGCACCTGCTCGCCGATTTCGAAACTGATCGATGCCTTGGGGCGCTCGACACCTTCCGCCACCTGATTGAGAATGCGCGAAGCTTCGGCATCGGTGATCGGAATGGGCTTGTTGTCGGAACCCAGGAAGCCCGTCACCTTCGGGGTGTTCTTGATCAGATGGAACGCCTGGTCGGTCAGTTCCATCTTGACGAGCACGTAACCCGGGAAGAACCGCCGCTCGCTCTTGATCTTGCGCCCCCGGCGAATTTCCACGACCTCTTCGGTCGGCACCAGAACCTGCTCGAAAAGCTCGCCGAGGCCCTTTTGCACCGACTGTTCCTTGATCGATTCCGCCACTTTCTTCTCGAAATTCGAGTAAGCGTGCACGATGTACCAGCGTTTCGCCATTGCTATGCCTGCTGCCTGTCCGCCGCCTAAATTCCGAAGAGCGCCTTGTCGACGCCCCACTTGATGATGGCATCAACGATCAGAAAGAACACCGACGCCAACGCCACCATGACCAGAACCATGGCGGCCGAAATCATCGTTTCGCGGCGTGACGGCCAGGTGACCTTGCGGGCCTCCTCGCGCACCTGCTGCATGAACTCGAACGGATTGGTCTTGGCCATTTATCTTCCTTTGAATTGGCAGGGGCAGAAGGGCTCGAACCCTCGACCTGCGGTTTTGGAGACCGCCGCTCTACCAACTGAGCTATACCCCTAATTGACTTCCGGCAGATATGGACTCAGCCAATAAAATCAACCTGTTCTTTGTTCCACGCGACAAGGGCGGCAAAGGCCGGACAAGGCCCTTCCGCCATCGGAGTCGCTTGGGATGGCAGCCGTTTAGAGGCTCGCAGAGGTTTCGTCAACGGGGATTGCGGCTCTTGTCGCCGAAGCGGATTGGGGGGCCATACCGCTTAAGCTGGCGTCCGCAGTCAGTAACGTCATGCCGTCGGCCATCGCCTGCGCAACAAGCAAACGGTCAAAGGGGTCGGTGCGAAGGAGTCGGAGCTGCCACCATCACGGCATGCTGCCATGGCCGGCAACTCCGATAGCCATTTGCCAGAAGCCCTGCCCGCAGTTGCCCCGCCTGGTGGCGGAAGGCTGGCGGTGAAACGACTGCTGGATCGGCGCGTCAAAGGTACTGACGACGCTCCCGCCGAGTGGAAGTGGATGTGGGAATGGTTCACGCAGATCCGCGGCACCCCGACTCGGTTTGCCGCCCAGATGAGTAGATGGGTGTCGAGGAGGTAGTTCAAGATTTGTCCGGCTCTTCCAAGGAGGCTCAATGGGTGCCGTAGAACATTTCCTCGATTTCCTTGGCACCCATCGTGTCAAAGTCGTCAGGAACCAAAGACCGCCCGCTCATGACGCCCCTATTGCGTGGCTCCCAAGGTAAAACCGCCTCGACCCTCACCATGGGCACTCCTGCCTTGGTGATGACAAAGGCCCCGCCCTTTACCGCATCGTCGACCAGCTTTGAAAGGTCAATCATGGCTTCTTGAATATCAACGGCTTTCATGGCCGTGCTCCTCGAATTTGGTTGTCCTACAATTGTTTGATAACTTGGCAACCCGCCCAAACACAAAGGCCGCCGGCACTCGCCAGCGGCCTTTGTTGCAAACCAGACTACTGTTCTTAATCGGTAATCTTGGCAACGACGCCGGCGCCGACGGTGCGGCCGCCTTCACGGATGGCGAAGCGCAGCTTCTCTTCCATGGCGATCGGCGTGATCAGTTCCACATCGAACGAGATGTTGTCGCCGGGCATCACCATTTCCGTGCCTTCCGGCAGCGTCACGACGCCGGTCACGTCGGTCGTCCGGAAGTAGAACTGCGGCCGGTAGTTGGCGAAGAACGGCGTGTGACGGCCACCCTCTTCCTTGGTCAGGATATAGGCTTCCGCCTTGAACTTCTTGTGCGGCTTGACCGAACCCGGCTTGCACAGGATCTGCCCGCGCTCCACACCCTCGCGGTCGATGCCGCGCAAGAGTGCGCCGACGTTGTCGCCAGCCTCGCCACTGTCGAGCAGCTTGCGGAACATCTCAACGCCGGTCACCACCGTCTTCTGGGTGTCGCGAATGCCGACGATCTCGACTTCCTCGCCAACCTTGACAATGCCGCGCTCAATGCGCCCCGTCACCACCGTGCCACGGCCTGAGATCGAGAACACGTCTTCGATCGGCATCAGGAACGGTTGGTCCTTGGCGCGCTCGGGCTGCGGAATGTAAGCTGTCAACCGCTTCCATCAGCTTGAGAATGGCGTCATGGCCCCACTCGGGGTTGGTGTTGTTCAACGCACACGTCGCCGAACCCCGGATAATCGGGATCTCGTCGCCCGGGAACTGGTACGAAGTCAACAGCTCGCGCACTTCCATTTCAACGAGTTCAACAAGCTCCGGATCGTCCACCAGGTCGATCTTGTTGAGGAACACCACAAGGGCCGGAACGCCGACCTGCCTTGCCAGCAGAATGTGTTCCCGCGTCTGCGGCATCGGGCCGTCAGCCGCACTCACCACCAGAATGCCGCCGTCCATCTGCGCCGCACCGGTGATCATGTTCTTCACATAGTCGGCATGGCCCGGGCAATCGACGTGGGCATAGTGCCGGTTCTTGGTCTGATACTCGACATGCGCCGTCGAAATCGTAATGCCGCGGGCCCGCTCTTCCGGCGCCTTGTCGATCTGGTCATAGGCCGTGAACGTCGCACCACCGCTCTCGGCAAGCACCTTGGTGATCGCCGCCGTCAGCGACGTCTTGCCATGGTCCACATGCCCAATCGTGCCGATGTTGCAATGCGGCTTGTCGCGGTTGAATTTCTCTTTGGCCATGTTCTTACCCTGTGTGTCTGTCGTTGCGGCGCGTTATCGTTGAAAAGGCTGGAGCGGGTGAAGGGAATCGAACCCTCGTATTCAGCTTGGAAGGCTGCTGCTCTACCATTGAGCTACACCCGCCCGCGTCGTTCCAACTCCTACTCCCACCGGAGCTGCGCTCCGGCACATTTACTCGCGCGTCCCGGAGGGACGCGCCGGCGTCCGGCCACCCCAGCGATGGTGGGGGAGGTAGGACTCGAACCTACGAAGGCGAAGCCAGCGGATTTACAGTCCGCCCCCTTTGCCGCTCGGGACACTCCCCCAAATCGCCCTCGAAACTGGGCAAAACCGTTGCTAGAGCCAAACGCCAACAAGCCCGGGGTTGGCCCGGGCCTTTGAGTGGCGCGGTATATGCAAGGGAAAGGCAATGAAGTCAAGCACACCGGGCCAGTTCACGGCACCCCTTGCGCTAGGCCTGCCGCGTGCCTATTCTGAGTGCTCCGGCCTAGTGCCGGATGACGTTCTCAGGGCGGGGTGAAACTCCCCACCGGCGGTAAATGGAGCACTTGTTCCAAAGCCCGCGAGCGCCTTCAAGCCTCGGCTTGAAGGGTCAGCAGACCCGGCGAAATTCCGGGGCCGACGGTTAAAGTCCGGATGGAAGAGAACCAAGGCAGTGGCACGGCAGCTCGTCTGCGGAGCCATGTTTGCCTTTTCGCCCTGATTCCACGTCATGACCAGACCATGAGCGAGGAACCGGGTGAACACCCTAAACGGCCAGCGGCAATCGACACTTCGGCAATGCGAGTTGACAGCTCTCACCCGGGCCCTTGTGGCCGCCCGGCAACATGAGGGCGCTACCGACCCGAATCCGCCCGTCGGTTGCGCCCTGCTGGATGCCAGCGGCAACATTCTCACTGTATCCGCCCACCATCGCGCCGGTGAACCCCACGCCGAAGCCCGGGCACTCACCGAGGCGGCCCGGCTTGGGCTGGCGCACCGGATTCACACCGCCGTCGTCACCCTTGAACCCTGCAATCATTGGGGACGAACTCCGCCCTGCGCCGAGGCCTTGTTGCAAGCAGGCGTCCGCCGCGTGGTCATCGCCCAACCTGATCCGAACCCTGCCGTAACCGGTGGCGGCGCATTGCGGCTCGCGGCCGAAGGCGTCGACGTTGTCTGGTTGCAGCCCGGCGCCCCGGCAAAGCTCTACGCCTGAAACAGCCCGCCTCATTGCCCCCTTCGCCAAGCGCGTGAAGACCGGCTTGCCATGGGTCACCGTCAAGCAGGCGAAAACCCGTGATGGTTCGATGATCCCGCCACCCGGCCAGAGAACATTCACATCACCGCAGTCGCTGATCTTCGCTCACCGCCTGCGCCGCCGCGCCGGCGCCATACTGACAGGCTCTGGCACCATCCTGGCCGACAATCCGGCCTTCACCGTGCGGCTGGTTGACGATCACCCCGGCAAACGCCGCCATCTCGTGATACTCGATCGCCGCGGCCGCACCCCGGACAGTTACATGACCGAGGCTACCGCCAGGGGCTTCATTCCGTGCCGCGCGGTGGCAATTGAAGATGCCCTGCGCCAACTCGCCGCCGCAGGCGTCAACGAGGTGTTGGTTGAAGCCGGCCCCACACTGACCGCTGCGCTGCTGTCCAGTCCGTACTGGGACGAACACATCACCATTAGCCAGCAGGCGAATGGTGCGCCTGACGAAATATCCACCGTACTCAACCGTCAATCCGCGGAAGCCGCTTAACATGTTTACAGGAATAATTGACCGTATCGGCATCGTCGCCACGGCTGAGCTCCAGGCTGCCGCCCTGCTCTGCACCATCGACACTGGATACGACGATCTGGAACTCGGTGAAAGCGTCGCGGTCAATGGTGTCTGTCTCACCGTCGCTGATCTTGCAGGCGCCACCGCCGGTTTTTTCGCCAGCAGCGAAACCCTCAATCGCACCAATCTCGGCAAGCTCGCCAAAGGCAGCCGCGTCAATCTCGAACGCGCCGCAAAGCTCTCAACCCGTTTGTCCGGCCACCTCGTTCAGGGCCACGTCGATGGCTTGGCCACCTTGCGGAACCTGGTTGCCGAGGGTGAATCGTATCAGTTATCCATTGCCATCCCCGGCGCACTTTCGCGCTACTGCGTGGAAAAAGGCTCCATCGCGCTCGATGGTGTCAGCCTCACCATCAATACCATTGCCCCGGGAAACGATGTCGCAAACCTCGGCATCATGATCATTCCCCACACTTACCAACACACGGCCCTTCGGGATGTCCGCCCCGGCGGCCTCCTGAATGTCGAAGTTGATGTCATCGCCAAATATGTGGAGCGCCTATGCCAGCCCTTGATGAAGTCCTGAACCGCCTGCGCCACGGCGGCATGGTCATCGTGACCGACCATGCCGACCGGGAAGACGAAGGCGATCTGGTTGTAGCAGCCGAATTTGCCACGCCCGCCGCCATAAGCTTCATGGCCGCCCACGGCCGGGGGCTCATTTGCCTGCCGATGACGGCCGACGCCATCACCCGCCTGCGCCTGCCGCCCATGGCACCGGTGAACGAAGCACGCCGCTCCACGGCCTTCACCGTGTCCATCGAAGCCCGCCACGGCATTTCCACCGGCATCTCTGCGCACGACCGGGCCCATACCATTGCCGTGGCGACCGCCCCCGATGCCGGCCCGGACACCATCGCCATGCCAGGCCACATCTTCCCGCTGCGCGCTGCCGAAGGCGGCGTACTCGCCAGGGCAGGCCACACCGAAGCGTCGGTCGACTTGATGAAACTCGCAGGCCTCAGGCCAGCCGCCGTCATCTGCGAAATCATGGGCGACAACGGCGAAATGCTGCGCGGCGAAAATCTCTTGCGCTATGCGGCACACCACCAGCTGCCAATCATCGCCATCGACGAAATCATCAACCACCGGCTGGCCAACGAGATATTGGTCGAGGAAGTTTCGTCATCGGTTCTGCCATCGGAGTATGCCGATGCGCCCTTACGCATTCACGCCTTCCGCAGCCTCATCGACGGCGCCGAACACATCGCATTGGTGAATGGTCCCCTGAAGCAAACACCGCTTGTTCGCATTCACTCGGAATGCGTCACCGGCGAAGCCTTCGGTTCGCTCCGCTGCGATTGCGGGGCCCAGCTGCAAACCGCCATATCAACTATTTCGCGTGAAGGCGGCGCCGTCATCTACCTGCGCAACCACGAAGGCCGCGGCATTGGCCTCGCCAACAAGATCAGCGCCTATGCCCTGCAGGACCAGGGGCAGGATACCATCGAGGCCAACGAATCTCTGGGCTTTGTTCCCGATGCCCGCAACTATGCCGCCGCTGCCCACATGCTCAAGGCCCTCGGTGTGCAAGCGCTGGAACTGATGACCAACAATCCCGCCAAAGTTCGCGCCCTCCAGGATCTCGGCTTGCACGTCGCAGCTAGGCGCGCCCTGACCACGCCCTCCAACCCGCACAATCTCGCTTACATGACAACCAAACGCGCCCGCATGGGGCACCTTTTCAACTGACGCAAGAAACGGAGTCTCGCACATGCCGAATGTCCCACCGGTTCCGCGCCTGGCGTTAGTCACCAGCCGGTTCAACGAATCCGTAACCGCAGGCCTGAAGCGCGGTGCCCTGGCCCGCCTCGCGGAAGCGAAAATCACCGTCGCCAAGGACGATATGTTCGAAGTTCCCGGCGCCTATGAAATTCCGCTCGTCGCGCAAAGCTTGGCGCGAACCGGCCGCTATGCCGGCATCATTGCGTTGGGCTGCGTCATCAAGGGCGAAACCGCCCATTTCGAGTTCATCAGCCTTGGCGCCACCATGGGCACGATGCAGGCGATGCTCTCAACCGAAACCCCCATCGCATTTGGTGTCATCACCACCTATACCGATGAACAGGCCGAGGCCCGTGCCGCCGATGGCCCGCACAACAGCGGCGCCGAGGCGGCAGCTGCCTGCCTCGAAACCCTGGGCATTCTCAACCGAATTGCCGCCGCAACCTGACATTCCGGATGCACCGTCACGCTGCGATTGGGTGCTTGCCGGTGCTATCGCGTGCCGTTCATCGGAGCTATGCTACCAGCATCAAGTCTGCACTCAGCGATTACCAGGGAGGGTTGAACACCGTGAAGAATGCGACATTGTCTGCACTAATGTTCTTTGCCTTGACGTGCACGCCATCGGTGGCGGATACGCCGGAGGCTGGCGGCGCCCCGTTTTGCGATCCAAACATGACCAAGTGCCCAGGCAGCGAAGTTGACCCCGGCTTTGATCGCGACGATATGACGCCCGTCCAACGCTGCGAAGCCTACGCGAGTGACCTCCGCCACTCTGGCTACGTGAATGTGCGGGCCTATGACTGCGTCGGGCGGAATTTCCACTACTATGCCGTGAAGGACGGCTGGCGCGTCACCGTGCGCATTCGCTCCAGCACAGGCGCCATCGTCTGGGTCTCTCGTTGGTAGCTCAAAAAACAAAGGGCGCCGGAACAGGTCCGGCGCCCTATCTTGTCTCGGTTAGGCCGCGTCAGTTCACGTGGCCGCCCCGGGTTCCCCAGTTGCTCGAATAGTTCGAACCTTCGATAACCGGGTTGATAACCTGGTTCCAGCCGAACGCCGTGTTGATGTTCGATGGGTCAGGCTGGGCAGATGAGTAGTCACCCCAACGGCAGGCACCCTTGGCGGCGGCATTGCATGTCGTGTCGCCGAACGTATTGCTGTTCTCGCGTTCGAACTGGCTGGGCGAAACAACCAGGCGGTTCGACGTCCAGGACGAGAAGTTGTTGTTCTTGGTCCTCATCATCACGAATGACGCCCGGCCAAGTCCGCCCGCAATGGCTGCGGAAGGATTGGTGCGAGACAAGTTGACAAACAGCGGCCCACCCGCGTTGAAGTTTGTCGACAGCGAGGTGTTGAACTGGTGTTCGCACGGGCTCTGCACGCACGGCAGCGTCTTCGCATTCAAAACTGGAGAAACGCTAGCGCTGCCATTGCCGAAACGATAGACGCGGGCCGCCGGTCTGCCGCCAACATTGACCGAGTGTACGTTCCAGATTTGGCCTGCACCTTGAATGCTGGCCGATTGGAACCGGCCGTCAAGCGTGTCAAGTTCCTGCAGATTTGGCTGTGTGGCATCGGGTGCCACCGACCAGTCGGTGACATTGTAGCTCGGGCGCCGGATCATGCGGTCACCCGCATGGGTCGAACCCTCTTGATAGTCGAGGCGGCGAATGACCGTGCCACCATTCGACCTGGCATTGAGGAAGGTCGAACGGGTACTTGTATCCCGGACAATTGGCGGCGCCAGGTCGATGAAGGTCGAAAGCGCCCTGTAGCAGCGCACCGTAGTGCTGGCTCCGGTCAGGGTCGGCGCCTTGTTGATCGTCAGGGCTGCGCTGGTGTCGCTTCCACCACCAAAATCATTGGAGGTGATGAACCAGCGCTTGTTGCTCACGCCATTGCTCGGATAGTCCCAGAAGCTGTTGGCAGCCTTCTTGCAGAAAACCGTGGCCGTCGATGCGCGCGAAAGCACGATGCGGTATCTGGCCCACGACGTGCCCAGGGAATTCTGCGAAACCGCAAAATACTGGTATTGGTCAGTCGTCAGCGAACTGTCGCTGGATTCAACCGACACCAGGAAGCGCCCGGTGTGCTTGTCGCGGATCACCCGTGGATCGAACAAGGTTTCCGTTGCCGTCGGCGCGAACGACGCCGTGGTGAAGAACGACTTGAGGCTCACGTTGCTCACCTGGTTGCAAGTCGAACGATTGAACACGCCGATGTTGACGTTGGTCACCACCACCATGTTGGTGGCTCCGGTCGCACCGTGAATATCCGGAGGGAAGAAGCCGGTTGGCCCATTGGTCGTGCAAACTGGAGCGATGATGCCCCGCGTTGCCGCCGTCTCCGTGGCCCTGCCGCGCTCGCTCTCGGCGCGTCCTCTCACACGCGCCGCTCTGTCTTTCATGGCCTTGTAAGCGGTATCGCTTCCCTCAACCCTGAGGGGAATATCGATTGTTGCACCCGCAAACGCGCTTGCGTCGAAGTGATTTCCGTCCGGCATGTTGAACACGCCGCCGAATTCTGGAACTTGCGATTCACCTTTGTCCGCTGTTGCATTTGCAGCTGCGGAAAACGGCAGGGTAGCAAGCAAAGCAATGCTGGCTCCCGCAACGATCTTCAAGGCATGAGTTCTCATAGGGTTCCTCCATACTAAACTTGTCCGCGTATCAATTGCCGCAGGTCAAGCGCACATTTCATCGCTGGAAATGCGATGACTTGCGGTGAAAACCCCTCGAGAAAACTATAGCAGGTCGCAAGCCTTCGGCAAGGTTATTCTCACGGGCTGCGCTGAAAGTGAAAATAGTTAAGGTGCAATCAGCGGCGGCGCCGGAGCCTTGCATTGACCATCGGCGCGAAATCGCGCATCTAGCCCGTCATGCAGTTGATCAGTGCAACCGAAGACCTTTCCACGCTTTGCCGCGACCTCGCCCATGATGCCTTTGTCACCGTCGACACCGAGTTCATGCGCGAGTTCGACCTATTGGCCCGAGCTCTGCCTGATCCAGCTTGCCGGCAGCAAGGTCAACGGCCTGATCGATCCGCAAGCCGAAGGCCTGGATCTTGCGCCGTTTTTCGCGCTCATGAACAACGAGAAAGTCCTCAAGGTATTCCACGCCGCACGCCAGGACATCGAAATCATGGTGTACCGCTCCGGCGTCGTGCCCCATCCGATCTTCGATACCCAGATCGCCGCCATGGTCTGCGGCTTTGGCGATCAGGTCGGCTATGAAGCCATCGTCCGCAAACTTGCCAAGGCGCAGATCGACAAGTCCTCGCGCTTCACCGACTGGTCGCGCCGCCCGTTGAGCGACAAGCAGCTCGCCTACGCCCTCTCCGATGTCACGCATTTGCGTGTGGTCTACGAGAAGCTGCAAGCCGAACTCGACAACAACGGCCGCAGCCTGTGGCTGAAGGAGGAAATGGATATCCTCACCAATCCCGCCACCTATCGCACCGAGCCATCCGACGCCTGGCGGCGCATCAAGGTCCGGCTTAAGTCAAGAAAGCAGTTGGCGGTTCTGATGTCCATCGCCGCCTGGCGCGAAGTCGAGGCGCAAAACAAGAATGTGCCGCGCTCCAGGGTAATCAAGGACGATGCGGTGGCCGAACTCGCCATTCAGATGCCGGCAACCCGCGAGGCCATGAACCAGTTGCGTGCCCTGCCCCGCGGCTTCGCCACATCGCGAATCGGCGATGCCATTTTGGAAGCCGTAAAGACCGGCCTCGCCATGGATCACGCCAGCCTGCCGGCCCCCGACAATGGCCGCGACGATTTGAGCGATCAAGCCCAGGCCGCCACTGAAATTCTTAAGCTGGCATTGAAAGTCGTCTGCGAGTCCGAAGGCATCGCCCCCAAGCTCGTCGCCAACAGCGCCGACATCGAAGCCATCGCCATCGACGATAAGGCCGACATACCGCTGATGCACGGCTGGCGCCGCCAGGTGTTTGGCCAGTTGGCGCTTGAAATCAAGCACGGCCGGGCCTTCATCGGCCTTCAAGATGGCAAGGTGCGCCTGCTCAGCGCCGCCGGCGCCCTCAAATCCGCCGCCGAATAACTCAGCGATAATGACACGTAAAGTTCAACTCAACCCAGGTCAGCCCCCAATCCACGCAATAGCCAGAGGAATAGCGCCCCGAGACCTCAGAGCTTTCATCGCCAGTTCAATGTGCTGACCCGAAGTAGAAACGTCATCGACAAGCAGCACCTGGCCTGACACCGCTTCCTCCACGTCAAATTTCGTCAGCCGAGCACTCTGTTTCGGGTGTGACGCACCGGCCGAAGCGGAGCTCTTGAGTGCCCGGCACACTTGCACACCGAGAGACTTCGATACCTCTTGCGCGAGCAGGAATGAAAGACACCTCTGGTGTCCTGAACTACCGCATGGAACCGGCACAACTGCCGAAAATGAGAGGCCAGGGTATAGATCCTGCACTGCAACAACTATTTCGGCTGCAATCGCGGCGACAGCCTTTGGTGGGAGTTGCGACTTAAGTGATCTCAGTGCTGCAATTTGAGTGTCTTTGACGGATTTCTTCCAACTGCGAAGCGTCACGTAATGCGCTGACTTGCGAGATCTCAACAAACGCCGCGGCACAAGAGTCCGGAAGAGAAATGTTGCCAAGGGATCGTGGACAGGAAGTGGTACGCCATCATAATTCGCATTGGTTTCTTGAAAACCAGATGCCTCAGGTCGATCTTCTGAGCAAGAATGAAGTCTCTTCAAATGCGCAGAAATTTCGCGGGGCCGGTCACCTGAAAGTATAAAACCGCCAATGCGCGCCAACTCCGAAAGTGCGGCACAGGTTGCCGCGTCACGAGCGGCCAACGGATGTGGATTCAGAACGATAAGTGCGCCTGACGTGCCATGGCTTGATGTATCGACTGATGAAGCGATGAGGCTCGAAGCATGCGGCACGAGCTTTCGTAATGGGTGATCACGAAACCATTCCGCACGCCCCAGGTCGTCACAGATAATCAGCGGTTGCTCCTCGTGATGAAGGCCCGGAATTGATGTGTTGCCTCCTAGCCGACCCGCGTTACTTCCTACCGAGCCACGAACAACCGCGCTTCGCTTGCTCGCATACTCCAAAATAAGTGCAACTTGTGACCGCGCCGTTCTTGCTGCAATGCGACAGACGTCATCGCATGCGGCCTTGACGGAGTCGTCAGTGCGCTGTGCCACTGCAGCCGTGTTTTTCATTGCCCCACCCGATATGTAGTCGTTCCGCTTGAGGCGATACACTTGTGTGTTTCACCCCCGTCGCCGTCCCCACGCGCGACACCTCGAATGCTTAGGCGGCCTTCGTTAGTGCGGACTGCCCGAGACCGCGCACTCGGACAGTCAGTTCGATGGGCGGTGCACCCAGTGTGATTCCAGCGGTAGGATTATAACTGTGCGCACCACGCGTCAACTCGAACTCAAAGGCAGACGCAAACTCAAGTGCTACAAGTTGAAGTTCAAGAAGGGCCACCCCCATGCCAACACATGCCCGAGGGCCTGCGCCAAACGGCAGGTAACTCGGTCCAGCGAACGAGCGCTCGAGGCTGAAGCTACCCGGCAACTCGAAGTTTTTGGGATCGCGATGGTACAGCCAGGGCGATATGATGAGAGTGGTTCCTTTTGCCAGTAGGTAACCATCATGGACATGGTCTTGCTTCAGTTCTCGCGTGGTCCACCATGCCGACGGGTACAGGCGAAGCACTTCTTTGACAAATGCTTGACTTGCGGAGGCTGTCGGCAATCGCTCGGATACGATTTCACCGGAGTCGTCGCTTAGAAGTGCGTACTCTGATCTCAATCTCTCGACTGCGCCTCTCTCGCTGCCGAGGTAGTGACACAACCAGGCAATCGCGGCACCGGTGGTATGATACCCTGCGATAATCATTGTCGTGATCTCATCGCGAATTTCCGCCTCGGATAACCCCATTGCCCGCAGAGCCGTGAGCACACTCGACGACTTGGCACTCTCGCTCACTTTGGCGATGATGAAGTCCATGGTGCTGGTCGCATGGCTTCGCAATCGCAAATCACGGCGTTTTCGCCAGGGCGTGCGCGGCAGAAACCGGAACATCTCGTCCTGCAAGTTGGCTTCCAAAGCATTCACGGCTTCCATGACCGCGAGTTCGTCGCCTGCGGTGAGCAGCCTATGCCCGAAAAGCGCTATGCAGATGAGCTTTAATGCCAGGCTTCCACCAACAATATCCGCACGAAATGTCGGTTGCAGCGAGAGCTGGAGGCAGGTTGCTCTGATAGTTGCGCACATCTCGCTCACATAGGAATCCGCAACACCGCGCGATAATCTCTCATGCAGAACGGCGCGGCGCTTGCGATGTGCTTCACCGCTCGCAGTCAGAGTCGATGCGCCAATTACTTCCCGCAATTTGTGAACGAGGCGTCCCTTGTCGGATACGTCTTCACTCAGCTTCAACAGAGGTTTGACAACGTTAGGGTCTCGAACAAGCACAACTGGACGGGGTCCAAGCGCGAGCGGAACGAATGCCCCACAATTACCTATGCCTCGCTTAGCAATTAAGCCAAGGGGATCAAGCTTGAATGCGTGTACGTCCGAAAACCAATGTCTGATCATTGATGATGACTCCATTCAGTGTTGCGAGAAGTTCTCGTAAATTGGTTTCGTTTTGGCTGTTCACCGGTATTTCCCCGGCAACGACAATCAAGGGATGAGCGCCGCCATCGGCATTCAATGACTTTGGTTTGCCGTACCTTCGCGTACGGATTCCCCGGCGAGTAAGCTGGCGCTCATGGAAGAGATCGGTGATAGCGACAAGTGCTCGCGCGCGACGCATCAACGCAAACTGGAACATCAGAGCATAGAGAGCGTCAGCAATGTCCCGGCCTCTCGGTCCCGGCAGAACTCCAAATCGACTTATCTCCCAGACATCCGCACGTTTCGGATATGGCCTCGTCGTGGCGAGGTCTGGGAAAATTTGCTCCGCCAGGTAGGGTTGGTCAGTACGAATTGCTCGGAAAGAACCTCGCACAGCGCCTTCCATGCGCAGAATGGCGTACACGGTATTGGCAACATCAAATTCGTCAACCTCTTGTTGATCTGCGACCTGCAATGACCATTTTAGTTTGTCTACAAACAGTTGCTTCCGAAAACGCCCAACGGCCACTCTTGACGCTTCGTCATCTAGACCGCGAAACAAATATGCTTCGAGCAGATTTTTGGTCGTTTCCATAGGCCACCCCTGTTGACTTCCGCATAGTTAACAGGGACTGATGCCGTCACGGCAATCCCGGTTTATGGGGAGTTATGGGATGGGGCTTCCTGAAATCATTGATGGCATTGAGGGTGCCACAACGTTCGATGAGCTGCGCTTAAAGCTTCAATCTGCAATTGAACATTATGGATTCTCGGGCTTCAGTTTCGTTGACGCAGGCCGGCCCCATCTCGACGAACCATTTTACGCCAGCACGACCGGCAACGCTTGGGAGACAGAGTACCGAACCAACAACTTCGTCCACGTTGATCCGTGTGTTTCACTCGCGAGGCGTACTAACACTCCATTTCCCTGGAGCAGCATAGTTCTGCCGCCTCGGCTCGGAAAACGAAAGCCTGCTGCCCATGCGCTCATGGAGGCTGCTCAAGATCATGGCTTCACGGGTGGATATGTCTTTCCCTTTCACTTTGTCGACTATCAGGGGCGTACCTACTCGACAGTGAACGGCCTATTTTGGAAGGACGATGCTCATCGCCTCGAGTTCCTGCTGTCTTCAACCAAGAGGCACGAACTGAACCTTGCGCTTCTCTATTGGACCCAGCGCGCCATTGATCTTGCCGGTGATCAGTATCGTCATCACCCAACATTCACCGACTTGCCAAGGAATGAAAACGGTCCGGTGTTTTTGACTGATCGAGAGCGCGACGTACTGACTTGGGCGGGCCGGGGACTCACCGTGGCTGACACCAGCGACATTTTGAAGATCGGTGAGGAGACCGTACAAACACACGTCCGGCACGCAATCGAGAAACTGAGCGCAACCAACAAGACGCACGCCGTCACCAAAGCACTTCGGCTGGGATTGATCGACCTATGAACTGTAATCTTGAATTCTAGCGATAGACAGAAATCTGATGTCCATCGCAGCCTGGCGTGAAGTCGAGGCGCAAAACAAGAATGTGCCGCGCTCCAGGGTAATCAAGGACGATGCGGTGGCCGAACTCGCCATTCAGATGCCGGCAACCCGCGAGGCCATGAACCAGTTGCGTGCCCTGCCCCGCGGCTTCGCCACATCGCGAATCGGCGATGCCATTTTGGAAGCCGTAAAGACCGGCCTCGCCATGGATCACGCCAGCCTGCCGGCCCCCGACAATGGCCGCGACGATTTGAGCGATCAAGCCCAGGCCGCCACTGAAATTCTCAAGCTGGCATTGAAGGTCGTCTGCGAGTCCGAAGGCATCGCCCCCAAGCTTGTCGCTAACACTGCCGACATCGAAGCCATCGCCGCCGATGACGGCGCCGACGTTCCGTTAATGCGCGGCTGGCGCCGCGAACTGTTCGGAAACCTGGCGCTCGACATCAAACACGGCAAGGCATTCATTGGCTTCCAGAATGGCCGCGTGCGCCTGGTGGCCCCGCCCGCCATCTTGTCGGCCGCCGCCGAATAGGTTCAGCGCGGGTAGCAGGTCACGCGCAACGGGTTAAACTTAACTTCGACATGCGTGATCATGTAGCTCTTAAACTTCTTACGGCACGCTGCCAGCGCTTCGGCGCGAATCTTCTTTTTCTCGGCTTCCGTGTATGCCTTCTTGGCTGCACCGGCCTCGCCCAATGGCGCCAATAACAACGCTGCCGACAACAGCACAAGAATAGGTTTTACCGCAGGTCTCATTCTCACCCTCCCGTCAGAAACGTTATAACACCGGGATAACTTAAGGTAAGATATAGTAGATTGGAAGGAGATTCACGTACTGCCGACGATGACCCGGCCGCTGCGGCCCATTTCGGCGGCAAGCCCTGCTAGCCGCTTCTCGACCCGCTCGCCGTTGAGATCGGCAAGTTTCTTCGGCAAAATCAGCGCCAGTTTCTTGCCTTCCTGCATTTCCAGCCGGATCTTCGGCAGCATGCCCGGCATGGCGGCGGACAGGATGTAGGCCAACCGGAATACACTGCTGAGAAGATGTGCCCTGCCATGACTGTCGTCGTCGATCATCCGCGTCAAGCCATCGGACGTGAACTCGCCCTCGTAACGGTAGAACACCGTGAGTGCTAGAAACACCCGGCCGGGATGATCGACGCCGACGAAGGCCGCCTGCGAAATCATGCTGAGCGAGCGTTCCGCCCGGTAGTCCGGGTGCGCCCGCCAGCCGATGTCGGCCAGAAGGCAGGCGGCATAGCGCAAGCGCTGCTGTTGCGGCGTCTCCTTGAGGAGCCCCGCACCAAACAGCTGATCCGTCCAGTCGCAAAGCTCCAGCTCATGCTCCGGTGAACGCGCATAGCGCCTGGCGAAATCCCAGCACGAAGCCAGCAATGCATCGGACTCGCGCTTGCGCTGCGGCAGCTTGGCGTAAAGCAGGCCCTCACGTACGCCATAAACCGAAGTAACCACATGCGTCGGCTTGCTGTGTTCAAGCAGCCGTTCCAGCACCAGCGCGCCATAGGGCATGGTATCGGAACGGCTCTTCGAAACCTCGCGGATATCTTTGAGCGACGAAGGCGACAGGCCCGAAATCAGATCGGCAACCCCCAGGGCCTGTTGCCGCGTCATCGCATAGCAATGCAGCACATGCAGCGGATACTTGGTCTGCGCCATGTGGAGTCTGGCCAGGTTGCGCCATGTGCCGCCAACCGCGTAGAACTCGCGGTTCTTCAGGTTATCGAGAATGCCGGCCTTGCCCAGATGTTCGTCGATGATTTTCCTGGCCTTGGAAATCGAACCACCCGACATGTCGATGAGCCGTAAAGGTCCGATCGGCAGCGTCACGCCGTCGCGCACCTTACCGTCCTTGATGTCGATCAGCTCCAGCGAGCCGCCGCCAAGATCGCCGGCAATGCCGTCGGCCTCGGGAATTCCGGCGATGACGCCGAGCGCTGCGAACCGCGCCTCCTCCTTGCCGGTCAGAATGTCGATGCCGCAGCCCAGCGCCTTTTCCGCCGAATCGATGAACGCCTCGCCGTTCGAGGCCTCGCGCGCCGCCGCCGTTGCCACCGCATAGATTTCCTTGGCGCCGATCTGCCGCGCCAGCGTGCGGAACCGCCGCAGCGCCGACAGCGCCCGCACGATGCCGTTATCGCTCAGCCTGCCGCTCAGCGCCACGCCCTTGCCGAGCCCGCACAATATCTTTTCATTGAACACCGGCGTCGGCGACCGGCGCAGCCCGTCATACACCACCACGCGCACCGAATTGGAGCCAATGTCAACCACCGCCACCGGCCGGTACTTCGGCGGCTCGGTCCTAAATCCTGAATGCCAACTCACCGGCGCGACCTGGGCCTTTTCTTGCTGCTGCGGATGATCTCCGGCGGCACACTACCTTCGATGGAGCGGCCGCGTCCAGAGAGCGACGGGTTGTTCATGAAATACTGGTGCGCATTGAAAGGCTCTTCGTCAGGCCCCGGCGAAATGCGCCGCGACGTCCCATCCGGCTGCAGTTCCCAGCTCTGCTGGTTATCGCGGAAATTGGCCATCATGATCTGGTCGAGAATCTGGTCATGCACCGTCGGGTTTTCGATGGGGATGAGCGTTTCCACCCGCCGGTGCAAGTTGCGCTGCATCCAGTCGGCCGACCCGATGTAAACCTTGGCGCGGTTGTGCGGCAAGGCCGCGCCATTGGCGAAACACACGATCCGCGAATGCTCGAGAAACCGCCCGACAATGCTCTTGACACGGATGTTTTCCGAAAGCCCCGTCACCCCCGGCCTCAGGCAGCAGATGCCGCGCACCACAAGATCGATGTGCACTCCCGCCATTGATGCGGCATAAAGCGCGTCGATGATCTCGGGGTCAACCAGCGAATTCATCTTCGCCCAGATCTGCGCCGGATGCCCCGCCTTGGCGTTGGCGATCTCGTTCTCGATATCCTTCAGAAGCTTGTCCTTGAGATTGATCGGCGACAGCGACAGCTTTTCCAGGTCCTCCGGCTGGGCGTAGCCCGAAATGAAATTGAACAGCCGCGCGGCGTCGCGGCACAGCGCCGGGTCGCAGGTGAAGAACGATAGGTCGGTGTAAATCTTGCGCGGTGATCGGATGATAATTGCCGGTGCCGTAATGCACATAGGTCCGCATGTGGCCGCCCTCGCGGCGCACCACCATCGAAACCTTGGCATGGGTCTTGAGTTCGATGAACCCGAACACCACCTGCACGCCGGCCCGCTCCAGGTCGCGGGCCCACTGGATGTTTGCTTCCTCGTCGAAGCGCGCCTTGAGCTCGACCAGCGCCATCACCGACTTGCCGGCCTCCGCCGCCTTGGCAAGTGCGGCGACGATCGGTGAATCCTTCGACGTGCGATACAGCGTCTGCTTGATCGCCACTACTTCAGGATCATTCGCCGCCTGAAGAACGAACTGCACCACCACGTCGAACGACTCGTAAGGGTGGTGAACGATGATGTCCTTCTGCCGGATCGCCGCGAAACAGTCTCCGCCATGTTCGCGGATACGTTCCGGAAAGCGAGCGATATAGGGCTTGAATTGCAAGTCGCGGCGCTCGTCGAGAATAAGCTGCTTGGTGTCGGAATAGCCGACCAGGCCGCCGCAGGTGACGATCACGTCCTCCGGAACGTCAAGCTGGTCGGCGATGAACGCCTTGAGTGCCCCCGGACATTCGGCATCGACTTCCATGCGGATCACCGAACCGCGGCGCCGCCGCTTCAGCGCCGTTTCGAACACCCGCACCAGGTCTTCGGCCTCTTCCTCGATTTCGATATCGCTGTCACGGATGATCCGCACCAGTCCTCGGCCTTGCACCGCGTAGCCTGGAAACAGCCGCGCGATGAACAGGCCCAGCATGTTCTCGAGCGACATGAAGCGGGCCCCCGCCGCCTGATCGGTCACCGGCAGGCGGAAGAACCGCTCAAGCTGCTGCGGAATGGGCAACAAGCGCATTCATCTGACCGCCATCGCTTTTGCGCTTGAGGTCGAGGCAGATGATGAAACCGCGATTGGGAATAAACGGAAACGGATGCGCCGGATCGATGGCGATGGGCGTCACCACCGGCAGAATCTGCTCGAGAAAGCGCACATCCAGCCATTGCCGTTCGGCGGCGTTGAGTTCGGCGGCTTCCACCAGCTTGATGCCGCTTTCCGACATTTCGGCCCTGAGCTGCAGCCAGCGCCGGTCCTGTTCGGCCATCAGGTCCTGGGCGAACCGCCGCACTCTTTCCAATTGTTCGGCCGGCGTAAGTCCGTCATCGGAAAGCTCCGACAGGCCTTCCCGCATCTGGCCCACCAGCCCCGCCACGCGCACCATGAAGAACTCGTCGAGATTGTTGCCGGAGATCGACAGGAAGCGCAGCCGCTCGAGCAGCGGATGGTTGAGGTTCCGCGCCTCCTCCAGCACCCGCATGTTGAAGCCCAGCCACGACAATTCGCGATTGATGTACCGGGCTTTGTCGGTGGGTCCGATCGGGCCGGTTTGAATGCTCATATCGTTCAAGAGTTAAGTCCCTCGCGGTCTGTGGCCGCCATAGTAGCCCCGAATGACGATTTGATGAAATACCATCCCGTGGCGCGTGGCTAACGCCGAATGCGGCGATTGCAACCGCCGGATTGGCCTAGATTTCGTCTTCGAACAGCTGTGGCGACAGCATTTCCGCCAGTTCCCGGGCAGCGAAGGGCCGGGTGATCTCGGCCTTGCTGGCCAGCGCCGCCGCGTCGAGCCGGGCCACGATCAGCCGCGCCGCATCCAGCGATCGCGGCATGCGTGGCAGCAAGTAGCTTAGCACCGCTTCCTCCACCGCCAGCTGCCGGTCGTTGAACAGCTTGACCAGAACCCCGCGCAGCAGCGCGTCATCAGGCACGCCCAGGCTTGCCACCGGTAACGATCGCAAACGCGATAGCAGGTCCGGCAGCGCCACGTTCCACGCCGCCGGCAGTGCTGTTGAAGTGAACAGCACCTTGCCGCCTTGCTGCCGCGCATAGTTGAGCAGATGGAACATCGCCCGCTCGTTCAATTGGTCCCCCGGCGCGTCCTCGACCGCAAGTGCCGAAGCTGCCATGAGTTCCGGGATGGCGCCCTCATGCAGCGCCGCCGCCGCCACTACGCCTGCACCCGAGGCCTGCCGCCACACTTCCACCAGATGCGTCTTGCCGCTGCCCGGCGGCCCCACCAGCACTGCGGCATGCGATGGCCAGTTGCGCCAACCGTCGATCATCTCCACCGCCGCCGCATTGGCCGGGCTCACCAGAAAATCCTCGCGGCCCCGTGCCGCCCGGTGCGGCAGGTCAAGCACCAGTTGCCGTGGTTTCATTTCCTGCGCCGCCGCTTGGCTGCAGCGCTGTCTGGCGCCACTGGCACGGGCTCGCCGGGCCCAAGGTAAAGTTTGCTCCCGAGGTACTGGGTAATCCCGAAGCGCACCAAAACGCCCGCCGCCGCCGCCAAAGGCACCGCCAGCAGCAGGCCGACGAAGCCAAAAAGATAGCCGAAGGCAAACAGCGCGAACATCAACCACACCGGATGCAGCCCCACCCGTTTGCCCACAAGTTTTGGCGACAGGATGTTGCCTTCAATGAACTGCCCGAGAACGAACACGCCGATCACCATCAGCATCGCCGCATAGTCAGGCCAGAACTGCACCAGCGCCACGCCGATGGCCAACACCCCGCCAATGATCGCTCCGGCATAGGGAATGAAGGTCAGAAGGCCGGCGGTGATGCCGATTGCCAGCCCGAACTTCAGCCCAACCAGCGTCAGGCCAATGGCATAGAACGCCGCCAGTAGCAGGCACACCGTGCCTTGCCCGCGTATGAAGCCCGCCATCGACTCGTCGATTTGCGCCGCCAGTCCGCGGATCACCGGCGCATGCTGGCGCGGCAGCCAGCCATCCACCTTGGCGACGATCTTGTCCCAGTCCTCGAGCAGATAGAACGCAACAATCGGCGTTACGAACAACAGCGACACGAGGTTCACCAGTGCCATGCCGCCCGATAGCAACGATGACAAGAGGCTGAGGATCCATCCCGCCGCTTTGCCCGCGAACTCCGTGGCGTTGCCTTGCACATCGGCACCCGACCGCGCCACCAGGTCCTTCATCCATTGCGGTGCCAGCTCGTTGAACCGCGAGATCAGCGTGTTGATCAATCCCGGAAGATCGCCCGCGAACTTGCCGATTTGGTCGCCGAGAATGGGCAGGATCAGCACCATGCCAAACACCACTGCCAGCAGGCTGCACAACAGAATGACCAGCGTCGCAACCAGCCGTGGCAACCCCAGCCGTTCCAGGGCATCGGCCACCGGATCGAGAAAATACGCCAGCACCAATCCCGCCAGGAACGGCAACAGAATGGCGCTGAACAGCCACAGCAGCACCGCCAGCACCACCAGCGCGCCAAGCCAGAATGCCGCCTGCCGTTGAAAGCTCATATGCTGCCTTTGCCGGTGTCAGGTTTTGACATGTGGCGTACCCATTCGCGCAGGTAAAGCGCTCCCGAAGCCGCCGTCAACACCGCCACCATCACCATCATCGCCAGCAGCGCTGCATCAAGTTCGACGTCGAGCGCCAGAACGCCAAGCACCAGTGCGGCGAACACGATCTGCGCCACCGTATTCACCTTGCTCACCATCAATGGAACGACCGGCATCGGCTTGCCGATCACCCACGCCAGGATGACCGCGCCGACGATCAGAATGTCACGCGACACCACCAGGATCACCAGCCACGCCGGCAGCAGTTTGAGAAACCCCAGCGACACATAGATCGAGACCATCAGCGCCTTGTCGGCCAGCGGGTCAAGATAGGCGCCGAGTTCCGAGCGCTGGTTGAGCCGCCGTGCCAGATAACCGTCGACGCCGTCGCTCACTCCCGCCGCCACGAACGCCAGCCACGCAAAGCCAAACGCCTCCGAGATGATCAACCACACCGTCAACGGCACCAGCAGAATACGCCCGATGGTTATGAGATTTGGAATGTTCATGTTGCCCCGGGGCAGCTCTAGCACGTCTACAACGGCTGGATAACCCACGTCCCGCCAATCTGCGACAGGCTCAGCCCGGCGCTCTGCATGTTCCCCTGCAAAAGTTCCAGCGAGTTGGAATACAGCAGTTTGACGACCGCGCCATCACCCGAAAGGGCCGAGACGTCGACCCCCACCACATTGGGCGTCGCCAGGATGCGCGACCGGATGCGGTTCCACTCCGAGGGACTCGAAAACGGCACCGCCACCGAAACCGCGCTGCGCCTTTTCCCCGCTTCGTTGGCACTTGCCTGCTCGGAAGCCGCCGTTACCTCCTGTTTGTACTTGGTCGTCATGGCGCCGCTGAAACGCCGGATCGCCAACTGGATGGCGCCCTCCTGGGTCTCGTCCTCGCCCGCATAGACCTTGTCGAAGTTGACCTTGCCAAGGTCGGTCTCGCCTTGAATCAGCACCCGCACCTTGCCGCCCTCGACCGGCGTTGCCACCGCCACCACAATGCCCGGTGCATCATAGCGGCGGCGAATGGCTTCGATCTTCAGGGTATCGCCCGCCTCTGCATCTTCAGCCGAAAGCGCCGAAGTGTCTTCAAGATCGCCGAGCGGCACAATCAGCGGCACCATCGCCTGTTCGGCACCCAGCGCCAGCCATGCCTTGCGCCATGGATTGTCTTCCCACAGCTGCGGCCCATCCGGCCCCTTCCACACCGGCAGAACGATCACCGGCTTGGCCTGCATGGTTGGCACCCGCACGCCATGTTTTGCCAGCAGCGCCTGGGTCTTGTCCGGCAAGAATCGCACCGTGAATTTGCCGATATAGCGCCCCGGTGCTGAGCGTTCTTCTTCGATCGACAGCGAACGCAGATAAGGCGCCACGTCGTCGAGCGTCCAGTCCTTGAAATTCGCGGCAATCTCCGGCGACCCCAAGCGTTCCATCAACTGCATGAACGCCTTCATCTGCACATCCATCAGCGCCTGGTCCTTGGCGGCCGAGGCATCTTTCGCGGTGACATCCACGGCAACACCCTGCACCGCGAAAATGCTGGTCTCGACCGGCCCCGCGGCGTGAACTGTTCCTGCCACAAGCCCGAAAACCATCACCACGGCGAGCAGCAGGCGCCACCCGTTCCAACCTCTCATTCCGCCGGCCACTCCGATTGTCCTGACACCCGATGTCGAGACGCGCAATACCTGTCCAACACGCTTTATTCGGGCTGCACTTCGGGCTATGCACGCCCCGAACCTGCATATCCACAGATAATTGGGGCAAACTAGCGGCATGGACGGCACGAAACAAGCAAAAGCCAATGGCTTGACCTATGCCGCGGCCGGCGTCGATATTTCCGCCGGAAACGCCCTCGTCGACGCCATCAAGCCACTCGCCCGCTCGACGCGGCGCAAGGGCGCTGATTCGGTCCTCGGCGGATTCGGCGGCCTCTTCGACCTCAAGGCCTGCGGTTACAAGGACCCGGTGCTGGTCGCCGCCAACGATGGCGTCGGCACCAAGCTGCGCCTCGCCATCGATATGGGCCTCCACCATGGTGTTGGCATTGATCTCGTCGCCATGTCGGTGAACGACCTCGTTGTCCAAGGGGCCGAACCCCTGTTCTTTCTCGACTACTTCGCCACTGGAAAACTTGATGTATCAGCTGCGCGCCAGGTGATCGCTGGAATCGCCGCTGGCTGCAAGCAAGCCGGCTGCGCCCTGATAGGCGGCGAAACCGCCGAAATGCCCGGCATGTATCATGACAAGGACTACGACCTCGCGGGCTTCGCCGTCGGCGCTGTCGAGCGCAAGAATATCCTGCCGCGCAACGATGTCGGCCCCGGTGATGTCATCCTCGGCCTCGCCTCCTCTGGCCCCCACTCCAATGGCTATTCGCTGGTGCGCAAACTGGTGGAAGTCAGCGGCATTGCCCTTGATGCCCCGGCACCATTTGCCAACAGCAGGACGCTTGGCGAAGCCCTGCTCACCCCCACCCGCATCTATGTGAAGCCCGTCCTCAAGGCCTTGAAGGCCGTGAAGGGCATCAAGGCCCTGGCCCACATCACCGGCGGCGGCTTCATCGAAAACATCCCGCGCGTCCTGCCCAGGAAAACCGTTGCCGACATCACCCTCGACGCCGTGCCTTACGCCCCGGTGTTTGGCTGGCTGCAAGGCGTGGGAGGCGTTGCCGATCGGGAGATGCTCCGCACCTTCAATTGCGGCATTGGCATGATCGTAGTTGTTTCACCAAAACATGCCAAGGCCGCCATCACCAGTTTCAAGCGCTCCGGTGAAACAGTCGTGACCCTCGGAACAATCCGCAAGCGCAGGGCTAGCGAAGAACAAGTAGCACTCTCTGGCTCGCTGCAGGTGCGATGAAACCCATCCGCACCGCCGTTCTGATCTCCGGCCGCGGCTCCAACATGATGGCCCTGGTTGCCGCCGCCAAAGCTGAAAACTACCCCGCCGAAATCGCCCGCGTCATCTCGAACCGGCCGGGCGCCAAGGGGTTGGAATACGCGGCCATCAACGGCATTGCGGCCAGCGCCATCGACCACAAGGCCTTCACCAGCCGCGAGGCCTTCGAAGCAGCCTTGCAAACCGATCTCCAATCCCACGGCATCGAACTCATCGCCCTCGCTGGCTTCATGCGGGTGCTATCGCCTGCCTTCACGGCCAGGTGGCAGGGCCGCCTGCTCAACATCCACCCCTCGCTGCTTCCCGCCTACAGGGGCCTCCACACCCATGAACGCGCCCTGGCCGATGGCGCCACGACACACGGCTGCACGGTACACTTCGTTTCAGCCGAACTCGATGCCGGCGAGATCATCCTGCAGGCCGAAGTGCCGGTCCTGGCCGCCGACACGCCTGAAAGCCTCGCCGCCCGCGTACTCGTGCAGGAACACAGGATTTACCCACAAGCCCTTGAAATGTTAGCCCGCAACCTTCAGGCAAAGATATCGACCTGAGGCCGGTCGCGACTGTGCTCCGCCTGTTCCTGCCACTTCTTCAGCAGCACCTTGCGGCGGCCCTGATATTTCTCCGCCAGCACTTCAATCGAAATCATGCGATCGGTGCGGAATGATCTGAAATCATTGCGCAATTCACACCACGCAATGATCAGCCGCTGGGCATCGAAATACGCCACCGCAATCGGCCAGATCACCCGCGCCGTTTCGCGCCCATCCTCGCTCCGGTACTTCAGCGAGACCTTGCGCCCCTCGCGAATTGCCGTCCTCAGCCTTGCCACATCGACTTTGTCGATGGCCATCTGGAAATGTGGCGGCACCAGCAGCGTGGCATCGAACAGGAAGGGCTTCAGGTTCTCCGGCAGAACCGTGCCGATCTTGGCCACCGAATCGAGCGCCGCCCGCGACAGGTCGGTATCACCCCGCCGCGCCACCCACCGGAGGCCCAGCATCACCGCTTCCAGTTCGTCGGGCGTAAACATCAGCGGCGGCAGGTCGAACCCCTCGCCCAGCACATAGCCAATCCCTGCCTCGCCGCGGATCGGCACCCGGTCGGCGATCAGCGCCGCGATGTCGCGGTAGACCGTGCGCAGCGATACTTCAAGCTCCTTGGCCATCACCTCGCCGGTCACCGGCCGCCGGTGACGGCGCAGGATCTGGATGAGTTGCAGCAATCGTTCGGCGCGGCGCATGGTCGCATGATAACCTACGCCTGCTGACAGCATGTTGTCAGCAGGTGCTAACCCGCAATGTTTTGTTCAGCATGAAAAGGTCCAAACATTGAATTTGCCGGTCACCCGCGGCACTCAGCATGGCGATGATAAACTTCGGCTCGTCCGTTGGCGTCGAGAAGCCCATGCCCCTGGGCTTCCGCCTGGTCTTGGCCGTCGCCGGCCTCTTCTGCATCGTCATGCCGGCCTATGACTTCTGGCCCGCCCTCAGCCAACCTTCGGGGCCTTCCCTTCCAGCCGGCATCATTTTACTCGGCGCATGGATCGTCGGCGCCGTCTTCATCTTTGCCGCCACCCACGGTTCCTACCAGCGCTGGAGGTTCCACGACGGCGTTCTGACAATCGATCAGAAGTCCCTGTTTCGCACCTGGCAAACCACCGTCCGCCGCGCTGACATTGCAACGGTCTCGGTTCGCGAAAACCAGATGGATGGTCCAAACACCTTCAGCGTCGAATTGTTGCTAAGCAACGGAACCGTGTTCGATGCCCTCGGTTTCGAAACCGCCCAGGCCGCCGAGGCCTTCCGGCAACAGATATTCAGCCATCTCGAAAACCCCTGACAGTAAGACCTATGCAAGTCAGGGCTGGCTAGTCCACCCGAACGCTAATTGCTTGCGATGGATCACTCGTCTAGCTTGGCCTCTTTGCAGGAGTCCCCATGGCCAAGCCAACCCCCATCATCATCGACACCGATCCCGGCCAGGACGACGCCGTCGCCATACTTCTGGCCCTCGCCTCCCCGGAACTGGAAGTGCTGGGCATCACCGCCGTCGCCGGCAATGTGCCGCTGGCCCTCACCGAAAAGAACGCCCGCAAGATCTGCGAGCTCGCCGGCAGGCCCGACATCAAGGTCTATTCCGGTGCCATTCGCCCCATGGTCCGCAACCTCGTCACCGCCGAACACGTGCATGGTAAAACCGGCCTGGATGGCCCGGTGCTGCCCGAGCCCACCATGCCATTGCAGGGCCAATACGCGGTTGATTTCCTGATCGACACACTGATGACCCGCGATGCGGGTACGGTCACCCTATGCGCTCTGGGTCCGTTCACCAACATCGCTCTGGCATTGGTCAAGGAACCGCGCATCGCCTCGCGCATCGCCCGCATCGTTGCCATGGGCGGCGGCTTCTTCGAAGGCGGCAACGTCACACCGGCAGCCGAATTCAATATCTACGTCGACCCTCACGCCGCCAGAATCGTTCTTGATGCCGGCATTCCCTGCACGCTGATCCCGCTCGACTGCACCCACCAGGCGCTCACCACCGCCAAGCGCGTCGCCCGCTTCCGCGACATGGGCAACAAGACCGGCGCCGCCACCGCCGCCCTGCTCGATTTCTTCGAACGCTTCGACGAACAGAAATATGGCACCGATGGCGGCCCGCTCCATGACCCCTGCGTCATAGCCTGGTTGCTCAAACCCGAACTGTTCACCGGCCGCGAGTGCAACGTGTCGGTCGAATGCGAGTCGGACCTCACCATGGGCATGACGGTGATCGACTGGTGGCAGGTAACCCCACGCCGCCACAATGCCCTGGTGCTCCGCAATGTCGACGCCGAGGGCTTCTTCAAGTTGTTGGCCGAGCGGATCGCCAGGCTTCCCTAGCGGAGCGTGCGCCGGGGCAGAAGCTTGATCTTCAGGGGATTGTTTCCGCCACCGGTCGTATCCGGTGTGATCGGATTGGGGAAATCCGGCGGTGGTTCGACTGGAGTCTGCGGAATCCGCAACCGGCGCTTGGCTTTGAGGCGCAACAGCGCCTGCGATGACAGTTGCACCCCATCGGCAGCTTGCTGCGAGGCACCCGGCTGCAAGCCCTCACCCTTGCCCTGCGCCATGGCCACCGCGGTGGTCAGCACAGTAGCGGCAAGCAGCGCCACGGCCATCAATGTCAGGTTCCTCATGGTCATCGCAGTTGCTACTCTACAGTCCTTGGTCTGGAAAACGCCTTAACTTGCGGCCACCCTATCTTTCCACCCATGACCAAACCCTGATACCGCCGTTCATGCCGCGTTCATGTCGCGGCCGCCCTCAGCCACACCCGGTTGTCGTGAAAACACCCCCCGCCCGCCGGAGCCGGCTGGTCGCACCCCGTTAACGTATTGATTCCATTGCCATCTTCAAAAGCGTCATTGGGCCAAATGGACTCGGCCACCAGCACGCCGCGGCGCAAACCCGGCTCTGCCTTGGCATGCAGCGTCACCACCCCGCGGGCACTGCCGATCTGAACCTTGTCGCCATCACCAAGCCCTTGTTTTTTCAAGTCTTCCGGGTGCACGAACACGGTTGGCCGCCCCTCGCGCCGTTGCGACGAGGGTGTCTCGTTGAAAGTCGAGTTCAGAAACGTCCGGGCCGGGCTGGTGGTCAGCCGGAAGGGATACTCCGCAGTTGCCTCTTCGATCGCCGCCCAATGGTCGGGGAATTCCGGCATCGCTTCGACCGGCCCCATGGCATGTTTCCCGCCCTTGTGGCGCATCGCCTTCCAGTTCACCCGGAAATGGTACTTGCCGTCCGCCGTGCCGAAGCCCTTGAGATTGTGCGCCGTCTCAAAATCCGGCTGCACGTCAAACCAGTTCTCCGCATCAAGTTCGGCCAGCCCCCGGCGTCCGGAGTTCTTCAATGTCCAGTCGATCAATTCGCGCGGCGACATCGCAAAACCCGGATGCTCCGCCCCCACCCGCTTCGCCAGTTCGCCGATGACCTCATGATTGCTGCGGCATTCACCCGGCGCCTCGACCAGCTTGCGCCCCAGCATGATGTGCTGGTGCCCGCCGCCCTGATAGATGTCGTCGTGCTCAAGAAACATCGTGGCAGGCAAAACGATATCCGCGAACTTCGCCGTCTCGGTCATGAATTGCTCATGCACGCAGGTGAACAGGTCTTCGCGGGCCAGCCCTTGTTTCACCCTCGTCTGGTCCGGCGCCACCGAGGCCGGATTGGTGTTCTGAACGAACAATACCTTCACCGGCGGCCCGCCCGCCAGATCATAGGGATCGCCGAGGAGTGCCGGCCCAATGCGGCTCTGGTCGATGGCCCGCACCGAAGAATCGCGCGCGTCCAGCCCCTCGATCATCGTCTTGTTCCAGCCATACATGCCGCTGTTGGAATGCAGCGCTCCGCCGCCTTCATACTGCCAGCAGCCGGTGACGGCGGCGATTGAAGTGACCGCATGCATGTTGACGGCGCCATTTCGCCCGCGCGTAAAACCATAGCCCAGCCGGAAAAACGTCCGCTTCGTGCCGCCGATCAGTTTGGCAAACGCCTCGATCTCCGCCGCCGGGATGTCGCAGATCTTCGAAGCCCACTCCGGCGTCCGCGTCCGCAGGTGTACCTCGAACTCCGCCGGGCAATCCGTATACTGAGCAAGATATTCGCGGTCCGCCAGCCCGTCGCGGAACAGCACATGCATGATGGCTGAGGCCAGCGCCCCGTCGGTGCCCGGCCTAATCAGCATCTTCACGTCCGACTGCTTCATCGTGCCGGTATCATAGACATCAACGCAGGCGATCTTCGCCCCGCGATGCTTCCGCGCCATCATGGCGTGGGTCATCACGTTGACCTGGGTGTTGACCGGATTGCCGCCCCAGATGACAATGAGATCGGATTTCTGCATCTCCCGGGGGTCAACACCGGCCACCCGCCCGGTTCCAGCTCGGTAGCCGGTCCACGACAGGGTGATGCAGAACGTGTCATACATGTCGGAATAGCGCTTGGCATGGCGCAGCCGGTTGATGCCGTCGCGCATGACGAGGCCCATGGTGCCGGCATAGAAGTATGGCCACACCGCTTCAGCGCCATACTCCCGCTCGGCGGCCAGCATCGCCTCGGCCGTTTCGGCCATCGCATCGTCCCACGAGATCGGCACGAATTCGCCGGAGCCTTTCGGCCCTCTTGCGCTTCAAAGGGATGAGCAGTCGGTCCGGGTGATGAATGCGCTCGGCATAGCGCCCCACCTTCTCGCAGATCACCCCCAGCGTATAGCTGTTGGCCTTGGCCCCGCGCACCCGACCGATGGTGTGCTCATCGAGCAACTCCACCTCCAGAGCACAGGCCGATGGGCAATCATGCGGGCAAACCGAAATGCCGGTCTTGATGTTGGTCCGGATGTTCATGGGCCCAAACTAGCCGAATTCCGAAGCAATTGGTATCACCCCCTGCTCCTCGCCATTTTCCGTTCCAACACCCGAGACGACCAGGTCAATGGATAGCAGACGGCGAAATAGATAAGCGCCACCAGCCCATAGACGAGGAATGGCTCAAACGTCGCGTTGGTCAGGATTTGCGCCGTTTTGGTCAGTTCGCGATAGCCGACAATTGAAGCAAGAGCCGTGCTCTTCACCAGTTGAACAAGGAAACCCACGGTCGGCGGCGTCGCCACCCGGGCTGCCTGCGGCAGGATCACCAGGCGCAATTGCGCCACGCGGTGAAGGCCCAGGCTGGCACTGCCGTCCCACTGGCCAAGCGGCACAGCCTCTACCGAACCCCGCCAGATTTCGCTGAGAAAGGCACTCGAATAAAGCGTCAGGCACAGGGCGGCGGCCAGCCACGCCGACACATCTATGCCGATCATCGGCAGCCCGAAATACACCAGGAACAGCTGCATGAGCAGCGGCGTGCTTTGAAAAACTTCGACATAGAACCGCACGAAATTCCGCAGCCACCGGTGCTTGCCGATTCGCGCCACCAACAAGAGGAGCGCCACAAGGCCGCCACCCGCAAAGGCAATGGCCGACAGCAGCAGCGTCCAGCGCGCCGCCAGCAGCAGGTTGCGCACGATATCCCACAGCGTGATATCGGTCATCGCGTGCGCCCCGCGAACAATCCGCGCCCCGCATAGACCATCAACCGCCGCAAGCCCACCGCCAGCAACAGGTAGATAACGGTGATCGCCAGATAGGTTTCAAACGCCCGGAAGTTCCGTGACTGGATGAAGTCGGCGACATGGGTCAGGTCGACAACGGCAATCTGCGACACCACGGCGGATTCAAGCATGGTGATGACGATCTGCCCGGTCAGCGCCGGATAGACATTGGCCACCGCCTGCGGCAAAACAATCAGTACAAAGAGTAACGCAGGCCTCAGGCCCAGGCTCCGTCCGGCTTCGCGTTGCCCGTCGGGAACCGCTTCCAGTCCGGCCCGCAATATTTCGATGGCATAGGCAGCAAGGTTGATGACCATCGCCAGTGCTGCCGCCTGCAACGCCGAAAGCCGCAGGCCAAGGCTCGGAAGCCCGAAGAAGATGAAGAACATCTGCACGATGAACGGCGTGTTGCGAATAAATTCCACATAGGCGGCGATGGTCTTGCTGAGCCATTTGACACGGCTGCCACGCCCAACGGCACCGGCGACCCCCAAGGCCACGCCAAGTACTGCGGCGATGGCGGTCAACCCGAGAGTGACCGCCGCTCCTTCCAGAAACAATCCGGTGTATTGGGCCAGCGCTCCAAAATCGAGCTCATAGCCCATGTCGCGTTTACAACTCCGGCGGCAGCGGGATGAACAGCCACTTCTTGGAGATTGCGTCGAGCGTGCCGTCCTTCTTCATCGTCGCCAGAGTCTCATCGAGCTTGGCCAGCAGCCGGTCTTCGCCCTGGTTGATGGCCATGGCCGAAGGCGAATTCAGTAGTTGAAACTTTGACTCGGGCTCGATATCCGGTTGTTTGGCCAGCACCGAGGCGCCAACGTCGTTGCCGACGACCATCAGTTGCACCTGCCCCGACAGGAACGCCGAGATCACGCCGTTGTAGTCGTTGAAACGCTGAATGTCGGCGCCCGCCGGTGCCACGTCCGTCACCGAAGTGTCCTCAAGCGTGCCACGATTGACGGCAATCGACTTGCCCGCCAGATCGGCCGGGCCTTTGACCATCAGCGACTTGGGACCCATGACATCAATCGAATAGGGCGCATAGGGTGCGGTGAAGGCCACCACCTTCTTGCGCTCGTCGCTGACGCCAACGCTCACCAGCAAATTGAGTTTGTGCTCGGTGAGCGAGGGAATGCGATTCTGGCCGGTAATGCCTGTGAGCTCCGGCTTGACACCAAGGGCTGCCGCCAGGGCGTTGATCACATCGATGTCATAACCCTGCGATTGCATGTCGGCGCCGGCTGAGGAAAACGGCGGGAAATCCTCGAAAATTCCAACCTTGATGACACCGGCCTTGACGATGTCGTCGAGTTCATCAGCGATTGCGGCAGTGGCTCCCATGAAGCCCAGCGCAGCAGCCAGCCCAACCACCACCATGCGTCGCGAAACACGTGTGTTCATGTTGTCCTCCCCACAGGTTGGCGGGAAAATATCCCGCGGCCCGACGCTAACAGCTTTTGTACCAGGCAGCAAAGTGCGTTTCGCCGCCGCTGGACTGCCATGCGCGCCTTGTCTAAGGACTGCCTGCCATGCCCGTCATCACCTCCCCGCAAAACCCGGCAATCAAGCTCGCCCGTTCGCTTGCCGACAAGAAGAACCGGCGCGAGCTCGGCCTCTTCGCTGCCGAAGGCCACGATATGCTGGCTCGCGCCAAGGCCGAAGGCTGGGAACCGGAAACCGTCATCGCCCGCCATCAAACCGAAGCCTGGGGCAAAGCCACAGTTATCGAAACCACCCCGCAGATCATTGCTACCCTCAGCAGCCAGAACAACCCACCGGGCATTCTCGGCGTGTTCCGCCAGCGTTGGGCCGATGGCCTCACGCATACGGGCGTCTGGTTGGCCCTTGAAGATATCCGCGACCCCGGCAACCTCGGCAGCATTATCCGCACCGCCGATGCCGTGAACGTCTCGGGCATCGCGCTGGTCGGCGAGTGCTGCGATCCCTGGGGGCCGGACTGCGTGCGCGCCACCACCGGCTCGATCTTCGGCACGCCGCTGCTGCGCATGACCAGGGCGCAGTTCGTAGCCAGTGCCCGCCAATGGCCGGGCGACGTCGTCGGCACCACCATGACCGCCAGCAGCGATTTCCGCCGCAACTACTCTGCACCCGCGCTGCTGGTCATGGGCAGCGAAAACCACGGCCTCTCGCCGGAACTTTTGGCCGTTTGCTCCGTGCAGGTCCGCATTCCCATGCCCGGCAAAACCGAAAGCCTGAACGTCGCCGCCGCCACGGCCCTGATGCTCTATGAAATTGTTAAGCCATAGTCGGTCAATCCGCCTCACCAGCCCCATTGATTTTCCACCACGCGCGGCGCACGAAACTGCTAAAACCCGCCTCGTGCCATGAGGGAGAAGAACATGCAGTCACATGCGCGGGTGGTCATTGTCGGTGGCGGCGTCATGGGCGTGGGCCTTTTGTATCACCTTGCCCTCGAAGGCTGGTCCGACATTGTGCTCATCGAAAAGGGCGAGCTAACCTCCGGCTCCACCTGGCACGCTGCCGGCCAGTGCCCGCATTTCAACGGCTCGCTGAACATGACCAAGGTGCACATGTACGGCACCAAGCTCTATTCCGAGCTTGAAAGCCTCACCGGCCAGGCCGTCTCCTGGCACGGCTGCGGCGGCCTGCGCCTCGCCATGACCGACGAGGAAGTGAACTGGTTCAAATACGTCTACGGCGTATCGAAGCTTGCCGGCTACGATTGCGAACTCCTCGCGCCAAACGACATCAAGCAATACCACCCCTATCTCGAAACCTTCGGCGTCAAGATGGCCTTCCGCACCATTCATGATGGCCACGTTGCCCCCGCCGACATCACCAACGCCATGGCCGCCGGCGCCCGCAAGTTGGGTGCTACCATCATCCGCCGCAACCGGGTGATGGACATCAAGTTGCTGCCCAATGGCGAATGGCGCGTCTTCACCGAGCAAGGCAACATCGATTGCCAGCATGTGGTGAATTCCGCCGGTTCCTATTGCGATGTGGTCGGCGCCTGGACCGGCCACAACGTGCCCATCGCCAACATGCTGCACCACTATGTCATCACCGAACCGCTGCAGGAATTGATCGACCTCGCCACCGAGTTGCCAGTGGTGCGCGACCCCTACTCCCACGCCTATCTGCGCGAGGAAACCAACGGCGTCCTCGTCGGCCCCTATGAAACGGCGACCGCTCACCTGTGCTGGGATGGCAAGCCGCCGCGCTGGGACTATGAAAGCGAGCTTGAGGCCCCGGAATTGGACCGCATCATGCCGTGGCTGGAGAAAGCCACCGAGCGCCTGCCGCTGTTCGGCCAGACCGGCGTCAAGTCCATCATCTCCGGCGCGATCACCCACACACCCGACGGCACTTATCTGTCGGGCCCCGCCCATGGCCCCCGGAATTACTGGATGCATTGCGGCGCCTCGATCGGCATCTGCCAGGGTGGAGGTGCGGGCAAATATCTCGCCCAATGGATGGTCCACGGCCAGGCCGAAATCAACATGCGCGAATTCGATCCGCGCCGCTTCGGCAACTGGGCCACCAAGGACTACACCGCCGAAGTCTCCGTCGCCGATTATCACCACATGTACTATTGCTACAAACCCGCCGAGCAGCATGACGTCGGCCGTGGCCTCCGCAAGTCATCACTCTATGAAAAGCTGAAAGCCGAAGGCGCCCAATTCGCGCAGATTTTCGGCTGGGAGCGTCCGCGCTGGTACGACAAGTCGGGCCAGGGAGAACAACACTCCTTCCGCCGCTCCAACTGGTGGGGCCCGGTGCGCGAAGAGGCTCTTGCCGTGCGCGACGCCGTTGGCCTCATGGATCTCTCGACCTTCTCGAAATTCGACGTCAAGGGGCCGGACGCCTTCGCCTTCCTCGATCGTATCTGTGCCAACCGCATCCCCGCCAAGGACGGCGGCATCATCCTCGGCCATCTGCTGAACGCCAACGGCTTCATCGAGTCCGAAATCACTGTGACCCGGCTGGCCGCCGATCACTTCTACGTCCTCTCCGCCGCCGTCGCCCAGGAATACGATTTCGACCAGCTCGCCTGGCGCAGGGAGGAATCGGAAAGCATCACCATAACCGACGTCACAGACGATTACGGCGTGCTGGTTCTCGCCGGCCCCCGGTCGCGCGACGTTCTCTCCCAGTGCACCAAAGCCGACCTCTCCAACGCCGCCTTCCGCTGGCTCACCGCCAAGACCGCCACCGTCGCCGGTGTCGCCAACGTCCGCCTGCTGCGCATGAACTATGTCGGCGAACTGGGTTGGGAGCTGCACGTTCCGATGAAACACATGCCCAAGGTGTTTGATGCCCTGATGGCCGCCGGGCAACCGCACGGCATCCGCCTCTTCGGCACCTACGCCATGAATGCGCTGCGCATGGAAAAATCCTACCGCGGCTGGGGCTCCGAACTCACCAATGAGATCGGCATGCAGGAAGCCACGATGGAACGCTTCATTCACCTTGCCAAGGAAGATTTCATCGGCAAGGCCGCCAGCCTCGCCATGCAGCAGCGCGGCCCTCGCCTGAAACTCGTCTGCATGGAAGTCGACAACACCGACTCCGATTGCGTCGGCAACGAGCCGGTCTATCTCGAAGAAAAGGTGGTCGGTGTCACGACCTCCGGCGCCTATGGCCACAAGGTCAACAAATCCCTGGCCTTCGCCTACGTGCCGCCGGATCAAACGGCGCACGGCACCGCATTCGAGATCCTTGTTTTCAACGAGCGGCGAAAAGCCCGCATCATTCCGGAGTCGATCTGGGACCCCGGAAACGAAAGGCCGAGAGCTTAGAGCCCTGTCAGCTTGGCTGGCACCGGCAGGTTCTCCCACGATTGGCCGACGGCCATGATGCAGGAAACACCGCCCGGCCTGGTCATCAGCATTGTCCAGGTGCCTTTTTCGGACGTGTAGAGCTCGATCATCATCTTGTCGCCGGAAAGACCAAAGGCGGCGGGCCGCTCCTTGTATTTCTGGTCGATGCTTTGAATGATCTCGGCGCGCTGGCCGCACATCATCTGGGCCTTGGCCGGCGTCGCCGCCAGCATCAGGGCCGGGAAGGGAAGGCTAAGAGCAAGAAAACGCAACATAGACATGGGGACCTCCAGTCACGCGCCCAGGGCGCGCCGGAATGGTCCAATGGGCCTATCTGGCGGACCCCGAAGCGGTTATTTCGATTGAAATCGACATTCACAACTCCGGCTATTCTGACACTGAAGTCTACTCCTCGGAAGTAAACGAAGTGCCAATGACCGTTTGCCTTAAAGCGCCCGGCGTGAACTCAGTCTGAATGGATTGTTCATGGAAATCTGTAACCGTCGACACACACCGTCGCGGTTTTCTTTTGCGTCGGCTCAGAGCGGTCCACCAGCTCAATGCGGCTGAACGCCCGTTTTTCGCCGGCAAGTCAATGCCGTTGGTGGTCGTGCCGGCCGGAACCCGCCAGCACTCACTCGGCCTCGGCCAGCGCCTTCTCGATGCGCCGGTCGGGGATGAGCCACATCAGCGCCACCGCCACTGTAACCGCCATCGCCGCAAGCGGCGACACAAACGTCAGACCCATGGCGATGACATAGGCCACGACTGAAATCTTGCCCTTGTTGTCCGCCCCCATGGCTCGCGCCAGTGCCGATTGCTCGCCGTGCAGCGCCCGGATGCGTAGCGCCAGAATGGTGTAGGCCACGGCAGCCATCAGCAAATTCAGCGCATAAACAAACACCGGCCATTGCGCGAAGTGGTTTTCGCCCATCCAGCCGGTGGTAAATGGCACCAGCGACAGGCAGAACAGCAGGAATAGATTGGCCCACAGAATGCTGCCGCTCACCCGGCTTGCCGTATGCAGCATGTGGTGATGATTGTTCCAATAGATGCCGACATACACAAAACTCAGGACATAGCTGAGGAATATTGGTCCCAATTCCCAGAGCGCCGCAAGATCCGCGGCATGCGGCACCTTGAGTTCGAGCACCATGATGGTGATGATGATGGCAATCACCCCATCGCTGAAGGCCTCAAGCCGCCCCTTGCCCATGAAGTCTCCAATCCTCGAATGTTATGGAATTCTGTAACCGTCGACACACACTGTTGCGGTTTTCTTTTGCGTCGGCTCCGAGCGATACACCAGCTCGATGCGGCTGATCGCCCGCTTCTCGCCGGAAAGGTCGATGCCGTTGGTGGTCGTGCCGGCTGGAACCCGCACCCGCACCCGATAGGTCTGCTTCTTGCCGTTGCCATAAACCAGCGTCAGTTCATAAAACTCGACTGGCAGATTGGCCACGCGAATGCGGATTGCCGTAAAATTCTTGTCGCCGCCATTGGCCGGAATGACATCGCGGTCGGTGAAGAAGCCAACCGACTTGCAGCCGAGCTCCACCCACTGCGGCACTTCTTTGACATCGCCGATCACGTCGAATGTCGCCTGCCCGCGGGCCCGATAAACCACCGTGATACTACTGACCTGCCGCACTTCCCCCGGCAGGTCGATGCGCCGTGACGTGGTTCCGGCCCTGAATACCGCCCGCACCCTGATTTCCTCGCTCTTGCCCTTGGCATAGCGGATACGGATGCTGGAGATTTCGACATCGGCACCTTTGACATCGAATCGTACCGCTCGCAGATTGGAGCTGGCTTCGTCGATCGGAATGACCTGTTCAAGAAATGGATCGACAAAGGTGACGCTGCCAACCTTTTTCCAGTTGTCGGCAAGGGCCGGCGCCATAAATGCAACAATGGTGGCGAAAACGAATGCGATCAGTTTCATGATGGTTCCCCCTGATGGCAGCGATCATAGCTCCTCGGCCGCCGCCGTCAATCGCCCCGCTCTTGCTCGGCAACCCCTTCCACCAGCGGCACAAATCGCACCGGCAGCAGGTGTTCCCGGTGAATGCCATCGGCGCTCCGGGTGATGCGGAAGAGGTCCTGCTTTCCCGGCCGCTGTTCGATGGGAATGACCATAATGCCGCCGACCGCCAGCTGCTTGAGAAGCCCCTCCGGCACCTCGCGTGCCGCTGCCGTCACGATAATGCGTTCAAAGGGTTCCTGCCCCGGCCAGCCCTTCGTGCCATCGCCGGTCATCTGGGTGATGTTGCTGAGCCCCAGCGATTTGAACCGCATCCCCGCCTGGTCGGCCAGCGTCCGGTAACGTTCGATGGTGTAGAGCCTGCGGCACAGCCGCGCCAGGATTGCCGCCTGATACCCCGAACCCGTGCCGATTTCCAGAACCCGATGCCGGGCGTTGACTTGAAGTTTCTCGGTCATGAACGCCACCACATAGGGCTGCGAAATCGTCTGCCCGCAGGAAATCGGCATCGCCTGATCGGCATAGGATTGGCCGGCGAAGGTTTCCGCCATGAACAGTTCACGCGGCGTCTGCTCGATGGCTTCCAGCACCCGCTGGTCGCGAATGCCTTGACTGCGCAAGGACATCAGCAGCTGGATCTTGCGAGGATCAGCGTCTGTCACTTGGCGTCGAGCACCGCGCGCACCGCTTCCATCGCCTCGACCTGTGTCAGGTTCATGTGCAGTGGCGTCACCGAAATGCGCTTCTCGAACGCCGCTTTCAGATCGGTTCCGGCCGGTGGATTGCCGCGTTCGCGCTTGAAGCCCAGCCAGTAGTAATTGCGCCCCCGGGCGTCGACGCGCTCGTCAACGGTCAGCAGGTTCTGGTCGCGCTTGCCCTGCCGTGTCACTTCGATGCCTTGCATCTCGTCGGGCCGGCAATCGGGGAAGTTCACATTCATCAGCACGCCGGGGCCGAACTCCATCTTCGCCAGTTTGGCGACCACACCCGGTCCGTAGTGCTCGGCCACCTCATAGGAGAACCCATTGCCGAAAATGCCGGTGACCTGCGACAGAGCGATCGACTTGAGCCCCAGCGTCGTTCCTTCCATGGCCGCCGCGATGGTTCCCGAATAGGTCACGTCATCGGCAATATTCTGGCCGCGGTTGACGCCCGACAAAACCAGATCGGGATTTCCCGGCATGATCTTGCGCACCGCCATGACCACGCAGTCGGTGGGCGTCCCCGCCACCTCGAAGCGCTGCCTGTCGATCTGGCGATAGCGGATGGGATCGGCAAGCGACAGCGAATGCCCCGCCCCCGATTGCTCTTCGGCTGGCGCCACCACCCACACATCGTCGGAAAGCGTCCTGGCAATGCGCTCCAGCGTATCCAGGCCCGGCGCATGAATGCCATCGTCATTGGTCACCAGAATGCGCATCAGGCCCTCGTGATCCTTTCCGCCCCACCCATGTAGGGCCGCAGCACGTCGGGGACCGTCACGCTGCCATCGCCATTCTGATAATTTTCGAGAACTGCGATCAGCGTGCGCCCCACCGCCAGCCCCGATCCGTTGAGCGTGTGCACATAGCGCGTGCCCTTGCCGTCCGTGGGCTTGTACCGCGCCTCCATGCGCCGCGCCTGGAAATCGCCGCACACCGAGCACGACGATATCTCGCGGAAATGCATTCTGCCCCGGCAGCCACACTTCGAGATCATAGGTCATGCGGCTGCCAAACCCCATGTCGCCGGTGCACAGCCGCATCACCCGGTAGTGCAGATTCAATTTCTGCAGAACGCTCTCGGCGCAATGGGTCATCCGCTCCAACTCGTCGCGCGATTGCTCGGGCGTGGTGATCGACACCAGTTCCACCTTGGTGAATTGGTGCTGGCGGATCATCCCGCGCGTGTCGCGCCCGGCGGCACCTGCCTCCAGCCGGAAACACGGCGTATAGGCGGTGAACCGCAACGGAAGTTGGGCTTCGTCGAGCACCTTTTCGCGCACCATATTGGTGAGCGAAACTTCCGCCGTCGGAATAAGCCAGCGCCCGTCCATGGTGCGGAACTGGTCGTCGGCGAACTTCGGCAACTGCCCGGTGCCGAACATCGCATCGTCCTTGACGATCAGCGGAACGAAATGCTCGGTGTAGCCATTCACCCCCGTCTGGTGGTCGAGCATGAACATGGCGATGGCCCGCTCCAGCCGCGCCAATTGCCCCCGCATCACCACGAAACGCGCCCCGGCGATTTTCGCCGCCGTGTCGAAGTCCATTTGCCCCAGCCATTCGCCGATGTCGAAATGCTGGCGCGACTCGAAGTTCCAGGCAGGCGGCGTCCCCCAGCGCCGCACTTCCACATTGCCATGTTCGTCCGTGCCGTCCGGCACCTCATCCAGCGGTAGTATTGGGAATGGCGGCCAGCATGTCGCTGAGGCCGCGATCAAGCTCGCGCTCGGTTTCTTCGCTGTTGCTGATGAAATCTTTTATCGAAGCTACCTCGGCCTTGATCGCCTCGGCCCGCGACTTGTCGCCGGCCTTCATCGCCTCGCCAATCTCCTTGGAAGCCGCGTTGCGCCGCGCCTGGGCGTCCTGCAGCTTCTGCACATGCTCGCGCCGTTCCGAATCGAGCGCCAGAATTCGTGAAGCCAGTGGCGAAAGCCCCCGCCGTGCCAGCCCCGCGTCGAAAGCGTTGGGATTTTCACGAATGGCCTTGATGTCATGCATGGTGTGATTCCTCTGGGGGCTTCCTATAGGCCCGGAAAACCACGCCGCAAAGGCCCTAGGCCTTCGCCTCTTCCGCCGCTCGCGCCTTCTTGCGCCGCGCATCCATGAAGCGCACCGCCTGCACTGAAAGTTCGTAAAGTGCGATCAGCGGCACCGCCATGGCGACCTGCGAAATGGGATCGGGAGGGGTCAGCACCGCCGCCACCACGAACACCCCAACAATGGCGAACTTCCGCCCGCCCTTCAGTTGTTCGTAGCTCAGTATGCCCGCCTGCCCCAGCAAGGTGAGAATGACCGGCAGCTGGAAACACAGGCCAAAGGCCAGAATGAGCATCATCACGAAATCGAGATAGGCCTCGATATCGGGCATCAGTTGAATGCCCGCCGCGCCATCCGTGCCGGTCCCCGCCGCCAGCGAATAGAAAAACCCGATCGCCACCGGCAGCAGGAAGAAATAGACAAGTGCGGCCCCCAGCAAAAAGAACACCGGCGTCGCCATGAGATAGGGCCGGAAGGCGTTCTTCTCGTTTGAATAAAGTCCCGGCGCCACAAACCGGTAGATCTGCACAGCAATCAGCGGGAAGGTGATGAATAGGGCGCCAAAAAACGCGATTTTCAACTTCACCAGGAATACCCCGAGCAGCTTGATGGAGATCAGGCTCACATCTTCACCCGTGCCCCATTTGAACGGCAGGATCAGATAGTGCAGAATGTCTGTCGAGAACACGAAGCTGCCGACGAAGGCAATCACGAACCCGGCCAGGCAATAGATTAGCCGCCGCCTGAGCTCGATCAGATGTTCGATCAGCGGGGCTTCCGTGGCATCGATGTCCTGTTGCGTCACGGCCCTGTCCTACGTCGCGGTCTTGGCCGGCGCTTCGGCGGTGTCGGCGTCACCAAAGAACTTCTTGAAATCGTCCTCGGTCTTTTTGGTCTCAATGGCGGCGCGTTCGGCGGCGGATTTCACCGGTGAAGGCTCCATGGTCGCCACTGACTTAAGGCCCTGGATTTCGCGCTTCACGTCCTCCAGCCCGGCCTCTTTCATGGCCGAGTCGAGGTGGCCCTGAAATTCCCGGGCCATGCCGCGCATCTTGCCGATGGTCTTGCCCACGGCGCGCAGCACGCGCGGCAAATCCTTCGGGCCGATCACAATGATCGCCACCATCGCCACGACAAAAATCTCGGTGTAACCGATGCCGAAGTCGAACATCTGTATCTCCGGCCGAGGGCCCGGCGGCTAGCCTTTGACCTTTTCGGCCTCGGTTTTGGCGGCAGCCGCCTGCTGTTCAAGCGACTTGGTTTCGCCCGAAGCGCTGGCCGGTTCGTCGTCGGCCATGCCTTTCTTGAAACTCTTGATGCCTTTGGCAACGTCGCCCATCAGGTCGGAAACCTTGCCGCGGCCAAACAGCAGCATCACCACGACAATGACCAAAAGCCAATGCCAGATTGAAAGTGAACCCATCGATTGAACTCCTCTACGCTGGAGAGGGCCGCTCTCCGGATGTGTTGGGCGGCAATATTGCAGAAACCCTTTCGCGCCGCAACCAAAGCCACCACACCCCATATGGGGTGCGCTCAAGCCGAGGCAAAGACCAGTAAATGGCCGCGATCGATCACAAATCGCCGGGTTTCACCGCGCTTCGGCGCTAGGTCTGCTGGAATGCGTGCCACCAGCGCCAATTCCGCCGCTCCCGATTGGAAAAGCAGCTGGCATTCGGTGTCGTCGCCCAGGAACCGGCTGCCGGTCACCAGCGCCTCAAATCCCTGCTCGGCCACCTCCGCAAGCCGGATGCCCTGCGGCCGGACCAGCAATGTGGCCCGCGCCCCGGCAGCAAGGCTGGCCGCCGGAAAATCGCCAAGCACCGAATTCACCCCGCCATTCCGCCCGACACCGGCAATCTCATTGAAATCCGAGAAGAATCGCGCCGATTCGGCATCGATGGGGTGGCGGTAGAGTTCCTCCGGCGTTCCCGCCTGGATCAGCCTTCCCGCCCGCATCAGGAACACGCGGTCGGCAACCGCCATCGCCTCGATCGGATCGTGCGTCACCAGAAGGCATGAGGATCGTGTTTCGCGCAGCAACTCCAGGGTCTTGGCCCGCACCGTTTCGCGCAGCCGCTGGTCAAGTCCGGAAAACGGCTCGTCCATCAGCATCACCTGCGGCCGGGGCACAATCGCCCGGGCCAGGGCCACGCGCTGCTGTTCACCCCCTGAAAGCTTGTTCGGATAGTCGTTGGCCATGCCGGCAAGCCCCACCCGCTCAAGCCCATGAAGCGCCAGCTTCAATGCCTCGGCGCGCCGCAGCTTGCGCAGGCCGAATGCAACATTGTCGAGCAGTGTCAGGTGCGGGAATAGCGCGAAATCCTGGAACATCAACCCGATGTTGCGCTGTTCCGGCGGCACGAAAGTGCCAGGCCCCGCCACCTCGATGTTGTCATAGAGCACCCGCCCCGAACTCGGCCGCTCGATACCGGCGGCAATCCGCAACAGCGTGGTCTTGCCACAACCCGATGGCCCCAGCAGGCAGGCCACTTCTCCTGGTTTCAGCGCAAACGAAACCTTGCGCACCGCCGCAACACCGTTGAACCGGCGGGTCACGTTTTCGAATGTCAATTGCCCGGCGATGGTGGCGCCCGCCGTGCCCTTCTCGCCCCAACGCCGTTGATCGCCCGTCAGGGCGCTGACATGCCGATCATCCATGAGCGGCATCTATAGCACTTGCGCGGAGCAGGCAAAGAACTCAGGCGGCGGCCTGGATCACCCGGTTGCGGCCCTCGCGCTTGGCACGATAGAGCGCCTGGTCGGCGCGCTTCAGCAGGTCCTCAACCTTGTCGTCCGGTCCATCGAGGGCGGCAACGCCTATCGACACGGTGATGTTGAGCGGCGCCTGTGCCCCGGCATTGAAGGCCTTGCCCGCCATCGATTTGCGCATCCGTTCGGCGATCTTCATCGCCACGTCCATATCGGTTGCCGGCAGCACGGCGACGAATTCCTCGCCACCCGTGCGGCAAGCCATGTCGACATTGCGAATGTTGGCGCGGATGCGGCTCGCCAGCTCTTGCAGCACCCGGTCGCCGGCATCGTGGCCATGGGTATCGTTGATCGCCTTGAAAAAATCGACGTCGATGGTCAGCACCGCCAGCGCCTTGCCGCGGTTGACCGAATGCTCGACCAGGTGGCCGAGATGGGTTTCCAGATAGCGCCGGTTGTAAAGCCCGGTCAGTGAATCGGTGACCGCCAGCTCGATCGATGCCTGCACATTGGTGCGCAGCGTCTCGGTATAGCGGCAGCGCCGGATCTGGGTGTTCACGCGGGCCAGCAGTTCCTGCTTGTCGATCGGCCGGATGAGATAATCGTTGACCCCCATGTCCAGCGCCCTGAGCAGCCGCTGGTGATCGTCGGGATCGACGATGATCAGGATTGGCGTCTGCCGCGTCTGCTCCAGCGACTTGAGCTGCGAACAAAGCCTGAGCGCGTCAAAGCCTTCCATGTCGAGATTGATGATCACCAGTTCGAAGCGATCGCTCTGCCCGGATGTTGCCGGAATGGCCTGCGCCGGGTCCTCGACCACTGTCACGTTGTGGCGGTTGCCGAGCGCCGTGCGAATGCGTTCCGCAACCGTGGCCTGGCTGTCGATCACTAGCACATTGCCGGGCTTGCTGTCGGATTGGGCGCGCGACGGGTTGAGCAGCCCGATGGAGCCGGCGTCGATCGACCGGCTGCGCAACTCATCGGTCAGCATCTTGAGCCTGACCAGGCTCTTCACCCGGCAGAACAGCGAAACATCGTTGACCGGCTTGGTCAGAAAATCGTCAGCACCCGCTTCCAGCCCCCGCACCCGGTCTTCCGGCTGGTCAAGCGCCGTCACCATCACCACCGGAATATGCTGCGTCGCGGGATTGGACTTGATGCGCTTGCACACTTCGATGCCGTCGATCCCCGGCATCATCACATCGAGCAGTACGATATCGGGCTTGGTGCGCTGCACGGCCTCCAGAGCGTCAACGCCGTTCATGGCGGTAACTACGTCGAAATATTCCGCCGCCAGCTTCGCTTCCAGAAGCCGCACATTGGCCAGAATATCATCGACGACGAGAACCCGGGCTGTCATTTTGGTTGCTTCAGGAAACCATCAATCGTTTGCAGGAAGCTGACCACCGAAATGGGTTTGGAAATATAGGCCTCGCAGCCGCCCTCGCGGATTTTCTGCTCATCGCCCTTCATGGCGAAGGCGGTCACCGCGATCACCGGAATGTGCCGCAACTCGTCGTCTTCCTTCAGCCACTTGGTCACTTCGATGCCCGAGACTTCCGGCAGCTGAATGTCCATGATGACGAGGTCCGGCCGGTGCTTGCGGCAAAGGTCGAGCGCCGACAATCCGTCGCGCGTCTGGATCACCGCATAGCCATTGGCCTCCAGCAGATCGTTGAACAGCTTCATGTTGAGTTCGTTATCCTCAACAATCAGCACTTTCTTCTGGGCCGATGGAACGGCCCCGGGATCTTTCATGCTACCCACCGGCGTCGTAAGCGAAAAGGACATAGGCTACCCGATCTCTGTTCCCGGTAAGAGGGCTGGCATCTTCGGCCCTGTCCCCTTACAAACCCCATTTCTGTTCATGGCCGATATTGGTCATGGCCGGTAACTAACAGTTTAAAGGCAGCCCCATCTCCACAGGCTTATGCCCCGGGGTGGTTAACCGACCGCGAAAATGATTAAAAAACTTAGCGACACTTCTTCAAATGCCGAGGTGATTGGCCTGCAAATGCTGGGTTTTCTGGCTTCCGATGAAACTCGCCTGGAAACCTTCCTGAGCCTCTCCGGCATTGCCCCACGCGAGCTTGGGCAGCTTGCCGCCGACCCGCACTTCCTCGCCGGCGTCATGGATCACCTGCTTGCCGACCAATCGTCGCTCCTCGCCTTCTGCGAACAATCTGGCATTTCGCCCGAATCAGCCATGCGTGCCAGGCGCCATCTGCCGGGAGCCACCGATGATTTCTGAGACAACCGAACGCCAGCTCCGCGGCCTCCAACTCGCCACCCACCGCCCCCTTGTCATCTGCGATGTCGATGAAGTCGTTGTGCATTTCACCCGCGACTTCGAGCGCTATCTGGGCACTCGCGGCCTCTGGCTCGATGCCGCGAGCCTCGCCCTCCATGGCAACATCCGCTGGCGGGACGGCGGCCACCCTGCCGAGGACGGGCTGGTCAGCGACCTCATCGACAATTTCTTCGCCGATCGCACCCGCCACATGGAACCCATCGACGGCGCCATCGATTCGCTTCTGACCATCGCCGCGGCGCCGATGTCGTCATGCTCACCAATCTGCCCCACACCTCGGGCGACGACCGCCGCGCCAACCTCGCAGGCCTCGGCCTGCCCTTCCCGGTCATCACCAACTCCGGCCCCAAGGGCCCCGCCATCAGGCACCTCGCGGCGCAAATGGCCGGACCCGTGGTGTTCATCGACGACAGCCCCTATTTCATTTCCTCGTCCTACGAACACGCCCCCGACGTCCACCTCATCCACTTCATGCACGACGAACGCTTCTCAAGGCACGTGCCGAAAGCCGATTACGTCTCGCTCCGCACCCACAGCTGGGAAGAAGCCAAGCCCCATGTGCTGGCGATCGTTGGGAGGACAGCGAATGGCCAATGAACCGGTGAAGGTGAGCGGTGGCTGCCTGTGCGGCCGCATTCGCTATGAGGCTGAGGTGTTCCTCAAGAACGGCTACATCTGCCATTGCACCATCTGCCAGAAAAGCACCGGACAACCCGCTGAAATCACCGTTCTGATCAAGGCTGGCACCCTGAAATACCTGAACGAAGAGCCGAAATACTATGTCTCCTCGCCAAGCGGCAAGCGCGGCTTCTGTTCCGAGTGCGGTTCGCGCCTGGTCTGGCAGGCCCTGCATGCCGAGGATGACTGGCAGACCAACCTCACCGTGGGCTGCCTGGACAACCCTGCCGATGCCCGCGCGACCTGCCACATCTATGCCGACTCCCAGCTGCCCTGGTACCAGGCCTGCGAGCACCTGCCAAAATTTACCGAGGCAACCTCGGCTGATATGATGGAGTTTTTCCGGCAACAAGTGGCGCCGGCACCGTGACGGTTGCACACCCCATACCACTGCGGCACCCGCCAATGACCTTCAGGAGACTGCCATGCCGGTAAAACATTACGCCGATGACAGCGAATTGTTCGCGCTCATGAAACGCGAACTCTTCAGTTGCGTGGTCGGCGACGTGATGGACAAGATGGGCCTTCTCCGTCAATACCTCCCGCCCCGCATCAGGCCGCTGGCCCCCGACATGGTGGTTGCCGGCCGGGCCATGCCGGTTCTCGAAGCCGATTACTTCTCCGACACCGTCGAAGGCCCTGGCCCCCTCGGCCGTAAGCCCTTTGGCCTGATGCTTGAAGCCCTCGACAGCCTGAAACCCCATGAAGTCTACATCGCCCCCGCCGTCAGCGGCGAATACGCCATGTGGGGCGAACTCATGTCGGCACGTGCCCAGATTCTCGGCGCCGCCGGCACCGTGCTGGACGGCTACGCCCGCGATACCCGCGGTATCATCGAAACACGGTTTCCCACCTTCGCCATCGGTTCCTACGGCCAGGACCAGGGCGCCCGCGGCAAGATCGTCGACTACCGCGTGCCCATCGAAATCGGCGGCATCCGTATCTCCCCCGGCACCATCGTCTTCGGCGACATCGATGGCGTCGTCACCATTCCGCGCCAGGCCGAAGCCGAAGTTATCGCCAAATCCTTCGAAAAAGTCCGCGGCGAAGCCAAAGTCGCCGAAGCCATCCGCGCCGGCATGAGCACCACGGAAGCCTTCACGAAATTCGGCGTCATGTAGTGCCGCCGCCGCCGATCGCACGCTCCTGCAATACACCTGAATTGCCGCGACAGAGCTACGAAATACAGTGACGCTGCTGGGCGGCACCCCCTGACTGAGCCGCGCTAGTTCGCGCGCCGTGGTCCCACGAAATGCTTTGCCCGATTTTCCCTGGATTTCACCACCCTCCCCAACCACGCTATACTGCCACCGTGAGCGAAACACCCCATACCTGGATTTACGGATTTTCGTTGTCAGTGTACAGAATTCTTGCGCCTTAACAGCCATGCTGTCATGACACTCTGTTTTATGCACTGTCACCGTAATTCGAAGCCCCGGCCAGATAGCTGCGCTTCGTCCGCTCGCCATCCGGGCCATACTGGAAGGTGGTGGTGACGCCACCCTTGGTGACGGCGATCGGCCGGTTCTCGCCGTCATAGACCAGGGCGCGGGACGGTTTCGGGCCGCTGCCATCGCTGTCATAGGTGAGCGTGTTGCCATTGCCGTCATAGGTGACGGCTCCGCCGCAGATGGTGTTGGGCGCATGTTTGTGCAGGCTGGCGGGGCCCGCCAGCCCCGCCGTGGGATAGGCCATGTTGGGTGTGGCGGCGCACAGGCCGGAGTTCCGGGTCATGTTGCCCGCGAGATCATATACGAAGGTGCGGTCTTCGGCCGTGCCATTGCCATTGTCGGCTGATATCAGCTGGCCATAGGGATCATAGGTATAGGTCCAGCTCCGCGTGAGATCGCCCGCCATGGTGACGGTGCTGATCTGGCCGTTGGCCTTGCGCGTGTAGGTCTGGTTCATCAGCGATGTGGCGCCGTTCCTGGCCTCCACACCCATCAGCCAGCCGCGATTGTCCTGGTAGCTGTAGATGGCCTGGCGGCCCGAGCCGTAGGTGATGCTGGTGGTCTGCCCCAGGGCGTTATAGAGCGTCGAGGCGATGAAGCTCGAGGGCTCGCTGGCGCCGTTGGCTCCGGTGAACAGGCTGTTGCCCACCCCATAGAGCCGGCCCGCCAGGTCGTAGCCATAGGCCCCCGTCCACACCCCGTTGGCCATCTGCTTCGAATGCAGCTCGCCCGTCGGGTAATAGGCATATTGCAAGCTGCGCTCGGCGCCCGCCACATTGACATGGCGCTCACGCTTCAGCCGGCCGGCGGGGTCACCGCAATAGCAATCACTTAACCACATTCGGCGCCAAGCCGACGCCTGAAAATTGCAGCATCAATTCTTGGTAGAAGCAGACGCCTTGGTTTCTTCTGCCGCCGTTAGCACGGCTTGGCGCAACTTGTCTTGTGTTTCAGGGCCAATCCCTGCCTTTTTGAAATAGGATAATGTACCTAATAGAGGGAGAACGAGCAGGTCAACACACTGATTGAAATCCGCATGTTTCGCTTGTTCGTAGTCAACGAAGACGCGGAAGTGAAGTATCTTGTCCTTGCGAGTCAGTCTTCGCAATTCGCGCATTCCGAGCGCAGCTTGGTGCTCGCGAGATGCGATCATGAAAATCACTCGCCACTCAGTCCATTCAGCCACCCCGATTTTTGTAATGTGTCTATTAATGTATTCCTCTAATCGCTTCATTGCGCCGACCCGAGGTGTCTTCGAAAAGAATTCCTGGCTGACATCAGAAGATGATTCGCTGGTGCTCCAGTACTCCATCAGTGGTACCCTCTGTTCATTTCAGGCAAGCTGCCATGCGAGTTGAAGTATGACCTTATTTCATGGGTTTCCCAATTGCGAGCGGCTGCTTTGGAGGTTGCCTCGGAAATTACGGTGACAGTGCATGAAATAGAATTGCGAACTACAAAATCGTGATGCCAGTGCTGAACTGCACCCCATAAGTGAGACACGTCAATTGGCGCGCCACGGGACCCCCAAATGTCTTGCCCGGTTTTCCCAACGTTTCACCAGACTCCCAATCGCGCTATGCTCCATTCGTGAGCGACGCACCCCCCACCCCCGGTTTCTGCCGCGACTGTCTTGTCGCCGACCTCGGCCGATGAGCGCCGCTGCCTCGCCTGCGGCAGCCCCCGCCTTCTCCGCCATGCCGAGCTCCATGACCTGTCCACCGCCCACATTGATTGTGATGCCTTCTATGCCGCCGTCGAAAAGCGCGACAACCCCGCCCTTGCCGACAAGCCGGTGATCATCGGCGGCGGCACCCGCGGCGTTGTGTCAACCGCTTGCTATGTCGCCCGCATCAAGGGCGTGAAGTCGGCGATGCCGATGTTCAAGGCCCTGAAGCTCTGCCCCGAAGCGGTGGTCATCAAGCCCAACATGAAGAAATACGCCGAGGCCGGCAGACAGGTGCGCGCCCTCATGGAAACGGTGACACCACTGGTCGAGCCCATTTCCATTGACGAAGCTTTCCTCGACCTGGCCGGAACGGCCAGGCTCCACGGTCACAGCCCGGCACTGACGCTCGCCCAATTGATCAAGGACATCACTGCCAAGGTCGGCATCACCGCCTCGGTCGGCCTGTCCTACAACAAATACCTCGCCAAGGTTGCCTCCGACCTCGAAAAGCCGCGCGGCTTTTCGGTGCTGGGCAAGGCCGAAGCCAAGGCCTTTCTGGCGGCCCGTTCGGTCAGCCTCATCTGGGGTGTCGGCCGCGCCATGCAGGAACAATTGGCCAAGGACGGTATCACCCTCATCGGCCAGCTGCAGGCCATGGACAAAGCCGATCTCATGCGCCGCTATGGCGTGATGGGCGCGAGGCTCTACCACCTGTCGCGCGGCGAGGATGCTCGAAGCGTGCACCGCGATGAAAGCTCTAAAAGCATCTCGGCCGAAACCACCTTCAACACCGACATTTCCGACTACGAGGAACTCCGCCCCATTCTCTGGCGCCTCGCCGAACGCGTGTCGCACCGTGCCAAATCCGAAGGCCAGGCCGGCCTCACTGTTACCCTTAAGTTGAAAACCGCTGATTTCAAGAGCCGCACCCGCAACGTCACCTTGGCCGAACCCACGGTTCTCGCCGCCCGCATCTATGAGGCCGCCGAGCCCTTGCTCCACCGCGAAGCCACCGGCACCAGGTTCCGCCTGATCGGCGTCGGCATCTCAAACCTCAGTTCAGCCGATTCAACGCACGAGCAGGACACGCTCGACGCCAAGGTCGCAACCCGCGCCAAAGCCGAACTCGCCATGGACAAGCTCCGCGAGAAATTCGGCAAGAGAGCCGTGGAACGCGGCCTTGCGCTGAAGGGCGATGACTAGCCCTAGGCCGCCAGCCGCCGCGATTCGACCAATGGCCTGACCCGCTGATGCACGACATGGGCGAGCGCCTTGATCGGCTCGAGCAGCGCATCGCGCCGCCACGGCCAATCGGCCTCGGCACTGTCGACATTGACTGAAAACATCACGAACAGTCCGCTGTCGTCGGTAAACCGGTATGAAAACCCGTTGCGCGCAATGCCATAGCGCGATGCCTGGTCCTGCATCGCCTGTGCCGCCGGGTCGGCGGCATTGACCTTGGCCCAATCGACGATCTCGGCCTTGAGTTCAAACACCGGGTCGCCCAGCGGCGTATAAGTCGACATGTAATGGTTCATATAGGCCGGATCATAGGTGGCGATCCACGACACCTGGTCCGGCGAACCGTCCGTATAGCCCATGCACCAATAGGACAGGTGGCGCACCGTGAGCTTCCTGCAAAGCCGCTCCAGCCAGTCCGTCGCTTCCGCGAAAGAGCCAAAGGGCCGGGTGGGAACGATCGAGGCATCAAACATGTCCCACACTTACGCCATGACAGTCTAATTCCCAATTTCGCCGCTCCATAAAGTTTTAGCGAATTCGCCTCGCCGCAATCAAAACGAAAAGGCGAAAATTTCGTCAGGTTTTTAACCCTATATCAACTTTCGCCGCCAGGTGTGATGACAGCCGCAGACAACCCGCGGTGTAAGTCATATGGTCAGTGTGCGGACGGCAAACCCTCTCTACTCTTAGCCCCCATGGAGAATCTCATGTCTGCGATTAGTGTGCTTTCGCGTTCTGCGCTGATCTCTGCCGCAGTCTTCGCGGCATCGATAACGGCAATAGGCACCGCCCAGGCGGCGGTGACCAAGGCTCAACTCGCCGGCAACTGGACGGCCGCGCTCGGCGGCAATACCGGTTGCGGCAGCACCTCGATGTACGTGCAGTTCAATCTCAACACCGGCGGCAACGGCACCGCCACGATCATCTCGCACTCGACCGGCTGTGCGGATTCGACCACCGCCGGCAATCCCATCAAGGTGACGGTACTACAGCCCAATGGCTTTGGGCTCCTCAATCTATCATGCGGCGTTAGCTGCGGTTGGAATTTCCGCATCCAGGTTTCGAACGATGCCAATTCCATGATCCTCGTCGATGTCGACCCAGCCAACCCTCTCAACACGCCGTTCGGCACCGCACTGCGCCGGGCGCCAGTGCCATAATACCGAGAATTCCGGCGGGCAGGCTTCGGCCTGCCCACGGCATTCGTTCAGCCTTCCATCGACATCAAAGCCGCATTGCCCCCCGACGCCGTGGTATCGATCGATGCCACCCGTTCTGTAGCAAAGCGGTGCAGATAGTGAGGCCCGCCGGCCTTCGGTCCGGTGCCGGAAAGTCCCTCGCCGCCAAACGGTTGCGCCCCGACCACGGCACCGATCTGATTGCGGTTGACATATAAGTTGCCGACGCGCGCATGCCTGCGAACCTCTGCCACCGTGGTTTCGATGCGGGTATGAAGGCCAAGCGTCAGGCCGAAGCCCGTCGAGTTCAACGCCTCGCAAACCGAAGCAATGCGGTCGCCCGCGAACCGCACCACATGCAGGACAGGGCCAAACACCTCGCGCTTCAGGCCGCTGATCGACGCCAGTTCATAGGCCGCCGGCGACACGAACGTGCCTTCGGCGCAGTTGGCCCCAAGCGGCAGGTCGGAGATGGTTTTCCCTTCCGCCTTCATGCGCGCCTTGTGCCCTTCCAGCGTGGCCTTGGCTTCGTCGTCGATCACCGGTCCGACGTCGGTGGCATAGTCTTCCGGATCGCCGGTGCGGAGTTCCGCCATGGCCCCGGCCAGCATCTTGATCACCCGGTCAGCAACATCATCCTGCACGAACAACAGCCGCGCCGCCGAGCATCGCTGGCCGGCACTGTCAAATGCCGATGCCAACACATCGCGCACCGCCTGCTCGGGCAGTGCCGATGAATCAACGATCATCGCATTTATGCCGCCGGTCTCGGCAATCAGTGTGGGAATGGCACCGTCGCGCGCCGCCAGCGCCCGGTTAATGATACCAGCCGTTTCATTGGACCCGGTGAAGGCCACGCCCGACAACGCCGGGTGCGCCAGCAACACCTTGCCGATCCGCGCCCCATCACCCGGAAGAAAATGCAGCACGTTGGCCGGAACCCCCGCCTGATGCAGAAGTCTCACTGCTTCAAAGGCAACCAGCGGCGTCTGTTCCGCCGGCTTGGCAATGACCGTGTTGCCGGAAGCCAGCGCCGCTGCCACCTGCCCTGTGAATATCGCCAGCGGGAAGTTCCACGGCGCAATCGCCGCAAAAACCCCACGGCCATGCAAGCTCATTTCGTTGCGCTCGCCTGTGGGACCTGGCAGCAACACAGCGCCATCGAACTCAGCACGCGCCCTAAGCGCGTAATAGCGCAGGAAATCCACCGCCTCGCGCAGATCCGCCACCGCGTTGTCAAGCGACTTCCCCGCCTCGCGCACCAGAAGGCCGAGGAGCAGGTGCTGGTTAGCCTCGTAGAGATCAGCGGACTTTTCCAGAATGCCAGCCCTGGCGCCACCACCCATCGCGTCCCAGTAAAATTGTGCCGCCCGGGCGCTCGTCACGGCATTAGCGACTGCAGTTTCACGGGCCTCCCGCACCTGCCCGAGAACACGGCGGCGGTCCTGCGGGCTGGTGATCGCTCGCGGAGGCCCCTGCCCGTCAGGCTGCCCATCGACGATTGCCGATGCCTGCCGAGGCAGACGCAGAGCTTCATTGATGCCCCGCAGCATCGTCTCGCGCGTTGTATCGTCCCAGATTGCATGTCCTTGAGAATTGCGGCGCCCGGCAAAAATCGCCGCCGGCAGTGGAATGCGCGGGTGCGGCAAGCTTGCGAGCCTCTCGACCTCAACCACCGGGTCGGCGATGATATCGCCGATCGGCGCCTCGTCATCTGCCAGGCGGTTGACGAACGAAGTGTTGGCGCCATTTTCCAGTAGCCGCCGCACCAGATAGGCCAGCAGTTCTTCATGGCTGCCAACCGGTGCATAGATACGGCACGGCTGGTTCATCTTGCTGGCGCCCACCACCTGTTCATAAAGCGATTGCCCCATGCCATGGAGCCGCTGGAACTCGAATTCGCGGTTCTCTCCCGCCATCACCGAAATCGCCGCCAGCGTATGGGCGTTGTGGGTGGCGAATTGCGGGTAAAACACTTCGCGCCGCCCCAGCATGAACTTGGCGCAGGCGAGATAACTCACATCGGTCGAAACCTTGCGCGTGAACAGCGGATAGGCCGGCAGGCCCGCCTCCTGCGCCCGCTTGATTTCCGAATCCCAATAGGCGCCCTTCACCAGCCGTACCGGCAAGCGGCGCCCGGTTGCGCCAGCAAGTTCGGCCAGCCATGCGAGAACCGGCATCGCCCGCTTGCTGTAGGCCTGGACCGCCAGGCCCAGCCCGTTCCAGCCCTTGAGGCGGGCATCCTGCGCCAGATGTTTGAACAACTCGAGCGACAGATCGAGGCGGTTCACCTCCTCGGCATCAATCGTCAGCGCCACGTCCAGACTCTTGGCCATCACGCAGAGTTCCGCCACTTTCGGCAATAGCTCGGCCATCACCCGGGCTTCCTGCTTTTCTTCATAGCGCGGGTGCAGTGCCGACAGCTTCACCGAGATCGAAGCCCGGCCAAAGATCGTATCGCCCTTCGATTTTGCACCGATGGTCTTGAGAGCATCGCGATACGCCGCGAAATATCGCGCCGCATCTTCCATGGTGAACGCCGCCTCGCCCAGCATGTCATAGGAAAAGCGGTAGCCTTCTCCCTCCAGCGGCCTGGCGATGGTGAGTGCCTCGTCAATGGTGCGGCCCAGCACGAACTGTTTGCCCATGATGCGCATTGCCTGCTTCATCGCATTGCGGATGAACGGCTCGCCAGAGCGCGACACCAGCCGCTTGAGATACCCGCCGATATCCGACTTGGCGCCCTTGCCCAGCTCCACGAACCGGCCGGTCAGCATGAGGCCCCAGGCTGAGGCGTTGACGAATAAAGACTCCGATTGCCCGAGATGGCCTTCCCAGTCCTTGCCGCCGATCTTGTCGGCAATCAGCCGGTCCTGGGTTTCGGCATCGGGAATGCGCAGCAGCGCCTCGGCCAGGCACATCAACACCACGCCTTCTTCCGACGACAGCGAATACTCCTGCATGAAGGCGTCAATGCCGCCCTGGGTGCGCCGCCCCGCCCTGACCGCCGCCACCAGCTGCCGCGCCAGTTCCGCCACCTGCCGCTGCTGCTCGGGCGAAAGCGTGGCCTCCGTGGCCAGCGAACGCACCACTTCAGCCTCGTCGGCAAACAGCATGGCGGCAATCGTCGAACGGTCGCGAACTGGGGTCATTGGAGCCTCCCTCTTCCGCCGCTCTATGCCACAAATCACAAAGAGCTTCTCACCGATATTGTTCAGGTTTATAGTGACTTACGGAACAACTATGCTGGCGTGCTAGAGATTAATAAATGTCAAAACAAACAAAACCAGTGGAACTCGATTCCACCGATCTGGCCCTCCTGGACGCCTTGCAGAGCAATGGCCGGTTGCCCGTCGTCGATCTTGCAAAGCGCATAAACCTGTCCGCCACACCTTGCACCCTGCGGATGCGCAAGCTTGAACAGGATGGCGTGATTTCCGGCTACCATGCAAGGCTAAATCCCGCCGCTATGGACCAGGCCTTGCTGGTGTTTGTGTCGGTCAAACTGATGGCCACCGACGAGCCAACACTGAAGGCCTTCAACGAGGCGGTAAAACCCGTGAAGCAGATCCTTGAATGCCATATGGTGGGCGGCGGATTTGACTATTTCCTCAAGATCCGGGTGCGCGACATGGCCGAATTCCGCGACATTCTCGGCGGCGTCATAGGCGCCCTGCCCAAGGTCGAGACCACCCATTCCTACTTCGTCATGGAAGAAGTAAAGGAAAGTCCGCTGCTGCCGGTGCCGAGAATCACGCGCCGCTGATGTGGGGGCAAAGATGCCACTGAAATTCTACCTCGCTGGGCCCGAGGTTTTCCTGCCGAATGCCCGCGAGATGTTGGACCGCACGGCGGCCATGGCGCGGACCGCGGGTTTCGTGCCATTGAGCCCCGGCGACCTGAAGGTCGAACAGCGTGGCGCCGAGCGCCGCGGCGGTAAGGTCGTGGTGGGCAATGCACAACTCGAAGCTATCTACACCGACACCACAGCTTTCGCCGAATGCCTGCGGCTGATCGCCGGACAGCGCCGATGATCACCAGGAAACCCAAGATCGTCCGCACTCTCGCCGCGTTGCGCCGCGAGACTGCCGCCTGGCGCATCGGCAATCACCGCTATGCCGTGGTGCCGACCATGGGCGCCCTGCATGATGGTCACTTGTCGCTGGTCCGCGAGGGCCTGGAACGCGCCGATCGCGTCATCGTCACCATCTTCGTCAACCCCAGGCAATTTGGCGCCACCGAGGACCTGTCGCGTTACCCGCGCGACGAGGAAGGCGACACCGCAAAACTCGCCGAGGCCGGAGCGCACTTGATTTTCGCGCCACTGCCCGGCGAGGTCTACCCCGAGGATTTCGCCACGTCCATATCGGTGGCTGGTCCCGCCACCGCTGGCCTTGAAGACAAATTCCGCCCGCACTTCTTCGATGGCGTCGCAACCATTGTTGCCAAACTCTTCATCCAGACCGGAGCTGACTTCGCGATGTTCGGTGAAAAAGACTATCAGCAACTCGCCGTCGTCACCCGCGTGGCCAAGGACCTGGACATTCCCATTGAGGTTGTTGGCGTTCCGACCGTCCGCGAGGAAGACGGCCTCGCCATGTCGTCGCGCAATCGCTACCTGTCAAAGCAGGAACGTCATCAGGCCACGGCAATCCATCGCGCCATATCCCAGGCCGCCGATAAGATTTGTACCGGCGGAAACCCGCAATCCGCCACCCGCGCCGCCGCCCGCTCGCTCACCACCTTGGGCTTCAAGGTCGACTACGTCACTGCCCGCCATGCCGAAACCCTGGCCGTCCCGCACGAACAAGACGATCCCATGCGCATCCTCGCCGCCGCCTGGCTCGGCAAAACCCGGTTGATCGACAACATCGAGGTATAACACTTGTCCCTCCTCGCTTGCGGGGAGGGGTGTCAGGTGCGGAGCAACTGACCGGTGGGGAAGTATTCAAGAAAGCGTCTTGGCCAGGATCACCCGGCCCTCGTCGTCGAATCCCATCTTCGCATAGAATTTCGCCAGCTCATGGTGTTCGGCCGCAAACGGCGTGACCGTGACTTGATAGCCCGTGGCGCCTTTTGCCTTCAGAAATGCTTCGACCGACTCAATAATGAGCCGCGATATGCCGCCACCACGATGCTCCGGCAGCACATAGAGATCGCCCATCTCCGCCCACCAGCCATATTCGATGCCGAACTCCAGCGACACCGTGGCGACACCTATGGCCCGCCCCTTCGCTTCGGCGATGAACAGCCCGCACGCCGGCAACCCGGCAAGCGTTCTTGCATTGCGCCCGATGCGTTCGCGGTCGGCTTCAAAGCCTTCCTCGGCAAAGAACTTGAACAGCAATTCGATTGCCTGCGAGAGGTCGTCTCCGCCACCGAGTTGCCGGACAATCATAGCAGCCCGAGTTCCGCGAGCTCGCGGCGCATCTTCTCCGGAATTCCCTTGCCGCTGTCGCCCTTCGGCAAGTCCGGTGGCGCGTCGGCTTCCGCGAGGTAGCGCCAACCCTGGAAGGCCCGCCGCGGCACCGGGTGCACCGCAATGATCTTCGGCTTGAAGTCGATGCGGCAGCGTTCAATGCCATCCTGCCCGGTCACCGGCACCAGGCCGGCGATCGGCTGGCGGCACAGGATAAAACCGCGGATGACCCAGTACAGCGAGCCGCCAGGTAGGATTTCATCCCGGCGTTTGGGGAACATGCGCGTCGTATGGTCAAGCGTCTCGCGGCCCGCCCGCCAGTCCTTGATCCAGCGTTCGAGTTCTTCGATTCGCTGACGCGACACAAGTTCCACGAGGTTAAGCGGCAGGGTCCAATCACGGGGTTGCGGAGAGCGATCCGACGGTAGCATCATCAAACGGGAACCACCACGGCCCGGTTATCCGCAAGTTCCACGACGAGGGGAGAAAATCATGTCCAGATCGGTTGCAAAAGTCATTGAACTCACGTCGTCCTCGCCGAAGAACATTGAGACGCCGTCGAGACTGTAACTGCCGCGCCGACGCCACCCTCGACCAGGTCGAAGGCGCCTGGGTGCAGGACGTGAAATGCGTCGTCAAGAATGGCAAGGTCGTCGAATGGCGGGGTCAACATGAAAATCACCTTCCTGCTCAAGGATTAGAGCATGTCCCGCCAAAGTGCGAAGCGGTTTGGCGGCCACGGCATGCTCCACAAAACTGTAACTCACGCGCTTGTGACAGGCCTGACGCCCTCGTGATTGGCGGGTGATCGGGCATTCTGGGGGATTGCTCCTCGCACGGCACACCGCCGCCCATCATCAATGAGGAGAACCCAATGAAGATTACCGCCAAATCCGGCGCCGTGCTCGCCGCTGCCGCCTTCAGCTTCGCCGTGTCTGGCATCGGCTACACCACCGTGGTCTCGGCCGCCGAAGGCAAGGTCATGTGCTCGGGTGTGAATTCCTGCAAGGGTCATTCCGAATGCAAGTCGGCCAACAGCTCGTGTAAGGGCCTGAATTCCTGCAAGGGCCAGGGCTGGCTCGGACTGACCAAGGCCGACTGCGAAGCGCAGGGCGGAAAAGCTAGCGAAATGCTCCCGGGCTAGTGGCGATTGCGGGGCTGCGGCCCCGCATCATCCGGGCGCAGTCATTTATGGAAAAACCACCTTTCCTCGGGTTCGGCCTCGGATTGCGGCCGCAACATTACCGCGAAATTCTCGATGGCAACCCGGCTGTCGATTGGTTCAAAATCATTTCCGAAAACTACATGGTGCCAGGTGGCCAGCCCCTGCGCATGCTCGACCGCATTGTCGAGCGCTACCCCGTTGTCATGCATGGCGTGTCCCTGTCGATCGCCTCGACGGCGCCGCTCGACATGGATTATCTCCACGGCCTGAAAACACTGGCCAAACGCACCAACCCCAAATGGGTTTCCGAT
>CAVZHN010000002.1:0-292616 GCA_963775095.1 uncultured Alphaproteobacteria bacterium
GCACCATGATCGCAACAGCCTTGTCACAGGGCTAAATTCTGATCTTCCCGGCTTTGTCATCGGACAGGTCACGGAGAATGTTTATGACACAGTGACGGGCCGCCATCTGCTGGTGCCGCAAGGCACCAAGATCATCGGCAAGTATGACAGTGTTGTTGCCTTCGGTCAGAAGCGGGCACTTGTCATCTGGCAGCGCCTGATCCGTCCCGATGGTTCATCATTGGTCATCGACAATCTGCCCGCCACCGATGAAGGCGGTTATGCCGGGCCTCGAAGACAAGGTCGACTATCACACTTGGGCTTTGTTGAAGGGCATTGCCCTTGCGACCTTGTTGGGCGTGGGGACCGAAGTGTCGATTGGCAACAGCGAGAACGACATCATCTCGGCCATTCGCCAATCCGCCCAGGAGAACACCAATCAGGCGGGGCAGCAATTTGTGCAGCGGCAATTGGATGTGCAGCCAACGCTGACCGTGCGTCCGGGCTGGCCACTCAGGATCATTGTGCACAAAGACTTGGTGCTTGATTCATACCCACAAACTCCAAGGAGATAGCCATGCTGAAGCTCCAGCCCTTGCCGGACCGCGTGCCGGTCAAACTCACCGTCACGCTGCCACCAGACTTGAAGAAGGCGCTTGATGACTACGCCGCACTCTATGCCCGCACCTATGGTGCGGAAGAGCCTGTGGCGGAACTGGTGCCGTTTATGCTGGACAGTTTCTTGAAAGCCGATGCGGGGTTCAGGAAAGGGCGGAAGGAACTTGAAGCGGAGCCGATGGCGATTGCCGCTGGTCACCAAGAAAGCAAAGCGTGGCCGAACTGTTGAAAATACAAATGAGGAGGCTGGATCATGACTGTGATTGGTCATTTTGTGCCGGACACCGATGGCTATGTCGGTTCTATTCGCACACTCACACTGCATGCCAAGTTGCGGCTTGTGGCGATCGACAACAAGATGAAGGAGGATGGTCCGGATTTTCGGATTCTGTTTGGCATGCAGGAGGTGGGTGCGGCCTGGAAGGCCAAGACCCATGAGGCAGAGCCACGCGATTATCTCAGTGCGACCATTGACGATCCGGCATTTCCGGAGCCATTGCGTGGGGCAATGTTCGAGGACAATGGCAAGCTCAGCTTTGTCTGGCGCAGGAAGACCTGAGTTCATTCTTTCGGCAGTGACGCGATGGCCTTCTCGACATGCTCCAGGGATTTGAGCAGGCGGTCACGGAATTTGGACAGCATCTGCAAGGCGTCGGGCTCGTCTTCGAGCATGTCGGGTGAAATGGCTTCTGCAATCAGCTGAGTCGACAGAAATTGCCCGCTTCGCATCGAGTTCCAGCTGCGATTCCTCCAAGGATGCAGAAATCATACCTTCAGGGGACATCAGCACGCAAGGTTTCAGAATTCGGGACAGTTCTTGATGAAGCTGATCCTCCGGCACTGACAGTAGCGCTACAGATCGACCGCTGGTGTCCTGGAGTTCTATTGTGACATGCTCATTGGTGCCAGCCGAAAAATGATCAGATGACCGGCGCAGTTTCACAATCAATCCAGAAGCTCGTTCGCCCAATGCGTCGTTCCTGTTACCGAATAACTACTATAGTAGGTCGCACTATAGTAGGTTTTGTTGCCGACTGCCCTTATGAATTTGCGGGCGATAGTGGCGAGGAATTTACGTGTTATGCGGAAGCAAAAAGGGCTGACGCAGGAAGAGCTGGCGTTTCAGGCAGGCATCAACCGGAATTATGTTGGTCAGATTGAGCGTGAAGAAAAGTCTCCGACAGTCGACATGGTGGAAAAGTTGTCAATTGCAATGGGCGTCAAGCCAGAGAGTATGTTTGTTGTTGGTAAGAAGTGATCCGACTTTATCACGAGGTTCTATTTTTGTTCTTGGCGTGCTACTTGTTATGTATGACAGATTCGCAAACCATTCTGGCAGTTACTTCGTCTCAGAATAATCCCAACGAGAGAAACACTATTTTTATCAGCCACGCTACGCCAGATGACAACGACTTCGTCCGTTGGCTGGGTTCTAGACTGACCGGTCACGGATACAAAGTCTGGGCTGATTTGTTTGAGTTGAAGGGTGGGACACCTTTTTGGTCCTCGATTGAAGAGGCGCTTCGACACCATGCCTGCAAGGTGATTTTTGTAGTTTCAAGGAAAAGCATTGATCCGGCACGATCTGGCGTTCGCAATGAGCTGTCAGTCGCGGATACGATACGGAAAATGCTGAATGACCCAGGGTTTATAATTCCCGTACGTATCGATAACACTGATTTTGGAGATCTTCCCATCCAAGTTCACCAGCTCAACGCCATCGATTTCTCCAAGGGGTGGGGTATCAAACTTGTTGAGCTGCTTGAAACGCTTGAACACGCAAATGTGCCGCGATCGCCAAATGAGATGACTGCAGAATTTGAAAAATGGCGCGACACTGTTGTGAAAACTTCAGTGGCAGTTGAAAGCAACCCGGAGCAGGTTCTGACAAATCTTTCTCCTATTGAATCTTTGCCCAAGATGATTTCATTTTACAGTCATCATCATGATGTGGATGTTGTGGTTAAGGCCTTACGGGCCACGGGCATACCATTTGCACCCTATTTCAGGCTTATCATTGCGTTTGCAGATATGTCGTCGCTTCAAGACGGTATTGGACCGCTGCTAAAACTTTCCGCTCGTGCACACGTTCCTCTCACCGACTTCATCGCTGGAACTGTTGATTGTGTTACTTCTCCTCCAAGAGATGAGGCTAAGAAAATAGCTACTGCGCTACTGAAGAAGCATGTTGAAAGGCATCTAGAAAAAATCGGCCTTAGGCGATTTGAAACATCGACAAGTTCCACCTTCTATTTTCCAGTCGGTCTCGTTCCTAATAACAAAGTGCCATACCGCGCTGCATCCGGTCGAAATACGAACAAGAACGTTGTTGGTCGCAGTGAGCGCAACAAAGTCTATTGGCACCTTTCCATGAAGATCAATGTGACACTCGGGTTAGTGCCTATGATCCGGTTCAAACCATATGTTTGTTTTTCAGAAGACGGCCAATCAGCCATAAACGACACAAAACGCACATCCGCAATACGTCGGCGCTTCTGTAGGAATTGGTGGAACCAACACTGGCGTCAACTGCAAGAAGCGTTCTGCGTATTCCTAGCGAATGAGAAGAACGTTGCCGAGATTGATCTTGATGGCCCTGAAAATCTGGTGATTGCTGGAAAACTTCTGGAGCTAACGGCAGTCAGAAAATTGCCTGATGACTTTAATTTTATGGAAGAAGCCGACGATCCTGTTGAGCCTGACCTTGAGGATTCAGATGATCTCGAAAGCCTCGACGATAGCGACGTGGAGTATGCGGTATGAGTTCGTGGCGCATAATCCACATCGATGAACCTGCACTTGCATTCGGGTTTGGGCAAGCAGCGGAGCATCCTAAAGATGGATTGTTTCTATATGGGCCGCCGGCCTCAAATCAAAATCCAGCGCGAATGGATGTCGGCGTAATTGGCACCCCAGAGGGAATCGCTAGGTATCAAAAGTGGGTAGCCGCGCTCGGCGCTACGATCGCCGCACCCGAAACTGGCAAAGAGCAGAATAAAATGATGTGGCCAGGGTTTCAGGCTACGTTCGGTATTCCTTGGCCAGCCAAGCCCTTTGCGACCTGCTCAATTGACGGGAGCGAACTCAGCTCAAGGATTCGTTCAACTGATAGGCACCAGGCCATCTTCGAGACAGTTGAGACTTACTGTGTTGCACTTCGCAAGTATCTTCGTGAAGAAGAAGGCAGGCCACTGCTTTGGTTCGCAATCTTGCCGGAAGAAATCTTCAAGTATGGCCGCCCCAAGTCAATCGTTCCCAAGGAACTTAGAACACAATCTTCTTCGGCAATTGGGCGTAGAGCAGCGAGATCAATTCTGCAGCACGGCTCGCTGTTTTCAGAAGAAAATGAAGCTGCTGCCATCTATGAATACGAATCGAATTTTCATAACCAGTTAAAGGCGCGGCTGCTCGATACAGGGCAAGTCATTCAAGTTGTAAGAGAAACAACACTTACACCGGATGAATTCGTGGAAGGCAGTCGTAGATCGCTTCAAGACAAAGCGTCCGTAGCCTGGAATTTGTCTACGACGAGTTTCTATAAGGCAGGTGGGAGACCTTGGCGTATTGCAAATGTAAGAGAGGGCGTGTGCTACGTCGGTCTTGTTTTCAAAAAAATTGAGAATGCAAAAGGTCGAGACAACGCCTGCTGCGGCGCTCAAATGTTCCTTTCAACAGGCGACGGAATTGTATTCAAAGGCGAACAGTAGGGCCTTGGGACTCAGAGACCGACAACACATTTGAACTAGGCAAGGAAAAAGCGGCAGAGCTAATGGGGCTTGTGGTCAAGGCTTACACGGAGGCGCATGGTCGGCCTCCAAGCGAATTGTTTATTCATGGTAAGACTTGGTTCGGCGCCAATGAATGGGCTGGATTTTCCAGCACAGTTCCGCAAGAGACAAAGTTGGTCGGCATTCGTATAAGACGCCAAAGCGAAATAAAACTCTTCAGATACGGGAGCCGCCTGTCCTACGGGGAACTGCAATCATAGCATCCGAACGTTCAGCGTATCTTTGGACAACCGGATTTATTCCAAGGCTCGATACATATCCCGGCCGCGAGGTGCCGAATCCGTTGACTATCGATATTGTCAAAGGCGATGCGGACATGCAGTTGGTGCTATCTGACCTCATGGGGCTAACCAAATTGAATTTCAACAGCGCGGGCTTTTCAGACGGTCTTCCAGTCACTTTGCGATTTGCCGATCTTGTCGGTGAAATTCTAACAGCAGGTCCCAATGATGCAGTGGCACCATTGCCCTTCAAGTTCTACATCTAAAATTAGGTTGAAGTCATCAGTATGCAAGTGCCCCTTTGCATTGAACGCTACGGCAGGGCGAATCTGTTGAATTGCAAAATTTTCTAATCCTTCGACTATCAAGTCGAAAATAGCGAAATGATATCCACAGTATTCTTGGGATGCAAAAACTGCACTGGTTTTCCCGTTCTGCCGTGCCCCAGCTGTGCCCCAGCGGCTATGCAGCACCATCACCAAAAGGAAAGCCCTCGAAATCGGGTTGCGATTTCAAGGGCTTGTTGGTTGCGGGAGCCAGATTTGAACTGACGACCTTCAGGTTATGAGCCTGACGAGCTAAATTCTCTCGCACCAGAATATCACAAATTGGCGACTCACTCGATTGGGAAAGGCGGGAAAAAGCGGGAAAATGGGGTTTCAGATGTCGGGTCACTGGCGGGCAACCACTCAGCATAGCGCCCATGGGCTGGCAAATCGCATGTTGGATCCGGTGGCAAAAGCCGGTCGCGATCGTGGTTTCATGGGTTAACATTTCGGCCCTATTTTCGAACGCGACGCGTCACGAGGCGGCCAAAAGAAATTGCCATGTTGGTTCTGGGATCGACGCAAATGGACCACTCATTTCGTATGGAATCAGTTCCCTCAATAGCCATAGACCTCGCGTGCGTGTTCAGCCGTGAGATATCCATTCTTCACATCATCAGCCACTTGGACTGGGTCACGATTGCGGGGATTGCCGATGCCGCCGCCGTTGCCCGTCACCACACGAATCACGTCGTTCGTCGTCGTTGGCAGTTCAGAGACAAACGCGTAATCGCGGGCCTCACCCTGTGCGGGAAGAAACTTCACGATGTTGCCGGACCCGTCTTGCCCGCCATCCAGGCCCCAGGCTGGGAATTTTGAGCGTGTATAGCCCGCCGTCAGAAAGCCCTTCTGGGCGCGGATGCGATAATCCATGATGATGCCGCGCCCGCCCGTAAATTCACCTTCGCCACCCGGTCCGCAGTTCAGCGCCATCTGATCGACGTAGAGCCCGTTGCGGGCTTCGTTGATTTCAGCCGGGCAGTTATATGTCTCACCATGGAAAGACGAAAACATGGCTGACACGCCGTCACGCCCCGGCAGAGCGCCCCAGCCACCGATCTGCGGCTCGATGATAGTGTATTGCCGCCCCGTATCAGGATGGATACCACCGATGAAGGTGCCACAGACTGAACTGAAATGACCTGCGCCCAGCTTTTCGGGCATCACGCTCGCGAGGCAACGCCACATGATGTCATAGATGCGCAATTCGATCTCGTAGTAGAACCCCAACGGTGCGGGCTCTACAGGATCGAACACTGAACCTTTCCGTGTGATCAGCCGGATGGGCCGGAAAGCACCGGCATTTGCAGGCGCATGGGGATCGGTGATGGCCTTGAAGATCATCTGCGCCGACAGCATGACCCCGTCGCGGCTCGTGTTGATGGGGGCTGCGGCCTGATCGGGATTGTTGGACAGGTCAACGATGAACTCAGTGTCGGTGATGGTGATCATGGCGTGATAGAATTGCCCATCGTCCTGCTCTTCGGACAATTCAAACGTACCTTTCGGCAGCTTGGCCAGTTCGGCCCGCGCCACCTTTTCGCCGAAATCCATATAGTTTTCCATTGCGGCGCTGAAAGTGGGCACGCCGTATTTGCGCGCTAGATCCTGAATGCGCCTTGCCCCGACGCGCACTGATGCAATTGCCGCCCACACATCGCCACGCAACACATCGGGCATGCGGGAGTTGACGGTCAGAATATCAAACACCGATTGCAATGGCTGGCCCCGCGTGATCAGTTTGATCGCAGGAAGGCGCAGGCCCTCATGGAAAATCTCCGTCGCATCAGCCGACAGCGAGCCCGGTGCCTTGCCGCCCACATCTGAATTATGCGCGATGTTGGCGGCCCAGGCGATCAATTCACCGCCCGAAAACACCGGGGCCATGATGACAATGTCATTCAGATGTGTGACGCCGCCATAATAGGGATCGTTGGTGACGAAGATATCGCCGTCTTCGATTTGGTTGGCAGGAAATTTGGCGAGGATGACTTTGACGGATTTGTCCAGCACACCGATGAAGGATGGAATGCCCGCACCCGAAGTGGCAATCTCGCCCTTCGCGTCCATGATGCCGGTACCCATGTCCAGCACCTCGTAGATAATTGAAGACATCGCCGTCTTGCGCATGGCTGCGAACATTTCGTCAGCTGCGGCCTGCAAAGAGTTCTGGATGATTTCCAGCGTGATGGGATCATGTTGGGTCATGCTGCGTTCCCTTGGACCGATGTTGTGATGATGATGTTGAGAAATCCATCCACCGCCACGCGGTTACCGGGGTGGATGACGACGGTGGTGCCGGGGTCTTCGATGACGGCGGGGCCTGCGAAGACCATGCCGGGGCGCAACTTGGTACCGTCATATATGATAGCTTCGTGGCGGCCCTCTTGCGCGTAGTCCACCATGCGGAGACCTTTTTCGGCACCGGTGGCGGACGCGTCAGTCAAGGCTTGCGGCTTCATCTCCAACTTGCCAACTTCGGCTGATGCGATGAGGTGGAGGCCTACCATCTCCACCGGGGCCTCGAGGCGATAGGTGTATTCGCGCTCATAAACCGCATGGAAATCCGCTTGCACCCGGGCAAGTGTATCAGGTGTGATATCGTCCAAAGGCAATGCCACTTCAGTGGTGTGCTCCTGGTTCTGATAACGGAATTTGCCGAAGCGCTGGAATTTCACCAGACTGGCCTCAATGCCATCTGACTTGAAAGCGGCGAAGGCGTTGCCTTCTGTTTCAGCGCACAAGGCTGCAATGGCAGGTGCTGCGCCATCACCCAGATCAAGCAAGCGGGTGACGAAGAAATCGCGCCTGAGATCAGACATCATCATGCCCCATGCCGAAAACACACCAGCCCCAGCAGGGATCACCACCTTGGCAATGCCCATCTCCTGTGCCAGCGCCACGGCATGCATCGCACCCCCGCCGCCGAAAGCCACCATGGTGAAATCGCGGGGATCGTGGCCCCGGTTGAGTGACACGAGTTTGAGCGCATTGACCATATTGTTGTTGGCAATGCGAATGATGCCACGCGCCGCTTCAACTGAATTGACGCCCAAGGCAGCGCCCAGATCGGCCATCGCGGCTTCTGTTGCCGCCATATCCGTTACGACTGAACCGCCGCAGAAATAATCGGGGTTGATGCGCCCGAGCATCAAATTGGCATCGGTTGTCGTGGCCTTGGTCCCGCCCTTGCCATAGGCAGCAGGACCCGGCAGTGCCCCCGCCGATTGCGGCCCCACATGCAGTTTGGAGAAACTATCCACCCACGCAATCGAGCCACCGCCATTGCCGATTTCCACAAGATCAACCACTGGCACCATGATGGGGTAGCCCGCCGAAGTGCGGTCGCGCTCAATCCAGTAATCGGTCATGATGCGCACATTGCCATCCTGGATCAGCGAACACTTCGCCGTCGTGCCGCCGATGTCCAAGGCCAGCACATTGGTCTCACCGATCAGCTTGCCAAGTTCTGCCGCTCCCCAGAAGCCGGACGCGGGACCACTTTCAACCATGGTGATAGGGGTGCGGGCCGCACTCTCCAGAGAGTCCACGCCGCAGTTGGATTGCATGACATAAAGCTTGCCGGCAAAGCCTGCACTGGTCACACCGTCCTTGAGCCGCATGAGATAGCGTTCGGCCACCGGCTGAACATAAGCTGACAGGACTGTTGTGTTGGTCCGCTCATACTCGCGCCATTCACGGGTGATGTGATGAGAGGCAACGACCGCCACCTCTGGCCACAACCGATGCACTTCGGTGAGGGTCGCCGCTTCATGGGCAGGGTTGGCATAGGAGTGCAGAAACGAAATGGCGACTGCTTGCACGCCTTCGCGACGGAAATCTTCAAGGATGGCTGGCAGGCCAGACAGATCAAGCGCCGCCATTTCCACACCATGGTAGTCAAGCCGCCCCGCTACTTCTCGCCGCAAATAGCGCGGCACGAAGGGTTCAGGCTTCTGATATGCAAGGTTGAAAAAATCCGGGCGGTTGCCGCGGGCAATTTCCAGCGTATCACGGAAGCCCTTGGTAGTGATAAGCCCTACCTTGACGCCCTTGCGTTCGGTCAGCGCGTTGATCACCATGGTCGTGCCATGCGCCAGAAAGTCGATGGTGGCGGGGTCCACATCTGCCTTGGTCAGCACGTTCAATACACCCTGTTCAAAGTTCGGCGGCGTGGTGTCGGCTTTAGCGGTGCGGATGGATGCTTCGCCGGTGATGCGGTTGATGTCAAAGCAGACGAGATCAGTAAAGGTACCCCCCACATCGGTGGTGATCCTGCGCAAGATGTCAGACATGGGGTTTCTCCTTGGCAAGATCAGAGGAATGGGCAGCGCAGAGCAGGAAACACAGGGCACCGGGCAATCTCAGCGCTTCGGCGGCAGCCAGCTTGTCGGGGCTGTAGTATCCCGCTTGGTGCAGCAGGTTCATGGTGCCAACGACCGCCCCGTTCACTTCAATCGGTATGTTGATGACACTTTCGCAGCCCAGGGATTGTATGAGTGCGTGATCTGGAAACACCGCTGCGATTTCTGCGATTGAATTGGCAACAAAGGTGCGTCGTTCGCCCAGCACTTGCCGGCTCCAGTCCGATGTATCAGCCGGTTTACGTCCAGACACCGGATAGGCATCTGGCATATTGGAATAAATCCGTTCCGCTTCGCCCGTGCCGGGTTCGACCGTCGTCAGTGTGAACAACTTGGCACCAACCTTGGTCAGCGCCAGTTGTTCCAATGCTTGCATCGCTGCAAGGGGCTGGCCTTGTTCTGCAATAGCTTTGGTGAATTCCGAAAGGAGGGTCATGCTGGGGTCTCATTCAGTCTGAGTTTTTCGCGCAATGCGAGTTCGTCGGTGCCGATCACCGGCACAGCACCAATCAGTTGCCGCGTATAGGCTGCGCTGGGATGTGAGAAAATGCGCTCGGTGCTGCCGGTTTCGATGAGCAGTCCTTTTTCAAAGACTGCCACCCGGTCAGCGATGTTGCGCACGACCGAGAGGTCATGGGTGATAAAAACATAGGTGAGACCAAGTTCGGCGCGCAGCTGGTTGAGCAGACGCAAGACCCGCGCCTGCACCAGAACGTCGAGCGCCGACGTCGGTTCATCCAGCACGATCAGATCAGCCTTGCTGGCCAGAGCCCGGGCGATGGCAACGCGTTGCCGTTGTCCGCCGGACAGTGAAGCGGGAAGGCGTTGGGCCAAGGCAGGATCAAGTCCGACTTGCGTCAAAAGCGCTGAAACCTGCGCGTTGCGGGTCGAGGCCTCTCCGATATGATGGACATCCAACGCCAAGCGCAATGAGGCCCCGACGGTGCGACGCGGGTTCAAAGCCGACAACGGATTCTGTTGCACCAATTGAATGCGCCGCCGATGCTCCAGCTTGCGTATGTGAGGCAATGGCTGTCCGTCCAGAAAAACCTTGCCTTCGGTCGGACCAAATATGCCCAAGATGATATTGGCAAGGGTTGACTTGCCTGAACCGCTCTCCCCCACCACGGCCAAACATTCGCCCCTTTTGACGGTAAGCGAAATGCCCGACAGTGCCTTGATGCTCGGGCCGAAAGACTTGGACACGTTATCAATACTCAGAAAATCGGAGGTCATGCCCGTGCCTCCGCAATGTGGTGAACAGCAGCATCGGCAAAACCGGCTGGCGCTTCTTCAAGTTCAGGTATGCCACCGCCAGTGATGCGCGGCACCGCCGCCATGAGCGCTCGGGTATAGGGATGTCCCGGTGTTTCAAAGACGGCTGCCGTCGGTCCACTTTCCACAATCCGGCCGCGATAGATGACATAGACCCTGTCAGCGAACTCCCGCACTACGCCTAGGTTATGCGAAATGAACAGCACCGACGTTTGATGCCGTGCCACCAGATCGCGCATCAGGCGCAAGGTCTGGTCCTGCACGGTCACATCCAGAGCCGTGCCCGGTTCGTCGGCCAGCAATAGCGCAGGCGCATTGGCCAGTGCCATGGCGATCATCACGCGCTGATTCATGCCGCCCGACAATTGGAAAGCATAGGACGCCAGCACACGGGCTGGATCGCGAATTGAGACTTCGGTCAAGGCTTCACTAGCACGGTCGTTGGCACTGGACCTAGAAATCGCCCCATCGCGGCGTTTGAGTACTTCGTGAAACTGGTCGCCGATGGTGAACACCGGGTTCAGAGCTGAGGTCGGATCCTGAAAAATCATCGAAATATCGGTGCCACGGAGTTGTCGGCGCTCCCCCTCGTACATGGCGTTGACATCACGCCCCTGAAACAGCACCTCGCCGGAAATGCGCGCACTGCGCAAGCTTTGCAAAAGCCCCAGCACAATGCGCGCGGTAACGGATTTGCCCGAGCCGCTTTCACCCACCAGCGCAACCCGTTCGCCACGCTGCACAGTTAGCGATATGCCATGCAGAACCTGCGCGATGCCGCGATGGGATTTGAAGCCAAGTGAGAGATTGCGGATGTCGAGTGTGGCCTGGCTGCTCATGCCTCGCCTCCGAGAAGATCGCGCAGCGCATCGCCAACCAGATTGAAGCCAAAGACGATGACCAGAATGGCCAGTCCTGGAAACACCGTCAGCCACCAACTGTCCGGCAGATATTTTGCACCTTCCGCCACCATGGAACCGAGATCGGGAGTAGGCGGCTGCACCCCGAGCCCGAGGAAAGACAGCGACGACGCAACGAGGATCACGAAACCAAAGTCTAGCGTCATCTTGGTGATAATGGCGGGAAGGCAGTTGGGCAGGATCTCGCGAAAGATGATGTGCGCACGTGTTGCCCCAATGACTTCGGCAGCCAGCACATAACCTTCTTGCCGTTCAGCAAGGGTGATATTGTAGACCATGCGCGTGTACCACGGCCACCACATCACCGTGACGGCGATCATGCCGTTGATGAGTGTCGGCTGCAGCACACCCATGATGGCCAGTGCCAGGACAAGTGGCGGGATCGACAAGAACACATCGGTGATGCGCATGATCACCGTGTCGGTCCACCCGCCGACGTAGCCCGCAATCAGACCTAGGGTGACGCCTACAGGCACAGCGAGCACCAGCACCACAGCCCCCAGCATCAGCGATACGCGATAAGCATAGAGAATGCGGCTGAACAAGTCGCGACCCACCAGATCGGTGCCCATCAGATAGGTGCTGTCAGGGGCCTTGTTGAAGTTTATGAAATCGACCACAGCGCCCGCATGTTCGGGAAAGGGTGCAATCACGTCGGCAAATACGGCAGCCACCAGTACGCCAAGGATCAGGAAGACCCCGAAGGCTGAGAGTGGATTGGTCAGCAGATAATGCAGGGTGCGCCTCATGATGGCCTCTGCAACAAACGAATTTTCGGATTGATCCAGCCGATTAGCAGATCAATGATCAGATTGGTGACGAGGAAGGCCAGCGAGATGATCAGCACAGTGCCGACAATAGCGTTCAGATCCTTGCGCAGAATCACAGCCACACCATAGCGCGACAGGCCAGGCCAGGCGAATATCGCCTCCACCAGAAAGGCATTCCCAAGCATGGATGCGAAATCCAGCCCGACAATGGTCAGCGACGGAATGAGCGACGGGCGGAAGGCATAGCGTCCGGCGATGCGGCGTTCTGAAAACCCATAGGCCTGTGCCATCTCGATATAGGGCTTGTCATAGGTCTCAACCATATTGGCCCGTGTCAGACGTGCGGCCTGACCGATGCCAGACAATGCCAGAGCAAAGGCAGGCAGGATGATGTGCATGACAGCAGATCGGAAGGCAGCAAGGTCACCCGCCAGCAGCGTGTCAATCAGCAGAAAGCCTGAAAGGCTGGGAATAGCGAAATCCTGGCTGATGCGTCCTGCTATCGGAAAGATTGGCAAGTAGAAGGCGAACAGCAACATCAGGATCACGGCCCAGACAAAACCGGGGGCAGACACGGTGAGCAAGGCAAAGGCGCGGATCGCATTGTCGGCAAAGCCGCCTCTGAACCGTGCGGACCACATGCCAAGTGGCAGTCCAAACCCCACCATCATCACGCCTGCCACCAGCACGAGTTCCATTGTGGCTGGCAAGTATTGGGCAATATCAGCGGTGACAGGTCGATTGGTATAAAGCGATATTCCAAGATCGCCGCGCACCAGATCGCTCAGGAAATAGACGAACTGTTGCCAAATGGGTGCATCGAGATGCAATGCCAACCGCAAGGCCGTTATCTGTTCCACACTGGCATTCGGACCCAACGCAATGCGCGCTGGATCGCCGGGAATGATCCGGGCAATGCCGAACACCAGAATGGACACGCCCAACAGCACGATGGCGGACATGAATAATCGATTTGCAAATCTGGCGAACAGTGGACGCATCGCGCACCTTAGTTTCAAAGGAGTGAATGGGCAGGTCCAGCATGGACCTGCCCTTAAGCGCAGATTACTCAGCCACTTCCATGAGGCGGAATGTGAAGCCCATACCATCAAGGCCGAAGGCTTTTGCCGGGTCCGTCATTGCGGGCACTTTGACGCGTGTGCTGGCGGCAAAGACAGCCTGACTGTCATAACCATAGACAGTGGCCGCTACCTCGTTCAGGCGCGTGTTCAGCTTGTTATAAGCGGCTGCACGGTCTGCATCGGCAACAGCGCTTCGGCCTGTATCAAGGGCTGCATCAACGTCGGCATCGCTCAGATGTTCGGGCGATTGCCATGTACCGGCATTCTTCGAGTGATACATGCCATAGAGCAACGTGTCCGGATCGCCCGTCAGTGAGTTCACGTAAAGCTGGGAAATATGCGGCGTGTTCTCGGGCTTACTGACCTGCTCCGAGAAAAGGGCCCAGGGCTGCTTGACGATTTCGGACTGTACACCGATTTGGCTGAGATTGGCCTGCATCAACAGGGCGAAGCGCTCTTCAATCGGCACCTCAGCAATCCAAGACACCTGTACCTTGAAATCACTGGCGGGATATTTGCAGGCGGCCAGAGAGGCTTTTGCCCCCTCCAGATTCTGCATGATCGGCGTGCTGCCGGCCCCCATCATGCCCGCAGGAACTGCACCCGATGCCGGTTTTCCTTCGGCGATTTCACCGGTGACCTGCACCAGTCGCAAGCCAGTGGTATAGTCATAGGCCTGCACGATGGCACGGCGGCAATTGATGTCGTCGAACGGTGCCTTCTTGGTGTTGATCTTGAAATAGAACCCGCCCGTGCCACCTTCCGTCAGCAACTGTCCGCCGCCTGCGGCAATCGCTGTTTTGACTTCAGGTGGCAGCCATTGTGAGGAAATGTCGTGCTCGCCCGTTGAAATCAAAGTGCGAACTGTGGCCGGGTCAAGCCCATAGCGCAACCGAACCGTATCCGGGGCTTCAGCCGCGATGGGCAGGAAGTAAGTTGGGTTCTTGGCCATCACCGTTTCATTCTGCGGATCGTGCGAGACGACCTTGTAGGCTCCCGTGCCTGCTGAGTTTGATGTGAGGTAAGCCTTGCCCCAATCCTTCATCTCACCATCGCCTGTGCCGAGATTGGCCATCACCAAGGTTTTGTCGATGATCGGCAATCGCGTCAGGGAAGAAATGAAGGGCGAATAGGGTGCCTTTAGCGTAAATTTTACTGTGTGGGCATCCACGGCTTCAGCCTTTTCGACATCCAGAAACAGGAACGAGTTTCCTTGGCCCAGCGCCATCATCCGGTTGAAGGAGAACACCACATCATCAGCGGTCATGGCATTGCCGCTGGTGAACTTGACGTCCTTGCGCAAGGTGAACGAAAATGAGGTGCCATCACCCTCCCATTTTTCTGCCAGATGTGGCGCCATGCCGGGTCCACCCTGAACTGGAATGACCAGCGTGTCATAAACGTTGAATGCCAGAATGCTGTCGGCATAGTCAGAGCCAAGGGCAGGATCGAGTTCACCGACCGCCACCTCATCAAGGCGCAACACCCGTTCGGCAAATGCTGGAACCGACATAAAAGTCGTCGCTGCAAGAGCCATTGCGAATATTGATCTATGGAACTTTTTCATTTTTATTCCTCCAGTTGGACAAGTTTCTTCCCTCCCCGGAATGGGGATTCTTCATGCTTGGTATTTGGCTTTCGTCGAAGTTCAGTCGTGCCCGGCGTGCATTCCGGGGGTATCAGTAGTGGTTGGCTCGTCCCCAAAAACATCCATAGTGCAGACATGCAACACCGTGGTTGTATTGGGCGTGTGGTTCCATGTTGAATGGGTGCGAGACGAGACAAAATGCAGCGAGTCACCCCGCTTCAGGATCACGCGCTTCCGCTCCAACTCAACCGTCAGTTCACCGTCGAGAATATAGAACAGCTCTTCGCCCTTGTGCGCGATGGGCTCGCTCCGGTGACCCGGTTTTTCATGGATCACAACGGCATTGAGTTGATGGCCCGGAAAGGCTGCAGAGAGCCGCTCGTAAGATGGCGTTTTGGCACCCAATGCGTAAACCTGGCGCACACCGTTGCGGGTCGCACCCGTTGTCGCTTCAGGTTGCTGCAGGAAGTCAGTTACGCGTGATTGCAGAACGTGTGCGATATTCGTGAGAGATGACAAGGAAGGTGCCGTCAGCTCCCGTTCGACCTGAGAGATGAAGCCCACGGACAAACCCGCTTTGTCTGCCACCTCCTGCATGGTCATCCCAAGGGCCTTCCGCCGCAACCGCAACCGTTCCCCCAGTGGGGACTCGGACTCGAAAAAAGCGGCGGTTTGCGGCCTCATTATCACCTCGAATTTTACAAATACTAAAATTGCACTACAACGCCTTCACGTCAATACTTTTTTAGTCTGGGTAAAATTGCACTGGTATTTTGCGCGGCTGTCCTTGCGAGACATGGTAGCAATCATGCGCATCTATGGATGTTAGGATGGCGCACTGCACCTTGTTCCTGAGAGGCGACACTGCCATTCGAAAAGCAACAACTTCAATGTTGTTCCGTACAGTGGGCAGCACCTGCCGTGCCAGTGTCGCGCAAATCGTCTAGGGCAGATATCGACACATAAGTAATCCGTGTAGTGACCAAGTACATCACCAAGGGAATATGCGGTCCTCTTCTTTCATTTTCCTTCGTTTTCCAATTGAGCCTCACCGTGAATTGAATCAATCTTACTCGCAGTTGTTTGCACATGGGTGATTTGCGTTCGCAATGGAATCGAAACTTGAAACATCTGCCCAACTGGCGCGTCGTGTTGGCTTGACAGAAAAAGCAGTGCGCAAACTGCTCAGAAGTGGTAAACTTGCGTTTGTCCGAATTGGAACGCGACTGCGGATACCGCCTGGAACGTGGGAGGTTTACCTCGAAACCAATACGGTGCAACCATGTCGCGACGAAATCTCGGCCCAAAACTCAAGTTCCTCGACAAGCGCGGGCTTTTCTACATCGTCTGGACTGAGGACGGACGCAGCCGCGAGCGCAGCACTGGCACGGCGGACAGCACAACGGCTCAAATCGAACTCGCGCAATTCTTGCAAAGACGTACATCCGGAGTAAGAGCGCGGGAGCCTTCGGATTTTCTCGTGACCGATGCGCTGACGGCTTATCTCGAGCACCTCGAAACAGTTGGGAAAGACTGCGAGAGAGCAGCCTATGCATCGGTGCCGCTCACTGAGTATTTTGCTGGCAAATCCATCTCTGACGCCCCTTCAATGTGCGTTGGGTTTCAGCGCTGGCGCAAAGTTTCCAACGGTACCATACGTCGCGACCTTGGCGTCCTTCAGAGCGCTATCAAACATGCATTGGAAGCACAGTTGATCACGCGGCATGTGGTCATAAAGCGGCCACCTGAACCACCGCCTCGCGAACGCTGGCTGTCACGGACTGAAGCGGCAATGCTTGTCAGTGGTGCCCTTGGATTTCAGCCAATCGTCTTTGATATCGAAACGCGCCTGCCGTCCAAATGGAAACGGGTCACACGCCCACAATATCATCTGGCGTTGTTCATCCTGATAGGTCTCTACACGGGACGCAGGAAGGAAGCGATCCTGTCATTGAGGTGGTCCAAGGTTGATCTCGTTCGGGAAAAGATTGATTTCAGGAGAGAACGGACGGCTGAAACGAAAAAGAAGAGGGGCTTCTGTACGTTGCCCACCCGATTGAAACCTCACCTGGTCCGGGCCAAGGGCGAAGGCTTGAACATCGGTCATGTGATACAATGGGAAGGTGCTGCAATCGAAAATATCAAGACTGCTTTTAACAATGCAGTCCGTCGTGTTTACCTGAAAGGTGTAACTCCACACACGTTAAAGCACACTGCAGCGACATGGTTGATGCAGTCAGGAAAAGATCCGTTTAAGATTTCTGATTTTCTTGCCACCAGTGTTCCGACGCTTCTGAAACACTATGGCCACCATAACCCTGAGCATCAACACGAAATTGCAGATGCGATTGGCGCTCGGCCCGGGACACTTCAGAAAGTACGATGATTGCGCGGCAATTTTCCACATCGACCTAGGTGCTCATAGATTAGCTGGTTCGAACGCTTGAGCGTAAATTTCTTCGGCCTGACGCACCTCATCAGGGATTAACTGTGCGAATTCATACTGCTGTGCGCGTTGCGAAAGCTTTCCGCCATTCTGCCGTAGCATCCGAAACAGCAAGTCGATGGTTTGATCTGGCATATCGATCATTGCTTCTATGCCAGCCCGAAAATTATCATAGCGACGCAAGTAATCGGTTTCGTTTGGCAGGTCTTCTTCAATGGTCTTGGCAACGCAAGCATAAAGAAATTCGGCTTGTGGTGTTGCGTCAAAGTATCGATAGAAATCGCCGGTATCGTTCAGCACTTCCACGTTGCCACCCGGCGTTGGTTTCCATTGTACGATTGGCAGTAGTCGTTGCGAGTAGGTTTCCAAAACACGGCGGTAGTCATCGATGCGATCAAGAATGGCTGATGAGACTGGAAACACGACGCCCGGCGGATTAAAGCCGCGCATGGCAAGGACATCATGGATGAGGTATCGGTGGAGCCTCCCGTTTCCATCCTCGAATGGGTGCATGTAGACGAAGCCAAAGGCAAGTACCGCAGCTGCGATCACGGGATCGATCTGTTGCGCTGCGTCGTTGTCGAAGGCAATCAAACCATCCACAAGCGACGTGAGGTCTTCGTGTCTTGCGCTGATATGCTGGGGCAGAGGCATGCGGCTGTCCCGGTCGTGTTCGCCAACAAAGCCACCCCCAAGACGCAATCCAAGATGCACAAAGCGGGCGTCTCCGATGACAATCCGTTGCAAGCGCAGGAGTTCTTCAAGATCAAGCGACCTTCGGCCTGCTTCGCCGATTGCCCGGCCCCAGCGCTGAATGCGATCTTGTGGCGGGTTCTCGCCTTCGATGACATAACTCGCTTTGGAATCCTTCAGCAGCAGAAACGCAGCTGTGCGTGCAAGCAGGTCAGCAGGCACAGCAGCGGCAATCGCTCGCGCCTTTTCACCCAAATTCATGCTGGCAAAGTGTTCCAGAGTTTCAGTCCGAAACACCATCGGGCAAAAGGCAGGCGTTCCCGGGAGATTGTTTCTTACTCTTTGGCGTGGTGCGTTGACCCCATCTGCGGCCCACTGCATCTCTGGCTCGACAACTGGAACATATGTTCCGCGATCAAGTGCGGGCAGATCGAGTTGCTCACCCATTAGCCATTCGTAGAGGAACCAGACGCGACGGGCGTAGGCACCTGTCGGCTTAGCCTTGACGAGCTCAATGATCGTGGATGGATCAACTGTCTGGAACAGCCGCTTGAGGACCGCCAGATCGATCCCTTCATATTTCAGCGCGAAGGTGAGATGCCCTTCCAGATTAGCCGGCGGCTCATGACGCGGTGTAAGGATGCGCCAGCCATCTTGCTCGAAGATTTTGTGACGTTGTCCAATAGCGAAGAGCTGAAGCGGAAGTGGCACGACAAGTTCGTAAGCATCAATCAATGCAGCATAACCAATCGGCTTGGCCTCAATGGGGAGTCGCCGTTCGTGAAAAACGATGGCGTTTCCTGAAAACGGCTTCGGTGAGGTCCTGTCCATGAATATCGATGACTCGCCTTGAATTTCAATGACGCTCAAACACTGTCATGAAAAACACTGCAAGTCTATGAAAAATGATGATTTTAGGCAATTTCTATGAATTTTAATGAAGTCTATGGAAGACTGATTTTCCCGCTCGGGTAGCCGATCTCGCTATTTGATGTCCGAAATACATACACAAGTTTCGGACAGACTGGCCTGCAAGTAACAGAGTCTATTTAAAAGAAGCATGGACCAAAACTTGTCCGGAGAATGTCCGGGTAATAGGGGCAGAATCGGCCGATTTGGGCCTCATTTGGATGCATTCGGCCTATATTTATCAATGATTTAGGGAGTAATCTCCTTGCTCAGAAGGCAGAGGTCACAGGTTCGAATCCTGTCGGGTGCGCCATCTTTTCAATAACTTAGCTGATTAAGATGGGTGGCGAAAACCGAAAAGTAATCACCCAGTAATCACCAATGCACAGCAAAGCATTTTGAGGCCCAAAACAGGCAAGTCTCATCTTTAGAAAAAATTCTCTTGGTTGCGACGGGATTATGGTGTTCCAGTCAAACTTCCTGACCAGTTTTGCCGATTGCCATCTGATCACCGGGCAGCAAGGCGCGCCGACTTTGGATCAAATTCAAATTGAACGATAGACCCATCCCGTATTCTCGCGACCGCCTCGTCAATGACTGCGATGGGCACAAGATACCACTCACGGGGCTTCACGGGGTTTCCAAAGCGGTCCGGAATTTCGAGATCAAAGCGCGCCGATGTGAAAAAGCGGTGAATGAGGTTTTCCAGCTTTGTCCGATTGATATTGAATAGCTCATAGGTTGCCACCACTTCGACATCAGCAAAAAGGTAGGTTGGTTCCAGTTTTGCGTTTGCCACTCGTTCTTGAACTCTGCCGCCAGTAACGCCAATTTTGTGGATCAAGTCCCGGTTGGCTAAGATGGTCGGATGGTTGGACAAGCTCCGTAAGACGTAAATCGTTCCGCTTTCCGTGTCTTCATCACTTGAAGCGTCGGCAAAAAGCGGTCCCGCGCTCGAATCAGTAATCAAACGGGATGCCGTATCCCGGTAAAGTGAACGCTGGAACGACCGCATGAGTACATCAGCTTCGGTTCCGTTGTCATAAATCACCCTCAACTTGGCGTCACGACGGTCGGAGGTATTGCGGATTTCGTCCCCCAATGAGGCAATATAGGCTTTCTGACCACCTACGATGAACAGTGCCCCTTGTTTGATTTCGTCAAGTCTGATCTCGTCATATTCAACGTCATCAGGCTTTTTCAATGTCCTCGCTTCCCTCAAGCCAAGTTCCAGATCTTTCTGGATTCGCTGAAAGATAGGCTTGAAACTCTCAAAATCCTTGCAGACAGTGCGGCTTCCGATTTCTTCTGCGGCCTGCTTTTCGGCATTCGATCTCACATGCCGAAGCGATTGTATATCGTCTGGGTCTTCGTGCGCTGACACAACAATCCCGAGTTCAGCCAAGAGCGCTTCATCATCGGCTGTCGCTATCTGGTCATGATTCTTGTCTACATTAAGTAAACCTTGCCGATCGAGACCTTGCAGCAATTGTTTGCAATCTTCTTGTTCCCGAATACGGTCCAATCGCACAGCGTATAGACGTTCAAAGATGTCGAGGCCTTCACCATGGCGCGGCAAACGCTTGTGTTCATCGACAAACCTTTGGATGTCTTCAAAGCCTGCGATGATGCGCTCTTCGCGGGCTGTGTAGGTGGCAGCCTTCTGTTGCTCGACAGAAACGCCAAGCTCGGCAAGCATTTCCTCGTCGGTGAGATCAACCACGGTTCTTTTCAGCCAGTATTTTAGCGAGCGCCACGGCTCCTTCGGCAAGGCGTTTTTCCCACGGATCGGGAGATGTAATGGACGGCGCGCGGCCACGTTCTTGTTTGAACTTGAAAGCGCGATGCATCAAGGCGCGCGCTTCATCTTCCGGCATGCTTACCTTGCGGGCGTTGATGATTGCCTTGATCTGCCGCAGACGATTCTCGTCCAGCGACTTTGCCAGAATGGAATAGGCTTCACCAAATGGATTGATATGATCGATCAGGTCAATCTCAAGTTCCCGCACATCCATGGCAAATCTGCGAATTCCATCGATAAGTGCCGTGTTGCCATGGGCTTCAATAACGTTGCCATTGTTCAGTGTCTTCTTCGCTTGCTGGGTCAAGGCAATGGCAGCGACAGCCCGTTGGCGGATCGCTTCCTGATCTACATCAGTGAGGTCTGGATACTTGTCGCGCACAATTTTGCCCATACGCTGGATGGTCAATTCTTCTGGCGCAATGTCTTCTTCAAACAGTCCGCGCTCAATTGTCGGCTTATCTTGAACGAAAGCAGTGATCACTTCATTCAGGTCTTCACGACAGATGCGGGCGGCCTCCGGACTCTCAGGTTCAATCAAGCCCTTTATTTCAATTTGAATTTGGCCGGTGGCTTCGTTGAATCCAACGTTTGTTTTGTTCGGATTGTAACCATCTTCGCCATAGTCGAAACCTTCAGTGGCCTTACCATCACCGGACTGCTTTGGCCTGAAATCAAACCGGGGTGCAAGAACCTGCTCCATGAGCAGGCTTGCTGCGATCGCCTTCAAGGTGTCGTTGATGGCTTCGTTGACAGCCTCATCTGAGGCATCCGGCTGCGCGATGAAATTCGAGAACCTCGCGCGTTCTTTTCCCTTGGCATCTCGGGTAGCGCGGCCAATGATCTGAATGATTTCGGTGAGGCTGGAACGATAGCCAACGGTCAAGGCGTGTTCGCACCATATCCAGTCAAACCCTTCCTTGGCCATGCCCAAGGCAATGATGATGTCGACGTGGTCACGGTTGTTCTTTTCGGCGGGGTTCTTAAGCGCACTGACAACTTTTTCACGCTTCTCCGGCGCATCGTCGACAAGATCGGCAATTTTCAACACGCGCCCCTCTGGCGTTTTCACCAAGTGAAATCCAGTTGCGTCATCGATGCCTTGCCACTCACCCAGTGCTTCCATGATATGGTCGACTTCGGTGTGTTTCTGTTTGGTGCTTTCGCGAGAGTTCACATTGGGAATATGCAGGATGGTTTTTTGCGCGGGGTCGAGCACTTTCAGAATGTCGTCGAGGTAGCTGCCCGTGTAAAAATAATACCCGATGTCCAGCGCCTTGAGATATTCATAGCCGTTGAGCTGTTCGTAATAGGTGTAAACGACGGAATCGAACTTCGCCTCATCCCCCGGCGATAACACTGCTTCCGCATCACCCCGGAAGTATGAACCTGTCATCGCAACAATGTGGGCTTTGTCGCGGGTGATGAACTCTCCCAGTTGGCTGCCCAATTTGTTATCGGGATTGGACGACACATGGTGGAATTCGTCAACAGCAATCAGGCAGTTGTCGAAGGCCGCCACGCCTAACTCTTCGACGGCAAAGCGGAAGGTGGCGTGGGTGGTGACGAGCACACGGTCATCGCTGCCTAGAAACTCCCCAACAGCTTTCACTTTGGACTTAGCAACCTTCGCGTCGTCTGCATTAGGGGCGTTGCACAGGTTCCATTGCGGCTTCACCACCCAATCCGCCCAAAAGCCGGATGCGGTGAGCGCCTCGTTGGCAAAACTGCCGCCGATGGATCGTTCCGGCACCAGAATGATGGCCTGCTTGATGCCTTGGTTGTGCAGCTTGTCGAGTGCGACAAACATGAGCGCGCGGGATTTGCCGGACGCAGGGGGCGATTTGATAAGCAGATATTGCTCGCCGCGTTTTTCATACGCGCGCTCCTGCATCACCCGCATGCCCATTTCATTGGCCTTGGTGGATGCCCCGGTGCGGGCATAGCTGACGGATACGGAAGGAACGGTTTTGCTCATCTGGTCACTTTTTGAATAGATCGATGTATTCGCGGAACATGAAAAGGCGGTTGCGGCGTTGGCCGGTGATTTCTTCGAGGATGCCATACTTGACCAGATCAGCAATCAGTGATGTTGCCGTATTGGTTGTGGTATCCAACCGCTTCATCACTGCCTTCACGTCAACAACGGGCCTTGCGTAAAGGAACCGGACCAGTTGCTGGGCATTGTCTTGCCGCCGCTGGCTAAAGCGCGGCAGGGTTTCTCGCTCGACGCGCTCCTTGATTGCAAGAATAGCCTTGAAGACTGAAGCAGAGCCCTTGGCTGTTTCGCTGACACCATGCAGAAAAAAGATCAGCCAGTCGCGCATGTGGTTGGCCTGCCTTACCGCCATGAGATGGTCGACATAAGCCGTTTTGTTCTGCTCGAAATAGTCCGAGAGATAGAGCGCTGGTTTCACCAAAAGCTTTTCAGATGCGAGATAGAGCGAAATCATCAAGCGCCCTAAACGGCCATTGCCATCCAGAAACGGATGGATGGTTTCGAATTGATAATGCGCGATGGCAATCTTGATCAATGGCGGCACCACCACATTGGGGTCCTGCAAAAATTTTTCCATGTCGCTCATCAACTCCACCACATGTTGGTGGTGGGGTGGAACAAACACTGCATTTTTGAAACTCACCCCAATCCAGTTCTGGCTGGTGCGGAAGGTGCCGGGCAGCTTTGTCTTGCCGCGCACGCCCTGCATCAACACGGCATGGGTCTCTTTCAACAGGCGGTTGGAAAGCGGCAACGTCTCCAGTTTTTCAATCGCGAAGGTTATGGCGTCGATATAGTTGTGAACCTCGGACCAATCATCTCGCGATTCCGGCAAAACATCATCCGCGTCCTTGAAGGCATCTTCGATATTGGTTTGCGTGCCTTCGATGCGGCTGGATTGCGTGGCTTCCTTGGCCACATACATCTTGATGAAAAAGTCGATGTCAGGGATCAATTGGGCAAAGGCATTGAGTTCGCCCAAGGCGCGGTCAGCTTGGCCTAAAAGCTGCAAAAGCTTAGCATCCGCGATCACCCAATCATGGAGAATGGGAGTTGGTTTGAAGCTTTTGTACTCCAATTGGGCTTCATAACTGCCCGACCGATAGTCATTAAGGTTCATATTTCAGAAAACCAGCCTGTTTCGACAATAAGCGAAGTTATATTTGAGAAACTCCCTCCTGAAAACATCTTATTTCAGCTTAACCCCAGTTTTCTGAAATAAGAAAATCCTTATGTCAGAAACGAATCGGGCAGCGGCCTTGAAAGTTTAATTCGGACATGCCATCTTCCATCCACGCCGTGACTGCGTCGTTTTGCAGGATTGGGGAAACCCCGACACGGCGTCCCCCTCTTTTTTGGAAATCTGATCAGACCAAATCCGTCAATTCTGCCGTCTTCTGACTTGCGGAAAGCTTCTGCAATCTGGTCATAAAAGCGGTTGTCAGCAACTGAAAACCGGCGGAGTACTGCACCTCCTACCATGTCAGCAAATTGTATCCCGACACTGAGATGCGACGGCGCGATAAACACGCCCTCGATCAAATTAGCGTAATTCGAATGGGCTTCGTGGTTTCCCAGCAACAATTTGGCATGAAGTTCTTGTAGGCGTCTGTCGTCGTTTGGCGCACGGTGATCGCAGACGATAATGCCGTTAATGCGCTGGCCACTGATGCGCGAAACATCCTGCAAATAATATTGAAACCGCTCAGTCATCGTTTTGTAAGCATACCAATACAGGTCATCAGGCGAATTGATGTATCCAAGTTGATAGGCATCGGCTGCATCCACGATGACGCTTATGGTTTTGATCGATTTGTATTTCACAAAATGGAAAACAACCTGCTCCGCAGCGCCTCTTTGTCAGCACCCTTCAAATGACTGAGTGAATTCGGTTTCTTGTGATGCGGCGCGAAGAAACGCCATTTAATTTCTCCCACCACTTTGAATTCGCGTTTGGCAGCTTCTAAATCCGCCTTCACACGATGCCAGAACTCATCAGGTATAATTGCTCCACCCAAAACAAAATACGGAGACGTCGCAACCCTGTCGACAGGCGGCGGCGTGCCTGATTCATCAATGAACGAAGGTTCCATCAGCCCACCTTCTTTTTCTTAGTCTGTTTTGCTGGCTCAGCGCCCTTTTCCGCCGTCATCTTGGTATACATCTCGAACAGCTTTTCCAGCCGCTCGGTATCGTTCTTGAAGCGGCGGCCGATGTAGATGCGTTCCAGCGTCTCGTCATTGCGCTCGTGCGCCGCACGCAGGTCTTCAGGCATGTCGTCGGGGTCATAGAGATCGGCGATCGTGGCTGGCCAATGCGCCTCACGGGCCAGCAGAATGTCTTCAGCGCAACGGGTGAGATCGGCCTTGTTCTTTTCGGTGAGCGGCGGCACCGGGAAGGTGTTCCAGCCGAGAGTGTTGGAATACGAAAATCGGTGTTCAGCCGCCCGCAAACGGTTGCGATCCAGACCCAGTGCAGCCGAGAGGCAAGAATCGCCATATTCCACAGCGGCGCATCAAAAAGGGCGAGTGTCGATTTGTAAATGATACTATCATTCGCAATCAGACCAACGGGCAAGATACTCGCGACTTTCGGAAGAGACGGCACGGCATAACTATGTGTGCGTCTTACCTGCGTTCATTTCTCGGAACTGATGAGGTCGCTTTGCTAGCGCTTTGGCCTCAATATCCGTACTTTGCACTCGAAGACGCACTTACCAATGCTAATCCTATCTCGAAGAGCATCGATTTTTTTGGCATCTGCTAAATCATCATTACTTAATCCAAATGCAATATCGTTTCAATCCGCTGATGAACTCTGCTGAGCCATAGAATCGGCGTAATAATCTCTTGCGAAGTTCGGGTGATCAAACTAAGCTGATCAACTTCATCAGCGACCTAAAAGCAGATGGCCCCCATCAACTGGTTTGTTTCCGAACTTCATTGCAGCCAATATGCTTAGGGGGACACTAATTTGTCACCAGTACGTTTCGCCCGCAACCAAGTATGGCATTGATATTGTCAACTTCCTTACATATGAGACCATTCTCCGTCACTGAAAAAATCTTCCTAATTCTCGGAGTGATTGCGAGAAATCCCAACAATAACAACGGTAACGCCCGCATTGTTGGCTGGCCAAGTTGGCCCATTTGAATGAATAATGAGCAAATGCAATCTATTGCTCCGTTTCAAAAATCATGGGCCACAGGATCGGAACCTGTTGCCCTTGGCAAATGGAATTAGTGGAAACGAACGCGCATCGACGACTCGGTATACTCGCCAATCGGCTGCCTTCATGAACCAGCCAGCTCACATAGTCTAGAGATTTCCATGATCGTGAGATATTTGCCATAAAAACCTTTCAAATCCTGCTTTTTGTTCGTCTGACTGTCTTGCTTGACCCAACATATGGTGGATTGCCGCATATATAAGTCTCCCCTCCTTCGTTCTCGAAATCGATCTGCAGCTTGATCCGGCGGCATCATCGAACAGGTCTTCCGCATGATGCTTCACACCGGTTCTGCAGGCGGGCAGACTTGCAGCCAGTCCAGCCGCAGAGCATTGCCGCAGGTGATCCGTTCGTGTCGTTCAGCGGCAGGAACTCCAGCAGCGCTTCCTGTTGCCCGATAGAGCACGTCACACTGGAATTCGGCGATGATCAGGGCCAGCCGCGCGATTTCCGCGGCAAAGTCCTTGATCTCGATGCCTGGAAATTGGTGAGCGGGATGTCGGATTTCGTTGTCGGCCTTCCGCGCGGCGGATTGATCTCCGCCTCGATCTCGCGCATTTGCATGTAGGCGATCACCAGGAAGTTGCCGGAGCCGCAGGCGGGATCAAACACGCGGATGCGCGGCGATGCGGCGGCGCAGGTTCAGCAGTTTGCGCGGATTGTCTCCCGCCTCTTCCAGCTGTTCGCGCAGGTCATCCAGGAACAGCGGGTTCAGCACTTTCAGGATATTCGGCACGGCTGGTGTAGTGCATGCCCAGTTCGCCGCGCTCGTCATCATCAGCCACGGCCTGGATCATGGAGCCGAAAATGTCAGGGTTGATCAGCTTCCAGTCCAGGCTTCCCGCCTGCAGCAGATAGGCCCGCGCCATGCGGCTGAAACGCGGCACTTCCCTCGTGCCAGCGAACAGGCCGCCATTCACATAGGGAAAGACGATCGGCCCAAGGCTTGATATTTGCGTCAGCGCGGTCCTCCGGCTTGGTATCCATGGCCCGGAACAGTTCGGCAATCACCTCATGGGTGTTGTCGTTGCTATCGCTCATCTGGGTGACGGTGGCGGTGAAGGTCTGTTCGCCATAGAAAATGCCGGTATCCTCGGCAAAGAGGCAGAAGATCAGCCGCGCCATGAACTGGTTGAGATCGTGCCGGCGCTCTTGGCTTTCCCACTCCGGATTCTCTTTCAGCAGTTCCAGGTAGAGCTTGTTCAGGCGGCCTGTGGCGCGGATGTCGATGGGGTTGTTCTGGATTTCCCGGACGGTGGTGATGCCAGCCAACGGCAAAAAGAAACCGAAGTGATTGGCTAAATCCGCATAGGGGCAGGCGACTGGCCTCGCCGGACGCTAGGTCTTCCGCTTCCAACATCTCACCATCTGTCGCCAGCACGAATTTGGCCTTAGCAGAGGCGGTTTTGGGGCTGGCTTTCAGTTCCTGCAACTTGGTCGAAACCCGTCCGTTGCCGCAATGGCGATGTGGATATTGCTGCGCTGCAGCACGCCGCCCGTCACGTCTGAAGCGTTGGAATTGCCGCTCCGCAGCCGTTGAGGGTAACATCCTTGTTGCCAAAGGCGGCCAGGAACTGGAACGGGAACTCCGCCGCGTCAAAGGGCTAGCCCGCCAGCTGGGAAATTGCTTCTTCGATTTCAACGGCGTCGAATCAGTGCTCCCGGCCTTGCAATTCAGCGTGTTTTCTAGCTGATTCAAACATTGGTTGATACATGACATAAACCCGCTATCGCCGCCCGCACAAGTTGTTATGGTTGGGTATAGTGGAAGAATTGGAATCGGGGATGGCGAAGTTAGACAAGGCGGAGACGGAACGACTTTCGGGCCTTTATGAACGGCTGCGCGAAAAGCTGCTGGACCTGTCCAAGCGCAACAAAATGCTCAACTACAAGATCACCGAACGTTCACGAACGCAGTTGCGGATCGTCGATGAGGTGCTTGAAGATGTTTACAAGCAGTTGGCAGGCAATGAAGACCGTTTCCGGATCATGCCCTTGCCTGAACCTGAAGACATTCCAGCGGACGAAAAAACCGATGACTCCTTGAATGCCCTCGCTCATGGCCGCGTGTCTGATTTGGATTACATCAAGGCCACCGATAAACTTGATCGAGACGAACCGGGCGACGAAGTCAAATTCGAAAGGGCTGAAGCCGCTTTGCGCTTGAGCGTGCGGCAGCATCTTGGATTGCCGAACCGACCCAGTCGAAAAGAAATCAACCGAAACGAACATGCAAGACTTCATGGCATCAATCCGGCAATCGAACTTCCTGCGAAAGCCCAGAAGGACACGCATAAAGACAAGGACTTGCAAACTCTTAAATTCTCTGAAGACCTTGACCGCACCTTGGATAAAATTGCGTCCGGCGCACGCCTTGCCGAGCAGGAAATGGGCGTTTCGACACTATTCCTGGCCTTCGGTTTCCTCGAAAGATATGAAAGTGAAGACAGCGACACGCCATATTACGCGCCACTTTTACTGCTGCCCGTCTCGCTTGAAAAAGACAACAAACGAGGCCGCGATGTCTTCTATGTCTCTGCAAGAGAAGGCGCTGCCGAAGCAAACTTGAGTTTGCAGAAGCTGGTTGAAAAAGACCACAAACGAAAAATTCCAGACTTTGTTGTCGATGAAGATGGCGGCATTGGTTCGATTGAAGGCTATTTTGATCTGGTACGGGAAGCCATCGACGGCGAAAAGCGTTGGAACATTCGCCGCTGGCTTGTGCTGGGTCACTTCGCTTTCGGACGCTTTGCCATGTATGCAGACCTTGATCCTAAAAACTGGAAGGAATTGCCAGTTTCACATGGTTTGGTGTCGTCCATTCTCAGTGGAACAGACAGCTCGGGCAGCACTGGCGATATCTCGATGGATGCTCCACCCGACTACGAAATTGACCGGCCAGAAATTGAGAAGGAAGCGCCATATCTCATTCAAGACGCTGACGCCTCGCAACATAGCGCGATCATTGATGTCGTGAGGGGCGCAAACCTCGTCATTCAAGGGCCGCCAGGAACCGGCAAGTCCCAGACAATCACAAACATCATCGCCAACGCTTTGGCGAAGGGCAAGAAGGTGCTTTTCCTGTCAGAAAAGCTGGCGGCGCTTGAGGTGGTCAAACGGCGACTTGAGGCTGCGGGACTTGGCGAATATTGCCTCGAACTTCATTCAGACAAGGCGTCCCCGAAATCCATCATCGAGAATCTGAGACGGCGATTGAAACTTGGTGTGACTGGCAAGCCTTCCCAGCCTTATGCCGATGCGGCATGGCGCTCTTCACGGGAAATCATTGGAAGTTACGTCTCCGATCTGCACGAAGAAAACAAGTCTGGCTCGAAAGCCTTTGCCGACATTTGGAAATCTATTCGGAATGGAGCAGATTTGGGGAATGCCAGCGAAATGATTGTTGGCATCAAATTACCTGCCGAAATTCTCGATGGCGATCCCAGCACAACGTCTTTGTTCAGCGACTTGGAAATCTATGCGTCGAACGCTGCAGCTTATTCCCAGTTACATGGATCGCCTTGGACTTCAGTTTGGCGCAAAATGCAAATTGATAAGGTCGATCCAACACGATTGCCGGAGTTGCTGGCCATTTTTGATGAATTGCGAAGCTCGATGTCCGAGATTGAAACGGTACTAAAGTCGGCAGAAAAATTCGACGTGACCACGCTAGAGGGGCTTCAAAAGTTGGTCGAAGCCAACTCAATTCTGCCAAAGAAACCGCCTGTTTTTCACCTTGAAGCGCTCAAAGATTTCAGTCCAGATGACCTTGAAGAGTTGTCAAAAGTTGCAATTGAAGCGTCCAGTACCCGAGAGGAATTACGGCTGCTTCCGGACCTGTTCGACATATTCTGTCGTTGCAATTAACGCGTTGGTTGACCTCCGAAAGACGAAGCTATCGGATGGAAGAAATGCTCTCACTTACGGCGACAGAATTGTCACTGAGTGCTCAGCAAGGCACGGAAGAAATCGAAGGTACGATTGCTGCACTTGAAGGTTTCTGCGAGGTCCTGCGCCGCTTGGCCAAACTGAAGAAATCTCACTATCTGCATGCAACGAAATTGCAAGTCTCGTAATCGAACTGTCGACAGTTTCTCCAGAATGGCATCTTGGTACGCGCAAAGCAAATTGGATGAGTGCATTTGCTGGGTTATTTCAGGAATGGAATGGGTTACGCAATGATGAACAGATGTGGGAGAACGAAGTTTCCGAAAGCCGGTGGTGTTGCATGGCCTGCCGCCTAATCACTCCTTGCTGCATCCAAAGCTTTAGCCCGTTCCAAAATTGGCAAATTACTTGGTGCATTGTCTGCGGAATCCAGAGAACAGCAGCAACACTAAAGGAGATAGGCGAGAGTTCAGTTGATCCGGCGGTCTTGCTTGATCTTGCTAAACACGTTGCAGCGCTTGTCAGGTTTGAGAACGAACCCCATTGGCCAATCAACACTAAGTGTCGACTGGGCGGGGTTGAATACGAATTTGAGGACATTGAACTTGGCCTCTCAACTCTTCAAGGCATACGTCGCCAGTCGCAAAGTGTGAGTGTTTTGTAATCGAAGAGAAGTACGTCTCGCTCATCCAAAGTGATCCAGTTCTACAGCGCGATGTGTGTCTGCGTGCGAAAGATTACGCGACGAATGCAAGGGAATATTAGACAGTTCCGCAAACATCTCTCTTCGCAACTTGATCGATAGCTCTCGCCATCAGCTGTCCGAATTGGAAATTTATTGGAAGTTAGACTTGGCAGCTCATTTTGAAAACTCGTCATCAGCTGTGGCGCAATTGCTTTTGGCGCAGCGTCTACGAGAACGGAACTTGGCAGCAGGCGCAGCGTTGAACTCTTCGCCAGCTGGCGTTGCGCTGGGCAAGTCCATTAGAGTCCATCGGATTTATCGGACGTTCAAATGGTAATCAGTTGGCTCCATGCGATGCGGCGTTGTGAATTACCAAATTCAATGTTGATTTCACTTAAATTGTCGGGTAGTTCTGCAATTCGTAGCGACATCTTCAGAGCTCGCCGAGCGAGCCGCTGTTCCCTTAGAAAATACGGGAAAGTGCGTTTGATCGGCTAAATCAAGAGTTTTGGCTTTGGGTATCTATCCAATCTGGATTGGACCATTTAAAGACTATATTGATGCGTTTAGGCAGTCGAAAAGTGAAGCCCGGGAGCATCTTCAATTAAGAATTGCAGAGAACCATTTGAGGCAAAGCGGCCTCTCGTCGCTGCTGGACCATGCATTTCTGCTGATATGCCACCGGAGAAACTACCTGAAGTCTTGATATTTGCCGCCGCGTCACAACGTGCCCAACGGCAATAAGAAACTCCCAGACGCTTTTCGTTCCGGGACTGACCTCACAAGTCGTCGAAAGCAATTCGTCGAAAGAGACAAAGAGAAAATTGTTGCGGATCGCAAATCCCTTAGGGCTTCTTTGTCAACGTCAAAACCACCAAATGGTACTAGCAATGGATCAAAGAAAAACTGGACGGAACTTGCACTCCTTCAGAATGAATTGAACAAAGAAAAGCGTTTTGTTCCTGCCCGTATTTTACTCTCGAAGCGGGTAATGCAATGCAAGAACTCTTGCCTTGCTTTATGATGTCACCACTTGCCTCGCCAAATTTACTGCATCAGAAGCGCTGAAATTTGATTTGCTAGTCATAGACGAGGCATCACAAATGAGGTCTGAAGACGCCTTAGGTGGCTTGCTCAGATCAAAACAAGTCGTGGTTGTCGGAGATCAAAAGCAGTTGCCACCAACCGATTTTTTTGGCCGAGCAGACGGTGGGTCGGAAGCATTTGATGCGGACGACGATCTAGAAGATGATGAGTCAATTTTGGAGAATTGTCGAAAAACATTCCGCAAAGTGAGGCGACTAAATTGGCACTATCGCAGCAAATGCGAGAGCCTCATTCGATTCTCGAATCAACATTTTATGACAAGTCGTTGATCACATTTCCTGCGCCATTTAAGCAATCGTTCTCCATTGATCTGGTCCGTGTGAACGGAAACTGTCAGTCTCGGCGCAATCCATTGGAGGCTGCTGCAATTACCGAACAAACGGTCTCATTCATGCTTGACCATGCCGATTTACCGCTAGAAGAGATCCCAACCATTGGAATTGTCGCTATTAACTCTGACCAGCGAGATTTGATTCAAGAGGAGTTTTCCCGTCTCACCTCTGGCGATGTCAGAATTGAAAAGTACTTGGCTAAGGCAAAAAGTCGAAACGAAGAATTTTTCGTGAAAAACTTGGAAAATGTGCAGGGTGACGAACGCGACTATATTTTTATATCGATGACTTATGGGCCGGACTCCAATGCTTCCACCATGAAGCAGAACTTTGGACCGATAAATCGTAAGCAAGGTCACCGTCGATTGAATGTTCTGTTTTCTCGAGCGAGAGTGCGCATTGGACTGTTCACTTCATTTGGTTCAGAGGATGTAAAGCCCGCAGAAAAGAGCTCAGAAGGCGTCTACGCCCTCAGGAACTATTTGAAGTATGTTGAAGCGATGGGGCAATCCTTAGGAACTTCTACTGGCCTTCCGGCAGATAGTGATTTTGAGATCGAGGTGGCGCGACGCTTGGAGGCAAAGGGGTATGCCACCGAGCCCCAAGTCGGGGTTTCAGGTTACAGAATTGACCTTGGCGTTCTCGATCCTGAATCGGCCTGGGCAATTCCTTGCGGGTGTTGAGTGTGACGGTTCGGCTTACCACTCAAGCAGAAGTGCACGAGATCGTGATCGGTTAAGAGAGGAAGTCTTGCGTGGGCTTGGCTGGACTATTGTTCGCGTGTGGTCAACCGACTGGTTTGATGATCCAAACCGAGAAACTGAGAAGCTGGAGAAAAGACTGCAAGAGCTCAGAGGGCAACAGAAAGCGACCACTAGTCCCTTTAGAATTGCGCCTTCGATGCCGGCAAGTGCGAAAGCAGAAGTTGCCGAGAACTCGCGGCTTACTTCGGTTGCTTCTGTTGTTCCTGCAGAGCCGAAAGATGCTTTGGCTCACACTTCTGGTGGCAAACCGGCTTATGAAAGTCGTCTGGTAGAAAACAAAACGGTGAAGCTGCATCCCTCTTGCCGTTTGATACTCGCTCTGAACTCATCAATTTGCGGGAAGGAATAATTCGAAATGAAGTGCCCGACTGGACGCTTCAACGATCCATTCTGCGCGATGCAATGATCGAAACGTTCGTATCGCAAAGAATGGAAAATGCCGAAGATTGGTTCAAAAAGGTCCCTTCTTACCTTCGGCAAGCAACCAATCCAGTAGAGAAGAAGTATCTCGAGGACATTTGCCAAATCGTTGCTCGGACGCTTGCTTAGCTGCAATCTGGAATTTGATTTTGCGCAGTTCGAATTCAGTTTTGTCAGCTGATGACTACTCGAACGACTGAGTTTTACAGCTCCTCATTACGCAGGAGAACCGTGTCGGGTTTTACACCATTTAGTGAGGGGCGGACTTGGAGAATTGCTGAAGTCAAGGGCGCGCGGACCGTGAAAGTCAAGCGCGCCCGGTGTTGATTTTGGGATCATTTCGGGTGTGAATGTTGTGGAGGTGTCGCCGTGGTCGTGCATTTCCGTGCGCAAAACTGTTGACGTCAAAATGGTACCATGTTTCGTCTCCGTAACGCTGTCTTGAGCATTGAAATAATTGATGAAAAACCACGTCCTACCGTCAGTCCTTTTATCTTGCCATAACCCCTTAAACCAACCCAGCGCACCTCATTCCCGTTTCCATGATCAGTACGGTTCGAGCTGATTGCTTTCGGTTCTGAGCAGCGTCAGCAGCTTGTGATGAATGAAGAGTTTTTCTTTGGTGGTTTCGGCTTCTGATAGTACGCCGATCTCCACCAATTGCTTGAGGTACACTGAAGCTGTCTGACGCTTGGCAATCCCAGCATCAACGAGATCACCGATCCGGCAATATGGCAGTCTGAAAATCAGGTCGATCAATTCGCGGCTGTAAATCTTTGGCAGCCGTTGGCGGACATGGTCTGCGGTGTGAAGTGACAGGGCGTTGATCGCGTCAATTTTTGCGGTGGTCCATTTGGCAGTCTCTTCAATGCCTTTGATCACGTAGAGCAGCCATGGCTCCCAAGTCTGGTTGCTCGTCACCTCGCGCAGCAGCCGATAATAGTCAGCCTTGTTCGCAATGACGTAGCGACTGAGATAGAGAATGGGCAGGGTGAGCAGGTCTTCCTGAATGAGGTACAGGCTGTTCAGAACGCGTCCTGTGCGGCCATTGCCATCTGTGAAGGGGTGAATGGCTTCGAACTGGTAATGCGCAACAGCGAGGCGAATAAGCGGGTCCAGTTCCGATTGGTCGTGAATGAAGCGCTCCCAATTTGCGAGCAGATCACGAAGCAACGTTTCACCTTCGGGCGGCGTGTAGATTGTTTCGTTGGTGGCGCTGTTGACGAGGGCTGTGCCTGGCACTTTGCGCACGGACATATCGACGCCCTTGATCGTTGAGCAAATGCGCTCTGCCGTGCGCGTGCTAAGTGGGTGTCGGTTAGTGAGGCAAACCCCTCCAGCAAGGCGCGGCTGTAACGGAGGGCTTCCTTGGTGGCGGGATCGGCATTTGCTTCACTTGCCAAATTGCGGAAAAGCTTGTCGGTGGTCGTGACGATGTTTTCGATTTCCGAACTGGCGCGTGCTTCCAGCAACGGCAAGGTGTTGATCAACATGCCTTGGTTGGGAATCCGCAATGCTGCTTGTTTCAATTCTCCCAGAGCTGCTCTCGCTGTGATGCATTGCCTGAGGACGGCGCGCGTCTCCAGCTCGGCCTGAGGCGGTAGCAGAGGAATGTCATTGTAGGGTCTATCGGCTAACCAATTGGAGCTGGCGGTCATTGTTGATCCCTCGACGTGTCTACAAAATACAAAAATATCGACATATATGTGTGGTATGTCGATTCTTTCGACACGTCAAGCGCGATGTGTTCATATAATTGAATTTTGTCGACACATAGTTTCGATATGTCGATGCGACATGACGAAACAGACCGCGCGTAAGCCCTTATGTCCACATGCGCATACGCTAACGCGGTTAATGTACGCGAGAGTGGACGTTAGCGGCGGCCTCGATCAGGGCTTCATTTGGAACTTCGGCGCTGCCCGGCGTGGGGGTCACTCCCTCAAGAGCCTGAGCAATGGCGTCAGCAACCGCTTGGCTGGCCGCCCTTAGAGGGTCGGCGCTCAAATGAGCGTAGCGTTGCGTCGTTGCCGTGTCCTTATGCCCCAGAAGCGCGCCTATGATGGGCAGGCTGGCTCCGCCCGCTACGGCTACACTCGCAAAGCTGTGGCGCAGGTCGTGAATGCGAACATCCTCCAAGCCAGCTGACTTCCTAACGCGCCGCCAAATCTTGGGCAGCCCCTCAAAGAAGCCGTCTGAACGGTCCGCGGGAAAGACAAAGGGATTGCCCACTCTCGGTGTTTGGGCCCCAAGAATGGCAACTGCTGCCTCATTGATTGGAATGATCTTCTGGCCTGTCTTGGAATCCGCAAAGCGCAGGAAGTGCTTGTCGAAGTCAACCTCAAACCATTTCAGCTGTTCGATCTCGCCTTTGCGTGCTCCGGTAAAAGCGAGAAGCTTGATGATGGCGACAGCTTTTTCATTTTCGCCTTCCTCAGAAGCTTTCTTCAGTGCGATACCCAGCCGGACAATTTCTTGCTGACTGAGAAACCGCATGCACTTCCGGTCAGGAAAACGTTTGATGCCGCGACAGGGGTTGATCTCAACGATCTCACAAGCAATCGCATAGGTGTAGATGGCTCCCAGAAGTCCGACCGTGCGACTGGCTGTTCCTTTTCCGCCGTCCACAATGGACCGGCCTCGCCGCTTGGTCTTCTCGTCCAGCTTGGTGCTGCCGTTGGCAATGTCTTGCAAGACTTTCATGACATCGCCACGCGTGATGTCCTCGACAAAGCGATTGCCAATGAGGGGTTTGATGTGCCGCTTGATGCGGCCAACATCGGTTGCCAGCGTACTTGCCTTCTTCAAAGGGCAGCCATGGGCGGCATATTGGTCGCAAAGCTCAGAAATCGTCATACGGCGCTTCAAGCATTGTTTGGCTGTAGCAGGGTCCTCGCCATGCGCAACGCTTCCTAGAAGCTTCCTGGCTTCATCACGGGCCAATTCTGCGGTCCATGGTGATCCATGACGGCCAATGTTGAAACGTCGCGTGCGACCAGCTCTGCCACCGGCTGTTCGATATTGGCAAACGTAAGTCTTCTTGCCGCCAACGGAAACTTTGAGTCCAAAACCTCTGACGTCACAATCCCAAAAAAAGTAATCTGACTTCGTGTGGTGTTGCGTTATCAACAAGCTGCTTCGTGATACGAATTCTGGCCATTTGAAACTCACCAGCGAATTGATTTCCAGTAAGCACATAGTAATCACGCGAGTCAGAACTTCAAGGAAGTTGCAAGTAATCGCGGGAACAAAAATCCTTTAAAATCAAGCCTGCGGTAATTTGTCAGTACGCGGAGGAACGCGCAGGAATACATTCATTCTCACTCCGAAGGCAGAGGTCACAGGTTCGAATCCTGTCGGGTGCGCCAATGGTTTCAGACAGTTACGGGCGATTTTGCGCTGCCAAAAAAGTGCCTGTCCGCAGAATCTCACCAAAATCCGATCTTGAGTGTCAATGAGGCCGGAGCATTTCTGCGGCTCAAGAAGCACACTCTCAACCACATGCGCTGGATGGGCACTGACCCAAGCATTCGCAAACATGGCGGACGCATCTCCGAAAGCGCGCCGACCTCCCCGATGTTCGCATCCACGATCTCCGCCACACCTTCGCGTCCAGCGGGGTCGCTCTCGGTCAAGGCCTGCCCATCATCGGCCGTCTTCTCGGTCACAACCAGCTGCAAACAGCCCGTTATGCCCATCTAGCAGCAACGCCGGCACTCGAAGTCGCAAGCAAAGTATTTCATTGGCTGCATGACGAATTGAAAGCCGCCCAGCCTGATTGGTTTCAGGCTCACCTTTGGCCAAACGAAATCCGTTGCAGATCTCTCAGTGTCTTTTGCACCGCAATATCGAATCCATTTGACTCTCGGTGCGTTTGATAGTTAGTTCGTATCAAGAACGAATTAACTGGAACGAATGATGACTTTTGATCCATCCAGCATGCCCCGGCAGTTTTCGTTGTTTCAGGCGATGCAGGCGATCATTCATTGTGGCCCGATTTCAAGGGCTTCCATAGCCAAGCAGACCGGCATGTCGAAGCAGACGGCCTCCGAAGTGGTGAGGATCCTCTGTGAGGAGGGCTGGGTGCGGGAAATAGGGCGCACCAGCGGACATGTGGGCCGCACCGCTACGACTTACGAGCTGGTGCCTGAAAGCGCCTATGTCGTTGCTATAGATCTTGGCGGCACGAAACTCCGGACAGCTATCGTCGATCTGTCGGGCCAGGTGCTGGCGGAATTGAGCGAGCCCACCAACCCCAAGGGCGGCAAGTATGTGGCCCAGCAGATTGGCGAGCTCTCCAAGCAAGCCGCCACATCTGCGCGTCTCGATTTCGCACGCGCCAAGATCGCCGTGGTGGGTTGCCCCGGCGTGCCTGACGCTGAAACCGGTGCCGTAAAGTTTTCCCCCAATATTGCGGGCATTGATGTCATTGACTTTGCCGCTGAAGTTTCAAGCTCACTCGGCCTTCCGGCAAAGCTCGAGAATGACGTGAACCTCGCCGTGCTCGGCGAACATTGGGCAGGTGCAGGACAGGGCATCGACAACCTGGCCTATGTGTCTCTCGGCACGGGCATTGGCGCGGGCCTCATCGTCAATGGCGCGCTGCTGCGCGGCAGCAGGGGCTTTGCAGGCGAACTCGGTTATCTGCCTTTTGGCGCTGATCCATTTGATGAGAAGTCGCTTAAGACCGGAGCGTTCGAAAGAGTGGCTGCCACCCATGGCATCAAGCTGGCCTATGCCGGTCTCTCGGGGCAGAATCTGGATGTGCCTGCGATCTTTGAGCGTGCCCGCAATCATGAGCCGCAAGCCCTTGCGATAATCGACCAGACAGCTGCACTGCTGGCGCGCGGCATTGCCTCGGTCTGCGTAGTCACCAATCCGGATGTTGTGCTGCTCGGCGGTTCCATCGGTGCGCGGCCGGAAATCATTGCCGCCGCCATCCGCCATGTGGCGCGATGCTTCCCTTATCCCGTGCGGGTTGAGCAAAGCCCGCTGGGTAACCACGCGGCACTGTGCGGCGCGGTCGCCATCGGGCTCGAGGACCTGCATACGGCGCTGTTTGCGAAATCAAGCCCGGGCGCCGTGGTCACCCTGCCGGCGCCCAAGGCTTCGTTGATCAGGAGTGCCATATCGTGATGGAGATTTCCTCGCAGCTCATCGCAAGGCTCCGCCAGGCGCTGGACGAAGACAAGGCCACAGCCATTCTGGCGTCCGCCGTATCAGCCGCGAGTGTGACGGGCGATGAGGCCTTGATGGTTGCGATACTCCATAAGGAGATGGAGCGGCTCAAGCTTTCCCCGCAGGTGGAAGACTTCCTGCCCGGCCGCCCCAATATCTACGGCCTGCGCAAGGGAGCAGCACAAGGGCCAAATCTTACATTCCTCGGCCATACTGATGTTGTGCATGCGCGGACCTGGCAGAAGCATTGGCAGGGGGCGCCGCAGGCCCATCCCTTCCAGCCCGTCGTCATTGATGGCGAAATGTGGGGCAGAGGCACATCAGATCTCAAGGCCGGCATATGCGCAGCACTGATGGCACTAGAGGTGCTCGACAGAGCTGGCCTGACCCCAAATGGCGATGTGTGCTTTGCCTTCATCGGCGATGAAGAAAGCGGTGAGCCGGGCACTGGCGTGAGTGCCGGCATCAAGGCCTATACCAAGGCCGTGCAACGGGGCGAACTCGCCAGGCCAGATTTCGCTGTTTATGTCGAACCGAGCAAGCTTGCCGTCTTTCCTGTGCAGATGGGCTTTTTCATCGCCGACATCACGCTCACCGGAAAATCCGCTTACTTCGGCAAGCCGGAGCTTGGGGTTGACGCGCTGAAGGCCGCGCACAGAGTTCTATCCGCCATCTGGGCGCATTCGGACAAGATAGCAGCGCGCGCCGAACATGCGCTCATCGGCCGGGCCTTTGCGCTTGTCACCAAGATCGAGGCGGGCGGCCTCATCGCCGTGCCGGGAGAATGCAAGCTCTCCCTGATCCGCAAGCTGCTGCCGGGAGAGGAACTTGATGATGCAACCGCTGAACTCGAAACAGCAATTCGTGCTGCTCTGCCGGAGGATATCGGCTTCTCCATCGGCTATCCCGCCGGGCGCGACCATGCGCGCGGTGGCTCGCCTGCCGGGACCGACCTTAACAATGAGACAATCGCGCTGCTTTGCCAGAGCATCAAGGCGGTACGCGAAACCGCGGGTCAGATCGATGGCGCGCCTTTCTGGTCTGAAATGCCGTTCCTGACCGAAGAGCTCAGGACGGCCGCAGTCTACTTCGCGCCAGGCGACATCTCGATCTGCCACACCAATTTCGAACGCGTGCCTTTGCGCGACTACTTTGATGCCATCGTCGCGCTTGCGGCCTTTATCATTTCATTTTGCGGCACTGCCAATGGTGGCGGGCCCAAACCAGGGAGTAGACAATGAAAAAATCGATCATTCGAACCATTGCTGCGGCAGCCATGATGGCAGTGCTTGCGGTTCCGGGTCTGGCACAGACGGTTGGTCCCAACGGCGAGATTGCGACCCCCAGCAAGGAAATCACCGTTTCCGACCAGCAAGCGGGCGACCTTAAGGCAAAGAAGCTCAAGGCTGCGTTGCTCTGGCACGAGCAGTCCGACTTCGTGAATGCGGTCACAGCCGGTGCAACCGATGAGTTTGCCCGTGCCGGTATCGAAATCGTCGCAACCACTTCGGCTGCTTTTGACAGCGCCAAGCAGCTTGCGGATGTTGAAACAACCCTCGCATTGAAGCCTGACATCATCCTGGCCCTGCCGCTTGATCCGGTTGCCTCTGCTGCTGCCTTTGCGAAGGCGCGTGAAGCAGGCGTCAAACTGGTGTTCCTCTCGAACCTGCCGAAGGACTACAAGCACCCGGGCGACTACGGCGCAATTGTTACCGATGACCTGTTCCAGATGGGCAAACACGCCGCTGACGCATTGGCCGCCTCGATGAACAAGACCGGCAAGGTCGGTTATGTTTTCCATGATGCTGCCTATTATGTCACCAACCAGCGCGACCAGGCCTTCAAGACCACCATCGAGAAAGACTATCCCGACATGAAAATTGTTGCGGAAAGTGGCATCACCGATCCGGCCCGCGCCCAGGAACTTGCAGCGGCCATGCTGGTGCAGAACCCGGACCTGGGCGGCATCTACGTGACATGGGCGGGTCCTGCTGAAGGTGTGCTCGCAGCACTCCGTTCCGCTGGGAACAAGACGACCAAAGTCGTGACTCTCGATCTGTCCGAACCGGTCGCCCTTGACATGGTGAAGGAAGGCAACGTTGCGGCCATCGTCGCAGACGAAGCCTATGAACTTGGTCGCGCCATGGCCGCTGTCGGCGAACGCGCAGTACTTGGTGTTGAAAATCCTCCGTTCATCGTGGCCCCCGTGGTGACGGTGACCAAGGATAATGTGAAGGAAGGCTACATGCAGTCCTTGCACCGCGATGTACCCGCTAGCCTGACAAAGTAGTCAGGACCTGAAACAGGAGGGAAGCCATGAAACGGTTTGCTTTTGCACTTGCAAGTCTATTTTTCTGCCTCACCACAGCGCTTGCCGTGGCCGAGGAACCAAAATCCATCGGGCCGGATGGTGCTGTAGCCACGGCCGCCGATACGGTTACCCTCAGTGACGAGGAAGTTGCCCGCGTGAAGGCGGGCAACTTCACCGCCGCCTTTGCCTGGCATGAACTCTATGATTGGAGCTCAGCCGTGTCACAAGGCGCCAAGGATGAATTCGCACGGCTCGGCATCAAGGTTGTCGCCGAGACCAACGCGTCATTTGATGCGGCTCGCCAGAAGGGCGATGTGGAAACTGTGATGGCGCTCCAGCCATCATTGTTGGTCACATTGCCTGTCGACCCTGCCGTAGGCAAAGCGACTTATGCCGCGGTCAAAGGCGGTAACACGAAGCTTATCTTCATCGACAATTCTCCCGACGGCTTTAAGGCCGGTGCTGATTATGTGACGCTTGTTACGTCAGACCGCGCCATCATTGGTCAGAAGACGGCTGAGGCTTTGGCCAAAGCGCTCGGTGGCAAAGGCAAGGTCGGCTACATGTTCCACGACGCCAGTTTTCCGGTCACCAACCAACGCGATCAAGCCTTCAAGTGGAACATCCAGAATAAACACACTGGTATGGAAATCGTGGTCGAGTCCGGCATGGCCGACCCAGCCAAGGCCGAGGAGATTGCGCTTGCCATGCTGACGCAGCATCCCGGCATCACCGGCATTTACACACCCTGGGCTGAACCAGCAGTCAGCGTGCTGGCAGCACTTCGCCAGTTGGGGCGAGGCGATGTGAAAGTGGTGACGATTGATCTCAATGAGCCAGCGGCGCTTGACATGGTCAAGGGTGGCAGCATTGCGGCCATGGTGGCCGACCAAGCCTACGCCATTGGCGTGGCTGCCGCGCGCGCCGGCGCATTGAGCCTGCTCGACAAGAAGCCAGACGCGTTTCTTGTCGTGGGGGCTGACATCGTGTCGAAAGACAATGTTGTCGAGGGTTGGCGTGCCTCCCTGAATCGCGAACCACCGCAATCGATCATTGATGCCCTGAAGTAGTGCAGGCTGCGCCGCGTGGCCAAACGGCTGCCCGGCGCAGAACGGCAATACAGACTCACCCTCGTCTTCATGGAGCCTGCTATGCAGTCAGCAATACTCAAGCGTGGAAATCTGCAAGGCCTGATCGTCTATGCTGGCTTCGTGCTCATCTTTCTGTTTTTCGCCATTATGCTTTTCGACAAGGGTTTTCTGACAACACAGAACCTGTCGAACATCGTGCTGCAAACGGCACCCGCCACTGTGATGGCCGTTGGCCTGGTATTTGTGCTGGCGGCTGGCGAGATTGACTTGTCTTTTGGTTCGATCGTGGCCCTCTCTGCACTTGCTGCAGCCTTGGTCATGCGCGAACACCACTGGCTGCTCGGGCTCACGGTGGGCCTGTTGACCGGGGTGCTGGCAGGGCTGATCAATGGCGTGATCGTGGCCTATGCGCGGCTTCCTTCTTTCCTAGTGACGCTGGCCACGCTTGGCATCATTGCAGGTGCCGCCCGTCAGATCAGTAACCTTCAGTCCATCCCTGTCCTCAGCGAAACTTTTGTTTCCATCTTTGGTGGCGGCACGCTGATGGGCGTTCCATCGCTGATCCTGTGGACCGCCGGTGCGGCCATCGTCGGGCATGTGGCCCTGCGGCACACGCGCTTTGGTGCCCATGTGCTGGCCGTGGGCGACAGCCCACGCGCTGCTCTTGTATCGGGCATCAAGGTGGCGCACGTGCGTGTCTACGTGCTGTTGCTCTGCGGCTTCACGGCCGCACTCGGCGGCATGCTTTATGCCGGCAGGTTGCAGGCCGCACGCTATACGCTGGGCGAAACCGATCTGATGACCGTGATTGCTGCCGTCATCGTTGGCGGCACCGCCCTGAACGGTGGCAAAGCGACCATCATTGGCGCACTGGTTGGCTCGCTGATGATGGGAATGCTGTCGAACGGATTGATCCTGATGGGGCTTTCCGTGTCGTGGCAGATGATCGTCAAGGGCTTGATTGTGCTTTGCGCCGTTGCCGTTTCGCTTCGTCAGCCCAAGTTGTGAGGTCGCCATGTTTCTTGATGTCACCCGCCGCCGCAATCCGGCTCTCATCCTCGCCGCCCAGAAAATGCACCGGGAGGGGCTGATCCCCGCAAACTCCTATGTGCTCGACCTTGATGTTGTCGAACGCAATGCCCGAACCCTGAAGCAAGAGGCCAGCCGCCTTGGCCTCAAGATATTTGCCATGACCAAGCAGGTAAGCCGCAATTCAGGCTTCTGCGTTGCGGTCAAGAAAGGCGGCATCGACAGGGCCGTGGCCGTGGACATGGCCTGCGCCATTGCGGTTGACAAGGCCGGCCTGGCCATCGGTCATCTGGGTCATCTCGTACAGGTCCCGCAGGCGGAAGTCGCTCATGCAGCCGCCCTGAAACCAGACTACTGGACTGTGTTCTCGCTCGACAAAGCGAAGGAAGCAGCTGCCGCCGCGCGCGCAGCAGGTTACAGCCAGAAGGTTCTGCTGCGAGTGCAGACTGCTGGCGACACATTCTATCGCGGACATGAGGGCGGTGTCGCAGCTGATGATGCAGTTGCCGCCGCGAAAGAGATTGCGGCACTTGAGGGTGTTGCGTTAGCGGGCATCACCACTTTCCCCGCCCAACTCTATGACCACGCAAGCCGCAAGATACGCCACACACCCAACCTGCAAACCTTGAAGCGTGTGGCCGAAGCATTGTCCCGCAGCGGCTTTTCGAACCTGGAAATCAATGCGCCCGGCACCACCTCGACAGTGACACTTGCGGCTCTGGCGGATGCAGGCGCTACCCAGGTGGAACCTGGCAATGGCCTGCATGGCACCACGCCGCTGCACGCCATCGAAGACCTGCCCGAGCTTCCGGCGGTCGTCTATGTCACCGAGGTTTCACACCTGCATGCCGGCCAAGCCTATTGCTTTGGCGGCGGGCTCTATGTTGATCCGGTGTTTCCTGACTATGAAGTGAGGGCCCTCGTCTCTCCTGAGCCGACAACCGATGCAGGCAGTCTCCTGCCCGTCGAAATCCCGCCACCAGCGGCCATTGATTATTACGGCATGATCCAGCTAGGCCAGCGCCGCAATGTTGCGGCGGGGGATACGGTGGTTTTCGGTTTCAGGGGACAGTCCTTCGTTACCCGCGCCAATGTTGTGGGTGTGTCCGGCATCGCATCCGGCAATCCTCAAGTTGTCAGCGTTGAAGACAGTTTTGGACAACCGGCCCTGTGGGCCGTGGCAAGAGGATTGCGCCCATGACAACGCCGGTTCTTCAACTCAAAGGCATCAAGAAGTCGTTTGGGGGTGTGATCGCTATCAACAGCTTCAGCCTTGACCTGCATGCGGGCGAGGTGGTGGCGCTGGTCGGAGACAATGGCGCCGGCAAGTCAACCCTCATCAAGATCATCTCCGGCGTTCATCCGCCCACGGAGGGTGAAATTCTGCTGGATGGCGCGCCCGTCAGCTTTCCGGATGCCTCGGTTGCACGCGAGCGTGGCGTCGAAGTTGTTTACCAAGACTTGGCACTTGCGGACCAGCAGCCGGTTTACATGAATTTGTTTTTGGGGCGGGAGCCTGTGAAGGGGCCGCTTCGCCTCTTGGACCGGCAGCGCATGATCCGGGAAACGGAAACGCTGGTGAAGGAGCTTGATGTGAGAATTCCATCGGCTCAGGCTACTATCCGCGATCTCTCTGGCGGGCAGCGCCAGGGCGTGGCCATCGCGCGGGCAACGCATTGGGCCAAGAAGCTCGTTCTGCTGGACGAACCAACGGCGGCGCTTGGCGTGGCGGAAACGGCGCGCGTGGAAGCAACAGTTGAGGCCTTGAAGGCCCGCAATCTCGCCATTCTCATTATCAGTCACAGCCTTGACCAGGTGTTCCGCCTGTCAGACCGTATTTGCGTGCTGCGGCGCGGCCAGCAGATCGGCATTCGTAAGACATCCGAAACCAATAAGAACGAGATAGTCTCGATGATAACGGGCCTCAGTACATGAGCGACAATCGTCCGGGGATCTACGCGGCTTGAGCCTGTGAGGGAGCGGCCAACCATTTCCACGGGAGCAGTTCTGCGACGCGATTGATTGGATGATCGGCGATGCGGGCCAAGACATCGCGCAGATACGCCTCGGGATCGATGCTGTTGAGCTTGCAGGTTTCGATGAGCGGGTAAATGGCGGCGGCGCGCTCGCCGCCCGCATCCGATCCGGCAAAGAGGTAGTTCTTGCGGTCAAGGGCGATGCCGCGGATTGAGCGCTCGGCGGCGGCGAGGTCGGATTTGCCTGAGAGTTTCGACAATGTGGTTTCGAGCCATGCCTTGAGATCGCCGAGCAGCAGCAGCGATTGTTGTTCTCGGCATCGCCGCCGCTCATCGGGTGCTTTACCTCGGATGGCAATCATCTCCGGTCTCAAGGTGCATGAGCGTAGAGACAGCTCACAACCTGAACACACGAATGTGATGTCGATGGAGAATTGCCAAAGCAAACCGCGCAATCGGCACCATCACAAGTTGTGACACCAACCGGAACTGACCGGCCGGCATACAGCTAAGACAGAGTGGAAACTATTCCGCTGGCCATCCCTCGATATTCAAACCGCTTTGAAGCTCTCGAGAATTGCAGTGCTGTTCACGCCACACGTTTTTTGCGGGGGATTTGCAGGGGACGTGTCGGGTCAACCAGGGATGGAACAATGCCTTCTCCGATTGCAATTCGCGCGACAAGATTTCCGTCTGCTTTCTGCTTTTGGTTCCAGCGCGGATTGTTAACCACGTCACATATTGTTTTTGAGATTGTGTTAACGGTGTGTTTACTATGTGGCTTTTTCGGGAGTTGCTGCCATGGGAACGTCGTTGCTTCTGGGGCTGGTTCGTCTGCGTAGTGTAGTGGTTTTTGCCGCAATTCTTGTCCTTGCCTTCGGCTGTTGGCGGCTGTTCGACCAGAAGATTGAACTTTACCCCGAGTTTGCGGGTCCCATTGTCGAGATTCAGACCGAAGCCCAAGGGCTTGCTGCGGCGGAAGTCGAGTCGCTGATCTCTGTCCCCCTCGAAGAAATGCTGAGTGGCGTGCCATGGGTTGAATCCATGCAATCGAACTCGGTTGCCGGCGTGTCGTCGATTGTCCTGCATCTCGAGCCCGGTGCGGATCTCATGCAGGTTCGCCAGATGACCCAGGAACGGCTGCACCATGCAAGTGCGCTGCCCAAAGTCTCGAAGCCACCGACGATGCTGCAGCCGGTTTCGGTGCTCAATCGCTCGAATGTCATTGGGCTTTCCAGTGAGACCATGTCGCTCATCGAAATGTCGGTGTTGGCAAGGTGGAAAATCAAACCGCGGTTGCTTGGTATCCCCGGTGTTGCCAATGTTTCCATTTGGGGCGAGCGTAGCCGTCAGTTGCAAGTCCTCGTCGATCCGGTGAAACTCAATGATCTCGGCGTAACACTCTCGGATGTGATCAAGGCCACGGGTGACTCGCTCTGGTCCTCGCCATTGTCCTATCTCCAAGCCTCAACGCCCGGCAATGGCGGGTTTATCGATACGCCAAACCAGCGCTTTGATGTGCGGCACGTACTGCCGATTTCCTCGCCTGAAGATCTTGCGAAGATCACTTTTATTTCCTCCAAAGGGCAGAAACACACCCTTGGCGATGTCGCCGGCGTCATAGAAGGTCACCAGCCACTGTTTGGTGATGCCGTGATCAACGGCAAAACTGGCTTGATGTTCGTCATCGAAAAATTCCCAGGGGCCGATACCAGTGCTGTCACCGCCGGTGTCGAGAAGGCCATGGCGGCTCTGTCGCCGGCGTTGCCGGGTGTTATTGTCGATACCAGCCTTTACCGCCCGGGCTCCTACATTGAAGAAACCCGCGGAAACCTCGCGCAGGCAGCTGTGCTCGGACTTGCTGCGGCGCTGGCACTCATGCTGCTCTTGACGTTCGACGGCCGGCGCACGCTCATTGTCGGCGTCGGTGCGGCAACCGCCACCTTTGCGACAATTTATCTACTGCGAGTATCGGGAATCGCAACCAATACCATGACCATCGTCGGGCTTTGGATGGCAACGCTTGTCGCCATCAGCCATATGTCCACGGTGGTTTCCGGTTTTCAGCAAAACCCATCAAGTGGCGATGACAAACTGGACGCGGTTTCCGCCGTCACCTCGCGCATCGACAGCTCGACGATTGCGCTGATTGGCATTCTGTTCGCCGGCTTCGCGGTCTTGATGATGACGAGTGTCGTCGTCGAGCTTTGGCGGCCAGCAGTTTCTGCCTTCGTCCTTGGCGTTGGTGTCTCCTATTTGGTCAGCGCGGTGGTATTGCCGAGCCTGCTTGTCTACGTTTCGCCGCGGCGGAACAGTCACACGGGCGATACCTCGCTTATTGGACGATTTGATGTGTGGCTGCAGAATAAGTCGAAAGGCGCACTAGCGAGGTCAGCAACATGGCTTTGGATCGCCGGTGCCGGGTCTGTCTTGACCCTGGCCGCTCTGTATTTCTTGCCAAAGACCTATCTGCCTGACTTCAGCGAAAGGAATTTCGTCGTCCACGTCAGTGCGACTCCCGGCACGTCGCTCGAAAAAATGCAAACCGATGTCCGCACCATCATGGCCGCCGTGAAGGAACTGCCCGGGGTTTCTGGTGTTGCCGCGCAGATTGGACGAGCCGAGCTGTCTGACCGGATCAGCGATGTCAGTGCTGCCGAAATTCTGGTCAACATCGACACATCTGTCGAAAGAGAGGCGAGTCTCGAAGCTCTCAGGAACGTCGTCGCCAACAACGCTAACATTGCTGGCGAGAATATTCTGGTCGACTCATATTCGGCAATTCGTATTGCCGCATTGAGCGGCGGCAGCAGCCTGCCGATAGAGGTCAAACTCCATGGGCCGGATGACGGACAGCTGGCCCAGCGGGCCGATGATCTCCGGGCGGCGCTGGCGAATATCCCAGGTGTCGTTGAACCCAAGGTGCTCGCCGCGCCCATGGAAGAGAATGTTGAAGTCGAGGTGAAACTCGCCGAAGCCGCAAAATTCGGCTTGAAGCCAGGTGACGTGCGGCGCGCCGCCAGTATCCTGATTTCTGGGTTGCAGGTGGGAACGCTGTTTGAAGGCCAGAAGATCTTCGATGTTGTGGTCGTTGGCCAGCCCGGTGTCTACATGGACACCAGCACTATTGAAAAGATCCTGATCGTTACGCCGGCCGGCGGGGCGATCGAGCTTGGCCAGGTCGCTGAAATAAGAAAAGTTTCATCGGCCAATGTTATCCAGCGCGAAGGTGCGTCAAGATATGCCGTCATTTCGGCTGCAATCTCCGGGTCTGCGTCAAATGTCCGTGATGAAGTCAGGAAAGCCCTGGCCGCCTATGCGTTTCCGGTGGGGTTCAATGCCGAACTGACGCCGTCGCAGGAGGAAACGACCTCCGGTGACCGCAAGCTCTGGTACGAGATCCTGGCGGTCGTTGCCGTGTTGTTTCTCGCCGCCTTGAAGTTGATCGGTGGTTGGAACCGCGCTGTGCTGCTGTTCCTCCTCGCGCCATCAGCACTGTTGGGTGGCATGGTGGTGCCGCTGGTTGAAGGTATGATCATGGCGGGACACCTTGCTGGTCTTTCGGTCTTGGCGGCGCTGGCCTATTCGGGCTTGCTCTTCGCCGCCGAGCGGCCCGATGGCTCCCGGCTCACCGGCAATGCCCACTCTTTGACCGGGCCGCTGTTGGCCGCGGCAGCCATACTAGGTGTCTGCCTGGCGGTGATGATCAAGGGCGAAGTCGGTGGCTTGGAACTGTTGCATCCCATGTCCGAGGTCATCCTTCTCGGCTTGCCGACGCTCTTGGCTTATCTCGCCTTCACGGCGCCAGCCGCTATCCTGAACTCGGCTGTCGCTGCGCAAACGGATATACTCGGTGATCGTAAAGGAGGAACAGTTCATGCCGCGGCATAATGCTCTCATTGTTTCGCTCGCCGCATTGTGTGCGCTCTCAACCGGGTGTTTGGGTGCTTCCACGGCTGGCAAGAACGCGCCATCCATCATAGAGGCGGTCGGTGATACTGGCCTCAAGCGGATCACGCTAACCGAAATGGCTGCGCACAGAATCGGTGTCGCGGTTGCAAACGTGCAGGAAGGCTATGTTCACCAGAGCCGCAGAATCAATGGTGAGGTAACCGAGCTGGGTGCTGCCAATGATGCGGGAATTGCGGCTGGCATTGTGACAGTCAGCGGCCTGCGGAGCGGTGAACTGGATTGCGAGCGCAACGTACGGTTCGTTCCGATTGCAGTTTACGACTGGTCGCAGGCTCTTCCAGCCCAGATGGCGGACACCGTTTTGGCAAGTAGCGGCGACGCGACAGCAATCAACTACAACTTTGAGAGCACGGCAGATACCCTCTCTGTTGGCACCCAGGTTTCTGTGGAACTGTGCATTGCCGGAACGGCGGGACAAGCGCGCGTCATACCGCACAGCGCGCTGCTGTTCGCCGCCGATGGCAAAACCTGGGTCTATACCCAAGAAGCTCCGCTGACCTATGTGAGGGCGCCTGTCGACGTGGCCTGGATTGATGGCGCCCACGTCATCCTCAAAAATGGTCCTCCGGTGGGAAGCGCCATAGTCACGACCGGAAGTGTCGAACTGTTTGGCGAAGAGTTTGGAATCGGGCACTAGTTCTCAGGGAGCGGCATTGTCATGCTACGTTGGATCATTGAAACGAGCCTGAAGTTTCGGCACCTGCTGGTTTTTCTGGCCTTGATCCTGCTGGTGTCCGGCACCAGTCAAATCACCAAGATGCCGATCGACGTGTTTCCCGAATTTTCGCCGCCGCTGGTGGAAGTTCAAACCGAAGCCCACGGACTTTCGACTGAGGAAGTTGAAGGCCTGATCACCGTGCCGATCGAGAACGCCCTGGCCGGCATGCAGAATCTCGATGTCCTGCGATCGAAATCAGTGCCCGGATTATCGTCGGTGGTGATGATTTTCAAGCGTGGCACCGATATCATGGAAGCCCGGCAACTGGTTGGAGAACGGTTGGCTGCCAGCAAGGGAATTTTGCCCAACGTCGCAAGGCCGCCGGTGATGATACAGCCATTGTCCGCCACCAGCCGTGTGATGAAGATCGGACTGTCATCATCGTCGATGTCGCTGGTTGAGATGTCGGAAATCTACCGGTGGAAGATCAGGCCCTGGCTGATGAAGGTCCAGGGTGTGGCCAACGTTGCGGTTTGGGGTCAGCGCAAGCGCCAGCTGCAGGTGCAGGTTGATCCCGAGCGCCTGGCGGCTCATGGCCTCACGCTGAACGAAGTCATGGAAGCCACGAGCGACGCCTTGGATGTTGGCCTGCTTGCCTATCGTGAGGGCGCGCGGACCGGGACCGGCGGCTTTGTCGAAAACCAAACCAACCGCATGAAAATCCGCCACGTCCTTCCTGTCGTCAATCCCGAGAACCTCTCCCAGGTTTCCTTCCGCTCCAAGGATGGCCGGACATTTCTGCTGGGCGATGTCACGCAGATCGTTCAGGGGCATCCGCCGATGATCGGTGACGGCATCATCAATGACGGCCCAGGCCTCCTCCTGATCGTCGAGAAGTTTCCCTGGGCGAACACCTTCGAGGTGACGCACAATGTCGAACGCGCCCTCCACGAGCTTCAGCCGGCAATTGCCGGAATTGCCGTTGACCCCACCATCTTCAGGCCTGCGACCTTCATTGAAACCGCCATCGACAATCTCAAATCGGCGTTGCTGATTGGCGTGATCCTGGTCATCGGCGTGTTGTTCCTGTTCCTCTATGAGTGGCGCGTGGCGCTGATCAGCATGGTGGCGATTCCACTGTCGTTGCTGACGGCAACGCTCATCCTTGCGGCGATGGGGGCCACCATCAACACCATGGTGCTTGCCGGCCTGGTCATTGCCATCGGTGCGGTCGTCGATGATGCGATTATCGATGTCGAAAACATTGTCCGGCGCCTGCGCGAAAGCGAGGGAGATGCCAACCGGTCAATCGGCCGGGTCATCGTCGAAGCCTCGCTGGAGGTGCGCAGTTCCATTGTTTACGCCACGCTGATTATCGTGCTTGCAATTGTTCCCGTGTTCTTCCTTGAAGGCCTGTCGGGAGCGTTTTTCCAGCCGCTGGCCACGTCCTACTCGCTGGCGCTCCTCGCCTCCATGCTGGTGGCGCTGACCCTGACTCCGGCATTGTGTTACATGCTGCTGTCGGCGAGGCCGGTGAGTTCCAAGGAGCCGCCGTTTGTCAGTTTGCTGAAACGCGGATATTCCGCGGTGCTGAAACCAATTATCAAGGCGCCAGCCGCTGCTGTCGTTGTTGCGCTTGTTTTGTCGGTTGCCGGTTTTGGCTTGTTGCCGATCTTGGGGCAAGCGCTACTGCCGTCGTTCAAGGAACGCGACTTCCTGATGCACTGGGTTACCAAGCCAGGCACCTCGCACGATGAAATGAACCGGATTACCATTGCCGCCAGCAACGAGTTGCGGGCAGTCCCCGGAGTTCAGAATTTTGGCGCCCATGTCGGGCGGGCGGTGGCCGCCGATGAAGTGGTCGGCATCAACTTCACCGAAAACTGGATCAGTGTTCATCCCGATGCCGACTACGATGCAACCTTGGCGAAAGTCCAGGAAGTGGTTGACGGCTACCCCGGCCTCTATCGCGACGTGATGACATATTTGAAGGAACGCATCCGCGAGGTTCTCACCGGCTCGAGCGAAGCCATTGTCATCCGCGTCTATGGGCCGGATTTGCCGGAACTCAGGAAGACCATCGACAAAATCAAGACAGCGCTTGCCGATGTGAAAGGCATGAAGGAACTGCACGGCGAACTGATCGAGGAAATCCCCCACATTGCGGTCAAGGTCGACCTCGACAAGGCCCAGAGCTACGGCTTGAAGCCTGGCGACGTGAGACGTGCCGCTTCGGCCATGATCGGCGGCATCGAGCTCTCGGACATTTACATGAGCTCGCAACTTTATGACGTTCTTCTGATCGGCAGTCCGCACTTGCGGCAAAACATGACCACCGTGCAGAATCTCTTGATCGATATCCCCGGTGGCGGACAGGTGCGAATGGCGGATGTTGCAAGCGTCGAAATGCTGCCGACGCCGAACGTCGTCAAACGCGAGCGCGCATCCCGCCGGATGGACATTGCCGCCAACTTGTCTGGAGAACGCGATCTTGGTTCAGTGGTCCGTGATGTCGAAGCGCAGTTGAAGACGGTGAATTTTCCCGCGCAATATCATGCCGAACTGATTGGTGAACACACCGAACGCCAAGCCGCGGAACAACGTATCTTCATATTCAGTCTTGCCGCGCTTATTGGCATATTCGTTCTGCTGCAAGCATCCTTCGGTAGTTGGCGGCTGGCCAGCGTTGCTTTTTTCACGCTGCCAAGCGCCCTGGTGGGCGGCATCATCGCGGCGTGGATCAGTGGCGGCGTCATTTCGCTGGGATCCCTCGTGGGCTTTATCACCGTACTCGGCATTGCCGGCCGCAATGCCATCCTGCTGATCAACCACTATCAACATCTGGAGCAACATGAGGGCATGGCATTCGGCAGGGAATTGGCGCTGCGTGGCGCCATGGAGCGGCTGTCGCCGATCCTGATGACGGCGCTCACCACGGGCCTTGGCATCGTGCCGCTGGTGATTGCCGGAAACCTTCCCGGCCATGAAATCGAACACCCCATGGCCGTTGTCATTCTTGGCGGATTGGTGTCGTCCTGCCTGCTGAACCTGTTCATTCTCCCGACGATTTATCTCTGGCTGGCGAAAACCGATCCGCTACGCATCCCGCAAGTCGCGCCAAGCCTAAGGGGAAATCCAGCCGCTTGAACGTTTCAAATGGGCTGATTGCTGCGCGCGTGATTGCAACGCGCAGCCGCAGCATGGCCAGGCGTTTAGGCGCCGTTCTAGCCATGTCTTGTGGCTTCCCCAAATTTCACGAAGTCAGAATGAGTTTGGAGGGATCCGCCCTTTTCTCCGTCATCCCGGCTTTCGCCGCTATCGGATTCACACATCGCCCAACTATCGTCATTCCGGAAAAGAGCGTGTTTTGCGGCACACAAAACGTAAGCCCTTTATCCGGAACCCCGCTGTGGGCGCTAGCCACGCTGCCAGAAAGCGGGCTTCCAAATCGCTCCCTATACATTTGCTTCGCAAATGCCGGTCGCGTTTGGAATGACGAGTCAAAGAGATGTGTGCATCAGACAGCGGCGAAAGCCGGGACCCAATGAGCGGGTTCAACACGCGCAGCATTTCCTGAAGATTTCAGGGGATCCCGGCTTTCGCCGGGAAGACGGCTATGGGGTACAGCCACCAAGCATAACTCTGCTCCTGGTCAATGACGCGGCGGAGAGCTCGGCACTGAAGCTGATCCGCCGGAATCTTGCGAATTCCCCCGCTCTTCGCCGCACGCACGCCATGATACAGAGAGCATGAAACTTGATAGAAGCTGGTGCATGAGCGAACCCCCACTCGACGCCTTTGCCCATCACCCCGAACTTCGGGGCAGGATTGCCGATCCTCTCGCCTCGTACTTCCGGACATTCAGCGTCGAGTCGGTGTTGAAGCAGCATCCGCAACTGGCTGCGAACATGGAGTGGATACACAGCGACGAGGTTCGTGAACGCACCCGCGCCCAGGCTCTTTCCGGCCACGCTGGCGGCGACCTCTGGATTTTCGCCTATGGCTCGCTGATGTGGGATCCCGCCTTTCGCTTCACCGATGTGCGCCGCGCCAGGGTTTCAGGCTACGCCCGGCGCTTCATCCTCCTCGACGATAAAGGCGGGCGCGGCACAAAGGATGCGCCTGGCCTGATGGCCGCCCTTGACGAGGGCATGGGCTGTGAAGGGTTGGCCTTCCGGGTTGCCGAACACCACGTGGAAACCGAAACCGAGATTCTGTGGCGGCGCGAGATGATCGGCCCAGGTTACATCCCGGCTTTTGTGTCCGCCCTCATTGATGGGCAATCGCAAAGGTCCCTGACATTCGTCGCCGACCACGCGTCAGAGGCAATTGTCCCGGGCCTGACGCGTGCCGAACAGGTGCGTTTCATTGCCTGCGGCAGGGGCATTCTCGGCACCAGCAAGGCCTATCTTGAGGCGATCGTCAGCCAATTCAGCCATCTTGGCATTGTCGATGGCCACTGCACCGGCCTGCTGCGCGAGGTCGAGGACTATCTGGCCCGACCGCCAAGTCTTGCGGAGCATTCCAATTGAGCAGTCCCATTCCATTCTTCGATGGCCACAATGATTTCCTGTTGCGCCTGATGAAGAGCCCGGACCCACGCGAAGAAACCTGGTTGGGCGCCGGCAAGAAAGGTCACCTTGATCTCGCCCGCATGAAACAGGCAGGCTTTTCCGGCGGCCTGTTCGCGATCTTCGTGCCGCCGGCCTCGGGCGGTCCGCCGCCCGATTTCAAGGCGCTGATGGCGAACCCACCCTATGACCTGCCCATGCCTCCTCCGATGACCCATGAGGTGGCCCAGCCCGTGGCGCTGGCCATGGCCGGGTTGCTGCACTGGATGGAGCGTTCCGCGCCACATGACTTCAAATTGTGCCGGTCGGTTTCCGATATGCGCGCGGCAATGGCCGTGGGCCGCATTGCCGGTGTCATGCACATGGAAGGGGCCGAGGCCATCGGCTCTGATCTTGATGCGCTCTATCTCTTTCACGCCATGGGCCTGCGCTCGCTTGGCCCAGTCTGGAGCCGCCCGACGATTTTTGGACATGGCGTGCCCATGGCCTTTCCCGGCACGCCGGATATCGGTGCAGGGTTGACGGAGAGGGGCAAGGATCTGGTGCGGCTCTGCGATGAACTCGGCATCATGATCGATCTCTCGCATATGAACGAAGCCGGGTTCAACGATGTCGCCGCGCTATCGGCCGCGCCACTTGTGGCCACCCATTCCAATGCCCACGCATTGTGCGCTTCGCCGCGCAATCTGACAGACCGGCAGCTGCGCATGATCGGCGAACGCGGCGGCATGGTGGGCTTCAACTATGCAACTTTCTATCTCAATGCCGATGGCACTGCGTCTCCGCACACCGGCTGGGACACCATGCTGCGGCATCTCGATCATCTCATCGCCCATGCCGGCGAAGATCACGTCGGTCTCGGTTCGGATTTTGATGGCTGCATCGTGCCCGACCTGATTGCTGATGTGACGGGAGTGCAGGGCCTGTTTCGCGCCCTCGCCGATCATGGATTTGATACCGCGCTCCTCACCAAGTTGGCGCGCGGCAATTGGTTGAATTGCCTCGATCGTTGCCTGAAGTGAAATGGAACCCCGTGCCATGATCGAACCCATGCGCCTGACCCGCGCCCTCGTTGACCGCCTGCCGCCCCGAACCGACGAACGCGGGCCTGTCGTCGTAGATGCGCCTGACCCCGAGTTTTACACCCGGACCGCAACGCAGATTCTGTCTGAGCTTGACCAGCCAGACACCCTCTGGGTGTTTGCCGTCGGCTCGCTGATCTGGAACCCGCGCTTCGAAGTGGCCGAACGCCGCGCCGCGCTGGTCGATGGGTGGCGGCGGTCTTTCTGCCTTGGCCCCGACCGCCGTTTCCGCGGCAGCCCCTCGGCACCCGGGCGCATGTTGTCGCTCGACCATGGTGGCCAATGTTCTGGTGTCGTCTTGCGCATGCAGCCAGACGGCCAGCCTGCCGCGCTCATCGGGCTCCCGGAAAAGGAACCCCCCGTGCCACCGCAATGGGTGCGTGCGGAAACAACCGCCGGTCCGGTCAACGCCATCGCCTTCACCGCCGATCCGGCATTCCCGCTTTACGTCCCCGAACCGCCCGCCGATGAACTCGCCGATATCCTCGCCTCATCGGTGGGTCACGTCGGCACCATGGCGGACTATCTCCTGAACGCCATCACCGAGCTGGAAAAAGCCGGCGTTCACGACCCCCATCTCTGGAAGTTGCAAGAACTGGTGGCCGACCGGCTTGAACGTTTACCCGAGCGCCATTCCTGACACGTCCATCCCGGCCGCCAAAGTTCTTGTTGCGATTGAACCTGTTCCCGGCTTGGATTACGCCGCATACGCGCCGCCCGTCGGCGCATCCAATAGGAATGATGGAAACAACGAGACGGCCCGATGCCTGAAGCCTTCATCTGCAGTTACACCAGGACCCCCATCGGCAGGTTTGGCGGAGCACTTTCGCCGGTCCGCGCCGATGACCTCGGTGCCGTGCCGATCCGCGCCCTGATGGGCCGCCACCCCCGGCTTGATTGGAGCCGGCTGGATGAGGTCATCTTCGGCTGCGCCAACCAGGCCGGCGAAGACAATCGCAATGTCGCCCGCATGTCGCTGCTGCTCGCTGGCCTTCCCGTCACCGTGCCGGGCGCCACCATCAATCGCCTGTGCGGGTCCGGCATGGATGCGGTCATGGCCGCGGCCCGCGCTATCAGAAGCGGCGAAGCCGATCTCATCATGGCGGGGGGCGTCGAATCGATGTCGCGTGCCCCCTTCGTCATGCCCAAGGCCGCCGAGGCATTCTCGCGCGCCGCCGAGATTTATGACACGACCATCGGCTGGCGCTTCATCAATCCTCTCATGAAGTCGCAGTACGGCGTCGACTCCATGCCCGAGACGGCGGAAAACGTTGCCGCGGATTTCGCCATCAGCCGCGAAGATCAGGATGCCTTCGCGCTTCGCTCGCAGCAGCGGGCAGCGGTTGCCCAGGCCAACGGGCGGCTGGCGGCGGAAATCACCGCGGTCACCATCGCGCAACGCAGGGGCAACCCGGTCACGGTCGCCAGCGATGAACACCCGCGTCCCACTACCCCAGAAGCCCTGGCGAAACTGGCGGCACCTTTCCGCAACAACGGCACGGTCACCGCCGGCAATGCGTCCGGCGTTAACGATGGTGCGGCAGCCCTGATTGTCGCCTCCGAGAAAGCGGTGAACGAACATGGCCTCACGCCCATGGCCCGCATCCTCGGCGGCGCCACCGCCGGCGTTGCCCCACGCATCATGGGCATTGGGCCGGTTCCCGCTACAGAGCGTCTTTGCGCCCGACTAGGCATCAAGCCCGGCGATTTCGATGTCGTCGAGCTCAACGAGGCCTTCGCCGCTCAGGGCATTGCCGTGCTGCGCCAGCTCGGAATCCCCGAGGACGGCGCCCATGTCAATCCCAATGGCGGTGCCATCGCCCTGGGCCACCCCCTCGGCATGACCGGTGCCCGCATCACCGGAACCGCCGCACTTGAATTGCAGCGCCGTAAGGCCAGGCGCGCTTTGGCCACCATGTGCATCGGTGTCGGGCAAGGCATCGCCATCGCCCTTGAGGCCGCCTGACCCCCGCTTCAGCGGGCTGAAACCATAAATGAATCAATTTGCTTCAAAGGTTTACTGGCGTGAGCCCGTGTATTACTGTCCGCCAACGAACGGGCAGGACCTTGGCATAGCAAGTCTGAAATTTGCGCCGGGCCGGAGTCTGGGCCCGGCAATGCGGCGTGAATCCTTGGGAAGGCGGAATGAAGCTTACAGTCATCGGTGCCGGTTATGTTGGCCTGGTTTCGGCAGCCGGCTTTGCCGATTTCGGCTACTCCGTCACCTGTGTCGACAAGGATGTCAACCGCATTGCCGAGCTCAACAATGGCGCCATACCGATCTATGAGCAGGGGCTGGAGCCCCTGATCGCCAACAACCGCCGGGCCGGGCGCCTGCAATTCACTGAAAATCTGAAAGCTGCGGTCGCCGATGCCGACGTCGTGCTCATCGCCGTCGGCACGCCCACCGCCGAGGGCCATGGCAGTGCCGACCTGACGGCGCTTTTTGCCGCCGGCCGTGAAGTCGCCGCCGCACTCAAGGGCTTCGCGGTGATCATGACCAAGTCCACCGTGCCGGTCGGAACCGCGGCCAAACTCCACGCCATGATTTCGGCCGATCGGCCCGATCTCGATTTCGAGGTGGCGTCCAACCCCGAGTTCATGCGCGAAGGCTCGGCGGTCGAGGATTTCCTGCGCCCCGACCGGGTGGTCTTGGGTGTCGCTTCGCATCGCGCCGAAACCGTTCTGCTGCAGCTTTACAGGCCACTTGCCAACAAGGGCGTGCCGATTGTCGTCACCAATTGCGAAGCCGCCGAGGTCATAAAATACGCCGCCAACACTTTTCTGGCGACCCGCATCGCCTTCGTCAATCAGCTTGCCGATCTTTGCGAAAAGGCCGGTGCCGACATTCAGGAAGTGGTGCGCGGCATGGGCATGGACAAGCGCATCGGCCAGCACTTCCTCAGCCCCGGGCCCGGCTATGGCGGATCGTGCTTTCCCAAGGACACCCGCGCCCTGGCGGCCATCGCCCGCGACCATGATGCCACCTTCACCATCCTCGAGAATGTAATTGCCGCCAATGAGGCGCGGAAAACCGCCCTGGTCGACCGGATCGAGGCCGCCGCCGGCGGCAGCCTGAAGGGCCGCCGCATCGGCGTCTTGGGCATCGCCTTCAAGGCCGAGACCGACGACATCCGCGAAGCCGCCGCCCTTGCCATCATTCCGGAATTGCAGCGCCGCGGCGCCTCGATTGCCGCCTTCGATCCGGTAGCCATGGACAACGGCCGCAACGCCTTCGATGCCGTGCAATGGTGTGCCGATCCCTATTCGGTATCGGTGGGGGCCGATTGCGTTGTGATGCTGACCGAATGGAACGTCTTTCGCGGCATCGATCTGGCCAAACTGACGCGCGGCATGCGCCAGCCGGTCGTCGTCGATTTCCGCAATCTCTTCAGCCTCGCCGATGCCCGCCTCGCCAATGTCACCTATCATTCCATCGGCAGGCCCATCGTTCATGCCCGGACCGCGGCGGCTGCATCCGCCGCTGGCGGCTGATCCCATGGCGAGGCTCTATGAAAGCCGCAAGCGCATCCTGGTAACCGGCGGCGCCGGGTTTCTCGGCTCCCATCTCTGCGACCGGCTATTGGCGGCAGGCCACGAAGTCACCTGTGTCGACAACTTGTTCACCGGTGCTAGGCGCAACATCGAACACCTGCATAACAACTCGCACTTCGAGTTCATCCGTCATGACGTCTGCAATCCCCTGAAAATCGAGATCGACGAGATCTACAATCTCGCCTGCCCGGCCTCTCCCGTTCACTATCAGCACAACCCCGTGCAGACGGTGAAAACCTCGGTGCTTGGCGCCCTCAACATGCTGGGCCTCGCCAAGCGCCTGAAGTGCCGCATCTTCCAGGCCTCCACCAGCGAAGTCTATGGCGACCCCGAAGTCCATCCTCAGACCGAAGACTATTGGGGCCACGTCAATCCCATCGGCCTCCGCTCCTGTTATGATGAAGGCAAGCGCTGCGCCGAAACCCTGTTCTTCGATTATCACCGCCTGCACGGCGTCGACATCAAGGTCGCCCGCATCTTCAACACCTATGGCCCGCGCATGCACCCGCGCGATGGCCGCGTCGTCTCGAACTTCATCGTCCAGGCCCTGTCGGGTGGCGACATCACCATCTATGGCGATGGCACGCAAACCCGGTCGTTCTGCTACGTTGATGATCTGATCGACGGCTTCATCAAGCTCATGGAATCGCCTTCCGGATTTCCGGGGCCCGTCAACCTCGGCAACCCCAACGAGTTCACCATCGCCGAACTCGCGCAACAGATTCTGGCCCTGACCGGCTCAACCTCGAAGCTCGTGACGATGCCATTGCCGGCCGATGACCCCACCCAGCGCCAGCCGGAAATTTCCCTCGCCAGGAACAAGCTGGGCTGGGAACCGAAGGTGCAATTGGCCGAAGGCCTGAAGCACACCATCGACTTCTTCCGTGGGCTCGATCAGGGCAGTTAACAGCTGCAAGCCCGGTTTCAGGCGCTGCCGATCAGTATGCCCGTCAGGAACACCAGAAAGCCGCCGACGGCGATCTGGAATGCCGCCTTCAGGAACGGCGTGTCCATGTACTTGTAGCGAATCCACGAGATCGCCCACAGCTCGAAGAACACGATGACGACGGCAACCCACGTGGCGGTCTGGAAATCGGGGATGAGATAGGGCAGCGAATGGCCAAGCCCGCCGACTGCGGTCATGACGCCCGCCGCAACGCCACGGATCAGCGGGTGGCCGCGGCCCGTCAGCTTGCCGTCGTCCGAAAGTCCCTCGGCCAATCCCATGGAAATGCCGGCCCCCACCGATGCAGCGGTGCCCACGAGAAACGTCTGCCAGGTGTCGCCGGTGGCGAATGCGGCGGCGAACAGCGGCGCCAGCGTTGACACCGAACCATCCATCAGGCCAACCAGGCCCGGCTGGATCACCTGCAGCAGGAACAGCCGCTTCTTGGCCTCGCCTTCCTCGATCTTGGCATCCGCCGTCACATGTTTCTCGCCAAGCTTGCCGGCCAGCGACTCATGGCCCTTTTCGGCGGCGGCAAGTTTCTCCAAGAGCTTCTTGACGGCGGGATCGCTGGCCCGTTCGGCGGATTGTTTGTAGAAGCGGTAGTTCTCGAACTCGATCACCTCGGCACGCTGGCGCATTTCCTCGATGTTGAGCTTGCCGATCGTCCATGCCGGCTTGTGGCGCACGAAACCGTTGATGTCGGAGCGCCGGATCAGCGGAATGAAGTCGCCGAATTTCTTCTGATAGAGCTCCGAAAGCCAGCGCCGGTGCTCATGCTCTTCCTCGGCCATCTCCATGAACACCTTGGCGGTCGCCGGGTAGGTGTCCATCAATGAGTTGGCAAAACCGGCATAAGAGCGTGCATCATCATCCTCGCTGGAAATCGCCAGGGCAAGAATTTCACGCTCGCCAAGATCGGAGAAGCTTTTCATGTCGGCAGATTAGAATCGTTCCAGATTGTGGTCCAGTCATTATGAGCAATTCGTTGCACCCCGAAGTGCCTTCTGTTCTGTCATCCCCGGGCTTGTCCCGGGGACCCATCGTGCCAGACGCCCGGCTGCTGGAACTTGTCGCATCATGGGTCGCCGGAATAAATCCGGCGATGACAGATTTCAAACAATCGAGCAACGTTGAGCTCATTGCGCCGCTGGTGTGAGCCTCAATTCTCATCCATCTTCAGCGCCGAAATGAAGGCTTCCTGCGGTATCTCGACCTTGCCGAACTGCCGCATCTTCTTCTTGCCTTCCTTCTGCTTGTCGAGAAGCTTGCGCTTGCGGCTGATGTCGCCGCCATAGCATTTCGACGTCACGTCTTTCCTGAGTGCCGAAAGTGTTTCACGCGCCACGATCTTGCCGCCGATCGCCGCCTGGATCGGAATCTGGAACATGTGTCGGGGGATCAGGTCTTTCAGCTTCTCGCACATCACCCGGCCGCGCTGCTCGGCCCGGCCCTTGTGCACAATCATCGCCAGCGCATCGACCGGCTCGGTATTGACCAGAATGGCAAGACGAACCAGATCGCCTTCCTCATAGCCCACCATCTTGTAGTCGAATGAGGCATAGCCCCGTGAAACCGATTTCAACCTGTCATAGAAATCGAACACCACTTCGTTAAGCGGCAGGTCATAGACCACCATGGCGCGCGAACCGGCATAGGTCAGTTGCTTCTGGCGGCCGCGGCGGTCTTCACACAGCTTGAGGATGGCGCCGAGGTAATCATCGGGAACCAGGATCGTCGCCTCGATCCACGGTTCCTCGATATTGAGAATGAGCGTCTGGTCGGGAAGGTCCACCGGGTTATGCAACTCGATCATCGTGCCGTCACGCAGGTTCACCTTGTAGATGACCGAAGGTGCGGTGGTGATGATGTCGACATTGAACTCGCGCTCGATCCGTTCACGGATGATTTCGAGATGCAGGAGCCCCAGGAAGCCGCAGCGGAAACCGAAACCGAGAGCCGCCGAGGTTTCCATCTCATAGGAAAAACTCGCGTCATTGAGGCGAAGCCTGCCCATCGCCTCGCGCAGATCTTCGAAACGCGCCGCATCGACCGGAAAGAAGCCCGCGAACACCACCGATTGCGCCGGGCGGAAACCGGCCAAGCGGCACGACGGCCGGGGCCCGGTCATCGACGATGGTATCGCCGACGCGCGTATCCGCCACTTGCTTGATTGAGCCGGTGAAGAATCCGATCTCGCCCGGGCCTAGCTCGTCTACCATTTCTCTTTTGGGCCGCGACACACCGACGCGCTCAAGCGTATAAATGGCGTTGGTGGACACGAGCTTGACCCGCTGGCCCTTCTTCATCACGCCATCGATGATGCGGGCCAGCACCACAACGCCGAGATAGGGGTCATACCAGCTGTCAACCAGCAGCGCCTTCAGCGGCGCAGTTCGGTCGCCCTTGGGCGCCGGCAGACGGTGGACAATGGCTTCCAGCACTTCCGGCACGCCAATGCCGGTTTTCGCCGAAATCGGAATGGCGTCGGAAGCGTCAATGCCGATCACATCCTCGATCTGCTGGCGCACCCGCTCGACATCCGCCGCCGGCAGGTCAACCTTGTTGAGCACCGGCACGATCTCGTGGTTGTTGTTGATCGCCTGATAGACGTTGGCCAGCGTTTGTGCTTCCACCCCTTGCGAGGCATCGACCACCAGCAGCGAACCCTCGCACGCCGCAAGCGAGCGCGACACTTCATAGGCGAAGTCCACATGCCCCGGCGTGTCGATGAGGTTCAGCACGTATTTTTCGCCATTTTGCGCCGTGTAATCGAGGCGCACCGTATTGGCCTTGATGGTGATGCCGCGCTCGCGCTCGAGGTCCATCGAATCGAGGATCTGGTCGACCATCTCGCGGTCGGTGACGGCCCCGCACAGCTGGATCAGCCGGTCGGCCAGCGTCGACTTTCCGTGGTCAATATGGGCGATGATGGAGAAATTGCGAATATGAGCGGTATCGGTCATGGTTGCCGCGGTGTTTGGCAGGGGGAGGCCCAATGGTCAAGCGCGGCTGATGGGTGCCATCATCCCGGCGAACACCGCGACCCATCCGCCAGCACGACGGCGCACAGCGGGGTTCGCCCGCCACACGATTGCCATTGAGTGCACTGTCACCGAAACAGGGTGAATTGGCCAATGTTTAGGCTTCAAAAGCCATGCAAAGCCATTCATTTTGACGCGCTAAATCATCGCTTTTTCATCGCAAACGCGCGCAAAAATCATGCCTTTGCGCCGCAAAACGCCAGATGTTTCACGTGAAACAAATCCTATTTCTGCGGCAAGCTGAAACAGCTCTTTCGTTCAATCTCAGAGGGATTCACTTGGCGGAAGAGGAGGGATTCGAACCCTCGATACGCTTTCACGTATGCACGCGTTCCAGGCGTGTGCCTTAAACCACTCGGCCACCCTTCCGCAAAGTCGGCGCACTATAGCCATCGGACTCCGGTAATCAAGCACTGTTGAGTGGCCGGTAGCGCTCTGGCATCCTATATGCGCGAGGCAAGGATCGAAGGGAGAATTCTCCATGTTTTTCACGCGCAAGAAGGCTGAAATGGTTGCAAAGGCCGACTCTTTGCCTGGCCGTCCGCAAGCCATCGCCACGGCTGAACGTCATTTTGTCAGCGGCAACCCGCTAAAAGGCCCTTATCCAGCGGCAAGCGAATCCGCGGTTTTTGCCCTGGGCTGTTATTGGGGGGCCGAGCGCAAGTTCTGGCAGCTTCCCGGCGTCTGGGTCACCGCTGTTGGCAATGCGGGCGGCTTCACGCCCAATCCCACCTATGAGGAAGTGTGCTCCGGCATGACCGGCCACGCCGAAGCGGTGCTGGTCGTCTTTGATCCCCGGCAGGTCACCTATGAAACCCTGCTCAAAACCTTCTGGGAAGCCCACGACCCGACCCAGGGCATGCGTCAGGGCAACGACACCGGCAGCCAATACCGTTCGGCAATCTACTGGACCACACAAGCCCAGCGAGATGCTGCATTGGCCTCGAAGGCCGATTATGAAAAGGCTTTAGCGGCCAAGGGCTTCGGCAAGGTGACCACCGAAATCGCCGAAGCTGGGCCTTTCTACTTCGCCGAAACCTATCACCAGCAGTATCTGGCCAAGAACCCCGCTGGCTACTGTGGCCTCGGTGGAACCGGCGTCACCTGCCAGATCGGCACCGGCATCGCCGCCTGACACGCAATCGTGTCTGGCCCGTGAAGCCGCCACATGTGGAAATGAGCGGCATGGATCGCCGCTCATTTGTTCTCGCCGGGGCCGCTGCCCTCGCCGCCCCCCAGGCGTCCGCCGCGCCACTGTCGCTGGGCGGCGCCAAGCTCAATCTGCATTTGATGGAAGGCAGCGCGTCAAAGGAAGCGCTGATCCGCCAGTGGATCACCAAGTCGGCCGACGCGGTGACCGGCTACTACGGCAAGTTTCCGGTTCCGGAAGTTGACATTGTTGTCAGCCTGACGGGCGGCTCCCGCGTCGGCGGCGGCCGCACTTACCCCGGCGCAGTTCCAACCATTGAAATTGGCGTTGGTGCCGAAGCTGATGAGCAGGCACTCCTGCGCAATGACTGGGTCATGGTGCATGAGATGATTCACCTCGCTTTTCCGTGGATGAACCTCCGCCACAACTGGATGGCCGAAGGCCTTGCGGTTTATGTCGAAGGGGTGGCCCGCGTCAGGGCCGGCCACATTCCGGAGGTTCAGATCTGGTCCGAATTTGCCAAGGCCATGCCCAAGGGGCTGCCAAAGGAAGGCGACAAGGGCCTTGATGTAACGGTGACCTGGGGCCGCACCTATTGGGGAGGCGCCCTGTTCTGCCTGCTGGCTGATATTGCAATCATGCGCGAAACCGGTAACCGCCATGGGTTGCAAACAGCCCTTCGCGCCATCAATAACAAGCGCGATTTCCGCACCGAACATCCATTGCGCGAAACTCTTGAGATCGGCGATGCCGCAACCGGCGGCAAGGTTCTCGTTACCCAGTATGATGCCATGCGCGAAACTCCGGTCATGACCGACTTGCCCGGCCTGTGGCGGAACCTCGGTATCAATACCGGGGAAACTCCAATCCGCCTCGACGCAAGTGCACCATGGGCCGATGTCCGCAAGGCGATCATAGCCCTGTAAAGGCGCGGATTCACGATCCGGGAAGATTACCTACAGCATCGCCGGCAACACCCGGTCGGGCGGGTTGTGGCCATCGACCCAGGTCTTGATGTTGATGATCACCTTCTCGCCCATGTCGATGCGGCCTTCGATGGTGGCCGATCCCATGTGTGGCAGCAGCACGGCGCGCTTGGCCTTGAGCAGGCGCGGGTTCACGGCGGGTTCGTGTTCAAACACGTCGAGACCAGCACCGCCAAGTTCGCCTGCCTCAAGCATTCGCGCCAGAGCATTCTCGTCGATCACCTCGCCGCGCGCCGTGTTGACGATAATCGCTTCCTTCTTCATCAGCTTCAGGCGCCGCGCCGACAGCAGGTGATAAGTGCCGGGCGTGTGCGGGCAATTGACTGATACAATGTCCATGCGCGCCAGCATCTGGTCGAGGCTCTCCCAATAGGTGGCCTCGAGCTCTTCCTCGATCGTCGCATGAACCGGCTTGCGGTTGTGATAGTGAATCTGCAGGCCAAACGCCTTGGCGCGGCGCGCAACTGCGGTTCCGATGCGGCCCATGCCGATGATGCCCAGGCGCTTTCCCCAGATGCGGCTGCCCAGCATCCAGGTTGGCGACCAACCCGCCCACGAATTGTCGATACCGATCACCTTTGATCCTTCGATCAGGCGGCGTGAAACCGCCATGATCAGCGCCATCGTCATGTCGGCGGTATCCTCGGTGAGAACGCCGGGCGTGTTGGTGACGGTAATGCCGCGCGACAGCGCGGTTTCGACATCGATATTGTCGACGCCGGTGCCGAAATTGGCGATCAGCTTCAACTGCTCGCCGGCCTGCAGGATCACCGCCTTGTCGATGCGGTCAGTCACCGTCGGCACCAGCACCTCGGCGGTCTTCATGGCCTCGGCCAATTCGCTGCGGCCCATCGGCGCATCGCTGGAGTTGAGCCGGGTATTGAACAACTCCATCATGCGGGTTTCCACCACATCGGGGAGTTTCCGCGTGACGACCACCAGTGGCTTGCGCTTTGTCATGTGTCGAACGGCCTCGGTTACGCATTCTTAACCCTGCCACGGCAATCGTGTGGGCCTGAACCCTGTGTCTACCAAACGGCCAGAATGGCGCAAGCCTCCCTTGGCCCCATCGGCCAGGGCTGGGAATGCTCAAATGCTGTCTCCGCGCTGGCGAAAGAAATCCATCATTTTTGGCGTTGCGTGCATCGCCGCCTACGGCGCCTGGTCATTCTTCAGCAAGGGTGGTGATTCCTTGGGGGGTACTGACCCGGGAGAGGCTGGTGAGACGACCGCTTCGATCTCGACGGGCCCCCGCAATGTCGGGCCCTCCGGCCTTCCTCTTCCTCGTTTCGTGTCCCTGAAGGCCGAAAAAGTAAACGTGAGGCGTGGGCCCAACAGCGACTATCCCGTGTCCTGGGTATTCCAGCGCAAGGGCCTGCCGGTGGAGATTATCGCCGAATCCGAGAACTGGCGGCGGATTCGAGACAGCGAAGGCGCCGAAGGCTGGATACTTCAGAACATGCTGTCCGGTAAGCGCACGGCTATGGTTGCCCCCTGGCGGCCGAACGAGAACATTCCGCTCCATGCCGGTCCGGGCAAGGATGGAGCGCTCGTGGCCAGGATCGCCGCTGGCGTGGTGGCCGAGATCGGCGAATGCCGGCGCGAGTGGTGTGAAGTTTCCGCCGGAGGCTATGACGGTTATATTGAGCAGGCCAACCTGTGGGGCGTTTACCCCGGCGAAAACCTCAACTAACCCGACTTTTTCAGGCGCACAATCACATCAATACGGTCAATCGCCGTGCCCGCCGGCAGTGGTGGAAGGCCGTTGATGGCGATGTTTTCGCTGCCGATATCCTGCAGCCGGTCCTCGCCTTCGATGAAATAGTGGAAGTGATTGGAGGTGTTGGTGTCAAAGTAGCTGCGATCGCCCTCAATCGCCACTTCGCGCAGCAGGCCGGCTTCGGTAAATTGGTTCAAGGTGTTGTAGACCGTGGCCAAGGAAACCGCCACGCGGGCGGCGGCGGCCTCGCCGTGCAGCGCCTCGGCGCTGACATGGCGGTCTCCGGCCCCGAACAGGATTTCGGCCAACGCCAAGCGCTGCCGCGTCGGGCGCAACCCCGCAGCACGCAATCTTTCGGCAATCCCGGTTCCGGCAGTCTTCATGTCGACAAAACTATAGTCCATATGGCTCCTGCACCGCAACAATGGCAGGGCTGCGGCGGCCTGACGCGTGTGTGAGGGCGCTTTGACCTGCAATCACCATATGTTAGGAACTGTAACAAACACGTAGGGTCGGCGGTGCTGGCTGCAGGGGGGACCGAGAGAGAATGACCGAGCGGAAATCGCGGTTTGGTTACGAAGACCTGTTGGCCTGTGGCCGCGGCGAGTTGTTCGGCCCAGGCAATGCCCAGCTTCCCCTTCCGCCGATGTTGATGTTTGACCGTATCACCGATATTTCCGAGACAGGCGGTGCTGCCGGCCTCGGCAAAGTGACTGCCGAACTCGACGTAAAGCCCGACCTGTGGTTCTTTCCCTGCCACTTCCAGGGTGATCCGGTGATGCCCGGCTGCCTCGGCCTCGATGCATTGTGGCAGATGACTGGTTTCTTCCTCGGCTGGCTGGGCCAGCCCGGCAAAGGCCGGGCCATTGGTGTTGGCGAAGTGAAGCTCACCGGCATGATCACCCCGAAAGTGAAGAAAGTTGTTTATGAAGTCGAGGTCACGCGCCTCATCCTCCGCAAGCTGAAGCTCGCCGTATCCAACGGCATTTTGAAAGCGGATGGTGAAACTGTCTATCAGGTCACCGACATGAAGGTCGGCCTGTTCGAGCCCGGCGCGGCCTGAGTCAGAGGAGAGATATCCATGCGGCGAGTCGTCGTCACCGGTCTTGGCATCGTATCGAGCATTGGCAACAATGATCAGGAAGTCACGGCTTCCTTGCGCGAAGCAAAATCCGGCATCGTCAAGGCCGAGGCCTACGAGAAACTTGGCTTTCGTTGCCAGGTGCATGGCGCGCCAAATTACGATCTCGATACGGTGGACCGCCGGGTGCGCCGTTTCATGGGAGATGGTGCGGCCTGGAACTACGTTGCCATGCAGCAGGCGGTCGCCGATTCCGGCCTCGAAGAAAAAGACGTGAAGAACAATCGCACCGGCATCATCATGGGGTCCGGCGGACCATCAACCCGCACCGTCGTCAATGCCGCCGACATAACGCGCGAAAAAGGCCCGAAGCGGGTGGGACCGTTTGCCGTTCCCGCCGCCATGTCGTCAACCAATTCGGCAACGCTGGCGACACCCTTTGGCATTCGTGGCGTGAACTACACCATCTCCTCGGCCTGCGCCACCTCGGCCCATTGCATCGGCAATGCCGCAGAACTGATCCAGTGGGGCAAGCAGGACGTGATGTTCGCGGGCGGCGGCGAAGAGCTGGATTGGACCCTGTCGGTGCTGTTCGACGCCATGGGCGCCATGTCGTCGAAATACAATGCCACGCCGGCCACGGCATCGCGCGCCTATGACAGGAATCGCGACGGCTTCGTGATTGCCGGTGGTGCCGGCACCGTGGTGCTGGAAGAACTCGATCATGCCAAGGCCCGTGGCGCCAAGATCTATGGCGAGTTGGTAGGCTACGGTGCCACATCGGACGGTTACGACATGGTCGCGCCTTCCGGCGAAGGCGCGGTGCGCTGCATGCGCCAGGCGCTGGCAACGGTCAAAGAAAAGATAGACTACATCAATCCCCACGGCACCTCGACGCCGATTGGCGACAAGAAAGAAGTCGAGGCGATCCGCGAGGTGTTCGGTTCGGAAATTCCGGCGATCTCGTCGACCAAGTCGCTGACCGGTCATTCGCTGGGAGCGACAGGCGTGCAGGAAGCGATCTATTGCCTGCTGATGATGAAGAACGGTTTCCTCGCTGAAAGCGCCCATATCGAGGAACTCGATCCCGAATTCGCCGATGTGCCGATTTTGCGGAAGAGAGTGGACAATGCCAAGGTCGATGTCGTGATGTCGAATAGCTTCGGCTTCGGCGGCACCAATGCCACGCTCATTCTGCAGCGTTATAATGGCTGACAAAATGATTGACGGATTGATGAAGGGCAAGCGCGGCCTGGTAATGGGCGTTGCCAACGACCATTCCATTGCCTGGGGCATTGCCTCGCAACTCCACGCCCATGGCGCCGAACTGGCTTTCACCTATCAGGGCGAAGCCTTCGGCAAACGCGTGAAGCCCTTGGCCGATTCAGTTGGCAGCACCTTGTTGTTGCCGTGTGATGTCGAGGACATCGCCACCGTCGATCAGGTATTCGACACACTCAAGAGGGAATGGGGCACCATCGACTTTGTGGTGCATGCGATTGCCTTTTCCGACAAGAACGAGCTCAAGGGCAAATACGCCGATACGACACGCGACAACTTCACTCGCACCATGGTGATCTCGTGTTTTTCCTTCACCGAAATTGCCAAACGCGCCGCGGCGCTGATGCCCAACGGCGGATCGCTCATTACCCTCACCTATGGCGGCTCGGTGCGTGTCATGCCGAACTACAATGTCATGGGTGTTGCCAAGGCCGCTCTTGAAGCTTCGGTGCGCTATCTGGCTGCCGACTATGGCCCCCAGGGCGTGCGCGTCAACGCCATTTCGGCAGGCCCCATGCGCACACTTGCCGGAGCCGGGATTGGCGATGCCCGCGCCATGTTCAGCTATCAGCAAGCCCATGCGCCGCTGCGCCGGACGATCACGCTCGAAGAAGTTGGCGGCGCCGGACTCTATCTTCTGTCGCCGCTATCAGGCGGTGTCACCGGCGAGATCCACTATGTCGATTCCGGCTACAACATCATATCGATGCCAAGGCCCGAAGACCTGAAGAACGGCGGCTAATCGGTGAGTTCGGCGGCGATGTAGTTTGCCGCTTCGAGGCCCTTGATGCTTGGTGTTGTGCCGGTCAGCGGGTTATCCGCATTCCAGCCGAGCTTGGTTTCGTAGAACCGTGTCGATAGCGCGTCGTACATGACGAGGCGGCCCGCCAGGCTGTCGCCGATGGCGAGAATCTCCTTCATCACCTCCATGGCCTGCATGGAGCCGACGACACCGGGCAGCGCCCCGAGAATCCCTGCCTCTTCACAGGCCGGGAACAGCCCGCGCGGCGGAATCTCACCCATCAGGCAGCGGTAACTCGGAAACGGCGCACCCGTGGCATCCTTGAGATGTGGCTTGAATGTCGATATCTGCCCGTCGAACTGGCCGACGGCGGCGGAGACCAGCGTCTTTTGCGCGAAGTAGCAGGCATCACTCACCAGAAACCGCGTTGGGAAATTGTCGCAGCCATCGGCCACGATGTCATATTGCCCGATGATCTCCATGGCATTGTCCACGGTAAGCCGCACCGCGTGGCCGACCACGTTCACATGCGGGTTGAGCTCACGAATGGTTTCAGCGGCACTCGCCGTCTTGGCCATGCCGACACGTGGCGTCGTATGAATGATTTGGCGCTGCAGATTGGAAATGCTGACCGTGTCGTTATCGACAATGCCAATGGTGCCGACACCCGCAGCAGCAAGATAATAGGCAACGGGTGCGCCAAGCCCGCCGGCCCCGATGACCAGTACGCGCGCCGCCTTCAGTTTGTTCTGGCCGGGCCCGCCCACCTCCGGAATGACGATATGCCGGGCATAACGCTCGATTTCGTCAGGCGAGAGCGCCATCAGCGGGTTCCCGACGAGCCGAAACCTCCGGCACCCCGGCCGGTGTCATCGAGACTATCAACCTCGGTCCACCGGGCCTGGGTGACGGGTGAGATTACCATCTGGGCGATGCGGTCGCCGCGCGCGATCTTGAATTCGGCCTCACCATGATTGATCAGCGGCACCTTGACTTCGCCGCGATAGTCGCTGTCGATCGTTCCCGGCGCATTGAGAACGGTGACGCCATGCTTGACGGCAAGTCCCGAACGCGGCCGCACCTGGGCCTCGAATCCTTGGGGCAGGGCGATGGCAAGACCGGTGGGCACCAGTGCCCGCGAACCAGGTTGAATGACCAAGGCATCGGCAGCCCGCAAATCCATGCCCGCTGCACCGGTGGTTTCATAGGCCGGCAGTGGTAGTCCGGCGCCATTGGCCAGGCGCAGAATGCGCACGGCTGTCATGTGGCAAGTCCGGTGAGTTCGGCGGCCAGCCGCTCCATCAGCTTCTTTGCCACGTCCTGCTTCGCCATGGCGGGCCAGGTCTCGACATTGCTCTTGGTGACGATGGCAACGCTGTTGCGGTCGCCGCCGAACACGCCTTTCTCGGGCGACACATCGTTGGCAACGATGAGGTCGCAGCCTTTCTTCGCAAGCTTGCTCTTGGCGTGCTCAATGATCTTCTCGGTTTCGGCGGCAAAGCCGACGACCAGCCGGGGCCGTTTGTCTTTGAGCGTTGCTATGGTTTTGAGAATGTCAGGATTCTCGACCATCGTCAGCGTTGGCGCCTTGCCGTCACTCTTCTTGATTTTCTCTTCTGCCGCGCTCGCAACTTTCCAGTCCGCCACGGCGGCGGCGAAGATGGCGATGTCGCACGGCATCTCGCCTTTGCAGATCTTCAGCATGTCGTCGGCGCTTTCAACCGGCATCATCTGCACACCAGGCGGAATCGGCAGATTGACCGGCCCCGATACCAGAACAGTTTCAGCCCCCAGTGCCACGGCCGCCGCGGCGATGGCGTAGCCCTGCTTTCCCGAGGAATGATTGGAGATGTAACGCACCGGGTCAATTGCTTCGCGCGTCGGTCCTGCGGTGATCACCACCTTCTTGCCGGTGAGCGGGCGCCGTTGCGGCGCGAGCTTCACCTCGATGGCGGCGGCAATTTCCACGGGCTCCGCCATGCGGCCCGGCCCAAATTCGCCACAGGCCATTTCACCGTCGTTGGGGCCGGCCACACCTATGCCGTCGGCCCGCAATTGCCGGAGATTGCGCTGTGTCGCCGCATGGTTCCACATCCGCACATTCATGGCCGGGGCAATCAGCACCGGCTTGTCGGTTGCAAGAAGTGCTGTTGATGCCAGATCGTCGGCCTGGCCCGTCGCCATCTTGGCCATCAGATCGGCGGTTGCCGGGGCCACCACCAAAAGATCGGCGGCCCGCGACAGTTCGATATGGCCCATCTCCACTTCATCGGTGAGACTGAACAGTGCCGTGTGCACTTTCTCGCCGGTAAGACTCGCCACCGACAGCGGCGTCACGAACTCTTCCGCCGCCCGCGTCATGATCGTCTTGACGCCGCACCCCCGGGTTTTCAACAGCCGTATCAATTCAAGTGATTTGTAGGCGGCAATGCCGCCACCGATGATCAGCAGAACCGATTTTCCGGAAAGTGTTGTCATGAGGCCATTATGACAGTTTTCAGAGAATTTCGCCAACCGGCCTAGTTAACCATGTTCCAGGCGATAACCACCAGGGCAATGGCCCCCGCCACCAAAGCCAAACGCTGCCAGCGGTCTTCCTTGCTGCGCGCCTTCGCCAGGTCTCGGGTCGTCTCGGCATCGAGCCGGATACCGCCGCCTTGCGACATTTCCGCCAGCATCTGGGTGGCGCGCTGCGCTTCGCCTAGCATCTCGGGGAGCGCCAATGCGGCAGCACCCAGAGACAGAGCGGCATTGGCCGCGCCCTCCAGCTTGCCGATGGGCCCTAGCTTGCGTTCGATCCAGCTCTTCACGACAGGCTCCGCCGTCACCCACATGTTGAGTTCGGGATTGAGCGTGCGCGCCACGCCCTCGACCACCACCATGGTCTTCTGCAGCAGCAATAGCTGAGGCTGGGTTGCCATGTTGAACTGCCCGGTCACTTCGAAAAGTTGCGTCAACAGCCGTGCCATGGAGATCTTGTTGGCGGGAAGATCCATGATCGGCTCGCCGATGGCCCTGAGCGCCTGCGCGAAGTTGGCGGGATTCTGGTCGCGTGGCACGTAGCCTGCATCGAAATGCACCTGGGAAACCCGCATGTAGTCGCGGGTGATGAAGCCAAAGAGGATTTCGGCAAGAAACATCCGGTCCTTCTCGCCGAGCCGGCCCATGATGCCGAAGTCAACCATCACCAGCTTTCCGGCATCGTCGACGAACAGATTGCCCTGGTGCATGTCGGCATGAAAAAAGCCGTCACGGATGGCATGGCGCAGAAAGCTCTGGATGATCGTGTCGCCCAGCGCCTTGAGATTGAAACCCTTGGCGCGTAGCCCATCGACATTCGAAATTGGCGTACCGTCGATCCATTCCGTGGTCAGAACCTGCCGCCCGGTGCGTTGCCAGTCGATCTTCGGCAGCCGCACGCCGGCGTCATCGGCCACATTTTTCGCCATTTCGGCGATGGCCGAAGCCTCCATGCGGAGGTCGAGTTCAAGCTTCATCGAATGATCGAGCATCTCGACGGCGGCCACCGGGCGAAGCCTGCGGCCCTCGGCGCCGGTGCGCTCGATCAGCCGCGCCGCCAGAAAAAAGCTACGGAGATCGGCGGCGAATCGCTTCTCGACACCGGGCCGCAACACCTTCACCGCAACGCGGCGGCCCTCGGTGGTCATCGCCTGATGCACTTGGGCAATGGATGCCGCTGCCACTGGCTCACCGATCTCGCGGAACAGCGTTTCGACCGGTGCACCCAGATTGGCTTCGATCATCCGCCGGGCTTCAGCCAACGGGAACGGCGGCAGGCGGTCCTGCAGGGCCTTCAACTCGAAAGCCCGCTTGGCGCCAACCACGTCGGGCCGTGTCGCCAGAAACTGCCCGAGCTTGATGTAACTCGGACCCAACTTCGAAAGTGCCTGGGTGAGGCGGCTTTGCGCGTCGCCCTCGGGCGCCGAGGTTCCGAACTTGGCGATGCGCAGAGCGGTGCGCGCCGGCCACGGCAGTTCCGCCAATTGGTCCGGCTGCAGCAGCGCATCATAGCGCGCCAGCGTGCGCCCGGCTTTTACAAGTCGCCAGAGATCGGTGACCGTTGCGAACATCAGATGCGCCAGCCCGAATGAATGGCGACAATGCCGCCCGACAGGTTGCGATAGCTGGCCCGCGCGAAGCCCGCCGCAGTGATCATGCCTCTAAATTTCTCCTGATCGGGGAACGTGCGGATCGATTCGACGAGATAGCGATAGGGCTGCCCGTCTCCGGTCACCACTTTGCCGACGGCCGGAATGACCGCGAAGGAATAGGCATCGTAGAACTTGTCCAGGAACGGCATGTCGACACGGCTGAACTCCAGGCACATGAAGCGCCCGCCCGGTTTCAGCACACGCCAGGCCTCGGCCAGCACCCGGTCGATGTGGGTCACGTTGCGAATGCCGAAGGCAATCGTGTAGGCATCGAAAGTCTTGTCCGGGAATCCCAGGGATTCGGCGTTGCCCACGGTGAAGTCGCAGGACGCCAAAAGCCCCTCGGCTTCAGCGCGCTTTCGCCCCTCGCCCACCATCTCGGGGGAAATGTCAGCGACCGTCACATGGGTTCCGGCCCCTCCGGCACGGGCGATGCGGAAGGCAATGTCTCCTGTTCCTCCCGCCACATCCAGCACCTTGAAGGACTGGCTCCCTTTGGGAGGGCCGAGCATCGTGACAAAGTCATCCTTCCACAGCCGATGGAGCCCCGATGACATGAGATCGTTCATCTGGTCATAGCGCTCGGCAACCTTGGAGAAGACGTCGTTCACCAGGCCCTGCTTTTCGCCTTCGCCCACCGTGCGGAAGCCGAAGGCCACGTCTTTCTCGTTCGCGTTCTGTGTCATGGTGCCAAGTCTACCGGCTTTTGCCTAGCGTTTCAGCATCGATCTCAGTTCCGAAAGCCGCATGGCGCCCGTCGCATGTGAAAGCAGGAAATAGCTTGCCGCACCCCCGATAACCAGCACCAGCAGCGCCCACAGATGGTTGAGAAAACCCCGCGATTCGGCGAACTGTGGCCACAGCAACCACTGTCCGGCCAGCAGCAAGAAGCCCATCAGCATGCCTGCCGCGACAATACGGGGCAGGCGCTTGCGACTCCGCTCGTCGAGGGCAAAATGCCCACGGCGCGACAGCGTAACCCCCAATTGCGTGGCGTTAACCCACGCGGCAATCGACGTGGCCAGCGCGATCCCCACATGTCCGAGGTAGCGCGACAGCGCAAAACTCAGCACAATGTTGATCACCACCGAGATGATGGCAAAGCGCATCGGTGTTGCCGTGTCCTCGCGGGCATAGAAGCCCGGCTGGAACACTTTGGTCATCGCGAACGCCGGAAGGCCGATGGCAAAGGCTAGAACCGCCGGCGCCACATTGAGCGTGTCCTGGCGCGAGAATGCGCCATGTTCGAACACCGTATGCAAGATAGGCGCGGCAATCGCCATCAGCGCCACCGCCGAGGGGATTGTGAGGAACAGCGACAGTTCCAGTGCCCGGTTCTGGCTGTGAACGGCAGCATCGCCATTCCCGGCCCTGAGCTTGCGTGAAAGGTCGGGCAGCAGCACCACGCCAATGGCGACGCCGATCACCCCAAGCGGCAATTGGTACAGCCTGTCAGCGTAGTAGAGATAGGAAACGCCCCGGTCGATTGTGGTGGCGATCATCGTGGCGATCACCAGATTGATCTGCATGATGCCGCCGGAAATGATGCCGGGAACCGACAGGGCAACGACCCTCTTCACGCCCGGCGAAAGCCTTGGCAAGCGCGGGAAAAGCGGCATGCCGGCGCGTTTGCAGGCAATCGCCAGCAGCGAATACTGAGCAACACCCGCGGCGAAAATTCCCCACGCGAAAATGTAGCCGGTTGCCGGCGTGTTGCCGGTGCCCAGCCACCACGCCACGATGTTGGCTATGATCATCACGATGTTAAGCAGGATGGGCGCCGCCGCCGCCGCCGTGAACCGGTTCAGGCTGTTGAGCACCCCTGACTGCAATGCCGTGAGCGACATGAACAGCAAATACGGAAAACAGATGCGGGTCATGTTGACGGCGAGATCGAACTTCGTGCCGTCGGCAGCAAATCCGGGTGCAATGAGATACATGAGCAGCGGCATGGCCAGCATCGCCACGGCGCAGAACAGCAAGAGCCACGTCAACAGCGCCGAAAACACTTCAATGGCGAAGGAATGGGCGGACTTTTCCCCGTCACCTTCGATGCGCTTGGCGAAAAGCGGCACAAAAGCCGAATTAAAGGCGCCCTCGGCGAACAGCGCGCGGAACAGGTTGGGAAAGCGCTGGGCCACGAAGAAGGCCTCGGCGACCGGCCCCGTTCCGATGGCAAAAGCCACCAGCTGGTCGCGGACGAACCCCAGGATGCGGCTGATCAAGGTGTAGCCGCCAACCGTCATGGCCGATTTGAGCAGCGACATGCTAGGCGGCTGCCTGTGCGCCGGGCACCAGAACGTTCATCAGGCCACGCTCGATTTGTTTATGGCGTACTTCGTTCTCAATCTTGGCCCCCGTCAAATCGGTAACGTAGAAGACGTCGATGGCCTTTTCACCAAACGTCGTGATGTGCGCCGAGGCGATGTTGAGGTTGAGATGATAAAGCGCCTCGGTGAGATCATAAAGAAGTCCAATGCGGTCAAGGCCGTTGATCTCGATGACCGTATGCCGGTTCGACGACCGATTGTCGATGATCACCAGCGGAGATACCGAAAACGCCTGGATCCGCGTCTGCGGCCGGTGCGCCTGGGCCACCGCCTGCTTCAGCCACAATTCGCCGCGCAATGCCTTGCGGATCAACTCCGCCACCCTTTCGGCCCGGCGGCGCTCATCGTCCTCTTCGGCGAACTCGCGCTGAATCAATATGGTGTCGAGAGCCATGCCGTCCGCAGTGGTGAAGATCTGAGCTCCGGCAATATTGGCATTGGCCGCGGCACATGCCCCGGTGATGAGCGCCAGTAGGCGAGGGTGATCGGGTGCGAAAATTGTCAGCTCGGTGATCGCCGTAAACGCGTCGGTATGAACTTGGGTGACAACTGACTTGGGCTCCGCCTGTGAGATCAGCGCCCAATCCTTGAGTTGCTTTGAGACGGGGACGCTCAGCCAATAGGCGTCATAGTGGCGCGCCGCATAGGCCGCTCGTTCCGCCTCGCTCCATTGTGGAAACTGTTCGTGAAAGACCTGCTGAGCCGCAACCGCCCGGTCCTTGCGGCTGATCGACGTGTGGCCGCCCAGCATGACCGGTTCGGCTTCGGCGTAAAGCGTGCGCAGCAGCTGGCCTTTCCATCCGTTCCACACCCCGGGCCCCACGGCGCGGATATCGGCGACGGTCAGGATCAGAAGGAGCTTGAGCCGTTCCGGGCTTTGCACAATAGCCACGAAGTCAAGGATGGTCTTGAAATCATGGAGATCGCGCATCTGCGCCGTTTCACTCATCAGCAGGTGATGGCGGACCAGCCACGCCACGGTCTCGGTCTCGCTGCTCGTCAGTCCCAACCGCGGGCCAAGCAGCCGCGCAATGCGTTCGCCGGCGATCGAATGGTCCTCGGGGCGGCCCTTGGCGACATCGTGGATGAAAGCCGCGACATAGAGGGAGCGGCGGCTGGTCAGCGTCGGGAAGATCGCCGCTGACAGCGGGTGATCGCCAGTCAACTCGCCGCGCGCGATCGATGCCAGAATTCCAACCGTGCGGATCAGATGCTCATCGACAGTATAGTGATGATACATGTTGAACTGCATCAATGCGACAATCTTGCCGAACTCCGGTATGAGGCGGCCGAGTATTCCCGCTTCGTTCATAGCACGCAGCGTGCTTTCGGGATCGGGGCTTCCGGTCAGAATGTCCAGGAACAGGGCGTTGGCTTCCGCACTTTCGCACAGCGACTTGCGAATAAGCGTGAGCGACCGGCGCATGAGCCGCAGGGCATCCGGATGAATGTCGAGTCCGTTGTTCGCCGCTATCGAAAACAATCGAATGAGATTGGCCGGGTTGGTTTCGAATGCATCGGCGGACTTCAATGTCACGCGGCCGCTCTCAATGCGGAAATCCGGAGCCCCCGCAACCGATGTGCCGGATTGTGGGAAAAGCCGCCCGATGAGTTTGCTGAAACCAGGCGCGTCCTTCAGGTGCCGGGACTCAAGGCTGGCGCTCAGAATGCGCGTCAAGTCGCCGACATCCTTGGCGACGAGAAAGTAGTGCTTCATGAAACGTTCGACGTGCTTCAGGCCGCCGTGCGACTTGTAGCCGAGGCGTTCGGCGATCTCCGGTTGCCGGTCGAAACTCAGGCGGTCGATGCCGCGGTTGGCGAGGAAGTGGAGATGGCAACGCACCGCCCACAGAAAGTTCTCGCACTTCTTGAACACCGCGAGATCACCGCGTGAAAACGCGCCCTTTTGCGCCAGTTCGTCAGGGGAGTTTGTTGCAAACAGGAACTTGGCAATCCAGAACAGCGTGTGCAGGTCGCGCAAGCCCCCCTTGCCGTCTTTGACATCAGGCTCGACCACATAACGGCTTTCGCCTGCTTTGCGCTGGCGGAGGTCGCGTTCCGCCAGTTTCTGGGCAATGAACGCCCGTGCGCCGCCGCGCGTGACGACCTCCTTGCGGAAGGCCGCCTGCATTGCGTCAAACAACGCCTCATTGCCGCAAATGAACCGCGCCTCGAGGATGGCGGTGAGAATGGTGTTGTCGGTGCGTGACAGCTTGATGCACTCTTCAACGCTTCGCGTCGCGTGCCCAACCTTCTGCCGCGTGTCCCACAGGCAGTAGAGGATGAACTCCACGACACTCTGTGTCCACGGCGACTGCCGGTCGGGCAGCACAAACAGGAGGTCGATGTCCGATCCCGGCGCCAACGTACCCCGGCCATAACCGCCGACGGCGACGACGGCGACAGGCTCGCGCTTGCCGTCAAACAGGTCTTCGGATGCAAACCGGAACAGTGTTTCGATGATCCGGTCTTCGACAAGGCTGAGATTTTCGGCGCAGCGCGTGCCAAGTCCATCGGCGAGTAGCCGGCGTTCGCATTCGCTGCGGGCCGCCTGAAATCTAGACTTGAGTTCGGCGACGATCGCCGGCCGCAGTTGGTTCGACGTGTCGCCATGCTGGCGGAGCAGTGCACGAAACTCCTCGCGCAAAGCTGCGGTATCGGCAAGCAAATCGGAATTTTCCAACGGCATCAACGTTGGGCCTTCAGGTTCGACTTGAGATCATAGAGGATCGACAAGGCTTCGCGGGCCGTGAGTTCATCGGGATTGATGTCGCGCAACATGGCAGCCAGAGGATCGTCGCGAATTGCTGCCGGAATCGAAGGCGAGGACGGTGCCACCCGGAATAGCGGCAAGTCATCGACCAGGGTCCGCCGCTTGTCCGCACTGCCATCGCCTTCCAGCAGTTTGAGAACATCGCTGGCCCGGACAATCACCGCATCGGGAATGCCCGCAAGCTTTGCCACATGAATGCCGTAGGACCGGTCGGCAACGCCTGGTTTGACCTCATGCAGGAACACGATGCTGCCCTGCCATTCCCGCACCATGACCGTGGCATTGGCGAGGTGCGCCAGGCGCTCGGCCAGCATGGTGAGTTCATGATAGTGGGTTGCAAACAACGCCCGGCAGCGGTTGACATCGTGGATGTGTTCGACTGTCGCCCAGGCGATCGACAGCCCGTCAAAAGTTGAGGTACCGCGGCCGATCTCGTCAAGAATGACAAATGACTTTTCGGTCGCCTGGTTGAGAATTGCCGCGGTTTCCACCATCTCCACCATGAAGGTGGAACGCCCGCGCGCCAAGTCGTCGGCCGCCCCGACCCGGCTGAACAGCCTGTCGACAACCCCGATATGGGCGCTATCCGCCGGCACGAACGAACCGATCTGCGCCAGGATGACAATTAGCGCATTCTGCCTGAGGTAGGTTGACTTGCCGGCCATGTTTGGCCCGGTGAGAAGCCAAAGCCTCTTTGCGTTGGCAGACAGGTTGCAGTCATTGGCAATGAAACTTTGCGCCCCCGCCTGAAGTGCCGCTTCGACGACCAGGTGACGGCCACCGGTCACTTCAAAGGCTGTCGACCCGTCAACCTCGGGCCGCACCATGCGGGCCCGCGCCGCAAGTTCGGCCAGCGACGACACCACATCGATCTTGGCGATGGCCCGCGCCACCGCCGAAAGATGCGTTCCGCGCGCCAGGGTGGCGTCGCACAGGCTCGAAAAAATCTCCTGCTCGAGAGCCAGTGCCCGGCTCGCGGCAGAAAGGATCTTCTGCTCGAGGCCGGCAAGTTCCAGCGTCACGAACCGCATGGCATTGGCAACAGTCTGCCGGTGCACATACTTGCCGGCCAGGTCCTTCTGCTGCAGCACCGGTGCGTGCTGGCTGGCAACTTCGATGAAATAGCCGAGAATGTTGTTGTGGCGGATCTTGAGAGACTTGATGCCGGTTTCGTCGGCGTAGCCTGCTTGCAGCCCGGCAATGATCTGCCGGGTTTCATCGCGTAGCGCCCGGGCCTCGTCGAGGTCCGGTGAAAGGCCGGGGCGCACAAACCCGCCATCGCGAGCCAGAAACGGCAGGTCGTCGGCGAGTGTTGCCATGATGCGGCTGCCAAGCAACTCATCGGCTGCAGCCAATGCGGCGCAATCCAACGCGATCTCGTCGGGCAGGGGAACCAATCCACTCGCTTCGCTGATGAGCGCTGCAAGGTCTGGCGCTATCCCAAGCCCGGCGCCGATGGCCGCCAGGTCGCGGGGGCCTCCGCGGCCGACACTTAACCGGCCAAGTGCACGCTCAATGTCCGGAGCTGAAGCCAGCGCTGTTCGCACCTTGCCGCGCAAGGTGCCGCCGCCGTTGAAGAACGACACGGCATCCAGCCGCGCGTTGATCACACTGGGTTCCGCCAGCGGATTTGCAAGGCGATCAGCGAGGAGGCGGGCGCCAGCCGCGGTCATCGTCTTGTCAATCGTGCCGAGAAGGCTGCCCTTGCTGTCGCCTGAAACCGTGCGCACCAGTTCCAGATTGGCCCGGGTTGCGGCATCAATCAGCATGAAGTCGCCACGCGACTCACGGCGCGGCTGGCGCAGATGTGGCGATCGCCCGACCTGGGTGAGGGCGATATAGTCGATCAATCCCCCGAGGCTGGCGATTTCGGCACGGCCGAATGCCCCAAAGGCGTCGAGAGCGGCGACCTGGTAGTGCTCCTTGATGCGGCGTTCGGCTGATATCGAATCAAACCGGATGGCGGGAACAGGCGTAATCGCCGCACCACACTGGACCAGAACAGCACCAAGTTCCTGGTCAGCCAGCAAAGTGTCGGACACCACGATTTCGCGCGGCTCAAGCCGCGCAAGATCGGCTGCCAACTGGCCCGCGGCGGTTGTCATGACTGACAGTTCGCCCGAGGAAATGTCGGCCCACGCAATGGCCAGCTGCCCGTCGCCGCGGTTCAGCGCCAATGCTGCCAGATAATTGTTGGCCCCGGCTTCAAGCAGCGTGTCTTCGGTAATCGTTCCGGGCGTCACCAGCCGCACCACGTCGCGGCGCACAACCGACTTCGAGCCACGTTTACGGGCCTCCGCCGGATCTTCGAGCTGTTCGCAAACCGCCACCCGAAAGCCCTTGCGGATCAGTCTTTGCAAGTATCCGTCGGCGGCATGGACCGGTACACCGCACATCGGGATATCCTGCCCCAGATGCTTGCCACGTTTGGTGAGCGCGATCCCCAATGCGTTTGCCGCCTTCTCGGCGTCATCGAAAAACAGCTCGTAGAAATCACCCATGCGATAGAACAACAGGCTGCCCGGATGGGCGGCCTTGACTTGCAGGTATTGCACCATCACCGGTGTTGCTCCGGTGTTCTCGGCCTCAAGTCCTGCAGCACTCAGGTTGGGCATGTCGTTCATGGCGCCTGTTTAGCAGGAAATTGATGGAATCCCAGCGGCCCGGCGCTTCGTGCCTTGAGCAATGACCGGCCACCATCTAGGGTATTGGCGGGACCCGCGAGACCCCCAGCGAAACGAGAAAAACATGAGTTCTGACAAGAAGTTGGCCAAGCGCCCGGCGATTACCGACGAGGAAGCCCTGCATTTCCACCAGATGGGCAAGCCGGGAAAGCTCGAAATCAACCCGACGAAGCCGATGGCAACCCAGCGCGATCTGTCACTGGCCTACAGCCCGGGCGTCGCGGTGCCGGTGCGGCGCATCGCCGAGAATCCCGATCTTGCCTACGACTACACTGCCAAGGGCAACCTCGTGGCTGTCATCTCCAACGGTACAGCCATACTGGGGCTTGGCGACCTTGGCGCTCTGGCATCCAAGCCTGTAATGGAAGGCAAGGCCGTCCTGTTCAAACGTTTTGCCGATGTCGACTCGATCGATCTCGAAGTTGATACCAAGGACGTCGACCAGTTCATCAATGCCGTGCGTTATCTTGGCCCTTCCTTCGGCGGTATCAATCTTGAGGATATCAAGGCGCCGGACTGCTTCATCATCGAGCAGCGTCTGCGCGAACTGATGGATATTCCGGTTTTCCATGACGACCAGCACGGAACCGCGATCATCGCCACGGCCGGCCTCATCAATGCCCTTCACCTCACCGGCCGTGATCTCAAGACCTTCAAGCTGGTGGTCAATGGCGCCGGCGCCGCATCGATCGCCTGCGTCGAGCTGATCAAATCGCTGGGCGTTCCCAACGATCATGTCATCCTCGCCGATTCCAAGGGCGTGGTTTACAAGGGCCGCAGCGAGGGCATGAATCAATGGAAGTCGGCCCATGCCGTTGAAACCAAGGCCCGCACCCTTGCCGAGGCCATTGATGGCGCCGACGTTTTCTTTGGCCTCTCGGTGGCTGGCGCGCTGACCCCGGCCATGGTGAAGAGCATGGCGAAAAATCCGGTGATTTTCGCCATGGCCAACCCCGACCCGGAAATTCTCCCCGAAGACGTCGCCAAGGTGCGCTCCGACGCCATCATGGCCACCGGCCGTTCCGACTACCCGAACCAGGTCAACAACGTTTTGGGCTTTCCTTACATTTTCCGTGGGGCCCTCGATGTCCGCGCCCGCACCATCAACGAAGAGATGAAGATTGCCGCCGCCCGCGCCCTGGCCGAACTGGCGCGTGAAGATGTTCCCGACGAAGTAGCCGCCGCCTATCACGGATCGCGGCTTGCGTTCGGGCCCAACTATCTGATTCCGGTGCCGTTCGATCCGCGCCTCATCTCGCGCATTCCCGTGGCCGTCGCCAAGGCCGCGATGGAATCGGGTGTGGCCCGCCGCCAGATTGCCGACCTCGACGGCTATACCGCGGAGCTCTCGGCTAGGCTCGATCCCATCGCCGGTACGCTGCAGAGTGTGTTTGGCCATGTGCGAGCAGCACCCAAACACGTGGTGTTCGCCGAGGGCGAAGAAGACCGCATGATCCGCGCCGCCAATACTTTTGCGGCATCCGGGCTTGGCCGCGCCACGCTCATTGGCCGAGACGACATGATCCAGCAGGTTCTCGATGCCAGCGGGCTCGAACTCAACGAAAACGTCGAAGTTCTCAACGCTCGCATCTCCGACCGCAACGTCGACTACGCCAACTACATCTATGAACGCCTGCAGCGTCTCGGGTTCTTGTTCCGCGATTGCCAGCGCATGGTCAATCAGGACCGTAACGTGTTCGCGGCTTGCATGGTGGCCCTGGGCGATGCTGATGCGCTCGTAACCGGCCTCACCCGCAATTTCTCCGTAGCCCTCGACAATGTGCGCCGCGCCATCGACCACCGCCCTGGGCACCGGCCCATCGGCGTATCGATGGCCTTGGTGCGCGGCCGCACGGTGTTCATTGCCGACACGTCGATCCACGAATTGCCCTCGGCCGAGGAATTGGCCGACATCGCCCAGGAAGCGGCAGGCGTCGCCAGGCGCTTCGGTTACGAGCCGCGGGTCGCCTTTCTGTCCTATTCGACCTTTGGTTACCCGCGTGGCGAACGCGCCGAATACGTGCGCAACGCCGTCACCGTCCTGAACCATCGCAACGTTGATTTCGAGTTCGATGGCGAGATGGCCGCCGACGTTGCCCTTTCGAAGGAGGCCATGGCGCTTTATCCGTTCTGCCGCCTGAGCGGTCCTGCCAACGTGTTGGTGATGCCGGCAGCACACTCGGCTTCGATTTCGACCAAGATGTTGCAACAACTTGGTGGCATTACCGTTGTTGGTCCGCTGCTTACCGGCCTCGACAAACCGGTGCAGATCGCCTCGATGTCGGCTACGGCATCAGACATCGTGAACCTCGCGGCCATCGCCGCATACGATATCAACCGCTAGCGGGCCGCAGCCAGCTAGTTCATGCTGCTCGCCGCATAAGTATATGGCGGCTGGTAGTATTCGAGCAGCCTATCGGCCAGCAGCCCCGGCGTGGAATTGGCGGCCGGCGATTCTTTGAGGAGTTGCTGCAAGTTGAAGCCGATGCCGATGTATGGTTCGCGGCGGCGCGCCACGCCGTTGCCTTCCGTTTTGTCGCCGACCCCGCGTGCGTAATATCCCGCATGCAACTCGAAGAACCGCAGCGGCGAGTCGTCAAATGTTTCAAAGCCCGAAAGCTTGAGCGCCAATAGATACTTCTGGCCGTCGTAGTCCGACGATGGATCGAACGAACTGAATTCGGATTTCCAGTATTCGTAACGGAAATCGAGCTTGTCGGCGAGGCCGGGAACGGCGTTGCGCAACAGCGAGAACCCCGCGCCCATGGAATTGAACAGCATATCCTCGGGTGAGAACCCCTGATTAGGCGAAAAGCCATCACCGATCTCGGTCCCCAACTGGATGGCCAGGCCCATGATCGAGCCGGTGACGGCGGCACCGGTGCGGTCGGAAGACTTCTGGGCAATGCGCTGGGTCAGGATTTCGGAATAAAGGTAGGTACCGAAAGTATGGCCGAGTTTGTCCATGCCAAGGTATTTTGTCTTCTTGCCGAAGAAGCCTTCGCCATTGAAATGGAAATCGGATTTGCCCCAGTTCCACTTGGTGAGGCCCTGGGCAAGCGGATAGGCTGCAAGCGCCGTCCACTCCAGCGGAACCTCCCTGGCCTGCCGCCAGAACGTCTGGCCGGAATAGGGCCCGAGATCGGCAACGTTGATGCGCCGGAAATACCGGTCGCCGAAACTTGACCGCTGTTCGGGGGTTGCCGAGGCAGGGGAAATGATCACCCCGATTTGTTGCAGGTCGCCCTTGCCGGGAGCGGAGATGGCGGCATCCTGGAAGTCAAATGCAGGCAGCATTTCTTCGGCCGTAGCCTGGGAAGCCAAGCTCGGCACCATCAGTGCCCAAGTGCACAGTTTCGCAAATTGACTCCACACCGCTGACGCCACCGTTTCTACCCCATCGCTGGGTTGCATCTTAACGAACTCTCAATTCACTGTCCGCCGAAAATTGAGCGCCTGGTCAAATCTTGAAAGATAAGACGAATCTGCCGGATTTTGCTGCGCCGCACACGGCCCCTCGGGTCCAACTTCATTTTCAGGCGAGCAGCGCCACCACGCCATCAATGACGAACTGGACGGCCAGGGCGGCAAGGATGATGCCCAGAAGTCTGGTGATTACCGCCCGGCCAGTAACGCCCATGACCTTGGAAATCCGCTCGGCGCCGAGGAATGCGATGTAACAGGCCACCATCACCACGCCGGTCACGGCGAACAGGGCGGCCAGCAAGTTCACTTGTCCTTCGGCCCGCCCGGCCAGCAGAATCATGGCGGTAATGGCGCCAGGGCCGGCCATCAGCGGAATGGCCAGGGGAAAGGCGGCGATGTTTCTGACATGATCGATGCTGATGGCTTCGTCCGCCGTCTTCTTTTCGCGGCTGGCCCGGCGGTCAAACACCATGTCGGCGGCCGCCGACAGCAACAACAGGCCGCCAGCGATCCGGAATGCCGAAAGAGAAATGCCGAGCAGCTCAAGAAGCTTCGCGCCGATAAGGCCGGCGGCTACCAGAATGGCGAAAGCAATAACACTGGCCCTGAACGCCACCTCGCGGCGGTGCTGGTCGTTCATGCCGTGGGTCACGCCCAGAAACAGGGCGCTCAGAAAAATCGGGTCGGCAACCACCAGAAGTGTGGCAAGCGCCGATGTCACATAATCGATCACCGCTCAGTCCTCGTCGAATTTCGCCGCAACAAGAGCGGCAAGCGCATCAAGGGCAGGGCCAGCCTGGGGGCCGGTCGCCTCGACAACAATCGATGTTCCCATGGCAGCCGCCAGCATCATCAACCCCATGATCGAGGTTCCCGGCACCATTTGCCCATCGCGCGATACCCGGATATCGGCATCAAAACCCTCGGCGCACTTGACGAATTTCGCTGATGCCCGGGCATGCAGGCCACGCTGGTTGATGATCGCCATTTCGCGCATTATGGCCGGCACGGTCAGTCACCCAGAATGCGGCTGGCAATGTTGATGTACTTGCGGCCGGCGTCTTGGGCCGCGGTCGCGGCCTTTTCCAGTCCGGTATCCTTGCGAATGCGTGCGAGTTTGACAAGCATCGGCAGGTTTAGCCCGGCCACCACTTCGATGCGGCCAAGTTCAAGCAGTGAAATCGCCAGATTTGACGGCGTGCCACCGAACATGTCAGTGAGAATGATGACGCCGTCGCCGGTATCGGCGCGGGCAATGGCGTCTGCAATGTCAACGCGTCGCGCCTCCATTCTGTCATCGGCGCCGATGCAGACGGCCTCGATCTGCTCTTGCTTGCCGACGACATGCTCGAGCGCATGACGAAACTCCTCGGCAAGTCTGCCGTGGGTTACCAGAACTAGGCCAATCATGTGTTGAGTGTAAAGCCGCGCAACCCGCGAGCCCCCGTAACTGTTGATGCCTGCGGGTTTCCCCGAAGGAGGCGCACAATGCCCCGTCTGGCGTGTCGTTGCAACATGCGAGTTATGGCGCGGAAAGGGCGTCTACTGCGGCCCTGACGCGAGCCGCCGCCGAGGGAGCGAGCGGGTCAATGTCGACTAGAGGAAGCACGATGCCAAGGATCACGCGGCGGCTGGCGGCAGGTTCCGGCATGCGCGCAATTCCTGCAACCGGCATGAGCCTTACGCACAGGCGCAGGGCAATTTCGCTGGCATGGGGAAGTTCGACAATGCCTTGGCCCCTGATTTCCAGTTTGCCGGCGATGGTGGCTGGAGGAGAAGCGAACAGTTCATGGCCCAGGCGTCGCACCATGACTTGATCATCGGCGACCAATCTTGCCACCTTGGCTTTGCCCGAAATGCCGCAGCCCGGGCCATCAATGAGGCGCAGCGCCATGTCGGATTTTCCGGCCCCCGGGGGCCCAAGAATCAGCACCCCGGCGCCGGCAATCGCCACGCAGGTTCCGTGAATGATTTCGTGGTCAGGTGTCAGGGGGTGTCCAGTCATCGGCAACCGCCGGTATGCGCACCACGAAACGGGCCCCAAGCACCGGGCGCTCGCCCGTGCCATCGCCGCGGCCATAGCGGTTCTCGGCCCAGATGCGGCCCTTGTGGGCCTCGACGATCTGCTTTGAAATAGCGAGGCCTAGCCCTGAGTTGGAGCCAAAATCATTCTGCGGCCGGTCGGTATAGAAGCGCTCGAAAACTCGCTCAAGATTGTCCGGGCGGATACCCGGACCGAAATCGTCGACGCGGAATTCGATGTCGCTGGCAACCCGCCGGGCCCGCACGATGATCTTCGAGCCGGGCGCCGTGAACGAGCGGGCATTGTCGACAAGATTGCGTACCACCTGGCCGATGCGAGAATCATGGCCGAGGAACACATAGCCGCGCATCGGGTCGGCACCCGCCGGAAGCTTCGCCACTTCGAAGATGATCTGCGCCTGATCTTCCTTGCGGGTTTCGTTGGCCAGTTGGATGATGGCCGTCAGCAGCTTCACCATGTCGATGGGCTGCTGTTCGTGGCGCGCCAGTTCGGCATCGAGGCGCGAAGCATCCGAGATGTCGGTGATCAGCCGGTCCAGCCGCTTGACATCGTGCTTGACGATATCGATCAGTTTCTTGCGCTGCTCGTCGGTTTTGACGAACGACAGTGTTTCAACCGCACTCCTGAGCGAGGTCAACGGGTTCTTGAGCTCATGGCTGACATCCGCCGCAAAAGCCTCGATGGCGTCGATGCGATTGTAGAGCGCCGAAGTCATCTCGCGGATCGCCCCCGACAGGTGGCCGATCTCGTCGCTCCGCGCCGTGAAATCGGGAATTTCCACCCGCCTGTTGATGCCGCGGCGCACCCGCTCCGCCGCCGCTGACAGCCGGCGGATCGGTTCCGAGATGGTCGAGGCCAGCAGCACCGATAACAGCGCGGTCACCAGTGCCACAAACCCGAAAGTCGAGAACATCACCTTGCGCTCGGCGGATAGGACGTCGTCGATTTCTCCGCCGGTCGTCGACAGCACCAAGGCGCCCAGCACGGCGCGATAGCGCTGCACCGGCACCGAAACCAGCACGATGATCTCACGGTCTTCGTTGAGGCGCACGACGCTCGCCGTAGCACCATTGAGGGCTGCCACGACTTCCGGGAACTCCTTGCCATTGTCGAGGCCATACTCGATCTGCACCGGATACTTGCTGGGCAATAGCCACCCCGCCACGGTGGTCCACACCTTGTCGAGCAGGCCCTGGGCCTCATTCAGCGGCGGCAGGTCCGCCTGCACAATGTCGCTGCGGCCATAGAGAAAGCGGCTGTCAACTACCAGATTGCCATCCTGGTCGATGATACGGGCCCTCACCGTGGTGTTGGCCAACATGCTTTTCAGCACCGGACCAGCCATTTCCGGATCAATCGGGAAATCCAGCGCCGTCAGCTGTTCGGCATCGGCCGTGACGTCGTCGCTTTGCTCGCTCAAGGCATCGGGATCGATGACGATCGAACCCGTGTCAACCGTCGCCGATCCGGCAATCGCCGCCGAGATGATGTGGGCTTGCGTCGTCAGCGATTGCACGCGGGCGTCGATCAGTCCCTCGCGATACTGGTTGAAATAGAACATGCCGGCGAGCAGCGTGGCGAGACCCGCAATGTTCAAGAGTACGATGCGGCTCGTCAGGCGCTGCGGCGCGAACCGCTTGAGCAGCGGCATGCGCTTGGAAGCTGGCAGGGCCTCGGTCGAATCGAGGCCGTCGTCGCTATCGCTGCGATCCGTGGCCTCGATGCCTTTGACCTTGTCCAGCATTCGACTTGCGGGGCTTACTGCTCCTTGAACCGGTAGCCTACGCCATAGAGCGTTTCGATGCCGTCGAAAGCCTCGTCCACCTGGTTGAACTTCTTGCGCAGGCGCTTGATGTGGCTGTCGATGGTGCGGTCATCGACATAGACCTGGTCGTCATAGGCCGCATCCATCAGCGCATCGCGGCTCTTGACGATGCCGGGGCGCTGGGCCAGCGATTGCAGGATGAGGAACTCGGTAACGGTGAGCGTCACTTGCTTGCCATCCCAGGTGCAGGAATGGCGGTCGGGATCCATGGCGAGTTTGCCGCGCTCGATCACCTTGGCCGACTTCGGTGGGGGCAGCACCAGGCTCGCGGGCCACCGCGCGGCGTAGCACGGCCTTGACGCGTTCGACGAGGAGGCGCTGCGAGAACGGCTTCTTGATGAAATCATCAGCGCCCATCTTGAGGCCGAAGAGTTCGTCGATCTCATCGTCCTTGGAGGTGAGGAAGATCACCGGCAGGTCGGTCTTCTGGCGAATGCGGCGCAGAAGCTCCATGCCATCCATGCGCGGCATCTTGATATCGAAGATCGCCATATCAGGCGGACTGTCTTGCAAGCCCTGCAGGGCGGCAGCACCGTCACTGTATTTCTGCACGCTGTAGCCCTCGGCTTCCAGCGTCATGCCGACCGATGTGAGAATGTTGCGGTCGTCGTCTACGAGCGCGACTGTTGGCATCTTCTTGTTCATCCTCTGAAAATCCTTGGCTTGCCGTCTTAAGCCCCTCGAAATTGCACTAGGGGCGGAACTGGAACAAATTGTGGCAAGCATGATAGGAGGTCTGCATGACGTTTGCGAGGGTTACCGCATGACCACAGCCAGAAGTTTTACAGGTGACAGAAGCACGGCTCCTGTCTGCGCCGGGCCCGGACCGGGACCCTGGCTACCATCAACCGGGATGGTGGCATTCCCTATGCGTCGCTCATCAATCTGGCGACGGATATCGAAGGCCAGCCGCTCATTCTGGTGTCCAGCCTTGCCTGGCACACCAGGAACTTGCTGCACGACTCGCGCGCCAGCGTTCTGGTCGCCGAGCCTCCGGAGACCGGCGATGTTTTGACCGGGTCCCGGGTAACGATCATGGGCCGGTTCGAGAGGATCGATGCCCCCCGCGCCGCTCGCCGTTATCTGGCCCGGCATCCGGAAGCCGCCATGTATGCGGGCTTCGGCGATTTCGGCTACTGGCGGCTGGTCCCCGAGATCGTTCACGCCGTTGCCGGCTTCGGCCGCATCGAAACGCTGCCGCCAGCCGAGGTGTTTCCCGCCGTGGAAGGCTTCGAAGGCCTGGAGGAAAGCGCTCTTGATCACATGAATCACGACCATCCCGGCCCGGTCCGGCGCTATGCGGCAAGCCTTGGCGGCGATCCGGCGGCCGACTGGACCCTACAGGCGATTGACCCCGACGGCGCCGATTTGAGTGACGGAACTCAATCGCTCAGGTTGCATTTCCCGGCCCCCGTGACCGATGCAAACACGCTGCGCCAGACCCTCGCACACTTGGCGAGGCCTGCATAATCGATGCAGAAACATCATTATTTGATGTACGATACCGCAAAAATATGAGTGGAAATTAGCTTTATTGCATTATTCCCTTGCAAATCGGCAGGTCAAAATTTTAGGTTCAGGCATCTTCCAACCAGGGGACGCTCATGGACACTGCCACCGACAACCTCATCCGCGGCGAGCTTTCGGCACTTGGCCTCAAGTGGATCGATACCATTTCCTGGAATGCACCGGCTGCCGGCCTCTATCAGCAGGCAGTTTCGCGGGGCGAAGCCAAGGTCGCGGAAGGTGGCGCCCTGGTGGTTGAAACCGGCGTCCATACCGGCCGCAGCCCCAACGACAAGTTCATCGTGCGCGATTCGGATACCGCCCACACCATCTGGTGGGACAACAACAAATCGATGACCCCCGCCCATTTCGAAGCGCTGAAGGCTGACTTCATGGCCCATGCGCGATTGAAGCCGCTTTATGTCCAGGACCTCGAAGGTGGTGCTGATCCTGCCCACCGGCTGCAGACCCGCGTCATTTGCGAATATGCCTGGCATGCCCTGTTCATTCAGCATCTGCTGATTGTTCCGGCGACCCGCGACGGCTTCGCGTCCAAGCTGACGGTTATCGACCTGCCGAGCTTCAAGGCCGATCCCGAGCGCCACGGCACCCGCAGCGAGACGGTGATCGCCATCGATCTCTCGGCTGGCCTGGTGCTCATTGGTGGCACGCAATACGCCGGCGAAATGAAAAAGGCGGTGTTCACCGTCCTCAACTATCTGCTGCCCGAAAAGGGCGTCATGCCCATGCACTGCTCGGCCAATGTCGGTGCGAAGGGCGACAGTGCCGTATTCTTCGGCCTCTCCGGCACTGGCAAGACGACGCTCTCGGCGGACCCGAAACGCACCCTCATCGGCGATGACGAACACGGCTGGTCGCCCAACGGCGTCTTCAACTTCGAAGGTGGCTGCTACGCCAAGGTCATCCGCCTATCGAAGGAGGCCGAACCCGAAATCCATGCCACCACACACAGCTGGGGCACGGTTCTCGAAAACGTCACGATGTGCGATCACTCGCGTAAGCTCGACCTTGACGATGGCTCTAAGACCGAAAACACGCGTGCCGCCTACCCGCTGTCGGCCATTCCCAATGCTTCGCCAACCGGCATGGCGCCGGTCCCCAAGACCATCATCATGCTGACCGCCGACGCCTTTGGCGTGCTGCCGCCGATTGCCCGGCTCACCCCGCAACAGGCGATGTATCACTTCCTGTCCGGCTATACCGCCAAGGTTGCCGGTACCGAGCGCGGCGTCACCGAACCGCAGGCCACCTTCTCCACCTGCTTTGGTGCCCCCTTCATTCCGCGTCATCCCGGCGTTTATGGCGATCTCCTGAAAAAGCTCATCGCCGAAAACAGTGTCTCCTGTTACCTCGTCAACACCGGCTGGACCGGCGGCGCCTACGGCGAAGGAAGCCGCATGCCGATCAAGGTCACCAGGGCATTGCTCAACGCCGCCCTCGATGGCTCGCTTGCTTCAGCTGAAATGCGCACCGATATGAACTTCGGCTTTGCCGTGCCCGTGGCGGTTGACGGCATCGATAACAAGATCCTCGATCCGCGCCGGACCTGGGCCGATCCCAAGGCCTATGACGCCATGGCCAAGAAGCTTGTCGGCATGTTCGTCAAGAACTTCGCCAAGTTCGAAGACCATGTCGGCGAAGACATCCGCGCGGCGAGCCCCATGCTGCAAATGGCGGCGGAATAGAACCCCAGGGTTCTTCATCATCCAGCGCACGCCGGGGTTCACTGCGCTGCTGCAGTGAGCTCCGGCTACCGCCGGGGTGACGGCGCCATGAAAAGCGGCTAATCACCACCCATGACCGATATCGCCCCACTCTATGCAATCCTCTCCGCCACCACAACTCAATGCCATCGTCCTCGTGCCCGGCGCCAATTTTCGCCGGGTGTTCGGCACCGACTTTCACCAGATGGAACGGCCGCTCGAAATCATTGTGCCACGAGAGGGGAAGCCCGTGGCCATTGTGCCCAATCTCGAGATGGGGTCGTTTGCGCCGCTGAATTTTCCCGGTTCAATCTTCGACTGGCGCGACGAAGAAGGCTACATGGGGGCCTTCATGAAGGCCGGGGCAGCCCTGCCGCAGCTCCGCGCCGGCGCCCGCATCGGCGTCGAAGGTCAGCGCATGCGGGTGTTCGACCTCATGGCACTGCAGCAGGCACTGCCGGGCGCGAGTTTCATCGACGCCCATGCCGAGATTTCAAGGATTCGCCTGCACAAGACCGAAGCTGAAATCGAACTGCAACGCCAGGCAATCCGGCTTTCGGAAGCAGCCCTCGAAGCAACGCTGCAACAGGTCAAGGTTGGCATGACAGAGAAGGAGGTCGAAGCCATCTTGCTCGGCCAGCTCTTCGCCAATGGCGCCGACGGTTTGGCATTCTCGCCTATCGTGGCGGCGGGTGACAATGCGGCAAAGCCCCATGCCCACGCCCGCGCCGATTACAAGATCAAGGCCGGCGACGCCCTGCTGTTCGATTATGGCGGCAGCTACCAAGGTTACAGCGCCGATATCACCCGCACGTTTTTTGTCGGCCACGTGTCGGAGCACGATCGCGCCTTCTATGAAACCGTCCTGGCCGCCAACACCAGGGGACGCGAAGTGTCACGTGCCGGTGTCACCGCCTCCAGTGTTGATGACGCCGTGCAGAAGGTATTGGAGCAATCGCAATTCGCCAAGTTCCGCCGCCACAAGACCGGCCACGGCCTGGGCCTCGACGTGCACGAAGCCCCGCAGATCATGCGCGGCAACCAAGTTGTGCTCGAACCCGGCATGGTTTTCACGATTGAGCCGGGCCTCTACCGCGAGGGCGAAGCCGGCGTGCGCATTGAAGATGATGTGGTAGTGACTGCCGACGGCATTGACTGCCTCACCAGTTTCCCGCGCGATCTGCGGGTGATTGGTTAAGCCGCCGCATGTTCCACGCAAATGCGCAGTGAATCATCCACCGTCAATGGTGTTTCCAGCAGCATGCAATAGTGTCCGTTGCCTTCGCCCTTTTCACGGAAGTAGCGGCAACTGGCGCATTGGCCGAAGCTCGGGTGTTTGCCCCGCTTCAATTCGCCATCCAGCAGTTCGCGCAATCCCTTGGCGAGGCGGCGCTTGGTCTTGCCGCCAAGCTGTTCCGCCGCCGCTGCCAGCATCGCCCATGGATCGTTCCTGAGGACATCCTCGCCGGTGGCCGTGAGTTTGAGTTCCACCGAACGCTTTTCGCCCTCGCGCGCCGACTTCACGATGTAACCCTTGCGTTCCAAGGCGATCACCGTTTGCGAGATGGTGCCCTTGGTGGCGCCGAGATAGCGGGTGAGGGCGCCTGGTGAATTGGAAAACCGGTTGGCCCGCGCCAGGTAGCGCAGTGCCTCCCATTGCGCTGGGTTCAATCCTCGATCGTGCTCGGCGGCACGCATCAGCCGCGACAGCCGTTCAAACGGAACCGCAATCATTTCGCCGGATAGGCCATCGTCGGCTTCGCCCATGGGGTCTCCTTGGTAGCGACTCGAGATCATACTTGCACGAATCCGGCGAGTCTGTATATAGTATCGTATCGATACAATAAGGGGAACCAAATGAAATCACTTCTGACAGCCGCCACCCTCGCTCTGATGGCCAACGCCAGCTTTGCCGGAGAGATTGCCAGTGGCGCAAATGCCGCAATCGATCCGAACTTCGACATCCTGCGCGCCGCCGTTTCGGCGAGCGCCGGCAATCTCACCTTTGAGCTCGATGTCTCGGGCACGGTTGGCGGCACCATTCCGGCGGCGACCGGCGCCATGTTGGGCTCCGGTGTCCATGCCTATGTGTGGCCAACCAGCCTGGACTCGGCGGCCGCCGGCTTCAGTGCTGGCGAAGGCATCCTGGCCCTGGCGGTCACCGCCCATCCGGATTTCGACGATACGCCGAACTATGACGAGTCGGGCGACGGCAAGGCAGACAATGACGGCGCCGGCTGGCATTCCCATTGGGTGGTGCTGGCCAAGGACGAGGCCTGCACGGGAGGGCTGAAGGTCAAGGACGTAGCACCCGGAACTGAAGTGAAGATGCCGGCAACCGCCCCTGGCGTGCCACTGTTCCTTGACAGTCCGGACGCCCGCCCGATGATTTCCGCCAAGACCATGACGCTCACCGTGCCCATGCCGGCCGGCGCCGAAACCATGAAATTTGATGGGGTGGCGGCGGGTTTGCGCGTCAACACCGAGATGAAGGCGCCCTTGCTGTGCGTCACCGATGTGTTCAAGGTGGCTTCCGGGAATCTGAGCCTGCCCGGAACTGTCGATGTCAAATGACGTGAACCAACGCATAGCGCGCGACGGCTGGGCCGTCTCGCAATGGTTCAACACCGATCAGCCCATCACCTTGCCGGATCTTTCCGGCAAGGTCGTTGTACTCCACACGTTTCAGATGCTGTGCCGCGGCTGCGTTCTGCATGGAACGCCCCAGGCCCAGAAAGTATCAAAACTCTTTCCGGGCGATCGCGTTGCGGTGATTGGCCTGCACACCGTGTTCGAGCACCACGACGCCATGTCGCCGGTCTCGCTCAAGGCCTTCATCCACGAGAACCGGTTGGACTTTCCCATCGGCGTTGACGAGGCGGCGGAGCACGTTCCCGATACCTGCCACGATGGCCCATTACCGCATGCAAGGCACGCCCTCGCTGCTGCTCTTTGACCGCGAAGGGAAACTCCGCAAACACGCCTTTGGCCAGGTGGAAGACATGGCGCTCGGCGCCGAAATCGCCGCGTTGATGGTGTGAAGGGCTACCGCAGGCCGCGCAGATAGTTCGCCAGACCAGCCGTTGAGGCGTCCAGCCCCTCGGTGGATGTCTTGCCCGCGACCACCGGCTGCAGACCCGTCGCCAGTTCCTTGCCAAGCTCCACGCCCCATTGGTCGAAGGCATTGATGCCCCAGATAGCGGCTTCGACGAACACCCGGTGTTCGTAGAGCGCGATCAGCCGGCCCAGAGTGAAGGGGTCAAGCTTCTTGTAGGCGAGCGTCAGCGTCGGGCGATTGCCTGCGAACACACGGTGCGGTGCCAGGCGTTTGGCCTCGTCTTTTGTCTTGCCCATGGCCAGCAGCTGCGTTTGGGCTTCCTTGTGGGTGCGGCCCTTCATCAGCGCCTGCGACTGCGCCAGGCAATTGGCGACCAGCAGCATGTGATGTTCGTCCATGCCCGTTTCATGTGGTTCGGCGGCGATCAGGAACTCGACAGGAATGATGTCGGTACCCTGATGCAGCAGCTGGAAGAAGGCATGCTGGCCATTGGTGCCGGGTTCGCCCCACACGATGGGGCCGGTGGTTCTTTTCACCGCCGCGCCATCCTGCTTCACCCGCTTGCCATTCGATTCCATGTCGAGCTGCTGCAGGTAAGCCGCGAAACGCGAAAGGCGCTGGTCGTAAGGAATAATGGCGCGCGAGGGATAGTTGCACACGTTGCGATGCCAGACGCCGAGCAGGCCCATGAGCATCGGCAGATTTTCGGTCAGCGGTGCCTTGCCGGAAATGCTCGTCCATGGCATGGCCGCCTTCAAGGAAACGCGCGAAATTCTCGGGGCCAATGGCGATCATCAACGGCAGGCCAATGGCCGACCAGATGGAATAGCGCCCGCCCACCCAGTCCCAGAAGCCGAAGATGCGGTCCTCGCGGATGCCGAAAGCCTTGACCTTGGGAATTGCCGTTGAAATCGCCGCGAAATGATCGCCGACCGCCGCCTCGCCGAGTCTGTCCGCCACCCATTTCCGTGCTGTGGCGGCATTGGTCATCGTCTCGATGGTGGTGAAAGTCTTTGAAGCGATGAGGAACAGCGTGGTCTTGGCGTCGAGGGTCTTGAGCGTGTCGGCGATATGGGCGCCATCGATGTTGGAGACATAATGAAGGCGTGGGCCATCATGGTAGGGGGCGAGCGCCAGCGTGGTCATCGCCGGTCCGAGATCGGAGCCGCCAATCCCAATGTTGACAACATCGGTAATGGCGCTGCCGCGCACTTCATTGGCAAACCGCCCCATGGCGGCCAGCACCGCATTGACCTCCGGCATCACATCCTTGCCGTCGACCAGCACCGGGCGATTGGAGCGGTTGCGAAGTGCTGTATGCAGAACAGCACGGCGCTCCGTCGTGTTGATGGCTGTGCCGTCGAACATCGCGTCGCGCTTTGCTTCGACTTGAGCCGCCGTGACCAGGTTTCTCAACAGCTTCATGGTGCGGGCGTTCACCGCGCACTTGGAATAGTCGAGCAGCAGGTCATCAAGCCTGGCCGAAAGTGTGGTGAAGCGCTTCGCATCCTTCGCGAAGGCGGCGCGCATATCGGTGGGCGCCCCCTTCTTGCGGTGGGCGGCGAGGTCCTTGAAGGATTGTGCAACGATTGCCTTGGCCATTATCAACTCCTCAGCACCCCACCGGTCGCCTTCTGAACGGCGGCCACGATCCTCGCCGAAATGGCCTCGATATCCTTGTCGGTCAGCGTCGCCTCGCGTGGCTGCAGGGTCACCTCGATGGCCAGCGACGTCTTGCCGCCGTCGAGTTTGAACACGTCGAACACCGTGACGTCGGTGATCAGCGCCTTGTCGGCGCTCTTCGCCGCCTTGACCAGCTTGTCGGACTCGACATCGGCATCGACCACGAAGGCGAAATCGCGGGCGACCGGCATCAAATCGGAAGCATTGAGCGCCGCCCGCGCCGATGTCTTCGACTTCGCGCCGGGAATGGCATTGAGCACCACTTCGAAGGCCACCAGCGGACCCTTGACGTCGAATGCCGCCAGCACCTTCGGGTGAATCTCGCCGAACCACGCCAGCTTGTTCTGCGGCCCCATCTGGATCGTGCCGGAACGCCCCGGGTGAAACCACGAAGGTGCTCCCGCCACGATCTGCACGCTGGCAACGGGTGCCCCGGCCGCTTCGAGAATGGCGAGCGCATCGGCCTTGGCGTCGAAGGCATCGGCTGTACGGGCACCACCCTGCCAATTGCGGGAAACAGCAGCACCCCGGCGAACGCCGGCGGCCCGCAGTGTCTCGTCCTGCGGGCGGTCGCCGGCATAGGCATGCCCCACCTCCGCCAGCATCACATCGCTGAGGCCCCGCGCCGCATTGCGCCCTGCTGCGGCAATGAGGTTCGGCAACAGCGACGGCCGCATGTCGGAGAGTTCAGAGGAAATCGGATTGGCGAGTTTGAGCTCCGGCTGGCCGCCGCCGAAGTGTTTTGCATGGTTTTCCGGCAGGAATGCCCAGGTGATAGCTTCATTGAAGCCGCGCGCCGCAAGCATGCGCCTGGCCGCCAGCATACGCTTCTGCAGCGGGTTGAGCACCGGCCGGGCAATGGCGTGGGGCCGCTCCATGGCAGCCATCGGCACAGTGTCGAGGCCCACGATGCGGCAGACTTCCTCAACGAGGTCGGCCTCGCCATGAACATCGGGCCGCCACGAGGGCACGGCGCAGTCAAGGCCATCGGCGGTCTCGGTGACACCGAAACCCAACGCCGAAAGAATGCGCTTCTGGTCGATGAGCGGCACGTCGATGCCGCCCAGCGATTTGACGCGCGTCGACCGCAGCGTGAAGCTCCGTGCCGTTTCGGGCACGGAACCCGCCATCACCACATGCGAGGCCTCGCCGCCACAAAGCTCGAGGATCATTCGGGTGGCGATTTCCGCACCGACCGGCGTGAAGGCTGGATCGACCCCACGCTCGAAACGATAGCGGGCATCCGAATTGATGCCGAGTTTGCGCCCCGTGGCGGCGGTGCGGGTGGGATCGAAGTAGGCAGCTTCGAGGAAGACATTTGTCGTCCCATCGCCGCAGCTTGAGTGCATTCCGCCAATGATGCCGGCAATGGCTTCCGGACCAGCGTCATCGGCAATCACCGTCATGTCCGATGAGAGAGTATAGCTCTTGTTGTCGAGTGCATCGATGCTTTCACCATCGCGCGCCAGACGCGCCCGGATGCTGCCGTTCACCTTGCCGGCATCGAAGACGTGCAGCGGGCGTCCATAGCCGAATGTGACGTAGTTGGTGATATCGACCAGCGCCGAGATCGGGCGAAGACCGATGGCTTTCAGGCGCCGCTGCAGCCACTGCGGCGATGGGCCGTTCTTCACGCCCCTGATGTAACGGCCAACGAACAGCGGGCAAGGCGTGGTATCGCCATCGAAGTCGAGCGAAACCTTGATGGGCGACTCGAACGAGCCCCGTACCGGCTCCACATCAAGCGGCTTGAGTTTGCCCAGGCCTTTGGCGGCAAGATCACGGGCGATGCCATGGACACCCAGGGCATCGGGACGGTTGGCTGTCACCTTCACATAGATCATTGGATCGTCGAGGCCGAGGGCCACCGCTGCGGGCGTTCCCACCGGCCAGTCGCCCTCGAGTTCGATGATGCCGTTGTGTTCATCGGAAATGAGAAGCTCGCGCTCCGAACACAGCATCGCCTGGGATTCAGCGCCACGAATGGTGGCGGGCGCGAACACTGTGCCGGTCGCCGGAATGGTGACGCCGGGCAACGCGATAATCGCCTTGATGCCGGTCCGCGCATTGGGCGCACCACACACCACCTGCTTGACGCCGTCCTTGGTTTCGACAATGCACAAGCTGAGCTTGTCGGCATTGGGATGTTTGCCGGCCTGCGTGACATGCGCCACGGTGAAAGCCGCAAGCAGCTTGGTCTTGTCCTCGACCTCTTCGACTTCAAGCCCGATGCCGAGCAGCCCTTCGAGAATCTGATCGAGACTCGCCGCCGTATCGAGGTGATCCTTGAGCCAGGAGAGGGTGAATTTCATGAGGTCGCTTTCTTCAAATCACTTTTGAAAACGCTTGGCGGCTTCTTCAGAAAACCGGATCCACCCTGCCTTGGGTTTCAGGTCATGGGTTTCCAGCCCCAACGTTCCTATGAACTCCGCGAAGCAGGGGTCGGCGGACTGGTAGTATTGGGCCGCGGCTTCAACCTCGCTGACACTCACATCTGTCATCCAATCCCAGTAGATCGCCGTTATCTGTTCGGCGTGATTGTCCCAGGCCGCAAAAGCGCTACTGACAAACGCGGCCTGGGCTGCCTCACCGCCCGAACACATGGTGCCCGACGGATAGCCGATTTCCGCCAGATGAATCTCCCGCCCCGGAAAAGCAGCCGACAGTCTATCAAAGTCTTTCGCGGGCGCGTCCGGGGGCCTTGTCCGAAAAGTTTCGTCAAGCGGATAGTAGGTGATCATCACGATGTCGGTGTTGCCGATGACCCGTTGCAGCCGCGCCAGCGCGGCACTGTCCGTGGAGGCAAACGTGGTTTTGACACCAATTTTCAGAGAAGGCCGTGCGGCTTGCGAAACCTCACGCGCAGCCTTCACCAGATTGCCATAGCTCTGCCACTGCCGGTCATCCTCACCCAGCAGAACATCGGCTTCGTTGCCGATGGCCAGCGAGGTGAGGTCGATTGCGCTAGCGCGCTCCAGAACCTGGCGCAGCATGTTTTGATAGGAGACGACGACTTGCGGATCATCCCAGGCCTTGTCCCTGAGCCAGGCGGGCCTGCGGTCGGCCAGCGTATCGATGGGATTGAGTTCTAGCGCCACCTTCCAGCCGATCGATGGATAATAAGCCGCGGCAATAGCCAACCAGTCGGTGGCCGGTGCATAAACGCCCGGCTTGGTTTCGATCTCATCCCAAACCAGCGGCAAGGTGGCGAAGCGGACGCCGGTGCCGGACGCAATGTGCACCGCTTCATCATAGGACCGTTGCGGAAGATCAGCCAGCGCCAGCCCGAGCAAGCGGTCAGACGCGGCGGCGCCGGAGGCAAACAGCGATGCCACAGCGACGGCAGCGATCCCCGATGCCACGTGGTTCATCGACTCGCACTCCAAGGAGAGGGGGAGTCATAACTCACGACAACCCTCCCGCCAGTGTCGGCACCTGCAGGGCGCGGAAGCCGTAGTGTTTGAGCCAGCGAAGGTCGGCTTCGAAGAAGGCGCGCAAATCGGGGATGCCGTATTTCAGCATGGCGATGCGGTCGAGGCCCATGCCGAAGGCGAAGCCCTGGTATTTTTCGGGATCGAGTCCGCCAGCCTTGATGACATTGGGATGCACCATGCCGGAACCCAGGATCTCCATCCACTTGTCGCCCTGGCCGATCACCAGCCTGCCGCCTTCACGGTGGTACTGGATGTCGATCTCCATCGACGGCTCGGTGAACGGGAAATGCGAGGCGCGGAAGCGCATCTTCACATCATCGACTTCGAAGAACGCCTTGCAGAATTCGGCGAGAATCCACTTCAAGTGGCCGAGATGGGTGGTCTCATCAATGACCAGGGCTTCCACCTGATTGAACATCGGCGTGTGCGTCATGTCCGAGTCGGAGCGGAAGGTGCGGCCTGGTGCGATGATGCGAATGGGCGGCTGCGATGACAGCATGGTGCGGATCTGCACCGGGCTCGTATGGGTGCGCAGAACCATGCGCGAGCCATCGGGCTTTTCGTTGAAATAGAACGTGTCATGCTCCTGCCTGGCCGGATGGTCAGGCGGCATGTTCAAGGCATCGAAATTGTGGAAGTCGTCTTCGATATGCGGGCCTTCGGCCACCGCGAAACCGAGATCGCCGAAAATCTGCACGACTTCTTCCCATACTTGCGAAACCGGATGAACCGTGCCCTGCGGCTTGCTGGCGCACCGGCAATGTCACATCGATTTTCTCGGCCGCAAGCCGGACATCCAGCGCCTGTTCCTGCAGAATCGCTTCTGCGGCCTGCAATCGCCTCCGTGACCCTGTCTTTCAAAACATTGAGGGCGGCACCCGCTGCCTTGCGCTCCGCGGGGCTCATGGCGCCAAGGCCCTTCATGCGCTCGGAGATCGAACCCTTCTTGCCGAGCGTCGCAACGCGCAAGCCTCAAGGGCTGCCTCGTCGGCGGCGCCGCGAGATATGAGGCGTGAATGTCCTGTTCGAGTGCTGCGAGTTCCATCTTCCCCTCGGAAACAAATTGACCGGGCCATCGGCATTCCTGCCAATGTATCCCGGTCAAGGCAATCGGATACTGTCTGCGCTTAAGCTTGAGCGGCCTTTGCCTTCTCGACGAGAGCGGCGAAAGCGGCAGCGTCTTGCACAGCGAGATCGGCGAGGACCTTGCGGTCCACTTCGATTCCGGCCTTGGCCAGGCCGTGCATAAATCGGCCGTAGGTGAGGCCGAGTTCGCGGGCTGCCGCGTTGATGCGCTGGATCCACAATGCGCGGAAATTGCGCTTCTTGGCGCGGCGGTCGCGGTAGGCGTATTGGCCGGCCTTTTCCACTGCCTGAACGGCGACGCGAAAAATGTTCTTGCGGCGGCTGAAGTAACCCTTCGCGGCCTTGATGGTTTTCTTGTGGGAACGGCGCGCGACAACGCCGCCTTTTGCACGTGGCATGGGTTTTCCTCCGCCTTACTTGCCGAGATAGGGCATGTGGATACGGACCAGACCGGCATCGCCGGGGGACAGAATCATGGTGCCCCGCTGGTTGCGGATCTGTTTGTTGGAGCGCTTGATCATGCCGTGCTGTTTGCCGGCCTGCGGCCCTCGTATCTTGCCGGAAGCGGTCACCCTGAACCGTTTCTTGGCCGACGACTTGGTTTTCATTTTGGGCATTTGGCTTGTCCTTTCAAAGCATTACAAAGCCGCCATGGCATGCCCTTTACAGGCCAGGCGGCTTGAACAGCGGGTATAAAGCAAAAACCCCCGGGAAATGCAAGGCCGGGCAGGGTCACCCCACGCCCGGCGCTTGCGTCAAACGTTACTTGTATTGATCGGCATTGGCCTTGTCGACCAGCACTGTGCCGGTGTCTACCCAGGCCTCAAGAGTCTCCGCCTTTGGTGAGCTTGACCAGCGATTCGATGCCGAAAGCCCCCATATTCTTGGGCGCCTGGGCGACCGATGCCGTCATTTCACCGGCCATGATCGAGGCGGCGGCATCCGGGTTGGCATCAAAGCCCACCACCATCACATTGGCCAGCTTGTTGGCGTTCTTGAGCGCCTCGACCGCACCGAGCCCCATATTGTCGTTGGAAGCAAAGATGGCTTTGAGGTTTGGGTTGCCGGTCAGGATATTCTCGGTGACGGCAAGGCCCTTGGCGCGGTCCCATTCGGCGGTCTGTTCGGCAACCACTTTCATGCCACAGGCTTCAAGACCGGCTTTCGAACCAGCAGCCCGAGCCTGACCGGTGGACTGGGTGACAATGCCCTGCAGGATGGCGACTTCCGACCCCTTCTCGAGCTTAGAGCACATGAAGTCGGCGGCAAGCTTGGCGCCAACTTCATTGTTGGTGCCGATGAAGGTGATGCCTTCATTGATGCCCTTGGTGTCAACGAACACCACCGGGATGCCCTTGGCCTTGGCGGCATCTACCACCGGAGCCAGCGCGTTGGGGTCGGTCGGGGCAAGCGCGATGCCCTTCACGCCCTTGGCGATCTGGTCCTCGATCTGGGCGATCTGGGCCTGAACGTCGGATTCGGCCGGCGGTGCCAGCACCACCACGTCAACGCCGAGTTCCTTGCCCTTCTCCATGGCGCCAGCTTCGACGGCGGCCCAGAACGGATTGCCTGCACCCGGGCCCTTCATGCCGAGCACATAAGTATCGGCCAATGCGCTTCCCGCCATGAGGGCAAGGGCGGCGGAGGCCAGCAGCAGTTTTTTCATTGTGACTTCTCCCATCTTTTCGTCTCCTAAGCTTTGCCGGTGACACCGCGGAGACATGCGGCGGCCCGGAATGTCTTTTGCCGCTTCTAGCTGCGCACCGCGGCCTTGCGGCGCAGGACGTCAATGTAGACGGCGAGAATGATCACCAGGCCGATCAGGATCTGTTGCCAGAACACCGATACATTGTTGAGATTAAGGCCATTGCGCAACAGGCCGATGATCAGGACGCCGGCCAAAACGCCCAGCACATTGCCGCGGCCGCCGAAGAACGAGGCGCCGCCGATGATGACAGCGGCAATGGCATCAAGCTCAGCACCAATGCCGGCATTGGGAAAGCCAGAGTCGGTGCGGCCGGCGGTGATCAGTCCGGCGAGGCCCGCCAGGAAACCGCAGATCGTGTAGACGGTCACCAGCACCCGGTCGACATTGATGCCTGACACGCGTGCCGCCTGCGGATTACCGCCGATGGCATAGACATGGCGGCCGATGTTGGTGCGGGCAAGGAAATACCACATGCCGGTGGCACAGGCCGCAACCACAACGAGGCTGGCCGGAATGCCGGCCGGCGGCACGAACAGTCCGAGGTCGTAAACTTTCTGCCCGGCATATCTCACCTGCGGCTTGAGGCCCGAAACGGGAGCGCCATTGGTGACGAGATTGGTGAGGCCGCGCGCCACATTGAGGGTGCCGAGTGTCATGATGAAGGGATGCGGCAACTTCAGCCAGGTGAGACCGACACCATTCACCCAGCCGCACACCGCGCCGACCAGTGGCCCCAGCACCAGAACCACCGGCCACGGCATGCCAAGCGTCTTGTCGGCAATCGCCAGGCAGACCATCGATAGGGCCAGGACCGATCCTACCGAGAGATCAATACCGGCTGTGACGATGACAATGAACATGCCGAGCGCCAGCAATGCTGCCGCAGCATTCTGTTTGACGATGTTTGAAAGGTTTTCCGGCGTCAGGAAGAACTGCGGCTTCGACCAATAGAGGAATGCCATCATGACGATGACGACAAGAATGATGCCGTAGGTCTCGAGAAACCGTGCGAGCCGAGGATTGCCGGAAAGCGTCATGGTTCAGTGCACCTTGTCATGGGCCAGGGAGTCGCGGTGACCCTTGGTTCCCATGATCCAGCCAATCACCTCATTGCGGTTGGTGGAGTGCAGCGGCGCGTCCGCGAAGTTGGCGCCTTGATAGAGCGCCATCACACGGTCGCAAGCATAGAAAATATCGTCCATGCGGTGGGAAATGATGATGACCGCCACGCCATGATCGCGTAGGGACTTGATGAGATCGAGAACCTTTCCGACTTCCTTGACGGCGAGTGCCGCCGTCGGTTCGTCCATGATCACCACCTTGGCGTTGAATGCGGTGGCGCGCGCGATGGCCACCGCCTGGCGCTGACCGCCTGACAACTCCTCGACATTCTGGTCGATGGACTTCACATGGATTTTGAGCTTGTCGAGATGTTCCTGCGCCAGGCGGCGGGCCCTGTCATGGTCAATGCGGGTGATGGGGCCAAACCTGATACCCGGTTCGCGCCCGAGGAATATGTTTTCGTAGATCGGCATATTCCCGGCCAGGGCGAAATCCTGGTAGACCATTTCAATGCCAGCATTGCGGGCCTCGCGCGGGCTGTTGAACTTGGCTGGCTTTCCTTCGAAATGCAGCGAGCCTTCACTTGGCGCATAGAGCCCCGAGAGAATCTTCATGAGTGTCGATTTGCCCGCACCGTTGTCACCGACAACGCCCAGAACCTCGCCCGCATCGACGTGAAAATTGACATTGCGCAGCGCCGTGATGGCCCCAAAAAACTTTGTCACACCTCGGGCTTCCAGCAGGGGTGTGACCATCAACTCTTCCCATTGTAGAACAATTGCGCTGCGCCTAAGGGCGCCATACTCCTAGGCGCCAGGAAAATGTCAAGCCACTTCCGGTTTCGCAGCGAATCCACGCCCCGCCAGGGCAATGCTCCAGAGGCGTTACACGCGGATCGTGACGCGCAAACCCCCAAACTCTGATCGGTCATAGGTGACAGGCATAGTGTAAATGTCGGCAATATCCGCGACGATGGAAAGGCCAAGCCCCGAACCTTGTTTTGTCTCGTCCAGGCGCTTGCCGCGTTCGGCAATATGGGTGAACTGGTTGTCGGGCACACCCGGGCCATCGTCTTCGATCACCAGCTGTTGCCCATGATAGCGCACCCGGACCCGCGACTTTGCCCATTTCCGGGCATTGTCCAGAAGGTTGCCGAGCAGCTCGGTCAGATCGCCCTGTTCGATGGGAAGCGCCGTGTCGGCGGCGACTTGAATATCCCAGTCCAGTTCCTCGCCCTTCGGCAGGCGCTGCAGGGCGGCAATGACCTTGGCAAGAGCCGGCTTGAGAGCCGTGGCCGCATGGCCACGTCCAGTCGACAGCCGGGCCCGGGCCAGCGCCTGATCGACGTGACGGCGCATGGCTTCCGCCTGTTCGTCGATTTCGTCAGCCTGCGAAGTTAATTTCTTGCTGCGTACATCGCGGGCAATCGCTGACAACACCGTCAGAGGCGTCTTGAGGCCATGGGCCAGATCTCCGGCCCGTCGCCTCGCCCGCTCCAACGATTGCTCGCGCATGTTCAAGACGTCGTTGAATTCCTCGACCAGCGGTGCCACCTCGGTTGGCACTTCGCCTGAAAGTTTCTGCGCAGTGCCGGCGCGCACGTCGGCCAACTGCCGCCGCAACTCCTCAAGTGGCCGGAGGCCCACGCTGACCTGTGCCCAGGCGCCCAAAATCAGAATGCTGCCGATCAGCAGGAATGACAGGATCAATTGATCGCGCATTTCGCCTAAGGGCCGCGTCACCTCTTCTTCGTGCGTGGCAACCAGAACCCAGAGGGGCAAGGGTTTATCCTGCTTCTGGATCGTCACTTCGCGTTCGGCGAGGATCAGGCTTTCGCCTTCCGGCCCGCGCGGATTGCTACGGTCAAACTGGGCATCCCACAGAGACACCGACTGCAAAGGTTCGATCTCGGTTGCCGTTCCCGGCGCCGAGAAATCAATTCGCCAGTAACGTCCGCCATAGGGTTCCTGATAACGCGGGTCCGAGAGATTGCGATTGACTGTGATGGTGCCGTCATTGGCGACTTCGATGAGCCCAACCAGTTGCAAAAAATCGTTGTCGAGATCGAGCATGACCCGTTCGCGCACCTGGCGCTCGAACATGCTGATGAGCGCGAAACCGGTGAGGGCAAGAGCGATGGCAATGGAAATGGCGGCCGCCACCAGCAGCCGGAGCCGTAACGAGCCTCGGCTCATGCCGCTTCCGGTATGACGATGTAGCCGAAGCCGCGGCGGGTTTCGATGACGTCCGACTTAAGTTTGCGGCGCAGCCGGCCGACCAGTGCCTCGATGGCATTGGAATCGCGTTCGCTGTCATGGGAATAAAGGTTGTCGCTGAGCTCGGCCTGCGAAATGACTTTACCGCGATTGTGGAACAGGTAGTTCAGCAACCTGAACTCCAGCGGCGTCAGCATGACCGGAACGCCAGACACCGTGACCTGCCGGGTGCGCGGGTCGAGAGTGACATTGCTGACCGAAATAAGCGGCTGGGCATGGCCTGAAGACCGCCGCAACAGCGCCCGCAACCTGGCCATCAATTCTTCCATGCGAAAAGGTTTGGGAAGGTAATCGTCAGCGCCGGCATCGATGCCGTCAACCCGGTCGGTCCACGACCCGCGCGCCGTCAACACCATAACCGGGGTTTTGACGCCTTCCTGGCGCCAGCGTTTGAGAATGGTCAGCCCGTCGATTTTCGGCAAGCCCAGATCGAGAATGATGGCGCCGTAGTTTTCGGTGCCGCCCTGGAACCAGGCTTTCTCGCCGTCGCCAACGATTTCGGCGACATAACCTCCGGCATTGACACTGTCAGCAATGTCGCTGGCGATCCGTTCCTCGTCCTCGACGACAAGAATGCGCATCAGATGAATTTGGCTCCAATGATCCTGCGCTGGTTGGCATTGACGCGAACCTGCATGCGCCGGTTGCGATCGTCAATGAGCTTTATGCTGTAGATCAGGTTGTTGCCTTTTTCGCTGACATCGACCTTGATCACCCGGCCGGGATATTTGCTGCGCACCAGATTCAACACTTCGCGCAGCGGAATAACCTTGCCACTCTTTACGGCATCACGCGCCTTGCGGGCCTCTTTCCGATTTCCGCCGCCGCCTCCGGAACCGCCACATCATCGTCGTCATTGTCATCGCCGCGCTTCCGCCGCCGCCACTGTTATCATCGTCATCGTCGTCGCCACCATGACCGCCGCCACTACCGCTGTTGTCATCATCGTCATCGCCGCCGCCACCGTGACCGCCGCCGCCGCCGCTGTTGTCATTGTCGTCGTCGCCATCCTTGGCAAATGCGGCCCCGGCAGGCAGGGCCATCAGGCCCGCCAGGAGAAGCACAAACTCGCGCCGTGTTAACATGTCATCGACTCACAACCGTCCACATTTGGTGCCCGGATTCGCTGCAACCTAGCCAATCCAAGCTCCAAATTCATTATATTTCAGACACTTTTAGCGGAAGAGGGCTGACGGACCCATGAACGGGTCTGTCAGCCAACTGTCAGCGAGGCGCCAGCACCATGACGATCTGGCGGCCCTCAAATCGGGGTTCCGACTCAACCTTGGCTTGTTCGCCCGTATCCTTCTTTACCCGGTCGAGAAGCTGCTGGCCGAGCTCCTGGTGGGCCATTTCGCGGCCCCTGAAGCGCAGCGTGATCTTGACCTTGTCGCCTTCTTCGAAGAAGCGCTTTATGGCCCGCATCTTCACATCGTAGTCGTGGTCATCGATCATCGGGCGCATCTTGATCTCCTTGATCTCGATGACTTTTTGCTTCTTGCGGGCCTCATTGGCCTTTTTTTGCTCTGAGTATTTAAACTTGCCGTAGTCCAGAATCTTGGCGACCGGCGGCTTGGCATCGGGGGAGACTTCCACGAGATCGAGGTTGGCCTCCTCGGCCATCATCATGGCCTGGCGGATCGGCACGACGCCGACATTTTCGCCATCGGCGCCGATCAGGCGCACTTCCCGGGCATCAATGCGATGGTTGATCCTGTGTCCTTCTTCCTTTTGCGGGGGGGCGGCTCCGCGCGTCAGTGTTGGCCTCCTGGGGGGTATGCTCAAGTGCTCAGTTTCTCCTGTTGGGCCCGGCGAATCCTCGCCGGGCGGGTTGAACGCATCGCTATAGACATTGAAGGCCCCCGTGGCGTCAAGCGCCGATCGTTTCGCGATAACTTTTGAGGCTGCCGATGCTGCTGGCATGCCACAGGGCGCGGCCAATGGCCCGGGCAAGCGTCGTTGCGGCGGCGGTGCCAAGCTCGGAAAGCGCCAGGGCCCGGTTGGCCGGAAGCTCCCGGCAACAGGTGGCAGCGGCAAATACCGTGTCGCCGTCAAACGGGGTGTGGGCGGGCCGGATGGCCAACGCCAATCCGTCCTGGGCCATGATCGCCAGGCGCAGGGCCTCGGCCTTTGTAAGTGTGGCGTCGGTTGCAACAACGGCAATCGTCGTATTGGCGCCTGCAACTGCTGCCGACTTGATCAGATCGATCTTGGTCAGGGCGAGTTCCGGAAGCGGTCTGTTAACCATGGGGCCAAGTTCATCGCCGCTGGCCATTGCCCGCGCCCAGAGGTTGCCGGTTACCGGGTCGGCGCAGGACCCGACAGAATTGACCGCTACCAGGGCTCCAACGGTAAATCGGCCGACCCGCGACGAAGCACTGCCAAGGCCACCTTTTAGTCCGCCCGCCATTGCGCCCATGCCGGCCCCGGCGTTGCCAAGATCGAAATGCCTTGCGGCGTTGGCATGGGCCTCGGCGCCGAGCCTGCGATAGGGAGGTTCACCATTCCACGCCTTGTCACCGCCGTTCATGAGATCAAACAGCACGGCAGCTGGTACAACCGGACACGGCCATGGCTGATCGCCAAACCTGAAGCCTTTGCCGACTTTTGCCAATTCAATTGCGACTGCCGATGCCGCATCCAGTCCGAATACCGATCCGCCTGTCAAAACCAGCGCGTGCAAGTCCTCGACCAGATTCTCAGGCCGCAGGGCATCAAGCTCACGCGTCCCTGGCGAACCGCCTCGGCAATCGGCGGCCGCGACCAGCCGGCCATCGGGCACCAGAACTGTGGTGCCTGTGCGGCCGCTTTCATCCGTGGCATTGCCGACCCGAAGGCCTTCCACGTCGGTAATGAGGTTAAGAGGTTCCTTCATGCATCGCCAATGCCGCTCTTCCTTTCGCCGCGGCGGCCGATGCGGAGCTCGGTAACCGCGTCGGGCAGGATGATGATGAAAACCGTGCCGGTGCGGTCGCTCGACTCGAGCCGTACGTCTCCGCCATGGGCGCGCACCAGCTCATGGGCGATTGCCAGCCCCAGACCCGTGCCGCCGGATTTCGCGGCACTCTGGAAGGCCTCGAACAATTTTGGCCTCACCCGTTCTGGAATTCCAGGCCCGTTGTCCCTGACCTCGATCGACACCACACTGCCCTCGCGCCACGCCCGGACTGATACGATGCTTTCGCCTGCCAGATTGCTTTCGGCATTTTGCTGCTCCAGAGCCTGGATGGCATTGCGCACCAGATTGGTAAGTATGCGGTTCAACTGCTCGCGATCGGCGTCCGCAACAATGGTGCCGGGAACATTGTTGTAGAGCACGATGGCGCTCGAGGCTTGCACCACCGCATTCTCGATGACATCGTCAACCAGCGGCTTGAGGGCAAAGCGTTCGCGCTGCGGCAGCGGTTCATGGGCGCGGCCGAATTTGAGTGTTTCACTGAGAAAGCCAATGGCCCGGTCCAGCGAATCGATGAGCTTGGGCGCGAAGCGTTTGACCGTCGGATCCTCAGCCATCGCCAGCCGGTCGGAAATCAGATGCGCCGACGACAGCATGTTGCGCAGATCGTGGCTTACCTTGGAAACCGCGAGTCCCAGCGCCGCCAGCCGGTTCTTTTGCTGCAGCATGGAGGAGAGCTCGCTCTGCATGGCCTGCAGCTGGCGCTCGGCGACGCCGATTTCATCGCCCCGCGCCGATGGCGATATGATGCGCGAGGCATCCTCCGGATTTTCGCCGAATGCCAGCATGTTGCGGGTTAATCGCTGCATGGGCTTCACCAGCACCCGGTTGAGCGCCGCGAACACCAGCCCGGCAACCAGCAGCGACAGGAACACCGACAACACCAGAATGTTGAGGCCATAGCCGAACATGGCGCGCCGCAGCGGCGCTTCATAGAGCGATACCTCGATGACATCGCCCGACATGTTGGGCGGCTTGTCGATGATGCCGATCACCCGCGGCGCACTCTGGAACATCGCCATCAGGGCATCGCCAATCGCTTGCGGCCACATCAAGGTGCGGAGGTCGAAACTTGCGTCGATCATCCGGTCTTCTTCGCCGCGCAGAACCAGGCGGCGTGACCCTTCCTTGGTGAGCGATACGACAAGAACCCCGGCACCCTTGAGGATTTCGGTGCGCAGATCCTTCGACAGAATCTGGTTGGGCGCGGCCTCGGCGGCCAGCGCGGCGATTTCTGCCTGGGCAATGCGGCCCTTAAGCCATTGGATGCGGAAGTTGGCAATCGACGGCAGGAAAATCAGGATTTCGCCAAGCATTACGAAAATGACAGTGAGCGCAAGCACTTTTCCCGAAAGTCCTTGGAAGAACCCCGGCTGCTCCGACATCCGATCATTGTCCGTGGTGGGCATGCCCCTCCCGATTAGCCCAAACGGGCCACCAAACCAATAACGCGCCGCACCCAGGGATTGGATGCAAAGCCCGCGAAATATGAAACTGCCGCCCGCCGGCTGGCCTCGCCGCGAGTCGGGTAGGGCGCAACCGTTCCTGCCATATGTCTAAGGGTGAGCCGGTTTTCAAGCGCCAATACCCACGTCTGAATCAGCTCCCCGGCATGATCTCCCACAATTGAAGCCCCAAGTATGCGGCCGCGCTTGCCAGCCACCACCTTGACCAAGCCTTTCGGCTTTCCCTCGGCAACAGCCCGGTCATTGTCATGGAACGGCCAGCGGGCGACGGTGACGGCTCCACCATGCAGCTTGCGCGCTTCATCCTCGCCGAGGCCGACGTGGGCGAGTTCCGGATCGGTAAAGGTGACCCAGGGAATGCTTTCCGCCCCGCGCGCCGTCACTGGAAGCCTAAACAGCGCCGAGCGGATGACCAGCCCCGCGTGATATCCCGCCACATGGGTGAATTGCAGGCCGCCCGCAACGTCGCCAATAGCAAAGACCTTGCGGTTGGTGGTCCGCAAGCCCCTGTCCACAGTGATACCTTTTGGAGTGAATCCGATACCCGCCGCTTCGAGGTTGAGGCCCTCGATGTTGGGTCTGCGTCCCGCTGCGACAAGGAGATGGGTGCCCTCGACGGCACCCGCCGCCGTATCCAGCTGAATGCCGGCCCCGCCGGCCCGCACCGCGGCAATGGCAGTGTGGGTGAGAATGCGCACACCTTCTGTCCTGAGCGCCTCAAGCACGATGGCCGCCAGCTCCGGATCGTCCTTGGCGAGCGGGTCAAATGCTTCAAGCACCGTGACCTCCGATCCCAGACGGCGGTACGCCTGGGCCATCTCCATGCCGATTGGCCCACCGCCGATGATGATCAGATGCTTTGGCAACTGGCGGTTCTCGAAAATCGACTCATTGGTGAAGAACGGGACATCTGCCAGTCCCGGGATGGGCGGCACTGCGGCGCGTGACCCCGTGGCGATGACAATGCGCCGCGCCGTGTAGGCTGTGCCGTTAGCCTCAAGTGTGGCCGGGCCGGCAAATCTTGCCTCTCCGCGTACCACGCTCACGCCAAGCTTCTCGAATCGCTCTTGACTGTCGAATGGCGCGATGTTGGCGATGACTCCGTGCACGTGGTCCATCACTCTGGCAAAATCAACTTGCGGCTCATTGCCGGCGATACCGTACGCCCCGGCGCCACGAATGGCTTGCGCCTGCTTGGCAGCGGCGAGCAGGGCCTTGGAGGGCACGCATCCGGTGTTGAGGCAATCGCCCCCCATCTCAGCCTTCTCGAACAGCACCACGCGTTGTCCAAACTGCGCGGCGGCGGCGGCAACCGAAAGCCCGCCGGAGCCCGCACCGATCACCGCGATGTCGAACGTCTTCATGCGGTTTTGAGTTTTCTGAGGATGACCGGAATGAGCGAAACCACCCCAAGTCCGGCGAACGCAATCAGCAATTCCCAGGTGACCAGATCCGATGCGGTTATCGATTGGCCACAGGCGTTGGCACCGCTTTGTGCCACACAATCGGCCTGCGCCTGTTTGTGGGCATCGATCACACTATCGAGCCCGGTGCCGAGATAGGCAAAGGCAATGCCTCCCGGAATGATGCCAATCAACGTCGCCAGGGCGAACGTCGATAGCTTGACATTGGCAAGGCCGGCCACCGCATTCACCGCGAAGAACGGAAAAACCGGCGTCAATCGCAGGAACAGCAGATAATTGAAGGCGTCCTTGGCAAAGCCATCGGACAGTTTCTTGACAAAAGGCCCGGCACGCTCGGCGACACTGGCGCCAAAAGCCGTCTTTACGGCTTCAAACACAACGATGGAACCGGTCGTCGCCGCAACGATGCTGATTGGCGCGCTCATCATCCATCCGAACAGGAATCCGCCGATAATCGTCAGGAGTGCTGCCCCCGGAAGCGAAAGGGCAACGGCGCCGACATAAACAGCGGCATAGATCAGCATGGCCAGAAGCAGATTATCCGCCACGAAGGCCTTCAGCGTGTCGCGATGCTCGGCAACCGACGAAAGCGTGAGGTAGTGGTGCAAGCCCGTGGCATAGGCGGCGGCGACCGCCAACACCAGGGCCGCCACCGGCCAGGCCCGGTGCCAGGTGGGGGAAACAGCAGTGCGTGGCTCGGAGTTGGCCATGGCCGTTAATTGGTCTAGTTTCGGGCCCGGCGATAGGGGGTGTCACCGCCTCGTGACAAAGGTTCAGCCACCGTGTGGATTTCGTGATTGCCCCGCCACCGCGATTTGACTTTGCCAGCAATTTCACCTTATAAGCCCCGGGAATTCCTGAAACGACAGCATGACGCCTTCGGGGTGCTTTCTCAAGGTTCCCGCAATCTTGAGCTATGTGTTTGAAAACACGAAGCTAACCGGGCAGACGACGGAGACCAGAACGTGAAGCGTACCTACCAGCCCTCGAAACTCGTCCGCAAGCGCCGGCATGGCTTCCGTTCGCGCATGGCAACCGTCGGTGGCCGCAATGTCATCGCCCGCCGTCGCGCCAAGGGCCGCAAGCGCCTGTCGGCCTAACGGCCGGATCAGCCGATCATGGACCGGATGAAGCGTCGGCAGGAATTCGTTGCCGCCGCCAAGGCGGCCTATGCGGCAATGCCCTCGCTCATCGTGCAGGCCCGCAACCGTGACGACCAGGGCCCGCCGCGCGTCGGTTTCACCGCCACCCGGAAGATCGGCAATGCCGTGGTCCGCAACCGGGTGAAGCGCCGCTTGCGCGAGGTGGCCCGCCTGGTACTCACGGCTTCCGCCCGCCCCGGTCATGACTACGTGCTGATCGGCCGCGCCGGAACCGGCAGCAAGCCTTTCGCTTCACTCATCCAGGATCTCAATTCCGCTTTGCAGCGGCTGCACGGTGCCCCATATCGGGCTTCGGACAAGGGTGCCCCATGAACAATCTCGACAACAAGAACTTCATCCTCGCCATCGTGCTGTCGATGCTGATTTTGATCGGCTGGCAGTATTTCTACGGCGGGCCGTTGTCTCCGGCGCCAGCCCCCACGACGCACCACCCAAACCGGCACCGAAACCGGGACCGGCGGCGGCACAGTTCCGGCCACCGACCCGGCAACCCAGCTGTTGCCGCGCGATGAGGCCATTGCCGCGACACCGCGCGTCAAGATCGAAACCCCGTCGCTCATCCGGATCGATCAATCTGGTCGGCGCCAAGATCGACGATCTGCATCTCACCAAATATCGCGAAACCATCAACCCGGCGAGCCCGACCATCATCTTCCTGTCGCCGTCAGGCACCAAAGGGCGCGCTCTTCGCCGAGCAGGGTTTCGTGGCGGCTCCCGGCACCACCGTGAAGCTGCCCGATCCCAAGAGCGCAATGGAGGCCCCGGCCGGCGCGGTTCTCACCCCGGATAAGCCGGTGACCCTCACCTGGGACAACGGTGAAGGCGTCACCTTCACCCGCACCATGTCGATCAACGACGAATATGTCTTCGCCATTCGCAGACGGTTCAGAACAACAACCCAGACCGCCCTGAACCTTCTGCCCTATGCCCGCATTCAGCGCCAGGATACGCCGAAGATCGCCGGCTACTGGGTGTTTCTTCGAAGGCATGCTTGGCGTGTTCGACGGCAAGCTGAACGAAGTGCAGTACAGCGATGCTGCCGAAACCAAGGAACCCGACCAAGGTCGACAGCACCGGCGGCTGGCTCGGTTTCACCGACCAGTATTGGGCAGCGGCCGTCATTCCCGATCAGTCGCGCGCCGTAACCAGCACGTTTCCTGCATCAAACCCGGCAACGGCCGCGACGTCTATCAGACCGACTATATCGCCAACGAACCGCTCACCGTGGCGGCCGGTGGCGCTGCCGCCTACCAGGATCATTTCTTTGCCGGCGCCAAGGTGGTGCAGACCATCGACGCCATCGAGGCGAAATACAAGATCGACTCCTTCGACCTGATGATCGACTGGGGTTGGTTCTACTTCTTGACGAAGCCGATGTTCTATCTGCTCGACTTCCTCAAAGGCCTGCTTGGAAACTTCGGCCTCGCCATTCTCGGAGCCACGGTGATCGTCAAGGCGGCCCTGTTCTGGTTTGCCAACAAGTCCTACGCCTCGATGTCGAAGATGAAGAAGCTGCAGCCGGAAATGGAAAAGCTGAAGAAGGAGTATCCCGACGACCGCGCCAAGCAACAGCAGGGCATGATGGAGCTCTACAAGAAGGAAAAGGTGTCTCCGGTTTCCGGCTGTTTGCCTGTGCTTTTGCAGATTCCGGTGTTCTTCTCGCTCTACAAGGTGATCCTCACATCGATCGAACTTCGCCATGCGCCATTCTATGGCTGGATTCATGATCTCTCGGCACCGGATCCGACGAGCTTTGTAAACCTCTTCGGTCTGCTGCCGTTCACTCCCCCTTCTTTTCTGGCGATTGGCGCTTTCCCGATCCTCATGGGCATCACCATGTGGGTGCAGATGCGGCTCAATCCCACACCGCCCGATCCGATCCAGGCCTCGCTGTTCAACTGGATGCCGGTGATCTTCACCTTCATGCTCGGCACTTTCCCGGTTGGCCTTGTCATCTACTGGACGTGGAGCAATCTGCTGTCGATCCTGCAGCAGTCCTACATCATGAAGCGCCATGGCACCGAAGTGAACCTGTTCGGCAACATTCGTGAGAGCATTCCGTTCCTGAACAAGAAAAAAGCTTCGTGAGCGAGCGTTTCGACGAAGACCAGATTGCCTCCGGCCGCCGTCTGTTTGGTAGTCCCGCCAAGTTCCGCATGGGCGTCGCCAAACTTGAGCAGCTGCCGGCCGTGAAAGGCGTCGAGATTGCTGTCGCCGGGCGGTCCAATGCCGGCAAGTCCTCGCTCATCAATGCCTTGACCGGGGTTCGCGAGCTGGCCCGTTCCTCCAACACGCCGGGCCGCACCCGCGAGCTGAACTTCTTTGAGATTGGCGACAAGCTCACACTGGTCGACATGCCCGGCTATGGCTATGCCAGGGCCTCGAAGAAAGACGTGAAGCAGTGGCAATCGGTGCTGCGCGGTTATCTGCGCGGAAGGCCCGGCCTAACCCGCGCCTTCGTGTTGATCGATGCCCGCCACGGCATTCTCGAGGCCGACGAGGAAATGACGGAGCTTCTCGATGAAGCCGCCGTCACCTATCAACTGGTGCTGACCAAGATCGACAAGGTGAAGCCGCTTGAGCTTGCCGATGTCGAAACCAAGACCGAAGCCTTCGCCAAGACCCGAGCCGCCTGCTTCCCGGTGGTCCACGCCACGTCCAGCCAGAGCTACGTGGGCTTGCCGGAATTGCGGGCCGAAATCGCCGGGCTGCTCACCACCTGACTGTCATCGCCGGGCTTGTCCCGGCGACCCATAGCTCAGCCGCTCCGATGCCCATCGCGCGGTACCATGGGTTGCCGGGACAAGCCCGGCAATGACAGTGGAGGGAGCCGTGAATATGCCCTATAAGCCGCCGCCAAATGTTCAAGAGATAGCCCATGACCGACATTCCGATCAACGAAACGTCCCGGATTCTGTCCGAAGCCCTTCCCTTCTTGCAGCGCTACGATGACCAGATCATCGTTGTGAAGTTCGGCGGCCATGCCATGGTCGATCCCGGACTCGCCCAGCAATTCGCCCGTGACATGGTGATGCTCAAGGTCTGTGGCCTTAACCCAATCGTGGTGCACGGCGGCGGCCCGCAGATCAACAAGATGCTCGACAGACTGGCAGTCAAGGCGGAGTTCCGCGAAGGCCTCCGGGTCACCGACGAGGAAACCATGTCGGTGGTCGAAATGGTGCTGGCGGGGTCCATCAACAAGTCGATTGTCGCCTCGATTCAGCAGGCAGGCGGGCGCGCTGTCGGCATTTCCGGCAAGGATGGCAATTTGCTGATTGCCGAGCGCTTCACCAAGAAGAAGATGGATCAGGCCACCGGAAACATCGTCGAGATTGATTTCGGTTTTGTCGGCGAACCGGCGCGGGTCAACACCGAAATTCTCAACACCATCATGAAAAGCGATGCCATTCCGGTAATTGCCCCTGTCGGCGTGGGCTGGGAAGGCGAAACCTTCAATGTCAACGCCGACACGGCGGCGGGCGCCATCGCCACCGCCACCCAGGCCAAGCGCCTGTTGCTGCTGACCGACGTGGCCGGTGTTCTCGACAAGGATAAGAATCTGATCAGCGAGTTGAAAGTCGGCGATGTTCAAGGCCTGATCGACAACGGCACCATCACCGGCGGCATGATCCCCAAGGTCGAAAGCGCGGTGGCCGTGGTTGAGTCGGGCGTTGAAGGCGTCATCATTCTCGATGGCCGGGTTCCGCACTCGGTACTTCTGGAATTGCTGACGCCGCATGGTGTCGGCACCCGCGTTTCGCGGTCTGGCGTATGAAGGGTTTCGGCCACGTCGATACCTGGGTCTTCGATCTCGACAATACCCTCTACCCGGCGTCCTGCCGGCTGTTCGACCAGATCGACGTGAAGATGGGCGAGTTCGTGTCCCGGCTTCTCAACGTCGAATATGCCGAAGCGAAGAAATATCAGAAGCAGTTGTTCTACAAGTACGGTACGACACTGCGCGGGCTGATGACCGAGCACGGCATCGAACCTGACGCCTTCCTCGACTACGTGCATGATATTGATCATTCTCCGGTGCCACCCAACGGAGGCCTCGACGAGATCCTTCACGCGCTACCCGGCCGCAAGCTGATATTCACCAACGGCACCGTGGCCCACGCCGAGAAGGTGATGGCGCGTATCGGCATCACCCACCACTTCGGCGACATCTTCGACATCGTGCATTCCGACTTCATTCCAAAGCCGGAAATGGAACCCTATCGCAAGTTCGTGACCGCAACTGGCATCAATCCACGGACCTCGGCGATGTTCGAAGACATCGCCCGCAACCTTGAAGTCCCCCATGCCCTTGGCATGACGACCGTTCTGGTGGTATCGCCCGGCAATCACGATGCCATGCACCTGAATGCGGAAATTGCCGGCAACGGCCAGCACATCCATCATGTGACCAATGATCTGGCGGCGTTTCTGTCCGGCGTTGTTGCGGCGCGAAGTGTCGCTGGCGGCAATTGACATCACCGCAACACGTTCTAGTTTTCCCCAGCCTCAGAGGACACAACATGACCGACCTTCAAACGACCATCGAACAGGCCTGGGAAACCCGCGACAAGGTGAGTTTCGATACCACGGGCGAAGTTCGCGATGCCGTGGTCGCGGCGCTGGAACTCCTCGAACTCGGGCAAGGCCCGGGTGGCGGAAAAAATTGCCGGCGCCAACGATGGTCAATGGGTCACCCACCAGTGGCTCAAGAAAGCCGTGCTGCTGTCTTTCCGGCTCAACGACATGTCGCTTGCAACCGGCGGCCCGGGCAACTCGTCCTGGTGGGACAAGGTGCCATCGAAATTCGAAGGCTGGGGCGAGGCAGAATTCCGCGCTGCTGGCTTCCGCGCTGTACCCAACTGCATTGTCAGGCGCTCCGCCTATATCGCTCCCGGCGCCATCCTCATGCCGTCTTTCGTCAATCTCGGCGCCTATGTCGACAAGGGCACTATGGTCGACACCTGGGTCACCGTCGGTTCCTGCGCCCAGATCGGCAAGAACGTGCATCTCTCCGGCGGCGTCGGCATTGGCGGCGTTCTCGAACCTATGCAGGCCGGGCCGACCATCATCGAGGACAACTGCTTCATCGGTGCGCGCTCGGAGGTGGTTGAAGGCGTCATCGTGGGTGAAGGCTCGGTCATCTCCATGGGCGTGTTCATCGGCCAGTCCACCAAGATCATCGACCGGGCAACGGGCGAAGTGTTCATGGGCCGGGTTCCGCCCTATTCGGTGGTGGTCTCGGGCTCATTGCCCCAGAAGCCCTATGCCGACGGTTCGCCAAGCCCGTCGCTCTATTGCGCGGTGATCGTCAAGCGCGTCGATGAAAAAACCCGCTCCAAAACCTCGATAAACGAGCTCCTGCGCGACTGATTCCAGCCCCTTTCGCAGGTCCCCGAATTGGGCAATAGTTTCCACCCACGGGGGATTCGCGACTCAACGGGAGGGAACACCCATGGACATGTCGATGTTTACCGGCTTTGCAGGCCGCATAAACCGCCAGAAATGGTGGCTTGGCACGATTGTATTGATCATTATCAGCCTCATTCTTTACTTTGTTCTTTCGTCGTTCCTGGTCGGCAGTTTCGATCCCATGGCGCCAGATGCCATGTCATCGATGATGCGCAACATGTCGATCTTGCAGATTATCATGCTGGTGATCATCGGATATCCCGCCACTGCACTGATGAAGAAGCGGCTGCATGACCGGGACCGTCCGGACTGGATGGTCTACGAGTTTTGGGCCCCGACGGTAGTTGGTATTCTGATCAACCTGCTTGGCCTCGGCTACACAACCGCCGACGTCGGTGGAATCATGATGCCGCAGCCTTCCGGCCTGTCGATGCTCATAGGGCTGGTCAGTCTGGCCATTGCCATTTGGGCACTGGTTGAACTCGGGTTTCTGCGGGGAACGGATGGTCCCAATCAACATGGCCCGGATCCACTGGCCGGCGCTTGATCTCGCTCTCGATGCTGTCATCCCCGGGCTTGTCCCGGGGACCCATCCTTCAATCAGCACTGACTCTGATCCGTGGGTCGCCGGGACAAGCCCGGCGATGACAATTTGTGGAAGTGCACCATGAAGAACACCCCGACCGATCCAGTCCCAATTCTCCAGGAACTGATACGCTGCACATCGGTAACGCCGAACGAGGGCGGGGCCCTGACGGCGCTCGAAAAACTGCTGGTGCCTCTGGGCTTCACCTGTGAGCGTTTGCCCTTTGCCGAAGTCGACAACCTCTTCGCCCGCATCGGCACCGGCGCGCCGCATATCTGCTTCGCCGGCCACACCGACGTGGTGCCGGAGGGCGACCCCGCCATCTGGTCCCACGCCCCGTTTGCCGCCGATGTTGCCGATGGTTTTGTCTATGGCCGTGGCGCCTGCGACATGAAGGGTTCGGTGGCGGCCTTCGCCGGCGCGGTGATCGACTATCTCAAGTCTACGCCGAAGCTGCGCGGTTCGATTTCCCTGCTCATCACCGGCGATGAAGAAGGCCCGGCGGTCAACGGCACGGTGAAAGTGCTGGAGTGGATGAAGGAAAACCGTCAACTGCCCGACCATTGCCTGGTGGGCGAACCAAGTTGCGCCGATGTGGTGGGCGACACCATCAAGATCGGACGGCGCGGGTCGCTGTCGTTTGCCGTGACAGTCGAAGGCAAGCAGGGCCATGCCGCCTACCCGCACAAGGCCGATAATCCCATCCCCAAACTTGCCCGGCTGATCGACCGCATTTCGCACGCCAAACTCGATGACGGCAACGAACACTTCGACCCATCGACGCTCGCCGTAACCAGTTTCGACGTCGGCAATCCGGCCGGAAATGTCATCCCGTCCAGGGCCGTGGCCAAATTCAACATCCGCTTTTCGCCGGTGCATTCCTTCGCTTCTTTGCGGAACTGGGTGGACGAACAGATCGCCGCCGTGAAGGCGGAGCTTGGCGGCGCCTGGTCTGTCTCGGCAAATGAGGGTGCGGATGCCTTCATCACCGCGCCGGGGCCATTCGTTGGCCTGGTGCAGGATGCAGTCCATGCCGAGACCGGCGTCTTGCCCAAGCTCTCGACATCGGGTGGCACATCGGATGCCCGCTTCATCAAGAACTATTGTCCGGTTCTGGAATTCGGTCCAACCAACGCCACCATCCACCAGACCGATGAGCGCATTTCAATCGATGAATTGCGGATAACCCAGCGCGTCTACGGCCGTATCCTCGACGCCTATTTCAGTAATCCACTTTGAGCAGGTAGAGCCCATCGGGCGGTGATACCGGGCCGCAACGCGAGCGGTCGCGGGCCTCGAGTACGGCTTTCAGGTCACGTGGCTGCCACTTGCCTTCGCCGACGAATTTCAATGAACCGACGATCGACCGGACCTGATGATGCAGGAACGACCGCGCGTCGCAACGCACCTCGATCAGCTCGCCGTAGCGCGCCACGTTGAGGTGGTCGAGAGTCCTGACTGGTGACTGCGCCTGGCATTCGGCGGCCCGAAAGGTGGTGAAATCGTGCTTGCCGATGAGATGTTGCGCCGCCTCGTGCATGGCATCTGAATCAAGTTCCATCGGCAGCCACCAAACCTTGCCTTTGTCGAGGGCCGGCGGGCTGCGGCGATTGAGGATGCGGAACAGATAGTGCCGCCGCGTTGCCGAAAACCGCGCGTGGAAATCCGCTGGCACCTCCGCCGCTTCCAGAATCGCAACCGGATGCGGCCGCACATGGGCATTCAGCGCGTTGCGCAGTTTGAAGGGATCCCAGCTCTTCACCAGATCGACATGCGCCACCTGGCCCAGCGCATGCACCCCGGCATCGGTCCGGCCGGCGCCATGGACCACCGCTGGCACACCATCAATTGCCAGGACAGCGGCCTCCACCACGCCCTGCACCGTCGGCGAACTGGGCTGCAACTGCCAGCCGGCGAACGGAGCGCCATCATACTCGATGGTGAGCTTGTAGCGCGCCATCACGATTGCCCTGGTGCCGGCAGCGACAGCGAAGCCGCGCAGAAACGTATCCGCGTCCATGGCGCCCTTGCCTTCGCGCTGCAGCTTCAGCAATCTTAGCGCCCCTGACCCGCAGGCGATGGTGAGCCTGTCATCGACGAACATCCCCGGCGCACCCGCACCTTCAACTTCTTCGCAAGCCAGCACCTTCACCCGTGTGGAATTGATGCTGCACCAGGCGCCGGGGAAGGGCGACAGGCCGTGAATGTGACTGCGAACCACGGCAGCATGCCGCGAGAAGTCGATATGTGCCTCCGCCTTGTCGATTTTCTTCGCATAGGTAACACCTTCGGCAGGTTGGGCCACGCACGTGATTTGCGCCTGCGACAGCACGTCAACCATCAGCATTGCACCCAATGCCGCCAATTGATCGTGCAGCGATAGCGCCGTGGTCGCAGGCGCAATCGCCACGCGACAAACTTTGCACATCGGGCCGGTATCAAGCCCTTCTTCCATGCGCATGATGGTGACACCCGATTCAACATCCCCCGCCATGATGGCGCGTTGGATGGGAGCGGCCCCTCGCCAGCGCGGCAACAGCGAGGCATGGACATTGAAGCAGCCAAGCCGCGCCGCCGCGAGAACTGGCTTTGGCAGGAGCAGGCCATAGGCAACGACCACCGCCGCATCGGCCCGCAACTCCGCGAAAATTTGCTGCTCGTCAGGAGGCTTGAGCGACACCGGCGTACGGACCTCGATACCTTGGGCGGCCGCCAAGGCCTGAACCGGCGACGGCCGCTCCGCCAGCCCACGCCCGGCGGGCCTGGGCGGCTGCGAATAGACGCACACAATTTCATGGCCAGCGGCGAGCAGGGCCTTCAGGGTTTCAACCGCGAAGTCCGGTGTTCCCATGAACACGAGGCGCATCAGTTGGTCCTCACCCTGAGGTGCCGCGCCGAAGGCGTGGCCTCGAAGGGTTCCCACCGCGCGCGATGCTTCGAGGGCCGCTGCGCGGCCACCTCAGCATGAGGGTTGAGCTATAGCCTGCCAAGCTTCTGGGCCTTGGTGAATTTCTTGACCACCCGCTCGCGCTTCAGCCGCGAAATATGGTCGATGAACAGCGTACCGTCGAGGTGATCGATCTCATGCTGCAGGCAGGTGGCAAGGAGGCCCGAGGCATGGATCTCGCGGGGCTCGCCCAGCCGGTCGAGGAAGCGTACTTTGACTTCCGAGGGCCGCGTGACCATTTCATAGAAGTCAGGGATCGACAGGCAGCCTTCCTCGTATTCGCTGAGCGCTTCCGACGTCCACACGACCTCCGGATTGGCTACAAACAGCGGCGCCTTGTCTTCGCCTTCCTTGGCAAGGTCGACGACCAGCATCCGGCGTCGGCACGCCGATCTGCACGGCTGCGATGCCAATACCCGGCGCCTCGTACATGGTCTCCAGCATGTCGTCCCATAACTTGCGCGCCTCGGCATCGACCCGCGCCAGCGGTTTCGACACCTGGCGCAGTACCGGATCAGGCAGTTTTATGATATCGCGAAGGCTCATGGCGCTCAGATAGGCGAGCCGGGCCAAAGGGTCAATTGGCGGGAATCATAGCCACATGAGTTTCGACAGCGAGCCGTGCGACATCAACTCGGCACTGGATTTGACCCCGAAATTGCGATGCAGCTCGCCAACGCCGTGGTCGGCTAGGTCGCGGTTGGCGAACTCTTCGACGATACCGAAGTAATTCTTGGCAAGGACATCGGACGCAGGGTCGAGATTGGTGATGACCACCAGGCCGGTGGGTGGCGCATCATAGGCGTGAATGCGCAGATCCGGCCGGTATTTCTGCAGCGCCAGCACGGTTTTCCACACGTCACCCGCCCATTGCGTCGGCACCGGGGCCAGGTGCTGCAGGCTCATGTCCTGCATGTCGCGCCGGGCGAGGTGGATGTTACAGGGAATGCAGTCGTGCAGCACGACAACCGAATTCCGGGCGCAATGGCGTTCGATGTTCATGAAATCGCGCAGCAGATACTCGTAGTAATGCATGCCGTCGAGAAAGGCCATGTCGACCGGCCGGCCAAACAGCTGCGATGGGCTGTGCGCCGCGAAAAAATCGTCGCTCGGCTTCTGGAAGAAGTAGCACTGTTGCTTGGCGCCCAGCACGTTGCTGGCAACCTGGAACATCGGATCGACGGCAATCGACGGGCAGGAGGCGAGTTGCAGGGTGATGCCAGTGAGCGTGCCGATCTCGAAATAGCTTTTGGGGCGAAGGTGCTTGTGCAGCGTGGCCAGCACCAGATCATAGGCCGGTCCAGCGTGGTCGGCCACTTTGAGCTTGCCGCCGTCCTCGACCGCGCTCTTCTTCACCGCCTGCATGATGGACCTCCTTCGTGATGCGTCTGCATGTTTATCGCTGGCAGTGATTCGAACAAGCCCTTTGGGCTGCCCGCCGCAACGTGGAGCATTCTGAAATTTCCGCAAACGGAATAGCGGTCCTGTCACATGCGACACCTGTGGTTTGGGATGATGGAGGGGAGGCGCAGGCAGCGCTTCACCGCAGTTAGGGTAGATAAATGGCGGTACATCGCACCGCCCGCGCCGCGGATTATGGGCTGGCCGGCCACTTCGGTACGGAAATCTGGGGATCTGAATTCGGTTTTCACTTCGCTCATCTCCTTTCCATCTCCTTCACCCACTTAAGGGAGGCCCACCAGACACGGGTGGCCCTGCTGTCCGCCGGCGGCCCCTGGTCTCGGGTGGGTCCGTCCCACCCTATTCAGGCTCCGCATCCCCTTCCCGGTTTTCGACGGCTCTAGAACCGCCCCTCCGTGGGAGAAGGATGCGAGGACTATAAGCACACTAGGAAAAGAATGTCAAGCATGAAAGTCCTCGCCCCGCGACAGCGGGGAGAAGGTGGCCGAAGGCCGGATGAGGGCTGGTGCAGTTCATGAATTGATTGCCGCCCAGTACGGCGCTTGACCGGCAAATTACCCAACGTCGCTAACCCTGATTTTAGCTCCCATTGACAGCATGGGCACTACGGCGCAATTTTAGGCGGGGGCTATTTTTTGTGGAGGACGGTATGAAGAAATATCTGATCGCAGCCGCGGTTCTTGCCATCTCGGTGGTGGGTGCAGAGGCGAAATGTTCGACCAAGTCACTCAATGGCCAATGGATGTATGGAAATGACAGTGAGGGTTGGCGACGCCAGTGGTGTTCACCAATGGCGCAGCGATTGTTTACCAGTGGGACGATCATGACCGTTACCCTGGGGAAGTCGTGCAAGGGCACTGTCACGTTGTCTGCTGGTGGACAACGGTAACTGGCCGATTGCCACCGAGCGGATTGACCCGCTTCGGCCCTGAAGCCCAACACAATGCAAATTGGCTTTCCCCCGCAAACGGGTCATCTCCAGCGGCATCCTCTTTACGCTGTTCCGGCTCTGAAGTTTGCTCTGCCAACGAGGGGGCGTGCGTTACGCCCCTTTCCGCTCGGGGCATTTTCATGGAGGACGGAATGAAGAAATACATGCTTGCAGCCACAATTGTCGCTCTTTCGGCGGTTGGGGCGGAAGCCAAATGCTCGACCAAGGCACTCAACGGCCAGTGGATGTGGGGAAACGATAGTTTCGGAAGTGCGACGCCAATTGTCCTGACCAATGGCACCGGCGTCACCGGAACCGGCGTGACCATCAACCTCTCCCTGTCGAAGTCGTGCAAGGGCTCCGTAACATTGACGGCAGGTGCCATTAACACTGACCGGGCGTGTTGCCACCGAAAGGATCAGCCCGTTGTCGGACCTGAAACCCAACCTCCTGCAATTCGGTATTCCGGCTCTGGGCGCCGACCCGGGGCTACTCTGGACCATGTTCAGGTTGTAAGCTGTAAACAGCAAGTGCTGGGGCGCGCGTGGCGCGCCCCGTTCTTGCGCCGCTCATGGCCGGCTGAGCAACAAATGACGTCTATCCCGATGCGTCTGCCGCGCTGGACTCGTCCGCGGGTTTCACCACGTTCTTCGTATTGATCTTCACCCGCTTCACCCGCCTTGGGTCCGACTCCAGGATTTCGAACTCCAGCCCCGAGGCATGGCGGATGATTTCGCCGCGTGTCGGCACCCGGCCAGCGAGTTCGAACACGATGCCGGCGAGGGTGTCGGCTTCTTCCTCTTCATCCGTAAACAGATCGATTTTCACCAGAAGTTCGAGGCGCGACAGGTCGAGGCGGCCATCGGCGGTGAAGGTGCCGTCGCCCATGTCCTTGAACAGCGAGTCCTCGTCGGTGTCGTGTTCGTCGGCAATGTCGCCGACGATGACCTCGACCAGGTCTTCGATCGAGATGAGGCCATCGGTGCCGCCATACTCGTCGATGACGATGGCGAGATGAATGTGGCTGGCCTGCATCTTTACCAGCAAGTCGGTCGCCGGCATCGACGGCGGCACGAACAAGACTTCACGGTGCAGGCCCGATTGCTTCATCGAAGTCGCCAGTTCCGTGGCCGAGATCGACAGGCCGCCGAGGCTCACCTGCTTCTCGCCCTTGGCAGCCTTGCGCTTCTTCGCGCCTTTGGCCGTCATCCAGCGCATGAAGTCCTTCACATGCACCATCCCCGAGATGCCATCGAGTGACTCACGGAACACCGGCATGCGCGAATGGTTGGCGTCGATGAATTTCTGCAAGACTTCAGCCATTGCCGCGGCTTCGTCGATCGCCACGATGTCGACCCGCGGCACCATCACATCGTCGACTCTGAGCTTGGCGAATTCGATGATGTTGAGCATCATCGACTTGGTTTCTTCCTGCACCACCTCGCCGGGATTCTGCGTGGCGTGGGCTTCGATCGCCCCTTCCAGGCTCTCGCGCAGGTTCTTTTCGCCCTTGCCGTAAATGCGGTTCTTGAGCGTCTTCCAGAAGGAAGAACGATTGTCGGGTAATTGTCCCGAGAGACTACTGTCAGGGTCGCTCATAATAGGGGTCGGTAAACCCAAGTCCTTTCATGATCTGGCGTTCGAGACCTTCCATCTCGTCCGCTTCCGCCTCGTCCTCGTGGGTTGTGACCCAGAAGGTGGAGAAGGCCGTGGATAATAAGGTGGCTGACGTGATCCTTCAACGGTTTCGCCTGTTCCTCCGCTTCCCTGGTTACCACGCCAAGCGCCAGCACGATATCGCCCAATGGCCGGGCTTCGCCTTCCGGCACCGGCTGATCGGCGGGGGCCGGAAACGACAGCACATTGGTGGCTTGTGGCTTGCCGCGCCACTTTGCGTTGAATTCAGCCATTTCTGCATCGCCGGTGAACAATATGGCGGTTTCGCAGGCCTCGCCGTCGAAGCCTGATGCGGCGAACGTGGCGGCAGCGGCGGCGCGCGTCACGGCCTCGAGGTCCGGCACCACGTCCCAGCCCGCGTCTTCAACCTCGATCGACAGCGTCATCTCTTCGGCGTCTTCGCCTTCTTGTCGTAGGCCGCGACGATGCGGCCGACCAGCGCATGGCGCACGATATCGGCATTCTGGAATTCGGTGATGCCAATGCCGGAAACCCCCTTGAGAATCGAAACCGCCTCGGCGAGGCCGGAGGTCTGGCCATTCGGCAGATCGACCTGGCTGGGATCGCCGGTCACCACCATGCGGCTGCCTTCGCCAAGCCGCGTCAGGAACATCTTCATCTGCTGCGGCGTGGTGTTCTGGGCCTCGTCGAGAATGACAAAGGCCGAAGACAGCGTGCGCCCGCGCATGAAGGCAAGCGGCGCGATTTCGATCTGGTTTTCGGCGAGGCCCTTGGTGACCAGGCTCGCCGGCATCATGTCATAGAGCGCGTCATAGAGCGGCCGCAGATAGGGATCGACTTTCTCCTTCATGTCGCCCGGCAGGAAGCCAAGGCGCTCGCCCGCTTCGACGGCGGGGCGCGACAGGACAATGCGGTCAACCTCGCCGTTCATCAGCGCTTCGGCGGCACACGCCACGGCGAGATAGGTCTTGCCGGTGCCGGCCGGGCCAACACCGAACACCAGCTCATGCTTGCGGATCGCCTCGACATATTTTCCCTGCGTCGGCGTGCGCGGCATCACCACCTTCCGCCGGGTGCGGACAGCGCTTTCCGAGTGTTCGTCGTCCTGGGCCTCGCGCATGCGGATCGCTCCTTCGACGTCGCCACGGGCAATGTCAAGGCCGCGGCTGGCCCGCAGGTAAAGCGCCTGCAGCACATCGCGGGCCGCCTCGCGGGCAGGCTTTCCCGCCCTTGATGGCAAGGCGATTGCCGCGCGGCGTGATATCGACCGACAGCCGCCGCTCGATCACCGCCAGATGCGCGTCATGGCCGCCGCACACGAAGGACAGCAGGCGATTGTCGTCGAAGGCGAGGGTGAGCAAGTCGTGGGTGTCAGCGTTCTGGCCGTGCGAGGCAGCAGTGACAGGCGGATTCAACGGGATTGTTCTCCAGAATCATGGACCGCGCCTTCAATATGACCCGAAAGCGTGTTTCTTCCAACCCCGTCGATGATAACCGGTAAAATCCGCCCTAACGCCGCTTCAGGGGCGTTAAGATGTACAGCCTGAAGGTAGGGCGATTTCCCCACCATCTGGCCGGGATCGCGGCCCTTCTTCTCGATGAGCACCGGCAGGGTCTTGCCCACCGAGGCGCGGTTGAAGGCGGTTTGCTGGTCGTGAATGAGGGCCTGCAAGCGGTACAACCGTTCCAGCGCCACCGGCCGCGGCACTTGGGATTTCATGTCGGCAGCCGGCGTTCCGGGCCGCGCCGAATAGTTAAAGCTGAAGGCCGAGGCAAAATTTACCTCTTTCACCAGACCGAGGGTATCAGCGAAATCCTCTTCCGTCTCGCCCGGAAAGCCGACGATAAAGTCGCCCGAAATGGCGATATCGGCGCGGGCCTTCCGCACCTTCTCGATGAGCCGGATGTAGTGCTCCGCCGTGTGGCCGCGATTCATCGCCTTGAGAATGCGGTCCGACCCCGCCTGTACGGGGAGATGCAGGAACGGCATGAGCTTTTCATTCGTGGCGTGGGCGGCGATCAGATCGTCGTCCATGTCTCTGGGGTGGCTGGTCATGTAGCGGATGCGGTCGATACCATCGATTTTTGACAATTCGGCAACAAGACCGCCGAGTCCCTGGGTCATGGCCGTGGTAGGCATTGACGTTCTGTCCCAGCAGCGTCACCTCGCGCACCCCTTGCGCCGGCAAGCCTCTGGGCTTCGGCGGCAACCTGCTCGGCGCGGCGCGAGAATTCCGCGCCCCGCGTATAGGGAACGACACAGAAGGTGCAGAACTTGTCGCAACCCTCCTGCACCGTCAGGAAGGCCGAAACACCGCGCACCGGGCTCTTGGCAGTGGCGAGGCCATCGAACTTGTCTTCGGCCGGAAACTCGGTTTCGACCACCGCCTTGCCGGTGGCTTCGGCCCGCGCCAGGATCTGCGGCAGGCGGTGATAGGTCTGCGGCCCGAACACCAAGTCGACGGCCGGCACCCGGCGCACGATTTCCTCGCCCTCGGCCTGGGCCACGCAACCGGCGACGGCGACAATCATGTTGCCGCCCCGCGCTTCCTTCATGCGGCGGATCAGGCCCAGTTCGGAATAGACTTTTTCGGCTGCCTTCTCGCGGATATGGCAGGTGTTGAGGATAACCAGGTCGGCGTCTTCGGGGAGGGGCGTCTCGGCATAACCCAGGGGTGCGAGCACATCGCGCATGCGCTCGCTGTCATAGACATTCATCTGGCAGCCATAGGTCTTGACGAAGACTTTCTTCATAGGCGGCGTTTAGCCCAGATTGCCCCGCCGGTGAAGCGCTCTGACAAGCCCCTGGCGGACCAGCGTTTCGGCGTGGCGGGCCAGCGCCTTTCTGTTCATTTCGCCGGAAATCGACAGCGGATTCATGGCAGATCACCGTCACTTCGATGGGTCCGGTCTTGAGCGCCGCCCACAGGTGCGGCGGCAGATCCATGCCGCCATACCAGGCATAAAGCGGCATCAGGCGCCGCGTCATCGGCATGTTGCGCTGGCCGCCATAGGCCAGCGTCACCGGCTGCACGATGACGCCTTCATATTCGGCGGCGCCGAAGAACGCACTCTTGAATGGTTTCACCGAGAAGCCATCATGCGATGTGCCTTCCGCAAACAGCACCAGCGTATCTCCAGCCTTGAAGCGCTCCTGCATTTCGTCGCGGGCATTGCCGGTGGCGTGGCGCCGGTCGCGGTCAACAAACACCGTGCGCTGCAGCCTTGCCAGAGAGCCAAAGAACGGCCAGCGATTGACCTCGCGTTTGGCGATGAACGACAGCGGCACCACCGCCGACAACACCACGATATCGAGCCAGCTCACATGATTGGCGGCGATCAGCGTCGGGCCGCCGGTGTGCGGTTCGCCCACGACTTTGATGCGCACCCCGAGAAGCCTCGCCACCAGCCGGTGGTAGTGATGTGGAAAAACCCGGGCCATCCTTGGCCACAACCACACGAACAGCTGCTGCACCGGCATCAGCGGCAGCGTCAAGCCGGCGAAGGCCACAAGAATCAGCGCCGGCCGGAGCCTGCTCATGTCGTCAGCGCCTTCCGCATCACCAGCGCGTCGTCGCGATTGCCATAATATTTCGGGCGTGTGGCAACGGTCTTGAATCCGCACGTTTCGTAGAGCCCGCGCGCCGCCGCGTTACCCGCCGCCACTTCGAGAAACAGCGCGGCAATGTTTTGTTTCGAGAGCTGCGACGACACCTCATTCAGCAGTTTTTTGGCAATGCCCCGGCGCTGGGCGAAGGGCCGGGTGGCGATCACGATGATCTCCGCCTCATCCGCCGCCTTGCGCGCCAGCACAAAAGCCACCGGCTCATCGCCTTCAAGCGCCGTGAGTGTCAGGCTGCCCGGCATGGCCATGAGCTTTGCCATTTCCGGAAGGTGGCCACGGATTGTCAAAACACTCGCCATGGATGAGCGACAACACCTCGGCGCTTGCAGTGTCGGTGAACGACAAATGTGTGACGCGGTGAACCAGGCCCGCCTGCGGTTTGGCGTCAGGGCTGCGGAGATAAAGGGGCGAGGGCGGTGCAGCGGGCTCCGGCAGCCGGGCGGCGTACTGTGCGAAATTGGCGGCCAAAGGCAGATCGCCCGCCGTAGCGCGGATCAGGTCGCTACGGCCGCTGGCGGCGATGACCAGTTCCGCCGCGGTGCCGATCACCGTCGTGCCGGGCGGCAGGTCATCAGCGGCACGGGCAACCGCCATCACGGCGGGTTCTCGCACGCACTGCAAATCCGTATCGAACAGCGCCGCATAGACTTCACCTTTGCGTGCGTCGGCCGCCACCAGCAGCGGACCTTCGCGCAGGTTCCGGGCAATGGCCGTCAATGTGTCGAGGCCCACGACTGACACGTTCAGCGCCACGCCGAAGCCCCGGGCCAGCGACAGTCCGATCCGCACCCCGGTGAAGGTGCCGGGGCCCGTCGTCACAGCGATGCGGTCCAGGGTCTTGAACCCCATCCCGGCCTCGGCCATGGCCGTTTCCACCATCGGCGCCACGGCCTCGGCATGGCCCCGCTCCATGGACTCGTACCTGGCGGCCAGCGGCAGCGCCCGGTCCGTGTCGATCACTGCAACCGAACAGGCGGCCATGGCGGTGTCTATGGCGAGAAGCTTCATGGCTGAGGGAATAACGGGATTTGCGGCAAAGGCAAATCCACCAAACAATCAGTCTCGTTTCGCAGCCCTCACAAAGTCAGCGACGGGGGTCGCGGCCACGGCTTTGCGGATCAACTCAAGATCAAGGTCTTCAAGCTTCTTGAAGCGCAGGCAGCTCTTGCCCATGTCGAGCTTGCGGCCCGTGGCCTTCCACGCCGCGCGGAAGTTTGCCTCCGCGCCGGGCAGGCAATAAAGCGAGCACAAGTAGATCGCCATGTGATTCTTCTGGCTGGCGAGCGCCGCAAACATCAGGGGCTTGCCGTTATAGGTTTCGGGCTCCACTTTCAGCGGCACCTCATAGGTGATCATCCCCCAGCTAATCACTTCCGCATAACCCGGGGGCAAGCTGTTCTTGATCACCGTGCGCACCGCTGAAATGGCCTTGCGGCGGTCCGCGGGCAGGGACTTGAGATACTCGGAAACCGTGGCTGCGGTGCTTTGCATCTGGTGACTCCTGGTGACTACGCCCATATTAGCAGCCATGACCGAGTTGCCTATTCGCTTCGAAATCGATCCCGTCTGCCAGATGAAGGTTGACCCGCACCATCCGGCGGCAACCCATATGCACGGCGGCAAGACCTATTATTTCTGTTCGACCGGATGCAAGACCAAGTTCGCCGCCGATCCCGCCCGCTATCTCGATCCCGAAGTGGCGAAGCAGGCGGCGGAGCCGGTTCCCGAAGGCACCATCTTCACCTGCCCCATGCACCCCGAAATCGAGCAGGTTGGCCCCGGCTCCTGCCCGATCTGCGGCATGGCGCTCGAACCCAAGTTCGCCGGCGCAGATGCCGGACCCAACATCGAACTGATCGACATGACCCGGCGCTTCTGGATCGGACTTGCCATCACCGTGCCCGTTTTCGTGTTGGAAATGGGATCGCACCTCTTCGGCTTCCACGGCTTCATGCTGCAGCAGACGTCAAACTGGATTCAATTTGTGCTGGCAACGCCCGTGGTTCTGTGGGCCGGCTGGCCGTTTTTCGTGAGGGGCTGGCAATCGCTCGTCACCCGCAATCTCAACATGTTCACGCTGATCGCCGTCGGCACCGGCATCGCCTGGGCCTATTCCATCGTGGCGACACTGGCACCATCGCTGTTCCCGCCGGCCTTCCGCGAGCACGATGGCTCGGTTGCCGTCTATTTCGAGGCCGCCGCGGTGATTACCGTACTGGTACTGCTCGGCCAGGTTCTGGAGTTGCGGGCCCGTGACAAGACCTCCGGCGCCATTCGCGCCCTCCTCGACCTCGCGCCCAAGACGGCACGGCGCGTCGATGCAACGAGGCAATGAGGAAGATGTGGCGCTCGACATCGATTGCCGTCGGCGAATGCCTTGCGCGTGCGCCCCGGTGAGAAGGTGCCGGTCGACGGTGTTGTGACCGAGGGCCACGTAGCGATCGATGAATCGCTGGTCACCGGCGAATCGCTCCCGGTCACCAAGGAGCCAGGATCGAAGGTGATTGCCGGAACCCTCAACGCCTCGGGCTCGTTCCTGATGAAGGCCGAGAAAGTGGGGCGCGATACCATGCTGGCGCGCATCGTGCAGATGGTGGCCGAGGCCCAGCGCAGCCGCGCGCCGATCCAGCGCCTCGCCGACCGGGTGTCGTCATGGTTCGTGCCGTTGGTAATCGCTGTTGCCGTCATCGCCTTCATCGCCTGGGCGCTGTTCGGCCCCGAGCCGCGGCTTGCCTATGGCCTCGTGGCGGCGGTGGCGGTGTTGATCATTGCCTGTCCCTGCGCCCTGGGGTTGGCGACGCCCATGTCGATCATGGTCGGCGTCGGACGTGGCGCGCAAGCCGGAGTTCTCGTCAAGGACGCGGCTGCGCTCGAGCGCACCGAGGCCGTCAACACGCTGGTGGTCGACAAGACCGGAACACTCACCGAGGGAAAACCGGCGGTGACGGCAGTCATCGCTGCCGAAGGTTTCGGCGAGGAAGAAGTGCTGCGCCTCGCCGCCAGCGTCGAGCAGGCGAGCGAGCATCCGCTGGCGGCGGCCATCGTCGCTGCCGCCAAGGCCAGGAACCTGCCGTTCGCCAAGGTGATGGGCTTTGACTCGCCAACCGGCAAGGGCGCCATCGGCATGGTGGAGAGGAAGCGCATCATCATCGGCAATGCCCGTTTCCTCCGTGAACTGAATATCGGCGTGGCAACCATGGAGGCCGACGCCGAACGGCTCCGGGGCGAAGGCGCGACGGCGATCTTCCTGGCCATCAACGGCAAGCCCGCCGCCGTCTTCGCGATTGCCGATCCGATCAAGAAGACAACGCCCGAGGCGCTGGCGGCGCTCAAGGCCAAGGGTATCCGCGTCATCATGCTGACCGGCGATAATCAGACGACGGCGCGGGCCATTGCCGCAAAGCTCGGCATTGCCGACGTCGAGGCCGACGTGCTGCCCGATGGCAAGGCGGCAATCGTGGCGAAACTGAAGGGCGAGGGCCGCGTGGTCGCCATGGCGGGTGATGGCGTGAACGATGCGCCAGCCTTGGCCGCCGCCGACGTCGGCATCGCAATGGGAACCGGTACCGACGTGGCGATTGAAAGCGCCGGGCTGACGCTGCTGCGTGGCGATCTGATGGGGCTGGTCAAGGCCATCAACCTGTCGCAGGCGGTGATGGGCAACATCCGCCAGAATCTGTTCTTCGCCTTCATCTACAATGCAGCGGGCGTTCCCATTGCCGCTGGTGTGCTTTATCCGGCGTTCGGACTGTTGTTGTCGCCAATGATCGCCGCCGCCGCCATGGCGCTCTCCTCCGTCAGCGTGATCAGCAATGCCTTGCGGTTGCGCGTGGCGAAGCTGTAATATGCGCTGAAGGAGTTAGCCATGAACCGCCGTACCATTCTGTTATCAGCCGCTTCGATATTGACCTTCGCCACCGGGGCACAGGCTGCCCCTCCCACGAAGATGGAAGCCTACCGCAATCCCGGTTGCGGCTGTTGCGAGCAATGGGTCGCTATCCTCAATAGCCAGGGGTTTTCGGTTTCCATGTCCGACGACGATAATCTTGCGGCCCGTCAGGAGGCGCTGGGAATAGGCGAAGACATCGCCGGCTGTCATGTCGGGCTGGCGGGGGGCTACGCGTTCTCGGGTCATGTCCCGCCGGCCGACATTCTTCGCTTCCTGGCAGCACCTCCATCTGGCGCAATTGGCCTGACGGTTCCCGGCATGCCCATGGGGTCGCCCGGAATGGGGGAACCCGGAACCGGCGAGCCCTATGAGGTGTTGCTGTTGTTCAAGGGCAAGGCGCCGGAAGTCTTCGCGCGTTACGAAGGCTAGAGTGTCATAAGCAACGCACTGCGCTTAAGGGTGGCGCGGCTGTGGTGGATTATGGAACGGGCCGGTGAACGATGTGCTCGTGCAAATCTTGCCAATCCGGGTTGATCGCTTCGATAAGTTCGATCTTCCAAACGCGCTTCCATGCTTTCAGCTGCGATTCGCGGCGGATGGCTTCCTCCATCGAGGGATAGTGCGCGTACCAGACGAGAGTCTTCACACCAAATTTGGCGGTGAACCCCGAGACATCACCGGTCTTGTGGGGAAGAACACGGTTGTAGAGTGCGCTGGTGACGCCGATATACAGCGTTCCGCGGTAACGGCTTGCCATGATGTAGACGGCGGGCTGCTTTTCGTCCTGCATGGAACATAGTGCCGCACGGCCCAGCGGGGTTCAGCTCGCGCTGCGCTTGGCTGGAATGACGGAAAACCAATTAACTCGCTTCCGCCCGGTTCCGCTCCATCACTTCGGCAATAAAAGCGAAATCCTCTCCACTCAGCCGCCGGCGGGCGACCGGCATCACCAGGGTGTTTTCCCAGTGCAGGTGCCGGCGATAGCTTTCAAAGAAGCCGCGCAGCATGTAGCCGACCATGTCGGGATTGGCGAGGCGCCTGCCTTCGGCCAGATAATCGAGCCACTCCACCAACTCGCTGCCGAGATCGGTATCGGAATCGTGCTCGCGTGACAGCCGGTCGAGGATGGCGTCCATGCCATCCGATGGCCAGGCGCGGCGGCGCAGCTGCGGAAACAGCGCTTCGTCTTCATCGCGGTGGTGCAGCGGTATTTCGAATTTGAGTTGTGCCGCCGCCCAGGCGCATATCCTTTTGTCGATTTCGTCGGGCAGGCCATCGGCGATACGCTCCAGCGCATCGCACAGTTCGGCCTGAGCCTGGTGAGCATGCTCAATGATTTCAAGGGGATTTCGCAGCATGCGACACTATCCGCAAGTCGAATGCCGTGAACATTGACTTGGATCAAGGCCCGGAGCAGTCAAGGAAGGGCAACTTCGCAACTGCAACAAACTTTCTTATGAGGGCAACGATGGGGGTCCCCGTCCAACTTGCGCAATTGGGCCTGTTTGGCCTGTTGGCGCTACTCGCCATTACCATGGGCGCCAAAGCCCAGGATTTGGCGTTCGCGGTTCACATGTATATCTTCGCCGCTGCGGCGATCATCACCATCATCTACAAGGCGAAATCCTTCCGCTTTGCCGATATTCCCACCGATACCTCCGGTTATCTCGACGGCGTCGTGCGCTTCGGTGCCATTGCCACCGTGTTCTGGGGCGTCGTCGGATTCCTGATCGGCGTCGTGGTGGCTCTGCAACTGGCCTTTCCGGCCTGGAACCCCGATCTTGAGTGGTTCAATTTCGGGCGCTTGCGGCCGTTACACACTTCGGCGGTGGTCTTTGCCTTCGGCGGCAACGCTCTGCTGTGTACCAGCTTTTATGTCGTCCAGCGCACCAATCGGGTGCGTCTGGCCTTCGGCAATCTCGCCTGGTTCGTGTTCTGGGGCTATCAGCTGTTCATCGTTCTGGCGGCGACCGGCTATCTCCTCGGTGTAACCCAGAGCCGCGAATATGCCGAGCCCGAATGGTACATCGACCTGTGGATCACCGTCGTCTGGGTGGCCTATCTCCTGGTATTTTTCGGCACCCTGGTGATCCGCAAGGAACCCCACATCTACGTGGCCAACTGGTTCTATCTGTCGTTCATCGTGACGATTGCCATGCTGCACATCGTCAACAACCTGTCGATCCCCGTGTCGTTCCTGGGCTCCAAGAGCTACTCGGTGTTTTCGGGGGTACAGGATGCGTTGACCCAGTGGTGGTACGGCCATAACGCCGTGGGCTTCTTCCTGACGGCCGGCTTCCTCGGCATGATGTATTACTTCGTGCCCAAGCGCGCCGAACGCCCGGTCTACTCCTACCGGCTGTCGGTCATCCACTTCTGGTCACTGATCTTCCTCTATATCTGGGCAGGCCCGCACCATCTCCACTACACAGCACTTCCCGACTGGGCGCAAACCCTCGGCATGGTGTTTTCGATCATGCTGTGGATGCCCTCGTGGGGCGGCATGATCAACGGCCTGATGACGCTCGCTGGCGCCTGGGACAAGCTCCGCACCGATCCCGTCCTGCGCATGATGGTGATCTCGGTGGCCTTCTACGGCATGTCGACCTTCGAAGGGCCGATGATGTCGATCAAGGCCGTCAATTCCCTTTCCCACTACACGGATTGGACCATCGGCCACGTGCACTCCGGTGCTTTGGGTTGGGTCGGCATGATCTCCATGGGCTGCATGTACTACCTGTTCCCCAAGCTGTGGAACCGCAAGGAACTGTATTCGCTGCAACTCGTCAGCTGGCACTTCTGGCTGGCGACACTGGGAATCGTCGTCTACGCCTCCGCCATGTGGGTGTCCGGCATCATGCAGGGCCTGATGTGGCGCGAGTACGATGACCAGGGCTTCCTCGTCTACTCCTTCGCGGAGACCGTCGACGCCATGCATCCCTACTATGTGATCCGCGCTTTCGGGGGGCTGCTGTTCCTCGTGGGTGCCCTGATCATGGTCTACAACCTGTACCGCACGGTGCGTGGCGACACCCGCGCCGAAGCGCCGATCGGCGCCCCGGCGGCGGCCTGAGGAGTTCCGTGTCATGAAGCACGAAAACATCGAGAAGAATGCCACGCTGCTGCTGATCCTCAGCTTGCTCGTGGTCACCATCGGCGGCCTCGTCCAGATCGTGCCCCTGTTCTATCTGGAAAACACCATCGAGAAGGTCGAGGGCATGCGGCCCTACACCCCTCTCGAACTGGCAGGGCGCAACATCTACATCCGCGAAGGCTGCTATACCTGCCACAGCCAGATGATCCGTCCGTTCCGCGACGAGGTCGAACGCTATGGCCACTACAGCCTTGCAGCGGAATCGATGTACGACCACCCCTTCCAGTGGGGCTCGAAGCGCACGGGGCCGGATTTGGCCCGGGTCGGCGGCCGCTATTCCGACGAATGGCAGCGCCAACACCTGATCGATCCGCGTAGCGTCGTGCCGGAGTCGGTCATGCCAGGCTACCCCTTCCTGGCGGCCAAGGACCTGCCCTATGAAGACATGGCGGGCCACCTGCAGGCCCTGTCGATCACCGGTGTTCCGTATACGGAGGACCATATCGCCAATGCTGTGGCCGATGTCAGGGCCCAGGCCGGTGGTGACGATGGCGGATTCGGCGGGCGCTACCAGAAGGCCCAGGCCCGCGACTACGACGGCGATCCCGCCCGGATCACCGAAATGGACGCGCTCATCGCCTACCTGCAGATGCTCGGCACCCTGGTCGATTTCTCGACCTACAAGGCCGAAGCCGATCTGAGGTGATGCGATGACAACCTATGACGCACTCCGGCACTTCGCCGACTCGTGGGGACTGGTCCTGATGACCGTCTTCTTCGTGGGTGTCGTGGCTTTCGTGTTCCGTCCGGGCTCCAAGGCCCAATACGAACGCGCCGCCCGTATCCCGCTCCGCGACAAAGAGGATTGATTGAGATGGCACGTAATATCGAAAAGGACCATGTGACCGGCACCGACACGACCGGCCACGAGTGGGACGGCATCAAGGAGCTCAACACGCCGCTGCCGCGCTGGTGGCTGTGGACCTTCTATGCGACCGTCGTCTGGGCGCTGGGCTACGTGATTGCCTATCCGGCGATTCCGCTGATCTCGTCCAACACCAAGGGCCTGCTGGGCTATTCGAGCCGCGCCGATGTTGCGGCGGAAATCGCCGTGGCCAAGGAAGGCCAGAAGCAGTGGCTCGACAAGATCTCCGCGGCGAGCCTCGAGGACATCGCCAAGGATCCCGACCTCCTGCAATTTGCAAGAGCCGGCGGTGCCGCCGCCTTCAAGGTGAATTGCGTACAGTGCCATGGGGCGGGCGCTGCCGGCAGTGCCGGTTATCCCAACCTCAACGACGACGACTGGATCTGGGGCGGCACGCTCGACCAGATTCATACAACCTTGGTCAACGGCATCCGCTTTGCCGGCAATGACGATACCCGCCTGTCGGAAATGCCGCCCTTCGGCGGCGACGGCGGCCTGAAGCCAGAGCAGATCGCCGATACCGCGAACTATGTCCTGTCGTTGTCGGCAACCGAGGGTGTTGACGCCTCTTCGGCCGAGCGCGGCAAGGCCGTCTACGCCGAGCAGCAATGCGCTGCCTGTCACGGCGAGGATGCCAAGGGCAACAAGGAGCTTGGCGGGCCGAACCTCACCGACAAGATCTGGCTCTATGGCGGCGGCGCCAAGGCTGTCATGGCGCAGATCTCGAAACCGCGGCATGGCGTCATGCCGGCCTGGGGTGGGCGTCTTGACGCAACCACCATCAAGCAGCTTGCGGTATATGTGCACTCTCTGGGTGGCGGCGAACAGGCCGCTGCGCAATAGTGAGTTCAGGACCTGAAGGGGAACGATGGTCCAGATTATCAATACTGTCGACACGCCTGACGTTGACCGCCTCGATGCCGAAGCGGTCAACAAGGCTGAAAACCGTTCGCTTTACGCCGCAAGGGTCAAGATTCACCCCAAGGCAGCCGAAGGGTTTTTCCGCACGCTCAAATGGCGGCTGACCGCGCTTTTCCTGGCGATCTACTACATTGCACCCTGGCTGCGCTGGGATCGTGGCGAGCATGCACCGGATCAGGCGATCCTCGTCGATCTCGCCAGCCGCCGCTTCTACTTCTTCTTCATCGAAATCTGGCCGCAGGAATTCTACTACATAGCGGGCCTGCTCATCATGGGCGGCATCGGCCTGTTCTTCATCACCTCGCTGACCGGCAGGGCCTGGTGCGGCTACGCCTGCTGGCAGACCGTGTGGACCGACCTGTTCATTGCCGTTGAACGTTTCGTTGAAGGCGACCGCAATGCCCGCATCAAACTTGATGCAGCACCCTGGTCAATCGCAAAGCTCGGCAAGCGCAGCTCCAAGATGGCGATCTGGGCGCTGATCGCGCTCGCCACCGGCGGCGCCTGGGTGTTCTATTTCGCCGATGCGCCGACGCTGTTGAAACAACTGCTGACCGGCCAGGCCGAACCAGTGGCCTACATGACCATCGCCATTCTGGCGGCACTCACCTTCACTTTCGCCGGCTTCATGCGCGAACAGGTCTGCACCTACATGTGCCCGTGGCCGCGCATCCAGGGCGCCATGCTTGACGAGCATTCGCTCGTCGTCACCTACAACGCCTGGCGCGGCGAACCGCGATCGCTCCACCGCAAGAAGATGCTGGCCAAGGGCGAGCCCGTCGGTGATTGCGTCGACTGCAATTCCTGCGTCGCCGTCTGCCCGATGGGTATAGACATCCGCGACGGCAATCAGCTCGAATGCATCAATTGCGCCCTGTGTATCGACGCCTGTGATCAGGTGATGGACAAGGTAGGCCTGCCCCGGGGCCTCATCTCCTACTCGACGGTGAGCCTGCTTGCCGCCAAGAAAGTCGACAAGGATGCAAAGTGGCCAGTGCGCTCGCTCATCCGCCCGCGCACCATCATCTACTTTTCGCTATGGGCGCTGGTTGGCATCGGCATGCTGGTATCGCTCGTCCTGCGCGACCGGTTGGGCGTCAACATCGTCGCCGACCGCAATCCGCTCTACGTAACGCTGTCCGATGGTTCGATCCGCAACGGCTACACGGTGAAGATCCTCAACATGAAAGCCGAGCCACGCTCATTCCGCATTTCCATCGAAGACTTGCCCGGCGCCACCATGGAAATGGTAGGGGAAGAAGGAAAGCCGGTGACCGGCCTGGAGGTTGCGGTGGAACCCGACAAGGTGCGAGCCATCAAGGTCTACGTCGCCACCCTTGATCCCAAGGTTATCAGCGAAGAGACAACCCCGTTCACCTTCAGGGTGGAGGAAGCAGGCGCCGGCGATGCCCGCGAAACCACCACCTACCATGCGATATTCCACGGACCCGAAGACTGACGACGGAACATGAGCAAAGCCATGGCACAGCAACGCGAATTCACCGGCCGCCACATGCTGGCGGTGATGGTGGCGTTTTTCGGCGTCATCATCGGTGTCAATCTGACCCTCGCCTGGTTCGCCAATTCAAGCTGGTCCGGCCTGATCGTCGCCAATGGCTATGTGGCCAGCCAGAACTTCAACCGCAGCGAAGAGCGCCTTCGCGCTCAGGCCCTGCTCGGCTGGCAGGCGGAGCTTGCCCATGACGGCGGCACGTTGGCGGTAACCATGAAAACCAGGGACGGTACACTGCTGCCTGGCCTGGCGCTGCAAGGCACCTTGCGCCGCCCAGTGACCGCGAAAGAAGATGTGGCATTGGCCTTCAAGCCGTCGGTCAGCGGCGCCTACGCCGCACCCGCAACCCTTGCCAAGGGCCAGTGGGAACTCGAAATATCAGCCCGCAACCCGCAGGGGCAGGAATTTGTCGAAACATACCGGTTCATGGTGAAGTGATGGGCAGGCGCTTGCGCAAGCTGAACCAACCCTCATCCGCCCTGTCGGGCACCTTCTCCCACGCAAGGGCGCGGGAGAAGGCGCATGACTTTTTTCCGCCTTCTCCCGTCCGCAGGATGGGAGAAGGTGCCCGAAGGGCGGATGAGGGCACTTTCAGTGTGGGGACTCTCTCCCCATGACCCTTCCTTGCTGCGATATCGATCTTGTTTCCGTGGCCCCCGTGCGCCTTGAGGGCGAAGAAGCGGCGCGCTGGATTGCCGATGCCGGGCCCGGGCTCAAGCGCATCGAGTTCATCGTGCCGCAGGCCGACTGCGCCGCCTGCATGCCAGACATTGAAAACAAGATCGGCAAACTTTCGGGCGTGACACAGGTGCGCGTCAACCTCACGGGCCGCCGCGTGGCCATCACCTGGCGCGATGGTGAGGCGGTGCCGCAGCACTTTGTCGATGCCCTTGCGGGCCTTGGCTATCAGGCCCGCCCCTTTGATCCGCGTGAGACGAGCCTTGCCGATGATGGCAAGGAGGATGCGGCCCTGTTGCGGGCGCTGGCGGTTTCCGGTTTCGCCGCTGGCAACATCATGCTGCTGTCGGTCTCCGTCTGGTCGGGTGCCACCGATGCCACCCGCGATCTCTTCCACTGGCTGTCGGCGATGATCGCCTTGCCCACCGTGGCCTATGCTGGAAGGCCGTTCTTCCGTTCCGCCGTCAACGCGCTCCGCCATGGCCGCACCAACATGGACGTGCCGATTTCGCTGGGCGTGCTGCTGGCCTCATTCATGTCGCTGTTCGAAACCATCAACCGCTCACCCCACGCCTATTTCGATGCCTCGGTAACGCTGCTGTTCTTTCTGCTCACCGGCCGCTACCTCGACCACATGATGCGCGCCCGGGCGCGTTCGGCGGTGGCCCAGCTGATGACGCTCAATGCCGAGGGCGCCACCCGCGTCGATGAGGCCGGAAACCGCCACTACATCGCCGCCCGGGACATCCGCCCCGGCATGATGCTGGCGGTGGCGGCGGGCGAGCGCATTGCCGCCGATGGCCAGATCGTTTCCGGATCAAGCGATCTCGACCGCGCCTTGATGACCGGCGAGAGCGCCCCCGAGCCCGTGAAAGCAGGCGACGTTGTTCATTCCGGCGTCATCAACCTAACCGGGCCACTGCTGATCGAAGTGACGGCGGCCGGCACCGATACCTTCCTTGCCGGATTGATCCGCCTGATGGCGGCGGCCGAGCAGGGGCAGACCCGCTTCATCCGCCTGGCCGACCGGCTGGCCCGCTTCTATGCCCCCGCCGTGCATCTTCTGGCAGCCCTGACCTTGACTGGCTGGCTATTCCTCGGTTTCGGCTGGCATGCAGCACTGATGGCGGCGGTGGCAGTGCTGATCATCACCTGCCCCTGTGCGTTGGGACTGGCGGTTCCCGCCGTGCAGGTGGTGGCCAGCGGCAAGCTGTTCCGGTCCGGCATCATGATCAAGGATGGCGCGGCGCTGGAAAAGCTCGCGAGCATCGACACGGTGATCTTCGACAAGACCGGAACCTTGACGCGCGGCGAGCCGGAACTGGTCAGCCCACGGATCATCGAACTCGGCAAGCTGGCGGTTGCCGCCGGGCTGGCGCAAGCGAGCCTCCATCCCCTGTCGCGGGCGCTGGTGAAGGAAGCCAGGCGCCGGGGTGCTGTTCCCACTGCACTCGATGACGTCGAAGAACATCCCGGCTCCGGCCTTTCGGCCACATGGAACGGCCAGCCGGTGCGCCTCGGCAGCCGTGCCTGGTGCGGCGTGGCCGAAGCTGTCAGCGACGAGGGGCTTCTCGAATTCGCTTTCCGCATCGGCGGGCAGCCGGCCACCATCTTCGCCTTCGAAGACGGCCTGCGTGCCGATGCGGCGCCAACGATTGCCGCGCTCAAGGCGGCGGGCCTCGATGTTCACATGGTGTCCGGTGATCGCCAAGCGGCAGCCCAACGGGTGGCCCGCGCCATTGGCATCGACAAGGTGATGGCCGGCGCCACGCCCCAGGCCAAGCTTGCCTTTGTCGAAGCTCTCGCCTCCGCCGGCCGCAAGGTTCTGATGGTCGGCGACGGCATCAACGATGCCCCAGCCCTGGCGGCGGGCTTCACGTCCATGGCGCCGTCGAGCGCCTCCGACATCGGCCGCACCGCGGCGGAAACCGTATTCATGGGCGAGTCGCTGGCTGCCGTCACCTTCGCCCGCACTGTGGGGCTCGCCACCCAACGCCTGGCCAAGCAGAACTTTGCGCTCGCCATCGGCTACAATGTGCTGGCGGTGCCGGTGGCCATGGCCGGTCTTGCTTCGCCGCTGGTTGCCGCCGTGGCGATGTCGACCTCGTCGATCATCGTCATCGCCAACGCCCTGCGGCTGGGATTGCTGAAAGCGCCGGCGTTCGGCCGCGGTGAAATGCCGGTTGCCGTTGCGCGCACGGAAGCGCAAAGGAAGGCCGCATGACCAGCTTGCTGATACTCATTCCGGTGGCGTTGTTCCTCGGCGGCGTGGGCCTCGTGGCCTTCATCTGGTCGCTGCGTTCCGGCCAGTACGACGACATGGAAGGTGCCGCCTGGCGCATCATCCAGCACGACGAGGAACGCCCCGACAAATAGGCGATGCAGTCGAATTTTGATCGTCGTAGTCGATTCTTGTCTCCCTCCCCCTTGCGAGGCTATCAGATTCAAACAATCCCCAATCGTCGTCATTCCGGAAAAGGGCGTGTCCTGCGCAGCAGGACGTAAGCCCTTTATCCGGAACCCCGCTGCGGGCGCTAGCCATGTTGCCGGAAAGCGGGCTTCCAAATCGCTCCCTATACATTTGCTTCGCAAATGCCGGTCGCGTTTGGAATGACGAGTCAATGGGATGTGTGCGTCAGACATCCCACAAGGGGCAAAGATTGAGCGAGGGCGTTTAAAGTCCTTACTCTACGCCGCTTCCCTCATGGCCCCTGGCCCCGGGATCGCTCCCGGCGGGCACTTGCCGGCAATGATCATGCCCAGAACTTCATCGTGGGTGACGTCACTTGTCTTGGCGGTGCCGACCACCTTGCCGTTTTTCATCACGCAAAGCCGGTCGGCGAGATCGAAGACATCATGCAGGTCGTGGCTGATGAGGAAGATGCCGATGCCTTCGGCCTTGAGCTGCTTGATGAGTTCGCCGACCTGCGCGGTCTCCTGGGGCCCAAGTGCTGCAGTCGGCTCGTCCATGATCAGGATGCGGGCGTTGAAATGGATGGCCCGGGCAATAGCCACCGACTGGCGCTGGCCGCCCGACAGTTTCGACACCGGTTCCTTGAACCGGCGGAAGTTGGGGTTGAGGCGGTGCATGACCTTCCGGCACTGGGCTTCCATGGCCACGTCGTCAAGCGTTCCGAAGGTGGTCTTCAGTTCGCGGCCAAGATAGAGATTGGCGGCGGCATCGACATTGTCAGCGAGTGCCAGCGTCTGGTAGATCGTTTCGATCCCTTGCGCCTTGGCATCGCGCGGATTGTTGATGGTGATTTCCTTGCCCTCGATGAATATCTGGCCATTGTCGCGCTTGTAGGCGCCGGACAGCACCTTGATGAGGGTGGACTTGCCAGCACCATTGTGGCCGAGAAGGCCCACCACCTCGCCGGGGTACAAATCGACCGAGGCATGATCCACCGCCTTGATGCCGCCGAAGGCGATGGAGATGTCGCGCATCTCGATCAGTGGCATGCCGCGCTGCTGGGCCGGTGAAACGGGCTCGCGGCTTTTCACCGCCAGTGGGGATTCCGTGGGTTTTGGCAGCTTTCGCTGTCTTTTTCGCAGCTGCCTTTTTCGCCGATGCCTTGGCCATTTGAGTTCCCCTCACTTCACGCGGCGCGAATAGAGTTGGTCGAGCCAGACGGCGAGGACCAGAACCACGCCGACCACAATGTTCTGGAATGCCGCAGGCAGGTTCAGCAATGACATGCCTGAGATAATCGACTGCATCATCAATGCGCCCAGCATGGCGCCATAGATCGTGCCCACGCCACCGGCCAGCGACGTACCACCGATCACCGTCGCGGCGATGACATAGAGCTCGTTCAAGCCGCCCAGCGCATTGGTGGCGGCATTGAGGCGCGCCGATGAAATGATCGACGAAACACCGACCAGCGTTCCCATCAGCGCGAAAACCTTGACGATCATCAGCTTGGTGTTGATGCCCGCCAGTTCGGCGGCTTCGGGGTTGCCGCCGATGGCGTAGACATAGCGCCCGAACTTGGTGCGCGTCGCCAGGAAGGTCATGAGCAGCCCGACCACGATGGCGATCAGCACCGGCACCGAATACCCGGTGTAGTAGATAAGCCCTTCGGCGCAGCGCACCACCTGGTCGCCAGCCATGCACACCGCAGTTCCATCCTTGTCCTCAATGCCTGGAGGAATGACGACATTGTTGGCCTTGGCATAGTTCTCGATCAACTTGAACGGCCACGGATAGGAGTTCATCACCTGCGTCGTGCCCAGCACCGCGGCACTGCCCATCACGGCGAGAAACACCTCGGCCCACATCGGCCGCAGTGGAAACTTGAAGCGCAGGCGCTGGCGGCGGCCGTTGGCGATGGCGAACACAATCGCCGCGCACACCACAATGGCCAGCAGCCAGCTCCAGAACGGCCCAAGCCAGCTGATCGGAATGCCGCCGCCGAAGATCTCGTAGGTCTTGTCCATGGGCGCCACGGTTTCGCCCTTGGCCAGATAGAAGGCGAGGCCACTGTAGGCGAGGAGGCCGCCGAGGGTCACGATAAACGCCGGTATTTTCGCGTAAGCTGTGATTAGGCCGTTGAAGGCGCCAATGATTGTGCCGAGCACCAGGCAGGCCACGACGGCGATGATCCAGATGGCCGGGTGGCCGACGCCGAGCACCGGCACGAGCTTGAAAACTTGCAGAACCGCGCCCGAAACCGCCACCAGGCTCAGCATCGATCCAACCGACAGATCCAGCTGCCGCATGACGATGAGCAACACCATGCCCGTCGACATGATGGCGATGGACGAGGTCTGGACCAGCAGCGTCCACAAGTTGCGCGGCGTGAGGAACGACCCACCCAGCAAGCCGCCGAAATTTCCGCGCAGGATGCCGCTTGCGATATCGAAGACGCACCAGATCAGCACCAGCGCCGCCAGCATCCCCAGCATGCGCGCATCGATTTCCGTGGCGCGGAAGAACCGGGTCACCGGCCCTTCCTGTTGCAGGGCGGGGCCTTGGCTGGTTGAGGGCGCATTGGACATCGTCGTCTCCGCAGAATCCGTCTTCTATCTAAAGAAAAGGCCGCACCACTCTAGCGAGCGGCGCGGCCCATTGTTTCATCAGTTGCCTTGAATTAGCAACCGGGAACCATTCCGGCGGCAACGCCCGCGCAGGCCTGATCCTTGGTGATGTGGCCGGCATCAATGGCAACATTGATGTTGGCCTTGGTGATCGGCGTCGGAGCGAGGAGGATGGAATTCATCTCAACGCCCTTCTTGCCGCCCGCGAACTTCGCGACACCGGCGATCGTCATAACGTCAGCGCCATCGGCCAGCGCGTTGGCGGCTTCCGCTGCCACCTTGCCGAGGTCCTTGGCGTTCTTCCACACCGACACCGTCTGGGTGCCGAGCGCCACGCGGTTGATGGCCGCGAGATCGCCGTCCTGGCCGCCGACCGGAATGCCGGCCATGCCCTGCGCGGTCAAGGCCGCCACAACGCCCGAGGCCATACCGTCGTTTTCGGAGAGAACCGCGTCAACCTTGTTGCCGGTCGAAGTCAGGCACTGCTCCATGTTCTTCTGGGCATTGTCCGGCTTCCAGCCGTCGGTGAAGGTTTCGCAGACATTCTTGATCTTGCCGGAGTCGAGGCCTTCCTTGAGCACTTCCATCATGCCCTGGAACAGGAAGGTGGCATTCGGATCGCCCTTGTCGCCCTTGATGAAGGCGTAGTTGCCCTCGGGCTTCACCTTCTGGACTTCCTGGGCAATGATCCGGCCGACGCCGACGTTGTCGAACGTGATGTACAGCGCGTTCGGGTCTTCGAACTGCACGTCATAGGCGATCGACTTGATGCCGGCGTCGCTCAGAGCCTTGATCGACGGCAGGATCGCATCCGAGTCGAAGGCCACAACCAGAACAACGTCGGGCTTCTGCGAGATCAGGCCTTCGATGTCGGCGGCCTGCTTTTGCGCCGAGCCTTGCGCGTCGGTCGAAATGTAGGTGTTGCCGGCGGCTTCAACGGCGGCCTTGATGGCGGCTTCGTCGGTCTTCCAGCGCTCTTCCTGGAAGGTCTTCCAAGATACGGCGATGGTCTTGCCAGCGGCGGTTGCTGCAACGCTGGACATGCCCAGCAGCAGGGCGCCGGCCATTGCGGTCAGAATTGTACGCTTCATTCGGTAGGTCCTCCTCAAAGCCTGTCAAACCCGAGGGACGCCTCCCTGTTCCGGCGGTGAAGCCGGGCTACTCGAGTTCCTGGGCCATGGACGAGATTGAATTCTTTTATTTCGGCGTCCAAAAAAATGTTGCATCAACTTCGCATTCGAGTCAACATCCGTTTTCAAAAAATTTGATTGTGCATTGCAGCACAACGGTTTGGGAAGTATGCGGGAAAAGGCCGACAGCGACCTCGTGAGGCGCCAGAACCGGACACTGGTTCTCGATGCCCTGCGCCAGCACGGTTCCGTGGCGCGAATTGAGCTCGGCCGGCTGACCGGCCTGTCGCCGGCCTCCATCACCTCAATCACTGGCCAGCTGATAGCCGAAGGCCTGATCAAGGAAAAAGAAGAGGCCACGGTCATTGGCCTGCGCCAGCGCCGCGGCCGCCCGCTGGTGCAGCTCGAAATCAATCCCGCCGCCGCCAACATTGTGGTGGTCAAACTGTCGATTGACGGCATCGAATTGGTGCTCGCCGATTTCAGTGGCGCCATTGCCGCCCGCGAAGTGTTGCGCATCGAGACCTATGACTTTTCCGCTGATGACTTTGGTCCATTGGTCGCCAAAGAAATTGCCGCTTTCCTCGCCGCGCACAAGGTGAAGAAGTCATCGGTGGCGCGAATTTCGGTGGCCGTACAGGGCGTCGCCAACTCCCAGGAAGGCACCATTGTCTGGAGCCCGGCCTTCTCGGCCAGACATATTCCGGTGTGTGGGCCGATCACCGCCAAGCTTGGCATTGCCTGCGCCATCGCCAACGATGCCAATCTCATGGCCGAAGCCCTGATCGGCAGCGACCCCGGGCGTTTCGCCGGCACCTCGGCCATTGTGTTCATCGGCTATGGGGTGGGCATGGGGCTGATCATCAACGGCCAGGTTTACCATGGCGCCACCGGTGCCGCGTCCGAGTTTGGCCACATGAACCATCTGCCCGATGGCCCGCTCTGCCGCTGTGGCCGCAAGGGTTGTATTGAGGCCTTCGCCGCCGACTATGCCATCGTCCGTACCGCCACGGGTGCGGACAACACCGCGCCGCCGTTGAACACTCGCGTGCCAGAACAGGCGATGATCGCACTCGAGGATCGGGCGAGGCAGGACGATCCTCGGGCGCTGCGGGCATTTGCTTTGGCTGGTGAAGCGCTGGGCTTCGGCATTGCCCGCATGGTCTCGGTGATCAGCCTCGAGCATGTGCTGCTCGCCGGGCCCGGAACCCGGGCCATCGCCATGATCGAACCGGCCTTGCGCCGCGCCTTTGCCGAAGGCCTGGTCGACGAGTTGCGCCGTGGCGTCGATATCGAAACCATTCCCGTCGACAACGACATGATTGTACGCGGCGGCATCGAAGACGCCCTGCACCACCTTGACCGCGAGGTATTCGCCGCCGGCATGGCCGAAATGCGGGTTGCCAGCATCTAGCGCATTTTCGTTTTTGCGCCGGGTGCGGCAATCGGCAATACCTTTTGCTCTTGTAAATTAGATAGCACTAATATAAGTATCCTCTGATATACAGACATTCGAGGATTGAATCATGAACATCGACCGCGCCGTCCTGGCATTTGCCGGATTTGTCGTTCTGCTTTCGCTGAGCTTGGCCTACCTGCATTCGCCCTATTGGCTGTTGCTCACGGGCTTTGCCGGGCTTAACATGCTGCAAGCCTCGATCACCGGCTTCTGTCCCGCCGCATTGATCTTCAAAGCGGCGGGCTGCAAGGCCGGCAACGCCTTCAAGTAAGGGGGCAGCAATGGTGCAGTTGCGCGCCGGGCTTTTGCTCTGGCTTGTTTTGGCCCTGCCCGCTGCAGCGGGTGAGTTCGCGGTGAAGGCCGCCGAGCACGTTGAACTGAAGGCTGTATTCGGGCGGGTTGAGGCCCGCGACGTCGTGCTGGCCCGGGCCCGCATTGGCGGCACCGTCGTGTCCCTCGCCATCGAAGAAGGAAGCGCCGTCAAGTCCGGTGACATCGTGGCAATGATCGTCGACGACAAGCTTGCCCTTCAACTCGACGCCATTGACGCCCGATTGCAGGCACTCGATGCCGAACTGCAGAACGCTGTCACCGAACTGGCGCGCGCCAAAAAGCTTCTCGAGACGGGTGTCGTCACCAAAAGCCGGGTCGATGCTTTGCAAACCCAGGTGGATGTTCTCACCAGTCGGAAGACTGCCGCCGAAGCCGAACGTGCCGTGCTCGTCCAGCAGGGCGCCGAAGGCCAGGTGGTGGCACCGGCACCGGGGCGCGTACTTTCGGTCCCGGTGACAAGGGGCTCGGTCATCATGCCGGGCGAGACCGTAGCCCGCATTGCCGGCGGCGGTTATTTCTTGCGCCTGTCGCTACCCGAACGCCATGCGGCGGCGATTCGCGAAGGCGATGTGGTCCTGGTCGGGCAGCGTGGCCCTGGCGGACCCCACGCATCTTCCCAGTCCACGCGGCAAGGAAGGCTCGTTAAGGCCTATCCTGAAATAGAAGGCGGCCGGGTACTTGCCGATGTCGAGGTCGATGGCCTTGGCGACTTTTTCGTCGGCGAGCGCACCCTGGTGTGGATTCCCGTCGACCGCCGCAGGGCGATTGGCGTTCCGCCCGCTGCCGTCACCAATCGCTATGGTGTCGACTATGTGAAGATCCAGAACGCCGGGGCAGCCATTGATGTGGCGGTCATCATCGGCGAGACCTTCGACATCGGGCAGGGGCCACTCGTCGAAATTCTTTCGGGGTTGAATGACGGCGACACGGTGGTTCTGCCATGAAGCTCGGGGTAGCCGGCGGTTTGACCCGCGCCTTCATCGTTTCGCCGCTGACCCCGCTGTTTCTGCTCGCCTCGTTCATGGTGGGGCTGGTGGCACTCATCACCCTGCCGCGCGAAGAGGAACCGCAGATTTCGGTGCCAATGGTCGACGTGCATGTGCGCGCCGATGGCCTCCGCGCCGAAGATGCCGTAAAACTCGTCACCGAGCCGCTTGAAACCATCATCAAGAGCATTGATGGCGTCGAGCACGTCTATTCGCAGACGGCAGACGACCGCACCATGGTGACTGCCCGTTTCCTGGTCGGCACCAGTTCCGATGCGGCGATCCTGCGTGTCCATGAAAAGATCCGCGCCAACATGCAGCGCATCCCGGTCGGCATTCCGGAACCGCTGATTGTCGGGCGCGGCATCGACGACGTGGCGATTGTCGTGCTGACGCTTTCGCCGAAGGCCGAAGCCGCCAGCCGTTGGACCGCCAACGGCGTGAGCCGCGTTGCGCACGAACTGCAGGTCGAGCTTTCCAAGCTCGACGATATCGGCCTCACGTACATTGCTGGAATTCAGCCCGAGGAAATCCGCATCGAGCCAGACCCCGAGCGCCTGTCGCTTTATGGCATTACCCTTCAGCAATTGACGGCAAAGGTGGCGGGAGCCAACCGCTCGTTCAAGGCGGGCGATGTCCGCGAAGCCGGCCAGCAGATTTCAGTAATGGCCGGGCAAACCCTGCAATCCCCCACCGAAATCGGCAACATCCTGATTGCCGCGCGCGATGGCCGGCCGGTCTACGTGCGCGACGTGGCCCAGGTGCTGCTCGCTACTGGCAATGCCGAAACCCGCACCAGCAATGTGCTACACGTCGGCGGCAAAGCCGTGCCGGTTCCCGCCGCATCGCTGGCGCTCGCCAAGCGGCCCGGCACCAATGCCGTGGTGATCGCCGAACACATCATCAGCCGGCTGGAAGAGCTCAAGGGTCATCTGGTGCCAGAAGATATCGTGGTCGAAGTCACTCGCAACTATGGCGAGACCGCCAACGAGAAAGCCAACGAACTTCTGTTCCATCTGGGCCTGGCGACCATCTCCATCGTCATCCTGGTGGCGCTCGCCATCGGCTGGCGCGAGGCGCTTGTCGTGGCCATCGTCATTCCAACGACCATCCTGCTCACTCTCTTCGCCGCCCGGCTTATGGGTTACACGCTCAACCGCGTCAGCCTGTTCGCGCTCATTTTTTCCATCGGCATTCTGGTCGACGACGCCATCGTGGTGATCGAGAATATTGCCCGCCATTGGGCAATGGACGACGGCCGGCCACGCGTCAAAGCCGCGATCGACGCGGTGGCCGAAGTAGGAAACCCGACGATCGTTGCGACACTGACCGTGGTTGCCGCCCTTCTGCCCATGCTCTTCGTCTCCGGACTGATGGGGCCGTACATGAGCCCCATTCCCGCCAATGCTTCGGCGGCAATGATCTTCTCGTTCTTCGTCGCGGTGATTGTGACGCCGTGGCTGATGATCAAGTTTGGTGGCGGCGGCGGTCACGGAGCCAGCGCCCATCACGGCGCTGGCCATGGCGGGTTGTTCGGCAGGATCTATCTTCTCTTCGCCAGGCCGATTCTGCAAAGCCGGGCCCGCTCATGGGTTTTTCTGTTGCTCGTCGGCATCGTGACCATCGCCTCGCTGGTGCCGTTCTACACCCGGACGTGACAGTCAAGCTTCTGCCCTTCGACAACAAGTCGGAGCTGCAGGTGGTGGTCGATCTTCCCGAGGGCTCCTCGGTCGAGGCCACCGAACGGGTGCTGCAGCAGGCCGCGCGCATCGCCTACGAAATCCCTGAGGTGCACGCCATCCAGACCTATGCCGGAACCGCCGCACCGTTCAACTTCAATGGCCTGGTACGCCACTATTACGTGCGCCAGTCGCCGGAACTGGGCGACGTGCAGATCACCCTCTCGGAAAAAGCCGAACGTGACCGCACCAGCCACCAGGTGGCGCTCGAACTGCGTGACAAGCTGAAGGCGCTTGCCCTGCCAGAGGGCGGCGTCGTCAAGGTGGTGGAGCCGCCACCGGGTCCGCCGGTGCTTGCGACACTGCTCGCCGAAATCTATGGGCCCGACGCCGAGACCCGCCGCGCCGTCGCGGAGAAGGTCCGCGAGGCTTTCGGCAAGGTGCCGTTCATCGTCGACATCGACGACAGCTTTGGCGCCCAGACACCGCGCCTGCGGCTGGCAATCGACCAGGACAATCTCGAATACCAGAAGGTCGAGGAGGCCGATGTCTACGACACGCTGCACGGCCTTTTGAGCCAGAACACCATCGGCTATTCGCACCGCGGCGGCGGACGCCCGCCCATTCCCATTGTGCTGGGCCTGCCCAAGTCCGAGCGGGTTATCGGCGAGCGGGCTCTGTCAACTCCTGTTCCGGCCAATGCTCTCCCCGGCGGGCGCGGCGTGGTCGAACTCGGCGACGTTGTCAGCGTCAAGAGCGAGCTCTCGTCCTTCCCGGTCTTCCGGCACAACGGCAGGCCCGCCGAAATGGTGATGGCCGAACTGGCCGGCGCCTATGAAGCGCCGGTTTATGGCATGATCGAAGCGGGCAAGGCGCTCGATGCCATCGACTGGGGCAATGTGCCCCGCCCCGAAATCGCCCTCCATGGCCAGCCGCTCGATGAAAGAAAACCGGTTCTCCTGTGGGATGGCGAATGGGAAGTTACCTGGGTGACCTTCCGCGACATGGGAGCCGCCTTCCTGGTGGCCTTGCTCGGCATCTACATCCTCGTAGTGGCGCAGTTCGGCTCCTTCAAGCTGCCGTTGGTCATTCTGACACCCATACCGCTCACCTTCATCGGCATCATGTTCGGCCATTGGCTGTTCGGCGCCGCATTCACGGCGACCTCGATGATCGGCTTCATCGCCCTCGCCGGCATCATCGTCCGCAATTCGATCCTGCTCGTCGACTTCGTGAAGAGTTCCCACAAGGCCGGCAGAGACCTCCGGTCGGTGCTGCTCGAAGCCGGCGCCATCCGCTTCAAGCCCATCGTGTTGACGGCAATCGCCGCGATGATCGGCGCCGTGGTGATCCTCGCCGACCCGATCTTCCAGGGCCTTGCCATCTCGCTGCTGTTCGGCCTGGCCTCTTCGACGGCCCTCACCGTACTGGTGATTCCGGCGATCTACATGGCGCTCCGCTATCGCCCTCCGGAAGTTGATGAACCCCCTTTGACGGACATCAATGACAATGCCGCTCCCGCGCAGTGAGATGCCCGTTGCCGTGCCTGACCAGACAAATCAATTGGGAGAATGAGTTATGGCTCACGTTGTCGTTCTTGGCGCCGGTCTCGGCGGCTCGATCATGGCCTACGAACTGAAGGATCAGCTGCGCTCCGAAGACACGCTGACCGTCATCACCAGGGATCCGAAATACCACTTCGTGCCGTCGAACCCGTGGGTGGCGGTGAACTGGCGCAAGCCCGCCGACATTGAAGTCGATCTGGCCCCGGTCCTCGCCAAGAAAAGCATCGCCTTCAAGCCGGTGGCCGCCACCAAGCTTGACCCCGAAGCCAACCGCATCGACCTCGCCGATGGTTCGTCGGTGACCTACGATTACCTGGTGATCGCCACCGGGCCGGAACTTGCCTTCGATGAGATCGAGGGCTTGGGACCCGAAGGTTTCACCCAGTCGGTCTGCCATGTTTCCCATGCCGAAAAGGCCGCCGTGGCCTTTGAAGAGTTCTGCAAGAACCCCGGCCCCATCGTGGTCGGTGCCGTGCAGGGTGCGTCTTGCTTCGGCCCGGCCTACGAGTTCCTGTTCATCCTCGAAACCGAACTGCGCCGCCGCCGCATCCGCGACAAGGTACCGATGACCTTCGTCACCGCTGAACCCTATATCGGCCATCTCGGCCTCGATGGTGTTGGCGACACCAAGGGCCTGCTCGAAAGCGAGATGCGCAATCACCACATCAAGTGGCTGACCAGCACCAAGGTGAAGAAGGTCGAGGCCGGCAAGATGACCGTCGAGGAAATCGCCGACGACGGCAGTGTCAAGTCAACGAAGGAACTGCCCTTCGGATTCTCGATGATGCTCCCCGCCTTCCGCGGCATCGCCGCGGTTCGTGGTATCGAGGGGCTCTCCAACCCGCGCGGCTTCACCCTCGTCGACAAGCATCAGCGCAATCCGAAATACCGCAACATCTTCGCGGTGGGCGTATGCGTGGCCATTCCGCCGACCGGGCCGACACCTGTTCCCTGCGGCGTGCCGAAAACCGGATTCATGATCGAATCCATGGTGACGGCGTCCGCCCGGAACATCGGCGCCCTGCTGCGTGGCCAGGAGCCGAAGCAGCAGGCGACGTGGAACGCCGTGTGCCTTGCCGACTTCGGCGACTCGGGCGTTGCCTTCGTGGCCCAGCCGCAAATACCGCCGCGCAATGTCAACTGGTCGTCGTCCGGCAAATGGGTGCACGGTGCCAAGATCGCCTTCGAGAAATACTTCCTGCACAAGATGCGGCGCGGCACCAGCGAGACCTTCTACGAAAAGCTGGCGCTCGACGTGCTGGGAATCAACAAGCTGAAGGAACTGCACGAAGGGAAGTAAGTCGCAGCAGGGCGGCGCACCCCGAAGCGAAAAGATGTTTGACGGAACATCCCAACAACCGTCATCCCGGCGAAAGCCGGGACCCAGACTTGCCGCGCAAAGATTACCAGAACACGAAGTTTGAAAACCTAGGTCCCGGCTTCCGCCGGGATGACGGCAGAGAGTGTGGGTGAGTCTGGACTTTTTCCGTTCTACACCCCTTCGACGAGAACGATCTCGGCTACTCCCGCACCCTCGCGCTTGGCCTTGGCCGATTGGTATTCTGCTGAATTGTAGCAATCGATGGCCGCCTGCAAGCTGGGAAATTCGATCACCACATTGCGCGCGTGGCCCTTGCCTTCCATCTGCTGGAAGGCCCCGCCGCGCGCCAGAATGTTGCCGCCATACTTCTGAAAGGCAGGCGCCGTCGATCCGGCATAGAGCTTGTATTGATCGGGGTTGGTAACGGTGACGTGGGCGATCCAGTAGCCTTTGGCCATGTCCATTCTCCTTGCTGCCGCTGCCTCTACCACAGCTTCATGGTCTGGCGGTAGGCGCGCGGCGTCAGTCCGACCGACTGCCGGAACTGGCGCGTGAAGGCCGCCTGGTCGCCATAACTGCAGGCCTGCGCCACTTGCGCAATCGCTTCGTTGCCAGAGCGCAGCAATTCACAGGCCCGCTCAATGCGGCTGCGGGTGATGAACTGGCCGGCCGAAACCCCGAACAGGGCACGGATCCGTTGATCGAACTGCCACACCGAAAGCCCGGCCTTTGCCGCCACGTCGGCGAGCTTCAAAGGCTGATCGAGATTTGCCCACACATAATCGACGGCGGCGGCAACTGCCCCCAGCGCCATGTGCGGATTGTGCAGCGGCTGGACATCGCGCGAAATGCCGGTGAGGCCAGACTTGCGGCCATGCCCATCGCGCAGCGGGCGCCTTCCACGTCAGGCACCAGCCCTGGTGACCATCGGGATAGATGTGGAGTTCGAGTTCACCAGCAATTAATTGGCCCCGTTTGATCACTGCCTCATCTTGCGCGGCGATCCGGCGAGCCAGTGTTTCCGGGAAGAGTTGCGCCGCCGACTTGCCCAAGACGTCGGCCTTGGAGGCCTTGCCAAGCCGCAAGACCAGTGTGTCGTTCACCGCCGTGTAGCGGCCCGCCGCGTCCTTGACGAAATACACGATATCGGGGACGGCGTCGAACAGCCGGAGGGTGGCGCGGGCGAGGGTGTCTTCCATTTCCGCATTTTGTGCCGAAAACTCAGTTGGTGCCAGCGCTATCGCCAAGACGGAAGGCCGCCGCCGCGCTAGGCGATATGTGAACGGAGAACCTCGCCATGACCAATGTCTTCTCGGGCTGTATTCCGGCCCTCATGACCCCCTGCACGGTTGATCGCCGGCCCGATTTCGCGGCATTGGTGAAGAAGGGCAGGGAATTGATTGCCGCCGGCATGTCGGCGGTCGTCTATTGCGGCTCGATGGGTGACTGGCCGCTGCTGACCGATGCCGAGCGCATGGATGGTGTCGCGCATCTGGTGAAGGCCGGCATTCCGGTGATCGTCGGCACCGGCGCCCAGAACACCAGGCTTGCCGCCGCCCACGCCGCCCACGCCAAGAAGGTGGGAGCCAGGGGGCTGATGGTCATTCCGCGGGTGCTGTCGCGCGGCTCTTCGGTTGCCGCCCAGCGCGCCATTTCGCCGCCGTGCTGGAAGCTGCCGTTGATTTGCCGTCCGTCATCTACAACAGCCCCTATTATGGCTATGAGACCAAGGCCGACCTGTTCTTCGAACTCCGCGCCCGCTACCCGCATCTCGTGGGCTTCAAGGAATTCGGCGGCGCGGCCGCCCTGCGTTATGCGGCCGAACATATCACCAGCCGCGATTCCGCGTTGACCCTCATGGTCGGCGTTGACACCCAGGTGGTCCATGGTTTCGTGAACTGCGGTGCTTCCGGCGCCATCACCGGCATCGGCAATGTGCTGCCGAAGGAAGTGCTGCATCTTGTGGCGCTCAGCGAGAAAGCGGCAACCGGTGATCCGCAAGCCCGGCGCAAAGCGCAGGAACTCGATCAGGCGCTTGCCGTTCTCTCTTCCTTCGACGAGGGCGCCGATCTCGTTCTCTACTACAAGCATCTCATGGTGCTGGAGGGCAGCCCCGAATACGCCCTGCACTTCAACGCAACCGATACCTTGAGCGATAGCCAGCGCCACTATGCCGAAGCCCAGCTCAAGCTCTTCAAAACATGGTACGCCAACTGGCAGGCGCCCTGACATGCGGGTGATCGACAGCCACACCGAAGGCGAGCCGACGCGGTTGGTGACCGCTGGCGGCCCCGATCTGGGGTCGGGCACCATGGCCGAACGGCGCGATAATTTTGCAGCAGACTTCGATGCTGTGCGCCGCGCCACCATTCTGGAACCGCGCGGCCACGCCGCACTGGTGGGAGCGCTGCTCTGCCAGCCCGTCGATCCCGCCAATGCCGCGGGCCTCATCTTCTTCAACAATGAAGGCTTCCTCGGCATGTGTGGTCACGGCGCCATCGGCGCCGCCGTGAGCCTTCACCACCTCGGACGGCTGGCGATTGGCCGCCACCGCTTCGAGACGCCGGTGGGGACCGTGGATGTCGATCTCCATAACGCCGCAGCCGCAACCATCGAAAACGTCCCGAGCTACCGGACGCACAAGGATGTGGCGGTGAAGTGTGAAAGGCCATGGACCGGTGACCGGTGACATTGCCTGGGGCGGCAACTGGTTCTTCCTCAGCCACGACGCGCCCTGCGCCATTACCCCGGCCAACATTGCGCAATTGACCGCCGCCGCCCAAGAGGTGCGGTCATCCCTCGATGATCCAACCGTTGATCACATCGAGTTCTTCGAGCCGTCTTCCACGCCGGGCGTAAACAGCCGCAGCTTCGTGCTCTGCCCCGGCGGCCAATACGACCGTTCGCCCTGCGGCACCGGCACCAGCGCCAAGCTGGCCTGTCTCGCGGCCGATGGAATGCTCGAACCCGGCAAGGACTGGGTGCAGGAAAGTGTCATCGGCGGCCGCTTTACCGCCCGCTATCGCAAGGCCGTGGATGGCTCCATCATCCCGGCAATCACCGGCCGTGCCTACGTAACGGCCACGGCGGAATTGAACTTTGACGAGGCCGACCCGTTTCGGGGTGGATTTTAACCGCCAAACCCGTCCCAGAAGGCCTTGGCCTTGGCGAAGAAGCCCTCCGACTCGGGCGAGTTGTTGCGCGCTTCCTTGTCGAACTCGCGCAGCAATTCGCGCTGGCGCTTCGACAGGTTGACCGGCGTTTCGACCGACACCTGGATATACATGTCGCCGAACTGCGACGAGCGCAGCACCGGCATGCCCTTGGCCTTGAGGCGGAACTGCTTTCCGGTTTGCGTGCCTTCGGGAACCGTGACGCGCGCCTTCTTGCCGTCGATCGTCGGCACTTCGATTTCGCCGCCCGTCGCCGCCGTGGTCATCGACACCGGCACCTTGCAGAACAGATCCGAGCCATCGCGCTGGAAGAACTCATGCGGCCGCACCGACAGGAAAATGTAAAGGTCGCCCGACGGCCCGCCGCGCAAGCCCGCTTCGCCCTCATTGGCAAGGCGGATGCGCGTGCCGTCTTCGACGCCCGCCGGAATGTTGACCGACAGCGTGCGCTCCTTGGTGCTGCGGCCCTGGCCGCCGCAATTGCCGCACGGGTCGGAAATTACCTGGCCCCGGCCCTGGCAGGTCGGGCAGGTGCGTTCGACCGTGAAGAAGCCCGACTGCGAGCGCACCGCACCCTGGCCATTGCAGGTGCCGCAGGTTTTGGGCGCCGAACCCGCCTTGGCGCCCGATCCGTTGCACACTTCGCAGGTGACCGACGACGGCACGCGGATTTGCGCCGACTTGCCGGTGAAGGCCTCGGTCAGCGAGATCTCCATGTTGTAGCGAAGGTCGCCACCGCGCGCCGCACCCTGCTGGCCGCCGCGGCCACGGCCGCCGCCGCGCTGGCGGCCCGTGAAGTCGCCGAACAGGTCCTCGAAGATATCCGACATCGAGGAGGTGAATTCCGGGCCGAAACCGGCACCACCGGGCCCGCGCCCGCCGCCCATGCCGCCTTCGAAGGCCTGGTGGCCGAACCGGTCATAGGCCGCCTTCTTCTGCGGGTCCTTCAGGACGTCGTAGGCTTCGCTGATTTCCTTGAACTTGGCTTCCGCCGCCTTGTCGCCGGGGTTGGCGTCGGGATGCAGCTTCTTCGCCATGTTGCGATAGGCGGTCTTCAGCTCCTTCTCGTCGGCGCCTTTGCCGACGCCCAGAACTTCATAAAAATCGCGCTTGGCCATGGGTGATTGCTACCGGTGCCGGTGTGATTTGTACATGCCCCCACAACTCTCCATGCCCGGCCTTGAGCCGGGCACCCAGATGGATGGCCGGGTCAAGCCCGGCCATGGAGAGTTTATGGTGAGGGGCCGCATGACCTGCCGCTCAGACGTTCTTGTCGTCGTCCTTTACTTCCGTGAAGTCGGCATCGACGACATCGTCGCCGCCATCTGCAGCACCGCCGGCGTCGCGCTTGGCATCAGCTTCGGCACTCGCCTGCTGTTGCTTGTAGATCGCCTCGCCAAGCTTCATGGCGGCCTGGGTCAGGGCCTCGGTCTTGGCCTTGATGGCCTCGGCGTCCTCGCCTTCCATCGCCGGCTTGAGATCGGCGATCGCCGCTTCCACCGTCGACTTGTCGGCAACCGAAACCTTGTCGGCCAAGCTCGGTCATCGACTTCGTCGTCGAGTGGATCAGCGCTTCGGCATGGTTCTTGGCTTCCACCAGTTCCTTGCGCTTCTTGTCGTCGGCGGCATTGGCTTCCGCTTCCTTGACCATCTTCTCGATCTCCTTGTCGGAGAGACCGCCCGAGGCCTGGATGCGGATCTGCTGTTCCTTGTTCGTCGCCTTGTCCTTGGCGGAGACGTTGACGATGCCGTTGGCGTCGATGTCGAAGGTCACTTCCACCTGCGGCATGCCGCGCGGCGCGGGCGGAATGCCCATCAGGTCGAACTGGCCGAGCATCTTGTTGTCGGCGGCCATTTCACGCTCGCCCTGGAACACCCGGATGGTCACCGCCGTCTGGTTGTCGTCGGCGGTCGAGAACACCTGGCTCTTCTTGGTGGGGATCGTGGTGTTGCGATCGATGAGGCGCGTGAACACGCCGCCCAGCGTTTCGATGCCGAGCGACAAGGGCGTCACGTCGAGCAGCAGAACGTCCTTCACTTCGCCCTTCAACACGCCGGCCTGAATGGCGGCGCCAATGGCCACGACTTCATCGGGGTTGACACCCTTGTGCGGCTCCTTGCCGAAGAACTGCTTCACCACTTCGATGACCTTCGGCATGCGTGTCATGCCGCCGACGAGAACCACCTCGTCGATCTGGCCGGCCGTGACGCCCGCATCCTTCAGCGCCTGCGCGGCAGGGATCGACGGTCTTCTGGATGAGATCGTCGACCAGGGCTTCGAGCTTGGCGCGGGTGAGCTTCAGCGTGAGATGCTTGGGGCCCGATGCATCCGCCGTGATGAACGGCAGGTTGATCTCGGTCTGGGCGCCGGAAGAAAGTTCGATCTTGGCCTTTTCGGCGGCTTCCTTCAGGCGCTGCAGGGCCAGCTTGTCCTTGCGCAGGTCGATGCCTTGTTCCTTCTTGAACTCGTCGGCGAGGTAATCGACGATCCGCATGTCGAAGTCTTCGCCGCCGAGGAAGGTGTCGCCGTTGGTCGACTTCACTTCGAACACGCCGTCGCCGATTTCGAGGATCGACACGTCGAAGGTGCCGCCGCCCAGGTCATAGACCGCGATGGTGCCGGCTTCCTTCTTGTCGAGGCCATAGGCAAGTGCCGCCGCGGTCGGCTCGTTGATGATGCGCAGAACTTCGAGGCCGGCGATGCGGCCGGCATCCTTGGTGGCCTGGCGCTGGCTGTCGTTGAAATAGGCCGGAACCGTGATGACCGCCTGGGTCACCGGCTCGCCGAGATAGCGCTCGGCGGTTTCCTTCATCTTGGTGAGCGTGAAGGCGGAAATCTGCGACGGCGCGTATTTCTTGCCGCGGCTTTCGACCCAGGCATCGCCATTGTCGGCTTTGACGATGTTGTAGGGAACGAGCTTCTTGTCCTTGGCGACCATCGGGTCTTCCATGCGGCGGCCGATCAGGCGCTTGATGGCGAAGAAGGTGTTCTCGGGGTTGGTGACGCCCTGGCGCTTGGCGGGCTGGCCGACCAGGGTTTCTCCGTCGGCGGAGAAGGCGACGATCGACGGCGTGGTGCGGGCACCCTCCGCGTTCTCGATCACCTTGGGGGTCTTGCCTTCCATGACGGCGACGCACGAATTGGTGGTGCCGAGGTCGATGCCGATGACTTTAGCCATGTCTTCACTCCTTGTGGCAGGCAAGCGTTCTGGAAGCCCGCGTGAGGCGCTTCCAAACCCCGGTCCGGGGGTTGCCTCCTGATTGACATATGGTCCAAGGCCCCCCGATTCCCGGAGGGCGTTGGCGCTCGTGGGCTATATAGTGAGGGCCTTACGGGCGATCAAGCGTCCGTGAACGCGGATTTGCCGCTAGACTTGTCGACCGTTCCCAGGGGCGAAGCCGGAGCTCCAGTGCCGGACATAGTGGACGGTCACGCTGTCCGAGGCCGATCTCGTAAGAGCCATCAGAGTAGACTGCCGACCACGAGGCGGCGAAAGCCCTTCGATCGCGACGTCTTGGCGCCAATGTCAGGGGCATGAATCCAGCCAACTTCCGCCGCTTCTTCGAACTGCCGCGCCAGACGGCGATGAGCGGCCATTGCGGTTCGGCTCAGAAATGTGAGCTCGGAACGCAATTTCGCTAGGTCAGCCAGGGCGTCCTGCGGCCAGAAGCGGAACCTTCATGGCTCGGTCGATACTTTGCCGCAAGAACGCTTTGACCTCAGCTGTCCGAGGCGACTAGCACCGCTGCGCCCGCCGCATCTCAACCACGTCCGGAGTCGATGATGCGCCAGTAACTTCGTCGGACAACTGCGCGGCTTGCCGACCGCCCTTGCGCTTCGATGAGCCTTGCCACCGACCCCAGCTTGGCCCGGTCTTCCGACTGTTCGCCAAGAACGATGGCGCGCTCAGATACTTCGCTCAACAGGGGGTCAGTCACTTCAAGCAATCCATCTTTCCGCGTGGCCGTCACTGCCGTTCCAACAATCCTATGCCCAATTGTGCTAGCTCGGGCGAAATACAGCACTGGACTGGAAAAACTCATGTGTCCAATTCATGTCATCAGATAAATAGTCCAAGTCTGCTTCGGTTCAAAGCTGACCATGCTACCCCAGCAGCACCACACTTTCCTGCTCGTTGGGGTCGGTGCGGGCGATCACCGCCCTCACCGGCTTGTCGGTCGGGTTATAGGGCTGGTGGGGAACGCCCGCCGGAATGTAAACAAAGTCCCCGGACTTGATGCGCATCACGTGGTCGAGGTTGGGGCCATGTTTCATTTCGGCTTCGCCTTCCAGCACAAAAATCGCCGATTCATGGGCCTCATGGTAGTGCGCCTTGGCCGAGACGCCGGGCGGAATGGTGAGCAGGTGCATGCACAGGGCGTCGGAAAGCGCTGATTCTTTCGAAATCCCGGCGAAATAGTCGAACCCCTGTTTTCCGGAGTAGGTTTCGCCTTGATTGCGGATGAGCTTGCAGGATTTCATGAAGGTCTCCACTGTGGCCAAGAGATAGGGCATCATAGGCAACATCATGCGGCCCGGCCTCAACTATCTTCCAGCTTACTTCAAGCGTCCCGCCCAGGAAGCACTGGTGGCGGAGTTGCAGGCGGCGATTGGCGTGAGCCCGCTGTTCACGCCCGTAATGCCGCGAACCGGCCAGCCCTTCACGGTGCGCATGACCAACTTGGGGCCGCTGGGCTGGGTGTCGGACCGTGCAGGCTATCGCTATCAGGCAACCCATCCGGAAACCGGCAAGCCCTGGGCGCCGATGCCGGAGGCCCTGCTTGATCTCTGGCGCAAGGTGTCGGGCTATCCCCAACCGCCCGAGGCCTGCCTTCTGAACTACTATTCCCACAGCGCCAGGATGGGCCTGCACCAGGACCGCGACGAGGAGGATTTCAACGCTCCCGTCGTCTCGGTCTCGCTCGGCGACGTGGGCGTCTTCAGGATCGGTGGAACAGAGCGCGGCGGCAAGACCGAGACGCTCAAGCTTTCATCCGGAGACGTGCTGGTAATGGGCGGCCCCGCCCGCTTGTGCTTCCACGGCATCGACCGGGTGATCCCCGGCACCTCGACACTGCTGAAAGACGGTGGCCGCATCAATCTCACCATGCGGAGAGTGACGCGGCCATGACTCCCAAAACTGTCATCGCCGGATTTATTCCGGCGACCCATGGACAAGCTGAATCATGGGTTGCCGGGACAAGCCCGGCAATGACAGGTTTGTGGATGCAAGACTTATCTCTCCCTGAAAGAAATGGTTCCGCTCGGCGCCGTCAAACGTGCCGCCCTTCAGGCAGCAGCGCTTGAAACCTCCTCCCGGAACCGCACGGGCAGAGATCGTTGCGGCCGAGCCTTTCCACGAGCTCAACATCGCCGTGGACCACCCGGTCCCCGCGCTTCACATGGGTTTCCGAAGGATAGGACTTTCGCCGCTTAGAGGATCTCTCGAAAGCATGGGAGGTGGTCGAAATCGCTGGGCTTGCGCATGGTCGCCTCCATTGTAATGCTACGGTATTGCAGCGGAGCGGTGCTAAGACCAAACGGCGCGATGGTGAAGGCCCGTCTGCAGAAAGGCTGAACGCGTGGCAAAAGCGGCACAGGCCGGTTATTCCGGCACACCCCTGTGGAAGAAGCTCGGCTTCAAGGCGGGAATGACCGTTGCGCTGCTTGCTGCCCCTGCGCACTATAACCAACTTCTCCAAGGCCACCCGCCGGGCGTGCATTTCATCACTACGCCAAAAGGCGCCGATGCCATTCACCTCTTCATGGTGGAAACCAGGGAAGTGGCCAAGATTGCCCAACTCTCCAAATATCTGCCGCCCGCCACCATGCTGTGGGTATCGTGGCCCAAACTGTCTTCGAAACTCTCGCAAGGCCTGCGCGAGGATGACATCCGCAATGCCGCGCTCGCCTGTGGCCTTGTCGACATAAAAGTGTGCGCCGTCGACGCCGATTGGTCCGGGCTGAAACTCACCAGGCGGCGGGCGTGAAAGAAATTCCCGCCACGCTGCGTAGTGATGTGTGTGCCGGCCGGATGTATCATGCCCAATGACCCCCTGAGCGCCAGCGACCAGAGCCTGGTGGCCGCCACCTTGCGCAATGGCCAGGCCTATGGGCCACTGGTGGCCCGCTATGCCCCGGTGCTTGGGCGCTACGTGCGACGGCTATTGGGCCACCAGATTCACGCCGTCGACGATGTGCTGCAGGAAGTGTTTCTCAAGGCCTACGTCAACCTGAATGATTTCGACATGTCGCGGCCCTTCGGTCCGTGGATCTATCGCATCGCCCACAATGAGGCAGTCAGTCACCTGCGCAAGTCCAGCGCCGGTCCACCGGTGGTTTCCGGCGAGGATGCCGAACTTATCCTCGCCAGGCTGGCGGACGGCGATGATCCCGATCAGGCCCTGTGGCGAAGCCAGAGTGCGGGGCACCTGCGCAAACTGCTTGGCGAACTCGACGCCCGCTATCGCGAAGTGCTGATCCTGCGATATCTCGAAGACAAGTCCTATGACGAGATTTCCGATATTCTGCATTTGCCGCCCGGCACGGTGGCGACCTATATCAGACGCGGCCTGGCCCGCCTGCGTGAACCGCTGGATACAGCATGGGGCCCCCGATGAACGAGCTTGAGCGCAAGATTCTCGATGCCATCACCGAGCGCCAGCTGGCGCCCCGGCCGGCCTATGTGTTCCTGGCGAAACGCTCGGTGTTCTGGGCCCTGGCCGCGGTGTCGATCGCCTTGGGCGCCCTGAGCGTTGCCATTTCCATGTTCGCGGTGTCCGACTTCCTGTCAACCGGCGGCCGGGTGTTGGACAACATTCACTTCAATGAAGCACTGCTGGCCATCCCGCTGTTGTGGCTGGCCCTGACCAGCGCCTTCATCGCCAGTGCCGTCTATGGCCTCCGCCAGACGCGCCGCGGCTACCGCTTCAAGGCCAGCCACCTGGCGGCGGGCGCTGTGGCCATCAGCCTGGTGCTTGGCGCAATGCTCTATGCCTCCAACATCGGCAATGCGGTTCATGAGTATCTCGAGGAGAATTTCCAGGCCTACCGCGAATTCGTCTTCGTACCCTTTGCCGAGTGGAGCAGGCCCGACGCCGGCTTCCTCGGCGGCACGGTTATGGCGGATAGCGGCGACGGCACCATCCAGCTCCTGGATTTCCATGACAAGACCTGGATCGTCGATGTGTCTTCAGCCGAAATCGATCTCGACAGCAGCCTGATTGACGAGGGCGACATCGCCATTGAAGGCGAACGCACCGGAGACAATATGTTCCGTGCGCTGAAGATCGGCGAGTTCGATTGAGCGGACTGAAAGAGAAAACCCCCGGGCCGCGTAGTTGTTCGTGGAATGCAGGTTCAACACCCTGACCGGGCGCCTGGATTTCGAAAGCCACTCACAGGAGATGACAATGACCACCACACGGTTGAAGATAGCCGCAGCCTTCGCTTGCCTCATCCTCGGTTCCAGCGCCCTGGCGGCGGAAAACTACAATCCGAAGATTGATCCGGCGGATTTCACCAACAACATCACCCATCCAATGTTCACTCTGCCCGCCGGCCGGGCTCTTGTCTATGAAGCCCAGACCGAAGACGGAGTGGAACGCATTGAGATCCGCGTTCGCGACGAAACCCGGACGATCATGGGTGTCACCACCATCGTCTACAATGACCGGGTGTTCGTCGGCGGCGAACTGCACGAGGAGACCAACGACTATCTCGCCCAGGACAAGGACGGCAACGTCTGGTATTTTGGCGAAGAGGTCGACAATTACGAAGACGGCAAGTTCAAGGACCACCACGGTGCCTGGATCGCCGGTGTCGATGGCGCCTTGCCCGGGATCTGGATCAAGGGCAAGCAGGTGGTCGGCGACGAGTATCGCCAAGAGTACTACAAGGGGGAGGCCGAGGACATGGCCAAGGTGATTGCCATCGATGAAACGGTGATAGTTCCGGCCGGAACTTTCAATGGTTGCACCAAGGTCCTGGAATGGACGCCTCTCCAACCGGAGATCCGTGCCAACAAATACTATTGCCCACAAGTGGGCGCCCAGGTCCTGGAGGAGGAATTGGCCGACAATGTGCGGGTTGAACTGGTCAGCGCCGGCGATCGCTGAAAGAATACGTTAGCGAGGCGCGTAATGGTCTCCGGCGGGGCGTAATCCGCCGGAGTCTTCTTGCCGGGAGGGCATGTGTTGCGTTTGCTGTGGCGTGCTGCGGTGCTTGTGTTGCTTGCTGTTCCGGCCCATGCCGAGGATTGCGAGGCTCCATGCCTGGGGGCCACGCTGTCCGCCGAACTTTCGGACGAGCTGGTGTTTGCCGCCGATCCTGGGTTTCTGAAATCGAATTCCTTGTTGCCGGAAGTCGAGATTGAATCCTTTTTCGCCGTGAGCGAGGTCTTCCGGCTGGCCGCCCGCCACACCCTGGCGCAGGTCATTGATCCCCCTCCGGGCGCCAGCACCACCTTTGAAAACCTCGGCCTTTATACCAGCGAGCTCTATGGCGACTTGACCCTTGACCCTTTCTCCTTGCGGGCCGGCAAGATCGCGCCAGTGTTCAGCCGGTTCAATGAAGCAGCCGATGTGCTGAAGGCCAGTGATCTCGCCGCCAACGCCGATATGGACGAAAGCCTTGGGGTTGCCCTGGCCCTCGACCTCGGCGGCGCCAGACTCGAACACCGGCTGGTGCTCACCGCCTTCACCATGGACCGCAGTTTTCTCGCCGGGTCGCTGTTCACCGAACGCCCGATACCGGAACTTTCCGACGGCGGCATCGGCAATACGTCCGGCCTGTCGTCGTTTTCACTGGTGGTCGACGGCTGTGCAGGTGCTGCCCCCGAGGATTGCTACGAAGATGGCCGTTACGGCTACCGCCTGGGCGCCCGCTATCAGCGGGCCGGCGTGGCAACACCGTGGGATGAATGGGCGGGGCTCGCCGCCGCCCATGCCAACTTCGAGATTGATGATGACCGGGTGGTGCGGCTGATCGCCGAGGCCGGTGTTCTCCACCACTTTGAGGGCGGCCCGGCCGATGCGCTGATTGCCACCGCGATGGCCGCTCTTGTCGATGGACCCATGACCTATTCAGCGGCCCTGTCGCGGCAATGGACAGTCGATCCCGGCAGCAAGGATACGGTCCAAAGCCTGGCCGAACTGTCGTTCAAATATGCACCCGAAGACCGCGGACCGTTCTTGGATTCACTTTGGTCGTTGCAGGCTGGATATGTTCTGGCGGTGGATGAAGACAATCAAACCACCCATATGCTGGGAGCGACTTTCGCCTTGGAACTTGGTGCTAGCCACGAGTTCCATTGATTGTCCCTCCACCGCCGCCGGTGGAACCTCAGCTAGCCCTTGTAACCGTTGATCCGCGCGTTGTTCTTGCAGCCCGAGGGCGAAGCGAATGCTTCCGTCGCCTTGCCGACCTGCTTCTTGTTCGCCGTCGAGAAGCAGCGCCAGCGGTTGCCGCCGCGCTTGTCCTTGTAGAACTCCCAACGGTCATTGGACGTGTCGCGATTGGCGTTGGCTTCGCAATCTTTCTTGGCCTTGTAACTCTCGGACGAGGCACCGACGATTTCGCCATTGACGGCGGTGCGGCGCCAGCGGAATTCGCCGCGCTTGTCCTTGTAAATGTCAAGCGTGTAGTCAGCCATGTTTTACCCCTAGGTCTAGGAATCGCGCTCGCCGCGTCCCTTCGCCAAGACTGGAATGGCCCGCCAATAAAGTCCAGTGGTCGGGGCGCCGAGTATGCTAAATAACTGGGGATTCCCGTCCCTCTGCCTTTGCCGCAGTATCCCCGGGGCGGGTGCTGATTCGGGAGAACATTATGCTGCGCGTCGTCATCGGAATCGTGCTCATCCTCGTAGGCCTCCAGGGGCTGTTTCGCCGCCGGGCCCCGGGTGCTCCCGCACCCGCCGGGCCCGCTGGCCAGCTTATGGGCTTGTTCGGCGGCCCGGTGATCGGTGTTGTTTTTCTGCTGGCCGGATTGGCATTTCTTGCCTCCACCTCATTCGTGCAGATCAGTTCCGACCGGGTCGGCCATCTGAAGCGCATTTATCTCGCCGACGATTTGCCGCCCGGCCGCATCATCGCACTCCCCGGCCAGAAGGGGCCGCAGGCCGAAATCCTCGGCCCCGGTTTCCATTTCCGGCCGCTGCTCAACGTGCTCTACGAGGTCGAACAGTTCGACGTCGTGCAGGTGCCGGAAGGCTTTTACGGCCAGATCACCACCCTCGACGGCGCTTCCATGCCCGAAGGCATGTTCATTGCCCCCGTCATTCCCGACGACAAGCTTTCCACCATGCTCGAGGCCCAGGCCTTTCTCGAACAGGGCGGCTATCGCGGCCCCCAGGAAACCGTGCTGAAGCCCGGCTCCTACCGCATCAACCGCTATCTCTTCGATGTCCGCGTCGACAACGACACGACCGCCACCATCATCCCGACCGGCCAGGTCGGCGTCGTCAAATCCAACGTGCAGCAGCCCAATCTCAATTGCCGCGAGGAGATGGTGCGGGTGTCGGAGGCCCAGCACGATGCCGATGCGCTGTCGGTGCCGCTGGTTCCCAAGGGCTGCATCGGCCTGTGGAAGGATCCGTTGCTTGCCCGGCGCCTTCTATCTCAACAAGCACGCCTATGACGTGACGCTGGTCGATACCCGCGTGCAGACCTGGGAATACAAGGGTGGCTATCGCCGCCGCATCATCGATCTCTCGATCGATCAGCAGGGCAACCTGCAGCAGACCGAACGCACCGTTGAAGTGCCAGTTCCGTCAGCCGCCGTTGATTCGGCGGTGTTCGTCAAGGTCGAGGGCTGGGATATTCCGCAGGAACTGCGCGTCGTCGCCCAGGTGGCGCCCGAGAACGCTCCCATCGTTGCCGGTTCGGTCGGTGGCATCAGCGAAATCGAACATCGCATTCTGACGCCGCTGATCCGCTCCATCGTCCGCAACGTCGCCGGCTCGTCGATCCGCATTCCGAGGAAGGACGGCGACAAGATCATCGGCTACGACTACCGCCCCACCACGGTTCTCGACCTGATCGAAAACCGCGAGGCAATCGAGGACACCATCGAAGACCAGATCAAGCAGGAGGCCCGCAAGGCCGGCGTCGAGATCAAGGAAATCCGCTTGGGCGAACCCGCCATCCCGCCGGAAATTCTGATCGCCCGTTTGCGCCAGCAATTGGCCGATCAGCTGGGCGAAGCCTACAAGCGCGAGACCGAAGCCCAGAAACAGCGCATCGAAACCGAACAGGCCCGCGCCACGGCCAACGAACAGCCGCGCCTGGTCGAAGCGCAGATCGCCGTGCAGGTGGCCAACCAGAAGGAGGCCGAACGCGCCGCCCTCGGCCGCGCCGAACGCCAGTACCTCGAGGAAATCGCCAAGGGCCAGCTGGCCCAGGCCAATGTGCTGGGCCAGGACCGGGTGGCGATGCTGCAGGCGCTGGAAAAGGTTCTGGGCTCGCTCGAACGCCAGCCCAGCCTCGTCGAACTGATGGGCAAGCTGGTGCCCAACACCGTGGTGACCGGATCGGGCCTCGAAGGCGCCGCAGCCATATTGGGCGACGCCATGAGCAAGGTGAAGGCCACGCCATGACCGGACGACGATCCTCATAATCTGTCATCGCCGGACTTGTTCCGGCGACCCATCGCTCAACGGGCGATGCACATAGGGCAAACATGGGTCCCCGCAACAAGTGCGGGGATGACAGTTGGCGGCGACCTACTCCGCCTTCGCCACGCCCACCATGGCGGGCCTCAGGCAGCGCTCACCGATGGCGAAGCCCGACTGCATTTCCTGCATCACCGTGCCCGGCGGGCGCTCGGCAGTTGGCACCTCGAACAGCGCCTGGTGCATGTTGGGGTCGAATTTCTGGCCGACGGTTTCCAGCTTGCGGATGCCGTGGCGCTGGAACACGTTGAGCAGTTCGCGCTCGGTCAGTTCGACGCCGGCCAGCAGGTTCTTCAACACCTCGTCGGCGCGCTCGCGTTCTTCCGGCGAAACGGCCGCCAGGGCGCGCCCCATGTTGTCGGTGACGCTCAACAGATCGCGGGCGAAATTGGTGGCGGCATAAAGCGTGGCCTCGGCCTTCTCGCGCTCGGCGCGCTTGCGCAGGTTGTCCATGTCGGCGGCCAGCCGCAGCATGCGGTCCTTGAGGGACGCGACTTCCTCGGTCAGTGCGGCGATCTGCACATCCTTGGGGTCGGGTTCCGGCGGCGGCATGGGGTTTTCGATCTCGGTGATCGGATCGGCCATGCCAATTTCGGCTTCGTTTTCGGTCATGCCGGGTTCAGTGGTCTCGTCAGCCATGGGTAACGCTCAACTCAAATGTCAGGGTGATCGGCCCCGCATATCGGCGTTTCGGGCGGAAAAATCAAGTCAGAAGCCGCCCGACAACCTTGGCCGTATAGTCGACCATCGGAATGATGCGGGCATAGTTCATCCGCGTCGGGCCGATGATGCCGAGGACGCCGACGATCTTCTCCTCGCTGTTCTTGTAGGGTGCGACAATGAGCGACGAGCCCGACAGCGAAAACAGCCGGTTTTCCGAGCCGATGAAGATGCGCACGCCCTCGCCTTCCTCGGCGGCGCCCAGGAGCTGCGCCAGTTCCTTCTTGTTCTCGATGTCCTCGAACAGCTTGCGGATGCGCTCGAGATCGTCGACCGCCGCCATGTTCTCGATGAGATTGGCCTGGCCCTTGACGATCAGCATCTTGCCGTCGGCATCGGCGCCGCCCGACCACACGGCGACGCCGGTCTCGACAATGCGCGCCGACACTTCATCAAGCTCGCGGCGCAGGCTTTCCATCTCGACGCGCACGAAGCGTTGCACCTCGTCGATAGTGCGGCCCTGGAATTTGGTGGAGAGATAGTTGGTGGCCTTGGTGAACACCGAAGGCGGCAGGCCCGCCGGCACATCGATCACCCGGTTTTCGACGCCGCCATCCTCGCCCACCAGAATGACCAGCGCCTTGCCGGGCGACAGGTTGACGAACTCAATGTGCTTCAGCCGCGCATTGAGCTTGGGCGCCAGCACCACACCTGCGCATTGCGACAGGCCAGAGAGCAATGTTGTCGCCTCGCCCAGCACATCCTCGATGCGCCGCTGGCGGTTCGACGCCGCCACCTGGGCATCAATGCGCGCCCGCTCCTCGGCGGTCATGTCGCCCACTTCCATCAGCGCGTCGACGAAGAAGCGCAGGCCCTGTTCGGTGGGAATGCGCCCCGCCGAGGTATGCGGCGAGAAGATCAGTCCGGCGTCTTCCAGATCCATCATCACATTGCGCACCGAGGCCGGCGACAGTGATGACGGCAGGATGCGCGAAATGGTGCGCGAGCCAACGGGCTCGCCGGTTTCGAGATAGGTATCGACCAGGCGGCGGAAGATGTCGCGCGACCGCTGGTCAAGCCCGGCTATCCCTGAAAGCTTGTCGTCGAAAAAAGGTTTGGGCGGGATCATGCTCATCGCCCCAATGTAGGAATCAAGTTGGCGAAGGTCAATCGCCGGGCTAGAACCCGGCGCAACTCCAAGGAAAGGACTACCCATGCGTCCCTCAGGGCGATCGCCCGACCAGTTGCGCGCCGTGAGTTTCGAGCGCGGATTTACCAAACATGCCGAAGGCTCGTGCCTGGTGCGCTTCGGCGACACCCATGTGCTGTGCACGGCCTCCCTTGAGGAGCGCGTGCCGCCATGGCTGAAAGGCGGCGGCAAGGGCTGGGTCACTGCCGAATACGGCATGCTGCCGCGCGCCACCAACGAGCGCACCCGGCGTGAAGCTTCGGCCGGCAAGCAATCGGGCCGCACCCAGGAAATCCAGCGCCTCGTCGGCCGCTCGCTGCGCGCCGTGGTCGATCTTGTCGGCCTCGGCGAACGCCAGATCACGCTCGACTGCGACGTGCTGCAGGCCGATGGCGGCACCCGCACCGCGGCGATCACCGGCTCCTGGGTGGCGCTGCATGAATGCCTGATGTGGATGAAAGCCCGTGAGATGTTCAAGGCTTTCCCGATGAAGGACCACGTGGCGGCAATTTCCTGCGGCATCCACAACGACGTGGCGGTGCTCGACCTCGACTATGCCGAGGATTCAACCGCCGGCACCGACGCCAATTTCGTGATGACCGGAGCGGGCGGCATCGTCGAAGTGCAGGGCACGGCGGAAGGCGAGCCTTTCTCGCAAGACCGCCTGCTGGAACTTCTGGCGCTGGCCCGCAAGGGCGTCGACGAACTCGTCATTATGCAGAAGAAAGCCATCGCGTGACCCGCAAGCTCACCGGCCAGAAGATCGTCATCGCCACCCACAACAAGGGCAAGCTCGAGGAGTTCGCCGAACTTCTGAAGCCCCATGGTGTCGATGCGGTTTCGGCCGGCGAGCTCGGCATTCCCGAACCCGCCGAAACCGAGAAGACCTTCCTCGGCAACGCCCGCATCAAGGCGCTGAACGCATCGAAACACTCCGGCTTGATCGCCATCGCCGATGATTCCGGCCTCTGCGTCGATGCCTTGGGTGGCGATCCCGGCGTTTACACCGCCGACTGGGCAGGCCCCGACCGCGACTTCAGCCGCGCCATGCGCCTGGTCGAGGAAAAGCTTGCTGCCAAGGGTGCTGTCACACCGCAACAACGCCGCGGGCGTTTCATGTGCACGCTGGTGGTGCACTGGCCCGACGATCACGAGAAGGTCTATGTCGGCGAAGCCCCAGGCCATCTCGTGTGGCCGCCGCGTGGAACATTGGGCCACGGCTACGATCCGGTCTTCGTCCCCGATGGCCAAACCCGCACCTTCGCCGAAATGACCCACGACGAAAAAAACAAACTGTCGCACCGCGGCCGGGCTTTGGACTTGTTGCTCCGTGACCTCTTCTAGCCAAGCCTTCGGCATCTATGTGCATTGGCCGTTCTGCAAGGCCAAGTGCCCCTATTGCGATTTCAACTCCCATGTCCGCCACGGCGGCGTCGATGCCATGGTCTTTGCGCGCGGCCTCATCCGCGAACTTGCATGGTTCGCGGGCCAAACGCCGGGCCGCACCGTGACGTTCGATCTTCTTCGGCGGCGGCACGCCATCGCTGATGCCGCCCGAAGCCGTGGCCCACGTGCTCGATGCCATTGCCGGGCACTGGGCTGTTGCGCCCGATGTCGAGACCACGCTCGAAGCCAACCCCACCTCCATCGAAGCTGAAAATTTCCGCGGCTACCGCGCTGCCGGCGTCAACCGCGTCTCCGTCGGCGTGCAGGCCTTGAATGAGGCGGACCTCAAGGCACTGGGCCGCCAGCACTCGGTCGACGAAGCGCTTGCAGCCTTCGAACTCGCCGCAAAAATCTTTCCGCGTGTCTCCTTCGATCTGATCTATGCACGGCCCAACCAGACCGTGGCGCAATGGCGCGAGGAACTTGCCCGCGCCCTTCGGTATCAGCAGGGCCACATGTCGCTCTATCAGCTGACCATCGAGGAAGGCACCGCCTATTTCGATCTTCATGCCCGGGGTTCGCTCGTCGTGCCGCGCGACGATGTGGCCGCCGACCTCTATGACGTGACCCAGGAACTGACCGGAGAAGGCCGGGCTTCCCGCCTACGAGGTTTCGAACCACGCCAGGGCCGGCCAGGAATCGCGGCACAATCTGCTTTACTGGCGTTACGGCGAATATGCCGGCATCGGCCCCGGCGCCCACAGCCGCCTGGCGTCAGGCGAAAACCGCCGCGCCATCATGATCGAGAAACACCCCGAGACCTGGCGGCAGATGGTGGAAAGTGCAGGTCATGGCATCCGCGAAGACCAGATCGTGGCTCCCGCCGAGCAGGCGCCCGAATACCTGCTCATGGGCCTTCGCATCAATGAAGGCATCGACCTCGACCGTTACGAGCGCCTCACAGGTAGCCCGCTCGATTCCGGCAAGATCGCCGGTCTCAAATCCCTGGGCCTCATCAAGCGCGAAGGTTCAAGGCTCTATGCAACGCCCGATGGCCGCAAGCTCCTCAATGCAGTAATCACCGCGCTTTCCGTCTGATCTGCGGAAGGCTACAGTCGCGCCATGCCCTCCACCTATCACATCGGCGCCGCAAAGTTCGAAGCGGATTCTCTGGCACCCGGCCTCTACCTGGTGGCAACGCCGATCGGCAATCTCGGCGATATCACGGTGCGGGCGCTGGCAACCCTCGCAGCAGCCGAAACCGTGTTGTGCGAGGACACCCGCACCTCATCGAAACTCATGGCGCGTTATGGCATCAAGGCCCGGCTCGAACCCTATCACGAACACAATGCCGCGAAGGCCCGCCCGCACATCCTCGAGCGCCTCAAGGCCGGTGCGGCAATTGCCTTGATCAGCGACGCCGGAACGCCGCTGGTCTCCGACCCCGGCTACCGGCTGGTCTCGGAGGCCGTGGCGCTGGGCATCGCCGTCACCTCCTGCCCCGGCCCTTCGGCGGTGATGGCCGGGCTCGCTCTGTCGGGGCTGCCGACCGACCGCTTTCTGTTTCTGGGCTTCCCGCCGCCAAGGCAGGCGAGCGCCAGCGCCTGTTCGAAGAGGTAAAAGCCATCCGCGCAACTCTTGTGTTCTTCGAAAGCCCGCACCGCATCATCGACACGCTTGGTGAAATGGACAGGGCCTTGCCGGGCCGGGCCGTGTGCGTAACCCGCGAGCTGACCAAGCTGCACGAGGAAGTGGTCCGTGGTGATCTCCCGGAAGTCATCATGGCACTGGTGGGGCGCCCATCGGTGAAAGGCGAGATCACCTTGATCCTCGGGCCACCGCCCGAAGAAACCCACGCCGCCACGGACCATGATGTCGAAGCCGCCATCACCGCCGCCTTGCGGGCAATGCCTGCCTCCAAAGCCGCCGCCGACGTCGCCAAACGCTTCGGCCTCGCCAAGGCCGATGTCTATGCCCAAATCCTGGCGCGCAAGACCGATGGCTGAGCGCCACCGCCAGAAAGCCGAGCGCGCCGGCCGCTGGGCCGAACTTGCGGCCCTGTGGGCGCTGCGCCTCAAGGGCTATCGCCTGCTGGTCCACCGCTACAAATCACCGGCGGGCGAGATCGACCTCATCATGCGCCGGGGCGAAGTCACCGCCTTCATCGAAGTGAAAGCGCGGATGACCCGAGACGCCGCCATCCAATCGGTGACCGCCTACCAGTCCCAGCGCATCGCCGCCGCCGCCCGCGTCTTCATGGCCAAGGATCGCAAGGCGGCGATGCAGGCCTGCCGTTTTGACATCGTCGCCGTCACCCCCTACCAGTGGCCGCAACATCTCGAGAATGCCTTCTACGGAGACGCGTGAATCATGGGCCTGAAGATCGCCATCCAGATGGATCCCATCCAGTCGATCAACATCAAGGGCGACTCGACCTTCGCCATGATGCTGGAAGCGCAAACCCGCGGCCACCAGCTGTTCTACTATCTCACCAGAACCCTGGCCCTCGAAGCGGGCCGCCTCTACGCCACCGGCCAGGACGTTACGGTGCGCGACGAGCTTGGGGATCACTTCACACTCGGCGAGGAACGCCGCGTCGATCTCGGCACCTATGACGTCGTGCTGATGCGCCAGGACCCGCCCTTCCACATGGGCTACATCACCGCCACCCACTTGCTCGAAACCATCCACCCGAAAACTCTGGTGGTGAACGACCCCGCCGAAGTGCGCAACGCCCCCGAGAAACTCTTCGTGCTGCGCTACGGCGAATTCATGCCAGAAACGCTGATCACCCGCGACCCCGCCGAGATCGCCGCCTTCCGCCGCGACCATGGCGACATCATTCTGAAGCCGCTCTACGGCAACGGCGGTGCCGGCGTGTTCCGCTTGCGCGAAGAGGACCAGAATTTTTCCTCGCTGCTCGAACTCTTCACCCAGGCCTTCCCCGAACCCTTCATCGCCCAGCGCTATGTTCCTGATGTCCGCAAGGGCGACAAGCGCATCATTCTCGTCGATGGCAAGGCGGTGGGCGCCATCAACCGCGTGCCCGCCGCCAACGAAAGCCGCTCCAACATGCACGTCGGCGGCAGGCCGGAACCGGCAACGCTGACCAAACGCGAGCACGAAATCTGCGAGGCCATGGGCCCGGACCTCAAGAAGCGCGGCCTCATCTTCGTCGGCATCGACGTGATCGGCGGCTTCCTGACCGAGATCAACGTGACCTCGCCCACCGGCATCCGCGAAGTCAAACGCTTCGGCGGCGAGGATATCGCAGCCCTGATCTGGGATGCGATTGAAGCGCGGCGGTAGGGCCCAAAAGTGATTGCAGGTGCAACCAAACTCCGTCATTCCGGCGAAAGCCGGAACCCAGGCTTCTAAACTGCGGAGCAGCGGACGAATGGGCCCCGGCTTCCGCCGGGATGACGCAGAAGAATGGAATAAGCACGAATTCGGCCTCTCACTTATTTCTTCAGTTTTTTCAACGCCGCCTGAATCTCGCCAATAGCATTAGCCACCGCCGTATCGCTCGATTTTGTCTGTGCATTGTAGTCTTCCAGCCCGCGCGCCACGCCAAGGCCGCGCTCCAGCATTGCGCGCGAACCGTTCAACTGACCGGCCATACGGAGCGAATGCACCAGCTCGCGGCTGATGAGATACCACTGGCGCGGCTGGCGCTGCGGCGAGAATACTTCCAGCGCCGCCTCCTGGTCGGCAACGGCCGCCAACATCAAATCCTTGTCTCCCGTCCGCTCGGCCATCATGGCACGCACATTGCCGATGTTGGCGGTCACCAGCGCCCATTGCAGCGGCACCGCTTCGCGGGTCCGCAATTGCCGGGAATTCTCCAGCGCTTCGAGCGCCTTCTCCAGTGCTTCTGTTCCGCTTTCGCGCTTGCCGATCAGCCGCCAGGCATCTCCAAGATTGTTCTGGATGCGGGCCCACCGCGCCGGCACCTTTTCACGCGGTAGCATCGTCAGCGCCGCTTCGTAAGCGGCCACCGCCTTCATCAGCGTTTCGCGGTCATTGCGCCGGTCGCCAAGACTGGCCAGCGTCGATCCGAGATTGCCCTGGGCCGCCGCCCAGTCGAGCGGTACCTCGTTCGGATCGCGCACCGCGATAACCGCTTCGAAGGCGGCAACCGCCTGTTCGAGAAAGAATGTCCCGTCGGCCTCATTGCCGATCTGCGCCAGCGTTATGCCAAGGTTGGTCTGGGCATTGGACCAGTCGGCTGGCGCGTTCTCAATTGTGTAAACCTTGAGCGCCTCCTGATAGGCCGTCACCGCACTGTAATATTGCGCCTTGTCGCCGCTCACCAGGGCGAGTGTTGCCAGAACATTGCCGAGGTTCATCTGCGTCGCCGCCCACTTCTCCGGCATCTTGTCGCGCTCTCGAACCGTAAGCGCCTGCCGGTTGGCATCGGCGGCGCGCTGCAAAAGTTCGGCATCGCCACGTATCTCGCCGAGCTTCCGCAATGAAACCGCCAGGTCGCTCTGGGTCTGTGCCCAATCTGTCGGTGAGGCCTCGCGCGACACATAGCCCAGCGCTTTCTCGAATAGCACCGAGGCACCGGCGATGGCATCGCTATCGCCGGTCTCTTCGCCGTGGGACATCTGCCAAAGGGCCTGCGACCACAGATAGCGCCAGGCCAGGTCGCGGTCGGTGTTTTCCACCCAGTCGAAAGCCTGGCCGAAATCCGCCGCCGCCGCGTCATAGTCGAACGACAGAAATGCCGCCTTGGCGCTTTTTGCGAAGATCGCCGCATTGGCGATGCGCTTTTCGCGCACTTCCGCCGTCAGCCGGTCAAGCGTGCCGCGTGTGGCCGCGATGCGCGTTTTGGCGTCATCGAGGAAAACGCGCGCCGCCCCCATGGCGCCTTCGGCGATGGCCCGGTCGGCGGCTTCCGCCAGCTTGCGAACCTCCGGATCGTCACTGGCCAGTGCCGTGCGTTCTTCGCGGAACTGTGTAAGCTGTGCCGCCTTTTCTGCGAGCACCCGGGCGAGGCTTTCGTCGTCCTGCGGCATGTCGTTTTCGCCAAGGGCCCGCAGCACGCCATAGAGTGTATCAAGCGGCACCCCTTGGGCAGTGGCAATCTCTTCGACCTTGGCGCGCCGCGCTTCCGGCAAGTCGGCGATCATCAGCAGAGTGGCCGGCGTTCGCCGTCTATCGCCGCCACAACACTGTCGCGGGCCGCCGGCTCGCCGCCGAAATACAGGAACTTGGTGAGGCTTTCGTTGAGCCACGGCCGCTGCCGCCCCTGCGTCTTGAGGTAGACCTCTTCAGTAACCATGCGCATCACCTGGCCAAACTCCAGGCCCTTGAGGGCTGCCAGGTGGCGGACCAGTGCTGCCGCATAGGGGCTGTTGCCGCCGGGTTCGCCGTCTAGGGCCGCCGTGCCAGGTGCGGCTGAAAACCCGATGACCATGCCAATACCCTGGGGGCCATCGTCAGCCGCTTCGCCAAACCCCCGCGGCACGCCGAGGCCCGAGGCCGTGGGCGCAACTTTTCCGGCTTTGAGCGTGAGTGAGAAATCAGGTGGAAACGGATTGGTGCGGCAGGCATCAAGCAGGATGATGCTGACCGGCACGCTGGACCTGAGTTCAGCGAGGAAATCCGAAACCGGCAAAAATCCCTCCTGGCCCTTGGCATCGGTGGCCACCAGGAAATTCTCGCCACCCGCCTCAATGCCATGGCCGGAGTAGTAGACGACTGCCACATCGGCCTTTTCGTCCGCCGCATCAGCAACGAAGTTCTTGAGATCACGGGCCAGCCGGCGGCCGTTGCGGTCGCTGGCGAGGGTAACGGTGAAGCCCAGTTCCTCGAGAAGCTGTGCCATAGCCTTGGCGTCATTGCCGGCATTGGCAAGCGCCGGGATCGACTCATACTTCGACTGGCCGATAACCAGTGCCACACCCTTCAGGCTCTGCGCCTCGGCGGCCACTGTGGCCCACAGCACCACCACCAGTGCCAACGCCAGACTGCAGATACGGTAGATCGCCGTCATGCCCGTTTATCTCCCGCCGCCATGTCAACATGACGGCGGGCTCGCGGCAAGACTCAGGCGGCGAGAGGAATTTCTTCCAGTCGCCCCGCTGCCATAACCAGCCCCTCGGCGCCGTCAAGCACACCAGGTACCAGTTCCAGCCCCAGAAAGCGGGCCCGCTCCACCGGCCCCGGCAGATGCAGGCCACGCGTGCCGGTCTCGCCGAAGCCGAAGCGGCTGTAGTACGGCGCATCACCCACCAGAACCACCGCCTGGTGGCCCAGAAGGCGGGCTTCGGCCAGTGCATGATGGATCAGCGCAGCACCAATGCCTTTCTTCTGCTGGCGGCAATCGACCGCCACCGGACCAAGCAGCAGGGCAGGCCCCGCCGATCCGGCGATGATATCCCACAGCCGGATGGTGCCGATGACCTTGCCTTTGGCATCAACAGCCGAGAACGCCAGGCCTTCGGAGGGCAGGCGCCGCTCGCGCAACCGTTCCGATGTCTTGCGCCGCCGCACCTTGCCAAAGGCGCGGTCGAGCAGGGTTTCGCGGGGAGCTATGTCGCAGGCGAGCTCATGACGGATGGTGACCAACTGGGCCTCCAAGGGTTACGCGTGAGTGGCGTTGTGACTTAGATGACGTAGGACTTGAGCGGCTCGAAGCCGTTGAACGCCACCGACGCATAGGTCGTCGTGTAGGCGCCAGTGGCCTCGATCAGCACCTCGTCGCCGACCGACAGCGTGACCGGAAGGTCATAGGGAACCTTCTCGTAGAGTACGTCAGCCGAATCGCAGGTGGGTCCGGCGATCACGCAGGGTGCCTTCTCGTCGCCGTCCTTGGCGGTGATGATCGGATAGCGGATCGCCTCGTCCATGGTCTCGGCCAGCCCGCCGAATTTGCCGATGTCGAGATAGACCCAACGCTGATTGTCGTTGGCGTGCTTCTTGGAGATCAGCACCACTTCCGCCTTGATGACCCCGGCATTGCCCACCATGCCACGTCCCGGCTCGATGATCGTTTCCGGAATGGCATTGCCGAAGTGCTTGGTCAGCGCCTCGTGAATGGCATTGGCATATTGCCCGGTAGCAGGCACCTGCTTCAGGTATTTGGTGGGAAAACCGCCGCCGAGATTGACCATCTGCAATGTGATGCCGTGGCCGGTCATGGCGTCGAAAATCGACTTGGCTTCGGCAAGCGCCGAATCCCAGGCGGCAAGCCGCGTCTGCTGCGATCCGACGTGAAAGGAAATGCCGTAGGCTTGAAGGCCTAGGCTGTGGGCGGCCAGCAACACGTCAACGGCCATCGCCGGTCCGCAACCGAACTTGCGCGACAACGGCCATTCGGCGCCAGCGCCGTCGGTAAGGATGCGGCAGAACACTTGCGCACCCGGCGCTGCACGCGCCACCTTCTCGACTTCGGCCACGCAATCGACGGCGTAGAGCTTCACACCACGCGCATGGGCCGCGGCGATATCGCGTTCCTTCTTGATGGTGTTGCCGAACGAGATGCGCGAGGGCTCGGCACCGGCCGCCAGCGCCATGTCGATCTCGGCAACCGACGCCGTGTCGAAGCACGAGCCCATGGCCGCAAGCAGCTTGAGAATCTCGGGAGCCGGGTTGGCCTTCACCGCATAGAAAATGCGGGTGTCCGGCATGGCGCGGGTGAAGGCGCGGTAGTTCTTGGCAATGACATCAAGGTCGACGACGAGGCACGGGCCTTCGGGACGTCGGTCGCGCAGGAAGTCGGTGATACGGGCAGTCGCAGCCATAGGGGTCACTCCCAAAACGAAATGAACATTGCCGCGCCAGCGCTGCGTTGCGGTCCACGCGATGGAGACGTGGAGACGCTCGATGCGTACTGACGTTTCGCCTTGGATTGACCGGAAAGCCCGGCCGCACATGGGGCAAGATAGTGGTGCCTCTCAGTAACCCCGGCCTTTGGAGGAGCCGGCAGAGACCAAAAAGCCCGCACCGTCGTTGCTTTGGGGTATACCTTGAGGCACGTGCGACTTTGGGCGGTCTGCATATGAGTCAAATCCTGACTCGATTCAAGGAAAAACTGTCCCCGCCGGAAAAATTTTCTGTGGAGTGGACAACACTTCCTTAAGAAAATGCCTTCCAGCCCGCCACCAGCCGGGTGACCGTCGTCAGCAGGCACAGGCCGGCATAGACATAGGCGATCGTCGCAAACTGCGAAGGCCACAGGCACATCACCAGAAAACAGATAACCGTCTCGGTGCCCTCGGTAAGGCCCCCCAGATAGTAGAACGATTTCGAAGGGTAGGCGGTGCTCCTGAGCCCCCGCTTTTCGGCAATGATGGCGTAGGCAAGGAAACTCGACGCCGTGCCGACGAAGGCCGCAAGCAACACAGCGGCGGCCAGCGCGTTGGCGTTTGGGTCAGTCAGCGCGAAGGCCAGCGGAATGGCGCCGTAGAACACGAAGTCGAGGCCGATATCCAGGAACGCGCCGCGATCCGTAGTGCCGCACAGCCGCGCCACCGCGCCATCGAGCCCATCCAGGACGCGGCTGGCGACAATGAAAACGATCGCCAGCGTGAAATGCCCGGTTGCGATCAACACCGCCGCCGCCATGCCAAAACCGAACCCAGCGAGCGTCACATGATCGGCATTGCAGCCCATGCCGTGCAGCTTGCCGGCGCCGTAATCGATGGCCGGCTTGAGCATCCGCAGCGCATGTCGGTCAAGCATCTTGCAGTGCTCCATTGCGGATCGCCAGAACCCGGCCATCTGTCGGCGCATCGGCGGCATCATGGGTCACCAGCAGCCCTGGCACCCGGCGTTCGGCGAGATGGGCAAACACATAATCGCGCATCTGCTGGCGAAGATCGGCATCGAACTTGTTGAATGGCTCATCGAGTAGCACGGCGCGGGGCTTGGCCAGCAGCGTGCGCATCAAAGCCACCCGCGCCCGCTGCCCGCCGGACAGCGTGTGCGGCGGGCGATTGCCGAAGTCTTCCATGCTGATGCGTTTGAGGCCGGTTTGCACCATGGCCTGGCGTTCGGCGCGCGGGCCTCGCGGCACGCCGAACAGCAGGTTCTCGGCCACTGTCATGTGTGGAAACAACAGGTCGTCCTGAAACAATCGTCCAATGCGCCGGCGCTCCGGCGGTAGGGCCGAAACGTCTTCGCCGTCCAGCATCACTCGGCCTGTGCCGGCGAGAGGAAGCACGATATCTCCGGCGATGTAGGCGAGCAGCGAAGACTTGCCGCAACCCGATGGCCCCATGATGGTGACAATCTCACCCGCCGCCACGCCAAACGAAAACGGCGCAATGAGCAGCGTGTCGTTCAGGCTGATCGCCACATCATTAAGCTCTAGCGCCATCGCGGCCTGCCAAGGAAAGCCGACAGCGCGAATGCGGCGAGCGCCGGAAGCGCCAGCGCCAGCGCATAGGCCGCGGTGAGCGAGCGATTGCCGCCCGACGACAATGTCACCGCCTCCATCGGCAGTGTCGAGAATCGCCCGGCGGCAGTGAGCTGCGCCGGCACGAACTGCACAAGGCTGACTGAGAAACCCACCGCAAGGCTGGTGAGCAGCGGCGCATTCAGCAGAGGCGCCTTCACCTGATACCACGTCCGCAAGTGCGAAGCCCCGAGTGACTTGGCAACGGCGGCGATGCGATTGTCAAAGCTGCGATATGCTCCGGAAAGCACGATGAATGCATAAGCGACAACCGGCGTCAGATGAACCAGGAACAGGCCAAACCGCGTTCCCGTAAGGCCCAGACGCAACAGCAGATGATACTGCCCTGCCGCGATAGTCAGCGAAGGCAGGGCTAGCGCTGCAATGGCCAATCCTAGCAGCCACCGGTCGCTGGATTGCCGCACGCTTTCAAACCACAACACCGCCATGGCCACCGCCGCAATGGATGTCGCCAACGCCAGTCCGATGCTTAACACGATTGGCGAAGCTTCAAGCCGCTGCCACGATACGAAACTCAACTCTTCACCAAACAGGGCAGGATAGGGCCAGCGCGGCGCAAGCGACAACAACATGAGAACGGAGAGCACGGCGGCATAAATGATCAACAGCGCCACAACCAGAACAAGGCCCGAGACTCTGGGGACCGCCACTGGTGATGGACCACTCCCAATGAACGCCCGCCATGCCGGGTTTGCCATCTTCCCGCCAATCCAAACGAACGCGGCGGCCGCCAACACCACGGCCACAACGGCGACGGCTCCCGCCACCCCGCGGCTGTTGATGGCGGAATCGGCATCGTTGAGATTGCTCCAGATGAGAGCGCCGATGGTTGGTGGTTGGGTGGGCCCGATGACTAGAGCGAGATCGACAACCGTGACGCCATAAACCCACACAATAGCGATCGGCCACATCATGCGCCGCAGAACCTGCGGCAACAGCACGCGAATCCACACCGACCCCATGCCATGGCCGAGGCTGCGGGCCGCCTTCACTTCGGCTTCAAACCGCCGCGCCGCATCGCCTTGCGCCATGGCGCTCCATAGTAAGAGCAGCAGGAACGGCACCTCCTTCAGCACCAGCACGGCAATCAGCGACAGGCCATACGGATCTTGCGTCGTCACCCATTGCGGCGGCGCACCGCCACCCACCAGCACCCGCGCCACAACTCCGCTGGGCATGATGAGCAGGCCAAAGCCGATGGCGAAGGCGAGATGCGGGAAGTGCCAGTGCCGCACCGGTGATCAGCGGCACGTGCTGCCAGATTCGCGTCCCGTGAAGGGCCATGGCAATGGCAACGGCGAAGGCCAAGCGCAATCAGCGTTGCTGCCGTGCCGGTCCAGATGGCAAGCAGGATTCCGCCAGAGACTTGCGGTTGCGCCAGGAAGCCGTTGAACGACCCGGCCGATGCCGCCATGACCAGAACCATTGCGAGGGCTGCCAGCAGTGGCAATGCCCACAACACGGCAAGTGGCAATGGCCCGGCCCGCGAAAGCCTCATGCGCCGTAGCGTTCGATCCACGCGGCTTCGATCAGCGGAACGATCGAGGCGTGTGGCTCGGTTAGTGCCGGACCTGGAAAGCTTACGCTGCCGGCTGCCGGATTCCTGGTAAACTCGCCGGCAATGTCCGGCGGCAATTTTGCAACCGCCAGCACCGTTGGATCGCCCCACACATCGAGATGTTCCTTGCGCAGCTGGGCTTCCGGCGACAGCAAGAAGTTGGCGACAACCTGCGCTCCTTCTTTCGCTTTGGAATTGATGGGGATCGCCACGAAGTGCGTATTGCCGATGGTGCCCTTGGCATGCTGCCAGGCAATGGTCGACGTGGGCAGCCGCCCGGAGGCTACCAGATTGGCAGGCTCGTTGGGGTTGAACGTGATGCCCATGATGAGTTCGCCATCATCAACCATTTGCGTGAGCTGTGCCTGCGCCACCGGGAATTGCTTGCCCTCGCGCCACAGATGCGGATGCAGCGTATTGAGGAATTCGAAGGCATGATGCGAGATGGCCATGAAACCTTCAGCCGTTGTTTCCTTGTCCAGCACTGCGGGATCATCAACGGTTTCCACCAGCACCTGCTTCAGAAATGTCGTGCCATGAAAATCCGGTGGTGCCGTGTAGCTGATGCGACCGGGATTGGCCTTGGCGAAGTCCAACAGCTCCATCATGCTGCGCGGTGGTTTCGCGACCTTCGCGCCATCGCCGAAGAACGTGAGTTGCGCCATGCCCCACGGGCTTTCGAGGCCATCTACCGGTTCGGTGAAATCCCGGAGCACCGTTGGCTTGCCCTCGACATCGACAAACCGGAAATTCGGCAGGCTTTCGGCGAACGGCCCGAACAGCAGCTTGCCCTGCTTCATGGCGCGGAAATTCTCGCCATTGATCCACATGAGGTCGGTGGAGCCATCGCCGATTCCAGCCGCTACCTCGTCGCGCACCCGGCGCACCGTTTCGGCCGCATCGGAGATCTTCACATGCGTGAGGGTGACGCCATAACGCTTCCGTACTTCATCGCCCGCCCACTGGATGTAGGCGTTGATGGTGTCGGATCCCGCCCAGGCATTGAAGTAGACGGTCTGACCCCTGGCGGCTTTCTCGACCTCAGCCCAATCGCCAGCCCACGCCATGCTGGCGAAAGGAAGTGTGGCGGCAGCGCCGAGAACTGCCCGGCGCGTCAAGTTCAACGTCATGTGTGCCCTCTCAAATCAGGCCTTGTCTTACGGCTTCCGCACCGGAAAGGAAATCACGTGGCCTCATAAAGCCGTGATTGGCCCCCTCGACAGGCCGGGGGCAACTCCCATAGTCTCCGCCCAACCATAATCGGGAGGAAGACCATGAGACTCAAATCCATGTTTGCCGCAGCCCTGCTGCTGGCGGCCACATCCACGGCGGCACTCGCCGAAAAACTCGTCATCTCCAACTGGGATGGCTACATGCCGAAAGACATGGCCGAAAAGTTCAAGGCCGCCACCGGCATTGACCTCGAAATCGCCGTTCACGCCACCAATGAAGAAATCATGGGCAAGGTGACGGCGTCGGGCGGCGAAGGCTTCGACGTGCTCTTCGTGTCTTCGCCTTTCGCCGAAGCCCTGAACAAGCTGGGCCTTGTCGCCGCCATTGACCACGCCAAGATTCCCAACATTGCCAATCTCTATCCCGAAGCCAATCAGCTGCAGCATGACCCCGGCAACACCTACTCGGTACCTTACACCTGGGGAACCACCGGCCTGTGTTACCGCTCCGACGTGGTGAAAGCCGAACCCACCAGCTGGAACGACCTGCTGAAACCTGCCGATGATCTGAAAGGCAAGATCACCATGCTGGCCACCGACCGCTGGCTGATGGCGGCGGGCTTCCTGGCGGGTGGCATGTCGGTGAACACCACCGACCAGGCGAGCCTCGACAAGGTGCGTGACCAACTGGTCGAGACCAAGCGCAGCCTCTTGGCCTATGACGACACCACCTTCTATTCCAAGCTCGTGTCGGGCGAAGCCTCGCTGGTTCAAGCCTGGGATGGCTGGTGCAACTATGGCATCGCCGAAAAGCCCGAAATCAAATACGTGATCCCCAAGGAAGGTTCGGACCTGTGGGTTGATTCGATCGTCATCACCAAAACCTCGAAGAACGCCGACGCCGCCCACAAGTTCATCGACTTTGTGCTCAACGCCGAGAACGGCAAGTGGGTGGTCGAGAACATCATGTACAAGACGCCCAACAAGGCCGGCATGGAAGCCATCGACAAGGCCATGCTCACGCAATACCCCAACATGGCGATCACGCCAGCCGACCTTCTCAAATTCGAGCAACTCCGCGATCTCGGCGAAGGAATGAAAGCTTTCTCCAAGACCGTTTCGGAAATCATGGCGGCGAAGTAATCCGCAAACTCCCTCAGCTGACTGAAGGATTCACGGCTCTTTCAGTGACCGTCATTCCGGACCAGGCCATGTTTTGCGGAACGCAAAACGTAAGCCCTTTATCCGGCACCCCGCTTTGGGCGCTGGTCAAGCGGTACGAAAGCCGGGTTCCAGATCGCTCCCTGTACATTTGCTTCGCAAATGCCGGTCGCGTCTGGAATGACAGGTGTGAGAGGTGTGATGCATTAAAGGTCGTCCTGCAGTGAGGAATTTTCATGTCTCCCCGCCTGACCACATCTCTCCTTATGCTGCCGGGCCTCCTCTGGCTCGGCCTCCTCATGGTCGTGCCGTGCCTTTTGATCTTTGTACTGATCTTCTTCGAACGCGGCATCTACGGCGGCATCGACTGGAACGCCGCAACGCTTGAGAACATCGCCCGAGCTTTCGACCCACTCTATCTCTCGATCTTCTGGGATTCAGCCAAGATCGCTGGCCTCGCCACCCTCATCGCCCTGCTGATCGGTTATCCCGCAGCCTTCGCCATCTCCAGGGCACCGGAACAGCGGCAGACCGCGCTGCTCTTCCTCGCTATGCTGCCGTTCTGGACCAATTACCTGATCCGCACCTATGCCTGGATCGTGCTCTTGAATCCGGCGGGCCTCATCAACAATCTGCTGGCGGCCATTGGGCTTGACCCGCTGCCGCTGCTCTACAATCCCTTCGCCGTGGTGCTGGGCCTTGTCTACAATTACACGCCCTTCGTCATCCTGGCGATCTACTCGGCCCTGCAGCGCCTTGATCCGTCGCTGCCCGAAGCCTCGCGCGATCTGGGGGCGAGTGCTCTCACCACATTTTGGCGCATCACGTTACCGCTCACCGCGCAAGGCGTGGCGGCGGGTGCGGTCTTTGTCTTTGTACTCTCCATCGGCAATTTCGTAACCCCCGATCTTCTGGGCGGCGGCAAATTCCAGATGGTTGGAAACTTGATCTACGACCAGTTCCTCTCGGCCCGCGACTGGCCATTTGGCGCCACGCTCTCCGCGCTATTAATCGCCCTGATGATGCTGGTGCTGTTCGCGCAGGCCCTGGCATCGGGAAGGGCGCGGGGAGAGCATCATGGGTAGGGCCCTGAAACTCCATCTTTGCGCCACTTACGCCTTTCTCTACATCCCCATCGTGGTGCTGGTGGCGCTCTCCTTCAACCGCGCCGGCCTTCCCACCGCCTGGACCGGCTTCTCCTTCGAGTGGTATGGCAAGCTGGTTGACAACCCCAAGATTCTGGCCTCCGCCTGGAATTCACTGGTCGTCGGATTCTGGTCCACACTCATCGCCACAACGCTTGGCACTCTGCTGGCATTGGGCGTGGCTCGCGCCAGACCCTCTCCCACCCGTGATGCGCTGCTGTTTGCACCGATGATCATTCCTGACATCGTGCTGGCGATTGCACTTCTCTCTTTCTTCACGCTTGTGAAATTCACATTGGGGCTCCATTCCATCGTCATGGCCCACGTCGTCTTCAACATCGCCTTCGTCACCGCCGTGGTGCGAGCGAGGCTCAAAAGTTACGACTGGTCGCTGAATGAAGTCTCGCGCGATCTTGGCGCCACGGCCAATGGGGTACTTTCTGGCGCATTACCTTCCCGCTGATCCGGCCTTCGGTGATCGCCGCCGCTCTGCTGGCCTTCACCCTCTCCATCGACGAATTCATCATCGCCTATTTCACCGCAGGCGCTGGCCAATCCTCCACCACGCTCCCCATGCAGATTTATGCGATGATCCGCTTCGGCGTGACGCCCGAGATCAACGCCATGGCGGCCATTGTCATGGGCGTGAGTTTCGTGTTGGTGTTTGCAGCCCAACGCGTGAATAGCAGGGCTCTGACCTAGGGAGAAACACATGGCGAAAACGGCGGCCAAGAAGGTGAAGAAAACCAAGAAAGTAATCGCGCTCTTTCCGGAAGCGGCCTTCGGGCCGGCGCTCAATTCCGTCGGGATCGGCCAGGCCCTCGAAAAGCTCGGCCACAAGGTGGTGTTCCTGTCCGACCCTGGCTTTCTCGATGTCTACAAGGGTTATGGCTTCGAGGCCCACCCGGTGAACCTGTCGGAGCCGCTGCCGCCCGAGGAGATGGCGAAATTCTGGGTCGACTTCATCAACAGCCACATCCCGAATTTCCGCAAGACGCCCTTCGAGCAGATCGACAACTATGTGAAGGACTGCTGGGCGATGATCGTCGAAACCGCCAAGTGGGCCGAGAAGGACCTGCCCGGCGTGCTCGACAAGGTGAAGCCGGATGTCGTCTGCGTCGACAACGTCATCCTGTTTCCAGCGATCAAGCGCTACGCCAAGAACAACAAGAAGCCCTGGGTGCGCATCATCTCGTGTTCGGAAAACGAGATCGAAGACCCCGATATCCCGCCGCACCTGTCAGGGGCCGGCGCCAAGGATAGAAAGGCTCACGCCGCCTATCGAAAAGCATTCAATAAAGTCATCAAACCGATCCACGATTCATTCAATTCCTTCCTCAAATCGGTTGGCGAAAAGAAGTACCCGCTAGGCCAGTTTTTCGAGGCGAGCCCGCACATGAACATCCTGCTTTATCCCAGCGCCGTGAAGTTCAAGCGCCGCTACAGGCTCTCGGCCAAGCAGTTCCAGTATCTCGAAGGCTGCGTGAGGAAGGACACTGCCTACAAGGTGCCGAAATTCAGGGCGAACAACGACAAGCCGCTGCTCTATGTGAGTTTCGGTTCTCTGGGATCAGGCGACACAGATTTGCTCAAGCGCCTGATTACATCAATCGGTAAAATGCCAGTCCGCGCCTTGGTCAACGTCGGCGACTATATCGATCAGTACGCGGACATTCCAGCTAACGTCGTCATCGACAAATGGTTCCCGCAACCCTCTGTCATCCCGTTGGTCGACGCGGTGATCCACCACGGCGGCAACAACTCTTTCACCGAGTGCCTGTACTTCGGCAAGCCCGCCATCATCATGCCCTATGTCTGGGACGGCCACGACAACGCCACCCGCGTGCAGGAAACCGGCCACGGCTTCAAGATGGACCGCTACAATTGGACCGATGACGAGATGCAAGCGAAGATCATGGCAATGCTCACCGATAAGAAGATGAAAACCAAGCTCAAGAAAACCTCGAAGGCGATGCGTTCGAAGCACGGTCCCACCAAGGCCGCGAAGGTGATCGACGGTCTCACCCGGCGTAAGCTCGCCTGATGCCAACCAACCTCGCGTCTTCCGCGCCGCACCTTGAAGGTCCTGCGAGCTACGCCGGACTTTTGAAAGATTGGGGCCATCAGCCGAACTCCATTGCCGGCAATTCCAAGAATGATGGCGTGTTGCTATTCAAGGCACATGAAGGCCGGCTGGAATCTGGCCTGTGGCAGGTAACACCCGGCACGTGGCCGCTCGACATTCCGCGCGATGAATTGTGCCACTTCGTGTCGGGCAGCGCCACCTACACCCGCGACACGGGCGAGGTGGTTGATGTTGTGCCCGATACGGTGGTGTTGTTTCTGGCGGGCTGGAAGGGTATCTGCACGGTTCACCAAACCATGCGCAACGTCTACATGCTGAGTGCCACCATGACGCCGAAACTTGATTCGTCCGCCCCGCACCTCGTTCACCCCCACGCCTATGAGGGGCCGTTCAAGGACTGGGGCGTTGTTCCCACCATGATCGAGGGCCAATCGCGCACCTCCGGCATGCTGTTCCACAAGGGCCCCAATGGCGAGAACGAGGCGGGCATCTGGATCTGCACACCGGGTTACTGGAATTGCCACGTCACCCGCGACGAATTCTGCCACTTTCTATTGGGCCGCTGCACCTATACCCATGAATCAGGCGAAGTGATCGACATCGTGCCCGGCACCGCGGCCTTCTTCCCGAAAGACTGGAAAGGCACCTGCCGCGTCCACGATACCGTGCGCAAGGTCTACATGATCGGATAAAGAAGCTTTGATGCGAATTCGCTTTTCCATGTTCTGTCATCCCCGGACTTGTTCCGGGGACCCATCAAGCAAACGATGGGGTGCACGACGGTGCTGACCAATGGGTCGCCGGAATAAATCCGGCGATGACAGAATGGTGACTATTTTCGCCAACGGCCAATGCGCTCAGGGCCGCCGCTTCAGCCCGTCCACGCTGAAATGCTTAGGGAACAGTGTCGAAGCCGACAAGAAAACCGTTTTCAGGGCTTCTTCGCGGTCATAGGGCGCTGTCATGGTGAGGAGGTCCATCCACACCCCTTCGATGGTCACCCGAATCACGCGGGCGGCGCGCTCGGTATCGAGTTTGTAGCCGCCCTCGTTGATCAGCCGGTAGACCACGCCCTCCAGCATGGTGATGTAGGCCATGTCGTTGGCGCCGCACTTCTCCTGATACATCGGCCGGCTCTGGGCTTCGCCCCAGAACGCACACCAGGCAATGAGTTTGGGCGTGGTGCAGATCCGCGCGTTGAAGTCGGCGATGATCAGGGCGTTGAGCTGCGAGGCCGGGTCGTGCGCCACGGCAGCCAGCGCCTCCTGCCAGTTGTCGCGATACTCCTGGGCCAGGAACAGCAGGGTCTCGGCCAGCAGGTTTTCCTTGGTTTCAAAGTGGAAGTTGACGAGGCCGTGCGAGACGCCAGCCGTTCGCGCCACATCGGTCATCGTTGTCTGGGCATAGCCGCGCGTCGCCAGGGTTTCGATGGTGGCGTCGATCAGCTGTTGCCTACGAACCTCGCGGCTGGCCTTGCGCGGTGGTGGTGTCTTGTCCATGGCCCTTCTTTGCAGAAAACGCGGCTTGCGAAAAGACGTGCCAGCCGTCAATCTTCCGGACTGTACGCAAGGATTAGGCCATGGCCACCAAGAAACTGATCAATGACCCCGCCAATATCATCGATGAGATGCTGGAAGGCGCGGTTGCCGCCTATCCCCGGCTGCTCCAAAGGCTGGCGGGCGAACCCCATGCCGTGGTCACGGCCCAGCCCACGCGCCCCGGCAAGGTCGGGTTGGTGATCGGTGGTGGCTCCGGCCACGAGCCGATGTTCTTTGGATACGTGGGACAAGGCCTGGCCGACGCGGCGGTCATCGGCCACGTGTTTACGTCACCCTCCCCCGAACCCATCTACAATTGTGCCCGCGCCGCCAATGCCGGGGCCGGCGTTCTCTTCATGTATGGCAACTATGCCGGTGACGTCATGAACTTCGACATGGCGGCCGAACTTGCAGCAGCCGATGGCATTGAAGTCCGCACCATCGTGACCACCGACGATATTGCCTCCGCCCCAATAAGCGAAAGCTATCGCCGCCGTGGCGTTGCCGGAAACTTTTTCGTCTTCAAGATTGCCGGCGCTGCCTGTGACCGCATGCTGCCCATAGATGAGTGCGAGCGCCTAACCCGCAAGGCCAATGACCGGACATTCTCCATGGGCGTGGCACTCGAGCCCTGTTCAATGCCGCAAACCTTGAAACACAACTTCGAAATTGGCCCGGGACAGATGGAAATTGGCATGGGCATTCACGGCGAACCGGGCGTGCGCCGCGAGGCCTTGAAATCAGCCGATGCCGTGGCTGATGAAATCATCGACCGCATCCTCGCCGAGATGGTGGCCAAGCCCGGCGAGCGGGTGGCGGTGCTGGTGAACTCGCTAGGGGCCACATCGCAGATGGAGCTCTTCATCCTGAACCGCACGGTGGCCAGGCGCTTGAAAGCTGCCGGCCTCGAAACCCACGCCAGCTGGGCTGGTGGCTATTGCACGTCGCTCGAAATGGCCGGCGCCTCGATTACCGTGATCCATCTCGACGATGAATTGCAATCCCTTCTCGATCATCCCTGCCACACGCCAGCCCTGCGAGTTGGCTAAGCATGACACTGCTCTCGGTTCTCGATCTGGTGCCGGTCCGCGAAGGCAAGACCCCGGCCGACGCGCTGCGCAACGCCCAAAGTCTCGCCCGCCATGTGGAGCGCCTCGGCTACAATCGTTACTGGGTGGCCGAACACCACAACATGGTGGGCATTGCCAGCGCCGCCACGTCGGTGGTGATCGGCTACATTGCCGGCAGCACCAGCCGCATTCGCGTTGGCGCTGGCGGCGTCATGCTGCCCAACCATTCGCCGCTGGTCATCGCCGAACAATTCGGCACCCTCGAGTCGCTTTATCCCGGCCGCATCGATCTCGGCCTTGGCCGCGCACCCGGTACCGACCGCCAGACGCTGACGGCACTGCGCCGCGAACCCGATGCCGCCGAAACGTTCCCGCAGGATGTTGTCGAACTGCAGTCACTGCTTGGGCCCCTGCGGGCCGGTCAGGCCATCCAGGCGGTTCCCGGCACCAACACCAATGTGCCGCTGTGGATTCTGGGCTCCAGCCTGTTCGGCGCTCAACTCGCCGCCATGCTGGGTTTGCCCTATGCGTTCGCATCCCACTTTGCGCCTGACTCGCTGTTTCAGGCGATCGACATCTACCGCGCGCGGTTCACGCCTTCGCAACAAAACCCCAAGTCCCATGCCATGGCCGGGGTGAATGTCATCGTCGCCGATAGCGATGCCGAGGCGAAGCACCTCTTCACCTCGATCCAGATGCGTTTCGCCGGCATGGTTCGCGGCGATCGTGGGCTTCTGCAGCCGCCCATCGCCGACATCGAGGCCTATTGGTCGCCATCCGAAAAGGCCCAGGCCTCGCGCATGCTGGCGTGCTCGTTTGTTGGCGCGCCGGACAAGGTCAGGGCCGAGCTGCAAACCTTCATCAACAGCACCGGCGTCGATGAATTGATGGTTGCTTCGGCAATCTATGACCATGATGCCCGTCTGCGCTCCTACGAGTTGCTGGCGGCACTCGAGTTCAAGCTGCCGCCCAACTGACGTCCCCCTTCAATCCAACTCCAAAGGCAATCATGGCTGAATCCAACCATCTCCCGGCAAACAAGCTGTTGCTGCCGGCATTGGCGGTAACCATCTGCGGTGCCATGTGGGGGGGATTCTGGATTCCGCTACGCTGGTTCGAAGCCCAGGGCGTTGGCGGCGGCTGGGTCAACTTGACATTCAACGCCGTGGCGTTGCTGTCGCCGCTGCCCTGGCTGCTCACCCGCAAGTCCTGGAACGGATTTGTCTCGCAGGCCGCGACCGGATTGATCCTCGGTTCTGCTTTCTCGCTTTACACCGTATCATTGGTTCTCACCGATGTGCTGCACGCCATCCTGCTGTTTTATCTGACACCGGTGTGGAGTACTTTGGCCGGCTGGCTGTTCCGCGGAGAGCGGTTGTCGCTGTCGCGCATTGCCGCAATGGTGCTGGGCTTCGCCGGCATGGCCTTCATCCTCGGTGTCACTGATGGCCTGCCCGTTCCGCGCAATGCCGGAGATTGGCTGGCGCTGGCAAGCGGCATGTTGTGGGCGGCGGGCACCTTGCGCAGCTACGCGAGGCCCGCCAGCGGCATAGCCTTGCCGGTCTTTACGTTTTCCGCCGGCGGCATCGTTTCGGCTGGAATTGTTCTGCTGATCGCTTCATGGCTGTCGCTACCCCTGGCTGGCGCCGGTAACTTCCTCTCAGTGCTGCCGTGGATTGTGATCCTTGCACTGATTATCTTCGTGCCGCCCAACTTCCTTGTGTTGTGGGCGGCCCAACGCATGGACCCCGGCCGCGTCGGCATTCTGCTGATGTCCGAGGTTATGGTGGGCGCCATAACCGCGGCGGCATTTTCAGGAGAACCATTCGCAACAGCCGAGCTGATGGGCACCATTCTCATTATCTGCGCCGGCCTCATCGAAGTCCTGGGTCGCCGGTAGTTCTTCGTGCCAATTCCTTGGCTACGACCTGAGCCGCGTGCCGTCGGGATCGAACAGCGGCTGCTCCAGGAGTTCCGCCTCGTGTGGGCGCCCGAGGATTGCGATGCTGAATTTCTGGCCACCCTTGGCGACATCGGCCCGCACATAGCCGAGCGCCAATGAAGCGCCCACCGAGTAGCCATAGGCGCCGGAACTCACCTGGCCAACCGGCGTTCCATCCGGCAGGAAGATCGGCTCGCCACCCGAGGCATCGGCCTCCACGGCGGCAATCTTGAACATCGACAGTTTTTCACGCGCCGGATTGCTGGCCACCGCCAGATAGGCGTCGCGGTTGAGGAACGCGCCCTTGTCGAGCTTGATCAGGCGGTCGAGGGCCACTTCCTGCGGCCAATACTCCGGCGAATATTCCCGCCCCCAGCTGCCATAGCCCTTCTCGATGCGGAGCGACATAAGGGCCCGCGAGCCGACAGGGCCTGCCTGATAGTCCTGGCCGGCCTTGAGCAGGGCGGCGTAAAGCGCCACCTGGTCCTTGGCCTGGCAGTGGAGTTCCCAGCCAAGATCGCCGGTGAAAGATACCCGGATTGCCACCACTTCAATGCCAGCAACGATAATCCGCTGCGAGCGCATGAACGCGAAGGTGCCGGTCGAAAGGTCGGCATTGGTCAGCCGTTGCAAGAGTTCGCGCGACTTGGGGCCCGCCACGTTGAAGCCGCACATCGCCTCGGTCAGCGAGCGGAACGTGGTGCCCGCCGGCAGCGGCACGGCATCGAAGAAGCGCATGTGATAGCGTTCTGCCATGCCGGAGCCGACGATCATGAATTCTTCCGTGCCCAGCCGCGTCACGGTGAAATCACCGGCAATGCCGCCGCGCTTGCCGATGAGCGGCGTAAGGCATGAGCGGCCAACCTGCGTGGGCATGCGGTTGGCGAGCAGCCGGTTCAACCAGTCTTCCGCACCCGGACCTTTCACTTCGTATTTGGCGAAGTTCGAAATATCGATGATCCCCGCCGTGTTGCGCAGCATGCGGGCTTCGCGGCCCACCGGTTCCCACCAGTTCTGGCGCACGAAGCCATAGCTTTCCTCCTTGGGCTCGTTGCCGTGCGCATACCACAAGGGGTGCTCCCAGCCGAAGTTGAGGCCGAACAGCGCCCCCATGCCCTTCTGCATGTCGTAGGCGGGTCTTGTGCGCACCGGCCGCCCGGCCATGCGCTCCTCATTCGGAAAGTGAATTTTGAAGCGGTTGGAGTACTGGTCCTTCACCCGGCCCTTGATGAAATTGGAAGTGTTGGCCCACAAGCCGAAACGCGCCAGATCCCAGGCGAACAGATCGAGTGTCGGTTCGCCTTCGACGATCCATTCGGCTGACAGCTTGCCGAGGCCGCCCGATTGCGAGAAGCCGGGAATGATGCCGCAGCAGCAGAAATAGTTTGTGAGTTCCGGCACCGGACCGAACAACGCAGCACTGTCCGGCGACCAGATCATCGGGCCATTGATTACCCGCTTCACCCCCGCCTCGCCGATCACCGGCACGCGGGTTATGGCCCGCAACATGTTGTCCTCGATGCGTTCGAGATCATCGGGAAACAGCTCGTGGCCAAAATCGGCTGGTGTGCCGTCTTCGGCCCAGAATTTCATGTTCTTCTCATAGGCGCCGATCAGCAGACCCTGACCTTCTTGCCGGAGATAGTATTCGCCGTCACGGTCGGCGAGCGACGGAAGCCTGCGCCCCAGAGCGGCGATTTCAGGGATCGTTTCGGTGACGAAATACTGGTGCTCGGTCGGAATGAGCGGCAGCTTGAGGCCGGCCATCGCAGCGACTTCGCGCGCCCAGAGGCCAGCAGCATTCACCACCCATTCGGTGTGAATGTCGCCGTTGGGGGTGCGAACCGTCCACGTGCCATCGGCGCGCTGTTCGGTGGCGGTCACCGGCGTGAAGCGGTGAATCTCGGCGCCACGCTGGCGCGCCCCCGCCGCATAGGCCATGGTGACGCCCGATGGGTCGACGTTGCCGCCATCGGGCTCGAACATGATGCAGCGGATGCCGTCGAAATTGGCCAGGGGATGCAGCGTCTCGGCTTCGGCCCGAGACACTTCGTGAAAGTTCATGCCGTAGCGCCGCGCTTTGGCGGCCTGAATGCGAAGCTGGTGTTCGCGCTCCACCGTCTGGGCAAGATAGAGGCTGCCCGGTTGGAACACCCCGCAGCCCTGTCCGGTCTCCTTCTCCAGCTCCTTGTAGAGCCCCATGGTGTAATGCTGAATGCGGCTGATGTTGGTGGAATCATGCAGGCCATGGATGTTGGCCGCCGCATGCCAGGTCGAGCCGGAGGTGAGCTCGTCGCGCTCCAGGAGCACAACGTCCGTCCACCCCATCTTGGTCAGGTGATATAGGATCGAGCAGCCCACCAGGCCGCCGCCAATCACCACACAACGGGCATGAGTGCGCATCAAATTCTCTCCACGATGAAGCTTTCAACAATTCTTGGCTGATTGCCTGGCGGCGAGAACACTCAAGCCGCTCCGGCAATGTAGGAATCGAGCCACGGCGTGCGATAACCATCGTCGCGCCAGGTGATGGGGAAGAAGCTCTCGTCCATCTCGGTCGAGCCGGCCTTCTTGTAGCGCGAATAAATGTAGCTGATGTTCTTCGGGTGAAACGTGGCTGCCGACGAGATGCAGTGGGCGATGACCGAGCGCCGCGGATTGCTGCCCTTGTTGTCGCGCGAGCCATGCCAGGTCCGGCCATGATGGATGACGCAGCTTCCGGCGGGAATCTCGATCGGCACGATCTCCGGATCTTTGACACCCGCCGCCGCCGCTGCCGGATAAAGGTCGGCCAGCGGGTCGTCTGGCGCATGGAATTGCCTGATCGGCGGCGCCACCGGCCACTTGTGCGACCCCCGCACATATTCAATGGTGCCCTGATAGGCCTTGGTGTCATCAAGGGTGATCCAGCAGGTGCTCATTTCTCCCGGCACGATCCAAGTGTTGTAGGAATCGTCCTGATGGAAGCCCAGAGGCTTGGTGCCCGGCGGCTTCCAGATGACATTGTCCTGGCCAATGCGCGCTCCTGGCCAGCGCCGGAGCCGCGCGCAAGCCTCGCCGACATCGCGATCGAGGATGATCGAGGCGATGCGTGCGATCCGACTTCCAGCCGTTGCAGATCTGCCGCGTCAGGTCTTCGCGATCACGCCCCATGCGCCAGTTCCACTCGTCGGGATAGAGTCCTGTCTCGAATTTTCCCGAGAACATCGGCTCGAATCGGGCGCTGGCGGCTTCGATCTGTGCCGGGGTCAGAACTCCTTCGATGATCACAAAGCCATCGCGGTCGAAACTGTCGATGTGTTTCTGATTCAGCCTGATCATGTGGGCTGCCTGCGATGGCGCGTCGTCAATTGCCAATGGGCGCTGTCGGATGTCATTCCACCCCCAAGAGATCTTGCCGGGCCTGTTCCAGATGTCGCGCCACGAGATCGGCCGCCGCTTGCGCATCGCGTTGTGTCAAGGCATCGAAGATCAATCGGTGCTGCTTGTTGTAATAGTTGATGGCATCCGGCGAAAGGATCAGCTTCTTCATGCGATCCCACTGGGCGTGAAGGCGCACCATGTTAACTTCCTGGTAGATGCGGACGATTAGCGGATTGCGCGAGCATCGCGCCAATTCGAGATGGAACTCCGAATCAAGTTGGGTGAAGAGGTTTTGATCGACGTCAGGTGCTTCCATGCGCAGTAGCACGCTTTCGATCCGGTCGAGATCGGCCTTTGTGGCATGAATGGTTGCGAGCCGTGTCATGTAGGGCTCGACGGCAAATCGGGTTTCGATCAGCTGCATCGGGCTGACAAGATCAGCGACATCTTCGAGATTTTGATGGTGCTGGCCGGCGTAGTTCACGAAAGTGCCGCTGCCAACACGGCGGACCACGAACTTCCGTTCCTCGAGTTCGTCAAGCACCTTGCGAATCGTCGACCGGGCCGTACCGAAGGTGATGGCGAGTTGGCGTTCTGCCGGCAATTGATCGCCGTCAGCATAGACGCCAGTCTCGATGGCCTTCTCCAACCGCGCGAGGATGACTCGCGTGGTTCGCGCTGAGGCCGCCGTCAGTTCTTCGGATTCCTTATCCAATTCAGTCGCTTGCCCACAAAACACGTGTCGTACTGGGAACCAATTTAGCGCAATTGGTTGTAATTGGATAGTTTTGGTTTGCAAACGGCCCCAGTTTGTGGATCAATAAGCCTCGGCTCCGGCAACGCGTCAAGCAACCAGCGTGGCGGAACCAGCAGGGCAAGGTGATGGCGCACAAAAACACGAGAGCGGCTGGCGGCGAACAATGGACCTGCCTGCCCATGTTCATAGCCATGACAGTTTTGACGGGGCGGGCGACAGCGTCCTCCGAGTGGCAACATCTTAGGAATGAGGAAACGCGATGAGCGACTATGAGAAATTCATCAAGACGCCGGGCCGCGATGACTTGATCAAGCAAGTTCGCAAGAAGATCGATGCCCTCGGCATCGAGTATCTTTATTTGCAATTCGTGTCGATCACCGGCCGCATCATGGGCAAGGGCATTCCCGCCGACCATTGGGAAAACATCGCCAACGGCGGCTTTCAGCTGGTCTACGGTTCGACCGTCAACCTGTTCATGAACCGCCGCGGCGAATATCTCGGCTATGGCCCGGAGGCCGCCGAACTCGTCGGTGTGCCGGAACCCGAAACTTTCATGCAATTGCCGTGGGACTCGCGCGTCGCCCGCATGTTCTGCACGCTCTTCCGCAACCGTGAAGAGCGCGAAGACCCCGGCGCCTATCTGACCGCCGATTGCCGCGGCAACCTGCGCCGTATCCACGACCAGTTCGAAAAAGACCATGGCATGCGCATGCGCCATGGCACCGAGCCGGAAATGATGTGGCTGAAGAAGGACGACAAGGGCAATCCCAACGGCGGTTATTCCAACCCCTACTGCTATCACATCGATCAGTTCGAAAGCCTTCGCCCGGTCTACATGAAGGTCATCGAGTATGGCCGCAAGATGGGCCTCGACATGATCCAGGGTGACCACGAGGACGCGCCCGGGCAGATCGAACTCAACTTCAACTACGACGATGCGCTTCGCACTGCCGACCGCCTCACCACCTACCGCCAGATCTGCGCGCAAGTGGCCCGCGAATTCAACATCATCGCCTGCTTCATGTGCAAGCCGTTCATGGGCGTTTCTGCCAACGGCTGTCACCACAACATTTCATTGTGGGTGGGCGGCACCGATGAATTCAAGGTGCTTGGCAACGACCCCAAGAACCTTCCGGGCTTCGAGCAAAACTACATGTACCGGCGCGGCGGCACCAACACCTTCATGCCCGAAGGCAAGGACCCGCGCATGCCCGGCAAGATCGGCCTCTATACGATCGGCGGCATCGTCAAGCATCTGTCGGCCTTGACCGCCATCGGCTGCTCGACGGTCAACTCCTATCGCCGCCTGTGGGACACGGGCTTCTGGGCGCCGGTGTTCGCCGACTGGGGTTTCCAGAACCGCACCACGGGCCTGCGCGTTTCCGCCCCCGGCCGGTTCGAGTACCGCGCCGTCGACTCGATGGTGAACCCCTATATCATGGCCGGTGCCATCCTCCGCGCCGCCGATGATGGCATCCGCAACAAGATCGATCCCGGCCAGCCGGAAGAGCGTAACATTTATGCCGCACTGGAAGCCGGCAAAGAGGTGAAGAAGCTGCCGATGACCCTCGGCGACGCGCTCGAAGCCTTGAAGAAAGACGATGTCGTCAAGTCGGCAATGCCCGGCGAAATGCATCGCCTGTTCGACGAGTACAAGCGCGACGAATGGGAGCGCTTCCTCCACACGTCCACCGAGTGGGATATCGAAACCTATATGAACTGCTTGCCATAAGGGAGATAATCGACAGCCATGTGCGGGATCGCAGGACTTATCCATCGCAACGGCGCCGGCAACATCGGTCAGGAAATGACCGCGATGCTGCAATCGCTGAAGCACCGCGGGCCGGACTCGACCGGCTACGCCATTTACGGCACGGCAGGGCGCAACGAATTCGTCATGCGCTTCAAAGTGGCCGAACAGGAAGACATGTCGAAGGGTTTCGACATTCAGGACGAAGTGAAACGCCGCCGCGCCAAGGTTGAGGACCGGCTGGCAGCGCTTGGTGTGCAGGTCATCGACCGCGAAGATGCCACCGCCTACGCCTATCGCTATCGCATCCACTACGACGGCGACATGAAGAAGCTCGCCGACTATGTCGAGGACGTCGAGGGCACCGAGATTCTGTCGATGGGCAACGCCCTCGAACTGATCAAGGACTTGGGTGATGCCGCCCGCGTTGCCGACCAGTATTCGCTGCAGGGCTTCAAGGGCACCCATGGCATTGGCCACACCCGCATGGCAACGGAATCCGACGTCGATATCCGTTCCGCCCATCCCTATTGGGCATATCCCTATAACGACATTGCCGTCGTTCACAACGGCCAGATCACCAACTACTGGATGATGCGGCGCGAGTTCGAGAGGAAGGGCCACCGCTTCATGTCGAACTGTGATTCGGAATTGCTGGCGGTCTATACCGCCTACAATCTCGAACATGGCGCCACGCTGGAAGATTCGCTCAAGCAGTCGATCCACGACATCGACGGCGTGTTTACATACCTGGTCTCGACCAAGGATTCGCTTGGCATGGCCAAGGACACCATGGCAGCGAAGCCCATGGTGCTCTACGAGAGCGACGATCTGGTGGCGCTTGCCTCGGAAGAGGTGGCCATCCGCTCGGTCATCCACCATGAAATCGACACCTGGGATCCCTATGATGAGGAGGTTCGCGTATGGCGGGCGTAACGACAGCCAAGAAAGACCATCTCAGCCATGAGATGGGAATGCACACCGAAGGCCTGGTGGGCCGGACGCAGCAGCGCTTCTTTGACATCAGCGAAGAAAACGTCGGCTACGGCTATCCCGACGCCGCCGATGTCGATTTCAACAAGCGTGGCGAAATCGACTGCGAGAATCTCGAACCCCGCCAGATCAACGCCCAACTGCGCGACCTGATCCGCCACGGCTTCGGCACCATCGTGCTGAAAAACCCTGGCGCCAAGCATTCGATTGCCGTCGGCATCTTGAACCGGCTCAATCTCTATATCGAAGGCTCCTGCGGCTACTTCGCCTGCGGCCTGACCGATGGGCCCAATATCCGCATCAAGGGCCGCGTCGGCTGGGCCTGCGGCGAAAACATGATGTCGGGCACCATCGTCATCGAGAAGAACGCCGGCTCGCAGTTCGGTGCAGCACTTCGCGGTGGCGATCTCGTCTGCAAGGGCGCGGTCGGCGCCCGCACCGGCATTGACCAGAAGGGCGGCAACATCTTCGTCGGCGGCGACACCGGTTCGTTCACCGGCTTCATGATGCAGCGCGGCCGCATGGTCATCCTCGGCAACGCCGGCAAGAACCTCGGCGACTCGATGTACGATGGCACCATCTATCTGGGTGGCGACGCCCGCTCGTTGGGCGTCGATGCTGTTCCCGGCGAGATGACCGACCTCGACCGCCAATGGCTGACCCGCAAGCTGAAGATGTACGACATGTATCCCAAGCACGGCATCGGTCACATCAAGAAGATCGTCGCCGGCAAACAACTCTGGAACTACGACAACCTCGAACCGGGCGAAAAGAAGCTGGTATTGTGATGATTCCTTCGATCGTCATCCCGGCGAAAGCCGGGACCCATTGTTCAGCAAGTTCGAATTTCAGCCTTCCGGTGGAGCGTGCGGACCTGTGGGTCCCGGCTTTCGCCGGGATGACGGAAGATAGGTAGGAAACCCATGGCCAAGAAAACCAAGACACCGAAAACCCGCTCCGCAGCAGCGAGGAAAGCTGTTGCCGTGAAACGTTCCGCCCCGGCAAAAGCCAAGAGGCCGGTTGCCGCCACTTCGCGGAAGTCAGTAGCAACTCGCACCGCAACCGGCATGGCCTCGCTCAAGGGCAGGGCCCCCGCCGAGACCAAGAAATACATCCTCGGATCGTCGAAGATCTTCACCCCCGAGGTGATCAACGACATTCACATCAAATCCGAGCTTGGCCGCTATCGCATGCGCGGCTTCTCGCTGTTCAAGAAAATTCCCCATTGGGACGATCTCACGTTCCTGCCGGGAACGCTCACCCGTTTCGTGATCGAAGGCTACCGCGAGAAGTGCGAGACCAAGACGGTCATCGGCCCGCGCGCCAAACGGCCGATCACCCTCGATATCCCGATCTATGTGACCGGCATGTCGTTTGGTGCCCTGTCGTTCGAAGCCAAGATCGCTTTGGCCCGCGGCGCAACCATGGCCGGTTCCGCCACCTGCTCGGGCGAAGGCGGCATGATCCCCGACGAACGCCGCTATTCCGAGCGCTGGCTCTACCAGTGTATTCAGTCGCGTTACGGTTTCAACCCGCACCACCTGCGCCTTGCCGACGCCTGTGAGTTTTTCATCGGCCAGGGCTGCAAAGTGGGTCTTGGCGGCCACTTGATGGGCCAGAAGGTGACCGACCAGGTCGCCGAAATGCGCTCGCTGCCAGCCGGCATTGATCAACGCTCGCCCGCGCGCCATCCCGACTGGCTGGGGCCTGATGATCTGTCACTGAAAATCCAGGAGATACGCGAAGCCACCAACCACGAAATCCCCATTCAGCTGAAGCTCGGTGCGGCCCGCGTCTATGACGACGTGCGCATGGCGGTGAAGTGCGATCCCGATTCGATCTATATCGACGCCATGGAAGGCGGCACCGGAGCCGGTCCGCACATTGCAACCGAAGACACCGGCGTTCCCGGCATCGCGGCGATCCGCGAGGCGCGGCGGGCCATCGACGAGTTGGGCGCCAAGGGCAAAATCTCGCTGGTCTATGCCGGCGGAATTCGCAACGGCGGCGACGTCGCCAAGGCGCTCGCCCTCGGTGCCGATGCCATCGCCATCGGCCATTCGGTGATGATGGCGCTCAATTGCAACAAGCACATCGACGGCGTCACCGATTATCCAAGCGAGATCGGCGTCGACGCCGGCTTCTGCTACCACTGCCACACCGGCCGTTGCCCCGTCGGCGTCGCGACCCAGGACCCCGTGCTGAGGAAGCGCCTCGACCCCGACCAGGCGGCCGAACGCGTCTACAATTTCCTTCACACCCTCACCATGGAAGCCCAGCTGCTGGCCCGCGCCTGCGGCAAGACCAACATCCACTCGCTCGAACCCGAAGACCTCGCGGCGCTGACCATGGAAGCCTCCGCCATGTGCAAGGTGCCGCTGGCCGGCACCAACTACGTGGTTGGTCACGAAGCCATGGGCGAAGCCCGCGGCAACTACCACAAATATTGATCGGAGAACGACATGGCAGGAACAAGCTACAAGGGCTCCGATATCAAGTCGGTCGACCAGTTCATCAAGGACAAGGCCGGACTTTCATCGAGCCGCGAAAAGGAAATCGGCCAGCACATCGGCTACCGCTACGATGTCAATCTGATCCCCGACTACAAGCGCATCACTCCGTTCCTCAAGGGCTACATGGAATACATGGGCTGGGACGACCTGAACTGGCTGGAAGACGTGCACATGGGATACGAAGAGGGCGAGCCCGCCATCTTCGACCGCAATGTGAACGGCTGGGTGCGCATCCCGAAGAAGGTCAAGCTCCCGGACAACCAGCAGGACCGGGACATGATGGCGCGCGAGCTGCTCATCAAGTTCCAGATGTCGCCAAGGCACCCGATGGTTCAGCTCAACAAGGCCTATCGGAAGTTCTGACGAAGAGAAGTCCGGCCTGATGGCCGGGCTACTTGCTTTACGGGAGCCGCGCCCCGACCGCACTCCGCCAATCGGGCCTGAATCCAAGCACCAGCGAGTCGCCTGGTATGTTTGGGTTGAAAGCCCGCGCGTGCCACAGGCTGAAGTCGCGGATGTCGTCCTTGGGCGCCAGCACGCGCACCTTGCAGAACATCCTGTAGGTCTGGTTGTACTGCTCGAAATCGAGCAGCACCTCCTTCAGTTTCGCCATGCGTTCCGCCGCCGCCGATTTCGGCGCGAACACCGCCGTCATCTCATCGCTGAACAGTTCCGGCAATTGGTAGAACTCGCCCGCGAAATATTTGACCACCGCGTCGCGTGTTTGCTGGTGGTCCGCCGTCTTTTGCATCTGGAAACGCAGGAAGGCGCGGGAAGGCCCGGCATCGTGCGGAACCAGCAGAACCAGCATGGCCGGCGTGATCATCTCGCCCTTGCGGGTTGAAACCCGCGGCCGCATGGCGGGCATCGGCATGCCGTCATGGTTGCGCACCGCCACCTGCCGGATGCGGCACTGCCACGCGACAAACTCGTTTTGCAGTGCAACGTTGCGCAATTGCCGCATGCCCAAGGCCCAAATCTCTCTTTACAGATTGGTATAGAATTGGCCTAATGTGGTTGCAATTGGATTCAATGCTCTGCAGGGATACGCCAGCGAACGGGGGAGGATTTGAATGACGCGAGTTGCAGTAATTGGCGCGGGCCCCTCCGGTCTTGCGGCCTTGAGAGCATTCCAGTCAGCCAAGAAGAAGGGCGCCAAGATTCCCGAAGTCGTCTGCTTTGAAAAGCAGGACGATTGGGGCGGCTTATGGAAGTACACCTGGCGCACCGGCCTCGATGAATATGGCGAGCCGGTCCATTGTTCCATGTACCGCTACCTGTGGTCCAACGGCCCCAAGGAATGCCTGGAATTCGCCGACTACACATTTGAAGAGCATTTCGGAAAACCCATCGCCTCCTATCCGCCCCGCGCCGTGTTGTGGGACTATATCATTGGCCGCGTGAAGAAGGCAGGCGTGCGCAAATGGATCAGGTTCAACACGCCGGTGCGTATGGTGGACTGGAATGGCAAGAAGAAGAAATTCGAAGTCACCGTCCATGACCGCGTCAAGGACAAGATGTGGACCGAGGACTTTGATCATGTGATCTGCGCCAGTGGCCACTTCTCGACGCCAATCGCACCTTTCTTCGAGGGCCTCGACCGGTTCAATGGCCGCGTGCTGCATGCCCACGATTTCCGTGATGCGCTGGAATTCAAGGGCAAGGACATTCTGATCGTCGGCCGCAGCTATTCGGCAGAGGATATCGGCTCCCAATGCTGGAAGTACGGCGCCAAGTCCGTGACCACCACCTACCGCTCCAAGCCCATGGGGTTCAAATGGCCGAAGAATTTCGAGGAGCGCCCGCTCCTTCAGAAGGTCGTAAACAGGACGGCCCATTTCAAAGACGGCTCCACCAAGGAAGTCGATGCGATCATCCTGTGCACCGGCTATCAGCACTATTTCCCGTTCCTGCCGGAAGACCTCCGCCTCAAGACGGCCAACCGCCTGTGGCCTGCCAACCTCTACAAGGGCGTGGTGTGGCACAACAATCCGCGGCTGTTCTTTGTCGGCATGCAGGACCAGTTCTACACCTTCAACATGTTCGACGCCCAGGCCTGGTATGTGCGCGACCTCATCCTCGGCCGCATCAAACTGCCGAAGCCCGATGTCATGAAAAAAGACTGGACCAAGTGGCTGCGGCGTGAAGAAAAGCTCGAGAACGCCGAGCAGATGATCTGGTTCCAGGGCGATTATGTGAAGGAACTGATTGCCGCCACCGACTATCCGAACTTCGACATCGAAACCGTGAACAAGACCTTCATGGAGTGGGAACACCACAAGATGGAAGACATCATGTCCTTCCGCAACAACGGCTATCGCTCGGTGATGACCGGCACCATGGCGCCCAAGCACCACACGCCGTGGAAAGACGCGCTCGACGATTCAATGGAAGCATATTTGCGCACAAAGTAGGCGCAATCCTGCAGGCTAGAAGTGCTCTCATCCGGCCTTCGGCCACCATCTGCCATCCTCGGGCTTGACCAGGGAAGGGAGAAGTAACCATCAGAGCTTGGCCATGAGCCTGCGGGAATTCTGACGGTGCGCGGAGGAGCTTGTGCGATGACAGATCAGGATAAGAAACACACAGGTGGATGTTTGTGTGGCGCAATCCGGTATGAAGTCACCGGAGAGCCAAGTGAAGTTGGCTATTGCCACTGCAGGATGTGTCAGAAGGCGCTGGGGAACTTGTTTGGCGTGTTCGCCATCTTCAAACGAGCAGGATTTCAGTTCACCAAGGGTGAGGCGGCCTTCTATCGCTCCTCTCCTCACAAGCAGCGCAGCTTTTGCCCGAATTGCGGATCTCCGCTGACCATGTGGAATGCGGACAAGTCGATACAGAACCAAGTAGGCATTCTGGTCGGTACACTCGACCATCCCGAACTCTTTCCACCGGAGAGGTACGCCGGCAACCATTCCGGTATTGAAAGTCATGTCCCTTGGTTCAGGATCGACGATGGATTGCCTCGATGGAAGACGGAAGACGACCCACTGTTTATCCCGTCAAAAGATGACTCCTGATCGTCTCTGGCTGATCCGCATTGTTCTAGGACCTCACGACCGCGGCCGCGACTTTTCCGGATCGTAGTGCGCGAATTTCACGACCCTCGCGGGTAGTCTTTTGGCATGGCCATCAAGTTTGCCGATCTCGACCGCCGTGCCGATCTCGGCATTGAGCGCATCGACACGGGCCAGGGCAATGTTCTTGCCGAGAAGCGGCGAGCGCATGCCGGATGTGACGACGCCTATTTGGGCGCGGCCAATGTGCACGCAGTCACCATGCCCCACCGCATCATTGGCGTCGATCTCCAGGCCAACGAGCTTGCGCCGCGGGTGCTCCTTGCGCTCGATGAGCGCGGCCCGGCCGATGAAATCCTGGTTCTTGCTTTTGAGCGGCACGGTGAAACCGATGCCCGCCTCGAAAGGATCGGTCTCCGAGTTGAATTCGTAGTTTGCAAAGATCAGCCCGGCCTCGATCCGCACCATATCGAGGGCCTCGAGGCCCATCGGCTTGATCCCGAATTTCTGTCCAGCCTCCCAAACGGCGTCGAAAACGGTGAGCGCGTCCTTGGGGTGGCAGAAGATCTCGTAGCCAAGCTCGCCGGTATAGCCGGTGCGCGAGACGACGACCGGTGCCCCTTCGAAATGGCCGATGCGGCCCACTGAAAAGCGGAACCACTCGAGTTCGCCGATCGCCGTTTGGGCGGGCGACGTCCAGATGATCTCCTTCAGCAGGTCACGGCTCGCCGGGCCCTGTACGGCGATATTGTGCAGCTGATCGGTCGATGAGCGCACCCACGCCTTGTAGCCCATCTTCTCGGCCTGCTCACGAAGCCAGATGCCGCTGTAGTCGTCACCACCGATCCAGCGGAAATTGTTGACGGCCGATGCGGAACACCGTGCCGTCGTCGATCATGCCGCCGTTGGGATAACACATGGCGGTGTAAACCACCTGGCCGACCGACAACTTGGCGATGTCGCGCGTCATGCAATACTGCAACAGCGCCTCGGCATCGGGCCCCAGCACTTCGAATTTGCGCAACGGCGAAAGGTCCAGCACCACGCATTTCTGCCGGCAGGCCCAATACTCTTCGATGGCGCCGTCATTGTTGAATCGGTTTGGCAGCCAATAGCCGCGATACTCCGAATAGTTGCGGGTGAGGGCGGAAAACCGCGGATGAAACGCCGTTTCCTTGGTCATCTGTGGGTCGGCATCGGGTGTCATGCGATAAGCCACTGCTCTGGTGAATTTTTCTTCCGCCCCATAGGTGCGGACATGAATATCGGTGGGGTCCCACCCGTTTCCGGGGTCTATGTCGTCCGGGCAGGCGGAACTGACACAAACGACATCGGTCAGTGCACGGAGTAGCACGTAGTCACCGGGCCGCGACCATGCCTCGTCGGCAATGATCTGGTCGGCGTGGTCCATGCGCGTGTTGTAGAAGAAATTTAGAGCTTCCCACCCCTTGCGTTTGGCGATGCCATAGTGATCGAGGGCATGGTTGAAATTTTCGGTGCAATTCACATGGCCCGGATAGCCCACGTCGTCATAGTAGCGGGGGTTACAGGCCGTGGCGAAGGCGTCATGCCGGCCTACCGTATCCTGCACCACCTCGACCAGCGGTTCGAAATCGAAGCCGAAGGCTTTGGATGGGAGCCCCGGAACCGGCAGGGCCCGGCCAGTGAGTGTGCGGGTGACCGTGGCATCAAGGGCGTTCTCAATTCCCTTGTCGAGCTTGCGCGCCGAGAAACATTGGAAATCCGTCATCTGCCGCCCATCGACATCGATGATCTGGATGTATTCTCCGGCCTTCACGACATAAGCCCGCGCCGTTGCCGCCTTCACCCGAATGTCTTGCAGCGGGTCGCGCAAGGGATCGGGCAGCGGCGTCGAACCGGCCTTGTATTGCGGCGGATGGGCGCGCTGCACGAACAGCAGCAGATCGGTCGCGGTATTCTGCCGCTCCACATCCATGAGCCCGCCGGGCGCTGAGACCATGAGCAAGCCATCGCGCTGCGCTGTGAATTCGGCAGATTCGCCAGCAGGGCCCGTGCCGAAGACGCGCGAATTTTTGTCTGCCGCCCGCCACCCCAAGAATCCCGGTGTCGGCCTTGCCATCGTCACCGGTTGCCACCAGCTCGGCGGCCTGCAGCCCCTCGACGTCAACAAGCCGGATGTCGTCACCTTGGGCGATCCGGACCGTCAGCGAACGACCGCCCTTCACCACATAACGTTCGGTGCCCAAAGCCAAGCTGCGCACACCGGGCCGCAGAATAGTGCTGGGCCGGGGTGGCAGGAGACTGGGAAGAACGTTCATGTCTGGAGCCTATGGGCATTGCGTTGGGAGAACAAGCCAATATTGGTCTGGCGCGGTCCGGATCGGTACTGCGAGGCGCCCCCAAGTTTTCCAAGCTGCGTTGCAAAATCAACGGGTTAAGTACAGTTCCAGCTTAAGACCATTGCTGCCCAATACGATACCACTTGACGCCCATTCATGACCGCCCCACTATCGCGCGTGGCCTTGGGGAAGGGCATGAGGGGAGCAGGTTATGCGGACGAACGGACACAGTTCCGGCGTGGCATGCAAGACCGGTACGGGGAAATGCTGCTGATGACAGCGGACTTCGCCCTCGAATTGATTCCAAAATCAAAACTTCGGAGGAAATGTCTATGTCTGAACATAAGGGTTCGGGCGAACTCGTCCGCGCGCTAGATTGGCGAGGTGCCTTCTGGGTCGCGGCCGGAGTACCGCCCCTCGTTCTCTTCTCGATCGGCGGCATCGCCGGCACCACCGGCAAGCTGGCCTTTCTGGTGTGGATGATCTCAATGGTGATGGGTTTCCTGCAATCCTTCACCTATGCCGAAATTGCCGGCATGTTCGGCAACAAGTCGGGTGGTGCCTCAGTCTATGGCGCGACCGCCTGGTTGCGCTATTCGAAGTTCGTCGCGCCCTTGTCGGTGTGGTGCAACTGGTTTGCCTGGTCACCGGTCTTGTCGCTGGGTTGCGCCATTGCCGCAGGCTACATCCTCAATGCCATCTTCCCGATTCCGGCGGCCGACTCGCAGGCTGTGATCGATTGGGTGGCCGCCAACATGGCGAGCTACACCGAGACCACGCAGTCGGTCATCGACTATATCGCCGCCAATGCCGGCACTGCTCCCGCTGACGCCATAAAGGCGGTGGCAACGACCGACGCCGTGTCGGCGCTGACCCCGGCGTTCCGGACCTGGGAAGCCTTCACCGTCGCCATTCCGGGTCTCGGCGCTCTGCACTTCAACTCGACCTTCGTGATCGGCGCCATTCTCATGCTGATCATGTTCTTTATTCAACGCGAGGGTATCGCTTCAACCGCCTCGGCGCAGAAGTGGCTGGCGATCATTGTTCTGGTGCCGCTGCTGCTGGTCGGCCTCGTGCCGATCTTCACCGGCGCCATCAACAGCGCCAACGTCACCGCCCTGGTGCCGCCGACCGCTGCCTATTCCGGTGTCGACGGTGAGTGGAACCTCGGCGGCTGGACCCTGTTCCTCGGTGGCCTCTACATCGCTGCCTGGTCGACCTACGGCTTTGAAACCGCCGTTTGCTATACCCGCGAACTGAAGAACCCGAAGACCGACACCTTCCGGGCGATCTTTTATTCCGGCTTGCTGTGTTGCGTGTTCTTCTTCCTGGTGCCTTTTTCGTTCCAGGGCGTGCTCGGTCATTCCGGAATGCTGGCGCCCGGCATCGTCGACGGCACCGGCATTGCTGAAGCCCTTGGCAACATGGTCGGCGGCAGCAAGGTCATCACCCAGATCTTCGTGATCCTGATGATCCTGGCGCTGTTCCTGGCCATCATGACGGCCATGGCCGGCTCGTCCCGCACCCTCTATCAGGGCTCGAAGGACGGCTGGCTGCCGCGCTACCTGACGCATGTAAATGCCAAGGGTGCGCCGACCAGGGCAATGTGGACGGACTTCGTCTTCAACCTGTTCCTGCTCGCCCTTGCTTCGGACCTGGCCGGTTACTTCTACGTGCTGGCCATTTCCAACGTCGGCTACATCATCTTCAACTTCCTGAACCTCAATGCCGGGTGGATTCACCGCGTTGACTCCGGCCACATCGAACGCCCCTGGAAGGCCCCAACCTTCTTGATCGGCATCAACACGATTCTGGCCTTCGTCAATGCTCTTTTCCTCGGTGCCGGCGCCAAGGTATGGGGCTACAGCAATGCGCTGTGGGCGGGCCTCATCTTCGCCGCCCTCATCCTGCCGGTGTTCTACTACCGCCATTACATCCAGGATGGCGGCAGGTTCCCGCAAGGAGCTCTCGACGATCTCGGCCTGAAAGAAGGTGACATGGGCGAGAAGAAGGCGGGCATGTGGCCCTATCTCACGCTGATTGCCGGCGCCATCGTCGTGCTGTGGGCCAACTGGTTCTTCGTCTTGCCAGGCTGAAGCAATCGCTGTGACTTGCGAACCGGCGGGATCATTCCCGCCGGTTCTCTTTTTTTGCGCCCGGGCAAGTTTCGGGCAGGTTCCGGGCCATAGCTCTGAAGGTGAGTACCTCGAATCGGATCGGATAGTGGTCCGGATTTTGGCAAAGCCCGGAGAAGCGCCATGTCGATTGTTTCCAGCCTGACCCCCCGCCAGATCACCGCGCTCACGACGACCGCGGTCAGAGCCCTTTCGACAACCGACATTCAGGCATTGACATCGACGCAAGTGGGTGCGCTGACCGCCACTCAGATCAACGCGATGGAAACCGAAGATCTCCAGACTCTGAACGAGACTCAGGTTCAAGGCATCTCCACATCGGCAATAAAGTCCCTCGCCGCCGAGACACTGATTGCCATGACCGACACCCAGACCGCCTCATTCGCCGTCAATCAGATCGCTGCCATGCAAGCCTATGCAGTCGAGGCCCTCAACGCCACGGACCTGCAGTCCTGGGACGCAACGCAGCTTGGGGCGCTCACGGCGCGCCAGCTTGGCGGGCTGACCACGTCGGCTCTCGCCGACTTCTCCGACACCCAGCTTGGCAGTTTGACATCAACTCAAGTGCGCGGCCTTACCGCAACCCAGTTGAACAACCTTGCCGAAACCCAACTCAACGCCCTGAATGTCGTTGATCTTTCGACGACCCAGATCAAGGGCATGACCGCAACCGCCATCGCGGCATTGTCGACGACCCAGGCACAATCCTTGACTGAAACCCAGATCGGCCAACTTTCGGCCACGGGAATTGAGGCCTTGAGTTCCGAAGAAATCCAGGGTTGGAATGCAACGCAACTGGGAGCCCTCACCTCCCGGCAAATGGCAGGCCTGTCGACCACCGCAGTCTCCGACTTTTCTGAGACTCAGCTCGCCGGTCTTTCTTCAACCCAATTGCGCGGCCTGTCTGCGACCCAGCTCAACACCATGGGCGCAACGCAGCTCAATGCCTTGAATGTCGCCGATCTCTCGACGCTGCAAGTGACAGGTTTGAATGCCACCGGTGCCGCGAGTCTGACAAGCACCCAGGCCCAGGCTTTCACCGCAACCCAGGTCGCGGTGCTGTCGGCCACCGCCCTCGCATCGCTCGCCTCCGATGACATCCAGGCCTGGGACGCAACGCAACTGGGTGCCATTACATCCCGCCAGATCGCCGGCCTCTCGACCACGGCCATCGCCAAGTTCTCCGACACCCAACTTGGCAGCCTTTCCACCACCCAGATACAGGGCCTCTCCACATCGCAACTTAACGGCCTTGCCGTAACCCAACTCAATGCGCTTGATGTTGCCGATCTTTCGGCCATCCAGATCAAGGGACTGAGCACCACCGCTCTCGACGCCCTATCAACCACCCAGGCCCAGTCGCTTACTGCCACGCAGATTGCCAGCCTCTCGTCGTCTGGTGTTGAAGCCTTGAGTTCCGACGAGGTTCAAGGCTGGAACGCAACCCAGATGAGTTCGCTCACATCCCGGCAGTTGTCGGGCCTGAGCACGGCTGCTCTTGCCGACTTTTCTGAAACCCAACTTGGATCTTTGAGTTCAACCCAACTCCGGGGGCTAACGGCATCGCAGCTTAATGCGTTGGGAGCCACTCAACTCAATGCCCTGAACGTCAACGACCTGTCGACCCTGCAGGTCGGTGGATTGAATGCCACCGGCGCCGCCAGTCTTTCATCGACGCAAGCTCAGGGGCTGTCTGCCACGCAGGTTTCCGCATTGTCAGCGACCGGCCTCGCCGCGTTGGCTTCTGACGATCTCCAGGCCTGGGACGCCACGCAACTCGGCGCCATCACATCCAGGCAGATTGCCGGTTTGACATCAACGGCCATTGCCAAATTTTCCGACACCCAGCTCGGCAGCCTCACCTCAACACAGGTTCGCGGCCTATCCACATCGCAGCTCAACAACCTGGGTGCAACCCAGCTTAACGCCTTGGACGTCGCCAACCTTTCAACCGCTCAGGTAAAAGCCCTCACGGTCACCTCGCTCGATGCATTGAGCACGACGCAGGCGCAGGCACTTACCGAGAGCCAGATTGGAGTGTTGGCCGCAACCGGCATCGATGCCCTGAGTTCGGACGAACTGCAGGGATGGAATGCAACCCAGCTCGGCGCCATATCATCCCGGCAGCTTGCGGGCCTTTCGACCTCGGCCATTGCCGAATTCTCCGACACCCAACTTGGCAACCTGACATCCACGCAGGTTCGGGGTCTTACCACCACCCAACTCAACAGCCTCGGGGTCACCCAGCTCAATGCCCTGAACGTTGGCGATCTCTCCACCTCGCAAATCAAGGGAATGACTTCGATTGCACTCGATGCCCTTTCGACCACCCAAGCCCAGTCGTTGACGTCGGACCAGATTGCCGCTTTGACCGCCACGGGCGTCGAAGCCTTGAGCTCGGACGAAATCCAGGGCTGGGATGCAACCCAGCTGGCCAGCATCACGTCCCGGCAAATCTCCGGCTTGACGGCAACTGCCCTGGCCGATTTCTCCGATACGCAATTCGGTTCGCTCACATCCACCCAGTTGCGCGGACTCACCGCCTCGCAATTGAATGGCATGGGCGCAACCCAGTTGAACGCCTTCGACGTTGCCGACCTGTCGACCATTCAGATAACGGGCTTGAACGCCACTGGCATCGGCAACCTGTCATCGACCCAGGCACAGGGCTTCAGCGCCACCCAGGTTGCAGCACTCACCACCACCGCCCTGGCAGCACTTGCCTCCGATGATCTGCAGGCCTGGGATGCAACCCAGCTCGGTGCCCTCACCACCCGCCAGCTCTCGGGCCTCTCCACCGCCGTCCTGGCCAACTTCTCCGATACTCAGCTCGGTGATCTGACAGCAACTCAATTGCAAGGCCTGACCACAGCGCAACTGAATGGCATTGGCGTTACCCAGTTGAATGCGCTCAACGCCGCCGATCTTTCGACCACCCAGGTTCGCGGTCTGACGGCGACAACCGTCGACGCACTCTCCACAACCCAGGCCCAGTCGCTGACCGCGGCGCAAATCGCCGTCTTGTCGGCAACCAGTGTCGAGGCCTTGAGTTCCGACGAAGTCCAGGGCTGGTCCGCGACGCAGCTGGGAAGCCTGACATCGCAACAGATCGGCGGGCTTACCGCCACCGCCCTTCAGGAACTCACCTCCACCCAGTTTGGTGAACTGACCGCAACCCAGCTGCGTGGCCTGAATGTCACCCAGCTGAATGCTCTCGGCACCGATTATCTGCAGGCCCTGGACGTCGCCACGCTCTCCACCCAGCAGGTGTCGGGTCTTACGACGACGGCGATTGCTAGCCTCTCGGGCACCCAGGCCCAATCGCTACTGGCCACGCAAGTCTCGGCCTTGTCGGCGACCTCGCTTGGCGCACTGGCTTCCGATGACATCCAGCTCTGGGATGCAACGCAGCTTGGCGCCATTACCGCAACGCAAATCGGCGGTCTTTCGACAACCGACATTGCCGATTTCACCGATACCCAGCTCGGTGGGTTGACCTCGACCCAATTGCGCGGCCTGTCAGCCACGCAACTCAACACTTTGGGCGTCACCCAGCTGAATGCCTTGAACGCCGATGACTTGTCGACGCTTCAAGTGTCCGGCCTCAACGCTACCGGCATTGCCAACTTCACCGCAACGCAGATCGGCTCACTGACTGCTGCGCAATTCGGAGCGATTCAAGCCCCCTCGCTTTCGGCTCTTTCCACCGACATTATGGGAGCCCTCGATAGCGCCCAGGCGGGTGCGCTGACCTCAACACAGATCGCCGGCCTGACCTCAACCAACTTCGCGGCATTGAGCAGCACGACCACAATCCCGTCGCTGACCGTCAATGCCATCGCCGGAATCAGCACAACGCAGATCGCGGCACTATCTTCAACGCAAGCCAACGCATTCACCTCGACACAGATTGGAGCCATGACAAGCGACCAGATCGTTGCGCTCATTTCCGCTTCTAACGCGTGAGAACCGCCATGAACGCCATGACGATTGTCGAACTCTTCCGTGAATCAGGCACTCTTGAAAACGCCGGAAACCTGGAAGGCGCCGTTGCGGCTTACAAGACGTGGATAGCCCTTCACCCCGCCGATCCGCACATTCACGCTGCTTACTTCAATTACGCAGTGGTGCAGTCTCGTGCGGGCGACAAGGCCGGAGCGATCAACACCCTCCGCGGGGCTATTCGCATTAAACCGGACTTTCATCCTCCCTACATCAATCTCGGCCGCCTGCTCGAAGACATTGGGCACGCCGGAACAGCGGTGGCACAGTGGCTGGAACTGGTGAAGCAGCTTGCGCCATTCAACGGCGAGACCCTCAAACACAAGCTGATGGTCCTGCAGCAGATTGGCCGCGTTCTTGAAAACAATCATGTCGACGAAGCGGCCGAAGATGCATTGCGGCAGTCGATCGAACTCCGGCCCGAGCAGCCGGAAGTCGTGCAGCACTGGATTGCGCTCCGCCAGAAGCAATGCAAGTGGCCGGTCATCGAGGGCTGGGAAGACGTGTCGAAACCGGCGCTGCTCGCCAATATCTCGCCGCTTTCAGCGGCCGTGATGTTTGACGACCCCGTGTTCCAGTTGGCCAGGGCTCATTCCTATGCCAAGCGGGCAATCGCCAAGCCCGCCGGTGACGCAATAGACCATGGCGAGCGCCGCGGAACTCGGCACAACAGGTTGAAGATCGGTTATGTATCGTCCGATTTGCGCGAACACGCCGTTGGTTTCGGCCTCTCCGAAGTGATGGAACTGCACGACCGGAACCGCTTCGAAATCCATGCTTACTACTGCGGCATAGGTCGCGAAGATCCAACTAAGTCTCGCATACGCAACGCTGTTGATTCATGGGTCGATGTTTCGGCAATCGACGACAATCAGGCTGCCAAACGAATTTCCGCCGACCGTATCGACATCCTGATTGACGTCAACGGTTACACCCGAGATGCACGCACGGGCGTTTTTGCCCGGCGGCCAGCCCCGGTCCAGGTGAATTGGTATGGGTTTCCCGGCACTATGGGCACGCCCTATCACCACTACATCATTGCCGACCCCTACGTGATTCCCGAAGAAGACGAGATCCACTTCTCGGAAAAGGTCCTGCGCCTTCCGTGCTACCAGCCCAATGACCGTCATCGCCTGGTGTCGGAGGTTACGCCGTCTCGCCAGGAAGAAAACTTGCCGAATGACGGCTTTGTGTTTTGCTGCCTCAATGGCAGTCAAAAATACACCGAGGTGATGTTCAATGCTTGGCTGAAAATTCTCCAGGGTGTTCCGGGCAGCAGCCTGTGGTTGCTCGACTCGAATCCAGCCATGATTGGCCGCTTGCGTCAGCGGGCAGCGGGGAGTGGAGTTGATCCCGAGCGGCTTCGCTTCGCACCCAAGCGGCCCAACCCGCAACACCTCGCGCGTTACCGGCTCGCTGACCTGTTCCTGGATACATTCCCCTATGGCGCCCATACCACCGCGTCGGATGCATTGTGGATGGGCGTTCCGGTTCTGACCTTGCCGGGAAAAACCTTCGCGTCGCGGGTGTGCGCCAGCCTCGTCAAGTTCCGCTGGCCTTCCCGACCTGATTTGCGGCAGTCTTGATCACTACGTGAGTAGCGCCATTGCCATCGGCAATGATCGAAGTCTCGCCACCCAATTGAAGGCGCGGACGGTTGCGGCGCGCAGCACCTGTACCTTGTTCGACACCACGGCATTGGTCACTGGCCTCGAAGGTCTTTACGACCAGATGTGGGAAGCCTTTGCCGCCGATCGCTTGCCTGTCCCCGATTTGCGCAATCTCGACATCTACGAAGGCATTGCAGTTTCCCTTCACGCTGAAGGAGTGGCCACCGGCCGGACCGAGTACCACCAACAGTTGCGCCGCCTGGACAGCCACTCACCTGTCTGGCCCGATGCCAGGCTGTGGCCACGCGCCACTCCCTCACCGGCAGTAGTTCCGGCGTTTCAAGATAAAGAGCCTCGGATCAAAGACAGGGTGACGCCCGACCCCGCATGGCTGCAGAAGGCCGGTTGATAGGTCTATTGCTCGGTCAGCAATCAGTTCTCGCGCTACGGCTACGGCGTTCAGACTTTGCGCGACAACTGCGGCATCGTGAGTGCTACCCGGCGTTACACTAGACGCAAGCGGCAGCCTTATGCCACGGCGCGTTGGCATTCCGGCGGGAGGGCTACGATCTCGATCCAGTAGCGCCCCACCGTCTTGACGATTTCGACCAGGCTTTCAAACGTCACCGGCTTGCAGATGAACGAATTGACGCCGAGATTGTAGGTCCGGACGATATCCTCTTCGGCCTTCGACGTCGTCAGCACAATGATCGGAATGCGCTGCAGGATCGGATTGGCCTTGATTTCCTTGAGAGCCGTGCGGCCATCCTTGCGCGGCATATTGAGATCGAGCAGGATGAAGCCAGGGTAGGGGCTGTCTCCCATGCCGGCATACTCGCCCTGACGCAACAAGTAATCCAGGAGCTGCACGCCGTCCTCGACGAAATCGACGGGATTTCCGAGCCGCGATTCCTCGAAGGCGTCCTTGATCATCAGACGGTCATCGGCATCGTCTTCGGCGACCAGAATGCGGATCGGCAAGCTGTTGCGAATCATGCTGCATATTCCTTCTTGGACTGTGAAACCGGAATGGTGATCACGAAAGCCGAACCCTCGCCGGGTCTGCCGATCGCGTCGATATGGCCGACATGGCGCTCGACGATCTTGCGGCAGGTGGCAAGGCCGATGCCGGTGCCTTCATACTCGGTGCGGCTGTGCAGGCGCTGGAAGATCACGAAGATCTGGTCCTTGAACTGCTGATCGAAACCGATGCCGTTGTCGGAAATGGAGATGACGACGGCCAGACCCTCGATCGGCAGGCAATGCTGCCCGGTGATTTCGGCGCTGATACTGATAACTGGAGCGACGTCCTTGCGGCGGAACTTCAAGGCATTGCCGATGAGGTTCTGGAACAGCTGACGCATTTGCATGGCGTCCGCCTCAATGGCCGGCAAATCTCCCGCCTCGATGGTGGCGGCGGTTTCCTCAATGCGGATCTGCAGATCCGAAAGTACCCCGGTAAGCACATCCTTGAGCGATACCTTGGTGAAGGGCGCGGCGGCGGTTGTGACCCGCGAATAGGACAGAAGATCGTTGATCAACTGGCGCATGCGGCTGGCGGCACTTTGCATGCGATTGACGAACATCTGGCCTTCTTCGGGCAGGATGTCGAGATACTTGCGCACCAGCCGGTCGCCGAAAGCCTCGATCTTGCGCAATGGCTCCTGCAAGTCGTGCGAGGCGACATAGGCGAAATCGACAAGCTCGCGGTTCGAACGTTCGAGCTTGCGCGTGTATTCCACCATCTTCTCGGTGGTGGTTTCGAGTTCGGTTATGTCCTGATAGGTGGCGATGGTTCCGCCGTCAGGCATCGGCTCGCTCATCACCGCGATAACCCGGCCGTCCTTGAGGCGCTGCTTGATCACGCTGCGCTTGCTCAGCCGGTCCGGATCGTTGCGTTCCGCCAGCGCCTTTTCGGCTTCCTCGGCCGTGTAGTTGCCAAGGCTGACGCTGTATTCCATCAGGCCGCGCAGCGTGATGCCGGGCTTCACCACGTCGGCCGAAAAGCCATAGATCTCGAGGTAGCGGCGATTGACGACAATCAGCTTCTGGCTCTTATCGAACATGCAGAGGCCCTGCACCATGTTGGTGAGAGCGGTGTCGAAATGCATATTCTTGGCGTGGAGCTGCTGCGAGATGCGCAGCATTTCCATTTCGCGCCGTTTCATTTCGGTGATGTCGGACCTTGTGCCCACCACGCCGCCGTCGTCAGTGCGCTTTTCGGTGATCAGAATCCACCGTCCGTCGGCCAGTTGCACTTCAAGTGGTTCGCCCGGATTGCGGTGGCGGTGCAGCCGCCAGGCAACGTAATCGTCGGGATTCATCCCGTTCAGAACCAGGGCGCCGCGCGTGACTGAGGCCCGCAGGATTTCCTCCTTCGGCGCACCCGGCATGATGACATCGGCCACCAGCGGGCTGTAGTCGACGTATTTGCGATTATAGAGAATGAGCCGGTCGCTGGCATCGTAAAGTGCAAACCCGTCGGCCATCACATCCAGGGCGTGGGTCAACCGCGAACGCGACTTCTCGGCGATCAGTTCGAACTGGGCGTTGAGATCAAGTTCCGTGGACTGGCCTTCGACGTGACGCACGGTTTCGACCACCGAGCCGTTCGGCAAGCGCCTGCGGCGGACTTCCACCACCTGGGCGCTGGGTGCTGCGTAGCGGAACGTATATGAAGTGCCAGGCGTCAGGCCGGCAACGATCCGGTCGATGCGCGGTTGGATGTCTTCCTCCGGCACGTTCTGCCGGCGAAACGTCGTCGCCATCATGTCGGTCAGCGAGCTGCCGGTCGCTGTTTCGTTTGAAAGATAGCCGCACAACGAGCGGTACAATGGATTGCAGGCCAGCAATTTGAGATCGGAGTCAAACAACGCAAGGCCGACATCGGCTCCGGCGAAGAGATTCTCAAGTTCACTTCCCCATGACGGGATGGCAGCGGCGCTTTGATCAAGCGCGCCGGCCTTCAGATACGCGATGGTATTCGGTTTTTCCAAGCGCCTTGCCCCAAGAAATCGCCGAAACCATGAAGCAGAGCAATGAAAGAACGGTGAAAATCGGCAGTGCCCGGTATTTTGCGATTATTAAGGATTAACAACTAGCTTCACCGGAAATCAGAACCGGGGGCGGGCCAATGGCTGCCGCCATTAACCCTTTGCAGTAAGTAAGCGTTGCGATGCGTAAGTTGGATAGCCGCCTCATTCTCGGACTTGTCTTGGCGGCGACGATTTTCGCCGGATTGACGGTGGAGGGTCTGCCAGAGCAGTTTGCTCCTTTCACCCTGCAAGCGCTGTTCATCATGATCGTTGCTTCACTGATTCCCATGGGCCGCCAAAAGCTTGGCGACATCTTCAGTTTTGAGCCGGATGTCTTGCGCACCGTTTTCTGGCAGCTTTTCGTGTTGCCGTCGCTCATGCTGGCGGCCACCCACATGCTCAAGGTCAGCCCCGGGATCGTTAAGTTGATGGCGGTAACCGCCTGCGCCGGGTCCCTGTTTGCTTCTCCTGCGCTCGCCGATCTGCTTGGCTTGAATCAGCGCAAAGCTCTGCAATGTATGGTGCTTTCCACGTTTACCATGCCGCTATCGTATTTCTTGTTCTTTTCCGTCGTCATGCATTCATCGGTCGAAATACAGCTGTCGGAATTCATTGGGCGGACCGGCATATTCCTGATGCTTCCTGCCGCGATCTTCTTGTTCTACAGCGCTTTCGCCGAAGACATGAATGAAACAGTAGCGCGGCGCGTCGAACAAGGTGCGCGTTGGGTAACCGTGGTTGCACTCATGGTGTTTGGCCTCGGGATTATCGGCCCGGCGGCAAAAATGCTGGCAGTTCAACCCGAACGCTTCTTGGCGCTGCTCGTTGTAGTGACGTTGCTTGGCGCCAGCATGGCGACACTGACCACCATTGTGATGTATCGGCAGGGAATAACCAACGCTTTGACTGCTAGTATCGTTTCCGGATTCCGCAATGTTGGCCTCGGCTTCGTGCTGATCCAGGGAACGGCTGCCGATGAAACGGCTGCGTATGTCGGGATTTCGCAGATTCCGATATTTCTGGCGCCGCTGGTCATGCGCCTGTTCATCTCGAACGCCAAGGATGATGCAGCAATCCTTCGATCAAGCGCTACCCAGCCACACGGCGGACCGCAGCCGGCCTGAGGCCGTTCAGTTTTTTTCAATTCCTCCAACACATTGTTAATGCTGACAAACGTTTGCAAGCACAAGGCTTGTACTGCCACTGGAAGTTTACAATTTTTTTTGATGCCGCCGACTAGCGTGCCTCCGCGAGGGAGAAGGATCGGAAATGAGTGGCGGTGGCGTGCAGATAGATTGGAGTGCGGGTTCGACGGCAAGTGTTGTCGCCTCGGCGCGCCAATCCCTGTCGGCCAACAATCGCGCCATCCGGCTTGCGGTCGCGCCTGGCGCAGCCGCCTTCCGCCCAACACTGTCGCCTGCGAAACCGATAAGACTCAAGAAGCTCAAGGCGTTGGGTGGTGCAGCGGGCCTGCCCAGCCTGTATGCGGCATCGCTGATGATGCTCATTGCCGCAGGTGTTGCCGGCGTATGGAAAGCCAATGTCGCCTTTGCACCCGAAATGTACGACAACTCCGGAATGGCGCCGGCCGCCGCGGCACTAGCCGACGGCAAGAACTATGCGGTCTTCGACCTAAACATCAATATCCGCCGCCTGCGTGACGAGCAGGTTGCAAGGTTCACTGAAACACCCGATGTGGTGTTGCTGGGCGCCAGCCATTGGCAAGAGGCGCATGCCGGCCTGGTGCGGTCCGAGCGGATGTACAATGGACACGTGCACCGCGATTATTGGGAAGACCTTCTGGCCAACGTCGAAGTCTATGTCCGCAACAAGCGGCTCCCCAAGCGCATGATCATCGCGGTCCGCGACAACCAGTTCACACCCGTTGAGCTGCGCAAGGACTTCCTGTGGGAACCCGGCATTCCCAACTACGAAAAAATGTCGGCGAGGCTCGGCCTGGCGAAGCAAAGCGCCTGGCTGACCTATCCCTGGCAGCGCTTGAAAGAACGGCTGTCGCTGTCGATGCTCTATGCCAACGTGACCCGGTGGTACAACGCCGCGCAGTTTCCCCACGCTTCGGAAGAACGGCACTTCAAGTCGCTGGACACATTATTGCCCGACGGCTCCATCCTTTGGTCGGCGGACCATATGGCGATATTTACTGCCGAACGCACCGCCGCCGAAGTCAAAACTTTCGCAGCGCGGCGGCGCAACGATCCGCCGAAGATCGATCCGAATGGGGTCACCGCCTTCGATGCGGTACTGACCTTCCTCAAATCCAAGGGCGTTCAGGTTGTTCTCGTGCATCCGCCGTTCAATCCGCAATTCTACGACGCAGTTCAGGGCGGAACTTACCCGTCTGGACTGGACAAGGTTCGCGGTATCACACGCGAACTTGCCACCAAGCACGGCCTGAAGATAATCGGTGATTTCAATCCCCATGCCGTGGGTTGCACGGCGGACATGTACATCGACGCCGAACACGGCAACCCCGCCTGCCTGCAGAAGATTTTCGACCAGTACGAGTCGATCCTACCGGAACTCCGCCGCACCGAAGTGAAGGTTCAGAACTGATGGTTTTCAGCTCGTACCAGTTCATGTTCGTGTTCATGCCGTTGACTTATCTGGCATTCATCTTGGCCTTCAGGTTCGCCGGATGGCAAGGTGCAGTCCACGTGCTTGCTGCCGCTTCACTGGCGTTTTACGCCATGTGGGGTTGGAAGCTATTTGCGGTTCTCATCGTATCTCTGGCCTTCAACTATCTGATGAGCCAGCGGATTGCCGATCACCACGATGATCAGGCAGGCGCGCGGCGTTTGATGCTCACGGGCATCGCCGCCAACCTCTCCCTGCTTGGCTATCTCAAGTACACCAACTTCTTCGTCGATATGGTCAATCAGGCAGCGGGAACCGGCTTCGGCCATTTGGATCTTTTGGTGCCGGTTGGCGTCTCATTCTACACGTTCATCCAGATCGGATGCCTCGTCGATGCTTACAACGGTCAGTTGGTCCGGGGCAATTTCAGCCGCTATGTGGTGTTCGGCGCGTTCTTTCCCTGCGTTACGGCGGGACCTCTCGTTCTGCAACGCGAGATCATGCAGCAGCTTGACGGCCGTGACGACCGGGCCTTCGATCTGCGCCGCCTGGTGGCCGGCCTCACCATGTTCGGCATGGGACTGTTCAAGAAAGTTGCGATGGCCGACACTATTGCGCCCTATGCCAACAGCGTTTTCGATGGCGTGGCAGCTGGAGCGACGGCCGACTTCGCTTCCGCGTGGGTGGGCGCCACCTGCTATGCCCTGCAGCTTTACTTCGATTTTTCCGGCTACTGCGACATGGCGCTTGGCGTTGCCTTCATCTTTGGCATCAGGCTGCCGTTGAATTTCGACTCGCCCTTCAAGGCCAGCAACATCTCCGACTTCTGGCGCCGCTGGCACATGACCATGACGCGCTTTTTCACCACCTACATCTACACCGGCCTGGCCATGAATGGCATGCGCGCGACAATGGAGCAGCGTGGCGGGCGGATTGAAAAATTCCTGCGCACAGCTGCCCTTCCGTCGATCATCACATTCCTGGTTGCCGGCGTGTGGCACGGTGCCGGTTGGAATATGGCCCTTTATGGCCTGCTGCACGGCGTCGCCATAGCCATCTGCCTTGGTTGGCGCGAGTTCGCGAAAATCCAGCTGCCCTATGTGGTGGGGTGGGGCCTGACCATGAGCGTGGTGATCAGTGCACTGGTGATTTTCCGTGCGCCCGATTTGACAACCGCGGCAACCTTGCTCGGCAACATGTGGGGCCTCGGCGGCTTCACGGCAACGGGAATTCAGGCTCTCAATTTCGATATCGAAAATGCGATTTCGATGATCGTGCTGTTCGGCGCGGTTGTGTTGCTGCTGCCGAACACCCAGCAGATCCTGCATAATGACTGGGTGAGCAGCGATGCCAAGCCATCGATAGCGGCCATCGAAGCCGGGCTCCTGGCCTGGCGCCCGGCGCTGGTCAGCGCCTGCGCAATGGCCTTTGCCTACACCGTTTCATTCACCACCATGGGGTCCGGCGGGACCTTCCTTTACTACCAATTCTGATACGAGAGGCACACAAATGAACCAGCACATCACCACATTTTCTGAGCTCCTTCTCGAGCTGCCGCGCGAGGTGGACGAGGAAGTGGCTGGAGATATCGAAAAGGAATCGGTGTTTGTCTCTCCGGCGATCGACCGCATCAAGGTGAATGCCGATGGGCGCACCGCCCGCGTATTCTTGCGCCCCGGTGCTGTCCCCGGATGATGTCATGGACAAGGCCAAGCGTTTTCTCGATGTCATGGCCAAGCAGCTTTCGGGCTTCGAAATCAAAGTTTTCGCCGAAACCCAGCGCAAGGACCAAGGGCCTTACCAGCTTGGCGTGAACAGCGGCCTGGTGGAGCGCGGCTGGATGCACGACTACGGCAAGGGCCAGGTTGCCTATTCCGGCCCGGTGCTCAATCTCGTCGCGGCTGATCAACGACACGGCGGGTGACCTCTACCGCAAGGCATTCAACGCCAAGGACGGTCACTACCCGGCGATGATTGATGCCGATACTTTGCACAAGTGCGGCTACTTCGATTCCCATCCGAATGCCGTCACCTTCGTCGGCAACATTGTCGAGGACTTCGACGCCATCGAGGAATTCCGCCGTGCCAACTCGTGCTCGGAAGGCGCGCACATGCCGCCGCACGATCACGTGCACATCGACGGCATGTGCCTCAATCCGGCGGCGTGTTTCCCCTGCTATCCAACCTTGACCGGCAAGACCATAACCGAGGGCGAGGCCTACTCCTGGCTTGGCCGGGTGTTCCGCTACGAATCGCGCAACATCAACGGCCTTGACCGGCTCTACGAGTTCAACGTGCGCGAACTCGTGTTCGTCGGCAACGAGGACTATGTCCGCGCCTGCCGCCTGAAGGCCCTGCCGATCGTCGAGGAACTGGCAGGCATCATCGACATCGATTGCAAGGTGCAGACCGCCACCGACCCGTTCTTCGCCACCGTTTCCGCCGCCAAGAAATTCTGGCAGGCCGCCCAGGAAGTGAAGAACGAGATCAAGATCCCCGCCCTTGGCAACGACGGCGAGGTGAAGCAGCTGGCCTGCGGCTCGATCAATCTCCACGGCAACTTCTTCGGCAAGCGCTTCGGTATCAAGGACGCCGCGGGCGAACCGGTGCAGACCGGCTGCGTCGGCCTCGGCATCGAACGCTGGGTACTTGCCGCCTTCACCCAGCACGGGTTCGACAAAGCCCGCTGGCCGCAATCTATCCGCGACTACATTTTCAACTGAAACGTCAAATCACAACAGAGGTGTCCAAATGCAACTTTACAACATCATCGGAAAAATTCTCGGCGTCGACGGCGCGACGCTTAATGACGAGTCCAACGCCCAGAACACCGCGAACTGGGATTCGCTGCGCCACATCGAAGTGATCTTCGCGGTGGAGAGCGCCTTTCACGTGCGCTTCACGATGCCTGAGATCGCCAATTTGCGGAAGCTCGGCGACATCCGCAATTTGTTGGCGGCCAAGAACGTCAAGCTTGACGAACAGGCGACGAACCGGGTCCAGGAGCAGCGCGTAGCGTAACAGCCAGAACGGGCACAGGGCGCCTTGATATGAACGACAAGTCCGTAAAGCTGCTGATCGTCGACGATGATGATGACGACATCTATCTGATCAACGACGCCTTGAGCGAGGTCACCGAGACCAGATATCAGGTGACGGCGGTCAATTCGCCGTTGGCGGCGATGGCCAAGCTCGCGGACGATTCGTTCGATGTCATCATTTCCGACTACCGGCTGGGTCACGTCACGGGCATCGACTTCATCAAGAGTTTGCGGCTGGCGGGAATCGAGACGCCGGTCATTCTTCTGACCGGATTGGCCGGCCACTTGATCGACAAAGAGGCGCTCGAGGCCGGTGCTTCGGATTTCTTGCCCAAAGCCTCGATAACCGGCCAGATCATCGACCGTTCGGTGCGTTATGCCATGGCCCATGCCGAGCGCCAGCGGCTCCTGCACGCCGTACTGAAATCCACGGTATCGGGCATCGCAGTGCTTGAAGTGGCTGGCGGCTTGACCTTGTGGAATCCGCGGTTCGCGGAATTTGCCGAAACGGCGTTTGGCAATGATCCCGATCGTGTCCGCAAGCTTGCGGACCTGACACTGGCGAATTCATCCAAAGACATCGAGATCGGCGAACTGACGCTCGAAGCGCATGACATGCCGTTAGCCGGAGGCGGCAACGTGCTGGCGCTTCACGACGTGACGGCGCGCGTGACCGAGTTGCGCGAGCGGCAACTGGCGGAGCAGCGAGTGAGCCGCATTGCCTTGAGGACTCGCTGACCTGCCTGCCCAACCGCCTGGCATTCAACGAGAGGCTGGATCAGTGCCTTGCCGAGGCCGCGGCAGATGGCAAGCGGCTTTCGGTTCTGAGTTTCGATTTCAACCGCTTCAAGGAAGTCAACGACCTTTTCGGCCACGCGGCGGGCGACGAGCTTTTGAAGGCGGCAGCCCAGCGTTTGCTGCCCATGCTTCCCGAAGGAGATTTTGCGGCCCGCCTGGGCGGCGACGAATTCGTGCTGATTCACGAGGCGGAAGGTCTCGACAGCGCCGTCCGTCTTGCCTGCCGTCTTTCCGACCGCCTGTCCGAGCCTATCGAGTTCCAGGGCCGCGTCATCGAAGCGACCGTCAGCATCGGCATCGCGACGTTCCCCGACCATGGGCGCCATCGCGAAGAACTGCTCGCCAATGCCGATTTGGCCATGTATCGCGCCAAGACCGACGGCGGCTCGTCCTACTGCGTATTCGACGTCGGAAATGGATGAGTTCATTCGCGAACGGCGAAAGATCGCCCACGAACTTGCGCATCGCCATGAACGACGGCGAATTCGAGCTCTATTGTCAGCCGCAGCACCGGGCCGATTCAGAAGAGCTGGTCGGCTTCGAGATCCTGCTCCGCTGGAACAGCCCGTTGCGCGGCATCGTTCCGCCTGCGGAGTTCATTCTGATCGCCGAGGAAACCGGCATCATCCGCGAAATCGACGAGTGGGTATTGCGTCAGGCCTGCCATCGCGCCAAGCAATGGAGCCTGCCGGTGCGCGTCGCCGTCAACATGTCGGCGCGCGCCATCTGCCATCCTGGCATTGCCGACACGGTCCGGCAGATACTGCTGGAAACCGGATTGGCGCCGAGCCGCCTTGAGATCGAGGTTACCGAAACCGCACTCATTCATGACTTGAACCGGGCCCTGCACAATCTGCGGCAGATCAAGGCCTGCGGCGTGGCGATCGCCATGGACGACTTCGGCACCGGTTATTCCTCCCTGTCGCTGTTGAACTCGTTCCCGTTCGACAAGATCAAGATCGACCGGTCATTCATTCAGGGCGTTAGCACCAGCGAGCGTGCCAGTTCCATCTTCAGGGCGGTTGTCAGCATGAGCAAGGCTCTTCAGGTGCCGGTGCTTGTCGAAGGCGTCGAAACGGTGGAACAGCTCAATTTCGCCCGGCAGAACGAGTGCGACGAAGTGCAGGGCTACTACCACGGCCGGCCAATGCCCGAGCGGCAAGCCAGCTCACTGCTCGAGAGGTTGCAGGCCGGTTTGCCGGTGACAGCCCGCGACATCCCATTGCCGGCAATCGTGCTGCCAGCAATCCAAATCGCCGGAGCCGCTTGAGGACAATTTAACCAATTATTTGCCATGGCGTTTCATTCAGGTTTAACGGCAGTGTGCGATAACTTTGCTACTCAAGGTGAGTGGAGTGGAAAAATGAATCGCAGAGAAATTGCACGTTTGGGTGGCGCGATTGCCGGTATGGCGGTTGTTGGGCGCCGCCATGAATCGCCCAGCGGCGGCTTGCACCGATGACGACCTCAAGAAGGCCGTGGAAGAATTCCGTCAGGCCATGGTGGACGGAAACGGTGCCCGGCTTCTCGAACTCAGCAGCGATGCCATGAGTTTCGGCCATGCCAACGGCGTGGTGCAGTCCAAGCTCGAATTCGTCAAGACGGTCGTCGAAAAGACCGAGATTTTCAAGTCGATCAGGCTGTCGGATCACAGTATCGCGGTCAGCGGTGACCAGGGCATTGCCCGGCACACCTTCGACTCCGATCTGGTGTTCATGGGCAAAGAGATGAATCTCAAGCTCGGCATCATCATGGTGTGGCGCGTCGAAGACGGCCGCTGGCGGCTGTTCGCTCGCCAATCGTTCAAGCCAATCACCGTCTGATCAAACTCGCAATAGAACAGGCCGCCTGCGGGAGATACCCGCCGGGCGGCCTCTTTTGTTTCGATCGGCCTTCAGTTGGCGGCAACGCGCGGATCTGGGACGGCGGTGATCGTCACACCACTCACTGAAACATAGACGGCATCAGCATAACCGATTTTGCGCGCTTCCGCCTCGATGCTGACTGGAAACGGATTTGGAATACTGCCGCCGGCAGGCATGGCAAAACTGATGCTGCGGCTGAACTTCTCGGAAGCCACGGTGCCTTCAGCCCATTCGATCACCTGTTCGCCGCCGCCCACCTTGAGCACTAACCTGGCAGTTGAACCGGTGCTCTTGATGATGTGACCCTCGATGTTCACCTTGGCCATGTTGAAGGTGTCGAGTTTTGGCTGGGTGACATCGAAATGTCCTGCGACGATGGATTTGGCTTCGGAGGTGCCACCATCAGCCTTGGCCTCCAATGCCGAAAACGTGATCGACAAACTCAGGCCATCGTCGGAACTCGACGAAGTGATCTCCTGGAAACCGTTGGAACTGTCGGATTCGACGACAAGATCGCCCCATTCCACCCGGCCGACATCCGCCGCAAAGGCAGGAATCGCTACTCCGGCCACGCATCCAGCTACAAACAACGCTCGAAACAAGGAAATCATCACACTACCACACAGGTTAACCAAATATTAACTGTGCTCTAGTGCGGATTATGGTGGCTGTCACCCGACAGTTGGAAACCGTCAACAGATTCGGTGGATTTTTCCACAGGCTTGTTAGCGGCTGGCGGAGAATCACTGAAAATTAAAGCTTTTCGGCGAAAACCATTGAGCGTCCGGCGGTCCGGACAGCGCGGAAAACCGGGTGTTCCAGTGCTCCGCGAGCAAAGGATGGGACGAACTGACAATGCCAAACAGCATGACCCTGGCCACGGCCCTTGTTTCGCTTGCACTTTTTGTGGCACCCGCTGCTGCTGGCCAGAAGTGGGACATGCCCATGGCCTACCCCGCGTCCAACTTTCATACCGTGAATGCCGGCATGTTCGGCGAGTGCGTGAAGTCAGGCACATCCGGCGAGATTGAAATCGCCACCCATCCCAACGGCGCACTGTTCAAAGGCAACGACATCAAGCGCGCCGTGCAGCAGGGCCAGGTCATGATCGGCGAGCGCCTGCTCTCGGCGCATGAAAACGAGAACCCGCTGTTCGGCCTTGATTCAGTGCCGTTTGTCACCAATTCCTACGAGCAATCCGAAAAGCTGTGGCAGGCCGGCAAAGCGGAAATCTCCAAAGCCCTGGAGGGCCAGGGCTTGGTCATGCTCTATTCCGTCCCTTGGCCGCCCCAGGGCATGTACTTCAAGAAGGACGTAAATTCGACCGACGACATGAAGGGCGTGAAGGTTCGCTCCTACAACAATTCGACAGGCAAGATCTCCGAACTCTCCGGCATGGTTCCGGTACAACTAGAAGCATCGGAAATCACCCAAGGGTTGATCACCGGCGTTATCGAGTCGCTGATCACCTCGGCAGTCACTGGCCAGGACAGCAAGGCCTGGGAACAACTTACTCACTTCTACAAGGTCAATGCCTGGCAGCCACGCAATTTTGTGCTGGTGAACAAGGACGCATGGGACGGCCTCAGCGACGGATCGCGCAAGGTGTTCACCGATTGCGCCGCGACGGCGGAAGCCAATGGCGTGAAGATGTCCAAGGAAGCCAACGACAAGGCACTGACGACACTGGCTGACAAAGGCATGAAAGTGCTGGACCCGTCGGACGGTCTTGCCAAACAACTCAGGGTCATCGGCGAAACCATGGTGAGTGACTGGAAGTCCAAGGCCGGTGCTGCCGGTCAGGCTGTTCTCGAAGCCTACGCAAAATAATCTGCGCTGGCGGTGGGGCCGCGCGCATCTTCTCCGGTCCATCCGGAAGCCGAAGGAACCGACATGGCCTATGCCACACTCGATCGGGCGCCCACCGCCCGCAAGACTTCTCTCTCCCTGGCCCTGACGCGGCGCGCTCTTGATGCGCTCTATCTGTGGTCCGCTTATCTGGCGGCGGCTGCCATGGTCATGGTGCTGATGGTGACATTGGCGCAGATTGTCACCCGATACGCCCACATCACCGTGACTGGCCTTTCCGACTATGCCGGCTACTTCATGGCGGCCTCGGCCTTTCTCGCTTTCGCGCACGCCCTGAACCGCGGCTCGCATGTGCGTATCGAACTCATACTGTCGATTGCCGGCCGCTACCGATACGCCGCCGAAATCCTGTCCTTCGGCCTCGGCGCGCTGATCTCCGGCTGGTTTGCCTATTATGCCTGCCGCATGGTGTGGTGGTCGTGGAAGTTCGGCGACATCAGCACCGGACTGGATGCCACGCCGCTGTGGATTCCACAGCTCACCATGGCCTTCGGCTCCGTACTGTTCGCCGTGGCCATTGCCGATCAACTTTTACGTCTCGTCTTCACCGGTGCCCACACGGTTCCCGTTTCGGAATCGGGTGACTAGCAGGCATCATGGAATCGCTTGCCATATTGGCCATTCTGCTTGGCCTCATGTTTGTGTTGCTGGGGCTCGGCACATGGATCGGCCTGTCGCTCATGGCGGTGGCCGCCATTGCCATTGATGTTTTTGCCGGACGGCCGGCTGGTGATTCGATCGCCACAACGATCTGGTCGTCGTCATCCTCATGGATGCTTACGGCACTCCCCATGTTCATCTGGATGGGCGACATCCTGTTGTGCACCAAACTGTCGGAAGATCTGTTCCGGGGGCTCGCGCCCCTCATGGGCCGTATACCCGGCGGCCTGTTGCACACCAATGTCATGGGCTGCACGCTGTTTGGTTCGGTTTCCGGCTCTTCGGCAGCAACGCTGACGACAGTTGCCAAGATGACGCTTCCCGAACTCAAGAAGCGCAATTATCCCGAACCGCTGATCATCGGCACGCTGGCCGGGCCTGCCACTCTCGGGCTGATGATCCCGCCATCGATAATCATGGTGGTCTATGGTGTGATGACCAACGAGTCGATTGCCGCTATCAATATTGCCGGCGTCATCCCGGGTCTGGTTCTGGCCCTGATGTTCTCAGGCTATATCGTCTGGAAGGCCAAGACCCTCAAGAACTACGCGCCCGATGCCGAACCGCCGGTGGGCTTCATCGAAAAGCTGAAGGCCAGCCGCCGCCTCATTCCCGTGGTGCTGCTGCTGATTCTTGTCATCGGCTCGATGTTCACGGGTTATGCCACGGCCACTGAATCCGCCGCCGTCGGCGTGGCCGGTTCGTTTTTCCTCGCCTGGTGGCAAAAGACACTGACCTGGAAAAGCTTCACCGACAGCCTGATGAGCGCCACTCTGGCTTCGGCGATGATCGCCCTCATACTTGCCGCCGCCGCTTCGCTGTCACTGGCCATGGGCTTTCTCGGCCTGCCGGAAGCGCTCGCCGCCTGGGTTGGCGGTCTCGGCCTGTCGCCTTTCATGCTGCTGATGTGCCTCACGGTGATGTACATCGTGCTCGGCTGTTTTCTCGACGGCATTTCCTGCGTGGCGCTCACCATCGCCATCATCGAGCCCTTGGTGCGCCAGGCCGGCATCGACATGATCTGGTTCGGGATTTACGTGGTTCTGGTCGTCGAAATGGCGCAGATCACACCACCGGTGGGATTTAACCTGTTCGTGTTGCAGTCGATGACCGGCCACAACATGTTCCGCATCGCCAAATGGGCCGCACCGCAATTTGCCATCATGGTTGCAATGGTGTTTATCCTCATCGCAGTGCCGGGGCTCGCCACCTGGCTTCCCAACCAGATGATCGCCCCCAGTCTTTAGTTACTGCTGTTCCTCGGCCGGAGCCGGGGAACCGCGCCTAATCAGCGTCTTGAGGTCGCTGCCCTTGTCGTCGAGGAGCAGCAACAGCGTATGGTCGACCTTGGCGCCGCGCACCTTGCCGAGCATGTCCATGAACTCCGCCTCGCGGCCGTGGCCGTCTCCCACGCAGGCCATCCGGGTTGTTGCGAGGGGCGATATCGTCAGGTGTTCGTCGTGCTGCTCGAACGTGCCGGTAAAGCGGTTGCACCCGGTAAAGCCGAAGACCCGGTTCTGGCCGGCGAAGCTGATGAAGCGGCCACCGGCTTCCGGGTCGCCCACCACACCCCATTCGGAGCCTTCCAGCATCTCTTGATGGGCAGCAACCGCGGACGGCAGCAGCAACGCCAGGGCAATCAAGAAGAGCCTGAAAACAAACGGCATGAAAGACCTCACATCTCGCAGCTAATCTCGATTCCGGAATTTTCTGGATTGGGTCCAGATTGAATCTCTGCGGCTGATTTGTCCAGCATTTCCAAATCAACTCATCGGTCGTGAGACTCTCGATGGATTTGAGGCGCCCCCCCGTACGTGCAAACATTGGCCTACGCCCCGTTTTCGATTTGGAACCTTGGCAGCAGTCGCGGATGGGACCGGCATTGCGGCGCAGGTGCTGCAAGAGCCGATGGGAGGCGGGAACGACTTGAAATCGAACTGTGAACGCTTGGCTCGTCTGAGACTGGATGGTGGCGGACGCAGTCTGTGTCGAACCCGTCTCAGGCCGATTTCCCCTGGTAACAGAGAAAATAACAGGGAATTCCGTGAAGATCACCCATCATCCCGTCGTTTGCAGCCGCTATTCGCGAGCAAAATCTGAGGGATATCCAAAATTTCCCTGCGTGACATAACAGGGAATTCTATCGAGCGAACAGGGGTCAACTCGACCCCAAGCAGGGTAGTTTTATGTCGCGCGAGTAAGCTTCCTTTGGCTGCAATCGATCGTGTCCCTTAATCCACATCCGCGATGATGCTCTTTTGGCAGGCGGTTTTCCAGCGTGAGGTCAGCCACCTGAACCTTCATGTCCCGCGCTTCACGGGGGCATTCCAAGTTAGTATCAGCGCGACGTACCAGTCGTGTCACGCGACGACTCCGAACGGCTGATGTCGCGGCCTTGGCGCGGCAATATCCGGCAACTGCACAATGTTGCGGAGCTTTGTATCCAGGGCTTGGGCGGCCGGGCGGCCCGCCGGCTCGTTGGGGATTCCAAGGCGTTCGCTGAACGAGATGATGCGCCGCCACAATCCCGAGCGCGGGGGGTCTTGTAGGTGCGATCACGTAGCCTTGCGAAGCTCATTCCGCAGGCGTCGCATTCCGATCAGGTTGAGGTCCCGTGCGGAAAGCCAGGCCCGGAATTCTGTGGAACGGAATAGTTCATATTCACCGGTCCTGATCGTGTGGAAGCCCGTATCGAAGTGCTCGACGTCTCCCGGCGCAGTAAAATGCATGGCCATGAAGGTGTAGCCATCCGAAATCCCGCCGATCAGGCAGCGGTAGGTCTCATCCGGCGGGGTCTCCGGATTCCAGGGCGTTTCAATGATCCGGTCGAACAGGCGGAAGCCCGCCGCCTTGGCCTTCGCCATGCTCGCACGGAAGGGGCCGTCATCGACGCCTTCGAGGTTGTGGATGCCGCCATAGGTTTGGAGGCTGGGCGTCAACAGAATGGGCAGCCGGTACTCGGTACCCAGCCGCAGGTAGATGTCGAGGAACTCAGGCGCCAGGACGGCCCCGGCATGGTCATCAAGGTGTGTGACATCGATACCGCAACCGAGTGCCTGATCGATCTGGGCGCGAAGTTCGGCCTCGATGGCCTCGCGGACTGCCGTTCGCCGCAGCGAGGTGACGTCAGCGAGGAAGTAACCAGCATCGTCGGTCATGCCGGCCGAGGTCGGCGGGCCCGTCAAGGGGCGCCACTTGTAGCGCTTCATCTCGCTGGTGAGTGTCAGATGTACGCCGATGTCGAGGTCCGGATCCCTCACCGCCATCTCCACCATCTCGGGAAACCACGGGCAGGGCACCATCACCGATCCCGACGTGCACGCGCCGAGCGTGAACAGTTCGAGGAACGCAGTATTGGCGCCGTGGCTCATGCCCAGGTCGTCGGCATGGATCACCACATGTTTCATGTTAGCGGACGGAGGCCAGGAGGTTTTCCAGATCGCGCTCGACCGCCGCCATGTCCTCGCCGCCCGACATGATCTTGAGCACCTGCTCGCGGCTGATCTCGGACTTGCGGAAGGTGCCTTGGCTCTTGCCCCGGTTCAGCATGGTGAAGACATCCCCCACCGGGTAGGCGTGGTTGATGTTGTGCGAGATGAAGATCACGGCAAGGCCGCGGAGCCGCGCCTCGATGGTGAACTTCAGCACCATCGCCGCCTGATGCACGCCCAAGGCCGATGTCGGCTCGTCGAGGATCAGCACCTGCGCGCCGAAATGGATGGCGCGTGCGATCGCCACCGACTGGCGCTCGCCGCCGGAAAGGGTGCCCACCGCCTGGGTCGGATCGCGGATGTCGATGCCGATATCGGCCATGGCCTGGCGTGCCACCTTGTTGGCCTTGTCCTTGTCGAGGCGGGTGAAGGGGAAGATGCCCTTCACCGGCTCGCGGCCCAGGAAGAAGTTCCGCGAAATGCTCATCAGCGGGATCATGCCGAGATCCTGGTAGACGGCGGCAACCCCCAGCTCAGCGGCGTCGCGCGGCGAGCGGAAGTGTACCGGCTTGCCGTCCATGAAGATCTGCCCCGAGGTCGGGCGGTGGACGCCGGTCAGGATCTTGATCAGCGTCGACTTGCCGGCGCCATTGTCGCCGAGCAGGCAATGGACCTCGCCCGGGATGGACCTTGATGTCGATGTCCTGCAGCGCGATGACCGAGCCGAAATGCTTGGAGACGCCGCGCAATTCCATTGCCGGAACCATGTCAGCGCGCTCCTTCGCCGAGCGCCTTGGCGCGGATGTAGTTGTTGACCAGTACCGCCGCGAGGATCACTGCGCCCAGGAACACCTTGAACCAGTCAGTATCGATGCCGGTATAGAAGATGCCCATCTGCACGAAACCGAAGATCAGCGCGCCCAGGATGGCCCCGTAGACCGTGCCGTAGCCGCCGGTCAGCAGCACGCCACCGATCACCGCGGCGATGATCGCCTCGAACTCCTTGAGCGTGCCGCGCAGCGTGTCGGCGGAGCCTGCTTCCGTCACCTGGATGCAGGCCACCAGCGTGGCGGAGCAGGCCGTGGCGATGAACAGGATGATCTTCACCCGCGACACCGGCACGCCGACATTGCGCGCCACCTGCGAGTCGCCGCCCGAAGCATAGATCCAGTTGCCGAAACGGGTGTTGGTGAGAATCCAGCTGGCGATGATAGCGATCCCCACGCACCAGACGATCGACATGGGGATTCCCGGCACGAAGGGAACGCCATCGCTTCGCGTTTCGAGCCAGCCCATGCTCCCCATCCAGTGGAACGCTCCCTGCAGGATATGGCCGCTGAACAGCGAGGCCGTCCATGGATCGGGAATGTCGTTGAGAATATAGGGGATTTGCGTCCGCCCGGTGATGCCGCGGGTGAGGCCGATCGACAGCCCGCGCAGGATGAACAGCGAGGCGAGTGTCACGATGAAGGACGGAAGCTTGGTCATCACCACGATCAGGCCGTTGAACCAGCCGACGATCACCGCGACCGCGAAGGCGCAGGCAATTCCACCCCACAGTGGCATGCCCAATTCGCGGACAGTCAGTCCAATGACCACTCCGGCAAAGCCGATCATCGAGCCCACCGACAGGTCGAACTCGCCGGCGATGATAAGTAGTGCTGCCGCACAAGCGAGGATGCCGAGTTCGGCGGAAAGCGTGAGAAACGTCATCGAGCCTTGGAGCGAGAACAGGGCTCCGGCGCCTGGCAGGAACGCGAAGATCAGAAAGGCGGCGATCAGGCCACCGGCCGCACCTGCTTCCGGCCGCCGCAGCAGCCGGGTCAGCCAGTTGCTGCGCGCGACCCGTTCGTCGGGCCCGTGTTGGCGTTTCGAAACCAATCCGGCAGCCTCACTGGCTGGCCGGGCAGAGTCGGTGGCTGTGGTGCCCTGGTCCGGGAGTTCCATCGTCTCGCTATCGTCCGGCTGTTCGGTTGAATGAAGATGGCCGGAGCAGGCATGAAAGCCCGCCCCGGCCCATTGGGTCAAGCGCTCAGCGGATGCCTTCCTTGGCGAGTTGCAACATGCCCTTGGCTTTTGCCGGCGTGTCGACAAACAGCGGCCCGGTGTAGGTGTTGTTCAGCGGCCAGAAGCCATGGGTTGACGTTCTCCACCAGGAAGAGCACCGGGAGGAAGCCCATGAGGTACTGCTGGGCATCCATGCCGAAGCCCATTTCGCCCGCTGCGATCGAGTCGAGCACTTCCGGCGAGATGTCGAAGGTGTAGAGCTTCAGCTTGCCCCACAGTTCCTTGTCGCGGAACATCGGGATCAGCGGGTTTGCAGCGCCGGCACCCATGGCGAACACCGCCTGAGTTTCCGGGTGCGCTGAAAGATAAGCTTCGGTGCGGCGCGTGATGTCGGCCGGGTCGGGTGTCACGGCCACCACTTCGGTTCCGCCGCCCGAAGGGGCGAGCCCGTCATTCAGGCCGCGGCAGCGGTCGTCGAGACTGGTGTTGCCGACTTCGTGGTTGATGCACACGACTTTGAGTATGCCGTCTTTGGCCAACCGCATGCCAGCCCGCTTGCCGGAATCATATTCCGAAACCGTGCCGACATAGAGGGTGATGCCCATTTCTTCACCCGGCTTTTCGCCCGAGTCGAGATTGACGATCGGAATGCCTGCCGCGATCACCCGGCTGACCGGACCCTTCATGGCATCGGCGTCGGCGATCGAGATCGCGATGCCGTCGGGTTTGGTGGCGATGGCGGCGTCGATCAGACGGGCATGCTCCACTTCGTCGAAGACCTGCGGCGACAGGTATTGCACTTGGGCGCCGGTGAGCTTCGCGGCATCGTCGACGCCACGCTTGACCACTGACCAATAGGGATCGGAAGCCGAGCCGTGCACCACGACGGCGATGTGGACGTCTTTCGGGTCCTTGAGGCCGTCGGCCCCAGCTGAAATCGTGGTGATGCCGAGAGCGGCAAGCATCGCGATCGCAGTTCGTGCGAGATAGTTCATGATATCCTCCACTGTTCTGCCTGGTTGGTCGTCCAAAGCCGCCCTCGGCATGCCGAAGGCGGACGGGGCGCACTTGCTCGGCTGCGGACAATCATCCGAGCCTCGCGAGCACGTTTTCAGTGATCCGCTGCACCTGCGGATCCCTATCGAGGCCATAGGCCCAATCGGCGAGCCCGGCATTGAAAATCGTGCCGCCACCAGGGCTGCGATACTCGCCCATGACGGCGTGGCCGTTGGTGAGGCGTTTGCGGTTCTCTGGCGTATCGGCGCCGAACAGCAGTTCCGCCGTGTATTCGAGGTCGCCAATGCCGTCGAGGTCGAAGGTGAAGGACGGCGGGCTTTCGTTGCGCCCCGGCCGGTGCGACTTGAGATGGGCCGGCGCCGTACACAGCACTTCCATGTCGACGGGCGTGCCGTCGTTCCCGGTGGGTCGTGGAATGCCGTTCTCGAGCTGCAACTCGCAACCGTCCACCTCGTAAGCGACGATGTAGGAGCCAAGCCCGAGGGAATCGCCGTAGGCGAGGCCCGTTCCCTCGAAAGCCCAGTGATCGGGGCGCCACACCGTATAGGCGCCGCTCGCCTGCGGCATGACATGACCGAAGCGGACATAGCCTCCGCGGCAGAAACTCAGTCCTGTCGTCAGGTTTTCCGGCCGTCCAACCAGGGGGTCGGACCAGATGCCGGTGAGCAGATGCTGCTGGCTGGTGCCCATCACCGGGTCGGTCTGGCGCGCCGTGTACTTGTGACAAACCATGGTCTGGCCGTGATCCTCGAAGCGCACCTGCCAATAGACGGCATTGCCGGAGAACATAGCGAAGTTTCCACCACCAGCCACATGGCGGTCGACCGTGTCGCGCATGCCCCAGGACCAATATTCGTCGTGGCCGACCGAGAGCACCAGCCGGCTGCCATCGGTAATCTCGGGGTGGAATTCGAGATCGCTGTTGACGGCGTAGTCGAAGCGATGGCCACGCGCTTCGGCGAAACGCACGAAACGCCGTTCCCAGTTGTGCCAGCCGGAGGAGTCGCTCCACAGCGCCACCCGGTGCTTCTTCAGATAGTCCTGGAGGCGTTGATGGTCGGGATCGGGCTCCGCCGAGATATTGCCCGCACGGCCATCGAAGCCGTCGGCATCGACCGGCTTGATCACATAGCCCCGCTCGATCGGCCTGGCGAAGGATACCTGGGTGGCACCGGTGTAGTAACAGGCTCCGCCCCACTTGTTGTAGGCGTTGTAGGTATTGGTGCTGAGCACCAGGACGGGGTTGCCACTCTTGCCCGGATGTGCGGCGCGGAGCACGAAGAACCCATGACTCGTCGGCTCGGTGCCTGAAACACCCTCAGCGGTAAAGACCGCCTCATAGAAGCCCGAGCGCCAATTCTCATCGGCAACGACCGCAAAAGTCGCAGGCCAGCGCGCACCAAGAGCAAAGGAGTCGGGCAACACTTCGCGCTCTGCGCCCGCAATGCCATCGCGTCGGAAGACGATTTCCCGTTCCGCGCCGATCCTGGCGATCTCCACCGAAAACATGGGCGCGCGGGACGAGCAGTGAAAGACAATTTTTTCGCCCGGGCGATAGCTCAGCCGGGCCGGGTAACCTTCGACGGCCAGAGAGACGGTATTGTACTCCCTAATCATCCGGCGACCACATCTCCTCAGGCAACCCGCGGGCGGGTGGCACCTTCATTGGCGCGGCTCGGGATGTCGAACTTCTGGGTATCGACGCCCTCGGTGCGGCGAAGATCGGCGTCGTCGATCGACATTCCGCCCAGCGCCACGCGGGCGCCCACGCCGATATTGTGGATGATGTTGTCGATCTCCTTCTCGGTATGAGCCGGATTGGTGGCGACCATGACGGTGCGTCCCAGGATATCGAGCGAGGGCGCACACATGTCCCTGGAGTAAGAGCGGCGGCAGCCGGCATTGGCCGGCATCAGGTAAGGGTTCATAAGCGGATGCGCCGCGCCCTCGCCGATCAGCACCTGGTCCCATTCGGTATAGGTGTGGCGGCCGGTGTTGCCGGCAATCACGCTCGGGACGATCTCGTTGAAGCGCGCCGCAGCGTCGGCAGAGAGAAAGGTGTACATGACCTGGGTCGAGCAGTCGTGGTCCGGGCTGTTCATCGGCGAAGGCCTCAAGCCCAGATTGCCGAGCGAAGCAGTGGCGGCCAAGATCTTCTTTTTCTCCGCCCGCATGGCGCCGATCATGCCGTCGAGGCGATCGAGCTGCACATTGAGCATGGCGCCCATCAGTTCCGAGGCCCGGGCGCCATTGCCGGCGAAGGGCTTGTCGTCGTCGTTGCGGCCGTTCCAGTAGAAATGGCAGGGGTCGATGGCGCCGCGCGCGCGCTTGGCCAACCGATCGTCGTTGACCGCCACGCCGCCGCCTTCGCCGCAACTCATGTTCTTGTAGTAGTTGAACGAGAACGCGCCGATATGACCGATAGAACCGAACTTGCGTCCTTCATAGCCGCCGCCGACACCCTGGCAGGAGTCCTCGATCACAATGAGATTGCGCTTGGCCGCGATTTTCATGATCGCATCCATGTTGCAGGCCGCCCCCCACATGTGCACCGGAATGACGGCGCGGGTGTGGGGGCCCACGGCGTTGTCGATTGCCTCGGGGCTCACGGTGATGCTTTCGTCCACGTCGATGATCACCGGTATGGCGCCCACCGCCAGTACCGATGTGGCGGTTGCCATGTAGGTATGGGCAGGAATCAGCACCTCGTCGCCGGGGCCGACACCGACAGCGATCAGTGCCGCGGCGATGGCGTTGCTGCCGCTGGCGGCCAACGCGAAATGTTTTACCCCGAGATAGGCCGCATAGCGCGCTTCGAACCGGTCGCACTCCTTGCCGATGCCATAGCGGAACAGGGCCTTATCGCGGACCACGCGGGACAGGGCTTCGATCTCTTCTTCACCGACGACATACATGGGTCAAACCCTCCATTGCCAAACGCGGTAATGTCTCCGCACCGATGGCCTGCATATTTCCGTTGCAAGAACCGGAAGACTATATGCAAACTGGTCTTGTTGTCAGAACCAGTTCAGATCAAAAATCAGGAACCACCATGTCCGTGAGTTTCGACATCGAAACCATTGTCCTCGATCCCTCCGGAGCTGGAAACCTGCATCGGCAGCTCTACCAGCAACTGCGGCGGATGATCGAAAGCGGCGTCCTGGTGAGCGGCAGCCCCCTGCCGTCCACCCGCCAGTTGGCCAAGAACCTCACCATCGGCCGGAACAGCGTCATCTATGCCTATGATCAGCTTGGCCTTGAAGGCTACATCGCCACCCGAAGAGGTGCATCGCCGGTGGTGGTGGACTTGCCGATGCGGAGTAGCAGGAAGCGGACATCTGCGCGAACCACGGAAAGCCGGCTCTCGGAGCGCGGCCGCATTCTTACTTCGCAGCGCTACCACCATGGCGAGCCGGGCCAGATGGCGTTCCATCCGGGCATGCCGGACCCTGACAACTTCCCCTTCAACACCTGGTCGAAGCTCCTGGTGAAGCGCGCCAAGTCGGCGCGCCGCGACCTGTTCGGAGCCTATTACGTGCAGGGCTATCCCCCGCTTCGCGAAGCAATTGCCCGCTACCTCACGATGGCGCGCGGGGTGACCTGCAGTCCGGACCAGATCGTCCTCACCAACGGCGCGCAATCGGCCTTCGACATCCTCGCCCGGCTTCTGCTCGATCCCGGAGACACGGTGTGGATGGAGGAACCCGGCTATTACGGCGCCAGTGCAGCTTTCCTTTCAGCCGGCGCCAGGCTTGCACCTTTGCGCATCAAAGATGCGGGATGGGACTTCACACCGCCGGAAACGCCACCACGGGCCATCTTTGTCACGCCCAGTTGCCACCATCCGCTTGGCATCACCATGCCGATGGAACAGCGCCTCAATCTCATCCGCCTCGCCGAGTCGTGGAACGCCTGGATCATCGAGGACGACTACGATAGCGAGTACCGCTTCTTCGGCCATCCCATTCCGGCGCTGCAGGGGTTCGACGCTTCGAACCGCGTGATCTACGTTGGCACCTTCGCCAAGATGCTGTTTTCGGCAATGCGATTGGGCTTCATGGTGGTGCCGCCACAGCTGAGCAAGGTCATTGTCCCGGCGTTAAGCGCGACCGGCCAGTTTGCGCCACTGCTCACACAGGCGGCGCTTGCCGACTTCATGAACGAGGGCCACCTCACGCGCCATCTGCGCCGCATGAAGCGGGTCTATGCGGCGAGGCGCCAGGACTTCCTGGCGATCTGCGCCCGCCACCTGTCCGAATGGCTGCAACTCAGGCCCATGGAGTCCGGCATCCAGATGGTGGCCTATCTGCAGCCCGGCCTGCAAGATCGCGCCGTAGCCGCAGCAGCCCAGAAGCAGGGGATCAACGTGTCACCTCTGTCGCTGCAATTCCAGCACCTGTCCGCCCAGCAAGGTCTGGTCCTCGGATTCACCGGCGCCGACGCCAAGACAACCGAAAAATGTGCCCGAAAGCTCCGGGATATCCTCCTGTCGCTCGAGCGGAAGCCAGGAACCTGAGCGCGCGAACGCAACGGATTTCCGCCCGCCGGGCTCACGGGTTCCGGCAAGAATTCGCCGCACGGGCCACACCGCAGTTCCACAGCCATCACGAAACGCGTCCAGATACAATTGTCTAAAGGAAGTGAGGGCACCCGAGGTGGTCGCGAGCCTCATGGCCGGCGAACAGGCCCGCTTGGTATTCACGGACTCGCCCACCATTGTGGTGATCGAAGACAACGCCTCTGGATTGGGCAACACGCCGCCAACTTCCTCGCCTCCGTCAGGTTTGCGGCAACCGCATGTACCTCGGAGAGATCAATCACCGGGACAAGAGTTATCCAGGTGAGCATGAACCAATCATCTCCCTCGATCTCTTTGACACCGTCCAAACGGCCCGCGGTGAAAGCCGTAGCAGCAAGCGAAACGGTTATAAGAGATCCGGCGCCATGTTGGCCGGTCTCATCTTCGACGACGCAGGCAACCGGATGACCCCTATTCATGCGACGAAAGGTAGTGTCCAATATCGCTACTACCAGTCGTGGGTTTTGGCACAGGGGCAGAAAGCGAGAGCCGGATCGGTCTATCGTGTTCCCGCACGTGAGATCGAGCAGGCGGTGGCAGAAGCGGTTCTGAAACATATGGAGATTGTTCCGGGCTCCACTGCGAACGACCTTGGTGTCGGGCTTGTCCGGAACTCGGTCGAAAAAGTCGCTGTCCACCTGGACCGCTTGGTTGTCAGCTTGAGAGTGGCCGAATTTGCGACTTCGGAGACAGATCAACATGACATTCGATCTCAACCTAAATTTTTGACCATCGCGTGGTCAAAACCATCAGCAATCCGCAAGCGGGAAGTTCTGGGCAATGATGAACCGGCCACCTCAGCGAGGCCCATCCGGAGCGAAGCGCGGACGAGACTTCTGAAGGCAGTTGCGCAGGGACGATGTTGGATGGATCAACTCATATCGGGTGATGCAGAGGACATTTCGGCGCTGGCAGCGACGCATCGGATCTCCGAGAAAACTGTCCGCTCGACCCTGTCGCTTGCTTTCCTGGCGCCTGACATTGTTCAAGCCGCTATCGACGGCAGACTGCCGCGCGGTCTGGGTGTCTCCCAGATGACTGATCTTCCTGCCGACTGGGTTCTGCAACGGCAGCACTTCGGTCTCGGCTGAAGCGGTCGCAAAGCTACGTTTTCGGGGCTGGTCACCTGTGGTGTCCGGCTCCTTTCGTTCGAGCATCTTGAGTCAGAATCGGGCGACTGACGAAGGTGTCTCTCTTCGCTGACGAACGAGTTCAGCGCAAATGAGATACGGTTTTGGGAAAATGACTTCGAGGCCCTGAGACGGTGCCGAGAATGCGGGGGAAATGGCCACCGCAAAGTCTCATGTGAGACTGCAATTGTGCCAAACAAATCACGCAAGCCACGGAACTGTCGGGGCTATTCGGGAGTGTACAGAGAACTGTGAGTTCGTCTGAGACTGGATGGTGGAGCCAGGCGGAATCGAACCGCCGACCTCTTGAATGCCATTCAAGCGCTCTCCCAACTGAGCTATGACCCCGTACCATCGACAGCGCCGCATATGGGGGCGGCGCGAAAAGCGGGCGGAACCTAGTAGCGGCCCCACCAACAATCAAGAGAATTATTACGGCTCCTCGTCTTCTTCCTTGCCGCCCGAGCCGCCGTCGATGAGGCCCGACATGTTGTCGCCTTCCTCTTCTTCCTCGACGAGGAACGTATCGTCCTCTTCGGCAGCGTCATCGCCAGCTTCTTCGCCCAGATCGACGTCCTCGATGCCGGCGGTTTCATCGTCGACGACGTCAGGCGCCTCGGCGTCCTCGAGGCTGACAAGCTCGACATCGGCCGTTTCGACCTCTTCCTCCTGCTCGCGGGGCTTCGGCGCCGGAGCCGGTGCCGACGACGGGAAATCGCTCTTTGACGGCAGAATGGTGGCCGCCATGAAGCTGGTGCCGCACTTCGGGCACAGGATGGGAGACTTCAGCAGATCGTAGAAACGGGCGGCACAGCTGGGGCACGTCCGCTTGGTTCCGAGTTCAGCCTTGACCACGGGTGATCCTTTCGAGAAACGCCATGAATGTCATGAATTGCCGCTCCATGCCACGGCTTTCCCGGAATGTCAAAAGCCAATGAGAAGGCGTGACAGGCGCCGCCGCAATGGTTAAACGGTGGCCGCCATGTCGAGCCTTCCACTGCAGCCCCTGATTTCACGCAAGGCCCCGCCACTCAAGGGCAAAATCCGCGTTCCCGGCGACAAGTCCATGTCGCACCGGGCCCTGATGTTTGGAGCCGTCGCCACCGGCGAATCCACCGTCCGCGGGCTTCTCGAGGCCGAGGACGTCGTCAACACTGCGAAAGCCATGACCGCACTCGGCGCAAAGGCGGCACGCGACGCCGGCGGCGTTTGGCGGATAAGTGGCGTGGGCGTTGGCGGATTGCGGTCGCCGGCCGAACCGCTGGACTTCGGAAACTCCGGCACTGGCGTAAGGCTGGCCATGGGCCTGATGGCGACGACGCCGCTCACCGCGCAGTGTGTGGGTGATGCTTCGCTGTCGAAGCGCCCCATGGGCCGGGTGACCAATCCGCTCGAGATGTTCGGGGCTGTTTTCGAAGCTGCCGAAGGCGGACGCCTGCCATTGACGCTGCATGGCGCCGCGAATCCCGTGCCGGTGACCTACACCTTGCCCGTTGCTTCCGCCCAGGTGAAATCTGCCGTGCTGCTGGCCGCGCTCAACACCCCGGGCATCACCACGGTGATCGAGCCGACGCCCACCCGCGATCACACCGAGCGCATGTTGAAAGGCTTCGGTGCCCGGATCAATGTCGAGCAAAAAGCCGATGGCCGCCATATCACATTGGAAGGCCGCCACGCGTTGAAGGCGCAGGCAATCGACGTGCCAGGCGATCCTTCGTCCGCCGCCTTCCCGATGGTGGCGGCCCTCATCACCGAGGGCTCCGACATCACCATCGAAAACATCATGCTCAACGAAACCCGCACCGGCCTGATCACCACGCTGATCGACATGGGCGGCAACATCGCCATCGAAAACCGCAGGCTGGCCGGTGGCGAAGAAGTTGGCGACATTCATGTCAAGCATTCGCGTCTCCACGGCGTTCGTGTACCGGCCGGACGCGCCCCGTCGATGATCGACGAATATCCCATCCTGTCGGTCGCCGCCTCGTTTGCCGAGGGCACCACCCGCATGGAAGGCCTCGAGGAATTGCGCGTGAAGGAAAGCGACCGCCTGGCCGCCGTCGAAGCGGGGCTGCAGGCCAACGGCGTTGCAACGCAATCGGGCCGTGACTGGCTGGAGGTTCACGGCGGCGGCGCCCCCGGCGGTGGCCGGGTGGTGACCCATATGGACCACCGTATCGCCATGAGCTTTCTCATCATGGGATTGTGCTTCAAGGATTTATGCCACGATTGACGACAGCCGGTTCATCGCCACCAGCTTTCCGGATTTCGTCGCGTTGATGAACGGCATGGGTGCGCGGATCGCGGCACCTGAGGCCAAATGATCATCGCCGTCGATGGCCCGGCCGCCGCCGGCAAGGGCACCATCGCCCGGGCGCTGGCCCGCCACTTCGGTTTTCACTTTCTCGATACCGGCTCGCTGTACCGCATGGTCGGCCTGGCGGTGATCAAGGCCGGCCATGATCCCGCCGACCGCGACGCCGCGATCGCCGCTGCCAAGGCGCTGAATCCCGGCCAGTATCGCAACGAAGATCTGCGCAGCGAGCAGGTGGGTTCCGCTGCCTCCATTGTCGCGGTGATCCCCGAAGTGCGCCAAGCTCTTCTCGAGGTCCAGCGCGCCTTTGCCCGCAAGCAACCCGGTACCGTACTCGACGGCCGCGATATCGGCACGGTTGTTTGCCCGGATGCCGATGTGAAGCTGTACATCACGGCCAGTCCCGAAGTCCGCGCCAAAAGACGTCAGGCCGAACTCAATGCCCCCTCCTATGACGCGGTGCTCGCTGAAATCCGGGCCAGGGACGAGCGCGATTCAAAACGCGCCACAGCACCCTTGATCCCGGCGCCCGATGCCAGGATTATCGATACCTCCGATATGCCCGTCGAAACCGCCATCGCTACGGCGATTGCGGCGTCTTCCACTTGATCAGCAAGACCCAGGCCGAATAGGCTGTCAAAGCTCCGGCGATTGGGATGAACAGGGTGTCCTTGAAGAGGACCAGTTCCATCGCGAACCATGCGGCGCACACTGCGACAACTGCCACCCGCCGCCACAGCGGCCGGTAAAAAGGGTGGTCGGGATCGATCAGTTTCATGCAAGGTTAACTGGCGGTTTGGACCCGCAAACACAAGCCAATTCTCCTTGCCCCGCAGCCACTTTTCCCCTATAGCCGCCCCGTTCCAGGCCGCACCTTCGGGGGCGAACGTGAACCGGGAAGCTTGCTTCCCATATTTGCTTTCAGGGCTTGCCAAATCCCATGTGCCTGGGTGGAACACCGGGTCCTGCGAAGCGCCGTCGAGTTTGCCTGTCCGTTGCCCATTTCAACCAAGGGAGCGGCCAGGACGTCCTAGCGGGTTTTCCGCCGGGCCAGCCTCGATTTTCGAAAGGCCTAAACCCTATGGCGAAATCCGCCGTTTCCATGAATCCCACCCGTGAAGACTTTGAAGCCCTCCTCGCCGAGAGCTACAGCGACAATCCCGCCACCGAAGGTTCGGTCGTCAAGGGCCGGGTCGTCGCCATCGAAAACGATTTCGCGATCATCGACGTCGGCATGAAGACCGAAGGCAAGATCGCCACCAAGGAATTCGCCCAGCCCGGCAAGGCTTCCGAGCTGATGGTTGGCGATACCGTTGAAGTTTATCTCGAGCGCATCGAGAATGCGCTTGGCGAAGCCGTGCTGAGCCGCGACAAGGCACGCCGCGAAGAAGCCTGGACCAGGCTCGAAGCCATGTCCGGCAAAAACGAGCGCGTCGATGGCGTGATCTTCGGCCGCGTCAAGGGTGGCTTCACCGTTGATTTGGGCGGTGCCGTGGCCTTCCTTCCCGGCTCGCAGGTGGACGTCCGTCCGATCCGCGACGTTGGCCCCCTGATGAACGTGTCGCAACCTTTCCAGATTCTCAAGATGGACCGCCGCCGTGGCAACATCGTCGTGTCGCGCCGCGCCATCATGGAAGAAACCCGCGCCGAACAGCGCTCTGAACTCGTGCAGAACCTCGCCGAAGGCCAGGTTGTCGATGGCGTGGTCAAGAACATCACCGATTACGGCGCGTTTGTTGACTTGGGCGGCATCGATGGCCTGCTGCACGTCACCGACATCGCCTGGAAGCGCGTCAACCATCCGTCCGACGTTCTCCACGTCGGCCAGACCGTCAAAGTGCAGATCATCCGCATCAACCCGGAAACCCAGCGCATCTCGCTCGGCATGAAGCAGCTGGACAAGGACCCGTGGGAAGTGGTGGCCGAACGTTATCCGATCGGCGCCAAGGTCAAGGGCAAGGTCACCAACATCACCGACTACGGTGCCTTCATTGAACTTGAAGACGGCATCGAAGGTCTTGTCCACGTTTCGGAGATGAGCTGGACCAAGAAGAACGTCCACCCCGGCAAGATCCTCTCGACCTCCGAGCAGGTTGAAGTGCAGGTGCTGGAAATCGACGCCTCGAAGCGCCGCATCTCGCTGGGCTTGAAGCAGACCCAGAACAACCCATGGGAAACCTTCCACCAGAAGTATCCCAATGGGTCCGAAGTCGAAGGCGAGATCAAGAACATCACCGAATTCGGCCTGTTCATCGGTTTGGATGGCGACGTCGACGGCATGGTGCATCTCTCCGACATCGACTGGAAGCGCTCCGGCGAAGAAGCCATCAAGGACTTCAAGAAGGGCGACCGCGTCAAGGCCAAGGTCCTGGATGTCGATCAGGAGAAGGAACGCATTTCGCTCGGCATCAAGCAGCTGGGGTCCGATCCGATTGCCTCGGTCGCAGGCCTCAAGAAGGGCGACACCGTCACCTGCGAAGTGCTCAAGGTCGAAGAGAACGGCCTCGAGGTGCGCGTCGCCGGTTCCGACATGACCGCCTACGTGAAGCGTGGCGATCTCGCCCGCGACCGCAGCGAACAGCGCACCGAACGCTTCGCCGTGGGCGAGAAGTTCGACGCCAAGGTAACATTGCTTGACGCCAAGGCCCGCAAGATGAACGTCTCGGTCAAGGCCCTCGAAATCGCCGACGAAAAGGAAGCCGTGGCCCAATACGGTTCCTCCGATTCGGGCGCTTCACTTGGCGACATTCTCGGCGCAGCAATGCGCAAGAAGGAAGAGACGAAGGCCGAATAAGGCAACAATCACTACCCTCTCCCGCGGGCGGGAGAGGGTGGCGCATAGCGCCGGGTGAGGGGCAGGGCCACACGGCAATCCCCCTCATCCCCGGCTTCGCCGGACCTTCTCCCGCAGGCGGGATGAAGGCAGAGGAGTGCTACCATGACCACCGAAGCCGAATTGATCGTCGACCGCCGCCGCCTGAAGCGCGGCCTGACCTTCTGGCGCATCGCGGCGGTTGTGCTGGCGGTCGCCGCCATCCTGGCGTTGGTCTGGCCCCAGGGGTCGATCACCAAGTTCGAAAACCACATCGCCCGCGTCAAGGTCGAAGGCCTGATCACCGGCGATGCCGATACCCTCAAGCTTTTTGATGATATTGCCGCCTCGCAGAAGGTGAAGGCCGTCATCATTCAGATCGACAGCCCTGGTGGCACCACCGTGGGCTCCGAAGCCATCTACGAAAAGATCCGCGCCGTGGCCAAAGACAAGCCGGTGGTTGCCGTCATGAACTCCGTGGCCGCCTCCGGCGGTTACATCACGGCGATTGCCGCCGACCACATTCTGGCCCGTGGCAACACCATAACCGGATCAATTGGCGTGGTTTTCACTTTCCCCGAGATCTCGAAGCTTCTCGATACTCTTGGTATCAAGATCGAAGAGATCAAGTCCGGCGAACTCAAAGCCGAGCCGTCGGGGTTCAAGCCGGTGTCCGACCGTGTCCGCCAGGTAACCCAGGACATGGTGATGGAATCCTACGGCTGGTTTACCGGGCTTGTGGCTGAACGCCGCGGACTGCCGCTTGATCAGGTTAAGGCATTGGCCGATGGCCGGGTCTATTCTGGCCGCCAGGCAGTCAGCAACAAGCTGATCGACGGCCTTGGCGGCGAGGAGCAGGCCATTCAATGGCTCGAAACCGAAAAGAAGCTCGCCAAGGACCTGCCGGTGACCGACTGGGCACCCGCACCAGCGCTCGATCCGACCGGTCTGGGCTTTTCCCTGACCTCCGGCATCTTTCGGGCCTTTGGCCTGGAAACACTGGCTCGAAAGGCCGATGCGGCAAAGCTTGACGGACTTCTCGTGCTTTGGCACCCTCAGTTTTGAAACAAGAGGCGCAAGGCCATGATCAAATCCGAACTCGTGCAGAAGATCGCCGACAAGAATCCCCACCTCTACCACCGCGACCTCGAGCGTATCGTCAATGCCGTGCTCGACGAGATCATCAACGCCATGAAGGGCGGCGACCGTGTCGAACTCCGGGGGTTCGGCGCCTTCTCGGTGAAATCGCGCAATGCCCGCATGGGGCGGAACCCGCGCACCGGTTCGTCGGTTGAAGTGGTGGCCAAGCGTGTTCCCTTCTTCAAGACCGGCAAGGAACTCCGCGAACGCCTGAACACGCCAGCGGAATGACCATAAGACGCATCTTCAATTGGCTAATTGGCCTGCCTGTCGCCATTGTCGCGGTGGTTTTCGCCGTTGCCAACCGGCAGTGGATTACCGTGTCCTTTGATCCTTTGAACCGCGACCAGCCGTTTGCTGCGGTCGATGATGCCGCAATGGGTGCTATTTTTTTGCGGCATCTTCGTCGGGTTGTTTGTCGGCTGGGCGGCCGCATGGCTGGCCCAGGGCAAATGGCGCAAGGCGGCGCGCGAAGCCCGCATCGACCTCGCCCGCGCCCAAAGTGAGCACGATCGCCTGAAGCGCGAAAGTGAGCAGCGCGCCCTTGCCACCACGCCGGACGCCAGCCTTTGAAGATACTTATCTGCCTCAGACGTCGCCCGCCTTGCGCCCTACCGCGACGTGGTCGAAGCCCTGCGCCAGGGTTTTCAGGCTGAGATCACGACCCCAGTGCGCCACCATCACAATCTGTCGCCCACCGACATCCTGCTGCTGATGCCCGCCTGGTCCAGGGACTGGACCGGCCTCAAGACGGTGGTGTTCAAGCCGGATAATCCGGCCAAAGGCTTGCCGACCATCACCGCCAGTTATCTGCTGATCGACAATTCGACCGGCGCCACCGTTGCCATGATGGACGGAACCGAGCTGACCAGGCGGCGCACCGCCGCGGCCAGCGCCCTTGCCGCCGACTATCTGGCAGCGAAGGAAGCCGGCCACATGGTCCTGGTGGGTGCGGGGTCACTCGGTGCCCACTTCGTCCGCGCCCATGCCGCCGTGCGCCCGATCAAACGCGTGTCGATCTACAATCGGACGCCAGTCAAGTCCGAAGCCCTCGCCGCTGAGCTTGCGAAGGATGGCCTCGCGGCGACGGCTGTCACCGATCTCGAGAGCGCTGTACGTTCCGCCGACATCATCAGTTGTGTCACGACATCGACAGCTCCCATCGTCAGGGGTGCCTGGCTGAAACCCGGCGCCCATGTCGATCTTGCTGGAGCCTTCAAGCCCTCGATGCGCGAAACCGATGGCGACGTGGTGGCACAGGTCCCGCGTCTACGTCGATACCCGCGACGGGGCGCTGGCCGAAGCGGGCGACCTCTTGCAGGCCAGGGACGAAGGCAAGTTCGATTTCGCGCAAATTCAGGGCGATCTCACCGATCTCTGCCGGGGCACAGTACAAGGCCGGAAGACGCCCGCCGAAATCACCCTGTTCAAGTCCTGTGGTACGGCCATTGAAGACCTTGCCACCGCCATCATGGTGTATCAAAAGGCGGCATGACCGCCGCCAACCCCATCTGCGTAGCCCTCGACACGCCCAATATCGCCCGCGCCTGCGAGCTGGCCCGGACGCTCAAGCCCCACGCCGGCTACATGAAAATCGGCATGGAGTTCTTCTATGCGCATGGCCAGATGGGCTACGAAGCAGTGGCCGCCGAGGGCCTGCCAATCTTCCTCGACCTCAAGCTCCACGACATTCCCAATACCGTGGCCTCGGCCATGAAAACGCTGATGAACCTTGATCCACGCCCCGCCATCGTCAACCTGCACGCCACCGGCGGCCTCGACATGATGAAGGCGGCGCGCGACGCGATTGCCGGGCAGTCGCAACTGATCGCCGTCACGATTCTGACGAGTCTCTCGGATGATGACATCTGGAGGGCCGGTTTCGAGACGGCGAAGGACACCGAAGCCCATGCCCGTAGCCTCGCAGCGCTGGCCAAGGAAGCGGGCCTGGACGGAGTTGTCTGCAGCCCGCACGATCTCGTTGGCATCCGCCATGATTTGGGCCGCGATTTCCTGACCGTGGTGCCCGGCATCCGCCCGGCGGACGCCGCCACCCAGGACCAGAAACGCGTGGCAACACCCGCCGCCGCCATTGCCGCTGGCGCCGACATTCTGGTGATCGGCCGCGCCATCACCGGTGCCCACGATCCGGCAGCCGCCTCGCAGTCCATTCTTGTGAGCCTTGCATGACCAAGGTCAAGATTTGCGGTCTCTCCACGCTGGAGACCATGGCCGCCACTCTCGATGCCGGAGCCGACTTCGTAGGGCTCAATTTCTTCCCGCGCTCACCTCGCTATGTGACACCTGAAAAAGCGTTGGCACTCGCCGCCATGGCCCGCGGCCGTGCCGGCATCGTCGCCCTTGTGGTAGATGCCGATGATGCCGTGATCGCCATCATCAAGGATGCGGTGAAGCCTGGCTATTTTCAGCTCCACGGTTCTGAATCGCCCGAACGCGTCGCCTCCATCAAGGCTTTGACCGGCACGCCGGTCATCAAGGTCTTCAAAGTTGGCGGGCCCGAGGATGTCGCCACGGCTTCGGACTACGTGGGCGTGGCGGACATGTTTCTTTTCGATGCCAAGGCTCCCGCCACTTTGAAGGACCCCTTGCCGGGCGGCAATGGCGTGGCCTTCGACTGGTCGCTCCTCGATGGCGAACGCGGCTTCATGCTGTCCGGCGGTTTGACGCCCGAAAACGTCGCTGAAGCCATTCGCGTAACCGGTGCGCCCATGGTCGACGTCGCGTCCGGCGTTGAAATCAACGCCCGGCGTCAAGGATGTAACCCTCATCCGGAAATTCATTGAGGCGGCGAAATCCGCCCGCTAGAACAGAATGACCATGAACATCACCACTCCCAACTCCTTCCGCACCGGGCCCGATGAAAATGGCCTGTTCGGCATCTATGGCGGCCGTTTCGTCGCCGAAACATTATGCCGCTCATCCTCGAGCTTGAGCAGGCCTACAAGGACGCCAAGGCCGATCCCGGTTTCCAGGCTGAACTCGACTCGTTCCTCGAGCATTACGTCGGCCGCCCCAGCCCGCTGTATTTTGCCGAGCGCCTGACCGAACACTTGGGCGGCGCAAAAATCTACATGAAGCGCGACGAACTCAATCATACCGGCGCTCACAAGATCAACAATGTGATGGGCCAGATCCTGCTCGCCCGCCGCATGGGCAAGAAACGCATCATCGCCGAAACCGGTGCCGGTCAGCATGGCGTGGCGACAGCCACCGCCTGCGCCCGCTTCGGCCTTGAATGCATCGTCTACATGGGTGAAGTCGATATTGAGCGCCAGAAGCCCAATGTCTTCCGCATGAAGCTGTTGGGCGCCGAAGTGGTTCCTGCCAAGTCAGGCTCGCGCACCCTGAAGGACGCGTTGAACGAAGCGCTGCGCGACTGGGTCGCCAATGTCGAGGACACATTTTACTGCATCGGCACCGTGGCAGGCCCCCACCCCTATCCTGAGATGGTGCGTGACTTCCAGTCGGTCATCGGCCGTGAAACCCGCGAGCAGATGTTGAAGCGTGAAGGCCGCTTGCCGGATTCGCTCGTTGCAGCAATCGGCGGCGGCTCCAACGCCATGGGCCTGTTCCATCCCTTTCTCGATGACAAGGATGTCGAGATTTATGGTGTCGAGGCCGCAGGCCTGGGACTCAAGACCAAGACCAAGCATGCGGCCTCAATCACCGGCGGCAGGCCCGGCGTGCTCCACGGCAACCGCACCTATCTGCTGATGGATGACGACGGCCAGATCATCGAAGGCCATTCCATTTCGGCAGGCCTCGACTATCCCGGCATCGGCCCCGAACACGCCTGGCTCCACGACATGAAGCGCGTAAACTATGTGTCCGCCACCGACAAGGAAGCACTGCAAGCCTTCCAACTCTGCTGCCGGCTCGAAGGCATCATTCCGGCCCTGGAACCATCGCACGCGCTGGCCCATGTCATGAAACTCGCGCCGAAGAAATCCAAGGACCACCTGATGGTCATGAACATGTGCGGGAGGGGAGACAAGGACATTTTCACGGTGGCCGACATCCTGGGGGTGAAGTTGTGACCACCCGCATCGACCGCCAGGTTCGCGACCCTTAAGAAGGAAGGCCGCGCCGCCCTCGTCACCTTCGTGACGGCGGGCGATCCCGACTATGAGACCTCGCTCAAGATCATCCGCGGCCTGCCCACTGCCGGTGCCGACGTGATCGAGTTCGGTATGCCATTCACCGATCCCATGGCCGATGGCCCGGCGATCCAGGAGGCTGGCTTGCGCGCCTTGGGCTCCGGCCAGACCATGAAGAAGACCTTGAAGCTGGTGAAGGACTTCCGAAAAGGCGACAAGGACACGCCAGTGGTGCTGATGGGCTACTACAACCCAATCTATGTCTATGGCGTCGACAAATTCTTGCGCGATGCACTCGCCGCCGGAGCCGATGGCTTGATCGTCGTCGATCTTCCGCCCGAGGAGGACCAAGAATTGTGTCTGCCCGCCATCGAAGCCGGCATGAACTTCATCCGCTTGGCCACGCCGACAACTGACGACGCCCGCGCCCCCAAGGTGTTCAGGAACACCAGTGGATTTGTCTACTACGTCTCGGTTCTCGGCATTACTGGAACCAAGGCGCCGGATTTGAAAAGCGTCAAGGCCAACGTCATGCGTCTGAGGAAGCACACGGAGCTTCCGATCTGCGTTGGCTTTGGTGTAAAAACACCCGAACAAGCCAGAGCTATCGCCAAGGATGCCGATGGCGTGGTGGTCGGTTCGGCACTTGTCAGCGCCATCAAGTCCAGCCTCACAAAAGCCGGAAAACCGACTTCAAAGACGGCCAGGGCGGTGCATGATCTGGTCAGCTCCATCGCCCGTGGTGTGAGAAGCTAGCATGAACTGGATCAAGAATTTCGTCCGCCCCAAAATCCGTTCGATCCTCGGCACCGTCAGGCGCGACACGCCGGAAAACATGTGGATCAAGGATCCTGAAACCGGCCAGATGGTCTTTTACAAGGACCTCGAGGCCAATCAGTTCGTGATCCCGGGTTCAGGCTTTCACATGCGCATGGCGCCCGATGCCAGGCTTGTTTCGATGTTCGACGCCGGCTTGTTCGAAAAAATTGCCATGCCAGCCGTCGCCACCGATCCGCTCAAATTTCGCGATGAGCGCAAATATGCCGACCGCCTGAAGGAAGCTCGCGCCAAGAACGGTGTTGATGACTGCATTCTGGCCGGTCACGGCAAGCTGGATGGCCTGGCGGTCACCATGGCGGTGCAGGATTTCGCTTTCATGGGAGGTTCTCTTGGCATGGCCGCCGGCGAAGCCATCATCGCCGCCATGCGTGCTGCCGTGAAGCGCCGCGAGCCCTTCATCTTCTTTGTGTCATCCGGCGGCGCCCGTATGCAGGAAGGTGTCCTGTCGCTCATGCAGTTGCCGCGCACCACGGTTGCCGTGCAGGACCTGCGCGCCGCCAGGCTTCCCTACATCGTCGTGCTTACCCACCCAACGACCGGCGGCGTTACTGCCTCCTATGCTATGTTGGGCGACATTCAGCTGGCTGAACCTGGCGCCCTGATCGGTTTTGCCGGCCAGCGGGTGATCGAGCAAACCATTCGCGAAAAACTCCCCGCCGGATTCCAGCGCGCCGAGTATTTGCAGGACCATGGCATGGTTGACGCCGTGGTCCACCGCCACCAGATGCGAGAGACCGTCAGCCGCATCGTCCGCATGCTGGTCAAAGCGCCTGAACTGCCGCGCTCGGCCAGCACAGCACTTGTTCCGGCCGCCGGCTAGGAGCTGATCTTGGCGCTGAGCGATGCCATCCTGACGCGGCTGTTGTCGCTGCATCCGAAAATCATCGACCTGTCGCTCGTCAGGATGCACCGCATTTTGGCAAAACTCGGCAATCCCGAGCGCCATCTCCCGCCGGTCATCCACGTCGCCGGCACGAACGGCAAGGGCTCGACCGTTGCCTACCTCCGCGCCATCTTCGAGGCCGCTGAACTGAAGGTCCATGCCTACACCTCGCCCCATCTCGTGAAGTTCCACGAACGCATCAGGGTGTCGGGAGAACTCATTTCGGAACCGAATCTTTCAGCCCTCCTCGAAGAATGCGAACACGCTAACAGCGGCGAGCCGATAACGTTCTTTGAGATCACCACGGCCGCGGCATTCCTCGCCTTCAGCCGCGCGCCAGCCGACTACCTCCTCCTTGAAGTAGGCCTCGGTGGCAGGCTCGATGCCACCAATGTCATATCAGCTCCAAGGCTCTCGATCATCACCACCTGCGACTACGACCATCAGCAATACCTCGGCGACACCCTCACGGCGATCGCCCACGAAAAAGCCGGCATCTTGAAACGCGGCGTATCAGCCGTCATTGGCGTGCAGCCCGACGAAGCCCGCGCTGAGATCGAACGCGTGGCCGCCCGTGCCGCAGTCCCGCTCATGATCGCCAACCAGGACTGGCAGAGCTTCGAACAGCATGGACGCATGGTGTTCACCGACCCCAGCGGCCTTCTCGATTTACCCCTTCCGCAACTCGTGGGCCGTCACCAGCTCGACAACGCCGGCAACGCCGTGGCCGCCGTCCGCGCCCTTGCTGATCCGCGCATCACCGATCAGCATGTCGCCCAGGGACTGAAAACCGTCACCTGGCCTGCCCGCATGCAGCGTCTTGGCCCCGGCGCCCTGTGGCGCCACTTGCCGGCCGAAGCTGAACTCTGGCTCGATGGCGGCCACAACCCATCGGCGGGCCGCGTTCTGGCCCAAGCCTTCTCTGATTTAAACGACCGCCATTCGCGGCCGCTGGTGCTGATCTGGGGCATGCTCAACACCAAGGACACCGGCAGTTTCATTGCCTGCTTCGCCGGCATTGCCCATCGTGTCATCAGCCTCACCATACCTGAAGAAGTAAACGCCGTGAGCGCCGGCGCCCTCGCCGAATCCGCCCGCAAGCACGGGCTATCAGCCGAAACCGCTGATACACTCGAAGGCGCCCTTGCCCAGGCATCAACCACCGTTCCAGCGCCACGCATCCTGATCTGCGGCTCGCTCTATCTCGCAGGCCGGGTATTGGCCGCCCATGCATCAGAGGAAATGTCGAGGGTCACCGGCGCCGGCCGCCGGTAGCGTGCTCAACGCAATCGTCGCGGCTTGACCGGTGCCGTGTTCAACGGATCTTCAGGCCAACTGTGTTTGGGATAGCGCCCGCGCATGTCGGCCCGGACCGAGGGGTAACCGTTGGTCCAAAAGGTTTCCAGCGATTGCGTGACGGCCAGTGGCCGTCCGGCAGGAGACAGTAGCTCGATCCTCAACTGCGCCCTGCCATTGGCAATCGACGGCGTCTTCGCCAGTCCGAACATCTCTTGCAATCGCACCCGCAGAATGGGGGCGGTTTCCGTCTCATAGTCGATACGAACATCAGCGCCCGATGGCACCTCTATCCGAACCGGCGCAAGTGTATCCATACGCATTGCCAGTTCGTGTGGCACCATGGACTTCAGGATCTGCTGCAAGTCCAGCCGTTCCAAATGGACTTTGCGCGACATGCCAGCCAAATAGGGTGTGAGCCAGTCGCGCAGATTGGCAAGCAAGGCCTCGTCGGACAGGTCGGGCCAACCATCCTCCGGCAGCAGGCGGCGCAGGAAGTGCACGCGCGCCCGGAACAATTTTGCGCTATCGCTCCACGGCAAGGAAGAAAGACCCATCTCGGCCACGCCTTGCGCCATGGCGTCGGCGATGAGTGCAGGATCAGCTGAGGCGTCGGGCCTTTCCGCCAGCACCAGAGCGCCAAGCCGGCGCGATTTCGAGGCAGCAACGGACTTGGCGCGGCCGTCCCACACCACTCCTTCGCGCGTTTCGATCAATCCGCCAAACTCGCGCTCGATTTCGCTGGAACTCAGCGGTGCTGCGAGAAAAATCTTCTGGTCGCCCGAAGCGCCATCGGTCGTGGCGACAGCGAGAAAATCATGGACCGCAAGGCCATCGTGTTCGGGCAATATCGCGCCTCCTCCGCCCGACAGGCGATAGCGCCTGTCGCCACCGCGCCGCTGGGCAATGCGGTCCGGAAAGGCCAACGCCACAAGAACGCCAGCGCTCAAGTCTGAAGGGCCTTCCCTGATGCCGGCAATCTGGCGGATTTGTTTCGACGTCTGGCGAATGCGGTCGCGGGCGGGGCCGCGCAGAAGTTCGAGCCGCGACGTGATGTCGGCCCCGGCGTTGCGGCCAAGGCCATCGCGCTCCGAAAGCAAGGCCGCAAGATCGGCGGCAAACCCGCTTGCCCCGCGCACCACCATGTGCGCAAGTCGCGGATGCAGCGGCAGCTTGACCATGGCGCGGCCAAGCGCGGTGATCTTGCCCTCTGCATCAATGGCTTCCAGCCGCTTCAGCAAGTCCTGCGCCTGCGCGAAAGGGGCGGCCGGCGGGGCATCAAGCCACGGCAGCGATGCCGCGTCCGCCACACCCCAGGCAGCAAGTTCGAGCACCAGCGGTGCAAGATCGGCGACGAAGATTTCCGGCTGATCGTGCGGAGCAAGCGCCCGCGTCTCGGCTTCTGGCCAAAGGCGGTAGCACACACCAGGGCCAAGTCGTCCGGCCCGGCCGCGGCGCTGGTCGGCGGCGGCCAGCGAAACGCGTATCGTTTCAAGCGCCGTCATGCCGCTTGCCGGATCGAAGCGCGGTGCGCGTTTGAAGCCCGTGTCAATGACTGCACCTATGCCGTCAATCGTGAGGCTTGTTTCTGCAATGGTGGTGGCCAGCACAACCTTGCGCTCGCCTTCGGGCGATGGCTGGATCGCCGCATCCTGCTCGGCAAAACCCATGGCGCCATAGAGCGGACGCACGGCAGTACCCCTTGGCAGCATGCCGGAAATGAGTGCTTCCTCCGTTCGGCGAATTTCGGCCTCGCCAGGCAAGAACACCAGAATGCTCTCGTCGGTTTCACCAAGAGCCCGGCTGACAGCGCGCACCGCATCCTGCGAAACCGTCTGACGCTGGGTTTTGTCGAGATACCGTGTCTCGACCGGAAACACCCGGCCCGCTGCCTCGATGATGGGCGCGCCATGGAGATGTGTGGAAATCCGCGCGGCATCAAGCGTAGCCGACATCACAAGAATTCGCAGGTCTTCCCGAAGCCCGCGCTGAACATCGAGGGTGAGAGCAAGGCCCAAATCACCGTCAAGCGATCGCTCGTGAAATTCATCGAAGATCACCAGGCCCACACCCGAAAGCTCCGGATCCGACTGCAGCCGGCGGGTGAGAATGCCCTCGGTAACAACTTCGATGCGCGTCGCCGAGGTCACCTTGCGGTCGAGCCGCACCGTATAGCCCACGGTGTGCCCCACCTCTTGCTCCAGCGTTTCCGCCATCCGTCTCGCCGCATTGCGGGCGGCAAGGCGGCGCGGTTCCAGCATGACAATCTTCTGGCCCTCGAGCCACGGGTCATCGACAAGCTTCAAAGGCACCCGCGTAGTCTTGCCGGCCCCTGGCTCCGCTACCAGCACGGCGCAGGAGCGCTTGGCCAGCACCGTGGAGAGTTGCGGGATAACGGCATCAACGGGAAAATCCATCAGCGGGTCGTAGGGTATTCGAAGCGGCGTGGAAAGCCTATGCCATTTCCTTGGCCCACGGCGGGTCGGCACCCGGCCGTGAAACGGTGATGGCCGCGGCGCGCGCCGCGAACTGCATGGCCTCCCGCAAGTCGTTGAGGGAAATCGCCGCGAGCCTTTTCTTGTCGAGAAGTCCGTGGGTAGAGAAGAAAGCAAGGAGGCCCGCCGTGAACGTGTCGCCAGCTCCGACCGTATCGGCGACCTTAACTTTGACTGCGGGAAGCGACAGCGATCCACGCGCCGTGAACGCTTCGACACCATCGCCGCCCTTGGTTACCGCAACGATCCTGGCGCCCGCTTTCAGCCACTTCTTTGCGGCTTTCGCGTAGTCTTTCGAGCCGGTGATCCAGGCGATGTCCTCGTCGGAGATCTTGAGAATGTCGGCCCGCGTAATGAATCGTGACAGCCGGGCCAGATAGGCTTTCCGGCTTTTTATGAAACCCGGCCGCACATTGGGATCGAGCGATATCACCCGGGTCTTGCTGGCTTTGGTGACCAGGGCCTCAAGTGCGCCGCCGCCTGGTTCAGGGATGATGCTGATCGACCCGCAATGCAAAGCCTTCACCCCGGCGGGAAACTCTGGCAGATCCTTCTTCGTCAGCATCCGGCCGGATGCGTTCTCGTCAAAGAACGAATAACGGGCATGGCCATCGCTCAGCTTCACAAAGGCCAGCGTCGTCGGCCAGTCATTGCGCTTCACGAATTTCAAGTCGACATTGCTGGCCTTCAGCCCTTCCGCCAGCATGTCGCCGAAGAAGTCTCGCGACAGGCCGCCGAAAAACCCGGTCGGAACACCCAGCCGCCCCAGCGCAATCGCCGTGTTGAAGATCGAGCCGCCATTGAATGGTTGATAGACGTCCGCACCATCCGCCGACTTGCGCGGCAGAAAGTCAATCAATGCTTCGCCACAACAGACAATCACAATAGCCCCCTAAGCCCACAGTTTTCGTTTATCATGGCCCAAATACTCTCTCCTGGCAATAAATCAGGTGGGTTGAATTATTGCCATATTGTTTGACTACTGCACTGCACGCAAATATGAGGGACGCACATCAAAACTGGATTGTTTGACCGCTCATGACTCCGCGTATCATTCCCGTCGATGAATTCGATCTCGTGGTTTTCGGCGCCACCGGAGACCTGGCGCAGCGCAAGCTGCTGCCGGCATTGTTCTACCGCGACGTACAGGGGCAATTGCCACCGGGGGCGCGCATCATTGGTACTTCGCGCCGGACCATGACGACCGACGCCTTCCGGACCGTGGCGCTGGCCGCCCTCGAAGCCCATGTTCCCGAAGCCCAGCGCAGCCCTGAGAACTGGAAACGCTTTGCCGAACGCTTGTCCTATCTTGCCGTCGATGCCGGATCCGACGATGGCTGGAAGAAGCTGGCGGCGGCCCTTAAAGACCAGCCAGAACGCATCCGTGTCTTCTACCTCGCCGTCGGCCCCGACCTGTTTGGGCCGATCTGTGAAAAGCTAGGCAAATATGCCCTGGTGACACCAGCCACTCGCGTGGTGATTGAAAAGCCGCTCGGCAAGTCGGGTGCGTCCGCGAAAGCCCTGAACGATGCCATCGGCCAAGTGTTCGCCGAACATCAAGTCTATCGCATCGATCATTACCTCGGCAAGGAGACTGTGCAGAACCTGATGGCCCTGCGCTTCGCCAACGCCCTGTTCGAACCCTTGTGGAACTCCGCCCATGTCGATCATGTGCAGATAACCGTCGCCGAAACTTTGGGCGTCGAGGGCCGTGCTGGCTACTACGACACGGCCGGCGCGCTGCGCGACATGGTGCAGAATCATATCCTCCAGCTACTTTGCCTGGTTGCCATGGAACCCCCGACCTCGCTCGCTGCCGATGCTGTTCGCGACGAGAAACTTAAAGTTCTGAAGGCCCTGAAGCCTATCACTGGCGAAGCCATCAACCAGTCGACAGTCCGTGGCCAGTATCGCCCCGGTGCTGCTGCCGGCGCGGCGGTGCCTGGTTACCTTGACGAACTTGGCCAACCCAACTCGAAAACCGAAACTTTCGTGGCGATCAGGGCCGAGATTGCCAACTGGCGGTGGAACGGCGTTCCTTTCTATCTCCGCACCGGCAAGCGTCTGCCGTCGCGCGAATCCGAAATCATCGTCACCTTCAAGCCAGTTCCCTATTCGGTTTTCGATTCCCAGGCAGGCGCGGTTGCCTCCAACCGCCTGGTGATCCGCCTGCAGCCCGACGAGGGCGTGAAGCTGTGGATCATGATCAAGGATCCTGGCCCCGGCGGCATGCGGCTTCAACATGTGCCCCTCGACATGAGCTTTGCCGAGGCTTTCAACGTGCGCAACCCCGATGCCTATGAACGCCTGCTGATGGATGTCATTCGCGGCAGCCAGACCCTGTTCATGCGCCGCGACGAAGTGGAAGCGGCTTGGGATTGGATCGACCCAATCCTCGAGTCCTGGAATGCTTCGAGCGAAACGCCAAAATCCTATACCGCTGGCACTTGGGGCCCGTCATCTGCCGTGGCTTTGATCGAGCGCGACGGCCGCACCTGGTACGAGGACGAGGATCGATGATCGCCGCCGAGCGGCAGTTTGCCGACCGCGACAGGCTGGCCTGGAACTTGGCGAGCGATGTGGCTGCCGGGCTGCGCGGACAGGTCGCCAAGCATGGCGAGGCGGTGCTCGCCGTATCGGGCGGCACCACGCCCACGCTGTTCTTTGATAAGCTCTCGGCCATGGCGGCGCCTTGGCAAAATGTCACGGTGACTTTGGTCGACGAACGCCAGGTGCCGGAGTCCAGCGAACGCTCCAATGCCAGGCTGGTGAAAGCTCATCTCATGCAGAACAAGGCGGCGGCAGCGCGCTTCGTGCCGCTGTTTGCCAACCCGGAGGCAGCCAAACTGCCGGTTCTCGACGTCGTGGTGCTGGGCATGGGCAATGACGGGCACACGGCATCGTTCTTTCCCGGCGGCAATACACTGGACAAGGTGCTGGACCCCAAAGGCACCGATCCGCTGATGGCCATTTCCGCACCCGGCTCCGGCGAACCGCGGATCACTTTCACGCTGCCCATGCTGCTGAAGGCTTCACGCATCTTTCTGCACATTGAAGGCCCCGAAAAGCGCGCCACGCTCGACAAGGCGCTGGGCGAAGGTCCGGTTGAAGACATGCCAGTGCGCGCCGTTTTGCGCAGCACTGCCCCCGTCACTCTTTATTGGTGCCGTTGAAAGGAGAAGATCAATGTCCGTTCACGGAACGTTATCCGCCGTCACCGAAAACATCATCGCCCGCAGCAAGGATAGCCGTGAACGCTATCTCCGCCGCATGGAGGAGGCGATCTCGCGCCAGCCGAAGCGCAGGTCCCTCGGCTGCGCCAACATCGCCCACGGTTTCGCCGCCTGCGGACCCCATGACAAAAACGAATTGCGCAATGGCTCAGGTCCCAATATCGGCATCGTCACCGCCTACAACGACATGCTGTCGGCGCATCAGCCTTTCGAAACCTATCCCGAACTGATCCGCCAGGCGGCGCGCCAGGCGGGCGGCACGGCGCAAGTGGCGGGCGGCGTTCCCGCCATGTGCGATGGCGTCACCCAGGGCGAAACCGGCATGGAATTGTCGCTGTTCTCGCGCGATGTGATAGCACTTTCGACGGCCGTTGCCCTGTCGCACCAGATGTTCGATGCCGCTGTCTATCTCGGCGTTTGCGACAAGATCGTGCCGGGCCTGATCATTGGCGCCCTGTCGTTCGGCCATCTGCCTGCCGTTTTCATTCCCGCCGGCCCCATGACCTCCGGCATGAACAACGACGACAAAGCCAAGATTCGCCAGCTCTATGCCGAAGGCAAAGTCGATCGCGCCGCATTGCTTGATGCTGAAGCCAAGTCCTACCACGGCCCCGGCACCTGCACATTTTATGGCACGGCAAATTCCAATCAGATGCTGATGGAGATCATGGGCCTGCATCTGCCCGGATCGACTTTCGTCAATCCCGGCACACCATTGCGCGATGAGATCACCAGGGCTTCGGCGAAACAAGCGCTGTCGTTGACCGCACTCGGCAACAACTATACGCCGATTGGCCGCATCTACGACGAGAAGGCAGTGGTCAACGGCGTCGTCGGACTTCTCGCCACTGGCGGCTCGACCAACCACACCATGCATCTGATCGCCATGGCCGCGGCGGCCGGCATCTCGCTCACCTGGAAAGATCTAGCTGAACTTTCTGCCGTGGTGCCGTTGATGGCCCGCGTCTACCCCAATGGCCGGGCCGACGTGAACCACTTCAATGCGGCAGGCGGCATGGGCTTCCTGATGCGCGAGCTCCTTGGCGCCGGCCTGCTGCACGAAGACGTGGCCACGATCATGGGCGAGGGACTCAAGAGTTACTTGCGCGAGCCGAAGCTCGATCCGAAAGGTGGATTGTCGTGGCACGAGTTTGCCACCAGGTCGGCAGATGAAAGTGTGTTGCGCGGTGCCGCCAATCCTTTTCAGATGACCGGCGGCCTCAATGTGCTGAACGGCAATCTCGGAACGGCGGTAATAAAGTCGTCGTCGATCCCGGCGGATCGCCATGTGATCGAAGCGCCAGCCCGCGTGTTCCAATCGCAGGAAGATTTGTCAGCGGCCTTCAAGGCGGGTGAATTGAACCTTGACGTAGTGGCTGTCGTTCGTTTCCAGGGCCCGAAAGCCAACGGCATGCCGGAACTACACCGCATGACACCACCGCTCGCCGTGCTGCAGGACCGCGGCTTCCGGGTGGCACTTGTCACCGACGGCCGCATGTCCGGCGCTTCCGGCAAAGTGCCAGCCGCGATCCATGTGACGCCCGAGGCCGCCGATGGCGGGCCTCTCGCCAAACTCCGCGATGGCGACATGATCCGGCTCGATGCCGATGCCGGAACGCTCGAGGTTCTGGTGGCAGCCGATGAATTCGCCACCCGTCCCGCCGTGGTGGCGGACCTTGCGCACAACGAGTGGGGCACTGGCCGAGAACTGTTCGCGGCCTTCCGCAGAATTACTGGCCGCGCCGACCGCGGCGCATCGATCTTCGAGGAGGCATGACCATGAATCGCGACGTGCAAGAAGGACCTCGAAGCCATCTTGAAAGCCGCTCCCGTAGTGCCGGTGATGGTCATTGAGGAATTGGCCCATGCCGTACCTCTGGCCCGAGCGCTCGTAAAGGGCGGATTGCCGGTTCTGGAAATCACCCTGCGCACCAAGGCCGCTCTCGAGTGCATCCGGGCCATCATCGCCGAAGTCGAGGGCGCTATCGTCGGCGCCGGAACCGTGCTCGATGCCAAGAAGTTGAAAGAGACGGAACACATCGGCTGCCAGTTCGCGGTGTCGCCCGGGTCTTCGCCCAGGTTGCTTGACGCCGCCGAAGACATGATGATCCCATTGCTGCCGGGTGGCGTCACCGCGTCCGAATGTATGCACCTGATGGACCGCGGTTATCGTTTCCAGAAGTTTTTCCCCGCCGAGCCGGCCGGTGGCGTGCCCTATCTCGCCTCTCTGGCTTCGCCCCTGCCGCAACTGCGCTTCTGTCCGACCGGCGGCATCACGCCGGAGATTGCCCCAAAATACCTGAAGCTCGCCAATGTCATCACCCTCGGTGGTTCATGGATGGCGCCAAGGAAACTGATCGAAGCCGGAGATTGGGCGGGCATTGAAAAGCTCGCGCGAGAAGCGGCGGCGTTGAAGTAGCGGCCTATTTTCCCAGATACTCGCGGATGTCCGGGAGCTCCGGCTTCTCCAGTATCGCCGGGGTTTCACCCATGGCCAGCACCTGGCCCCTGGCGATGAAGGCGGTGTGTCTGGCGGCGTAGAGTGCGTCTTCCGGCTGGTGCGAAACCATGACCACCGTAAGACCACGGCGCACTTGCAGGGCGATGAGCACGTCGAGCATTTCGCGACGGAGTGCCGGGCCCAGTGCGGCGAATGGTTCATCGAGCAGCAACACGGGCTTGTTGCGTACAAGGGCTCGCGCAATGGCAATGCGCTGGCGTTCGCCGCCCGACAACTCGCCTGGCTTGCGGTTGGCAAAACTTGAAAGTTCCACTTGGGTAAGAGCCTCGTCGACGCGCGATCTTTCGGCCGCGCTCAATTGCAGCGAAGGCAGGATGCCCAGGCCGACATTGTCGAACACGCTGAGATGCGCGAATGCATTGTGATCCTGGAAGATCATTGAAACCGGACGTTCCGCCGGAGGAACACCGGCCAAGTCACGCCCAGCGATCGCAATCCTTCCCGAGAGCGGCTTTTCAAACCCGGCAATCAACGACAACAATGTGGACTTGCCAGCCCCACTCGGCCCGATGATGGCAGTGATGCCGTCGCGTGGCACCTTGAGCGTGAAACTCATCGCCATGTCTTCATAACGGAATGTGGCGGCTGAAACGTCAATCATCGGCACGGCTCCAGCGGTCGGCGAGGAGGATGAGCAGGAAGGAAAGCGCCGCCAGCACCAGTGCGGTAAAGGCGCTGCCCTCCATGCGGTAGCTTCCCATCTGTTGGTAGATGAGGGCGGGGAGTGTGATGAAACCCTCGGCGCCGAACAGCAGGATGGCCGTCAGATCGCCAAGCGAAACGATGAAGCCCATCACCAAAGACAACCCAATGGCCCGCCGCAGGACTGGAAAATCGATGAGGCGGAAGCGGTTGAAGCCCAAAATGCCGATTGATGCGCACAACCGGTCATTGGCCTGTGCCGCCTCGGCAACGGCCGGCGCCAGTGCGGCGTGAACAAAAGGCAGCGCCATCAATGCGTTCATCAAGACCACAAGAAGCGGCGCCAATCCGGTCACTGAGGTGTGCCGGCTCATCACGATGAACCAGCCCGTGGCCACCACCGCTGGCGGCAAGATAAGCGCGCCGAGGACAGCAACACTGGCGGCCCGCCTCGCGACGTTTGAACGTGCACCCAGCTGTGCCAACGGCCAGCTGATTAGGAAACTTAGGAGCGCTGCGGCAATGCCGATGATGAAACTGGTAGCGATTGCCTTTATCAATGTGGGCGAGACAAAGGCTCCGGAGATCCCCGAAACCACAATGGCAATGACCGGTGGCAGCAAGACAAGGCATCCGGCAACCAGCACGATGCTATCAATGGCCCGCGACCCGGGCGAATGGCCATCGTATCTGGTCATCTGGCGCCGGAATCCTGGCCAATTGGAACTGCCTGCCGGAAACCTCAGCGCCAGAACAAACAACAGGGCACAGAGCAACAGCTGTACCATTGCCAGAAGCGTGGCCCGCGCTGGATCGAAGTCGAAGCGCAAGGCATGGTAGATCGCAACTTCCAGCGTCGTCGCCTGCGGACCGCCGCCGAGCGTCAGCACCACCGTGAAACTGGCGGCGCACAGCAAGAACACCAGCAGCGCCGTTCCCGGTAGAATGGGAAGTAAAGCCGGCCGGTCGACATGGCGCCAAACGTCGCCGCCGCTGAACCCCAGTTGCGCCGCCATGCGGTGGTTTTCAGCGGGAATGGCTTCCAACCGTGAAAGCGCCAGCCGCGCCACCAGCGGAAAGTTGAAGAACACATGCGCCAGCAGGATGCCGCTAAGCCCATAGAGATCGAACAGGCCGGCAAGTAAGCCATTCGCCCCGAAGATGGCAATGATGCCGAGCACCGCAACGATGGCGGGAAGCGCCAGCGGCAGCGACAGCAGGCGCACGGCGATGGCGCGCCCGGGAAAATCCTGCCGCGCCAGCGCCCGCGCTACTGGAATGCCAAGCGCCAGCGATAGCACCGTCGAAAGCCCGGCCTGCAGCAGCGTGAATTTGGTAACCTGGACAGTGTAAGCATCGAAAACCGCCCATGGCCTTGCAAGTCCGATCACGAACACCGGAACCACCCCCGCGAGCAGGCTCGCGGCGATCAGCGCAAGGGCACTTGCAAATGCGATCTTCAGCACTTCCTCCAAAAGGTCACCGGAGGAACGGGACCCTTTGGGCCGGCCCGCAATCCCTCCGCCGGCATGATCCGGATCAGGTTCAGCGGGTTTAGGCCAAAGCCAGTCTCAGCCGCAGAAGGCAGCACCCCGTTGAGAGCGCCACCAGAGTTAGAACGCCGGGGCTGCGCAGGCAAGATCGATCTGCTACAGCGGCACCCATGACCAAATTTGTCATATTGCTGGGCGGCGGGCTGACCGTGACCAAGAGGCTGCGCGCCCAGATCAAGGGCGCACGGGTGATTGCCGCCGACAGTGGCATTGCCCATGCCGCAACGCTTCGCATCGTGCCCGAACTGTGGGTTGGAGATTTCGATTCGGCGGGCTCCGAGCTTGCCATTCAATATGCCGAAATTCCGCGCGACACCCATCCCGCCGCCAAGGATGCCACCGACGGCGCCATCGCCATCTCAGCGGCGATTGAGCGTGGCGCCACCGAATTTGTTCTGGTCGGCGGCTTGGGCGGACAGGCCGACCATACTCTCGGCCATTTTGGAATGATGCTGAAGCTTGCGCGCGACGGTTACCCAACTGTCTTGACCAGTGGCGATGAAGAAGCTCACGCCATTTTGCCGGGTGAAACCAGACTTGACCTCGCCGCCGGCGTGCGTCTGAGCATCATTCCATTTGCCGATTTCTCCGGCCTCGACCTTTCCGGGGTGAAATGGCCGCTGGTGAAACGCGTCGTCCAGCTCGGAGAGACCTTGACGCTTTCGAACATCGCGACGGGGCCAGTGCGCATATCCCTGCAAACCGGCTACGGCATCGCCATCGCCTATCCCCACCATGACTGAACGGCGTTTGGTTATCGCCCGCCTGGGCTTTCGCGGTGAAGGCGTGGCCGATGGTCCGGTCTATGTGGCGGGAAGCCTGCCGGGCGAGACCGTGCTGGCCGATGTCGAGGGCGAACGCGGGGTCCTGAAAGCCGTCGTAACAGCCTCGCCACAGCGCATCGCCGCGTTCTGCAAGCACTACGGCCAATGTGGCGGCTGCCAGTTGCAGCATTGGGAGGTTACAGCCTATCGCCAGTGGAAGGCCGATCAGGTTGTTCAGGCTTTCGCTCGGCGCGGCATTGAAATCGCTACGCCTGAGCTGATCGATGCCCACGGTGATGGCCGCCGCCGGGTGAGCCTGCATGTGCGCAAGAAGGATGGCGTTGTGACGGCAGGCTTCATGGCGGCACGAAGCCACCGGCTGCACGATCTCGATGCCTGTCCAATCGTTGTTCCGGCACTTGCTGGTTCGCCCGAAATGGCGCGGGTTATCGGCGGCGTGCTCGGCGACTGCGATGTGGCCTTGACGGCAACCGATGCGGGACTTGATTGCGCTATCAGGGCTGAGCGCAAGGTGGTGGAACAGGAATATGCCAAGTTGGCGCGATTGGCCGAGCAACTGGCGGTGTCGCGCTTCACGGTGAATGGTGAAACCATTGTAACCAAGATTCAACCCGCCCTGGTGATCGGCAAGGCCCGCGTGCCACTGCCGCCTGCATCCTTCCTGCAAGCCACGGCGAAGGGCGAAGCTGTGCTGGCGGCACTGGTGCTGGATGGCCTGGGCAAGGCCAAATCCGTTGCCGACCTGTTCTGCGGCGTCGGCCCCTTTGCGCTCCGCATCGCCGAACGCGTGAAGGTGCAGGCCTTCGACAGCGACCGGCCGGCGATTGCCGCGCTGCAGGCCGCGGTGCGCAAGGCCGATGGCATGAAGCCGGTGACATCAGCCGTGCGCGACCTGATGAAGGAACCGCTGGTGTCCGGCGAGTTGAAGGATTTCGACACCGTGGTCTTCGACCCGCCGCGCGCCGGTGCCGAGGCGCAGGCCAGGCAACTGGCGAAGTCTCAGGTCAAGACGGCGATTGCCGTATCCTGCGATCCCGCCACACTTGCCCGCGATGCCGAAATTCTCATCGCCGCCGGCTTCAAGCTCAAAACCATCACCGCCGTCGACCAGTTCAAGTGGTCATCGCATGTCGAGACCGTGGCGGTGTTCGCCCGGCGCTAGTCCTTGGCGCGTTCCACGTAGGAGGCGTCTTCGGTGGCCACCACAATGCGGGTGCCCGAGACAATATGCGGCGGCACCATGGTGCGCACGCCATTCGACAGGACGGCGGGTTTGAATGACGACGATGCCGTCTGGTTCTTGATCGCCGGTTCGGTTTCGACAATCTCGAGGGTCACGCGCGGCGGCAGTTCGATCGAAATCGGCACGCCGTTGAACATGGCGATCTGGCACTCCATGCCTTCCTGGAGGAACGGCGCGCTGTCGCCCAGCATGTCGCCCGAGACGTTGATCTGCTCGAAGCTTTGCGGATTCATGAACACATATTGCTCGCCATCCTGGTAGAGATAGCTGTGCATGATGGTTTCCACGAAGGCCCGTTCCATGGTGTCGGTCGTCTTGTAGCGCACCACGGTTTTGACCCCGTCGGAAATGCGCCGCATGTCGATGGTCGTGGTCGGCGTGCCCTTGCCGGGATGCATGCTTTCGGCCTTGAGCACCACGTAGAGCTTGCCATCTTCGTGCTCGATGACGTTGCCCTTACGGACACCTGATGCGATAACTTTGACCACTTTGAAATCCGTTCTCTTGAATTGCTGGATTGAGTTGGGCGCGGTATTAGCAGCGGCACCAGGGTAAGCCAACCCCCTTCGGAGATGCGATTGAAGAGCCCGGAATCCCGCTGGTTTTCGCCCCACCGCCACCGTGACCGGCGGCCTTTCCTGCTGGCCCGCAACCGCATCATCGCGGCGATGCGGGCATGGTTCGGGAGCCGCGATTTCGTCGAAGTTGAATGCGCCACCTTGCAGATTTCGCCTGGCAACGAAGCCCACCTCCACGGCTTTGCCACCGATCTCATCCAGCCCGATGGCAGCCATGAACGGCGCTACCTCCACACCTCGCCGGAGTTTGCCTGCAAGAAGCTTCTGGCGGCCGGCGAAACCCGCATCTTCGACTTGGCCCGCGTCTACAGGAATCGCGAGCGCACTCTCACCCATTCGCCGGAATTCACCATGCTCGAATGGTACCGGGCCCGCGAACCCTACAAGCTGGTTATCGAGGATACGCTCGATCTGTTGCGGCTCTCCGCCGAGACGGCGGGCACCAAACGCTTCATCTGGCGTGGCCACGAGATCAATCCTTTCGCCGCGGCCGAATGGCTGACCGTGGCCGAAGCCTTTCAGCGCTATGCCGGCGTCGATGTGCTGGCGACGCTTGATGGCCAGGGTGGCGCCGACCGCGATGCGCTTGCGGCGATGGCCAATGTGCGGGTGGCGGCGGATGATAGCTGGTCCGACATTTTCAGCCGCATTCTGGTTGAGGACGTCGAACCCAACCTTGGCGCTTCGGCCCCGACCGTGCTCTACGAGTATCCCGCCGTTGAGGCCGCACTCGCCCGGACCTGTGCCCACGACGCGCGGGTGTCCGAGCGCTTCGAACTCTATGCCTGCGGCGTCGAACTCGCCAACGGCTTCGGCGAACTGACCGACGCCGCCGAACAACGCCGCCGCTTCGCAGCCGAAATGAATGTGAAAGAACGCGTCTACGGCGAACGTTACCCCATCGACGAAGAACTCCTGGAAGCCCTCGCCATGATGCCCGAAGCCTCCGGCGTAGCCCTGGGCCTCGACCGCCTGATCATGCTGGCGACGGGAGCAACGCGGATCGATCAGGTGTTGTGGACTCCTGTAAACTGAGAAATAGGGGTTAAAATTCCGGGGCCCCCTTTCAGGGCAGTACTAGGATTTGTTTCACGTGAAACATCCAGCCTTTCAAACTCTTGGACGTCGGGTTCAATTGCAATTCCACTGCGCATTGCGATGAAAACGCATCCAAATCGGATGCAAATCGAAGCCTTTTGCAAGGCATTTGAATGCGGAACATTGGCGAATCCGCCCTATTTCGGTGACAGTGCACGAATTGACCCGGTCCTGCCATGATTCAGCAGAAGGGCGCGGCCGCACTGCTGACACATCCTGACAATTCTCTACCGTATGACAATCTCCATTAAAAGGAGCCCCACATAAACCCGCATCACATGATCCTTTTCTATGTCGTCGATCCCAAGGCCAGCGCCGAATTCTATACTCGCATTCTCGGCGCCGGACCGCTTGAGGCATCACCTGGTTTCGCCATGTTCAAACTCAATGACGGCACCATGTTGGGCTTGTGGAACAAAGACGGCGTCGAGCCGCGTCCCGATCAACTGGCGGGCGCCAGCGAACTCGGATTCCACGTCGCCAACGATGATGAGGTCAACAGCCTGCATGACCGTTGGAAAGCGGAAGGCACAGAGATCATTCAGCTGCCGGTGAAAATGGACTTCGGTTACACCTTCACGGCGCGCGATCCCGATGGCCACCGCCTGCGAGTGTTCGCGGCATAGTACAACCCTCTCCCGCGAGGGGAGAGGGTTGGTTTCCTACCCCAGCCCCGCGTCCTTCAGCACTTGCTTCACCGACATCGCCATCTTGTCGACGATTTCGGTGAGCTCGGCGTCGGTGGCGTTGTAGGGCGGCGCCAGGATGACGACGTCGCCGTTGATGCCGTCGACGTTGCCGCCGACCGGATAGCAGATCAGGCCGTTGTCGAAGGCTTGCTGGCGGATGCGCATGAAGAGTTTGTGCGCGGCGTCGAAGGGTTTCTTGGTGACGCGATCCTGAACCAGCTCGGTGGCGATGAAATAGCCGCGGCCTCGGATGTCGCCCACCGCATCAACGCCTGCGAGTGCATCGGCGATCATCGCCTTGAGCTTCGCCTCGTTGGCGGCGACGCGTTCGACGAGTTTCTCGCGCGCCACGATCTTCTGCACGGCGACGCCCGCCGCGCAGCAGGCCGTGTGGCCGGTGAAGGTGTGGCCGGTCATCGGTGCGCCATGGGCGCCGTGGATGGCATCGGCCACCCGGTCCGTATAGATGGCGGCACCGAGCGGCAGGTAACCCGCCGCCAGGCCCTTGGCGACTGACATAATGTCGGGCTCGACGCCATCGCGTTCCAGCGCCCGCCATGTGCCGCAGCGCCCCGCACCTGACATGACCTCGTCGGAGATCATCAGCACGCCGTATCGGTCGCAGATGTCGCGCACGCGTTTGGCGTAACCTGGGGGCGCAGGTACACAGCCGCCGGCGGCACCGACGACCGGTTCGAAAATGAAGGCGCAGATCTTCTCTGGCCCCATGCGCAGGATCTCGTCTTCCAGTTCCTTGGCGCAAGCCTCGCCCGCCGTTTCCGCCGTGGCGCCCGGCAATGGGGCGGATATTGGTTGGCGGGCGACAGCCGCGAGACATCGAGAAGCGAACCCTCGAAGGCTTTCTTGCGCTCCAGGAAGCCCGACACCGACAGCGCCCCCAGCGTGTTGCCGTGCCACGAGCGTTCCCGCGCAATGAAGCGGCGGCGTGACATGTCGCCCCGCGCGGCGTGGTATTGCAAGGCAAGCTTCAGACAGCTTTCGACCGCTTCCGAACCGCCGGTCACATAGACCATGTGCTTCAGCGTGCCGCCGCAACGGTCCTTGATGATGTCGGTCAATTCTTCCAGGGCATCGGAGGAAAAGTTGTAGCGGTAGCCGTGGGCGATGCGGTCCAACTGCGCCTTGATGGCGTCGTTCACCTCGGTGTTGGAATGGCCGATGCAATAGACGGCGGGGCCGCCGGAGCCATCGATGTACCGTTTGCCGTCGGCATCATAGACGTAACTGCCCTTGGCCCAGGCAACCTTGGGAAGGCTGCCGGTCGAATGAATGTGGGCGGGAAGCGGCTTCAAGGTGGACATTGGAGGATTTGCCTTGTTGAATGGAAGAAAAGCCATAGCAGAGCCATCAAGGCCGGGGCAAACCGATGATTACCGTATTTGACGAAACGCAACGAAGCCATGCACCGGAGGAATTCGTGGTGTCGGGCAAGCCGCAACCGATCCCCGAACGCCCCGAGAGGATCGACATGCTGCTGCAAGGGGTGCGCCAGCTGGGCGGCCCCATTGTCAACCCGCCTACCGTCTATCGCGATACCATCGCCCTGGTGCATGACCACCGTTACATCCAGTTCCTGTCGACGCTGCATACCCGCTGGCAGCGCCTGGCCGATGCCAGCGACACGCCATCAGCCAATGTTTTCGCCCTGGGCCGCCGCAATCTGCCCGAAGCGGGTTACCCCGACAGCGTGGTGGGCCAGGTGGGATATCACTTCGGCGACGGCTCCTGCCCGGTGACGGCGGAATACTTACGCCGCCGCCGTGGCCAGTGCCGCCACCGCCGCCCACGGCGCCAGCCTGGTCATAAATGGCGAAGCCATGGTCTACGCCCTCTGCCGCCCGCCGGGCCACCATGCGGCAGCCGACCTGGCGGCGGGCTTCTGCTACTTCAACAATGCCGCAATCTCGGCCGAGATGCTGACCCGCGCCGGAAAGCGCACGGCGATCCTCGATATCGACGTGCACCACGGCAACGGCACCGAGGCGATCTTCTATGATCGCCCCGACGTATTGACGGTTTCGATTCACGCCAACCCCAAGCGCTTCTATCCTTTTTTCTGGGGTTACGCTGAGGAGACAGGCCGCGGCGCCGGTGAAGGCTTCAACCTCAACCTGCCATTGGAGCGCGGTGCCACGCTGAATCCCTATCTCGCCGCCCTCGACGTGGCGCTGCGGCGCGTCGCCGAATTCGCTCCCGATGTGCTGGTGCTGGCCGCCGGGCTTGATATCGCTGAAGACGATCCCTTCAAGGGCTTCGCCATCTCGACCGCCGACTTCGCGGTGATCGGCAAGGCCATCGCAGCACTGCGGCGGCCGATGCTCATCGTCCAGGAAGGTGGCTATCCATCGCCAAGCCTCGGCGCCAATCTTGCCGCCTTACTCACTGGGCTTTCGGCATGAGTATTGTCTATCGCCAGATGCGCGATGCCGACGCCGCTGTTGTGGCCGCCATGGTTCAGGGCCTTGCCGATCATGTCGGCGTTCCTATAACCACCGGCTTGACCGGGCCAAAGCTTCTGGCTGCCCGCGACCTGATCGACGTCGTTGTCGCCGATGAAAATGGCAAACTGCTCGGGGCCTGCCTGGCGCTGATGACCTTCTCGACCTGGCGGGGGACACGCGGGCTTTACATCGTCGATCTCTTTGTCGAGGAGCGGGCGAGGGGCCGCAACGTCGGCCTGGATCTGATGAAACAGGCGGCGCGGCGTGGGCTTGCCAAAGGCGCCCGCTTCATCAAGCTTGAAGTCGACACCGGCAATGAAGCCGCTGCCCGCTTCTATACGCGCATCGGCTTTGCGCGGAAGGATGAGGACAGGCTGTTCTTTCTGGAGCAGGATCAACTCATGACATTCGCGAAGGAGTGAACACCATGGCAATCACCAAGGTCGGACTGATCGGCGTCGGCCTCATGGGCCATGGCATCGGCAAAAACCTGTTGGAAAAAGGTTACAAGCTGGCTGTGACCGCCCACCGCAATCGCGGGCCTATCGATGACCTGATCGCCAAGGGCGCCACCGAAGCGGCCAGCGCCTACGCGCTGGCCAAGGAGTGCGACATGGTGATCCTGTGCGTGACCGGCAGCCCCCAGGTGGAGCAAACGGTTTACGGCGAGTATGGCCTGCTGGGTGCGGTACGCCCCGGTTTCATTATCGCCGATTGCTCGACCGCCGAGCCGCAATCGACCAAGAAGATCGCTGGTGATGTCGAAGCCAAGGGCGGCTGGTTCATCGACACCCCGATGACCCGCACCCCCAAGGAGGCCGAAGCCGGAAAACTCGGCCTGATGGTCGCTGGCCCCGAAGCGGTTTTGGCCGAAGTCCGCCCGGTGCTCGAGTGTTTTGCCGATACCATCGTCAACGCCGGTGCGGTGGGTGCTGCCCACCAATTGAAGCTCATCAACAATTTTCTCTCATTGGGCCATGCCGCCATGGCCGCCGAAGCCATCACCGTGGCCGCTGCTGCCGGTGTCGACATGGTGGCGCTGCGCGACATCGTCATGTCCGGGGGCGCGGCCTCGGTGATGTTCGGCAGGCTGATCAACGTGCCGCTGAGCGATGACGACAGTCACGCGAAATTCGCCATCCGCAACGCCCGGAAGGATCTTCGTTACTACACCAACATGACCGAACAGTTGCCCGTGACTTCCTACCTCGCCGAAACCGTGCACCAGACCCTGGTGATGGCCGAAAACATGGGCTACGGCGACCGCTTCGTGCCGCGCCTGATCGACGTGTTGATGAAAGTGAACGGGCTGAAGAAGTGACCCTTCGAGGCTCGCCTGCGGCGAGCACCTCAGGGTGAGGATGTATTATGGTTCCTCACGCTGAGGTGCTCACGGCGCAGCCGTGAGCCTCGAAGCGTCCGGGTCAATTCACCGGTTCGCTGGCCACGTGGTCGATCATCGCCGTCCATTCCTCTGGGAGGAATCCGAAATCCGGGCAATCGGGGACGGCGGCTTCCAGCATATCGGTGGTGGGTTCGCGCAGCGCCAGCACCGCCGCCCGGGCCGACTGGGTGTAGGAGCGCCAGTCGCTGCTGCCGTGTGATAGGGCGATGGCGCGTGCAATTTTCTCAAGCATGATGGTGCTTGCGGACATGGGGAGCCTTTCCGGGGTTCTCGACACGACGCAACCAACGAATCAAGTAATACCGGGTGCTAAGACTTAATTCAACTGCGCCTGGAATTAGGGCTCCGGCGTCTGGCCCGAAAGCACGGTTGCGAACTTCGGCATGTCGATGTTTCCGCCCGACACGATGACCCCGATGCGCTTGCCCTGCATCCGCTGGCGCTCCTGCATGAGTGCTGCCGTGGCGGCGGCACCCGCCCCCTCGGCCAGCGTGTGGCAGGTGCGGTAGAGGAGCCGCATGGCCCCGGCAATCTCATCGTCGCTGACTTCGACGATGCGCTCCGCCCCGTGCTTGATGATGTGGAAAGCATCGGGGTTGACGACCCGCACCGCCATGCCGTCGGCGAAGGTCGCCGCCGAGTTGGTGGCCATCGGCTTGCCCTGCGCGAACGACAGCGCAATGGCGTTGGCGCTGCTGGCGACCACGCCGATCACCTTGGTCTTGAGACCGAGAAGATCGCGCACCGCGATGACCGAGCAAATGCCGGACCCCATGCCGATCGGCACATAGACGGCATCGAGTGCTCCTGCCGCGTGGAACAGTTCCTTGGCATAGGTCGCCACCCCCATCACCAGCTCCGGCCCGAACGAAGCGACGAAATCGAGCCCGCGCTCCTTGGCAATAGCGATTGCCGCTTCCCGCGCCGCATCGAAGTCATGGCCCACTTCGATCAGCTCCGCCCCCAGCGCCCGCATGGCGGCGTTCTTCTCGGCGGAATTGCCAACCGGGCAGACGATGGTCGATGAAATGCCAACCCGCCTGGCGCCGAACGGAATCGACTGGCCATGATTGCCGCGTGTGGCCGTGATGACGCCGTTGATTTCGCCCCGGTCCTTGCGCAACTTCATGTGGACGATGCCGCCGCGCACCTTGAAGGCCCCGATCGGCGTGTGGTTCTCGTGCTTCACCCAGACTTCGCAGCCGGCCTCGCGGGCCATGAGCGGCCAGGCATACTGCGGCGTCGGCGGCATGGCGGCGTAGACGATGCGTTCCGCGGTTTCGAGGTCGCTGTGGGTAATCATCTTGACTTGCACCTTGCCCCATGTTTCGTGCGGCCTCAATTGCAGTCGCACGATTGAGGTCAAGATGGCAACCGCATTTACATTTCCGGGGCAAGGCAGCCAGGCCGTCGGCATGGGGCTTGGCCTGGCCGAGAACTTCGCCGCCGCCCGCGCCGTTTTCGCCGAAGTCGATGAGGCGCTGAACCAGAACCTCTCGCAGCTCATGTGGCAGGGCCCCGAAGCCGACCTGACACTCACCGAAAACGCCCAGGCCGCCCTGATGGCGGTGTCGATGGCGGTGATGCGAGTGCTTGAGGCCGAGCACGGCATCACCGTTGCCAACGCGGCGAAGTTCGTGGCCGGTCACTCGCTCGGCGAATATTCGGCATTGGCCGCCGCCGGCACATTCTCGCTGGCCGATGCCGCGCGATTGCTGAAAACCCGCGGGCGCGCCATGCAGGCGGCAACCCCGGTGGGGACCGGTGCCATGGCGGCACTGCTGGGCCTCGATTTCGCCACCGCCTCAGCCGTCGCTGCCGAAGCCGCCCAAGGCGAAGTCTGCCAGGCGGCGAACGATAACAGCGATGGCCAGGTCGTCGTCTCCGGTTCCAAGGCGGCGGTCGAACGCGCCCTCGACATCGCCAAGGCCAAGGGCGCCAAGCGCGCCATCCTGCTGGCCGTGAGCGCCCCCTTCCACTGCGCCCTGATGCAATCCGCCGCCGACGCCATGGCCGAAGCCTTGCAAAACGTAACCATGAACATGCCGGTGGTGCCGGTCATCGCCAATGTGCTGGCCGGACCGTTGAGCGATCCCGCCGAAATCCGTGCCAGCTTGGTCAAGCAGGTGACCGGCACGGTGCGCTGGCGCGAGTGCGTGGGTTACATGGCGTCACACGGCGTCACCCGTTTCTGCGAACTGGGTGCCGGCAAGGTGCTGACCGGCCTTCTCAAGAAGAATGCGCCGGAGGCCACGGGATTGGTGATCGGCACACCGGACGATATTGCTGTCGCATCAGCGCAACTGAAGCAGGGATAACATCATGTTCGACTTGACCGGCAAGACCGCTCTCGTGACCGGCGCCACCGGCGGCATCGGTGCAGCTATCGCCAGGGCCTTGCACAAGGCAGGTGCCACGGTTGCGATATCCGGCACCCGCGCGCCGGTGCTCGAACAGTTGAAATCCGAATTGGGTGAGCGCTGCCACGTTGTCCCCTGCAACCTCTCCGACGCCGCCGACGTCGAAAAGCTGGTGCCCGCGGCCGAGGCGGCCATGGGCTCGCTCGACATTCTCGTGAATAATGCCGGCATCACCAAGGACGGCCTGGCGATGCGAATGAAAGATGATGATTGGAACCAGGTGCTGGACGTGAACCTGACGGCGAGCTTCCGCCTCTCCCGCGCCGCCATGCGATCCATGATGAAAAAGCGCTGGGGCCGCATCGTCAACATCACCTCGGTGGTCGGCGTCACCGGCAACCCCGGCCAGGCCAACTATGTGGCATCGAAAGCCGGCGTCATCGGCCTCACCAAATCGCTCGCCCAGGAACTCGCCAGCCGCAACGTGACGGTGAATGCCGTGGCCCCCGGCTTCATCGCCACCCCGATGACCGACGTGCTGAACGACAAGCAGAAGGAAGCAATTCTGGGCCGCGTGCCAGCCGGGCGTCTCGGCAACCCCGAAGAAATCGCCGCCGCCGTGCTCTACTTGTCCTCCGAAGAAGCCGCTTACGTGACCGGCCAGACGCTGCATGTGAACGGTGGCATGGCGATGATTTGAAGAAGTGTCGAGTTGTTCTGTGGTTCCCTGGAAAGCTCAATGAGACATTCTGATGTAGCGGATTGGCTGACGACCAATTGCGAAAACTGGCCAAATCAGTTTTACGGTGTCCAGTATCGCGCAGCTGCCCGTATGCGGAATGGGTTATTTCTGCCTTGCGTGTTGTTTCTTGACCGCAAGAATATGGTCGATTTGTACGCTCGGCGCTTGAAAGAGGTTATTGGCAGGGAACCTCAGTTTATCAGTTCTGTGGAAACTCTTTGCACCAACAAAACACAGATTTCTGCCGAGGGAATATCGCACGTCGAACATTCACGTTTCGCGTGGCCGCGTGACATTCTTGAGCAGATTGTTGGTGAGACTTCTATGGGGTTCACCATCTTTACCGTCGAGATGAGAGACGGTCAGATGTTCGATTACGGGACAGAATACAGTTTGTACTTCTTCGAGATGCCTGCGCGCTACGTAGGGAATGATATCCTGCGCATACACTCATGGCGGAGGAATTGTTCCAGTGGAGCAATTGAAACCGCAGAAGGCAGAAAGTATTCCGGAGCCTTTCGCGGATTTGGCCCAATTGAGCACTTCACCTGTTATGTTGAGGGGCTGGCCTAAGGTAGGCTGCAGTGTCCGGTCCAATCTTTTCGAACACGGCGGCATGGCGATGATTTAGCCCTGTTAGGTCTGTCATCCCCGGGCTTGTTGTTCAGACCGGGGACATGGCTGACACGTGTTCGGGGACATGGTTGACACTTTTTCATGGGGTGAGGTCAATGGTTTTGATGAGATTTGCGCCGAAGTAAATTCCGAATCTTCCGTCGATGTCATGAGGCCTGACGGCGAGGTGTTCGCCTTGAAAGGCTTTTGGGACTTTCCAGTCTTTGCCCTTGAAGGAGATGCTGGCCTTGTTGACGGGGAGTTTGCGGATGATCTCGCCTTCGCCGTACTCGATCGGCGGCAGGCGGGCTGGCATGCTGCGTGGGGACGGGCGGTAGCGCTCGGCTGGACGCAACATGCCAATGCCTTCATGGGGGCGCTCATGATTGTAGATGCCACGCCACTTTGTGAAGGCGGCCTGGGCCTCGTTCCGGCTGGCAAGCGGGCGCATGGCGAAGACTTCTTCATCCATGCTTTTGTGAAAGCGTTCGTTCTTGCCGCGGCTCTGCGGATGAAGTGGCCTGGCATGGATCAGGTGAATGCCATATTTCAGAAGCCAGACCCGGAACTTTGTCCACGCGCCGCCCTGGCTGTCGCCCCAGGGATTGCCATTGTCGACAAAGAAGGCCTGTGGCAGTCCATAGGTGCTGAACACCTGCTCAAGCCGTGTTTTGACAGTGTTTCCGGTCTCATCACCGCAAGCGCCAATGCACAAGGCATAGCGGGAATGATCATCGACGATTGTCAACGGATAGAGCTTCTCGCCATTGCCGAGTGTCGATGAGCCCTTGAAGTCCATCTGCCAGAGCTCATTAGGTGCCTCGCGTTCAAAACGCAGGGTTGCCGGAGCGCCGCCCCGCTTGGGCAATATCCGCTGATGGCGAACGAGAATGGCGTGCACCGTCGAACAGGCCGGCACGTCAAGGCCCTGGCGTTCAAGCACATTGGCAAGTTTGCGCGCACCCCAGGCCGGGTGCTGGTCGCGCAAGCGCAGAACAGCCCGTTCAACATCATCCGGACAGCGCAACGGATTGCCAAGGGGTTTGCGCGGCCGGTCCACCAAACACTCTCCGCCGCTGCCCGCGCCAGCCATTTGTAACCCGTTTCGGCGCTCACCCCAAAGCGCCGGAAAAGCTCCCGCCGATTGGCCCCTTACATCATCGCAAGCCGCACAAGTTCCTGCCGCTGTTCCATCACCGACACCGCCCTCCAGACCATGACCAACCCTCCCGCGACATTGCGAAAAAGTGTCAACCATGTCCCCGAACACGTGTCAGCCATGTCCCCGGTCTGAACACTTGTCCCGGGGACCCACGGATCAGGCGGCGAATAGATTGAAGCATGGGTCGCCGGGACAAGCCCGGCGATGACAGTGTTTGGAATGGTGAAAGGGCTTCGAGCAACAAGGAAGCACAGTCTATTTGGAACTTTCCTTCCACTAGGACAGCCACGTGGCCACGCCCCTCTCCCGGCTCGCTTTGCTCGCCACCCTCTCTCGCGAGGGGAGAGGGTTGAAATGATCACTTCCTCTCCAGCACCAGCAGATCGAGGTTCAACTCGTAGTAGGGCTTCGGAAACTGCAACACGATTTTCTGTTCGCCCAGCCGCTCGGCATAGGCCACCTGGTCGAACTCCGGTCCAGCGCCATAGGGCTTCGGCGTTTCGCCCGCGACATAGCCGGAGCCGAGATAGATCAGCCGTGTGCCGCTGTCTTGATAGAGGGCGCCGGTGGTTTGCTGCGAGCCGGTGATCTTGGTGAGGCGCCAGCCCTTGCCGTCATCCTTGATGATGCAGCGGAACTGCGAATAGACGGTGAGCGGCAGGATGCCGCCGAGCTTGATGACCCGGCACTTCCAAGTGCCGGTGGCATCGAAACCCTCGAAGCTCAACGGCTCGCCGTCGAGTGCGGCCTTGAGAACCGCCACATCCTCAGCCGCTCCTGCTTCGGCTTCCCTTAGGGCAGTGAGCCTTGTGGAATTGAATTCGGCGAGCCTCTGCCGGTCGCTGGCGGTGAGGAGGCCAGTCAACCTCGCCATCGCCGAAGGCCGGTGAGGCCAAACCCATGAAGACCATTGCCAGAGCCAGAAACCTGCCCATTGCACACCTCCGCCAAACCCCCACAATTTGAAATTTCCCTTGCGAAATCAACCGTAAACTTTGACCCTTTTGCGGCGAATTGGGATTTGTGCTAACCGTTCCCCCGATGCGAGGGGGGTCTGAAGGGGAAGCCTGCAGTCCTGCCATCAAAATGATAACAACCAAGGACGCTTGAACATGAGTGACGTTGCTGATCGGGTGAAGAAGATTGTCGTCGAGCACCTCGGTGTCGATGGCGACAAGGTCAAGGCGGAAGCAAGCTTCATCGACGATCTCGGCGCCGACAGCCTCGACACGGTCGAGCTGGTGATGGCCTTCGAAGAAGAATTCGGCATTGAAATTCCCGATGACGCCGCCGAAACCATCCAGACGGTCGGTGACGCCGTAAAGTTCATCGAAAAGAGCCAGGCCTGATTGGCCCGCCCGGCCTCGCTTTGACGGGGCGGCGTAACGATCTATAACGCGGAGGTTGGGACCCATGGTTCCACCGCCGCGTTTTCATGTGGTTAAGAGGATTTGCCGATGCGCCGTGTCGTGGTCACAGGTCTTGGAATCGTTTCGCCGCTGGCAACCGGCGTTGAAGAAACCTGGAGCCGCATTCTCGCCGGACAATCCGGTGCCGGCAAGATCACCAAGTTCGAGGCGTCCGACCTGTCGTGCCAGATCGCCTGCGAGGTAACCCGCGGCGACGGCACCAACGGCACCTTCGACCCCGGCCAGTGGATGGATCACAAGGACCTCCGCCGCTACGACGACTTCCTGATCTATGCCGTGGCCGCTGCCAAGCAGGCGATGAAGGATTCTGGCGTCGAGCTCAAGACCGAGGAAGAGAAGTGCCGCACCGGCGTTCTCGTCGGCTCTGGCATTGGCGGCCTCACCAACATTGAACAAACGACGCTGTTGATGGCCGAGAAAGGCCCGCGCCGGGTAAGCCCGTTCTTCATCCCGGGTTCGCTGATCAATTTGGCTTCCGGCCTCATCTCCATCGAGTTCGGCGCCAAGGGCCCGAACCACGCCGTGGTGACCGCCTGCTCGACGGGCTCCCATGCGATTGGCGACGCCGCCCGCATGATTGCCTTCGACGATGCCGACGTGATGATTGCCGGTGGCGCCGAGAGCGCCATCTGCCGTCTCGGCATTGCCGGCTTCATCGCCTGCAAGGCGCTGGCCACCAAATTCAACGATGCGCCGGAAAAAGGTTCCAGGCCCTATGACACCGACCGCGATGGTTTCGTGATGGGCGAAGGTGCTGGTGTTGTGGTGCTCGAAGAACTTGAACACGCCAGGGCGCGCGGCGCCAGGATCTATGCCGAAGTGGTGGGCTATGGCATGTCGGGCGATGCCTATCATATCACGGCACCTTCAAGCGATGGCGACGGTGCCTTCCGCTGCATGACCGCGGCCCTCAAGAGGGCCGGCATTCAGGCCCACGAGATCGACTACATCAATGCCCATGGCACCTCGACGCCCTTGGGCGATGAGATTGAACTGCGCGCCGTCGAGCGCCTGATGGGTAATCGCATTGAGGGCCTGGCCATGTCTTCGACCAAATCCTCGGTGGGCCACTTGCTGGGTGCCGCCGGGGCCGTCGAAGCCATCTTCTCCATTCTGGCGATCCGCGACAACATTTGCCCGCCCACGTTGAATCTCGACAACCCGTCGGTGGAGACGGCGATCGATCTCGTTCCAAAGAAGGCAAAAAACAAAGAGATCAACATAGTTCTGTCGAATTCCTTTGGTTTTGGTGGTACCAATGCATCGCTGGTCATGCGCCGCCACGCGGCCTGACCAGATGAAGAGGACCCCCATTGGCAGAGAACACCGGCTACGACCGCGTTCCTGATGCCAGGCTTCGCAAGAAGCACCGGCCGGCCTCGACGCGTGTGTTTTTCTCGCTGTTTGGATTGCTGCTGTTCGGTGGCCTCGCCGCCGCCGTCGCCGGTTTCTACGGCTATCAGGAATTCCTCCTGCCGGGCCCCCTGGCCGAAAACAAGGTGTTCACCATCGAAAAGGGCCTGGGCGTTCCCGACATTGCCGTGGCCCTCCAGGAAAACGGCATCATTTCCGATGCCCGGGTATTCTCGGCCGTCACCTATCTCAAGCGCGCCCGTGGTGGCGGCGCCCTGAAGGCCGGCGAATACGAGTTCGCCGAAGGCGCAACGATGCGCGACGTGATTGCGCTGATCGAGAGCGGCAAGTCGATCTCTTACAAGGTAAGCGTGCCGGAAGGCTTCACCAGCTTTGCAGCGCTTGCCCGCATCACCGAGAACGATGTGCTGTCGGGCGAAATAACCGAACCGCCCGTCGAAGGCGCCATTCTGCCCGACACCTATGTGTTCAAGCGTGGGCTGACCCGGCAGAAGATGATCGACGACATGGAGGACGCGCAGGCCAAGCTGCTGGAGGAGCTGTGGGCCAAGCGCAATCCGGCCATTCCCCTGAAGAGCAAGGAAGAGGCGGTGGTCCTGGCCTCCATCGTCGAAAAGGAAACCGCCAAACCCGACGAGCGTGGTGTCATTGCTTCGGTGTTCTATAACCGGCTGAAACAGGGCATGCGCCTGCAGTCCGACCCGACCATCATCTATGGCATCACCATGGGACAGGGCAAACTCGAGCGCGCCCTGACCAAGGCCGACATCACCACGCCAACGCCTTACAACACCTACACCATCGATGGCCTGCCGCCGGGACCTATTGCCAACCCCGGCCGTGCCGCCCTCGAAGCCGTGCTCAATCCCCCGGACACCAAGTATTTGTTTTTCGTCGCCGATGGTTCGGGTGGTCACGCCTTCGCCGAAACCCTCGACGAGCACAACAACAACGTCGCCAATTGGCGCAAGATCGACGCCGCAGCCCCGGCCTCTGCCATGGAAGAGCTTGCAGCGCCCGCCGTGACGGCGCTCGCCAACACCTTGCCCGAAATCGAAACGCCGGCCGAGCCGCCACCCGTTGCCACAACTGGCGAAGTGCAAGAGCCTGCCGCCGGATCCGAAACGGCGGCCGCAACTCCCGAAGCCGGCGCGCAAGTCCCCGCAGCGGAGGCAACCGCCACCGATGGCCTGCCCGCCCTGCCTGAGGCTGCCGCCGAGCCTGCACCTGGTACCGGGGAAACCGCCGAAGCCGCGACATCTGCCGATACGCCCGTCGAAACCGCCGCGACAGAACCGCCAAAGCTTGTGCCCAAGCCCCGGCCGAAGCCCCAGGACCTGCTGTCCGCCGCCGCGGAAATCGCGCCGCGAACTGCAACCGGGCGAGCCCAAGCCCGGTTCGGTCATTTTTGTCGGCAAGCGGCTGATTCCAATTCCCAAGAACAAGCCGAAATCCTGACGGCGGCTTGGCTCGGCGCCATCCGGCTGCTCTAATGCCGGACTCTGATTCGACGGGGCTCCCATGACCATATCCAGCATGACCGGCTTTGCCCGCGCCTCCGGCAGCCATGGCGCGCTGCACTGGCAATGGGAAGTGAAAAGCGTCAACGGCAAGGCGCTGGACGTGCGCTGCCGCCTGCCCGCCGGGTTTGAAGCCCTCGAAACCGCCGTCCGCGCCGCCGCCGCCCGCGACATGAAGCGCGGCAACCTGCAGGTGGCGCTGACGGTGAGCGGTGCGGCCAGCGGCGAAACCGTGGTGCTCAACGAGGCCGTGCTCGAACAGGTTCTGGCCGCTGGCGAAAAGCTCCGCGACCGCATCGGCGGCGACAACCTGCGCGCCGACGCTGTGCTGGCGATGCGTGGCGTGCTCGACGTCTCGCGGCCCGAGGAAGACGAAGCCGCCCTCGAAGCCCGCAACGCCGCGATGCTCAAGTCCTTTGACGAGGCCCTCAAGGCCCTGGTGCAATCGCGCCGCGAAGAGGGCGCAAGGCTTGCAGCACTGGCCGGCGAGCAGCTGCGCAAGATCGAGGAACTGGCCAACGCCGCCCGTGACAATCCCTCCCGTGGCGTCGACGCCATCCGGCAACGGTTGGCCGAGCAGGTCGCCCGCCTCATGGAGACCGGCGCCAGTTTCGACCGCGACCGGTTGCATCAGGAAGCCGTGCTGCTGGCCACCCGCGCCGACATTCAGGAAGAACTCGACCGGCTCTACAGCCACGTCGCCGCCGCCCGTGACCTGCTGGACTCCGGTGAGGCCATCGGCCGCAAGTTCGACTTCCTCGCCCAGGAGTTCAACCGCGAGGCCAATACCCTGTGCTCCAAGGCCGCCGACAAATCCTTGACCACCATCGGCCTCGACCTCAAGACGGTGATCGACCAGATGCGCGAGCAGGTGCAGAACATTGAGTGACGTGACTTCCATGACCCAAATCGCCCGCCGCGGCCTGCTGCTCGTCATGTCGTCGCCGTCGGGCGCCGGCAAGACCACCCTGTCGCGCAAACTCCTGGCCGCCGATCCCTTGATCACCATGTCGGTGTCGGTGACGACCAGGCAGCCCCGCCCCGGCGAGGTTGACGGCCGCGATTATCACTTCATCTCGAAGCAGGAATTCGCCGAACGCCGCGACGCCGGAGCGCTTCTCGAATGGGCCGAGGTCTTCGGCAATTTCTATGGAACGCCGAGGAAGCCGGTGGACGACGCCCTGACCCGCGGCCGCGACGTGCTGTTCGACATCGACTGGCAGGGCACCCAGCAACTGGCCCAGTCGATGCAGAACGATCTGGTGCGCATCTTCATCCTGCCGCCCTCGGCCCGCGAACTGCAGGACCGCCTGGTGAAGCGCGCCCAGGATTCCTCCTCGGTCGTCGCCAAGCGCATGGCCGAAGCCTCGCGCGAGATCAGCCATTGGCCGGAGTACGACTATGTCATCGTCAACGGCGAGATCGAGGACGCCCACCGCCAGGTGATGGCCATCCTCACCGCCGAACGCCTGCGCCGGCGGCGTCGCACCGGCCTGACCGAATTCGTCCGGGAGCTGACGAAGGGGCTGTAAGCCAAGCTTTACTCTGTCACCCCCGGACTTGTTCCGGGGGCCCATGGTTCAGCAGCAATACCGACGGAAAGATGGGTCGCCGGAACAAGTCCGGCGATGACATGCTATTGAATGAGCCCCGCGAGCCTGGCAAATCCTTCCACCGGAACCTGTTCGGCTCGCAATTCGGGATCGATATTGGCTTGCCGCAACAAGTCTTCGACATCACAGCCAAGCGTCTTGAGACTTGAACGCAGCATCTTGCGGCGCTGGCCGAAGGCCGCGGCGGTGACCCGTTCGAGGTGCGGCGATGTCGCAAGCGGGCGAAGGTGCGGCCTTGGGGATAAGTTGCACGATGCTTGACGTGACCTTGGGCGGCGGCGTGAACGCCGATCGGTTGACGTCGAAGAGCTTTTTGACTTCGCACAGGTGCTGGCACAGCACCGACAGGCGGCCATAGTCCTTGCCGCCGGGCTTGGCCGCAATGCGTTCGGCCACTTCCTTCTGGAACATCAAGGTGAGGGATGAGAACCACTGTGGCCCGGTGATCCAGCCGATGAGCAGCGGCGTCGCAATATTGTAAGGCAGGTTAGCCACAACCTTGGCAGGGCCTTTGACCAGCGCCGGCCAATCGCATGTCGAGCGCATCGCCGCTGATGACTTGCAAGCCGCCCGGGATAGGCGGCCTGCACTTCGGCCAAGCGCGGCAATGGCCCGCTCATCGCGTTCCACGGCGACTGATTTTCTCGGCGCCCTCCATCAGCAGGGCCCGGGTCAGCCCGCCGGGGCCAGGGCCCACTTCGACAATGGTGAAACCGCCGAGCGGCGCCGCGGCCCGGGCAATGCGGCGCGTGAGGTTGAGGTCGAACAGGAAGTTCTGGCCCAGCGACTTCTTGGGCAAGAGGCCATGCTGCGCAATGACTTCGCGCAGCGGCGGCAGCCGGTCAGCCTCCACGGCTACGCTCCGCCATTTCGGCGGCAAGCTTGAGAGCGGCGATGAGGCTTTTGGGATTGGCCTTGCCTGTGCCCGCAAGATCGAGCGCCGTGCCATGATCGGGCGAGGTGCGGATGAACGGCAACCCTAGCGTGACATTGACCCCGCCGTGGAAATCCAGCGTCTTCACCGGGATCAGCGCTTGATCGTGATACATGCACAAAATGGCGTCATAGGTGGCGCGGGCTTCGGCGTGAAACGCCGTATCGGCGGAAATCGGCCCACGAATGTCGAAACCTTCGTTGGCGAGGGCCTGTACCGCGGGGCGAATGATGTCGCGCTCTTCGCGTACCCATCGTCGCGTTTTCGCCGGCATGGGGATTGAGTCCGGTGACCACCAGGCGTGGCCTGGCTATCCCGAAATGGCGCCGCAAATCGCGCTCCACCACCCGCGCCTGATCGATGATGGCGCGGCCCGTGAGCTGTTTCGGAACTTCTGACAGGGGAATGTGTACGGTGACTGGAATGGCGCGAAGATCGCCCGCCACCAGCATCATGGCTTCCTGCACGCTATACCCGCGCTGCGCCGCAAGCGCCGCCAGATAGTCGGTGTGACCCTGATGCTTGAAGCCCGCTGCGTACAGCGTTTCCTTGTGGATCGGATTGGTGACAATACCGGAAACTTTGCCGGCGAAAGCCAGCACCACCGCCTCATCGATACTGGCGATGACTTGCGCGGCGGAGGCCGCCGACAGGCTTCCCGCCTTGGGATGCTCCGATAGTGGCCGGTGCAGCACCGGCAGGGCGTTGGAAAACACCGCGGCAGCCTGATCCGTTTCGTTGACAACTTCGTTCGGAACTCCGCCGCGCTCCCGCCAGTAGTGAGCATCGCCGATGAGCACGAACGGCGTGGAGGAATGGCGCAGTGCCTGCCACGCCTTGGCGGTGATTTCCGGCCCGATGCCGCCGGGTTCCCCGCTGGTCAAAGCCAGGGGCAAACTATTGCTGGGCATAACTCTTGTCGCGGTACTCGATGTAGACGTGCTTGCGCGCGTCCCTCAGCACTTCTTGTTCGGCCAGGGCGTATTTTTGGTTTTCCAGTGAATTGCGTATCTGCTCGCGGGTCGGCAGGTCGAACTTGGGCTTGGGCGGCGTGATCTTGCGGCTGCCGCAATAGCCGATCACCTGCAGACTGTTCTTGCCGCGCAACGGGCCAATGGCGTGGCCCGGGCCCTTGGCTGTGAGCGCCTGACGAAGTTCCGCCGGCACCTTGGTGGCATCGGCGTCGATGACCTTGCCGACCTTGACGTTGAATACTCCTGCCGCCGCGGCGCGTGGATTCTTGCAGCTCTTGAACTGTTTGATGACCTGTTGGGTTTCGACTGCCCGCGCTTGCAGAAGCCCCGGGTCGTCGCCCTCGACCGGCAGGTCAAATTGGATGATCGACAGAACCGTGACCGCCTTCATGCGCGGATCGGCCAGGATCTTGTTCATCTGGGCGTTGGCATTGCTTTTGATCTCGGCCATCTTGCGGTCGACGTCGGCGTCGCTCACTTTGGCTTCATTCGGCTTCTTCTTCAGAATGCCGAGGACCCGCCCGAAACCGATCTGGGCGCTGACATAGCGGCGGAAAAACTCCGCATCCACACCCCGCCCTTTCAACTTGCCCAAGAGGCCTTCCGAATCCATTTTGAGGTTCTTGGCGATGCGGCTGATCTGGCCGTTGACGTCACCCGCCGTTGCCGCGGCGTTGAGGCGCTTGGCTTCGGCAATCTTGACGACATCGTCGACCAGGCTGTTCAGAATTTCCTTGCGCGAAGCGCCCGACACGTCGCTGCCCAGGACTTTCAGGAGATTGAGCTTCTGGGTGATGTCATAATCGGTGATCGGCAGGTCATTGGCAACCACGATGACGCCCTTGTTCTGGGCAACGGCGGGCCCCACGGCCCCCGGGGCAAGTAGAAGGGCCAGCAGCAAAAGCTTGAAGACTGATTTCATCGCGGATCCGCCGTCAGAACGCGAACCCGGCACTGGCTGCACCCAGCGTGCGGAAGGAGACGGACAGGAAGATGCTGCGTTCGATGGGATTGGCATTGTCGGCGGTGAGCTTTTCGGCATAGCGAAGTTCGGCGTTCATGCAGTCACAGTTGAAGGCGAGCCCGACGCTCTTCTCCACGAAGTCGTCATGCACCAGGTCATAGCGCAATCCGCCGAACAAACTCCAGCCCTCGCGGAGCTTGAGGCGGGCATCACCCCAAATCTGCTGTTCATGGTCCGGCCGTCCGTAATCTGGTGCTGCGGCAATGTCCGCATAGGCCAAAGACGCGGAAAACCTGTCGAAAGTGAGGCTGGCAGAGGCTTCCTGGGCATTGATCCGCGACAGGTCCTCTTCGGCTCTTACCGCATAGGTCAGGTTGAGATTGTCCCACGGCTGTAGCGCGATGGCCCCGACCAGGTCGGACTGCGGACCATCGAGGCCCGATCCCGGCAGATAACCGTTTTCGCCGGCAATCTTGATCGACTGGCCCGCCGCCGCCCTGACCGACCAGCCGTTGTTGGCGATGTAGTTGTAAAGAACGCCGACGTTGGCCCGCGTTCCACCTTCATAGCGGTCGGAGCCCGAATGCCGGTTATCGAGAAACAGGTTGGTGTGGTCGAAATTCAGTGTCAACGCATTCTCGTTGCCATAGCCGGAAGTATCGGGAGCATCAGGTGCGGCGATGATTTGCGCCACTGGGGTGATAACGCTGCTGCCATTCTCGCCGTTCGCCACCAAGGGCCAGCGGAGATCCATGCCGGCCATCGGCAACACCTCGGCATCGCTGCTTTTGCCAGCACCGGCACCTGGCACGTTTTCCGACGTCGTCAACTCGCTCCGCACTTCGGTGAACGGCGTGAACACCACGCCCTGGCTGGTGATCACCTGCTTTTTCCATGACAACGTCGAGACTGACCGCGTTTGGCCGGTGCCGAGCTTGTAACCGCTGATCGGATCTTGGCGGTGGATTGAATAGGTCTCGGTATCGAGGCCCAGTTCGCCGCCGAAGATCTGTTCCGTCAGAATATGACTGCTGCGGATGTAGGGCAGGGCCCGCGGCAGGTCTTCCTGACGCAAGCCATTGCGCAGCGTGTGATAGTCGAGGAGTTCGGCCGAGACGTAGTTGCGGTCGTCGACCTGAGTGGCATAGAGCCGGTTCTGCGCAATGCCTTTGCCGCTGATGTCATAGTCGCTGAGAAAAGTCTTGTCGCTGGCCAGCGTGCCATTCCAGCCCACCCGCCACCCGTCACCGGCGTTGAACTTGCCCCTGGATGTAACCGCGCCACGCCAGCGCGACGGCTCGTCCGTGAGATCTGGGCTCAGCTCATAGATGCCATAGGCATGAAGGTTGTAGGAACCACGCTTGAGTTTGTGCCGCCACTCGACATCGCCGAGAATGCCTTGCCGGGTGGTGATGAATGGCGAGATCGTGAGGTCGTAGTCCGGCGCCAGCGCCCAGAAGAATGGCGCCGTCACGCCGAAGCCATAGGCATCGCCATACTTGAAATTCGGCCAGATGAATCCGGTGCGGCGTTTGACCGACGGATCGGGGTAGGCGAGATAGGGCAGGTAGAACACCGGCACGCCGCCGATGCGGAACACCATGTCGTCGTAGTAGATGGTCTTTGCCTTGCCGTCGTGTTTTGCCTCCTTCGAGACGATCTCCCACAGCGGATCGCCGCCTTCGCGCGTGCAGTTCTTGCACGCTGTGTAGCTGGCCTTGCGGTAGATGGTGACGTCGTTGTCGTAAAGCCTGGCGTATTCGGCGGTGATCGTGGTGTCATTGGTGAGCAGCGCCTTGAGGTGATGGGCGAAGCCTTCCTTGAACTTGTTCATCATGGTGGCCGAACTGGCCATCAGCACATTGCCATTGGGTTCGCGCAAGACCACCGAGCCATTGGCTTTGAACGTGCCGGTCTTGGTGTTGTATTCAACCCGCGTGGCGGTGAGTTTGTACTGGCCGTAGTCGATGATCACCTTGCCGGTGGCGACCGCCACGCCGGTCTTGCCGTTGTAGGTCACCTGATCGGCGACGAAAAACACCTTTTCGTTGGGTCCCGGCTCTTCGGTCACCGGCGCCTTGAACTTCGGTGGCTTCTTGGCGAGCGCGGGCCCGCTGGCCACGGCAGCGGCCAAGACCGCCGCGAACGCAGCAAACGACACACCACCAAAGGTCCTGAAAGACCCTTTCCCCACCATCACCAGCCTGTCTTATGCCGCCCCGTTACGGGCCATTGCCGCAATCCTAACGGTTTGTACCCGCAACGGGAAGCCTCGTAGGCCAACCTGTCCAAAGTGTCATGCAAAAACCCGGCGGAACAAGGGCAGGATTCCCTTGCGCCCCGAAACGCGCTACCAGAGGTTTCCCAAACCTTCGGATCAAATCATGAAAATCAAATTCACCCGCACCACTCTCCCGGCTTCCGGAACGTTGATTGTGTTCGCCGCCGAGGGCGCCAAGCTTACCGGGCTTGCCGCCTCAGCCGATGCCAGGACCGGCGGCCATCTCTCCCGCGCCATCAAGGCAGCAGCATTCACCGGCAAGCGCGATAGCCAGATAGATGTCATCGCCGCTGGAAAATTTGACCGAGTGGTGGTGTTTGGATTGGGCAATCCCGAGACCCTGACGGCCCGCGAGATCGAACTGCTCGGTGGCGCCATCGCCGGAACCTTGCAGGCCGCCAAGGCAAAACAGGCGGCGATTGCCTGCGACTTTGCCAGCAAGACCGTAAAATCCGGCGCCGCCGCGGCGCTGATCGCCTCCGGCCTCCGGCTGCGGACTTACAGCTTCAATGCTTACAAGACCAAGAAATCCGACGCGCCCAAAACCAGCGGCGATGTTGCCATCCTGACCGGCGATCAAGCCGGCGCCGGCCGGGCTTTTGCCGCCCACGACGCCATTGCCGATGGCGTGCATATGGCCCGCGATCTGGTGAACGAGCCGCCGAACCGGCTCTATCCCATCGCCTTTGCCAGGCGCGCCAAGGAACTTGCCCGCCATGGCGTGAAAGTTGAGATTGTCGATGCCAAACGCATGAAACGCCTGGGGATGGGCGCCTTGCTTGGCGTCGCCCAGGGGTCCGCCCACGAGGCCCGCATGGTGGTCATGCGCTGGGACGGCGGCAAGCGTGGCCAGCAGCCGGTGGCTTTCGTCGGCAAGGGCGTGACCTTTGATACCGGCGGCATTTCCATCAAGCCTGCCGCCGGCATGGAAGACATGAAGGGCGACATGGGGGGTGCCGCCTGCGTGACCGGCCTGATGCTGGCGCTCGCCAAGCGCCGCGCCAAGGTCAACGCTATTGGCGCCATCGGCCTTGTCGAGAACATGCCCGACGGCAAGGCCCAGCGCCCGGGCGACATCGTCACGTCGATGTCGGGTCAGACCATTGCCGTGCTCAACACCGACGCCGAGGGCCGCCTCGTGCTGGCCGATGTGCTGTGGTACGTGCAGAAGCGCTTCAAGCCGAAATTCATGGTCAATCTGGCAACCCTGACGGGCGCTATCATGGTGGCGCTCGGCAAGGAATTCGCCGGCATGTTCTCGAACAACGACGAACTGGCCGAACGCCTTTCGGCCCATGGATATGAAACCGGCGAGAAGGTCTGGCGCATGCCGCTGGCCCCGGAATACGACAAGCTCATCGACAGTGATGTGGCCGACATGAAGAATATCGGCGGCCGCTATGGCGGTGCTGTGACCGCCGCGCAATTCCTGCAGCGCTTCGTCAACAAAGTGCCATGGGCCCATCTCGATGTGGCTGGAACCGCCATGGATTCCACCAAGAGCCCGATCAATCAGAGCTGGGGGTCGGGCTGGGGCGTGCGCCTGCTCAATTCAATGGTCGCCAAACACTATGAGGGCTAGGCAGCGCGGTTGTTACCGCACCTGAAACGATTCAGAGTTGGCTTTTTTGCCAAGTTGCGAAAAACTGGCATGAGCTGTGCCGAAAAACTGAAACGTTGCAGATTTAATTTTGCGGGTCTAGAAAATACCACCCAGAAACCGGGAGGAGCCCGCGATGCGTCACATCGGTCGATCCGGCGAAACTGCAAAGCACTATTGAAACTTTAGTTATCCGCGATCTCCACCCATCATCCGCCAAGAGGACTTGAACCATGCCGAAGCGCCTGTCTTTCCAGCTCTATACCGCACGCGACTTTCCGCCCCTGGCCGATACCATCGCCCTGGTGGCCAAATGCGGTTACAAGGAGGTCGAGGGTTTCGGTGGCGTCTATGGCGATCCCAAAGCCCTGCGCAACATGCTCGATGCCCACGGCCTCACCATGCCCACCGGCCATTTTGGCATTGGCGAATTGGAGAAGCAGCGCGGCAAAGTGCTGTCGGTCGCCAATACACTGGGCGTGCGCCATATCATCGCCCCTTACATTCCGGCGGAGGATCGTCCGAAAAATGCCGCCGGCTGGACCAAGCTCGGCAAGCGCTTGGGCGAGATCGGCCAGTGGGCGCGTTCCGAAGGCTTTGGCTTCGCCTGGCACAACCACGATTTCGAATACAAGAAGATCGCCGGCGGCAAGACGCCCCATGAGCTGATCTTTGCGGCAGCACCCTTGCTCGATTGGGAGATCGATGTCGCCTGGGTGGTGCGTGGCGGCGCCAATCCGCTGCCGTGGATCAGGAAATATGCCGACCGCATCACCGCTGTGCACGTGAAAGACATTGCCGCCAAGGGC
>CAVZHN010000003.1:0-15895 GCA_963775095.1 uncultured Alphaproteobacteria bacterium
ACAGACTGGGACGTCTTGCCGCTTGGTGACAATACACCAAGCAAGCTGACAGTTTGGCAACAGGCGGAGAGGATCATGTCCCTTGGCGGGCGAACCCAGGACCTCAAGGTCAATTGAAGATGATCTTAACGTAAACGTTAGATACCATGCAACTTCTCATAGATTCAACTCGTTACGCAGCCTGTTGGAACCACTGAAGCCCGCCGCCAGGGTCTCACTGCCGCAAGATGGCGGTCAAGGCGAGATCAGAAAAGGTGTGGCTAGAGCAGGATGATAATTGATGGAACCTCCTTGTTCCGTCATCCCGGCGAAAGCCGCTGTCGTATGCACACAACTTTTTCGAACTGCGTCACTCCGGATCACAAGCAATGCGCATTCCCGCAACCCGTCATCCCGGCGAAAGCCGGGACCCAGGCTTTCACAGCCGTCTTGCAGTTTGCAAGTCTGGGTCCCGGCTTTCGCCGCTATCAGATTCACACATCTTTTGCGACTTCTGTTCCGAGTTTGATGGCGTGGTAGCGTTCGAGACCATGTCGCATTGTTTGCGGTCCTGGCTGGCCGTAATAGCAATTCCATCCGCCGAGCCTGGCCATGACCCAGGATGCAAAGGCGAGGTCGTCGGGCGGATGCGGGTTTTTCTGTTTTTTGGTTTTACCTTCCAGCTTGCGCGAAAGAGCGATGAGAACGGGCCTGTCATCGGCTTCGAAGGCATGGCTGAGGAGCTGGCCGCTGTTGCCGTCGCGGGCCTTGACCAGTTGCAGGATGGTGGCGGAGGCGAGAAGCGCAAAGCCGGTGAAGGCGATAAAGGCTTGCGGGTCGCCGAGTTCGACGCTCTCGATGTTGAAGCCCGCCGTCTTGAGAGTGCGAAACAGCTGTTCGATCAGGAAGCGGCGGCGATAGATGTCGACGATTTCGGAGGCCTTTTGCATGCTGTCAACGGCGTGGGTGGTGACGATCAGCCAATGAACCGGGGAAACCCCTTCCGGGGGCCAGGCTTCGCGCACATCGACAGCGCTCACCACAAGCTCTGGCGGGGCATCATGGACAAGCTGGTCCGGACGCTTGAGACTGGCCGGTGCATAACGCAGTTCAAGCTTGGCGCGCCGTTCCTTGCGCCCGGGTGCGGCCGGAATGGTACGCTCAATCGTGCCGCAAGACGGCGTCTGCTCCAGCTTCCGGGCCAGCAGTTCACCATCCGCAAGCCGCCTGGCCCTGGAACTGCGCACGACCAGATGCACGCCTGCGGGTTTACCCGCAAGCAGCTCGTAAATGTCGCTCTCGGCATCCGAGACAATGGTGATGGAGTGCGCCCCCGCAAGCCGTTCCACCGTCTGTTCGCAGGTCTTCAGCCAGCGGTACGATTCCTTCCCGGCAAACTCCCGCTTGCGGCTTGCGGCAACCGGCTCACCCCCGGTCCTGGTCCACACCTGGGCATCGGCAAGCCCCAGAACCGCGCCGGTTTTGTCCACGCACAAACCGGCATGCACCAAGACGCCGCGCACCGCGCCGCCGCGGCCAACCGGTCCAAATCCCGCAACACCCGCCTCCGTCACATTCACGCTGATCTCACTGGTGTCCTGGATGACAATGACATCGCGGCCTTGCGCCAGCCGACCAGTTCGCAGGCCAGCCTGCGCGGCAAGTTTGGCAACAGTCACTTTCGGATTGCGCAGCAAACGGTGGATTTGCATCTCCCCCGCCCGCGAGCCGCCCAGCCTGCGGATGCAGCCGCAAGGTCTCTCCACCAGCGACCGCAGCAGCCGCGCCCCCCTTTTTCGAGCCGCAAGTCGCCAAACCCGCCAACCGGACAATCCATCAGCTGCGCCTCCACAAAAAGCAGACACGCACAAAAATTCAGAACTCGCGCTCGACCGTCAAGAAAGATGTGTGCATACGATAGCGGCTTTAGCCGGGATGACGGTAGTAGTGTTGTTCTATCGAAATCACTCCACCTACGATGGCTTCCAGCCGCGCGCACGGTAGACCATGTCGCGAAGTATCTTCCGGACCCTTGTTGCAGCTTTGTATCTCGCCTTGGCAATCGAGAAACCTACTGGCGACACGGAGTTACCAGCGACCAACGCATCACAAACCGCAATGCGATCACGCCAAATATTGTCGAGCATCGGGTGGTTGGGAATCGCACAGCTGTCGATCAACTCGACATTGCCTTCGGCAAACAGCGAACGCGTCGCCTCGAGGATGATCGTCACGCCGGGAGAACTCGGGGCGTAGCGTTCATTGTAGGCGATCTTCGAGAAGCTTGCTTGTCCGCGCTCGACAATTGCCATCACCATGGCGATCGGTTCGGCGCCAGCAGCCATGCGCCAGAACCTCAGAAGGCCCTGGCGGTGCAAGCCGCCAATGGCATTTTCAAAACCGCTGGCCACTGCCGGGATTTTCCGCAATGCCGTGCCGCGCTTGCCTTTCCAGCCGGCGGCTTCGATATCCAGAAACTCCGATACCCACTGGCCGACCGGTGCCCCTGCGGCCAGGGTCTCACAGCGGAAATCCGGCAGGCTTGCGAGGCTGCTCATGTTGCGACGGAAACGGCTGCGGCGCTTGCGATCAAAGTTTCGGAGGAACCAGTCATCATAGGTGCCCGACACGTTCAGCGACGCACGCTGCCAATCGCCGAGAACAGTGGAATGTGCGGATGCATTTTGAATGGCCGCCCACATCGGGCCGGTGGCCGGAATGCCGGTCAACACCAGAGGCCTTTGCAGTTGCTCCAGAAGGACGGAAAAGGCCGCTTCGCCGCAGGTTTGATCGAGCAACGGCATGCCGGAGTTCGAGACGTGGCTGGTGGCAGCGCGCGAACCAATGACCGGCAAGGCCGCCATGAGCCTGCCCGCCTGCGTCACAACGGCAAGTCGCGTTGCGGGGGTCTGGGCAAAAGCGGCGGTGGCCAATTCCGGCCGGGCCAGACCTGCCGGAACCAAGGACCGGCTTGCCAGGTCCAGCCACGCCTGGTGATCAAGCGACTCCAGCCGCTCAAGCGAAAATTGCATGTACTCGGTATTGACCACCAAAATCGATCCAAGCCGGCCGCTGCGCCGCTCACTCGCCGGTTATGGCAGATGGCCGTCGCCAATCCGTTAGCGGGACAAAGAGGGCTCTTCAGCCAACGCTCTAACAGGCTGATTTTAAATCAAATCTAACCATTTCATGGTTAAAGACCGGCAACCGAAAGTTCAGGCATGACACTTCCGGTAAACTTATGGGCCCCATCACCTCGCGGTGGGGGCCCATTTTTCTACTGGTCCTAGGATTTAGGCGTCGGCTTTGACGGCCAGGACCTGGCGGCCCTTGTACATGCCGGACTTCAGGTCGACGTGGTGCGGGCGGTGCAGCTCGCCGGACTTCTTGTCCTCGACCCAGGTGACGGTCGCCATTTTGTGGCCGGAACGGCGCATGCCAATGCGGCTCTTGGTCATTTTCTTGCGTGGAACGGCCATTGAAAAACTCCATAGATAAAGGGGCGCGAAAGCCCCGCGCCCGCTCAGTTGGGGCGGCTTATAACCGAGGTCAGTTTTCGAGGCAAGTAAGATAGGGGGCCATTCCAGCCATGCGGATGAGAATCCGCTGGGCGGCCGCCTGAACCCGTTTCGAGGGCTTTCCCGCCTGTCTTTTCAATGGGTTCGGCAGGACGGCGGCGAGCAGTGCGGCTTCGCGCCTGGTCAGTTTTGCGGCCGGTTTCTTGAAGTGGTGCCGGGCGGCGGCTTCGGCGCCATAAACGCCTGGAGCCCACTCGACGATATTGAGGTAGACTTCGATCATCCGGCGCTTGGACCAGACGAGGTCCATCCACATGGCTACCGGCAATTCCAGCACCTTGCGAATGGCGAAGCGGCCGTCCCAGAGAAACAGGTTCTTGGCGGTTTGCATGGGAATGGTGCTGGCGCCGCGGACCGGGCCCTCGTCATCGTCAAAGGCGTCTTCCACCACACCCTGCACTTCCACCCAGTCCACCCCGTGATGCTCGCAGAAGCGCGCATCTTCGGAGGTGATCACCGCGCGGGCGAGGTTTGGCGAAATCTCGTCGAGACTCACCCAATCTTTGGTCAGTCCGTAGCCGGTGACGAGCCGCAGGATTTGCACGTTTGAAATCGGCGGCGGCAAAACGGCATATATCAGCGTGAACATCAGCGGATAGAGTGCCAAAATGCCAAAGGTGAGGCCTGCGTAGCGCAAGTATCGCCGCAGGCGGTCCGGCCAGTTTCCGGCAACCGTCTGATGGTGGCCCCCTGGGTTGATTGAGTTTGGTCGGTCATGTCTCTAGGAAGGGGGATTCGCATATTGTCCGTTGTCCCTCGAAGAGAAACTACAGGCTTCCATCCGGGAAACCGACGCCGTGCTCGACCGTCTGTCGATCCGGTGGCAACGCCGGCTGTCCGGTTGATCGAGGCCATGCGCCATGCCGCAATAGGGCCCGGAAAGAGGTTGCGGCCGTTTCTGGTGACGCAATCGGCGGCGCTGTTCGACGTGCCGGAGGATGGGCCTTGGCCACGGGCGCCGCCCTTGAATGCCTGCACTGTTATTCTCTGGTGCATGACGATCTTCCAGCCATGGACAATGACGACCTGCGGCGTGGCCTGCCAACCGTGCACCGGGCGTTTGACGAAGCAACAGCGATCCTCGCAGGCGATGCCCTGCAGACCTTCGCTTTCGAGATACTTGCCGGATTGAACGTGGCGCCCGGCATTCGCGTGAGGTTGATTTCCGAACTTGCCAAGGCCTCCGGCATGGCCGGCATGGCGGGCGGGCAGATGCTCGACATTTCAGCCGAAACCCGAGTCATATCAGACGTTTCGGAAATCGTGCTGATCCAAAGCCTGAAGACCGGTGCACTGTTCCGGTTTGCGTGCGAGGCCGGCGCAATCCTCGGCGGCGCCGACCCCTCGCCACTTCGTCAGTATGCTGATCATATCGGCCTCGCTTACCAGATTTCCGACGACATCCTCGATGTGGAATCAACTCCCGAGGCCCTGGGCAAGGCGACCCAGAAGGACAGCGGCAAAGGCAAAGCGACATTCGTGGACCTGCTGGGAATGGCGGAAGCGAAACGCAAGGCGGATGAACTCGTGTCGTCGGCAGTCTCTGCTCTCGAAAACTATGGACCACGCGCCGAAACGTTGCGTGAGGTGGCGCGGTACATCGTGCCGAGAAGGAAATAGCTGCCACTCTCCCGCTGTCATTCCCGCACTTGTTGCGGGAACCCCTGTCAGACCCCAGTGCAGTATTTGCGGGACGATGGGTTGCCGGGACAAGCCCGGCAATGACAGGTACTAACTAGATCGCGATGTTCTTGCGCAGTTCTGCGGGGATGTGCTGGCCGTCGCGAATTCCGGATTCTCCCGCAGCTTCCTGCACGAAGCCGCTGGCTTCAAAGGCGATCTCGCCCTTCGGCCAATTTATGGCAATTTTCCAAACTATCGCCGTATAGTGCCTTCGCTGTTCCACCCGGCGTTCAATGGTGTGAATACTGAAAGGACAAATCCCAGCAGAGACGGACTTGTAGTCAAGAGATAACTGGATATCAGTGACGTCCTCAAAGCGCAGCGCTGCGGGCATAATCTTGAACTTGAACTTGCCGTCGACTTCAAGCCACTCTTCGATGTAGTCGATATCGAGCGTAAGTTTGCCGCTGCCCCATTCCCCTTTTTCTATCCGGAAAGCATAAACGTGGATGCCGTGCCAACTCATTTCATCGAATTGTTCGGTTGTCCAACGGCGCGAGTCATCCTCCCTCCACATTGGTCCCAACACATTTCATTGCCGCGCGGCGGAAATGATGCGCTTGGCTTCGTCGTAGCTCGTCACCCGGTGAACCTTGCCTTCGGTGATGGCGTAGAGCCAGTCAAGCCGGTCGCTGGTGGCAATGTCTTCCGGGGTCACCGCCAGCATGGCGCTGGAATCGGTGGGGCTCATACCGGCGCGGAACAGGACGTCGGCGACGCGTAACTTGTTGCGGCGGAGCGCCTCGGCGAAGCCATACTGCACGAAGCCCGAGCAGATGAACTGCGGCGGCACCCAGCGGCGCCTGCGGCGGTGGGTTTTTTTCACGGCATCGGCCATGGAGCCGCCCGGCCCTTGGCCACCCGCGACAGGCCAAACCGCAGGCCAAACAGGACCGACAGGGCCATCCGCAGGATGATGCCGTAGTCATATCCGGCTTTCACATGGTCGAGCATCAGACCGCGCACCTGGGCGCGCAGCTGGTCGTTGAACCATGGGGCATTCAGCCGCCGGATCACCAGATCGCTGTGGCCCCGCTTGCGATCGACATACTCGCGCAAATTGGCGAGGCCGACGCCAGCGGAAACCAACTCCAGCAAAAATGTGTTGGTGAAACCCTCCTCGGGTTTCGGAACGAGAAAGACCAGCGCGGCATGGCTGAAGTAACCACCAGTGCCGAACCGGATCAGCCAGCTCGACAGCGTCGGGCTGCGCGACAAAATGACATCGGAGCGCAGCAGAAACCGGCCGGCATGGCGGAGGAATTTCTCCACCGGCATGGGGAATCGCAGTTCCTCCGAAGTCACCCCCATCGGCCCTTCACGTAGTTTTCAACGATATCCTTGAATTGCGCCGAAATGTTTTCGCCGCGCAGCGTGTTGACCTTCTTGCCGTCGATATAGATGGGGGCCGCCGGAAGCTCACCGGTGCCGGGCAATGAAATGCCGATGTCGGCGTGTTTCGATTCGCCGGGCCCATTGACAATGCAGCCCATGACCGCGAGCGACAGGTTCTCGAAGCCGGGATAGTCGCGCTGCCAATCGGGCATGCGGGCGCGGACGTAGGTCTGAATATCCTGGGCCAGTTCCTGAAACACCGTTGAGGTGGTGCGGCCGCAGCCAGGACAGGCAATCACCATGGGCGCGAAGGCCCGGAGGCCCATGGTCTGGAGGATTTCCTGGGCGACGATCACCTCGCGGGTGCGGTCGCCGCCGGGTTCGGGCGTGAGTGAAATGCGGATGGTGTCGCCGATTCCCTCCTGCAGCAGAACGCCAGTGCTGCGGTCGAGGCGACGATGCCCTTGGAGCCCATGCCGGCTTCGGTCAGTCCCAGATGCAGGGCGTAGTCGCAGCGCGCGGCAAGCGCGCGATAGACGGCAATCAGATCCTGGACCTCGGAGCATTTGGCGGAGATCACGATCTTGTCGCGGCCCAGCCCCAACTCCTCGGCGCGGGCAGCGGAGAGAGGCCCGACTGCACCACCGCCTCGTGCATCACCTCGCGCACGTCCTTCGGTTCGGCGGACTTGTGGTTCTGGTCCATCAGTCGGTCAGCAGCGATTGGTCGAGCGAGCCCCAGTTGACACCGATCCGCACCGGGCGATCGAACTTCAGGCCTTCTCGATCATCATCGAGAAATTGCGGTCCTTCTTCTCCTTGAAGCCGACATTGCCGGGATTGATGCGGTATTTGGCCAGAGCTTCGGCGCAGGCCGGATGGTCGTTCAGCAGGGTGTGGCCGTTATAGTGGAAGTCGCCGACCAGCGGCACGTTCACGCCCATGCGGTCGAGCGTGTCGCGGATATGCGGCACGGCCTTGGCCGCCTCGTCGCGGTCAACGGTGATGCGCACCAGTTCCGAACCGGCGCGGGCAAGGTCGGCCGTCTGCCGGCGGTCGCTTCGGCGTCCGCTGTGTCGGTGTTGGTCATCGACTGCACCACGATGGGGCGCCGCCGCCACGGTGACGTGGCCGACCTTCACGGGAACCGAAACACGGCGGGTGTTGATGGCTGAATAGGACATCGGCGTAGATGCGTTGCGGCAGGGCCAAGGTCAAGACAACAGAATGCCGGCCGCCAGCACGATGGCCGGACCCGAGGTGACACCCAGAATGGCCGACAGCAGAAGGCCAAAGATAACCGCCGCGCAGCCAACAGCGTGGCAAGGGCGCCATGTCTTCGGGGTGCGCGAGAAGCGCCGGGCGGCAGCGGCGGGAATGACCAGCATGGCGGTGATCAGCAACAGGCCGACAATCTTCATGGCAACAGCGGTGACCAGGGCGATCAGCACGACGAAGGCGAATTCGACGCGCGCCACTTTTACGCCTTCGGCGCGGGCCAGTTCTTCATGTACGGAAATGGCGATGAGGTCGCGCCACAGCCATGCCAGAATGCCGAGCGCCACAACGGCACCACCCCAAATCGCATAGATATCGCGCCACTTTACGGTCAGAACATCGCCGAACAGGAAGTCCATCATTTCGCCGCTGGCGCCGGTCTTGAGGCCAATGGTGACGAGGCCCAGGCCAGCGCCACGTGGCTCAGAATGCCGAGCAGAGTGTCGGTTGCCAATTGCCGCTGCTGTTTCAACAGCAACAGTAGCATTGCGAGCAACACGGCGGTGGCGATGGCGCCGAGCGTCAGACTGAACCCAAGCAACATGCCGAGACCCACGCCAAACAGGCCGGAGTGGGCGAGTGTCTCGCCGAAATAAGCCATGCGCCGCCACACAATGAAGCAGCCGATGGGACCGGCAACCAGAGCGACGCCAAGCCCCGCCAGGATGGCCCGTTCAAAGAACGCTGCGGAAAGTATTTCAGTCATCACTGTCCTTCTCCGCCCAAAGGGCGGGGTAGGTGGCGCGCGCCGCCTTCGGCGCGTGACGGATGGGGCCTTTCTGGCGGCAGGCGGACCCCACCCGGCGCTTCGGGCCACCCTCCCCCGCTGCGCGAGAGGAGGGATGATGCGTGGGTAATGCTTATGTTCATGATCATGGTGATGATGATGCTCATGGTCATGATCATGATGATGGGTGTAGGCGGCGATGACCTTGGCAGCCGAGGGGCCGAAGAGCTTGGCGAATTCCGGATCCTGCTGCACCTTGCCGGGGCCACCTTCGCAGCACACGTGGCCATTGAGGCACACCACATGGTCGCTCTCGGCCATCACCATGTGGAGATCATGGCTCACCATCAGAATGCCGCAGCCGTGTTTCTTGCGGATGTCACCGATCAGTTCATAGAGCTTGGCTTCGCCGATGAAGTCGACGGCCTGCACCGGTTCATCGAGGACCAGCACGTCGGGCTTGCGCAACAGGGCGCGCGCCAGCAGAACCCGCTGCAATTCCCCGCCAGACAATTGCGTCACCGGCGCATCGCGCAGGCCAGAGATGCCAGTTTCGGCGAGGGCTTCGTCGATTTCGGATGACGATGGCCTGAGGGTCAGCGACATAAGTCTCGCGACGCTCAGCGGCACGTTGGCGGTCAAGGGAAAGCGCTGTGGAACGTCGCCGGCGCGCAAACCCTTGCGCATCTCAATCCGGCCGGAGGTGAGCGGCAAGAGGCCAAGCATGGCGCGGACCAGGGTCGACTTCCCGGCTCCATTGGGGCCAATGATGGTGACAATCTCACCGGCCCGGACATCGACATTCACGGCATCGAGAATGCGGCGCTTGCCGATCTCCAGGGTCGCATTGTGCGCCGAGAGCAGCGCCCCTTGGGCTTTCAGCATGTCAGTGCCCTTCCTGGCAGCGGCGGCATTGGCCGTTCATTTCAATCACCGTGCGCTCCGGCCGGAAGCCTACGTCATCGGCGGCCTTGGCAAGGGTGGCTACAGCCTCGGCAACCGCGAGTTCGGCAACCGTGCCACATGCGGTGCAGACCATAAGGGCCGCAGGCTCGCCATCATGGGCAACGTCGCAGTGGTAGTAGACCTGCACCTTGGGCGAGGAGATCAGGATCTGCATCTTCTCGCGGTAGAGCTTTTGCCCGGTCCGCTCGCGCAGCTCGTCATAGAGCTCCGTCAGCAGCGTGCGGTAGGCCGGGTCGGTGGCGCCGGGATCGCGCAAAATGATCCAAATCGTCCCATTCTTGACCGCGTCAAGGACCTCAAGGCCGCTCAGGCCCTTGATTTGGCCTTCCTTGCGGGTCTTCGGGTCATGGGTCTTCGGGTCCATGGTGTTGACGTGATAGGAGCCCGGCGGAGCGTTCTCGATCAGTTTTGCCAGCGCGGCATCGGCAAACAGCGGGCTTTCGTGCAGGGTGTGGCCGAGGTTGACGGTGTGCTGGCCGAACAGGTCCTGGTGACGGAGATTCCAATCCGTGAGGTAAGGGGTCTTGGTTGGGGCTTCGGTTTCGTCCTGGGCCATGGCAGCATCCTGAAAATTCGTGGTTTGTTGCCGGAGATGCAATTCGTGGTCCAAGTTCGCGGCTAGGCCGGCGCTCAAGTTTGTTCGGCAGGGGGTGCTTTGCGCCCCGTGACGCTGTTCGGGGTGGCCCGTCCTGCTCGGCATCAGCGCTAGTTTAATCTGTTGTAATTACTTGCGTTAGTACGTTTTCATTGAACGTGAAGAAAAATCGTACTAACTGTCTCCCCTCGACGGAGGCGGCTCAATGTTGACTGATCTCAGCGGCGACCAAGTGCGCATTCAGGCCAACGCCAGCCAGACCTTTGTGGCTTGGCGTGAGGCCGACCGTGCCTTCCGCCACTCCCGCCGCCCTAGAGTTCCCTGGATCACCAATGCTGCATCCCCGCCGATCCCTGCAAAAGATCGCGTTCGTCGCTTCCTCGGCGGCGGAGGCGGAGACGGCGCGGCAGCGGCTGGCTGAGCGCTATGGCGATGCCGATGTCGACACCGCCGACGCCGTGGTGGCGCTGGGCGGCGATGGCCTGATGCTGCAGACGTTGCACCGGTTGATGAGCAGCGGCATTCCCATTTACGGCATGAACCGCGGTTCCATCGGCTTTCTGATGAACGAGTACCGCGAGGATGAGTTGCTGGACCGGCTGGCCGCCGCAGAACTGAACACCATCCACCCGCTGGCCATGCGCGTGAAGGACACCAACGGCGCCGAGCATCGGGCGCTCGCCATCAACGAGGTGTCGCTGTTCCGCCAGACGAACCAAGCGGCGAAACTGGCGGTGTCTATTGATGGCACCATGCGGCTGGAGGAACTGGTGTGCGATGGCGCGCTGGTCTCCACGCCCGCCGGCTCCACCGCCTACAACCTGTCGGCCTATGGTCCGATCCTCCCGATCAATGCGCGGCTGCTGGCGCTCACCCCCATCAGCCCGTTCCGGCCACGGCGCTGGCGCGGCGCCCTGGTTCCGAACCGCGCCCACATTCGCATTGATGTGCTGGAGGCGGACAAACGGCCGGTGGCGGCGGTGGCCGACCACACGGAATTCCGCGATGCACTAACCGTGGACGTCGAAGAGGACCGCGGACAGAAGATGCATATGCTGTTCGACCCCGGCCGGGCCCTCGACGAGCGCATCCTGTCGGAACAGTTCCGCTACTGAGCGCCTCGCATGGCCACGGCGCGGGCGGGAGGGAAAATGAAGACGTCGAAAGCGAATTCTGGCCCCGTCCAGCCCAAAACCCGGCGCGCCACGGTCAACCGCCGGGAAACCGCACTCTCCGCCCCCTGCCGCTCACGCACTGCGGCGTGACAGGCGGCGTCGCTCACCAGGCACGCCACCAACAGCCCTGACCGGTTCACCTCCGCCTCCGTAACCCAAGGCGCCCTCCGCGGATCCAGATCGGTGAAGTCGGAGGGCCGGTCCGGACTGTAAAAGGGCAGGCTGGTGCCGTAGGCAGCCGAGCCGGCGGTGTAGCGGAGCTCCGTACCGGTGATCTCGCGCCATAGCGAGGTGACCGCGAGCGCAAGCTCGCGGCGCGGCTCCACGGCGGCATCGGCACCGGCCCGGAACTGGGCAACCGCGATCACCGGCGCCAGCACCAGGACCAGCAGCATAGCGGCCCCCACCAGCCAGTGCAGCCGCAACGCCGCCGTGGTGGCAGGGGGCGCCGCCGCAGGCCAGGCTTCATGATTTCACCGCCAGCAACAGCAGCGCCGGGATGCCGTAGAGCGCCGGAACGAGAAAGTTGGTGGAGATGCCGAGCCGGGCAAAAAAGCCGAGCAACAGGATGGCGGCGGCGGGCCCGAGCGCCAGCGTCAGCACCCATGCCGGCGGCCGCCGCAGCGCCAGGGGACCCGCCACCCAGCGCAACGCCAGGGCTGGCACCAGGGCCAGCAGGGCAATGCCGCCGGCTGTTCCCAAGGCTTGGGCGAGGGTGACGGCCCAGGGGCGAATGGTGTTGGTCTGGGCGTAGGCCACGGCGGGGAAGCCGTTGATGATCGACCAGGCCGCATGCGGCGCCGTCACCACCAGCGCGACCGCCACGGCAGCGTAAGGGGCGGGACTGGTAAAGTAGCGCCGCCGGTCCGGATGCAGGGCGGCCGCGCCAAGACAGGCAAGCAGGAGCAGCAGCGAGGTGTATTTTCCCAGCAACGCCAGGCCGCCCAGCAGCCCGAACAGGGCGCCTGCCATGGAAGTTCGAGCCCGCAGGGAGTGCACAAACGCCCAGGCCGTCCAAGGCCAAAGCGCCAGCAGGACTGTGTTGGCGTTGAAGGTCAGCGCCAAGATGCCAAAGGTTGGTGTCGCCATCGCCAGCGGAAGGGCCAACGCCCGCCCGGCGGCTGGCGTTTCAGTCTCGGCCTGAGGCGCCAAAAGTGCCTGCGCCAGGAGCGCGGCGCCGACCACCCCCGCCGCGGCATTGGCCGCAGCAAGCAAGTAAAACGCGGCGTCCCAGCGCGGGAAGACGGCAAACCAGACCCCGGCGGCCCAGGCGGAAAGCGGCGGATGCTTGTACGTCCCAAGCAACCAGTGTTGCCCCCAGGAGAAGGCCTCCGCCATGTCGTGGTGGAGGCTGCCGGTGCTGTGAATGATGGCAGCAACCAGGGTGAGCCAGGCCGCCCAGTAGGCGCCGCTGGTCCAAAGCCCCGGCAATCCAGGCGGCTTGAGCCAACTCACCGGGCAGGCTCAATATTTGAAATCATCGGCTACCGTGGCCGCCCACGCCGTGAAAGCAATCCCCAACGCCAGCGAGGCCATCAGCCACGGTTGCCAAAGGCTCCAGCCTGTTCCCAGCACCGAAAGACAAGCGGCGGCGTAGGCAGCGAGAACAGGCTGCACCCTCAGCGAAAACCTCTCAATTGTCCGCAGCAGCTCCCAGCCGAATACCAGTGCGAGAAGCGCGCCCGGCAACCCTAGTTCGGTCCAGAGCTCCAAATAGCCGTTGTGGGGGTGCCGGGCCGCGCGCGGTCGTGTCAGACCATTTCGCCAATCGGGGGGCTGCCCTATCAGCCAGTTGGCATGCAACACCTGCGTGCCAAACATCCCGATGCCAACAGGCGGCCGCTCCAAGGCGGAGTCCGACGCCCACTTCCAGATCAAGACCCGTTCACGAAAGCTGAAGGGGATCGAGCCAACATCGTGCAACCCAAGGGCGTGGGGCGCCTGCGCCAACGGCAGCGCCAACAACACCAGCCCCGCGAAGCTGTAGCGAACCCCTCGCACCGTCGCCGCCGGCCAGCGCCATGCCAAGACGTAAGCGGCAACTGCCGCGATAAATGCCAGGACAGCCGTCGACGATTGGGTCGAAGCCAGCACCAGCAAGCCAGCAAGGGCAAAGGGGAGCCAATGGGCCCAGGGCCGCGACCGCGCAATGGCGGTGTAGGCGATCCACGCGGCGGGCAGCAGCATGACAACGGCCGCCACGTTGCGATTGAATTGGATGCCGGATTCAATCAGGAATAGCGATCTTGCCCCGGCGAACCGCTCAATCCCGGTCATTTGGTATAGGCCGAGGGAGACCGTGCGGCTGATCAGACCGGCCGTTTGTTGCTCGAAAGCGAGAAAAACCACGGCGACGCACCAGCCAATGACGAGCGGCCACATCAGCAGCTTACGATCATCCGCCGGCAACCGGCCGAGCCACCCGAGCAGCACCACGACTGCCATCCCCAGTATGCCGTACAGGACTGGATGCAGCAAAGCGTCGCCGGGCTTTAACGCCCACAGGGCCGTGATCGCCGCCCAAGTCAGAAGTGCCCCTGCCGCCAAGACCGGCCGTGACGTGAGGCCCGACGGCACCCCGATCCGCCCGGTGAGCTGGTCATTGACCGCAACCGCCGCAAGCAGAAGACCAAACGCGAAAGGCAGCAGGAGGACGTGCACCCCCGTCAGGGCTACTGAAACCCCGATCAGGGCGCGGAGTACTGGCAGCATCCGCGGGGCGATGGCAGGCAAGGGCAAGGCGTCCCCGGACGGGCCGGACCTATCCGTCAGCACTGCGCTCAATGCTGCCACTCCCGCCCTGCCGCGCCTCTCGATCAAAGTGCTGGTAACCATGCGCCCGGCCATCGGCAAGCGTCCGTTGGCTGCCAATAACCCGCACGCCGCCATCCCTGCGTGTTTCCCCGATGCATGTGACTTGAACGCCGCAACTCACCGCCGCCCGCTGGAAGTCTTGCTCGTACCGGGCGGGCAGCGCCAGCAGCACCTCATAGTCATCGCCGCCGGTTACTGCCGTAGCGAACGCCCCGGCATCCGCGGTCACGGCCTGTCTTGCCGATATCGACAGGGGCACCCGGTCGAGGTCCAGGTCACCGCCGCAGCCCGAGGCACGGCACAGCCGGCCGAAGTCCAACAACAAGCCATCGGACACATCCATGCCCGCCGAGGCAAACTCAGCCAGCGCCGGAATGAGCGCCATCCGCAGCCGCGGCCGCAAGTACCGGCCGCGCAGGAACGCCCGGCTCGCGGCATCGAGCGGCCAGCGGTCCGGCACATCGCCCCGCCGGACGATCAGCCCGAGCGCGGCATCGCCAATGGTGCCCGAAACGTAGACTTGGTCCCCCGGCTGAGCCCCGCCCCGCCGCAGCATTTTCCCTGCTGGCACCGCGCCGATGGCGGTTACCGACAGCATCAGCGGACCGGACGTGCGCACCAGGTCGCCGCCGATCAACCGGATGCCGCTCAGGTCCTGCACCTCGGCAAATCCCCGGCATAGCCGCTCCAGCCACGCCGCTTCCGGGGCCGCCGGCAACGCCAGCGCCAGTTGCCAGAAGCGGGGCGCGGCAGCCTTGGCCACTAGGTCCGACACCGCGACCGCCAGCGCCTTGAAGCCGATGTCCTCGGGTGCATCGTCAGCGAAAAAGTGCGTGCCCGCCACCACGGCATCGGTCTTGAACACAAACTCCTCGCCCGGCGGCGGGGCGGCAATGGCGCAATCGTCGGCGAGGCCAAGCGCCTCCGGCACCCCACCGGTCAGGGCGCGGAAAAAATCTTGAACGATGCGTTCCTCGTCCAACCGCTTGATCTCCCTGCCGGCTTCCCCGCATCATCACGGCCAGGAGCGGTGCGCACGTCAACCCCGTCAGCCGATTGCAGCCAAACGCCCCCTGCGACCACTTGTCATCCCCGCCCGGCTTCGGTCCACCATGCCTCCCACGGGACCCGGCTACGCGGCGGTTGCCGACGCGATGCTGACGGACTGGCGAGGGTCCCTCCACCGGCAATGGAGGACGACAATGGGCGACGGCGATGGCCCCAAGGGCAGAACACATGACGTGAACGCATCAGCCGGAGGCGGTGCGGGCGGGACGAACGGTTCGCGCGCGGGCTCCGCGCGGCTGATCGCCCTGGTCGGGCCCTACCTCTCCGGCAAAACTTCCTGCTTGAAGTCCATCCTCGCCCGCACCGGCGCCATTCCCCGCCAAGGCACCATGGACGCCGGCAAACCGTCGGCGATGCTTCTCCGAAGCCCGCGCCCACGCCATGAGCGTGGAAGCCAACATCGCCTCCACCGAGTTCATGGGCGATACCTACACCTTCATCGACTGCCCCGGATCCATCGAATATCAGCACGAATCCGCCGCGGCGCTGAGTGGCTGCGATGCGGCCATCGTCGTCTGCGAGCCTGATCCGCGCAAAGTACCGGCCCTGCAATTGCTGCTGCGGCAATTGGAAGATCGAGGTATCCCGCACTTCCTGTTCATCAACAAAATCGACAAAGCCGACATGAAGCTCAGGGACTTGATCCCCGCGCTGCAGCCAGCCAGCCGCAAGCCCCTGGTCCTCAGGCATATTCCCAT
>CAVZHN010000004.1:0-270246 GCA_963775095.1 uncultured Alphaproteobacteria bacterium
TAATCAATCAGCTCTGTTCTCTTGCCCAGGATACCGACCCCGCGCATCGGAGCATCAACGCTTTCGGCTCACTCTTGTTCTTCTCTTGATTTTCTCGGTGACACGCTGTTGCTGTTGCTATTGCTGTTGCTGTTGCTGTTGCTGTTGCTGTTGCTGTTGCTGTTGCTGTTGCTGTTGCTGTTGCTTTTCTGCCTCGCTCACGCACCGAGCGCCAAAAGCAACACGTCTAGAACCGGAACACCTGATCGGCCTTCGACCCGCCGGAATAGAACAGCGTCGCTTCCTTGCCGCTCGCGATGTGCTTGATCTTCACGATGTTCTGCTGATCGCCGAACAGCTCGAACAGCGCCGCGTTGTGCAGTCGAGACCGCCGTGATCGGAATGGGCGACGTCCAGGTCAACACGTACGACCACATCTCGCCGTCCTGCGCGCTGCTGACGACGACCGGCGCCAGGCGGCGGCCGCCGACGATGCACCGGAAACTGCTCCGCCACGTACGCCTGGAACGCCGCCTCGCCCTGTTTCGAATTGAGTGTCAGCGACGGCGTCCGCGAGCGCTCGACCAGCGCTCGAGTGACATCATCGCTGAAGAGCCGGATCTGCGCCGAGATCACTGTCGACTCAATCGCCATGCGCGTGTACGACACATGAAAGTCATGACGCGCCTCGGCAGTGCGTGCCACGGCCGTGCCCGCGGGAGCGGTCGACACGACCACCCCCGCCAGAATCACCGTCGGCAGCCAGCCAGCCATCACGGAATCGCAGCCGCCGGCCGCGACCACTTGTTGTTCTCGCGATTGATGTCAGCCAGCACGTTGTCCGGGTCCAGCTCCACCGACTGCAGCTCCTTCTGCGAGAAGCGGCCGTACTCGAACTTCTTCTCATTGTTGCGCCAGATGGAGACAGGTAGCTTCACCCGCTCCTTTGAGCCGTCGGTGAAGGTGAACTCCATGATCGCCGGCATCACCAGGCCGCCCTTGTTCTCGAGCGTGACGCGATTGTAGAAGCGCCCGCGCGCACTCATGCCGAGCGAATCCGCCGACTGCGATTCCACCGTGCCAAGGCTCTGATCGTTGGCGTGTGTACTGTAGAACCAGCCGCGCCAGAACCAGTTCAGATTGTCGCCGCTCGCCTGCATCATGCTGCGGAAGAAGTCGGCCGGTTGCGGATGCTTGAACATCCAGGCGGCCGAATACTCGCGAAACGCCGCGTCGAAGAACTGGGGGCCGAGCACCTGCTCGCGCAGAATGAACAGCCCTGACGCCGGCTTGGTGTAGCCATTCGGGCCAAAGCCCCGATGGATCAGGTCTGACTCGGTCATCAGCGGGACCTGGTCGGTGTTCTTCATGTAGCCCACGATGTTGGCCGCGACCATCGGCAGCCGTGCCTTCGGCCAGCTCAGATCGAATTCAACCGACGCCATCCCTTCGAGATAGCTGTTCAGTCCTTCGTCCATCCAGGTCCACTTCCGTTCGTCGCTGGCGACGATCATCGGGAACCAGTTGTGCCCGACTTCGTGAATCGTCACCGCCACCAGCCCGTAGCCGACACTCTTCAGCACCGCCGCGTTCGCGTTCGCCGGCGGACGTGCGCCGCAGAACGCGATCATCGGATACTCCATGCCGCCGACGATGCCGTGGATGTTGCTGGCCTTCGGGTACGGATACTCGAACGCCAGTCGGCCATACGTGCGCATCGTCTGCGCAATCGCCTTGGTACTCAATGAATCCCAGACGCCGAGCGCTTCACGCGGATACAGCGAATGCATCTCGATCGGTTTCGCCGTTGGCGAGTAGCGGAAGCCTGCGGCATCCCAGATAAAGCCAGCCGAGGAGGCCCACGCGAAATCGCGCACGTTCTCGGCCTTGAACCGCCAGGTGAAGGGCTGCTGCACCAGCTGGGCGCGTGGCCGGCGTGTTCGCTTCGTCCTTGGTGATGATGTAAACCTGTTGCTCGCGAGGTGAACGCCTTCGCAAGGCGCTCGCGCTGCGTGGATGTCAGGACCTCGGCCGGATTCATGCAGGACGCCAGTGCTCTGCACGATGTGGTTGTGCGGCACGGTGATGCTGACGTCGTAGTTGCCGAAGTTGAGATAGAACTCGCCCTGACCGTAGAACTGATCGTTCTGCCAGCCGACCACGTCGTCGTACACGGCTGCACGCGGGAACCACTGCGCGGCAAGATACTCCCAGCCGTCTTTCAGTTTCTCCCGTGCACCACGACCGTTGCGGCTCGCGAACGACTCGGGCATGACGTAGCTCCAGTCAATCTCGATGTCCTGCGCACCACCGGTGGCCAGCGGCGATGACAGGGGCACCTTCATCTGCGTGCCCTGCAGCACGTACGCGGCGTCCGTCTTCTGCCCGTTCTTCGAGACGAGCTGCACCCTCGTGATGCTGTAGCCCTTCGTGTCGAGTCGCGCGTTGATGAACTCTGCGGCACGCGGCGAGATGGACTTGGGCAGCGACGTGGCGCCGATCATGGCCTCGCTGACTGACGGGTTGTCGATGTTCTGATCCAGCTGGAACCAGACATAGCCAAGTGCGTCGGGCGAATTGTTGCGGTAGGTGACGCGTTCCGAGCCGGTCACCGTGTGCGTGGTCGTATCGAGCCCGACGCGGATCACATAGTCCACGCGCTGCTGCCAGTACTTCGCGCCGGGCTTGCCGTTGGCCCCTCGGGTCTCATTCGGCGCGGGCCACTGATCGAGCACGCGAAACATCGACTGGTTGGTACGGCCGACGGTGTCGGGGTGCAGCCACTGCTGGGCACCGACCGGTGCGACTGTCAGCCAGGGCGAGCGCGGCAAGCGTGGAGCGTCGGACAGACAGAGAGAGCATAGGGAGCATAGCGGTCGGAGGAGTGTGTCCTGCACCCGGGAGACTACGGCGGCGCTCGGCAGATGTTCCGGCCGTCGCACCGGCTGCTCAGATCCGGGCGAGGAGCATCTGCGTCGCGCAGCCGAGCGTGATGCCGCTGGCGGTCAGGACGTATCCGCGGCGGTCGAAGATGCGCCAGGTGAGCAGCAGGCCAACGACGGCGAGCGCGCCGAGGGCAATGATCTGCGCCAGCTCGATGCCGATGTTGAACGCAAGCAGTGGCATGAGCAGCGATTCCTCGGCGCCGAGCAGGCCGCGGAGGACCGACGAAAACCCAAGTCCGTGAATCAGGCCGAAGGTCAGCGCCATGGCATAGCGGGGCCAGAGCCGGTCGACGGTCGTCAGCGGCGGATCATTTGCCCGTCGTCCCTGGCGCCAGCTCCAGAGATTCACGACGCTCGTGATCATGATCGTGGCCGGAATCAGTGTCTCGACGGCCTTTGCGTTGACCTGGACGAGGTTGAGTGTGGCGAGTGCGAGCGTGAGCGAGTGTCCGATGGTGAACGCGGTGATCAGAATCAGCAACGGGCGCCACTTGCCGAGCTCGTGCGCGAGTATCAGCGTCGCCAGGAAGAGCAGGTGGTCTGCGGCCTCGAGCGTGAGGATGTGGCTCACGCCGAGTTGGAGGAAACTGCCGAATGACGACATCGATGGGGTGTGGAGACGGATCAGGCGCCGGGCTCAGCCAACGTGACGGCGAGCGGTGCAAGGTACGCAGTGCAGCAATCGGGCCTGATGTGCTGGCTACCGGTCTCTACGACAGAGCGCCGCCGGACGGATGTCGGGCGGCGCGTCGATGTGATGATCGCGGCGCCCCGGCAACCTCACCGTCTACTTTGCAGAATTCGAGGCTGCGATGTGTCGGTTCTACGGGCGACCGAATCCGACCAGATCTGGCGTCAAGAGAACTCCAGGTGCGACCACGGTACTCCAGTCATAGGGAAACGTCGGCCACCCGCCGATGTTCACCCGAGCGCGCGCGGTGCCAGCCCAGGTCGGCCCGTCGAGACGAATGCGGTGGGACCGTGGACTTCGAAACCACATCGAATTCGAATCGCTTTCGGGTGCGTCGTCTCCGAGCGTCCTGAGCCATTGGTCGACGACACCCGATGTCAGCTCGCGCGTTGCCTCGGCGACGCTCGAAAACGATACTCGTCCCCGCTGCTCAACTGCCGGCACCTGAGCGGCAAGTGGACGGGATCTCATCAGCCGACGCTTCACCTCTTGTCGGAAGCGGTGGTGTCCCGCTGTGCGACAAAGTTGACCGCCCGGACTGGGAGATTTGCGCCACCCAGTTCACCCTCGATAACTGTGAACGCATCGGGCGTTTGACGATGGATGAGCAACCGAGCGCTCTCGGCGATGCGTACCGCAGGTATAGTCCGCCTTGATGAACACTCTGGCACCGTCCCTCGACCAGTGCGCCTGCACCGCGCCGGCACTCACTGCAGCCTCCCGAGGGTGCGAAGGCGGGCGACCTGCACGTTCACGACCATCGACGCGATGATCGCGATGCCGATGATGAGGTCGAACGTGAAGGCGCTGACGCCGATGATGCTGAAGCCGGTGCGGATGATCACGAGCACGGCGACGCCGATGAACGCGCCGATCACCGAGCCCTGACCGCCGAACAGCGACGTCCCGCCGATCACGGCGCCGGCGACGGCGAGGAACATGATGTCCGCGCCGCCCTGCAGCGGGACGATCGTCGTGATCCGGGTGGAGTCCAGGATGCCGGCGAAGCCCGCGAGCAGGTTCGCGAGCACGAAGTTCCCGATCTTGACCATCCGCACGTTGACGCCGCTCTCGGCGGCGCCGACCAGGTTGCCGCCGGTGGCGATCGTGTGCAGGCCCCACCGCGTCCACGCTGAGCACGAACTGCAGGAGGAGCACGACGTGGATACTCATATGGAATCTCCCGATGAAGCTCCTCAAAATCCTTCGCAATAATCATGTTGCGAAGTACCTCGCCAATCGCTTCATGAATTAAGCAACGCGAATGGGGATCAAACCTCATCCAGTCGTCTTGAACAATCGAACGCACCAAAAGTGGGGAAAAGTACTTTTCAGACAGGTCGCCGTGTTCTCCGTGATCAAAATTTACGTATTTACTCTGTAGGTGATAGGTAATTTCGATAGCCTTTGTCACCGATTTCGAGATTGAGTGGTCTTTCAAATTCAATAGCATCTTCTTCGTTAGAAAAAACAGGCCCGTTGATACCACTCTCAAAGCAGGAAGATCGTCGCGCGCGTCCATACTGGAGAAGTTGCGCAAGTCAGATTGAATGTCGGTTACGCAGTCAGATATCTCGGGGATTGATCGGCGCCACTCAGGGTCAACTCGAATCCACACTCCTTGGGTGGGGTCGAATGGGGAAGGGTTCATGGTATCACTTGCACAAAACGCTCGAAAGCGTACCGCACTTGGAAGTTCAGTGAAGGCCGAACCTTTGCCCCGGTAATGATGCTCGGCGCGCTTCAGAATTCGAATTCTCTGCCCGGGGGCCTGCAATCTTGTGAGAAGCTCTCCCGCGAATGACACGATAGTGCTCGAGGGCTTCGTTGAAATACTTCAGCGCATCCTCCGATGAGACGCTCACGCGATAGTCAAACAAAACGGGGCGTCGATTGTTGAAGTAACCAAAAGCTCCGGGTTTCCAAGCTGTCAAAATGAACCGGGAAACACCTTTCGGAATTTGTTTGTCCGATGCAACTTCTAACTCATCAGAGAGCTTTCGAAGAAATCTCAACGCGTCCTCAGGAATAGCTGACGCCCCATGAATGATGAGCATCTGGTTCAGGTTATGCAGTTGGCGGGCAATTTTTTTCTCTACTGACCATTGACGATAATCATCGTCATCATCACCCGATCTGACGAGAAGGTGTTTGCTTAGTTTGGAACGAGCGTCAGAAGTATACTCCAAAGCACCAATATGAAGATGATGAACTCCTCCACGATAATATCTGTTGAAGCCTTCGCAGGTCGGCAAAACTTGCTGCAAGGCGTGTGCGATTCCGCAGTAAGGAAGGGCATGAACGATAGTAGTCTTGGAGGTGGTTGCTGACGACGTAAGTGCACGAAACAGTCTATGAATTTCTTCTACTTCACAGCGATGCATTGGCACTTGATTAACTTCAGGTTGACGTTTCTCGCTGCACGGCACAAACCAATAAGCCGCTTCGTCGGCGCGCCAGCGAGCAGTTGCTTCAATATGTTGCCGTTCCCTGACTTCTGCTCGGCTCCGTGCCAAAGCCATTAGCTCTGAAACTACCGCGACTCCATACTCAATGCACAAGTCGACATAGTCGTCTGGGCTCGCCGCGTGAATAAACTTAATCACCCATCGCTGATTTGGGGCAGATGAAGCCGCAGGCGTCGATTTGGCTTTATCTTTGAAACCCAAAATGCCGAGGAACGCTTCATCCTTTAGGGCGCAGAGCTGCCGCATCGTTTCTTTTTTGAACCCAATTGCACCTTTGCGTGCGGCGACTTGGCTCATCTTTGTCACGAGAGACTGGCTGATACCCGCACGATTGGCCATCTCCTTCTTCCAAGGCTTGCCGAGCTTTCTGGTGCCGTCGGGACAGGACATGGCGTGCCAACAGACTAGGTTAACCCTTTGTTTAAAATCAATTTCAGCTTCGCCCATCTAGCCCAGGTCTTTCTAGTTAATTGACGAAATCAGAATCTTTAACGGATTTACGGCTTCACGTAAAGACGTGAAGCAGATCGTGTGAAGTGTGGGCTGGCTCGCTGTGAACTCGTCTGCATTGATGATGCGCGCTTTGCCAACTGACAACGAAACCCGGCAGAAAGCCCCTACTGCTGCTCAAGCCAATGAGGAGCAATCGACATTCAAAGTGATGGAGCAAAGCAATGTTGCCAGAAAAGAAATGGGAAGCCTGAAGCGCGATCACAAGGCGCTCTCAGATGCTGCTGCGCCAATCTATGATCAACTGTATGCCAAGTCCAACGAAGCGACCCGCGCCTACATGGATAGGGAAGTAGAGGTCATCAAGGAAATCGCCGCTATCACCGCAGACCTTTCAGTTGCGTTGGATCTTGGAAGTGGCACAGGACGAGATGCTATCGTTCTGTCAAAGCGATTCGAGCAAGTATACGGCTATGACTTTTCGAGGGGCATGGTCAATGTCGCCGATGCCCGACGCTTGAAAGACCGTCACGGCAACGTCGCCTACAAGCTTCTTGATCTAGAGGTGGAGCCGCTGCCACACGGCGACAGCACTGTAGGCCTCGTCAATACTGGGTTTGGGATGGCCAAGCTTTCTCAATACTGTGATTTGCTCAAGGAAATCCGGCGTGTACTTGTTCCGCAAGGTCACGCAATCTTTTCATTCTACAATAAGGAATCTTACGTCCGGCAGCTGTCACTGCCTTGGGCACCATCCCTCGCTGCTATTTCAGACCCAGATGAAGAATGTCTGCATGTCACGCTACCTAATCAGCAGACATTCAAGCCCAGCGCCAAAATGTACACGGTCCGCGAGGTCGAAAACCTTTTGGGCCAGCACTTCAACGTCGTGAAAATCGAGACTTATCCGAGCCTCTCCGCGTTGATGCCGCAGGAACTGTTTTCGAATTCGCTGGCGGCTAAGCTTTGCCGCGAGGTCGACAACGTACTTGCCGGAAACCTCGAAATTTCGGCTGGGCACTACATTATTGCAGTCGGTCAGAAAGCTGGAAAGCTGCGACGCTGGCGAATTCGCAAGCGGCTTCACGCGTGCGCTGGAACTGATCAACCGTGCGGGATTGGCCAGTGAAATCAAGCGCCATGCACCGATCAAAACCATGCGGGATGCCGAGACTGTGGTGGCAGACTTGAACGTTGCCCCTGAACAGATGCTTAAGTCGGTCCTGATCGCAAAGAAGGCTACTGATGAGCATGCTGCGAACCCGCTCAAACCGCCAGAAATGTGGCTGGTCGTCACACAAGCGAACCGGGGTGTCGATTTTTGAAGCTTTCACGGCTTGTTGGCACACCACGCAACCAGTTGGAACTCGCCAAGCTGAGTGTGTTGGAGGATTTCACGGGTTTCACAGTTGGCGCAGTTCCGCCATTCGCAATGCCAAAGAACGTACCCGTGATCTTCGATAAACGGATTGCCAAGCTTCCTTTCGCTTGGTGCGGCACTGGGGACCCGACGCAGTCGATCAAAATTCCCATCAACACGCTCGAGAAAATGGCGACGTGTTCCTATCAGGACATCTCAAAGGAGCAGCTAGATACCAGATGGTAAAAGATACTGCCATCTAAGGAGGCGACCTAAAGGGGTATAGCTCAGTTGGTAGAGCGTTGGTCTCCAAAACCAAAGTTGGGAGTTCGAGTTTCCCTGCCCCTGCCAATACGGACGGAACGGATCGATGCCACTAACTTCAACTTCGAAGGCGCGTTGTTCCAGTTCCTATGACAAACGATAGGTCTGCACTCCATTGTAGGCCATTAGCTCAAGACGGAGAATTTTAATGAGCAAGACAATTCTATCGGGCATTCGCGCAACGGGCCGTCTTCACTTCGGGAACTATCTCGGAGCAGTCCAGAACTTCGTTGACTTTCAAAAACCTGAACATCAGTGCTTCTACTTTATTGCTGATTGGCACACATTGACAACGTTGAAGGAAACGCAGCACCTGCAAACCAACTTGATCGAGATAGTGAAAGACTACGTCGCCGCCGCCTCGACCCAGAAAAATCAACCATATACGCACAGTCCAGCGTCCCTGAAATTGCGGAGCTGAGCTTGTATCTGGGCATGGTGCAGCCCCTGGGCGATCTCCAGCGTACCCCAACGTTCAAGGACCTCGCGCGCATGCATCCTGATAACGTTAACCTAGGCACGATTTCATATCCGGTTTTAATGGCCGCCGACATTCTTGGCCCAAAGGCGAACATTGTACCAGTAGGAGAAGATCAAATCCCGAATGTGGAGATTGCGAGAGAATTGGCGCGCCGATTTAACAAGACGTTTGGCGAAGTCTTTGTTGTCCCCGATATGTTGGAGAACATGGTCCGCGTTCCTGGGCTGGATGGCAACAAAATGGGAAAGTCTGAAGCTGACAATGCTATCGACATTAATTCCGATTTGGATGTGATAGCCAAGCGGTACCGCACGCGGGGCATTACGGATACGCAACGCGTTAAGTCTATGACCCCGGAGATCCATTGAATCGCTGCAAGTCGGTTTACCCGGTGCACGAATTGATCATTAAACACGAAAAGGAAACGCGCAGCATCGCGGCACGATGCCAAAACGGGATATTTACTTGCAGCGAATGCAAGACATTGCTCGTTGAAAATATTTCAAAAATCCTAGTGCCGTTTCAGGAAAAGCGTGTGATCTGGCTCCAAAGATGATGCGATCAAGGAGATGTTGCATGAAGGTGGAAAATGCGCGCGTCGCGTAATTTCGGACACTACCGCAAAGGCGCGCGAAGCAATTGGTATCAAAGTGTATTGAGGTATAGATATGGCTGATATTAAGCGGCTAGGAGTTAATTAAGAGGATAGATCGAATGATTGTCGATCTTATCCATCGCCGAATGGATATTGCGAGACTTGTTGGTTTCGAAAAGATGCGGACCAAACAGCCGATGTTTAGGGCTGAGATTGAAGACCAAAGGCTGGAGGAAATCGCCGAGTACGCGCGCTCAGTCGGCGTTAATCCAATATGGCGCGCAGTATTCACTATGCGCTGATAAATGAGTTTTGCAAACAACAGACGATTTTACTTCAGAATTGTGATGCAAGCGATCTGGAGGCGTTGGCAGGCAAGAAACGCGTAGACAAGTTGCGGGCCAACTTGCTACGTCTGACAGAAGTCATCGCTCCAGAGTATGATAGCATTTTCTATGGTGACGATTTCTTCACAAGAGTTTTCACCAGCTACGAAAGGAATTGTCTGATAGCTTTTGTCGAGTTGCTTACTGATCGGGAAATAGCTTTGGACTTGGGATGTGCGACCGGGCGTACGACTTTTTTGCTTGGCACCCATTTTCAGTCAGTGTTTGGTTTCGATATCAGCCAGCACATGCAATATCACGCGACACTCAATGCGGAGCAAAGCGGCGTAAAGAACGTTGAGTTCATTTGCCACGATGTCGAAGACGGCCTACCTTTTGAGGACTCCAGCGTTTCATTGTAAATATGAACTATGGAGTCGCTAGCGATTTTGTGGACTTCCCGTCTTTGCTGCACGAAGTACAAAGAGTGCTTAGGCCCGGCGGCGGTGCGTTCCTTTCATTTTACAACAAAGATTTAATCTACACAGAAATTTGGGTTTCTGCCTTGGAGAACCGACAAAGCTTCACCCGGAATCCCTACACAAATTGTCTAGAAGTGAGCGTCGGCGGCCAACAAGTTCCGATACATGCGAAGCCGTATGGTATTGGGGAAGTCAGAGAACTGCTGGATGCGGGCTTCACGTTGGGGAGGTCTAGCTCCTATCCTTTTTTCAGTTCGTTACTCCCATCCGAGTTGCTCGAGGCCCTGGATAACGCAAATGATCTGGAAAGATTGGAATACGAAATCGATAATAATGGCCAAGACTTTGGGCGTTTCCTATCTTATCTGTGAGGCAACCAAACGCATCTAGGAAGTAGTTTGACAAAGACCTTATACAAGTAACTAGCAGGCGAGGTGCGTGCTAAAATATGAGCAGCGAGTTTTGCAGAGCATGAGGTTCGCTGCTTCCGCTTGGTCGTGCAATCGCTTTGGGCTTGTCCCCAATTTGCTCTGCATTCTGTTCTTATTCATGTTGCTATTCGCCCGATTTTGACCGATGATAGGCTTGCTATAGCTGAGTGTTGGCGACAGGTGTTTTAGAAGTCCTTGATGTATTGGAGTGGGCATTGCTGACCTGCGGACGTGTTGCCCGGCTATGTCGCCAAAGCAGTCCAGTCTAAAAAAGTTTTGAAGAAGGACTTAACGGTAGCACCGTTGTAATTGCAGCCTTTTCGACTTATTGACACCTTGAAGTCCAGTGCACGCAAACGCTATCGGCACTTCGAAACACCATGAACGCATCGAAAACATCACCGCATTATCCGGAAATTATCCGGAAGACGTTGGGGCCGCGCACTGATAGCTTCTGCGATCTCATTTTGATGATCTGGATTATGATGGCCATAGTGTTTCAAGAGTGTGGGAACGCTGGTTGCTAGGAAATCTGAAATCTTGAACGGGTCTTTTCCAGACTGCATCAGCCAGGTGGCCGCTGTGTGTTTCAATGTGTGGGGTGACACTTTATCAAGATAGGCCCGATCAACTGCATTGTTGAAAGATGTCTTGATATCAGCGACAGGTTTGCCCTCCCACTGAATGACATTTCCAATATCAAACTCAAGTTTTTTGGCTCTCCGGAGATGAAGCAGCAGGCGGGGAGGTATGGCGCATTGTCCCCTCTTTTTCTTAGTTTCAGAAATTCCATCTCGACGAAAATCAATTTTCCGCCTCAAGAGATCAACTCTTGGGCCAACGCAATGAAAGTATCGCTTCTTTGCGCCTACCTGTGTAAATGCCAATGAGAATGAACAGCGCCAGATGATACTGTGGCTTGACCACACGTTTCCATTTCAGCGGAGCTCTGGTCGCCATATCGTAGAGAACGGGTTCAAATCCCAATGCTGCTGCAAGCAGCGTGGCGGCTTCACTTCGCGTGAGCCACGTTCCCGTGCTGGCAACTTTGGCGGCCTTGAAATGACGATGTGCCTGGCAATCAGTTCGCGACTGCAAAGCACTCTTTATGGCGCTTTGCAACACACCCAGATCACGTCGCACTGTACTTGCTGAAACTCTTCGCCACTGATGATAGCCTTCGCAAAGTGCAGCGCTTCGGCGAGATTTTTGCCCGCGAAATACTTCGACAGAGGAACTGTTGCATAGGCAGCCCTTTCGCAGTTCTTTTTCAAGGACTTTAATCTTTCCAAATATGCAGTGGTAATCCCCCCGATTTTGGAGGGGGTTTGGCGTAGAACTCACGCGGCCATTTGTCTTTCGTTTCAGTTTCTGGGCGGGTGTGATGCCGCCCAAGCCCATGTTGGGGCGTTCATTGTTGTAAGTCCAGAGCCACTCTGTTGCCGTGTCCTGCACCTCCTTGATGTCTGCGAACAGATACTGGCCGAGCCATTCGTGCCGCACTGTTCTGTTGTAGCGTTCGATGTAGGCGTTCTGCTGCGGCTTGCCGGGTTCGATGTGGCAGATCGCAATGCCCGTGTTTCGGCCCAGGTGAGCAGCATTCAGCTGACATACTCCGGACCGTTGTCCACCCTGATCGCCAGGGGCTTTCCCCGCCATTCGATGATCTGGTCGAGCGAGCGGACCACCCGCTCGGCCGGCAGCGAGAAGTCGGCCTCGATGCCAAGCCCTTCGCGGTTGTAGTCGTCGAGCACATTGAGCAGCCGGAAGGCCCGGGTGTCGTCGAGCCTGTCGGCCATGAAGTCCATGGACCACATGACATTCGGTTGCTCCGGAACCGCCAGTTCTTCGGGCTTCTCGCGCCTCAGCCGTTTCTTCGGCTTGATCCGCAAATTGAGCTCCAGATCGCGGTAGATCCGGTACACCCGCTTGTGGTTCCAGCCATGGCCTTTGACATTCCTGAGATGCAGAAAGCACAGTCCAAATCCCCATGTCCGATGGGCTTGCGTGAGGCCTATGAGCAGGTCGGCGATCCGCTCGTTCTCAGGCTTCAGTTTGGGTTCATAGCGGTAGCAGCGCTCGCTGACTTCGAAGGTCCGGCAAGCAAGTGCAATGCTCACACCTTTCTGCGTCACAGCGTCCCCGGCCAGTTCTCGACGCTTGCCTGGCCGGGTTATTTTTTTCCGAGAGCCTCCTTCAGAAGCTCATTCTGCATCGACAGCTCGGCGAACATCTTCTTCAGTCGCCGGTTCTCGTCCTGATGGACTTCATCTCGGCCATCATGGACGCATCCATGCCGCCGAACTTCGCCCGCCACTTGTAAAACGTCGCTGCCGATATGCCGTGTTCCCGGCAAAGCTCAGGAACAGCCATGCCGCCCTCCGCCTGCTTCAGCACAGACATGATCTGCGGGTCCGTAAATCTGCTCTTCTTCATCCGAATCTCCTCGCTCAAAATGCCGAGAAAATTCTACTTCCAAACTCCCTCCAAAATCGGGGGGATTACCCCCGTCAGCGTCCACAACGGTGAATGGCTGATCATAAAGCTTGTCGATGGTGATAAAGCCAAACTTAATGATGTGGTTCTGCAGCAAGGCCAGAAACCGAGTTTGCTTTGCGCTGAGTTCGGGATGCTTGAGCGCGAATGCCGAAAAGCGACCCTTCACAAGTTCTTCATCGAGGCCAACCATGGCCCGGATGGTAATATCAAGGGGATAGGTCGTCGAGGCGAAAAACTCTTCAAGGGCTTCACGGCTGATTGTCGGATTCTGAGTAAGGACCAGTGAGATGATCGCATTCAGGTCGTTGCGGTCCACTGGTTCTCCATGGCGAATCTTCTGCAGAGTGGGATCAGTCTCAAAGTGCTTTCTCAACTCGGCTTCGACCATGAGTTCATAAGCCTTCATATCAACTGTTTTGAGACTTGTACTTCTGCGGTTTGTTTGCACAAGACCCAAGTCCTCAGTGACGTCGACGACTTTGGGGCCAGGCAAACCGCTTACGCGGGCATCTCGATACTGCATGATTTCACGGAGGGGTTGCCGGACGGCCTCAAGGTCTGAGAATGTCGGACTCTCCCAGAATGCGTCTGACTTGATGCGCTTGATCACCTCTGCTCGTTCCCGAACGGGGTTGTGATGCATCTGGAGAGTCGCAAGCTTCTCAAGGACATCGATCTTCAAGTCTGCAACTTCAGAAGATTGTTGAAGAGCGGCATTCTGCACTTTAGAAATTAGAAGATCAAAATTGTATGCTTCGCTCTTCCCTCGCACATCCCGCCATTGCATGAGAGGTGCAATAGTTTGGCGTAAAACCGCAACGGTTCCGGGCGAAAACAGTTTCAGATTTTCGATATTTCCTACCGAGCGCTTCTCACGCCATTTTTCACGGACAGAGACCGACTCCTCCGGTAACGCCTGAATGTCGGCGGCAATTAGTTTGATGACAGAAGTCAAACACCGCAACTTCGCTCTTCTGCAACGCATTTTCAGCGAGTGTGACTCGTTCTTCGAAAAGCTTCTGCAGCAGAGACTTCGATTGTTGCGGTTCAACTGGCGTGTAACCTTCCTCAAACCGCTGGAAGTTGCCCCAATGGTCAAATATCCGAAAGATAGTTTTGTCTTTGCCCGGTCCCAGCAGGTTGGGGCAAAGCCGTGTTCCACGTCCGACCATTTGCCAAAATTTGACAGGCGAGCGGACTGGCTTTGCGAAAACAAGATTCAAGATCTCAGGAACATCGATTCCTGTGTCCAGCATGTCGACCGAGATTGCGATTGTCAGCAGATCATTCTTGCTTTCTTCGCCGCCTTTGAAGTCGTCAATGAGTTGTTCTGCTCGCGGATCATAGTTGTCGATCACCTGGCAGAACTTTCCACCATACTGAGGATACATCTCGTCAAAGAGTCGGCACATGAGAAGCGCGTGGGAATGATTGCGCGCAAAAACGATTGTCTTGCCAAGTGTCTGACCGTCGGCAGCGCGCAGGCCACCCTCCATAAGATTTCGCAAGATTTCTCGATTGGTGTCGCGATTGTAGACGGCCTTGTCGATCTGTTCAGATGAGAAGTCATAGTCGCTAGGATCTTCTCCTTGATCTTCGAGTTCCTTGATTTGTCCGGCTGTCAGACCTTCCAGCCTTATGCCTTCACGCAGAAACTGGGTTGTATGCTCAATCACCTCAAACGGGGAGAGATATTTGTCCCCTACAGCCTGCTCAAGATCATAAGCGAACGTCGGATTACCGCCCTCACAATTGAAGAGGCCAAACGTATTTCGCGTCACGAAGCTCACAGGAGTGGCAGTGAGGCCCACTTGCAAGCAATCAAAGTATTGAAACAGCTCACCATACACATTGTAGATACTACGATGTGATTCATCCGCAATGATCAGATCGAAAAATCCTACATCGAAAGACTGATAAACCCCCAACATCGCAGGGTATGTTGAGACAAATATTCTTTCCGAAGCACTTCCGCTGGCTTTAGAGTTCACGACTCGGATCGGCTCAGTACCCAAATAGTTTGTGAACGCATTCTTTGCCTGTTTTCTGAGTTCTTTGCGGTCACACAGAAACAGTACGCGCTTCGCCCAACCAGCTCGAATAAGGAGTTCAGCGAGAGCAATTGCGACGCGGGTCTTTCCCGTGCCCGTTGCTTGCACAAGCAATGCCTTGCGGTGTCTGTCTGAAAAACGTTCTGTGACACGCTTGATTGCTTCGATTTGATAGAGGCGATTGACGATATGTTCGGCAGGAACAGCCTTAGAAAGATCTGTCCGGTTGTTTCGCTGAAACTTGACGAGGTACTGAAGGCTATCCTTTGAGTAATACCCGTAGATTTTCCTGGGAGGGTAGCCACCGGCATCGTCCCAGAACCACAAATCATAGCCGTTTGTATAGAAGATTGCAGGCCTTTGCCCCGATTTGCGATCGATGGCGTCGGCATAGAGCTTGGCCTGCTGCCGGCCATTTTCAGGGTCAATTGCCGTTTTTTTGGCCTCAATCACGGCAAGGGCGGTGCCATCTGAATCGAAAAGCACATAGTCCACGAACCCTTTGCCGCTAGTTGTCGGCTGTCCATCAACTTCAAATTCCTTGACGACCTCCGAGGTGGACTTCGCTGCTTCCGCAACATTCCAACCAGCTGAGGCAATCATGTGGTCGATGATGTGCTTCCGTGTTGCGACCTCGTCAAATCCAAGAATGTCAGCTGCGGTGGATGCAGATACACCTAAGGCTTTCAGTTCTAGCTCAGTTATCCGCTCCTCGGAGACTGATATCTTTTCACGTGCTTTTTCAAGTTCCTCGAGCAAAGAGGCCATTTGGGCTTCTTGGTTTGCAAGTTTCTCCAGGGACTTTCTTGTTTGCGATTTGTTTTCCTGAGAAGGCTTAGGAGCTTCAAACACAGGAAGCTGCGCGGGATCAGCTCTTTCAAAATTGACTACCGTCCAGCGCGCTAGATCGTGCGCTTCCCTCAGTATCCAAACGACGGTCTGCGCGGTGATCGTGTCACCATGTGCTGCTTTGTTCCCTTCCCGCCGTATCGCATGAAGTTTGTCACGAATGACAGTTGGAGTGATCGACTGAAATGCGCTGTTTTCTAACAGATCAACAAACGTGGCGCGGAACGCGGCAGGTAGTTTCGAAGCCGCATATATGCTTTTTACAAGAGATTCCGAAAATGTTCTGAGCTTGATCGCTGCACTAGCTGGATCGGAGTAGACATACAATTCAGCCATAGCAGCCAGTCCAAACAGCTCTGGTCGACTTGCCTCCAGGAAGTTGAAGCATGATGCATTCATCGCATTGCCTCACTTAAAGCCGTTTCAAATTCGGCTCTATTCTTGATGACAACAGGTGCCTCACTTGGACTGTCTACTTTTTCTGCGATATCTAAGCGCAGTCGCTTCCAAAAGTAGTAGAGCATCGCTTTGCGAATTTGCACCGAGGTTTGCCCCAATTCCATTCCAAAGTCTGATGCAATCACGGCCTTCTGACTGTCATTGAGATGAGGATTTGGTATTAGTTCTACATCAATTACCTCGTTCCACAGCCTATCAGCAGGCACTTGCAAGTCGGCATCAGCGACAGAACGTGTCTCGCTGCACCTTGAGATGATAAAGTCCTTGTACTTGTTATCGATGTGGCAATACGCCCTCACGTGCCATCTCAGCCCATCAGTACCTATCGAATGCGGTGACATCTTACGCCAAGTAGGTTCGGTACTCACATTGCTCATAGATTGGTAGAGTATCTCGATAGCCTGGTGGGATCGAATTGCCAGCAGCAGAGAACGCAAAACATCAACCGAGATTGTTCGATGGGGTATTGGTAGAGCATCAATTGAAAAGGTTTTGACTAAGTTGTCCGAGACGATTGACTGAAGATATTTGTCACCATCCAATTCACAAAATTGCGGCTTGAAAGACTTCGATGCGAAATACTTTTTGAGGCTCTTGTCGTAACTTAGATTTTTTGGTGCTTGCTCTTGATAGAGGCTCAAGTCTTTTGACGCTTGAGGCACTGACAAGCCGAATTCATTGATCAAGTCAGCTCGATTGAGACTGCCCTCCCAGAACAACTGAAGCTCAATGAACTCCAGCCGCCTTTCGACGCCCCACTTATGTTTCTTGCTTGCTTTTGCCACCTTGACCCAACAGTATAATAAATATGTCGGTCTACTAAATATATGTATCTATCGAATTGTCAAGTGTGGCCTAGAGTGACACGCTTTCGATATTGAACATCCACCATGAAGATATCGTTGGTAGGTCTGTTTCGACTGTGGCGACACACATCAGTACAGTTCATGGCCATTCCCGGAACTGCACGTGAACGAATTATCCGGAAATTATCCGGAATTACGCCCGATCAGCGCTTAAGAAATTCATCTAACTATTTGAAATCATTGGCGCACCCGACAGGATTCGAACCTGTGACCTCTGCCTTCGGAGGGCTAAGGATAAGGGGTTTAGGGCTTTCCAGCGCTTTCCCGGATATTCCAAAAACCCTTTAAATATGCACTTATTTTGCATTGGCATTCCCAGAGATACCTTGCAATTCCCTTCGCGGTGCTTACTATGTGCTTACTTTTTGAAAGCCAGTAAGCACCGATTTGAGGTTTCCCATGCCAAGTGTCAAGCTCACCAAGACCGCCGTGGACAACGCCAATCCAGAAGCCGCTGATAGGTTTCTGTGGGATAGCGAACTCAAGGGCTTTGGGCTGAAAGTCTCGAAGGGCGGGCGCAAGAGCTATGTCTGCCAATACAGGACCGCTGGAGGCCGTTCAGGTGATGACAGGCGTTTGACCATTGGCCAGCATGGATCGCCTTGGACGGTTGAAATGGCGCGTTCTGAGGCCAAGCAAATCCTTGGGCGGGCTGCCAATGGTGAAGACCCAGCGCTGGAGAAGCAAGACCTCAAGAAGCGGCTTTCGGTGGCTGAGTTGTGCGATCAATATTTGCTTCACGGTTGTGGAACCAAGAAGGCCAGCACCTTAGCCACCGACAAGGGCCGGATTGAACGCCACATCAAGCCAATGATAGGCCGCAAAAAGGTTCAGGACGTTACCAGAGCCGACGTGAAGAAGTTTTTGCAAGACATTGCCCAAGGCAAGACCGCCACCGACGTCAAAACTGGCAAACGGGGCCGCGCCATCGTCAAAGGTGGCCAAGGTACTGCAACGCGAACCGTAGGGCTTTTGGGCGGTATCTTCGCCTATGCTGCTGATTGCGGCATGATTGAAATGAGTCCGGTTGTCGGCGTGAAACGCTTTGCCGACAAGAAGGGCAATCGCTATCTCAGCCAGCAAGAACTTGTGGCGCTGGGAAAAGCATTGCGGAAAGCTGAAGTGGATGGCGAAAACCCCTCAGCGCTGGCCATTCTCAAGCTTCTGGTTTTCACGGGTGCGCGAAAGGGCGAAATCGAAGCACTGAAATGGTCAGAAATGGATTTTGCGTCTGGCTATTTGAAACTTGCAGATTCCAAGACCGGGCAAAAGGCAATCCCACTCAATGCCGGAGCCTTGCAAATCTTGAACGAACAACAGCGGCTTGCAGGAAACGAGCATGTGTTTCCAGCCTATCGTGGTGAACGGTATTATGAGGGAACGCCGAAGGTCTGGAAGCGTATCAGATCAGTGGCCGGATTGAATGACGTCAGGCTTCACGATCTTGCGGCATAGCTTTGCCAGTATTGCGGTTTCAGGCGGTGCCAGCTTGCCGATCATTGGGGCGCTGCTGGGCCATGCGCACAGTGCGACAACCCAGCGCTATGCCCATTTGAGTGATGATCCTTTGCGGGCTGCAAGTGATGCCGTTGGAAATCAGATTGCGGCGTCTCTGCTTTGGAGATGAGCAAACAGTGGTGCCATTCTCGCGGAAAGCCAAAAATTGAGCGACTGCAAGATAAAAGGAATGGCGGCAACGTTGGCCTAAGCGGTTGATTTCGTTTGCTGACGCTAACAGGTAAAGACCGGACACAAGACGGCACTTTGACGAGATGCAATATTTGCTCAACAATGCATACCGATGATCAATTACACAATTCTCAAACAAGTCGATCTTCCTTCAAAGTGCTATTTGTTGGAAGTCCTATATTGGAGAGCATTTGGGCGCATTCCGGAAATTGTTTACGACGATAACGGTAATGACTCGCGTTTTTCTGAAGACAGTCTTGATAGCTTTGCCGCGCCGATTTACGAGCCACCTGTACTTCATGACAGAGAATGTCAATACGCGCACTTGACACGAGACCCTCGCATGAAAGCGAGGCTTGACGGCAAATTTTTCATGGATTTGGACGATTATGATAAGATGCTTTCGCTTGACGTGGGGCAGCCGCCCGATTCCAAGTGGCTTGCAGATTTTACAGAGGAACGTAGAGCTGCTGTAAATTATTATCTTGAAGTTGATCCTTGGCGGGTTGGTTTTGAAGACTATCTAGATCAATTTCAAATGGAGCTTTGCTTGAAGCTTCGCCGTGGTGAACTTGTTGCGCATGGCAGACATCTGCCCGGCCCACACGAAAAATCGAAACAAGAAATACTTGACGATCCAGACCGTTGGCTATCCCAGCTCGACGTGGTGGAAGTTCCAAAAGAAGCTTGGATTTTTGAAACAATAAGCTGGGATGACAGCGCTATCTATGGGAACAGTCAGTCCTATTTCTGGATACACCTTAGTGTCGAGGAAATGCTGAGAGTTTTTCCTCCTGAGGTTCTACTGGAAAATAAAAGTGTGTCCGTCATCGGTGCAAGCTATGCGTTGGTCTCTATTCAGCTGTTGCTTCTGGAAAGAGCCATTCTGCATCTATTGGCCGCCCAGCCTTGCCATGGACAGAGTTTCACGTTGAAGTCGCACGCATGTTCAGAGACAATGAAATGCCTCAGAAAAAAGAGGCAGCGATTGTGCAATTGCAAGTTTGGTTCAAAAAGATATTCGACAGGGACGTCAGTCGTGCCGCAATTGGCGAAAAACTGAAGCCCTATTTCGACTCCCTGATTTGGGAATGACAGAAATCCGCTTACAGCCTTTCTGTCTTACAATTTTGATTTTCTGACCGATTCTCGATTTGAGACAAGCAATCGATCTGAAGCATTCATCATTCACCTGCCGGGGTTGTCCGGTTGATTCTTGGTGATGGACTGATGAACACCAAGACTTCTCCTTCTTGATGCCCAAAAGGCCGCCGACTGGACTGGGCTTTCAACCAGCACGCTGGCCAAGCTGCGGCTTACTGGCAATGGGCCGACCTATGCCAAACTGGGGCGGCGCGTTGTCTATCGCCTTGATGATCTTGAGGCTTGGATTGAAGCTCATCGCTTCAAGTCCACGTCCGAATATGGCGTAAAGTCCGGTTGAGGTTGCCGCACATGCGAAACGCAAAGCGCGGGCAAGACCTTCGGAAAATTCGGCTGCAGCCAAGTGCTACACCATTGCTGAAGTGCGCCGACCTGCTGGGGGTTCAGTTGGGCACAGTCAGGGCTTGGCTTCGGCTTGGCTTGCCAGCGTTCTGGAAGGCGAAGGCCAATCCTCATTCCCGGTGATGGATTGAAGTCTTGGCTCATTGCCCAGCGCCGACTTCCCGCAAGCAGACAGTGCCAGCCAGATGAACTCTATTGCTGCCGTTGCAGGCTGCCCAGGAAGGCCAAAACCGGGCTCGGTGGTGATCATGCCGCGCAACGCCAAAACCGTCGCCATTCGCGCCCTGTGTGGCACCTGCGATGCCAAAATGAACAAGGGTGGATCGCTGGCCAAACTGCCAGAAATTCGAAGCCGCCTTCGGTTTGAAAACGCCAGCCCAAGTGAACCTAGCAGGGTGTGAGAACCCTGCCGTAAATCAACACTTGGAAAAGGAAACAACTGAATGATCCCTCGCAACCCCAAAAACGAACGCCTGAAGCGGCAAATATGCCGATATCTCTAAGCATGCCAATGGCAAGGCTGAACAGACGATCCGGCAGATCGAAAAGTCGATCCAGCGCTATGAGACTTTCACCGACATGCGACGATTTCGGCACTTCAATCAACAAAGGCCAAGGCTTCAAGGACGACTTGGCAGACCAAAATTTGGCCAAGGCCACAATACTTTCCACTGTGACGTGACTCTGAAACGGTTCTTTGGCTGGCTGGCGCTGGAACCCGGCTACAAGTCAAAGATCAAGACTCAATGACATTGAGTTCCTGAGCCTTTCGGAAAAGGATGTTCGCGCGGCCAAGGCACCGGCGGACCGGGCCATCGCCGACGCTGGAGCAGGTCTTGCACGTCGTTGAAACCATGCCAGCCGACACCGCTATCGAAAAGCGAAACCGGGCGCTGGTGGCTTTCATTGCCATCACCGGCACCCGCGATGGTGCGGCGGTAACCCTCCGCCTCAAGCACTTTGACCCAGCCGAAATCTGGTCATCCAGAACCCCAACGAGGTGAAAACCAAGTTCAGCAAGCGGATTTGTGCACTTACCTCTTGCCGGTGGATGACGGTCTGAAAGCCATCTTCCTGGACTGGGTTCAGTACTCTCAAGACCGAATTCTCTTTGGCAATGATGATCCACTTTTCCCCAAAACGGCGATGGCATTGGACGAGAACAATTGCTTCATGGCCGATGGTCTTTCGCGGGAGTTTTGGGCCAACGCCACCCCCGTCCGGGAATTTTCAAGGCCGCATTCCAAGCCGCTGGCTTGCCCTATTATTCACCGCACACTTTCCGGCACATGATTGTTGCGAGATGCTACCAGCGCAAATTGACCATGCGCAGTTTAAAGCCTGGAGCCAAAACTTGGGCCATGAAGGCTTGCTCACAACGCTCACAAGTTACGGCACTTTGCGCATAGGAAGAACAGAAGGCCTGATTGAAGACTTCCCTCCAGCGCGACCAAACCACCACCACAGCTCGACCAAGGAAGCTGTGCTGCAAAGCATTGGGCTTTGACCAAGCTAGGTGCATAAACGGATTCAATGGGTTAACACTAGCGACTCAAACGGGGCTGGGGAGACTTCAAGGCGTGACCGACGAACAGAAGCGGAAGCTTGAACAAAAGCTTTGGGCCATTGCTGACACCTTGCGCGGCAAGATGAATGCCGATGAATTTCGCGATTATATTCTGGGCTTCATTTTCTACAAATACCTGTCCGAACGCCTGCACCTCTATGCCAATGGCGTGTTGAAGCAGGACGGCATTGATTTCATGGACATTGATGAAAAGTCCAAGGATGGCAAAGCCTATCTGGAAGCGGTTTCAGATGCCGCCTTGGGTGCGCTGGGTTATTTCCTGAAGCCTTCAGAACTGTTCAGCGTCGCTGGCCAAGCGCGGCAGCATCAAGGGCCAATTCATCATTGAAGACCTTGGGCCGCATTCTCAGCAATATCGAACGCTCCACCATGGGCACAGAGTCGGAAGATGATTTCGACGATCTGTTTTCCGATATGGACCTCACCTCAAACAAGCTGGGCCGCACCGAAGCCGCCAAGAATGAGTTGATCGCCAAGGTGCTCACCCACTTGGATGAAATCGACTTCGAATTGGAAAAGGTTGACAGCGATGTTCTGGGCGATGCCTATGAATATCTGATCGGCAAATTTGCCAGTGGCGCTGGCAAGAAGGCGGGTGAGTTTTACACCCCGCAAGAAGTCTCCACCATTCTGGCCCGCATTGTCACCACCGGAAAAACGCGGCTGAAAAACGTCTATGATCCCACATGTGGATCAGGTTCATTGCTGTTGCGCGTGGCGAAAGAGGCTGAGGTTGGAGAGTTCTTCGGGCAGGAAATGAACCGCACGACTTACAATCTTGCCCGCATGAACATGATTTTGCATGGCGTGCATTACCGCAATTTTGACCTGAAACAGGAAGACACGCTGGAACACCCCCAGCACTTGGGCAGAAGCTTTGAAGCCGTGGTGGCCAACCCGCCATTTTCGGCGCAATGGTCGGCCAATCCGCTGCTGCTGAATGATGATCGTTATGGCCAATATGGCAGGCTGGCCCCCGCTTCAAAGGCTGATTTTGCCTTTGTGCAACACATGCTGCACCAGCTGGATGATAACGGCACCATGGCGGTGATCTTGCCGCATGGCGTGTTGTTTCGCGGCGGGGCGGAAGGGCATATCCGCGAATACATCATCAAGGAGCGCAATTGGCTGGATGCGGTGATTGGCCTTCCCGCCAATATTTTTTACGGCACGTCCATTCCCACCTGCATTCTGGTGCTCAAAAAATGCCGTGAACACCCGAATGATATTCTGTTTGTGGATGCCTCAACCTGCTTTGAAAAAGCCAAGAACCAGAATGTGCTGCTGCCGGAACATATCGACAGGATTGTTGTGGCCTATCGCACCCGCACGGAAGAACCGCGCTTTGCCGTGAAGGCCAAATTGAGCGAAGTGGCCGAGAATGACTATAACCTCAACATTCCGCGTTATGTCGATACGTTTGAAGCCGAAGCGCAAATTGATTTGGCCAAGTGGCGCGGGAACTGAAAGCCAATGAAGCAGGCATGGCGGCGCTGGATGCGCAGATTGCCGCCTTCTGCAAAGAGTTGGGCATTGAGGCTCCGCTATGAGGTTCAAACCATGACAGAAGACACCTTGGACATTCAAGTATTTTCCCGCGCGGTGGTAACGCTGAAGCGCGCGTTGGATGAGTTTGACCGCGACAATTCAAACGAGTTTGTGCGTGATGCTTGCATTCAACGCTTTGAATATTGCTACGACTTGGCAACCAAGATGATCAAACGCCACCTGAAACTAACTGAGGATGATCCCTCAGGTATCGAGGCCATGACCATCCAAGAGCGCATTAGGCGGGCCTATGATGTGGGCATTTTACAAAATAGCTGGGAGAGATGGTGGGAATTTCGCGATGATCGCGCAGCAACCTCCCACGGCTACAATCTTGAACGTGCCCTCGAAATCATCGCAAAGATTCCAGCTTTCTATACCGAAGCAAACTATCTGGCAGGCGCTTTAAGCAAAATTTATGAAACTTGATTTTGATATTACGACGGCTGAGTACACCGTCATACGCGACATACTTGACAGGCTACTTCCACCTGACTCAATCGTTTGGGTGTTTGGCAGCCGCGCGAAAGGAACAGCGCGATTTAATTCTGACCTTGACCTTGCAATAGAAAGTAAAACTGCTCTCTCTGGATCAGAAATCTATGCTTTGAAGGCTGACTTTGACGATGCACCGTTGTCGTTTCGTGTTGATATTGTCGATCTAACGCAAGCCGATGCGGGTTTTCAGAAAATCATAAAGGAGCATCGCGTTTCCTTTTCGATGCCAAAAGCAAGGCAAAAGCATCTGCGGTTTCCGGGATTTGAAGGTAAGTGGGAAGCGAAGCATCTGGGTGAAATCGTGCTGTCGATTGACGCGGGTTGAGAGTCCTCTCTGTTTGGAAAGACCAGCGAACAAAGACGAGTGGGGTGTTTTAAAAACAACTGCCGTGACTTGGGATGGCTATGACGATAGTCAGAACAAGGCTCTGCCAAGAAAACAAGAGCCTCGCACAAATTTATTGGTTACCAAAGGTGACATTTTGATTACGCGAGCTGGTCCAATAAGCCGTGTAGCCGTTGTCGCATTTGTCAATAATACGCGGCCAAAATTGATGATTTCCGATAAGTTGATGCGGGCGCGGACAAGCAAGCAAGTTGACGGAGATTTTATAGCTCGATTACTTGGAACAACTCACATTCAGAATTACTATTCCGCTCGAAAGTCTGGATTGGCTGAGGCGCAAGCGAACATTTCACAACAGATTTTATCGAGAACTCCGATCAATTTACCTTCTCTCCCCGAACAAAAGAAAATCGCGGCGTTTTTGGGGGTGGTGGATGCCAAGACTGTGGCTTTGCGGACTAAGGTTTCGGGGCTGGAAACCTACAAGCGCGGGCTGATGCAAGCCCTGTTCTCGCAACGCCTGCGCTTCAGTAAACCAGACGGCACCGCCTTTCCGGATTGGGAGGCGAAGAAGTTGGGAGAGGTATTTACGGAGATCAAAGATCGAGTTGGGGATAAAGAGTTACAAACTTTCAGCATATCAGCTGGGCAAGGTTTTGTTTCGCAGGAAGAACGCTTCGGGAAAGACATTTCAGGTCAACAAAACGAACGTTACACTGCGCTAAAGGTAGGTGACTTCTCATACAACAAGGGCAATTCAATTTCTTACAAGTATGGCTGTATCTATGAAAATCAGACTGGATCGACAATCGCCGTTCCTAATGTTTTCATAAGTTTCAGGCTCCGCGACAAAAAGATGGCGGCCGCATTTTTCGGAAAGCTGTTCCAAGGTCACTATTTGGATAAGGGCCTAAGAACACTCATTTCAAGCGGAGCGCGAATGAACGGATTGTTGAATGTAAACAAGGATTCATTCTTTAAACTCACCGTTCCAGTTCCCCACCCTGACGAGCAACAAAAAATCGCAGACACTCTTTCTGCCATAGATGCAAAAATTCAATTGGTCGCTGCGCAAGTGACGCACATGGAAACCTTCAAGAAGGGTCTGCTTCAGCAGATGTTTGTATGATGGTGCAACCCCAAACCGAGGCACAACTTGAATCGGATTTGGTGAAGCGGCTTCACGGGCTTGGCTTTGAACCTGTCACCTTGCCCGATATGAAAGCGCTGCACGCAAATTTGCGTTCGCAATTGAACCTGCACAATGGCATTGCACTTTCTGACACTGAATTTGCCCGCGTGCTGAACTTGCTCGACAAGGGCAATGTGTTTGAAAAGGCCAAGACACTGCGCGAACCCAAAATTCTGGTGGCGCGGGATGATGGCACACCGCTTTACCTCAATTTGTTCAACACCACAGAATGGTGCCAAAACCACTATCAAGTGACTACCCAAGTCACGGTCACGGGCCACCACAAAACCCGCTATGACGTGACCTTCTGATCAATGGCTTGCCGCTTGTGCAGATTGAATTGAAGCGGCGCGGGCTGGAGCTGAAAGAGGCGTTCAACCAAATCAACCGCTATCAGCGCCACAGCTTTTGGGCTGATAGTGCGCTGTTTCAATACATTCAGATTTTCGTGATCTCCAATGGCGTGAACACCAAATATTACGCCAACAACCGCGACCAGGATTTCAAGCAGACCTTCTATTGGGCCAAGGAAGACAACACGCTGATCACCCAGCTGGATGCCTTTGCCGACGTGTTTCTGGAGAAGTGCCACATCTCCAAGATGATCGCCAAATACATCGTGCTGCATGAAAGCAACAAGGTGTTGATGGTGTTGCGCCCCTATCAATATTACGCGGTGGAGGCCATTGCCAAGCGCGTGATGGCGGGCCGCAACAATGGCTATATCTGGCACACCACAGGTTCCGGCAAAACGCTCACCAGCTTCAAAGCCGCGCAAGTGCTGATCGACAATCCCAAAGTTGAAAAAGTGGTGTTCGTGGTGGATCGCGCTGATCTCGATTATCAGACCACCAAGGAGTTCAACCATTTCTCCGATGGCTCGGTTGATGGCACCGACAACACCAAGGCGCTGGTGGCGCAATTGAGCGGCGACACCAAGCTGATCGTCACCACAATTCAAAAGCTGAACACGGCGAATGACCAAGGCCAAGTATGACGAAGCCTTGCTGAAGGTGAAAGACCAGCGCGTGGTGTTCATTTTCGACGAATGCCACCGTTCGCAATTTGGCGAAACGCACCGAAAGATCGTCGGCTTTTTCACCAAAGCGCAAATGTTCGGCTTCACCGGCACGCCGATCTTTGCCGAAAACAAAGTGGGCAACAAAACCACCAAAGACCTGTTCGCCGAATGCCTGCACAAATATGTGATCACCGATGCAATCAGCGACGAAAACGTGTTGCGCTTTTCCATTGAGTATTGGGGCAAGCTGAAACGCAAAGACGGCAGCTTGATCGACGAAGAAGTTGCCGCAATCAACATCAAAGAGTTCTTCGAAAATCCAGACCGGATTGAGAACATTGTCGATTGGATTATCAAGAACCACGACACGCAAAACCCAGCAAGCGCCATTTCAGCGCCATGCTGTGTGTGAGTTCGGTGGATGCGCTGATCGAATATTATGACACCTTCAAGCGCAAGCGCGATGCGGGTGAACATGATCTGCGCATTGCCACGATCTTCACCTATGCCGCCAATGAAGAGGACGAAGATGCCGACGGCTTGATTGGTGATCCTGATATTGATCTCTCAGAGAAGCCAGTGGACGGGCACAAGCGCGACAAGCTGGATCAATACATTGCCGACTACAATGCGATGTATCAGACCACCAACACGTCAGGCGAGTTTCGCACCTATCACAACCACTTGAGCAAACGCCTAAAAGACCGCGACACGAAAGACGCGCAAGACAAAGACCGGCTGGACATTCTGCTTGTCGTCAACATGTTCCTGACTGGCTTTGACGTGAAGCGGCTCAACACGCTCTATGTGGACAAGAACCTGAAATATCACGGCTTGATCCAAGCCTTTTCGCGCACCAACCGCACGCTGGGCGAAAAGAAGTCGCACGGCAACATTGTCTGCTTCCGCAACCTCAAAGCCAAGACCGACGAAGCCATCACGCTGTTTTCAAACAAGGAAGCCATCGAAACAATTCTGGTGGCCCCCTACAAGGAGCACGTCGATAAGTTCAATCTTGCGGTGAAAGAGCTGTTGCAGATCGCACCAGCGCCCAAAGCGGTGGATGCCATTCAAGACGAAAACATGTTGCTGGCTTTCGTCATGGCGTTCCGACGGTTGATCCGCATTCTCAACGTGCTGCAAGGCTTTTCAGAGTTCAGCTGGGATGACCTCTATATGGACCAGCAGACCTTTGACGACTTCAAAAGCAAGTATCTGGACCTAAAAGATCGCACCAAGCTGAAAGCAGAAGGCGAAGACCGCAGTTTCAATCATCGATGAAGTTGATTTTGAGCTGGAACTGATCCAGCGCGATGAAATCAACGTGGCTTACATTCTGGCGCTGCTGAACCAGATTGCCCAAGACCAGAACAGCCAAGACCCTGAAACCCAAGAAGCCCGCGACCAGAAGCTCAAGCTGGTTTTCGATTTGCTGGGTTCCGACGTGAAACTTCGCAGCAAGCGCGAATTGATCGAGCGCTTTATCAAAGAGAACATGCCCAACATTCCCGCCGGGCAACCCGTCTCCGAAGCCTTCAGTGACTTCTGGACCGAAGAAAAGACCAAGGCCATTCGGGAAATCTGCGAAACCGAAGGGCTGAAAGCCGAAGCCCTCAAAAGCATGATCGAAAACTATCACTTCACCGGCAAAGAGCCTCTGAGTGAAACAATCGTCGAAGCCCTGAACGAAAAGCCAAAATTCTGGAACGAAAGTCGATTGTCCAGCGCGTGACTGAAAAGTTGATGACGCTGGTGAGGGTTTTTGACGACAATATTGGGGATGTATGAGGCGATTTAGAATGCAATATTCCAACTACCTAGAGATTGCTGGGAACTGAGCCGCAATCTTAACCGCTGGCGTAGCCACTTTCGCCTTTGCTAAGTTTTTGTGGGACAAGCATGCGAGAATGAAAGAGCTAGAGGATTACTTGAAGACCGAGAAATCCAAGAGAAACGACAACGGCCAAAGGTCAATTCTCCATCTTGTAGCAAAACTTGGGATGACCGAAGCGCAAATCCTTGAGGCGAGTTTTCAGAGTAGCAAGAATTAAGAGGCTTGTCGCCGCTGATAAGGACACCGGAAGGGCTAGCGATATTCTACTGGAATGGAAACGCGACTAAGTTCGGTGCTTACTATGTGCTTACTTTTCCTAAAGCTGCAAAAGTAAAAAGTCATCTAACTATTTGAAATCATTGGCGCACCCGACAGGATTCGAACCTGTGACCTCTGCCTTCGGAGGGCAGCGCTCTATCCAGCTGAGCTACGGGTGCCTGAGCCGGGGTTCGTATAACCCGGGCGGGCGTGGTTCGCAATGGCGGGGTCAACCGGGTTTCCTGGCGGGTTTCCGGGCGCGCAAGTGGGTGGGGCAGTGTTCGCCTGAAACGAGGACCGGCAGCATGTTGGACCAGATGCCGATATTGTGGTCGACGAATTCACGGCCCAGTTTTGCGACGGCTTCGGAATAGAGCTTGCCCTTCAGGCTGGCGAGTTCTTCACGGGCCCGCTCGCGGTACCAGGCGTTGCGGCTTTCGGTCGATATGTCGCTGAAGCCCGCCGCCGCCATGGCATCGGCATAACGGCGGGGCGAGGCCATGCCGAAGTCGAGGCCCTCACTGGCGATATAGGCCTTCATTTGCGGCGAGGGCTCGCCGTCGTGACCGATCAGCCAATCGGACGCCACAAACCAGCCGCCGGGTTTCAGCACCCGGAACACGTCGCGCATCAGGGCGTGCTTGTCGGGGATATGGACGATCGAATCCTTGGAGAAGACGATATCGTAGCTTTCCGGCGGGAATGGCAGAGGGCCCGGCGCCACCTTGATGATGCCGATGCGGTTGCCAAGGCCGGCATTCGCGACCAGGCCGCGGGCATGGTTCAGCACGGTGTCTTCGACATCGAGGCCGGTGACGAAACCGGCGCCATGGTCGCTGCACCAGGCAGAGGTCGACGCCGCCGGCGCCGCAGCCGATGTCAACAACCGACTTGCCGCTGATGTCCATGCCGCGCAGCAGACGCGCCACTTCTTCCGGCCCGCCAGGCGATAGCCAGCCTTCGCCCCAGACGCGCTCCAGCATGGCGATCAGCTTGGGATGATAGAGTTCGCCGTTTTCGCTGTTGCCCATGGCCGATGGTGCGGTGGGATGGCGACCCTTGTCAACCGGCGCCGCACTTCCGACACAGTGGTGGGGCGAGTTTTCGCGGTGCGCCTGGTTTTTCGAATTCTCAAACATGTTGTTCTGTGGCTGGTGATCTTGCCGGTTGCGGCGGGCAGTGCCGCGGCATACCTGCGCGGTTGGCCCGAGAGCTGGCGGGCGGCGGACTGGTCGTCTTCGGGCCTGCTGCCCGAGGCCAGCACGATTCCGCAGGCGCAGGTCATGGTTCTGGCGGCGCGCACCGGCAACTGGAAATCGATCTTCGCCGAACACATGTCACTGGTGGTCAAGCCGGCCGGGGCCAGGAACTGGACGCGCTATGACGTTGTCGGCTGGGGCAATCCCGTTCGGCGTGACGGCTTTGCACCCGATGCGCTGTGGTATGGCAACCGGCCCTATGCCGTTGCAACGATCTCTGGCGCGGAAGCCGCACGGCTCATTCCGCGGATCGAAGCTGCCATTGCGCGCTATCCCTATCAGCAGCGGGGACACTACGCGGTGTGGCCGGGGCCCAACTCGAACTCTTTCGTGGCCTGGGTGGTTCGCAACACCGAAGGGTTTGCCGTGGAGCTGCCGCCAGTGGCGGTGGGCAAGGATTATCTCGGACCGGGACTGCGTATTGGCGCAGCGACAAGCCGCAGCGGCTATACGCTGCAGGCGTGGGGCCTCCTCGGTGTTACGCTGGCAATGCGTGAAGGCCTTGAAATCAACTTTCTCGGCACGGCAATCGGTGTCGACCCGGAAGAGGCGGCGGTGAAGCTCGCCGGATTCGGCAAGGTGCGGGCCATCGATCTTATTCCACTGGCCTGGCAAAGGTTTTGAAAGGCTGGCGGGAGAAGATGATATTCGTCCCAAAACGGGACAGGAGCCGCCATGCCTGCCGCCAAGACACGCATCGACTGGGTCGATTATGCCAAGGGAATTTGCATCATTCTGGTGGTGATGATGCATTCGACGCTGGGCGTTGAAAAGGCGGCAGGAGACGTTTCAGCGCTGGGTGCCTTCGTGGAATGGGCGCGGCCCTTCCGCATGCCGGACTTCTTTCTGATCTCCGGACTGTTTCTGGCTTCGCGCATTGACCGGCCGTGGCGCGAATATCTCGATGGCAAGGTTCTGCACTTCGCCTATTTCTACGTGCTGTGGATGACCATCCAGTTTGGGTTCAAGGGCTATGGCATCTGGCAGGAGGCCGGACTTTTGGGTGTGGCCCAGGGCTGGCTGATGGGTTTGATCGAGCCGTTCGGCACCTTGTGGTTCATTTATCTGCTGGCAGTGTTTTTCGTGGTGGTGAAGGCGACGCGCCATGTGCCGCCGCTTCTGGTGTTTGCGGCCGGCGCTGTGCTTGAGGCGCTGCCGATTGAAACCCACTGGCTGCTGATCGACGAGTTCGCCTCGCGCTTTGTGTATTTCTTCGTGGGCTACTGGCTGGCCGAGCGGGTTTTCGCCTTGGCGGCGGGCGTCAATGAAAAGCCGTGGCCGGTGATCATTGCCGGGCTGGTGATCTGGGCGTTCCTCAACACACTGTTCGTTACCCAAGGATGGCACAATCTGCCGGGCATCAGCCTGGCCCTGGGGCTGATCGGTGCCGCCGCCGTGGTCAGCAGCGGCGTGCTGCTGTCCAAGTTCAGGTTCGGCGAAGCGGTGCGTTACTGCGGCGAGAACTCCATTGTCATCTATCTGGCGTTTTTCCTGCCGATGGCGGTAACCCGCACGGTGCTGCTCAAAACGCCACTGGCCGAAAATCTGTCAGCGGTTTCGGCTGTGGTGACAGCGGCAGGCGTTGCTGCACCGGTCATCCTGTTCTGGATGGTGCGCAACACCCGGTTCTCGTTGCTGTTCCGGCGGCCGGCATGGGCAAGGCTGGCATCGGACAGCACGGGGTGGCATAGTGCCGCCCATGTCAAAACACAGCCTCAAGCCCGGTGACCATCTCTATCTGATCGACGGATCGGGCTATATTTTCCGCGCCTATCACGCACTGCCGCCGTTGACGCGCAAATCCGACGGGCTTCCGGTGGGTGCGGTACAGGGCTTCTGCAACATGTTGTGGAAGCTTCTGAAGGAAACCAATTCCGGCAACAGGCCGACACACCTCGCGGTGATCTTCGACAAGTCGTCGAAGACGTTCCGCAATGACATCTATCCCGCCTACAAGGCGCAGCGGCCGGAGCCGCCCGCCGATCTCCGCCCGCAGTTCGGGCTGATCAAGCAGGCGACGCGGGCCTTCAACGTGGCGGCCATCGAGCAGGACAATTTCGAAGCCGACGACCTGATCGCCACCTATGCCAGGCAGGCGGTGGAGGCGGGCGCCACCTGCCGCATCGTTTCTTCCGACAAGGACCTGATGCAGCTGGTGGGCAACGGTGTGGCGCTTTACGACACCATGAAGGACAAGGAGATCGGCGAGGCCGAGGTTCTGGAAAAATTCGGCGTGACACCCGACAAGGTGATCGAGGTGCAGGCGCTGTCGGGCGATTCGGTTGACAATGTGCCGGGGGTTCCGGGCATTGGCTTGAAAACCGGAGCGCTGCTCATCAACGAGTATGGCGACCTTGAAACCCTGCTGGCCAGGGCATCCGAGATCAAGCAGCAGAAGCGCCGCGAGAACCTCATCGAATTCGCCGAGCAAGCGCGGATTTCCAAGCGGCTGGTGACGCTCGATGCCCATGTTCCGGTGGACCACGATGTCGGGACCTTCGCGGTCGACACGCCGAAGGCCTCGCAGCTCATCGGGTTTTTGAAGGCGCTGGAGTTCACGAGCTTCACCAAGAAGGTGGCGGGCGAATTGTCGGCCGACATGGCGGCTATCGAGCCCGTGCCGGTCGAGGTGAAGCATTGGCCGCCGGAGGGAAGCGAAGCTGGCGTTGCCCTTGATCCGTCACCCCGGCGAAAGCCGGGGCCCACGGCGGCACAAAGCGAAACCGTGGCCGATGTGGGTCCCGGCTTTCGCCGGGATGACGATACTGGGGATGCGGCACTCCGCGCCATTCCAATTAAACATGCCGATTATGAAACCATCACCACGCTTGCGGCTCTAGAAGCCTATGTGGCGGCGGGGTTCGAGCAGGGCTTTATCGCCGTCGATACCGAAACCGACGCGCTTGATTCGATGCAGGCCAATCTGGTGGGTGTGTCGCTGGCCACGGAACCCGGCAAGGCCTGTTACATTCCGCTGGCCCACAAGGCGGCAGGTGTTGGCTTGTTTGGTGGCGAGGCGGTCGAGGGCCAGGTCAAGTTGGACGACGCTTTGCGGGTGTTGAAGCCGCTTCTGGAGAGCGAAAGCGTTCTCAAGATCGGACAGAACCTCAAATACGATATTGAAGTGCTGGCGCGCTACGGCATCAGCGTTGCGCCGATCGACGACACCATGCTGATTTCCTATGTGCTGGAGTCGGGCGATGTCGGCCACGGCATGGACGAGTTGTCGGAACGCCATCTCGGGCACAAGCCGATCTCGTTCAAGGAGGTGGCGGGCACCGGCAAGTCGGCGATCAGCTTCGACCGGGTGGCCATCGACCGCGCCACGCAGTATGCGGCTGAGGATGCCGATGTGACGCTGCGGCTGTGGCAGATGCTGAAACCCAGGCTTGGCCGTATGGGCAAGCGGTTTGTCTATGAATCGCTGGAGCGGCCGCTGGTTGCGGTTCTGGCCGAGATGGAGATGAACGGCATCGTCATCGATCCCGTTGTGCTGAAAAAACTGTCGAACGAGTTTGCCGCGGCGGGTGCCGAAATCGAAACCAAGGTGTACGAGCTGGCGGGCGAGCGCTTCAACATCGGTTCGCCGAAGCAGCTGGGCGATATCCTGTTTGGCCGCATGGCCCTGCCGGGCGGGCGCAAGACGGCGACGGGTGCTTGGTCTACCGATTCGGATGCACTCGAAGACCTGGCCACACAGGGCGTTGACCTCGCCCGCAAGGTTCTGGACTGGCGGCAGCTTGCCAAGCTGCGCTCGACCTACACCGACGCGCTGCCTTCCTACATCAACCCGACGACGGGGCGGGTTCACACCAGCTATTCGATGGCGGCGACCTCGACGGGGCGGCTGGCTTCGACCGAACCCAATTTGCAGAACATTCCGGTGCGCACCGAAGAAGGCCGCAAGATCCGCTCGGCGTTCATCGCACCACCGGGATCGAAGCTGATCAGCGCCGATTACAGCCAGATCGAGCTTCGGGTGCTGGCGCATGTGGCGGACATTCCGCAGCTGAAGAAGGCTTTCGCCGATGGCCTCGATATTCATGCGATGACCGCCTCGGAAATGTTCGGTGTGCCGGTTAAAGGCATGGACCCGATGGTGCGGCGGCGCGCCAAGGCTATCAACTTCGGCATCATCTACGGCATCTCGGCCTTCGGGCTTGCCAATCAGCTGGCGATTTCGCGAGAGGAAGCGGGCGAGTACATCAAGACCTATTTCAAGCGCTTCCCGGGCATCCGCGACTACATGGATGCAACCAAGAAGGAAGCGCGCGAGAAGGGTTATGTCGAGACGATCTTTCGGCAGGCGCTGCCATTTCCCGCGGATCAATTCACCGAATGCCTCGGAGCGGGCTTTTCTCGAGCGGGCGTCAATCAACGCTCCGATCCAGGGGGCTGCCGCCGACATCATCCGCCGCGCCATGGTGCGGATGCCGCAGGCGCTGGCCGAAGCCGGGCTATCGGCAAAGATGCTGCTGCAGGTACATGACGAGTTGATTTTCGAGGCCGTCGATGCGGAGGTTGATGCGCACAATGGCAGTGGTCAAACAGGTGATGGAAAAGGCCCCGGAACCGGTGATACAACTCACCGTGCCGCTGCAGGTCGATGCCCGCGCCGCGCCGAACTGGGACGAAGCGCACTGAGTGGGGTTACTGGAAAGGCCGGTCGTGGGTGAGCGAAGGGATGCGGCTTCGGGTTAGTCGCACCTGTTCGAGGTCGATGTCGGCATAGATGATGCCTTCCTCAACGCCGCCATCGGCCAATACACGGCCCCAGGGATCGACGATCAGCGAATGGCCGAAACATTCGGCACCGCCCGACAGGGTGCCACACTGGCAGGGAGCAATCACATAGGCGCCGTTCTCGATGGCCCGGGCGCGGTTGAGAATGTGCCAATGGGCCTCGCCGGTTGTCTTCGTAAAGGCAGCGGGAATGGCCAGCATCTCGGCGCCCGCCTTGCCATAGGCGCGGTACAGGGCGGCAAAGCGCAGATCATAGCAGATCGAAAGGCCGATGCGGCCCTCCGTACACGGAGCGATAACGGCATCGCTTCCTGGCGCAATGGTGGCCGATTCCTGGTAGACCCTGCCCTCGCCCAAATTGATGTCGAAGAGATGCAGCTTGTCGTAGCGAGCTGAGATGGCGCCATCGGGACCGATCATGTAGGAGCGGTTGGTGATGCGGCCATCGGGGGCGGTCACGCCGATCGAGCCGATCAACAGCCAGATGCCGTGCTTTCGGGCGAGCGCCTGCATGGCGGGAAGGACGGGATGATCTTCCTCGCGTGGTGCTACCGGAAAGAGCTTGCCGTCCTTGGTGTCGAGGCCGGCGCAATACTCGGGTGTCGCCACAAACTTCGCGCCCGCCGCCACGGCCTGAGAAATGAGACGGGTGAGAGTTGTAATGTCGCTGGCCACGCTGGGCGTGGCGGTCATTTGAATGCAGGCGGCCTTGAAGGTCATGGCCCAACCATAGCGCGGGGAAGCTCATCAAAGAAAGACCTGATGACGTGGAGGCCGGCTCGGGCCTTCAGGCACAGAAGCCATTCCTCCATTTCTGCTTGCCAATCGGTGATCGTTACAACACGGATGCGGGCGTCGGGAATGAGTTCGCCTTTCGACATGATGGCGACGCCCAATCCTTGGGCCACGGCCTCGCGCGCCGCCTCGCGGCTTTCGATGTCGATCGTCGATGCGGGCTTGAGCTTGCGGCGGCGGAGTTCTTCGAGGAGGAGCTTGCGGGTGACCGAACCCTCCTCGCGCAGAATGAGGGGCTGACTGATCAGTTTCTCGAGACTCATGCGGCGCGGGCCATCGGCCCTGGCGATTGCGACCAGGCGGTCGCGGCGCAAGAGGCGAGACAGGATTGCATCGCTGGCCGGGCGTTCGGCTGTTACGGCGAGATCGATGGCGAATGACTCGAGCCTGGCCAGCAGTTCGGCGCTATTGCCGGCGACCAGGCGGATGGCGATGGCGGGGTAGCGGGCACGGAAGCGGGCGACCTGGGGCAGCACGTGGATCGCCGCGTCGGCACCGATGGTGAGTTGGCCCGCTTCCAGGGTGCGGGCTTTTGAAAGAAGATCCAGTGCCTCGGCCTCGGCTTCGAACTGGCGCTCGGTGATGGCGAACAGCTTGCGGCCCATTTCCGTGAGGGTGATGGCCCGGGCGCCGCGCTGAAAGAGCTGTACGCCGTGGGTTTCCTCGAGCTTCTTCACGTGATCGGAAATGGCCGGCTGGGTGAGGTGAAGCCTGGCGGCGGCGCGCGAGAAACTGCCGTCGAGGGCTACGGCGTGGAAGGCCTTGAGCTGGGCATAGCGCATATCAGCGAAACCTATGTGACTTATAAGAACATACGATTTGACTGATAGCGGTCAAGCCCGCAAATGGAGGGGCAAGAGGAGATCTCCATGCTGAAATCGATCCCGACATTCCGCGGCCCGGAAGGCCAGGAAGACATGCCCTATCTGCTGACGCCGGGGCCGCTGACCACGTCGCGCACGGTGAAAGCCGCCATGCTCGCCGACTGGGGTTCGCGCGATGTCGAATTCCGCCGCGTCATCGCCGACATTCGCAAGGGCCTGCTGAAGACCGCGAACTGCGGAGATCGTTACGCGTGTGTCATCATGCAGGGCTCCGGCACCTTTGCCATCGAGGCAGCGCTCGGTGCCTTCTGTCCCGCCAAGGACAAGAAAACCCTGGTGGTGGCCAATGGCGCCTATGGCGACCGCGCGGCAAAGATTCTTGAAAAGCTCGGCCGGCCGGTCATCAAAATCGACAAGGGCGACAGTGCGGCGCCGACCGTCGAGGATGTTGCAACCATGCTCGATGCCGACGCCGCCATCAGCCATGTATGGATTATCCATTGCGAGACGACGTCGGGGATCGTCAATGCCATCCACGACATTGGCCGCGCCGTGAAGGCGCGGGGCCGCGCCTACATGGTGGATGCGATGTCGTCGTTCGGGGCGCTTCCGCTCGACATGACGGCGACCGACATGGATGTGATGGTGTCGTCGTCGAACAAGTGCATCGAGGGGGTTCCGGGCTTTTCCTACGTGGTGGTGAAGCGGCTGATGCTTGAAGCCAGCAAGGGCATGAGCCATTCGGTGGTGCTCGACCTTTATGAGCAATGGAAGGGGCTGGAGGCCAACGGCCAATTTCGCTTCACGCCGCCTACCCATGCGCTGGTTGCCTTTCACCAGGCGCTCAGCGAATTCGAGACGGAAGGCGGTGTCGCGGCGCGTGGCAGCCGCTATCAGAAGAATGCCCAAATCCTGATCAAGGGCATGCGCGAGCTGGGATTCACCACGCTCCTCAATGACAATGAAGCAGGCCCCATCATCCAGACCTTCCTGACGCCGCGCGATCCGAACTTCCATTTCGACACGTTCTATGAAGCGCTGCGGGCGCGTGGTTTCGCCATCTATCCGGGGAAGCTGACGAGGCGGCCATCGTTCCGCATCGGCACCATCGGCAAAGTGGATGAGGCGGTGATGAACGGAGTGCTGAAGATCATTGCCGAGGTGTTGGCGGACATGGACGTCACTGATTTTTCGCCGCTCGAGGCCTGAATGAAGAGCGTTACCGTCAACGGCCGCACTTACACCTGGCCGAAACAGCCGCTGGTGGTGATCTGCTGCGATGGCAGCGAACCCGCCTATATGGAAATCGCCATGGAAGCGGGTTTGATGCCCAATCTGAGAAAGATGATTGCCGGGGGCGAGAACCTCCGCGGGCTTTCGGTGATCCCCAGTTTCACCAATCCCAACAATCTGTCGATCGTCACGGGGAGGCCGCCCGCCGTTCATGGGATTTGTGGGAACTATCTCATCGATCCGGCCACCGGCGCCGAGACCATGATGAACGATCCCAAATGGCTCAGGGCGGCGACCATATTCGAAGCGTTCCAGAAGCAGGGCGCAAAGGTCGCGGTGGTTACCGCCAAGGACAAATTGCGGCTTCTGCTGGGCAAGGGATTGGCGTTTGATGGCACGGCGGTGGCGTTTTCCTCCGAGAAAGCCGACAAGGCGAACCGCAAGGACAATGGCATCGACAGTGTCTGCGCCATGGTGGGCATGGGCGTGCCGGAAGTCTATTCGGCAGAGCTTTCGGAGTTCGTGTTCGCGGCGGGCGTCAATCTGCTGGCGTCGATGCGGCCCGACCTCATGTATCTGTCGACCACCGACTATGTGCAGCACAAGTATGCACCGGGGTCGGCGGGCGCTAACGCATTCTATGCGATGATGGACAAATATGTGGGGGCGCTCGACCAGGGAGGCGCAACGCTGATCATCGTCGCCGACCATGGCATGAAAGACAAGCATCTGGCCGACGGCTCGCCCGATGTGATCTATCTGCAGGATGTGCTCGACAAGAAATTCGGCGCGGGGAAAACCAAGGTCATCCTGCCGATCACCGACCCTTACGTGGTGCACCACGGGGCACTCGGTTCGTTCGCCACGGTCTATGCCTATGGCCCGGTCGTTGCCGATGTGATGGCGGAGATCACAGCACAGGCCGGCATTGATGTGGTGATGGACAGGAAAGACGGTTGCGGGCGATTTGAGCTTCCAGAGGATCGTCTCGGCGACGTCATTGTCGTCTCCGGCGGACAAACTGGATCCAAAGTCATCGGCACGTCACGCGATAAACACGACCTCTCGGGGCTCAATGAACCGCTGCGCTCGCATGGCGGGCTCAGCGAACAGGAAATTCCGGTCATCACCAACCGCAAGCTCAAGAACCTGCATTCGCCCTTGCGCAATTTCGATGCCTTCGCGCTGGGCTGCAACAATGTCGTGGAAGAGTAGGATGCGAGTTTCCCTCTGCCGTCATCCCGGCGAAAGCCGGGGCCCAGACTTGCCACGCAAGAACTGTGAAATTATTGAGTTTGTAAGCCTGGGTCCCGGCTTTCGCCGGGATGACGGATTTTGGGGTGTGACGTGATGCAAAGACAAGTGATCCAGGAATCGATGCGGATCGGCGGACGGAAGGTCGACGCCGAGGGCGTTGTTCCGGTGCACTATCCCTACACCAACGAGGTGATCGGCACGGTTCCGGCAGGGCGCGCCGAACATGCGGCCAAGGCCTTCGCCATTGCCGCCGCCTACAAGCCGAAGCTGACGCGCTATGAGCGCCAGCAGATCCTGTTCCGCACCGCAGAGCTGATCCGCGGCCGCAAAGACCAGCTTTCGGATTTGATCACGCTGGAGCTTGGGCTTTCCAAGAAGGACTCGCTCTACGAGGTGGGCCGCGCCTACGATGTCTACACATTGGCCGGCATGCTGGCCTTTCTCGACGATGGCCAGATCTTCTCCTGCGATCTGACACCGCAGGGAAAGCCGCGCAAGATCTTCACCAAGCGCGAGCCGGTGGGCGTCATCTCGGCGATCACGCCGTTCAACCATCCGCTCAACATGGTGTCGCACAAGGTGGCGCCGGCGATTGCCACCAACAATTGCGTGGTGTGCAAGCCAACGGAGTTGACGCCGCTTACCTGCATCGCCCTTGCCGACATTCTTTACGAGGCGGGCCTTCCTCCCGAAATGTTCCAGGTGGTGACCGGATGGCCCGGCGATATTGGTGACGAGATGGTGACCAACAGCAACATCAGCGTCATCACCTTCACCGGCGGGGTTCGGGTCGGCAAAATCATTGCCGGCAAGGCCGGATACAAGCGCGCCGCATTGGAGCTTGGCGGCAATGACCCGCTGATCATCCTGAACGACCTTAGCGAAAGCGATCTCGACAAGGCAGCGGAGCTCGCGGTGGCGGGCGCCACACGCAATTCCGGCCAGCGTTGCACGGCGGTCAAGCGCATTCTGGTGCAGGAACGCGTTGCCGACCGTTTCGTGGAGCTGACACTCGCCAAGGCCAAGAAGATCAGGTTCGGCGATCCAATGAACCCCGAGACCGACCTCGGCACGGTGGTGCATGAAGAGGCGGCAAAAACTTTCGAGGCCCGCGTCTACAAGGCGGCGGAACAGGGCGCAAAAATACTCTATGATCCCGGCCGCCAGGGGGCAGTGCTGCCGCCGATCACCGTGGATTTCGTGCCGCACAGTTCCGAACTGGTGTTCGAGGAAACCTTCGGGCCGGTCATTCCCATCGTCCGGGTGCCCGACGACGACGGCGAAGTCATCGCCATTTCCAATTCCACGCCCTTCGGGCTTTCCTCCGGAGTGTGCACCAACAACCTCGGCCGCATGACGCGCTTCATCGAAGGGCTCGATGTCGGCACGGTGAACATCTGGGAAGTTCCGGGCTACCGCATCGAGATGTCGCCGTTCGGGGGCATCAAGGATTCCGGCAACGGCATCAAGGAAGGGGTCATGGAAGCAATGAAGTTCTTCACCAATGTGAAGACGTGGTCGCTGCCATGGCCCACCTGAGCTTGACGTTTACTGGGTCTTGAACCCCGCCGATGACAGGGTCTGATTGCCACTCGGCTCGATGGCCAGAACCTCCCAGCTATAGTCCGAACCAGGTTCGAAGAAATTGCCGGGCACGGTCATCTGGGTGACTGAAGGGTTCACATACATGCTGAGCGAGCTGAGCTTGCCGATCATGTGCTTGTGCGGATCCTGTACTTTTTCGACAATCAGCTGATAGGCAATGATGCTGACCGGCTTGTTGTCGATGGTCTGGGTGACGGGGTCCCAGTCAAAAGACATGTCGGCAACGGGCAAGGTGGCGCCACCGGCCGGGGCAAGCAAGGTTGCGCCTTTGGGAATGACGTGGGTGAGCCACGCCCGGCCAACCGTTGTCTTGCCGGCGTCCGGCCCGCCGGCCGGTCCAAAGATCTTGTAGACGCCCGCCGGCATTTTTCTCAGGATGTTGGGGAGCGACACATCGGCATTGGTGGGTTCGACGGTTTCGAAGAACAATTCGGTTACACCAAGCTGGCGCAGCTTGCCGGTGGCGTTCAATTCCAACACGACGCCATTGGGACCTTTGAACTTGAGCCCCTTCCAGCCCTCGCTGTCGACGGCGCCCTGGAAGCCCGTATCCTCGTCGGTGTAGTTGTGTTCGATGTTGAGTTTGGCTTCCTTGAGCGGCACGGGGCCTGCGGCGGCATTGAGCGTATTGGCGGCAAGGAATGGCGTTGCAAGCAAGAAAGCGTGGATGGTCTTCATGGCAATCTCCTCTGGGTGGGTGTTGAACCGTCACCAGCAGAGGATCAGCCGGGGCATGGCCGGGCGCAATCCGACACATGCGGGATTGGCGGCGGCAGGGCCGGCCCTACGACATTTGCCGGATGGAACCGCCGTCGAGTGCGGCAAGCGCGTCCGGTAGGCGCTGGCCGGCAATGGCCCCGGGTTGCGAGGGGAACAGGTCCTCAAGGAAGAAGGCGGCGAGTTCCGCCCGGCTGGTCAGCCCCGATTTGGCATAGATGGCCGCTGCCTGCTGACGCACTGTTGCCGAGGATGAGGCGCGCAAGGCAGCAATCTCCTTGTGCGAGAGGCCCTTGAGCATGAGCATAGCAACGTCGCTCTCACTCGCCGTCAGGCGCCAGGTGCTGAACTGACCACGTATGGCCTTGCCCAATCCATCGCTGTAGGCGCGGGCCGCCGAGCGCCAGCGGTCGCCATCCTGACGCGTGGCGGCAAGCTCCGCCGACATGCGGTGACGCTCGGCCATGGCATCGCGAAAGCGCAGCGCACTGTAGCTCGCCGCGGCGACGGCCATCGCCAGCACCAGCCAAGGCAAGGCATCTTCGGTCAGATACTCGGCGGCCGATATGGCTTCGTCTTCGCCGCGCAAGTCGAGCCCGACGAGCATGGCAAAGAGTGCTGCTACCATCACCACATGATACTGGATGCGATTCATGGCTTTCCCCTTTACACAGACACCATCAAGCCTTCGCCGCGATGGTGGCCAAATTGCGGCTGGCTCCGCCGGGGCATTGGCAAGCGCTGCCTTGACGGGTAACCCTATGGCGGCACCGCACATGGTGGCCGCCGCGAGAGGAACGAGTTGAGTCCCGGTACATTCGTCATCGTTAACCTGCTGGGGGGTGTGGCGCTCCTCTTGTGGGGCGTTCGCATGGTGCGCACCGGTGTGATGCGCGCCTGGGGCGACCGGCTGCGCAATTTCATCGAACACCATGTGGGCAACAGGGTTTCGGCGTTCGTGGCCGGAGCCATCGCCACCGGCATTCTGGGCAGCGGCACGGCGATGACCTTGATCGTGGCGGGGCTGGCGGCTTCGGGCGCCATCGGAACGGCACTGGGGCTTGCCGTGCTGCTAGGCGCCGACGTCGGCTCGGCCGCGGTTTCGGCGGTCTTTACATCGGGAAGCACGGTCACGCTGTGGGCCTCGCCCATACTGTTGTTCGTGGGCTTTGTGGTGTTCAGCTGGTCGGACGAGCTGCGCCCGCACAATGCGGGGCGCATCGTCATTGGCCTCGGGCTCATGCTGCTGGCGCTGAAGCTTATCAAGGAAGCGACAATGCCGCTCGCCCAGGCGAGCCTGTTCCATGAACTCCTCGCGGCGATCGGCAGCGAGCCGGCGCTGGCGTTCATTGCCGGCGCGGTGATGGCCTGGCTGTTTCATTCCACCCTGGCGGTCATTCTGCTCATCGCTTCGTTTCTGGCCAATGGCAGTCTTGAAGTGGCGGGGGCTTTGGCTCTCATCCTTGGCATCAACTTCGGCGGCGGCCTGCCGGCGGTGACGTCGACACTCGGCATGCCGACATCGGCGCGCCGCCTGCCGATTGCCAACCTGCTGTGCCGGGGCATTGCCGCCATTGCTGCCGTGGCCTTCATCGGCCGGCTGGGGCCGATCATCAGCAAGAGCCCCCTGGGTCCGGTTGAAACCGCGGTGGCCTTTCATGCCGCTTTCAACATCGGCGCCGGTGCGGTGTTCCTGTGCCTGACCAAGCCGATCGCCAGGCTGCTCACGCGGTTGATGCCGGATGAGCGGTCGGAAGCCGATACGCTGGCGGCACCGCGCTATCTCGACATGCGGGCGCTTGGCACACCGTCGGTGGCGCTTTCCAACGCGGTGCTTGAAACGGTGCGGATGAGCGAAGTGCTCAATCACATGTTCGATACCGCACTCCGCGCCCTTTTGACCGGAAGCATCGAAACCCTGAAACTACTCAAGGGACTCGACGATCGCCTCAATGCCTTTCAAACCTCACTGCAATCCTATCTCGCCGAGCTGGCGCAGCATGAACTTTCGCCGGAAGAATCCACCAAGGCACTCGATATCACGCTGTACATCAGCAACCTTGAACATGCTGGCGATGTCATCCACCTCAACCTGTCGGAGCGCATTGCCGCCAAGGTGCGGGAGGGCATCAAGTTCAACGCCGAGGAACAGGCAGCCGTTGATGACCTGTGCCTGATCGTGCGCGACAATATCCGGCTGGCGACCGGTGTGCTTTCGTCCGGAGATGTCGAGGGCGCCAAACGGCTCATTGCCCAGAAGGACGCTTTCCGGGTGGCTGAGAACCAGATTCTCGATCAGCATTTTCGCGGCAGCACGCGCGGCAAGGCTGGCACGCCGCGTCACAGCGCGCTTTATGTCGACATGATCCGCGACCTGCACCGTATCAACTCGCATGTGGTTGCGGCGGGCTATCCGATCGTCGATGCGGCAGGCCTGCTGCGCGGCTCCCGGCTGCGCAAGGAGGCGAAGGCCTGAGCAATGAAATTCATCCACATCACCGACCTGCACCTGGTGGCGCCGGGCGAAACCCTGTGGGGCCTTTCACCCTATGACCGGCTTGATCACTGCCTATCCGATCTTTCCGCCCATCACAGCGATGCCAGCTTCTGCGCCATCACCGGCGACCTGGCGGAGCGCGGCGAAATCGCCGCCTACGAAGCATTGCAACGGCGACTGCAAGCGTTTGACATCGAAACCCACCTGATGCTTGGCAACCACGACGACCGGGCGAATCACCGGTCGGTATTTGGCGGCGAAGGATTTGTACAGAGCGCCATCGAACGGAATGGCGCGCACTTCCTGTTTCTCGATACGCTGAAGGGCCCGCCTTCCTCGTCCGGGCTCTATGATGGCCCGCGCCGCACCTGGCTTTCGCGCGGCCTGGAGGAGGCCAAGGGCAAGCCCGTCTATCTTTTCATGCACCACCCGCCCTTCGACATCGGCCACCCGTTGATGGACCTGATCAAGCTTGAAGATGGCGAGGGCTTTGCCGGGCTGCTCGCCGGCCACGATGTCCGCCATATCTTTTTCGGTCACGCGCACCGCATGATTTCCGGACAGTGGCGCGGCATCGGGTTCTCGGCGCTGCCGTCGCTCAACCATCAGCTGCCGCTGGCGGGTTCGTCATCCGCTACGGTCTACAGCGACGAGCCGCCGATGTATGCGGCGATACACCTGGATGCCGAGCAAATCACCGTCAACGCCGATGCGTTCCTCAATCGCCTGCCTCTCCCGGAGGCTTGACGCCATGAAGTTCATTCACTTGTCCGATTTGCACTTGGTACCCGCAGGCCAACTACTCTTCGGCGTTTCTCCACTTGAGCGATTCAAGTTTTGTATCGCGGACATCATGCGCAATCACGCCGATGCGGCGTTTTGCGTCATCACCGGCGACCTGACGGAGAGCGGCGACATCGAGAGTTATCGGCTTCTGCGTCAGGTGCTCGACGGGTTCCCGCTCGAGCGTGCATCTGCTCGCCGGTAACTGCGATGACCGGGCCAATTTCCATGCGGTGTTCAGCGAGGCCGGGCGCGGAGGTTTCGTTCAGAGTGCAATATCGCGCAACGGCTTCCGGTTCATATTTCTGGATACGCTCGGGCCACCGGGGGCGGCGGAAGGCCACTTCGATGAACAGCGCCGCGAATGGCTCATGACTGAACTCAGGACGCTGCGGGGCGAGAAGGCCTTGATCTTCATGCATCATCCGCCATTCAAACTCCACCTCAAGAACGATGTCATCCGGCTTGGCGATGAACACTGCTTTGCAAGGGCGATCGCAGGCGCCGATATCCACCACATCTTCTTCGGGCATGTGCATCGGCCGGTGAGCGGAACCTGGCGGGGAATCCCGTTTTCGTGCGTGCCGGGAATTCCATTCCAGATTCCGCTTGCCGACGGCGCTGTCGCGTCGCGGATGTCGGACGAACCACCGATGTATGCGGTGGTGCTGCTGGAGCATGACCGGACGATTGTGCACAGCGATGCCTTCCTGAACCGGCGGCCGGCCCAGATGCCCGAGGATGCCGAGCGCGGCACCTGGACTTGAGGAGCCGCCATGAAGATCAAGAAGCTTGAGACATGGTGCAACGCGTTCGTGGGCTTCGTGCGCGCCACCTCCGACACGGGCGCTATGGGCTGGGGACAAGTCTCCACATACCATGCCGATATCACCTGCACGATTTTCCACCGGCAGGTGGCACCGCATGCGCTGGGATGCAGTGCACTTGAATTCTCCGACACGCTGCTCAAAATTAATGAGTGCGAGCACAAGTTCCCCGGGTCGTATCTGCGGCGGGCCACGGCGGGACTCGATACGGCGCTTTGGGACCTCCGTGGCAAGGTGGAGGGAAAGCCCGTCACCGCATTGATTGGCGGCACGCCGGGCAAGATCCGGGCCTATGCGTCATCGATGCGCCGCGACATCACCCCGGTAGGACGAGGCCCGCCGCCTCTCTGAACTCCGCGATACTTTCGGCTTCGATGCCTTCAAGTGGCGGGTCGGCAAGGAATGCGGGCGCGACGCGGATGAGTGGCCGGGCCGCACCGAGGCGGTGGTGCCCACGGTGTCGCGGGCTTTGGGCGAAAACGTTGCCAAGCTGGTCGATGCCAATTCCTGCTACTCACCGAAGCGGGCAATCGAAGTGGGCAAGCTTCTCGAGCAGCAGGGCATCAGCCATTTTGAGGAGCCCTGCCCCTATTGGGAATTCGAGCAGACCAGGGAAGTTGCCGATGCGCTGGCCATCGATGTGACCGGCGGCGAACAGGATTGCGAATTCACGGCGTGGAAAACGATGATCGGTATGCGGGCCGTCGATATCGTGCAACCCGATATCATGTATATGGGCGGCCTCAGCCGCACCCTTGAAGTCTGCCGCATGGCGGAGAAGGCCGGGCTGCCGGTGACACCCCATGCGGCAAACCTGGGACTGGTAACATTGTGCACCATGCACCTGTTGCGGGCCATTCCCAATGCTGGCAAGTATCTCGAGCTGTCGATCGAAGGCCCCGAATACTATCCCTGGCAGCAGGAGCTGTTTATCGGTGATCCCTACAAGATCAGCGATGGCAAGGCGGAAGTGACGGACCAGCCGGGCTGGGGCGTGGAGATCAATCCGAAGTGGCTGGAAAAATCCAGCTATCAAGTCAGTGAGCTGTGATGGACTATCGGCCGATTCCCCTTCCGGACTATCAGGAGCTTCCACTCGACGAAATGCAGCGGCGGGCCGACGCATTTCTGGACACCATCCGCAAACGCCATACGGTGCGGGATTTTTCGCCGCGGGCTGTTCCACGGGCGGTCATTGAGTCATGCCTCAAGTCGGCATTGACGGCTCCCAACGGCGCCAACCTGCAGCCGTGGCATTTCGCGGTGATCAGCAACGCCGCCGCCAAGTCGCGTATTCGCCGGGAAGCGGAAGCGGAGGAAAAGGCCTTCTATGCCGGAAAGGCCGGCGAAGAGTGGCTGGGGGCGCTCGCACCCCTCGGCACCGACCCCGACAAGCCGTTTCTTGAAATCGCCCCGTGGCTCATCTGCGTGTTCGGCGCCAGGCGCAGCATCGGGCCTGACGGGATTTTGCACAAGAATTACTATGTGCCGGAGTCGGTTTCGATCGCCGCGGGTTTCCTGCTTGCAGCACTGCATAGCGCGGGTCTTGTCACCCTCACGCATACGCCGAGCCCGATGGGCTTTCTCAACGACATCTGTGGAAGGCCGGTGGAAGAGAAGCCCTATCTGCTGATCGTCACCGGTTATCCGGCGGAGGGCGCCACCATTCCTCACTATGCGACGATGAAGAAGCCGTTTTCGGACAGCGTGTCGTTCGTCGACTAGGCTGGAACTACGTCGGCGCGCTCGGCGAGCTTGGCGCGTTCCTTGGCTTTTTCGGCGGCGGCCTCCTCGCGGCGTTTCATGACTTCGTAGATGATGGCGCCCAACAGCGACAGGCCGATGATGATGACGGCGAGCGCCGACAACGCCGGGGTGGTGCCCTGGCGCACTTCGCCGGCCAGCACGGTGACCAGGGTCTTGTCGGCGAGGATGGCGAAGGTCGTGGTGTTGTAGTTCTCGAACGACGACAGGAAGGCGATGACACCAGCCGAAATGAGCGCCGGTTTCAGGAACGGTAAGAGGATGTGCCAGAACACCTGCGGATAGCTGGCACCCAGATCAAGGGCTGCCTCTTCCTGTGCCTTGTCGAAGCGCTGCAGCCTGGCCATGATGATGAGCAGGCAATAGGCGGCGATGAAACTGGACTGGCCGAAAATCGTCAGGATGATGCCCTTGTAGAAGGTGGCCTTGGTGAAATCGGTCAGAGCGAACATGTCCTTCCAGAAGATCACCGTCGATATGCCGATGATCACGCCGGGGGTGAGCACCGGCGAGACGGTAACGAGATAAAAGATGCCACGCGCCCGGTGATAGATCTGGCTCATGATGATCGAGGCGGCCAGCCCCACGGGCACCGATAGGGCAACCGTGCCGAGTCCAATGATGATCGAATTCCACAGGCCTTCCATCATCGAGCGGTGATTGTAGAGCTTGACGAACCAGTCGAGTGTAAAAGCCTCGAACGGCCAGGCCTGGGGATAGTTCGGGGTGTTGAAGGCGGTGATCGACATGACGATCAGCGGCCCGAACAGATAAAGGAAGAACAGGAACACGTAGAAGGCGATCATCACCTTGATGACATGGCGCGAGTTCATCTTATGGTCTCCCCAAGCGAAACCTTGAAGAGCCGCAACATGAGCATGACGAAGGCAATGCAAGCGGTGAGCAGGATGAAGGCGTAGGCGGCACCGCGCGGCCAGTTGAAGGCCTGGAAGAAGAAGTCATAGACAATTGCCGTGAACCACAGAGTCGATGGCCCGCCGAGGAACAAGGGTGCGGCCAACGAACCGGCCGACAGCATGAACACCATGGTGCAGCCCGAGGCGATGCCGGGCTTGGCATAGGGGATCACCACATCGCGGTGAATTTTCCACCAGGGGGCTCCCAAATCGCGGGCGGCTTCCACCTGGTTCTTGTCGAGGCTTTCGATGGCGTTGTAGAGCGGGAAGATCATGACCAGCAGATAGGCATAGGACAAGCCGACATAGAGGCCGGTGTCGGTGCCGAGGAAATCGATGGGCGTATCGATGAGGCCCGCGCCCATCAGCATCTGGTTGATGAGACCCTTCGACGCCAACAATAGCCGCAGCGAAAAGGCCCGGAGAATTTCGTTCACCCAGTAGGGCACGATCAACGCCAGCATGATCAGCCGCACCTTCTGGATGCTACCGGCCTGGGCCATATAGTAGGCAAGCGGATAGCAGATGGCGAAATTGAGCGCCGTGACCGCCACCGAAGCGATGATCGAGAACACGAACGCGTACATATGCGTGAAGTTCCACGCATTGTCCGAGGGCTGGACGAAGAAGGACTTGTATTGCTCAAGAGTGAGGAAGTCATCGGGCCCGCCGCGTTTCATCGGTGGCAGTCTCGGGTGGAAGCTTTCCACCACCATATAGAGATAGGGCAGTGTGACGAGGAACAGCGTCCAGAACGCCACGAGCAGGATGAACACGATGCCGAGTGCCGTGCCGTTCCTCTCGAAAAAGCTTTTGTGGGTGGGATCATGGGCGAGTTTCGATTCGCGGTTGGCCATCAGCCAGAAGACGGCGATGACCGCAATGGGAACGAGGAATACGAAGAAGCGGCTATTCACGGGCCATCTTCCCGTCTGGCAGAGCGATGGCGAGGGCCGGATCGTAACTGACCGTCGCTTTCTGGCCGCGAGCAGGCAGATCAACCCCGCCGTGGCGGCCGACGGTGACGGTGATATCTTTCTTCGCTGGGCCCTTCATGAAGATGTGGGTGGCGTTGCCTTCGAAGGCGACGTTCAAGACTTCGGCGGCGAGTGTCGCGTCGGCCGCACCCTTGCCGACTTGCAGCACTTCGGGGCGCACGAAGACGATGGCCCGGTCGCCGACTTTCAAACCCTTAGGATTCCTGGCGCGCAAGGGGCCAACCGGCGATTCAATAACCGCGCCCTTGGCATCGGCCTTGGTCACCTTGCCGGCGAAGGGGTTGTTCTCGCCCACGAAGGAAGCAACGAATGCGGTTTCAGGATTGTCGTAAACATCCTTGCCGCCGGCTACCTGCTGGATCACGCCATCGCTCATCACGGCGATGCGGTCGGACATGGTGAGGGCTTCGCCCTGGTCGTGGGTGATGTAAATGAAGGTGATGCCGACGCGCTGCTGGATGGCGCGGAGTTCATTGCGCATGTGCTGGCGGAGTTTGAGATCAAGTGCCGACAGCGGCTCGTCAAGCAGCAGCACCTGGGGTTCGACGGCAAGGGCCCGGGCGATGGCCACGCGCTGCTTCTGGCCGCCCGAGAGTTCACCCACCAATTTCTTGCCCTGATCGGGAAGAGCGATGAGGTTCAAAAGCTCATCGGCCTTCTTCATGCGCTCGGCTTTCGCCATGCCACGCACCCTGAGGCCATAGGTGATGTTATCGGCCACGGTCATCAGCGGGAAAAGCGCGAGGTTCTGGAAGATGAGCGCGGTCGGACGCTTGTTGGGGCCGATGCCGGCCATGTCCTGGCCACCGATCCTGATGTTTCCCTCTGACGGGTCAAGAAAGCCCGAGACCGAGCGCAGGATCGTGGTTTTGCCGCAGCCCGAGGGCCCGAGAAACGAGAAAAATTCGCCGCCCTTGATATCGAGTGTGGCGTCATTCACCGCCGTGAAATGGCCGAAGCGCACCGTCAGATGATCGAGTTCAACGCCCGCACTCATGTCGTCCCTGTCCCCTGTGACGCGGCGGTTCTTGTTGTGCCGCTCAACCGAGTTTCACCCGAACGGACGGTGAGATCAAGCGGAACCACTTGGCGCCGGTTTCTTGTCCCTCCTCGCTTGCGGGGAGGGTGTCAGTTGCGAAGCAATTGACGGGTGGGGTCTTACCACGTGGAAAGGCCCCCATCCGTCCGCTGCGCGTCCACCTTCCCCCGTCGCGAAGGCGCGCCAGGAGAAGGACAAGTAAAGAAAATGGCCGGGACTTGCCCGGCCATTCCTTCGAATTGGTAGCTTATGCCGACTTGAGCTTGTCGGCGTATTGGCCACGGAGCTCGCCGAACCACGAGGCTTCGGCCGGGCGGTGCCAGAGATTCTTCAGGGAGTCGCCGGGATAGGCTTCCTGGAAGTTTTTCTTGGCGGCGTCCGAAAGCAATGCGTCGGCGCCGGTGACCACCGGGTTGTAGCCCGAGCCTTCGGCGACGGCAGCAGAAGCTTCCGGCGTTTGCAGGTATTCGAGGAAGGCGTAGATCTGGTCGACGTTGGCCGCCGACTTGATCATGGCCAGGCCGTCGAGCCAGGCGATGGCACCTTCTTTCGGCGCCTGGTAGCTTACCGGCTTTCCATCCTTCTTGAGGGTGAGTGCCGGGCCATCCCAGGTCTGGCCGATCCAGCAGTCGTTCTCGAGGAGGCCCGACTTGGTGTTGTCGGCGGAATCCCAGAACTGCTTGATCCACGGCTTGTGCTCAAGGGCGACAGGCAGGATTTGATCGTAGATCTTCTTGAAGGTGTCGGGATCCTTGAAGGCATCCAGCATGCGGTTGGACGGCAGCTTGCCGCTGGCATCCATCCACAGGCCGATGCCGAGCAGAAGCGAGTGCGGACGGCCGAGAACGTGGCCCTTCACGCCTTCTTCCCACAGCGAACCATAGCTCAGGTCGGCCGGATCGCCCTTGTAGAGATCGGTGCGCCAGGCGATGGCTTCCGAACCCCAGCAATGCGGCAGATGATAGAGGCCGCCATCCCATGTCCACAGGCTCTGCGAGCCTTCGAGCATGGAGGGAATGAGGTTCCCGGCGTTCTTCACCTTGTTCATGTCGAAGGGACCGAGGACGCCCAATTCCTGGAACTGCGGCGCGCGGTCACGGGTCGGCTGGCAGAGGTCGAAGCCTTCGCCGCCGGTTGCCTGCAGCTTGTTGATCTGCTCTTCGTTCTGCGAGAACGGCGTCTGGTTGACCTTGATGCCCGAGGCCTTCTCGAAGTTCGGGATCACGTCGCCCGGAAATTCGTCGGACCACATCAGCAGGTTCAATTCGCCCGACGACGACAGCGCGTTGCGGGTGTAGAGCGGGCCAGCGAGGCCGACGGCGCCCAGGGCTGCCGCCGACTTCAGGATCGAGCGCCTGGACAGCATGGCCGCGCGCATGGTTTTCTGCGCAGGCGTCATGGTCTTTTCATTCTTCATGTGGATTGTCCTCCTTGACAACATGGGGGCGGAATGCCCCTCGAACTCCCAATATGATCGGTCCGGTGTCCCCGGCTTCTTCTGTCATTTCAGGCCAGTATGACGGCCTCGTGACGGTGTGTCCATGGGGGTCATGGTCACTGGCCCCAATCCTCCGGCCAAACTGGCCGGGATTTCCCCGGCCGCGAATTACTTGTAATGCTCCGGCATGAGATTGCCGCCTCAGGAGCTTGAATCGCGCGTCAGGGACGCCTTGTTGCAGCGCGGGATTGAGGCTACCGGAAGCATTGCGTGGGCCAGCGTCTGGCTCGAGGCGTGCGGCTATCCGGGGCTCAAGCAGCTGGCCGAGGCGCTGGCTGATTCACGGCGGAATATCACCCTTGTCCGCGACGGGCTGGGCTTCGATTTGCAAAACGTCAGTTGCGTGTTCCTCGCTCCGGCCATCATGGCCGATGTCAAGGCCAATGGCCGGGTGTTCCTGCGCAACGTGCGCCATGGGCTCTATCTGCTGCCTTACACCGTCCGCGACAACACCGGTATCGGCTGCCCGGTGGATCCGGCCTTCGCGGTGGGCGGCGAGCGGCTCAAGAATCCCTACGCGGAAAAGCTAGCCTTGGCCGAATTGAACGGGCTAGAGGTGGACGAAGAATTGTTGAAGTCACTTGCAACCCCCTCACCCTGAGGTGCGCCGCCACCGGCGGCGCCTCGAAGGGTCTGCCTCCGGTGCGGGCGGCGATGCTTCGAGGCTCGCGTGCGCTCGCACCTCTGCATGAGGATCAAAAAGGAAATCACATGCCCGGCCCCCTGTCGCACATTCGCGTTCTCGATCTTTCCCGCGTCCTTGCTGGCCCTGGGCCACGCAAATTCTTGCGGATTTCGGCGCCGAGGTGATCAAGATTGAAAAGCCCGGCGAGGGCGACGACACACGCGGCTGGGGACCGCCGTTCATCACCAACGCCGATGGCACCAAGGGCGATGCGGCATACTTCCTGTCGACCAATCGCGGCAAGTCTTCAGTGGCGATTGATATGGCAACGCCTGACGGTCAAAAGCTGATCCGGGCGCTCGCGGCGAAATCCGACGTGGTGCTTGAAAATTTCAAGGTGGGCGGCCTCAAAAAGTATGGCCTCGATTACGAGAGCCTGAGGGCGGTAAAGCCCGATCTGATTTATTGTTCGCTCACCGGTTTCGGCCAGACCGGTCCCTATGCCCAGCGGGCGGGCTATGATTTCATGATCCAGGGCATGGGCGGCATCATGTCGGTGACCGGCCAGCCGGATGGGCACCCAGGGGCGGAGCCGATGAAGATCGGTGTCGCCTTCGCCGACATCATGACGGGCCTCTATGCGGCGATCGGCATGCTGGGGGCGCTGGTCCACCGTCAGCGCAGCGGCGAGGGGCAATATGTCGATGTCGCGCTTCTCGATTCGCAGGTCGGCGTTCTCGCCAATCAAGCGCTGAACTATCTGGTGGGTGGCAGCGCACCGACCCGGCTTGGCAATGCCCACCCCAATATCGTGCCCTACCAGACATTTGCGACGGCCGACGGCTACATCATCATGGCGGTGGCGACAGATCGTCAGTTCAAGGAGTATTGCGCCATCATCGGCGTGCCGGAACTGGCCGAAGACGAGCGCTTCAAACTCAACCGCGGCAGGGTCAGCAACCGCGGCGAACTGATCCCGCTGCTGGTTGAACCAATGAAGGCCCGGACCACGGCGGGGTGGATCGCCGCGTTCGAAAGTGCCGCCATCCCCTGCGGCCCGATCAATGCCATCGACCAGGTGTTCGCGGACCCGCAGGTGAAAGCCCGGGGCTTGCAGATCGAACTGGAGCGCGCCGATGGCACCAGGATTCCCGGTGTCGCCAATCCCCTGCGGTTTTCGCAAACGCCTATTGTACTTACGACAGGGCACCGCCCGCCATGGGCGAAGGCACAGACCGGGTATTGGCGGAAATCCTCAAGCTTCCGGTGGATGAGATTGCCAGGCTGCGGAAGTCCAAGGCGATCGGATAACGCTCGCCGTCTCAGTCAAAAGCCGCTCAAAACATTAAGCGTCCTGCAAGGGTATCTTGATAAATTCCGTTGGGGCATATTCCGCGCCTGCTGGAGTTGGACAGATGCAAGTCGCCGTACTGAAGGAGCGAAGATTTGAGCCCGCCACGCAGTGGCGCTGGTGGTCGACGATGATTGTCATGGTGTTCATCATGGTTGCCAGCACGTTCGCATCGATCATTGTCTATATGATGCCGTTGAACGGAAAATTGAGCGAAGGAGAGATCGCCTCGGGGCTTATTCCTGACCCAGGTGCGGCGTGGGTGGTTGCCTCGGTCATCGTCATGCAGCTCCTCACCGTTCTCCTGGTCATTCCATTTGCCCGGGCACCGGCCGGAGGCTGGCGTGCCCGGCTCCATCTGTCGGGTGCAACCATGGATCGGTCAGCATTCAAGGCTTGCGGCATCGTGGGGATTGTCACTTTTCTGGTGTGCTGGGCCATTGCATTGGCGTCCCCCGAAACCGCCTATACCGATTCACAATGGCTTGGCTCACTGATACGGGATCCGAGTGTAAGAACCGCCACAATCCTCGCTGCTGTTGTCGGCGCGCCGATATCCGAAGAGATGCTGTTTAGAGGTTTCCTCATTCCGCCGCTCGCAAAGGCGCGGTTCGGGTTTTCTGGCGCGGCAATCATTTCATCCGGCCTGTTCGCGTCGATTTACGGTTATTCGTGGTCGGGAACATCCAGCGTTTTTCTTATGGGATTGGCATTCTCTTACATGTTGTGGCGAACTAACAGCCTGTGGCCAGGCATTGTCCTCCATGCAATCTTCAATGTGGTGTTTACAGCTAGCGTCCTCGCCTGGTGATCCTCACCCTTAGGAGGCAACCGGTCCAAGCTCCCCACGAACACACAAGACCGTCATCCCCAGTCTGAACACTTGTGCCGGGGACCCATTGTGCCGCCCGTCCGGCATTTGCAACCCTTGACCCATGGGTCGCCGGAATGAATCCGGCAATGACAGGTTTTGGGATGGGCCCTGAAAATAATCCTTGACTCGTTCCTAACAATAGGACTATATAGTCGGTGACTGACCGGGAAAGGAGGGGAACATTGCGCAATGCTTCTCACAATGGCCGGGAAAGTTGGCAGCGCCTGCGGAGCGGGGGAATGAAAGCGCCCTCGCTTCCCGGGAGTCTCGGGCAAGGCCCTCGGACATTAGGACCCAAGTGCCTTAAATGGCTCGGGGCGGGCAGAGTTCCCGCACCTAAGATCTTGTCCCCGGCGGAAATCGCTGCGTCCCTTGGTAAAACAGCCCAGTCTATCGGGCGCCGGGCTTCGAGCCTCAATACCAACCACCACACTTTCTACCGCACGTGCCGGCTTGAAGCCTTGGCGGGGACATCCCCTCCATTTTTCTCGCATGCCACCACAGGAGAACCCCCTGACGATTAACCATTGACCGCTAATCCGAAACGCACCCCCACATGCGGATACTTCCGTCCGCGTAGTGCCCATTGCGCGACTGGCGCAAATCGGACACATTTGCCGGGCCAGACTGACGGCGCCGCGTGGGGGCACGCTTGAATGTCTTCTGGTCAACGTTTTTGAAGGATCGACGGCCCCATGAAAAGATTGCTTCTGGCTTCCGCAATTGCCCTCCTCCCGGCTACCGCCTTGGCCGCCGACACGGTGAATTTCGCCATGAAGGCCTCGATGCCGTCGCTGCGCGACGACGCGCTGAAGGACAGCTTCAATGTCGGCCTTTCTGACGCCAAGGTCGAAACTGCCTTGAAGATCACCTGCCAGGCGGCACAGGGCGGGCTCATTTCCGGCACCAATGAAACCTGCGCGGTCACCGGCAATGGGGCGCTGATCAACCCCTCCAATGGCCAGAAGCTGCAGCGCACGCAATATGCCGGCGGCTGGGTGGTGAAGTCCGACGGCTTCACCGATGGCGCCAATCTGGCGGTGAATTATCTGGCGGTCGGCAAGGTGCCGGCGTCCAACGCCCGCTTCGGCGGCTCAATGATGCTGAAGCCGGAAAACCCGTCGACGTCGGCCAGCGCCATCAAGGATGCGATCATCAAGAAGATCAAGACTACCGAGTCAGGCCTGATCGACGAACGCGTCGATACCATACAGTTCGTGAACTTCACCACGCCTTCGGCGGGGCTTCCTTCCGAGAAGGGCTGCGTGTGGAACGGCGACATGGTTTATGCCTACCAGACCCAGTCGTGGTTCATCGACGTCAGGACAAAGTGCGGCGGCAAAGACAGCAAGGAGCTGGCGCTCAAGGGCAACATGCCGCTGACCGAGAGCCCGGGGGTGGGCAACCAGAAGCAGTATGATCTCATCCTGACGCTGCCCTCGACCGATGCCGAAAACGACGACGCGCTGTTTGCGGAAGGCACCGCCGATGACGACCTGTTTGCCGCCGCCGACGGCATCTCAGGCCAGATCATCATGAAGGAATCGGCCTATGTCGATGTCGAGGTCGACGGCGTTGTCGACAAGCTTGCTTCGGAAATCGATGCCACAGGCCAACTCGCCGGCACCAATGTTCCGCTGGAAGCGGTGCGTTCGCTCGGCACCATCATCGGCATCCTGTCGCGGACATTCTTCGGGGCGTAATCTCAATAATTGTCATCCCCGGGCTTGGTTCCGGGGACCCATTTTTCAGCACGCTGAGTTTGAAACCATGGGTCGCCGGAACAAGTCCGGCGATGACAGAATTTTGGGGTACGTTTTCGCGATCAGTTTGGAATCTTCCCGTCGGGCGTCATCTGGTTCACCGCCTCGGGGAGAACCTTGCTCAGGCGGGCGAGAAGTTCGTCGCGCGACAGGCCGGTTTGCTTTACCAGATCGCCAACCACGTCATCGCCCAGGGCCTGGCCAACCTGTTTGTCATCGATTGCCACATTGGGGCCGGTGGAAACCCAGCTATCGGCCTTGTCGCCCTGGCCGTTGGACTTGAAGACATTGACGAGTTCGGTGAGGCCGCCGGTGATCTTCGAGGCCACCGGGCCATCGCCCAGAGTCTGCTTCACGCTGTCGATGGCGCCGGTGGCACTGGCCAACGGGTCCGCGCCGGTTGTTTCCTTGATCCAGGCCCCGATCTTGTCGCGGTGCTGATAACCGGCGACGGCGACGAGGCCCAGAAGGGCGGTCAGGGCGGCGGAACGTTTCGACATGTGATCCTCCTTGGGATTTCGATTGCGCCCAATGTGGCATGCGTTGCGGCGATTGCAAGGCCTTGCCCGGCGATGCTATTAAGCCCGATCAAATCTCCGAAGGAACTCACCATGGAAATCGTCTGGACTATCATCATCGGCTTCGTTGTCGGCGTGATCGCCAAGTTCCTCAAGCCCGGCAACAATGAACCGGGCGGCATCGTGCTGACCGCCATTCTCGGCATCGTCGGGGCCTTTGTCGCAACGTTCCTGGGGCAGGCCATCGGTATCTATGATTCGGGCGAAAACGCCGGCTTCATCGGCGCCATCGTCGGTGCCGTCATTGTGCTGTGGATTTACGGCATGGTGATGAAAAAGCGGAACGCGCCGCCCGCCGCGTAAGGGTTTCGCGGCTCCCCTGCGGGGTGTCGTTTTCAGGCTATCCGCCGCTTTCGGAACAGGGCATATAGCGGCCCATCATGGCCAACCTGATCGTTACCTATTGGCGCGACATTCCTTCCGCAGTCTCGGTGAAGGCCGGGCGCAAAGAAGAAAAGCGCATGCTCGACAACCGCTTCATGGAAGCCATCGACATGGCGGCGATGCGGGACGGCGCCACCGACACCGACAGCTATCTGGCCGACTGGCGGCGCGCCGATCCCATTCCGGTGGGCGACGATCTGGCCGCCGAAGTAGAGGCCGCCAAGGCGCGGCTCGAAGCCGAATTTACCCAGGACAAGATCAAGACACTCATTGCCAATGGAGGCAAAGCCCAATGACCCACACCCTCGTTGCGTCGGCGAGCCGCGAACACATCATCGGCTTCGACCGGCCGTTCACGGTGATCGGCGAACGCATCAACCCGACGGGCCGCAAGAAGCTTGCCGCCGAAATGCAGGCCGGAAATTTCGAAACGGTAATGCGGGATGCGCTGGCGCAGGTGGAGGCGGGCGCCCACATCCTCGACGTCAATGCCGGGGTTACCGCCGTCAATCCCAACGAGTCGGAGCCGCCACTGTTACGCCAGACCATCGAGATCGTGCAGTCGCTCACCGACATTCCATTGTGCATCGACAGCTCGGTAACCTCAGCCCTCAAGGCGGGGCTTGAAACCGCCTATGGACGGCCGCTGGTCAATTCGGTCACTGGCGAGGAAGAGAAACTCGAAGCTATTCTGCCGCTGGTCGCCAAGTACAATGTGGCGGTGGTCGCCATTTCCAATGACGAGACAGGAATTTCCGAAGATCCCGATGTGCGCTTTGCCGTCGCCAAGAAGATCGTCGAGCGCGCCGCCGATTTCGGCATCAAGCCGCATGACATCGTGGTCGATCCGCTGGTCATGCCGATCGGCGCCATGGGCACGGCGGGGCAGCAGGTGTTCCGCCTGGTGCGGCGCCTGCGTGAAGAACTGAAGGTCAACACCACCTGCGGGGCTTCCAACATTTCCTTCGGCATGCCGAACCGCCGGGCGCTGACCGGATATTTTCTGGCGATGGCGGCGAGCCACGGCATGACCTCGGCCATTATGAATCCGATGCACGACGAAGACATGCACGCGATCTACGGCGCCAATGTGCTGAACGGCACCGACCGCAACTGCAAGTTCTGGACGAACCGGTTCCGCGAGATGACCGCAGGTCCTTCGGCTGCGGCACAGGCGGCGGGGCTTGTGTCGTCGAACGAAGACATCGCGGCGCGCAAGGCCGCGCGGGAAGCCCGGCGGCGGCGCTAACGCTTCACGTCTGGCGGCGTTAAGGTTTCACGCCTGGCGCCGCAGCCGCCTGGCCTTCATCGCTTCATGGGCTTCCGGCGTTCCATCGTGGAACGAGCCGAACCATTTGTCGAGCGGCACCATGCCATCGGAATAGTTCACTTCGAAATATTTGTGGTGGAGATAGTGGGCGTAGTAGGACACGTCCATGGTGGCCTCCTCGCCCAGCGCCAGCCGGTCGAAGCCGGTGTGGCCCTGGGCCGGCGCCACGCCGAGGCGCGAGGCCAAGATTGATCATGTGAATGGGATGCGACGGGATGAGGAAGAACAGCAGGATCGTTGAAAAATAGATGAGGTGCTCGACCGGGTGCATCGACAGGCCAGACCATGGGCCCGGATTGACATTGCGATGATGCAGCTTGTGGGCAAATTCATAAAGCGCCGGCACATGCAGCAGGCGATGGGCGAAATAGAAACCGACCTCGTGGATGAAAGGCACCAGGAAGAACAACGCCACGAAGGCCACGGGGCTTTCGGCAAAACCAATCATCGGTGCCCAGCCATTGGCGTAGGCCCAGAGCAGCAACACTTCATAGGCCGTCCACACCGGCACGCCGCTGGCCAGCGTATAGAACATGTTGTCGTAGGTCTGGTTGTCAAACAGGAAGCCCTGGGCATTGGCCTTGGGCCATTGCCGATTGTACTTGAAGGCGGTGCCCTGTTTGCGCCAGACGTAGAGCCAGAGATGCCAGGCGCCATAGACGGCCAGTGCCAGCGCCAGATTGCGCAGCAGAATCACCCCAACCCAGAAAAGCTGAAGCGACTGGAATTTTTCAAGTGGCGGCGTGAGCCAGGCCCAGATCAGCACCGCCGCCACGGCATAGAGCACATTCCACGGCAGCAGGTAGCCGGGAAAGCCGAAGAACCATTTGACCAGCGCCCGTGGCTGCGGCGGCCAGGCAAAGGCTGGGCCGTAGCTTACGGGGTTTCGCGGCGCCCAACCCCCTCGCCGATCCTCGGTTCCGAAGCGATTGTCATCCATTGCGGCGGCCCCAAGCGTTGTGCCGCCGACCTTATCTTATCCGCAGGACGCGAAGCAAGCCGACGCCACTACGCCTCGAGGTTCAGCCAGGCCACTTCGTCTGCCGAGAGGCTGACCGTGGCACCGGGCAGCGAAGAGTCGATTTCGGCCAGGTTTCGCGGGCCGACCAATGCGAAGGACGGGAACGACTGGCAGAGCACCCAGGCCGCGGCGATGTTGTTTGGGGTGACACCGCGTTTGGCCGCCAGTGCCTCGGCGCGGCGGCGGCGTTCGGCGTTGGCAGCGCTGCCAAAGCAGGTTTCCGGGCGGGTATCCTCAGGAAGCCGGTTGCGCAATTCCTCCGGCAGAAAATAACCGCGGGCCTGCGATGACCAGCTGAAATGAACAGTGTTTGTCTGGCGCAAGTAGGCGAGACTGGCTGAGTTGTTGGAACTGATGCAACCGCCCCAAACCGGCTTTTCCATAACGGCAAGCGAGAGATTGTTGTTGAGGATAGTCAGCGGCTGAAGGCCGTTTGCTTCAGCATGAATGCGGGCTTCCTCAAAACGCCGTATCGACCAGTTGGAGCCACCGAAAACTCCGATGAGGCCCCTGCCGCGCAGGTCATTCAGGGCGCTGACGAACTCGCCCACCGGCACGTCCGGGTTGTCGCGGTGCATGATGTAAACCGGCACGCGGTCGAGTTGCAGGCGCTCCAGCGATTGGGCGAGTTGGGTGGCGATGGCCTGCGGCGTGCAGTGGGGCGTGTGGGCGCCCTTGCCGATGACAATCACGTCGTTCGCCAGCCCCCGCGCATTGATCCAGGCGCCCAGGGCCTTTTCATGTTTGCCGCCGCCGTAGACATAGGCCGTGTCGAAGGCATTGCCGCCCACTTCCAGCCAATGGTCCCAGACGGGCGCGCCTTCCTCCGCCGTATCCTTGTTATCGCAGCCCAGTATGAAACAACTGACGGGTTGGGCCACGCCTTCAATGTTCTGCCGCGGAAGTGTCATGGGACCACCAGATCGAGATGGAGGAACTGATTGAATTCGCTTTTTACATAATCGCCGAAGGCGCCGCCATCGGTGAAACCATGTTTGCGGTAGAGCGCCAGTGCGGCGTCAAAGGCCGGGCCCGATCCGGTTTCGAGCGAGAGCCGGGTGTAGCCCCTGCTACGGGAGGTCTTCATGATGTGCAGCAGGATGCCTTCGGCCACGCCTTTGCGGGTGTGATCGGGGTGGGTGCGCATGGATTTGATTTCGCCGCTGCCGCCGCCAAGGTCCTTCAACGCGCCGCAGCCGAGCAGGTCCTCTCCGTGCCAGAGTGCGTAGAAGCTGATCTCCGGTGTTTGCAGCCCGGACCAGTCCAGCGCGAAGACATGGCCCGGCGGAGAGTTGGCGTGCATGCCTTCGAGGTGGATGCGAAGCAGATCCCTAATTTGCGGATTGTCGAAGTCACCGGGTATGATGTGCATCGGCGAAATATGTCGCATTTTGGCGTGTGAAAGCAACCAAATCGGCTAAATAGCGGATCATGACTGAACACAATCCCCTTATCGTTTTCACCCCCTCCGGCAAGCGCGGGCGGTTTCCGGTCGGCACGCCGGTGCTGCAGGCGGCGCGGGCCCTTGGCGTTGATATCGACTCGGTATGCGGCGGGCGGGCCATTTGCGGGCGCTGCCAGATCACTATTGGCGAGGGTGATTTCGCCAAGCATGGGATCACCTCGAAGGCCCGCCATGTTTCAGAATTTTCACAGGTCGAGGTGCGTTATGACAAGTTGCGCGGCCTCGCCTCCGGACGCCGGCTGTCGTGCCAGACCAGGATCATCGGCGATCTGGTCATCGACGTGCCGCCGGAATCGCAGGTGCACAAGCAGGTGGTGCGCAAGGAGGCCGATACGCGGGCCATTGAGCTCGATCCCTGTACCCGCCTGTGCTTCATCGAGGTTGAAGAGCCGGATATGCACAAACCGTCATCGGACCTTGAGCGCGTGTACAAGGCGCTGAAGGACCAATGGGATATTGGCGAGCTCTCCTGCGATCTGCCGGTCATCAGCGATTTGCAGAAAGTCGCTGCGCAAGGGCGGGTGGAAGATCACTGCAGCGGTTTACTCCCGCGCACCCGGCGGCGGCAACCGGCTTGTGGCCATATGGCCGGGCTTCCATGACCGGGCCTTTGGCATCGCCATCGACGTCGGATCGACCACCATTGCCGCTCATCTCACCAACCTTTCGACGGGCGAGGTCGTGGCGTCGGCGGGGTTGATGAACCCACAGATCCGCTTCGGCGAAGACCTGATGAGCCGCGTTTCCTATGTGATGATGAATCCGGGCGGTGAAAAGGAAATGACGGCGGTGATCCGCGAGGCGCTGAACACGCTTGCGGGCCAGGTCGTTCAGCAGGCCGGCATTGAACTCGATGATGTGCTGGAAGTGGTGCTGGTCGGCAATCCGGTCATGCATCATCTGTTCCTCGGCATTGATCCGGTTGAGCTGGGCGGTGCGCCCTTTGCACTCGCGACCGGCTTGCCCATCACCATCCCGGCTCGTGAGCTTGATCTCAAACTCAATCCCGGCGCATGGGCGTACGTGCTGCCGTGCATCGCTGGCCATGTGGGCGCGGATACGGCAGGCATGGTGCTGTCGGAAGCGCCGCACGAGCAGGACGAGATCATGCTGGCTGTCGATGTCGGCACCAATGCCGAAATCGTGCTGGGGTCGAAGGCGCGTTTGCTCGCCTGTTCATCGCCTACCGGTCCGGCTTTCGAGGGCGCGCAGATTTCCTGCGGGCAACGCGCGGCACCGGGGGCCATCGAGCGCATTCGCATCAATGCGGAAACGCTGGAACCGCGCTACAAGGTGATCGGCTGCGACCTTTGGTCGGATGAGCCGGGCTTCGAAGAGGCAATTGCCGCTACCGGTGTCACCGGCATTTGCGGCTCGGGCATTATCGAGGTGATCGCCGAGATGTATCTCGCCGGCGTCATCAATCAGGATGGCCAGGTCGACGGTTCGCTGGCGGCGCGGTCGCCGCGCATCGAGCCGTACAAGCGCACCTTCAACTATCTGGTGCGCGATGGGTCCCCACGCATCCAGATCACCCAGAACGATGTCCGCGCCATTCAACTGGCCAAGGCGGCACTTTATGCCGGCGTGCGGTTGCTGATGGACAAGCTCAATATCGAAACCCTCGGCAAGATCAGGCTGGCCGGCGCTTTCGGCAGCCACATCGATGTCAAATACGCGATGATCCTCGGCCTCATCCCCGATTGCGATTTGAAGTTCGTACAGTCGGCCGGCAACGCCGCGGGCACCGGCGCCCGCATCGCGCTTCTCAACTCCAAGGCCCGCGATGAAATCGAAGCGGTGGTGCGGCGCATCGAGAAGGTCGAAACCGCCGTCGAACCAAAATTCCAACAGCATTTCGTCGAAGCCATGGCGATCCCGCACAAGACCGCGATATTCCGTGAGCTGATGAAAGTGGTTGATCTGCCGCCGGTGAAAAACGTGGTGACGCCAGGCGATGACGGCGGGGAGCGGAGAAGAAGGCGGAGGGGGTAATGCTTGAGACACTAACGTTTCTTAGGTCTGTCGATGACACACTAGTAGTTCCTTGGCTAGAGAAGCTTTCCGATCTCGGCATGGACTGTGAACTGCACCCCGCCTTTTCGTTTTCCAGTCAAAGAGGCTTTCTCCCCATACGATTGGGGTTGCGAAGGCCAGTTCGAGGGCTCCCGACTTCCACAACATATCTAACGGGTTTTGAGTTCTATCTGTCTGACTTCGAATTGAAAACACAGTTTCCAACACGGGCTGGTGGGCTATCCCGGTTCTTCGGTCGAAAGTTTCGAGTTTCCAGTTCTGTTGATCCAATTCTCACAAGATGCACCAAGCAACTGACATTCAGATGGGGTTCAGCAGATGTTTTTGAACTTCGGATGGCATCCTTGTCGTCACTAATTCTGGCAGAGTTGGGCGGGGGAATTAGATACTACCCAGCGGATTTGATTTGGTATGAACGAGGTGAGGCAATTGCTGAAGAACTCCGAGATATTGAAGAATACGAAGCCGGTCGGTCGGATGAGGACATTCAGCGTCATATCTTTAACGGCTGGATTTGAACTCAAACCTTAGTCCTGCCAGCTTACACCCGCACCATCAACATCAGCGGATCAAGCGGCGACGGCATTAAGCCGAACTTGGCATAGAACCCGGCCGCCGATTCATCCTTGGCGTGAACCAGCAGCGCCCGGATGCCGGCGGATTGGGCGAGGACCGTGGTGGTGTCGAGTGCATGGCGCAATAGACCAACGCCCACGCCTTTGCCCTGCACACGCGTGTCGACCGCCAGCCGGCCCATGACGATGACCGGAATGGGCTCCGGCATGTTGCGGCGGATGTTGCCGGGTGCGGCGGCATGCTGGATGGCGCCTGCCGATAGGCAGTAGTAGCCGACGATGCGCCGTCCCACGGTCACCACGTAACTCCGCGAGGCGCCGCTCAGGTGATTTACTAAGGCGCGCTTCTTGAGCCAGTCGTTGAGGGCGGGGGTGCCGCAGTCGAAGCTGCTGGCGTCATCATCCGCCGCCAGAAGCCGGGGCGGGTTCAGACCTTCCAAGGGGTGGGTCGCTTGCCAAGCTTCCTTGAGATGTCGGAGGCTTTGGGGGCTCTGGCCAGCACCTTGGTGAAGGATTTGAATTCGGCTTCGCCGAGCACGAACAGGCGGCGGTCAAGAAGTGCGTCGGTGGCGGCGGCGCGGGCGCTGTCGAGCATGAATTCAGTGCGGGTCTTGTTCAAAGACTCCGCCGCCTTGTCGATCAACTGACGGTCCTTGGCCGAAATGCGAAGGCTGAGGGCGGATGCGGCGGTCATGGGTTCATTCCTTGTATGCTCATTGTATATACGAAATTCCAGGCAATGACAATGATGACGGAGAGCTACTGTGGCGCGGCTGACTTACCGTTGTCGCGCCGTAGGCTGGCCGAAGTGGGCGAAGTAGCGGCTGTCGATGGCTGACACCGGCAGGATGATCATGACGTCGATGGTGTTGAACTGGCGGTCGATGACGGCGCCATCGGCGATGTAGCAGCCGAGGCGCAAGTAGCCCTTGATCAGCGGCGGCAGGGCTTTGAGCGCGGCTTTGGTATCGATCGTGCCGAGATCACGGCTGCGCATTTCGACATGGCGGCCGGGCTGGGCCTTGACCTGCCATTCGCCTGGCGCTGCCGCTGTGGTGGCCAGAAAACTCAAGGGCAATGCAACGGCTTCGGCATCGGTCCCCTCGAGGCTGGCGCAGCCCATCATCACATCCATTCCGTGCAGGCGGACATAGTTCCAAATGCCTTGCCAGAGAAGTTCGACGACCGGCCTGGTGCGATAGGGGGCGAGCACGCAGGAACGGCCGAGTTCAAGAAACCGCAGGCCGGGGTGACGGGCGATGAGAGGTGCCACATCGAACTCGGCGGCCGAATAGAAACCCCAGTGCTTTTCCGCCACGTCCTGGCGGAGCAACCGGTAGGTGCCAACCAGTTCACCATCGCCAAGCCGAATTGCATCGGCACTATTCCGCGAACCGTGATGGACGACGACCAAATGGTCGCAAATCGCATCATAGCGGTCGGCGTCGATCCGCGCTGCCCGCGCCGCGGCGTCGGGCTTTGCATGCAGCTCTTCGTAGAAAATCCTGTAGCGCAATCGCTGGCAGGCAATAACTTCCTCGGCCGTCATCGCCTGGCGCAATGTCAGATCGCCGCGTCTTGCCTCAATGGTTATTGGCTTCTTCAGATTCATGCCCTCTCGCCGGAACCTGATTGCCATACTGGGCGGGAATGTGAAAGTTCCGAGACGATCAGGCGGCCGGCCGCCTTGCCAATACACGGGCCACGGCTTCATCGAGATCCTGGCGGTCGAAGGGTTTTGAAAGATGGCCGTCCATGCCGGCGGCAAGGCATTCGGCGTGGTCTTCGCGCCTGGCATTGGCGGTGAGCGCCAGTATCGGCAGGCGCGGCAATGCCAGCTCCGCCTCTCGTGCCCGGATGCGCCTTGTTGCCTCAAGCCCATCGATTTCCGGCATTTCGACATCCATGATTGCCAGATCGGGCATAAGCCCGGCAATGATATGGTCAAGCGCCAGCTTTCCATTTGCGGCGTGAACCACCGTGCAACCCGCCCCTTGCAACATGGTGCGGGCCAGCAGCGCGTTAACCGGATTATCTTCGGCGAGCAGTACCGTGAGATTGGCCGAGGGCCGGGCCTGGCCGGCGATCTTGCGCAAGCCGTCGACGGCCCGGTCGATGGAATGTGGCGTCTGGGCATTGAGCTGGCGCGCCAGCGTGGACCGGCGGAACGGCTTGAGCAGGTAGCCGGCGAAAGGATGGCTGAACAGGTCCTTGTACTCGCGGCGGTCCTCGGCGCGCATGACGGACCAGATGCGCTTTGAAGCCTGCTGCCGGGCTGGCGAGGTGCTGGCCCAGTTGCGCAGCTGCACGGCGAAGGTTACACCGCAGATGATGTCGGCCGAACCGGGATCCGCCAACGCTGCGGCCACGGCCTCAGGAGAGCGGACAATGCTGACGGCAGCGCCCTGCTCGCGCAGTTCGGCTTCGAGGTGCCTGGCGTTGGGGCCATCGTTCATGGCCAGCACAATGCTTCGGCCTTGCAATGCGGGTTCGAAAGGCCGCGCGCCTTCGGCGGCAACACACGGCAGCGTTACGGTTAAGGTTGTACCAAGGCCGGGGGCGCTGATTGCCGAAATGGCGCCACCCATGACTTCGGCCAGGCGTTTGCTGATGGCGAGGCCCAGGCCGGTGCCGCCGAACACCCGGCGGGTATTGGCATTGGCCTGGACATATTCGTCGAACACCCGCGACAATTCCTCGGCGTCCATGCCGATGCCGCTGTCGCTGACGGCGATTTCCATGGCGCCGGCCGCGGTGCGGCCGACGGTAATGGCCACACCGCCCACTTCGGTGAACTTGATGGCGTTGCCGCACAGATTGAACAGGACTTGGCGCAAGCGGTTGTGGTCGCCGGCGATCAGTTGCGGAACGGCACTGGAGACATGGCACGATATCTCGATGCCCTTGGCATGGGCGCGCGGCGCCAATAATTCGGTCACCTGTTCAATCAGGCTGACGATGTCGAAGGGTTCCTGGTTGAGCTCCAATTTTCCGGCTTCGATTTTGGCGGTGTCGAGCAGTTCATCGACAATCGACAGCAAGGCCCTGCCGGAGGATTCGGCTGTCAGTGCATAGTTGCGCTGTTCCGGCGTCAGGTCGGTCTCGAGCAGCAGGCCGACCATGCCGATGACGCCGTTCATCGGCGTGCGGATTTCGTGACTGGTGGTGGCGAGGAAGCGCGACTTGGCGAGGTTGGAATTTTCGGCATCGGTGCGCGCGCGCTTCAAGGCATCGATGGCCGTGGCGATCGCCTGCATGCGGCGCTGGGTGCCGCGCCGCCAGAAATATTCGCCAAGGGTCACGCCGAAGGTGAGGATGAGGCCGGTGAGGGTGAGGGCAATGACCGGCGAGGAGAAGTTGGTGGCAAGCGCCAGGAACAGGCTGAGGCCGGCGAGCACGGCGATGACCGAGGCGCCGGCAATGAGCACGCCATAGCCGATTTCTGGCCGCTCGAGATCGCGCAGCGCGGCCTCAAGGCTGGCCTCGTCTTTCCAATCGACAGCTGCATCGGGTTTCGGCACGGTACGGTGTTCCGAATTGAAGGGCTGATGACATTCGCATGCCAGGGCTTGCCAAATGTTTACGCGGTGCGACGATGGTGAACCGGCGGTAAACGCTTACGCCGCCATGCTGAGCGAGGCGAGGCGCTGGCGGTAGCTCAAGGCTTCGGCGATGTGAATGCGGCCGAGGTTGGGCTGGCCATCGAGATCAGCGAGGGTGCGGGCGACGCGCAAGACCCGGTGATAGCCGCGGGCCGAAAGGTTCATGGCATCAGCGGCTTCGCGCAAGAGCTTGAGGCCTGCCGCGTCGGGCCTTGCCATTTCTTCGAGAATAATGCCATCGGCCTCGGAATTGGTGCGAAGTTCGTGACGGCCCAGCGCAGCAAAGCGGGCGCGCTGGATGTCGCGGGCGGCCGCCACCCGTGCCATCACCTCGGCGCTGCCTTCGGCGGGCGGTGGCAACGTCAGATCGGAAGCACGCACCGCTGGAAGCTCGATCTGGATATCCAGCCGGTCGAGCAGCGGGCCGGAGATTCGCGCCTGATATTCGGACGCACAACGGGGGCCCGAACGGCAGACATGGCCTGGCTCTCCGGCATGGCCACACTTGCAGGGGTTCATGGCGGCGACGAGTTGGAAGCGGGCGGGATAGGTGACGTGATAGTTGACCCGGGCCACCACCGCCTCGCCGCTTTCCAGGGGCTGGCGCAGGCTTTCGAGGACGCGGGGCTGAAACTCCGGCAATTCATCGAGGAACAACACGCCATGGTGTGCCAATGCCATTTCGCCGGGGCGGGCTTTCAGACCGCCGCCGACCAGAGCGGGCATCGATGCCGAATGGTGGGGATTGCGGAAGGGACGGCGCCGCGACAGTTTGCCATTGGCGAGTTCACCGGCCAGCGAGGCGATCATCGAGACATCGAGCATCTCACGCGAATCCATGGCCGGCAGGATTGATGGCAGGCGCTGGGCGAGCATGGATTTTCCGGCGCCAGGCGGACCCACCATCAGCAGGTGATGACCGCCGGCGGCGGCCACTTCCAGGGCGCGCTTGGCCATGTCCTGGCCCTTGATATCACGAAGATCGGGGAGCGTTCCGGACTCCTCGGCGATGCCGGGCTTGGGCGGCGACAGGACCTGGGCGCCCTTCACATGATTGATGAGCTGGATGAGATTTTCCGGCGCCAGAATGTCGATGTCCTCGCCCGCCCAGGCGGCTTCCGGCCCCGACGCCTTGGGGCAGATCAGGCCGAGGCCGCGGGCGTTGGCGGCCATGGCGGCGGGGAGTGCGCCCGCCGTTGGCAAGATCGATCCATCGAGGGCCAACTCACCCAGCACCACATAGCGCTCGAGAAAATCCGGCGGGATGACGCCCAATGCCGACAGCAGTGCGAGCGCGATGGGCAGATCGTAATGGCTTCCCTCCTTCGGCAGATCGGCCGGCGACAGGTTGACCACCAGGCGCTTGCCGGGCAGCGCCAGGCCAATGGCATGCAAGGCGGCGCGCACCCGCTCGCGGCTTTCGTTCACCGCCTTGTCGGCGAGGCCGACCACATGGAAATTCACCTGGCCGCCAACGAACTGGGCCTGGACATCGACCGGCCGGGCCTCAATCCCCTGGAAGGCAACGGTTGCGGCGCGCGCGGTCATGTGTTTCCCCCACCATTATTCCTTGGAGTTGAAGCACATTCCGCCGGGGAAGACAAGAACATTGAGGGAACATCTATAGGCCAAGGCGCTTGAATTGGCGCTTGAGCTCGGCAAGTTTCACGGCGTCGTGGGGGCCATGATAATGGTTCGGCAGGTTCGACAGTTCCTTGAGCATCAGGCCGAATTCCGGCTGCCATTCGCGCAGCGCCAAGGGAATGAAGTGGCGGCAGCGGCTTCCTCGCCGGCAGCGCGGCCGCCAGCAGAGCGCCAGGCACAGTCGCTGCGATACTTCCGGCCGGCGCAGTGCGGCGGGATCGGTTCCGGGAGCCATTACCTTGTCTCGCGGATCCTTCAGCCAGCCGTTTTTTTCGAACCAACGCACTTCCTCGACCCATTCGGCAACGCTGCCACCACCGGGCGACCAATGCGGCGTGTTCCATTCTTCATCGGCAATCATTGGGGGCTCCTGTCGGAATGAAGGGGAGAGCGCGGCGGTACTGGCGGGGTGTGGTTACATGCGACACCCGAGGGTTGGGAAAGTGGAGGGGAGGCGCAGGCCGCGCTTCACCGCAGGTCGGGTAGACGAAAGGCGGTACGTCGCACCGCCCGCGCCGCGGATTATGGGCTGGCCGGCCACTTCGGTACGGAAATCTGGGGATCTGAATTCGGTTTTCACGTGCATCGTCTCCTTTCCATCTCCTTCACCCACTTAAGGGAGGCCCACCAGTCACGGGTGGCCCTGCTGTCCGCCGGCGGCCCCTGGTCTCGGGTGGGTCCGTCCCACCCTATTCAGGCTCCGCATCGCCCTTCCCGGTTTCCGACGGCTCTAGAACCGCCCCTCCGTGGGAGAAGGGTGCGAGGACTATAAGCATACTAGGAAAATAATGTCAAGTACTTTGCCGCACACAATTTGATTGACCGTTTCATCTAGAAAGTGAAATCTCGCGTCTCGGCGAACCTGGTACTCTGAGCAATTGATGGCCTCACATGGCAGAACTTGAAATACGAGTTTGGGATGTTGGTCATGGGCTTTCAGTATGGATTCGCACACCAAACGGGCAAAACCACTGGATTGATGCGGGTTACAATCCAGATGGGGACTTCTCTCCGTCAACCCATGTCCGCAGGCACTACAATGACTGCTACCCCATTAGTTTCCTTGTGATTTCCCATCCTGATAAGGACCATTTCGACGATCTTCACACATTGATCGCTCAACTTGGAAAACCGCACGTCCTTTACAGGAACCGAAGCTTGCCTGACGATGTGAAATTCGATTCTGGCCAATTTGAATACCAGAAGGCATTCAAGGACTTGGATAAGAGTTTCACAAATCCTGTTGATTGGTCAATCGATCCTATGAATCCAGCTTGCAACGGAGGGATAAATGTCATCGCTGACTTCTTGAGTTGGGAAGAAGCAGGAAACATCAACAACTCATCTGTTGTCATCGTCTATCATTACTCGGACACTGTTGTAGTTTTCCCCGGAGACTTAGAGGCTGGTGGATGGAAGGCACTTTACCCTAGACTCAAGGCAAGAATTGACGGCGCGCTTAACCAGTCAAAGTATACAATCCTCGTTGCTCCCCATCACGGACGGAAAAACGGATTCTCTGATGAAATGTTTGAAGCACTTTCTCCCGACTTAGCAATCATAAGCGATGAATATGGGCGAGAACCAACAGACCGTCGCTTTCGAGAAAGGCCCAATGGAATCGTGTTAGGGGGCGAACCCACAAAGTACATTTCAACTAAGAACAACCAGCGTGTACTAATTGTTGTGGGCTCTGATGGACTCAGAGAAATTAGTGTCGCCTAACTTTGACAAGATTGGGCTTGCACTGTCCGGAGGTGGTGTCAGGGCACTCGCCTTCCATCTGGGTGTCTTGAAGTATCTTGCAGAACATAATCTCTGGAGTCAGATCAACACCATTTCAACTGTTTCCGGCGGAAGTCTGGCCATTGCGCTTATCATATCCGCATCACCGAACAAATGGCCAACCAGCAAGGAATACATCGACATAGTGGATTCGAAAGCCCGACACATCCTTACGACAGTGGACATTCAAAGAGAATACTTGAAAAGAATGCTCATCCAGCCTTGGACGCTGTTTCTGCCAAAGGCAAATCTTCTTGCAGATGTGCTTTGCAAGCACTGGAAGTTGACGGCCACACTGCAAGATTTGCCTGACACTCCTGTTTTCAGATTCAACTGTACAACATTTGAGACAGGCAAGAACTGGCGCTTTTCAAAGGAGAAGATGGGTGACTATCTTACGGGATATACAAAACAGCCAAATTTTCCCGTAGCTGTAGCTGTGGCAGCTTCAGCGGCGTTTCCCGGGCTTATTGGTCCATTGAGGCTGATTATTCCCGGTGATGAAAAGTCCAATTCCGAGTTCGGCAATGTCAATCACAAGTCAAAACTGAAAAACAGAAAAAGGTTCTGGCTTTGGGATGGCGGCGTGTACGAAAATCTCGCTCTAGAATCGCTCTACAAGAACCGAAACTTGCAGAAAGGACTTTCGTTCTTGCTAGTGAGTGATGCATCCGGGCAACTTGGTTTGCAATTCAAGCGCTGGTCGATATCCCCTCCTTTTTACACGCCGCCAGCAAGACTTCTCGATATTGCTACCGATCAGACTCGATCCCTTAGGGCACGGGACTTGGTGGCGTTTCTGGCTGAAAATCCTCAAAAGGGCAGATACCTATACATTGCAAACTCCGTTCCAGAAATCTTCCGACGAGCTCGGAAATCTGTGACGAAGCATGCCTACACACATCAGACAGACACAGAAGTTGAGAAGTGCTCTCAATTTCCGACATGTTTGCGGGCACTTTCGGACGAGAACTATGACATGCTTGTGAACAGAGGCTACGAGGTCACATCTGCGACTTTTGATGCCTATCACTAATTCGGTATTGTTGGGCAATGTGGCTTTGCCTCATCATGATAGTACAATGTTATCCCTTTGCCCTTCACGAATTGCGAGGAGATTGAGGCGGTTGAAGGGAAGCTGCCGACCTCAAGGGCAATCCAACGCTCTATATCTTCGCGGTGTTCAGCCAGTTGCCGAAGCGTTGCATGGCTTCTTCGATGAGCGGGGGGTCGCGCAGGTAGCAGAGGCGGAGGTGGCCTTCGCCGCCCTTTCCGAAGGTGCCGCCGGGGGCGAAGCCGACTTTGGCTTCATCGATGATGCGAAGGGTTGTGGCCATCGAGTCGGTCATGCCTTCGAGGGCGAAGAAGAAGTAGAAGGCGCCTTTCGGGACTTCGAAGCGGATACGCATCGTGCTTGCGGAAATGGCTGGAGATGATGTCGCGATTGGCGCGGGCCTTGTTCACTTGCATGGTGATAAAATCGTCGCCGTGGTCGAGGGCGGCGACGCAGCCTCTTTGCAAAAACGCCGGGGTGCCGCTGGTGTTGTATTGGATGAGGCGCTCAATGGCGGGCCCAGGGCCTTGGGGGCCTGCAGCCAGCCGACGCGCCAGCCGGTCATCGCCCAATTCTTGGAAAAGGTGTTGGCGAGGAGGAGCTGCTCTTCATCATCGCAGATATCGAGGAAGGAGGGGGCGTGGGTTTCGTGCGGGGCGCCATAGTAGAAGCGCGAATAGACTTCATCACCGAAGATCCACAGGCCATGCTTGCGGCAGAAATCGCGAATGGCGATGAGTTCATCCTGTTCGGCCACCCAGCCCACGGGGTTTGACGGCGAATTGATCGATATCGCCTTGGTGCGCGGGGTGACGGCGGCGAACAGCCGGTCCAAATCCAGCACCCAGCGGCCATTGCGGAAATCCATGGGAACTTCGACGGGCCTTGACCCCTGGATGCGGATGGGCCCGGCGTAGTTTGGCCAGGCGGGGGTGGGGATGACGATCTCGTCGCCCTCTCCGGCGATCATTTGCAGGATGGTCTGGATCGCTTGCATGCCGCCCGAGGTCACAAAGAAATTTTCCGGCGAGAAGGGGCGCTTGAATTCCCGGGCGTGATAGTTGGCAAGGGCTGCGCGCAATTCGGGGATGCCGCGCTGCCAGGTGTAAAAGGTTTCGCCGCGGGCGAGGCTTTCCATGGCAGGCCGCGAGAATTGTTCCGGGGTTGGCAGATTGCCTTCGCCCGACCACAGGGGAATGACGCCTGGTTTGGAAAAGCCATACTGCGCGGCGCGGACGATGCCGCTGTCGGGCTCGTCGCGGGCTTGCGGGGTCAGGGCATTGAGGAGGCTTGCGGTTTCCATGGTGGCGGGTTTTGAGCAAAAAGAAACCCGGGTGTCCAGCACCCGGGTTTCATGGCCGATATGTTGATACGTTAGCGCTTCTTCAGCGCGTCACGGATTTCGCCGAGCAGCACTTCGGACGCCGAAGGGGCGGGCGGCGGCGGTGCCGGTTCGGCCTTCTTCAGGCGGTTCGACATCTTCACCAGCTGGAGCAGGATGAAGGCGAGGATGAGGAAGTTGATGAGAATGGTGATGAAGTTGCCGTAGGCCAAGGTGGCGCCGGCTTCCTTGGCCTTGTCGAGCGTCATGGCGCCCGCCGCGCCCGAAAGCTGCACGAACTTGTTGGAGAAGTCGATGCCGCCGGTCAACAGGCCGACAATCGGCATGATCAGGTCGCCGACCACCGAGTCGACGATCTTGCCGAAGGCGCCACCCATGATCACGCCGATGGCGAGATCGAAGGCGTTGCCCTTAAACGCGAAATTCCTGAATTCTTGCCACATGGTAATCCCCCTCAAATGGCGTTTGGTTTCCGAACGGCGGCCCTTATACCCGCTTCACGAGCGCGAACAAGCTGAAACAACCATCCGGTTATTTGGCTGGACCGGGCGCCGGGGTTGCGGAATCATGGCAGTCTCAGGTGGAGTACACGGGTGTTTCAGGTCTGGACAGTTCTGGCGGCGGGGCTTTTCTATGTGGGCTTTCTGTTCGCGGTGGCGACCTGGGGCGACCGGCTGGCCAAGAGCCGCAGGCCGGGCCAGCCACGGCCCCTCACCTACGCCCTGACGCTTGCCGTCTACTGCACGTCGTGGACGTATTTCGGCAGTGTCGGTGTTGCTTCACGATCAGGCCTCGATTTCATCCCGATCTATCTCGGGCCCATTCTGGTGTTTGCGCTGGGCTGGCCGGTGGTGCGCATTATCATCAATATCGCCAAGCGCCAGAACATCGCGTCGATCGCCGATTTCATCGCGGCGCGCTACGGCAAGAGCGAAAGCCTCGGAGCACTGGTGGCGATTATCGCCATCATCGGCATCGTTCCCTATGTATCAATCCAGCTCAAGGCCCTGTCGTTCGCGCTGGAGGCGGTGACGGCGGCCGACTCGTGGCAATTGCAGTCCATGGTGCCGCTGCCGTTTTCCGGCGATCTCGCGCTGTTCGTTACCCTGGCACTGGCGCTGTTCGCCATCCTGTTCGGCACACGGCACATCGACACCACCGAACACCAGGACGGACTGATGCTGGCGATTGCGGTTGAATCGGTGATCAAGCTCCTGGCGTTTCTGGCGGTCGGGGCCTTCATTACCTTTACGATGATGGGCGGGCCCACGGCGATCATCGCCGCCTACCAGACCAATGCCGAGGTCGCAAACCTGTTTGGCCAGGGACTGTCCGGCGGGCGCTGGCTGACCATGACCCTTTTGGCGACCTGCGCCATTGTTCTGCTGCCGCGGCAATTCCATGTGACGGTCGTCGAGAACGCCAGCGGCAGCGACGTGCGCCGCGCCGCCTGGCTGTTTCCGGTCTATCTGGTGGCCATCAACATTTTCGTCATGCCGATCGCCATTGCCGGACTGGTGCTGCTCAAGGGTCAGGGCCTTGATGGCGACACCTTCGTGCTGGCGCTTCCGGTTCAGGCGGGAAGCCCGTGGATCACCATGATTGCTTTCATCGGCGGGCTGTCGGCGGCGACCGCCATGGTGATCGTCGAGACCATCGCGCTCTCTATCATGGCCTGCAACAATGTGGTGGTGCCGCTGCTGCTGCGCCACCATGCCGAGCGCGAGCAAGTGCACACCGACATGGGCCGCAAGCTGATCACCATCCGGCGGTGGGCGATCTGCGCCATACTGCTGCTGGCCTACAGCTATTACTGGATGGCCGGCAATTCGGCGGCACTGGCCCAGACCGGGCTGATTTCGTTTGCGGCGGTGGCGCAGTTCGCACCGGCCTTCTTCGGCGGCCTCATCTGGAAGCGCGGCACGGCGGTGGGGGCCATGGCGGGAATCTGCAGTGGCTTTGCGATGTGGGCCTACACGCTGCTGATCCCGTCGTTTGTCGATTCGGGCTGGATCGGGCAAGCGCTATTGGGCGAAGGGCCATGGGGGATCGCCGCACTCAGGCCGCGGCAATTGCTGTTCCTGGAATTCGATTCGCTCAGCCATGGTGTCATCTGGTCGCTGGCCGTCAATGCCACATGCTTTGTGGCGTTCTCGCTGTTGCGCCAGCCGACGGCCACCGAGCGCCTGCAGGCCGATGCCTTCGTCTCCGGAGATTCGGGCGGCATCGGGGCCAGCGGCTTCCGCCTGTGGCGCATGGCGGTGACGGTCGGGCAGATCGAAGCGACGGTGGCGCGCTATCTCGGCCAGGAACGGGCGCGGCGGGCGTTCGCGGAATTCGCCGGGCGCCAGCGCATCGCCGACAATCCGGATGTCGAAGCCGATATCGCCACGCTGCGGTTCGGCGAACATCTGCTGGCGAGTGCGGTCGGCACCGCCTCATCGCGCCTCGTTATGGCGCTGCTGGTTGAACGCCACAGCAAGAACTCGCGCAGCGCCTTCCGGCTGCTCGACGATGCTTCGGCGGCCATTCAGTACAATCGCGACCTGCTGCAGTCGGCGATCGATTCGGTGCCGCAGGGCATCGCGGTGTTCGATGGCGAGCTCAACCTCATCTGCTGGAACCAGAGTTTCCGTGAGCTGATCAATCTGCCGGCGGAACTGGCGCGGATCGGCGTGCCGCTGCCGGAAGTGGTCAAGGAGATCCTGCGCGAGGCCGGCCACCAACCTTCGACTTTGCACGACGCGGCGCTGGCGCGCACCGCTCTGCTGACCGTGGCACAAAGCCGCTTCACGGAAACCATGGAGGTTTCCGGCCGGGTGCTGGATATTCGCGGCGACCGCATGCCGGATGGCGGACTGGTGGTGACCTTCGCCGACGTAACGGAGAGCGTGCGGGCTGCCGAGAACCTGCAGCGGGCCAATGAAAACCTTGAGCAGCGGGTGAGCGAGCGCACCTCGGAACTCTCCAAACTCGCCCTTGAGCTCGCCAAGGCCAAGTCGGAAGCCGATGACGCCAATCTCGGCAAGACCCGGTTCATCGCCGCGGCCAGCCACGACATCCTGCAACCCCTCAATGCCGCACGGCTGTTCACGTCGAGTCTCGCCGACCACAGCACTGTTGCGGAAACGCGCAAGCTGGTTGGCCATGTCGAGGCTTCGCTCGAGGCGATGGAAGACATTCTGACGACGCTGCTCGACATCTCGCGGCTTGATGCCGGGGCGATGAAGCCGGAGTTCACAACCTTCGGGTTGATGGAGATTTTGCAGGCCCTGGGGCGCGAGTATGGGCCGGCGGCCCGCGACAAGGGATTGGAACTGACCATCGTGCCATGCCGCCTGACGGTGCGCTCGGACCGCAAGCTGCTGCGCCGGGTGCTGCAAAACCTCGTGTCCAACGCGGTGAAGTACACGCCCTCCGGCAAGATTCTGATGGGGGTGCGGCGCCAGGGCACGAACCTGCGCATTGAAGTGCGCGATACCGGACTTGGCATTCCGGCGGCCAAGCAGAAACTGATCTTCCGCGAGTTCGAGCGCCTCGACCAGAAGAACGGAACGGAGCCTGGACTTGGGCTTGGCCTGTCGATCGTCGACCGCATGTGCAAGGCGATGAAACACCCACTCGGCTTGCGCTCGGAAGCGGGGAAGGGATCATGCTTCACGGTGACGGTGCCGGTCTCAACCGCATCGGCGGCTCAGGCCGACACGCCGGCCAGCGTTTCACCGGCGGCGCGGGTCAAGGGCCTGAAGGCCCTGGTTGTCGACAACGAGGCGGCGATCGTTGAAGGCATGACCCGATTGCTCGAAGGCTGGGGGGTGCGGGTGACCGGGGTATTGAGTGCGGCTGAAGCCGTCGGCATCGGCGCTGCGGCGGCGCGCGACCTCGACATCATTTTCGCCGACTATCACATTCATCGCGAAGACGGCATCGCGGTCGTTGGCCGGTTGCGGCAGATGGCGGGGCGGCCGGTTCCAGCCATACTCATCACCGCCGATGGCAGCCGCGCGGTGCAGGACCTGGCGGCGGCGGCCAATGTGCAATATCTGCGGAAGCCCGTGAAGCCGGCAGCGCTCCGGGCGGTGCTGACCCAGGCGCTGATCGGAGCGCAAGCGGCGGAGTGATCAGCGCGACGGGCACTCAAGTGCTACTCGGTCGAACGCGAAACGTTTCGCCAGACAGAGGTTTGCCGCGCAGCTTGTCAGCGGCCATTTAACTCCAGACTTCGAGGCTGAACACCCCGACCTACTGATGGATAAGCGCGCGAAAAATTCGCCGAGGCATTGATCGTGGCCACGCGACGTAACTGTGAAGTTGCTCACAGTACCTCATCCGGAAATTCGATAGCTTGTTACCAAGTACAGGCAAATCCAGGCCCGGCTCAATGCAAAACACTCAGAGGAGATCACAATGTCAACACGCATCCTTATGACAAGCCTACTCGCATTTTCTCTGGGCTCGGTTGTGGCAATCGATAAGGCGCGAAGCGGTGAGCCCGACGCCGCGATGGCCGCCTGCGAGGCAAATCCCGATTGCACGCACGGATACAAGGACCGGAGCGGCCGGGTGCGCTTTGCGCTCAAAAGCGGAGGCTCGATTACCCGTTTCCAGTGCCTGGAGGGCGGCCCATGCGAAAGGCTTCTACCGAAGGGCAAGCGGACTGCCGTAGCCGATCTGCCAACACTCCTCTCGGCAAAATGAAGTGATGGCGTTCCACCACCATCTGCTGGAGTTCGACCATGAAGATGATTTCCGAGTTCAAGGGGTATCGGACCTGCGTTGAATATGACGCCGGGACGAAGCAGTTCATTGGCCAACGGGTGGCCGATTCATTTCCAGCCGCCAGGGAATTGGCATCAGAGGAAACCGAAGAGGAGTCACCGGTGGTTGTCACCGGCAGAAAGTACGCCGCGTGATGCGGCCGGAGATTCCCCGGAAGATCCGCGCGGCATCCAGCCAACGCGCCATTTCCACCCGGCCGGCATCAAGGAGAAGAATATGTCACGAGAACGCAGTGGCGTAAGCTACCTCGAGGTCGACAAGTCATATTTCGAGAAGCGGCGGCTGCGGCGCTACGCCGGAATTTGGTCGCTGTGGGCGCTCGGTGTCGGCGCGGTGATCTCGGGGCATTTCTCGGGCTGGAATTACGGCCTGGCAACCGGCGGCTGGGGCGGCATGCTGGCCGCTTCAGCGATCATGGCGGTCATGTACCTCTGCCTGGTGTTCTGCATCGCGGAAATGAGTTCGGCGCTGCCTCATACCGGCGCGTCCTATTCCTTCGCTCGCACCGCAATGGGCCCGTGGGGCGGGTTCATCTCGGGCCTGTGTGAAAACGTCGAGTACGTCCTGACGCCAGCCGTCATCTGCTATTTCATCGGATCATATCTCGGCAGCATATTCGATGCCGATGTTGCGCCGTGGATATGGTGGCTCGGCACCTATGTGGTCTTTCTTGCCCTGAATACTCTGGGCGTGGCGTTGTCATTCCGTATCACCCTGATCGTGACGCTGACCTCGCTGGCCATACTTCTGGTATTCTGCGCGGCGGCGCTTCCCAACATCGATATCGCCCGCTGGGCGCTGAACATCGCGGCCGACGGATCCGAACTGCCTGCCGGCAACGGCCCGCTGTTCCCGTCCGGCATGAGTGGCGTTCTCGCAACCTTGCCGTTCGCGGTGTGGCTCTACCTCGCAATCGAAGAATTGCCACTGGCCGCGGAGGAAACGATCGACCCTCAAACGGAACTGCCGAAGGGCATCGTTCTCGGCTTGGTGACGCTCATCATCCTGGCCTTTATGATTGTTGTTTTGAACCCGGCCATCATTGGCGTGGGCTCTTTCAAACTGGGAGCCTCGGATCAACCGCTGCTCGACGGGTTCAGGGCGATGTTCGGCGACAACGGCGCGGTGCTGCTTGGACTGGTGGCCTTGTCCGGCCTGATCGCCAGCTTCCATGCCATACTCTATGCGCAGGGCCGCCAGATTTTCTCACTGGCGAGGGCGGGATACTTTCCCTCCGCTCTTTCCATCACGCACAAGACGTTCAACACGCCGCATGTGGCGATGCTGACTGGCTCGGTCATCGGGTTCGCCATCATGATCATCATGTGGAATGCTCTTGGCGGCCGGCAAGCGGGTTCGATGATCGGAAGCGTCTTGCTGAACATGGCGGTGTTCGGGGCGATGCTTTCCTACATCTTCCGCGCTGTTTCGTTCATCATCTTGCGCAGACATCACGGCGGCATTGCCCGGCCCTACCGGAGTCCGTTCGGTGTTCCCGGAGCCTGGGTTACGATTGTCATTTCCGTTGTGACGCTGTTCTACCAGATTCAAGATCCGAACTTCGCCAAGGGCGTGGCCTGGGTGATCGTGTGGTTCGCCGTAGCACTCGTCTATTTCGCGGTGATTGGCCGGCACCGGCTGGTGCTCAGTCCGGAAGAGGCATTTGCGCTCGAGCAACGGGAACAAAGCCATTCGTTTGACGTGAAGCTCACCGCTGTGGCGGAGAGCGCGGCGCCTGGAGCGGAATGATCTATGACGGAACTAGAGCGGTATGAGTTATGATGGACTTACTCCTATTCCGTCATCCCGGCGGAAGCCGGGACCCAGGCTTGCAAACTGCGGGACGGCGGAAAGTCTGGGTCCCGGCTTTCGCCGGGATGACGGGGCAAGGTGGTTCCATCAAACATCATCCTGCTCTAGCCATCAGCCGTCTTATATGGACGGGTTCGGGGACCGCAATGCAAAACCCTCCCGACGGGAGAGGGCAATTGCGTGGATGGGTCTAAAGATATTCCGATCTAGATCTCGCCCGGTGCTGCTTCGCCATCGATCTTGCTGGCGGCGATCACCGCCTGGGTGCGGCTGTCGACATCGAGCTTGGTCAAGATCGCCGAGACATGGGCCTTGATGGTGGCTTCCGACACGTCGAGCTGGTAGGCGATCTGCTTGTTGAGGAGGCCCTCGCGCAACATCATCAGGACACGGACCTGTTGCGGGGTGAGTGTTGCCAGGCGCCGGGCCAGGCCGTCGGCTTCCTTGTCGGCGGCGGTGGGTTCGCCCAACACGGGTGCATAGATTTCGCCGCCGAGGATGTTCTCGAAGGCGCGGCGCATCACGTCGGGAGGCGTCGATTTCGGAATGAAGCCGGAGGCACCAAGGTCGAGCGCGCGGCGGATGATCGGCGGCTCCTCGCTTCCCGATATGACGACGACGGGGACCGACGGAAACTGGGCGCGAAGATAGACCAGCCCCGAGAACCCCTGCACGCCCGGCATCTTGAGGTCAAGGCACACGAGATCGTAGTCGCTGTCGCGGCCAAGAATGGCATTTAGCTGGTCAAGATTTCCGGCCTCCTCGAAACTCATGGCGGGAAAGGCCGAGGACAGCGCCTGTTTCAGAGCGTTGCGGAACAGGGGATGGTCGTCAACAATGACAACGCGCTGTCCCGCCATGTCGGTTCTCCCCTGGTGGTTTCCGGTTTTCGTTTTCCGCCGAAGCTAACCGCGTGCTAGGCCTTCGCCAAGCATTGATTTTCGAGAGCAAAATGACCGAACTGCGCACTTTCTATCCGGAGATCGAACCGCACACGCGTGGCCGGCTCAAGGTTTCAGCCTTGCACGAAATCTACTACGAGGAATGCGGCAATCGCCATGGCCGGCCAGTGGTGGTGCTGCATGGCGGTCCGGGCGGCGGGATATCGCCGTTCCTGCGCCGTCTGCATGATCCCAAGGTCTATCGCATCATCCTGTTCGATCAGCGGGGCTGCGGGCAATCGACGCCACATGCGGAGTTGCGCGACAACACCACCTGGGATCTGGTTGCCGACATGGAGAAACTGCGCGCCCACCTGGGGGTCGAAGGCTGGCAGGTTCTCGGCGGATCGTGGGGTTCAACCCTGGCGCTGGCCTATGCCGTGACCTATCCGCAGCGGGTCACGGAGTTGATCGTGCGCGGTATTTTCACCCTGCGGCGGCAGGAACTGCTGTGGTTTTACCAGCGCGGTGCCGACGCCATCTACCCTGACGAGTGGGAGAAGTATGTGGCGGTGATCCCCGAGGCCGAACGCGGCGACATGATCAAGGCCTATCACCGGCGCCTCACCTCATCCAACCCGCAGGAGCAGTTGGCGGCGGCCAGGGCGTGGAGCCAGTGGGAGGGCGCCACGCTGTCGCTGCTGCCCGACCCCAACCGGGTGCTGGAGTTTGGCGGCGACCGCTTCGCATTGGCTTTCGCCCGTATCGAATGCCACTATTTTGCCCATGGCGGCTTCTTTGAAACCGACGACTGGCTGCTGGCCCATGCCGGCCGCCTCAGGGACATTCCCGGCGTCATCATCCAGGGCCGCCATGACGTGGTGACGCCGATGGAGACGGCATGGGCACTGCACAAGGCCTGGCCGGAGGCGAAGTTCGAAATTATCGCCGGCGCTGGCCACACCGCCACCGAGCCCGGACTGGCCGATGCCTTGATCCGGGCCAGTGACCGATTTCGCCATGCAAAAACCGCATAGGTGACTGCTGCCGCAACGCAGGAAAAACAATATTTTCTTCACAATTCAAGCCCATATGGGAACCAACGGCACACTAACTTTCGAGGTTCACCATGATTATCCTTAACGCCTTCCGCGATTTCGCCGATGGCCTGACGCGTGGCTTCGGATTGTTTTTTTCGCAGCGCAACGACCACGTCGAGCGAACCATGCGGCGCCAGGTTCGCCAGCGCTAAGCCATTTTCATAACTGCATTTTTGTCCATGACGACGGGCGCCGGTGGAATAAATCCGGCGGTTTCCCGTAACGCGTGCTTTACGTAGCCCTGAAATTGCCTCATTATGCCCCCTTTGAAGCCATGATCGAGGATCACCATCGTTCTCGATCCAGCGGGGGATCACCGGTCAACGAACCGGAAAAAACGAGGCTAGGGGAAACCCACAATCGTTAGATCTGATCCGCTGTCCGAGTTGGCCCGAACGGCTCCTGTCGCCGTCCCGAGTCGTTCTGGTCAAGGGCCCGTCCATGACGAAAGTTATGGGCGGGCCACCTTTTTGTGGCGTTACACGCGAGGCAAGTATTCTAGCCTGGGATGATTAGGGATCTACCAACACTCTCAACCCGTCATCCCGGCTTTCGCCGCTGTCGTATGCACACAACTTTTTCGAACTTGCGTCACTCCGGATCACAAGCAATACGCATTCCCGCAACCCGTCATCCCGGCGAAAGCCGGGACCCAGGCTTTCACACTATGATTTCTTGCAGTCTTTGCGTGGCAAGTCTGGGTCCCGGCTTCCGCCGGGATGACAGAGTTATTGAGTCATTTCAGCAGGTGAGCGGCTCCACGAGATGTGTGAATTTGACAGCGGCTAAAGCCGGGATGACGATTGTTTGGTAGTTCCGTAAGACATCATTCCGCTTTCGCCGCCGAATCGGTCTACATTTGTTCCATGAACCTTGATCGTGTCGTTGTGCAAATCGGCCAGACGCCGTTCACTCTGCTTGACCTTCTGGTGGCAGGCGGGGTGTTTGGCCTGTGCCTCATGCTTATCACCCTGATCTTCGCGTGGCGGGCGCAGGCCGTTGGCAAGGGCGAGGCACAAGACGCAATGCGCAGGGCTTCGGACCTTGAATACCGCCTGGCGGAAATGTCGGCATCGCTGCGCGCCTTCACCGAGCAGGCCCAGGGCGCCCAGCACCATTTGAGCCGCACGCTGGACGAGCGCCTCGACCAGGTGAGCGAGCGCCTGGGCTTCGGCCTTTCAGCGCAAACCGAAAAAACCGGACAATCGCTGACGCAACTCTACGAGCGGCTGGCGGTCATTGACAGCGCCCAGAAGAATTTGGCGGCGCTGTCGAGCGAGATGGTTTCGCTCAAGGACATTCTCGCCAACAAGCAGGCGCGCGGCGCCTATGGCCAGGGACGATTGGAAGCGATTATCCGCGATGGCCTGCAGGGCACGGCGTACTCTTTCCAAACAACACTTTCCAACGGCACACGGCCGGACTGCCTGGTGAAGCTTCCGGATTCGGAACTGCGGCTGGTGATCGATGCCAAGTTTCCACTCGAGGCTTTCAATGCCCTGAAACTTGCCAAGGGCGAATTGCCGGTGAAGCAGGCCGAAGCGCAGCTGCGCTCCGATGTGCTGCGGCATGTGAAGGACATTTCCGAGAAATATCTGATCGCCGGCGAGACCCATGAGACGGCCATCATGTTCGTGCCATCGGAGGCGATCTATGCCGACCTCTACGAGCACTTCGAGGACGTGATCCAGAAGGCCCACCGCCTGCGGGTGATCATCGCCTCGCCCAACATCCTGATGCTGCTGGTGCAGACGCTGCAGGCGATCATCAAGGATGCGGCGATGCGCGAGCAGGCGGGCTTCATCAAGCTGGAGGTCTCGCGGCTGCTCGAAGACGTCGATCGGCTGAAGGAACGCCTTGGTGATCTGCACAAGCATTTCGGCGCGGCCAATGCCGATCTCGAGAAACTCGATATCACCGCCGAGAAGATCGGCAAGCGCGGCCTCAGGATCGAAAGCCTGGAGATCGAGGAACAGCCGGCGGCGCGGCTGTCGGCGTAGTACACTTCAACGCAATTGCTCTCGTTCTGTCATCGCCGGATACGTTCCGACGAGCCATCGTACAACCCGCGCAACGGTGGAATTATGGAACAATGGGTCCCCGGGACAAGCCCGGGGATGACAAAGCGAGGAATTATTTGCTGATGTAGACCCGCGCGACGATCTGTTCCTTGATCTGCTGGAAAGCCTGGGACACGGCGGTGCCGTCATCGGCCACGAAGAAATCCTTGTCGGGGTCGCTGGCGCAGGCTTTGAGGCGCTTTCTTGTGTCGGTGTCATCAAGGTCGTAGGCGATGGTCATGATGGTGATGCCGTCGGCCTTGGCATTGCCGCAGATGGCCTCGAGGTTCTTTTCAGCCATTGCCACATTGCGGGAACCGCCGGGGCCGAAACCAGGCTCAGTCTGCATGCCGTCGGTCAGGATCACCATGAACTTGCGGGTCTTGGTGTTGCTGAAGTCGACGCCTTCCGAGAAAGGCGCGTTGGGCGACAGCAGATGGTAGCCGAATTCGGCGCCAAGCGCGATGTGGGTCCAGGCATAGGGGCGCATGGCGTCAAGCTGGGTGTTGACGGCGGAGAAGTCAGCGGTGAGCGGCTTCACTTTGAGGGCGTTCGGCGCGTAGCTGCCGCAGCCCCAGGCCAGGTGCTCGGGCGCCTGCGGCTGACCCCACTTGGTGGCATTGGCAGCAGTTGGCGTGGCGACCGAGCGGTTGAGCGGATAGAGACGGTCCTGGGTGCAGCCGGTCCAGGTGCCACCGGTGCCCGCACCCGAGACATAGTCATTGGGCAGGGTTACATAGACGTGGTGCGAAAACGGCACCAGGCCGATCTTGATGTTAGTGGGATTGGCGGCCGCCAGATCGCTCACCAGTTTCTTGGCGGCGATCTTCATGGAGATATATTTCTTCTGCCCGGCAACCTTGTCATCCATCGAGCCGGAGTAGTCGAGCACCATGGCAATCTCGGCTTTCTTGACATCGGGAATGCTGATTTCGGTTTCGGCTATGACATCCATGGTGGTGATGCCGGCAATCTGCATGAGGGCGGCGGGCAGCTTCAAAGTGGCGGTGGCTGAAATGGCGGTTCCGCTGATGGCGAAATCGGCTTCGATATCCTCGCCGCCGAGGCCAGAAGCTTCCATGTTCAGATTGAAACTGCTGTTGCCGGCGGCGATGCGCTCACTGGCGGTCAGCGACTGGGCGGCGGCCACCGCGAGGGCGCCGGAATCAAGGGCGGCCTGAAGTTCGCTTTTGGCCGCGGCATAGCGCAGGTAATCAACGGCGGCGCCGGTTGCCAAAAGCACCGGGACGATGGCGATGGCAAAGGTGATTGCCGTGTTGCCCTTGTTGTTTGCCAGAAAACGCCGGAAGAGATTTACCATTTGCTGCCTCTGTGTCTCAGTTCGAAACGCCTGATGGCAGAGGGAGCAAATGGCGGGCCCGGCGGGTGGAAACCCCTGTCCGGACCGGTTTTACGGTTTACAGATGGTTAAAACGGCCGTCTGGCGCGCATGGCCTGGGTCAAGGTTCCTTCATCGAGATAGTCGAGTTCGCCGCCGACCGGCACGCCGTGGGCCAGCCTCGAGGTGGCGATGTCGAGACCCTTCAGACGTTCGATGATGTAATGCGCCGTGGTCTGACCCTCGACGGTGGCGTTGACCGCCAGCACCACTTCCTTCACATGCTCGCGGGTGGCGCGATTGACCAGTTGATCGATGGCCAGATCCTCGGGCCTGATGCCTTCGATGGCCGACAGGGTTCCACCGAGAACATGGTAAAGCCCGGGCCAGGCCCCGGCACGCTCCAGGGCCCAAAGGTCACCAACCTCTTCGACCACGCAGATCGCCGCGTGATCGCGGCGCGGGTCGGCGCAGAGCGTGCAGGGATCGACGGTATCGACATTGCCGCAATGGCCGCACACCACAACCTTGTCGCGGGCTTCGGCCATGGCGGTGGCCAAGGGCGTCAACAGCTTGTCGCGGTTCTTGATGAGATGAAGTGCGGCCCGCCTTGCCGACCTCGGACCCAGCCCCGGCAATTTGGCGAGGAGCTGGATCAGCCGTTCAATCTCGGGGCCGGTGGTTCGCTTCATTGCGAGATCATAGCTGTGTGATGTTTGCTGGAAAAACCTGCCAACCGTCATTCCGGCGAATGCCGGAACCCAGGATTTCAAACTTCGGAACGGCTGAAAGTCTGGGTCCCGGCTTTCGCCGGGATGACGGCAATAGTTTCGATTTATCTACACTCATGCGGCTCTAGAACGGCAGCTTCAGGCCGGGGGGCAGCGGCAGGCCGCCGGTGACCTGCTTCATCTCCTCGGCCATCAGCGCTTCGGCCTTGGCCTTGGCATCGTTGTGGGCGGTGACGATCAGGTCCTCGACGATTTCGCGGTCTTCGGGTTTCAACAGCGATGGCTCGATGGCCAGCGACTTCATCACGCCCTTGCCATTCAGCGTCACCTTCACCATGCCGCCGCCGGACTGGCCGGTCACCGTCAACTGCTCGACCCTGGCCTGCATGTCGGACATGCGCGACTGCATGGCCTGAACCTGTTTCATCATGTCATTTATGTTCATCGTCATCTTCACTCATGGGTGGTGTTGCAAGCTGCTCAGGGCTACGGACCTCGATCACTTCGGCGCCCGGAAATTTCTTTAGCGCCGCTTGCACGTCCGGGTGCTCGCGCGCCAGGCGGAACAGGCTGTCGCGATTCTCGCGGTTCTGGGCGGCAATGGGTTTTTCGCCGCCGTCCTTGGCCACCAGCACCATCCAGCGCTGGCCGGTAATGGCTTCAAGCGTGCGGGCGATTTCATTGGGAAGGCCGGGATGGGCACCGGGTTCGAGCGCCAGTTCAAACTGGCCCGGGGCGACACGGATCGGGCGCACCAGGCGCTCGAGGTCGCTCTTGAACTTGATGAGGCGTTTCTCGGTGGCGAGGGCAATGATGTCCTTGAAGCTTGAGATCGCCGTGATTTCCGGCGCACGCGGCGGTTCTGGCCGCACGGGGACGGGCTTGATGGCGAGAGCGCCGCTGGTTTCGGACACCGGCTCGCCGCGCTTCAGCAAATCCACTGCGGCAGGAGGCGAGAAGCGTTCCGGGGCCGGGGCCTCAAGCACTTTCCTCGCGAGCTCTTCGCCGCCGGGAAGTTCGGCCGCATGGGCGAGGCGAATGAGGATCATCTCGGCGGCCATCAAGGCGTTGGCGTGGAGGTCGACTTCGCGGATGCCCTTCAAAAGCATGGACCAGGCGCGCGACAGGTGCGGCATGCGGATTTCCGCGGCATGGGCAACCCCACGGGTTTTCTCGGCTTCGGTGCGCGAGGTGTCGGCGAGAGCCGCTTCCTTCACCACCTTCAGGCGGGTGACCCAATGCACATAGTCGGCGAGGTCGACGAGAATGGCCTTGGGGTCGCCGCCGGAATTGTACTGGTCTTCGAGGTCGAGAAGGGCCCTGGCGGTTTCGCCCTTCATCACCCATTCAAAGAGATCGATGATGCGCGCGCGGTCCATCATGCCGAGCATGGCAGCGACATCGGCGCTGCGGACATGGCCTTCGCCATAGGCAATGGCCTGGTCGAGCAGCGACAGGCCGTCGCGGGCCGAACCTTCGGCGGCGCGGGCGATCATGGCCAGGGCATCGGGCTCGGCTTCGACTTCCTCTTTGGCGGCGATGCCGGCGAGATGGTTGGCCAGCAGTGCGGCGTCGAAGCGCTTCAGGTCAAAACGCTGGCAGCGCGACAGGATGGTGATGGGGACCTTGTTGATCTCGGTCGTGGCGAAGATGAACTTCACATGGGGCGGCGGCTCTTCCAGGGTTTTCAATAACGCATTGAAGGCGCTCTTCGAGAGCATGTGCACTTCGTCGATGATGTAGACCTTGTAGCGGGCCTGGACCGGCGCATAACGCACGCTGTCGATGATCTCGCGCATGTTGTCGACGCCGGTGTTGGAGGCGGCGTCCATCTCGATCACATCGATGTGGCGGCTTTCGAGGATGGCTTCGCAATGGGGGCCGAAGGTTGGCATGTCGACGGTGGGGCCGCCCTCGTAGTTGAGGCCACGGGCGATCAGGCGGGCGGTCGTCGTCTTGCCGACACCGCGCACGCCGGTGAGCATATAGGCCTGGGCAATGCGGCCGGAGGCAAAGGCGTTGGTGAGGGTACGCACCAGGGCTTCCTGGCCGACGAGGCCGGCAAAGGTCTGGGGACGGTATTTGCGGGCGAGAACGCGATATCCCGAGGCGTTCGCGCCGCTGTTCATGTCATTCATGGCGGGCCAGGGGAATGTCTTAAAGGTGGGAGGCTGGACGGGCAACCCGTTCCGAACTCGTTGGGGCTGCTTCCTTCCGGACCTGACCCGGTTGGCGAGCGGCACGTCCGCCGCCAACCTCCCGCGGCGGTATATGGCGATTAACCTCGAAAAAGGCAAGCGCAACGGCGAGTCTTGCCAGACTCAGCGGATCAGATCATGATTCCACGGTGATTTGCGGCAGGAGGGCTAAGATGAAGGTTTCACGCTGGGGATTGGCTGTGGTGGTGCTGGCGGTTCTGACCGGCCCGGCGATTGCCCATTCAGCCAAGAACTGCCGCCCCTACACCATCGAGAAAGTGTGCGGGGAAAATGGCAGGGCGTGTCATCTCCATATGGTTTATGCCCCGGGCCACAATCCGGCAGGGGCAGTGCCGGATGGTTACTGGTATTCGGCGAAGCCCCGGCACCACGCCTACAAATCCACCAAACACCGCGTCAAGCACCGCAAGGCCCGGCAAAGCGTTTATGCCACATGCCGGGGTTTTTCATGCTGGTATCGCCATCACCCGGAACACCGCTATTGATGACGGCGGACGCGGTTAAGAATATGTTCATTTTCAAGTGAAAGTTTACCGGCCGGCTTAGCCTTTCGTTAGCACCGCAGAACGTAGTGTGTACGCGGTTCTTAACAAAGTGTTGTCCATGACCGGCTGGTTCTCGGAAAAGGCAGGGTTGGTGTTGCTTGCGGGGTTGCCCCTGCTGGCGGCGCTGTTTGCCGTCCTCTCGCACCTCAGCCTGGCAGTCAATCAGCTTACCGCCATCGGGCTGGTGGCGGGGGTGGCGGCGACCACAGTTCCGCTAGCCATGGCACTGTTCCGGGCCCGGCAGTTGAACGACACGTATGCCGGTGATGTGGTCGAGGCGGCGCGGCACGATGCGCTTTCGGGGCTTCCCAATCGCGGCGCCTTCCTCGAGGAGCTTGAGGGCCTGTTGTCTCAACGGCAGCCGGTGGCGCTGGTCTATGTCGACCTCGAGGGCTTCAAGAGCGTCAATGACAACTACAATCATGAGACGGGCGACGCCTTGCTGCGCGCCGTGGCCAGCGGCTTTGCTTCGCTGGCCGGTGAAGCGGCCGGCGTGGCGCGGCTCGGCGGCGACGAATTCGCCTTCCTGATCAGCGGCGGAAACGTGCGCCAGCGCGCCGAAAACCTGGCGCTGCACATCGCGGCTTTCATCAAGGAACCCTTCGATATCGGCGGCAAGGAAGCGGTGATCGGCGCCAGTATCGGCCTTGCCATGGCAGGCGATGATGCGACCAGTGCCGCCGAACTCATGCGGCGCGCCGATGCGGCGACCCGCGATGCCAAGAGCCACGGCCACAACCAGCGGAAGTGGTTCGATGCGGCACTCGACGCCAAGCGCCTCGATGAGCTCGACATTGCCCGGGAGATGCGGTCGTTCATTGCCCATAACGCCTTCGAGGTCGAGTATCAGCCGATCGTCGATTCGGTGACGCGCCACATCGAAGCGGTGGAGGCGCTGGCCCGCTGGCCAAAAGCTTCGGCGCGGCGGCTCAACCCCGACCGGTTCATTCCGATCGCCGAGGAACACGGGCTGATCGGCGATCTCGGCAATCTCATTCTGGCCAAGGCCTGCCGCGATGTTTCGCAGTGGCAGGACCTCAGGCTGTCGGTCAACGTCTCGCCGGTGCAACTCAACAACCGGGCGTTCACGCGGACCGTCGAACGCATCGTCAAGCAGAACGGTTTCGCCCTCAACCGGCTGGAGGTGGAATTCACCGAAACGGCGCTGATCAAGAACACCGAGCGGGCCGCCGAGGTGATTGCCGAATTGCATGATCGCGGCGTTACCGTGGCCCTTGACGATTTCGGCACGGGGTTCGCGAGCGTTGGATATTTGCGCACATTCCATTTCGACAAGGTGAAGCTCGACAAGTCCCTGACCCAATCGATCCTGACTAATGTGGCGGCGCAAAAGGTGGTGCAGGGAACGGTGCTGATCGCCGACGGCCTGGCGGCGGCGATTATCGCCGAAGGCATCGAGACCGAAGAAGAAGCCCAGTTGCTGCGGCTGTCGGGCTGCCACCAATTGCAGGGGCACTATTTCGGGAGGCCGCAATCGGCGGCGCAGCTTCACACCATCGTGCCGCAGGCCATGCGGCCACGGCTGCGGGCTTCGGCCTGAGCGGCAAAGCCGGCGACACTCCATAGCCAGTGCCTGGCGTACAAGCTGATTCTCGCCGGCGCGATATTGCGCTCAAGCAAGATGATGCTAAATTGAACCATCCTGTTCCGTCATCCCGGCGGAAGCCGGGACCCAGGCTTTCAGATGGCGGAGTGTTGGAAAGTCTGGGTCCCGGCTTCCGCCGGGATGACGATGACAGAAGTGGGTCAATCAAGACTCATTCCGTTCTAAGTTGCAGCCATGCGCGACTCATTTCAAAGCTGGATCGGCCGGAGTGTCATGCGGCAAGATGTGGTGAGCGAGAGGCTCATCGCCGAATACCGGGCGACGTTGCGCGGGTTCCTGTTTGAAAATGGCGGAGTGCCGCCCGGCTTTCACTTTGGCTTGGCTCCGGCCATTCCGGAGCCGCAGGAATTGGGACCCGATGGCGCCGAAACCAAGGGATTGTTTTTGCCGCCGATCCCCTATGCGCGCCGCATGTGGGGCGGGGGGCTGATCGAGACGTTTGGTCATCTGAGCGCGGGGAAACGAATTGCCAGACGGTCGACGGTTTCGAACATCGAACACCGCGAGGGCAAGGCTGGTGCTTTCTATATGGTGTCGGTTACTCACGACATTGAGGCCGATGGACAGCTTGCGGTGCGCGAGCGGCAAGACTTGGTGTTTCGCGAGGGCGGGCAATCGGCCGCGGGCCAGCCTTCAGCTCCGGTGGCAGATGCCACTGCGTGGACTGTCGAGGCCACGGCGGCGCTGCTGTTTCGATTTTCGGCCTTCACTTTCAATGGCCATCGCATTCACTACGATCTCGATTTCGCGAAACGGGAGGAAGGTCATGCCGGACTGCTGGTGCATGGACCGTTGCAGGCGGCATTGCTGCTGAACAAGACGGCGACAGTCCTGGGACAGGTGCCGCCGCGTTTCGCCTACCGCTGCGTGGCGCCGCTCACTTCCGGCCAGACATTCCGGGTCGAATCAACCGGCAGGAGCGCCAGCCGCATTGTCGATGCTTCGGGCATCACGACGAGCGAAGGGCGCGTTCCAGAAACAGCGTGAGCATCACCGTCTTGGCATCGATGATGCGCTGATCAAGCACCATGGCGAGAAGATCGGCGAATGCCATCTCCACCACTTCGATGTCCTCATGTTCCGCTGCATGGCCGCCGCCGCCCGAGACCTTTGCGGACGAGCTCGTACTCGGCGAGGAACATGGTGAGTTCTTCGGTCACCGCACCGGGTGTCATGAAGGTTTGCGCCATCTGCCGGAGGTTTGACAGCCTGTAGCCCAGTTCCTCTTCGGCTTCGCGTCTGGCGCAGGTTTCAGGGTCATTGCCATCGAGAAGGCCGGCGCAGACTTCCAGCGTATCGCCATCGCGGCCCGAGAGATGGACCGGCAGGCGGAACTGGCGGACCAGCAGCACGGTGTGGCGGGTGGGATCATAGGGCAGGACGGCAGCACCCGAGCCATGGTCGTGGACTTCGCGATGCAGGATTTGGCGGTGGCCATCGCGAAAGCGGTAGTCGATCTCGTACATGGTGTTGCGGGCCCAGCGCCGCGACAGCTGCTCATCCTTGATGATCTTTACACGATCAGTCATGGCCACGGGCTTTCCTGACTTCTGTCACGACTTGGCGGGTGAAGGAGCTTGCCGCAAGCTGTTCGATGGTTGGTGTGAGTCTTCGCCGCCAGTTTGGCCGCTCGCGGTCGGTGCCCGGAACATTCAGCGGTTCCAGCTCCTGGGCGAGGTCGTCGGCCTGGACAAGCATGACGGAGGATGGGGCTGCAGCCACGAAACCGTGGGCGGCCACCGCGGCGTCGGCATCGTTCAACGAGCTGTTGCCGGTGATGGCGTCGAGAGCGGCGATCTCGCGGAGGCGCTGGTTGCGGCGATCATTGGCGCTCTTGTCATCAAGCAGCCCGAGGCCCTGTTCGATTTCTATGTCGTGGCCGTTGCGCCAGCCCTTGAAGGTCGGGAGGTCGTGGCTGGCGAGGCAGGCAAGCGCTGACGGCGGGTAATCGGCGGCGTTCTTGAAACCTTCGCCTTGGCGCTCGAACCACAACACGCGATAGGAGAGGATCGCCGCCTCATGCAGCGCCTGGCGCAGGCCGTCGGGCACGGTGCCAAGATCCTCGCCAACGACAAGACATTTGTTGCGCTGGCTTTCGATTGATGTGAGGGCGATGAGGGCGTCCATCGGAAACTTCACATAGGCACCATCCCGCCCCTCGGCGCCGCGCGGCACCCAGAACTGGCGGGCAAAGCCCAGCACATGGTCGATGCGGAGTGCTGCGGCATGGCGCATGTTGGCGCGGAGGATTTCGGCCATGGGAGCGAGGCCGCGGGTTTCGAGTTCGAGCGGCGAGAAGGCCGGGAGGTTCCACACCTGCCCGGCGCGCGAGAACGGATCGGGCGGGGCGCCGAGCGAAATTGTGTCGACGAAGGCTTGCGAGTCACCGGCTATCTCGCCGCCATCGAAGGCCGAGCCCAATGCCAGATCGCGGTAAAGATTTTGCTTTTGCGCGGCCCGCGCCAGCTGGGCATCGGCTGCAAATTGCAGAAAGGCGCGGTAACGGATGCGCTGCGGTGTTGCCTCTTCGCCCGCCTTCGCCGCTTCAAAGGCGCCGTGGCGAGCCAGCGCCTCGCCACCCCTGGTGACAAAATCCTTGAATGCGGCGTTGCCCTTGAACTCGGCGAAGGCGGCGTTCAGCACGGCGCTCTTGGCCTGCCAATGTTCGTGGTAGTCGACATCTTTGAGCTTTTCGAGTTGCGCAAAGGCGGCGCGCATGGAGGCGGCTACCGCCGCTGCCTGCGGCAGTTTGAAGTCGGCCAGAAGGCCTTCGAGGTTGATGTAGATGGGATCGATGAAGCGCCGGTCGGACGGTTGATAGGGCGACACGCGGCGGCGGTCGGCCGGGAACATGTGGTGCAGCGGATTGAGCCCGGCGTAGCGGCCGCCGAGGTCGGCGGTAAGTTTCGAAAAACGGCGCAGGGTTTCGAAATCGCCGATGCCGCCATCTCCCGCATGACGGAGGGCATAGAGATGGGAGGCAAGCCCGAAGACCCGGGCGCCGGTGGCGATATCGTTGGGCAAGAAGCATCCCGGCGGACGCACCAGCAGATGGCTGGCGAGGCCAGCGTCAGCGACAATCTTGTAACTCCCCATGGGCAGCGATGTTTGTGGCACGACGCCCGGTTTCACGTCGACGATGTGCTTTGATCCGTCATCGCCTTCAATCGTGAAACGGCGGCGGCGGTCCGATGCCGCTCCAAGGATTGCGGCTTCACCGGCACTCACAACCATCACCGCACGATGCGCCGCAAGCTGCTGGCGGCTGTGGCGGATATCGTCAGCGTTCGCATGCGGCAGGCGGAGGCCCGCGAGGATATGGCGCAGGCTGTCGAGGGGTGCGATGTGGTGGGTGCCATCGACTTCCCACCAGTCGAGAGAAATGCCGGCGGTGGTGGCCAGGTCTTTCACCGCGGCGTCGGTGACGCCATGGCGTTTTGCCGGATCGATTGCATAGACCGAGACGGATTGGGGCGGCAGACCATCACCATCAGCCGATGCGAACAGGCGGCGCCAGCCGTCGGGGGCCGGAAGGCTTTCGCTGCTGCCATTGATCCATATTGCCTTGTCATCGACGACCAGCCCCATGACGCGGGCGGCGGGGTTGTTCCAGTCGAGCGCCCGGCCATCGGCGCCGAGCCACTCAGCATCGCTTTTGGCAATGTAGTTGTCGGTAATCAGCGCGCGCCGCAGCCGGGCAAGAGAAGCGACGAAAGCAATCAACTGAAGATCGGCGTTTTGCCAACCGAGCCAGGTTACGGCATTGTCCTGGGCATAGGCATTGTTGTTGCCGTTCTGGCTGCGGCCGAACTCGTCGCCGGCGGTGAGCATGACGGTGCCACGCGACAGGAACAGCGTTGCAAGAAGGGCGCGAACATCGCCGCCGGGCCAGGTAGGATCATGAGCGTTGCCATCGCGATTGCCCTCACCATTGGCGTGGTTGTGCTTGGCCGCATAGTTGGTGAGATCGGCGAGCGTGAAGCCATCATGGGCGGCGATGTAGTTGACGCTGGCCGACGGCGGACGATGGGGGGCAAAGATATCCGACGAGCCGGAAAGCCTTGTGGCCAGGGCGTTGATCGTTCCGGCATCGCCGCGCCAGAAGCGTCTGATGTCGTCGCGATACTTGTCGTTCCATTCGAGCCAGGGGGCGGGAAAGCCGCCGAGGCGATAGGTGGCGAGATCCCAGGGTTCGGCAACAAGGATCAAGTCCTTGAGCAGCGGGTCCTGGGCGATGGCCGCCAGCAGCGGCGCATCGGGGGTGTGGCCCATGACCGTGGCGAGATCGAAGCGGAAGCCGTCGAGCCCGGTCTCGTTCACCCAGCAACGCAGGGCATCGGTGACGAGTTGCACCACGGCAGCGCGTGAACAGTCGAGTGTGTTGCCGCAGCCGGTATCGTTAGTGCCGGTGAAATACAGCGCGGCGTCGAGACCCTTCAGCGACAGGGTGGCGCCGTGGTCATCGCTTTCGCCGGTATGATTGAAGACGACATCGAGGATGACGCGGATGCCTTCGGTGTGGAGCGTTGCGATCGCTTCGCGGATTTCGGCGAAACCGCCCGGCGCCAGGCGGGGATCGGGCGCCATGAAGGTGACGGGGTTATAACCCCAGGCATTGGCGAGGCCCGCCGGCGCCAAATGGCGTTCGTCGATCCAGGCCATCAGCGGCATCAATTCGAGGCAATCGACGCCGAGTTGCTTCAGGTGGGCGATGATGGCGGGGTGGGCGAGTGCTGATACTGTGCCGCGTTGGGCCTCTGGCACTTGCGGGTGGAGCTTGGTGAAGGACTTGACCTGAAGCTCGTAGATGAAGGTGGGCCGGTGCGGTGGCAACGGGCGGGCCGGAGTTGCAGCGCGGCGCACGATGGCTTTGGGAACAATCGCAGCGGTGTCGAAGCCGCGTTCGGTCAGTTCCGGCATGTGGCGATAGGAGCGGTCGATTGCCGTGGCATAGGGATCAACCAGCAGTTTCGCTAAATCGAAGCGGTTACGGCCTTCCCAGGGCCCATCGGCACGGAGGCCATAACGCGCGCCCTCGACCACGCCTGCGATGAAGCCGAAGTGCACGTCACCCGAGGCGATGTGGCAAGCGGAAGCGATAGGGTCTCTTCTTCGCCTGCGGCGTCGAACAGGCAGATGTAAACAGCCGTGGCATGGCGCGAGACGACGGCGACGTTGATGCCATCAGCCTCTGGCGTTACGCCGAGCGGCGAAGGCCGGCCAGCTGATGCGACGAGGTGCGGCGTCAGGTGATCACCGATGGTTCGCTACGGCCGGTGCGTTCGGCAATCCCCGCAAGTGAACGCGACAGGGCGATGAGATCGGCGAGGGCGGCCTGGGTTTCGATCCGGTGTTTCGCCACATCGGGCTCGAAGCGCTCGATGTAGACGCGAAGGGTTGCGCCCGCCGTGCCGGTTCCCGACAAGCGATAGACAATGCGCGCGCCGTCTTCGAACATCACGCGCACCCCCTGCCCTTCGGTGCGCGAACCGTCGACCGGATCGTCATAGGCGAAATCGTCCATGGCCTTGATGCGATGTTTGCCAGGGAGGGTTGGCATTTGGCTGCGCAGGTTCGCCATCAGGCCGTTGGCGGCTTCGGCGTCGACTTCTTCATAGTCATGGCGGCAATAGTAGTTGCGGCCATAGTCGCGCCAGTGTTCACCAACAATCCTTTCAACGCTGTCGCGGCGGCGGGCCAGAATGTTGAGCCAGAGGAGCACGGCCCACAGGCCATCCTTCTCGCGCACGTGGCTGGAACCGGTGCCGGCGCTTTCTTCGCCGCAGATCGTGGCGAGCCCGGCATCCAGCAAGTTACCGAAGAATTTCCATCCGGTCGGCGTTTCATAACACTTGATGCCGAGCTTGGCCGCCACTCGGTCGGCGGCGGCGCTGGTGGGCATCGAGCGGGCGATTCCGGCAAGGCCCTTGGCGTAGCCGGGGGCGAGGTGGGCATTGGCGGCGAGGATGGCCAGCGAGTCCGACGGTGTGACGAACTGATTGCGGCCGATGATCAGGTTGCGGTCGCCATCGCCATCGGAGGCAGCACCAAAGTCGGGCGCATCTCTCGACATCAGCAGATCATAAAGCTCCTTGGCGTGAACCAGATTGGGGTCGGGGTGGTGACCGCCAAAGTCGGGAAGCGGCGTGCCGTTCACCACGGTGCCCCTGGCAGCTCCGAGCATGTCTTCGAGAATTGCCGTGGCATAGGGCCCGGTGATGGCGCTCATGGCATCAAAGCGCATGCGGAAGCCGGACTTGAACAGCTTGCGAATGGCATCGAAGTCAAAGAGCTGCTGCATCAGCGCGGCATAGTCGGTGACAGGATCGATCACTTCGACGGTCATGCCATCCAGCCGGGATGATCCCACCTTGCTCAAGTCCGGCGCCGCCGCACCTGAGATATTGTACCGGGAAATCGACTTGGTCCTGGCGAAGATCACGTCGGTGATCTTCTCCGGAGCCGGGCCGCCATTGCTGGCATTGTATTTGATGCCGAAATCGCCATCGGGGCCGCCGGGATTGTGGCTGGCGGACAGCACGATGCCCCCGAAGGCCCGGTATTTGCGAATAACATTGGATGCGGCGGGCGTTGACAGCAGCCCATCCTTGCCGACGATGACCCGCCCGAAGCCATTGGCAGCCGCCATGCGGATTGCCGTCTCGATCACTTCGCGGTTGAAGTAGCGGCCATCACCGCCGATCACCAGGGTTTGCCCGACAAAGCCTTCGAGGGCATTGAAAATCGACTGGATGAAATTCTCGGCGTAGTGCGGCTGCCGGAAGACCGGCACTTTCTTGCGAAGCCCCGAGGTGCCGGGTTTCTGGCCTTCAAACGGTGTGGTGGCAATGGTCTCGATCATGAATTGCGGCCCAGGAGGTTGCGGTAAAGACTGGCATAGGCGTCGGCGCTGCGGTCCCATGATACGTCCGAGACCATGCCGCGTTTCTGCATGGATGCCCAGGCATTGCGGTTGGCAAAAACGCGGGCGGCGCGCTGCAAGGCGTTTTCGAGCGATGGCCCGTCGACCGGCGAGAATTGGAATCCGGTGGCGGCGCCGGCGGCAAGAGCGGCGTCATTGGCGTCGATGATGGTGTCGGCCAGTCCGCCGGTACGGGCGACGACCGGCACGCAGCCATAACGCAGGCCATAGAGCTGCGTCAGCCCGCAAGGCTCGAAGCGCGACGGGATGAGGATGGTATCAGCACCGCCCTGTAAGAGGTGCGAGAGTTTTTCGTCGTAGGCGGTGACCACGCCCACCCTTCCGGCGTGACGCTCGGCACCTTCGAGAAAGGCCTTCTCGATCGCCGCCTCGCCGGTGCCGATCATTGCCAGCCGGGCGCCGGTGGCTACGAGATCGTCAAGGCCGGCGGCGAGGATATCCATGCCTTTCTGCCAGGTGAGGCGGCTTACCACGCAATGGAGAATGCCGTCGCCCGGTTCAAGACCGAAGCGCTTCTCCAGGGCGCGCTTGTTGGGGGCGCGCTTGGCCAGGGCATGCTCATTGTAGTTGGCGGCGAGATCATCGTCGGCGGAAGGATTCCAGACATCGGTATCGATGCCGTTGACGATGCCGGACAATACGGCGCGGCGCGTCCGCAACAGGCCATCGAGCCCCATGCCGAATTCCGGCGTGCAGATCTCCTGGGCATAGCTTGGGCTCACGGTAGTAATGGCATCGGCAAGGCCCAGGCCGCCTTTCATGTAGCTGACGCTGCCATAGTACTCGACGCCATCAATGGCATAGGCGGCGGGCGGCAGGCCGAGAAAGCCGAAGACCGACACCGGAAACTGGCCCTGAAAGGCAATGTTGTGAACGGTGATGAGCGTGCGGGGGCCACCTTCGAACTTCACATAGACGGCGGCGAGGGCCGCCTGCCAGTCGTGGAGGTGCAGGATGTCCGGGGCAAAGGCCGCAACCTTGCCCTGGCCCACATCGGCGGCGGCACGGGCAAGGCCAGCAAAGCGCTGGGCATTGTCCGGCCAGTCCTTGCCGTCGGGCCCGAGATAGGGATTTCCCACGCGGTCAAAGAGATGGCGGGCGTCGAGGGCGATGATATCAAGGCCTTTGGCCTTGCCCCGCAGCAGCCTGGCGGGGCCGCCAAACAGATCCTTATACTGATGAATAGGCTCGGGATGCTGGATTGCCGCCATCACCGCCGGGTAGGCGGGAACGAGGCTTACGGCTTCGACGCCGTGCTTGCGCAGGGCGGCGGGAAGGGCGCCGGCCACGTCGGCCAGGCCGCCGGTTTTCACCAGCGGATAGATTTCCGAGGCAACCGACAGAACCTTCATAGGCCGAGTTTTTCGATCATCGGTTTGGTGATCAGGCAGATGCCGCTGGCGGTGCGGCGGAAGCGCTTGCCGTCAAGTTCGGGGTCCTCGCCGACCACCAGGCCCTCGGGAATAACGACGCCGCGGTCAATCACCACTTTCTTGAGGCGCACATTGCGGGCGATCTCGACATGGGGCAAAATCACGGCTTCCTCCACTGTGGAGTAGGAGTTAATGCGAACGCCGGTGAACAGCAGCGAACGGCGGAGCGTGGCACCCGACACGATGCAGCCGCCGGAGACCAGCGAGGCCGATGCCGTACCGCGGCGGCCTTCCTCGTCGTGCACGAATTTGGCCGGTGGGGTCACTTCCGAATAGGTCCAGATTGGCCAGTTGCGGTCGTAGAGATCGAGGGCGGGAACAACATCGGTCAAGTCGATGTTGGCTTCCCAATAGGCATCGACGGTGCCGGCGTCGCGCCAGTAGGACTCCGATTCCTGCGACGAACGCACGCAGGATGTGGAGAAGCGATGGGCAACGGCTTTGCCGTTCTTGACGATGTGGGGAATGATGTCCTTGCCGAAATCGCGGCTGGAATTGGGGTCGGCGGCGTCGCGGCGCAGTTCTTCGGCGAGGAATTTCATGTCGAAGACATAGATGCCCATGGAGGCCAGGGCGACATCGGGATTTCCCGGCATGCCCGGAGGGTCCTTGGGCTTTTCGAGAAACGAAGTGATGCGGCCGGTTTCGTCGGTGGCCATGACACCGAAGCCTGTTGCTTCCATGCGCGGCACCTCAAGGCAACCGATGGTGACATCGGCTCCGGACTGGTCATGCTGCTGCAGCATGATTTCGTAGTCCATCTTGTAGATGTGGTCGCCAGCCAGCACCACCATGTGGCGGGGCTTGTAGCTTTCGACGATATCGAGATTTTGGTAAATGGCGTCGGCGGTTCCGGCATACCACTGGGTTTCGGACACGCGCTGGGAGGCCGGCAGAATGTCGAAGCTCTCGTTTCTTTCCGGCCGGAAGAAGTTCCAGCCGCGCTGCAGGTGGCGGATCAGGCTGTGGGCCTTGTACTGGGTGGCAACGCCCATGCGGCGAATGCCGGAGTTCATGGCGTTGGAGAGAGCAAAGTCGATGATGCGCGACTTGCCGCCAAACGGTACGGCGGGCTTGGCGCGCTTGTCGGTCAGTTCGAGAAGGCGCGAGCCGCGACCCCCGGCCAGGACATAGGCCATGGCATCACGGGCCAGCGGCGCGTTCGAGCGATACTCTGCCATATTAACCTCCCCTACAAACCGGCCCGCCTTCTGCTATGCGGGTCCGAAAACGAAGTAACTGGTGGCGAGCGGCGGCAAGGTGATGCGGGCGCTCGCTGGTTTGCCATGCGACGGTCCGTTGTTTGCCTCGATCGCTCCCATGTTTCCCTGGCCGCTGCCGCCATAGTTGATGGCATCGGAATTGAGGATTTCAGTCCAACGCCCGGCTTTTGGCAAGGGCAGAACGTAGTTGTGGCGAACGACCGGGGTAAAGTTCGACACCGCCACGACAGGCGGATGGCCCGCGCCGGAATGGCGGGCCCAGGCATAGACCGAGTTCTGGTGGTCGTCGGCCAGCATCCACTCGAAACCTTCGCCTTCGCAGTCGCGGGCGTGAAGGGCGGGATAGGCGCTATAGCGATGGTTCAGGTCACGCACCAGTTCCTGCATGCCCCGGTGCGGCGCATGGTCGAGGAGATGCCAGTCAAGGCTTTTGGCCTCGCTCCACTCGGTCCATGGGGCCATTTCCTGGCCCATGAACAAGAGCTTCTTGCCGGGATAGGCCCACATGAAAGCATAGTAGGCGCGGAGGTTGGCGAATTTCTGCCAATCGTCACCGGCCATCTTGGCGAGCAGCGAACCCTTGCCGTGAACGACCTCGTCATGGCTCAGGGGCAGCACGAAATTTTCGGAGAAGGCGTAGAGCAGGCCGAAGGTCAGTTCGTTGTGGTGGTGGCGGCGGTGGACGGGATCGCGCTTAAAGTATTCCAGCGTGTCGTGCATGAAACCCATATTCCACTTGAAGCCGAAACCGAGGCCGCCGGTGTTGGTGGGCTTGGAGACGCCGGGAAAGGCGGTTGATTCCTCGGCGATGGTCATGGCGCCGGGGTTCTGGGCATAGGCTTCGTGGTTCATGCGCTGGAGGAAAGCGATGGCCTCGAGGTTTTCGCGGCCACCGTACTGGTTGGGAATCCACTCGCCTTCTTTCCGCGAGTAATCGAGATAGAGCATCGAGGCCACGGCATCGACGCGCAGGCCATCGAGATGATAGCGGCCGAGCCAGAACAGGGCGTTGTTGAGGAGATAACTTGTCACCTCGCGCCGGCCGAAATTGTAGATCGCGGTGTTCCAATCGGGATGATAGCCCTGGCGCGGGTCTTCATGCTCGTAGAGTGCGGTGCCATCAAAGCGGGCGAGGCCGTGCTCGTCGGTCGGGAAATGGGCGGGTACCCAGTCGAGGATAATGCCGATCCCCTCGGCATGGGCGGCATCGACGAAGCGGGCGAAACCGGCGGGATCGCCGAACCGCGAAGTTGGGGCGTAGAGTCCGGTGGGCTGGTAACCCCAGGAGGGGTCGAAGGGATGCTCGGTGATGGGCAGAAGCTCGATGTGGGTGAAGCCCATGTGCTTCACGTAGGGGATGAGGTCCGCCGCCAACTCGTCATAGGTGAGGAAGGCATTGCCATCGTTCTTTTTCCACGATCCCAGGTGAACCTCGTAGATCGACATGGGGGTGCGGCGCTTATCGGCGGCGGCGCGGGCTTCGAGGTATTTGGCGTCGCTCCACTTGAAGTGCCCGGTATCGGCGACCCGCGAGGCGGTGTTGGGGCGGAGTTCGGCGTGAAGGCCGAAGGGGTCGGACTTGAGCGGCAGCAGATTGCCGCCGGGCCCCAGAAGCTCGAACTTGTAGCCCTGGCCCAAAGTGGCGCCGGGGACGAAGATTTCCCACACGCCGATATCCAGGCGCTTCCGCATGACATGGCGGCGGCCATCCCAATTGTTGAAATCGCCAACCACCGAAACGCGGCCAGCATTGGGAGCCCAGACGGCGAAGTGAACGCCATCGGCGCCTTCATGGCTCATGGCGTGGGCGCCCATCCGGTCATAGAGGCGGAGATGGTTGCCTTCGGCGATGTAGTAGTCGTCAAGCGGTCCGAGGACCGGGCCCAGCAGGTAGGCGTCGATCAGCGACCAGGTGCCGCTGGCATTGGAGGCCTGGTAGCGCAGCGTCTGGCGGTCCTTGATCTTGACCGGGCCTTCGAAGAAACCGGCGGCATGGCGGCATGGCAATTCGCCAACCGGCTTGCCGTCCAGCGAAGCGGCCAGCAGTTTTTCGGCGCCGGGCACATAGGCCCGGGCAACCCACTGCTTGCCTGACTTATGAAGGCCGAGGACCTTGAAGGGATCGCCGTGGCGGCCTTCGACGATGGCCTCAATCTCGGCGCCGTTGGTGGTCCATTGCGGCTCGGCCATCACTGTCTCCTAGGGTACGGGAACGTTCCAGATGCCGCTGGCATATTCGCGGATGGTGCGGTCGGAAGAGAACCAGCCCATGTGGGCGGTGTTGAGAATGGCCTTGGCCGCCCACTCGGCCGGGCGATGCCAGAGTTCCGCCACGCTGCGCTGGGCATCGGCATAGGCGGCAAAATCCGATGCCACCAGGAACCAGTCGCCATTGTAGAGGCTGTCGATGATCGGTCGGTAGCGGCCGGGATCGTCGGGCGAGAACACGCCTGAGGACAGTGATTCCAATACCGCCTTGAGATCGGGCGTGGCTGCGATGATCTCACCGCCGTTGATGCCGGCTTGGCGGCGGGCCTCCACCTCATCGGCCTTGAGGCCGAAGATGAAGATGTTGTCGAGGCCGACATGCTCGGAGATTTCGACATTGGCGCCATCGAGGGTGCCGATGGTCAAGGCGCCATTCACGGCGAACTTCATGTTGCCGGTGCCGGACGCTTCCATGCCGGCTGTTGATATCTGCTCCGAAAGATCGGCAGCAGGCACGATCACTTCGGCCAGGCTGACATTGTAGTTCGGAATGAACACGACCTTCAGCTTGTCCTGGATATCGGGATCGTTGTTGACGACCTTGGCGACGTCGTTGATCAGTTTGATGATCAGCTTGGCCTGGGCATAGCTGGCCGCCGCCTTGCCGGCGAAAACCTTGACGCGCGGCGCCCAATTGCGCTCGGGGTGGGCGCGCATGGTGTTGTAGAGGGCTATCGTCTCAAGGATGTTCAGGAGCTGGCGCTTGTACTCGTGGATGCGCTTGATATGCACGTCGAACATCGCCGAAGGATCAAGCGCTACACCCATACGCGAGGCAACCAGGCGGCCGAGTTCCTCCTTGTTGCGGCGCTTGATGGCCATGAAACGCTGGCGGAATGCGGCGTCGGTGGCATAGGGTGCTGCCTTGGCCAGCAGCGAGGCGTCATCGAGTATCCGGTCACCGGCCACTTCATGCAGCAGGCCCATCAGCTCGGGATTGACTTCCTTCAGCCAGCGCCTGGGGGTGATGCCGTTGGTCTTGTTGTTGATGCGGCCGGGATAAAGCGTGTTGAGGTCGCGGAATACCGTGACTTTCATCAGCGACGAATGCAAAGCGGATACGCCGTTGATCGAATGCGAGCCGGCGAAGGCCAGGTTGCCCATGCGCACCCGGCGACCGTTGTGTTCGTCAATCAGCGAAACGCTGGCGATCATCTCCGGCGTTGCGGCGGCAAGTTCCTGGGCCTCGGCGATCACTTTGGCATTGATGGCGTAGATGATCTGCATATGGCGCGGCAGCAGGCGCTCGAACAGATGGACCGGCCAGCTTTCCAGGGCCTCGGGCAGAAGCGTGTGATTGGTATAGGAGGTGGCGGCGCGGGTGATGTCCCAGGCTTCCTTGAAGGCCAGGCCGTGGGCATCCATCAGCAGCCGCATTAGTTCGGTGACGGCTACGGCGGGATGGGTGTCGTTCAGCTGGATCGCCACTTTGTCGGCGAGATTGGTCACCGAACCATAGTTCTGCATGTGGCGGCGCAGAATGTCTTGCAGCGAGGCCGAGGTGAAGAAGAACTCCTGGCGGAGGCGCAGCTCCTGGCCGGCCGGTGTCGAGTCCGAGGGATAAAGAACACGGGTGATGATTTCGGCCTTGTTGCTCTCGCCGAGGGCTGCGACATAGTCGCCGGAATTAAAGGCATCGAGGCGGATGGGATCGATGGCGCGGGCGGTCCACAGGCGGAGCGTGTTGACGCGCTTTCCGCGCCAGCCGACCACCGGTGTATCACAGGCGGAGGCGAGGATCCTTTCGCCGGGTTGCCAGCGGCGGCGCTGGGTGCCGTCGGGTGCGGCCTCCAATGTAACGGTGCCGCAGAAGCCTATTTCATAGGCGGCTTCGCGGCGCGGAAACTCCCAGGGGTTGCCGCTCTCAAGCCAGTTCTCGGGAAGCTCGATCTGCCAGCCGTCCATGATCTTCTGGCGAAACAGGCCATGGTCGTAACGGATGCCATAGCCGTAGGCAGGAATGTCGAGGCTCGCCATGCTCTCCATGAAACAGGCGGCGAGGCGGCCGAGGCCGCCGTTGCCCAGGGCGGCGTCGGGTTCGAGCGCCTCGACCAGATCGAGATCAACACCCAGCGAGGTGAGGGCCTCGTCGAAGGCGGAAGTCAAGTCGAGGTTGCTCAGGGCGTCGCGCAGCAGGCGGCCCACCAGGAATTCGAGCGAGAGATAATATACCCGCTTGGCCTTGGCCTGATAACTGGCCCTGGTCGATTCCATCCAACGGTCAATGATACGGTCACGCAGCGCGAGGATGGTGGCATTCAGCCAGTCGTGGTTCTTGGCGACGATTGGATCCTTGCCGATTGAATAGGCGAGCTTTTCGAGAATCTCCTGGCGGATGGTCTCGGCGTCGCTGGCGCGGGGGACCGGCTTGTGCATGGCCACCACGTTAGAGCCGGGGCCGAGGCCCGCGTTAGCTGAATCTTTCGGCATGGATTGCGGGTTTCCTGAGCGGTTCGTGAAGACTGGTTCATGCAGCCTTTGCCGCAGTGCAGCAAAAAGATCAACTGCTGCCGTGCGTGACTCAGGAAAATGCTAGCGCCATGACGGCGCTGACAATGAGTATGATGCCAAGCCATTGGGCTATAGAGACTTTTTCCTTCAAGACGAGGGCGGCCAAAATGACCGCCAGGCCACTGTAGGTGGAAATGCCGATGCCCGCGAACTCATGGCCGGGCATGAAACCCGAAAGGTTGATGGCGGTTACGCCGATGACATCCAGCAGCGACATGGCGGCGATGCCGAGCCAATGCCGGGTTTGCAGCGGGCTGGTTTTTGCTTCGCCCAGCAGAAAAGGCAGCAGCACAAGGGTGGCGGTAAACCGCGACACAAAGGTCGCCTCGTATTCGCCAATGAGGACACCGGCCCTTTGCCCGATGATGACCGACGCGGCATAACCAATGCTGGCGACAAAGCAAAAGAAGAACAACGGAATGACGTCCTTCCTGGGGACGATGTTGATGCCGCCATCGGCATGACCGCTGCGCGCCACGATCATGGCGCCGAACATGGCGGCGGCCACGGCCAGCCATTGGACCGGCGAAGGCGAAAGGCCCATGGCGACGTTCCAGAAAACCGTCAAGATCGGGTAGGCGGCGGTGACTGGGCCTACCAGCGAGATCGGACCAAGGCTGAAGGCCTTGAACAAGCCCCCCACCCCCATGCCGTAGGCAACGCCGAGCCATAATGCGGCCATCAGACCCTGACGGTCGGCCAGCCAGAGCTGGCCGCGATACAACACAGCAACGGCTATGATGAGACCGCCCACCGCAATCACGGCAATCGACATGCGCAGCGGGCCGATGCGGGCCGCCATGCTGCGCGCCATGAGGTCGTGAATCGACCAGCCCAGTGCGGCCAGCACGCCCAACAGAATTGCAAACATCAGACGGTGTTAGCGGCTGAAAGGGTGGCGTGCCAGAGCGTCGAACCAACATGGCAACGGAACATCGCTGGGGAGCCGAACACGGCCGTGTCGCCGCCTTCGAGTTCGTCGCCATCGACCGTGGCCAGCCCATCGATAACGAACATCAGGCCAAGCGGCGGCAGTTGCAGTTCGTCGCCCTTGTCGTGGCGGGTGACGGAGACATCGGATGAATATGCCTGGCGCTTCACGAAGAGATTGAGAGCCCGGCAAGGTCCGGCAACAAGACGGCAGGAGGTTGCCCGACCACCCGGAAATTGAACCGGCCGCAATGGCCTGGCATCTATCTGGTCCTGGCCTTCGACATCGAGAATCACGCCATCGCCCGCGATGATGGTAAACACCCGGTCGATGCCGGGATAGCTCGAGAACGGAACATCGGCATCGAGCCTTGCCAGCGCCAGGCGCCAGGCGAAATCGTCACCGCCCATGCTGGCAATATCCCAGGACACACCGAGGCCATTGCGCCAGCGGCCCTCACGGTAGCTCGAGGCTTTCAGGACCAGGGTCAAGACCAGCGTCCTTTCCTGAAGATTGAGCCGCCAGTCTTGCACCACAGGCGGCGATTACCAAGTGCATGGTACTTTTGCCTGTCATGCAAATTCTGCTAAGCGGAACCATGAACACAGCAAACGATCCCCGCAAGTTTCGCAGTGCACTGGGCAGTTTCGCAACCGGCGTCACGGTGATTACCACTCGCGGCCTCAATGGCGAGCTGATCGGCAATACGGCAAGTTCGTTCAATTCGGTATCGCTCGAACCGCCGCTGGTGCTGTGGAGCCTGTCGCGCACCGCATTCAGCTTCAAGTCCTATCTGGCCGCCGACTATTTCGCTGTTAACGTGTTGCGCGAGGGACAGGATGATTTGTCGGCGCGCTTCGCCAAGTCGCTCGGCGACAAGTGGGCGGGTATCGATCATGAAACATGGCAGACGGGCTGTCCAATTCTGCCGAACTCACTGGCGATCTTCGAGTGCAAGATTGCCTATACCTATCAGGGCGGCGATCATGTGATATTCGTCGGCGAGGTGGTGAACTACGATTTCGACCCGGACGGCAAGCCGCTGGTGTTCTGGCAAGGCAAGTATCACAAGGCCGCCAACTAGCTTGCTGACGGAAACGGGCCACAAGGCGGCAGAATAGGCCAAGCGCCGGTTTCCGGCAGCTGATTGAAGGTAGGCTATGTTTCTTTCGGTCTTCGAACTGTTCAAAATCGGCATCGGCCCCTCAAGCTCGCATACGGTCGGGCCGATGGTGGCGGCGCGGCGGTTCCTCGATCTGGCGGCCAGCCGGTCGCTGCCCAATGCCGGGCGGCTCAACGTGCGGCTCTATGGTTCGCTGGCTTTCACGGGCAAGGGCCATGGCACCGACCGGGCCGTGGTTCTCGGTCTTGCCGGCGAAACCCCTGCCGATATCGATCCCGACAAGGTGGATGCGATCCTCGCGGCGATGGCGGCGCGCGGCCGCATCGAACTTTCGTCGGGCAATGTGCTGGCCTTCGATCCCACCCGCGACGTGGTGTTCGATTTCGGCCCGGCACTACCGGGACATGCCAACGGCTTGGCGTTCCGCATACTTGATGACGACAACAATTCGCTGCTCTCCGAAACCTATTATTCGATCGGCGGCGGCTTCGTGCAGAGCGAGGCGGAACGGCTGGCAACTTTGGCCGAGGACAAGGCCAAGGCAAGACCAAAGATGGATGTGCCCTATCCGTTTTCCAGTGCCGCGGAGATGCTGGACATGGGCAGGTCCTCGGGCCTCACGGTTGCCGCCATGAAACGCGCCAACGAACTTGCCAGCATGGACGCGGCAACACTCGATCAGCGGCTCGACCAGATTTGGGGCGCCATGAATGCCTGCATGAATCGCGGCCTCAACCAGTCCGGCACGCTGCCCGGCGGCCTCAAGATCAGGCGGCGGGCGGCGGAAATCCTCAAGCAGTTGAAACAGGAACAGGGCGGCAATTCCATTCAGCCGCACCGGATCATGGACTGGTTGTCGGTCTATGCCATGGCGGTTAACGAAGAGAACGCGGCGGGCAGCAAGGTGGTCACGGCGCCAACCAATGGTGCCGCAGGCGTCATGCCCGCCACCATCCGCTACTATCTCGATCACTGTGTCGGGGCCGACGAGGCCGGTATTCGCACCTTCCTGCTCGCCTCGGCGGCAATCGGCGGCATCATCAAACACAACGCATCGATCTCCGGGGCCGAAGTGGGCTGCCAGGGGGAAGTCGGTTCGGCTTCGGCGATGGCGGCGGCGGGACTGTGCGCGGCCCTCGGCGGCAGCAACGCGCAGGTGGAAAACGCCGCCGAAATCGCTCTCGAACACCACCTCGGCATGACCTGCGATCCGGTGGGCGGCCTCGTGCAGGTGCCGTGCATCGAGCGCAATGCTTTCGGCGCCGTCAAGGCGGTGACCGCCGCGTCGCTGGCGCTCCGGGGCGATGGCCAGCATTTCGTGCCGCTCGACAATTGCGTCGAAACCATGCGCCAGACTGGCATCGACATGAGCGAACGCTACAAGGAGACGTCCACGGGCGGCCTCGCCGTCAATGTCGTAGAGTGCTGACCAGTCCTTCGCGCATCTGTCTTGCAACTCTTGACGTAAGCGTCTTGAATGACGTCTTTCGCTGGAGCTGGCCCCCATCATGATCGAAGCGGTTATCGTCGACTATGTGCGCTCGCCGTTCGTGCCGGCCCGCAAGGGACCGTACGCCATGCTGCGGCCCGATGACCTTGCCGCCGAAGTGGTGAAGGCGCTGGTGTCGCGATGCGACATCGACCCTTCAAGCATCGAAGACCTGATGCTGGGCTGCGCATTCCCCGAAGGCGAGCAGGGCATGAACATGGCGCGGCTTGTCGGGTTACTGGCGGGCCTGCCGCAATCGGTGGCGGGGGTGACGATCAATCGGTTCTGCGGTTCGTCGATGCAGGCCATTCACAGTGCGGCAGGTGCCATTGCCATGGGGGCCGGCGAGGCTTTCATTTGCGCCGGGGTTGAAAGCATGAGCCGAGTGCCGATGATGGGGTTCAATCCGCTGCCCAATCCGGAACTCCAGCGGCGTGTTGTGGCTGCCTACATCGGCATGGGCGAAACGGCTGAGAATGTTGCCAGGCGCTACAAGGTGAGCCGGGGCGATCAGGAAGCCTTCGCAGCGCAATCACACCGCAAGGCGGCAGGCGCTGACTTCACGGCGGAGATCGCCGAGGTTGGCGGGGTCTCCAGCGATTTGTGCATCAGGCCCGGCACCTCGCTGGAGGTGCTGGCAGGGCTGGCACCGGCATTCAAAGCTGATGGCACGGTGACGGCTGGGACCTCCTCGCCATTGACCGATGGTGCGGCGGCGGTTCTCGTGACGAGCAAGGGCTATGCGGCTCAACATGGTCTCAAGCCAATTGCCCGCGTTGTATCGGCTGCGGTTTCGGGATGCGACCCGGCGATCATGGGCATGGGCCCGGTGGGGGCGACGCGCAAGGCGCTGGCGCGGGCCAAGCTGATGATCGGCGATATCGATGTCGTGGAGATCAACGAGGCGTTTGCTGCGCAGGCGCTGGCGTGCATCCGCGAGCTTGGCGTTGACGAAGCGCGGGTCAATCTCGATGGCGGAGCCATTGCGCTTGGCCATCCGCTGGGCGCGTCGGGGGCGCGCATTTCCGGCAAAGCTGCAACATTGCTGAAGCGCGAGAAAAAGCAATTTGCGCTCGCTACCCAATGTATCGGTGGCGGCCAAGGCATCGCCACCATTCTCGAGGCCCTGTGATGGGCGATATCCGCAGGGTGGCGGTCATCGGTTCGGGTGTCATGGGGGCGGGGATCGCCGCCCAAGTGGCCAATGCCGGGGTGCCGGTGCGGCTCTATGACATGACCCAGGACATGGCGGCGGCGGCCATCGCCAAGCTTCTGAAAACCGAACCGGCGCCGCTGATGTCGCCGGACAATGTCCGCCACATCTCGGCGCACGGCATTGATGGCGAGTTGGCGGCACTTGGCGATTGCGACTGGATTGTCGAGGCGGTGGTCGAACGGCTCGATGTCAAGCAGACGCTCTTCGCAAAGATTGCCGATTACGCCGGCCCGGCGGCCATCATTTCCTCCAACACTTCGACGATCCGGCTTGCCGAACTTTTGGCGAAGTCCGCGCCGGCATTTCGCCAGCGCTTTGTGATCACCCACTTCTTCAATCCGCCGAGATACATGCGGCTCTTGGAAATTGTACAAGGCGAGTCCAGCGCCGATGTGGCGCAAAGCATTTCGCGCTTTGCCGATGTGGCGCTGGGCAAGAGCATCGTGTGGTGCAAGGACCGGCCGGGATTCATCGCCAATCGCCTGGGGTGCTTCTGGTCGCAGGCGGCGATGGCAACGGCTTTCGACATGGGCGTCACTGTCGAAGAAGCCGATGTGGTGATGGGCAAGGCGTTCGGCATTCCGAAGACCGGGGTGTTCGGCCTCATGGATCTGGTTGGCATCGACCTCGTTCCGCATGTGAATGCCAGCCTGGCGCGGGCACTTCCCGCCGATGACCTGTTCCAACAGGTGAATGTGCCGCTGCCATTCATGGAGCGGATGATTGCCGCGGGGCTGACAGGCCGCAAGGGCAAGGGCGGGTTCTACCGCATCAACCGCGAGATGGGACGGCGCAAGGAAGTGATCGATCTTGTCACCGGCGACTACCGGCCTTTGAATCCGGTGACGATCGATGGCACGACGCCGCTGCTGCAACAGGATACCCGCCTTGGCCGCTATGCGCGGCGGGTGTGGGGGCTGGTGTTCGCCTATGCCGGGTTGTTGCTGGGCGATGCCGCCGATGATATCGCCGCCATCGATGCCGCCATGCGGCTGGGCTACAATTGGCAGTGGGGCCCCTTCGAATTGATGGACCGGGCCGGAGATGTGACCCAGTTGCTCAAGGCCGAAGGCCTGCCAATTGCGCCGGTGTTTCGTGGTGCAAATTTCTATCGAGATGGCGCAGCGTTGGCGCTGGACGGCAATTACCATCCGGTGGCGCGGGCCGAAGGCCTGTTGCTGCTGGCCGATGTGAAACGCAAAAGCGCTGCCGTGCTGTCCAATGGCGCCGCCGCCTTGTGGGATATCGGCGATGGCGTGTGCTGCTTCGAGATCACCACCAAGATGAATACTTTCGACGCCGCGGTTTTCGATCTTCTCGGCCAGGCGCTCGACCTCGCGACACGGCGTTTTCGCGCCATGGTGATTGGCGGCGACGGGCCGCACACGTCGGCGGGCGTGAACCTCAAGGCGGTTGCGGCACTGATCAAGAGCGAGAGCTGGGATGACATCGAGAATACGGTGGCCTCGGGCCAAGCAGCACTCAAGCGGCTAAAGTATTGCGCGGTGCCGGTGATCGGTTGTGCCCATGGGTTGGCGCTGGGTGGCGGCTGCGAGTTGCTGTTGCATTGCGCCGCCATTCAGGCCCATGGCGAAGCCAACATCGGGCTCGTCGAATGCGGCGTCGGGCTCATTCCGGGATGGGGCGGCAATGGCGAATTGCTGTTGCGTGCCCCTGTTTCGGGAAAGGGCCCAATGCCGCCGGTGATTGCGGCGTTCGAGACCATTGCCATGGCGCAGGTTTCGCGCTCGGCGCAAGGCGCACGGGCCATGGGGTTCCTGCGCTGGAGTGACGGCATCACCATGAACCGTGACCGGTTGCTGGCCGATGCCAAGGCCAGCGCATTGAGGCTTGCAGAAAACTTTCATCCGCCACAGCCGCCGCTGTTTTCATTGCCTGGACCTTCGGGCGCCGTTGCGTTGGCGCTGCAGGCCGAAAGCCTGCGCAAGCTCGGCAAGGCCAGCGACCATGATCTGGTGGTGGCGGCAGCACTGGCCCGCACACTCACCGGCGGAGAAGCCGACGCCGTGAAGCCTGTCACCGAACAGCAGCTGCTCGACATCGAGCGCGCCTCGTTCATGACCTTGGTGCGGCGGCCGGAAACCCTCGCCCGTATCGAACACACGCTTGAAACCGGAAAACCCCTGAGGAACTGACCATGCCAAGCTTTGCGGCGCCCTTACGCGACCACAGGTTCTGCCTGTACGAGCTTTTCGATTTTGAGACGCATCGCGCATTGCCGGGGCTTGAAGAGCTGTCGCGCGATGTGATTGAACAGGTTCTGGAGCAATCGGCGAAGTTCACCGAACAGGTAGTGTTTCCGCTGAATCGCAACGCCGATGAACAGGGCTGCACGCTGAAGGATGGCGTGGTCACCACGCCCAAGGGTTTCAAGGAAGCCTACCGTGGCCTGTGCGATGGCGGCTGGACGGCGCTGACCTGCGATCCGGAAGACGGCGGCCAGGGGCTGCCGCACATGATCAACGTGTTGTTCGAGGAGATGCTGGGCGGGGCTTCCCTGTCTTTCGGGTTGTTTCCGGGGTTGACGCGCGGCGCCTATGTGGCGATCGCCAAGCATGGGTCAGCGGAGCAGCGCGCCACCTATGCGCCGAAGCTGGCGAGCGGCGAATGGACCGGGTCCATGTGCCTGACGGAGGCCCATTGCGGCACCGACCTCGGCCTGCTGCGCACCGCCGCCACGCCTGCCGGCGACGGCAGCTTTGCGCTGACCGGCACCAAGATTTTCATTTCGGCCGGTGAGCACGATGTCGCCGGCAACATCATTTATCTGGTGCTGGCGAGGCTGCCCAATGCGCCGAAGGGCACCAAGGGCATCAGTCTTTTCGTGGTGCCCAAGGTTTTGGAAGACGGCAGGCGCAACGGCGTTTCGTGCGCGGCGCTGGAACGCAAGATGGGCATTCATGGCTGCCCAACCTGCGTGATGAACTTCGATGGCGCCACGGGCTGGCTGGTGGGTGCGCCCCACCAGGGCCTCAAAGCCATGTTCGCGATGATGAATGCCGAGCGTCTGGCGGTTGGCGTGCAGGGACTGGCGGTGGCCGAAGCTTCGTATCAGAATTCCGTTGCCTATGCCCGCGAGCGCCTGCAGGGGCGCGCACCCCGGGGACCGGTCAACAGCGACAAACCAGCCGATCCGATCATCGTTCATCCGGACGTGCGGCGCATGCTGATGACCCAGAAGGCGCTGATCGAAGGTTGCCGCATGCTGGCATTGGACACGGCACGCTATCTCGATATTTCGGAACGCCACGCCGAAGCCGCAGAGCGCCAGCGCGCCGACACCATGGTGGCCTTGCTGACGCCGGTGGTGAAAGCCTTCCTCACCGACACCGGCAGCGAAGTGGCAAATCTCGGCATGCAGATTTTGGGTGGGCATGGATTCATCCGCGACAACGGCCAGGAGCAGCTGGTGCGCGATGCGCGCATTACCCAGATCTACGAGGGCACCAATGGCGTGCAGGCCATGGACTTCATCGGCCGCAAGGTGCTGATGGATGGCGGTGCGGGGCTTGAACTGTTCCTCGATCGGATCGAGACCGCTGCCGCGGCAGCCAAGTCCAACAGCGGCCTGGCGCCATTTGCCCGGCCGGTTGAAGAGGCACTCACGCTGGTGCGCAGCGCCACTGCGGCGTTGCGCGACAGGGCGGCTGCCAATCCCGAAGAAGCAGGGGCTGCCGCAACGGATTTCCTGCGCCTGTTTGCGCTTACAGCGGTTGGCCATTACTGGCACCTGGCGGCAAGGGCCGCGCTGCCGAAATCAAACGAGGATTTCCACCGCAGCAAGCTGGCAACCGCACGATTTTTCATGGACCGCATCCTGCCGCAGACGCGGGCCCTGCACGGCGCTATCATGGCGGGCGCGGCCAGCATCATGGAACTGGATGCGGCGCAGTTCTGAAGCGGCCACTCAGGGGGTGGCGGTTTTCTTGCCGAGCTGTACCACGACGATGGCGGCCAGCATCAGGGTTGCGCCGAACCAGGCAATTGGTTGCAGGCGTTCACCCAACATGACCGCGCCGGCAATGGCCGAGAACACGGTTTCAAGCGACAGCAGGATGGCGGCGCGGGCGGGCGGCACGTGGCGGAGTGCTACCGCCAGAATGCCGAAGGTCAGGGCACTCGACAGCAGGCCGACGTAGAGTATTGGCACGATGCCGGCGCGGATATCGGCTGGTGACACGGTCTCGAAGGTGAAGGCCGAAACGGTGGACAGGGCTGCCACGAGCGAAAACTGCACGCACATGTAGGTCAGCGGCGTTGCAAATTTTGCTGACCAGCCGGTGGTGACAATGAAGCACGACCAGAAAAATGCCGATGCGGCAATCAGCCAGTCGCCGCGCGAGAAAGCCGCAAACGAGCCGCCGCTCAAGGCCCAGGTTCCGATGAAGGCGAGGCCGGCGCCAATCCAGATCGTTATGCCGGGGGACTTCCGCCAGAAGGCCCAGGCGATGAAGGGCGTTGCCACAACATAGAGAGCGGTGAGAAATCCGGTGTTGGTGACCGTCGCTTCAACGATGCCGATTTGCTGTATGGCAGCCGCCACGAAGAAGAAGCAGCCGCCGAGCAGTGCGGCTGGCACCACGCTGGCGGCCCCGCGCTTCTCGCGCAAGGCAAAGGGCGCCAGGGCGATCGCGGCGATGATGGCGCGAAGGCCCAGAAAGGTGAGCGGCCCCACATGGTCCATGGCCACCTTCTGGTAATAGAAGGCAACACCCCAGATCAGTGCGGCGAGCAGAACCAGGGCATCGGCGGCCCAGCCTTTGACGGAGAGATTCATGAGGAGAGGTTCATTACTTGACGGCCCTCCTTATGGCGTTTTCCGCCCACGCCACAAGTGGCCGCTTGATCGCCATCCAAAAACACCCGATAGTCCCGGCTTGCTCAATGGCTGGAGTTCAACATGTTCGGGTATAGCATTCTGGGACTGATCGCGGTGGTGGCCGGCTATCTGGTCTATGCCTACAACGCTTTGGTATCGAAGAAGAACATGGCCTCGGAAGGCTGGAGCGGCATCGACGTGCAGCTCAGGCGGCGCGCCGACCTCATTCCCAATCTCATCGAGACGGTGAAGGGCTATGCGGCGCATGAGGACAAGCTGTTCCGCGACATTGCCGATCTTCGCGCCAAGTCGATTGCCGGTGGCTCGGTTGGCGAGCAATCGGCGGTCGGCCAGGCGATGTCGGCGGCTCTCGGCAAACTCTTCGCGGTGGCCGAGGCCTATCCGGAACTGAAAGCCGATGCCAATTTCCGCGATCTGCAGGACAAGCTGGCCGGTGTCGAGGACGAAATCCAGATGTCGCGGCGCTACTACAACGGCACGGTGCGCGATCTCAATACGATGATCGAGAGCTTCCCGACCAACTTCATCGCCAACTATTTCAAGTTCCAGAAGCAGGAGTTCTTCGAGATCGGCGATGCCGCAGCGCGCGAAGTGCCGAAAGTCGATTTCGCGAAGAAGTAGCACGATGCGCGCGCTGCTCGCCGGACTGTGGCTCGTCATCGCTCTCGCCCTTCCGGCGGGCGCGGCCGACCGCATCATCGAGTTCATCAGCGACGCCACCGTCAACACCGATGCTTCGCTGGAGGTGCGCGAGACGCTGCGTTTCCAGGTCGATGGCGACACCATCAACCACGGCATCAACCGTGATTTTCCGACGACCTATACGGACAAACGCGGCCAGCGGGTGCGGGTGGGTTTCGAGGTTCTGAGCGTCAAGCGCGATGGCCGCGACGAGCCCTACGAGGTCAGCAGCCAGGGCAACGGCAAGCGGGTGCGGATCGGTTCGGCTGACGTGTGGATCGAGCGCGGCGAACACACCTATGAAATCGTCTATCGCACCACGCGGCAGATCGGGTTCTTCGAAACTTTCGACGAACTCTACTGGAACGCCACCGGAAACGGCTGGGAGTTCGAGATCGGCAGCGCCACTGCCATTATCCGCCTGCCGCCCGGGGCGCGCATCCAGCAGCATGCGGAATATACCGGTTTTGCGGGCAGCAACGCCAACGACTCTACGGTTCTCAGCGCCACCGGCAATGACTACCGGGTGAAGACCACGCGACGGCTTTCTCGCAATGAAGGCCTCACCGTTGCGGTGGCGTGGCAGAAGGGCATCGTCACGGCGCCCAGCGACGGTGACAAGATGGGATGGTGGCTCCGCGACAATGCGGGGATTTTCGGCCTGATCGCCACATTGCTGGCCGCCACTTTCTATTACTTCTACGCGTGGAACAGAGTGGGCCGTGACCCGCCCACTGGCACCATCATTCCGCTGTTCAAGCCGCCGCCGGGGCTGGGGCCTGCTGGAACACGCTATGTCATGAAGCAGGGCTTCGACGACCGGACCTTTGCCGCCGGGGTGGTTGGCCTGGCGGTCAGCGGCAGGCTGAAGATCATCGATGACGATGACACCTACAAGCTGCAGAAACTGCCGGGCGGCGGCAACGCCGCGCCGGTTTCTCCCGCCGAGCAATCGCTCTATGCGGCGCTGCCTTCCGGCACCACGATTCTCAAGCAATCGAACCACGCAACAGTGCGGGCGATCCGATCGGCGGTCGAGGGCGCGTTGCGCAAGACCTATGACGGCACGGCCTTCCTGCGCAACATCTCGTGGTTCTGGAAGGGGGCGGTGATCTCGGTGCTGGGGCTGCTCGGCTCGGCGCTGCTGCTGCCGGTCGAAGACAGCGTCATGGGATTGTTCGGCGTCGCGTGGACCGCCATCTGGTGGGGGGTGATCCTTGCCGTCGGCTGGGGCATTGTGAAGGGCCTGATCGGGGCCCGGGGCATTTTCGGCAAGGTTGGCGCCATCATTCCGCTGCTGTTTCTGGTGCCCTTCGCGGGCGCCGGGATCGGAGCTCCGGCCCTCATGCTGTTTGGTGCGGGTTCACCTAATCTCTACATGCTGGCCGGTGCTGGCGTCGCTCTCGCCATCATGAATGTGGTGTTCTTCAATCTGCTCCGGGCGCCGACGGTTGAAGGCCGCAAGCTTCTCGACCAGATCGAGGGTTTCAAGATGTACATGACCACGGCGGAAGAAAACCGCCTCGACGTGTTGCACCCGCCGGAGAAGACGCCGGAACTTTTCGAGCGCTACCTGCCCTATGCCCTGGCGCTGGATTGCGAGAACGAATGGAATGCCAAATTCGCCACGGTGCTGGCCGCCGCCGCGGTAGCCGGAGCGGCGGGACCCGCCTGGTACTCCGGCCGCAACTGGGATGCGGGGCGCACCGGAAGCTTCACCGATAGCCTGGGCTCCAGCCTGTCGTCGTCGATTTCGTCGTCATCATCAGCGCCGGGTTCAAGCTCGGGATCGAGTGGTGGCGGATCGTCGGGTGGTGGTGGCGGTGGCGGCGGCGGATCGGGGTGGTAGGCGTTAGAACAGCCGTCCATTGAATCAATTCACGCCCACCGGCCTATCCTATCTTCTGTCATCCCCGGGCTTGTCCCGGGGACCCATAGTGCCAGATGCCTGATGGTTGGAAATTTTTTCCCCATGGGTCGCTGGAATAAATCCGGCGATGACAGATCTTGGAAGATCGAGCCAAGGTCAGTTCGATGGTCGGCTACTCTACGCCCCTTCCAGTTCCTCGCGCAGCAGTTCGAGTTCGAGCCAGTGGTGTTCTGACACTTGCAGATCGTCGCGGGCCTTGGTGAGGCGCGTGGCGGCGGTGTCGAAAGCTTTCGGGTTATTGGCGAAGAGATTGGGATCGGCGAGCTTGGCTTCGAGCGTGGCAATTTCAGCGTGAAGGGCCGATAGCTTTGCAGGCAATGTTTCCAGCGCGTGCTTTTCCTTGAACGAAAGCTTGCGCTTTGGCCCCTGCTCTTTCACCTGCGGTGCTGCGGTCTTCTTCGGAGCGGCGGCGATCTTGCGGGCTTCGACGCCCGCGCCGCGTTGCGCCAGCATGTCGCTGTAGCCGCCGGCATATTCGGTCCACTTGCCATCGCCTTCAAACATCAACACCGATGAACACACACGGTCGAGGAAGTCGCGGTCGTGGCTGACCAGCAGAATGGTGCCGGGGTAGTCCGAGAGCAGCTCCTGCAGGAGATCGAGGGTTTCGAGATCGAGATCGTTGGTCGGCTCGTCGAGCACCAGGAGGTTCGAGGGCTTGGCCAGTTCACGCGCCAGAATCAATCGCCCGCGCTCGCCGCCCGACAAAACCGAGACGGGTAGCCGCGCCTGATCGGGGCGGAACAGGAAGTCCTTCATGTAGGTGACGACGTGTTTCACTTCGCCGTTGATGGTGACCGAGCTTCCGCGCTTGTCGGTGATGACATCGGAAAGGATCATGTCGGGATCGAGCGATTGGCGGCTCTGGTCGAGCGCCACGGTTTGCAGATTGGTGCCCATGCGGATTGAGCCCGCATCGGGCTGAAGCAAGCCGGTGAGCAACTTGATCAGCGTCGTCTTGCCGGCACCATTGGGGCCGACAATGCCAAGGCGATCACCACGCAGCACCAGAAGATCGAGCTTCGAGACGATCACCCGCTCGCCGAATGATTTGGAAATGCCCTTGGCCTCGATCACCAGCTTTCCCGAAAGATCGCCGGATGCCGCTTCGAGCTTCACGTTGCCGAGTGCGCCCACATGGTCGCGGCGCTCCTTGCGCAGGGAATGCAACAGCCCGACGCGGCGCATGTTGCGTTTCCGGCGCGCCGTCACGCCATAACGCATCCAGTGTTCTTCGGTGGCGATGCGCTGGGCGAGCTTGGCCTGCGCCACTTCCTCTTCTTCCAGCACCTGGTCGCGCCATGCCTCGAAATGGGCGAAACCCCGGTCCATGCGCTTGGCCGTGCCGCGATCGATCCACATGGTGCGGTTGGAGAGGGCTTCGAGAAAGCGCCGGTCATGGCTGATCAGCACGATGGCCGAACGCGAGGTCTTCAATTCATTTTCCAGCCACTCGATGGCGGGGAGATCGAGATGGTTGGTGGGTTCGTCGAGCAGCAGCACATCGGGATCGGGCGCCAGCGTCCGCGCCAACGCCGCGCGGCGGATTTCGCCGCCCGACAGGTTCCTGGGATTGGCCTCGCCGTCGAGGCCGAGTTCGCCCATGAGATAAGTGCAGCGGTGCGGATTGTCGGTGGGGCCGAGGCCGCCTTCGACATAGTCGCGCAAGTGTTGCGTAGGCCGAAAGGTCGGGCTCCTGCGGCAGATAGCGGATGGTGGTGCCGGGCTGCACCCAAATGTCGCCGGAGTCGGCCTCGAGCAAGCCGGCGGCGATTTTCAGCAGCGTCGACTTGCCGGAGCCGTTGCGGCCGACCAGCGCCATCTTCTCGTCATCGGCGAGCATGAGGGCGCAGCCTTCGAGAACCGGCTTGCCGCCGAAGGTGAGGTGGACGTCCTGGAGATTGAGCAGGAGTCTAGACAGGACGGACTTCGCTCACTTCCGGCACGAAATGGCGGAGCAGGTTCTCAATGCCGTGCTTCAGCGTGGCGGTGGACGAGGGGCAACCGGCGCAGGAGCCCTTCATGTTGAGATAGACGACGCCCTCTTTGAAGCCGTGGAAGGTGATGTCGCCGCCATCCTGGGCGACGGCGGGCCGCACCCTTGTTTCCAGCAGCTGCTTGATGGTCGACACGATCTCGGCATCGGCTTCGTCGAAATCCTCGACATCGGCTTTGGCATCGCCAGCGGCGATCACCGGTGCGCCGGACAGATAGTGGTCCATGATCAGGCCGAGGATCGCCGGCTTCAAATGCTGCCATTCGCCCGATGACTTCGAGACGGTGATGAAGTCCTGGCCGAGGAACACGCCTGATACGCCCTCAACGGCGAACAACTTGTGGGCCAGCGGCGATTCAACGGCCTCGTCCTCGCCGCGATAATCGCGGGTGGAACCAGGCAGCACGGGCTTGCCGGGAATGAATTTAAGGGTGGCCGGGTTGGGTGTTGCTTCGGTCTGGATGAACATTTGTCGAGTCCTCTGGTCGGGAATTCATATAGGCTGGTTTAGAACGGTTTGAAAGTGTGGCGGCTTGACAGGTCGGTCAATTCACCGTATTTAGCCTATCAGTTAATTAACTGTGTGGCTAAATACAAATGGACCCGCTGAGCATCACACTCTCCGCCCTCGCCGATCCCACCCGGCGGGCCATTCTCGCCCAATTGGCCTTGGGCGAGCGCTCAGTCACGGACCTGGCCCAGCCGTTTGCCATGAGCCTCCCGGCCGTTTCCAAGCACCTCAAGGTGCTGGAAAAGGCCAAACTCATCGAGCGTTCGCGCGAGGCCCAGTGGCGGCCGTGCAAGCTGGCGCCGGAGCCCCTGAAAGAAGTGTCGTCGTGGCTCGAACAGTATCGGCAGCATTGGGAAGAGCGGCTGGACCGCCTCGACCAGTATCTCAAGGACATTCAGCAGAAGAAGGAGACTGGCGGTGGCGTTTGAAACCGAAGCCGTGCAGCCCGGCGATCAACCCCTGTTCATTCTCAAGCGCCGGTTCGCAGCACCAAGGGCACTGGCCTATCGCTGCTTTATGGACCCCACGCATCTTTCGCGCTGGTGGGGGCCGCGCGGCATGAGTTGCACGGTATGCGAGATAGACCCCCGGGTGGGTGGGGCATTCAGGATCGGCATCCGGGCGCCAAACGGCACGGACTATGACATGCGCGGCGTGTTCCGCACCCTCGACCCGGACCGCAGGATCGTCAAGGATGATGACGTCGGCGCCCATCCGGAAGAGTGGTTCGACATGATGGATCCGGAGCACAAAGGCCAGTATCCGCGCAAGCTCGGACTGCTGACATCCATCAGCTTCGATGATCACGCACCGGGCACGCTGGTGACCATTGAAACGCGCTTCGATTCCATCGGCGTTCGCGACAACTTCGTCAGGCTGGGGTTCAAGGACGGCTGGAACTCGAGCCTTGAGAGACTTGACGATCTGGTCGAGGCGCTGAAGGGCAATGACCGGGAGATCAGCATCACGCGCCTCGTCAATCATCCGGTGGACCGGGTCTTCGCCGCCTTCTCCAATCCCGCCGGCATGGCGACATGGTGGGGTCCGAACGGTTTCACCACAACCACGAAGGCCATGCAGTTCAAGGTGGGTGGCGTTTGGGACTACGTGATGCACGGCCCCGATGGCACCGACTATCCGAACTATGTGAGCTACACGACGATCGAGAAGAATGCATTGATCGCCTATGACCACGGTACTGACGCCGATCACCCGGCGATGTTCAAGGCGGAAATCCGCTTCGATGCCGAAGGATCATCAACCCGCGTCACCCTCAAACTCACCCTCAAGGATGCCGCCGAACGCCCGCACTACATAAAGTTCGGCGCCGTCGAGGGCGGTTATCAGAATCTCGAACGGCTCGAAAAGTGGCTCACCGGAAATCCGCCATCAAACCCAGGAGACCGCACATGAACGCTCCATCTGCAAACACCTTCGTCCTCAGCCGCGACCTTGATGCGCCACGCCAACGGGTGTTCGACTGTTTCTCCGATCCCAAACATCTGGTGCACTGGTGGGGGCCGAAGGGCGTCGAGATCGTCAACCAGACCATGAACTTCCGCGAAGGCGGCAGCTATCATTACGGGATGAAGTGGCCGACCGGCGCCATCATGTGGGGCCTGTTCAAATTCCGCGAAATCGTCCGGCCGGAGCGCATTGTGTTGCTCAACTGTTTCTCGAACGACAAGGCCGAGGTTACGCGGGCGCCGTTCTTTGATGGCAAGTGGCCGCTGGAAATGCTGACGGTGTTCAGTTTTGAAGATCTTGGTGACAGCCGCACGCGCTTCACGTTGAGTTGGACACCGCACAACGCCAGCGCGGAAGAACTCGCCGTGTTCGCGGCCAATCACCAGAGCGCCGCCAGCGGCTGGGCGGGATCTCTGGAGAAACTCGAAGTCCTTCTGGCGAGCCTCAAGTAGCTATTGATTTGCACCGGGCGGGCGCGGGGATTAGTTTCGCGCCCGCTGGCATTGCGGGAGGACACCATGCTCTATTGGATTCTGGCCATCATCGTCATCGCCATTGTCGCGGTCCTTGGCCTTGCGGCATCGAAGCCCAACAGTTTCAAGGTGACGCGCGAAACTCAAATCAAGGCACCACCGGCAAAGGTTCTGGCGCTGATCGATGACTTCCGCGAGTGGCCGAAGTGGTCGCCGTGGGAGAAGATGGACCCGGCGATGACCAGGACCCATTCGGGTGCCACTTCCGGAACCGGTGCCGTTTATGAATGGAGCGGCAACAAGAAGGTGGGCCAGGGCCGCATGGAAATTCTCGGCGTTTCGCCTTCGCAAGTCGACATCGACTTGCAGTTCATGGCGCCGTGGAAGGCTCACAACAAAACAGTGTTTACGCTGGCGGCGAAGGACGGCGGCACGGCAGTGAATTGGACGATGACCGGAGCAAGCCCGTTCATGTTCAAGCTCATGGGGCTGTTCATGAACATGGACCAGATGATCGGCAAGGATTTCGAAACGGGACTTGCCAACATGAAGCAGGTGGCGGAGAGCCCGCTGCTTACGAAACAATGAAGCCCACGACCTCGCGGGCCTTGCGCACGATGGGTGCTGATATGGCGCGGGCCCTGGCGGAACCATCCTTCAACACGCTTTCGACATAGACCGGATCGTTCTGCAGGCGCTTGGTTTCCTCGCCGATAGGGCCAAGCCGGGCCACCGCCAGGTCGGCCAGGGCGTTCTTGAACACCGAGAACTGGCCGCCACCATACTGCGCCAGAACCTTGGCAACGGTTTCACCGGCAAGGGCGGCGTAGATGCCGGTCAGGTTGTCGGCCTCGGGGCGGCCCTTCAGGCCTTCGGCTTCGCTGGGCAGGGGCTCGGCGTCAGTCTTGGCCTTGCGGATTTTCTTGGCAATGGTATCGGCATCGTCGGTCAGGTTGAGGCGCGACAGATCGGACGGGTCGGACTTCGACATCTTCTTGGTGCCATCACGGAGGCTCATCACTCGCGTTGCGGGGCCGGTGATATGGGGTTCAGGCGGCGACGAAGAATTCCTCGTGCAGGCCTGCCGCGGCAATGGCTTCGGCGAAATCGTTGTTGAACTTGATGGCGATGTCGCGCGCCAGTTCCAAATGCTGCTTCTGGTCTTCGCCCACTGGCACGTGGGTGGCGCGATAGGCCAGAATGTCGGCGGCCATGAGGTTGGGATAGATGAACAGGCCGACGGACGCCGCCTCCTTGTCCTTTCCCGCCTTTTCCTTGAACTGGGTCATGCGGTGGAGCCAACCCATGCGGGCGACACAATTGAAGATCCAGGCGAGTTCGGCGTGCTCGGCGACCTGGGACTGATTGAAGATGACGCTCTTCCTGGGATCAAGGCCGCAGGCGAGATAGGCTGCTGTGACGTCGCGGATCGCCCTGCGCAACTCCTTCGGGTCCTGCCACACGGTGATGGCGTGGAGGTCGACCACGCAATAGATGCACTCATGGGTGTCCTGCATGTGAATCCAGTTCAGCATCGCGCCCAAATAGTTGCCGAGATGCAGATTGCCGGTGGGCTGCATTCCCGAAAACACGCGCGGGACTTTGGTAAACATCGGACTTCCTCTCACAGTGCGAGGGGCTTATGCCCGCAAACCGGCGCCCTGAAAAGAGGCGGCTTGCAGGGTGCCGCGGGCCGGGTTAGCCATGGGCAATGCCGGAACTTCCCGAAGTCGAGACCGTGATGCAGGGGTTGAAGCCAGCGCTGGAAGGCCGGCTGATCACACACGTCGAAATCAGGCGCGCCGGCCTGCGCTTTCCGTTCCCGAAGGGTTTCGCGGCGAGGCTGGAGGGCAAGCGCATCACGCAGCTGTCGCGCCGGGCCAAGTACATCGTCGGCGCCATTGAGGGTGGCGGAAACCTGCTGATCCACCTCGGCATGACCGGGCGCTTCACTATCGTGGCCGCTGCGGGCGGCTGCCCGCAACCTCGGTGAATTCTATTTCGAAACGGGCGGCGAAGGACAAGGCCTTCACGACCATGTGGTCATCACCCTCGAGGACGGTTCGCGCGTTGTCTACACCGATCCGCGGCGCTTTGGGGTGATGGATATTTTCGATGGCGAGCACAAACTCTTGAAGAACATCGGCGTCGAGCCGCTGGGCAATGAACTGCACGCGGACTATCTTGCGGTGAAATTCAAGGGCAAGGCGGCACCGCTGAAGGCTGCCCTGCTCGACCAGAAGATCATCGCCGGCCTCGGTAACATTTATGTGTGCGAGGCACTGTTCCGCAGCAAGCTGTCGCCAACCCGCAAGGCCCGCACGCTGAAGGCCGGCGATCCGCGGCTGGACTTGCTGGTACGCAACATTCGCGACATTCTGAGTGAGGCGATCGCGGCTGGCGGTTCGACCTTGCAGGATTTCGCCCACACCGATGGCCAGTCCGGCTCCTTCCAGCGGCGCTTCGCGGTTTACGACCGTGAAGACGAGCCCTGCCCTTCATGTGGCGCGGCGCTGAGACGGCGGGTGCAGGCCGGCCGTTCCACTTATTATTGTAAGACATGCCAAAGATAGGGTGACACCATGGCCTATGAAAACATCATCGTCGACGCCAAGGGTAGGGTCGGCATCATCACGCTGAACCGGCCGAAGGCGCTCAACGCGCTGAATTCGCGGCTGATCAGCGAAGTGAACATGGCGCTGTCGATTTTCGAGATGGAGCCCGATATCGGCTGCACCATCATTACCGGCGGCGAGAAAGCCTTCGCGGCCGGTGCCGACATCAAGGAGATGGCCGACAAGACCTATGTCGATGCCTATATGGGAAAATTCCTGGCGGACTGGTCGGGGTTGTCGCAGGCGCGGAAACCGGTGATCGCCGCGGTTTCCGGGTTCTGTCTGGGCGGCGGCTGCGAGCTTGCCATGATGTGCGACTTCATCATTGCCTCGGATACGGCGCGTTTCGGCCAGCCGGAAATCACCCTAGCCATCATGCCAGGGACGGGCGGCACCCAGCGCCTCGCCCGTTTCATCGGCAAGGCCAAGGCCATGGACATGATCCTGACGGGGCGGATGATGGAGGCGGATGAGGCCGAGCGTTGCGGACTGGTGTCGCGCGTCGTGCCCGCCGATCAGCTCATGGAGGAAGCCCTCAATGCCGCCGGAAAGATCGCCTCGTTCTCGCAGCCCATCGTGATGATGGCCAAGGAAACGGTGAACCGTGCCTATGAGACGACGATGGAGGAAGGCATCCGCTTCGAGCGCCGGCTGTTCCTGTCGATGTTCGCCACCGAAGATCAGAAGGAAGGCATGAAGGCGTTTGTCGAGAAGCGGAAGCCGGAGTTCCGCAACAGGTAGGCCCTTCGAGGCCCCGCTGCGCGGGGCACCTCAGGGTGAAGGCCAGTTTGGTTCCCTCACGCTGAGGTGCGACCCCGGCCCTTAGCCGGGCGAGCCTCGATGGGTCCGCAAACTACGGATAGATCACGCCCTTCTTGATGATGATGTTGCCATACAGTCTTGGCTCGCTCGAAGCGACGATGGCGAAGGCGCTCCTGACTTTCGAATAGAAGGCGTCGCCGACCAGTGGCACGATCCGGTGCTTGGGCTGGTGCTTCAACACGACCGCGGTGAAATCTTCGAACACCTCCTCCATGCGCTTGGGATCATTGTAGGCGGCGGGGCGCCAGATCGATTCCGGCACCATGTCATCGACCGGCATGACCGAGAGGATGGCATCGAGAATGCGCGGGCTGCCATGGCCGTCGAGGCGAACCAGCCGCTTGGCGTGTTCCTCGGCCGGATAGTTGCCGTCGACGATGGCGATCTCGTCACCGTGGCCCATGGCGCGCAGCACGCGCAGCAATTCAGGGCCGAGGAGCGGATCAAGTCCCTTGAGCATTGGGTGCCTCCTTGAAAAGAACGTCGCGGTCGATCATGAAGCTGGCGAACAGCGGCAGGCTGGCCGCACCCATGGCGCGGGCGTCGCGGCCAATCGAGCCTTCGAGAATTTCGGCCGGCGAAACGCCACGGCTATCGAGCCTGGAATAGTTGTCGCGCACGGCGGCCACCAGCCTGGCGCGCACTTCGTGCGGCAGGGCGCCATCGATGATGACAGCTTCGAGGTCGAGGACGGCGGTCGTCGAGAGAATCGCATGGGCGAGGCTTGCCGCGGTTTCGGCAATCCAGCGGTTCAGCGCATCACCGGCATCGCTCCAGGTGTCGCGCTCGCGGCCGACGATTGCTGGATCGAGGCCAGCCGCGGCGACCATGTTTTCCAGGACATAGACCGAGGCATGGCGGATCAGCTGCTCGGTGCCGCCTGGCGACGGCACGAGGATTGATCCCACGGCGCCGGCATTGCCGCGATGGCCCTGATAGATTGCACCGTTCAGGACAACACCGCCGCCGACAAAGAAGCCGACATAGAAATAGGCAAAGTCGCGAAACCCCGCACCCTTGCCAAAGAACAGTTCGGCGGCACAGGCCGCCGTCGCGTCGTTGCCGAACAGCACCGGCCAATCGCAAAACCCGGCAATCTCCGACTTGAGATCGAAGTCACGCCAGGCGGCCAGCGCGCCCCTTGGGGCACCCAGTTCTTCTTCCCAGTTCCACAGTTCGAAAGGCGCTGCAACGCCAAGGCCGGCAATGCGATCGCGTTGGCGCTTACCGAGTTCGGCTGTTACCGCGGCAATGCCTTCACGGACGAAATCAACGACGCCGGACGGTATCGGAAAGCGATAGGCCTTGACGTAGGACTGGCGCACCGCGCCGGTCAGATCGAGCAGCGTTACCTCACCGGTGCGACGGCCAACTTTGACGCCAATGGAAAAAGCGCCATCGGGATTGAGGGTGAATGGAACCAGCGGCTGGCCCACCTTGCCGCGCTGGGGGTCGCCCTTGAGCAGCAGCCCGTCACCCTCCAACTGGCGGACGATCACCGAAACGGTCTGTGCCGAAAGTCCGGTCAGCCGGGCGATCTCGGCCTTGGGCAGGCTTACGTGCTTGCGAATGAGGGAAAGAACGAGACGCTCGTTATAGAGCCTGACGCCCGATTGCGTGGTGCCACGCGACGCCTTGCCATCCCGATCCGATGCTCCCATTGGCTTCTGCCCGGCTTTTGTCTGTTGGGTTCTTGCCGCGAAGCTTCATGCAGCACCCCAAACCTGTCAAGACATAAATCACGCGGATTTACTTATTGACAGGACAGCGATCCTGAGTCTCAATAGTGGCCTGCGTGCCGGGCATGGCCGTCGCCGGCTATGGCACTGTAGATTGTGTTACTGCTTTCATCGCCCCAGCACGGGGCACGCGTTTCCATGGGAGGACTCGAATGAAGACCATCGTCAAGACCGCACTGCTCGGGGCGGCCATCGCCGCCATCGCTGCTGCCGCCCCAGCCCAGGCCGCCGGCATCGGCGCCTGCCTGATCACCAAGACCGAAACCAATCCGTTCTTCGTCAAGATGAAGGAAGGCGCTCAGGCCAAGGCGGCCGAACTCGGCGTCGATCTCAAAGCCTATGCCGGCAAGGACGACGGCGACAATGAAGGCCAGGTGGCGGCGGTCGAAACCTGCATCGCCGACGGCGCCAAGGGTATCCTGATCACGCCGTCGAACACCAAGGCCATCGTGCCGGTCATCAAGAAAGCCCGCGACGCCGGCATTCTGGTGATCGCTCTCGACACGCCGCTCGATCCGATCGACGCCGCCGACCAGACCATGGCCACCGACAACTTCCAGGCCGGCTTCCTGATCGGCGCCTATGCCAAGGCCAAGATGGGTGATGCCGCCAAGGACGCCAAGATCGGCTTCCTCGACATCAACCCGCAGCAAGTGACGGTCGACGTGCTGCGCGACCAGGGCTTCATGAAAGGCTTCGGCATCGACATCAAGGACGCCAACGTGATCGGTGACGAGGACGATCCGCGCATCGTCGGCCATGACTACACCAACGGCAATCCGGAAGGCGGCCGCAAGGCCATGGAGAACTTGCTGCAGATCAATCCCGACATCAACGTGATCCACACCATCAACGAACCGGCTGCCGCCGGCGCCTATGAAGCGTTGAAGGCGGTGGGCAAGGAAAAGCAAGTGCTGATCATGTCGGTTGACGGCGGCTGCCCAGGTGTCAAGGACGTGGCCGGTGGCATCATCGGCGGCACGTCGCAGCAGTATCCGCTGCTGATGGCAGCGCTCGGCGTTGAAGCCATCAAGAAGTTCGCCGACACTGGCGAGAAGCCCGGCGTCACCGAAGGCAAGAACTTCTTCGACACCGGTGTCGCGCTCATCACCGACGCACCGGTCGAAGGTGTTCCGTCGATTGACACCAAGGAAGGCCTCGCCAAGTGCTGGGGTTGATCCCACAGCGAATTCGGTGAAGTATAGCCGAAACACGGAAGGGCGGCCCTCGTGGCCGCCCTTTTTACAACAAGGCGACAGCGGGCAGGGAGACAGCCATGGCAACGGCACAGGAGTTCGGGAAATCACTCGAGCCGGGCGATACGGGCGTCGTTCATTTCGAGGAACACTCGTCGCTGCTGCGGCGCATCCAGCACCTTCTCCATGCCAACCAGGCGGCGGTGCCGCTTATCGTGCTGGTGTTATCGGTTGCCATTTTCGGCATTCTGGTCGGCGGCAAGTTCTTCAATGCATTCTCGCTCACCCTGATCATCCAGCAGGTGGCGATTGTCGGCATCGTTGGCGCGGCGCAGACGCTGGTCATTCTCACAGCTGGCATCGACCTATCGGTGGGCGCCACCATGGTGCTGTCGTCGGTGATCATGGGGCAGTTCACCTTCCGCTACGGGATTCCGGTTCCGATCTCCATCGTGTGCGGGTTGCTCACCGGCACGTTGTGCGGGTTCATCAACGGGTGGCTGATCGCCGTCATGAAGCTGCCGCCGTTCATCGTGACGCTCGGCACTTGGCAAATTTTCAACGCCACGAAGTATCTCTACTCGGCGAATGAGACAATCCGCACCCAGGACATCGAGGCTCAGGCCCCCCTGCTGCAATTCTTTGGCATCCAGATCAAGATGGGCGGGGCGGTGTTCACGCTGGGGGTGATCTTCATGGTGCTGCTGGTGTTGCTGCTCTGGTACATCCTCAACTATACGGCGTGGGGCCGAAGGCTGTACGCGGTCGGCGACGACCCGGAATCGGCGGAGCTTTCCGGCATTCCGGTGAAACGCATGCTGATCGGCGTCTACACACTGTGCGGCCTCATATGCGGCATCGCCGGCTGGGTATTGATCGGGCGCATTGGCTCGGTGTCACCAACGTCGGGCGAATTCGCCAACATTGAATCGATCACCGCCGTGGTGATCGGCGGCATCTCGCTGTTCGGCGGGCGCGGTTCCATTCTCGGCATGATTTTCGGGGCGCTGATTGTCGGCGTGTTCTCGCTGGGTCTGCGGCTTCTCGGCACCGACCCGCAATGGACTTACCTGTTGATCGGCGTTCTCATCATCGGCGCCGTCGCCATCGACCAGTGGATCAGAAAGGTTGCGGGGTAACACCATGGCAAAACCGGCGAAGAAGCGCGCCAAGAAGGCGGCACCCAAGGCCAAGGCAGTTACAGTTGCCGCGGCGAAGCAAATGCCGGCCGCGGCGCCGACGCGCGAACCGATCCTCACGGCACGCGGCCTGACCAAGCGTTACGGCCGCGTGGTGGCGCTGGACAATGCCGATTTCGACCTTTACCCCGGCGAAGTGCTGGCGGTGATCGGCGATAACGGTGCCGGCAAGTCGACGCTGATCAAGGCGATCTGCGGGGCGGTCGCACCCGACGAGGGCGAGATCAAGCTGGAAGGCAAAACCCTGAACTTCAAGTCGCCAATGGATGCGCGGAATGCCGGCATCGAGACGGTATACCAGACGCTGGCGCTGTCACCCGCCTTGTCGATCAGCGACAACATGTTCATGGGCCGCGAGATCCGCAAATCCGGTGTTTTGGGAACCTGGTTCAAGATGCTGGACCGCACGGCCATGGAAAAGGCGGCGCGCCAGAAACTCACGGACCTCGGCCTCCTCACCATCCAGAACATCAATCAGGCGGTGGAGACGCTGTCGGGCGGCCAGCGCCAGGGTGTCGCCGTGGCGCGGGCCGCGGCCTTCGGCTCCAAGGTCATTATCATGGACGAGCCGACGGCGGCACTGGGCGTGAAAGAATCACGCCGTGTGCTCGAACTCATCCTCGACGTGAAACGCCGCGGGCTGCCGATCGTGCTCATCTCGCACAACATGCCGCATGTGTTCGAGGTGGCTGATCGCATTCACATCCATCGCCTCGGCAAGAGGCTTTGCACCATCGATCCCAAGAAGTTCACGATGTCCGACGCGGTGGCCTTCATGACCGGCGCCAAGCTGCCGCCGCCGGAACTGGCGAACGCCTGATCAGCGCGGGAACTTGTTCTCGGCCTCGCGCTTATGTGATGCGAGCGCCATGAGGCGGCGGTCGCGCCAGGCCTGGGCTTCGGCGAGCTTTTCGGCGGGGACGTGCTTGCGGCGCTCATGGGCCAGGCGTTCACCGATATCCGCTGGCCAATCGGGGCCGCTCACTTGCGGATTGGCGGCGGCGCGCACGGTTTCGCCATAGCGGGCCATGTAGTCGGCAACGCCGCCGGGCGCATTGTAGTCGATGGTTTCGATGGGGCCCATGAAACTCCAGCGGAGCGCGAGGCCGTCCTTCACGGCCTTGTCGAGATCGTCAGCCGAGACATAGCCATTGGCGATGAGGCGGAAGGCTTCAGCGAGCAGTGCATGCTGCAGGCGGTTCAGCACGAAGCCTTCGATCTCGCGATTGACGATGATGGGTGACATGCCGCAGGACGACATCAAGCTCCGGGTCCTCGCAATTGTTCCGGCATCGGTAAATTCCGCGCCGCATAATTCGACGAAAGGTGCGAGGTGCGGCGGGTTCATGGGGTGGGCGACCAGACAACGCTGCGGCGATTTCAAGCCGCCAAAGATCCGCGACGGCATGATGGCCGATGTCGAGCTTGCCAAAATCGTATCCGGTGGTGCGTGGGTTTCAATTTCGGCGAACAGCTGCTGTTTCGGTTCAAGACGCTCGGCGATGTTCTCCTGAACATGGGAAGCGCCCGCCACGGCCTGCGCGAGAGTCGGCACTACGGTGATGCGATTGAAGACCGCTGCGGCGCCCTCCAACAGACCGGCATTCTCAAGATCGCGCAAGGATGAAGCAATGGTCTCGAGGGCGCGATGGGGCTGGGCCTGGTCGTGGTCCCAGAGGGATACATCATTGCCGCCGCGGGCAAAGACCATGGCCCAGGAGCGGCCAATAAGGCCCGCCCCGATGACCGCGGCCTTCATCTGACGCGGGCGCCGTTGCTGCTGTCGAAGATGTAGATGTGGCTGGCTTCAAAACCGATGCCGACACGGTCACCGGTTTTGCCGGCATAGTCCTTCGGCGCCTTGACGGCGAGAAGATCGACATCGGACTTGACGGTGACCAGCGTATGATCGCCGATCAGCTCGTTGGTATAGATTTCGCCGGAGATGTGGCCCTTGGAAGCGGCGACAATGGCGCAATCCTCAGGGCGGACGCCGAGGGTTGCCTTGCCGACCTTGCCCTTGACCGGCGACGGGATCTTGGCGCCGCGGGCCAGGAAGCTCGAGCCCGCCAGTTCACCGTTGATGATGTTCATGGGCGGAGAACCAATGAACTGGGCGACGAAGAGATTGGCGGGGTTGTTGTAGATTTCTGCCGGCGTGGCGAGCTGCTGCAGCACACCTTTTTCCAGAATGGCGACACGATGGGCGAGCGTCATGGCTTCGATCTGATCGTGAGTCACATAGATCGTGGTGATGCCGAGGGTCTGCTGCATGTGCTTCAGTTCGGCGCGCATGTGGCCGCGCAGTTTGGCATCGAGGTTGGAGAGTGGCTCGTCCATCAGGAACACCGAGGGCCTCCTCACAATGGCGCGGGCCAATGCCACGCGCTGGCGCTGGCCGCCGGACAATTCGCGCGGGTAACGATGCAGCAGGGTATCAAGCTGCACCTGGGCTGCGGCGTCTTTCACCTGCGCTTCGGCTTCGGCTTGCGGCACTTTGCGGACCTTCAGGGGAAAGCCGATGTTTTCGGCCACGGTCTTGTGCGGGTAAAGCGCGTAGGACTGAAACACCATGGAGATGTCGCGGTACTTCGGCAGGACGTGGGTGACATCGCGCTCGCCGATCAGCACCCGGCCGGCGGTCGCCGTCTCGAGGCCGGATAGAATGCGCAGCGCCGTGGTCTTGCCGGAACCCGAGGCACCCAGCAGCACCAGGAACTCGCCGGGTTCGACGTCGAGGTCGAACTCCTCAAGAACGCGCACGGCGCCGAAGGATTTCTGCACCTTGTCGAATTTGACGGGAACCTTGGGATTGACCGATACCATGAATTATCCCTTTACCGCGCCCAACAACACGCCCCTTGATATGAAGCGCTGCAGCACAATTGCCATCAGGATTACCGGGATTATCATCACCACGATGATGGCCGACATTTCCCACCACAACACGCCTTTTTCGCCGGCATTCTTGGCGGCAACGGTGATCGGCATGGTCTGCGACTTGGCGGTGGCGAGAAACACCGCAAACAAGTACTCGTTCCAGTTCAGAATGATGGTGAGGAGCGTCGTGGCGGCGAGGCCGGGGCGGGTCAGCGGCAATACGATGTCCCAGAAGATCGCGAAACGCGTGGCACCGTCGAGCTGGGCGGATTCTTCAAGCTCGATCGGCAGGTTGGCGAAGAAGTCATGCATCAGCCAGACGACGATGGGCAGGTTGGCGACCGCATAGATGATGATCAGCGCCAGATGGCTGTCAAGAAGGCCTACCGCCTGGAACATCATGTAGACCGGAATGATGACGACAATCGGCGGCAGGATGCGCTGCGAGATGATCCAGAACAGAATATCGTTGTTGCCAAGTGTCGCCTTGAAGCTCTTGCCGATGGCGCGGGCGAGGAAGAAGAACAGAGCAAGGCCAACAGCCGACGAGAGCATCCAGTTCACGCCCAAATAGCGCGACGCCAGGATCACCGCGAGGGCAATCAGCACAAACATCGCGATGTTGCCGAACTTCGGCTTGTACTGGATGCGGGCCAGCGCGTAGGCCGCCATCGAGCCGATCGTCACGCACAGGATCGTCGAGGCGATGCTGATCACCAGAGAATTGGTGAAAGCGAGATAGATCTTGCAGATCTGCGGTTCCATCGGCTGAATGGTGACGACCGGCGACAGCACAAAGACGATGGCATTGTAGACATGGAGGCCAAACTGCCGGGCAATGGCAGAGGGCCCGCAGTTGGCGTCTTCGGTGAATTGCGCCACCCAGGCCGCCGACGTCGGCTTGAAATCAACAAACGGAATGTAGAATGGGCCCTGGTTGACGGCGGCTGCGTCCTTGAACGAGGTAATCAGCACCCAATAGATCGGGAACAGCACGAACAGTGTCCAAACTGCCAGCAGCGCGTAGGCGACGGCCTTGGCCACCGGCGACATCTTGCCGACTTCCGGCGGCTCAAACAGCCGTTCCAGCAGGCTGCGGTTGGCTTCCTCGAATTTGTAGCCGGACCCGGTCATGCGGCCTTGGCTTTCCGCAGCTGCCCGACAACGATGTAGTTGAAGAACGATGCGCAGGTGATGACCGTGAGAATGAGCAGCAGGTAGGCGATGGCCGCCGACGAACCCATGTCATTGGCGCGCCAGATGTACATGGAATGCAAGGTCATCGACTCGGTGGAAGAACCCGGCCCGCCGCCGGTCATGATGTTGGGCAGATCGACGAACTTGAAGGCTTCAATCATGCGAATGAGCAGCACGGTGACGGCGACGGGAATGATCTGAGGCCAGATGATCTCGCGGAATATCTGAACGCTTGATGCGCCATCGACCTGGGCTGCCTCAACGTGATCCCTCGGCACATTCTCCAGGGCGGCCAGCATGGTGATGAAGATGAAGGGAATCCATTGCCACGAGTCGCAGATCATCATGACCATGCGCGACGCCCAGGGATTGGTGGACCACACCCAGGTATCGACGGTGGCGGCGCCAAACAGCGGCTGAAACGGCCCTTTGGTGATGTCGGCGACCATCTTCATGGCATAACCCACGCCGAGCGGAGTGATCATCAGCGGAATGAAGAAGATCACGCGGAAGAAATTCTTTCCGGAGATCGGCTGGGAGCACAGGAAGGCAAGGCCGGTGCCGATGATGAACTGCAGGGCGCAGCCGATGATGACGTAGAACAGGGTGGTGAGCAGCGTGCCGATCGGATTTCCCGAGAGAAGTGTGGCGCTGATCAGCCAGGCAACGAAGATGGCGGTGGCGCCGGAAATCAACCGACCGATCATGCCAACCCAGGTGGTGATGCGGACGGAGCGATAGAGCCACCACACAATGGCGGCAGCAACGGCGGCAAAGAAAATCCACCCCAAAGGGCTGACGGTCCCGATCTTGCCGAGAAAGTGCACCTGCTCGGTGCCGAAAAACTGCTTGTTGAAGTTCCGCAGGCCAACAAAACGGAAGTTCAGGCCGTCGGCGGTAAACTTGACCTGGCTGATGGCGAACAGGATGGAATAGAAGGTCGGGAAGATCGCGAAGATAGCGATGAGGGTAACGGCGGGCGCAATGAAAAAGGTGCGGGAATGGCGGTCAAACCACTCGCCCCAGCTTTCAATATATTGAGCTTGCGTAACCGGCATCGCCGCCATCACTCCCTTGCAAGCATATCAGCCGAATTGTCATTCCGGCGCAAGGCGGAACCGGCATTCAACGCTTGGGGATTTCATGTTTGCGCCAGCCGGAACTGTTTCCGGCTGGCGCGTCATGTGAGATCGTCCGGCTTACTTGGTGCCGAGCGCCAAGGCCTGGGCCTTGATCTGGTTGTCGCGGCCGAATTCCTCGGTGGTTTCTTCCCACCCGGCTTCGATGTTCTTGAGCGCTTCATCGACCGTGATTTCGCCGGCGAGATAGCGGGCGAGTTCGGTGTCGAGTACGACGCTGGTGTATTTCTGGGCGCCGGGGATTTTCATGTCCGAGGCCATGTTGGGGTTGTTGAGGGCGCCGTTGATTGCGCCGAGATAGTTCTCGGCGAGATCGGCTGGCATGCCGGCCTTCACCCACAGATCGGTCGAAGCGAGCTGCGAGATCCGGTAGGGGTTGTAGCCGGTGGCGCCGATCGTCACGTCGACGTTCGATTGCGCCGCCTGGTTCATGTAGGAGAGGAACGCGTAGGCTGCGTCCTTCTTCTTCTGGTCGATCTTGGCGTTGATCGCACCGGCCCAGCCACCGAAGGCGGCGAACGGCGCGTAGTTGATGCCGTCAATCGAGTGCGGCGCGTTTTCCTTGGTCACGGGGACAAGCTTGCCGGTGGCACGGTCCAACACTTCCTTGGAGCCCATGGCCGAAACGGCATAGATCAGGCCTTTGACCTTTTCGGCATCGGCATCGAGCTGCAGTGTGCCGGGATCGCCCCATTCCACCATCACGCCGCAACGGCCGGCCTTGAACAGGCCGCGGGTGTCGCCGATGTCCATGTTGAGTTCTTCCGGCGGGCCGAATTCGCCCGTCGCCTTGTAGAGCTCAAAGGCCTTCTTCCAGCCGTCATTGCTGACGACCGGTTTCATGTCGGCGCCATTGAAGTGGAAGCCTTGGGCGGTGCCCATGGTTTGCACGATCGGGGCCGCGAAGGTCTGGATGGCGAAGTAGGATTGGGCGTTGCGCTTCTTGAAGATGCAGGAACCATAGTCACCGGTGCCATCACCGTTCATGTCGGTGTTATGGATGGCTTTGGCGACCGCAAGATAGTCTTCCCAGGTCTTGGGTGGCTGCAGGCCGGCTTTCTCAAGCACGTCCTTGCGATAATACACCATCTGGAAGTCGCCATCGACCATCAGGAGCTTGGTCTTGCCACCGACCTTCTGGCCGAATTCGCGGAAGTAGGGTGCGACGTCGGCGAGATCGATTTTGGTGTCCTTGGCAATGTAGGGGTCCAAGTCTTCGAGGAGGCCCGCGGCGTCAAGCTCCACGCCCCAGCCTGCCGCGAACACGCCGACGTCAATCGAGTTGGTGCCGGTTGACCAATCGTTCTGGATCTTCGGGAAAATTTCCGCGAAGGGCACTTCGGTCACGACAATCTTGCCGCCGGTGGCAGCTTCGAATTCCTTGCCACGCTCGGCAAGGCGGCCGGCGATCACGTAGCCGGGTCTGGTCAGAATGTTGACGGTTACGCCGTCAAACTCTCCGGCATCGGCCGACGAGGCCACGCCGAGCATCGAGGCGCCGGCCATAAGGGCACACGCCATGATCTTGCGAAATGACATTTCTTAATTCCTCCCATTTAGGACAGCCCCAGTCCTGGGGCAGTCTGATTGCTACAATATTCAAAACCGGCCCCGAGTCAATAAATCAGACAGAATGATTTATTGATATTCGAGGCCCACCCATGGCTAGTCCGGCACGGGTGAACCGGGGTGCATCAATCCCGCCGCTTTCAGATCCTTCCACAGGGCTTTCGGCACTTTGGCGGCGAGAGTTTTGATGTTGCGTGACACTTCCCGCGGCGACATGGCGCCAGGAATGATGCTGACCACGGCGGGGTGATGAAGGGGGAAACGCAGCGCGGCCTCCGGCAACTTCACCTTGTGCTTTGCGCACACGGCTTCAATCGCCGCGACGCGATCGAGAATGCGCTTCGGCGCCACATCGTAGTCATAGCGGGCTCCGGGTTTGGCGCCGGTCACCAGGATGCCGGAGTTGTAGGGGCCGCCCACCACGATACCAACGCCGCGCTTCTCGCAGAGCGGCAGGAAGGAATTGAGCGGCTCCTGTTCAAGCAATGTATAGCGGCTGGCCAGCAGGAATATATCGAAGTCGCCACGCTCAAGCAGCGTCTGAGGCACCTGCCATTCGTTAATGCCGGCGCCAATCGCCTTCACGACCTTTTGGTCGCGGAGCTTGGTCAGCGCCTTATAGCCACTGGCCATGAGAGTCTCGACATGGGCATCGCGCACCGCCACCGAGCCATGGGTGAACACATCGATGTCGTGAACATAGACAATGTCCACGGCGTCGAGCCCAAGGCGTTCGAGGGAGCTTTCAAGCGAGCGCATGATGCCGTCGTGACTGTAGTCGAAGCGTTCGCGGCGCGAGGGTGTGTCGAAGAATTTTCCGATGGCGGTGCGTTTGCCCGGTTCGCAAACCTCAAGCAGGCGGCCAACCTTGGTGGAGATTACATAGTCCTTGCGCTTCTTGCCACGCAGGAAATGGTTGAGGCGGGTTTCGGAGAGACCAAGCCCATAGAGCGGGGCGGTATCAAAGTAGCGCAGGCCGGCATTCCAGGCGGCATCAAGTGCTGCCTGGGCCTGGTGCTCGCTGATCGCCCGGAACAAATTGCCGATGGGAGCGGAGCCAAAGCCCATTTCGGTAAAGGTAATCTCGGCACCCGAGGGCGCCTTGAATTTGCGTTTCTTCATGGCAACTGGTTCCCGGCCGAGAGATCGGCGAACAGCTCGGGACGGTTCATCGCCAACATCTCGAGTTCGGTCATCACCGCGTCGAGATGGGCGAGCATTGCCGCACCCGCGGCGGCGGCATCGCGGCGTTCGATTGCCGCAACGATGCGCTCATGTTCGGCAAGCGTGTGTTCAAGCCGCCGCCTGGTGTTGAGCAAGCGGCGGACGCGCTCCAACCCCAGCCTGGCGGTCTCAGTGGCGGTCTTCACCCGCTCGAAGCCCAGGCAATCGAGGAGTATGGCATGGAACTGAACGTCGAAGCCGTGGAAGCCGCCGAGGTCACCCTGTTCGATGGCGGCGGCCTGGTAGCGCAGGTTGGTGCGCATGTCGCGCAGCTGGCCGGCGTTCAAAATTTTCGTCAGTGTGCGGATGGCTTCGAGTTCGATGGCGCGCCTGAGGAACATGTTCTCGCGGGCATCAGCCAGCCGGATGAGCGCCACGCGCGAGCCATTCTGGGGAATGATTTCGACCAAACGCTCGGCCTGCAGCTTCCCCAAGGCCTCGCCCACCGGAAAACGCGAAACACCCATGCGTGCGGCAATCGCGCGCTTGTCGAGCAGAGCACCGGGTTTCAAATCAAGTGTGGTGATCGCCTCGCGCAGGGCTGCATAGACGCGTGCCGTTGCTCCACCCCTGGCGGAACCAGGCCCTTCGAGAAAATCATAGGTGACGGCGGCAATCGACATGCTAACATGTTAGTATGCCGGTCTGAGTTGGCAAGGGGTAACTCTCACTCCAAAATGCATCCAAAACGATTGCAAAAGCATCCAAAAACATGACGCAAAACATCACGAAAACACCCCGCATGCTTCGCCTCAACCCGGCCGACAATGTGCTGGTGGCAATCGAACTCGTCGAGAAGGGCGCTTCGGCGCCCGAGGGCATCACCGCCGCCGATAAGATCATGAAGGGCCACAAGATGGCCGCTGCCGCCATCAAGACCGGCGAGCCGGTGCGGAAGTTCGGCCAAATCATTGGTTTTGCAAAGAAAGATATTGCGCAGGGCGAATGGGTCCACGAGCACAATACTGGGGTGCATGAGTTCGAACGCGACTATGCGTTTGCCCAGGAAGCGCGGCCTGCGGACATTCTCCCCGTTGAAAAGCAAGCAACTTTCATGGGTTACCGGCGCGCCAATGGCAAGGTGGGCACCCGCAACTACATCGGCATCATGACCTCGGTGAACTGTTCGGCGACGGTTGCAGGGTTCATTGCCGAAGAGGTGCGGCGCTCGGGAATGCTCAATGATTACCCGAACATAGATGGCGTCGTTGCGCTCAAAATGGACAATGGCTGCGTTATTGATTTCCGCGGCGCCATCTTCGATATCCTGAAGCGCACGGCGTGGGGCTACGCCACCAACCCGAATATGGGCGGAGTCCTGATGGTGGGCCTTGGCTGCGAGGGCTTCCAGATTCCACGCTTCAAGGAAGCCTATGGAATCGTTGAGGGAAACACATTCCGGACGATGACCATTCAGGAAACCGGCGGCACCCGCAAGACGGTTGCGGCCGGGATTGCCGCGGTGCAGGCGATGCTGCCTTTCGTCAATGATGTGAAGCGCCAGCCTTGCCCCGCCTCGGAGTTAATGGTGGCGTTGCAATGCGGAGGATCCGATGGCTATTCGGGGATTACCGCCAATCCGGCCCTGGGAGCTGCCGTCGACATCCTGGTGGGCCATGGTGGAACCGGGATTCTCTCCGAGACTCCGGAGATTTACGGTGCCGAGCACTTGCTCACCCGGCGCGCCGCCAGCCGCGAGGTGGGTGAAAAGCTGGTCGAGATCATCAAGTGGTGGGAAGACTATACGGCGCGTAACAACATGGAAATGAACAATAATCCTTCGCCTGGCAACAAGCTCGGCGGGCTCACCACGATTCTTGAGAAGTCCCTCGGTGCGGCCGCCAAGGGCGGCACCACGACACTCAACCATGTCTACCGCTATGCCGAGCCAGTTACCGGCAGGGGCTTTGTCTACATGGATACGCCAGGCTATGATCCGGTATCGGCAACCGGCCAGGTGGCGGGTGGCGCCAACCTCATCTGCTTTACCACCGGGCGCGGTTCGGCATATGGCAACAAGCCCGTGCCATCGATAAAACTGGCAACCAATTCCGATATCTACCAGCGCATGATTGATGACATGGACATCAATTGCGGCGACGTGCTGGATGGCGTGCCGATTGCCGAAAAGGGCCGTGAAATCTTCGACATGATGCTGAAGGTCGCCTCTGGAGAGCGCAGCCGCTCGGAGCTCCTGGGTTACGGCGACAATGAATATGTGCCGTGGCAGGTCGGGGCCGTGATGTGACCATTATTGCACCAAGATTTTTAACAATAAGAAGGTCTTATCCACCCCGGACAACGGGCTGGGCGGAACTTCACGGGTATGGCGCTATTTCGCAAGGCGAAGACCGATCGGAGGAAGCCGCGGATTGAACCGCGGCTTTCCGGCGGTAGCCGCCTGTCCAATCAGCATGAGCGGCGCCCAGTGCCAAGGAAGCGGCGGCGGCGGCGATATGGCGGGTTCCTGTCGTTTGTACTTCAAGGGCACATTGCTGGGGCTGGTGGCGGGGTCCATGGGCTTTGCCTACATCTGGATGTCGCTCGACAAGCAGGGCTTGCTCAAGATCCCGGACCGCGAGCCTGGCATCATGTTGCTGGCGGCCGACGGCAGCGTTCTGGCGCAGCAGGGATCGTTCTACGGTGACGAGGTGCGGGTCGGCGATCTTCCGGACTATGTCACCCAGGCGCTGATTGCCATCGAAGACCGGCGTTTTCGCTACCACTATGGCATTGATCCTTTTGGCCTTGCGCGCGCCATGGTGGCCAATGCGCGGGCCGGACGCATTGTGCAGGGTGGCTCAACGCTGACCCAGCAGCTGGCCAAGAATCTGTTTCTCGATCCCGACCGAACCCTCGAACGCAAACTCCAGGAAATGGTGCTGGCCATTTGGCTGGAAACCAAGTTCAGCAAAGACGAGATTCTCCAGCTCTATCTGAACCGCGTCTACTACGGTTCCGGTGCGGTCGGCATTGAAAAGGCGGCACAGGCCTATTTCAAGAAATCGGCGCAGGACCTGACGCTTGCGGAGGCGGCAATCCTCGCTGGGGTGCTGAAAGCACCCAGCACCTACAATCCAGTGGCAAACCCTTTGGCTTCCAATGATCGCGCCAAGCTGGTGATCGAGGCGATGATCGAGGAAGGCTACGTCACCCATGCCGACGCCCAGACCGCCGCCGACCAGCCGGCGGCAGCGCGGGCTTCCGACTATCTGCCGTCCACTAACTATATCGTGGACTGGGTCAATGAACAGCTGCCGTCACTGGTCAAGACCTACGACCAGTCGATCATTGTCCAGACGACCATCGACCCGCATCTGCAAACGGCCGCCGAGCGATCACTGCGCAAGCATCTCAACGGGGAGGGTGCGAAACTCGACGTGAAGCAAGGTGCGGTGGTGATGATGGACATCGACGGCGCGATCAAGGTGATGGTGGGCGGGAAGTCGTACAAGCGCAGCCAATTCAACAGGGTGACGAAGGCGGCGCGCCAGCCGGGCTCGGCTTTCAAGCCGTTTGTCTACCTTGCGGCCATCGAACAAGGGTTCACGCCCGACTCGGTCGAGGTCGACGAGCCGGTGCAAATCGGAAACTGGCAACCGGAAAACTACAAGGACAAGTATCTGGGCGCCGTTCCCCTGCGCATGGCCTATGCCCTGTCGCTCAACACGATTGCCGCCAAATTGGTCAGCTATGTTGGCCCGCAGGCGGTTGCAACGACGGCGCATCGCCTGGGCATCATTTCGAAACTCGGCAATAACTCGTCAATTGCGCTGGGGACATCGGAGGTGACGCCGTTGGAACTTACGGCGGCGTTCGTGCCGTTTGCCAACGGCGGCTATCCGGTCATACCCTATACGGTCACGCGGGTTTCCACGAAGGATGGGCAGGTGCTTTATGAGCGCCAGGGCACCGGCATGGGTCAGGCGATTGCGGCCGCCGAGCTTGGATACATGAACGACTTGATGCGCGCCGTTGTAGTGCGCGGCACGGCAAAGAAAGCGGCATTCGGCGACTTTCGAGATCGGTGGCAAGACCGGAACCAGCCAGGATTATCGCGATGCCTGGTTCGTGGGGTTTACCAGTTACCTGGTCACCGGCGTGTGGCTTGGCAACGATGACAATTCGCCGACCAAGCGGGTGACCGGCGGCACGCTGCCCGCGGCCATTTTCAGAGAGGTCATGCAGGAGGCGCATCTTGGGGTTCCTCCGCTGCCACTTCCGGGCGAGCGCAACCAGGCCAACCAATCAGGCACACTTGCCGAGCTTGCCGAGGGATGGCGAGGCCATCGAAGAGGCGCCGCCGCCGAAGCTCAAACTGCCACTGTCGGAAATCGGCAAGGGCGAAAGGAAAGTGAAGGGCATGTTCAATTCGTTCGAGGACATGCTCAAGGGCGAACGGAACAACCCCAAGAAGAAGAAAGAAAAGAAAAAGAAGAAGACGTTGCTCGACTATCTCTGACTGCCTTCACGGCACGAAGCGGTGAACTTCGTGACCGCGCTCCTTCAGCCATTTCTTGGCTTTGCCGGCATCGGAGCAATGGGTGAGCACCAGCCGCCAAAAACGCCTGCCGTGATTGAGGTGCACAAGGTGGGCAACTTCGTGGGCCGCCACGTAGTCAAGCACGTATGGCGGTGTCAGGATCAATCGCCAGGAGTAGCTCAGATCGCCATTGGCCGAACAGGACCCCCAGCGGCTTTTCTGATCGCGGATTGTGATGCGCCGGTAGGTGACGCCCATGGCGGCAGCGTAGCGGCGGGAGGCGGCGGTCAATTCCTGACGGGCCGCGACCTTCAAGAAGTCAACGAGCCGGCGTGTCACGTGCGGTAGCTCGCCGGGAACAAGAATGGTGCGCGCCACCGGGTCTACGGTGACGGTGCCACGGCGAAGGCCGATATGGCTGATGTCGTGATCTTCGCCGCGCAACGGAATGCGCGAACCGGCCCGCAGGGGCACGTTTTCCGCACGCTTCGACAGGCGGTCTCTGAGCCAATCGGACGAGCGCTGCACGAAATCGAGAGCCTGGGCGCGCGATACGCCTCGGGGCACGGTGACAACCGCTGCGGTGCCGTCGGTGTTCAATCGCAGAATGAGCCGGCGTGCCGCGGCGTTGCGGCGAAAGACAACACTGACTGGAGTTCCGGAACAATCGATCGTCGCGGGTTCGAGCGGCCGCGGCGCCACCACCTTACGCAGCCGCCGCAGCAGGCCGGCCATTATCGATTTGCGTTTATGAACTGAGTAATGCGCGGCACAATTTCGCGGCGGAATCGCGAGCCGTTAAACACCCCATAGTGGCCGACGCCGGGCTGCAAATAGTGTTGCTTCTTGTTAGGCGGCAGGGCTGAACAGAGATCGTGGGCCGCTTCGGTCTGGCCCACTCCGGAAATATCGTCACGCTCGCCTTCAACCGTCATCAGGGCGGTGGCGGCAATTTTTGAAGGATCGACCCGCCTGTTGCGATGGGTGAACGTGCCCTTGGGCAGGTCATGATTGACGAAAACCTTTTCCACGGTCTGCAGATAGAATTCGGCCGTCAGATCCATGACTGACATGTATTCATCATAGAAGTCGCGATGCTTTTCGGCGGAATCACCGTCGCCATCAACCAGGTGCCAATAGAGCTCGCGATGGGCATCGATATGACGGTCCAAATTCATGGTCATGAAACCGCCAAGCTGAAGGAAGCCGGGATAGACATCGCGCAGGGCGCCGGCGTGCGGCACGGGCACCTTCATGATGACGTTTTGACGAAACCATTCGACGCCTTTTTCCTCGGCAAGACGATTGACGGCGGTCGGGTTGCGGCGGGTATCGATCGGGCCGCCCATCAGGATCATGTTCTTTGGCGTAGCGGGGTCCTTGGCGGCGTTCATCAGCGAAACGGCGGCAAGTACCGGGACCGAAGGCTGGCAGACGGCCATGACACTTGTGTCGGGGCCGAGGTGTTGCAGGATCTCCGTCACGTAGTCGATATAGTCGTCGAGGTCGAATGAGCCCGATGCCAGCGGCACCGAACGGGCGTCAATCCAATCGGTGATGTAGACATCGAAATGGGGCAGCATGGCTTCCGCCGTGCCGCGCAACAGCGTGGCATAGTGGCCGGACATGGGAGCGACAATCAGAAGCTTGTGCTCCGGCTTGGAGGGCGGATTGCCGTTCCAGGCCTTGGTGAAATTCAGAACACTGACAAACGGCTTTCGCAGCACTTCGGTTTCGGACACGGGGACGACATCGCCACCGCTTATGATGTCGTCAATTTCGAACTGCGGCTTGCCGTAGCGCCTCGTGGCGCGCTCAAACATTTCCAGGGATGCCGCGGCGGTGCGGCCCAGTTGGGTGTCAGACAGGGGGTTGGCCGGGCTTTTCCAGAAGCTCAAACCTGCGTCTGCCGCAGCCCGCCAGGGGGCCAGCGCCGCATGGTTCATCTCGTAGAGGTAATACAGCATTGAACGCCAACTTTCAAACTATGTTGCACCGCAAAGGTAACAACTCCGTATACACGGGGCAACCTCGTATTTCCTAAGTCTTTGTGACTAGCCGCCGATTGCCTGGCGCAGCCCTTCGGCAAGGGCCTTGGCGTCGGTGGTGTAGGTGAAGTGCTTGCGGAACTTGCCGTCGGGTCCCATCAGATAGATAATGCTTGAGTGATCGATGGTGTAGTCGTTGCCGTTCGGGCCATCGACTTTCTGATAGTAGACGCGATAGGCCCTGGCCATGGCGGCGACGTCTTCCGCCGATCCCGTCAGGCCAAGGAGGCCGCCACTGAAGTTTTCAACGTAGGCTTTGACATTGGCGACAGTGTCGCGTTCCGGGTCGACCGACACGAATACCGGTTGAATGGCTTTCCCGTCTTCTCCCATTTCGGCGAGTGCCGCCGTCATCACCTGGAGTTCGGTGGGGCAGACGTCGGGGCAATAGGTGAAGCCAAAGAACATCAGCGTGTAGCGGCCGAGAAAATTCTTTTCGGTGACGCGGTTGCCGTTGTGGTCGGTCATTGCGAAGGGACCGCCGACCAGAGCTTCGCCGACGGTTGCGGTGGGTGAGCCCTTCCACAGCAAGGCAACACTGCCGGTGATGACCGCCAGGGCCAGCACGGCTGCGGCAAACAGGACTTTGAAGCGTGACGGCATGGCTGAGGAACTCCTTGGCATGCAAATAGCCCCGGGAGTAACAGGGTTCAATGATTGAAGCACACATTGACAATCTGGGAGAAGCGAACGGCATAGCTCCGGCCCATCAGGGAACCGGAGACGAACTGAAAGTGCTCAGGCTGCGGACCCTGGTGCGGCTCCGCTGGCTGGCGGTCGTTGGGCAAACGGCGGCGGTGATTGCCGTCAATCTCTGGCTGGGTTTCGCCCTGCCGCTGGGATTGTGCCTGGCGGCAATCGCGCTTTCGGCATGGCTCAACATCTTTCTGGCGCTGAAGTACCGGCAAAGCGTTACGCTGAGGCCGCAGCAGGCAGGCTTGCTGCTGGCCTACGACGTGATCCAGCTGGCCGTGCTTCTGTATCTGACGGGCGGCCTGGAAAATCCGTTCTCATTCCTGTTTCTCGTGCCGGTAACCATATCGGCGACCTCGCTGCCGCTGCGCTGGACGCTTGGCCTCAGCGGCCTGGCGTTTTTCTGCGCCAGCTTCCTGGCATTCCAGCACATGGCCTTGCCGTGGTTTGCCGGCAGCCCGCTGGTGCTGCCGGTGATTTATGTTTTCGGCATGTGGGCGGCAATCAACTGCGGCGTGGTGTTTTCGGCAATCTACGCCAGGCGCATTGCCGAGGAGGCACGGCAAATGTCAGCGGCGTTGTCGGCGACCGAAATGGTTCTGGCGCGGGAACAGCGGCTATCGGCTCTCGACGGCCTTGCGGCTGCCGCAGCCCATGAGCTTGGTACGCCGCTGGCCACAATCGCGCTGGTCTCGAAGGAGCTCAAACGCGAGCTTCCGGCCGATTCGCCATATTCGGAGGATATCGACCTGCTGATCAGCCAGACCGGGCGTTGCCGCGAAATCCTCGCCCGGCTGGCTAATCGTGGTGAAGAAAACGACGAGGTATTCGGCCGCACCAAGCTGTCGGTGATGATTGAAGACCTGGTGGCGCCGCTGCGCGGTTCCGACATCGCCATCAACGTCAATCTGGCGGCGGCTGCCAAGACGGCTGACGGCCACCGCCGAACCGGTGTTCAAGCGCAATCCGGCTATTGCCTATGGGCTTGGCAACCTGCTCGAAAATGCCGCCGATTTCGCGTTGCGGGCTGTCGATGTCGAGGCCAGATGGAACGAAGGCACGGTGTCGATTTCGGTCGGTGACGACGGGCCGGGCTTCCACCAGACGATTTTCGACCGGTTGGGGGATCCCTTCGTAACCACCCGGCCAGGCTATGGCCAGGAACAAGGCGCAAGCGACCAGCATGAGGGCATGGGACTTGGTTTCTTCATCGCCAAGACACTGCTTGAACGGTCGGGCGCCAGTGTAACGCTCGCCAACAAGGCGGCACCCTTGCAGGGCGCGGTTGTCAAAGTGGTGTGGCCACGGGCGAGCATCGACATCGGCAAGTGAGAGTTGACAGGGGCCGCAGGGCGTTTAGAGACAGGCCTGCGACCGCTGGAACCACCGGAATGACGGACTTAACACTTCCCGCCGACAAGACCCTGCTGCTCGTTGATGACGACAAGCCGTTCCTGACCCGGTTGGCCCGGGCCATGGAAATTCGTGGCTTCGAGGTTCGCGTCGCAGAGTCGGTGGAAGGCGGCGTGGCGGAAGTCAGGCGCGGGGCGCCGGGATACGCGGTGGTTGATCTGCGGCTAGGCGATGGCAATGGGCTGGATGTCATCGAGGCCTTGCATGCGGCAAGGCCGGAGGCCCGGGTGGTGGTGCTGACCGGCTATGGCAACATTGCGACAGCGGTGACTGCCGTGAAGCTCGGGGCTATCGACTATTTGGCAAAGCCCGCCGATGCCGATGCGGTTTATGGAGCGCTCACCGGCGACAAGGACAATCGCGCCACCCTGCCCGACAATCCAATGTCGGCTGACCGGGTGCGCTGGGAACACATTCAACGGGTTTATGAGCTGTGCAGCCGCAACGTTTCGGAAACGGCGCGGCGCCTCAACATGCACCGGCGCACCTTGCAGCGCATCCTCGCCAAACGGGCGCCGAAGTAGCCGTCATGCCTCGCCCGGCTGCGGGCCCTCGTAACCGCCAATGATGATGAGGTCCGACTGGGCATAGGCTTTGCGCAGCGCCATGGCCGCCGCATATTCGGGCGATTCATAGCAGGCGATGGCGGCCTCATAGCTCGGGAATTCGATCACCACATTGCGGGCCCGGGACGTTCCCTCGGGATTCTTGAAAGGGCCGCCGCGCACCACGAAGCGCGCGCCGAACCTGGCAAAGGCCACGGCATTGGCGGCGATGTAGGCGCGGTAGCGGTCTTCGTCGTGAACATCGACGCGGGCGATCCAGTAGCCTTTGGGCATGGTTTTTCCTTTAGCTGTTTGACAGGGGATCGTAGAGGCCGTGAAGGCGGAATGCGGCGGCCCGGGCAAAGGCCAGCGTGACGGCCTTGCGCCGCGAGGCATGCAATTGGGTTTCATCTGGATGGCGCAGGAAATCGGCGCCAAACTGATCGGCAACGATGAGGCCGGCATCGGAAGGCATGATCTCCTGATCCATGTCCTGGGGGATGGCGAAGAACAGCCGGTCGCAAAACTCGCGATACTCCGGCCATTTGTTGTCGGCCCGGAAATCCTCGAGCGAGGATTTGATTTCGACAATCCAGATCAGGCCCTGTTCATTCACGGCGATGATATCGGCGCGGCGGCCGGTGACAAGCGTAAACTCCGTCAGCGTGGCGAAACCCGCGGCACGCAACAGGCGGCACACGCCGCGCTGCACCAACAAGGCGGTCTCGGACTGGCGGCCATCGGGCCTTAGTTCAAGCAAGATGCTTTCCCCTTGTCGGTTTGCGGGCGTTACCCCTATTGTCCACCGCAAATGACGCGCCGGTCAACGGTTCGCATGGGGAGGGACAAAATGTCTGGGTTACTGGCCATCAGCCGGTGGATCGATGCGGTTACCCGCTTCATTGGCTATCATGTGCGCTGGCTCATTCTGGCGGCGGTGCTGGTCAGCGCCATAAACGCCATCATCCGCAAGGCCTTCGACACCAGCTCGAATGCCTGGCTGGAATTGCAATGGCTGCTGTTTGGCGCGGTGTTCATGCTGGCCGCCGCCTACACGCTGCAGAAGAACGCCCATGTGCGCATCGACGTCATCTCCAGCCGCCTGAGCAAACGCACCCGCGACATCATTGACCTTGTCTGCCACTTTGTCATGCTGGCGCCGATCGTGATGATCATGATCTATCTGTCGGGTCCGTTCTTCTGGCAAAGTTATGTCGAAAACGAGAACTCGGCAAATGCCGGCGGGCTGATCGTCTGGCCGTCGAAATTCTTCGTGCTCGCCGGTTTCATTCTGCTGTTCTTCCAGATGATCTCGGAGGTCATCAAGCGCATTGCCGTCCTGAATGGCGATATCATCGAGCCGGAACCACAACCGGTGCATGGCCATAATCCCGACGATACGGCGCCGGCGGGAGGGCACAATCAATGATCGAGCTCATTGCCCATAATTTGGCGCCGATCATGTTCCTGTCGCTGATCGTGTTCCTGCTGCTCGGCTATCCCGTGGCCTTCTCGCTCGCCGCCAATGGCTTGCTGTTCTTCGTGATCGCCGTCGAGCTATCGCCCTATTCCAATGACATCTCGCTGTCCTGGCCACTTCTGCAGGCGCTGCCCGGACGCATTCTCGATGTCATGCGCAACGACACGCTGCTGGCCATTCCGTTTTTCACCTTCATGGGCATCATCCTGGAAAAATCCGGCATGGCCGAAGACCTGCTCGATACCATCGGGCAGCTGTTCGGGCCCATTCGCGGCGGTCTGGCCTATGCGGTGATTCTGGTCGGCGCTCTGCTGGCGGCCACAACCGGCGTGGTGGCCGCGTCGGTCATTGCCATGGGCCTCATCTCGCTGCCGATCATGCTGCGCTATGGCTATGATCGGCCAATGGCGACCGGCGTCATCGCCGCCTCGGGCACACTGGCCCAGATCATTCCGCCGTCGCTGGTGCTGATCGTGCTGGCCGACCAGCTTGGCCGCTCGGTGGGCGATATGTATGCCGGGGCGATCATACCCGGACTGCTGCTTACCGCGCTCTATTGCGCCTTCGTGCTGGTCATTTCGATCGTCAGGCCGGAGACCGTTCCGGCCCTGCCGCTGGAAGCCCGGACCCTCAAGGGCAGTCCGCTGCCGCTATTGTTTGTGGCGCTGATTGCCCTGGCGATTGCCGCCGCAACCTATTTCATTCTCTCCTCCCGCCTCGAGAATGGCGCCGGCATCTGGGCGGCTTTCATCGCCGCGGCTGCCGCCTATGGCATCGCCCTTGCCGACAAGATGGGACACCTCAATATCCTGTCGCATCTGGCGCGGCAGGTGATCATCGTCCTGATCCCGCCACTCGCTCTAATCTTCCTGGTACTCGGCACGATCTTCCTCGGCATCGCCACGCCCACCGAAGGCGGCGCCATGGGCGCGGCGGGTGCACTGCTCATGGCCTTCGCCAAGCGCCGGTTGAGTTTCACGCTGATGAGCGACGCTCTCGATGCCACGACACGGCTGGCGTGTTTCGTGCTGTTCATCCTGATCGGCAGCCGGGTGTTTTCACTGACCTTCTACGGCCTCAACGGCCATGTGTGGGTGGAGGAATTGTTCCTTGGGCTTCCGGGCGGCATGTGGGGCTTCCTACTGGTCGTCAACATTCTGGTGTTCGTTCTCGGCTGCTTCATCGACTTCTTCGAGATCGCCTTCATTGTCGTGCCGCTACTGGCGCCAGTTGCCGCCAAGCTCGGCATTGACTTGATCTGGTTCGGGGTCATCCTCGGTGTAAATTTGCAAACGAGCTTCCTGACGCCGCCCTTCGGCTTCGCGCTATTCTACATGCGCTCGGTCGCGCCAGTTGGCCCCTACACAGACAAGGTGACCGGCAAGACTATCGCCGGCATCGCCACGACGCAGATCTATCGCGGTGCTGTTGCATTCATATTGCTGCAAGCCGTGATGATTGCCGTTGTCGTGTTGTTCCCGGGGCTTGCTACGCCCACCACGGGGCCGATTGTCGATCCCAACACCATCGAAATCGAGCTGCCGCCAATCGGTGGGGATGGTGGCGGTGGCATCGACATCGCACCCCCTCCCGACCTGAGCGGGCCACCGGTTATCGAGTGAAACGAGAAGGGCCCCAAGCGGGGCCCTTTGCAATTCGGTTTGCGGATGTTGCTACAGCATCTTCTTGCGCTGCTGGTTCATCATGAAGCTGTCGAAGGTGTTTTCCGAGACCTGCTGCCAAAGATAGGCATCGGCGCGATAGGCCATCATGGCATCGTGCACCTTCTTGAAGGCGGCGTTGCCGCCAGCGATTTCGGCGTAAGTCTCCTTGGCAGCGTTGAAACAGGCTTCCAGGACGTCCTGCGGATAGGGGCGAAGCACGGCGCCGCCGCCCACCAGCCTCTTGAGAGCCGTGGGGTTTTTGGCGTCGTAGCTCGCCATCATGTCGGAATTGGCGGCCTGGCAGGCCACCTTGATGATCGACTGGTAGGCAGCCGGCAATTCGGCCCACTTCGCCGAATTGATCATGGTGTGCAGCATGGCGCCGCCTTCCCACCAGCCGGGATAATAATAAAACTTGGCGACCTTGTAGAAGCCGAGCTTCTCATCGTCATAGGGGCCAACCCATTCGGCGGCGTCGATGGTGCCCTTTTCCAGCGCCGGATAGATTTCACCACCCGGAATCTGCTGGGGCACGACGCCGACCTTGGCGATCACCTTGCCGCCGAAGCCGCCGATGCGCATTTTGACGCCGGAGAGATCGGCAACCGAGTTGATCTCCTTGCGGAACCAGCCGCCCATCTGGGCGCCGGTGTTGCCACAGGGAAACCCGATGAGGTTCTGGGTGGCGTAGAACTCGTTCATCAGATCAATGCCGCCACCATAATACATCCAGCCGTTCTGTTGGCGGGCATTGAGGCCGAAGGGCACGGCGGTGGCGAAGGCATAAGTCGGGTCCTTGCCCCAATAGTAGTAGCTCGCCGTGTGGCACATCTCGATGGTGCCCTTGCCGACTTCGTTGGCGGCTTCGAGGCCCGGGGCGATTTCACCGGCGGGAAACACCTGGATCTGGAATTTGTTGTCGGTGGCCTCAGCCACGTATTTGGAGAAAGTTTCAGCGGCACCGAAAATCGTGTCGAGCGCCTTGGGAAAACTAGATGTCATCCGCCATTTCAGCTCGGGCATCGACTGGGCGATGGCCGGTGCGGCCAGGGCGGCGGTGGCCGCCGTCGCGGCTCCCGCTGTTTTGAAGAACTTGCGACGATCCATTAAACTTTCTCTCCTCTTTGCTGGGCAATTGTTGTGATTGGGGGCAAACGTCCGGCTGCCCGGCCGACGCGTGCGTCAATGTAACCTGAGAGTTCGTGCGCCCGCAATCAAGTACATTGCTGCAGAATTAGGCTAAAGACGGAGGCATTGAAACAACGAGGGATGACGATGGCAATGCGCATGGAGCGGGATTCTATCGGCGAGATGCAAATCCCGGCGGACGCCGACTACGGCATTCACACCGCCAGGGCGGCCGAGAATTTTCCGATAACCGGCATACTTCTGCGCCACTATCCCGAATTGGTGCAATCGCTTGCCATGACCAAGAAAGCGGCGGCCATGACCAACCGCGACCTTGGGGCGCTCAAGCCGGAGATTGCCCAGGCCATCATATCGGCCTGCGACCTGATCATCGCCGGCGATGGCGTGAACCAGTTCGTGGTCGACATGCTGCAGGGGGGCGCTGGCACCTCCACCAACATGAATGCCAATGAGGTGATCGCCAACATCGCCCTCAAGCTGATGGGCAGGCCACGCGGCGACTACGCGACCGTCAACCCCAACGACCATGTCAACCTGTCGCAATCGACCAACGATGTGTACCCGAGTGCGGTTCGGCTGACCGCCCTGCGCAGCGTGCCGAAGCTTGTTGAAAGCCAGAGGCTTCTGAAAGAGGCACTGCTGCAAAAGGCGGTGGAATTCGACGATGTGATCAAGGTTGGCCGTACCCAGTTGATGGACGCCGTGCCGATGCGGCTTGGATCCGAATTCCGGGCCTTCGCGGTGATGGTGGGCGAGGACATCGACCGCCTCGGCGAATTTGCCAACCTGTTGCGCGAAGTGAACCTTGGCGGCACCGCCATCGGCACGGGCATCAACACGCCCGATGGGTATTCGGCGAAGGTCATCGCACACCTTTCGGAGATTTCCGGCGTGCCGCTGGTGGCGGCGGCAGACATGATCGAGGCGACATCGGATACCGGCGCCTTCGTGTCGTTCTCGGGCGTGCTCAAGCGCATCGCCGTCAAGCTCTCGAAAATCTGCAACGACTTGCGGCTGCTCAACTCGGGCCCGCGGGCCGGATTTGGCGAAATCCGGCTGCCGGCCGTGCAGGCGGGATCGTCGATCATGCCGGGCAAGGTCAATCCGGTGATCCCTGAGGTCGTCAACCAGATCGCCTTTCAGGTGATCGGCAATGACTTGACGGTGACGCTGGCCGCCGAGGCGGGACAGTTGCAACTCAACGCCATGGAGCCGGTGATCGTTCTCAACATCATGCAGTCGATGCGCATGCTGATGCACGGCATGGGAGTGTTGCGCGAGAAATGCATTCTCGGCATCGAGGCCGACCGCGAGCGCTGCCAGGAATTGCTGGAAGGTTCGCTGGTGGCGGTGACGGCACTCAACCCTTACATCGGATACGCCGAAGCGAGCCGCGTTGCAAAAACCGCGCTGGCGAAACGGCGGTCGATCCGCGATGTGGTGCTGGCCGAAGCACTGATGACCGAGGCACAGTTGGCCGAAGCCTTCATGCCGGAAAATCTACTGGGCCGCGGCAAACTCAACTGACGGTGTTGGGCAGTTCGATTTCGCGTCTGGCGATGAAATCGCGCAGGCCTTCGGCAATGCCTTGCTCAAGCTTGGGTTCCTCATAGGCGGCCAGCATGGCGGCAGCCTTTTCGCGGCCGCGGGTGTCGTGGTCCTTGGCGCCTTCCGCCGACCACTGTTCGAAGGAGTTGAAATCCATGATCGAGGGAATGAAGAAGGCTTTCTCGAAATTCTCGAGCGTATGCTGGGTTCCGAGAAAGTGCCCGGCGGGGCCCACCTCGCGGATCGCCGCCATGGCCTCCTTGAAATCGGCGAAGGACAGGCCACCGGCATATTTGTACCAACCGACGAGTTGTTCGCAGTCGGTCACAAATTTCGAATAGCCGCAAGCCAATCCGGCTTCTAGCCAACCCGCCACGTGCCAGATGTAGTTGGCGCCCGAAAGGATCGCCGCATGCATCAGCATGTTGGCTTCGTAACCGGCCTGGGCATCATTGAGTTTGGAACCGACATGGAAACCGGAGGTGCGCCAGGGAAGCTGGTATTTGCGGGCGAGCGCTCCCATCAGATACATCATCTGGGCGGCTTCCGGCGTTCCGCCCATGGGGGCGCCGGTCTTCATGTCCACGGTCACCATGAACTGGCCATAGATTTGCGGGCTGCCGGGGCGGATCAACTGGGTGAAGGCGACACCGGCGAGGGCTTCGGCATTGACCTGGGCCACGGCACCCACGGCCGACGCCGAGGTTGAGGCGCCACAGAGGGCAAAGGGGGCGAGAATCAATGGCTGGTTATGGCGGGCGTAGACCTTCATGGCGTCGAGCATGGTCGCGTCCCACACCAGCGGCGAGTTGCAATTGGTGATCGAGACGACGACGGTGTTATCCTTCACATAGTCATCGCCAAAGACGATGCCGGCCATCTTCATCACGTCTTCGGCGCGCTCCTTGGAGGTGACGATGCCCATGAACGGCTTGTCGGAATGCTTCAGCGCCGAATGGATGATGTGCAGGTGGCGCTTCGGCACGGGGACTTCCATGGGCTCACAGATGATCGAACTCGACGAGTGCAGGGCGGGCGCCATGTAGGCAAGCTTGTGGAAGTTGTTGAGGTCTTCCAATGAACCATAGCGCCGCTTGTTTTCGAGGTCGCGCACATAGGGTGCGCCATACATGGGCACGAAAATGGTGTTGTTGCCACCGACCTTGACAGTGCGCTGGGGATTGCGGGCGTTCAGGGTGAACTCCGGCGGAACCTTGGCAACGAGTTCCATCAGAAGGGCGCGGTCGATATGTACCCGCGTCGCCTTTACCGTGGCGCCTGCCGCCTTCCACATGGCAATGGCTTCATCATCACGAAACTCGCAACCGATTTCCTCAAGAATGCGAAGCGATTCCTCATGGATCAGTTCGATGGCTTCATCGGGGACGATGTTGTAGACTGGGATATTGCGGACCAATCCCGGGAAAGCGGCCATCGGCGCTCCCCGCAACAGCCTTCGCCCTTCCCGGCCGCCAGGGCGCTTCTTGGCTGCAGCTGCCGAATCCCGTTCCGTTTCCATGACCAGACCTCTTGCTCCCGGCAGCATTCAGCAGGTTTTTCCGGGAAGCTGCAACAGCAAGAAGTTGCTCATACTGCTTGAGAAAAACTCAATCGACTCTGCGCCAACAGCCAGTCTCTCAGGATTCCGGCTTCACGGGAGAGGGGCTGCCTGCTGCTCCAGGTAATGAAATAGGAGTGCGGGGCGCGCATCTCCGCTCCTGGCACCCTTGCGAGGCGGCCTGACCTCAGGAGCGGTTCGACCAGCCGCATCCAGCCGAGCGCTACACCCTGACCGTCTTCGGCAGCCTGCAGGGCGATGACGTAGCTGTTGAAGCGGCGAACCGAAAGTCTGCGATGAGCGATGCCGCAGCCGGCAAAGAATTCGGGCCAGCCCGTCCATGTCCAATCCACTCCCTGGATCGACAGCAGCGGCAAGTCCACAAGTTCCATGGCCGACCTCAGGCGGTTGCGGGCGATGAAATCCGGGCTGGCGACAGGAGCTATTGCATCGTCAAAGAGTTTCAAGGACTCCTCATCCGGCCAGGCACCATCGCCATAGCGGATGCGCAAATCAACGTCGCTGCGCTGCAAGTCGTTGACGCGATCGGATATCATGTGGTCGACGACGATGTCCTGATAGGCCGACCAGAAACGGCCAAGGCGCGGCATCAGCCACAGCTGCGCCACCGCCATGCTGCTGCCGATCGAAACCGAGCGGGCAAGGCCGGTGGCTGTAACCGACTGCAAGCAAAGCGACAGGCGCTCGAAGGATTCTCTTAAAGACTTGAAGACCGCCTCGCCCTCGGCCGTCAACTCAAGGGCGCGGTGAAGCCTGACGAACAGCGGCCTGCCAATTTCGAGTTCCAGGGATTTCACCTGCCGCGATACGGCACCCGGCGTCACATTGAGTTCAGCTGATGCCCGGGTAAGGCTCATGTGGCGGGCCGCCGCCTCAAAGGCGGCCAAGGCATTGAGCGACGGCAAGTTATGGTGGCGGCGAACCATTGCGCAAGCTAGCACGACTGACATGATTGAGAACAGCTCAATCAAGAATGGGAACTGCCCACGTTGCGGCGATGCCCCGGCCGGTGAACGTCCACGACTGAGGTTGACCTTCACGCGCTGCCCGCCCAGAATACGTGCGGGGACTGAGTTGACGTAATCGGAACAACCGGCGCAGCTCGAGGCAAGTCATAACAGGGACGCTGGCACCCCGCTGGGCGTACAGGGAGGAGCCATTATGGCCGAACACAAACTGACAGAGGATGAGAAAGTCCTTCACAATATGGGCTATGCCCAGGAATTGGCTCGCCGCATGGGCGGGTTCTCCAACTTCGCAATCTCGTTTTCCATCATCTGTATCCTGGCTGGGGGCATCACCGCGTTCCCGGTGGCCTTCAGTGCTGGCGGCGGCTTCTCTGTCGCCGTGGGTTGGGTGATCGGTGGCGTTTTCGCCTTGATCGTTGCGGCATCGGTCGGGCAGATCGCATCAGCTTATCCGACGGCGGGCGGGCTCTATCACTGGGCTTCAATTCTTGGCGGCCGCGGCTGGGGCTGGCTGTGCGCCTGGATCAACCTGGTGGGCCTGATCTTCGTCGTCGCTTCGGTGAACTTCGGCGTCTATTTGCTGCTCAAGGATCTGGTGCTAACCGGCGCCTTCGGCATGGATACATCGACCTGGGGTGCCTGGCATGCCAGCATCTTCATTACCATCTTTGCGGTTACCCAGGCACTGTTCAACCACTTCGGCATCAATATCACCACCAAGCTCACCGACTTCTCGGGCTATCTGATCTTCGTGGTCGCCATCCTGCTTACGCTGTCGATGCTGATCTGGGGGGCGAGCTTCGATCTTTCGAGGCTCTTCACCTTCGTCAACAACACCGGCGAGCCCGGCGGCCTGGTTGTGCCGGAAGCGCGGACGGCACTGGTCGCATTCCTCATCGGCCTGCTTTATCCGCTCTATACGATCACCGGCTTTGATGCTTCGGCCCATACATCGGAGGAAACGAAGAATGCCAGGTCGACAGTGCCGAAGGGCATGCTGCACTCGGTGTTCTGGTCGTTGCTGTTCGGCGTTTTCCTGGCGGCATCTTTCGTTCTGGCCATGCCGGACACCACGGCAGCGGGCAAGGACGGGTTCAATTCCTTCTTCGTGCTTTTCAACACTCTACCGATGCCAACGTTCCTGAAGTCGCTTCTGGCTATCGGCATCGTGGTCGCAAACTACATCTGCGCGCTGGCCGGCATGACATCGACGTCGCGCATGATCTATGCGTTCGCTCGCGATGGCGGCCTGCCGGCATCGGCGGCACTTTCATCGGTGAGCCCCAAGTACAGAACGCCGGTCAATGCCATCTGGCTGACCGCCGTGCTTTCGGCTGGCGCGTGCTATTATGCGCCATTCATGTTTGCGCTGGCAGCCGGTTGCGCTCTGTTCCTCTATATCTCCTATGCCATGCCGGTTGCCGCCGGTTTGCTGGCAGAGGGAAAAACCTGGACGGAGTTCGGGCCGTTCCGGCTTGGCGCCTGGTCAAAGCCTTTTGCAGTCATTACCGTCATCGGTGTGATCATTCTGGCTTATGCCGGCACCCAGCCGCCGTTTAACCCGATCATCCTGCCGCTGTTCCCGGACCTTGCCTTCCCGCTGAACCAGCTGACCAATCCGCTGATCTTCTTGGCGGTAGCACTGGCCATCGGCTGGCTCGTTTCGGAGCGCAAACGGTTCAAGGGACCGCCGATCGGCGAAGAGATCAAGAAGCGTCAGGCAGAGATCGCGGCGCGCGAGAGGGCGCTGGCTGCGGCAGCAGGCGAGTAATTGCTGACCAACGGCAGGGGCGGCCTTCGGGCCGCCCTTTCCATTTTGTGTGATACCTCATGGGCAAGAGCTTTGATATCGCGGTGATCGGCGGTGGCGTTGTGGGGCTTGCAATCCTGCGGCGCATGGCGATGGCCGGGTACTCTTGCGTGTTGCTGGAACGCGGTGCCGACATTCTTTCCGGCGCTTCAAAGGGCAACAGCGCGCTTCTGCATACGGGCTTTGATGCACCCCGCGAAAGCCTTGAGTTGGCGTGCATGCAATCCGGATATCGGGAGTACCTCGAAATCCGGGAGCGGCTGAACCTGCCGTTGATGCGGAGTTCGGCGCTTGTGGTGGCCTGGACGCCCGATGAACTCAACACACTTCCGGACATTGTGACGAAAGCCCACGGGAATGGTGTTGCCGATGTCCATGCTATCGGACCCGAAGGGCTTTTCGAGCGTGAGCCGCAACTGTCGCGGACTGCCTTGGGAGCCGTTGTGGTTCCTGGAGAATCCATCATCGATCCGTGGTCGGCGCCCTTGGCCTATGCACGGCAAGCGATGGCCCATGGCGCAACCATTTTGCGCCAGGCGGAAGTGACGTCGGGCCGGCAACAGGACGGTACGTGGGTGTTGAACAGCAGTGCCGGCGACATCCGGGCGCGGGTGGTGATCAATGCCGCCGGAAATCATGGCGATCTCGTCGAAGACATCGTGCGGCCCCCGCCATTCCGGATCAAGCCGCGCAAGGGGCAATTTGTGGTGTTCGACAAACCGGCGGCGGCTCTGGTGACGGCCATTATTCTTCCGGTTCCCACCGAGCGCACCAAGGGAGTCGTGGTTTTTGGAACGGCCTTTGGAAATTTAGCGATCGGTCCGACGGCCGAAGATCAGCTGGAGCGAGATGTGGCCTGCTGTGACGAAGCGACACTCGGCCGGTTGAAGTCCCGGGCCATTGAAATGGTTCCGGCCCTTGCCGGTATCGGCGTCAATGCAACATATGCCGGGCTGCGGCCAGCTAGCCGAGCGCAAGGACTATATCATCGAGGCACATTGGCGACCGCAATTGGGTTACGGTTGGCGGCATCCGTTCGACGGGGCTTACCTCGGCGCTCGGCATTGCCCAGCACGTTTCGAAACTCTGTGCCGAGACGTTCGGGATGAACAAAGTCGAAACCCCGCCGATCTGGACACCGGTGCCAAATCTTTGCGAAGCCCTTCCACGCCCCCACCAATCCGGCGGCGCCATCGTCTGCCATTGCGAGATGGTGACCCGTAGCGAAATCGAATCGGCACTTTCCGGCCCGCTTCCGGCGCTGGATATGCAGGGGCTGAAGCGCCGCACACGGGCAACAATGGGCAGATGTCAGGGGTTTTACTGTTCGGCCGGGGTCAATGCCATGTTGCGGGAGGCGCTACATGGAGTCAGTTGATGTCGTCATCGTGGGAGGCGGACCGGCAGGCATCGGTGCGGCGCGGCAGTTGGCGGTTCGCAACATCAAACGTGTTGTTGTTGTTGAGCGCGAGGCGGAAGCCGGAGGCATTCCCCGCCATTGTGGGCACCGTGGTTTCGGCTGGCAGAGCCACTTTCGTATCTGGACAGGTCCGCGCTTTGCCGAACAGTTGCGGCGGGAAGCGGCAGGGCTTGACGTTAGAATCAACACCACCGTGAGTGCTGTCCAAAGCGATGGCCGGCTGACGATCAGAAATTCCTCCGGAATGCGGGAACTCAAGGCCATGCGGATTCTGATTGCCACCGGCACGCGTGAATCGTCGCGGGCGTTCCGGATGATTGGCGGAGCCAGGCCCAGTGGCGTCATGAATACCGGCGCGCTGCAGCAACACGTTTATGTGCACGGCCATCGGCCTTTCCGGCGCCCGGTCATAATCGGCCAGGAATGGGTTTCCTACTCGGCCATTCTGACCTGCAGACATCTGGGCATTGAGCCGGTGGCATTGATATCGGCACGGGGCGACGAGCGGATACCGGCTCCGCTGGCGGCGTTGGCGCGGGTGTTTTTCGGCGTTCCGGCGTGGCCATCGGTGACGAGCATCGAGATAGATGGGCGACGCGAGGTTGAAAACGTGAGTTTCATCGACAATGGCGTTCGGAAGCACATCGCGTGCGATGGTGTGATTATATCCGGCCGGTTTGTTCCAGAGAATCAGCTTGTGGCCGCAAGTCCGATCGTGTTCACGGCAGGGAACGCCGAGGCTCCTTTGAAGACATCCGGGCGTTGCTGGCTGTCGGGCCGGGCGATGGCCAACAAGATCGCGGACAGCCTGCCGTGAGAGTTGCCGCCATCGATCAAGGCACGACGGGCACCAAGGGCTTCAGGCTGTCGCAAGATGGCGAATTCAGTCAAGTTCATGCCTCCGAGCACCGGCAAATCTATCCGCGGGCCGAATGGGTTGAACATGATCCGGAAGAACTCCTCTCCCATGTTCGAGACGCTGTAGCCGCCGCAGGACAGGTTGACGCCATCGGCATCGACAACCAGGGGGAAACAGTGATTGCCTGGGACGCCAGGACCGGGCGGGCCATTTACAATGCCATCGTCTGGCAGGACAGCCGCACCAGCGATGCCGTGGCAAGACTTAAGGCCGAGGGCGCCGAAGACCTCACACTTGCAAGGGCAGGATTGCCGCTCGACCCCTATTTCTCGGCAAGCAAGATGCGCTGGATCATCGACAATGTTGATGAAGCGCGGACACTCCATGCCGCGAAGCGTTTGCGGCTTGGCACCAGCGATGCGTTTTTCCTGGACCGCTTGACCGGCAATTTCGCCACCGATGTGACGACGGCTTCGCGCACCAGCCTCATGTCTCTTGACAGCTTTACCTGGGATCACGACCTTTGCCGGTTGTTTGGCGTTCCCATTGAGTGCCTGCCGGACATCAGGTCTACAACCGGCACATTCGGAATGATGGGCAAGACGCCGGTGACGGCAAGCCTGGTGGACCAGCAGGCGGCGTTGTTTGGCCATGGCTGCGAAAAACCCGGCAATTGCAAGATCACCTTCGGGACTGGCGCTTTCGCGCTTGCCGTTGCCGGGCCCAAAAGAGTTGATGGCAGGCGTCTTGGTGTTCTGCCGACGGTTGCCTGGAAGATGCAAAATGACTCGCCGCGATTTGCTCTGGAAGGTGGGGTTTACAATGCCGCTTCGGCGCTCAACTGGGCGCGGTCGCTGGGGTTGTTCGGCGAATTTTCGGAGATCGCCGCGTTTGCAGCACCGCCGGCCATCGGCCGCGGCCTGGTGTTTGTTCCCGCCCTTTCCGGTCTCGGCTGCCCGCATTGGGACAGGTCGGCCAGCGGACTGTGGTTAGGCCTCGGGCTCGAGACATCGAAATCCGACATGGTGCAGAGCCTCCTTGAAGGTATTGCGCTGCGGGCTGCCGAAATCATCGAGGCAATGGGCAAACTGGTGGATATCGGCGGGCGCATTTCGGCCGACGGCGGCATGGCGCGAAACGAGTATTTCCTGCAGTTCCTGGCCAACATCCTCGGCAAGGAGATCGCGGTGCCTTCGACGCCAGACTTGACTGCCATGGGCACGGCGCGGCTGGCCATGCTGGGGGCCGGGGCCAGATCGCTGCCGCCACTGCCACCGCCACAGCGGCTGGTAGTCCCTGAGCATTATCCCAGGGATGAACAGCGGGCGCTGTTCGCCGAAGCCGTCAGGCGGTCGCAGGGCTGGAAGCGCTGAGGATCAGATCGACTGTTCGATCCAGCTCTGAAGCTGGTTCTTGGGGGCAGCGCCGACTTTGGTCGAGGCAACCTGGCCACCCTTGAACACCATCAACGTCGGAATGCCGCGGACGCCATATTTGGAAGGCGTTTGCGGATTTTCGTCGATGTTGATCTTGACGATCTTGGCTTTGGGACCCAGCGTTGCGGCTATTTCTTCAAGGGCCGGGCCAATCATCTTGCAGGGGCCGCACCACTCCGCCCAGAAATCGACCACAACCGGCGCCTCAGACTTGAGAACATCGGCTTCAAAGGACGCATCGGAGACTTGGTGGGTGGCCATGGGAACCTCGGATCTGGGGGAATGATTCTGTTGGAATGAAGGTAGGTAGTTGGCGGGTCAGGGTCAAGTCCGGGCAGCCATGAGCCGGGAGAGGGCCTGATCAAGAAAACTTGAGGGAAGCGCCATGACCGCTGGAGCGGCGGTCCACACCAGAACACAGTTCACACTGCGCCCGGGATATGCGCTGCGCATGACTTCGCGATAGAGCGCCATCTGGCGCCCATAGGACGCAGGCACGGACCGCAAATCTTGTGGCCATCGCCGGTCGGTCTTGTAGTCGACAATCGTGATGCCGCGGTCTTCGACAACCAGCCGGTCAATGCGTCCGTTGATGGTTGTGGTTGAGTTGGGAAGGGTCGCGGTCAGTGCGACCTCCGGCAGGGCATCGCCACGTAAAAGAGGCGCCAACGCTTCATGGCCGAGGAGGTCAAGAACCATCAGTGCCACGGACTCCGGCTGGCCGGATCGCTTGACGATATGCCGGGCCAGCGCGGATCTTTCTTCCTCTGGCACGTCTGGCAGGAGTTGCAGCAAGCGGTGGATGGCCTTGCCGCGATCCATCGCATCCTGGTCAGCAGGACCTGAGTCCGTTTCATCCTTCGCCAGGGTGGTGATGGTGGAGGATCGGGCGGGCGGTGGTGCGATCACCGGATGTGCCAGCCATTGCGGCATTGCCACTTCCGGTTTTTCCTTGGGGGCCGGGGTCTCGGACCAGGCGGGATCGGCACCGTAGCGTAGCGTGCCGTCCGGCAAGTGGCGGGTGCCGGGCATTTTCTCCAGCTGCGACCTGATGAGCCCGTGCCAGTTTCCAGCCGGCGGTTCACGCAGCCCCTTATAGCCGCAGACATGGAGTTCGTCGCGCGCCCTGGTCATCGCCACGTAAAGCAGGCGGTGAAACTCTTCAAGGCCAGCGTGCTGCGAGTGTTCCTTGAGCTCCTTGACCTTGCCGGAATCCCGCACTTTCGGCATTGCCCACAGTGGAACACTGCGCTGGCCATTGCCCAGCGGAACCTCAAGTAGCTGATCGCGTGCCTGGCCCCGCGGCTCGGGGACCGCCGCGGTATCGGGCAAAATGACAATGGGCGCCTCCAGGCCTTTGGCGCCATGGACCGTCATGACCCGCACCTCTCCCCTGGCCTGATCCATGTTGCGCTTGATTTCGATGTCGGTGGACTTGAACCAGACCAAGAATGACGCCAGTGAAGGAGCATGGTTGCTGCCATGGTCGAGTGCCGACTGCAGGAAGGCATTCAGAGGATCATTCGCTTCGGTGCCCAAGCGTGACATGATTGCCTGGCGCCTTGCCTGCACCACCGAGGCAAAAAACTCAAAGGGCGGCATGGTGGCGGCATCGGCAAGCCAGCGATCGGCTTCGCCGGCGATTGCCTGGTGAGACGGCAAGTGGCTGGTGCGCAACATCTGCCACAGGGACTTGCGTTCACGGCCGTGGCTCAGTGCAAAGAGTTCAGACTCGGTGATGGGTGTGCTAACCAACGGTGACTTCAATAAACACGCCAGGCTGTAGTCGTCCTCCGGCATCACCGCAAAACTGGCGAGCGCCAGAAGATCGAGTACGGCAATGCTCTCCTGGAGTTTCAACCGGTCGGCGCCGGCCACCGGTATCGCCTTGCGCCGGAGCTCGCTGATCACGGCATCGAAGAGTTCGTTACGGCGGCGAACCAAAATAAGTATGTCGCCTGGCGTTACAACGCGCTGGGAGTTCCCAATGCGGCGGCCACCCAGCCAATCCCCGATGGTTTCGGCGATGCGGCGCGCAAGCTTGCGGGGCGGGGCATTGGCGGGCACGATGTCGACGGGGGCGGACCAGGGCTCGGGTTCGGATTTTTCATCCGGCTCCACCAGCGGCCACAGCTCCACAAGACCCTGTTCCTTTTCGCGGTTCGACTGGTGAGTGATTTCGCTGGCCGCGGCAAATTCGAGCCCAGCCCGTGCGGGACCGTCTGGCCCGAAGACCTTGTCAACGACTCCCAGGACCTCCGGCGTGGTGCGGAACGAGACGGTGAAATCGACATCGCGCAATTGCCCGCCGGAACCGGCAATCTGCCCGGCGAAGTGGCTGCGCGCCTGTTCAAAGGCTGCAGGATCGGCTCCCTGGAACGAAAATATCGATTGCTTGCGGTCTCCCACCGCGAAGATGGTGCGATCAAGACCGGGGCGGGCGCCGGAACCGGCGAAGAATTCGCCGGTCAGTGAGCGGATGATATCCCATTGGGCCGGACTGGTATCCTGCGCCTCGTCGATCAACACGTGATCGATGCCGCCATCGAGTTTGTAAAGGACCCATGCGGCATCGGGCTTCTCCGCCAACAGGGCATTGGTGCGGTCGATAAGGTCACCGAAGTCGTATTGTCCGCGCTGGCGCTTGCTGTGTTCATAGCGTTTCAGGATGGCGGCAGCGACAAGCAGCAGCGCTCTGGTGCCCGAGATGCGGGAAATGTCTCCGAGCTTCTCAAGAGCGGCGATGAGGCGGGCCTGCTCGGCTTTGATAAACTCAACGGTCCATGGGTTGGCTTTCTGGATGTCACCTGTTGGAAACGTTTTGGTGCTCCGGGCCTCGCCTTTCTCTGTCAGGAGGAAATCTTCCGTTGCTCGAATGTCGGGGTTGGCCATTTCAAACATGGGTAGAAGCCGATCCAAGGCTTTGGTGTCTGCGGTCTTCCCGGCCTGCAGCAGCTCACGCAGTTTCCGATAACGATCCAAATCAACGCGCAAAGCTTCGCCGATGCCCCCGGTCAGCTCTTCGCCGGTCAGGCCAAGATGACGGGAGACAGCTGCGACGACAGCATCAATGCCCATCTGTGGGTCTTGCGGCGTGAACCATGTCGCCGCGGTCGAAAGCATGTGTCCGAGAATGCCGTCAAAAGCATCCTGCGAAACGGCTGCAGTGACGGTGGCCAGCGCCACGCCCAATTCCGACTCCGGCGACAACACGGCTTCGGTGATGACGGCATCGCGGCAGGCATCGCGGATTTCCGCGGCAGTCGTGTCGTCGAGCACGGCGAAGCCCGGGGCCATGCCGGCTTCCACGGGGAAGAGTTGCAGCAGCCTTTCGCAGAATGCGTGGATGGTTTGGATCTTCAGCCCGCCCGGTGTTTCCTGGGCGACGGCGAAGAGCTGCCGGGACTTCAATATCAATTCGCCATCAACTTCCGTGGAACCGAGATTCTGGAGCTCGAGAATCAGTTCGCCGTCATCGAGGCCAATCCAGCCTGCCAGCCTCTTGAAGATACGGCCGGCCATTTCGGCAGCAGCGGCCTTGGTGAACGTCAGGCAGAGGATGCGCGATGGCGGCGTTCCGGCCAATATCTGGCGAATGACACGATCAACGAGCACATGTGTCTTGCCGGACCCCGCATTGGCATTCACCCAGGTTGACAACCGAGGATCGGATGCCTGGCGCTGCTTGTCATTGGGGCGCACGGCTTCGCTCATGGGGCCTCGCCGGACAAACGCCATTCGAGGTGGCGCGACAGGTGATCGTGAGACAGGATGTCGTCGCGCTTCAAGACAATGTTGCGCGGGTAGTAGGGCCGCTGAGGATCGGCGTAGGCTTCGAGGAGAAGGCGCAGGCGCTCAAAATGGCGGAGCGAGAGTTCCATCACCGGCGCTTCCAAATTCGGTTGCGCGGTTTCGATGGCCGGGCTGCCACCGGTGATCTTCACATACTCAAGCCTAGAGACCCGGCGGCTGCCGATCTCCTTGAAGGCGCCAAAGGACACCATGGCAGCCTCGAGCGGAAGTTGCGGCGCTAGACCGCTTCTGACTTGAGGTCCGGTCGGCACGGTGCCGGTCTTGTAGTCGAGAATCGCAACCTCGCCGGATTTCAGAACATCCAGGCGATCGGCGCGGCCGGTGAGCTTGAATTCGCGGCCGGCCACCTCAAAAACATGGGAGCCTGAGGTTTCGGCATAGGTCCGGACTATGCCAGAGCGGTCTTCGGCAACGAGCTCTGCTGCAATGCGCTGGAAGCGCGGCCACCAGAATGCCCGGATCAGGGGAATGTCGAAGTGTGGTGCAAAGACCGCGCGGCCAATGGCCAGCAGCTTGCCGTACGCGTCTGAAGGAAAATCCGACGGATGCTGACGCAGAAACCTGGCGATCGCATCGTGATAAAGCGTGCCACGGAGATCAAAGCCGGGCACTTTGGCGACCTCCGGCAAGGGGCTGAGCTGAAGTATCCGGCGGGCATAGAAGGCATAGGGGTCACGGATCAGTGTTTCAACCTGGGTGACGCTCATTCTGACGGGACGCGCTGACACCGGCGGACAAGGTTTGGGCTTCTCACAGGGCACGACGGTTTTCGCCTGTTGCATCTGCCGTGCCCACACTAACCACGGCGGATCGCCAGCCGGCAGCAAATCCGCGAGGAGCAGCCTGAGGCGCAAGACCCAGCGCGATGGATTTGCCGGAGAATCGCCGATGCGCCGCGACCACGTCAGGCGGACCTCAGGAGCGCCCATTGCCTGGACAAGATCGTGGGCGGTCTGGCCGATGGCCCGTTCCGGCAACTGCATCTTGAGTTTTTCACGCATTGGCCGGTTGAGCCACGGGCCGGAATCCGGAAGTGCGGGCCAAATACTTTCATTCAATCCGCCAAGCACATGCAGATCGGCGCGCAGCAACCGCGCTTCGAGCAAACCATAGATGGCGAGCCGTGGCGTTTGCCCCCCGGATGGCCTGAACACTTCATTTCTCAGGTGATGCATCAGGATCGCCACCACCCGGCCGATGCCGCAATCACCGATGTAGGCGGATTCGGATTTTACCGCAGCGATCAGCCGGTGGAGGGTGGCGCCGGATTCATCAGCCCAAATAACCGGACCCGCCAAGCGCTCCACTGCGCCTTGAATTGCGTCGAGATGAACCGAAAGGGATGCAGGTGCCGAAATCGGCAGGCCTGCAAGAGCCGACACAATGGATTCGAGAAAAGTACCGGCGAACTCCCAATCAACGGGTTCAAACTGATGGAAGATCTCATGGGCATGACTGTCGGCGTCAATCTCAGCTTTGTTACGCAAAAATGCCGCGTGGAGTTGGGAGAGTTCAGGCCAGCCTGCGCCCTTTCTGAACAACGCCAAGTCAATGAGGCTTGCGGCCCGGCGGGCGGCGAATGGGTCCAGGCCAGCGGTGACGAGGGGATGGCGCATGAGCGCCAGCATGGGCTCCGGCCCGAATCCGGACTCCATCAGCTGCCAAAAGCAAAGCGAGGAGGCCGGGGCCACCAAGATCAATCAGTGGCTGACCGGCGGTATCATCAATGTCGATTGCCCAACGCTTGAGTTCCTGTTTTACGCGGCGGGCAAGGTCGCGGTCCGGCGTGATGAGGCAGGCTGTGCGGTCCGGGTCTTCAAGGGCCTCACGCAGCATCAGTGAAATGGTCAGGGCTTCCTCTTCGCGGCTGTTGGCTTCCAGCAGAGACAAACCGCCAAAGGCATCGGATCTTAACCGGGCATCGGCCTTCAGTGATTGCTGCCACACCGCACTTCCTTCCGGTGGACGCATGAACTCGGTCATCAACCAGTCGCGCGGCGCTGGCGCCAATCCGCCAAGGACCGGCACATCGCTCCGGTCGACCGCCATAGTGTCCAACAGTTGCTTCAAGGCATATTGCGGATGTTGTGGGCCAACAGCATTCCAACTGTTGATGTCAAGGCCGAGATCAAGTCCCGGCAGAACCACGGCACAAGCCGGGGCTCTTCGAAATGGCCAGCAGGAGTTCGCGGGTTGCCGGTATGGTGCCCGTCGAACCAGCAGCGACGACTGGCCATTTCGGCGGCCGCATGGCGATGCGCTGGGCCTCGTGACGAATGATGCGAGACTGCCGTTCCTTCGGGCCGCTCAGGCGCCATTGCTTCAAGAGGGCCGGCAAGCGCATTCGGGCAAGCGCCAAAAACTCCAGAACGGATTCGCGGTGGCGTGCCGACTCGAGATCGTAAAGGCCCGAAATGTCCAGCGCACCGATTTCTTCGGTCTCAAGCGTATCGACAAATTCAGCCAAGGACAGCGCTAGCGCCAATGCCTGGGCCGGGGAGCCGGCTACTTCCCGCGCAAGCTCTGAACCCGGATTCTCGGATACCCATTCATCGATCAGGCCGAGCAACACCAGTTCACGGCCAAGCGGCGAAATGGCATCGGGAATACCCGGGTCGGACGGGTCTATGGCCGGCTCACTGGACAGCAGGTCTTCGTCGATGTCGCCGATTGGCCGGATTGCCGGGAGCAGCCCGCCCCGCGGTCCGAGCTTCTGTCGAAACATGTCTTCCAGCTGGCGCGCCGCGCGCCTGGTCGGCAGGAGAAGGGTCCAGCGCGGCAACTCGGTCAGCGGGTCAGGCGGTGCATGTGTCGGGTCGCGCGGAAACCCGGCGATGACGGCTTCGGCCAAGGTCTCAAGAAAGTTGGCGCTGGGCGGAATGGTCAGAACACGGGGTGACCGGTCTTCCATGGGTCAGGCATCAGCCAGGGCTGCTTCAGCCAGCGCGATCGATTTCGGTGTTCCCACATGCAACCACCGTCCCGGTGCACAAGGCCGTGAAGGCGCTCGCTGGCGATTGCGCGGTCCCAGAGGAGGTTCATTGAGAACTTTCCGGAAGGGGCATCGGCAAAGAGACGGGGGTGCACGAGGTACCCGCCAATATAGGCCAGGGCCTCGCGCGGGGAATTGTTTGCTCTTTGCAAACGGCCGGATTCGTCGGCCACGAAGTCGCCGGGACCGTCGTAGCCAACGGTTTGGCCGAGCGGGCAAAGCAGGAGCAGGCAGTCCATCCGCGAACCGTCCCACGCGGCACGCAGCCGATCAAGGGCTGGTTGGCCTTGCTCGAGCCAGAAACTATCGCTGTTGAGGACAAAGAACGGACCTGGACCCAGAAGCGGCAACGCCAGTGCGATACCGCCGCCGGTATCCAGCACTTCCGCCCGCTCATCGGAGACGACAATGGGTGGTGCGGACTGCCGGCTTGCCCAGGCTTCGATCTGCTCAGCGAGATAATGCACATTGACGACGACATTGCTCACATTGGCAGCACGCAGCCGATCAAGGGCGTAGTCAATAAGTGCCTTGCCGCCAACTTCGACCAGTGGCTTGGGGCGGGTTAGCGTCAGCGGACGCATGCGGAGGCCCAATCCGGCGGCCAAGACCATTGCCGAAGACACGGTTGTCAAGCGCCTCGCTCCCGCATGGCCTGTGGCAAATGGCGATCATACCACTTCCTCACCGGTGCCAGCGCCCTATGCTGCAAGTTTTTTTCCAGGTAGCGCGAAACCCGCGGCAGGTGTTGCAAATAGATGTGCTTGCCGTCACGCTTCGACAGGCGCGCGAAGATGCCGAGAATCTTGGTTGCCCGCTGGGCACCAAGGATCGCATAGGCGGCGGCAAAGCTTTGCCGGTCGAAGGGTGCCCGGGTGGTGCAGTAGTGCTCAAAGAGTTCCGACTCTTCGGTCGTGGATACATCGACGCGGGCGTCCTGCAAAAGCGAGGCGAGATCATAGGCAGGGTGGCCCAAGAGGCAGTCCTGGGTATCGATCAGGCCAACGCGCCGGATGCCACTGCGCTCCGGCAGCCAGAGAAGATTTGGCGAATGGTAGTCGCGGAGGACCCAAACCGGTGTCTCGGCACGGGCCGCCGGCAAAACCCGAGACCAAGCCTCTGCAAAGTCAGCGCTGAGTTCCGGCGGCACTTCACAGTCATGAAGGTAAGGCCAGAACCAGCTTGGCAGCAGATCGGTTTCAATCAGTTGTGCTTCATGGTCGTAGGCGGGAACGCCGTGTGCGGTGTGCTCATCGACTGGAACAGTTGAAGGCCAGGCCTGCACCGCCATATCAGCCAGAACTTCCACGGCGGCTCGCATCGGGCCGCAGCATGTCTTCACCGGCAAGGCGCATACGGCCATAGACTTTCGACCCCAGGTCTTCGATCACCGCCAGCCCGCGATCAAGGTCGACGGCAAAGCTGGCGGGGGCACTATAGCCCATGCCGGATAGCTGCCTGTTCACGGCGATGACAGCGCGGATATCCTCGGCCAGATGGGCGATGGCGCTGTAGGGCTTGCCGTTCCTGACCGGTGGACCATCCGGCCTTGCCGGCATGTCCATCAACACGGCGCGGGGGGCAGTGGCAGATGTCAAGGTTTCGTAGCGGCGGAATGATGCGTCGCCTTCGAGGAAACAACGATCGGCAGTGCTCCACATCGTAGTTCGCAGGAAACAGTTGATCTGGTCATTGCGCGCGAGAATCTGGCTCCAGGCGCCGCCGCCGGCCAGGACGACTTCGCGCTGCTCGCCGGTCCCGGAAATTGAAACGTGCAGAGCATGATCAAACTGGGAGCTTTCCAGCCGCTCGGGCCATTCGACAAGAAGGACATGGGTGCGGAGAAGCTCATCGAGGGCCAGCTCTTCAACTTCGGCTTCGGTGTTGAGGCGATAGAGATCTATGTGGGCGGCCGGAATGCGGGTTTCGTCATAGGCCTGTACGAGCGTGAATGTCGGGCTCGGAATATCGAAGGTGGTGTTTCCAGATGCCAGACCCGCGGATGAATCCTCTGGCGAAAACCGACTTTCCGGCACCGAGCGGCCCTTTGAGCAAGATAGCGAGCCCCGGTGTTGCAAGGGTCGAGAGGCCAGCAGCCAGCCGCTCCAACTCCTGTGGCGTCGCAGTGGTGTAACGGAACTCATTCATTGCGGAATCACGCCTGCAGACGAGACTGCGACTCGTGAGCACCCTGTCTCGTCAACCTCGGTCCTTCGATAGGCAATGAACAAAGCACGGTCGTTCCCTGATTGGGTTTCGAAAGCAACGAAACGCTGCCCTCGTGTAATTCGACAAAACTCTTGACGATGGCAAGCCCAAGGCCAGGGCCACGATGGCCTCCCGGTATTGGCCGCGACTGGAACCGGTCGAAAGCGCGCTTCTGGAAATCCGGGTCTATGCCGCGGCCACTGTCGGACACCCAGAGTTGAAGGCTCGCGGCCACACGCCTCGCCCCCATGCGAATAGTGCCGCCCGGTGCGGAGAAGCCAATGGCGTTTGACAGCAGGTTGGTCAATACCTGCCCAACCCGAAGCGGGTCAGCGATGATCGAACCGGCATCATCGGACACTTCAATGCTCAGGAGCTGGTCACGCTGTTCGATGACCGGCGAGAGCCGCTCGGCGACCGACTGCAGCAACTCGCTGACGTCCACCTGCTCCAACTTGAGCTCCATAGCCCCGGCATCAATAGCCGAGAGATCGATGATGGCGTCGATGATGCTTTTCAATTCTTCCGAGGATTTTCTGATGTCGACGACGTATTCTTTCTGCTTGGAGGTCAGCGGGCCGGCAATGCCCAGTTGCAGGCCTTCGGCGAAGCCAAGCACGCTGGTGAGCGGCGTGCGAATTTCATAGGATACGTTCGAAAGGAAGTTGTTCTTCAGCCGGTCGGCGGCCTCGAGCGCATCGGCGCGGTCACGCAAGGCCCGTTCCATCCGCGCCGAGGCGGAGATATCGGAAAAGGTCAACAGGGTGTTTCCGTCCGGAAGCGGCACGGTTTCGTACTGCAAGATGCGATCGGCGGCGGTGATCTTGCCATAGATCGGCTTGCGCTCGGTATCGAGCCTCGTCACACCATAACGGATCTCTTCCCATGCGGTGGCTTCAGCATCGTTGAACCTGCCCCGAGCCGCGATACCATCGGCGCGCGGCCCCTGTTCCAGGAAAGCAACGTCCAATGACCAGAACTGGGCGAAGGCCGGATTGAAGAGCTTCAATTGGCCGTCGGAACCGAACAGGGCGACACCTTCTTCCAGGTTGTCGAGGGTCTCGCGCTGCACGCTGATCAGCTCATTGTACCGGCTTTCGAGTTGGATTTCCTTGGTGGCGTTTTCATAGAGATAGGTGACGCCGCCGAACGGATGCTGTTCGCAAACAACATGAAGCGACCTGCCATCGGGCAGGTACCACCAGCTTTCGCGCATTTCCAGGGTCGTATAGGCGGAAAGCTGCCGCGCCTTCCATTCGCGGTAGTTCGCCTGTTCGGGGAGCAATCGCCGGGCACGCAGACGATCGAGAATCTCGCCATCTTCCGGATGCTGATCGAGGACCGCGGTATCGATGTCCCAGAGCTTGACATAGGCGGTGTTATAAAAGCGCAGCCGCTGGTCCGGTCCGAAAATGGCGATGGCGGTATCGAGCTTGTCCAATGTCGAAGCATGCGCCTTAATGTGGCGGTCGAGTTCCTTCTCGGCTTCCTCGAGTGCCGACATATCGACGGCGAAGCCGGCCATGGCATCAGGCAGGGCAATTTCGTAGATGTTGAGGGCGCGCATGGCGCCGTTGATGACGGCGTGGGCGCGGCCCAAGAGGGCATCGGTGGGTTTGGCGAAGGTGCGATCAACCTTGCCATCACTGGCGATTTCCAGGCCTGACTTCAGCACCGAACCGCTGTCGGGTGCTTCGACGGCCCGGACGTAGGCTTGATTGACCCATGCCAGCTTGCCGTTTTGACCGCGGAGCCAGATCGGCTGAGGGGCTGCATCCAGCACCGCGCTCAGGCGCTCAACCTGCTTTCCCAGCTTGTAGGCGTCAGATGCAAGTTCGGTGACTTCGCGGCGCTCCCCGGACAGGGGACGGAAGCGAAGCGTGGCATAACCGCCGGCAGCGCGGCCGTCGGCTTCAAGCAGTTCATTGTTCTTGCTGCGTACGCCGATGTTGAATGCGGTTCCCGAACTCCGGAGGCTTGACAGAGCATTGGCGATGGCTTCGGCGGAGTCGTGCTCAAGCCATTCCCTGAAATCGAGAAGACCAGATACTTCGGGGGGAACCCGGACGGTGCCATGCATGTTTCCAACCATGCGCTCGGGTTCGGCCTCGCGGCCACGCCAGATCAGCAAAACGTGGGTTTCGGCAGCAAGGGCTGCTTCGGCTTCGTTGAGCCGCACTTCCAGGTCACCGAGTTTGCGGCGCGCGGCCTTCTCGCGCCTGGAGAACCGCAACACTGCAAAGACCAGCACGGCGAAAACGGCGAGCGCCAGGCCCGCCGCGGCCAGCGGATAGATATCGGGGGAGACTGCAGGTAACGCCGCGGCACGCGCTGGCGCCACGAATGCCACAGCCCCCAGACCCAGGCCCACCAAATTCCTGCCGGTTCCGGCGCCCATTACTTCTCCGGTCAAATGTCCAGGATGGCGCGAATCAGCGCGCACCCGCCCCGGTAGAAGATATAGCTACATTCGCCTTGGGCCGGAATCCTTCATCAGTAGCGGTAGTAATCGGGTTTGTACGGCCCCTGCTTGGTGACGCCGATATAGGCCGCCTGGTCGTCGCGCAGCGTGGTCAACTTCACCCCGAGTTTTGCCAGATGCAGGGCTGCGACCTTCTCGTCGAGGTGCTTGGGCAGCACATAGACTTCATTCTTGTACTTGCCGGTCTTGGCGTTGGTGAAGAGTTCGATCTGCGCTAGCGTCTGGTTGGTGAATGACGCCGACATCACGAAGCTCGGGTGTCCCGTTGCATTGCCGAGGTTCACCAGGCGGCCCTGCGACAGCAGGATAACCCGGGCGCCGGACGGCATATGGATCATATCAACCTGCGGCTTCACATTGGTGGTCTTGAAGTTGCGCAGTTCCGACACCTGAATCTCATTGTCGAAATGCCCGATGTTGCAGACGATGGCCATGTCCTTCATCTGCCGCATGTGGTCGACGGTGATCACATCCTTGTTGCCGGTGGCGGTGACGAAGATATCGGCATCGGCAACCACGTCCTCCAGCGTCTGCACGGCGAAGCCATCCATGGCCGCCTGAAGAGCACAGATCGGATCGATTTCGGTAACCACAACGCGGGCGCCCGAGCCCTTCAGCGACTGGGCAGAGCCCTTGCCGACATCGCCATAGCCGCAAACGACGGCCACCTTGCCGGCCATCATCACGTCGGTGCCACGGCGGATGGCATCAACCAGCGATTCGCGGCAGCCATATTTGTTGTCGAACTTCGACTTGGTGACGCTGTCATTGACGTTGATCGCCGGGAAGGGAAGTTCGCCCTTCTTCTGCAATTCATAGAGGCGATGAACACCGGTGGTGGTTTCTTCCGAGACACCGATGATTGCAGCCTTGACCTTGTCGAACCAGCCCGGCTGCTCCTTGAGGCGCTTCTTGATCTGGGCGTAGAGGCACTCTTCTTCCTCGCTCTTGGGATGAGCGATGAGCGAGGGGTCCTTCTCGGCTTTGGAGCCCAGGAGGATGTAAAGGGTGGCGTCGCCACCATCGTCGAGGATCATGTTGGTGGTCTGGCCGTTGGGCCATTCGAATATTTTCGCCGTGAAATCCCAATATTCCTTCAGAGTCTCGCCCTTGAAAGCGAAGACGGGGATGCCAGAGGCGGCGATGGCGGCGGCGGCATGGTCCTGGGTCGAGTAGATGTTGCAGGAGGCCCAGCGCACTTCGGCGCCCAAGGCCACCAGGGTTTCGATCAGCACTGCCGTCTGGATGGTCATGTGCAGGGAGCCCGAAATGCGGGCGCCGCGCAACGGTTGCAGGGATTTGTATTCGGCGCGGGTGGACATCAGGCCCGGCATTTCGACTTCCGCCATGTCGAGCTCCTTGCGGCCCCAATCGGCAAGCTTGATATCGGCGACGTGATAATCGTGGTGTTTCGACATGGCGTCCTCAGTCAGATCAATTTCAAGGCGCCCGGATAGCACAGGGCGGCGTGACAGGCAATAAGGATATAAAGAACTCTTTATATAGCCGGTTTTCGTTGCGCACGGCGTTCCGGTTGCTATGACTGCGCCAAACGAGGGGCAGCCCATGAAGCTTGCAATTGCTGGAGCCGCCGGCCGCATGGGCCGGGTGCTGGCGCGCATCATCCACGAAACCAAGGGCGCGGAACTGGCGGGCGGCCTCGAATCCCGGGGCTCGCCGAATATTGGCGCCGATTTGGGCGAACTGGCCGGTTTTGGCCCGCTCGGTGTGACCATCACCGATGATCCACTTGAGTTGTTCACCAAAATCGACGGCATAGTCGATTTCACCGTGCCCGCCGCGTCGCTGGCTTTGGCCGAGATTTCGGCCCAGGCGCGGATCGTGCATGTGATCGGCACCACCGGCATTGATGAAGCGGGCGAGGCAAGGATCAGGGCGGCCGCCCGCCATGCCCGTATCGTGAAATCCGGCAACATGAGCCTGGGCGTCAATCTGCTCGCGGCGCTGGTTCGCAAGGTGGCGGCGAGCCTTGGAGAAGAGTTCGATATCGAAGTGCTGGAAATGCACCACAAGCACAAGATCGATGCGCCCTCGGGCACGGCCCTGTTGCTTGGCCAAGCAGCGGCGGCGGGGCGCAACATTGATCTCAAGACCCGTTCGGTTCGATCGCGCGACGGTCACACGGGTGCGAGGCCCGTAGGTGACATCGGCTTTGCCACGCTGCGTGGCGGATCGGTGGTCGGCGAACACACGGTGATGTTTGCAGGCCCCGCCGAGCGCATCGAGCTGACCCACAAGGCCGAGAGCCGCGATATCTTCGCGCGCGGTGCAGTGCGCGCCGCCCTGTGGGCCATGGACAAGAAGCCCGGCCTTTATTCAATGACTGACGTATTGGGATTGGAGTGAAGATGGATCGCTTGCTGGTGCTCGTCCGCCATGGACAGAGCGAATGGAATTTGAAGAACCTGTTCACCGGATGGAAGGACGTGGACCTCACCGCGCAGGGACGTGACGAGGCACATGCGGCGGGCCAAAAACTGAAGGCCAAAGGCCTTGCCTTCGATCTTGCCTACACCAGCGCTTTGAAGCGCGCCCAGAACACGCTTTCAATTATTCTCGAGGAACTTGGCCAGACCGGACTTCCCACCACGCGCGATCAGGCGCTGAACGAGCGCGATTATGGCGACTTGACCGGCCTCAACAAGGATGACGCCCGCCAGAAATGGGGCGAGGATCAAGTGCATGTCTGGCGCCGTTCCTATGATGTGGCACCTCCGGGCGGCGAAAGCCTGAAGGATACGCTAGCCCGGGCGCTGCCCTATTACATGAAGCACATTCAGCCGGATGTGCTGTCGGGAAAGCGGGTGATCGTCGCCGCGCACGGTAATTCCTTGCGGGCACTCATCATGGCCATTGAAGGTCTTTCGCCCGAGGAAATTCTCAAGCGCGAATTGGCGACTGGGGTTCCGGTGGTCTATCGCCTCGGTGCCGACTCGCGGCCGCTATCGGTTGAAGTTCTGGATTAGGCCGCCCGACCCACGACGCCCGCTTCCCAGCCGAGGATGGCGCGCTTGCGCGTCAGCCCCCAGTGATAGCCGCAGAGGCCGCCGGATTTTCCGAGTACGCGGTGACAGGGCACCACGAAGGACACCGGGTTCTTGCCGACAGCGGTGCCAACGGCGCGGGCCGCACTGGGTTTTCCGAGATGGGCGGCGATATCGGAATAGGTGGTGGCCCGGCCAAGCGGAATGCGCATGAGCGTTTCCCAAACACGGATCTCGAAGTCGGTGCCGATGAATACGACACGCAGCGGCTGGTCCGGTTGCCAGGCCTCGGTTTCGAAGATGCGCCGGGCTACGGGGGCAGTTGCGCGATCATCCTCAGCGTAATCCGCTTCGGGCCAGCGGCTCATCATGTCGGCGAGTGCTGATTTCTCTTCTCCGGCATCGGCGAAGGCCAGGCCACAGAGGCCTAGGTCGGTGGTCATCACCAGCGCAAGTCCGAAGGGGGAGTCGTGGAAACCATATCGGATCGTCAGGCCCTTGCCGCGCGCCTTGTAGATGCCGGGCGACATGCCTTCGTGGGTCACGAACAGGTCATGCAGGCGGCCGGGGCCTGAAAGTCCAACCTCGTAGGCGGTATCGAGAATGCTCGCCGAATCGCGCAGCAGTTCGCGGGCGTGGTCGATGGTCACGGCCTGCAGGAAGGCCTTGGGGCTGAGGCCCGCCCAGCGGGTGAACACGCGCTGCATGTGGTGGGGGCTGACGCCGCTTTTTTCGGCGATGGTCTCGAGTGATGGCTGGTCGCGCCAATTCTCGGTCATGAAAGCGAGAGAGCGGCGCACCATGTCGTAGTCTTTGCGGGGGGTGTCGATCATGTTCATGCCACCAATCTAGGGCCGGCCGCGGCGGCAAACCACCCGATTCTTGCGCGCTTTCACGACAATGCGGCGCGCAGTTCACGGGCCAGTTCCTTGCGTTCATGCGGCGCCAGAAACCGGCCGATCTCGGTGCGAAGTCCTTGTGACCGAAGGTACAGGCCGCCGACAAGTTCGCGTTCCTCATCCTCTTGCAATTCCACCCGCACCCAGCGGCGGTTGAAGCGCTGCTGCGGGAGTTCCTGGCCCTTCACATGGCTATCGAGGATCAGATCGGTCGCCGTGACCTCGATACGTTCGGCGCGTTTGGCATCGGCGAAGTTTGCGTGGAACGCCCACCACATGAGGAGAACGTCGAGGCCACAGAATCCCACCACCGGCCAAGCGCCGATGGCAAAGAACACGATGCCGGCCACGAAGTTCAGGCCGGCGATCAACGACATTACGGCAATGAATCCACGCCGCGACAGCGAGCGGTGGGGCGTAAGAGTGACCACCCAGCTTTTCGGGTTGCTTCGTTCCATGTTGAAGCCGTACCTTTCCGCCGGTATTGAACAGGGATTCCATGGCGAAGGCAACACGGCTCAAACCGGAGATGGTCGAGGAAATGTTCCGGCGCTTCCAGGCGGCGGAGCCCGAGCCCAAAGGCGAGCTCAATTCAGTCAATACCTTTACCTTTCTGGTGGCCGTGGTGCTTTCAGCCCAGGCGACGGACACCGGCGTGAACAAGGCCACCGGGGCGCTGTTTGCCGTCGCCGATACGCCAGCAAAAATGGCGGCCCTCGGTGTCGAGAGGCTGCAGGACTACATCAAGACCATTGGCCTCTACCGCGCCAAGGCAAAGAATGTGATCGCACTGTCACAAGCGTTGATTGAACGACATGGCAGCGAGGTTCCCAGTACGCGGGCCGAACTCGAGGCGCTGCCTGGCGTTGGCCGCAAGACCGCCAATGTGGTGCTGAACGCCTGCTTCGGCGAGCCGACCATAGCCGTTGATACCCATCTGTTCCGGCTGGGGAACCGCATCGGCTTGGCGCCCGGCAAGACGCCGCTGGACGTCGAAACAAGACTGCTTAAGGCCATTCCGTCCGCCTACCTCAAACACGCCCACCACTGGCTCATTCTACATGGCCGATATCTGTGCAAGGCGCGGAAGCCTGAATGCTGGCGCTGTCCGATTGCCGATCTCTGCGCCTTCAAGCCGAAGACGCCTGGGCCCGCTTGAACAGATGAACGAAGTAGGATGTGGCGAACAACGGCACAACGAGGTTGAGAATCGGCACGATGGCGGCAAGTGCAGGAAGCAGGCCTGCCATGAAAATCAGGGGCGTGTTGGCCTTGCGCAGAGCCTTGGCCTCGGCCAGCGGCATGTGCCGGGCTGCTGCCATTACGAAATATTCGCGGCTGATCAGATAGGCGTTGGCGGCGACCAGCACGAAGGCACCGATGGCGAAGAACACGGTGGGCAGAACCGCGATGTTCACCACCAATGCCAAGGCGCCGAATTGCAGCGCCGTGGTGATTGACTGCACGGTGCCCAGCGGCCTGCCCGGCACGTCCTGCGAATAGTGCTTGCGTTCGACGATATCGGCGACGCGATCGAGATAGATACCAGCAAACAGCGCCGTCACCGGACCCATCAGGAAGAAGAACAGAACCGCCATGGCAATGCCGGTGCCCACCGCCAGAATGGTTTCTGCCCAGGGCCAGGGCAACAAGGTCAGCTGCCACAACACCAGTTGCGTGATCACCATGAGCCCGACGAACAGGGCGAGCGTCAAGCCAATGGCCTTGAGCAGGATGGCCCGGAACTCGCCGGACAGGAGGTCGCCAAAGGCCTTGAAAGCAGCACCGATCATGGGCTCAGAGGTAGTGCGCGGCGCTTGTTTCCGCAAGGACCTTCGGCTAGTGGCAGTGCCGTTCACAGGAGCCGGAAATGCCCAAGTCCCATGACGTACTCTGCATCGGTAATGCCATTGTCGATGTGATCGCCAGGGTATCAGATGGTTTCGTGGAGCGTCATGGGCTGGTGAAGGGTTCAATGAATCTTATCGACGAGGCCAGGGCCGAAGCGCTCTACGCCGACATGGGACAAGCCGTCGAAGTGTCAGGCGGCTCGGCGGGCAATACCGCAGCAGGCGTGGCCTCCTTCGGCGGACGTGCGGCCTATTTCGGCAAAGTAAAGAAGGACCAGCTCGGCGACATCTACGCCCACGACATGAGGGCCCAGGGAGTTACCTTCGATTCGGTTCCGGCTACTACGGGCCCGGCCACGGCGCGATCGTTCATACTGGTGACGCCCGAGGGCGAGCGCACCATGAACACCTATCTCGGCGCCTGCGTGAACCTCACAACGGCGGACATCGACGAGGCCGTCGTTTCCGCCTCGCGTGTCACCTACATGGAAGGTTATCTGTGGGACCGGCCCGAAGCCAAGGAGGCTTTCAAGCTGGCGGCAAATATTGCGCGTAAGGCCGGGCAGATGACGTCGATCACCTTGTCGGATTCGTTTTGCGTGGAACGCCACCGCGACAGCTTCCTCGATCTCATCCGCAATGACATCGATATCGTGTTTGCCAACGAGTCGGAAATAAAGTCGCTTTACCTCACGCAGAATTTTGATGGTGCGCTGCGGGCAATCCAGAAGGACTGCCCCATCGCCGTTCTGACGCGCTCGGCAGACGGCTGCGTGGTCGTCAAGGGTGACACCATTCATGCTTCGCCAGCCTTTCCGGTGAGCAAGGTTGTGGATGTCACGGGTGCCGGCGACCTGTTCGCGGCGGGTTTCCTGTCCGGATTCACAACGGGCAGGACTTTGCCGCATTGTGCGCAGCTTGGCGCCCTGGCTGCAGCAGAAGTAATTTCGCATATCGGGGCGAGGCCGGAAGTTAACCTCAAGGCCCATGCGGCGGCGATGGGCCTGTTATAGCTTGCGCAGGAACACGCTGCGCACGAAGTGATCGGCGCCTTTGCGCAAGACCAGATCGGCGCGTGGCCTTGTGGGTAGCAGGTTCTCGCGCAGATTTACCAGGTTGATGGTTTCCCAAAGCCGTGTTGCGGTTTCCAGCGCTTCCTTGTCGGAAAGCGTGGCGTAGCGATGAAAATAGGACTTCGGATTCTTGAAGGCGCCGCCGCGCAGGGTGAAGAACCGGTCGATGTACCATTTGCGCAGGTCTTCGGTGTCAGCATCAATGTAGATCGAGAAGTCAAAAAAGTCGGACGTGTTGGGAATGCCGCGGCCATCGCGCGGCAGCCGGCCGGTTTGCAATACGTTCAACCCTTCGACGATCAGAATATCGGGCTGGTCGATGGTCACAAATTCGTTAGGGAGCACATCGTAAGTCAGGTGCGAATAGAGCGGTGCGGTGACATTGCGCTTGCCGGCCTTGATGTCCGACATGAAGCGCAAGATGACCGGCAGGTCATAGCTTTCAGGAAAGCCCTTGCGGTTCATCAGTCCTTCGCGCTGCAAGATGGCATTGGGCAGCAGAAAACCGTCGGTGGTGACGAGATCGACCTTGGGGTGCTTGGGCCAACGGGCGAGAAGCCGCTGCAGGATGCGGGCCGTAGTGCTCTTGCCTGCCGCAACGCTTCCCGCCATGCCGATGACATAGGGTACCTTGCGCTCGGTCACGTGCAGGAAATTGTTGGTGGCGCGGAACAGGCCGAGGGTGGCCGCCACATAGAGATTAAGAAGCCGCGACAGCGGCAAGTAGATCGCCTCAACTTCTGCGAGGTCGACGCGGTCATTGAGGCCGCGCAACTCGTCGAGGTCTTTCTGAGTCAGCGTCATCGGCGTGTCGGCGCGAAGAGCTGCCCACTCCTCGCGCGAGAACCGCCGGAACGGTGAAACCTCCTTGGCAAGCTCTTCCATCAGGCAGGTTTCCGTGCGGCTTTTTCGGCAAGGCCGCTGGTGCCCTGGCGGCGTTCGAGCTCGGTCATGACATCCGAAAGCTTCACGCCCTTGGCTTCAAGGACCACGAGAAGGTGATAGACAACGTCGGCGGCTTCCGCCGCCACGTGCTTGCGGTCGGTACCAACCGCGGCAATGGCGAGTTCCACCGCCTCCTCGCCAAACTTCTTGGCGCATTTTTCCGCGCCCTCGGAGATCAGCTTCGCGGTATAGGATTCAGATGGCGGCGCATTGCGTTTGCGCGCGATTTCACTGGCCAGGGCCGACAGAATATCCAAGCGATGTTCGGTCATCATTCCCCCTCGCCTACCCTAGCACAACCGCATGGGTACGCCATTGGCCGAAAGGTGACGTTTGGCCTCGGCAATGGAATAAGTTCCAAAGTGGAAGATCGAGGCGGCGAGAACCGCCGTGGCATGGCCATCGCGGATGCCTTCGACCAGATGTTCAAGTGTGCCCACTCCGCCCGAGGCAATGACCGGCACCGGAACGGTATCGGCAATGGTACGGGTAAGATCTATGTCGAAGCCCTCGCCGGTACCATCGCGGTCCATGGAGGTTAGCAGAATTTCCCCGGCACCCAGCGAGACAACCTCCCTGGCAAAGGCCACAGCATCAATTCCAGTTTCCTTGCGGCCACCGTGGGTGAAGATTTCCCATCGTCCCGGAGCAACCGATCGCGCGTCAATGGCGACAACGATGCACTGGCTGCCGAATTTCTCGGCCGCCTCGCGCACGAATTGGCGGTTCGATACCACCGCTGAATTGATCGACACCTTGTCGGCCCCGGCGAGAAGCAATTTGCGGATGTCGTCGAGGGTTCGCACACCGCCACCGACAGTCAGGGGCATGAAACAGGCTTCCGCCGTCCGGGTTACCACGTCGAAGATGATGCCGCGGTTTTCATGGGTGGCGGTGATGTCAAGAAAGCATAACTCGTCGGCACCTGCCGTGTCATAGGCCTTGGCGATTTCGACGGGGTCTCCGGCATCGCGCAGGTTGACGAAATTCACACCCTTGACGACACGGCCATCCTTGACATCGAGGCAGGGAATGAGGCGGGCTTTCAGCATCAGCTTGCCTTGCGGATGAGGGCGAGGGCTTCGGCGGCATCAAGCCGCTTGTCGTAAAGTGCCCGGCCGGTGATGGCGCCTTCGAGAATGCGGCAATCGGACTGCAGCAATCTTTGAACGTCGGCAAGCGATGCCAGTCCGCCGCTGGCGATGACCGGGATGCGCGTGGCGTTGGCCAGTTCCAGTGTCGCAGGAATGTTGAGGCCCTTCAACACGCCGTCGCGATCAATGTCGGTGAAGATGATGGCTGAAACACCGGCGTCTTCGAAACGCCGGGCGAGATCGATGGCGGTGAGTTCAGCGGTTTCCGCCCAGCCCTCGACCGCCACCTTGCCGCCCTTGGCATCGATGCCGACGACGATTTTTCCGGGAAAGCGCTTGCAAGCTTTCTTGACCAATTCAGGATCGCGCAATGCGACCGTGCCGAGAATGACGCGGGCGATGCCCGTGGCAAGCCACTGCTCGATCTGCGCCAGCGTGCGAATGCCGCCACCCAATTGCACGGGGATGCGGATCGCTTTGAGAATGGCCTCGACAGCAGCACCATTGACCGGACGGCCTTCAAATGCGCCGTTGAGATCGACGAGGTGTAACCAAGAAAACCCTTGCGCCTCGAAGGACCGGGCCTGGGCGGCGGGGTCGTCATTGAACACCGTGGCCTGATCCATGTCGCCGAGTTTCAGCCTGACACATTGGCCATCTTTCAGGTCGATGGCCGGAAACAGGATCATGGCCGCCACCGCAGGAAATTGGCGATGAGGCGGAGGCCCAGCGTCTGGCTCTTCTCGGGGTGGAATTGCGTTCCGACCATGTTGTCGCGCGCCACCATGGCGGTGATCGGAACACTGTAGTCGGTCACTGCAAGAACATCTGCTGAATTGCGGGCGTTGAGGTGATAGGAATGCACGAAATAGGCGTGCAGGCCGTGCTCGCCCAACTCAATTCCTTCAAGCACCGGATGGGCATTCTTGGCCGACAGAGTATTCCAGCCCATGTGCGGGATCTTGAGTGAGGCATCAGTGGGTTCGATTAACGTCACATCGCCCGGTATCCAATCGAGCCCAAGTGTAATGTCATGCTCCAACCCACGCGTCGCCATCAGCTGCATGCCGACGCAGATGCCGATGAAAGGTTTGCCGCGGCCGATCACCTCGTCTTGCAAGACCTCTACCATGCCGGACACAGCGTCGAGCCCGCGGCGGCAATCCTTGAAGGCGCCGACGCCGGGGAGAACAATTCTGCCGCTACCACGCACGGTTTCGGGATCCGATGTCACCAGTACTTCAGCGGCAATTCCATTGTCACGCGCCGCGCGCTCAAAGGCTTTGGCGGCGGAGTGCAGATTTCCGGACCCGTAGTCGATGATAGCAACACGCATCGCTGGCCTCACACGTTGCCGAACAGGCCCAGCGTGTCGTGGGCAAAACGCGATGGCGTGGGCTCGCTGTTGGAAGCAACTGGTGCCGGTGCCCTTGTGTGCCCGGCGAAAAAGCGCAGTTCGGCTTCGTCGAGGGATGAACCGCTGACCAAGGCAATTTCTTCAAAACCGGCGCGAGACAAGGCCAGGCGGCGCAGGTCATTGGCCTCGAAACCGAACAGCAGCGCCACTGCCAAATGCGGAATCGCGGTGAATTCAGCGCCGAGGCCAAGATAAGAGGGAAGCGTTGCCACCGCCACCAGCACCACGGCAATGATGCAGGACAGCACCCAAAGCCTGTTCCACAGGGCCCACAGCACGGTGAACAGGAATGCCCGCAGGTTAAAGCCTTCCGGCACCAGGGTCACATCGTCCGGTGCCACGCCAGGCTTTCTGTGAACCGTATAGACAGCCATCAGCCCTGCAGCGAACCCTTGGTGGAGGGAATGCGGTCCTTCTGGCGGGAGTCGATTTCGATGGCCTCGCGCAACGCCCGGGCCAGGGCCTTGAAGCAGCTTTCGGCAATGTGATGATTGTTGTCACCGTAAAGCGTTTCGATGTGCAGGGTCACGCCGGCATTCATGGCGAAGGCCTGGAACCATTCGCGCACCAGTTCGGTGTCGAACTCGCCAATCTTCGGGCGGTTGAACGCGACGTTCCACACGAGATAAGGCCTGCCCGACACGTCGATTGCCGCCCGCGTCAGGGCCTCGTCCATGGGCAGGTGCAGGCTGGCATAGCGGCGGATGCCCCTGCGGTCACCCAGCGCCTTGGCGAAAGCCTGACCGAGTGCGATGCCGGAATCTTCCGTGGCGTGATGAAAGTCGATGTGCAGGTCGCCCTTGGCGCGCACCTTGATGTTGATCAGGGAGTGACGGCTTAGAAGTTCCAGCATGTGGTCGAGGAAACCGATACCGGTTTTCACGTCGTAGGCGCCGGTGCCGTCGAGATCGACGGATACGGAAATGTCGGTTTCCGTAGTTTTGCGGTCGATGCTGGCGTTGCGCATGGCAATCCTCGAATTCCGGTGGCTGGCGGGCCTCTTAGCAGATGCAGCAAGAAATGGCCAAGGGTGGCTTTTCTTTCATGGTTGCCGCGCCTACATCTGGGCCTCAACCCGAGGAGCCCCAGAATGAGCGAACCCGTTCAATGGCATGGCACGACCATTCTGACCGTCCGCAAGGGCGGCAAGGTCGTCGTGGCGGGCGATGGCCAGGTGAGCCTCGGGCAGACGGTGATCAAGGGCAACGCCCGGAAGGTCAGGCCCCTGGGCTCGGGCAAGGTGATCGCCGGTTTTGCCGGGGCTACGGCCGATGCCATGACGCTGTTCGAGCGGCTGGAAGCGAAACTCGAACAATATCCGGCGCAATTGACCCGCGCCTGCGTCGATATGGCCAAGGACTGGCGCACCGACCGCTACCTGCGCCGCCTGGAAGCCATGATGATTGTCGCCGACCGCAATGTGAGCCTCGTGCTCACTGGCACCGGCGACGTGCTGGAACCGGAAAAGGGCGTGATCGCCATCGGCTCCGGCGGCAACTATGCGCTGGCGGCGGCGCGGGCGCTGATCGATACCGACATGGATGCCGAAGCCATCGCCCGCAAGGCGATGGCGATTGCCGCCGAAATCTGTGTCTACACCAACAGCAACGTCACCGTCGAAGTGCTGGATGCTCAGTGACGCAACAATCCGTTTTGATCCGGTGACGCCCACGCACTACCCGTTGCTGCGGCGCTGGCTCGCCCTGCCGCATTGGCGCGAATGGTGGGGCGATCCCAAAACGGAATTCGGACACATCGTTGACATGGTCGAAGGCCGCGATGGATCGCATCCCTTCATCTTCAGCGTCGATGGCGAGCCCTTGGGTTATATCCAGTACTGGCACATTGGTCCGCACCAAACTGGCGAATGGTTGCCGGATCATCCCTGGCTGGCGGAACTGCCGCCGGAAACGGTCGGTGTCGATCTGTCGATCGGCGAAGTGTCCAAGCTCTCGAAAGGTATTGGCTCGGCTGTTCTCCGCGCCTTTGTGGCGAAGCTGCGGACCGAAGGCAACGCGCGTATCATCATCGATCCCGATCCGCTGAATGCCCGCGCCGTACGCGCCTATCAAAATGCAGGATTCGTTCCCGTAGCGCATCTCGCCGGCAAGACCGATGGGGTTCTCATCATGCATCATGTTTCTTATGCGAAAGACGCAACCCAATGACTGACTTTACGCCCCGCGAAATCGTTTCCGAGCTTGACCGCCATATTGTCGGTCAGAATGACGCGAAGCGTGCCGTGGCGATTGCACTGCGCAACCGCTGGCGGCGGAAGCAACTGACCGGCACGCTTCGTGAGGAAGTGAGCCCCAAGAACATTCTGATGATCGGTCCAACCGGCGTCGGCAAAACCGAGATTGCGCGGCGATTGGCCAAGCTCGCCAATGCCCCGTTCATCAAGGTTGAAGCAACCAAGTTCACCGAGGTGGGTTATGTCGGCCGCGATGTCGACCAGATGATCCGCGATCTTCTGGAGTCAGGTATCGCCATGGTGCGTGACCAGCGGCGCAAGGGTGTCGAAGCGCAAGCCGAAATCAATGCTGAATCGCGGGTGATCGATGCGCTGGTGGGCGCCAGTGCGACCGAGACGACACGCGAGGCCTTCAAGAAGAAGCTACGCGCGGGCGAACTCGATGATCGCGAGATCGAGATTCAGGTGAGCGATTCGGGCGGCGTGCCGAGTTTCGACATTCCCGGCATGCCAGGCTCGTCGGCCAGTGTCATCAACCTTTCCGACATGCTGGGCAAAGCGTTTGGCGGCCGGACGAAAACGCGCAAAACCACGGTGAAAGCCAGCCACGCCCTTCTGCTGGCTGAAGAAAGCGACAAGCTGCTGGATCAGGAGCAGATCGTTCAGGAGGCCATCGATTCGGTCGAGAACAACGGAATCGTGTTCCTGGACGAGATCGACAAAATCTGCGCCCGCTCGGAGCGGCAAGGGGCGGATGTCAGCCGAGAGGGCGTGCAGCGCGATCTGCTGCCGCTGATCGAGGGCACGACGGTTTCAACGAAACACGGCCCAGTGCGCACCGACCATATCCTGTTCATTGCATCGGGCGCCTTCCACATCGCCAAACCTTCCGATCTGCTGCCGGAACTTCAGGGACGCCTGCCCATCCGCGTCGAATTGAAGGCGCTGGGTGCGGATGATTTCAAACGCATCCTCACCGAACCCGAAGCGAGCCTGATCAAGCAATACACCGCGCTGCTCGAAACCGAGGGCGTCAAGCTCTCCTTCACCGAGGATGGCATCACGGCCATCGCCGACATCGCCGCCGAGACCAATGCGTCGATCGAGAATATCGGCGCCAGACGCTTGCAGACGGTCATGGAGCGGGTGCTGGATGATGTGAGCTATACCGCAACTGACCGCTCCGGCGAATCGGTGACCATCGACAAGGACTTCGTGATGAAATATGTGGGCGACCTCGCCCGCAATGCCGATCTCTCCAAGTTCATCCTTTAGATTTGCCGGACCGTCGTTCGAGGACGGCCAGCATCTCGGCGATGGAACTGCCATTGAGCCTGCCAATGCCGTCGGCGAGGCGGTTGGCGAGTTCCGTTGCCTTGGGCGAAAGGCCAGAGGTGTCGATGGTGATGCGCGGATGCGATATGCGCGCCAGCCGCACGACTGCTTCGGCATCGTCCCAGATGATATTGAAGTAGGCGATGATGCGCTGGATCAGCGGCCAGCCGGGACGGCCGCGTTTGCCGTGTTCGAGAGCGGAGAGATAGGCCGACGATACTCCGATGGCTTCGGCCATGTCTTTCAAGGTCACGCCCTTGGCCCGGCGCAATTCGCGCATGCGTTCGCCGAAGGGCGTCACGCCTGGCTCCTGGGGCGGCGAAGCTTGACGTAGAATGCGCCGCCGCCGCCGTGTTTTGGATGGGCCGGCTGAAAGCCGCTGACCAGAGAACGGAACTCCGGATCGTGCAGCCATTCCGGCACCATGCGGCGGAGTTTGCCCTGGCGCTCCGGCGTGTCGAAATGGGTGGCGCCGTGCAAGGTGTGACGGGCGAAGGGCGATTCACCCTTGCCGGTGATCACCAGAACCGTGCGGTAGCCGCGATGACCGGCTTCGGCGAGGAACCGCTGCAGGCGCACCCTCGCCATTTCGATTCCGGTGCCGTGCAGGTCGATGCGCGAGTCGATTTCGACATTGCCACGGGTGAGCTTTTGCGTAGTGCGGCGGTCAAAGCCGGACAATGGGGGCGGGGTTTTCGAGGACGCGGGGCGCGGCTTGACAGGAACCTTTGGCACATGAGCCGCAACGCGGCTGGCGGCCGGTTTCACTTTTGCTGCACTGATCTTCTTGGCGCCCGCGGTTTTGCGCAACGGCTTTACGGTGTTGGCCACCTCGTGCCAGAGTTCGAAGTCGAGGGGGCGGCGGCTCATTGTTGTGTGACGAGCCGCTTGGCCAAAGCTTTCGGCAGCAGTACCGTCATCTGGCCGGGGCTTTTCATGTGGCCCGCCGTCATTGCCGCATGATCACCGGCGCCCCAGAAGACGTCGCCTCGCGCATAGCCGCGGATGGCGGTGCCGGTATCCTGCGCTACCATTAGGTGGCGAAAGGCTTCGGCGGCGGCATCGGGTCCTGAAGGTGCCGCGGTGTCGAGCCAGATGGGTGTTCCAAACATCCAGTGGTTGCGGTCGACAGCCAGGCTGCGCTTCGGCGTGAGAGAAACATACTGCGCTCCGGGAGCGCCCAGGGACGGATCGTCGATCGGCACTTCGCGGAAGAATATGTAGGACTGATTTTCCCACATGAGCTGGCGGGCCTGGGATGGATGCTTCGCCATCCAGGCGCGCGTCGATTGCATCGACATCTGTTGGCGAATGAAGGCGCCGCGTTCAACCAGCAAGCCACCTATTCCGGTGTATGGCCTGCCGTTCTTGCCGGCATAGGCGAGGCGCAGATATTTGCCGTCCGGCAGCCGTACGCGGCCCGAGCCCTGGATATGGATGAAGAAAGCGTCGGCCCAGTCACGCAACCAGACAACCTCCAGGCCGCGCCCGCGCAATGCGCCCTGCTCGATGTCCTTGCGGGCGGGAAAAGGCTGCGGCCTGCCGTCGACCAGCATGCCGTATTTCAGGCCGCTTTGCTTTTCCGTCACTTCATCGAAGCCTATGAGTTCGGGAGGCCGGTGATAGACCGGCACGGGAAATTCCGCCGACTCCACAAGGCTCCCCGGAGCTTCAGGCTCATAATAGCCGGTGAACAGGCCTTCGGGCCGGAGCGGATCGGTTACCGACAGTGGCGTGAATGACGATTCAAAGAAGGTTCTGGCATCGGTGGCTTTCAGCGCGGCTTCACAGATGGCGGTCCAGTCATCACGATGGCCACCGAATCCGGCTGGGCGCTCAAAGGCCTTGCCGCGCTCCAGCATTTCGACACTGGAACGGCGAAACGCGGCGAGTGCTGCCTGGTGATCATCTGCATCCCATCCCGGAAGACTGGAAAAGGACACGGGTTTCAGAAGTGCCGGTGATGCCATGACGGAGGAAGCCATGCCCCAGAGTGTGCCACCGCTCAAGAGGGCCGTGGCACTCCTGCGATTCAAGCCGGTTCTTCGGTGGACGACAACCGCCAATTAGGGTCCCTGGCGGCGACATCGCGTTCGAAGGTCCAGACATCGGTCACTTCGCGCACCTTCTTTGGATCGCCATCCAGCAATTCGCCGGTCTTGCTGGTGGTCGTGGTGATCATTTCAGCCAGAAACCTGATGGTTATGGCAGCGCGATTTCCAGTCAACTCGGCGGCAAGCAGTTCGGCCTTTTGGAAGCCCACAAATCCGGTGTTCATGACTTCACCGCGCGCCGCCCGGCCATCGATCTCGTTGGCAAAGCCGTCATAAACGTCGCGATTGAGCAGGGGTTTGAGTGCCACCTTGTCGCCCTTGGCGAAAGCTTCGACGATCATCTCATAGGCCAGCTTGGCGCCTTCCAGGAACGCCTTTGGCGAGAAGTTGCGATCAGCTTGGGAAATCGACACGAGGGCTAGCCCGAGCGGCGAGCCCTCGCTGGCAAATCCCTTCCAAGCCGGTTCCCGCTGTTCTTCGGCCGGTTGTGCCGCCGTTTCCTCGTCACCGCGCGGCAAACTCCGTGGGACGGAAGCGGTCGGCGCTTCTGCTTGTCCGGCGCGGGTGCCGAATGGATCGAACGGCGGCCGTTCGTTACCATTGCGGGTTCCAAGAACGCCATACAGCCGCCAAATCACAAAGACGGCGATGGCCATAATAATGAGGTTCAGCGGATCCATCATGCTATTTGATCAAAAACACACTCTGTCTGGCGGCTTGCGGCGAGGTACTTACGTTCCCTATATAGTGGTATTCGCCGCAGGTCCAAAGCCCATCGGCACCTTCGAGCGCGACATATGAAGTTTGTTCCACTCCTTATCCTGGCGTTCATCTGCGGCGAAATCGCGGTTTTCGTCATCGTTGGCCAGCGCATTGGGGTGGTGCTGACGCTTTTGCTGCTTTTGGCCAGTTTCGCTTGCGGCCTGGCCCTCATCCGCTCAACCGGCATCAGGATCAGTCAAGTCCTCCGGCAAAGGCCCGCTACTGCCGAGGAAGCCTCCAGGCTCGCAACAGCGGCGGGGTTCCGGATGCTTTCCGGCGTGCTGCTGCTGATCCCCGGCTTCTTGACCGATATTTTGGCCGCAGTTCTCCTCGTTCCTGCCGTTCAGCGCCACTTCCGCGGCAGGTTCACTGGCGGCTACGGCGACTTCAGGGCAGAATGGAACCCCGGACCAGCACGCCAGGGGCCAATCATCGAGGGCGAAGCCATCGAAATCGAAGGTGAAATTTCCGACGATACGAGCGGAAAGCCAAGACCCTAGCTGGCTTGCGGCGCAATGGCTGACGTGTTAGCGGAGAACCAAATCAATAGAGGCTCCTCCATGGCAAAAACCAGCAAACCTGCCGCCAAAAAAGCGGTACCCGCGGCCAAGAATGGCGGCAGTGCAAAACCGGAAGTCAAGGCGCAGGCCGCACCGGCAGCGCAGTCGAGTGTCAACCTGCAAGCGCCGCAGCCGCAGCCGGGAAGCCAACCATCGATGCGCATTCTTGGCCAGTACCTGAAGGACCTGAGCTTCGAAAACCCCAATGCTCCGAACTCGCTTTCGCCGCAGCAACAGCAGCCGGATATCAACATTGCCGTCAATGTGAACGCCAAGAACCTGGGGCCTTCGGATTATGAAGTCGAGCTTCACCTCGATGCCAAGGCTACAGTTCAGGGGAAAGTGATCTTTGCCGCCGAATTAATGTATGCGGGCGCATTCCGGCTTGAGAATTTTCCGCAGAACATGCTGCACCCCGCCATCCTGATCGAATGCCCGCGCATGCTGTTTCCGTTTGCCCGGCAAATTCTTGCCGACGCCACGCGCAATGGCGGCTTTCCGCCGCTGATGCTCGATCCCATTGATTTTGCCGGCATGTATCAGAAGCGCATGCAGCAGCCGGCGGCGGCATCCGCCTAATCGGCAATCTTGGTCCACATCGCATCGGGACCGAGGCCCGCCACAAACGCCGCGTGGGCGGCACGCTCTTCGTCGGTCAATCTTGACGGCAGAGGCCGGGGGCGAACACCGGCAGCAGCGCCAGAGCTTTCAACGCTCCGTTGCTGATTGACGGCAATGGTCAGGCCGAGGGCCGTCTGGCGCCCGCCAATCAGCTCAAGATAAACCTCGGCCAGAAGTTCCGAGTCCAGCAAGGCGCCATGCTTGGTGCGTCTGGAGTTATCGATGGCGTAGCGCTTGCAGAGGGCGTCCAAACTGTTGGGGCCTGAGGGGTGCTTGCGGCGGGCGATCTGGAGTGTGTCGACAACACGTTCCGGGAGAATTGGGGACAAGCCAAGGTAGTCCAGTTCGGCGTTAAGGAAGGAAACGTCAAAGCTGGCGTTGTGAATGATCAGCGGATCGCCAGCGATGAACGCCATGAAATCAGCGGCAATCGCGGCAAACATCGGCTTGTCTTTCAAAAACGCCGTTGACAGACCATGAACCGCTTCGGCTTCGGCAGGCACATCGCGCTCGGGATTGATATAGGCGTGAAATGTCTTTCCGGTCGTCAGGTGATTGATCAACTCAACGGCGCCGATTTCGACGAGGCGGTCGCCCTTGGCCGGATCGAGTCCGGTTGTTTCGGTGTCGAGAACGATCTCACGCATGTTTATCTCGCAGGGCGGCAATGATTTTCAGAACTTGCTGGTTGGCGTATTCCAGACCGCGGGAGCTATCAATCACGAAATCGGCTCTGGCGCGCTTTTCGGCATCAGGAACCTGACGCGCCAAAATAGCATCAAGCTTCTCGGGTGTCATTCCTGCACGATCAAGGGCTCGCGAACGCTGCACTTCGGCAGGCGCCGACACGACAATGACGGCGTCAACAGCATGCTGCCGCTGTTTTTCGAAGAGCAGTGGATTGTCAACTATGACAAGCTCCGCATCAAGCTGGCGCTGTATGCGCAGAAACTCCGCCTCTTCAGACCAAACCAGCGGGTGGATAAGGGCTTCAAGGTCCGCGAAGGCCTCCGCATCGCCGATTACAAGTTCGGAAAGCCGGGCACGGTCAACGGCGCCATCGACTACTGCCGCTGGAAATCTCCTGGCAATCAGGGGGACTGCATGCCCGCCTTTGTCATACAACTTGTGGACAGCGGCATCAGCATCGAATACCGGCACACCGGCCTCGCGAAACATGCGCGCCGTCTCGCTCTTGCCCATGGCGATCGATCCGGTGAGGCCAGCGACAATCATCTCTGCCCTGCCCTGGCAACGTCGGCGGCAACCAGGTCGTAGAGTTCCTGCGTTACTTCAGGCCGCTTCCCGAACCACAGTTCGAATCCGCGCACTGCCTGATGCAGGAGCATACCCAGGCCGCCGACGACACGGTTTCCCCTCGTCTTGGCTTCCTTCATCAGCTTGGTTTCCAGGGGAACGTAGACGATGTCATAGACAACCGCCTCTTCCGGCAAGCGAGCGAGACTCAGGGCGAATTCATCATGCCCAGCCATGCCAAGGGATGTGGTGTTGACCAGCAAGCGGCAGTCGCTCATCAGGTGTTCAGCCTTTGCCACGGTGATGGGTGATACAGCGTTTCCGAATAGCCGCTGGAGTTGCTCGGATCGCTCCATGGTCCGGTTGGCGAGATAAATTCTCGGGGCTCCCGCCATCAGAAGCGCGCCAACGACTGCGGTGGCTGCACCGCCGGCGCCAACAACAAGTGCCGGCGCGCTTTCTGCCCGATAGTCCGTGGCAGCGGCAAGGCTTGCGAGAAATCCTTCGCCGTCGGTGGTGGTGCCAAAAACCTGTTTGTCCCTGATGAAAAGCGTGTTGGTGACGCCGAGCTTGCTGGTCAGCTGGTCGGCGGGAGTGATCAGCCGATAGGCCGCCTCCTTGTGGGGAATCGTGACATTACATCCAGCGAATCCCCGGGCTTCGAGGGATGCAACAAACTCCTGCAGTCGCGCCGGCTCAACGGGCACACGGGTGTATTCACCTGATATGCCATGCTTACGAAGCCAATAGGTGTGGATCAGCGGTGAGCGGGAGTGGGCAATCGGCCAACCGATGACGCAAGCTTTTTTCATTTGGCAATTGCCCCGGCGCTGCGAAGGAAGCCCAGCAATGGCAACAAAGGCATTCCGAGAATGGTGTTGTGGTCGCCGTCAATCCTGTCGAACAGCTGAATACCTAGGCTTTCGATCTTGTATGCGCCGACCGAGGTTGTCACGTCCGTGCCAGCGTATTCAAGATAGCCACTGAGAAATGTGTCACTGAATTCACGCATCCATAGCGTAGCCGAATCGGTTGTTGACCATTTCTGTGACTGGTCCTGGCAAACACTCAGGCTGCTGATGAGTTGGTGGGGCTTGCCTCGCAACCGCCGGAGCTGCGACCGCGCGTCTTCGACGTTTACCGGTTTGTTGAACAGCTGGCCATCACAGACCATCACTTGATCAGCACCGATAGCCAAATCGTTTTGATAGGCCGGGGAGATGCTGAGTGCCTTTTCGCGAGCAAGGGCGAGCGACAGCTGTGTCGGCGACAGGTTGGCAAACTGGGCTTTCAGTAGTTCTTCATCGGCAGCGGGGCGAATTGCGGTGTGGGCGATACCCGCTCTTGAGAGGATCTCTGACCGAATGACGCTTGTGGATGCGAGAATGATTTTCATGGGTTGGGGGAAGAATTCTCGGCGCGTTCATTGAGAAAGTTCTGGATGGCGGCGGCAGTTTCTTCAACCGAGCGGCGGGTTACATCGATCATCGGACAATCGAGATTGGCACAAAGGTTTTTCATGAAAACGAGCTCATCGGTGATGCTGCGAGCATCGGCGTAGGTTGTTTCACGGGATTCCTTGAGTGTCAGCAGGCGGTGGCGGCGAATCTGGGCGATGCGTTCAGCACTTGCCACGAGGCCGACGACCAGGGGTTTGGTAAGAGCGTGGAGTTGGGATGGTACCGGCAGCGACGGCACGATGGGGACGTTTGCTGCCCTGATTCCGCGCTGCGCCAGGTAGATGCAGGTGGGTGTCTTGGATGTCCGGCTGATGCCGAGGAGCACGACATCGGCATTGTTCAGGTCTGACAGGCCCTGGCCATCGTCATGCGCCATCGTGAAGTTGAGGGCGTCAATGCGTTTGAAGTACTGGGCGTCGAGGGCATGTTGGCCGCCGACCTGGGGGCTTGTGGCGGCATTGAGATACTGCGCGAGGCTTGAAATCACTGGGTCCAGTATCGATATGCAGGGAACGCCGAGAATGCGACAATGCTCCTCGAGTTGCGTTCGCAGCGGCTGATCAACGAGTGTAAAGAGCACAATTCCGGGTTCCTTGGTTATGGCATCCAGGACCTTGGCCAGCTGTTTTGGTGTTCTGACAAGCGCATAGATGTGTTCGATCGGACGATGGCCGGCGTATTGAGCCGTGGCCGCACGGGCCACGGTGTTGAGGGTTTCTCCGGTGGCGTCGGAGACCAGATGCATATGGAAATATCGGGTTTCGGAGCGTTGCATGGGATGTTGATCAATTGTGGAAAAGTATCGAGTTTCTGGCTGCTGATGGATTCTTTGGCATGTTTCCAGGGGGTTTTCCACGAGACATCCCGTGATGAGCGCTGTCTAGCAAACAGCGGGGATAACTTGTTCAGGTCGGGACAATTGGATAAATCTTGATACATGCTGTTAAGACATTATTAATAAAGGTTAATCCGCGGCACCCTAAACAGAGCGAGTGGTTCATTCTGTTAACTTCTGAAAATCGGCGGGATAGGGCGTAATACCGTTGATCACGTCCCAACTAAAAGAGAAAAGAGAATCTCCTTATCTCTATTCTTAGGTGAGCAATGGGCGAGAGCGCATTACTGGACGTATTGCAGGGCAGAAAGCCATCGCGCCGGCCGATCTGGTTCATGCGGCAGGCTGGGCGCTATCTACCGGAGTACCGGGAGCTCAGAGCAAAGGCAGGTTCGTTTCTTGACCTTTGCTATGATCCGGCGCTTGCCGCCGAGGTCACATTACAGCCATTGCGCAGGTTTGACCTCGATGCTGCGATCCTGTTTGCCGATATTTTGGTGGTGCCGCATGCGATGGGATTGGAGTTGCGGTTCGCGGAAGGCGAAGGACCAATCCTGGCAACCATATCCGATAGCTCGAGCGTTCAAAAACTGAAAAGGGTTGGAGACAGTGACCAGGTTGCGGCGGTCTGCGGAACGGTGTCGAAGGTCCGGCATCAGTTGCCGGCTGATGTGGCATTGATCGGGTTTTGTGGCGGGCCGTGGACGGTTGCGAGCTACATGGTCGAGGGTGGAAGTTCGGACCGCCACAAGGCGAGGCTTGCGGCCTATAACCAGCTGCCGTGGTTCGATATGTTGATTGACCGGCTGATCGAGCAAAGCCTGGCATATCTCGGTGCGCAAATTGAAGCGGGCGCCCAGGCCGTTCAAATCTTTGATTCCTGGGCGGGTGAGTTATGTGGCTTGGCGCGTGAACGCTATGTGGTGCGGCCGTTGAAACAGATAACAGAGGAATTGCAGCGAAGGTATCCGGCGGTGCCAGTGATCGTATTTGCCCGCGGGCTTGGAGCAGATCATGGCATGATCGCCAGAGCAGGCGGTGTGAGCGCTGTCGGCGTGGAAGCCGAGGCTTCGCTGAAGTCGGTTGCGGATATTATTCCCGATGGCGTGGCGGTGCAGGGCAATCTTGATCCGGTTGCTCTGCTGGCCGATGATGAGGCCCTGCGGCGCGAAGTTGATGTGGTGGTCCGATCGGTGCCGATGCGGCGGCACATATTCAATTTGGGGCACGGTATCCGGCAGGAGACGGACTTGAGAAAGCTCGCGACTGTCATCGAGGCTGTTCGCCGGTTTGATACGGGCCGCGCCGCCGATGGTTGATTGGTATCTTTGGTTCAAGGTGGCGCATGTGGTAGCGGTCTTCGCCTGGATGGCGGGGTTGTTCTATTTGCCGCGGCTGTTTGTCTATCACGTGGGTGTTGAGCCTGGGTCGGAAACAAGCCAGTTGTTTCTGACGATGGAGCGGCGGTTGCTGAAAGCCATCATGAACCCGGCGGCGGTGGCGTCGTGGGTTTTCGGGTTGTTGACGGCATGGTCTTTGGGGGCGCTGGCTTCAGTGCCGGTGTGGCTTTGGCTGAAGATCGGGCTGGTGGCTTGCCTGTCTGCGTTTCATCTGTTTCTGGCGGTGTGCCATCGCGAGTTTGCCAGCGAGCGTAATCGGCACAGTGCAAACTTCTTCAGGGCCATCAATGAAGTTCCGACGCTGCTGCTGGTACTGATTGTAATCCTGGTGGTGGCGAAGCCATTCGGTTAACAATTAAGTTGTTGGCGCGGGAACGCGAGTTTGCTATGGTGGAGCTGTTCCCGGCTGCGCAACGGCTCGCGCTGGCAGCAATTCCCTCCTTTTCCGGTCCGCGCTCCGTGGACCCTTTTCAAAAACAGACAGAGACATGACGATTATTTCTGAACTCAAGGAAGTCAAGCTTCAGGACTTGAAACTGAAGACCCCCGCCGAATTGGTAAGCCTTGCCGAGGAGCTGGAAGTGGAGAACGCCAGCGCGCTGCGCAAGCAGGAGCTGATGTTCGGAATTCTCAAGAACCTGGCGGTGCGGGATGTCGAGATTGGCGGCGAAGGCGTTGTCGAAGTGCTTCAGGACGGGTTTGGGTTCTTGCGGTCTGCCGATGCCAACTACCTGGCGGGCCCGGATGATATCTATATCAGCCCGAGCCAGATCCGGAAATTCACCCTGAAGACCGGCGATACGGTGGAAGGCCAGATCCGGAGCCCCAAGGAGGGCGAACGGTATTTTGCGCTGGTCAAGGTCAACACCATCAATTTCGAAGACCCGGAAAAGACCCGCCACAAGGTGCACTTCGACAATCTCACGCCGCTCTATCCGGATGAACGGCTGGAGATGGAAGTGGCTGATCCGACCAAGAAGGATTTCTCGGCTCGCGTCATTGATATCGTATCCCCGATTGGCAAAGGCCAGCGCGGATTGATCGTGGCGCCGCCCCGCACCGGCAAGACGGTGCTGTTGCAGAACATCGCTCACTCGATCGCCAGCAATCATCCGGAATGCTATTTGATCGTGCTGCTCATCGACGAGCGGCCGGAAGAAGTAACGGACATGCAGCGCTCGGTGAAAGGAGAGGTTGTCAGCTCGACCTTCGACGAGCCAGCATCGCGCCACGTGCAGGTCGCGGAAATGGTGATCGAAAAGGCCAAGCGCCTGGTCGAGCATGGACGTGATGTGGTCATTCTGCTGGACTCGATTACCCGCCTGGGCCGGGCCTACAATACCGTCGTGCCCTCCTCCGGCAAGGTATTGACCGGCGGCGTCGATGCCAACGCGCTGCAGCGGCCGAAGCGCTTTTTCGGCGCCGCCCGCAACATCGAGGAAGGCGGCTCACTGACCATCATCGCCACGGCGTTGATCGATACCGGCAGCCGCATGGACGAGGTGATCTTTGAGGAGTTCAAGGGCACCGGCAACTCGGAAATCATCCTGGACCGCAAGGTGGCTGACAAACGGGTGTTCCCGGCCATTGACATCCTGCGCTCCGGCACCCGCAAGGAAGAGTTGATCGTCAAGAGCGACGTGCTGAAGAAGACCTATGTGTTGCGCCGCATTCTCAATCCTATGGGTACGGTCGACGCGATCGAGTTCCTGCTCGACAAGTTGCGGCAGACCAAGGGCAATAGCGACTTCTTCGATTCCATGAATGCCTGATGGCCCTACCGGGTAGGACCGATGGTATCGATTCGATTCCGAAATGACTGGCCAGGATACGATTTTCGCACTTTCTAGCGGCCATGGCCGGTCCGGAGTAGCTGTTGTCCGGATCAGCGGCAGTGCGGCCGTGGGTGTTGGCGAGAAGATGGCCGGTGCCCTGCCACCGGCCCGCACGGCGCGGCTGGCCAGGATCAGGAATCCTGCAAACCAGTGAGACAATTGATCAGGGGCTGGTTCTTTGGTTCCCTGCGCCCGCGACGGCCACCGGTGAAGATGTCGTCGAATTGCATCTTCATGGCAGCCCGGCAACGGTCTCTGCGGTCTTGCGGGTGCTGGATGGGTTTGCCGGCGTGCGGGCTGCGGAGCCAGGTGAATTTTCCAGGCGGGCGTTTGCCAATGGCAAGATGGACCTGGTGGAAGTCGAGGGACTTTCGGACCTGCTTGCGGCGAAGACCGAGGCACAGCGGAAGCAGGCGGTGTTCCAGCTCACGGGAGGTGCGAGCTCGGTGTATGATGCCTGGCGGGCGCAGATGATCCGGGCGCTGGCGCTGGTTGAGGCGGCGGTCGATTTTTCCGAGGAAGAGGATGTGGCGGGGGCAGCACTCGAGCAATCCCGGCCGGTGATTGCGGCGTTGATATCGGAGATGGAGCAGGCGCTCGAGCAATCACGTTACTGGCGAAGTCATACGCGATGGCGTTCGTGTGGTTCTGGCGGGACTGCCCAATACCGGCAAGTCGAGTTTGCTGAATGCCATGGCCAGGCGCGAGGCAGCGATCGTATCGAGCATACCCGGTACGACGCGCGATGTGATCGAAGTGTCGTTCGACCTCGGCGGTATCCCGGTTATCCTTTGCGATACGGCGGGGCTTCGCGACGCGCCGGCTGACGAGGTTGAGCAAATCGGAATTGCCAGGAGCCTGAGCCGTGTCGCGGAAGCCGATGTGGTGATTTGGGTTGGAGCCTTCGACATTGCCGGCAGTATGGCCGTGCAGGAAGGCGTTGAGCGCTGATCTGGTTGTCGCCAACAAGAGTGATTTGGGGGTTGGAGCGGTGGCCGAGAGCGTTCAGAAGGTCTCGACGTTTGATACCGATTCGGTCTCGTCGTTACTCGTGGCGTTGGAGGGATTGGTGCAGAGCCGGTATGGCCGCGGAGAGCAGGCGCTGATTGTCCGTGGACGGCAAAGATCGGCCGTCGTCAATTCGATTCGGCATCTTAACGATTCGCTGAAACAGCCATTGGGGCGCGTGGAGCTTGTCGCCGAGGAATTGCGCGCCGCAGCCAATGCCGTGGGCCGGTTAACCGGTGCAATTGATGTTGAGGATTTGCTGGGTTCGATCTTCAGCGAGTTCTGCATCGGCAAGTAGGAAATTGTTTCACGTGAAACGCCCGCCACTTTGACGGCACGGTTCCGGTGGCCTAAGAGACGCGCCATGAAGACATTCGATGTCATCGTTGTTGGAGGCGGACATGCCGGGGTTGAGGCGGCCGCGGCTGCGGCACGAGTCGGTGCCGAAACGGCACTCGTCACCCATCGCTTTGCGACCATCGGGGAGATGTCGTGCAATCCGGCAATTGGCGGGCTCGGTAAAGGACATCTGGTTCGCGAGATTGATGCGCTCGACGGCTTGATGGGCCGTGCCGCTGACGCGGCTGGAATACAATTCAGGCTTCTCAACCGGTCGAAGGGGCCGGCGGTGCGAGGTCCTCGCGCGCAGGCCGATCGCAAGCTCTATCGCAATGCCATGCAGTCGTTCGTCGGTGCCCAGCGGAACCTCCACGTGGTCGAAGGCGCGGTGTTCCGCGTTGTCATCGAAAACGGTCAGGCCTGTGGCGTGGAATGCGAGGATGGAATTCTCTACCGCGCCGGTGCGGTGGTCATCACGGCCGGCACATTTCTCAATGGCCTGATTCACATCGGCCGTGAAACCACACCCGCCGGACGGCATGGCGAGCCACCGGCGAGAGGGCTTTCGGATCAGCTGCGAGATGCGGGTCTCTCGACTGGGCGGTTGAAGACCGGAACCCCGGCGCGGCTTGATGGCCGCACGATTCATTGGGATGAACTGGAACCGCAGCACGGCGATGAGAGCCCGAGCTTCTTTTCGCTTTTCACCGGCGGCACAGAGGCGCCGCAGGTGCCCTGTTACATCACCAACACCTCACAGGCGACGCACCAATTGATCGCCAGCAACATCCACCTGTCGGCGATGTATTCGGGGCAGATCCAGGGCGTGGGTCCGCGTTATTGCCCTTCCATTGAGGACAAGATCTCGCGCTTTCCCGACCGGGCATCGCATCAGATCTTCCTCGAACCTGAGGGTGTCGATGATCACACGGTTTACCCAAATGGAATTTCCACCTCGCTCCCCGCCAATATCCAGGACGCCTTCATCCGGACGATACCGGGCCTCAAGGATGTGGTTATTCAGCGGCCGGGTTATGCCATCGAGTATGACTACTTTGACCCTTCCGGGCTACGCGCCACCCTGGAAGTGAAGACCATCCCGGGGCTGTTTCTGGCCGGGCAGATCAACGGCACAACCGGATACGAAGAGGCGGCTGCACAAGGTCTCTTGGCCGGACTCAATGCCGCCCGGCGGGCCGGCGGACAAGACGTGGTGAATTTCGACCGCGGCGAAGGTTATCTGGGTGTGATGGTTGATGATCTGGTGACCAAGGGTGTCAGTGAGCCCTACCGGATGTTTACATCCCGCGCCGAATATCGCCTGACGTTCCGGGCGGGTAATGCCGACGAGCGGCTGACGCCCAAGGGAATCGAATTGGGGTTGGTTGGTTCGGCAAGGCGAGACCTCTACCAATCGCGGCAATCGACCATTGAGGCGGCGCGGACTCTGGCCACCACACTCAAGATTACATCCGCCCAAGGCGCCAAGGCTGGCTTGCGGATCAATCAGGATGGCCAAACCCGGACGGCGCTCGATCTCATTGGTATGTCCGATGTGGGCTTCGGCAGGACGGCGGAGCTCTGGCCGCAGCTGAAGGACATTGCTGGCTTCGCCCGGGAGGCTCTGGAGGCCGATGCGCTGTATGCTGGCTATACCGGCCGGCAAGTGGCGGAAGTTGCCGTGCTTCGCCGTGAGGAACTGTGTGCCCTGCCGGAGGGCCTGGACTACCTCGCCATTCCCAGCCTCTCGGCCGAGCTGCGGCAGAAGCTGCACCGGGTGAGGCCCGGCAATCTGGGGCAGGCTGGCCGGATCGATGGCATGACGCCGGCGGCGCTGGCGGCCATACTGAGTTTCGTCAAACGGCCGGAACACCGCAGGAGTGCATGACGGGTGATTCCTGACCGTGTTCGCCAGGAACTGGAGCGCCTGAATGTTTCACGTGAATCATTGGCCGGCCTCGAAACCTATGTGACGACGCTTGAAGCCTGGCAGCGGCGGATCAACCTCATCGGGCCATCGACGGTTGAAAACATCTGGTTCCGGCATGTGCTGGACGGCGTACAGCTACTCAGCTACTTCCCGCCGGAACCGGCGCGGGTGGCGGATCTTGGCAGCGGAGCGGGAATCCCAGGGCTGGTGCTGTCCCTGGCCGGCGGGCACATCGCCGACCTCTATGAGAGCAATAGCAAGAAGGTGGCGTTCCTCGACGAGATCATCCGCAAGACGGGTTGCCCGGCACGAACGCACAATGTGCGCATTGAAACTCTTGTTGAGACTCCACTGACCAGCCCAGCCGACTGGGTGGTTTCCCGGGCTCTTGCCCCATTGCCGAAACTTCTCGACTATGCGGCGCCGTTTCTGGCGGCGGGAGTCAGGGCACTTTTCCACAAGGGCCAAGATGTTGATGCTGAATTGACCGAAGCCACAAAATATTGGAAAATCAGGTATCATAAGCATCCGAGCTTGACCGATTCGAAATCGGTCATACTTGAGATCGAGGAGGCCGTACGTGTCAGAGTTTCCAGCTAGTCTTTCGGGTCAGCTCCCGCCGCGCATCCTTGCTGTCGCCAACCAGAAGGGTGGGGTTGGCAAGACCACCACTGCCATCAACCTGGGAACGGCGCTGGCGGCAGTTGGCGAATCGGTTCTGATCATTGACCTCGACCCGCAGGGCAATGCCAGCACGGGGCTTGGTATTGCCAGGAAGCCCGGGCAGAGATCATCGTATCACGTGTTGATGGGTGAAAGCCGGCTGGCGGATGTCATTGTCGAATCGGGCATACCCCGGGTGCACTGTGCGCCTTCGACCATGGATCTTCTGGGGGCCGAACTCGAACTGGCCCAGACCGACCGCAAGACCCATCGCCTGGCGGACGCCATCGCCGCGCTGTCGGCGGCCGGCATTGCGGGCCGCACCTACAGTTATGTTCTGGTGGATTGCCCGCCGTCGCTCAATCTGCTGACGATCAATTCGCTGTCAGCGGCGGATGCCGTTCTGGTGCCATTGCAATGCGAGTTCTTTGCCCTTGAAGGCCTCAGCCAGCTGCTGAAGACCGTCGAGCGGGTGCGGGCCAATCTCAATCCCAAGCTGACGATCCAGGGTGTGGTTTTGACCATGTTCGACCGGCGCAACAGCCTGTCGGAACAGGTGGCGCAGGACGTTCGCAGCGTGCTCGGGGAGAAAGTCTACCAGACGGTCATACCGCGCAACGTGCGGGTTTCAGAAGCGCCGTCCTATGGCAAACCGGTGCTGCTCTATGACAACCAATGCACGGGATCGCAGGCCTACATCAGGCTGGCATCGGAAGTGATTCGGCGGGAACGGGATTTGCGGGCGGCATAATCGATTCAGGTCCGTAACGGACACGTGACTCGACCGGAACGATTGGAGTGGGGCTACAGGCGAGATGATGATGCAGGCACAGAAGAAGCGCCTTGGCCGGGGACTGGCGGCACTGATCGGCGACGACACGACGGAAGAGGCAGTGGTGCAGGATGTCCGCAGCCTGCGGCACATTCCGATCGATCTCATCCAGGCCAGCCCCAACAATCCGCGCAAGTATTTTGCCGAGGAAGAGCTTGCCGATCTGGCGCAATCGATTCGTGACAAGGGACTGCTGCAACCGCTGGTCGTTCGATCCTTATCTAACGGCAATTATGAGATAGTGGCCGGTGAGAGGCGCTGGCGGGCCGCGCAACGGGCTGGCGTTCATGAACTTCCAGCACTCATTCGCGAGTTGTCGGACGGCGAGTCACTGGAAATTGCGCTCATCGAGAACATCCAGCGCAGCGACCTCAACCCGCTTGAAGAGGCGCGGGCCTATGGCCAGCTTCTCGAACAATTCAACTATACCCAACAGCAACTGGCTGAATCGGTCGGCAAAAGCCGCAGCCATATTTCCAATACCATGCGGCTCCTCAGCCTGCCGGAGCCGGTGCAAAAGCAGATCGAAGCCGGGCAGCTGACGGCCGGACATGCACGCACGCTCGTCACGTCTGACTCGCCTGCCGAACTCGCCGACAGGATCATTCAACTCGGACTGACGGTCCGTGAGGCGGAAACTTTCACCCGGCAACCCAAGCAGCGCCAAGCGGGAAAATCATCGATCGATAAACCCGCTGACACGATTGCACTCGAGAAGAGCCTCGCCGAGGCGACGGGTCTCAAGGTTGAAATCAGCGACCGGGGTGAAAAGGGTGGAACCATCACCATCAGCTACAAGACGCTCGAGCAGCTCGACGACATCTGCCACAGGCTTCAGCGCTGAACTTCAGTTCTGTCGGGCACGCAGAACCTGGCCGCGGTGGGCAACGGACAACAGGCTGCGCATTCCTGACGTTGCGGCGAGACCTTGGGCCGTCCGGCCCTGGCGGATTGCATCGGCGAGTGTTGCGGCGAGGCTGGTCAACTCGCGCATGTCCCAGATGCGAAGCTGCAGCTGAACGTCACCGAGGCGCTTGAAGAAAATTGCTGGTCTGGCGCCGCGCACCGCCTGATCAGGCGATTGCCCGCGCTCGATGGCCAGGTGAAATTCCTGCAGCCTCACGACGTGGCGCAAACAGGCGCCGGCCACTTGCCCCATATCCTGCCCCGCTCCAATCAAGCGTACCAGCAGTTCCTCGGCCCGCTGCAGGTCACCGCGAAGGGCGGCATCGATGAGATCATCAAAGCCAACGTCACCGGCACTAGCGCAGACAGCCTCGACATCGTCGATAGTGACTTCCTTGGCGCCCAAGCAATAGAGAGAAAGCTTCTCGACCTCCTGCTGGAGCAAGCCCAAGTCCGTACCATAGGACTGTAGAAGCAGAACGCCTACTCCAGCGTCGGCCGACAAACCCTTGGCCACGAATGCCGACTGCAGAAAATCCTGGGCTTCGGCGGCGCTGGGCTCGTAAACCGGCACAATCCACGCGGCATCCGAAGCTTCAAGCAGGAGTCGCAGGGGTGATGATTTTGCAAGATTGCCGGATTCCGCGACAATCAGATTGCCGGCTGTTTCACCGGCGAGAACGGGTTCCACGGCCTTGAGGAACTGTCCCTCGGCCCCTTCCACCCACACGACACGCCTGCCGCCAAGCAGGGACAACGACTGCACTTCATCAATCAAGCGTCCCGGCGTTTTGCCAAGGTCGGCTTCGACGAGGCGCTGAACATTGAAAGGGTCATCAAGCGAGCCAGACACACGCCGAACCGCCGACATTGCCAGCTGCCGGATCTTTGTTTCGTCGGCGCCATAGAAAAGGATTACGCGAATGTTGGGGTCCAGCCGCCGCAGTCCGGCCTCGACACTGCCGCTGCGGACAACCGCCATCGCCTATGAGCGCCTGGAAAAATAGACAGCCAGGCGGGTTCTGATCTCGGTGGCGATTTCCACGGCAGCGCGCTGCTCGGCATCGGCTCTCGCCTGGCGGTCGGCAATCGGCTGCTGGTCGCGGGTCAAATCATAGGACACGGTTGACCGCACCCGGCCCTCGGTCAGAGGTTTGCGCCGGTCCTCGCCAAACAGACTGTAGCGGGACACGACCACCGCGGCATTGCGCCTGGTGCGTGGGTCGGGATAGGTTACCACGGTCGAAGTGCTGTCCTCGACGGCGAGCCGTAGCGTATAGGTTCCACCCGAAGCCGACATGGTGGAAATCAACTCGTTGCGCACCAGCTGACCCAACCTGCCTTTCTCCTCCTCTATGCGGATTGACGCCAAATTTGCTTCAACAGTGCCGCCGGGCTTTTCGCCATAGAGTGGCCTGATGCCACCGCACGCCGAAAGGCCTGGCAGCAGAGCCAAGCCAAAAATCAGAAGCGCCCGGCGCGATTTTCCGCTCATACGACGATGTTCACAATCCTGTCCGGCACTACAATCACCTTGCGTATGGGCTTGCCATCAATTGCCCGCAGCACCGCCGGCATGGCAAGAACCAGTTTCTCAACCTCGGCATTGGCGAGGCCCTTGGCAATCGTCACTTCGCCGCGGCGCTTGCCATTGACCTGAATGGCAATGGTCACCGCGTTGTCCGCCAGCAAAGCCGGATCGGCCTTGGGCCAAGGGGTTTCGACGACCGCCGAAGCATGACCGAGCACTTTCCAGCATTCTTCAGCCAAATGGGGCATCATCGGGGCGGACATGAGAACCAGGAATTCGGCGGCCTCCCGCACGGCAAGGCGGCCGGCGCCCTGTTGCAAGGCGGTACCCAAGGCGTTGGCAAGTTCATATATCCTGGCTATGGCGCGGTTGAAGCGCAGTGCCGAAAGGTCATCGGCGACGGCCTGAAGGGCGCGATGGGCGGCCTTCCGCAGTTCACCACCGGCGGCGTTTTCACCGCTGGCGGCCGACGCTGAAGCCTCGTTGACCAAACGCCAGATGCGCTGCGTGAATCGCCACGCACCCTCGGCGCCAGCTTCCGTCCATTCGATGTCGCGCTCGGGTGGGGTATCCGACAGCATGAACCAGCGCGCCGTATCGGCACCGTAGCGGGCAATGATGTCGTCGGGGTCGACGACATTGCGCTTCGACTTCGACATCTTCTCAATGCCGCCCAGAATCAGCGGCTCGCCGGTCGTGGCTTGCAGCCACTTGCCGTCCTTCAGTATGGCATCGGCGGGGAACACCCATTCGCCGGAGGCAGTCTTGAACGTCTCGTGGATGACCATGCCTTGCGTGAACAACGAACCAAACGGCTCGTCGACGGCCAGGTGGCCGGTGCGGCTCATGGCGCGGGCGTAGAAGCGGGAATAGAGCAGGTGCAAAATGGCGTGCTCGACGCCGCCGATGTACTGGTCGACCGGCAGCCAGTAGCGCGCGTCATCGGCATTAACCGGTTCATCGGCATGGGGCGAACAGAAGCGCGCGTAGTACCAGGACGAATCGATGAAGGTGTCAAAGGTATCGGTTTCGCGGCGCGCCGGCTTGCCGCATGAGGGGCAGGCGACATTCTTCCATGTGGGGTGGTGCTCGAGGGGATTGCCCGGTTTGTCGAACGTCACATCCTCCGGCAGCACGACCGGCAAGTCCTTCTTCGGCACCGGGACCACACCGCAGGCGGCGCAGTGGATCATCGGAATCGGACAGCCCCAATAGCGCTGGCGCGACACGCCCCAGTCACGCAGCCGGAAATTCACGCGGCGCTCGCCAATGCCGAGCTTGGCCATGCGGCTGGCGATATCCTCCTTGGCCTGCGGAACGGTCATGCCATCGAGGAAATCGGAATTGATCAAGACCGTGTCGTCGCCTTCCTTCTCGAGGAAGGCTTCATCGCCAATGATGAATGACTGGGCATCGGCGGATTTCGGCGCCACGACGGGGACGACGGGCAGCTCGTACTTTCGTGCAAAGTCGAGGTCGCGCTGGTCGTGGGCGGGGCAGCCGAAAATGGCGCCCTCGCCATAGCCCATCAGCACGAAGTTGGCGGCATAGACCGGCAGCAACACGCCTTCGCGGAAGGGATGGCGCGCGAACAATCCCAGCGGGTAACCCTTCTTCTCGGCGCGCTCGATGTTCTCTTCGCTGGTTCCCAAGGCCGCCACTTCGCGCCGGAAGGCGGCCAAGCCTTCATCATCAGCGGAAAGCCGCTTCACGAGGTCATGGTCGGCCGACACGGCGCAAAAGCTGGCGCCGAAGATCGTGTCATGGCGCGTGGTGTAGACAGTCAGGCGTTCATCCAGCGCCCTGCCGCTGGCATCCTGCAAAGCAAACGAAAAGCGCAGGCCCTCGGAGCGGCCGATCCAGTTCCTCTGCATCAGGCGCACCTTGTCGGGCCAGTTGTCGAGTTGATCGAGGGCCTTCAACAAATCGTCCGAACAGGCGGTGATCTTCAGGAACCACTGGGCGAGGTCGCGCTTTTCGACCAAGGCGCCGGAACGCCAGCCGCGGCCATCAATCACCTGCTCGTTGGCAAGCACGGTGTTATCGACCGGATCCCAGTTGACCGTCGAGACTTTGCGCTCGACGAGTCCCGCCTTCATGAAGTCTACGAACATTGCCTGTTCGTGGCGGTAATAGGAAGGGTCGCAGGTGGCGATCTCGCGGCTCCAATCAATCGCCAGGCCCATGGACTTGAGCTGGCCGCGCATGGTGTCGATGTTCTCGTAGGTCCAGGACTTGGGATGCACTCCGCGTTCGATCGCGGCGTTTTCGGCGGGCATGCCAAAAGCGTCCCAACCCATTGGGTGCAGCACATTGTATCCACAGGCACGGCGGAAGCGGGCGATGACGTCGCCCATCGTATAGTTGCGCACATGGCCCATATGAATGCGGCCGGAAGGGTAGGGAAACATCTCCAGCACGTAGTACTTCGGCTTCGATGTATCGGTCTTGGCTTCGAAACAGCGGTTCTCGGTCCAGTACTTCTGCCAGCGCGGCTCGGCGTCGCGGGGGTTATAGCGCTCGTTGATCAAAATATAAGTCCTGCCGGAAAGATGGGTGGTCGCAGAGGGGAGTACCAGTCCTTGAAATGCCCCGCAAGCACGGCCATAAGCGGGCCAATCTCAAGGTTCAGCATGGCCCATCCCGGACTACAAGCCGTCAGGCAACAGATCGCCGAAGCCGCCCGCGCCGCGGGTCGCGATCCGGCTTCCATCCGGCTGATCGTCGTTTCAAAGACCTTTGGCGCGGATGCAATTCGTCCGGTCATTGCCGACGGCCAGCGGGTTTTCGGCGAGAACCGGGTGCAGGAAGCAAAAATCAAGTGGCCACGGTTGGTGGAAGAGTTTCCCGACATTCAACTGCACCTGATCGGACCCCTGCAGAGCAACAAGGCGGCGGAGGCCGTTGCCATGTTTTCGGCCATCCATACGGTCGACCGCCCGAAGATCGCCGAGGCGCTGGCCCGCGAAATGGCACGCCAGAACCGCAGCCCGGACCTGTTTGTTCAGATTAACACGGGGCGGGAGCCGCAAAAGGCCGGGGTGATGCCGGAACAGGCCGATCAATTCCTGGCCGATTGCCGCAACGGTTATGGCCTGAGGATTTCGGGTCTCATGTGCATTCCCCCGGCTGCCGACGATCCAAGACCCCATTTCGAAGGCCTCGTCGGCCTCGGCAGGCGCCACGGTCTGGATCAGTTCAGCATGGGCATGAGCGGCGACTTTGAACTGGCTATTGCCTGTGGCGCCACTCACCTGCGGGTCGGGTCGGCAATTTTCGGCCATCGCGCGTAGGTCTGTCGCTGCGGCCGACGACAAGTTCGGTGCGGTGGCCGAGATAGGGCAAGATCCTGCGCATATCCCGGGCGCTGACCGCCACGCAGCCGGCCGTTGGCCCCAGACCGGGTGATGCCAGATGAAAGAACACCGCGCTCCCCAGCCCGGCGATACGGGGCCGCATGTTGTGCGACAGGGTCATGACGATGTCGTAGAGGCCATCGGCTCGCCACATTTTTTCGTGGCTGGCCGGATAGGGAAGCCTGACGGCCCGGTTGTAATTGCGGTCTCCTGGGTCGTCGCACCATCCCATGTCAAGGCGCAGAAGTTTCACGCAAAGTGCGGTGTTCAATGGCCGGGTGCGATCGGGACGCCGCAGTACGGTGCCAAAACGCCAGCGGCCGGCGGGTGTGGCGCCGTCACCTTCGCGCTTCAAGGCGCGAGTTCCGGAATGGCCCAGGGCACAGGAAACGGCGAGGTGGCCAATCACGACAATGCCAGCCGTTGCTGACGCGCGGATCGCACGAACGTGAATAGCCTTGATAGAGCGCTGCATCGGGACCTGCTAAGGGAAAGCCTTCCAAAAAGACGGGCGAGACCCTAACATCATGCCCGTCAGGTCAACAGGTTACTTGGAAACAACCAAATGAGCACCACCAAGAAGATTCTGATTATTGACGACGACGACATGTTGCGCGGCACACTCAAGGAACAGTTTTCGCTGCATGACGAATTCAGCGTAACGGATGCCGCCACGGCGACGGCCGGAATCAAATCGGCCAAGGCCGACCATGCCGACCTGATTATCCTCGATGTCAATTTGCCCGATATGGATGGCCGTGAGGCGTGCAAGGTGTTGCGGCGCAACGGTTACAAGGGTCCGGTCATCATGCTCACCGGCCAGACATCCGAATCCGACACCATTCTCGGCCTCGATTCGGGGGCCAACGACTATGTCACTAAGCCGTTCCGTTTCGGCGTGCTGCTGGCCCGCATCCGGGCGCATCTCCGGCAGCATGAGCAGAGCGAAGACGCCATCTTCAAGGTTGGCCCCTACACCTTCAAGCCAAGCGCCAAAATGCTGATTCGCGAGGACAACAAGAAGATCAAGCTCACCGAAAAGGAAACGGCGATCATCAAGTTCCTTTACCGGGCCAATGAACAGGTGATCAGCCGCGATGTGCTGTTGCAGGATGTATGGGGCTACAACGCCGGCGTAACCACACATACGCTGGAAACCCACATCTATCGCCTCAGGCAGAAAATCGAGCGCGACCCCGGCCATGCCGAGATTCTGGTGACCGAAGGCGGGGGGTATCGCCTGGTCCCTTGATCTTGCCGCCCAAAGGGACTCATATGAGCCCGAGTTGGGGGGACGGAAACTGATCCGGGCGGGCATGATAGCCGAAAACAAGACGAAGGGTGCGGCACCGCCATGGGCGTGAAGGCTAGCGCCGAAACGTTGCGGAGCATTCCGCTGTTCGCGGATTGCGATGCCGTGCAGCTGCAGGTTCTGGCGTTTTCAGCCCAGCGCCACGATTTCGCGCCGGGGGAGCATCTTGTTTCGCAAGGCAGCAAGGGGCTGGCGGCATTCCTGGTGCTTGATGGACTGGTTGATCTCTTCCGCGACGATGGCGACGGACAGGTTGGGCTTGGCGAAGCGGGTCCTGGCGCATTCATCGGAGAGATTGCGATGATCGCCGATCGACCGTACTCGATCACTGCAATCGCACGATCGCCAGTGCAAACGGTGCTCATCGACCGCCCGCTGTTCATGAAGGTGGCAACGGAATATCCGGAATTCGGGGCGCGCGTTTACCGGGCCATTGCCAAAAGGCTGGATGGCTCAGTGTCCGACCTCGCCGACGTCAAACACATTTTTGACCGGGCGCGATCATTCTCCAATTTGTAGATCGAACGTCGCCAGCACTGGTACGTGATCGGACGGCTGCTGCCAGCCGCGGGCCGCGGCGATGACATCAAGCTTGCTGCATTTCGACGCAAGGCCAGGTGATGCCCAGATGTGATCGAGCCTCCGGCCGCGATTGCTCGCGGCCCAATCGGCGGCGCGATAACTCCACCATGTGTAGAGTTTCTGATCGGCAGGCACATGCTGGCGCATGACATCAACCCACTTGCCGGCATTCTGGACGCGGTTCAGGCCGGCGGTCTCAACCGGCGTATGGCTTACGACCTTGAGCAGGTCCTTGTGCGACCAGACATCGTGCTCGAGAGGAGCGATGTTGAGGTCACCCACCACGATGCCATCATGGCCACGCTTCAAGGCGCCATCGCCAAACCAGCCCTCGAGTTCGTCGAGGAACTGCAGCTTGTGGGCAAACTTGTCGTTGATCTTCGGGTCGGCCTCATCGCCTCCCGCCGGCACATAGAGATTGTGAATGGTCAGCGGTCTCTTGCCAGCAAGGGTTACAGAAATGTGGCGGCAATCGCCCTTGCCGCAGAAATCGCGGGAGGCCGACGTCTTGAAGGGAATGCGCGAGACAATGGCCACGCCGTGGTAGCCCTTCTGGCCAAACTCGGCGAAGTGTTGGTAGCCCAATTCCTTCAGCGGCGACGACGGGAACTGGCCCTGGGGACACTTTGTCTCCTGCAGGCACAGAATGTCGGGACTCTGCTCGGCGAGCAACTTCTTGACGAGTTCAATCCGCAGGCGAACCGAATTGATGTTCCAGGTGGCGATCTTGAGCGGCATGCTCCGGCTTTAGCGCGGGTACCGCTCCCCGACAAGCCGCCTAGTTGTTGCCACTCGTGTTCTTTGGCTTGAACTTCACGACAAACAGCTTGGGGTCGGGCTTCTCGCCGGTGATGACGTTTTCAAGCGTCACGGTGGTGCGGCGGCCCTTGGCGTCGATGACCACCCACTGCTGCAGGGCGTCGCGAGCCGGATCGTAGGTCAAGACAAGTTTTCCGCCGATCGAACTCTTGGTGTCTTCCATGGTTACCGATACCAGGCCATCACTCTCCTCGAAACCGCTGATGGTTGCATCCTTGAGAAGGTCGACCTTTTCGGCGAGCACAATGCGCAAGGGGGTCTTTGACAATGGTCCGGCGTCGCCATTTTCCTTGTTCTTGTTCTTGATCATCACCCACTTGCCGTCGGAAATGATCATCAGCGGCACGGGCGGGGCATATTCGAAGCGCATCTTGCCGGGCTTGCTGATGAAGAAAACGCCTTTGGCCAGTTTGCCGGACGGGCTAATCTGCGAAAAGTCGCCGCGCATGTATTTGACGCCGTTGATATAGGCGTTGAGCTTGCGGACGGCGGCGATCTGGCGGTCACTCAAGTCAATCGTGGCGCCAGCCATAGCCGCTTGCGCGGCGAAGAAGCCGGCCAGGGCCAAAGTCATGCCTGCTGTAAATAGTCGCCTGTTCAACATCCGATTCTCCCGTATCCCGGGGCCCATAACACAGGGTCCTGAGTCTCTCGAAACGCATTAGACCAAGAAACCCGCCGAATTTGCGGCGGATCACACCCTGGCACTGTCGCCTGGAACCAATATCTCGCGCTTGCCGGTGGCATTTGAAGCCGAGATGAGCCCTTCCTTTTCCATTCTTTCGATAAGGCTGGCAGCCTTGTTGTAGCCGACCTGCAAGCGGCGCTGGATGTAGCTGGTCGAGACTTTCTTGTCGCGGAGCACTACGGCCACGGCCTGGTCGTAGAGTTCGTCGCCGGAGCCACCGCCCTCGCCCATGGCGCCAGGGTCGCCGAATTCGTCTTCTTCCGGCTCTTCGGTCACTGCATCGACATACTGTGGCGAACCCTGCGACTTCAGGTAGCTGACAATCTTTTCGACCTCATCGTCGGCCACGAATGGCGCGTGGAGCCGCGAAATGCGCCCACCACCGGCCATGTAAAGCATATCGCCCTGGCCCAGGAGCTGTTCGGCGCCCTGCTCGCCGAGGATCGTCCGGCTGTCGATCTTCGATGTCACCTGGAAGGAAACGCGGGTCGGAAAATTGGCCTTGATGGTGCCGGTAATGACGTCAACCGACGGGCGCTGGGTCGCCATGACGACATGAATGCCGGCGGCGCGAGCCATCTGGGCGAGGCGCTGGACAGCACCCTCGATATCCTTGCCGGCGACCATCATGAGATCGGCCATCTCGTCGATGATCACCACGATGTAGGGCATCGGCTGGAGTTCAACGTGCTCCTGCTCGAAAATCGGCTGGCCGCTTTCGGGGTCGAAACCGGTCTGGATGGTGCGGGATACCTTTTCGCCCTTGGCTTGGGCCTGTTTCATGCGGGCGTTGTAGCCGTCGATGTTGCGCACACCGACCTTCGACATCTTGCGGTAGCGCTCTTCCATTTCGCGCACCGCCCATTTGAGGGCGACCACCGCCTTGCGCGGATCGGTGACGACCGGCGAGAGCAGATGCGGGATGCCTTCATATACGGAAAGCTCGAGCATCTTGGGGTCGATCATGATCAGCTTGCAGCGGTCGGGCGGCAGCCGGTAGAGCAGCGACAGGATCATGGTGTTGATGCCGACCGACTTGCCGGAGCCGGTGGTGCCGGCGATGAGCAGATGCGGCATGCGGGCGAGATCGGCGAAGATCGGTTCGCCGCCAATGTTCTTGCCGAGCGCCAATGCCAGGTGGTGCGGTGACTTCTCGAAGTTCTCGGATGACAACAGCTCGCGAAGATAGACGGTCTCGCGCCTGGCATTGGGAAGTTCGATGCCAATGGCGTTGCGGCCCTGGACCACGGCAACACGGGCCGATATGGCGCTCATCGAACGGGCGATGTCGTCGGCCAAACTGATGACGCGGGACGACTTGATGCCGGGGGCCGGCTCGAGTTCGTACAAGGTCACAACCGGACCGGGGCGGACGTTGATGATCTGCCCCTTCACGCCGAAATCGTCGAGCACGCCTTCCAACATGCGGGCGTTTTCTTCAAGAACATCCTCGGAAATCTCGCTGGTCTTGGCCGGGCGTTTTGGTTCGGCCAGGAGTTCCATGGGTGGAAGCTCGAACTCATCGGCAGCCGCAAGAGCCCTCTTCTGTTTCTTTGTTGCCCGTGTGGCGCGGGCTCGGGAGGCGGGTGGCGTATCCTCCTCGTCCTCCGCTTCATCTTCGACCTCTTCGTCCTCGCCGCCGGGGGATGAGGCATCCCGGAACTCGGCGCGCGAGCGTGGGGCGAGCGTCGGTTCGATGCGGGCACCGCCACGGCCACCGGTGGCAGATCTTCTCGGTGCCAGACGGGAGAGAATATCGCCACGCGGTTCTTCGGCGTCGCTCATTCGCTCCTCGAAGCGGCGCTCGCGCCAGGACCGGATCACTTCGGCCGACCAGGAGAATAACCAACCCGTTGCCCGGCTTCCGGCACGCACGGCGCCGGCGGCGCGCTCGGCAATCAAGTCGCCGCCCAAGCCAACCGCAGACTTGGCGGACCAGGCGGCCAGCGCCGCGAGCCCGAGACCAGCCAGCGCATTGGCGAAGAGGCCTTTCATCGCCAGTGACAGCACGGCCAGAACGAAGCCGCCGGTGACGTCGCCGACATTGCCGCCAAGACCCGCTGCCAGTGCCCAGCCTGCGGGGGACGGGAGTGACGACAGAGCCCCGCTGGCAGCCACGCAGGCGAGGAGCCAAAACAGCAGGGTTCGAACCGCATGGTGCAAGCCGCGGTGGCCGACGAGGCGCATGGCCCAGACCATGGGGATGGCAATGAGCGGCAAAACACCGAGACCAAAGAACTGCATAAGTTCGTCAGCGATGACGGCGCCGGGAAACCCCAGCCAGTTCGAGGCCGGCTTGTCGAGGGCGTGGTTGAGAGAGGGGTCGTCCACCGACCAGCTGGCAAGCGCCAGGCCGATGGCAATGAGGCCAGCGAAAAGCACAACGCCTGAAACTTCGAGAAAGCGGCGGCGCAGAAATCTGCGGATTGCGGCGGGTACCGCGCGGTCATCGGTGTCAATCGACGGATCGTATGCCATGAACGCCTCCACCGCCCGGCATTCGGCATCCCCGGCGGACATAACAAATGGTTAATGGCAGTGTGACGGCATAGCGTTAAGGCGTGGTTAAATCGGGCCAAGACAAAGGGCCGGCGAGTTGCCCCGCCGGCCATTTCTCGAATGCGAAGCCGCTAGTTGTAGGCGCGTTCACCGTGATCGATGATGTCGAGGCCCTGGCGCTCGTCCTGCTCGGCGACGCGCAATCCCACGGTCACCTTGCAGATCATCAATGCCACGTAGCTGACCACCGCCGACATCGCCGCAACGGTGATGACGCTGACGATTTGCGCTTTCATCTGCACTGCGAAGTCGTAGTCGAACAACTTGGTGGAGAGATCGAAGGCGGCGTAGTCGGTAACGCCCATGCCGCCCCAGGCCGGGTTGACGAACAAGCCGGTGAGGATGGCGCCGAGGATGCCGCCAACGCCGTGGATGCCGAACACATCAAGCGCATCGTCATAACCGAGCTTGGACTTGAGCCAGACCACCGACCACAGGCAGACGATGCCGGCCAGCAAGCCGATGATGATGGCGCCTGAAGGCCCAACCCAGCCACAGGCAGGCGTAATGGCCACCAGTCCGGCAATTGCGCCCGAAGCCGCACCCAGCATGCTGGGGTGGCCACGAAACAGCCACTCGCCGAAGGTCCAGGCCAGGGCCGCCGCCGCCGTGGCGAGAATGGTGTTGAGCACCACCAGCGCCGTCAGGCCATTGGCTTCGAGGTTGGACCCGGCGTTGAAGCCGAACCAGCCGACCCACAGGAGTGCGGCACCCATGGTGGCGAAGATCAGGTTGTGCGGGGCCATGGGTTCCTTGCCGAGGCCAACGCGCTTGCCGAGAACGATGGCGCAGACGAGGCCCGCGACACCGGCGTTGATGTGAACGACGGCACCACCGGCAAAGTCGATGGCACCCCAGTTATAGAGCCAGCCATTCAGGGCGCTGGCGGCGGCTGAATAATCGGCGAGAACCACGGCCTTGGCGGCATCGTCGGTGGCGGCAGTGAGCTTGGCCAGGAAATCCATGGCAGCCTGCTCGCCGACGGTTGCCTTGACGATGTCGATGTTTTCGGCGCTCAGCGTATAGGCATCGGGTCCTGCCCACCACCAGACCATGTGAGCGGCTGGCAAGTAGGAGAAGGTGAACCAGATGACCAGGAAGATCAGCACCGCCGAGAATTTCATGCGTTCGGCGAAGGCGCCGACGATGAGGGCGGGCGTGATGGCCGCGAAGGTCAGCTGGAAGACCACGTAGACGAGTTCAGGAAGATAAGTTTCCTTGGAAAACGTCGCCGCCATGGTGGTGATGTCAACGCCACTGAGGAAGGCCTTGCTGAAACCGCCGAACACCGCGTTACCATTGGTGAAGGCGACCGAATAGCCATAGGCGAACCACAGCAGCGAGATCATGCAGAAGCAGATGAACACTTGCATGAAGATCGACAGAACGTTCTTGCTGCGGGCCAGGCCGCCATAGAACAGGGCGAGACCTGGCAATGTCATGAGAATAACCAGGATGGTGGCGAGCAGCATCCAGGCGGTGTCGCCCTTGTTGATGGTGGCGGCGGCTTCGGCCAGTGAAGCGGGAAGGGCTGCAGTAAATGCGAGACCCGCGGGCATTGCCAGTGCGAGTCTCTTGAGTGGACTTGGTATCTTCATGTTGATCCCCATTGGATGTGATTAAAGCGCGGCGTGGCCGGTTTCGCCGGTGCGAATGCGCACGGCCTGTTCCATCGGCAGCACGAAAATCTTGCCGTCGCCGATCTGGCCGGTCTGGCCGGTGGTCTGGATGGCTTCGATGACGCGGTCGGCCATGGCGCTGTCGACGGCAAGCTCGAGTTTCACCTTGGGCACGAAGCTCACGGTGTATTCGGCACCGCGATAGAACTCGGTATGGCCACGCTGGCGGCCGTGGCCCCTGACCTCGGTGACGGTAATACCCTGTATGCCGAGAGCCCCCAGGGCTTCCCGGACCTCCTCGAGCTTGAAGGGTTTGATGACGGCGATAATGTATTTCATTGCGCACCCCGTTGTTGGCGATGGTGCAATGCAGAACAAGTTCCGTGCCAGACTCGGTGAAACCGTTAGTACATTGTTTTACTTACATATTCTTGACACTCTTGATGCTTGGGGTCGTGTTCATTGCCTAAATAATTTGCACCGCCTGTTGCGTGCCTTAAAAATCATCACGTGCGCCTGCGGCGCTCTCTCGCTTGACCTGACGGGCCTTGGTGGATTGATAGGGGGATGATCCAGCGCTTCGATGTCATCGTCGTGGGAGCCGCCCTGAACGGGCTGGCTGCCGCCGTATCGCTAGGTGGAAGGACGGTGCGCCGGCCGTTGCGGGTGGCGCTGATCGATGCCAAGGATCCGCGACAGTTCGCCGATGCGGCTTTCGATGGCCGGGCTTCGGCCATTTCACAAAGTGCGAGACGGATGTTCGAGGCGCTGGGGGTCTGGGAGGCGATGGCGCCCCATGCCCAGGCGATGAACAAAATTGTGGTGACCGATTCGGCGCAAGGGCCGGCAAGCCGACCTACTCTCCTGCAATTCGATGCCGATGAGGCAGGACCAACTGCCTTCATGGTGGAAAACCGCGTGCTGTATCGCTGCCTTCTCGAGGAGGTGCTGCTGTCGCCGATGATCGAACTCATTTACGGGTTCGCCTTTGACTTCAGTTAGCTTCGGGCCGGGCCTCGCGGACGTCAGGCTTGAGAGCGGCACAAGTCTCAAGAGCAGCCTGGTGGTTGCCGCCGATGGCAAGAATTCACGCGTGCGCCAGGCCGCCAACATCGACATGGTGGGATGGACCTACGACCAAATGGCGATTGTCGCGACTGTAGAGCACGAAAAGCCTCATGGTGGCTGCGCCGAAGAACATTTCCGCTCACCCGGCCCCTTTGCCATCCTGCCGCTCACCGGAAACCGGTCATCGCTCGTCTGGGTAGAAAGCAAAGCTGATGGCGAGCGCCTGCTCGCCTCACCAGACGGCGAATTCCTTGAGGCGCTCGCGGCGCGATTTGGTGCACATCGCGGACACTTGAGCCTGGTGAGTGGCCGCCACGGTTATCCACTTGGATTGTACGTGGCGCGAGACTTCGCGGGGCCGAGGTTGGCGCTCGTTGGCGATGCGGCGCATGTCATCCATCCGCTGGCAGGGCTTGGGTTCAATCTGGGCCTGCGCGATGTGGCGGCCCTGTCGGAATGCGTCGTTGACGCGGATGGGTTGGGACTCGACATCGGCGGCGGCGCGGTGCTGGACCGTTACACGGCGTGGCGGCGTTTCGACACGGTGGCAACCGCCGCGGCGATGGATGGCATGAACCGGCTGTTCGGCAATGACAACGCGTTCCTGCGGCTGTTGCGCGACGCCGGGTTGATGGCGGTCAATCGCCTGGGCTCGGTGAAATCGGCGTTCATGCGTGAAGCCGAAGGCGTTACCGGAACGCAGCCGAAATTGCTGCGCGGACTGTTGCCTTAACCTGCCGCCGGCAGTACGTGGCCGACGAAGGGGAGCTCGCGGAACTGGTGGGCCATGTCCATGCCATAACCCACGACGAATTTGTCAGGGCATTTGAAACCCTCAAAGTCGGCCTGTAGATTGGCGGCGAGATGGCCCGGCTTGTGGAGCAGAACGGCGGTCTTGACGGTTCTGGCACCGCGGGCGGAAATGAGATCCTTGGCAAAGGCCAGGGTGCGGCCCGACTCGAGTATATCGTCGATCAGCAGAACGTCGCGATCGGACACGGCCGTCTCGATGTCCCGCAGCACCTCGACCTGGCCTGACGATTTGGTTCCAGCGCGATAGCTGGCAAGTATCATGAAATCGACCTCCGGGGAAAGGCCGGCATGATGCATGGCGCGAATCAAATCGGCGGCGAAAATAAAGCTGCCCTTGAGCACCGGAATCACCAACAGATTGACGGGCTTCTGCGCGGCAATCTCGCGCGCAAGATCCGATACGCGGGCGGCAATCTGGGATTCCGAAAACAACACCGCAATGCGGTGGCCGTCGATCTCAATGTCACTCATGGAGTGGTATTTGAGCCGATTTCGTTGGCGTGGGCAAAGCGAATCTCGACGATCTCAGCAGATTCCGGCGGGGCGGCCACGCGGGTCACAAAGTTGGTCATTTCACCGGGCCGCAAGGGCCGTGAATCCGTGTCCAACGTCCACTGGTAGACTTCGGCGCCATTTTCCGCCCTGAGGCCGAAGCGCAGCCAGGGAATCCGGCGCTCGCTCGAAGATGTGTTGGCAATCTCGCCCTTGATGGCAAGAACCTTTGTGCCATCGACGGACATGTTTTGCATTTCAAGCTTGCGGAGTTCGAGGCCATAAATGTTGATGTCCTGACCGATCAGGCTGTAGCCCTTGACAGTCACCGGAAGGCTTTTCACCACCAGTTCGGGTGTGGCAAAGGCAACCGCCAGGGGCGCCATGGCGGCGGTCGCCAAGGCAGCCCAGCCGGCAAGGCGCTTACGCCTGACCTTGCGCTTTGCGGCGAAATCTTCCTGGGCCAGACGCGAAGCTTCAACGAGGCGGCGGATCTCCTGGTCGGGTTCCGGGGAATGATCGATGACGGCTGGAACCTGCCGTGGCGCGGGGGCGGGGGCAATTTCCGTCGCCCGGCTCTCGAGCCAGGAATGGCCGCAGGACGCACAGCGCAGCAGCGTGCCGTCGGCGGCAATCTGGTAGGCCGGCATGTCGTAGCGCGTTGCGCAGGATGGACAAGATATGATCATGATAGCGCTATAGGCCGGTAGCTCGATTCGAAGATCGCGGATACTTGAAGTCAGAAGGTTAAGAGCCGTTAGGGTTAAAGCCGCGTTAACGGTCGGTATGATCAAAGGACCGGAACGGCAAGGAGGGTTCGGGTTGGTTCGGCTGGAGAATGTGGGCTTGCGTTACGGCCATGGCCCAGAGATTCTCAGAAATGTCAGTTTCCATCTGGAGTCTGGCGGGTTCCGGTTCCTGACCGGCCCTTCCGGTGCCGGCAAGACATCGCTGTTAAGACTGCTGTTTGCAGCGCTCAAGCCGACACGGGGGTCGGTAAAGTTGTTCGGTGAAGACATTGCGACCCTTGAGCGCCGCGCTTTGCCCCACCTGCGGCGGCGCATCGGCGTGGTGTTCCAGGAGTTCCGCCTGCTCGATCATCTGTCGACCTATGACAATGTTGCCCTGCCGTTGCGGGTCGCCGGGGTTCGCGAATCGCGCTATCGGACCGATGTCCTCGATCTCCTGAACTGGGTTGGCCTGGCGGAGCAGGCCAATGCCTATCCACCGGTCCTCTCGGGCGGCGAAAAACAGCGGGCGGCGATCGCCCGGGCGGTAATTGCCAAGCCTGAGCTGTTGCTCGCTGACGAACCCACGGGAAACGTCGATCCGGCGCTGGCCAAACGGTTGTTGCATCTGTTTGTCGAACTCAATCGCCTTGGAACGACGGTGTTGATCGCCACCCACGACCACAAGCTGGTCGCCCAAGTGAAGGCCAAGATTCTGCACCTCGAGCAGGGCGAGTTGAGCGAGGCATGAGCAAGCATCCTCACCGCGAACCGGGTCCGATCATCCCGCCTCAGGCGGGGTCACTGCGCTCGCTCACCGTCACCATGGCGGTCATGTGTTATCTCGCCTGCCTGGCGATCGGAGCGCTGATCCTCATCAATCGCGCCGTCGACAGCTGGACCAGCGGACTATCGCGCGAAATCACCGTGCAGGTGCGTGAACTGCAGCAGGTTGACATCGAAGAGGAGCTGGCCAAGGCCACGGAGATTCTCAAGTCATTCCCCGGCGTGGCGAGCGTTGAAGTCCTCGACCGCGAGGCTGGCGAAAAATTGCTGGAACCGTGGCTCGGCACGCAAGACCTGAGCGACCTGCCAATTCCGCGCCTTATCCGGGTGGTGATCGATGAACAGAATCCGCCGGATTTCGAGGCTCTGGAGCAGCAGCTTTCGTCGCAGATCAAGGGCGTCACGCTTGACACCCATCGCCGCTGGCAGGCGGAACTCACGCGCATGGCGCGTAGCCTGTCGATTTTGTCCTATGCCGTACTCCTGCTCATCGGACTCTCGGCCGTCACCATGGTGATCTTCGGCACGCGCACGGTGCTCGACGCCAATCGCGAAGTGGTGGATGTGTTGCATCTGGTCGGTGCCAAGGACCGCTACATCTCGCGGCAGATCGACAGCCGATTTCTCAAGACTGGACTGGTGGCGGGGCTGATCGGCGTGGCGCTTGGAATTCTGACGTTCTTTCTCCTCAGCATCACCGGCCCACGCGGCAGCGGCGGCATCGCCGATGCCAGCCGCAGCCTGGTCTTTGCGCCGGCCGGCTTTGCAATCTGGAGCTATGGGCTGTTGCTGGCGGTGCCGGTGGTGGCGACGATCATCAGCCTGATCACCTCGCGCCTCACACTCATCCGCATGCTGAGGAATGTGCTGTGACCGCCGTTCGCTCGCTGATCTTCAATATCCTGTTCTATGTCAATCTGGCGCTTTTCCTGGTGCTGGGGTCGGAGTTCTTCCTGACGCCGCGCAAATGGTCGGTGAGGGCGCTGCAGGCGTGGGCGAAAACCTCACTGTGGCTGTTGCGGATCGTTTGCGGAACGCGGATCGAAGTGCGGGGGCGCGAACACATTCCAATGGGTGCAGCACTGGTGGCTGGCAAGCACCAGTCGTTCTGGGAGACTTTCGCCATCTTGCCCCTGCTTGATGATCCGGCGATGGTGCTGAAAAAGGAGCTCACCTACATTCCGTTTTTCGGATGGTTTATTTTCAAATTCAGGATGATCGCCGTCGAACGTTCGGCAGGGAGTGCGGCACTGAAAAACTTGATGCGCCGGGCCGAAGAAGAAATCGCCCGCGGACGCCAGGTGGTGATCATGCCCGAGGGGACCAGGCGGGCGCCCGATGATCCGCCGGACTACAAGCCGGGGGCGGCGGCGCTCTATGGCATTCTCAATGTGCCGTGTGTGCCCTTCGCCCTTAACTCCGGGCTGTTCTGGCCAAGGCGCAAGTTCCTGCGCTATCCCGGCACCATCGTCATCGAATTCCTGCCGCCAATCCCCGCAGGGTTGTCGCGCAAGGCGTTTCAGCCCCGGCTGCAGGTGGCCATCGAAACGGCGACTGCCCGGCTGGTGGCCGAGGGGCGAGCGGGCCTGACAAAGTACAAATAGAGAACATTTTCTCGAACTCGTAAACCTATTGGGGTTACACTCCCCAGCCATGGAACCCACCAGCCTGAACGCTATCGCCCAGGACATCTGGGACATGAAGTACCGTTTCAAGGAAACGGATGGGACCATTCATGACCGGACACCGCAGGATACATTCCGCCGGGTGGCCAAGGCGGTGGCGGCAGTGGAAGCCGAGTCCTGCTCGCTGGGAACAGGCGTTCTTCGACATCTTAAGTGACTATCGCTTCCTGCCGGCGGGGCGCATTCTCTCGGGGGCGGGAACCGGGCGGTCGGTGACGCTGTTCAATTGTTTCGTCATGGGCCGCATCGACGATTCGATGGCAGGGATTTTCGATGCGCTGAAAGATGCGGCCCTCACCATGCAGCAGGGTGGCGGCATCGGCCATGACTTCTCGACTATCCGGCCAGCCGGTGCGCCGGTCAAAGGTGTGGGGGCCGATGCCTCGGGGCCCTTGAGCTTCATGGATGTGTGGGATGCCATGTGCCGCACCATCATGTCGGCGGGTTCACGGCGAGGCGCGATGATGGGGACGATGCGCTGCGATCATCCCGATATCGAAGCCTTCATTGCGGCCAAGCACGACGCCAGGCGGCTGCGCAATTTCAATCTTTCGGTGCTGGTCACCGATGCCTTCATGGCGGCAGTCAAATCCGATGGGCCGTGGCCGTTGGTATTCGAGGGCAAGACCTTTCGCAGCATCGAAGCGCGGGCCTTGTGGAACCAGATCCTGCGTTCGACCTATGACAGCGCCGAACCGGGCGTGATCTTCATCGACCGCATCAATGCCGAGAACAATCTCGCCTACTGCGAAACCATTCACGCGACGAACCCGTGCGGTGAGCAGCCGCTGCCGGCCTATGGCGCATGTCTATTGGGCTCGCTCAATCTCACGCGTTTCGTGGAGAAGCCATTCGAAGCCGATGCGGCGATTGACGCCGAAGACCTGAAGCAGGCGGCGGCGGTTGCCATCCGCTTCATGGACAATGTGATCGACGTTTCCAACTATCCGCTGGAACAGCAGCGCAGCGAAGCAAAAGCCAAGCGGCGCATCGGCCTCGGCATCACTGGGCTCGCCGATGCGTTGCTCATGTGCGGTGTGCGTTATGGCTCAGAAGAGGCGGCGGTGCTGGCGGCGGCATGGATGGCCGCCATCGAAGAGGCGGCCTATGGCGCCAGCAGCAAACTTGCTGCCGAGAAGGGCGCGTTCCCGCTGTTTGACGCACAGGCCTATGGTGCCACGGGGCATGCGCGCAAACTGCCGGACAAGCTGCGGCGCGACATCGCCAGGCACGGCATGCGCAATGGGCTTCTGTTGTCGATCGCGCCGACGGGAACCATCTCGCTTCTGGCCGGCAATGTGTCGAGCGGCATCGAACCGATTTTCCGCGCCAGTTATGACCGCAAGATCCTGCAGCCCGATGGCAGCCACAAGACCGAACGGGTTTCGGACTATGCGGTGGCGATGTGGCAGGAGCTGCACGGTAGCGACGCGGAATTGCCGGAAGCCTTGGTGACAGCGGAACATCTTTTGCCAGCCGAACATCTGAGAATGATGGCGGCGGTGCAGCGCCATGTCGACAGCTCGATATCGAAGACCATCAATGTTCCCGAGGATTTCAGTTTCGAGCGCTTCAAGGCGGTCTACGAAGAGGCCTATGATCTCGGCCTCAAGGGCTGCACCACTTTCCGGCCAAACGCCATCACCGGCTCGGTGTTGTCGGCTGAGGCGGCGGTGCCAGCGAAGTCCGGCGAAGTCGTTTACATGAAACAGCCGATGGAGCGGCAGGTCTCGCTTCCCGGTTACACCTACAAGCTGAAATGGCCGGAGAGCGATCACGCCATCTACATCACCATCAACGACACGCTGGAGCAGGGCCGGCGGCGGCCGTTCGAGATTTTCATCAACTCCAAGAACATGGAGCATTATGCCTGGACAGTGGCGCTGACGCGGATGATCTCGGCGGTGTTCCGGCGCGGCGGCGATGTGTCGTTCATCGTCGAGGAACTGAAAGCGGTGTTCGATCCGCGCGGCGGGCAGTGGATGGATGGACGCTATGTACCAAGCCTTCTGGCGGCAATTGGCGGGGTCATCGAAAAACACATGATCGAGATCGGCTTTCTCAAACGCGAGGACATCGACCGTGAGAACATGCTGCGCGGCGAACGGCGTTCCGGCTGCCCGCGCTGCGGGGAAGCGGCGCTGGTCTATCAAGAGGGTTGCTCGGTGTGCCTCTCCTGCGGTTATTCGAAGTGTAGTTAATGGTTGACGGGAGAATGAATTTGTTCTATCTTTGTTCTCATGCAACTCAGTGGTTTCCCGGTCTCCGCAAAACTCCCCGATGACCTCGGCCTTGGTGAACGCTTCTGGTACTGGCGTGGCGCTTCGGGCCGGAGTTACATCCACTCCATTTACCCGGCAGGGAACTGTCCGCCGCTTCCGGGTGCCGTCTATGTGGCGGTGAGGAACAACGGCGGCTATCGCGAGGCGCTGGCGATTGGCCGGTTCGCCAGCTGCTGGGATGGCAGTCTGGGAGGGTTCGATGCCAGCCGGTTACTGCCCGCCGAAGCAGACGAGATTCACGTCCATCTCCTGGCGCGCGACAGTTCGGCGGCGAATGCGGTGTTGGACGATCTGGTGTCGGCTATCGACCATGACATGGGGCCGGCGTATCCGGCCTTTGGTTTCCAGGACGGCGCTCAGGCAGCACCGTCCTTCGCCTGAGCAAGCAGCCTGGCCACGGCCTCCAGTTCAGGATCATGTATGCCGATGTCGCGCAGGTGCTGCAGCGTATTGAAAATGTAGTCGATGCAGTGGCCCGATTGCCCTTGGCCACGCCGGGCAATCGCCACGAGGCGGTCCACGGCAAGACGGCCGGCATATTGGGGATGGCGGCGATCAACGGCATAGGTCAGGGCCGAGACGTTCCGGCCTTCGTTGGCGCGGAAGCCGGTTGTTCACTTCGCGATAGACCATGGTGACCTGCTCGCGGCGGCGCAGGTATTCGACTGTCTCGCTCCAGCGCGACCGGCCGACGCGATAGCCGACGCCCCGGCAGCTGCCGCCGGCATCGAGCCCCAACACCAGGCCAGGCACTTCCGGGGTGCCGCGGTGGACATGGGACAAGACGCAGAGGGCCCGATGAAAACCATGAATCCGCCCAACACTGCGTTCCTCGTAGACGAACCCAGGGTTCCACATCAGCGACCCGTAGCCAAATATCCAGAACTCATCCATGGTCGCCGTCATCCCGAATCATCGTCACGCATGTCAGCAAACTCCCCCCGGCCTTGGAAGATGGTTCTGCCACTGGCAGCTGCCGCTGCCATTGCCGTCCTGTGGTCGATCTATTGGGCGATCGCCCTGCAGTCGGCGCGAAGCGAATTTGCCAGAGAGCGCGCAAGACAGGCGGAAGGGGGAACCACTCTCAAGTGCATGGAGGAAGACTGGGGTGGCTATCCATTCCGTTTCGAGTACCGCTGCGCCAATCCCGACGCGACCCGCGACGGGCAGCTTGCAGTTGCGGCTGCGGAACTCCACGCGGTGGCCATGGCCTACAAGCCCTGGCATCTCATCACGTTTCTTGCCGGCCCAACCAACATCACTATACCTGGCCACTCACCACTGCGGGTAACCCATGACCCCGTGCAGACCAGCATCATCGCGCAGTCCGCCACATCCGGAAGGATCACTATCAACATCAATGGCCTAAATGCCGGAGGTGTGCTGCAAGCCGGCACCGTTTTGTTCAGTGCCCGCACCATGAACATGCGCCAAGTCGACTACGACATCAGCGCCACCAACCTAAAACTGGCGCTGCCGGACCTGGCAGCCATTCCGGCCGACGCCTTTGCAAGTCAGGGTACCGTCTCCGACGCGCAAGGGCTGGTGATCACATCGGCCACACTGCAACAGGGCGACCTGTCGCTATCGGCGAGCGGCCAGGTGGAACTTGATGAGTTCAATCGACCCAAAGGCCAGATTACCGTAACGACCAACAATGCCGCGAAGCTGCTGGCCGTGCTTCGGGATGCCTATCGGTTGTCGGAACAGGAACAGTCGGCCTTCGCGGCGCTCCTCACCGTTGCCGGAAACCAGTTGACGCTCACCGCCGGCGACGGCGAACTCTATGCCGGGCCGCTGAAAATTGGCGATCTCGCGCCGCTACTTTTGCCCGGCGGCAGCTGACTTCGCCTTGTCGATCTCTGCCGCAAACACGCCGGTGAGTGCCTGGGGAGTCAGGGGCCCGATCCATTTGTAGCGGATAAGCCCTGCACCATCGACCACATAGGTCTCGGGAACGCCATACACACCCCAATCGACAGCGACGCGGCCTGACTGGTCAGCGCCAATGGCCGCGAAGGGCTGGCCGAGCGTGCCGAGAAAGCGCCGGGCATTCTCCGGGTCATCCTTGTAGTTGATGCCATAGACCTTGATGTCACGTGCGTTTGGAAAGCTCGGTCAGAAGCGGATGCTCGTCGCGGCAGGGAACGCACCACGACGCCCAGACATTGACGACCGTCACCTGCCCCTGCTTCAACGCTGCCGCGTCGAAACCGGCAACGCCCAATTCAGGAATGGCGGGAAGCGTGAATTCCGGCACGGGCTTGCCGATCAGCGCCGATGGAACCTCGTTGGGATTGCCGGAAAGGCCGACATAGAAAAGCAATGCCAACGCCGCAAAGGCGACGACCGGCAGGGCGACGAACAGGCCGCGTGTCTTCGATTGTGGTTCACTCATTGGTCGTTCCAACGCCGGTTCGGGTCGAGTTTCGCCACCTCGGCGCGAAGCCTGCGGTCGCGCAGCACCACGTAAAGCGTGAGGCCAACGATCAGCAGCGCCGAAAGGCCGTAGGAGGCGATGACGAAGCCCATGTGGGGTGCGGAGAAATCCATCAATGGCGCCCAATCTCGGCGATGCGGATGGCTCTGATCTTGCGGGCGGCGATCTCGCCGCGAATGGCGGTCAGATGCAGGGTGAGAAACAGGAATGTGTAGGCTGCCCCCATGACCAAGAGCGGCCACAGCATGGGCCAGGCGATCGTCGGGCCATCGGCGCGGAACACACTCGCCGGCTGATGCAAGGAGTTCCACCAGTCGACTGAAAACTTGACGATCGGAATGTTGATGGCGCCGACGAGGGCCACGATGCGGGCGATCATCGCGGCGCGTCCGGGTTCGTCAATCGCCTGCCAGATGGCGATGTAGCCGATGTAGAGCAGGAACAGCACGAACATCGACGTGAGCCGCGCATCCCACACCCACCAGGCCCCCCACATGGGCTTGCCCCACAGGGAGCCGGTGGCAAGGGCGAGAAAACAGAACACTGCACCGATTGGAGCCGCCACTTTCGCCGCGGCATCGGCCAGCGGATGGCGGAAGATGATGGCAATGGCGCTGGCCAGCGCCATGATGGAATACACCATCAGGGCCAACCAGGCGGCCGGCACATGCACATACATGATGCGCACGGTTTCGCCCTGCTGATAGTCGGCAGGAGCGGCGAAGGCGCCGTAGAGGCCGAACGCCAACAGCGCCAGCGTGATGATCCAAGCTGCCGGTATGACGCGGTTGGCGACTGACAGAAACCGGGTGGGGTTGGCGAGATACTGCATGGCGCCTGTTTAGTGTCTTGCGGTCATTTCAGATAGGACCTGAGTGCCGCAGCCGCCGCAAGGGGCGACAGCACCAGGCTGGCGAGCGCCAGTGCCGAAAGGATTAGCAGCGAAGGTGTGGCAATATCGGGGCCAGCCGTTGCGCCCTGCGAGGCCGAGACGCCGAAGATCATGATGGGCACGTAGAGCGGCAACACCAGCACCGAGACCAGCAAGCCGCCACGCCGCAGCCCGACAGTGACGGCAGCACCGATGGCAACGAGCATCGACAGCGCCACCGAGCCCAATACCATAGCCAATGCCAGATGCGGAATGGCGGCAGGTTGCAAATTGATCAGGAACCCCAGCAAAGGCGCGGCAATCGCCAATGGCAGGCTGGTCGATAGCCAGTGGGCAAGCGCCTTGGCCAGCGCCACAATCTCCAGGGGCACCGGCCCCATGGCCATGATGTCGAGCGAACCATCTTCGTAGTCCTGCTGGAAGATGCGATCGGCCGACAACAGAACCGAGAGGAGAAGGGCGATCCACAGCAGGCCGGGCGCCAGCCGCTTCAGGAGCGCCTGATCGGGGCCCAGACCAATCGGCAACAGAACGACGACTGTCAGAAAGAAACCAAGAGCCGTGCCAACGCCGCCGCCCTGGCGGATGCCAAGGGTGAGATCGCGCTTGATCAGGGACCAGACGAGATTCATACGGCTTGCCCCAGCTCGAGTTTCACTTGCGGTTCAAGCCCCAGTGCCACATGGGTTGCGGCAATGATGAGACCGCCGCTCGCCAGATGATCGGCCATGATCTTAGTGAGCCTTCCCTGTGAGGCCGTATCGAGGCCAACGGTCGGTTCATCGAGAAGCCACAGGGCGCGTGGCACCAGCGCCAGCCGCGCCAGGGCAAGGCGCCGCTTCTGGCCCGCCGACAGCAGCCCGGCGTGATAGTGTGCAAGGCGGGTGAGATCGAGTGCTGCCATTGCAGCCTCCACGTCGCCACCACCCAGAAAGCCGCGCCAGAAATCGAGGTTCTCGGCAACGGTCAAAGCCGATTTCACGGCCTCCTGATGGGCGATGTAATGTGATTGTTGGCCGATGGTGAGATCGGTGCCACCGCCGTCCAGCGCCAGCTGTCCGCTGCTGGCTTCACCGAGGCCGGCAATCAGGCGCAACAGCGATGACTTGCCCGAACCATTGGGGCCGGTGAGCTGCAACATCTGGCCGGCAGCGAGTTCGAACGACAGGCCGCGGAACACCGTGCGCCCGCCGCGATCGCACTGCAGATTGTGCCCCGTGAGGATCATGTCAGGGCCCGCAATAACCGAGGGCTTTCAACTTGTCACGTTGCAGCGGCGCCAGGCTTCCGATGGGCCGGCCTCGCCATTCTTGACGCGGGCGAGTTCCATGTCTTCCTCGGAATGCTGCCGCATGATGATCACCAGGCCGAATTCCGGATCGCCCGCTGGCGCCTCATAGGCAAAACTGTGGCGGGTATATTGTCCGGTGGTGTTGATGCCCGACGGGGTTCTGATCTTCGGGCCATCAATCTCGAGATTCTTGCCGTCCTGCGAGCACCACTCGCCATCAATGGCATCGGCGAAGGCAGGAGCGCAGGCGGCGGCAAGGCCCGCGACGATGAGGCCAACCTTCAGCGCTCCACGCATGATCACACCATATACTGGCCGCCATTGGCCGACAATGTCGAACCGGTGATGAAGCCGGCATCGTCAGATGCAAGAAACACCACGGCACGGGCAATCTCTTCCGGCTCGCCCAAACGGCCTACAGGGATTTGCGGCAGGATATTCTTCTCCCGGACTTCCTGGGGCACGGCCATGACCATTTCGGTTGCAATGTAACCGGGGCAAATGGCGTTGACGGTGATGCCGGCCCGCGCCCCTTCCTGGGCCAGGGACTTGACGAAGCCAATATCGCCCGCCTTGGCGGAGGAATAGTTGACCTGGCCCATCTGGCCTTTCTGACCATTGATCGAAGAAATGCAGATCACCCGCCCGAACTTGCGGGCCCGCATGCCTTCCCACACCGGCCGCGTCATGTTGAACAGCGAGTTCAAGTTGGTGTTGATGACCTGGTACCACTGGTCTTTGGTCATCTTGTGGAACATGCCGTCCTTGGTGATGCCGGCGTTGTTGACCAGTACCTCGACCGGGCCAATCTCGGCTTCGATCTTGGCGAGGCCGGCGACGCAGGCATCATAGTCGGAGACGTCCCACTTGTAGACCGGAATGCCGGTCTCGGCCTTGAACTTGGCGGCCGCTTCGTCGTTGCCGGCGTAGCTCGCCGCAACCTTGTAGCCCGCCGCCTTTAGAGCCTTCGAGATGGCCGCGCCGATGCCGCGCGATCCTCCGGTTACGACTGCAACTCGTGCCATGTGTTTCTCCTATGCGGCCACAACTATAGAAAGGTTACGTGTGCCTTCAAGCCAAAATCACCCGGATTAGACGGAATGATGTGTCGCGCCTTTCGCCGCCGCCTTCAGCGTTTCCTGCCTTCGTGCCAGAAACAACCGCTGTGCTTCACTGTCCGATAACGCAATGGCGCGGGCGAATGCTGCGGTGGCTGCATCTACCTGGCCAGATCGCCACAAGAGATCAGCCATGGCGGCATGAAACGGTTGATAGTGCCTAAGTTGATCTTCGAGTTCCGCCATGGCGGGCAGAACCGTTGCGCCCTCTAGGTATGAGAGCGCCACCAGCCGGTTCAGGGCAAAGGCAGGGTTGGGATTGTGTTCAAGGAGCCGGTCATAGAGATGGATGATCTGCTGCCAGTCCGTCTCGAGGAATCTCTTCGCTTCGCAATGCAATGCCGCAATGGCAGCTTGCAGCTGGTAAGGACCGGGTCGGCGGCGCGTTAGAACCTCTTCAAGTTGCGCAATCGCCGTTTTGATGGCGGCATGATCCCAGATGTCCCGGTTCTGGTCTTCGAGTGCAACTGGAATGCCGTTTCCGTCCAGCCTGGCGGGAGATCGCGCATGGTGCAATTGCATGAGTGCCAACAATCCCAGCGGTTCTGCTTCGTCGGGCAGCAGGTCATGCAACATGGCGCAGAGCCGGAGTGCCTCTTTGCACAGGTCGAGGCGTAGATAGGCTTCCGCCGAGGACGTATAGCCCACCGTGAAGATGAGGTAGATGACGGCGAGAACTGCCGCCAACCTTTCCGGCATCGCTTCAGCGCTTGGAACGGAAAAGGGAATTCCGGCCTTGGCGATCTTCTGCTGAACGCGGACCAGGCGCTGCGCCATGGTTTCGCGAGGGACGACGAAGGCTCGGGCAATTTCCTCGGTGGTCAGCCCGCACAGGGTGCGCAAGGCAAGGGCAACACTGGCATTCCTGTCGAGCGCTGGATGGCAGCAAGTAAAAATGAGCGCCAGGCGCTCGTCGGGAATTGGACCCTGAATCTCTTCGCTGGCCTCGGCGTCAAGCGCTACAAGCCGCTCGATTTCGGCCTCCTTGCGTTGCCAATTCGAATTTCGCCGCAAGCGGTCAATCGCTTTGCGCCTTGCGACCTGCAGCAGCCATGCCGCTGGGTTTGATGGCTGTCCGCGCCGGCCCCAATGCTCCAGGGCCGAAACGATGGCGTCCTGCAGGGCATCTTCCGCCAACGCGAGGTCGCCGGTCTGGCGGATGAGAAACGCCAGTAGGCGGCTCCGGTCGATCTCAGCGAAGACCGGAGCCGTTTCCATTGCTATTCGAACACCATCACGGGGCGAATTTCGACGGCACCGTTGCGGGCGTCGGGTATCTTCGCAGCCCAGGCAATCGCCTCATTGAGATCAGCGCAGTCCAAGATGTAAAAGCCACCCAACTGCTCCTTGGTTTCGGCGAATGGGCCATCCATGGTTTCGGTTTTGCCCTTCCTGACGCGAACGGTTGTTGCGGCCGGAGTCGGCATCAACGCTTCACCTCCGAGATAGGCGCGCTTTTGCTGGGTTTCCTCGGTGAATGCCATGTACTGGCCGAGATAGGCATCAAACTCCGGTGTACCCGGGTTGGGGCCTGCGGTTTCACTTCCGTAGATCAAAAGCATGTATTTCATTGTGTTCCTCCAGTTGTCGGGCTGCGGCAGCGAGAACCGCCGTGCCAAGGACGATTAAGCCAACAGATTTTCGACAGGCATTAGCGTGCCCACACAAGATAAATTGCGGCGGCGAGTATGGCGGCTTGCGTAGCTATGCCACCGAGCAAGCGCAATGGGTGTTTGGCGTTCCGGCCATTAAGCCCGACGGCATGACTGAGGCGGGCCGTCGTCAAAACGCCTCCCATGGCATGGAGCCATGGGGCAGGCAGGCCGCGCGCTTCGGCCAACGCCATCAGGATAAGGGCCAGCGGCACGTTTTCGATGAAATTGCCGTGGCGCCTTATCCAAAGCGCCAGATTCATGTCGTCGCCATGCAGGATGGCGATGTTTGCCTTGCCGCGTTTAGCCGATACGATGTTGGCCAGAACTATCGCCATCATGGCGAAAACGGCAGCGTAGATGGACGTGACTGCATACATGGTCGTTCTCCATTGTTGAAGTACGACACATGACGAACGGTTTCCCGGCTAATCGACAGGCTGGTTGGGATCAGCGCTCGACGCACATGGCAACGCCCATGCCGCCGCCGATGCACAGCGTGGCCAAGCCCTTCTTGGCATTGCGCTTGCCCATCTCGAACAGCAGCGTGTTGAGGACGCGGGCTCCGCTCGCACCGATCGGGTGGCCGATGGCGATGGCGCCGCCATTGACGTTGACGATGTCCGGGTTCCAGCCCATGTCCTTGTTGACGGCACAGGCCTGGGCGGCGAAAGCCTCATTGGCTTCGACCAGGTCGAGGTCTTCAACTTTCCAGCCGGCCCTCTTCAGGGCAGCGCGCGAAGCCGGGATGGGGCCCGAGCCCATGATCGCCGGGTCGACGCCGACCGAAGCCCAGGAGGCAACGCGGGCCATCGGCGTGAGGCCGCGCCTCTCGGCCTCTTTTGCCGACATGAGCAGGACCACGGCGGCGCCATCGTTGATGCCGGAGGCATTGGCGGCGGTGACCGATCCATCCTTGGCGAAAGCCGGCTTCAGCTTGGCGACCGATTCAAGGGTGACTCCCTTCTTGATATATTCATCGTCGGCCACCACCACGTCGCCCTTGCGGGTGGAAATCGTCACCGGGGCGATCTCGTCCTTGAACTTGCCGGCGGCCTGGGCGGCCTCGGCCTTGTTCTGCGAGGCCACGGCAAAAGCGTCCTGGGTGTCACGGGTGATCTGCCACTGCCGGGCGACGTTCTCGGCGGTGGTGCCCATGTGATAGCCATTGAAGGCGTCCCACAGGCCATCCTTGATCATCGTGTCGATCATCGCCCAGTCGCCCATCTTCACGCCATCGCGCAGGTGCGCCACATGCGGCGCCTTGCTCATCGATTCCATGCCGCCGGCGGCAACCACCTTGGCGGCGCCATCGGCAATCTGCTGCATGCCGAGCGCCACGGCGCGGAGGCCCGAACCGCACAGCTGGTTCATGCCCCAGGCCGGAGAGGTAATCGGAATGCCAGCATTGATGGCGGCCTGGCGCGCCGGATTCTGGCCCTGGCCCGCCGCCAGCACCTGGCCAAGGATCACTTCGTCGATCTCGGCAGCTTCGAGCTTGGCGCGCGCCATGGCGGCCTTCAGGGCCACCGATCCCAGAGACGAAGCGGGAAGGCTTGCCAGCGTACCATTGAACGAACCGACCGGCGTTCTTGCCGCCGAGACGATGACTACCGCATTTTCCGATCCGGACATGTAATCCTCCTGTTTGACGTTGACGCCGCTTATGACTCACTTTGGGGCTATTGTGCAATGCGACATCGGTAGGGGCATTGGCCGCAGCTTGGCGGGTGGGCATTTTGAACTTGCAATTGTGCAATGCGGGGCGCAAGTTTTGCAGATGCAAAGTGCCCCGAAAGAGGCCCATGCCGGTCACGAGGAGTTCAAGGCGGTGAGTGAAGACAAGCAGTCTGCCGACGGCGCGGTGGTCATCAAGAAATACGCCAACCGCCGTCTCTACAATACTTCCACATCAACCTACGTGACCCTCGACGATCTCGCCACGATGGTGAAAGCGGGAAACAATTTCGTGGTCTACGACGCCAAGAGCGGCGATGATATCACCCGGTCGGTGCTGACCCAGATCATTTTCGAAGAAGAAAACAAGGGCACAAACCTGCTGCCGATCAATTTCCTGCGCCAACTCATCGGCTTCTACGGCGATTCGATGCAGGCCTTCGTGCCCGGCTTCCTGGAATTCTCGCTCGAAAACCTTGGCAAGGAGCAGGAGAAGTTCCGTAGCCAGCTCATGGAATCCTGGGGGCAGGATCCGATGAAGACCATGCAAGACGTCACGTCCAAGAACATGGCGATGTTCAATGACGCGATGCGGGTGTTCAATCCGTTTGCCGCCATGGGTGTTCCGCCGGGCGGCACCGTCTCGCCGCCACCCAGAGCCGGTTCAAACCCAGGCATGGACGATTTGCAGACGCTCAAGGAACAGCTGTCGGCGATGCAGCAGAAACTCGACTCGATGGCGCGAAAGTAAGCGGTCAACCCGCCAGACGTTTGGCGGTCTCGCTCACCAAGTCGGCGAAACTCGGCTCGGCTGAAGGGGTTTTCCGGTCGGTGGTGCGTTTGTGGAAGACCTGGTCGAGGGCGGCTATCGCCGAGCGCAATCCGGAAAGCTCGCCTTCGAGTTCAGGGGTGTAGGTGAATTTTTCCGCGGCGACCGGGGCAAGGCTGATTGGTGCAGGGGCCGGCTCATCGTCGAGGAAGGAAATTTCCGAAGGGGGAATAAACGGGGCAGGCTTGGCGGCATCGAAACGTGCCGGTTCAAGGCTCTCGGTCCATGGTGGAGTCAGGTCTGCCGCTCCAAACAGATTGCCTTGCATGAAGTCGGCATTCCAGCTGCGCAGCAGGTCGGCGTCCTGCTGGGATTCGACCCACTCCACAACGGTGCGCAGGTTGAACTTGTGGGCCATGTCGATCAATGACCGGACGAAGTACTGATTATCCTGATTTTCGGTGAGGTTCTGGCAAAAAGTGCCATCGAGTTTCAGGATATCGACGGGCAGGGTGCGCAGGTTGCGGAATGATGTAAAACCGGCGCCGAAATCATCAATCGCCACACCGCAGCCGAGGTCGCGAAGCTGTTCGACAAACTTGCGGGTTTCCTTGAGATCGCTCAAAGCGACGGTTTCGGTGATCTCGACGATCAGCCTGCCGGTCAGAGACCGGTTCGAGCTGAGTATTTCGGTGATTTGCGGATACCAGCGGGGATCGGTCGCGGTAGTTCCGGAAATGTTTATCGACAACCTGGCTTCGGGATAGGTGTTGAGTGCGGCCACGCACATTTGCACAACGGCGCGGTCAATCAGGCGGACGAGCCCGAGCTTTTCGGCGACCGGAATGAGATGGGCGGCGGCGATCACCTCGCCCGCCCGGTCGGTCATGCGCAGCAGCGCTTCGTGAAAGACCGGCGTTGCGGTTTTGGCGTCGACAATTGGCTGATAGGCCAGGCGAAACTGGTCTTCACGCAGGCAGCGCACGATTTCGGTGGCGCTGTGGGCATTAAGGCGGCGGCGCGAGGCACGCTGGGCCGACGGTTTGTAGACCACGTAACCATCCGACGGCAGGCGGCGGGCCTCGGTCAGGGCTTCCTCGGCCCGGGCCATGGCGGTGTTGGCATCCTGGGCATTGTCGGGCAACACCAGCCCGCCGATCGACAGCAGGGCCCACACGGGACCGCGTTCGGTTTCGATGACGCTCTCGCGGGCGACGCCGAGGAAGCGCTCGGCGGCAATGAGCAATTCATCATCGGCGCAGTTGTTGAGGATGATGCCGAACTTGCTGCCGGAGTAGCGGGCGATGGCGTCGCCGGTACGGACCACCTGACGCAGCCTGCGGCCGACATTGACGATGACTTCGTCGGCGACTTCGAAGCCATAGGCCTCGTTGACGACCGACAGATTGTTGATGGCGGCAATGACAAACGAGCAGCTGGCGCCATCGCGGGTGGCCACGGTCATGGCTTCGCCGAGGGCTTCGGTCATGCGGCCGCGATTCATCATGCCGGTCAACGGGTCGCAGTTGCCGAGGAATGACAGGTGCTGGTCACGCTGGTGGCGGGCATCGATGCGGCGCACCGTGCCAAAGACTTCGCTGGGGCGGCCATCGGCGCCAGAATACCATTTGCCGTGGTCTTCAAGCCAGATGCGGGCGGGATTGCCGCGGCCTTCGGGGCGCAGCTGATATTCGATCTCGAAGGCGACGCCGTTGCCATCGTCCTGGCTGCTGCTGCGCATCACGGTATCGTAGCGGGTGGTGAAGTTGTCGGTGTCGAGGAGGGCCGCGTAGCTGCGGCCGGCCGAAATCTGGGCATTGCCGATTCCCAGAATTTCCGCGGCGTTGGCACTCCAGACGATTTCGTCGCTGTCGATAATCCAGTGATAGGCGGCGGCTCCCGATGCTTCCACGACGCGCTTGAGGCGCTCCAGCCCACCATCTTCACTATCGGGCAGCGTGTGGCTTGGCGGCCGCCAGGCGGGCAGGCTAACGCCCTGCTCCGAATGCTCGAAGCTGAAGGGGAAGGAAGAGGATGCTTCGGTCAATATGGCGCCCTGTGCTGTCTGCCGCGAAAGCCTTGTCGCGAGCGCCACAGTGTTAACGCCGCAATGTTAAGGAAAGGCAAAATATTGCCGGTCAATAACCCAGGGCAAGACCATCTTTGCGGGGGTCGGAGCCGCCGATGAGGACACCCGCCGTCCGGTCAATGGCGATGGCCTGGCCGCCACCCAGGGGTTCGGGGCTTGGAACCACATTGTGGCCGATGGCCCGGAGGTCTGCCAGCGCCGCGGCGGCCACGCCCTGCTCTGCCAGCACTTCGCCCCCCTTTGGAAAATAGCGTGGAAAATCAAGACACTGTTGCGGGTCCATGGCATAGACATAGCGATTGACGGCGACTGTGACATGGCCCATCGGCTGATAGTCCCCACCCATGACGCCATAACTCATATCGACCAGTCCGTGGTGCCGTACCATGGCTGGAATAATGGTGTGGAGGGGCCGCTTGGCGGGCGCGATGCAATTGGGGTGGCCCGGGGTAGTGACGAAGCCAGCACCCCGGTTCTGCAAGGCGATGCCGGTGGCGGGCGTGACAACGCCTGAACCGAAGCCATCATAGATCGAGTTGATGAACGAGATGGCGAGACGGTTATTGTCGACAACCGTGAGATAGACCGTGTCGGACAGCGGCAACGCCGTTGCAATGTCGAGACATTTGCGGGCGTCGATCAGCCCCGCAAGCTTTTTGGCAAAACCGGGCGAGAGCAGCTCGGCCACCGGCACATCGGAATGGGTGGGATCGGCAATGTGCTTGTTGCGGAACCACCAGGCGAGTTTCAGCGCTTCGATTTCGAGATGCAGGCGCTGGGGGCCGGCCGGATCGAGCGCCTTGAGGCCAAAATTGCTCAGGATGTTGAGGGCAATCAGCGCCGTGAGGCCTTGGCCGCTGGGTGGAATTTCGAGCACCTCGTGGCCGGCGAAATCCGTAGCGATGGGATCCACCCAGTTCGAGCGGTGGGCCGCCAGGTCTTCGAGATCAAGAAGCGAGCCCATGGGGGCGATGGTGGCGATGATATCCTTGGCAATGCTGCCTTCGTAGAACGCATCGCGGCCTTCGCTGGCGATGCGCTTCAGGGTTTCGGCCAGTGCCGGATAGCGCATGGTGTGGCCAGATTTCGGGGCTTCCCCGTTCACCAGATAGTGCTGGCGCCCACCCGGATCATCGGCCAGGACCACGGCATCCTCCGGCCAGTCGAAGGCGACACGCGGGGTTGTTGGCACGCCCTGCTCGGCCAAGGCGATGGCAGGCCTTAGACAATCGCCCAGTGACATGGTTCCGCAGCGCTTGAGCAACTGGTCCCAGGCATCGATGGCGCCAGGCACGGTGACGGCGTGGATCGAGCGCCGTGCGATGGACGTGAGCCCCGAGGCTTGCAACCACCTGGCATCAGCGCGATGGGAGGAACGGCCCGAACCATTGAGCCCGAGGATTTTGCCGGAAGGCTCGCCCACCAGTACGAAGCAGTCGCCGCCGATCCCCGTCATGTGCGGCTCGGTGATGCACAGGACGGCGGAAGCGGCCACTGCCGCGTCGGCGGCGTTGCCGCCGCCCCTCAAAATGTCGATGGCGGCGAGCGTGGCCAGGGGCGAAGAGGTTGCCGCCATGCCGTTGGCGGCAATCGCCGTTGAACGGCCGGGAAGCTGGAAATTGCGCATGACTGCCTTTGACAAAAATCTCTCAGAAACGTCGCTGCCAGCATGTCCCGGCCGTGCGGCATATTGCAAGAAGTGCCGAAGGGGGACTTGCGGAAGCCGGTTTACCCCGACAAGAGAATTATCGGCGCCAGACCGCAATAGACAGAATAAGGCGCTTCGGCTAGTTTCCTAGCATTAAAATATATTTCACGCCCGGAAGGAACACCATGACCGTCAAATCCGATATCGAGATTGCCCGCGAAGCGAAAATGAAACCGATCATGGCGATTGGCAAGGGCCTGGGCATTCCGGAGAAGGACCTGATCCCCTACGGGCATACCAAGGCCAAGGTGTCGCTGGACTATATCGACTCACTCAAAGCCAAGAAGGACGGCAAGCTGATCCTGGTCACCGCCATCAACCCGACCCCTGCGGGCGAAGGCAAGACGACGACCACCGTGGGATTGGGCGATGGCCTCAACCGCATCGGCAAGAAGGCGATGATTGCGCTGCGCGAGCCGTCTCTTGGTCCATGCTTCGGCATGAAGGGCGGTGCGGCGGGTGGCGGATATGCGCAGATCGTGCCGATGGAAGACATCAACCTGCATTTCACCGGCGACTTTCACGCCATCACCTCGGCGCATAACCTGCTGTCGGCGATGATCGACAACCACATCTACTGGGGCAATGAGCTGGGGATCGACACCCGCCGCGTGGCGTGGCGCCGAGTGATGGACATGAACGACCGGGCGCTGCGCGAAATCGTCTGTTCGCTGGGTGGTGTTGCCAACGGTTATCCGCGCGAGGCGGGCTTTGACATCACTGTGGCTTCGGAAATCATGGCCATCCTCTGCCTCTCCAATTCGATTGAAGATCTCGAGCGCCGCATGGGCCAGATCGTTGTCGCTGCAAAGCGTGACAAGGGCCAGGTGCTGGCCAAGGACATCAAGGCGCCGGGGGCCATGACGGTGCTGCTGAAAGACGCGCTGATGCCGAACCTTGTCCAGACGCTCGAAAACAATCCGGCCTTCGTGCATGGCGGCCCGTTCGCCAACATCGCCCATGGCTGCAACTCGGTGATGGCAACGAAAACCGCCCTGAAGCTTGCCGATTATGTGGTGACCGAAGCGGGCTTCGGCGCTGATCTGGGTGCTGAAAAATTCTTCGACATCAAGTGCCGCAAGGCGGGCCTCACACCCGCCGCCACGGTGATCGTCGCCACCGTCCGGGCGCTCAAGATGCACGGAGGTGTTGGCAAGGAAGATCTCAAGAAGGAGAATGTCGAGGCCCTCAAGAAGGGTCTCGCCAACCTTGGCCGGCACATCGAAAACGTCAAGAAGTTCGGCGTGCCGATCGCCGTCGCCGTCAACCACTTCGTGACCGACACCGACGCCGAGGTCGATGCTATCCGCGCCTATTGCAAGGAGCATGGCGTCGAAGCCTTCAAGTGCACCCATTGGGCCGAAGGCGGCAAGGGCACCGAGGCACTGGCCAAACACGTGGCCGACATCGCCGACAAGGCGTCGTCGCAGTTCAAGCCGATCTACAACGACGAACTTTCGCTGTGGGACAAGGTCAAAACCATCGCCCGCGAGATCTACCGCGCCGAAGACATCGTCGGCGATAAGGCGGTGCGCGACCAGCTCAAGGCCTATGAGGCGCAGGGCTACGGCAAGTTCCCGATCTGCATGGCCAAGACGCAGTATTCGTTCTCGACCGATCCAAACCTCAAGGGTGCCCCCACGAACCACGTCGTCCCCATCCGCGAAGTCAGGTTGTCAGCGGGGGCGGAATTCATTGTGGTCATCTGCGGTGACATCATGACCATGCCGGGCCTGCCCAAGCTGCCTTCGGCCGAGGTGATCGGTCTTGATGCCAAGGGGCAGATCACCGGGCTGTTTTAGTCAATCGTCAACGCGCATTCTCCAACACCTGTCATCCCCGGACTTGTTCCGGGGATCCATGCTGCAGCCATTGCTGCGCTTTACTCGTGGGTCGCCGGAACAAGTCCGGCGATGACAGAATTGCATGGAACGCCATCGGCTCTATACTGACGGCTGTCTATTGGTATTGGAGGTTCCATGTTGCGCCGGATGCTGGTTGGACTCGCTGCCGTTATCGCCGCCGCTGCGCTACACGTCTGGTTGAATGTCTGGCCGGTGAACGCCGCCATCCTGCCGCCGCCGCGCGACACGTGGGAAACACTGCTCAGTGAGCGGATCAAAGTGCCGGAAGGATTTTCCTTCAGCGTGTTCGCCCGTGACCTTGGCCGGCCGCGGCTGATGCAAATGACGGCGGCGGGCGATCTGATCGTGTCGGGTCATTCGTCGGGCACCATCATGCTGGTGAAACGCGATGGCGACGGCGACGGGCATTCGGACGGCACGGAGGTGCTGAAGGACGGCCTGCAATTGCCACATGGCCTGGTGCTGGAAGGCGAGCGCCTGATCGTTGCCGAGGAACACCGGGTGGTGTCTTATCACTTCGATGGCGCGGCGCTTGGCGATGAACGCGTGCTGCTCGCAGGCTTGCCGGATGGCGGCGGCCATTCGTCACGCACCATCAAGCGCGGGCCCGACGGGTTTCTGTATGTGAGTGTTGGATCGTCGTGCAATGCGTGCATCGAAGACCATCCCTGGCGGGCGGCGATAATCCGCTTCAAGGAAGGCGCGGCGGCAACGCTGTTCGCTTCGGGCCTGCGCAATACCGTGGGGTTCGACTGGAACCCAGTTACCGGAGCGCTCTACGGCGTCGACAACGGCCGCGACCAGCTGGGTGACGATGTGCCCGACGACGAGGTGAACCTGATCCGCGAGGGCGGCCACTATGGCTGGCCTTTCATGCACGGGCATGATGTGAAGGACCCGGCGCTGGGCGATGCCGCGCCGCCGGACGTGGCATTGCTGCCCATGGCCCACGGCCTCGGCGCCCATGTGGCGCCGCTGTCGATCACCTTCCTGAAATCGGCACCCGGCACGGCGCTGGTCGCCGAACACGGCTCGTGGAACCGCAGTGAGAAGTCCGGCTACCGAATCATGCGCCTCACTTTTGACGGCGCAGCGATCAGCGAGGAGCCTTTCCTGACCGGCTGCGAGCTGAAAGACGAGGTCATCTGCCGCCCGGTTGATGTGCTCGAGGCGCCGGACGGGGCAATTTATGTGAGCGATGATTATGCAGGTGCGGTTTATCGCATCATGAAGACCCGCTGAGCGCCACATGGCGGCCATAACTGGTGCGTTGCAGCACAAGAATTTGGCACGATGAATTAAAAGTAAACAGTTGAAATAATTACCTGAATTATTGCTATGCAAAAATTGCACTGCTTGTTTTGTTGCGGCGCACATATATTCGGGCTGTTGAACGAAACCTAAGTCAGGTCAATCCAAAAGGAGTGACAGCATGTTTGAGACCCTTAAAGCCCGCTATGCCAAGTGGCAGCGTTACAGCCGGACCGTGTCCGAGCTTGAAGCCCTTTCCAACCGCGACCTGGCCGATCTCGGCATCGCCCGCGGCGACATCGGCCGGATTGCCCGTGAGGCGGTCCGCGGATGATCGGTCTTTCCGGCCTTGCGGCGCTGATCCAGCGCCGGCGCCGGATGAACAGTTACTTGTCCATCCGGCGTGAAGTCGAGGCCATACCCGATAGTGACCTCACTGACATGGGCGTGAAGCGCTATCAGTTGGGCCATGTGGCCCGTACCCGCTTCGTGCCCACGGATATTATCAAGTGATCGAAGGGCGGGCCCCAGAGGGGGCCCGCCCTCTCTGTTGTCAGACGCCGCGAATGGGTCCATCATGCGCCCAGACCATTGGCGAGCGATGAAGTGGACGATCAGGAACCCATAGTTCCGTTCCCGGCGTGGGGCTCTGGCCCCCGGCCGGGAGACGACAAAACCAGAGACCCGGGCCGCGGACCGGTGCGCGTCGCCTTCGACCGCAAGGAACTCAACCTCATTCTCAATCTTTATGGCCAGTTCGTCGCGGCTGGCGAGTGGCGCGACTATGCGCTGGATTTCGGCCGCGAGCAGGCGACGTTCTCGGTGTTCCGGCATGCCAGTGAACAGCCGCTGTATCGGGTGGTGAAAGATCCGGCACTGGCCAGGAAGCAGGGCATCTATTCGGTGATTGCCCAGGGCGGGCTTATCCTCAAGCGCGGACAGGACCTGGCGCAGGTCTTACGGGTTCTGATGAAGAAGCCCAAGCTCAGCACGGTGTAGCCCCCACCCGGCGCGTTCCGCGCCACCCTCCCGCGCTTCGCGAGGAGGGATAAAAAAGCCCGGCGCGAAGGCCGGGCTTTCCGTTGATATCGTCTGAACCTTACTCGCTGCGCATGAAGCCGAGGATGTTCAGGATGTGCACGAACAGCGTGATGAAGCTGCCGTAGAGCATGAAGGCGCCGAAGATCGACTTGCCCTTGGCGACGCCCGGGGCATCGCCCTCGTAATACATTGCCTTGATCTGCTGGGTTTCGTAGGCGGTGATCCCAGAGAACAGCAGGACCACGGCAATCGAGGTGATGAGGCCCATCACTGACGACTGCACGAAGAACACATTCACCAGCATGGCGATCAGGATGCCGATCGAGGCCATCATGAAGAAGCCGCCGAGGCCGGAGAGATCGCGCTTCGTCGTGTAGCCGACGAGGCTGGTGGCGCCAAAAGTCACCGCGGTGATCAGGAAGGCGCGGTAGACGATCGAGGCATCGAGCGCCAGATAGGTTCCGACCATCGGTGCGATGGCGAGACCCCACAGGCCGACATAGCCCCAGTAAGCGGCATGCGCCGTTGTGGTGTTGCCCGAGAAGATCAGGCGCGGGGCAAGGAAGCCCATGGCGATGATGGCGATGAAGAACACCCATTTCAGCGAATAGACCGTGGCCATCGCCGCCGGGCTCGCCGCCACCGCCATGGTGATGATCGCCGTCAGGGCGACGCCAAGCGCCATGTAGTTGTAGACGCCGAGCATGTAGGACTTGAGACCCTGGTCGATTTCGGCCCGAGAGCCGGTCTGGACCCGGGGTTGGAATTTCACGTCAGCCATTGTTCCCTCCAAGAGAATTGCCGTGGGAACATGGGAATGCCGCCACGGGAGTTCAAGTTACAGGTCGGTAAGCCTGACCTTATCCGGCATAATCATCCATTTTGCGGGCCAGCGCCACATCCTTTTCGGTGACCCCTCCCGCCGTGTGGGTGGCAAGTGTTACCTCCACCCGCCCGTAAACATTGGCCCATTCGGGATGGTGGTCGGCCTTTTCGGCATAGAGCGCCACCCGGCTCATGAATCCCCAGGCATGGTTAAAGGACTTGAACTGGAAGGTCTTGGTAATGGCGTCGCGGCCCTTGGCCTCGGTCCAGCCGTTAAGGGAAGCGAGCGCCTTGGCCCGTTCGACACCGATCAACACTTTGTCTGTCATAGGCCCGCCTGCAATTGATAGGATTCCTCGACCGCGTAGGGACCGCCGCCGCGGCTCGGCCTGGATGAGAACAGCACAAAGCGCGGCACGTCGAAAGGCCGGCTCTTGTAGAGATTGTGCGATGCAACGAAGCGGTGGAGGGCCACAAGGTCCGGCTCCTTGAGGCGGGCCAGGGTCACATGCGGGGTGAATTTGCGCGGTTCGGCATTGAGCCCCAGCACCTGGCAGATGCGGTCGTGAATGGAATGGAGGCGCCGCAGCTCGGCGTTTTCCTCGATGCCGGCATAGAGCGTGTGGGGCTTGTTGCCGCCGAACACGCCCACGCCCTTGAGCCGCATGGTAAACGGCCGGGCCTCGACGCCATCAAGCTCATAGGCGATTTCGCGCGCCAGGCTGTCGTCTATGTCGCCGATGAAGCGCAGGGTAATGTGGAAGCTTTCGCGGTCGATCCAGCGCCCTCCCATGATGCCGCCACGCATCAGATCGAGGTCCATGGTCACATCTTCTGGAATTTCCAGGCCTGTGAACAGTCTCGGCATGGCGGGCCTCCTTTGTCGCTGAAGGATTGCTCGGAACGCTGGCTTCAAGCTAGCCTGATTCGAAAGTTTGCCAAGGGCTATTTTGCGGCGACTTTTGTTAACAGTTCTTCCACAACCGGCAGCATGCGCGTCACGATCACGTCAACGCCTTCGCCTGTCGGGTGGAGGCCATCGGCCTGGTTGAGCGCGGGGTTGGCGGCAACGCCTTCGAGGAAGAAGGGATAAAGCAGCGCACCGTGTTTTTCGGCCAGCCGCGGAAACATGCCGTTGAAGGCCGCGCCATAGTCAGCACCAAGATTGGGTGGGGCCAACATTCCGGCAACCAGCACCGGAAGCTTGCGGGCCGCCAGAAATTGCAGAATGCCGTCGAGCGCCTGTTCGGCCTGTTGCGGTGGCAGACCGCGCAGCGCATCGTTGGCGCCCAGTTCGACGATCACAGCATCAACATCGCCGGTCATCGTCCACTCCAGGCGCGCCAAGCCATCTCCCGCAGTATCGCCGGAAATGCCGCCATTGATAATGCTGACATCGTGGCCTCTGGCGCGCAGGGCCGCTTCGAGCTTGACGGGGAAAGCCTGTTCCGGTGGCAAGCCATAGCCCGCCGTCAGGCTGTCGCCCAATGCAAGGACGATTAAGGTTTCGGAACGCGCCGCCACCGCCGCCGTGGCAAGCATGAAAATGGTCACAAGCAATCTCAGCATCGCTGCAAGTTAAGGGTGGCGCACGGCGGGAACAAGGCTTCGCCCTCGACAAATCACCGTGACCTCCCCATCTTGGCCGGGATGACCGAGCTTGCCGTCGCCCTCAACACAGTCCGCCTCACCCTTCCGTCGCGGGCCGGCGACGTTGAAATCCTGCGTGGCGTCGATCTCGCCGTGAAGCAGGGCGAGGCGCTGGGTATCGTCGGGCCATCGGGGTCCGGCAAGACCACGCTGCTCATGGTGATCGCCGGCCTGGAACGGGCCAGTGCGGGAACCGTGGTGATCTCCGGCAAGCCGCTCGATGGGCTGAATGAGGATGCGCTCGCCCGCTTCCGCCGCGACCATGTCGGCATCGTGTTCCAGTCCTTCCATTTGATCCCCACCATGACGGCGCTGGAAAACGTTGCCGTGCCGCTGGAATTCCGTGGGCTGACGAATGCCATGGACGTCGCGCAGGAGAAGCTAGTGAAGGTCGGCCTCGGCCATCGCCTCACGCATTATCCCGGACAACTCTCCGGCGGTGAACAGCAGCGCGTGGCGATTGCCCGGGCGCTCGCGTCGGGTGCCCGCATCATTCTCGCCGATGAACCGACCGGTAATCTTGACCAGGAAACCGGCGAGCAAATTATCAAGCTGCTTTTCGATTTGCGTCAAGACGAGAATGCCGCACTGCTGCTGGTCACTCACGACCGTGCACTGGCCAAACGCTGCGACCGCATCGCCGAAGTGCGCGACGGCAAAATCATATCCGGCGCCATGCCATGAATGTCAGGCTGTGGCTGCGCTTCGCGCTCCGCGACCTGCGTTCGGGGCTGCAAGGTTTTTGGGTATTCCTGTCGAGCCTGGCGCTGGGAACGGCGGCCATCGCCATCATCGGTTCGCTGTCGGCGGCCGTTGAACGCGGGCTCAATGAGCAGGGACAGCCGCTACTCGGCGGTGACGTTGAATTCTCGCTGATCCACCGCCAGACTACGCAGGAGGAAATGGCGTTCATCGCGTCGAAAGGCGAGGTCAGCATCGCCGCCAATCTGCGCGGCATGGCCAAAGCCGGCGAGCGCACGACGCTGGTTGAAATCAAATCAGCCGATCAAGCCTATCCGCTCTATGGCGCATTGGAAATGGAAGGCGGCGGAACGCTCGCAGCAGCACTCGACAACAAGGGCGTGGCGGTCGATCCACTGTTGCTCGGACGGCTTGGCGTGAAGGCCGGGGATAGCTTGTCCATCGGCACGGAGACGTTCACGATTCGCGGCGTCATTGCCAGGGAGCCCGACCGCCTTTCCGATGGCATTGTGCTCGGCCCCCGGGTGCTGATGCGCGAGGTGGATCTGCAGGCGACTGGACTGATCCAACCCGGCAGCCTGATCACCTGGCGCTACCGCGTGAAGCTTGCCGATGCGGCGCGGGCTGGCGCTGCCGAACGGGTGATCGACGAGGCCAAGGAAAAATTCCCCGACGCCGGCTGGCGCTTGCGCAATCGCAACAATGCCGCCTCGGGTGCTGAACGTTTCGTCGAACGCCTCGGCATGTTCATGACGCTGGTGGGGCTGTCGGCGCTGATTGTCGGCGGCGCAGGTATCAGTAACGCGGTGTCGGCCTTCGTCAACCGGCGCAGCGAATCGATTGCCACGCTGAAATGCCTCGGCGCTTCATCGCGCGATGTGTTCGGCATTTATCTGACCGAGATCGTTGTTCTCTCCCTGCTGGCGATCACCGTTGGGCTGGCGGCGGGTGCGGTGGCGCCTTTTGTGGTGGGCGCGTTGTTCGGTTCGATCCTGCCGCTGCCGATTACCGCGCGGGTCGAATTCGTGCCGCTGGCGATTGCCGGAACGCTGGGCTTCCTCGTGGCGCTGGCCTTCACGCTGTGGCCCCTGTCGCGCACCCAGCAGGTTCCGGCTTCGGCCTTGTTCCGCCACCGCAGCATCAACTTGGGGGGATGGCCGGGATGGAAGACGCTGGCGGTGATGACGCTGCTATTGGTGGCTACGGGAGCAATCGTGTTTCTGGTGTTCGATGACCGGCGCATTATCTCGTGGTTCCTCGGCGGACTTTTGGCCAGTTTCGTAGTGCTGCTGGGGCTTGCCAAGCTGATCGTCGTGCTGAGCGCGAAATTGCCACGGCCATCAAACGTCATCCTGCGTCACGCGCTCACCAACATCCACCGCCCTGGCAGCCATGCGGTGTCGGTGATCCTGGCACTGGGACTTGGCCTCACATTGTTTGTAACGCTGGCGCTCACCGATCAGACCATGAGTCGTGAACTGCGCTCCGGAATACCCGACAAGGCACCGGCCTTCTTCTTTCTCGATGTGCGCAATCCCGAACTTCCCGCTTTCAAGGAGGCGCTGCTCAAGCAGGCGGGTGTGACGGCGGTGAACTCGTCACCGATGATGCGCGGGCGCATGGTGAAGATCAAAGGCATCGAAGTGGCGAAGGTCAATGCTTCGCCGGACTCGCGCTGGGCAACGCAGGGCGATCGCGGTCTGACCTATGCCGACACGCTGCCGGAGGGGTCGCAGCTGGTGTCGGGCACGTGGTGGCCCGTCAACTATGAAGGTCCGCCGCTCGTCTCGCTCGTCGACGAGATTGCCGAAGGCCTCGACTTGAAAATCGGCGACGAGATCTCGGTGAACGTGCTGGGCCGCGAGATCAGCGCCAAGGTCGCCAATCTCCGCCAGGTGAACTGGCGAAGCCTCGGCATCAATTTCGTTATGGTGTTTTCGCCCAACACGCTGAAATCGGCTCCCCACAGCCACATTGTGACTGTCGAAATGAATGGCGGCGATGAAGCGAAACTGCTCAATGATATTTCCGCGGCCTTTCCATCGGTGACGGCGATCCGCGTCAAGGATGCGATTTCGATCGTCAGCGATCTCTTGACCAAGATGCTGAACGGCATCAGGGGCGCCAATGTGGTGACGCTGCTGATCGGCGTTCTGGTGCTGGCGGGGGCGCTGGCGGCAGGACTTTCCGACCGCAGCTACGACGCCGTGGTGCTCAAGACCTACGGCGCCACGCGCTGGCAACTGATGGGGGCTTTCTCGGCCGAATATGCCGGCCTCGGCCTTGCGGCGGCGGCCTTCGGCATTCTGGTGGGTTCGCTGTCGTCGTGGTTCCTGAGTTATTTCATCCTCGAACTGCCATGGTCTTTTTCGGCCTGGACGGCGGGATTGACGGCGCTGGCCGCCATGGTGCTGACGGTGGCGGCGGGTCTCGTCGTCACCTGGTCGGCTCTGACCACAAGACCAGCGAGCGTCCTCAGAAACGAGTAGAATTGGCCCTCCGTTCCGGATAGTCATGGGCAATGGTCGTTCTCAATCGCATCTACACCCGCACCGGCGACAAGGGCGAAACGGCTCTTGGTTCCGGCGAGCGCGTGTCGAAGGCGCATCTGCGCATTCAGGCCTATGGCACGGTCGATGAAACCAACGCGGTCATCGGCATGGTGCGGCTGCAATACGGCGGGTTTCGAGAAACTCGACGCCATGCTGGCGCGCATCCAGAACGAGCTGTTTGATCTCGGCGCCGATCTCTGTGTGCCAGAGACCGGCAAGGACCTGGGCTACGCGCCACTCCGCATTGCGCCCAAGCAATATGAGCGGCTGGAAAAGGAAATCGATCTTCTCAACGGCGAGCTTTCGCCGCTTCGTTCCTTTGTGCTGCCGGGCGGGCACGCCGCCGCCGCGCATCTGCACCTCGCCCGCACGGTGTGCCGGAGGGCCGAGCGGCTGATCGTCGAACTCAAGTCCGAGGCGGGCGAGCATGTCAGCGAAGGGGCGATTGCCTATATCAACCGGCTCTCGGATTTCTTCTTCGTCGCCTCGCGCTGGGTGAATGCCAAGACATCCGGCGATGTGCTCTGGGTTCCCGGGAAGACCCTCTGATGTTCATTCCGATCCATGACGAGGCGCCGCTGCAAGTCATTCGCTTTCAGCTGGTGACCTTGACGATCATCGTGCTGAATATCGGCGTCTATGTGATTACCGGGGCGTTTACATCGGATCAGACGCTGATGGCGGTGGCCGGCGGTTTCGGCGTGGTGCCGGCCGAATTCTTCGGAACCGTCGAGCCGCTGATCGGTTATGATCCGGTGAGCGAGCCCTTGACCCTCATCACCTACCAGTTCCTGCATGCGGGCTGGCTGCACCTCGGCTCCAACATGCTGTTTCTCTGGGTGTTCGCCGACAATGTCGAAGATGCCTTCGGGCACGTGGCGTTCACCATGTTCTATCTGGTTTGCGGGGTGATCGGCGGGCTCACCCACATTGCGGTATCGCCGGGCTCGCTTAGCCCCCTGGTTGGCGCTTCGGGGGCGGTGTCGGGGGTGCTTGGCGCCTATTTCCTGCTGTACCCCAAATCCCGCATTCTGGTGATCTTCAACTTCTTCATTCCGCTGCGGCTTGGCGCCATGTGGATTTTGGGGGGCTGGTTCGTGCTGCAGGTCGTGGCAATATTCTGGAACGAGAACAGCGATGTGGGTGTCGCTTTCTGGGCCCATGTCGGCGGCTTCGTGGCCGGCGTGGTGATAACCTGGCTGCTGCGCAACCGGCTGATGATCCGCATGGCCAAGTAGGCGCAAAACGTCGCAATTGGCTGGCCAATGACGGTCCCGGAATTGACTTGGAGGCGCGCCCCTCACTAGGTTCCGCCGCAATTTCAAACGAGGGTTACAATGAAAGTCCTGGTCGCTGTAAAGCGGGTCGTCGATTACAACGTCAAGATCCGGGTGAAGGCCGATGGTTCGGGTGTCGAACTGGCCAATGTGAAGATGTCGATGAACCCCTTCGACGAAATCGGCGTCGAGGAAGCGGTGCGCCTCAAGGAACAAGGCAAGGCCACCGAGGTGATTGCCGTGACCGTGGGCCCGGCCCAGTCCCAGGAGACACTGCGCACGGCCCTTGCCATGGGCGCCGACCGGGCCATTCTGGTGAAGCATGACGACTATGTCGAGCCGCTGGGTGTGGCCAAGATCCTGAAGGGCGTGGTCGAGGCCGAGAAGCCCGACATCGTCATCCTCGGCAAGCAGGCGATCGATGATGATTGCAATCAGACCGGCCAGATGCTGGCGGCCCTTCTGGGCTGGGCCCAGGCTACGGCGTGTTCAAAGCTCGAGCCCGGTTCGGGCGAAGCCACCATCACTCGCGAAATCGACGGCGGGTTGCAGACGCTGAAGGTCAAGATGCCGCTGATCGTGACCACCGATTTGCGCTTGAACCAGCCGCGCTATGCGTCGCTTCCCAACATCATGAAGGCCAAGAAGAAGCCGCTCGATGAAAAATCGCCGGCCGACTTCGGCGCCGATGTGAAACCGCGCCTCAAGGTGGTCAAGACCGAAGATCCACCGAAGCGTCTTGCCGGTGTCAAGGTGAAATCACCCGCCGAACTTGTCGCCAAACTCAAGGAAGCGGGAGCAATCTGATGGCCGTCCTCCTCATCGCCGAACACGACAATGGGTCTCTCAAGGACGCCACCCACAAGGCTCTCACGGCCTCAGCCAAGATGGGCGGAGACGTGCATGTGCTGGTGGCCGGGCACAACGCCGGAGGCGCCGCAGCGCAAGCCGCCAAATTGGCCGGTGTGAAAAAGGTGCTGCACATTGAAAGTGCGGCACTCGAGCGCCCGGTGGCCGAACCCATGGCGGCGACAATCGTGGCTTTGGCCGGTGCTTATGAGCATCTCGTCGCGGCGGCGACTACCAACGGCAAGAATTACATGCCGCGGGTTGCCGCTCTCCTCGATGTCATGCAGATTTCGGATATTTCCGACGTCGTCTCGGGCGACACCTTCGTGCGCCTGATCTATGCCGGAAACGCCGTGCAGACCGTACAATCGACCGACGGCAAGAAAGTCATCACGGTGCGCACCGCGTCGTTTGCAGCGACCGGGGAAGGCGGTTCGGCTGCTGTCGAGAAAGTGAATGGCGCCGCCGATCCGGGGCTTTCCTCCTACCAGAGCGAGAACCTGTCGAAGTCCGACCGGCCGGAACTCACGTCCGCCAAGGTCATCGTCTCGGGTGGCCGCGGCATGCAGAATGGCGACAATTTCAAGCTGCTGGAATCAGTTGCGAAAAAGCTCAATGCCGCGGTCGGCGCGTCGCGCGCCGCCGTCGATGCCGGATATGTGCCGAACGACTATCAGGTCGGCCAGACCGGCAAAGTGGTGGCGCCCGATCTCTACATCGCCGTCGGCATTTCCGGCGCCATCCAGCATCTCGCCGGCATGAAGGATTCGAAGATCATCGTCGCCATCAACAAGGACGAGGAAGCGCCGATCTTCCAGGTGGCCGATCTCGGACTGGTGGCCGACCTGTTCACCGCCGTCCCTGAATTTGACGCCGAACTGGCGAAGCTCGGGAAGTAGCCGCTGCTGACAAGACCAGACAAGGGGCCGGAGTACCACGCATCATGCATCTCTATTCCGGCCCCTTGAGTTTGTTTGCCCGCAAAGTTGAAATCGCCCTTGCCGAAAAGGGCCTGGCCTTCACCCGCACCATGGTGGCGTTCACCCAGACCGAAGGCTATCGCCCCAAGCACGCGGCAGTGCTGGCGGCCAATCCCAAGGGCCAGGTGCCGGTGCTGGTGGACGGCGATGTGACACTCTACGATTCGACGGTCATTATCGAGTATCTCGAAGACGCCTATCCGGCACCAGCGCTTTATCCGCAGGAGCCGAAAGCCCGGGCTTCGTGCCGTCAGTTGGAACTGGAAGCCGACGAAGTCCTGTTGGCACCCGTCCGTACGCTGATGTTTCGTACCGAGCCACCGGCGGACACTGGCGTGCGCGCCCGCCAGGAGGTCGAGGCCGCGACGGCCGAGCCGCTGATCGATGCCAACCATCGCCGCCTTGATGCCAAACTTGCAGGGCGGGAATTTCTCTGCGGCGCATTTTCGGTGGCCGATATCGCCACCTTCATGATGGTTCACTATGCCATCCGGCTCGGCGGCCCGGCCATTGGCCATCGCAACAACTTGACCCGGTGGTATGACGACCTGCTGCACCGCCCAGCCTTTGCCGCGGTGGTTGCTGAAATTGCCGAGGCCGACCGGCAGCTATCCCACCCGGTTGCTAGGCGCTGAACGACCTGTTTGGCCTACCCCCCAAAGAGGTTATATTGCACCTGCGAAATGATGCTTGCCCAAGACTTGGGCGCGATATAGGCTCCCCCGGCTTTTGAAGGCGGGCAGGACTATGGAAATCAGGAAAGTCGGCGTGATTGGCGCCGGGCAAATGGGTAATGGCATCGCGCAGGTGTGCGCCGAGGCCGGTTTCGAGGTGGGGCTGAACGACGTCAGCAAGGACCGCATTCAGGCGGGGCTGGCCACCATCAATGGTAACATGGCCAGGCGGGTGAAGTCCGGCAAGATGACCGAGGCGCAGCGCGAAGGCGCATTGTCGCGCATCGCCCAGGTGCCGGGTTATGAAGGCTTCGGTGACTATGATCTGGTGATCGAGAGTGCGGTTGAAGACGAACAGATCAAGCGCAAGATCTATCAGGCGCTGTGCCCGCATTTGAAGGAAGGGGCGCTCGTCGGCTCCAACACCTCGTCGATTTCTATCACCAGGCTGGCCGCCGCCACCGACCGGCCAGAAAAATTCATGGGCATTCACTTCATGAATCCGGTGCCGGTGATGGAACTGGTCGAACTCATCCGCGGCATCGCCACCGATGAGCCGACCTTTTCAGTGGTCAAGGAATTCGTCCTCAAGCTCAACAAGACCATCGCCGTCTCCGAGGATTTTCCGGCCTTCATCGTCAACCGCATTTTGTTGCCGATGATCAACGAGGCTGTTTACACGCTGTATGAAGGGGTGGGCGGCGTTGAGGCGATCGACACCGCCATGAAGCTCGGCGCCCGCCATCCGATGGGGCCCCTGGAGCTTGCCGATTTCATCGGTCTCGATACGTGTCTGTCGGTGATGCAGGTGCTTTATGAGGGCCTGGCCGACTCGAAATACCGGCCCTGCCCGTTGCTGGTGAAATACGTCGAAGCCGGCTGGCTCGGACGCAAGACCAATCGCGGGTTCTATGATTACCGCGGCGAGAAGCCGGTGCCGACGCGGTAGGCGGCAGACTTCGCTTCTTGCGCAATCGCCGCCCGGAACTGCTCGGCGAATTGCAGTTGCAGGGAAACTTCTTCCTCGAAAAGTCTTCCGGTTGTTGCCGGTGTTTTGACAGCAAGAAGCGTTTGGCGATTTTCCAGCATGTCGGCGTCATCGGTCTTGCGCCCGAAGCGCGACCCATGATCGCCATGGACCATGATGATGGCGCTTTGACCAAACGGCGCCGACAGGACCTTATCCACAAGCTCCAAGACCTGCCGGTTGGCGCAGACGCTTTGATCCCAGTAGGCCTGGTAAACCGACTGGCGGTTTCCCAGCCTGTCATAGCGCGGCGGCGAACGCCACATGGCAACCGGTTTCACGTTGCAATCGGCATCCAGCAGATAGGGGAAATGCGGAAGCATGATGTGCAGTATGTAGGCTTGGCCGGGACCTGACATCGCCACGGTCCGCTTTACGTCAGCCAAGATATCGATCATCGCCGCCGAACGCGAGAAGCGCTCGAAATAGCGGGGTGGAACAAATCTGGCGAGGTATCTCTTGAGGCCGGTGTAGAACAGGAATGCCCGCACGCTGCGGGGGGCTTCGAACGCCTCGTCGAGAGCCAGGAACGCCACGCCGATCCTGAACAAGCTGCCGAGCTCCGGCTTGGACATGGCCTGCAGGGAATCGGCGCGGGTGTGCGTATGGCAGGAGGCCGACGGGCTGTCGGTGCAGAAATTCAAGTAGTCACTCTGCAGTCCGACGATGCGGTATCCGGCAGTGGTCAGAGCGATTTCCTCGGCGTTTTTGACGATGCTCCAGGTATAGGGCCCGGCTGTCCGCGCATGATTGCTCATGTCATTCTCAAGGCTCATCAACGCACTAATCGAGGCGCGCGTGTCTTCGGATGACGAGGTGGCTCGCGCATGAATGTCAAACCCCCTGTCGAGGTAGGACTTCAGCAGGTCATTGGCCGGGTGGCCGGGCGGAATGGAGTCCGGAAGCGTCAACGGCGACATCTGCTCATCGAGAATGATGTGGATGAACGGCGGAGGCCCGGCCGATGCGGTAGCTGCTGGCTCAGGCAACGGCGGGGTGATCAGCAACTTGGCGGGCTGGAATATCAGGGAGACCGACCAAAACAGGAAAAAAGCCAATGCACCCGGCAGGACCGCTTGTTCGTAGCGCTTGATAATCAGCGGTACGGCGAGCACCGCCACGACGGTTGCAAGCATTTCCATTCTAGGGTCGAAAATCCAGTAGACCGACGCGAAGATCGCCAGCGCCAGCGCAAGCACGGCGGAGTACAGAAGCGTCTGCCGAGAGATGACGAGGCCCAACAGCAACCCGGCGATCGCAAAGATCGCCGTGACCGCAAGAACCTCCAGGCTGGCGATGGAATAACCCATGTCCATCAACTGGGCGGACGGGAAGGCCGCGAACAGGACCGTTAAAAGCAGGATTCGCAAGTTACGGCCAGGCATGGCTAGCGCTCGTAGCTGACGATCAGCCGGCCGTTTTCGTGGAACTCGTGCTCGCCGGTAATGCGGGCCCGCCGCCCCACGGCGGCGCGGAACGACTCGGTGTTATAGTCGGGGAAAATGTCCTCGCGGGCCTGCAGCAGCTGGGCCACCATGGGATCGCGCTTGGGAACGAATTCGATCACGCCCGATGGCGCCATGCCGATCAGCCAGTCCACGGCATCGTCGAGCGGCAGGTTTCCGCGGATGACCATGTGGTGAATGACGGCCAGTGCAATCAGCCCGTCGGCGGTGGCGCGGCGGTCCAGTCCCTTGCGCTCGGACTGGCGCCAGCCCATGCCCGGTGTGGGATCGGCCAGGTTCATGAACACCGGCAATATGGCCCCGTGCGGACGGGTACGCTGACGGTAGCAGTGTTCAAGCGAATCGATATCGTTGTCGAGCACCACCGCAGCGCCGGCGCCGCCGTCGATTGCCGCCTGCGAATAGTCGCCGGAATTGCCGCCGATGTCGAAAATCAAGGCCGGGCGGTGACGCGCCGCCCAATCGCGCACGAAGCCAAGCTTCGTCTCGCGCATCTCGTCGGTGTAACTGTTGATTGAGGCATAGTCCTGCCAATAGCTGGTGGGGCGCCGTTTCGATTCGAGGCCGTGAATGAAACTGCGCAATTGTTCGAGGATCGCCCGGTAGCTCGCCTTGGGTACCGGCTTGGCCTTGCCGGCCGCCGTTGTCGAGGACGACGCCCTCGCGACGGTCTTGCCATGCAAGTAGACGTGAAGCAGGCCGGTTGGGCTGGTGAACAGACGGCGCTTGGGCAGGATGGCCAGCGCATCGTCGAATGTGATGCCTTCGATGCCGCCGCGATAGAGCTTCTGAAAATTCACGCCGGCCCAGGCTTCGATCAGCAGCGGCAGCAAAAACTGCCTGCAGAACTGGTTGTAGCCGGCCCACGGCTTGCCGTCGTGATAGGACCGCAAGGAAAGAACATCGATGTGAACCGGTTTCCCGCCCAGGAACTGCATGTTGTAGGCCGTGGCGTCGGAAAGTTCGAAACCCTGCTCGAGGGCCGCAAGCTGCAGGTCGAGATGGGCGATTGCCGCGTCTTTCAGTTGCGAGAACACCCATTCATAGGGATAGCTTATGAACGGCACGCGCGGGTGCCTGATCAGCAAGTGCGGAATTTCGCCGCGCGCGCCGGCATAGTTGGCGAGCGCCTTCGGCTGAGCATCGAGGACCTCGGAATTGATCAGCAATCCCCTGGCCGGAAGGCTGTCAAGCAAGCCGCTCGTCTGGAGCGCCGCAAAGGTCGCGGCAGCGGGTGCGTTCACGGTCCGGACAACGTCATTGCCGGAAACGAAGACATAGCCGCCCGGATCGCGAAACGATCCGGAATCCCTCTGCACGACGCCGTCAGTTCTTGACGTCTGCATCCGCGCCCAGATGTTCGGATTTCCTGCGGGTGAAGAAACCAAGGACCTTCTCGCGCACGCTGCGGATGCTGGCGAGAATCGCCGCGGCGCCGCCGATCAGGCCCTGGATCAGCACGCTGCCGGTGACGGGATCGATGTAGGCATAGGCGGGCGCGGTGGCCAGCCCCAGAAACACTGCCGTTAACCAAACTTGACGCATGACGACCTCACTCGAATTTGGCCTTCCGGGATAGGTTATCTTGTTTAAAGTGAGCTTAAGACGGCAGGTTGATTTTGACCTGCGGGCGAGGTTTCCGCCGCTACTCCGCCATCGCCGCCTTGATCAGCGCAATCGCCTCCGGGCTGGCCCATTCGGCCGGGCCGACCAGCCTTGCGGCTTCGCGGCCCTGGCGGTCGATGAGGATGGTGACGGGGAGGCCGGGGGCCTGGAACAGGTTCAGCAGTGTGACCTTGGGATCGATGTAGAGGGCGAGGGCATCAACGCCGGTTTCCTTGAGAAACGCCGCCGAGGCCTCGGCACCCTTCAGGTCGACGCTGATCGCCACTACTTCAAAATCTTTCGAGCCCAATTGTTTCTGGAGTTCGTTCAGCGCCGGCATTTCCTTGCGGCACGGCCCGCACCAGGTGGCCCACAGGTTGACCAGCACCACCCGGCCTTTCCAGTCTTCGAGTTTGACGTCCTTGCCGTCGCCGGTTTTGAACACAATGCCAGCGGGCGCCACCCGCTCCTTCTTCACCAGCAGGGCGGCGAGCGCTCCCGTGGCATAGGGCTTGAGGCCCTCGCCTTCGACCGCCACGGGGGCGGGATCAATCTTGCTTTCCGGGGGCTGAAACCCGTAAATGCCAGCAATACCGGCAAGCGCTGCAAGGACAATGAGGACCAGCAGGTTCTTTTTCTGAGTCATTGGCGCGTTCTTGACCATGGACGGAGACGTATTTGTGACCAACAAGATGTGGGGCGGCAGGTTCGCTTCGGGGCCGGACGCGATCATGGAAGAGATCAACGCCTCGATCGGCTTCGACAAGCGCCTCTACGCCCAGGATATCGCTGGCTCGAAGGCCCATGCGGCGATGCTGGCGCGGAAGGGCATCATCTCGAAGTCCGATGCCCAAGCAATTAGGCGCGGGCTCGACGCCGTGCAAGCCGAGATCGAGGCCGGCACGTTCACGTTTTCGCGGGCGCTTGAGGATATTCACTTGAATGTCGAGTCGCGTCTCAAGGAGTTGATTGGTCCCGCTGCCGGCAGGCTGCACACGGGGCGCTCGCGCAACGATCAGGTGGCGCTCGACTTCCGGCTTTATGTGCGCGGGGTGATCGACCATATCGATACCCAGTTGCTGGACCTGCAGCGGGCGCTGGCCGAAAAGGCGCTTCAGCATGCCGCCACCATCATGCCGGGCTTCACGCATTTGCAAGTGGCTCAGCCCGTCACCTTCGGCCACCACCTCCTTGCCTATGTCGAAATGCTGGCCCGTGACCGTTCAAGGCTGGCGGATGCCCGCAGGCGCATGAATGAAAACCCACTGGGGGCGGCGGCGCTGGCGGGCACGTCGTTTCCCATTGACCGGCATGATACGGCGAAGGCATTGGGTTTTGACCGGCTGACGCGCAATTCGCTCGATACGGTGGCCGACCGCGACTTTGTGCTGGAGACGCTGAGCGTGCTGCGCCATCTGTTCCACACATCTGTCGCAGGTCTTGCCGAGGAGATCGTCATCTGGTCGACGGCGCAGTTCCGTTTCGTGAAGCTGTCGGACAAGTTCACCACGGGCTCGTCGATCATGCCGCAGAAAAGGAACCCCGACGCCGCCGAACTGGTGCGTGCCAAACCGGGGCGCATCCTGGGGGCGCTTACCGCACTGCTCGTCGTCATGAAGGGCCTGCCGCTCACCTATTCCAAGGACATGCAGGAAGACAAGGAACCGGCCTTCGATGCCTTCGATCACCTGTCGCTGGCGATTGCCGCCATGACCGGCATGGTGAAGGACATGGTGCCGAATGTGGAAGAAATGCGCAAGGCGGCGGCTTCCGGCTTCTCGACGGCGACGGATCTTGGCCGACTGGCTGGTCCGTACACTGAAGATGCCGTTCCGCGATGCCCATCATGTGACGGGAAGCCTGGTGGCGCTGGCCGAGAAGAAGGCTTGCGACCTGCCGGAGCTTTCGCTCGCCGACATGCAGAAAATCGAAAAGCGCATCACCAAGGACGTGTACAAGGTGCTGACCGTCGAAGCCTCGGTCGCCTCGCGGACGAGCTTTGGGGGCACGGCCCCGGCGAACGTCAAGCGCGAGGCAAAGCGCTGGCTCGGCATACTGGCAAAGGACAAGAGATCATGAAGCGGATTGTAACACTGCTGCTCATCGCCCTCGCCCTCACCGCCTGCGGCGTGAAGGGCGATCCGGTGGCGCCGGAAGAGCCTGCGGAACAGAGCCAATAGCATGCATCATTTTGCCTACCGGGACGGCGTTCTGCATGCCGAAGACGTGAACCTTGAGGTGCTGGCCGACGAGGTGGGCACACCGTTCTATGTCTATTCGACGGCGACGCTGGAGCGCCACTACAAGGTGATGGCCGAGGCCTTTGCCGGCAGCGATCATCTGCTGTGTTATGCCATGAAGGCCAATTCCAACCAGGCGGTGATCAAGACCATGGCGGCGCTGGGGGCTGGCATGGATGTCGTCTCGGAAGGCGAGTTGCGCCGGGCGCTTGCCGCAGGAGTTCCGGCCCGCAAGATCGTGTTCTCCGGCGTCGGCAAGACGGCACGGGAAATGGCTTTTGCATTGAAGGAAGGCATTGCCTGCTTCAATGTCGAATCGGAAGAAGAACTGGAGCTTCTTTCTTCCGTAGCATTGCGCACCGGTCAGCGGGCCACGGTGTCAATCCGTGTGAACCCCGATGTCGACGCCAAGACCCATCACAAGATCACCACCGGCAAGGCCGAGAACAAGTTCGGCGTGTCCTATGCCCGCGCCCCCGCTGTCTATGCCCGCGCCGCTGAACTTGGGGCGATCGATGTCGCCGGCATCGACATGCATATCGGCAGCCAGATTACCGAGCTCGAACCTTTCGAAAAAGCTTTCAGGTTGATGGCCGAACTTGCGGTCACACTCAAGGCTGCGGGCCACAACATCCGCCACCTCGATCTCGGCGGCGGATTGGGCGTGCCCTACCGCGGCACCAATGACGTGCCGCCGCACCCCGACGAATATGCCGCAATGGTCAAGCGCACGCTGGGCCATTTGGGACTGAAATATGTGCTTGAGCCGGGGCGGATGATCAGCGGCAATGCCGGCATCCTGGTATCGCGCGTCATCTCTGTGAAGCGCGGGATCGAGAAGCACTTCGTCATTCAGGACGCGGCGATGAACGATCTGATCCGCCCGACGCTGTACGACGCCTTTCACGAGATCATGGCGGTGAAGCAACCGCTGAGCGCCACCACCATGGTGGCCGATGTCGTTGGCCCTGTGTGTGAAACCGGCGATTATCTGGCCCATGCCCGCAAGCTTCCCGAGCTTCAACCCGGCGACCTGATCGCCACCATGACGGCGGGGGCCTATGGCGCGGTGCAGTCGGGAACCTACAATACCAGGCCATTGATTGCCGAAGTTCTGGTCAAGGACGGAAACTGGTCGCTGGTCAGGCCGCGCCAGAGTTATGAGGAGCTCATTGGCCTCGACCGGCTGGCCTCGTGGCAGGGTTAAGGACTGGCGGAAAAGTGAACGGGCGGAAAAGGCATAATTTGGCCGTTCTGTGCTAGGATGCTGGTCAAGATGACAGCTGCCGCACCACGGACACTGGAACGGAAAATCGGCCTCGCCCGCCTGGCGCTGGGGCTTGAACGCCTGTGGGCGGCACTGCTGTGGCCGATGCTTATTCTCGGCGCCATGGCGGTGCTGGTGGTTTCCGGATTGTTGCCGATGCTGCCGCCGATCGCTCGCTATGGCGCGGTGGCGGTGTTTGTGGGCGCTTACGTGTGGTCGATGCGCGCCGCGTTTGCAGTCAAATGGCCGTCGCGTGACGACGCCATTCGTCATCTCGAAGTTTCGGCGGGGCTTATTCACCGCCCGGTCGGCACGATCAACGACAGGCTGGCCGAAGCCGAGCCCGATGAACGCACCGCCGCCCTGTGGCAGGAGCACCGGGTGCGCCAGCTCCGAGGTGTCGAATCACTTTCAGTATCGCCGCCGCGCTCGTGGTGGCGCGACCTCGATCCCCGGGCCTTGCGGGTGCCGGTGGCGCTGGCGCTGGTTGCGAGCTTCTTCCTGGGGCAGGGTGACCCGCGCACCAATTTGGCGGAAACGCTGCGGCCCGGCTCGGTGGCCGAAGCTTCGGTGGTCACCATCGATGCCTGGTTGAAGCCCCCTGGCTATACCGGCAAGCCGCCGATGGTTCTGACCAGTGCGGCGACAATCGAGCGGCTGAAGACCGAGCCGGATATCGTGGTGCCCGAGAATTCGACCCTGGTGTTGCGGGTCAACGGCGGATTGAATCCGGCACTGTCATTTCATGAGCTTGACGATGGGCCCGATGCCAAGCCGGTCATCGGCCTGGCGCCCACGGAAAAAACCGCCGATGGCCTGTACCAGTCGGAGACCAAGATTGCCCGGCCGGTGCTGGTCAAGGTGATGGACGGTAATCGCGAACTGGCGAGCTGGCGGGTGACGGTGATCCCCGACATTCCGCCAACCGTGGCATGGACAAAGGAGCCGGAGTCCGACGCCTCGGGGGCGCTGACGGCCTTCTGGAAGCTTGCCGACGATTATGGCGTGACCGGACTTTCCTCGGAAATATCATTGTCCGACGAGCAGGAGGATGGGCTGGGCTTCGAAGCCAATGGCATCTTCCTGTATGATGCCCCAAAGTTTCCGGTGCGCCTGAAGAAGGCAACGCCGAAGGCGGAAGACGGCAAGGCGACCACCGACCTTACGGCGCATCCGTGGGCCGGCTTCATGGTTGATCTCACTCTTGATGCCCGTGATGCCGCCGGTCATGTCACGCAGAGCGAAGTCAAGCGCATCAAGCTGCCGGAACGCCTGTTCATGAAGCCCCTGGCACGGGCCCTTATCGAGCAGCGCAAGGCGCTGATCCTCGATGCCGACAAGAGCCCCGAGGTTTCCAAGATGCTGCAGGCGATCCTTACTTATCCGAAGGATCTGATCGAAACTTCGGGCACCCATATCGCCATTGCCACGGTGGTTTCGCGCATCGACAACGCCGTTGACGACGGCGACATCCGCTTGGCGGTCGAAGCCCTGTGGCAGATTGCGGTAAATGTCGAAGACGGCACGCTGGCCGACGCCAGGGCCGAGCTGCAGGCGCTGCGCGATGCCCTGGAGCGGGCCCTTGCCGAAGGGGCGCCACCGGAAAAAATTCAGGAACTCATGGACAAGCTGCGCGGCGCCATGGACCGCTACATGCAGTCGCTGATGGCCGAACAGATGAAGCGCATGCAGAACGGCCAGATGCAGCGCCAAAACCAGCAGGGGCAGATGATCTCGCCCCAGGACCTGCAGAAGATGCTCGATACCATCGAGAAGCTGTCGAAGAGCGGCGCCAACGAGGCGGCGCGGCAGATGCTGTCACAGCTCGATCAGATCTTGCGCAATCTGCAGATGGGCCAACAGCGGCAGCAAGGCCAGCAGGGCGACAATCCGCTTTCGCAAATGCTTGACCAGCTCTCGGAAATGATGCGCCGGCAACAGGGTCTCATGGACGACACGCAGCGCCTGCCGGAACCGGGCGAGGGTGAGCCGGGGCAGCAGGGAGATCAGCAGGGCCAACAAATCAGTCCTGACGGCCTTGGTGACCGGCAGCAGGGCATCGCCCAGATGTTGCAGGAGATGCTCGACCAGTTGGGCCAACAGGGCATGCAGGGACCGGAATCGCTCGGCGAAGCGGGCCAGGCCATGAAGGACGCCGAAGGGGCGCTGCGAGAGAGTGACCGTGAAGGTTCGCTTGGCAAGGAGGGCGAAGCATTGTCCAAATTGCGCGAGGGGGCGCAGGGTCTGGTGCAACAAATGATCCAGCAGGGCCAGGGCGAACAGGGCTCGCAGGGCGAACACGGCCAGGCGCGGGGCGATGATGTCGACCCGCTGGGTCGGCCAATGCCCAACCGGGCCGAGGATTTTGGCCCGGATCGCGATGTGCTGCCGTCGGAACTGGCGATCCGCCGGGCCCAGGAGATTCTCGAGATGCTGCGCTCACGCGCCAACACGCCAGAATTGCCGCGCATCGAACGCGACTACATCGACCGGCTGCTGCGCGGCCTCTATTGAGGTTGTCCGCTGATCGTCATGAGTGTGGTGCGGATACGCCAGCGATCGGCGTCACGATCAATGGCGATGACCTGCCCGGCGCCGGGAAGTGTTTCTCCCACATTCACCGGCCACAGTTCGTTGCCATTTGGCCCCTGGACCTCGACGAATGCCACGCCATCGACGACCGACAGCAGACGGAAATCGATGTTCTGGGGGCGGCCGGTGACCGCGGCCTCACGGCGCTGCGATGGTGATGCCGGAAGTTGACGGCGGCCTATGGTGCCGGTTTGGATCGGGTCGGCAGCGGCATCATCCCGGAGACTGGAGAAATCCAACCCCATCATATCCGGCGGGTTTTCCATCCGTTCGAGCCTGACCACCATCAGGCCGCCAAATCCGCCGCTGACCACCGCCAGCGCCAGGGCAACAATGGTGAACAGTCGCTCGCCGAATTCGCCGGAAACCCGATGCTTCATTGGGGGCCATCTCAATCCTGGTGGCGAAACTGCCAGCGGCACCTTGCGTCAGGACTGTTCACAAAATCGTGATCGCTCTTCTGGGCAACTGTGATGTTGGTCACAGAACCACGGCCCAAGCCGGGTATGGTGTCCATGTCGTCAAATGTGATTCGGAACTCGCACTTCGATCCAGATGCGCCGCAAGGACATCCGGACTGAATCTCCGGACTGACGTTTTGTTCGAGGAGGCGGCCCTTAGGCCCCCTCTGCCGCCTCCTCGAAACAATTCCCCTCATCAAATCCCAATGTCACGCATTACTGGTCCAGCTGAACATCATCGGGCAAGTATTCTTCAACTCTCCATGGCCGGGCTTGACCCGGCCACCCAGTGTTTCAACGATTTGGCTCCCGGAAGTCTGGTTCGGCGGGTCAAGCCCGCCGATGGAGAGATGGCGTGGGGCTCCACTTGACCTTTTCCCCAACGCCTTTTTGGCGGGGAAGGACAATGAAGATGCCTATTCGATAACAACCGCGGTGCCGGTGGCCGAGACCATCAGCATGCTGCCGCTGGCGCCGATGGTTTCGTAGTCGATATCAACACCGATCACGGCGTTGCCGCCCAGCCTCGCGGCCTGGTCGGTCATGTCGCCGATTGCCGTCTGACGGGCATCGTTCAGCACTTTCTCGTAGGCGCCGGAGCGGCCGCCGACGATGTCGCGGATCGAAGCGAAGAGATCGCGGAACATGTTGGCGCCGAGAATGGCCTCGCCGGCGACAAGGCCCTTGTAGTCGGTGATGCGGCGGCCTTCGACGGAATGGGTGGTGGTTACCAGCATGGGTGCCTCCTGTTGAGCGGATACAGTTTAATGCCGGAAATGGCGCATGCCAGTGAAAATCATGGCGAGGCCCCTGTCGTCGGCGGCGGCGATCACCTCGGCATCGCGGAGCGAACCGCCGGGCTGGATCACCGCCGTGGCACCGGCTTCAGCGGCCTGCACAAGGCCGTCGGCGAACGGGAAAAAGGCATCGGACGCCACCACCGAACCCTTGACTTCAAGTTTCGCCATTTCGGCTTTGATGACGGCGATGCGCGAGGAATTCACCCGGCTCATCTGCCCGGCGCCAATGCCGATGGTGGCGCGGTCCCTGGCATAGACGATGGCGTTGGACTTCACGAATTTGGCAACCTTCCAGGCGAACAGCAGATCGGCCATTTCAGCGTTCAGTGGGTTGCCGCCTGGTGACGACGCGGGTTTCCTTGAGCAGGTCAACATCGGCGTCCTGCACCAGCAGGCCACCCGTCACCTTTTTGTAGTCAAGCCTTGGCATCTGGCTTTCGGGCAGGGCACCGCAGGTGAGCAAGCGGACGTTTTCCTTGGCGGCGATGATCTCGGCAACGCCGGCCGCAATGGCGGGCGCCACGATTACTTCGACGAACTGCCGTGAGACGATCGCCTTGGCGGTTTCGGCATCGAGTTCCCGGTTGAAGGCAATGATGCCACCGAAGGCCGATTCCGGATCGGTGAGGTAGGCGCGGTCGTAAGCGGCAAGCAGCGAAGAGGCCTCGGCCACGCCGCAGGGGTTGGCATGTTTGACGATCACGCAAGCGGGGCTGCCAGTGAAGGCCTGCACGCATTCGAGTGCGGCATCGGCATCGGCTATGTTGTTGTAGCTGAGTTCCTTGCCTTGCAACTGCGTTGCGCTGGCGATCGACGCTTCGCTGCCATGTCGCGACACATAGAAGGCCGCCTGCTGATGGGGGTTTTCGCCATAACGCAGGCTTTGCGCCTTGCTGAACTGCACGGTGAAGGTGCGCGGGAAGCCCTCGGCCTTGCCTTCAGCGTTATCAACCACGGCACCCAGCCAATTGGAAATCGCGCCATCATAGGCTGATGTGCGGGCGAATGCCTTGTGCGCCAGTTCGCGGCGAAATCTGGCGGTGGTGGCGCCGCCATGCGATGCCATTTCGTCGAGAATGCGCGGGTAGTCGGCGGGCGAGACAACGACGGTGACGCTCTCATGGTTCTTGGCGGCGGCGCGAATCATGGCGGGGCCGCCGACATCGATATTCTCGATCACTTCGCCGAAGGCCGCACCCTTGGCGACAGTCTCTTCAAAGGGATAGAGATTGACCACCAGTAGATCAATGTTGGCAATGCCGTGGATTTCTCGCGCCTTGTCGTGCTCGCCATTGCCCCGCACCGCAAGCAGGCCGCCATGGATTTTGGGATGAAGGGTTTTCACCCGGCCATCCATGATTTCCGGAAAACCGGTGACGGCGGAAACATCGGTGACGGCGATGCCTTCGGCCTTAAGGCTCGCCGCGGTGCCGCCGGTCGAGACAATCTCCACGCCGTGGTTTGCCAGTTGGCGCGCCAGACCGATAAGGCCGGTCTTGTCGGACACGGAAATGAGGGCGCGGCGAATGGGCTGGTCCATGGTCTATCCTGAAGGTGCTGGTCGCCGGCGCCCGATAGCATGCCGCGTGGTGGTTTCAACCGGTAAAGATCAGGCGGCCACCGGCTGATGGCGGCGGAAGGCCCAATTCACAACAGCGCCCGTGCCGGAGATGCCGCGAATGACGATTTGCCGGGTGGATTTCGGGGCTCCGCCGGTTGCCAGGAAGACGCTGTCCTCAAGCGACAGATTGCCGCCCTTGGCCGAGAACTGCCAGACCGCGCCATTGGGAAGGCTCAGCAAGATCGGACCATCGGCATCGGCTAATCTCGCCGCCACCGTGGGGTGGAGATGGAAGCGCACGGCGAATGTGCCGCCGCCGCCACCACGGAATTTCCGCCAAACGACAAGCAGTCTTCACCGCGCAGATCGGTGCCATCGGCAGACAGGAAAATTTCACGATGGTGGCACCACCGGGAGGCTGTTGGACGCAGAGCCGAATGGCCCTTGAACAACTGGCCGTGCGGCGAGGTGATGACCTCGGCACCGACGACTTCGGCAGGAGATGAATTCCGCAGGGGTGGTGCTTCAAATGTCAGGCTGGACTGGGCCGCCCGGCGGGCCGCCGCCGCCATCCACGCTGCTGGCGCGTGTTCCGGAAAACCACAGGGGCCAACAATACGGTGGTTGCCATCGGAAAACTCGAATCCCAATGCGCCGTCACAGCAACCGCCGGTTCCGCAATCGATGAGCACCGTCGCGGAACCCAGGCTCAACCGGGCAAAGCCCATCTGCCTGGCGATCAGTTGGGGACGGCCGTTGCTTGCGGTTTCGGCGAGGAGCGCATGGGCAAGCGCTTGATTTGTGCGGCTGCCACCCTGCAGGAGGCTCAAGCCGCCATCGCCATGGCAGAGCATGCCGAGGACGGGCAATGCGCGCTCGATTGCGGCGGTCAAGGGTTGCGGCATGTCAATGCGCCGGGCCGCCAGCAAGCGGCGAAGCGGAACCAGAAGTGCCAGTGTTGCAATGAGCCGGGAGGGCATGCGGCTGACGTGGCCGCCGTCGGCAAGTATGATGGCATTGGCCGCCGCAGCGAGGCGTGCTGCGGCTTCATCGCGCAGGCGTTCGGGGCCGCCAAAGCAAACCGTCGCGGCGAGCACCGCCGTTGTCTGCAACACGGCCTGATCGGCCGAGCGAACCTTGGTTCTTGTCAGGCGGCGAATGTCGGCGGCGACGCGGCCAAGCAACAGGCCGCGAAAATCCTCGCCCGCACCTTCAAGAAGAAATTCGCCGTTGCGGCTGAGTGCCAGGAGCCGCGATGCAATGGCGTGCATGTCACGGCGCTCGCTGTGGCCATTGGCGGCGCGCACCAGTTTACGGGCGAAGACGCGATAGAGATCGAGGCCGGTGGCGGCGAGATCGTCAAGGCATGAAAAATCCACGGGCGACTGGCCGCCATAGATCTGGCGGGCCCTTCCGGCGTCACCGCTTTCAAGACATGGCAGGTCGGCCAGGTGACCGGCAAGCGGCAGGGAGTCGGCACCGAACCACTTTCCGGCTGCCGCCAGGAACGGCAGCAGGGCGCGGCGCAGAAGATGCGGAATATGGGCATATGCGGCGTTGCTGCCGGCCATGGCGCGTCCGGGATCTCCGACTGGTGGGGGCGGCCAGATTGCCGAGGCCATGGTTAACGAAGTGCTAACGGCGGCGCAGCCGTGCTGCAAAGAAGCCATCGAGGCCACGCGTGCCGCCGATGGTCATGGTGGGGAGGCTGCGGAAGTAGCCCTCGCCGGTGATCATGTGGGGCTCGAGCCCAGCTTCGCCCGAGGCAATTGGAGCAATCTCATATTCCGGGCGCTTCAGCAGGAACTTGGTGATCTGGCCGATACCTTCCTCGGCCTCGAGCGAGCACGTGCAATAGATCAGCAGGCCACCGGGCTTCACAAAGGCCGAAGCCCGGGTCAGCAGGTTGCGCTGGAGGGTCACCAGCTCGCCGATCTGCCGCGATGATTTGAGATAGGGCAGATCGGGGTGGCGGCGGATCGTGCCGGTTGCCGAACAGGGCGCATCGAGCAGCACCGCATCGAAAGCCGACGCCGGGCTGTAGGTGAGAGCATCGGCACAGACCGTCGCGGCCGATAATTTGGTGCGTGCAAGGTTCTCGGTCACCCGCTGCAGGCGCTTTTCCGAGGTATCAACCGCCGTGACGACGGCGCCCATCGCAGCGAGCTGCAGGGTCTTGCCACCCGGAGCGGCACAGAGATCGAGCACTGATTTTCCAGCAATGTCATGCAGCAGTCTTGCCGGGACAGCCGAAGCGGCGTCCTGAATCCACCATTCACCATCGGCGAATCCGCCAAGCTCGCCGACGGCTGGGTGCGATCCCTCGAGGCGCACGGTGCCGGTGGGCAGTGCCGCGCCGCCAAGCCGTTCGGCCCACAATGCCGGATCGGATTTCACGGTGATATCGAGCGGCGCCTGCATGAGGCTGGCTGCCGCCAAAGCCCGCGCCTCTTCGGCGCCATGGGCCATTACCCAGCGCGCCTGCAGCCAGGGCGCTACGGCGGGCGGAATTGCGGCGAGCCTCGCTTTGCCATCGGCCGCCACCTTGCGCAGCACGGCATTGACGAGGCCAGAGAAATGCATGGCGTTACGGTCGCGCTTGGCAAGTGTCACGGCGGTGTCGATCACCGCATAGGCTGGCGCATCGAGATAAAGGAGCTGGGCCGCCGAGGTGAGCAGGATGGCCGCGGTGTTCCCCGACTTCTTGGGCAAAGGTTTCGACAGAAACTGCGCCAGCAAAGTATCGAGCGCTTCCTTGTGGCGGAGTGTGGTCAGGACGATGGCCAAGACGAAGGACCGGTCGCGGGGATCAAGGTCACTGGGGTCATCAAGAGCGTCATCGAAAGCCAGTCCGTGATTGAGGACTCCGCCCAGCGCCTCAACCGCCATGGCGCGGGCGGCGAAGCCGTCTTTTTCTTCATTCACGATCAATCAGCCCTATGCAATCAGCCCCATGGCCCGCGCTCTGCCTTGGCTGGTTGTCCGGCCCACGGCCCGCCGCCCCCGTGATGGGCAGCGCCCATCTCCTGGGCCATGGACTGAAGGGCGGCGACGCGGTTTTCGGTTGCCGGGTGGGTCGAGAACAGATTGTCCATGCGCTTTCCCGACAAGGGATTGATGATGAACAGATGCGCCGTCGCCGGGTTTCTTTCGGCGGCATGGTTTTCGATGTGGTGGGCAGCACCGGAAATCTTGGCCAGCGCCGAGGCCAGCGCCATGGGGTTTCCGGAAATCTCCGCCCCGCCGCGGTCGGCGCCATATTCGCGGGTGCGGCTGATGGCCATCTGAACGACCATGGCGGCCAAGGGTGCGAGAATGATGAGGGCAATGGTGCCGATGGCTCCCAAGGGATTGTTGCGGTCGCGGCCACCAAAGAACATGCCGAAATTGGCGAGCATGGAAATGGCGCCGGCGAGCGTCGCTGTCATGGTCATTACCAGCGTGTCGCGGTTCTGGATGTGGGCGAGTTCATGGGCCATGACGCCGGCGATCTCGTCGCGGTTCAGTGTGGCGAGCAAACCAGTGGTGGCAGCCACGGCGGCGTTCTGGGGATTGCGCCCGGTGGCGAAGGCATTGGGTTGCGGGTTGTCCATGAGATAGACTTTGGGCATCGGCAGGTTGGCGCGCCGGGTCAGTTCTTCCACCAGGTCATAGAAGTCCGGAGCGGCAGCGCGGTCCACAGGCTTTGCACCATGCATGCGCAGCACCATCTTGTCGGCGTTCCAATAGGCGAAGAGGTTCATGCCGGCGGCGATGACGAAAGCCATGACCATGCCGGCCTCGCGGCCAAGCAGATAACCAACCGCCATGAACAGGCCGGTGAGGCCGGCCAGCAGCAGTCCGGTGCGCATGGTGTTCATGGGTGTCCGAAACTCCTTGATTACCCCGTAACGGCTGATCATATGCGCATCAATCACCGCTGGAACAAGTATCATGACCGAAAAGCAATTGAGCCCGGAAGCCCGACGGGCGCTTGCCGAGGCCGAACAGCGCCGCAAGGCGGCGAAGGCGGCAGCGCTCCCCACCGAGGTGAACGGCCCCAAGGGGCCGGAACCCACGCGCTTCGGCGATTGGGAGAAGAACGGCATCGCCTCGGATTTCTAGCGCTTCACTGGTTTGAACCTACTCACAATCCTGACGTCATCCCGGCGAAAGCCGGGACCCAGACTTGCAGCCGCTCCGTCGTTTGAAAGCCTGGGTTCCGGCTTTCGCCGGAATGACGGCATGGGATGTTTTCTTTCGCGGTTGTTCTGCGCAATGTTTTTCAGAATCCCAGCCGCTTTCGAATGTCGGCTGGTGTCACGCCGCCTTCGCGCAATGCGGCGAGCGATTGGCTCTTGAGACTTTTCGAAAGTTTGGTTCCGCCCTCATCGGCAATGAGATCGTGGTGAAGATAGTGCGGCGTTGGAAGCCCGAGCAGGCGTTGCAACAACATGTGCACGGGCGTGGCCGCCTCGATGTCCTTGCCGCGCACCACATGGGTGATGCCCTGCAGGGCATCGTCGGTGACGACGGCGATGTGATAGCTCGATCCAACCTTCTGCTTGGCGATCATCATGTCGCCCCAGGCGGAAGCCTGGGCGTCGCCGAAGCGCGCCATGTCAATGCGCCAGCCATGGGTGGCGCCGCTGGCGATGCGGGCCTCAGCTTTTTCCCGTGAGATATGGCGGCACCTGCCGCCATAGTGCTTCTGATTGTCGGGATCGCTCGAGTCGAGAGCCGTCGCCGCTGCCTCGGTTCGCGAGCAAAAGCAGGGATAGATCGCCGCCATCGCCCAAAGCTTTTCGAGACTGGCGTCATAGTCGGCGAAGTGCTGGCTCTGCACCCGCACCGGCTGTTCCCAGGTGAGCCCCAGCCAGGCGAGGTCGTCGAGGGCGAGGCCGGCAAGCTCAGGCGTGCAGCGGGTCTGGTCGGTATCTTCAATGCGGATCAGCAGGCGGCCCCCGGCTTCCCGCGCCATTTGCGCATTGAGAAGTGCGGAATAGGCGTGGCCCAGGTGCAGCCTGCCATTGGCGCTGGGCGCGAAGCGGAACACTGGCTGACTCATGCTCCCGCTCTTGCGGCTTCCGGCGCAAAAGGTCAAACAGCAGCATGCGCGTGCTGGAAACCGAAGCCGATATCGCCGAAGGTGTGGCGGCACTCATAAAAGTGGAGCCGCGATTTGCAGCTGTCATCGCCGCCCATGGCCTGCCGCCGCTGCGGCGATCGGCCGATGGCCTTGAAGGGCTGTTGCGCATTGTCACCGATCAGTTGATTTCTATCAAGGCCGGCGAGGCCATCTGGGGCCGGGTGGAACAGGCGCTTCACCCTTTCGATGCCAAGATCATTGCCAGAAAGCGCCAGACAACGCTGATGGGACTTGGGCTTTCAGGAGCCAAGGCCCGGTGTTTCAAGGCCATCGCCATGGCGGTCGCCGATGGTTCGCTCGATCCCGCCGACCTCCATCAACATCGGGATGAACATGTCATCGGCCAACTGACTGCCATAACCGGAATCGGACGCTGGACGGCGATGATCTATTTGTTGGCGGCGATGGGCCGGGCCGATGCCTGGCCGGTGGGTGACCTCGCCCTTGAACTTGCGGCCCAGCACCTGCTGGGTCTGGCCGAACGGCCGCAGGGCCGGCAGATGATGGCGCTCGCCGAGCCTTGGCGGCCCTATCGCGCGGTGGCGGCAAGGCTGCTGTGGAGCCACTACCGGGGGATCAAGGGCATGAGCCAGAAGGTCGGCTGAACCCCTTCACAGAACTGCCTTACAAGATATAGTATGATTCTCGTGCATGTTCCGCAAAAGTGCGTAGCGGTTTTGCGATAAGAACAGGCACAGACTATGGATCTGGCGCGAGTTCTAATCGGCGAAATGGTTCCATTTCGCTGGAACGCGCGCTAAGTTACGAAACCGAGTGATGAACGTGCAAAACGGAGCGATCACGCCGGAAGCCTGTCCGGCCCTGGTACTTAACGCCGACTTCCGGCCGTTGAGCTACTATCCGCTGTCGCTGTGGTGCTGGCAGGATACGATCAAGGCGGTGTTCCTTGATCGCGTGAACATCGTTTCGGAATATGACCGGGTGGTGCGCAGCCCAACCTTCGAGTTCCGCCTGCCAAGTGTCGTCTCACTCAAGACCTATGTCAGGCCGTCGCGCACGCCGGCCTTCACCCGGTTCAATGTGTTCCTGCGCGACCGGTTCACCTGCCAGTATTGCGGCGACCACGACGACCTTACGTTCGACCACGTGACGCCGCGTTCCAAGGGCGGGCATACGACGTGGGAAAATGTCGTCACCGCATGTTCGCCGTGCAACCTGCTGAAGGGCGGATACCTGCCGCACCAGATCCACATGCATCCGGCGCACAAGCCGGTGCGCCCAACAGTGTCGCAGCTGCATAGCAATGGCCGGCTATTCCCACCCAACTATCTGCACGACAGCTGGCAGGACTATCTTTACTGGGATACGGAACTCGATCCGTAAGCACGCGCGCCACGCAGCGCCAGGATGGCGAGGGCCAGCGAGATCACCGCATTCCAACCGGCCAGCGACAATCCGAAAATGCGGATGGCCGCTTCGGTGCAGAGGACCACGGGCTTCGTCAGGTCAGGCAATTCACCGGTGAGGCCGCCACCTTGGGCACAAGTCGTCGGACCTTCCCACCATTTCCACTCGACGCCGGAATGATAGATGCCGAACACCATGCTGGCGAGCCACAGGATGGCCAGCGCATATAGTCCCAGACGCATTGGGCCCGATGGCAGGGCAAGCAGCAGCAGCGACAATGGAATGGCGGCGTAGTAGGCCCAACGCTGCTTGAGGCAGAGGTCACAGGGGGCGAAGCCCGCATATTCGAAAATCCATGCGCCAGCGATGGTGGCGAAGGCTACGGCGGCGATGACCAGCAAGGTGTTGCGGGGCGTTAATGAACTCAGCATGCGGTCAAGGCTCCGGAGCTTCCGAGATATTTTATGGCGAGATAGAGCGCCACCAATATGGCGGCACAAGCGGCGGCAATGAGGCCAAGACGTTTCTCGATGAAGTCCCTGATCGGTTCGCCGTAGCGCCGCAAGGCCCAGCCGAGGGCAAAGAACCGGGCACCGCGGGCCAGGATGCAGGAGACCACGAAGAACAGAAAGCTGACCTGCACGACGCCGGCGAGGATGGTCACCACTTTGATGGGCGGCAAATGGGCGAGACCCGAGGTGACGAGCAGCACCAGCAGCGTGTCTTCGCCGGTGCAGGCGCGGAGCGCTTCAAAGTCGTCGAACTTGCCGTAGAATTCGAGCACAGGTTTGGCCACAGCCTCATAGGCGAGGAGGCCCAGAAAATATCCGGCGATGCCGCCAAGCGTCGAGGCGATGGTCGCCACCGCGGCATAGCGATAGGCGCGGGCCGGCCGTGCCAGGGTCATCGGCAGGAACAGCACGTCGGCTGGCACCAGGAAGACCGAGCTTTCGATGAAGGCGATAACGGCAAGCCATACCTCCGCCGATTTGCGGGCGGCCAGCGACAGGGTCCAGTCATAAAGTTTGCGGAGCATTGTTCTACTCGAAGTTTGGCCGCGGGTTGCGCAGCTTCTTGGTTTGCGAGCGCCGCGCCTTGGACTCGAGGCGGCGGGTCTTGGAGGCCTTGGTGGGCCTGGTCTTGATGCGGCGGATGGGCCTGACGGCGGCCTTGCGCAGCATATGGACGAGCTTTGCCAGGGCGGTTTCGCGATTGCGCTCTTGCGAGCGGTGCTCCTGCGACGTGATCACCAGCACGCCATCCTGGGTCAGCAACCGGCCGGCGATGGTCTTGAGCCTGGCCTTGAGGTCGTCCGGCAGGAAGGCTCCGCCTACGTCAAAGCGCAACTCGACGGCGGTTGCCACCTTGTTGACGTTCTGGCCTCCCGGCCCTGAGGCGCGGACAAAGCTTTCGGCAATGTCGCGCTCGTCAATGGCTATGGAATCGGTGATCCGGATCATCGGGGGCCTTGTCGCCCTTTCCGGTTGACGGCGCAAGAGCGGGCCTTTAAGCCGCTTTTTCCGTTGGCCCGTGTGGCGGAATGGTAGACGCGCTCGACTCAAAATCGAGTTCCCAAAAGGAGTGGGGGTTCGAG